>NZ_BMRO01000001.1:0-31204 GCF_014648675.1 Actinomadura livida
ACCCCGTCTTCGGCGTCGGCTCCTACGTCGAACTCTCCGCCTCCAACCCCTCCGTCCTCGCCTTCACCCGCGAGATCACCGAGGAGGAGAGCCCGTGGGGCGAGATGGACACGATCCTCTGCGTCAGCAACCTGTCGCGCTTCCCGCAGCCGGTCGAGCTGGACCTGCGGCGCTTCGAGGGGTACTCCCCCGTCGAGTGCATGGGCGGCGTCCAGTTCCCCGCCATCGGCGAGCTGCCCTACCTGATGACGCTCCCCGCGCACGGCTTCTTCTGGTTCCAGCTGATCCCGCCGGACGAGGGCGACGGCGTCCCGGAGACGGTCCCGGGCGGGGCCGCCGGGACCGTCCCCGGTCCGGACGCCGCCGGCACGGGCGCCGGAAAGGCCGGCTGAGCGTGCTGCCGACCGAGACGGCCCTCGTGCGCGACCTCGCGGAATGGCTGCCCAGGCAGCGCTGGTTCGGCGGCAAGGACGGCCCCATCGACGAACTGACCATCGGCACCGCCACCGAACTGCGCTCCGGCGATCCCGCTCTGCACCACCTGGTCCTCGACGTCCGGCAGGACGGCGCCACCGACCACTACCAGCTGCTCCTCGGCGTTCGCCGGTACCTGCCGGACCGGCTCCGGCACGTCGAGATCGGCGGAGCGCACCCGGACGGGCCGGGCGGCCGCCCGTACGACGTGCACCTCTACGACGCCGCCCACGACCCGGAGCTGACCCGGATCCTGCTCGACGACCTCGCCGCGGAGGCGTCCGTCGGCCCGCTGCGCTTCCGCCGCGTCGACGGCGCCCGCATCCGGACGGACCTGACGAGCCTGCCCATCACCGCCGAGCAGAGCAACACCTCGCTGCTGTTCGGGGACACCTATATCTGCAAGCTGTTCCGGCGGCTCAGCCACGGCGTCAACCTCGACCTCGAGGTCAACCTCGCACTGACCCAGGGCGGGTGCACGCACGTGCCCGCCGTCCACGGGTGGATCGAGCTGGAGCCGGAGGCGGGCACGTCCGGGAACGGCGAGCCGGTCACGCTCGGCCTGCTGTCGGACTACCTGTACACCGGCGCGGACGGGTGGAGCCTGGCGATCGCGAGCGTCCGGGACTGGTTCGCGCACACGCCGCCCGCGGGCGGCGACGAGTGGGCCGAGCTGGACGCGAGCGCGGCCGGCGGCGACTTCGCCGCCGAGGCCGAACGCCTGGGGGCCGCGACCGCGGCGGTGCACCGGTCGCTCGCCGCCGCGTTCGGGGTGCGGACGCTCCCTCCGGCGGAGGTGCGGGCGATGGCGGCGCGGATGAACGACGAGCTGACCGCCACCTGCCGCTCCGTGCCCCGGCTGGCCCCGCACGCGAAGGCGCTCACGGCCGCCTACCTCGACCTGGCCGCGCGGCCGGAGCCGCTGCCCGTCCAGCGCGTGCACGGCGACTACCACCTCGGCCAGGTCCTGCGCACCGAGAGCGGCTGGACGCTGCTGGACTTCGAGGGCGAGCCCGCGCGGACGCAGCACGAGCGCCGCGCCCTCGCGCACCCGCTGCGGGACGTCGCCGGGATGCTGCGCTCGTTCGAGTACGCGGCCCGGTTCCTCATCGCCAAGTCCGGGACGGTCCCGCCCGAGCCGGGCGGCCGGCTGGAGACGCGGGCGCACGTGTGGGCGGCGCGCAACCGGGCCGCGTTCTGCCGCGGCTACGCCGCCGCGGGCGGCGCCGACCCGGCGGCGCATTCGGCGCTCATCCGCGCCTTCGAATTCGAGAAGGCGGTCTACGAGGTGCGCTACGAGGCGCAGAACCGGCCGGCCTGGCTGCCCGTTCCGCTCACCTCGCTGGCCCATCTGGCCACTTGATCAAAGACACCGAACGGCGCCATTAATTCCGCGCCATGATCATGCAAAATCGCGCCGTTCCCCCAATTCCGTAGCGATCTGCCGGGTACCCGGACTCTCGGCGAGGTGATGATCACTCGCCCCGCGGAAATTCGCGGCACATCCGACATTGCGGAACGGAGAGAACAGAATGGCCAGCGCACGTCACTCACTCGGGGACACCACCGGAAACGGCATATCTGCTGACAATACCCGCCGAAATCGGACGGGTGCCCGAAAACAGGGACTGCTCCGTACCGCCGTCACCCTGACGGCGACCGGGCTCGCCCTGGCGGTCCCGCTGAGTTCCCAGGCCTGGGCGGACCTCAACACCACCGCGGTGAAGAGCCTGCACCTCGACAGGGCCACACTGAAGCAGGTCAAGGCGTACGACAGGTACCGGACCCGTGTGGCGGAGCAGCGCAAGAGCGCCAAGAAGGCGATCAGGTTCGCCCGCAAGCAGATCGGCAAGCCCTACCGGTGGGGCGCCGAGGGACCGGGCGGCTACGACTGCTCCGGGCTCGCGATGGCCGCGTGGCGCGAGGCGGGCGTCGACATTCCCCGCGTCACCCACGCGCAGTACCGCCAGGTGAAGCGCAAGGTCAAGCTGAAGGAGCTCAAGCCGGGCGACCTCGTCTTCTTCCGCGGCCGCAACCATGTGGGGCTCTATGTGGAAGGCGGAAGGTACCTCCACGCTCCCCGCACCGGTGAGACCGTGCGGATCGACAAACTCACCAAGAGGCGCAAGAGGCAGTTCGCCGGCGCGGTCCGGCCCGGCGCGCCCGAGCACAAGACGTGGTCGCCGTCGGTGATGGAACTCGTCGAGAAGATCGACCGGATGAGCGCGGACCAGCGCACCGAGGAGAAGCCGCCAGATAAGGAGCGGACCCCCCAGAATCCGCCTGCCACCGACACCGCACCGAAGAACGACGACTCCCCCGAGAAATCCCCCGAGCGCACCCCGGCGAAGAAGGCCGCGCCGCCAGGCGGCCCCGCCTCATCGAAGCCCGCCCGGTCCCCGAAGCAGACGCGGCCGGAGCCGCCGCCGAGGGTCGAGACGCCCGGCGGCGCGGACTTCCGCCCCTGGGCCATGTACACGGGCTCCACCTTCGAATTCCTCTCGGCACCGGGCCCCGAAGCGGTCTGACAGAGCGACCGGGCGACGACCGACCACAGCGCAACCAATCAGAGCGCAACCGACCACTGAGCAACCGACCACATACCGAGCGGCCTGCGAGGCCGCCGGAGCCGCCGGGGTCCACGCATGGGCCGCGGCGAGCCGGGACACTCCGGGAACGGCGCGGCCGTTCCCGGAGTATTCGTCACTGGGACGGGCGCAGATGGCCGTCCAGGAGCCCGTCGAAGCTCAGCCGGACCAGGGACTCCCCCAGGGCCGACATCTCGCGCAGCGTCTCCGTCATGCGGGCCAGTTCCTGGAAGACGCGGCCGTAGGCGCGCTGGCTCTCGAGGGAGAGCCGCGGGACGCGGGTCCGGCGCGGGTCCATCCGGCTCGATCCTCCGCCGTTGCCGTCCCGGCCGCCGGCGAAGCCGAGGAACCCGGCGAGGAACCCCGCGTCGAGCCGCCGCGCGTCCGGGCGGTAGAGGGTGAGGCCGGCGCCGAGCGCCGCACCGGGCTCGCCGACCACCCGCGCCGCGCCCGCGGCGGTCGCGACGACGTCGCCCGCGTCGAGCATGACCAGGCCGGGCCCGGCGGACGTCCCCGAAGGGCCGGTGCCGGCGGCCACGTCGTCCGCGGTGAGGACCGGGACGTCGCCGCCGGACGGGAGCCGGGCGGGCGCCTGGCTGATCGCGACGACGCCGGCCTTGGCCAGCTCGGCCAGCGTGGTGAACGAGAGGGGCCGCCGGTCCGGCAGCAGTTCCAGGCCGGGCGGGGCGGGCGCGGCGGCGCGCAGCCGGTCCAGCGTCTCGGTGAAGCGGCGGTCGAACGCGTCGCCGCTCTGCCGGGGCCGGTGGCGGGACGGGCTGAGGTCGACCTCGTCGTCGAGCAGGTCGATGACCGGCACGCAGAACTCGCCGTCCGGGTACGCCGCCCATTCCCGCTCGGCCCGCGCGAAGTCGCCCTCGGTGTCGAGCAGGAGGACGGCGGGCGGCGGCCGCTCGCCGGGCTTCGGGCGCCGCAGCAGCCACAGGTCGGGACCGCCGGACCCCAGCGTCAGCACGGCCCGCAGCGCGCCCGCCCGCAGGAGGTTGCCGCGGATCCGGCGGCCGGGGCGGCGGCTCGCCACCGCCGACGGCATCAGCACGGCGACGCGCCCCCCGGGCCGGACGTGCGCGAGGCAGTGCTGCACCCAGGCCAACTCGGGTTCGCCGCGCGGCGGCAGCCCGTACTCCCAGCGCGGATCGCCGGCCAGGTCGTCGTGCCCCCAGGAGCGGTCGCCGAACGGGGGGTTGCACACGATCGAGTCGGCGACCTCGCCGGGGAAGGCGTCGCGGCGCAGCGAGTCGCCGGCGACGACCTCGGCGGGCGTCCCGGCCAGCAGCAGCCGGACCGCGGTGATCCGGGCCGCGGAGTCCTCGCCCTCCTGGCCGAGCGCGAGCCGCGCGCCGGGCGCCGCCAGCAGCAGCGTGCCGAGGCCGCACGCCGGGTCGAGGACGACGTCGCCCTCCCGGCAGGCGAGCCGCGTCATGAGCCGCGCGACGTCCGCGCGCGTGACGACGAGCCGCCGCGAGTGGGCCCGGACGTAGCGCTGGAAGAGCATGTCGAACGCCGCCGCGTGGCCGTGTTCGGCGGCGAGTCCGGCGAGCAGGCCGGGCAGGTCCGGGTCGTCGGGCTCGACGGCGGGCACCGGCGGCCGCGCGGGCACCTTGACGGTGTCGCCGCGGAGTTCGAGCAGGCGCAGCCCGGCCCAGCCGACGAGGTCGGCGAGCCGGAAGTCGTCGCCGGACGCGCGCAGCCGCTGCCAGAGCCGGTCGGCGGGCGACACCTCGAACGGCTTGCCGTTGCGGTGCAGCCAGTCCTCGATGTCGGCGAGCGAGAACAGCGGGCTGGTCGCGGTGCCGCCGACGGGGCGCGGGAAGTCGCCGTGGCGGCGGCGCCAGTTGCTGACCGTGGCCCGCCCCACGCCCGCCAACCGGGCGATGTCGCCGGCGGTCACACCGGGGTCACCGCTCATGCGGTCACCATACTTGATCTTCGCAACATCGATCGGCCCGGAGAATGACTGTGAACTGTGTCAATTCTACCGGGCGGCGGCGCCGGCCGCGGTGGCCGGGCGGCGGGTGAGGCGGCCGAGTCCGGTGAGGCGGGCGAGCAGCCCCGGCTCGCGGGCGGCGCCGATCATCAGCGGCTCCCGCGACACCTCCCTGGAGGGCGCGACGACGTCCGCGACGACGCAGGTGGCGTTGTCGTGCCCGCCGGCCAGAGTCGCGAGTTCGATGAGGCGCGCGACGGCCTCCGCGGGACTCGCCGCGCGGACCAGCGTCTCGCGGATCTCCTCCGGCTCGACGAAGCCGAAGACGCCGTCGGAGCACAGCAGGTAGCGGTCGCCGGGCTGCGCGTCGTGCCGGAACAGGTCGGCCTCCGCGTCGGCGCCGCTCTGCAGCGCCCTGACCAGCTTGGAGCGCCGGGGGTGGCCGGCGGCCTCGCCCTCGGTGAGCCGCCCGTCCTCCACGAGCGACTGGACCATCGTGTGGTCGCGGGTGAGCCGGTGCAGTTCCCCCGCGCGCAGGAGATAGGCGCGGGAGTCCCCGATGTGGGCGACCGTGAAGCCGTGGCCGTCCCAGGCCATCGCGGTCAGGGTCGTGCCCATCCGGGCCATTCCGGGGTCGTCGCGGCCCAGGTCGTCCAGGCGGTCGGAGATCGCGGCCACGCCGGAGGTGAGGTCGGCGGCCGGATCCGCGGTGAACGGGATTCCGGCCAGGGTCGTGATCGCGGTCCTGCTGGCGACGTCGCCGTGCGGGTGCCCGCCCATGCCGTCGGCGACGGCGAGCAGCCGCGGGCCGGCGTACGCGGAGTCCTCGTTCACCTTCCTCCGCTCGCCGACATCCGTCCCGGCGTCGAAACGAAGTACATGGTGAGTCATGCAACCATTAAACCATACTAAAACACTATTCACAAGCACTTGACCCGCCAGCTGGTTTTTCTTGGCGGCCGACCCGGCCGACCGCGGCGCACCCCTGGGACGAATCGGGCGACCCGTGTTAAGTTGCACTGAAAACCGTTTTCATTTTCGAGGAGTCCTCGATGACCTCTGTTCAGCGCGCCCGCCTGCTCGGGACGGGCGCCGTGCTCGCCGCCTCGGTGCTGGCGGCCGGCGCCTGCGGCTCGTCCGGCAGCGGCTCTTCCGGCAGCGGATCGGCCGCTCCCGGCGGTGACACCGCCGTCTCCGTCGTCGCCTCGACCAACGTCTACGGCGACATCGCGCGGCGGATCGGCGGCGGCAAGGTGGAGGTGACGTCGTTCATCAGCGATCCCGCGCAGGACCCGCACTCGTTCGAGGCCGGGACGCGCGCCCGGCTCGCCGTGTCCAGGGCGGCGGTCGTGATCCAGAACGGGGGCGGCTACGACCCCTTCATGGGCACGCTGCTGAAGGACTCCGGGTCCGGGGCCGCGGTGCTCAACGCCTTCGAGATCTCCGGGATGACCGCGCCGGAAGGCGAGGAGCCGAACGAGCACGTCTGGTACGACCTGCCGTCCGCCGCACGGCTGGCCGACCGCCTCTCCGACGCGCTCGCCGAGGCCGACCCGGCGGGCGCGGGGACGTACTCGGCCAACGCCGCCGCCTTCAAGGCCGACCTCAAGACCCTCGAAGGCGAGGTCACGGCGCTCAAGGCGGCGCACGGGGGCGACGCCGTCGCGATCACCGAACCGCTGCCCGGCCACCTGCTGGAGGCCGCCGGGCTGCGCGACGAGACGCCCGAGGAGTTCAGCGAGGCGATCGAGGAGGGCGGCGACGTCCCGCCCCGCGCGCTGCGGGACACGCTGGCGCTGCTCACCGGCAAGAAGGTCGAGGCCCTCGTCTACAACGAGCAGACCGGCGGGCCGGAGACCGAGCGGCTCAGGAAGGCGGCCGAGGCCGCCGGCGTGCCCGTCGTGCCGGTCACCGAGACCCTGCCGGAGGGCCGGGACTACATCGCGTGGATGGACGCCAACATCGCCGCCCTGCGGAAGGCGCTGTCGTGATCCGGTTGCGCGACGCCGCCCTGGCCTACGGAGACCGGACGCTGTGGCGGGGGCTCGACCTCGACGTCGCGGCGGGCGAGTTCGTGGTCGTGCTCGGACCGAACGGATCGGGGAAGACCAGCCTGATCCGGGTGCTGCTCGGGCTCCAGCGCCTCACCGCCGGAACGGTCGCCGTGCACGGCCGCCCGCCGCGCCGCGGCAGCGACCTGATCGGTTACGTCCCCCAGCACCGGACCGTCGTCCCGCACACCCCGCTGCGGGCCCGCGACCTGGTGCGGCTCGGGATCGACGGGCACCGCTGGGGGCCGCGGCGGTCCCGGCCGGAGGCCCGCCGCCGCGTCGCGGCCGTCCTGCGGGACGTCGGCGCCGCCGAGTTCGCCGACGTGCCGCTGGAGCTCCTGTCGGGCGGCGAGCTGCAGCGCGTGCGGGTCGCGCAGGCGCTCGCGACCGACCCGCGCATCCTGCTGTGCGACGAGCCGCTGCTGTCGCTGGACGCCGAGCACCAGCGGATCGTCGCCGAGCTGGCCGACCGGCGCCGCCGGGAGCACGGCACCGCCGTCGTGTTCGTCACGCACGTGACCGGCGCCCGCGACGCCGATCCCGTGCTGCCGCTGGCGGACCGCGTCCTGGACCTCGGCCGGCTCGGCGGCGTCCGGGCAGGCGGCGTCCGGGCGGGCGAGGTCCGGGCCGGTGAGATCCAGGCGGGCGCCGCGTGAGCTGGGCCGGGATCTGGGGCGAGATCTTCAACTTCGAGGACTACGGGGCGCTGCTCGGGCTCGTCCGCAACTCGCTCGTCGCCGGGGCGGTGCTCGGGCTGGTCGGCGGGCTCGCCGGGACGTTCGTCGTCATGCGCGACCTCGCGTTCGCCGTGCACGGGATCGCGGAGCTGTCGTTCGCGGGCGCCGCGGCGGCACTGCTGCTCGGCACCGGCGTGGCGGGCGGGTCGATCGCGGGCGCGCTGCTGGCCGCCGCGCTGATCGGCGTGCTCGGCGCCCGGGCCCGCGACCGCGGGTCGGTCATCGGCGTGCTCATGCCGTTCGGGCTCGGGCTCGGCGTGCTGTTCCTGTCGCTCTACAAGGGGCGGTCGGCCAACAAGTTCGGCCTCCTCACCGGGCAGATCGTCGCGATCGACACGCCCGCGCTGTCCTGGCTGCTGGTGACGTCGGCGATCGTGCTGGCCTGCCTCGCGGTCATGTGGCGCCCGCTGGCGTTCGCGAGCCTCGATCCGGAGGCGGCGGCGGCGCGGGGCGTGCCGGTGCGGGCGCTGTCGCCGGTCTTCATGCTCGTGCTCGGCCTCGCGGTCGCCGTGTCGGTGCAGATCGTGGGGGCGCTGCTGGTGCTCGCGCTGCTGTGCACGCCGGCCGCGGCGGCGGTGCGGGTCACCGCGTCGCCGGTGCTCGTCCCACTGCTGAGCACCGTCTTCGCGACCGTGTCGGTGGTGGGCGGGATCCTGCTGTCGCTCGGGTCCAGCATCCCGATCAGCCCGTACGTCACGACGATCTCGTTCGCGCTCTACGGGGCGTGCCGCGCGGCCGGGGCGATCCGGGCGCGGCGCGGGTGGACGGCCCGGCCGGGCGCCGCCGGGCGGCAGACCGTCCCAACATGATCCCTTGGTGCCGGCCCGGCGTACCCGGCCGGGCGGGCACCGCGGGCCGCTCGGCGTTCCGGACATGCCGGACCCGTGTCCACCATGACCTTGCCATTCGCTTACCCGTGCGTGGGCATCGCCCCCAGGACGTGGGGGCATCAACCGGGTCCTTGCGACGTTCGGGGCGAATGGGGGACGCAATGTGGGACTTCGCCGGCCGTGACACCGCCATCGACATGGGCAGCTCCACGGTCCGGATGCATCTGAAGGATCGCGGGGTCGTCTGCCGGGAGCCGTCGCTCCTCGCGCGCTGCCGGCGGACCGGGCGGATCCTCGCGCTGGGCGTCCCGGCGCAGAAGATGGCCGGGCGCAATCCCGACGTGACCCTCGTGCGGCCCGTCCGCGAGGGCGCGCCGACCGAGACCGACGCGGCCGAGTACATGATGCGGGCGCTGGTCCGCCGGCACCACAGGCGCCACTACACGGCCCGCCCGCGGCTGGTCGTGACGGTCCCGAGCGGGCTGACCCCCGTCCACTACCGGGCGCTGCGGTTCTCCGCCTACCAGGCCGGCGCGCGCCGGCTCACGCTGCTGCCGACGCCGATCGCCGCCGCCATCGGGATGGGCATGACCTCGGCGCTGCGGTCGGACGTCACGGTCATCGCCAACATCGGCGCCGAGGTCACCGACGTCGGCGTCATCGCGTTCGGCGGCCTCGTCACCTCGCACACCGCGCTCATCGGCGGGTCGGCCCTGGACCGCGCGATCGTCGACCTCGTCCGCCGCGAGTACCGCGTGGCACTGTCGCGGTCCGCCGCCGAGGCGGCGAAGCTGGAGGTCGGGGCGGTGCCGCCGCTCGGCCGGCGGCCGGTGCGGCAGACCGAGGTGAACGGGCGCGACATCGCGACCGGCATGCCGCGGTCGCTGGTGCTCACCACCGTCGACGTCGGCCGCGCCATCGCCGGGCCCGTCGCGGACATCGTCGACGCGATCGGCGCCGGCGTCGTCGGCTGCTCCCCCGAGATCTCCGGGGACCTGCTCAGCGTCGGCGTCACCCTCACCGGCGGCTGCGCCCGGCTGCCCGGCCTGGAGCGGCTCATCCACGACCGGACGGGCCTGCCCGCGCGGCTCGGGGACGACACCGGCGACGCGGCCGTCCTCGGCGCCGCCGAGGTGCTGCGCTCGACCCGCTCGCAGGAGCCGCCCGCCCGGGACACCTCCCAGAACCCGCAGCTGATGACGACGCTGCCCGACCTCGAATACTGAGGCGTGCTCCGTTTCCACGGCGCGGGGCGCGGCGGCGCGCCACGATGGACGCATGTCCTTCGAAGGGATGCCGGGACACGACCTGATCAACGTCGTCAGGGACCTGGAGCCCGTGGCCGCCGTCCGCGACCAGGAGGCCGCCGAGCGGCGCCGGGCCTACCCGGGGCTCGTGCCCGCGGGGCCGCCGGAGTTCGGCTGCGCCGAGCAGGCGGGCGGCGCCTGGCGGACCCTGTCGCTCGGCGCGGCTGCGCCGTCCGGCGCCCGCGCGGGCTTGGCGGCGCACCTGCGCGGCATCGCCGCCGGCCGCGACCCGGCCGTGGGCAAGGAGATGCTGCTCCTCGCGGACGCGCTCGACGCCGCCCGGGAGGCGGGCGGGCCGGAGCGCAACGAGTGCGCGGCCGGGCCGCTCCGGTTCCGGGTGGTCCGCGTGCCGGGGTTCGCCCGGTTCGGGGCGGACGGGCCCGAACCCGCCCGCTTCACCGACGCCGAGGACGGGCGGCCGGAACACCGCATCGACCCCGCGGCGCCGGTCGGCCCGGCCGACGCGGCGCTGCGGCTGGAGCTGCTCGGCCTCCCGCCGGTCGGCGGGGCCGTTCCGGAGGCGCTGCGCCGCGAGGCCGCCTCGGCGGTCAGGGCGTACCCGGGCGTGGTGCTGCTGCCCCCGTACTTCACCGTCATGGAGGACCGCGACGGCCAGTGGCGGCCGGTCGTCCGCGGGGCCGGGCCGCAGGGCGCCCGCGACGCGCTCGCGCACCACTTCCGCGTGCTCATGCCGCGGGAGGCGCCGGAGGGCGGCGCGCCGCCGAGCCCGGGCGAGCTGGCCGAGTACGCGCGGGCCGCCGACCGCATCGACGCGGACGGCGGCGTCGAGTTCGCGGCGTGCGGGCGGCTGTTCCGGATCGTGCGCGTCATCCGGGCGCTCCGCGTCGGCCCGGACGGCCCCGAACCGGCCCGCCCCTCCGACGAGCGCGCGTGACCCGGCCCACGCGGCGGGGCCCGCAATAGGATTCCGCCATGAGCGACGCACCCGATCGCGAAGGTCCCGGCACACCGCGCCTGCAGGAGGTCTCGGACGGGGTATTCGCCTACGTCCAGCCCGACGGCACCTGGTGGATCAACAACACCGGCTTCCTCGTCGGGGAGCGCGGCGTCACCAGCGTGGACTCCTGCTCCACCGAGCGCAGGACCCGCGCCTACGCGGACGCGATCCGGTCGGTCACCGACCGTCCCGTCCGGACGCTGGTCAACACGCACCACCACGGCGACCACACGTTCGGCAACTACCTGTTCCCCGGCGCGACCGTCGTCGGCCACGAGCAGACCCGCGCGAACGCGCTCGCCTGGGGCAGGCCGTTCGACGAGCCGTTCTGGACGAAGGTCGACTGGGGCGACGTCGAGATCGAGCCGCCGTTCCTCACCTACGCCGACGGCGTGACCCTGTGGGTGGACGAGCTGCGCTGCGAGATCCGGCACGTGGGGATGCCCGCGCACACCACCAACGACTCGATCGTGTGGATCCCGGAGCGGCGGGTGCTGTTCTGCGGCGACCTGCTGTTCAACGGCGGCACCCCGTTCCTGCTGCAGGGCTCGGTATCCGGCGCGATCAAGGTGCTGGAGGAGGTCATCGCGCCGCTGGACGCGGAGGTGATCGTGCCGGGCCACGGCCCAGTCGGGGGCCCCGAGATGATCGACCGCGTGGTCGCCTACGCCCGGTTCGTGCAGACGACGGCCGCCGCCGGGAAGGATGCGGGCCTGACGCCGCTGGAGGCGGCGCGCGAGGCCGACCTCGGGCCGTTCGCGGAGCTGACCGACGCCGAGCGGCTCGTCGGCAACCTGCACCGCGGGTACGCCGAGCTGGACGGGCTCGAACCGGGCGGGCAGATCGACGTCGTCGCCGCCATCGGCGACATGATCACCTTCAACGGCGGGCGGCCCCTGACCTGCCGCGCCTGACCGGGCCGTGGCCGAGCGAACCGGGGGTCACTCCCCCGGCCGCTCCCTCATGTCCCGCTCGACCGCCTCGGCGGCCTTGCGCGCCGCGATCAGGACCGGGTCCCAGGTGGGCGCGAACGGCGGCGCGTAGCCGAGGTCCAGGCCCGTCATCTCCTCCACCGTCATCCCGTTCCACAGCGCGATGGCGAGGCCGTCGACGCGCTTGGCGGCGTTCTCCTCGCCGACGATCTGGGCGCCGAGCAGCCGGCCCGTGCGGCGCTCCACGATCAGCTTGGTCCGCATCTCCGTGGCGCCCGGGTGGTACCCGGCGCGGGTGGTGGACTTCACCACCGCGCTCAGCGTCTCGAACCCGGCGGCGGCCGCCTCCCGCTCGGACAGCCCGGTGCGGGCCACCTCCACGCGGCAGATCTTGGAGACGGCGGTGCCGGCGACGCCGGGGAACGTGGCGTACCCGCCGCCGAGGTTGATGCCCGCGACGCGGCCCTGCTTGTTGGCGTGCGTGCCGAGCGGGATGGCGACCGGCCCGCCGGAGACGAGGTGGCGGGACTCGACGCAGTCCCCGGCGGCCCACACCCGCTCGGTGCGGGTGCGCATCCGCCGGTCGGTGACGATGCCGCCGGTCGGGCCGACCTCGATGCCGGCGTCGCGGGCGAGGCCGGACGCCGGTTTCACGCCGAGGCCGAGGACGACGATGTCGGCGGGCAGGGTGCGGCTCCCGGTCCGGACGGCCGTGACGCGCCCGTCCGGGGAGGTGTCGAAGCCCTCGACCGGCTCCCCGAGGTGGAGCTGCACGCCGACGTCGCGGATCGCGTCGGCGACGAGGGCGCCCATGTCCGGGTCGAGGGTCTGCATCGGCTGGTCCGCGAGGTCCACGAGGGACACCTCGAGGCCCCGCATCACCATCGCCTCGGCCATCTCCAGGCCGATGTAGCCGCCGCCCACGACGACCGCGCGGCGCGCCCCGTCGTCGACGACGGCGCGGCGGATGGCGACCCCGTCGTCGAGGATCTGGACGCCGTGCACGCCCTTCGCGTCCGCGCCGGGCAGCCGCGGCCGCGTCGGGACGGCACCGGTCGCGATCATGAGGTGGTCGTAGGGCTCCCAGCGCTCGCCGCCGCCGTCCAGGTCGCGGACGCGGACGCGCCCCCGGTCCAGGTCGATCTCGACGGCCTCGGTGCGCATCATCACGTCGATGTCGCGCTCCCGGAACTCGGCGGGCGTGCGGGCGATGAGCTTGTCGAGCTCGTCGACGACGCCGCCCACGTAGTACGGGATGCCGCAGGCCGAGTACGACACGTGGTGCCCGCGCTCGACCACGAGGATCTCCAGCTCGCCGGCGCCGCGCCGCCTGCGGGCCTGGGACGCGGCGCTCATCCCGGCGGCGTCCCCGCCGATCACGAGCAGCCGCTCGCGGGCGGGCCCGCCCGTCCCCCCGGCCGTGTCCCGGTCCGTCGTCTTCCGCAAGGCGGTCGCCTCCAATGCTCGTGATGGTCGGAATCCGCCGTGGCGGCCGGATGTCCCCGTGGTGATCAGCCTCCGTGGAGGCGCTCAAATTCCGTAGACGCGGCGGGCGTTGCCGGACGCGATCATCCCGGCCACGCGTTCGGCGTCCCCCGCCGTCCACGCGCCGTCCTCCACCCCCCGCGCGAGGAGGCCCGCGAGGCCGTGCCGGAACAGCAGCGCGCCAAGGTGGTACAGCTCGGCGAGCGCGAAAGCGTCCGACGAGTACAGCACCTTCCCGAACGGCGCGAGCTCCAGCACCTCGGGTACCGCACGGACGCGCGGCACCCGAGGTTATGCGTCGCGAGCCCTGCGGTGACGTACACCTTCGGGTTTCGGGAGCACCTGCGCAAGTTGACGCGCCTCCCAGCCTGAAGGCCGGGAATTCGGCCTGTGCCGCACCGTCTGGGGCGACACTTCCGCGGCTTCCTGTTTCGCTGGGGTTCGCCACGGCGAGCCGTGGTCTTACATCCCCTCCGCAGTCGTTTCATGTCTCCGACCGTCCGGCGGCGACTGCCACGCTGTGTCTGTCGTGACGTATCGGAGCTTCCGGAATAACCCTTCGCCCCGCACATCGAACACATTAGCGCCTCCACCCACAGTCGTCAGTCGGTCACGAGAAGTGCGGGTCCAGCGCGTCCGGCTCCGCGTGGGCGTCCAGGTCCAGGACGGGCGGACACCAGCGGCGCAGCGCGAACCCGACCTGGGTGTCGAACATGCTCACGCCCGGCGGCCCCGGTGTCTCCGCCTCGGTGAGCGACGCCTCGAACGCCTCCCGGCCTGGATCGCGGTCCAGGACGCCGTGGCAGTGGTGGTCCACCAGCGGCGACGACTCCAAGAACTCCAGCACCTCGCCCGCCTCCTCCCAGCAACCGCAGCCCGGTCTTCCTACGATGCCCCTACAGGGCCGTACCCGCGGTCCGCCCACTCCGACCGGGAGCCAGCAAACGTGGAACAGTTCCCCGAACCTCTCGTCCCAGGGCAGGCGCTCGACGCCCGCGCACGCGCGCGGTTCGGCGCCCGCGGCTCCTCGGAGGCGCGCCGCCTGGCCGGTCTGGACATCGTGGCCGTCGCGCTGACGTGGGTGGACATCAGCGGGATCACGCGGACCAAGACCGTCCCGGTGGAGCGGCTGGAGCACGCCGCGGCGTGGGGCGTCGGGATGTCGCCGGTGTTCGACGCGTACCTGCTCGACGACTCGATCGTGCCCGGGCCCCACGTCGGCGGGCCGGTCGGCGACCTGCGCCTCCACCCGGACCTGGACCGCCTCGTCCCGATGGCCGCGCTGCCGGGCTGGGCGCACGCGCCCGCGTTCCGGTACGACCAGGAGGGCGCCGCCCACCCGCTCGACACGCGGGCCCTGCTGCGGCGCCTGACGGACCGGCTCGCCGACGACGGCTGGACGGTGAAGGCGGCGTTCGAGATCGAGTGGGCCGTGTCGCGGGGCGGCGGGGAGGAGTTCTCCCCCGCCGTCCGCGGCCCCGCGTACGGGATGACGCGGATCACCGAGCTGGCCGGGTACCTGCGGAACGTCCTCACCGCGCTGAAGGAGACCGGCGTCACGGTCATGCAACTGCACCCGGAGTACGCGGCCGGGCAGTACGAGGTGTCGGTGGCCGCCGAGGACCCGCTCGGCGCGGCCGACACCGCCGTCCTGGTCAGGGAGACGATCCGGGCGGTGTCGATGGCGCACGGCCTGGCCGCCACGTTCTCCCCGAAGGTCGAACCGGACTCGGTCGGGAACGGCGCGCACGTCCACCTCAGCCTCTGGCGGTCGAGCGGCGACGCGCCGGTGAACGCGATGGCGGGCGGCGACGGGCCGTGCGAGATGTCGTCCCCCGGGGAGGCGTTCGCCGCCGGGATCCTGCACCGGCTCCCGGCGCTGCTCGCGATCGGCGCGCCGTCGGTGGCCAGCTACCTGCGGCTGGTCCCGTCCCACTGGGCGGGCGCGTTCGCCTGCTGGGGGCCGGAGAACCGGGAGGCGGCGCTGCGGGTGGTGACCGGCGCGGAGGGCGAGCGGCCGACGGCGGCGAACCTGGAGGTCAAGTGCCTGGACGCCGCCGCCAACCCGTACCTGGTCCTCGCGGCGCTGCTCGCGGCGGGGCACGAGGGGCTCGGCGGCGGCCGCAGGCTCCCGGACCCCGTGCACGTGGACCCGGCCACCCTGCCGGAGGAGGAGCGCGTCGCGCGCGGGGCCGTCCGGCTGCCGGCGTCGCTGGGCGAGGCGGTCGCCGCGTTCGAGGCCGACGACGTCCTGCGGGCCGCGCTCGGCGACGCCGTGGCCGACACGGTGTCGACCGTCCGGCGGGGCGAGATCGAACTGCTGGACGGCGCCACGCCCGAGGAGATCACGGCGGCCACCCGCTGGCGGCACTAGCGGGCGGGTCCGCACCGGAACATCGCGGCTTTGCCGCGATATTGCCGCCGCCCGGGAAGGAACCCGGCATGGCACGCGCGTTCTTCCGCGGCCGGGGCGACCGGGACGGCACCGGCCGCGCCGGCCGCTCGCCGCTGCAGGTGGCCACCGAGGTGCAGTCCGCGGTCTTCCGCATCGCCCGGCTGACGATCACCGCCACGCTGTCCTTCGTGCTGGCGCTGGCGATCCTCCCGCCGGGCGGGCCGAAACCGCTGCTGTCGCCGCTGACCGCGCTGCTGGTCGTCCAGTTCTCCGTCTACCAGACGATCAGGGCGAGCATCCTGCGGGTCGGCGCGGTCACCTCGGGGGTGCTCGTCGCGGTCATGGCCGCGAGCACCATCGGGTTCTCCTGGTGGACGCTGGGGCTCACCATCCTCGCCGCGCTCGTCATCGGGCACGTCCTGCGGCTGCGCGAGCACGTGCTGGAGGCACCGATCAGCGCCATGCTTATCTTCGCGCTGGGCGCCGCCAGCGAGACCGGGGCGACCACCCGCGTGCTGGAGACGCTGATCGGCGCGGCCACCGGCCTGGCGGCGACGCTGCTGGTGCCGTCGGTGCGCGTGCGGCCCGCCGAGGAGGCCGTCGAGGACATCACCGAGCGGCTCCGGGCGCTGATCGAGGAGATCGCCGACGGGCTGCGCGGCGAGCCCGCCGACGGCCAGGCGGCCCGCTGGCAGGACGACGCCGAGCGGCTCGCCCGCGAGATCGGCCGCATCGACCGGGAGCTCAACGCGGCCGAGGAGAGCGTCCGGCTCAACCCGCGGACCCGGGCGCGGCGGCTCATCGACGCCGGGGTCGCGCTGCGCAACGCCCTGGAGACCATCGAGCACTTCACGCTGTCGCTGCGCGGCCTCACCCGGTCGCTGGCCGACGACGAGCGGTTCGGCGAGCGGGGCCGCCTCATGACCGACCCCGACCTGCGCCGCGAACTCGGCGACGCCCTGTCCGGGGTCGCCGCGAGCATCGCCGCCTACGGCCGGCTGGCCCGCTCCGACCTGGCCCGCGACGCGCGGCCGTTCCTCGCCGAGCACGACCTGGAGACGCGGGTCGACATCGCCCGCGAGCGCCGCGCCCGGCTCACCCGCAGGCTGCACGAGCGGGCCGCGGCCGGGGACCTGTGGCCGCTGTACGGCGAGGTGTCCATGGACATCGACCGGCTCATCGAGAACCTGCGGGTCGAGCACCGGGCCCGCGCCCGGGAGCACTGGCGGCGGCACCGCGGCGCGTCCCGCCACCTGCCCGCGCGGCCCGTCCGCGTCGTCCAGCAGGCCGGGCACCAGCTCCGCAAGGCCGCCGAGTCGGCCGCCGAGTCCGCCGCCGCGGCGGCCGAGCGGCACGCCGGGGAGACCGGCGTCCCGCAGCACCGGCGCCCGCGCCGCCGCCGGGACGGCGGAGGTCAACTTTCGGAGTGACCTCCGAGATCCATATGCTTCGGGCATGCAACAGGACGAGGAAACAGGCCGGGTCACCCTGGCCACGGTGGCCGATCAGGCCGGTGTCTCCGTTTCGACCGTTTCGAAAGTCCTGAACGGGCGCGAGGACGTGGCGCACAAGACCCGCCTGCGGGTGGAGCGCCTGCTGGAGCACCACGGCTACCAGCGCGGCGTCCGGTCCGCCCCCGACGCCGCGCTCATCGAGATCGTCCTGCACGAGATCGAGAGCCTGTGGACCATGGAGCTGATCCGCGGCGTGGAGAGCGTCGCCAAGGCCAACGACGCGAGCGTGGTGCTGACCGAGAGCGGCACCCGGCACTCCCCCGGCCCGGAGTGGATCGGCGGGGTGCTCCGCCGCCGCCCCCTCGGCGTCGTGCTGCTGTTCTCCAGCCTCGCGCCGGAGTACAAGAAGCGGCTGCGGGCCCGCTCGATCCCGTTCGTCATCATCGACCCGGCCGGGGACCCCGAGCCGGACGTCCCGTCGGTCGGCTCCGCCAACTGGTCGGGCGGGCTGGCCGCGACCCGGCACCTCATCGACCTCGGCCACCGGCGCATCGCCATCATCACCGGCCCCGCGGACATGCTGTGCTCCGTCGCGCGCCTGGACGGCTTCCGCTCCGCGATGGGCATGGCCGGGCTCGACGTCGACCCGTCCCTCGTCGCCTACGGCGACTTCCACGTGCAGGGCGGCTTCGAGCGGGCGATGGAACTGCTCGGAAGGCCCGACCGCCCCACCGCGATCTTCGCCGGGAGCGACCTGCAGGCGCTCGGCGCCCTGGAGGCCGCCCGCGTGCACGGCCTCCGCGTCCCGGACGACCTGTCGGTGGTGGGCTACGACGACGTCGCGGTCGCCCCATGGGCCAGCCCGGCGCTGACCACCGTCCACCAGCCGCTCCGCCAGATGGCGGAGTCGGCCACCCAGATCCTCCTCGGCATCCGCGCCGGCGAGGCCGTCGCCACCCGCCTAGAACTGTCCACAAGCCTCGTAATCCGAAAAAGCACGGCAGAACCCCGGCTAACGTCCGACACCCCGGCCCCGAAACTTTCGAATCCCACCGGGCAGAGCGGCTTCTCCATGGAGCCACCCACCTAAATGATCACTTCACGGGTCGTGCGGCCGGAGCGAGTGCAGCGAGCGCAGGTCGCACGACCCGCCGCACGGGGCGCCGTTTCACGAGACGCGCCAGCGGATCGGGAAACGGTGCGTCGTGCGCAACGGGGGTTCCAGGGGGTCGCCCCCCTGGACTAACACAGCCGGTGGGCCAGAGCCGTGTGGCGGCGGCCGGCGCCGGCGGTGCGGACGGCCGCGGCCAGGGCTCGGCGGGAGCCGACCAGGACCACCAGTTTCTTCGCGCGGGTGATGCCCGTGTAGAGGAGGTTGCGGCGCAGCATCATCCACGCTCCGGTCGTCAGGGGGATGACGACAGCCGGGTACTCGCTGCCCTGCGAGCGGTGGATCGTGATCGAGTAGGCGTGGGTCAGTTCGTCCAGCTCGTCGAAGGCGTAGTCGATGCTCTCGTCCTCGTCGGTCAGGACCGTGAGGGACTGGTCTTCGAGCGAGACGGACGTGACGACGCCGACGGTGCCGTTGAAGACGCCCGCCTCGCCCTTGTCGTAGTTGTTGCGCAGCTGGGTGACCTTGTCGCCGACGCGGTAGACGCGGCCGCCGTAGCGGCGTTCGGGACGCGCGTCGTCGTGGGGTGTCAGGGCCTCCTGCAGCAGGGTGTTCAGCGTCCCGGACCCGGCGGCGCCGCGGTGCATGGGCGTGAGGACCTGGACGTCGCGGCGGGGGTCGAGGCCGAACCTGCGGGGGATGCGGTTGGCGACGACGTCCACGGTGAGCTCGGCGGCCTCGTCCTGCTCCTCGCAGGGGAACAGGAAGAAGTCGGGGTAGCCGCGCGTGTGCGGGTGGTCGCCGGAGTTGACGCGGTGCGCGTTGACCACGATGCCGGACTGCTGCGCCTGCCGGAAGATCTTCGTGAGCCGGACGCGGGGGATCACCTCCGCGCCGAGCAGGTCGGCGAGCACCTCGCCGGCGCCGACGGACGGGAGCTGGTCGACGTCGCCGACCAGCAGCAGGTGCGCGCCGCGCGGGATCGCCTTCACCAGCTTGTTCGCCAGGATCAGGTCGACCATCGAGCTCTCGTCCACCACGACGAGGTCGGCGTCGAGCGGGTTGTCCTGGTCGTACTTGGGGTCGCCGCCGGGCTGGAGCTGGAGGAGGCGGTGGACGGTCGCGGCCTCGTGCCCGGTCAGCTCGGCGAGCCGCTTGGCGGCCCGCCCGGTCGGCGCGACCAGGACGATCTTCGCCTTCTTCGCGGCGGCCAGCTCCACGACCGAGCGGACCGTGAAGCTCTTGCCGCAGCCGGGCCCGCCCGTCAGCACCGACACCTTCGAGGTGAGGGCGAGCTTGACGGCGTCCTCCTGCTCGGGCGCGAGGGCCTGGCCGGTGCGCCGCCGCAGCCACGGGAGGGCCTTGTCCCAGTCGACGTCGGCGAACGCCTTGAGCCGGTCGGTCGGGGCGTCGAGCAGCTCCAGCAGGCCGCGGGCGAGGGACCGCTCGGCGCGGTGGAACGGGACCAGGTAGACCGCCGGGATCGTCGCCGCGTCCTCCCCCGCCCCGGGGATCGGCTCGCGGACGACCCCCTCGTCGCGGGCCAGCTCGTCCAGCGCCGGGACGACCAGCTCCCGCGGCACGCCGAGGATCTTCTCCGCCGCCGTGACGAGGTTCGGCTCGGGCAGGAAGCAGTGCCCGTCGTCGGCGGCCTCCGACAGCGTGTACTGGAGCCCGGCCTTGATCCGCTCGGGGCTGTCGTGCGGGATGCCCACGGCCTGCGCGATCGTGTCGGCGGTCTTGAACCCGATGCCCCACACGTCGGACGCGAGCCGGTACGGCTCCTTGCGCACGGTGTCGACGGATTTGTCGCCGTACTGCTTGTAGATGCGCACGGCCAGGGAGGTGGAGACGCCCACGCCCTGCAGGAAGACCATCACCTCCTTGATGGCCTTCTGCTCCTCCCACGCCTCGCCGATGCGCTTGGTGCGCTTGGGGCCGAGGCCCTGCACCTCGACGAGGCGGTCCGGTTCCTCCTCGATGACGCGGAGGATGTCGGTGCCGAAGTGCTCCACCATCCGGTCGGCCATCACCGGCCCGATCCCCTTGATCATGCCGGAGCCGAGGTAGCGGCGGATGCCCTGCACGGTCGCGGGCAGGACGGTCGTGTACGAGTCGGCCTCGAACTGCTTGCCGTACTTCGGATGCGACCGCCACCGCCCGGTGAGCCGCAGGCTCTCCCCCACCTGCGCGCCGAGCAGCGCGCCCACGACGGTGAGCAGGTCGCTCCCGCTCTTGGCCGTCGCCACCCGCGCGACGGTGTAGCCGGTGTCCTCGTTGGCGTAGGTGATCCGTTCCAGGACGCACTCGAGTTCCGCGGGCCGGGGCGGCGCGGCATCGGGGGTCGGGGAGGTCGGCACGACCATCATGATGGCCGATCGGCGTGCCGCGGCGTCACGCCCGCGGAGACCTCCAGCACTCCCGTCTCGGTGACCAGCGCGGTCACGAGGTGGGCGGGGGTGACGTCGAAGGCGGGGTTGTGGCCGCCCACGCCGTCCGGGACGGTCTTCACCCCCGCCCAGGTCAGGATCTCCTCTTCGGCGCGCTCCTCGATGGGGATGCCGCCGCCGTCCGGGACGGCCAGGTCGACGGTGCTCCACGGCGCGGCGACGACGAAGGGGACGCCGGCCGCCGCGCAGGCCAGCGCCACGCCGACCGAGCCGATCTTGTTGGCGGTGTCGCCGTTGGCGGCGACGCGGTCGGCGCCGATGACGGCCACGTCCGCCAGGCCGCGCAGGATCGTGCTCGGCGCCGCGCCGTCCGCCTGCACGACGCACGGGATCCCCGACCGGTCGAGTTCCCACGCGGTGAGGCGGGCGCCCTGGAGGAGCGGGCGCGTCTCGTCGGCGTAGACGAGCTCGACGCGTCCCCGCGCGTGCAGTTCGCGGACGACGCCGAGGGCCGTCCCCCAGCCGGCCGTGGCCAGGGCGCCGGCGTTGCAGTGGGTGAGGACGCGCAGGGGCCGGTCCCCGGCGCGGCCGAGGATCCAGTCGGCGCCGAGCGCCCCGATGGCGCGGTTGCCGCGGACGTCCTCGTCCAGCAGCGCCTGCGCCTCGGCCGCCACCGCGTCCGCCCCCTCGGCGGCGAACGGCAGCACCCGCTCGACGCCCGCGGACAGGTTGACCGCGGTCGGGCGGGCCTCCCGGACGCGGGCGATCGCGGCGTCGAGCGCGGCGTCGTCCCAGCCCTCCCGCGCGGCCTGGCGGACGGCGATGGCGACGCCGAACGCGCCCGCCACGCCCAGCGCGGGGGCGCCGCGCACCACCAGCCGCCGGATCGCGTCCACGAGCGTGTCGACGTCCCGGGCCACGAGGTACTCGACGCGTCCGGGCAGGAGGGTCTGGTCCAGCAGCCGCAGCCCGTCCCCGGTCCATTCGACGGTCCGCACATCGCTTGTCATACCGCCATGATGCCCGTGAAAAGCCGCGATCCCCGATGCCACCGGGGTTTTCGGGCGCGTCATCGCGCTCCGTGACCTGCGAAGACTTGACACGGGTCGAACTCATGTTCGAAATTGTGCGGGGGACGAAGGGAGGACGACCGTGCCGGAGGCGGCGCTGCGGGAGCTGGTGCGGGACACGGCGCCGCCGGGTGCGCGGGACACGGTACCCGTGCTGCCCGCGCTCGGGCCCGCCGTCCCCGGCGGGCTGCGCCCCGGGTCGGTCGTGGGGCTGCCGGGGCCCGGCGCGGCGTCCCTCGGCCTCGCGCTCGTCGCGGGCGTGTCCCGGCACGGCGGCGAGGACGGCACCGGCGGCTGGTGCGGCGTCGTCGGCCTCCCCGAGTTCGGGGTGGCCGCCGCGGCCGGCATGGGGGCCGCCCCCGAGCGCCTCCTGCTCGTCGACGAGCCGGGCGAGCGCTGGCCGGACGTGGTCGCGGCGCTCTGCGAGGCCGTGGACCTGGTCCTGCTGTGCCCTCCCGAGCGTCCCGGCGCCGCGGCGGTCCGCCGCCTGTCGGCGCTGGCCCGCAAGCACGGGTGCGTCCTCACGCTCACCGGCGCGTTCGCCGGCGACTGGGCGGGCACGCGCCTGCGGCTGCGCATGGACGGCGTCGTGTGGGACGGGCTCGCCGACGGCCACGGCCGGCTCACCGGCCGCCGCGCCGAGGTCGTCGCCGAGGGCCGCGACGCCCCCGGGCCGGGCCGCCGGGCCCGCGTCTGGCTCCCGGCCCCGGACGGCACGGTCAAGCCGGACGAGACGGTCCGGCCGCCGCTGGAACTCGTCCCCGAGCCCGTCGCGCACGGCGGACCCGTGCACCGGCGGCCGTCCGCCCTCCCGCCGCGGGTGCGCGTGCCGGTCGAGGAGGGGATCGCGTGACGCGGGTCCTCGTCGTGTGGTGTCCCGACTGGCCGATGACGGCGGTGGGGGTGGACGCGTCCGCCGCCGGGGCGGTGGTGGAGCGGGGGCAGGTCGCGGCCTGCACGGCGGCGGCGCGGGCCGAGGGGGTGCGGCGCGGGCAGCGGCTGCGGGACGCGCAGCGGCGGTGCCCGGAGCTGGTGGTGCGGGAGCGCGACCGCGACGCGGAGGGCCGGCTGTTCGAGGCCGTCGCCGGGGCGGTCGCGGAGCTGACGCCGCGCGTGGAGGTGGTGCGGCCGGGGCTGTGCGCGCTGTCCGCACGGGGCCCGGCGCGGTTCTACGGGGGCGAGGAGGCGCTGCGCGTCCTCGTCCAGGACACGGTGGTCGAGGCCGGATACGACTGCGGCGCGGGCGTCGCGGACGGGCTGTTCGCCGCGGAGCTGGCCGCGCGGGCCGGGCAGGGCGGCGTCGTGGTGCCGGAGGGCGGCGCGGCGGCGTTCCTCGCGCCGTACCCGCTGTCGGTGCTGGACCGGCCGGAGCTGGCCGACCTGCTGCGCCGCCTCGGCGTCAAGACCCTGGGCGACTTCGCGGCGCTGCCGTCCGGGCACGTCGCCGGGCGGTTCGGGGCGGACGGGGCGCTCGCGCACCGGCTGGCCAGGGGCGAGGAGCCGCGGCCGCTCGCGCCCGTCCGGGCCCCCGCCGACCTGTCGGTGCGCGCCGCGTTCGACCCGCCCGCCGAGCAGGCCGAGCGGGTGGTGTTCGGGGCGAAGCGGCTCGCCGCCGAACTGCACGAGGGGCTGGCGGCGGGCGGGCTGGCCTGCGTCCGGCTGGAGGTCGCGGCCGGGTTCGCGGACGGCCGCGTGCTGCGGCGGCTGTGGCGGCACGACGGCCTGTCGGCACTGGCGGTGGCCGAGCGGGTCCGGTGGCAGCTGTCGGCCTGGCAGCCGCAGGGCGCCGAGGCCGAGCAGGTGTGGGGCGGGGTGACGTGGCTGGAACTGGTTCCCGACCAGCTCGTCCCGGACGAGGGGCGGCAGGAGGCGCTGTGGGGCCGCACGACCGTCACCGACCGGATCGCGCGGGCCGCCGACCGCGTCCAGGCGCTGCTGGGCCACCGGGGGATCACCCGCCCGGTGCTGGTGGGCGGGCGCGGGCCGGGCGAGCAGGTCGTCCGGGTCCCGGTCGGCGACCTCGCCCCCGCCGACCCGCCCGGCGGCCCGTGGCCCGGAGGCGTCGGGGCCCCGGCCCCGGCGGTCGTGCCCGTCTCGCCGCCGGACGCCGAGCTGCTCGACGCGTCGGGCGGCGCCGTGGTCGTGTCCGCGCGGTGCGAGGTGTCCGCGCCGCCCGCCGTGCTCGCCGTCCGGGGGCGCGCCGCCGCGGTCACCGGGTGGACGGGCCCCTGGCCCGCCGACGAGCGCTGGTGGGACCCGGGACGAGCGCGGCGCCGCGCGAGGTTCCAGGTCACCACGGACGACGGCGCCGCCTACCTGCTCGCCGTCGAGGGCGGCCGGTGGCACGTCGAGGCCGTCTATGACTAGGTCTGCCACGAACGGGGGCGGCTGATGGGGTGGCACAACCCGCCGATCCCGTGGCGGGAGTTCGAGGAGCGGCTGTCGTGGCGGCCCGCGCGGCCGCGGGCCGAGGAGCCGCCGGAGGCGCCCCCTCCGCCCCGCCGCGAGGCCGGGGACGTGCCGTGGGCGGAGCTGCACTGCCATTCGTCGTTCAGCTTCCTCGACGGGGCCAGCGACCCCGGCTCGCTGGTCGCGGAGGCGGCGCGGCTCGGCGTGGAGACGATGGCGATCACCGACCACGACGGCATGTACGGCGCGGTGCAGTTCGCGCAGGCCGCGGCCGAGGCCGGCGTCGGGACGGTGTTCGGCGCCGAGCTGGGCCTCGGCCTGCCGGGGCCGCGGACCGGTGAGCCCGACCCGGGCGGGCGGCATCTGCTGGTGCTCGCGCGGGGCGCCCCCGGGTACGCGCGGCTCTGCTCGGCGATCACGTCCGCGCAGCTCGCGGGCGGGCGAAAGGGCCGTCCCGTGTACGACCTGGACGCGCTGGCGGGCGCGCACGACGGGCACTGGGCCGTGCTGACCGGCTGCCGGAAGGGCCCCGTCCCGGCGGCGCTGGCGGCGGGCGGGCCGGACGCGGCGGAGCGGGAGCTGCGGAGGCTGACCGGCATGTTCGGGCGGGAGAACGTGTTCGTCGAGCTGATCGACCACGACCAGCCGGACGACGACCACCGCAACGACGCCCTGTTCGCCCTGGCCGCACGGGCCGGGGCCGGCGTGGTCGCGTCGAACAACGTGCACTTCGCGGCGCCGGGCGCCGACGCGCGGCTGGCACAGGCGATGGCGGCCGTCCGCGCCCGCCGCGCCCTCGACGACATGGTCGGCTGGCTCCCGGCGAGCGGCACGGCGCACGTCCGGAGCGGCGCCGAGATGGCGCGGCGGCTGGCGCGGTTCCCCGGCGTCCTGGAGCGGACCGCCGAGCTCGGCCGGGAGTGCCGGTTCGACTTCGACGTCGTCGCGCCCCGCCTGCCGGACTGGCCGGTCCCGGACGGGCACACCGAGGCGAGCTGGCTGCGCCACCTGGTGCGGGAGGGCGCGCTCAAGCGGTACGGGCCGCCGGAGCGGGAGCGGGTCTCCGGCGCGTACGAGCAGATCGCCAGGGAGCTGGACGTCATCGAGCAGCTCGGGTTCCCCGGCTACTTCCTGATCGTGCACGACATCGTGGAGTTCTGCCGCGGCAGGGGCATCCTGTGCCAGGGCCGGGGGTCGGCGGCGAACTCGGCGGTCTGCTACGCGCTCGGCATCACCGGGGTCGACGCCGTCCGGCACGGGCTGCTGTTCGAGCGGTTCCTGTCGCCGGGCCGGGACGGGCCGCCCGACATCGACCTGGACATCGAGCACCGCCGCCGCGAGGAGGCCATCCAGTACGTCTACGGGAAGTACGGGCGCGAGTGCACCGCCCAGGTCGCGAACGTCATCAGCTACCGGCCGCGGATGGCCGTGCGGGACGCGGCCCGCGCGCTCGGCTTCTCCCCCGGCCAGCAGGACGCCTGGTCCAAGGGCGTCGACCCGCGCGACCCGGTCGGCGCGGAGAGCGACGTCCCCGCGCCGGTCATGGAGCTGGCGAACCGGATGCTGGCGCTGCCCCGCCACCTCGGCATCCACTCCGGCGGCATGGTGATCGCCGACCGGCCGGTCGGGGAGATCTGCCCGATCGAGTGGGCGACGATGCCGGGCCGCAGCGTCCTGCAGTGGGACAAGGACGACTGCGCGGCGGCCGGGCTGGTGAAGTTCGACCTGCTCGGCCTCGGCATGCTCGCGGCGCTGCACGACTGCTTCGAGCTCGTGGCCGGGCACCACGGGCGGCGGTACGACCTGCAGTCCGTCCCGCCGGACGACCCGCTCGTCTACGACATGCTCTGCGACGCCGACACGGTCGGGGTGTTCCAGGTGGAGTCGCGGGCGCAGATGGCGACGCTGCCGCGCCTGAAGCCCCGCGAGTTCTACGACCTCGTGGTGGAGGTGGCGCTGATCCGGCCGGGGCCGATCCAGGGCGGGTCCGTCCACCCGTACCTGCGCCGCCGCAAGGGCATGGAGCCCGCGACCTGCCCGCATCCGCTGATGGAGCCGGCCCTGTCGCGGACGCTGGGCGTGCCGCTGTTCCAGGAGCAGATGATGCAGCTCGCCGTGGACTGCGCCGGGTTCACCCCGGCCGAGTCCGACCGGCTCCGGCAGGCGATGGGCGCCAAGCGCGCGCCCGAGCGCGTCGAGCGGCTGCGGCGGCGCCTGCTGGACGGGATGGCCGAGCGCGGCATCCCCGCCGACGTCGCGGAGAGCGTGTACGAGAAGATCCTCGGCTTCACCGGCTTCGGGTTCCCCGAGTCGCACGCGCAGAGCTTCGCGCACCTGGTCTACGCGAGCGCCTACCTCAAGAGGCACTACCCGGCCGCGTTCACCGCCGCCCTGGTCCGCAACCAGCCGATGGGGTTCTACAGCTCGCAGAGCCTCCTGGCGGACGCCCGGCACCACGGCGTCGTGGTCAGGGGCGTGGACATCAACGCGAGCGGCGTCCACCCGACGCTGGAGGAGCCGGTCGCGGTCGACTCCGATCATCCGCACGCGCCCGCGGAGCCGCAGCCCGCGATCCGGCTCGGTTTCGCCGGCATCCGCAACCTGGGCGAGGAGACGGCGGAGGCGATCGCGGCGGGCCGCCCCTACACGAGCATGGAGGACCTCGCCCGGCGGGTGCCCCTCTCGGCCGGGGCACTGGAGGCCCTGGCGACGGCGGGCGCGTTCGACCGGTTCGGCCTGTCCCGGCGCGCGGCGCTGTGGGCGGCGGGCGCGCTGGCGGGGTCCGGCCCGGGGCGGCTCGAAGGGGTGACGCCGGGCGCGTCCGCTCCCCCGCTGCCCGCGATGACGCCGATCGAGGAGACGCTCGCCGACCTGTGGGCGACGGGCGTGTCCGGAACCCACCCGGTCGCGCACGTCCGGGACGCGCTGGACGAGCTGGGAGCGCTGTCGTCCAGGCGGCTCGCCGAGACGCCGGGCGAGACCAACGTCGTCGTCGCGGGGCTCGTCACCCACCGGCAGCGCCCGCCGACCGCCGGCGGCATCGTGTTCATGACGCTGGAGGACGAGACCGGCATCATCAACGTGGTGTGCCCGCCGCAGGTGTTCAAGCGGCACCGCGCCCTCGCCGTCGACTCGCAGGCGCTGCTGGTCAGCGGGCGGCTGGAGCGCACCGACGGCGTCGCCGGCGTCCGCGCGACCCGCCTGCGCCGCCTGCCGGTGCCCGGCCGGGTCCGGGCCAGGAACTTCCACTGATCCGTATCCGCCGGGTACGCGCTAGAACCTTGGGCCGTCCTCTGACATCGTAAGGAAAAGTTGGGGCCGCGTGCCGCTGCGTCGGCGGCCGCCAAGACGCGGCTCGTGGGCGGAAGGTGGTCGGCATGGACGGCCCGCGAGCGTCTTCTCTGCGCGAACTGCGCCCCGAGGACCCCACGCGGATCGGCCGGTACCGGATCGAGGCCAAGATCGGCGAGGGCGGGATGGGCGCGGTGTACCTCGGCCGCGACCCCGGCGGGCGCCAGGTCGCGGTGAAGGTCGTGCGGTCCGCGCTGGCCGGCGACCGGACGTTCCTGGCCCGGTTCCACGACGAGGCCGCCAACGCGCAGCGCGTCGCGTCGTTCTGCACCGCGCAGGTCCTGGAGCACGGCGACGACCTCGGCCTCGCCTACATGGTCACCGAGTACATCGACGGCCCGTCCCTGCTAGAGCACGTCACCGAGAACGGCCCGCTGTCCCCCGGGATGCTGCACGGCGTCGCGGTCGGGGTGGCGGCCGCGCTCGTCGCCATCCACAGCGCCGGGCTGGTGCACCGCGACCTCAAGCCGAGCAACGTGCTGCTGTCCATCTCCGGGCCGCGCGTGATCGACTTCGGGATCGCGCGGGCGCTGGACGTGGCGTCCGCGCACACCCGGACCGGCCAGGTCGTCGGCACCCCCGGCTGGATCGCGCCCGAGCAGATCACGACCCAGCAGGTCACTCCGGCCGTGGACGTGTTCGCGTGGGGGTGCCTGGTGGCGTTCGCGGCGAGCGGGCACAACCCGTTCGGGCAGGGCTCGTTCCAGATCCTGGCCGCCCGCGCCGTGCACGCCGAGCCGGAGATCGGGGACCTGCCGGCCGCGCTGGCGGGCCTCGTCCGGTCCGCGCTGCGCAAGGAGCCCGAGCGCCGGCCGAGCGCCCGCGACCTGCTGCTCGGCCTGGTCGGCGGCGCCGGCGAGGCCGCGGTGACGACGGAGCTCGGCGAGACGTGGACGGCCCCGCCGGACGACCCGAGCGCCACCTCCCGCGACGTCGGCTCCGCCCAAGCCGGACCGGCCGGGGCCGGGGTCCCGGAGGCCAAGGCACCCGACGCTCCGGCGCGCGACGTCCCCGCGCCCGACGTCCCGGCGCCCCGGCCGCCCGTTCCGGCTCCCGCTCCGGTGACCCGGCTGGCGCCGGAGTGGCCGCTGGAGCAGCCCGCTCCCGAGCCCCGGGCCGAAGCCCGGGCAGAGCGGCATCCCGGGCCGCCGACCGACCCGCCCGGCCTGCCGCCCACCGAGCGGCAGTTCGCCGTGCCCCCGCCCGTCCTCCCCCCGGTGACCGGCCGGCGGGCCGGGCGGGACGGGCCGTCCCGGCGCACCGTGCTCACCGCCGCGACGCTCGTGGGGGTGCTCGTCGCGGGCGCGGTGGCCGGTGGCCTCTACTACTTCACCCGGCCGGACGGCGAGCCGGAGCGGCAGGCCGGGCCGGCGGCGTTCCCGTCCGAGCCGCTGCTCGTGCGGATGGACACCGAGCCGGGCTGGCCGGAGTCGTGCCACGCCGACATCGGCCGCTACAAGCCGGGCGAGGCGTCCGCCACCACGCTCATCGGCGGCGACCGGTGCGAGATGCTGCCCGAGCCGTCGCCGGACGGCGCGCGCATCGCGTTCACCCGGACGGGCGGCGGCAAGAGCGAGGCGTGGGTGATGAACGCCGACGGGAGCGGCGCGCGGAAGGTCACCGACATCGCGGGCGGGCGGGTGACCTGGTCGCCGGACGGCACCCGGCTGGCCTACATGGGCCGGGACGGCGGCACCCGGCAGATCTTCACCGTCACCCTGGACGGGGGGAAGGCCGCGCAGCTCACCGACGACGACTCGGCCAAGGACGACCCGATGTGGTCGTCCACGCGGAGGCTCGTGTTCTGGAGCAAGCGGGACGGCACCGAGCAGATCTACACCCTCGACCCGGAGCGCCCGGAGTCGGAGTGGACGAGGCTGACCGAGGACGACGTGCGCTCGGTGGACCCCGAATGGTCCCCCGACGGGTCGAAGATCGCGTTCACCCGGGGCTCGCCGGAGCACAGCTCCATCTGGGTGATGAACGCCGACGGGTCCGGGGCGCGCGCCGTGACCACCGGCGGGCGCGACGACATGGACCCGGCGTGGTCCGCCGACGGGAACTGGATCTGCTACGCGCGCGGGTCCGTCGCCGAGCCGGTGCTGCACGCCGTCCGGCTGGACGGCACCGGCGACCGGGTCCTCACTCCGGAGGGCCGCACGTTCGGGCATCCCAGCTGGTAGTAGCGGCCCGGAGCCGCGCGGTCCGGCGGGTCAGACGGTGATCATGTCGAGGCGGCGCAGGATCACGCCCTCGCGCAGCGCCCACGGGCAGACCTCCAGCTCGCCGAGGCCGAACAGGTCCATCGCGGCGTCGGCGACGATCGCGCCGGCGAGCAGCTGCTGGGCGCGCCGGTCGGAGACGCCCGGCAGCCCGGCGCGCTCGGCGGACGGCATCGGCGCGAGCTTCTCGGCCCACTCGGTCAGGTCGGTGCAGGCCAGCACGCGCCGCTGCAGGGGCCCTTCGGCGGTGGGGGCGGCGCCGCCGATCCGGGCGAGCTGCTTGAAGGTCTTGGACGTGGCGACCGCGTGGTCGGCCGCCCCGTACCTGGCGACGTCGCCGACCCGGCGGGCGATCTCCGTCCGGACGTGCCGGCGCAGTTCGCGGACCTCGTCCGGGTGCGGCGGGTCCGCGGAGAAGCGGGTGCGGGTGAGCCGGCCCGCGCCGAGCGGCAGCGAGAACGCCACGTCCGGCTCCTCGTCGATCCCCGACGCGACCTCCAGTGAGCCGCCGCCGATGTCCACCACGAGCAGCCGCCCCGACGACCAGCCGAACCAGCGGCGCGCGGCGAGGAACGTCAGCCGCGCCTCCTCCTCGCCGGACAGCGACCTGATGTCGATCCCCTTGTCGGCGCGGATCCGGGCGAGGACCTCCTCGCCGTTGGCGGCGTCGCGCACCGCGGAGGTGGCGAACGCGAGGAGGTCCTCGACGCCCTTGTCCTCGGCGACCCGCAGCGCCTCGTCGACGAAGTCGCGCAGCAGCGCCTCGCCCTCGGCGGTCAGGCGGTCCGCGCCGTCCAGGTGGTCGGCGAGCCGCAGGTCCGCCTTGTGGGAGTACGCGGGGAGGGGCCGCGCCCCCTGGTGGGCGTCCACCACCAGCAGGTGCACGGTGTTCGAGCCCACGTCCAGCACGCCGAGTCGCATACTGGAAAAATATCGGACGGCTTTTCCCGGATTCGGACGACCAGGGCGACAACGCCGTGACCCGGCCGTTTCCGCACGTGAGGCGGGGGCGGGTCACACCACTGTCACCGCGGCGCGTTCCCGGGCGGGTCACTCGCCGGGCGGATCGGGCAGTTCGTCCGGCGTCGGGTAGGAGCTCTGCGCGCCCTTCTTGCGGACGGCGGCGGCGCCAGCGCGGGTCGCGTAGCGGGCGGCGTCCCGCAGCGAGTCGCCGCGGGCGAGCCGCAGGCAGAGCGCGGCGGTGAACGCGTCGCCCGCGCCGGTCGTGTCGACGGCCTCCGCCTTCGGCGACGGGACGGCCGAGGCCCCCTCGCCGTCGGCGACCACGACCCCCTCCGCGCCGAGCGTGACGACGACCGACCGGGCCCCGGACCGGACGAGCGCCGCCGCCGTCTCCGCCGCGCTCTCGCGCGCGCCGCCCAGCAGGTAGGCGGCCTCGTGCTCGTTGACCACGAGGGGGTCGCAGCGGCCGAGCAGCTCGTCCGGGACGGGCGCGGGCGGCGACAGGGTGAGGACGACCCGCGCGCCCGCCTCC
>NZ_BMRO01000001.1:31214-42185 GCF_014648675.1 Actinomadura livida
AGGACGACCCGCGCGCCCGCCTCCGCGGCGGCGCGGGCGGCGGCCTCGACGGCGGGCAGCGGCACCTCCAGCTGGAACGACACGACGGACGCCCGGCCGATCATGTCGGCGGCCGCGGCGATGTCCTCCGGCGCGAGCCGGGCGTTGGCGCCGGGCGAGACGATGATGCTGTTGTCGCCGTCCGGCCCGATCGTGATCAGCGCGACGCCGCTCGGGGCGCCCTCGGTGACCGTGAGGTGGGCGAGGTCCACGCCGTCGGCGGCCAGGGCGCCGCGCAGCAGCTCGCCGTGCCCGTCGTCGCCGATCCGCCCGACGATGCCGACCCGCCCGCCGAGCCGGGCCGCCGCCACGGCCTGGTTGGCGCCCTTGCCGCCGGGCAGGGTGGCGAGGTCGGAGCCGAGCACGGTCTCCCCCGGCGCGGGTCTCCGCTCGACGCCGACCACCAGATCCGCGTTGACCGACCCGACGACGACGACTTCCCAGCTCCGCGAGCGTTCTTCGTTCACGGACAACCGACTACACGGGCCGGGTCGTCCGGCGCAACCCGGAGGCGGTCACCGGGTCCGCAGCTCGGCCAGGTCGACCACCTCCGCCAGGCTCTCCACGGACGGGTAGTAGCCGCGCCCGACGAGCGCCCCGTTCCGCGTCACCAGGAACGCGCTGTGCCCGAGCACGCCGGCGCGCTCGGCCAGCACCCGGTGCGCCCCGCTCAGCCGCACGGCCCGCACCCGCAGCCCGCCGGGCCCCGCCCAGCTCCCCCGATCCTCCCCCATGCACGCAACGTTACGTTCAGCTACTTTCCGTTAGATCTCCGGGGTCGCGGGACCGATGAGTTCCACCCCCCGCGCCCGTCTGTACCGGTGTCCCCTGAACAGCTTCGGAAAGGCGATGACATGGCGCTGGTAGTGGCCGAGATGACGATGTCCCTGGACGGCTACATCGCCGACCCCTCCGACGGCGTGGACGAGCTGTTCGGCTGGTACTCGGACGGCCCGGTGACCGTCCGGACGCGGAATCCCGAGATGTCGTTCCACGTCTCCGAGGCGAGCGCCGCGCACATCCGCGAGACGATGGACGGCATCGGGGCGATCCTCACCGGACGCCGCCTCTACGACCTCACGAACGGCTGGGACGGCGTCCATCCGCTCGGCGGCGAGGTCTTCCTCGTCACCCACCGGGCGCCCGAGGACCCCCCGCCCGGTGTCACGGTCATCACCGGCGGCATCGAGGAGGCCGTCGCCGCCGCCTCGGCGGCGGCGGGCGGCGGCATCGTCGGCGTGGGCGGCGCGGCCACCGCCCAGTCGTGCCTGGAGGCGGGGCTGCTGGACGAGGTCCGCGTCAACCTCGTCCCCGTCCTGCTCGGCGAGGGCATCCCGTACTTCTCCGGGCCGTCCACCGCCCCCGTCCGGCTCGGCACCCCGCACCGCGTGATCGAGGGGGTCGGCGTCACCCACCTCTACTACCGCGCCCGCTGAGCGGTGCGGGTCAGGGCCTCACCTCGACCATCTCCATCTCCAGCAGGCCGGCGAGGGCCTTCAGGTCGGCGACGCGGTGGCCGGTGCCGAGGGCCCAGTGGTGGGAGATCCCGGTGGCGCTCCACGCGTCGGTCCACTCGCCCGGGTCGCAGCCGAAGTCGACGCGGGAGGTGGTGTTGCCGATCCGCAGCAGCGGGCCGTCCACGGTCTCGCCCTCGGACGCGGCGAACGCGAACCGGCCGTCGCGGCGCTGGATGATCCCGAACGCGGTGACGGGGCCGTGCTTGACGTCGAACTCGACGGACACTCCGTAGCCGCGCTTGCCGTGGTAGACGCCGAGGCCGCGCAGCAGCGGGCGGCGGGCGCTGATCGCCAGGTGGGCGGGCCCGTCGTGGCCCATCTCGACGTGGCCGCGGTGGAAGTCCAGGGCCTGCAGCTCGGTGAAGGAGCCGCCCGCGCCGAGCCGGTCGGCGATGAGCATGGCGAGGGCCGTGCGCAGCTCGTACTCCCCGGCGGCGGGGATCCCGCGCGCGGTGAGCAGCGACGCGCCGAGGATCATCCCGGCGCCGAGCCGCTCGTGGATCTCGCCGTCCAGGCCCCGGTGGTAGTAGGCGAGGCTGTCGAGCTCGAAGTCCGCCACGAGCCGGTCGAGGCCGACCGCGACGCGGGCCGCCCAGGTCAGGTCGTCGTCGTTGACGGAGGGGTCCAGCTCGAAGACCTTCTCCGCCTCGGCCTTCTTCGCCGCGGCCTCGGCGTCGGTGACCTTCTCCACGCGGACGCGCAGGTCGTCGAACTCCAGCACCTCCACGTGCCCGCCGAAGTTGGCGCTGACGAGCGAGAGGTCGGTGGCGACGTCCAGCATGCCCGGGTACAGGTGGCCCATCAGGCCGTGCCGGCCGCGGCGCAGCGCGGCCCGGACCCCGGCGGCCCGCACCCAGCGCCCGATCTTCGCCCAGGCCCGCTCGTCCTCCAGGTACCCCGACACCGAGCGGAACGGGACGCCGTGCCGCTCGAACGCGTTGGCCATCTCGGGCAGCGGGCAGGCGCCGCAGTAGGCGAGCCACTGCCCGGTGTCGAAGGCGGCGTGGTCCATCGACTCGGTCGGCTGCAGGTTGATCAGCAGGACCGGCGCGTCCGCCCGCTGCGCGACGGGGACCAGCATCGACGCGGTCATGTAGGTGGTGAGGAAGCCGACGATGATGTCGCAGCCGGCGGCGCGGAGCTTCTCGGCGGCCGCGGCGCCCTCCTGCGCGTCGGAGATGAAGCCGGCGTCGACGACCTCGGCGCCGAGCCCGCGCATCCGCTCCGAGACCCGCTCGGCGGACCGCCTGAGCTGCGGGAGCAGGTCGGGGAACTGCGGCCAGTAGGCGCCCAGCCCGCCGGCCACCAGGCCGACCTTGACCGGCGGCCCGCTCCGGGACGGCGTCGTCACGGGCTGCGATGCGTTGTCCGTCATGATCCTCCTGTCGGTCCCGTCAGCGCAGGAACGCCGCGGCGACCCCCGCGTCCACGGGGATGTGCAGGCCGGTGGTGTGGGTCAGGTCCCCGCCGGTGAGGGCGAAGACGGCGGCGGCGACGTGCTCGGGCAGCACCTCGCGCTTGAGCAGCGTCCGCCGCGCGTAGAACTCGCCGAGCCGCTCCTCCTCGACGCCGTAGACGGCGGCGCGCTCGGCGCCCCAGCCGCCGGCGAAGATCCCGGAGCCCCGCACGACCCCGTCGGGGTTGACGCCGTTGACGCGGATGCCGTGCTCGCCCAGCTCGGCGGCGAGCAGCCGCACCTGGTGGGCCTGGTCGGCCTTTGTGGCGCCGTAGGCGACGTTGTTCGGCCCGGCGAACACCCCGTTCTTGGACGAGATGTAGACGATGTCGCCGCCCGTCCCCTGCTCGATCATGACGCGGGCGGTCTCGCGCGAGACGAGGAACGAACCGCGCGCCATGACGTCGTGCTGCAGGTCCCAGTCGGCGGCGGTCGTCTCCAGCAGCGGCTTCGAGATCGACAGCCCGGCGTTGTTGACGACGAGGTCGACGCCGCCGAAGGCGAGGACCGCGTCGCGGACGGCGGCGGCGACCTCGTCTTCGGACGTGACGTCGGCGCCCACGGCGACGGCGGCGTCCGAGGCGCGCAGCGCACCGGCGCCGATCCCGGCGGCGACCTTCGCGGCGGCCGCGGCGTCGCGGTCGGCGACCACGACGCAGGCGCCCTCGGCGGCCAGGCGGCGGGCGGTGGCGGCGCCGATGCCGGAACCGCCGCCGGTGACCAGCGCGACCCGCGTGGCCAGCGGCTTCGGCTTCGGCATCCGGCGGAGCTTCGCCTCCTCCAGCTCCCAGTACTCGATGCGGAACTTCTCCGCCTCGTCGATCGGCGCGTAGGACGACAGCGCCTCCGCGCCGCGCATCACGTTGATCGCGTTGACGTAGAACTCGCCGGCGACCCGGGCGGTCTGCTTGTCCGCGCCGAAGGAGAACATGCCGACGCCGGGGACGAGGACGATCGCCGGGTCCGCGCCGCGCATCGGCGGCGAGTCCGGGGCGGCGTGCCGGTCGTAGTAGGCCGCGTACTCCTCGCGGTAGGCGGCGTGGAGTTCGCGGAGGCGGGCCCGGACGTCGTCGAGCGGCGCGTCCGGCGGCAGGTCCAGCACCATCGGGCGGACCTTGGTGCGCAGGAAGTGGTCCGGGCAGGACGTGCCGAGCGCGGCGAGCCGCGGGTGCTCGGCGCGGGACACGAAGTCGAGGACGGGCTCACTGTCGGTGAAGTGCCCGACCTGCGGCCGGTCGGTGGACGCCAGGCCCCGCAGCAGCGGGAACAGCGCGGCGGCGCGGGCGCGCCGCTCCTCCTCGGGCAGCGTCCGGTGGACGACCTCGCCGAAGGGGTCGGCCTTCCCGTGCTCGGCGATGTAGGCCTCGGCGGTGCGGATGATGTCCAGCGAGTTGGCCTGGCACTCCTCGCTCGTGTCGCCCCAGGCGGTGATCCCGTGGCCGCCGAGGACCACTCCGATCGCCTGCGGGTTCGCCCTCTTGATCTCGGCGATGTCCAGGCCGAGCTGGAAGCCGGGACGCCGCCACGGCACCCACGCGACCCGGTCGCCGAAGATCCGCCGGGTGAGCTCCTCCCCGTCCGCCGCCGTCGCGATCGCGATGCCGGAGTCGGGGTGCAGGTGGTCGACGTGCGCGGCGTCGACCAGGCCGTGCATCGCGGTGTCGATCGACGGCGCCGCGCCGCCCCTGCCGTGCAGGCAGTAGTCGAACGCGGCGACCATCTCGTCCTCGCGCTCGACGCCCGGGTACACGTCCACCAGGGCCCGCATCCGGTCGAGCCGCAGGACGGCCAGGCCCTGCTCGGTGAGGGTGCCGAGGTCGCCGCCGGAGCCCTTCACCCACATCAGCTCGGCGTCGCGGGCCGTCACGGGGTCGGTGACGGTGCCCTTGGCCGAGGCGTTGCCGCCCGCGTAGTTGGTGTTGCGCGGGTCCGAGCCGAGGGTGTTGGCCCGTTCCAGCAGCTGCTCCACCTCGGGTGGAGTGGCGGTCATTGGACTTCTCCCAACGTGGGTCACTTGCGTGCGTGGAATCGGTAGGTCCCGGAGACGGCCTCCAGCCGGACGGTGCCGTCCCCGGCGCCGAGGACGCGGACGCCCTCGGCCGAGCCGGCGGGCCGCCCGCTCTCGCTGACCCGCTCCGCCGCGGCGGCGGGCAGCTCGATCTCCGCGGTCGCGCCGACCGGGACGGTCACGTGCAGCGCGAACCCGGCACCGGACCGCGTCCAGCGCACCGATACCCGCCCGTGCGGGGTGGGCATCGACGCGGTCACCGAGGTCAGGTCCCCGAGCGGCTTGGGGGCGACCGTGATCCGGTCGTACCCGGGTGCGGCCGGCCGGATCCCGGCCAGGTCCTCCTGGAACCACTCGCCGATGGCGCCGCCGAGGAACACGTGGTCGCGGGAGCGGGCGTCCAGGTCCCAGCGCTCCCACAGCGTGGTCGCGCCGTTGTCGACCCAGTAGCCCCAGCTCGGGTAGCTGCGCTGGTTCGCGATCTTGAAGGCGAGCTCGCCGTGGCCGCGCGCGGTCAGCTCGGTCAGCAGGTACTTCGTGCCGAGCGCCCCGGTGTTCAGGTGGTCGCCGCGCTCCCTGACGTCGCGGACGAGCCGGTCGGTGACGGCCTGCTGCGACTCCTCCGGCGCCAGGCCGAGGGCGAGCGCGATCAGCGCCGAGGTCTGCCGGTAGCCGGGGTCGGTGTCGGTGACGTAGGCGTCGCCGCGCAGGAACTCCCGGTTGAACGCCTCCTTCATCGTCGCGGCGGCGGCGCGGTAGCGGGCCGCGTCCCCGCCGTGCCCGAGGACCTCGGCGATGTCGGCCATGACCAGCGTGTTGGAGTAGGTGTAGGCGGTACCGTGCAGCCGCTTGTCCTCCGGGGTGTTGCCGCCGTAGCCGGGGGCCAGGTAGTCGTTCAGCCGGCTCGGGTAGATGCCGTCCTCGCCGCGCGTGAGCCAGTCGTCCAGGTAGCGGCGCATGGCCGGGTAGTTGTCCGACAGGACGTCGCGGTCGCCGTACCGCTCGTACATCAGCCACGGGATGACGGTGAACGAGGCGTGCCACGGCGGCGAGGGCCACCCGTCCCCGAGGCCCCAGCCGTTGTCGGGGACGATCGCCGGGACCAGGCCGTCCGGTCCCTGGCTGTCGCGGTGGTCGGTCATCCACTTGGCGAACAGCCGGCGCAGGTCGTAGCGGCCCATCTCCATCTCGGCCATGAGCTGCGCGTCGCCCGTCCATCCGTTCTTCTCGTACATCGGGGTGTCGGTCGGGATGCCGTGCCAGTTGTTGACGACGGTCTGCCGGGTGATCTTCTCCACCGTGTTGAACAGGCGGTTGGAGCTGCGGAACGTCCCGTTCGCCCGCAGGTCCGTGCGGACCTCGCGCCCGTCCAGGTCGGCGGCCGTGGGCGCCTCACCGGGCCACCCGGTCACCTCCACGTACTGGAAGCCCTTGTAGCTGTAGCGGGCCTCCCAGCTTTCGGTGCCGCGCCCGGACAGGACGTACTCGTCGATCTGGAAGCGTCCGGTGACGTGCCCGCTCTCGGCCAGGACCGTGCCGTCGTCCTTGAGCCGCTCCCCGTACTTGAGGGAGATCTTCGTGCCCGCCGGGCCGCGCGGGCGGATGCGGGCCCAGCCGGCGATGTTGCGCGGCAGCTTGAAGACGTACGTCCCCTCCTTGGGGTTGGTGACCGCGACCGGGCGGAGGGTGTCGGTGACCCGGATGGGCTCGTGCTCCTCGGGGACGACGGTGTCCGCGGGCGCGGTGAGGGTCGCCGCCGGCTCCCAGGGCGAGGCGTCGAAGCCGGGCCGGTCCCAGCCGGGCTTCTCCTCGCGGGCGTCGTAGGTCTCGCCGCCGTAGAGGGAGTCGTAGCGCACCGGCCCCTCGGCGTACCGCCACCGGCCGTCGGTCGCGACGGTCGAGGTGCTGCCGTCGCGGTAGGTGACGACGAGCTGCGCCAGGAGCCGGGGTTCGGCGGTCCAGGGGGTGGCGTGCCAGTTCCACACGTTCTGCTGGGTCATGCCGTAGAAGCCGCGGCCGAGCCGCGCCCCGATCACGTTGTCCCCGCGCCGCAGCATCCGGGTGACGTCGCGGGTGACGTACTGGACGCGCTTGTCGTACCGGACGAAGCCGGGTTGCAGCACCTCGTCCCCGACGCGCCTGCCGTTCAGGGACAGCTCGACGTAACCGGCCGCCGCCGCGTACAGCCGCGCCCTGGCGACCTCCTTGCCGGGGACGGTGAAGTCGCGGCGCAGGAGCGGCTCCGGACGGGTCGGCTTCTCGGGCTTCACCTCGCCCCAGGGGGCACCGCCCCAGGCCGCCAGCACCTTCGCCTTCTCCCAGCCGGCGTCGTCGAAGCCGGCGGCCCGCCAGTCGCCCGACGGCTCCTCGTCCACCGAACGCCAGTCCGCACCGGTGTCGAACCGCTCCGGGTCCCGGCCGGGCAGTTCCAGCCGTCCGAGGAGTCCGGCGGGGCTCGGCCTGCCGTTGGTGGCCGCGACGGCGATGACGTTGCGCCCCTCGCGGAGCTTCGGCGTCACGTCGACCACGACGGGCCGCTTCCAGTTCTCCTGGGCCGGGTCGGGGTCGCGTCCCCCGGCCTCGGCCCCGTTCACCCAGGCGGTGAAGCCGTCGTCGGCGGTCATGACCAGGCGGGCGCCGTCGGGAACCGACGCCAGGTCGAACGTCCCGCGGAAGTAGCGCGTCCCGGCGGGCGCCTCGGTCGCCGGGTCTCCCTCCGGGTACCAGATCCAGCTGGTGCCGGCGAGGTCGGGGCTCGACGCGGCGTCGCCGGGAGCGCCGATCCACGAGCCGCGCCAGCCGTCCCCGGCGAGCGCGGTCTCGAACCAGGTCTTTCCGCTCCAGCGCGTCCAGTCGCCTTCGGCGTCGGCGACCTTGACCCGCCAGGTGTAGCGGGTGGCGGGCTTGAGCGCGGGCCCGCCGTAGCGGACGTCGTGGGAGCGGGCCCCGGACACGGGTCCGGAGTCCCAGATCGTGCGGTCCCCGTCAGCGGTGGCGACGGAGATGCGGTAGGCGCTCTGCCGCTGGCCGCGCTCCTTGGAGGTCAGCAGCCAGCCGAACCGGGGCTCCGGGTCGGAGACGGCGATCGGGGTGGTGGCGTGTTCGGTCTCCAGCCCGGCGACCCGCAGCTCCGCCCTCTCCCGCGCGTGCGCGGGAGAGGCGAGGGAGAGAACGAGCCCGGCGGAGACGGCGGCGGCGGTCCAACGGCGTTTCGAGGTGGGGGGCATCCTCAGCGCTCCTTATCGTGGGTCAGGCGCCCCAGCCGGCGGCCTGACCGTCCTTGCGCTCCTCGACGACGCGCTCGAAGTAGCCGGACGCCTTGTAGGCGGCGACCGGGTCGGGGTGCAGGCCCATCTCCTCGCGCAGTTCCGCGAGCAGCGGGCGGACGTCGGTGTTGTAGGCGTCCATGAACACCCCGTTGGCCTCCAGCACGTCACCGGACGCCTGCGCGGCCGACAGCGCATCCCGGTCCACGAGCAGCGCCTTCGCGGTGGCCTCCTGGACGTTCATCACCGAGCGGATCTGCCCCTGGATCTTCGGCTCGACGTTGTGGCACTGGTCGAGCATGAACGCGACGCCCGTCTCTTCGTCGTACCCGCCGCCGCGGACCACCTCGTACATGATCCGGAACAGCTGGAACGGGTCGGCGGCGCCGACCATCAGGTCGTCGTCGGCGTAGAAGCGGGAGTTGAAGTCGAACCCGCCGAGCTTCCCCTCGCGCAGCAGGAACGCGACGATGAACTCGATGTTGGTGCCGGGGGCATGGTGCCCGGTGTCCACGACGACCTGCGCCTTCGGGCCGAGCTTGACGCAGTGCGCGTAGGAGGCGCCCCAGTCCGGCACGTCCGTCATGTAGAAGGCGGGCTCGAACAGCTTGTACTCCAGCAGGAACCGCTGGTCGTCTCCGAGCCGCTCGTAGACGGCGGCGAGGGCCTCGGCCATCCGGTCCTGGCGGGTGCGGATGTCGTCCTGCCCCGGGTAGTTCGTGCCGTCGGAGAACCACAGCTTCAGGTCTCGGGAACCGGTCAGGTCCATGATGTCGACGGCTTCGAGCAGGTGGTCGAGAGCCTTGCGGCGGACGGCGGGGTCGGGGTTGGTGACGCTGCCGAGCATGTAGTCGTCGTCCTGGAAGACGTTGGTGTTGACGGCGCCGATCCGCACCCCCCGCTCCTCGGCGTAGGCGGCCAGCGCGGTGTAGTCGTCCACCCGGTCCCACGGGATGTGCACGGCCACCTTGGGCGCGACGCCGGTGAACCGGTGCACCTGCGCGGCGTCGTCGATCTTCTCCTGCGGGGTGCGCGGCACGCCCCGCTGGGCGAAGACCTTGAACCGGGTCCCCGAGTTCCCGTACGCCCACGAGGGAGTCTCGATCTGCTGGCGGCGCAGGGCGTCCTTCACCGCACTGGTGTCGTTCACTGTTACCTCTTTCAGATGCTCTCTGGGGCCGGCCCCGGGAGGGTCAGTCCAGGTGGAAGACCTCGGGGAGCGGCCGCATCCCCTCGTCGGGGCGGTCGTCGAGGTCCTCGAAGTACGGCGCCATCTCGGCCTGCCACCGCGCGTTGACCTCGGTGCGGGCCATCCGCTCCTGCGCGGCCTCGAAGTCGTCGGTCTCCAGGTAGCCGACGAGGAGGCCGTCCTCGCGCAGGAACAGCGAGTAGTTGTGCCAGCCGGATTCGCGCAGGGCGTCCCGCATGTCGGGCCAGACCGCCTGGTGGCGCAGCTTGTACTCCTCCAGGCGGTCCTGCCTGACCTTCAGCAGGAAGCAGACGCGCTTCCTCTCCATCGCGCGCCGTCAGAAGTCGTAGTCGTCGATGTTCTTCTTCTCGAAGACCGTCGGCGGGCCGAGGATGATCTCGCCGTTGGCGCCGATGGTGCGCTCGCCGAGCTTGCCGGCCTTGAACTTCTGGCCCTCCGCGCCGGTGATCTGGCCGGAGGCCAGCGCGCCCGCCGCGTACCCGGCGAGGTAGCCGAGGTTCGCCGGGTCCCACAGCGCGAACTTGTCGACCGTGCCGTCCTTGATGAACTTGCGCATCTGGTTCGGCGTGCCGAGGCCGGTCAGCGCGACCTTGCCCTTGTACCCGGAGCCGGAGATGTAGCGGGCCGCGGCGGCGATGCCGACGGTGGTCGGCGAGATGATGCCCTTGAGGTTCGGGTACGCCTGCAGCAGGCCCTGCGTCTGCTGGAACGACTTCTGGTCGTCGTCGTCGCCGTACGCGACCTTGACGAGCTTCATCTTCGAGTACTCGGGCTTCTTCAGCTCGTCCTGCATGAACTTGATCCACGTGTTCTGGTTCGTGGCGTTCGCGGTCGCGGACAGGATCGCGATCTCGCCCTCGGCGCCGATCTGGTCGGCGAGCAGCTTGACCTGGCTGCGGCCGATGTCCTCCGAGGACGCCTGGTTGATGAACACGTCCCGGCACTCGGGGTTGGTGTCGGAGTCGTAGGCGACGATCTTGATGTCCTTGGACATCGCCTGCTTGAGCGGCCCGCACACCGCGTTCGCGTCGTTGGCGGCGATGAGGATCGCGTCGTGCTGCTGCTGGATGAGCGTGTTGATGTAGGAGACCTGCGAGGACGCCGACGCGTCTGACGGGCCGACCTCCTTGGCCTCCGCGCCGAACTCCTCGGCCGCCGCGATGCCGGCGTTGTCGACGATCGTGGAGTAGGGGTTGTTGACCTGCTTCGGCAGGAACGCGATCTTCAGGTCCTTCTTCATCGGGGCGTTCGGGTCCGCCGTGGCGTTCCCTCCCGACTTGCCCTCCCCCGACGCGGACGAGGAGTCCTTGGTGGTTCCGCCGCAGGCGGCCAGGGCGAGGGCCAGGACGCCCGCCGCGGCCGTGGCCGTCAACCGGGCCGCCAGACCTCGCGGGGCGCGCGAACGAGTGGTCATCTGGGTGCCTTTCATTCCGGGTCTTGCTTCGGGGGTGGGTGGAGGGGTCACGGCGCGGCGG
>NZ_BMRO01000001.1:42207-69288 GCF_014648675.1 Actinomadura livida
TGATGATGAGGAGCAGTCCGGTGACGATCGACTGGACCTCGTTGGAGACGTCGTTGAGCATCAGCAGGTTGCGGAGCAGGCCGATCAGCAGCACCGCGGCGATGACGCCGCCGAGGGTGCCCTTGCCGCCCTCGAAGTCGACGCCGCCGAGCAGGACCGCCGCGATGACGGCCAGTTCCAGCCCGAGGCCGTTGTCGGCGCGGGCGCTGCCGTAGCGGAGCGTGTAGACGATGCCCGCGAACCCGGCGACCAGGCCGGAAACCACGAACAGGAGCAGCTTGACGCGCTTGACGCGGATGCCGGCGAAGTACGCGGCGTCCTCCTGCGCGCCGATCGCGAACAGCGACCGGCCGATGCCGGTGGCGTGCAGCACGACGCCGGTGACGACGGCGAGCAGGACGAAAAGCGCGATCGGGTACGGGACCGGGGTGCCGGGGACGGTCGAGGTCGCGAGATCGGTGTAGGTGAACGGGAACTGGGAGATGGCGCCGGTGCCGAGCGTCACGTACGCGAGGCCCCGGTAGAGCGTCATCGTGCCGATCGTGACGGCGAGGGACGGCAGTCCGAGCTTGGTGACGAGCAGCCCGTTGACGAGCCCGCAGACGACGCCGACGGCCAGGACGATCGGGATGATCGTCTCGATCGCCATGCCGCCGTCCCACATCCTGCCCGTCAGCGCGCTGCACAGGCCGAGGATGGAGGCGACCGACAGGTCGACCTGCCCGCACACGACCAGCAGCGTCATCGGCAGCGCGATCAGCGCGATCTCGCTGAGGTCGAGCAGCGCGAACGACAGGTTGCCGTTGCTCGCGAAGTCGGGCGAGAATCCGGCGCCGCCGAAGAACACCGCGACCAGCAGCACGGTGATGGCGGTCTCCCACCGCACCAGGTGTCCCAGCCGGCTCATGCCCGGTCCCTCCCTTCCTCCGCGCGGACATCGTGGGCGACGTCCGCGGGGACGTCGTGGTGGACGGTCGACTCCAGCGACCGCTGTTTCAGCGCCCGGGTGACGCGGAGCGCCAGCAGCCGGTCGACGCTGATGGCCAGCAGCAGGAGGACGCCGGTGATCGCCTCCTGCCAGAACGAGTTGACCTTGAGCACCACCAGGACGCTGCCGATGGTGGTGAGCAGCAGCGCGCCGAGCGCCGCCCCGTACACGGTGCCGACGCCGCCGGTGATCGCGACGCCGCCGACCACGACCGCGGCGACGACCGTCAGCTCCCAGCCGTGCGCGGCGTCCGCGACGACGGTGCCGAACCGGGCGAGCCACAGCACCCCGGCGAGGCCCGCGAGGGCGCCGCTGACCAGGTACGCGGTGAGGATGCGGCGGCGGATCGGCACGCCGGCGAGCATCGCGGCCTCCGGGCTGGACCCGATGGCGTAGAACTCGCGCCCGGAGGAGTAGGAGCGCAGGTAGTAGCCGACGGCCAGCATCACGACCACGGTGATGATCGGCAGGTAGGGGATGCCGAGGACGCCGTCGTTGCCGAGGCTGAGGACCGACGCGGGAAGCTCGGAGGCACTGATCTGGTCGCCCTGGGCGATGCGGTAGTCGAGCCCCTGGATCACGTACAGCGTGCCGAGTGTGACCACCAGGGACGGCACCCGGCAGAAGCTGACCAGCAGGCCGTTCACCAGCCCGCACGTCAGCCCGATGAGGACGCCGATCACCAGCACCAGGACGACGTTCCGGTCGCCGCCGGAGGCGAACTTCCCGGTGGTGAACGCGACGAGCCCGACGACGGACCCGACCGACAGGTCGATGTTGCGGGTGACGACGACCACGCTCTGCCCGACGGCGAGCAGCACCAGGATCGAGGCGTTGAGGAAGATGTCCGTCACGCCCTGCCCGGACAGGAAGCGCGGGTTCGCGATCGTGGTGCCGACGACGAGCACGACCAGCGCGCCGAGGATGCTCAGCTCGCGGGCGCGCAGTACGAGTTCGACCAGGCGGCGCCCGCCCCCGCCGGCGCCGCCCGATCCCGGCCGGGCGGGAGACTGGGTGAGTAGGGTCATCGGCTCAGGCCGCCCTTCCGGTCCCGGCGCGGCCGGTCGCGGCGGCCAGCACGCTCTCCTCGGTCGCCTCGGCGCGCGGGATCTCGGCGGTCAGCCGGCCCTCGTGCATGACGAGGACGCGGTCGGCCATGCCGAGCACCTCCGGCATGTCGGACGAGATCATCAGCACCGCGATGTCCCGTGCGGCCAGCTCCGACAGCAGCCGGTGCACCTCGGCCTTGGTGCCGACGTCGATGCCGCGGGTCGGCTCGTCCACGATCAGGACGTCCGGCTCGGTGGCCAGCCACTTGGCGAGCACGACCTTCTGCTGGTTGCCGCCCGACAGGACGCCGACGGCGTCGGTGAGCCGCGAGTACTTGAGCTGGAGCCGCAGCCCCCAGTCGGCGGCGCGGCTGCGCTCGACCTTCCGGGAGATGAGGCCGGCGCGGCCGGTCTCGCGGCGCAGCGCGCGCAGCTGGGTGAGGCCCATGTTGCGCTCGATGGACATGTCCATGACCAGGCCCTGCTGGCGGCGGTCCTCGGGGACGAGCGCGAGCCCCGCGGCCATCGCGGCGGTCGGGCTGCCGGGCGGCAGCGGCCGGCCGGCGACCTCGACGGACCCGGCGTCCCAGCGGTCCACGCCGAAGACCGCGCGGGCGACCTCGCTGCGGCCCGCGCCGACCAGCCCGGCCAGCGCGACGATCTCGCCGCGGCGGACCTCGAAGGAGACGTCGGTGAAGGCCCCCTCGCGGGTCAGCCGGGACACCTTCAGCGCGACCTCGCCCGGCGCCACGTCCTGCTTGGGGTACAGCGCGTCGAGGTCGCGGCCGACCATCCGGCGGACGAGGTCGTCCGGGGTCAGGTCCGCGGTGCGGTCGGTGGCGACGTAGGCGCCGTCGCGCAGCGTGGTGACCCGGTGGCACAGGCTGAAGATCTCCTCCAGCCGGTGCGAGATGAACAGGACGGCGCAGCCTGCCTCGGCGAGGGTGCGGGTCACCGCGAACAGCCGGTCGACCTCCTGGCCGGTGAGCGCGGCGGTGGGCTCGTCCATGATCAGGACCCGCGCGTCCCGGGAGATGGCCTTGGCGATCTCGACGACCTGCTGGTCGGCGATCGACAGGCCGCGGGCGGGCTGCTGCGGGTCCAGCGCGACGCCGAGCCGGCGGAACAGCTCCGCCGTCGCGGCGTGCATGGCGCGGCGGTCGATGCGGCCCAGCGTGCCGCGGGGCTGGCGGCCCATGAAGATGTTCTCGGCGACCGACAGGTCGGGGAACAGGGTGGGCTCCTGGTAGATGACGGCGACGCCGGCGGCCTGCGCGTCGGCGGGGCCGTGGAACGCCACCGGCTCGCCGTCCACCCGGACCTCGCCGGCGTCCGGGCGGTGCACGCCTGCGAACGTTTTTACGACGGTGGACTTGCCCGCGCCGTTCTCCCCGGCCAGCGCGTGCACCTCGCCCGCGTGCAGCTCCAGGGCGACGTCCTGCAGAGCGCGCACGGCGCCGAACGACTTGCTCACGTTGACCAGTGCCAATGTCGGCGGTGCCGACCGGCCGGGTGCACCCATCGCGACCCTCCTCGCGGGGCACGTCTGTGCCGTACGGATGAAAAACGTTTTAACCAGATGTTGCCGAGGACGCTAGAGACCGGCCGCGCGGCCGTCAAGGGGGCGGCGTCCGGAAAGTGCGGCCCGAACCCGCCAGAGCCCCGGTCACACAAGGGCTGCGCGATTTTCAAGATCGATCGCCGCCGTACCGCGCGACCGGAAACCGCACCCCCGGCGCACCGGCGGTGGGCTTGACACGTTTTAATTCGGTGACCAGAGTGAGCGGCACATCGAACGGACCGGGGGCACACGGAGTGAGCACAGAGGCGACCGGACGTCCCGAGCCGCTGAGCAGGACGGTCGGCATCAAGCAGGTCGCGGCGCACGCCGGCGTCTCGCCGGGCACCGTGTCCAACGTGCTCAACCGCCCCGAACGGGTCGCCGAGGCCACCCGGATCCGCGTCGAGCGCGCCATCCGCGATCTCGGGTTCGTCCGCAACGGCTCGGCGTCCACGCTGCGCGCCGGGCACAGCAGCACGATCGGGCTGATGGTCCTCGACCTCGGCAACCCGTTCTTCACCGACGTCGCCCGCGGCGTCGAGGACACCGCCAGCGAGCGCGGCTACGCGGTGATCCTCTCGTCGTCCGGCGAGTCGGACGAGCGGGAGCAGCGCAACCTGCGGGTGTTCGCCGAGCAGCGGGTCCGCGGCGTCCTGCTGACCCCGGTCGGCGACGACGGCGAGGCCGCCGCCCGGCTCCAGGACCGGGGCGTCCCGGTGGTGCTGCTCGACCACCCGACGCCCCGCACCAACCAGTGCTCGGTCGCCGTCGACGACGTCGCGGGCGGCGAGCTCGCGGTCGGCGAGCTGCTCGACGGCGGCGCCCGCACGCTGGCGTTCGTCACCGGCCCGAGCGTCCTGCGCCAGTGCGCCGACCGCCGCAGGGGCGCGCTGCGGGCGCTGCGCGCCGCCGGGCTCGGCCGCGAGGCGATGCGCGAGATCACGGTCGGCGCGATGAACGCCCGGTCCGGGCAGGAGGCGGCGCGGCGGCTGCTGGAGGCCGGCCCGCCGCTGCCCGACGCGATCTTCTGCGCGAACGACCTGCTCGCGCTCGGCGTGCTGCGGGTGCTGCTGCAGGCCGGGCTGAAGGTCCCGGCCGACATCGCGCTGATCGGGTACGACGACATCGAGTTCTCCGCGGCGGCCGCGGTCCCGCTGAGCTCGGTGCGGCAGCCCACCTACCAGCTCGGGCGGATCGCGACCGAGCTGCTGCTGGAGGAGTGCGACGACTCAGGCGGGCATGCCCACCAGCAGGTCATGTTCCAGCCCGAGCTCGTGGTGCGCGAGTCCAGCCGTCCCGCCGCGGGAGGGAGCCCATGAAGGTCGCACTGTTCCTCACCTGCGTGAACGACACCCTGTACCCGGAGACCGGCAAGGCGATGGTGCGGCTGCTGCGGCGGCTCGGCCACGACGTCGAGTTCCCGGCCGGGCAGACGTGCTGCGGGCAGATGCACCTCAACACCGGGTACCGGCGGCAGGCCCTCCCCCTCGTGAAGGGGTTCGCGGAGACGTTCGAGCGGTACGACGCCGTCGTGACCCCGTCCGCGTCGTGCGCCGCGATGGTCCGCGACTGGCACCCGAGGCTCGCGCCGCGGACGGCCGGGGTCGCGTCCCGCGTGCACGAGCTGTCGGAGTTCCTCGTGGACGTGCTGGGCGTCACCGACGTGGGCGCCTACTTCCCGCACCGCGTCACCTACCACCCGACGTGCCACTCGCTGCGGATGCTGCGCGTCGGCGACCGCCCGCTGCGGCTGCTGCGGGAGGTCCGCGGCATCGACCTGGCCGGCCTGCCCGACGCGGACGAGTGCTGCGGGTTCGGCGGGACGTTCGCGCTGAAGAACTCCGAGGTGTCGGCCGCGATGTGCGCGGACAAGGTCGCCGCCGTCCGGGCCACCGGGGCGCGGGCGCTCTGCGCCGCCGACAACTCGTGCCTGATGCACATCGGCGGCGCGCTCACCCGCACCCGCGCCGGGGTGCGGACGGTCCACCTCGCCGAGATCCTCGCCTCCACGGAGGAGGAGCCGTCATGAGCGAGGCGATGCCGACGTACATCGGGATGCCGTCCTTCCCCGAAGCGGCGCGCGGCGCGGTGGCCGACCCGCGGCTGCGCGGCAACCTCGCCCACGCGACCACCACGATCCGGGAGCGGCGCGCGGCCGCGGTCGCCGAACTGGACGACTGGCAGGCGCTGCGCGAGGCGGGCAAGCAGATCAAGGACCACGTCCTGGAGAACCTCGGGCACTACCTGCGCCTGCTGGAGGAGCGGGTCACCGAGGCGGGCGGGACGGTGCACTGGGCCCGCGACGCGGGAGAGGCCAACCGGATCGTCGCGGATCTGGTGAAGGCGACCGGCGAGACCGAGGTCGTCAAGGTCAAGTCGATGGCGACGCAGGAGATCGGCCTGAACGAGTTCCTGGCCGAGGAGGGCGTCACCGCCTACGAGACCGACCTCGCCGAGCTGATCGTGCAGCTCGGGGACGACCGCCCGTCGCACATCCTCGTCCCGGCCATCCACCGCAACCGGGCCGACATCCGCGACATCTTCCTGCGCGCGATGGACGACGCGCCCGAGGGGCTGACCGACTCCCCCGCCGAGCTGGCCGAGGCCGCCCGCCGGCACCTGCGCGCCAAGTTCCTGTCGGCGAAGGTCGCCGTGTCGGGCGTGAACTTCGCCGTCGCCGACACCGGGACGCTCGTCGTGCTGGAGTCGGAGGGCAACGGGCGGATGTGCCTGACGCTCCCCGAGACGCTGATCTCGGTGATGGGCGTGGAGAAGATCGTCCCGAGCTGGCGGGACCTGGAGGTGTTCCTCCAGCTGCTGCCCCGCTCGTCCACGGCCGAGCGGATGAACCCCTACACCTCCACCTGGACGGGCGTCTCCCCCGGCGACGGCCCGCGCGACTTCCACCTCGTCCTGCTGGACAACGGCCGCACCGCCACGCTGGCCGACGAGGTGGGCCGGCAGGCACTGCGCTGCATCCGCTGCTCGGCGTGCCTGAACGTGTGCCCGGTCTACCGCCGCGCGGGCGGCCACGCCTACGGGTCGCCGTACCCGGGGCCGATCGGCGCGATCCTGTCGCCGCAGATCCGCGGCATCGGGTCGGACGTGGACGCCTCGCTGCCCTACGCGTCGACGCTGTGCGGGGCGTGCTTCGACGCGTGCCCGGTCGCGATCGACATCCCGGAGGTGCTCGTCCACCTGCGGGCCCGCGCCGTCGAGCAGGGTCCCCGCCACCCGCTCGAACGGGTGGCGATGACGGCGGCCGGGTGGACGCTGCGCTCCCCCACCCGGCTCGCGCTCGCGCAGCGCGCGGCGTCCGCGAGCCGCCGCGCCGTGGCCCGCGGCGGCCGGATCCGGCGGCTGCCCGGGCCGCTGCGCGCGTGGACCGAGACGCGGGACGCGCCCGCGCCGCCGCCGGAGTCGTTCCGCGCCTGGTGGGCCCGCACGGACGGCGGCCGGAAGGAGGGCGGGCGGTGAACGCGCGCGAGGAGATCCTCCGCCGGATCGACGGGATCGTGCCCTCCCGGCCGGCCGCCGAGGTCGCCGCCGCCTACGACCGGATCGACCGGGGCTACCTGCGCCGCCACCATGAGGAGGGCGTTCTCGACCTGTTCGCCGAGCGGGTCGCCGACTACCGGGCGACGGTCCTGCGGGTGTCCGCCGCGGAGGTGGCCCCGGCGCTCGCGGAGCGGCTGGCCGCCCGCCCCGGCGCGTACGGCGTTCCCCCGGACCTGCCGCCGGAGTGGACGTCCGCGACGGATGCGCCGCTCGTCCGCGACTTCTCCGCCGCGTCCCTCGACGGGCTGGCGGGCGCGGTCACCGGCTGCGCCGCCGCGATCGCCGAGACCGGCACGATCGTCCTCGACCACGGCGCCGCGCAGGGGCCCCGCGCGCTGTCGCTCGTCCCCGACTACCACCTGATCGTCGTCCTGGCCGGCCAGGTCGCGCCGGACGTGCCCGAGGCGCTCGGCCGGCTCGACCCGCGCCGCCCGCTGACGTTCGTGTCCGGCCCGTCGGCGACGAGCGACATCGAGCTGTCCCGGGTGGAGGGCGTGCACGGACCCCGCACCTTGGAGGTACTGGTCGTCCATGAGTGAAGCGACCTTCGCGGCCGTCGATCTGGGGGCGTCCAGCGGGCGCGTCATGGCCGGGCGCGTCCGGCCCGGCTCGGTGGAGCTGACCGAGCTCCGCCGCTTCGCCAACCGCCCCGTCCGGGTCGGCGGCACCCTGCACTGGGACATCCTCGGGCTCTACGGCAACGTCCTCGACGGCCTGCGCGCCGCCCCGCCCGGCCTGGCCTCGGTGGGCGTCGACTCGTGGGCCGTCGACTACGGGCTGCTGGACGCCGACGGCCGCCTGATCGGCAACCCCGTCCACTACCGGGACTCGCGCACCGACGGCGTGATGGAGCGCGTCCGCGCCGAACTCGGCGACGACCTCCTCTACCGGACATCGGGCCTGCAGTTCCTCCCGTTCAACACCATCTACCAGCTCGCGGCGGACGACCTGTCCCGAGCGGCCACGCTCCTGCTGATCCCCGATCTCCTCGCCTACTGGCTCACGGGCGAGATCGGCGCCGAGCGGACCAACGCGTCCACGACCGGCCTGCTGGACGTCCGCGACGGCACCTGGTCGCGCGGCCTCCTGGCGAAGCTGGACCTCCCGGCCGGGCTCCTGCCGCCCCTCCGGAACCCGGGCGAGGCCATCGGCACCGTGCGCGCGGACGTGGCGGCCGAGACCGGCCACGCCGGCCTGCGGGTCACCGCCGTCGGCTCCCACGACACCGCCTCCGCCGTCGCCGCCGTCCCCGCCACCACCGGGCGGTTCGGCTACATCTCCTGCGGCACCTGGTCGCTCGTCGGCGTGGAGCTGGACGCCCCCGTCCTCACCGAGGCGAGCCGCGAGGCCAACTTCACCAACGAGGGCGGCATCGACGGAACCGTCCGCTACCTGCGCAACGTGATGGGCCTGTGGCTTCTGCAGGAGTGCCTGCGGGCCTGGGGCGGCCCCGACCTGCCCGCCCTGCTCGCCGAGGCCGCGCGGGTCCCGGGGCTGCGCCGCCTCGTCGACCCCGACGACCCGGAGTTCCTGCCGCCCGGCGACATGCCCGCGCGCATCGCCGCGCACTGCCGCCGCCGCGGCTTCCCCGAGCCGGCGACGCGCGCCGAGACCGTCCGCTGCGTCCTGGACAGCCTCGCCCTCGCGCACCGCGCCACGCTCCGGCAGGCGGCCCGCCTGTCCGGGCGGGAGATCGACGTGGTGCACCTGGTCGGCGGGGGCAGCCGGAACGACCTGCTGTGCCGGCTGACCGCCGACGCCTGCGGCCTGCCGGTCGTCGCCGGGCCGGTCGAGGCCACCGCGCTCGGCAACGTCCTGACCCAGGCCCGCGCGCACGGCGTGCTCGGCGGCCTGGCCGAGTCCCGCGCCCTCGTGGCCGCGACCCAGCCGCTGCGCCGCTGGGAGCCGTCCGGCGGCGAGTCCGCGTGGGCGGCCGCCGCGGCCCACCTCGGGCTGCAACCATGAGGACGGGAAGCGCGATGTCACGACGACGAGACGGTTTACCCTCCCGAGGTTGACACGGGGCGTCCCGCAACGGTTCATAGCAGTGGACGTTGATGGCCGTGAGAGGAAGCTCGCGGAGGAGGCCGGTCGGTGGTACGACGCGCTGGCTGCGGCGTTGCCCCACCTTATTGACGTTCCACCCGATAAGGTGAATCACGCCAATTCTCAGGAACCGCAACGTAACCATGATCACGGCGTATCGGCCGCCTGTCGCTGTTGGGGTGTGGACATGGAGGGTCGTGCGGCCCGCGATGCCGGGGACGCCCCCGGCAACACGCCGCTGGTCGGGCGGCGGGAGGCGCTGCAGGAGATCGGCCGCGTCCTCGACGCCGCCGAGCGGGGCTACGGCTTCCTGGCGCTGGTCGGCGAGCCCGGCGCGGGCAAGACGCGGCTGCTGAACGAGCTCGCGGACGCCGCGAACGCGCGCAAGCTGCCGTTCGTCGCGGGCCGCGCCGCCGAGTTCGAGCAGGAGATGCCGTTCGGCGCCGTGGTCGACGCACTCGACTACCGCCTGGAGGAGCAGGCCCCCGCCCTGCCTCCGAACGCGCTGCGGCTGCTCGGGACGGTCTTCCCCGCGCTGTCCGACCCCGCCGACCCGGCCCAGCTCGCCGGCGGGGCGGCCTCCCCCGACTCGCAGGTGGCCCGGTACCAGCTGCACCGCACCGTCCGCCACCTGCTGGAGGACCTCGCCGAGCCGGACGGGCTGGTGCTGATCCTGGACGACCTGCACTGGGCCGACGACGCGACGATCGAGCTGCTGGACCACCTGGTCCGCCATCCGCCGCGCGCCCGGGTGCTGGTGGCGGTCGCCTACCGGCCCGCGCAGGCGACGCCGCGGCTGGCGGCGCTGGTGGACGCGGCCGGTCCGCAGGGCGTGCGGATCACCGCCGATCCGCTCACCCAGAGCGAGGTGACCGAGTTCCTGGGGCCGGGCGTGAGCCGCTCGCGGTGCGAGTCGCTGTTCAAGGCCAGCGGCGGCAACCCGTTCTACCTGGAGGCCCTCTCCAAGATGGGCGACGGGACCGTCCCCGCCGGCCGGGGCGGCGCGGAGCCGCACGGCTGGGAGGACGGCGTCGCGAGCCTGACCGAGGTGCCGCCCGCGGTGCGGGCCGCCCTGCAGGTGGAGCTGAGCGCGCTGCCGCCCGAGGCGCTGCTCATGGCGCGGGGCGCGGCGGTGGCCGCGGACGTGTTCGAGCCCGCGCTCGCCGCGGTCGCCGCGGAGCTGGAGCTGGACGCCGCGCTGGCGGCGCTGGACGTGCTGACCGGCCATGACGTGGTGCGCCCCGCCGGCGGCGGCCGGTTCCGGTTCCGGCACCCGCTGGTGCGGCACGTCGCCTACGCCTCGACCGCGGCCGGCTGGCGGATCGCCGCGCACTCGCGGGTGGCGGTGCGGCTGGCCGAGCTGGGCGCGCCGGCGTCCGTCCGCGCCCACCACGTGGTGCGGTCGGCGCGGTTCGGCGACCGGGAGGCGATCGGGACGCTGGTGGAGGCCGCCCGGGTCGTCGCGCTCCAGGCGCCCGCCACCGCCGCGTACTGGCTGGAGGCGGCGCTGGAGCTGATGCCCGACACCGCCGAGGCGGGTGCTGGCGGCGCGCACCCCGACCGGATCGAGCTGCTGGTCGAGCTTGCGCACGTGCAGGCCGTCAGCGGGCACGCCGAGCAGGGCCGGGAGACCGCCCGCACGCTGCTGGGGCTGCTGCCCGCCGAGGACACCGTCCGGCGCGCGCGGACGGTGCACCTGTGCGCGGTGATGGAGCGCCAGCTCGGCCGGATCCACGAGGCGCGGGCGCTGGTGCTGGACGAGCTGCGCCGCATCACCGACCGGCAGACCCCCGAGGCGGTGCTGCTGCGGATCCGCCTGGTCGCCGACCGGATCCAGCGGATCGACACCCGCGGCTCGCACGCCGTCCTGGACAGCATCCCCGAGAGCGCCCCCGAGTGGGGCCCGGGGCTGCGCGCGGCCGTGGCGTCGATGCGGCCGATGGTTGCCTACGGGCGCGGCGAGGTCGAGGAGGCCATCCGCTACGCGCAGCGGGCCGACCAGCTGTTCTCCGCCGCGTCCGACAACGACTTCGCCGACTGCCTGGACTGCTTCGCCTGGCTGGTGTTCGCCGAGTCGTTTCTCGGCATGTACGACAGCGCGCTGCGGCACGCCGAGCGGCTGGTGTCGATCACCCGCACGACGGGCCAGACGTTCATCCTGGGCTACATGCTGGCCGGGCAGTCGCGGGTGCTGGCCCTGCAGGGCCGGATGGCGGAGGCCGCCGCGGTCGCCGACGAGGCCACCGCCGTCGGCCGCGACCTGCGCTCCCAGGAGGTCCTGGCCTACGGGCTGATCCAGCAGTGCCTGACCGCGTCCTGGACGGGCGACCACGACCGGGCGCTGCAGGCCGGGGACGAGGCGGTCGCCAACGACACCGGCTCGGGCGAGTGGTGGACGCACATGGCGCACGTCGCCCGCGCCCTGGCCATCATCGGCGCCGGGCGGCCCGACGAGGGCGCCGAGGCGCTGGTCGCCGCGTGCGGCGACGGCACCCAGGGCCTGGACTTCAGCACCCTGGTGATCTGCGCCGAAACGCTCGCGTCCGTGCGCGCGGCGCAGGGCGACCAGGCCGACGCCGCGCAATGGGCCGACATCGCCGAGGCGATCGCCAACCCGGCGCTGACCGGCGACGTGGGCCTGGCCCGGCTCACCCGCGCGCACGCCGTCCGCGCCGCCGACCCCGCGGGCGCGGCGGCGCTGGCCGCCGAGGCCGCCGACCTGCTGACCAAGGCCGGCCGCCGCCCCGAGGCCGGCCGCGCCGAACTGGCCGCGGGCCTCGCGCACGCCGCCGCCGGCGACCGCGCGGCGGCCCGCGAGCGGGTGCGCGCGGCGGCGGACACCTTCGAGGCGTGCGGGATGCGGGGGCTGCACGCGCAGGCCGTCCGCGAGCAGCGCCGCCTCGGCGTCCGCGTCCCGGCCCCCGGCCGGTCCGCCTCCGCCGCCGGGAGCGGCAAGGAGAAGCTGCCGTTCGGGCTGTCGCCGCGCGAGCACGAGATCGCCCTGCTCGTCGTGGAGGGCTGCAGCAACCAGCAGATCGCCGAGCGGCTGTTCCTCAGCGTCCGGACGGTCGAGACCCACCTGTCCCGGGTGTTCGCGAAGATCGGCGTCACGTCCCGGGTCGGGGTCGCGACCGCCATGAACCGCCCAGAGTGAACCGCACAGGCTGATCTCGACTCTTAGTTCACGTCGGTCCCGTAGGTACGGCGGGTCCGATCACGCACGTAAGTACGGGTTCTCCACGATGCCGCGCCGATGTGCGTGTTTGGCAAGGTTATGGCGTCAGATGCGGAGGGGATCGAGATGGACGAGCAGCGGATCGCGCGCTTCACCCGCGCGGGCGTCGCCGACGCCGAGGTGTCCGACCATCCGTTCGTCACCGCCGACGGGCTCACCCTGAACCTGACCCGCTTCCGCCGCGCCGCCTCCGGCGACGTGGTCCTGCTGGTGCACGGCCTGACGACGTCCAGCGACATGTACATCATGCCGGAGCACGCCAACCTGGTGAACTTCCTGCACGACGCCGGGTTCGGCGACGTGTGGACGCTGGACTTCCGGATGAGCGGCCGGTTCCCCTACAACAGCGAGACCCACCGCCACGACCTCGACGACATCGCGCTGTACGACCACCCGGCGGCGCTGGACGAGCTGCGCCGCCACATCGGGGACAGGCGGGTGCACGTCATCGCGCACTGCCTCGGCTCGGTGTCGTTCTCGATGGCGCTGTTCGCCGGGACCGTCACCGGCATCACCAGCCTGACCTGCAACAGCGTGTCGCTGACGCCGCGGACCCCGGCCTGGTCGAAGCTCAAGCTGCGGTACGGGCCGGTGCTGATGGAGTACGTCCTCGGACCGTGCCAGATCGACCCGCGCTTCGGCGACGCCCCCGTGCTGACCCGCGGCTGGATGCTCGCCAAGGCCGTCGCGCCGTTCCACCGCTCGTGCGACGAGCCCGCGTGCCACATGCTCAGCTTCATGTGGGGCGGCGGGAAGCCGATCTTCTCGCACGACAAGATGTCGCCGGTCACGCACGGCCGCCTCCCCGACCTGTTCGGGGCCTGCAACGTCCACTACTACCGGCACGTCCACGCCATGGTGAAGGCCGGCCGGGCCGTGAAGTACGACCGGCGCGACCCCGCCCACGCGGACCTGCCCGCCGACTACCTGGCGGGCGCCGAGGCGGTCGCCACGCCGATCCTGTTCCTCACCGGAGACCGCAACCACGTGTTCACCGACTCCAACATCGTCTGCCACCGGCTGCTCGAATCGGCCGCGCCCGGCCTGCACGAACTGGCGGTCCTGCCCGGCTACGGCCACCAGGACCCGTTCATGGCCGCGAACGCCGACACCGAGGTGTTCCCGCAGGTCCTCGACTTCCTGAAGCGGAAGGCGGGCTGACGTGGGACACGACACCGGGCACAGGGACATCGAGCACGTGGACACCCTCGTCGTCGGCTCCGGCTTCGGCGGCTCGGTGGCCGCGTACCGGGCGGCGGAGGCCGGGCGGCGGGTCGTGCTGCTGGAGCGCGGGCAGCCCTACCCGCCGGGCGCCTTCCCGCGCTCGCCCGCCCAGATGGGACGGGCGTTCTGGGACCCCGACGCCGGGCTGTACGGGATGTTCGACGTGTGGAGCTTCAAGGGCTGCGACTCGGTCGTGTCCTCCGGGCTCGGCGGCGGCTCCCTCATCTACGCCAACGTGCTGCTGCGCAAGGACGAGAACTGGTTCGTGCACGACCGCCCCCTGCCCGGCGGCGGCGGATACGAGCCCTGGCCGATCTCCCGCGCCGACCTCGACCCGCACTACGACGCCGTCGAGAAGATGCTGGGCGCGACGCCGTACCCGCTGGACCGGGTGCCGTACGACGACACCCCGAAGGCGCACGCGATGCAGGACGCCGCGGCGGAACTCGGCCTCCAGTGCACGCTGCCGCCGCTGGCGGTCAGCTTCGCCTCCCAGCCGGGCGGCGCCCCCGGCCTCGGGCTGCCCATCGCCGACGCCGGGTACGGCAACATCCACGGCGTCCCGCGGCGGACGTGCCGGCTGTGCGGCGAGTGCGACATCGGCTGCAACGACGGCGCCAAGAACAGCCTCGACCACACCTACCTGTCGGCGGCGGCGCACCACGGCGCCGACATCCGCACGTCCCACGAGGTGAAGGCGCTGCGGCCGCGGCCCGGCGGCGGGTACGAGGTCGACTACGTCCACCACGCCGATCTGACCGCGAAGAAGAGCCGCCCGCCCGTCCGGACGATCGGCTGCGACCGGCTCGTCCTCGGCGCCGGCACCTACGGCACCACGTTCCTGCTGCTGAAGTCGCGGGCCGCGTTCCCCGGCCTCGGCGACGCGCTCGGCACGCGGTTCAGCGGCAACGGCGACCTGCTGACGTTCCTGCTGCGGGCCAGGGACCGCAACCGGGTCCGCCCGCTGAACGCCAGCCGCGGCCCGGTCATCACCACCGCGATCCGGCTGCCCGACGAGGTGGACGGCGTGCCCGGCGCGGGGCGCGGCGCCTACATCCAGGACGGCGGCTACCCCGGCTTCACCGACTGGATCGTCGACGGCTTCGACATCGGCCGCGACTTCGAGCGCGCGGTGAAGTTCCTGTGGGACCGGTTCACCGACCTGTTCCGGGACGCGCCGGACACCAACCTGTCCAAGGAGATCTCCGACCTGATCGGCGACGGGGCCCTCACGGTCAGCTCGCTGCCGCTGCTCGGCATGGGCCGCGACGCGGCCGACGGCCGGCTGCACCTGCGGGACGGCAGGCTCGCCGCGGACTGGTCGGCCGAGACCAGCGAGGAGCTGTTCGTCCGGGTCCGCAAGACCATGCAGCGCATCGCGGACGTCCTCGGCGCCGAGTACGCCGACAACCCGATGTGGTTCCGCAAGCGCATCATCACCGTCCACCCCCTGGGCGGCGCCCCGATGGGCGCCCACCCGGGCGAGGGCGTCTGCGACGCCTTCGGCGAGGTGTTCGGGTTCCCGGGCCTCTACATCGCCGACGGGGCGGCGATGCCGGGGCCGGTGGGCCCGAACCCCTCGCTCACCATCGCCGCGCATGCCGACCGGATGGCCACGCGGATGCTGGAGCACGCGTCCGCGCAGCGGGGTGCGGGCGGCTCCGCCGACAACGTCCCGTCTCCCACGGGGGCCGAGCCGGCCGGGGGGGCCGGCTCGCCTGACGGGACGGGGAACGGCTCGGCGTACGGCTCGTTCTCGGGGCGCCACGGAGGGTCACGGGGACCGTCCGACGTGGCGGCGGGCCGTACGTCGCTGTCGTTCACCGAGGAGATGAAGGGGTTCGTCACCTACGGGGAGACCGACCCGCGGATCGGGGAGCTGGCCGACGGCCGCCTCCCGCTGTCGTTCCGCCTGACGATCACCGCGGACGACACCGACCGCTTCATCGCCGAGCCCGCCCACGAGGCCCGCGCCGAAGGGTGGGTGGACGCGACCGGCCACGGCGGCCGGCGCCCCGTCGAGCAGGGCACGTTCAACCTGTTCGTCGAGGACGGCCCGGACGACCGGCGCCTGATGCGGTACCGGCTGCACTACACCGACGGCGGGGGCCGGCGGCGGACGCTGAGCGGGACCAAGACGGTCCTGCACGGCCCGCCGACGCGGATCTGGCCGGACACGTCCACGCTGTACGTGCGGCTGCTCGACGGGCACGTCGGCGCGGACGAGGAGGACGGCGCGGAGGTCGTCGCGGCGGGGGTGCTGAACATCCGGCTGACGGACTTCGCGCGGCAGCTCACCACGTTCCGGACGTCGGGCCCGGACGGCCTGGAGAAGCTGCTCAGCTTCGGCAGGTTCTTCGCGGGCGAGCTGTGGGAGGTCTACGGCCCCGACCTCGTGTGAGGGAAGGGCTGATCGGGGGCCATGGACGTGCAGGCCGAGGGAACTGCGGGGTGCTCTCGGCCTGCACCTTTTCCCCGGAGGTCGCGCGGGGGGTCGCGCGGCCTCCGGGGCCGCTTGTGCCCGTGCCGCGCGGCTGACTACCGTTCGGTGGTCACCCCCTGGGAGAGAGCATGCCGTACGAGATCCAGCTCACCGCCACCTCGACCGCCACGCCGGAGGAACTGTTCCGGCACCTAGCCGTTCCGGAGGCGTGGGGCGCGTGGGGCAAGTTCCCCATCCCCGCAAAGCAGACCCGCAAGGGCGACACGACCACCTACGGCGTCGGGTCGGTCAAGAAGATCTGGCCCGCCAGCGAGCAGACCGTCGCCTACGAGCCGTACTCGCACTTCGCCTACAAGGCGCTGTCGGGCCTGCCCGTCCGCCGCTACCGCTCGGACGTGCATCTGGAGGCGGCCGGCTCCGGCACCGAGATCCGCTGGAACGCCGTGCTGGAGCCCCTGATCCCCGGCACCGGCCCCCTGACGCGCGCCGTGTTCCGGCTGATGCTGAAGAACTTCACCCGCCAGTTGCCGGCGCACACGGAGAACTGCCCGCCGGACTGCCCCGCCCGCCAGGCCGCCGACATATGAGCCGAATGAACTCAGCGGGCGAGGCCGTACAGGCGGTTGACGTGTAGGCGGACGACGAGGCGGCGGTCCTCGACCATGGCGCGGCGGTAGTCGTCCCAGTCGGGGTGCTCGCCGCGGATGTCCCGGTACACCGCGACCAGCTCCTCCACCGCCGCGTCGGCGGGGTCGGCGGCGACGGCCGACAGTTCGGCGTCGCCCTCGGCGACCGCGTACGACCAGCCGTCCGGTGAGCTGACGTGCAGGCTCGCCCGCGGATCGCGCGCCAGGTTGCGGGCCTTGGCGCGGTCGGCGGTGATCGAGATGCGGACGAGCCCGCTATCCGGGTCGAAGTGGTAGTTGATGTTGGACAGCTGGGGCCGCCCGTCCCGCTTGAGCGTCGCGAGGACCCCGAGGTCGCGTCCCGCCACCAGGTTCGCCAGCGCCTTCTCGTCCGACATCGTCCGCCTCCAGGAAAGACCGGTTTCCATGGGCAACCCCGCGCCGGGCCGTTCCCTTCCCGCCGGACGCGGCGGGGTCAGCGGGCCGCCAGCGCGGGGAAGTCGAGGACGCGCGCGCCGGGCCCGCCCCGCTCGCCTCCCGTGCCGCCGGTGCCGCTGCCGCGCGCCGCGCGGCCGGTGAGGATGTGGCCGCGGAAGGCGGCGCCCTTCGCGGTGACCTTGATGGGCTGGAACGCCTGCGGCCGCAGGGCGCAGAACCCGGTCCGGACGACGTCCTCGAACAGCGTGTCCGACACGACGTAGGCGAGGTCGCGGTCCGCGTCACCGGTCAGCAGGCGGCGCAGCGGCGCGGCGTCCAGCAGCCGCTGGACGACGATGGGCGCGTCGCCCGCGGGCCCGAACGGCCCGGCCGTCAGCGTGCCGTGGTGGATCGAGAGCCGCACCCGCAGCGGGAAGCGGCCCGCGTCGCGGTTGACCTCCCGCAGCGCCGCGGCGAGCCCGATGACGAAGTCGCCGGCCACGGGCGCCGGGTCGACCCCCTCCGGCAGCGTGGCGAGCTCCCCGTCCCCGCCGACCTGTTTCTCCCAGAGGCTCCGGTCGAGGCCGACGCCGCGGGCGGCCCGGTCGAGCGCGTCCGCCAGCAGGCCCTGCGCGGCGAGCTGCTCGCGGGTGTCGCGCCTGCTGTACCCCTGGATGTCCACCGCCAGCAGCAGGCGGTACAGAAGCTGTGTGTTCCCGATTCCCTTCACCATGCCGATCCCGCCCTCGGTCCTCTATGGGCAAATGGGCCCGATGCCCGCATTCGCTCCAAGCGTGGAGTGAACGTTGCCGGCGGAGGTCCGCCGCGGTGGGTCCGGCTGCCTCCCGCTGATTCGGATTCGTACGGCCCTACGACGCGGCGGGCCTGCCACCGGCGCCACAGGTAAGGGAAAGGTGGCGAACTAGTAAGGGGTGAATCGGAAAATTCCCGGCTGATCGGACACGGATTGAACCTCCGGCCGCCGCGGTCCCGTACTGCCTCCCAACGTGACACCTGGCTCACGGTCACCGCGTCGCCCCGCCCCCGCACCAGCCGGAGACCCCCCGATGGCACACAGATCACCGGCCGCCCCGGCCACCCGAGAACGTCCAGCCGGCCCGTGGAGCTGGTTCCGCGGACCGCACCCCTCGGGCGGCGTCGACGACCAGGTGATCGTGACCGAGCTGTACCGGGTGTACGGCCGTCCGCTGCTGTCGTTCGTGCTCCGCCTGACCGGCGGCGACCGGCACTGGGCCGAGGACGTCGTGCAGGAGACGATGATCCGCGCGTGGCGCAGCGCGCACCAGCTCGACGAGAACGCGACGTCCCTGCTGCCGTGGCTGGCGACGGTCGCCCGCCGGATCGTCATCGACGACCAGCGCCGCAAGAACGCCAGGCCGCAGGAGGCGGGCGAGGGCCCGCTGGAGAACATGCGCGTCCCCGACGGGTTGGAGGATCTGCTGCGCTCCGTCGTCGTGTCCGAAGCCCTCCTCGCGCTGTCCCCGGCCCACCGCGAGATCCTGAACGAGACCTTCTTCCGGGACCGCTCGGTGAACGAGGCCGCCAGGCATCTCGGCATCCCCGTGGGCACGGTGAAGTCCCGGGTCTACTACGCGCTACGGGCGCTACGGGTCGCCCTGGAGGAGAGGGGTGTGACGCCATGAGCGCGGACATGCTGCACATCGACGTCGGCGCCTACGCCCTCGGCCTCCTGGAGGAGCCCGACCGGCGCGCGTTCGAGACGCACCTGGCGACGTGCACGGCCTGCCACGAGGAGCTCGGCGAGCTGCGCGGCATCGCCCGGACGCTGGACGGCATCGGCCCCATCGCCGAACCGCCGGACGCGCCGCCGGTGCCGCCGGAGCCCGCGGTGGTCACCGACCTCATGCGGCACCGGAACCGCCGGGAGCGGCGGTACCGCACGGTGCGCGGGCTCGCGGCGGCGGCCGCCGGGGTCGTGCTCCTCGGCGGGGCGCTCGGCACCGGGTACACGCTCGGCGCCGACCAGGAGCAGGCGCCGCCGGCGCAGCCCGACACCGGGACGGCCGCGCTGCTGGAGAACGGCCGGACGGTGTCGGCCGCGGACACGGGCACCGGCGTGACCGGGACGGTCGCGATGGACGGCAAGATGTGGGGCAGCCGCGTCGGACTGCGGCTCAGCAAGGTCCGCGGGCCGCTGCAGTGCGAGCTGGTCGCGGTGGACGCCCGGGGCAACGCGCACACGGTCGCCGGCTGGTCCGTCCCGCCCAAGGGCTACGGGTTCGCCGACTCCGCGCAGCCGCACCTGACGGTGCAGGGCGCCACGGCGCTGACGCCGGAGGAGATCAGCCGCTTCGAGGTCCGGACCATCGGTGCGGGCCGCACGCTGCTCACCGTCCCCGCGTAGGGGCGACGTCGCGCTTACCGCCCGGCGGCGCGGTTCTCATAGGGTGGAACGGTGAGTGCCACCCGACCGTCCGCGGGCCCGGAGCTGATGCTGCCGGGCCTCCGCGAGGTGTACGCGGCCTACGTCCGGGAGGCCGACGCCCTGCCGTCGCTGCCCGGCCCGCTGGAGGCCGAGGTGTGGACGTCCGCGCGGCTCGGCAGCCTCGAGGCGGCGGCCCCGCACCTCCAGGGGCGGCGGGCCGCGCTCGGTGACCTGATCACCTCCCTGCGGGCGGCGGCGACGCCGGGCGCGCGGGCCTTCCTGCGGGTGCTCGCCGCCATCGGCCCGGCCGAGGCCCGCAAGGCGGCGGGACGCGCCGCCGACGCGCTCGGCGACGTCCCGGCCGCCGCCTGGGAGGGGGCGCTCGGACGGGTCGTCCCCGGCCAGGTCTGGCTGATCCAGGAGGGCCCGCTCGACGGCGACCGGCTCGTCTGCGAGTTCCGCTACGCGGACGCGGGCACCGCCGGGATGCACGCGCTGGCCGTGCGGCTGTCCCACGGGGACGTCCCCGCCGAGGTCGTGATCGTCGGGGACGTCCCGGCGCTGATGGGCGCGGCGCGGCAGGCGATGCAGGCCGAGCTGTGCGTCGTCCAGCCCTACGACCCCGCCGCCGTCGGGCGCAGGCTCCGCGCCGCGCTGGACGGCACCGCCCCCGGCGGGACGGACCTGCCCGAGGAGTGCTATCCGGCGCTGGCGCTCGCCCGCCACCGCGCCGCCCTCCTGCCGGGCGGCTGACGCCCTACCTGTTCATTGCTACCGGCCCATGGCGCGGTAGCGGCGCACCGACAGCGGGATGAACACCGCCGCGATCACCAGCGGCCACACCACCGCCATCAGGACGCTGTGCTGCGCGGCCCACGAGGTGCCCGCCTGGCCGGGATCGCCGAACAGCTCCCGGCACGCCGTCACGGTCGCCGACATCGGGTTCCACTCGGCGATGGCGCCGAGCCAGCCCGGCATCGTGCTCGGCGCGATCAGCGCGCTGGACAGGAACCCGATCGGCCACACCAGGATCTGCACGGCCGCGACCGACTCCGGCCCCTTGGCCATCAGGCCGAGGTAGATGCCCATCCACACCAGCGAGAAGCGCAGCAGGAGCAGCAGCCCGAACCCGGCGAGCGCGCCGGCGATCCCGTCGTGGACGCGCCAGCCGATCAGCACGCCGCAGACCGCCATGACGGCCAGCGCGGCGACCGAGTGCAGCATGTCGGCTGCGGCGCGCCCGACGACGACCGCGGACGGCGCCATCGGCATCGCGCGGAACCGGTCGGTCACCCCCTTGGCCGCGTCGCCGGCGACCGCGGCGAACGTCGTCTCGACGCCGAACGCCATCGTCAGCGCGAACATCCCGGGGACGATGAACTCCCGGTAGCTCCCGCCGCCGGGCACGTCCATCTGGCCGCCGAACAGGTAGCCCATCATCAGCACGACCATCACGGGGAACAGCAGCGCGACGGCCACCTCCCCAGGACGGCGCGCCCAGTGGGCGAGCGCTCGCCCGGTCAGGGTCCGGCCGTCCGCGACGGCCCAGCGCAGGGTCTGGACGCTCACGCGGGCACCTCCTTCTCACTCTTGCCGGCATCGGTGAGGTGCAGGAACACCTCGTCCAGGGTGGGGCGGCGCAGACCGATGTCCGCGACCGCGAGGCCCGCCTCGTCCAGGGCGCGGACGGCCTCGGTCAGCGCGGCGGCCCGCCCGGTCACCGGTGCCCCGACGCGCAGGGCCTCGGCGTCCACGTCGACCTCGCCGGACGCGACCCGGCCGACGATCCCGGCCGCCGCGGACAGCGCGCCGGGGTCGTCGAGGACGACCTCGATGCGGTCGCCGCCGAGCCGCGCCTTCAGCTGGTCGGGGGCGCCCTCGGCGATGACGCGGCCGTGGTCGACCACCGAGATGCCGGTGGCGAGCCGGTCGGCCTCCTCCAGGTACTGGGTGGTGAGCAGGACGGTGGTCCCGCCGTCCACGAGGGTGCGGATCGCGTCCCACACCTCGTTGCGGCCGCGCGGGTCGAGGCCCGTGGTCGGCTCGTCCAGGAACAGCACCGGCGGCGCGAGGATCATGGACGCGGCCAGGTCGAGGCGGCGGCGCATGCCGCCGGAGTACTCGCCCGCGGGCCGGTCGGCGGCGTCGGTGAGCCGGAAGCGCTCCAGCAGTTCGTCGGCCCGGCGGCGCGCCCGCGCGGTCCCCAGGTGGTAGAGGCGGCCGAACATGACGAGGTTCTGGCGCCCGCCGAGGACCTCGTCGACCGCCGCGTGCTGCCCGACCAGCCCGATCCGGGTCCGCACCCGCGCCGCCTCGCGCACCACGTCGTGCCCGGCGACGCGGGCGGTCCCGCCGTCCGGCCTGGCCAGGGTGGTCAGGACCCGGACGGCGGTGGTCTTGCCGGCGCCGTTCGGGCCGAGCAGCCCGTGCACGGTGCCCGCGGGCACGCGCAGGTCCAGCCCGTCGAGGGCCTGCGTTCCGTCGCGGGGGCCGCCGTAGCGCTTGCGCAGCCCTTCCGCCTCGACGGCGAAGCGTGGTTCGGCCACGGGTCCTCCCAAACTTTGTACGGCATACGGAGTTTCCATCCGGGCCAATATAACGTACGCAGTACAGAGTTTCATCCCTGAGAGGATCGGAGCCGTGACGACCGAGTACAGCGGAGCCGGCGATCCGCGGCGCAGCCTGGAGCTCCTCTGGGGGGTCAGGGAGCCCCCGCGGCGCGGCCCGAAGCCCCGGCTGACCGCCGAGGAGATCGTCCGGACGGCGATCGAGGTGGCCGACGCCGAGGGCCTGGACGCCCTGTCGATGCGGCGCATCGCCGACGCGCTGGGCGTGTCCCCGATGTCGATCTACACCTACGTCCCGGGCAAGGCCGAGCTGATCGACGTGATGGTGGACCGCGCGTACGGCGAGCTGGCACCGCCGGACCACGACTCCTGGCGGGCCCGGCTGGAGCACATCGCCCGCGACAACTGGGACCTGTTCCACCGCCATCCCTGGCTGCTGCAGATCACCGTGACGCGCCCGCCGATGGGCCCGAACACGATCGGTAAGTACGAGTACGAGCTGCGCGCCGTGGACGGCCTCGGGCTCACCGACCTGGAGATGGACGCGGTCGTCGCGCTCGTCACCGGGTTCGCCGAGAGCGCCGCCCGCACCTCGGTCAACGCCGCCGAGGCCGAGCGGCGCACCGGCATCAGCGACGAGCAGTGGTGGGAGGCCAGCGCCCCCTTCCTCGACCGGTTCGTGAACGAGGAGGACTATCCCGTCGGCACGCGCGTCGGCACCGCCGCCGGGCAGGAGTACCACGCGGCCGTCGCGCCGGCCCGCGCCTTCGAGTTCGGGCTGGCCCGCGTCCTGGACGGCATCGAGGTGCTGATCAGCTCCCGCTAGCCCGCTTGGTCCGCTTCGTCGGGACGGCCTGCGCGGGATCCTCCGGCCAGGGGTGCCGGGGATAGCGTCCGCGCAGCTCCGCGCGCACCGCGCGGTACCCCTCGCGCCAGAACGACGCGAGGTCCGCGGTGACCGCCGCGGGACGGCCCGCCGGCGACAGCAGATGCACGACCAGCGGCACCCGCCCGCCCGCCAGCCGCGGCGCCGCGTCCCACCCGAACAGCTCCTGCAGCTTCACGGCCAGCACGGGCCGCTCGCCCGAGTAGTCCACCCTGATCCGCGACCCGGACGGGACCTCGACGCGCTCGGGCGCGTACTCGTCGAGCCGCTTCGCCTGGTCCCAGGCCAGGAGGCCGCGCAGCATCGCCGCCACGTCGACCCGCTTCAGGTCGGCGCGGCGCCGCGCGCCCGCCAGCCACTGCGGTACGAGGCCGAGCAGCGCCGCGTCGTCCACGGCCGGCCACGGGTCGCCCAGCGCGTGATGGAGGAACGCCAGCCGCCGCCGCAGGCCGGTGGCCGCCGCCGTCCAGTTCAGCAGGCCGAGCCCTTCGGCGCGCAGCCCCTCCAGCAGGGCCGCCCGCATCCGCTCCGGATCGGGGTCGCGCAGCGGCGCCGCGTCCAGCTCGATCGCGCCGAGCCGCTCGACCCGGCGCGCCGCCACGTCGCCGTCCCGCCAGGCGATCTCCTCGGCGGTCTCCAGCAGCGGCGCCGCCGCGAACCGCGCGACCTCCTCGTCGATCACCACGGCCTGGCGCACCCGCGCCGACGCCGATCCGGACGGCCGGTCGGCGGCCGCGATCGCGAGCCACGCCGGCCGCGCCCCGGCCAGCGCCGAGCCGGCGTCGAGCACCGCGCCCGTCCCGGACGCCATCAGGTGGCCGCTCCCCCGGCGCGCCCGCGCCACCCGCTCCGGAAACGCCAGCGCCACCACGACCCCGGCCACGGCGTCGTCCCCGCGCCGTGCCCAGGTGTCCGAGGGCGCATCCCCCGCCGGGCCTTCAACGGGTCCGTCGTCGTGCGCCGCCCGGCGGAGGCGGCGGACCTCGTCGCGCCAGCGTGCGGCATGGGCGTCGGCGGGCCGGCCCGGACGGCGGAGGGCGCGCCAGGTCGCGGTGAGGTCGTCGCCCGCGGAGCGCGGCGGGGGTTCGGAGAGGAGGGCCACGATCTCGGCGGCGGCGCGGGAGCCGACCTCCGGGGCGCCGTCCACCAGGGCGCGGGCCAGGCGCGGGTGCCGCCCGATCCGGGCGAGGGCGCGGCCCCTGCCGGTGACGCCGCCGTCCTCCAGGGCGCCGAGGGCGCGCAGGGTGGTGCGGGCGGCGTCCAGGGCGGCGGGCGGCGGCGGGTCGAGCAGCGCCAGGCCGCTCGCGCCGGGGTCGCCCCAGCAGGCGGTCTGGAGCGCGAAACCGGTGAGGTCGGCCAGCTCGATCTCGGGGCGGGGGCGGGCGGGCAGCCGCTCGTGCTCGGCCTCGGTCCAGCAGCGGTACACGGTGCCAGGGGCCTCGCGTCCGGCGCGTCCCGCCCGCTGGGCGGCGGTGGCGCGGGACGCGCGGACGGTCGTCAGGGCGCCGAGGCCGCGGGCGTGGTCGGTGCGCGGCTCGCGGGCGAGGCCGCCGTCCACCACCGCGCGGACCCCCGGGACGGTGAGGCTCGACTCGGCGACGGAGGTGGCGAGGACGACGCGGCGGCGCCCGGACGGGGCGAGGACCGCGTCCTGCACCGCCGGCGGCGCCTGCCCGTGCACCTGCAGGATCTCGGCCGGGGCGTCGCCGAGCATGCCCGCGACGCGGGCGATCTCCCCGGCGCCGGGCAGGAAGCAGAGGACGTCGCCGTCCCGCTCCGCCAGGGCGCGGCGCACCGTCGCGGCGACGTGCCCGAGGAGCGCCGGGTCGACCCGCATGCCGTGGGGCGGCGCGACGGGGCGCGGCGGCGGCGCCCAGACCGTCTCGACGGGATGGAGCGCGGCCGGGGTCTCCACCACGGGGGCGTCACCGAGGAGGCGCGCCCACGGGCCGGTGTCGGCGGTGGCGGACGCGGCGACCACGCGCAGGTCGGGGCGCAGCGCCGCGCGGACGTCCAGGAGGAACGCCAGCGCGGTGTCTGCGTCCAGGTGCCGCTCATGGCACTCGTCCAGGATGACCGTGCCGACGTCGGCGAGCTCCGGGTCGGACTGGAGGCGCTGCAGCACGACGCCGGTCGTGACGACGTCGACGCGTGTACCGGGGCGGCTCTCGCCGCGGACGGTGAGGCCGACCCGTCCGCCGACCCGCTCGCCGAGGAGCCACGCCATCCGGCGGGCGGCGGCGCGGGCGGCGAGGCGGCGCGGTTCCAGGACGAGGACCTTCCCCGCCCCGGGCGGGCCGCCGAGGGCGAGCCCGGCGAGCGCGAGCGGGACCAGGGTCGTCTTCCCGGTGCCGGGCGGCGCCGCCAGCACGGCCGCGCCGCCGTCGTCCAGTGCCGCGCGCAAGGCCGGGACGGCGTCCCGGACGGGGAGGCCCTCGGCGTCGCTGATGTGCATCCGACAAGTGTGCCCGCACCGGGGCGCACAGTGCGTTCGGTGATCGCCCGTGCCGGAAAAGCGACCGAAATGAAAAAGGCTCCGAGCATTGCGATGGAAGTTGCACTGCGCCTTTCAGCCATTCACAGAGGCCATGTCGGAGTTCTCCCCAGGAATCGCCGGCCCAACCGCCGGAGAACAGCAGGTAGGCAATGCTCCCCGTACCGTCACTTGCTTTTGCGTTTGATGAACGTCACCTTGCAAAGTGTGGCGACAATGCCGTCCCCATCCCCATAATGAAGCCGTCATCGCAGGGTGCTGGGAGGGTCTCATGATCGGCAGCTCCATCTACCTGAGGGACCGGGCCGCGTTCACCGGCGGTTCGCCCCAGGCGGTATACGAGGACCTCTGGCAGCGCGGCCGAAAGGGCCGACTGCGGACCCGCGCAATTCTGGCGGGGGCGACGCTCATACTGTGCGGGCTGCTCGTGAACGCCGTTTTCGGAATCCTGATGGCGGTTCTGGTGGCGTCCGCGGACGCGTACGTCCATTGGCGCGTTTACCACGCGTCCAGCGTGTGGCGCCGCGGGCTGCGCGGCGAGCAGCGGATGAACCGGGTGCTGCGCTACACCCTGGAACGGCGCGGCCACCGCGTGCTGTACGAGCGGACGGTCCCCGGGCACGGGCAGGCCGACCAGCTGGTGTTCGGGCCGGGCGGCGTGTGGCTGGTGCACAACGAGGCGTGGCAGCCGGACGCGGAGATCTCCCAGCACGGCGGCCGGCTGTTCATCGACGGCCGGACCCAGTCCGCGCTGGTCCGCGGGCTGACCGCGCGCGCCGACGCCGCCGCCGAGCTGATCTCGCGGGTCGCGGAGGTGCCGGTGAAGGTGACGCCGGTGCTGGCCGTGCACGGCGGCAAGATCGTCAAGTCGCCCTTCGCCGCCGACGGGATCGTCTTCGCGCCGCCGCTGAAGCTGGTCCGCTGGATGAGCCGCAACCCCACCGCCGACCACTCCCCCGACGAGGTCGAGGCGATCACCAGGGCCGCGGTGCACGCGCTCCCCATCGGCGGGCGCATCACGCCCCCGGCGGCCGCCGCGTGATCATCCCGCGCCCCGTGCGCACCGGACACCTGTGGCCGGAGGGCTCACACGCCGCCGCCCACAGGGCGCCCACCGCCCGTTTCGGGCCCGCCACCTGTGCGGGCGGTGCGGCGCAACCACAGCAGGCCCACGATCGGGAGCACCAGCGGGACGAAGCCGTAGCCGCGCCCGTAGGCGGACCAGACGGTCTCGTCGGGGAACGCCGCGGAGTCGGCGAGGCTGAGCGTCCCCACGATCAGCACGCCCGCCAGTTCCGTGGCGCAGGCGGCGACGGCGACCCGGAACGACGTCCGGCCGCCGCGGGCCAGCGCGACCGTCGCCACGACGTAGACGGCCGCGGCGAACGCCGACAGGGCGTAGGCGAGCGGCGCCTCCGCGAACCTGGTGGCGATCTGCACACCCGCGCGCGCACCCGCCGCGAGCGCGAAGATCCCGTAGACGGCGACCAGCACCCGTCCCGGCCCGCCGGCGGTGCCGGGACGGGCGGCGCCGCCCGTGCGGGCGCCGGCGCCGGCGCGGGCGCCGCCGCCCGCACGGG
>NZ_BMRO01000001.1:69298-92566 GCF_014648675.1 Actinomadura livida
CGCACCGGGCCGCGCACCGGGCCGGTCATCGGGCCGCTCACCGGGGACGGGCCGCTCGGGGTCAGCCACCGGTCCCGCTCCACAGCTGGTCCAGCCGGACGATCATGACGGCGACGCCGAGGCCGGCGATGACGATCACGCCGGAGCCCCACCGGGTGCGCTCCAGCAGGCCCCATCCGGCGCCCGCGAGCGGGATGAGCAGGCTGGCGAGCAGGTAGCCGACGAAGGTCGCCGAGCTCGCGGGGCCCTCGTCCCCGCCCAGCTTGGCGAACCCGACGACGGCCTGCGCCACCAGCAGGACCTCCAGCACGCCGAGCGAGATCAGCTGCCCCAGGTCCATCGCCCGGTTGCGCAGCGCCGCCACCAGCGCGTAGCAAGCGGTGAGCACCGCCGCCACGATGATCACTACGGTGAGGCCGTTCGTCACGGCACGAGAGTACTACCGCGCGTAGAGGACGGCCGAACCGCGCCCGCCGCTCCGCGGGCATGGCAGCATGGCGGGCGTGGACGCGCTGCATTGGCTGACCATGACCCGGCACGGCGAGAGCACGGGCAACCTCGCGTACAAGGCCGTGGCGGGCACCGACGCGGAGGAGGCCGGCATCCCCGAGCGGGACGCCGACATCCCCCTGTCGGACACCGGCCGCGCCCAGGCGGCGGCGTTCGGCCGCTGGCTCGCCGCCCTCCCCGAGGACGAGCGCCCGACGCTGGTCGTCTCCTCCCCTTACGTGCGCGCCCTCGACACCGCGAAGATCGCGCTCGCCCAGACGTCCTACGCCGCCCCGCAGGACCCGGAAGGGCTGCGGCCGAAGGTGGACGAGCGGCTCCGCGACCGCGAGCAGGGCGTCCTGCAGGGCCTCACCGGCGCCGGGGTCGAGCGCCGGTTCCCGCAGGAGGCCGAGCGGCTGCGGCACCTCGGCAAGTTCTACTACCGGCCGCCCGGCGGGGAGTCGTGGGCCGACCTGGCGCTGCGGCTGCGCAGCTTCTACCGCGACCTGGAGGCCGCGGCCCCTGGGGGCCGGGTACTGGTCGTCACGCACGACGCGATCGTGGTGATGACCCGCTACCTGGTGGAGGGGCTGACCGAGCAGGAGATCATGGCGATCGAGAAGGAGTCGATCGGCAACGCCTCGGTGACCCGGTGGCGGCAGAACGGCGCGCGGCTGGAGGCCGTGTGCTACAACGACTGCGCCCACCTGGCCGACGAGGGCGCCTGACGCCTTCGCGGCGCCCGGGGACCGCCGGTCATCACGCCTCGCCGGCGAGGAGCCGCTCGCGGCGCGAGGCGACCGCGGCCAGCCGCGGATCGCCCGGCGGCAGGACGTCGCGGAGCCGCTCCAGCACCTCCAGGTCGGCGCGGCCCGGCTCGGTCTGGGCGTAGGTCCACAGCGCGTCGGCGCCGCCCCGGTCGAGCGCCAGCCGCCGCACCCGCACCGCCAGCTCGTCGCGTTCGGCGCGGACGGCGGGCGCGTCGGAGCGGGGCAGCAGCTCGCCGGTGTACAGGCGCACGGCCCCGGCGGCGTCGCCCTCGTCCAGCATCCGCCGCACCGTGAGGAAGTCGGCCTCGACCGCGCACCCGAGCCGGTAGGGGCGGGCCCGCACGATGCCGCCGAACTGCTGGCGGAGCCGGTGGATCTCGGGCCGGACCGACGCGGGGCTGCCGCCCTCGCCGTACAGGCACAGCGCGAGCCCGTCCCCGGTCAGCCCCCGGGGGTGGAGGGCGAGCGCGGCGAGGATCTCGGCGTGCCGCAGCGCCGGCGGGACCGGCCGCCCGTCCAGGTGCGCCTGCGGGCGGCCTTCGCCGAGGAACGACAGCGTCAGCAGCGGTCCCTCGCCGGCGGGGATCCGCGCCGCTGCGTCCCCGGCCGGTGATCCGCCGAGGGACGGCGGGCGGGTGCCGGGCCGCCCGTGCTCCACCGACGGGCGCAGCAGGAACGCCTCGCCGAGCGGTTCGGCGACGGCGGTCCGGCCGTCGGGCAGCGTGAGCGCCTTTCCCGGCTCGGGGACGCCGACGCGCCGCCCCCGCCAGCTCTCCGGGTACCGGCCGGCCGGGGCGGCGAGGATCCGGCCGGTGGCGGTGACGAGCACGCCCGCGTCCCGCGCCCCGCGCACGTGCGGCAGGAGCCGCTCGCGCAGCCGCTCGTCCCGCTGCCGCATCTCGTTCTCCAGCCGCGACTCGGCGAGCCGCGCGGCGGCGGCGACCAGCGCGACCGCCGCCGGATGCAGGGCCCGCGCGGTCGCGCTGACGTCGATGCAGCCGACCACCCGTCCCGAGTCGGGGTCGGTGATCGGGGCGCCGGCGCACGACCAGCGGTGCAGGACGTGCGCGACGTGCTCGGAGGCGTACACGTACTCGGGCCGCCCGGACGCCAGCGCGGTGCCGATGCCGTTGGTGCCGACGGCGTCCTCCGACCACCGGAACCCCTCGGTCAGCCCGATCGCGTCGGCGTCGCGGCGCACGGCGGGCGGGCCCTGCCGCCACAGCACGTGCCCCGCGGCGTCGGTGATCACCATGAGGTGCTCGGTCTCGTCGGCGACGCGCCGCAGCAGCCCCTCCAGCATCGGCAGGTGCCGTTCGAGGGGGTGCGCGCCGCGCGCGTCTGCGAGCACGTCCCGGTCGAACACCAGCGGCGCGGCCTGCACCGCCGCGTCCACGCCGGCGTCCCGGGAGCGCCGCCACGACTCGGCGATCGGCGGCCGCACGGCCACCGGTTTCCGCACCACCATGGGTCAACCCTTTTCGTTCTCGACGGGACCGCACGGACGGCTCTCCACGGACCGTTCTCGGCGTACGGGGCTCTCGCGACCTCGCCGGACGGTGAACGGTTCGATCCCTTCCCAGGCCGATCCCCGGCCCGTCTGAGGATCGGTGAACGGCGGGGACGGCGCAACCGATTCCGGGTATCTCGCCAACCCGAATCAACCACGGTGCGTGACCGAATCGTCGCAACGTGCATGCAACCCCCGGATGCGTACCGTGGCCCGCGCCGGTAGCCGACGGGCCTGCCTGTGGGTTCCGCCGTTCCGCGCGCATCCGGGGGGAAGGCGTGCGGGACGGCGGGCCGCCGGCCTCACGGGGAGGACGAACGAAGCATGCTCTGCCTGACCTGTCACCGCGTCCGCCCGGCATTGAGCCGGGCCGACTACACGGCCGAACGAGCCTGGCTCATCGTGCGGCGGGGCCTGTGCACGTGCAGCGGGCCGCCCCCGCACGGGACGCGCCCGGCGGTCGTCCGAAAACACGCGCGGACCGCCCGATAGACGCCCTGGTTTACGCAATGTTCAGGTGCTTTTCGCCTAGAGTTTAGGGAGGCTTATCCGAGCGGTTCCTGGAGGGAGCGCCATGACCGTGGTCCCGGGTCTCGTCCGCCGCGCCGCCGCCGAGGCGGAGCGCCAGCTGCGCGAGGGCGCCGGCGTCCTCGCCAGACTCGGGCGGGATCTGGAACGGTCGGCGGAGGCCTGGCGGCTGCTGCCCGCCTACCTCGAGCGCGTCACGCTCCTGGAGGAGGCCGTCCGGGACCATGACGCCGAAGTGCGCGCGCTGCGCGCCGAGCTCGACTCGCTGGTCGGCCAGCTCAACGACCGGCTGCTCCCCCGGATCGACGAGCGGATGGACGACAACGAGCGCGACGTGGCGGCCGTCGCGACCAGCCTGATCCGCACCGGCCGCGACAGCGCCGTGCACGGCACCCGGCTCACGGCGGCCGAGCGCCGCATCGGCGACCTCCGCACCAGGATCGCGCAACTGGAGCAGCGGACCGGCCTGTGGCGCGACCTCCAGGCCACCATGGCCCGGTTCGGCGACGACCTCGACGCGATGCGCGCCCGGATGGCCCTTCGCCCCGCCGATCCCCCGGCCGACGCCGCGCCCGCCCCGGTGCAGAACATCACCGACCGCCCGGCCTGACCCGCCCCGGGAAAACCGCCTCCGCAATTGGCGCGGAGTGCGCGGGAATTGCGGGCGCGGGCATCCGCGAGAATGGACGCATGACGAATCCGCCGGCCGAGCCCCCCACGAATGGTCCCCCCTCCGCGCCGCACGGCGACGGCGCCCGCCGAACCGCCGGGCGCACGTTCGCCAGCGACAACCAGGCGAGCGTCCACCCGGATGTCCTCGCCGCGCTGGCCGCCTGCAACGACGGACACCAGCCCGCCTACGGCGACGACGACGTCACCGCGCGGCTCCGCGAGGTCGTCCGGCGGCACTTCGGCGACCGGGCCGAGGTGTACCCGGTGTTCAACGGGACGGGCGCCAACGTGGTGTCGCTGCAGGCGATGTCGGAGCGGTGGAGCTCGGTCATCTGCGCGGACTCGGCGCACATCAACACCGACGAGTGCGGCGCCGCCGAGAAGGTCGCGGGCCTGAAACTGGTCACCGCGCCGGCACCGGACGGGAAGCTGACGCCCGCGCGGGTCGAGGAGCTCGCGACCGGCCTCGACAACGTCCAGCGGCGTCGGCCCGCCGTCGTGTCGATCACCCAGAGCACCGAGCTGGGCACCGTCTACACCGCGGCGGAGACCGCGGCGATCGCGGCGGCGGCGCACGAGCGCGGCCTCTCGGTGCACATGGACGGCGCGCGCATCGCCAACGCCGCCGCGTCCCTCGGCCTGCCGCTGCGCGCCCTCACCACCGACGCGGGCGTGGACGTCCTCTCGTTCGGCGGCACCAAGAACGGGCTGCTGCTCGGCGAGGCGGTCGTCGTGCTGAACCCGGACGCGGCGCGCGGGCTGGCGTACCTGCGCAAGTCGAGCATGCAGCTGGCGTCCAAGATGCGGTACGTGTCCGCGCAGCTCGTCGCGCTGCTGGACGGCGACCTGTGGCTGCGCAACGCCGCCCACGCCAACGCCATGGCCGCCCGCCTCGCCGGCGCCGCCCGCGCCGTCCCGGGCGTGGAGATCACCCAGGCCGTGGAGGCGAACGCGGTGTTCGCCGTCCTCCCGAAGGACGCCGCCGAGCGGCTCCGCAAGCGGTTCCCGTTCTACACGTGGGACGAGCGGGCCGGCGAAGTCCGCTGGGTGTGCTCGTTCGACACCGCCGAGGCCGACGTCGACGCGTTCGCCGCCGCGCTCGCGGGCGAGATGACCGGCTGACACGGCGCGCGGCGTACCGGCGACCGGGAGGGGGCGGCGCCGGGACGCCCCGCGGGTCTATCGTGTGTACCGAACCTGATTCGGTACAGGAGGCGAGCCTGATGGCCAACCGCACCTTCGTCGTAGGCGTCGGCATGACCAAGTTCGAGAAGCCGGGCTCCCGCGATTGGGAGTACCCCGACATGGCCAAGGAGGCCGTCGGCAACGCCCTGCAGGACGCCGGCGTCGGCTACGACAAGATCGAGATGGCCTACGCCGGATCGATGTACGGATCGATGGGCCAGCGCGCCCTCTACGAGACCGGAATGACCGGCATCCCCGTGATGACCGTCCAGAACGCCTGCGCGACCGGGTCGAGCGCCCTGTTCCTCGCCCGCCAGGCCGTCCGCGGCGGCCTCGCCGACTGCGCGCTCGCCCTCGGCATGGAGAAGATGAAGAAGGGCTCCCTCGGCGCCGGCATGGAGGGCTCGAAGGTCACCATCATCGACCACCACCTCACCTCCATGACCGCGGGCCGCCCGTGGGAGATGGACAAGGCCCCCATGCCGCAGATGTTCGGCAACGCGGGCCGCGAGCACATGGAGAAGTACGGCTCCACGCCCGAGCACTACGCCTGGATCGGCTGGAAGAACCACAAGCACTCCACCAACAACCCCTACGCGCAGTTCCAGACCGAGTACACCCTCGACGACGTCAAGAACGCGCCGATGATCTTCGACCCGCTGACCAAGCTCCAGTGCTCCCCCACATCCGACGGCGCCGCCGCGGCCCTCGTCGTCAGCGAACGCTTCCTCGACGAGCACGACCTGTGGGACCAGGCCATCGAGATCGCCGGCCACCACATCTCCACCGACACCCCCGAGAGCTTCGCCGACAACTCCTCCATCCAGGTCGTCGGCTTCGGCGTCTCCCAGCGCGCCGCCCGCACCGCCATGGAGCAGGCGCAGGTCTCCATCGACGACGTCGACGTCATCGAACTCCACGACTGCTTCAGCGCCAACGAGCTCATCACCTACGAAGCCCTCGGCATGGCCGAGGTCGGCGAAGGCCACAAGCTCATCGACGACGAGGCCACCACCTACGGCGGCAAGTGGGTCGTCAACCCCTCCGGCGGCCTCATCTCCAAGGGCCACCCCCTCGGCGCCACCGGCCTCGCCCAGTGCGCCGAACTGACCTGGCAGCTCCGCGGCAAGGCCGACGACCGCCAGGTCGAAGGCGCCCGCGTCGCCCTCCAGCACAACATCGGCCTGGGAAGCGCGTGCGCGGTGGCTGTGTACAAGCAGTGTTAGCCCAGGGGGGCGACCCCCTGGAACCCCCGTCGCGCACGGGGCGCCGTTTCCCGATCCGCTCCGCGTCTCGTGAAACGGCGCCCCGTGCGTCGGGTCGTGCGACCTCCGGCGCCTGGGGCGCCTCCGGCCGCACGACCCGTGGGGTGACCATGCTGGTGGGTGGCGCCCTGGCTGTCCCACTCCTGCGTCCGGGGGCACCTCACGTCACCGGATGCGGGTTCGTCGCACGGCCATCGGGGCGTGACGAACCCGTGGACGATCAAAGGGTCGAGTGGCGGCTAGACGTGTGACAAATCTTGACTCTTGTCTCATTGGCGTTAGCCTGGCGGTAGGTGGTCGCTGCCAGGAGGTGTGATGCCGGTCTTGTCGTCGCCGTCCACGGTGGTCAGCGGGGCTCCGCTCGGGCCGGGGTCGCTGCTGTGGCGGTACGCCGCCGACATGCGGTCGCTGCTGCCGGGGGCGGCCGCCGGGCTCATGCAGCTCATGCATCCCGGCATCGGCGCCGGCGTCTCGGAGCACTCGGCGTTCTTCGACGCGCCGTTCGAGCGGATCCACCGGTCCGTCCCCCAGATCTGGGCGACGATCCTCGCGCCGGACGGCGCCGACCGGGCCCGCGGCATCCGCGACCTGCACCGCGCCATCGGCGGTCTCGACGAGCACGCCCGCCGCTACCACGCCCTGGAGCCCGAGACGTTCTGGTGGGCGCACGCAACGTTCACGTGGGAGATCTTCAAGGCCGCAGAGACCTTCCACCCGGGGACGCTCACCGCCGAGGACCACGAGCAGATGTACGCCGAGACCGTCACCTGGTACTCGCGCTACGGGGTCAGCATGCGTCCCGTCCCCGCGGACTACGCGTCGTTCCAGTCGAAGTTCTGGCACGTCTGCACCAAGCGGCTCGAACTCACCCCGGCCGCCGCGCGCGCCCTGGAGATCGCCAAGCACGGGTCGGACAGCATCACGATCCTGCCCGTGGGCGGCCCCCGCCTCGACCGCGCGGGACGCCTGGTCATCGAGCGCCCGCTGCGCCTGCTCACCTTCGGGTGCCTGCCGACGATCGTCCGGCAGCGCTTCGATATTCCCTGGACGCCGCTCGACCAGGCCCAGTTCGCCGCCCTGGCCATGGCCAACCGGCAGGGGTACCGCATGATGCCGACCGGCATCAACCACTGGGCGCTGCGCAGGATGCTCCGCTACATCGGCGCCCACACCCGCCACGAGAGGTACCAGCCCGCGGCGTGAGCCCGGTTCTCAGCCCGCGGGAGCGGCGGCCTGCTCGCCCAGCCGGGGGCGGAGCGCCTGGCAGGCGGCCAGGATCCGCTTGACGTCGTCGTCGGTCAGGCCCGCGTGGGCGGACAGGCGGACGAGCGTGCGCCCCACCGACGCCGTGGGCGGGAACAGGGCCGCGCTGAAGATGTCGCGGGCCACCAGCGCGTCGCGCATCAGGGTCGCGTCGGCCTCCGAGCCCGTCTCCAGCGCGATGATCTGCGTGTCGGACTCGACGAGCCGGTAGCCGAGGCCCGCCAGCCCGTCCCGCAGGCGGCGCGTGACGGCGCGCAGCCGGTCCCGGCGGCGCCACTCGTCCCGGACGACCCGCAGCGCGGCGGACAGGCCCGCCACGTCGTGCGGCAGCAGCGTCGAGCTGAACACGGCCGGGAGCGCGGTGTGGGTGAAGTAGTCCGCGAAACCCGGGCGGTCGCAGGCGATCAGCCCGGCGCGTCCCGGCAGCGCCTTGGCCAGGCTCGCGGTGCGGAAGTCGACGCGGCCGGTCAGGCCCAGCGCGGCGACCAGGCCCTCGCCGCGGGAGCCGTGCGTGCCGAGCGAGTGGGACTCGTCCACCACGAGGAGGCAGTCGTACTCCTCGGCGATCTCCACGAGGCCGGGCAGCGGGCACACCGAGCCGTCGGTGCTGTAGACGGCGTCCACGGCGATCACTCCGGAGCCGCCCACCTCGACGCGGCGGCGCAGGTGGCCGAGGTCGTTGTGGCGGAAGTAGGCGAGTTCCGCGCCCGCCGTCCGCGCGCCCTCCCACAGCGACATGTGGGCGAGGGCGTCCAGGTAGACGGGGACGTCCGGACCCGCGACGACCTGCATGAGCCCCGTGTTGGCCGCCCAGCCCGACGAGCACAGCACGCCCGCCCGCGCCCCCAGGTGCCGCGCGAACTCCGCGCCGAGGAGGATCTGCGGGTGGTCGTCGGGCAGGCAGGGGCCGGGCACGGGGGCCGCCGCGCCGTCGGCCGTCCGCAGGCTGGCGATCATGGCTTCGGTGATCGCCGGATGCTCGGCGAGGTCGAGGTAGTCGCTACAGGTCAGCACGATCGTCCGGCTGCCGGGGGCCTTGGCGGTGGACGGACGGCGCCCGCTCCTGGTGCCCCGGAAGCGGCTGATGCGTTCGCCCAGCCGCTGGTGAGCGCTGGTCATGGTCGTCACTCTCCCCCGTCATGCGATCGTCACGTACTGTAGCGGTCCCTGATCATAGTGTGAAAAGGATCTAAGCGGAGTACCAAAGCCCGCAGGTCACGCGAGAAACTCCGCACCGCGTGTTCGCGCGCCGTCCGCCCTCCGGCCGCATAATCGCCGGCGAGTCGGCCAATCATCTAGGTGTGGAGACGATCGCCGCCGGCGCTGACTCCGCGGCGTCCGCCGGACTCCCCGGTACCGGTGGAGAAGCCGCGCCCCTCCCGCCCGTCCCCCGGGCCATCGCGGCGGGGGTGCTGCTGGCGGCGGCGGTGCCGTGCGGGCGCCGCGCGGCGCGCTCGGCGGCGGCCGTGCGGGCCGTCGAGGGCCTCACCGACCTGTGCCGCCGCCCGCGCGCCCTGCTGGTGGTGCTGGCCGGGTCCGCGGCGACCACGTTCACGCTCGGCCTGGCGTTCGCGCTGAGCGTCCTCGCGGTGCCGGGGACCGCCGCGGCCCCGTCCGACCTCCTCGTGCTCGTGGCCGCCTACCTGGTGGCGGCCGCGGCGGGCTCGGCGGTGCCGGCCCCGGGCGGGATCGGCTCCACCGAGGCGGCCCTCGTCGCGGCCCTCGTCGCCCTGGGGATCACCGCCGGGCCGGCCCTGCACGCCGTGCTGCTGTTCCGGGCCGTCACCTTCTGGGCGCCGGTCCCGCTGGGCCTGCTGGCCTTCCGGACGCTGCGCCGGTGATCCTCAGAGGTGGAAGACGTGCTTGGCGTTGCCCGACAGGAACGCCTCCTTCGCCTCGTCGGAGAGGCCGAGGCCGTCCAGGCCCTTGAGCGCACGCTCCGCCGTCATCATGGGGTAGTTCGTGCCGAACATGACCTTGTGCTGCCTGTCCTGGGTCATGTACCGGACGAGCTCCGGCGGATACCTCCGGACGGTGTACGCGGACGTGTCGATGTAGACGTTCGGGTGCTTCCGGCACACCGCGACCATCTCCTCCGTCCACGGGTAGCCGATGTGCCCGCCGATGATGACGAGTTCCGGGAAGTCGAGTGCGACCTGGTCGATGTAGGGGATCGGCCGTCCCGTCTCGCTCGGACGCAGCGGCCCCGTGTGCCCGACCTGCGTGCAGAAGGGGATGCCCAGCTCCACGCATTCGGCGAACAGCGGATAGAAGCGCCTGTCGGTGGGCGGCAGCTCCCAGAGCCACGGCACCACGCGCAGGCCCCGGAACCCCAGTTCGCGGACGCACCGCCTCAGCTCCCGCACGGCGTCCATGGGCTTGCGGATGTCGACCGAGGCGATGCCCAGCAGGCGCCCCGGCGGGGCCTGCTCGACGAACGAGGCGACCTCGTCGTTGCTCACCAGCGCGCCCTCGGGTCCGTACCAGGCGCTGATGAGGCCGACGTCCACGCCGCCGGCGTCCATGGCGCCGACCGTCACGTCGATCGGCACCTCCTGCTCCGGAGGCTTCTGCCCGGTCCACCGCCACAGCGAATCCAGCATCTCGTGCTGCAGGAACCGCACCGTGCCGTGCTGCATCCACGCGTCGATCACCATGGTTACCTCCCACCCGGCCGCGCCGCGGCCCCCGGTGACGCGATGTCACCAGAACGTGCTTCGGTCCCCATTTCTACGCGAAGCGGGCCCCGGTCACATCCCCTTGGGGACGGTGACCGGGGCCCGGTCTGCGCGGACCTCCGTCAGCCGGCGTTCCTGGCGGAGCTCTCGGCCTTCAGCGCGGTCTTCGCGGACGCGTTGAAGGCGGGCAGGTAGCCGAGCCGGTGGCCCCGGGCGGTCGGGTGGTAGGACGACTCGATCGGCAGCGTCACCGCGTTGAGCCAGTCGTCGCCGGAGCACAGCTCGTGGCCGGCGAACTCGTCCCTGACGTCGGACCAGGTGAACCCGGCGCGGTCCGCGGCCTGGCGGGTCACCCCGGCCAGCGTGTCGGCGGCGCTGTTGAGGGCGGTGCGCTTGGCGTTGCCCAGCCCCACGCACCAGTCGACGATCGTGTAGAGGCGCGGGTACCCGAGCACCACCACGCGCGCCGAGGGCGCCCTGGACCGGATCTGCGCGTACAGCGAGTCGAGGCGTCCCGGCAGGGTGTTGCGCATGTAGCTCTCGGCCTGCGCGACCCTGTTCTGGCAGGTCGAGGTCGACTGCAGGACGCACGTCTGCATCACGTTGCTGAAGCCGGCGTCGTTGCCGCCGACCGTGATGCTCACGAGCGTCGTGGACGAGCTGAGCGCACCGAGCTGCCCGCTGGAGACGGACGAGGTCGTCGCCCCCGAGCAGGCGGCGAACCGGTACGAGTCCGTCGCGTTCGCCGCCGCCCACAGGTTCGGGTAGGCATTGGCACTGCGCTTGCACGACCCGCTGTCCGGGTCGTAGTTTCCGGCCCCCGTGCCGGACGAGTAGGAATCCCCGAGTGCGACGTAGTTGGTCGCGGCCGCCGAGGCGGGCGCGGACCAGACGATGGAACCGGCTGCGATGGTGAGCGCGCCGAAAACGGCGAGACAGGGGCGGGAGAGGCGCATCTGCACTCCGGAGCGACGAAACGAAAAATGTCCCCGGGCTTATACCCTCGCCGTCATTCTTTCAAGCTCCAGCCCTGATCAACAACATTTGTCATGATTCGTCGCAAAAATCCGCGACACTCACCAATCGAAGATTGTCAAGGCCCAATACTCGCCGCCATTAAATACCAGATTCCCACCAGCCCCAGAAACCCCAAAAGACTCTTACCCCACCCATCCCCCATTTTCCCCACCGACCGGCCAGCGCGACCCCTCCTCGGGGACTTCTACGCGGACACCGGGGGCTCCGGCCGCGAAGCCGGCCTTTCTAGGCGGACGTGCAACGGCCCCTGGGGGCCACCCGGAGGAGGGAATCGACCGGATGGAACTGATCGGTGCTCAGGAGATCGACCTCAGGCTGAGCCGGGGTGAGATGACCGACTCGTTCACCCTGGCGGTGCTGCTGGACGTCAAGCAGCGGGGCCTTTGCCCTTTCCCGTGCCCTTCCGCGCCCGGATCCCGTCGCGGACGCGGTGCCAGGCGGCGCGGACGTAGGAGTTGAGGCGCTCGCTGATTCGGCGGGCGGTGGGGAACTCGGTGCCCAACAGGCCCAGCCCCGCGAGGATCGCGACGACGCCGGGCCCCGGCAGCACGAGCATCGCCAGCCCCGCCACGATCAGCGCGAAACCGGCCACCGCGACCGCGATCTTGCGCACCAGCCGCACGTGCGCCCGCCGCCGCACCCCGCGCGCCGCGCCGGTGTCACCCTCGGCCCGGCCGTCGTCCTGCGAGTTGATCTCCGCGTTGGACCGCCCCATCGTCCCCGTGGTCACTGCGCCTCCCCGGTATGCGTTCCTCTGTAGACGAACGGCGGCGTCCCCCGCGATCCCGATCGGGCTCCGGTGTGGCCAGCGCCACACCGCCCGGGGCGGCTAGCATTCCGCCAATGAGGCTCCGGTCCGGCACGGCGCGCCGTGCGCACGGTCGCGGCGGACCGGCGGTGCACCGGATGGCCGCGCGGTTCTGGAAGCGGCTCGGCGGCCGCGCCCAGTGGCGGCTCGCGCGGCTCCGGCACCGGACGTTCCTGGTGTACGCGGGCGGGCTCGTCCACGACGACGAGGGGCGGATCCTGCTGCTGCGGCACCGGCTGTGGCCCGCGTACCGCGCGTGGGGGCTGCCCGGCGGATACGTCAACGCCGGCGAGCGGCTCGAGGACGGCGTCGCCCGCGAGATCCGCGAGGAGACGTCCCTGGAGGTGCGGGTCGCGGGGCCGCCGGTCGAGCTCGCCAGCGGATTCCGGCACCGGGTCGAGGCGTACTACGAGGCGCGCGTGACCGGCGGGGACCTCCGGATCGATACGGCGGAGATCCTGGAGGCCGGCTGGTTCGAGACGCAGGATCTGCCGGACGAGATGTCCCCGCGCCTCCGTGCCCTCATCACGGCACTTGACCTGAAGCGAGGTTGAGGTTCCAACCTGGCTCCATGAGCCTCAACGAGAGAGAACGCGAGTACCTCGCGACGCAGCGCCTGGGCCGCCTCGCCACCGTGGGCCCCAAGGGCGACCCGCAGAACAACCCGGTCGGTTTCCGCTACAACGCCGAAACGGGCACGATCGACATAGGCGGCTGGAACCTCCCCCGGTCCCGCAAGTACCGCAACCTGGAGCACAACGACCAGGTGGCGTTCGTCGTGGACGACCTCGTCTCGGTCGACCCCTGGCGCGTGCGCGGCATCGAGATCAGGGGACGGGCCGAGACCGCGGTCGGGGACGGCACGCCGGGCACCCCGTTCGGCACCGACATCATCCGCGTCCACCCGCGCACCATCTTCACGTGGGGCCTCGACCCGGCGGCCGAGGGCATGACCAGGCGCACCGCCTAGCCGTCCGCACCGAACACGAAATTTCGGTTATCGCCTCTCTTGCCAGGGGTCTGCACTCTCGTCCGCATATCCGCGACGAGAGGACGAGGCAGCGCCATGAGGAACCCCCAGCACCCCGGGCACGGAAAGCCCCACCGGACGAGGCGGTGGGCATCCGGCCGCATGGTGGCGTGGACGGCCGCGGGCGCGGCGGGCCTGGCGCTGCTCGGCGGGATCGCCGGCACGGCGAGCGGCGCGTTCGACGGCGACTCCGGGACTGCTTCGGCCGCGAACGGCGGGCTGCCGGCACCGTCCGGCGTCCCCGACGCGGCGGCACCGTCGCCGAGCGAGACGTCCGCCACGCCCACGCCCACCAAGGCGTCGCCGTCGCGCAAGGCGCGCACGTCCCGCAAGCCGACTCCGCGCGTGACGCGCACGCGGCCGAGCACGCCCACCCGGACCAAGGCGCCCGCCGCGCCGGGAGGCGGATCCGGAGGCGCGGCCGCGCAGGTCATCGCGCTGGTGAACAAGGAGCGCGCCAAGCAGGGATGCCGCACCGTGAGCGCCGACCCGCTGCTGACGCGGGCGGCCCAGGCGCACTCGGCCGACATGAAGCGGCGGGGCTTCTTCGACCACACCAACCCGGACGGCGACGACCCGGGCGACCGGATCACCGCAACCGGATACCGCTGGTCCACCTACGGCGAGAACATCGCCAAGGGCCAGCCGACGCCCGCGAGCGTCATGAAGGCGTGGATGAACAGCCCCGGCCACCGCGCGAACATCCTGAACTGCCGGTTCGCCGAGATCGGGGTGGGCCTGGTGGCGTCGGGCGGGCCGTACTGGACGCAGAACTTCGGCACCGCCCGCTGATCACCGGGGCGTGGCGAACACCTGCGTCCACCACGGGCCGCCGGCGCCGCGCGCGACCGCGACCCCGACCATCGTGGAGCGGCAGTCGAGGATGTTGGCGCGGTGCTTCGAGCTGTTCATCCACCCGTCCACCACCGACGACGCGGTCGGCTGGCCCTGGGCGATGTTCTCGGCCCACGAGCTCCAGCGGAACCCGGCGGCGGTGATCCGCTCCCCTGGCCCGTCGCCGCCGGAACCGCGATGGTCGAGGACGCGGCGCGCCGCCATGTCCCGCGAGTGCCGCTCGGCCGCGCGGTGCAGCGCCGGCGAGATCCGCAGCGCCGGGCACCCGGCCCCGGCCCGCTCGGCGTTGACGAGCCGGACGACCTGCTCCTCGGCACCCGGCGCGGCCGCGCGGGCGCTCGGACGCTCGACCCGGTCCTTGCCCGGCCCCGAGCCCGCCGGAGTGTCGGCCGGGGTGGGCGCCGGCTGCGCGGGCACCACGGGTTCGCGGACGGGAGGCGTCGCGTCCGGCGGGGAGTCCCGCACACCCCAGAAGACCGCCGCGGCGGCCACCCCCACCGCCGCCGTCCCGGCCAGCCACGCGGCTCCCTTCCCAGCACTTGCGGTGGCCCCGAGCCCCGCGCCGTTGCCCGCGCCCGCCGCGAGCTCAGCGGCTTGGAGGGTGTGGTCGGCAGGGAACGGGACGAGGACCAGTCCGGCGAGCAGGGCCTCGGGCGGCGCCAGGTCCCGCTGCCGGGCGGTGCAGGACCGGCATCCCCGGACATGCCGGGCGATCCGCTTGCGCCAGAGGGGCGAGGGCCGTCCGTCCCACCCGGCGAGCACGGGTTCGAGCGCGCCGCACCGCGGCTCCGCCACCGCCCGCGCCACGCGGCGGCACGTCGCCAGCTGCTTCTTCATCCGCTGCACCCGGACGGCCGCATGCGGCACCGACACCCCCAGGCCGTCCGCGAGTTCCTTGCGGGTGAGATGCCCCGACGCCTCCAGCCACCACAGCGCGAGCAGCTCACGCTCGTCCGCATCCAGCCACCGCGTCGCCTCGGCGACCTCCCGGCGCTGCTCCGACAACTCCAGCCGCAGGACGGCCAGCTCGGCGAAATCGTCCTCGGCTCCCGCGACCCGGGCCAGCGACTCGGGGTCCATCGGCGTCCTGCCGCGCTGCGATCTCCACCGGCGACGCACCTGGTTCATGGCGATGGAGATGAGCCACGACCTGAACCGCGCGGGTTCCCGGAGCCGCCCCAGCCCTCCCAGCGCGCGGAGCACCGACTCCTGGACGACGTCGTCCACATCGGCGTGCCCGCCCAGCGCCCACCCGACCACGTTGTAGAGCAACGGCAGATGCTCGGCGACGAGCCGCTCCCGGGCGTCAGCGTCCCCCTCCTGAGCCGCCCGGACCAGCCGCTCCACATCCGTGCCCACACGCATACCCGTCCTCCGGAGACTCACCACAGACCCACCAGGAGACACCCCAGAACACCGCAGATAACAAGAAGCCGCCCAATTCTCCAGGCTCGTCCCTCCTCGTACGCGCGTTACATCTGAGTCGTTCGACACCTCCCCCTCGCTAGCCATTGGGCCGCGCTGGCGGACGGTCTGCCGGGGTTGTCGCAGGGGCATGTGAGGGTGGACTCATGCCGTTCAACGCGCCGCCGAACACCGCCGCCTGGCGACACGTCGAAGCACGCGACGGCTTCGAGGTCGCCTTCTTCCACCCGCGTGCCGACGGCTACCGCATCGAGGGCTGCACCACCGCCGTCGAGGGCGGCCAGACCTGGATGGTCACGTATCTAATCGACCTGGACTCCCGCTGGACCACCCGCAGCGTCCAGGTAGCGAACCGCACCGCCGCCGGCACCCACCAAGCCGACCTGCAGAGCGACGGCGCCGGGAACTGGCGCGTCAACGGCGAGCCCGCCCCGCACCTCACCGGTTGCCTGGACGTCGACCTGGAATCGTCGGCGATGACCAACACCCTGCCCATCCATCGCCTGGATCCGCCCGCAGGCGCCAGGGTGTCCGCCCCGGCCGCATACATCCGTGCACTGGACCTACGCGTTGACCGGCTGGAACAGGACTACACGCGAGTCGAGGACGACGGCCGGCACTACGACTACGTCTCACCGGCGTTCGACTTCTCCTGCCGCCTGACGTACGACGCTTCCGGGCTCGTCCTCGACTACCCAGGCATCGCCACCCGCACCACCTGATCCAAGGGACACATCCGGCGGACCGTTCGACCGGTGCCCCTGACAGACGGGTTCGCCTCCCCCATCGAAGGGCCGCGAGCGTGGGCGTGGAAGACAAGACCGGGACTGACACTCGCGCGGACCACCGGGGCACACCGCATCGGACGATCTGCTAGCGGCCCCGCTCGGTCACACGGAGCCCTCTCCTCCGATGCTACGGACGCCGCGCTCTACCCTCGAAACTCCTTCACTTCGGGCTTATGCGCCGCCGGCACACGATGCCCTTCCGTGACGTCCTCGCCCAAGAACTTGTCAGGCGAAATGCCGACATCACCAGGTGTGAGGAATCTCGGTTCGCGGTGTCCGGCCTCGGAACGTCCCCAGGACTTCCCCGCCGATTCGAAGTGCTTTTCGTCCTCTCGTTTCAGCGGTCTTGGGCGGCTGAGGCGGGATGCGGGGAGGCGGTACGGGCGGCGTCCTGCCGGTACGCCGTCGGGCTCTTTCCGAGAGTCCTCTTGAACGCCGAGCTGAACGCGAACGCGTCGGTGTAGCCGACCTCGCGGGCTACGGTGGCGACCGTCATCGAGGGGTCCATCAGCCGTTCAGTGGCGAGAGCCATTCGCCACCCCGTCAGGTAGGCCAGCGGCGGCTCGCCGACCAGCTCGGTGAACCGCCGGGCGAGGGTGGTGCGGGACGCGTGTGCGGCGGCAGCGAGGGAGGCCAGCGTCCAGGGACGGCCCGGATCAGCATGGATGGCGCGCAGGGCCGGGCCGACGACCGGATCGCCCAGGGCCTGGTACCAACCGGGCCGCACCGCCTCCGGACGATCGAACCAGTCGCGCAACGTACAGACCAGCAGCCAATCGAGCAGCCTGTCCAAAACGACCTGGCGGCCCGGACGGCAGGCGTCCAACTGAGCCTCCAGGTACCCGCGCATGGAAGCGCAGTCGTGGTCGTCCGGGACGACGATCATCGGCGGCAGCACGGCGACCAGGCGACGCGCGACCTCGCCCGTCAGCCGATACGAGGCGGTCAGCAGCACGGCCTCGTCCGGAGCCTCGGGCATGGAGACATCGCCGGCGTCACAGACGGTGCGCGGCGCGTCGGCGTCGGCGAACACGAACGGCTCAGGACCGCGCACGATGGCGGCCTCACCCGTCCGGAACGGCAGGACCAGATCCCCCTGCCTGAGCACGCCCTCCCCGCGCATGAGCACGCACAACGTCAGCGGCGCCCCGTCGGTGAATCGGAGCCCGCACTGTGCCGCCAGCGACGACGTGCCGAACGCGGCACCCTCGCCGCGCACGCCTTTCAGCAGATCATCGAACGGGTCCACGTCGTCACGATATAGCCAGACTTTGCCCGGGACTATCGGACATGTCCGCGGCACGCTCGCCCATGTCCGGGCCCGCGCCCGCCGGGTTGGCTGAGGCCATGGACAAGATCTTGGTACTGGCGGCGACGGGCAAGACCGGCCGCCGCGTGACAAGCCGGCTGCGCGCTCAAGGCCGACGGGTCCGGGGTGCGTCACGCTCCGGCGAGGTGCGCTTCGACTGGACGGACCCCGGCACCTGGGAGAGGACGGTAGACGGAGCACAGGCCGCGTACGTGGTCGCCCCCGACGACCCCGGGCCCGTCAAGAGCTTCGTCGACCTGGCCACTGCGAGCGGCGTGCGTCGGCTGGTGCTCCTGTCGGGCCGCGGACTCGATCACGCCGCCCCCGACTTCGCGCAGGGCATGGCGGCGGCCGAACAGGCCGTACAGGCTTCGGGTGCGGAGTGGACGATCCTGCGTCCGAACCAGTTCAACCAGAACTTCGACGAGGACCTATGGCACGCGCCATTGCGATCGGGTCGCCTAGCACTACCGATCGGAGAAACCCCCGAACCCTTCATCGACGTCGAGGACGTAGCAGCGACCGCCACGGCAACCTTGACCCAGGACGGCCACGCGGGACGGCTTTATGAGCTATCCGGCCCAGAGTCGCTGACCTTCGGTGAGGCGGTCGAAACAATGGCGCGTGCGGCGGGCCGCCCGATCGAGTACGTCCAACTGACGCCGGAGGCATACCGAGCCGAACTGCTGGCCGAGGGAGCCTCGAAGGAAACGGCAGACGCACTGAACGCCATGTTCGCCCTGCACCGAGCGGGCCACACCACCGAACCGACCGACGACGTCCGGCAAATCATTGGCCGCCCACCAACCACATTCGAGGACTACACCGTCCGAACCGCAGCCTCCGGCACCTGGTCCCTCTAACGCCCACCAGGCGACTCCGCACCAATCGGCCGGGACGACGCAACACCCGTCCCTGCACGCCCAGACATTCGGTCCTAGTCGCTGAAGCGACCTTCGACCGGACGTGCCCGAACAGTTGATCGACGACGCCCACGGCCCATACCCCCGCGGCTACTCACCGTTGGGGGCATGGGCGAGGAGTCGCCATACCCGGTTGGGGCCTGCTCACCTGGTGCGGCGGCTGTTCGGCGTTTGTAGGACTGAATGACCAACGGCGCCGATTTATCCAGGGGTGAAGAAGGACGCGCCTGACCACCCTGCCGGTTCGTGTGCCGTGGACGAACGCGCGTTGACGTGGGTGCTGCGGATGTTACGGAGGCCCGGTCGTTCAAGTTGGCCTCCCGTCGTACTGGGTCGCTATGCTCCGAGGACGAGAAATCGCCCTGAGCTGGGCCGATGGTGTCCGAAGCGAACGAGTCGTGGTTCGCTTCGGCCAGTCGGCCGTAAGCATGTCCTGCACGGCATGAGCCGGGATAAGGTGCGTTCGTGAAAGCTGCGGTGCATTCCAGGTACGGCCCGCCGGAAGTGGTGCAGATCTCCGAGGTGGACAATCCTTCGGTCGGAGACAAAGACGTCCTCGTCAGAGTGCACGCGACGACGGTGAACCGGACGGACTGCGCCTACCGTGCGGCCAAGCCCTTCTTCATACGGGCGGCCACCGGCATCGTCCGGCCGCGACGCAAGGTGCTGGGAACCGAGTTCGCCGGAGTGGTGGAGGCCGTCGGTGGCGGCGTCACCTCCTTTGCCGTGGGCGACAGGGTCTTCGGATACAACGAGGGTGCGTTCGGGACGCATGCCGAGTACCTGTCGGTTCCCGCGGACGGTGCGATCGCGGCCATGCCGGCCGGCGCGACGTTCGGGGAGGCCGCTCCCGGCACCGAGGGTTCCCACTATGCGCTCGCCTCCATCAGGAAGACGGGACTCAAGGCCGGGCAGGACGCTCTGGTCTACGGCGCGACCGGTGCCATCGGCTCGGCGGCGGTGCAGTTGCTGAAACATCACGACGTCACGGTGACCGCGGTCTGCGACACGGCGAACCTCGAAATGGTGCGTGGCCTCGGCGCCGACCGGGTCGTCGATTACACGGTCGAGGACTTCACCGCAGACGAGCAACGATACGACGTGGTCATCGACGCGGTCGGCAAGACCACGTTCGGGCAGTGCAGGCGGCTGCTGAAATCCGGTGGAATCTACGTGTTCTCGGATCTCGGACCGTGGTGGCAGAACCTCGCCCTCGCGCTCATAACGCCGTTGTTCCGCGGGAAGAAAGTGCAACTCGCCGTACCCCGGCAGGACCAGGAGATGGTGCGGTACATGCGGGAATTGATCGGGTCCGGAAGGTTCAGGCCGGTCATCGACCGGCGCTATCCACTGGACCAGATCGTCGACGCCTACCGCTACGCCGAAACCGGCCAGAAGATCGGCAACGTCATCATCGACGTCGTGCCACCGACCTGACCCACCCCTTCGCCCGCCGAGGCGGAGGGGATCGACATCCGGAAGTCCCGGTCTCCTTCGGTGCCGTACGTCGCGGGAGTTACTGTTTTAGGTTGTCGGACATTATGCGCATGTTGGAGATTACGCCGGTCGAGCTTTTGACGGTTTGTTCGGCCAGGCGGCGGGCCGGGGTGAATTTTCCGGCCTCCTGTTCCTGTGTCGCCAGGCGGAGCAGCGCCTGCTGGTTCTTGACAAGGAACTCCAAGAGCTCGCTGTCGTAGGCAGTATCCGACAGGCGGTTCAGTTCCTTCACGGCCCGGCTGGTGGGAGACGGCTTCGGTGCCGGCATGTCCCAGGATTTGAGCCATGTCGTGAGCATTTGCAGCTCACCGTTCCGAACCGTGAGGATACCCGTGGCGAGCTCCCGGATCTTTGGGTTGTCGGTGCGCTCCGGCGTCTTACGGAGCACTTCTGTGACTTCGGAATGGCTGAGATACGCACCTTTGATGAACTTCACGTCCCATTCGCTGTACGCGGCTGGGGACTTCATCCCGTACGCGGACGCCGGAATGCTGCGCTGGCTGCTCGGGGTGCCACCGCTACAGCCCATGACCAGCGACCCGCAGCACAGGACCGGTATGACCAGCAACATCCTTCCGAGGGTCATTGTGCTGCCCTATCTGGCATTGAGAGGCGAGAAGGCGAGGGCCCACAGCAGCAGGGCCGGTGAGATGCCGGCGAGCACGATCCACAGCGGGGCGAGCAGGTCCCTTCTGCCTCGACGGGTCGCACGGTGCTTCAGCGCGACGGCCGTCCAGGTGGCGAGCAACGCGCCGACCAAGGCCGGTGCGAGCGCGTATATGGAGAGCAGGAGGCCGCAGGACACGAATGTCAGGAACGCGGAGAGCAGTACCCAGCACGTTTTGTAGCGTGGCCCGTGATCCGGGTGTCCCGAACCGGGAACGCTCGCGTTCACGTATATCATCCTGTTCCCCTACCCCTGGTAGGTGACGGTCGATTGGCCGTGGCACCGACTGCAGAGGTACTCGATGGTCTTCTGCCGGCGCCCGCCGAAGAATAGCACCGAGTTCATGCCGTTCGTCGTGTAATGCGGGATCCGCAAGAACTCCCATGATGGATACATGTCCGCACGAAGCGTCGCCCGGAAGCTTCGGCCCTGCTGGGCGACGTTCAAAGTGCCGTCGATCGCCCCCGGGATGCCGATACCGGCGACCGTGTTGAGGGAGTTGGCGAACTGGAAGCCGACATAGACGGCTCCTCCGCCACCGCTGGCGCCGATCTTGTTGTAGCTGTAACTGCCCCCGCAGATCGTCGCGACGTGGTCGCATTCCGTCCCCCACGGAATCGATGTGCCGGTCTGCTGGAATTTCAACGCGTCCTTGCAGGCGAAGGCCAGCGGGCAACTGGGGTAGGCCATCGCTCCGATCTTCCCCGACCTCGGCTCCCACACGAAGGACACTCTCGATGAGGCGAAGATCTCGTCCGAGAAGTTGCGGCCGTCGCCGATGAGGTCGCTGAACCAGTCGAGATTGAGGATGGGGGCGCGGGCCATGAACAAGTCCGAGTCCGAGCCGCCACCGCCGCCCTGGATCAGGGTCGAACTGTAGGCGCCGCTCGCCCTGTACACCAGGTAGGCCGCTCTCGCCTCGTAGTGGGCCCGGTTCTCCATGAGCGGCGACATGCTGGCGGGTGTGGACGCCGGCCCCTCCACACCGTTCTTCACGGCCGCCACCTTGTAGAAGTACACACCGGGTGTGATCAGGTACTCGGCCGTGAACCGGTTGCCGGTGACGGGGTAGGTGTATCGCCTCCAGGACGTCGGGGTGCTGTGGTTCCCTGGCGCGTTGACGGCGTAGTAGATGTTGTAGCCGTCGGCTCCGGAGACGGAATTCCAGGTGATCCTCGACTTGTAGGGGCCGTATTGCTGCGCGCCCAGCCCGGTGACCTTCGGCGGAAGTGGAATGGTGACCGAAGCGACGTTGGAGTAGTTGCCCTCCTGGTAGCCGTTGACGGCCCGCAACTGGAATCGATACGTGTGCCCGGGGGTCAGCGCACTCGCCGTCCACGGATCGGATGACACCGCGAATGGCAACCTGGTCCACGCACTGCCGTTGTCGCTGACGTAGATGAAATACCCGCCCGCGGTGGATGTGTTGGACCAGGTCAGCGTGGCGGTCCCACGCCAGCTTCCGCTGGCGGCGAGGTTGCCGGGAGCCTGCGGTGTGGGACCGAGCGGCACGACGCTCACCGTGTTGGAATAGCCTCCGGGCTGAAGCCCGTCGACCGACTGGACCCGGAACTCGTAGGTCGCTCCGTTGATCAGGCTTCCCACCGTGAACGTGCTTCCGGACACCCCGAACTGGAGGCGCGTCCAGCTCTCCGGATTGGGACTGACTCGGCGGGCCCAGATGTAGTAGGACGTTGCTCGCGAGGCGGCGTTCCAGTACAGGATCGCCTTTCCGTTCCGGGAACTGACCGTGAGCGATTCGGGGCCGGGCGGGGCGGGGCCGGTCGGCACTGCGCTCACGGCACCGGTCGTACCACCGGCGATGAGGTCGTTGTACGCCTGCACCTTGTATTGATAGGTGGCACCGTTCACCAGGGAACTGATGGTGAACGTGTCGTCGCATACCGGGTACGGGAACCGGGTGAAGTCCGATTCACCCGCCGTGACATTGCGTTGCAGGATGGAGACGCAACTCGCATGGGCGGGCATGTTCCAGGTCAGGACCACGCCGCGGTCGGCGGCTCTGGCCGTCAGGCCGGTCGGCGCGGCGGGCGTGGGTCCGGTGGGCGTCACGGATACCGCCGCCGTTGTCGAGCCTTCGATCAGCCCGTTCACGGCCTGGAGTTTGATCTGGTAGGTGGCGCCGTTGACCATATTGCCGTAGGTCCATGAGCTGCCCGAGACGGGAAAGGGCAGCTTGGTGAAACCGCTCTCGCCCGCCGTGACGTTACGCACCAGCACGAAATAGCCCGTCGCGTGGGCCGACGTGTTCCAGGTCAGCCTGGCGTTGTGGTCACCGGCGGTGGCGGACAGGCCGGTGGGAGCCGCTGGGGCCGGCCCGGTCGGCCGCACCGACACCGCACCGGTCGTGCCGCCCTCGATCATCCCGTTGACGGACTGCAGCTTGAACTCGTACTCGCCGCCGTTGAGCAGGCTGCTCGCGCTCCAACTCCCGCCTGACACCGGGTACGGCAGTTTCGTGAAGGCGTTCTCCCCCGCGGTGACGTTCCTCATCCACACGTAGTACCCGGTCGCGTGATCGGCGTCCGTCCACGTCAGCGTCGCCTC
>NZ_BMRO01000001.1:92605-143638 GCF_014648675.1 Actinomadura livida
TGTAGCCGCAAGTCCAGCTGTCGCCGGACACCGGGAACGGCAGCCGCGTGAAGTCGCTTTCCCCCGCGGTGACGTTCCTCATCCACACGTAGTACCCGGTCGCGTGATCGGCGTCCGTCCACGTCAGCGTCGCCTCCCCGTCCCCCGGCGACACCGCCAGGCCGGCGGGCGCCGCTGGAGCCGGCCCGGTCGGCGTCACCGACACCGCACCGGTCGTGCCGCCGAGGATCGCACCGTTGATCGCCTGCACCTTGAACTCGTACGTCGCGCCGTTGAGCAAGAGCCCGTCCGTCCAGGGGCCGCCGTCGACGGGATAGGGAAGGCGGGTGAAGGTTTCGTCCCCCCAGGTGACGTTCCGCTTATGGATGTAGTACCCGCTCGCGTTCGGCGCCGCGGTCCAGTTGAGGGTCGCCTTGCCGTCGCCCGCCGTGACGGTGAGGTTCGTCGGCGGCTGCGTGGGAACCTCCCCCGTCGCGGTGAATGTCGCGGTGTTCGACCACGCGCCCCCGTCGTGGCCCTTGAACGCCTGGATTCTGATCTCGTAGGTGTTGCCTGGGATGAGGGTGGGGTTGGTCCAGGGGCTGTCGTCCGGCCCCAGCAGGTGCGGCAGTTCGTAAAAGTCCGCGTCACCGTTGGTGGTGTTCCGCTGTACGACCTTGTATCCGGTCGCACCGGTGGAAAGCGTCCAAGACATGACGCCTTGGCCGTCACCGTTGGCCGCGACCTGCAGTTGCGGCGGCTGCTGCGGCCCCAGCGGGACGGACGGGTAAGGACGCGGGTAGGTGGCTCCGAGACCGAACTCCGTGGCCAGCGCGTCGGAGAAGGCGGCGGCGATCTTGACGTCGCCCGCCGCGTTCGGGTGGGTGCCGTCCCACAGATCCTTGTCGGGGTCGATGTCGGCGTTGTTGTCCGCCACGGCTATGGGCGAAGTGGCCGTCGACATCGAGGACGCGACATTGGAGATCCGAGCGTTGTAGGCGGACACCAGTGAGGCGAACGCCGAATCGGTCTGTGCCCGTCCCGTCGGCAGCAGTTTTCCGATGACCAGCTTGATGTCCGGCTTGGCGGCCCTGGCGTTGCCGATGAATGCGCGAAGGTCGGCTTCGGCTCCTGCGGCATCGTTCATCGCGTAGGCCAGGTCGTTGATGCCGAGCAGAACGAGCAGGTAGTCCGGCGAGGCGGCCGACACCTTGCTCTGGATGACGGATTTCTCGTCGAGCAGCATCCGTCCCCAGACCGCATTATGCGAGGTGGGGAAGCCGGAGTCGGCGTAGGTGCAGTCGCTCTGCTTGTCCTGGACGTTGTCGAAAAGCGAATTGTAGGGGCCGACGAACTGCGGGGTGACCCCGTTGGCGGTCAGGTGCTCGTAGAGCCGGTATCGCCAGGTGTAGTCACCGCTGCTGCCCTGCGAGATGGAGTCCCCCGTGATCATGATGTCGGGGGTTCCTCCGCTGGGCTCGTCCGGGAAGGGTTCGCAGGGCCGCGGCATTTCGAGGGCGGCGGGGAGCTGCTGCCCCTCTCCCGCCTTCGCGCGGAGCCCGTCGGGGTCCTTCGGATCCACCTCGGGAGCCGGCTTCTCCGGGGATCCGGCAGGTGGGGACGGCCGTGAGCCGGCGGCCGGTTCCGTTGTCCGCGCCGGTTCGTCCGCTTGCGGCGCCGTGGGTTTCGGCGGCTGTGCCGGCGAATCGGCGGGCGTCGTGCTCCCCGCTCCGCCGCGCGCGGGAGTGGGCGCGGGCTCTCCGGACGCCGGGGACGCCGCCAGCGCGACCAGCAGGGTACCCATCAGGACCCCGATGAGCAGAATGCAAAAACGCCCGACCGTGCGCGAATGGTAATGCATTCCAGCCGTCCTTCATGCCTCGTGACCTCTGAGTACACATGCGGCCGGAATCAGGCATTTTCCCGCACAATTCCCGCTGGACGAGAATTTAACACGGGAAAGTCTATTCGTACACTGTGATCTGGATCACTGGCTTTACTGGATTTGTTGATGTCCTTTGGATCAAATGTTGCTGTCCTTCGGATAATTTGTCTGTGAATTCTTCGCGCCCTAATTCCTGGCTTCAAGTGATCACGGGGTGACCGTCCGTCGAGCCGGCCGGCCCGCGCGGCGCGCCCATCTTCCGGGGACCTCGGCCATTGCCGGTCGTTCACCGGCTCGTTGCCTGGGATGGCGCCTTTTGGTGCGGTCCAATACCTCGCTCTTCAGCGGCCACCGCACCGGTTCAGGGGCCCTCCGGCACCGCGGCCGACCATGCCGGCGCATGCACGGGTGTCGACTGGGTCGTCTCCGAGCCGCTGCCGTCCACCGCACGCGGGAGGACCTGTGGCCCGGACGGACCGAGGACGTGTACGTGCAGGAGGCACGTAAGTGCCGATGGAGACTGGTGTGGTGTTCGCAGTTGGTGGGATCGGTGGGAAACTCAGAGGTATCTGACCAGTTCCTGGTCATGCGATCGGGCAGTGCCGGTGGGCCGGTGGCCAGGTGCCGCCCGGTCGTATTGCTGCGCCTCGCCGCGCCCGGCCCGGCGATGCCATCAGAAGGAGTAACCGCTCCACATGACGTGGTTCGAATCCATTGTCCTTGGGCTTGTCCAGGGGCTTACCGAGTTCCTGCCGATCTCCTCCTCGGCGCATCTGCGGCTGACGGCGGTGGCCGCGGGGTGGCGTGATCCGGGGGCGGCGTTCACCGCGGTTACGCAGATCGGGACCGAGACGGCGGTGCTCGTCTACTTCCGCAAGGACATCGCACGGATCATCACCGCCTGGGCGCGCTCACTGGTGCGCAAGGAGGCCCGGGGGAACATCGACGCGAAGATGGGCTGGCTGGTGATCATCGGCTCGGTGCCGATCGGGGTGCTCGGCCTGACGCTCAAGGACTACATCGAGGGGCCGTTCCGCGATCTTCGGCTGATCGCGTGCACGCTGATCGGTCTCGCGATCGTGCTGGCGCTCGCCGACCGGTACGCCGCGCGCAACGCGCAGCGGGCTGAGGCCGCCGGGCGGCACCGTGCGAACCGGCCGGTCAAGGACCTGGATGATCTGACGGTCCGGGACGGGCTGATCTACGGGCTGTGCCAGTCGCTCGCGCTGATCCCCGGGGTGTCGCGGTCGGGCGCCACGATCACCGGTGGGCTGTTCCTCCGGTACAACCGCGCGGCGGCGGCGCGGTACTCGTTCCTGCTCGCCATCCCGGCCGTGCTGGCGTCCGGCGCGTACGAGCTGACGGAGATCGGCGAGCCCGGCAGCCATGTGGACTGGGGACCGACGATCCTGGCGACCGTCGTCGCCGGGCTGGTGGGCTATGCGGTGATCGCCTGGTTCATGAGGTTCATCTCCACCAGGAGCTTCATGCCGTTCGTCATCTACCGCATCGCCCTCGGCCTCACCGTGCTGGCGCTTGTCTGGTCCGGTGCGCTCGACCCGTTCGCCGGCGGCGTCAACGGGTGATTTCCGTGGTTGTCCGGAGGTGGCCGGGCGGTCGTACAGGGTTCAATCGTTCTTGGATGCGGGGTGCTTCTAGGATGTCCCGGCCTGACGGGGCTGTCAGGCCGGGTGAAAGGGCGGTGCGGGGTGGCTCAGCTGGCCATTGCGAAATCGTTCATGCCGCAGTACGCCAAGCTGGAGCCGAAGGTGCGCAAAGGCGTGGACGCGGCCATCGGGAAGTTCGCGGACCTACGCGACGGTGACGTCCCCGGTCGCGGCGGCCGCCGCCGCGGCCCGCCGGTCGAGCGTCATCGGCCAGTTGTCGTTGAGGACGAGCGCGGCCTCCCCCATGGCGCCGAGGTCGAGCGGGTTGACGATGCGGCGGATCGTCGGGATGTCGGCGCGCGGCGGTTCGTACCGCCGGACCTCGTTCTCCATCGCCTGCTCGATGGCGCCGAGCGCGACCTGCAGGTCCCTGAGCCGGTAGGGCGCCTGCTTCTGCGGGGCGAAGTCGGGGTGCTTGGGGAAGCGGTGGTCGAGCAGCTTGCCGCAGACGTGCTCCAGCGCGGCGTCGAAGCCGAGCGCGGCGGGCGGGCGGATGTCGACGGCGGCGTCCATGCCCATGATGTGCTGGTCGATCTGCTGCCCGATGTCAGCGTCGTCGTGGGCGGCCAGCCCGTACGCCTTCTTCAGGACGTCCCGCAGCCTCGTGTCGAGGGCGTTGCAGCGGCTCTCCAGCTGTGTGCGGGCGTGGTAGCGGTCTTCGTCGGTCAGCAGCGGGGTGTTCTCGCGCAGCCGTTCGCGTTCAAGGATGTGCTTGATGACGACCAGCTCGCCCAAGTCCGAGAGGCGATCGGTGGAAAGGAACGACGGAAGCCAGCACAGCGTGGACAGGTTGGCCCGGCGGGAGTCGGCCCGCAGTTCCTCGACGCGGTTGCGGTCCTCGGCGGGGCCGAAGACGTCGTCGAACGGGTAGTCGACGATGACGCGCAGCGCGCCCGGCTCCTCCGCCGCGAAGACCTCGGCGGAGGTCTTGGGGTCGGCGACGTTGGCGAACACCAGCTCGACGACGCGGGTCGTGCCGCGCCAGGTGACGGTGCGGCGGCTGACGAACGGGTCGGTGTCGCCCGCCTTGAGCTCCTCCCAGAGGATCTCCTTGAGCAGGCGCCGCCTGGCCGCGTCGTCGTCGACGTTGCGGACCTTGTCCAGGATGCTCTTGGTGTCGACGCCGATCAGCGCGACGTCCACGGTCGGGTTGCCTTCGCCGTGCAGGCGGATCTCGCCGAACTCGCTGGCCAGGTCGCGCAGCGTCTTGTGGACGACCTCGCCCTGCCGGCCCGGCAGCATCGAGGGGATCGAGCCGTGGTTGAGCGCGGCGAGCCGCCCGGGGTTGAGGGTCTTCAGAGCCGGGACGTTCGGCACCAGCGCCTTGAGCATCAGCGTCTTGACGACCAGGTCGTCGCCGCGGAACGCGTGCGTCGGCGGCAGGGCTGCGGCGTCCTCTTCGGTCAGGCGGTGCCGGGCCAGCAGCCAGGGCCGCAGCCGCTCCTGGTAGAAGTTCTTGGCCTGGTCGAACTCCGAGCGCAGCTTGTCGCTGAACGGGTCGACGCCGCCGGTCAGCAGCACGTCGAAGATCGCGCCCAGCGGGATCAGCTGACCGGCGGGGAGGGTGTCGCGGTGGTCGACGAGCAGCTGCAGCATCAGCTTCAGCGCCGTGCGCTCCCGTTGCAGGGCGCTGGAGATGTCGACCATCGTGTGCAGGAACGCCGGGCTGAACGGGTACACCGACCGGAACGCGGCCTGGTCGGTGCCGCCGCCCTGGGAGTCCAGGAGCGCCTCCCAGACCTGCGCCTGCGCACGCGTGATCCGCTCGAAACCGGCCTCGATCTCGGCCCGTGCGCGTTCATCTTTTGGCTTGAGGAGCCGCTGCCGGACGACCTCGGGCAGGTTCGCGTCGGCGAGCTTGATGAAGTCGAACCGGCCGTCCCAGTGCTTGAGGGTGTCGAACAGCGAGGTCTGCTGGGCGCCCGCGACGTCGCGTCCCACGAGTTCGCGCAGGTCCCGCTGCCGGGGCACGAAGCTGATGATCGGCGCGGGCCGCCGCCAGTCCGCGGACTCCACGAGCTTGGCGACCATGCTCGCCTGCTCGGCGACGAACGCCGGCTTGGCGAGGTGGGTGTTGAGCCACAGGACCAGCTCGTCGAGCAGCAGGATGAGGGCGTCGTACCCGAGCACCTCCTTGGCGTGCCGACTGATGATCGCGAGGCCCTCGTCCAGGGGGACGAAGGCGTCGGCGTCTCCGCTGACGGCCTGCCGGTAGGCCGCGAGGTGCGTGGCCAGCAGGTCGGCGACGAGGTTCTGCCGCTTCAGGTCGCCGTGCGGGGCGTTGAGCGCGGCGTCCAGTTCCGCGGCCGTCCAGCCGATGCTGCCCCACTCGTCGTCCTCCGTGGACGGCAGGCCCGCGAGGAACGCCTCGTCCCCCATCGACGCCCGGAGCGCGCGCGCGTTCTCCAAGAGGAGGTCGTCGCGGTAGACGGGCGCGGGCGACGCTTCGGGGTGCAGCCGGGCGGCGTGCTTGACGTAGTCGCCCAGCACCGCCGACGCCAGGGTCGCCGAGCCGCTCAGGTGGTAGGGCACCAGAAGGATCCTGCGGCCGGAAAGCCAGGGGTCGTGCTTGTCCACCACGGGCCGCAGCAGTTCTTTGCTGCGCGCGTCGGGATCATGCTTGACCAGCGCGTGCAGCATCGCCATGAAGTGGCTTTTACCGGACCCGAAGGAGCCGTCGATGTAGGCGGCGTGCGAGGTTCCGGTCTCCACCGCCGACTGCACGATGCCCAGGGCCCGATCGAACGACTCGGCGAGCTGCGGCGTCACGACGTAGTTCGTCACCGTATGGTGATCGGCGATCCCGGCGGTCAGCTTCAGCACCAGGTCCCCGGAGTGCACCCGCTCCGGGATCTCGATGAGGTCCCGCAACAGCTTGGTCATCGGCCCTCTCAACTCGCAACGTCCCCCTGGGCTCACCGCGCAGCGCCCGCACCCGTCCCCGGCTCCCCGCCCGGCGTAGTCAGATCCTAGGCCCTGCCGCAAAGGCTTAGTCAGGGATCAGGGCGCCTGCGATGACGTCCTCGCTCGGGCCTGTGCCGGCCGCCGGCCGGCATGGGAGGCCGTACCGGTCCGGCACGCCGGCAGTGTCGGCGCGCGGGTGGCCGCTGCTCATGGATCACCGTGTTTGTAGGTGCGGTATCTGGTGGCGAGGGTGTCGGTGTCGTAGGCGGGCCAGAGGGTCAGGGCGCCGGTGTTGCGGTCGATGATGATGACGTTGTCGAGTGTGTCGTGCGGCGGGGTTCCGGGGCGGGCGATGAAGCCGTCGTCGAAGGAGTCGACGGTCAGCGGGACGGGGTGACCGGCGGTGCGGACGTAGTAGTCGTCGGCGCGGCGCCAAGCCTCCGGGCGGTCGACCGGGTGGACCTGGAGGGCGTAGGCGGCCAGAACGTCGGAGACGGCGCGGACCGTCGGGCAGCGGCCGGTGCCGCAGGCCAGGCAGATGAGGCGGTCGTGGCGGTCGCGCCCGTACCGGTGCGCGGTGAGGACGGTGGTCAGCGCTGCGGAGGTGGCGAGCGTCAGCATCCGCGCGGTCCGCAGGAACGACAGGCTGTACGGGTCGAGGGAGCCGGCGTTCTTCTCGGCGAGCGCGTCGAGGGCGCGCGGGTCGGGGGCGCGCGGGTCGGTGCGCATGGCGGCGGTCATCGCGGACCGCACCTGGAGGACGGTCCATTCGCGCAGGTCGCGGCCGCTCATGCCGCTTCTGCCGCGGAAGCGGAGAAGAACGCGGTCACGGTGCGGGACCGGTCGTTGCCGAACCAGCCCCATCCAGAGGCGAGCAGGGACACGGTGCGCAGGCCGCGTCCCGATTCGGCGTCGGCGGCGGCGTCGGTGACGGTGGGTTCGTACGGGGCGCCCTCGTCGGTGACGGCGACGGTGACCGCACCGTCCCAGCGGGCGATCTCGACGGTGAAGGCGCCGCCGGGCTGACCGGACTTCGTGTGCCTCAGTGCGTTCACCACGAGTTCGTCCACGGCCAGGAGCACCTCGTCCAGTTCGGAGCAGCCGGCGAGGAGTGCGGAGGTGAAGCGGCGGGCGGCACGCGCCTGGTCGAGTTCGCCGGGGAAGGCGCGGCGCCAGCGCTGCGCGCCCGCGGGGACAGATGGGAAAGGTGTCGGGTACGACATGAGGGTTCCTCAGCGCGTAGTAGCCGGTTCGTCATCGTGCGTGTTCATCGTCACAGCGCGAACCTGCACGCACTCGCGAAATCCCACGTCAGGCCGCTGATTGGCACGCTCATAATCTGAGCATCGACGGTCCGTGCGCACCGAATCCGAATGCACGCCAACGGAATGTGCGGGCGGCCCTCCCCGTTTTCGGGCTGGCCTCCGGTCGGTTTCGAGTGGACCGGGACGGGGTGAGTGTTGACCTTCGGCGGCGCGGCGCGGGGAGTCGGCGTCAAGATGGCAATCATGCGTAAGGGCAAGGGCTGGGGGCCGTGGCTGGCGGTCCTGGCGGCGGTGACCGGAGTGGTGGTGCTGGCCGGGACGACCTTCGCCCCGCTGTTCGGCGAGGGCAAGGACGGGCTGGGGGAGGCGGCGAACCGCGCGCAGCTGACCGGGGGTCTCCTGCTCGGCGCCGCGGTGGCCCTCGTCACCGTGGTGCGGTGGGCCCGGCAGCGCTCCCGGGGGCGTGGCGCCGCCGTACCGGCCGCAGACGCCGTGGCGCAGGCCAAGCAGGTGCTGGCGGAGCTGGTGGACCAGCAGTGGAAGGAAGAGGCGCGGCTGCGGTCGCTGGATGACCCCGACCCGATCCCGGTGCGGTGGCGGACTCCGGAGGCGGCCGAGTTGATGGACCATGCCGTCAACATCGATCCGTCCGCCGGACCGGGCGGTGGGCGTGCAGATGGGTCGGCACGGTTGTGGTGGGCGGCCTCCAGCGCCGACATCGATGCGCTGGCCGACCGGTTCCGCCGCACCCGGCGGCGCCGGCTGGTGATCCTGGGCGGACCGGGCACCGGCAAGACCACCCTGGCGGTGCAGTTGCTGTTGCAGCTGCTGGCCACCCGTACCGCCGATGAGCCGGTCCCGGTGTTGCTGCCGGTGGCCGGCTGGGACACCCGGCGCCATCCCCGGCTGCAGGAGTGGATCGCCGACCGGCTCACCGGCGACTATCCGGCGCTGCGCTCACCGGAGCTGGGCGCCGAGGTGGCACGGGCACTGGCCGGGCGCGGGCACATCCTGCCGGTCCTGGACGGGCTGGACGAGCTGCCCCCACCCGCCCAGAACGCGGTGATCACCGCGCTGAACCGATCCCTGGGCGGGGACGACCAGCTCATCCTCACCAGCCGCACCACCGAGTTCACCGCCGCGATCAGCGCCGCCGGGGACGTGATCACCTCCGCCGCCGTGCTGGAAGCACGCCCGCTGACACCCGCGGCCGCCGCCGACTACCTCACCCGCTGCCTGCCGCCCTCCCCCGGGCCGGCCTGGCAGCAGACCCTGACCGCGCTGCGCGCCGCACTTCCGGCCGACCAGACCCCATTCGGCCAGGGGGCCGGCCGGCCGGCGGCGGCGCTGGCCGACCTCACCGCCACCCCGCTGGGACTGTGGCTGGTCCGCACCGTCTACACCGCACCCGGCGCCGACCCCACCCCACTGACCGATCCGGCCCGCTTCCCCACCCCCGGCGCGCTCCAGGCCCACCTGCTCGACCAGCTCATCCCCGCCCTGATCACCACCCGCCCCCCTGCTGACAGCTCCGCCGAACCGTTCCGCCCTCGCCGCCGCCACGACCCTGTCCAGGTCCGCCACTGGCTGGGATACCTGGCCCACCACCTCACCCACCAGCCCGCCACCGGCGGCCACGGCGGCCAGGGCACCCGCGACCTGGCCTGGTGGCGGCTGGCCGCCACCACCCGCACCTTCACCCCCAGCACCCGGCTCATCATCACCCTCGGCACCACCCTCACCATCGGGCTCGCGGTCGGGCTCGCGGAGGGGCTCACGGACGGGCTCACGGAAGGGCTCGTGTTCGGGCTCACGGCCGGCCTCGCGGTCGGGCTCGCGGCCGGCCTCGCAGCCGGGCTTACCGCACGGTCATGGGCGCAAGACTCACCCGGATACGCCGATTTGCACCTCCGCCGACGCTCGGCCGCCCTCGCACGCAACCTCGCAGCCAGGCTCCCGCACGGGCTTGCGGCCGGGTCCGCGGTCGGGCTCGCGTCTGTCTTCACGGGCAAGGTCGGGGAGTACTACCTCTCCGTGGACGGCTACACCTACTACAAGGACCGCGGCGGCTACTTCGTAGCGGACGGCTCCTCATTCCCCGCGGGCGGCGACACGGGCAACCTCGCGGACTTCCTCGTGAATGGGCTCGTGGAAGGGCTCGTGGAAGGGCTCGCGGTCGGGCTCGTGTTCGGGCTCCCGCTCGCGATTGCGCTTGGAATCATGGCTTGGGCAGCGACACCAGCGCAGACTTATCACGCCACAACACCGATGAGCAGCTGGCGCACCGACCGGAGACTGAACCTTCTCCGCTTCTTCACCATCACCCTCGCCATGGCCCTCACGACCACACTCGTGGCCGGGATCACGGTCACACTCGCGCTCGGGGGCACGGGCGAGCTCGTGTCCGGGCTCACGTTCGGGCTCGCATTCGGGCTCGCATTCGGGCTCGCATTCGGGCTCGCATTCGGAAAACACCGGGCCTGGTGGGCCTACCAGCTCGCCACCTGGAAACTGGCACGGGCCGGTCACCTGCCCCGCAAACTGATGCCCTTTCTGGACGACTGCCACCGCCTCGGCCTGCTACGCACGGTCGGCCCCTTCTACCAATTCCGCCACGCCGAGCTCCACGACCACCTCGCCGCAACCCACCCGCCCCGGAACAGCGCCGGCAGGCGCCACCACCGCCCCACCTGACCGGAAACACGAACGTCGCCCTCGCCCAAGACTGCAGGGCGGCACAGCGGAAGGCCGGACGGGCAGCCACGGAAGGCGGTTGGTGAGGCGGGTGAGCGCGCCGGCAGCGAGCACTCACGCGCTGAATGTTCACGCCACCGTGGCGGCAGGCCCCGGGAGCCCGCCGCCGGGCGGGCCCGCTCCCAGTCCCCTGACCTGGTCGGCTTGCTTTACGAGCGCTTCGCGTCCTGGAATCGCTGGCTGAGAGCGGGGGAGGAAGGCGTCACCCGGGGCAGCGGCGGCTCGGCGTACCAGTCGGCCTTGTACCGGCGCAGCAGGTCCTCACCGTCGCGCTCCCATGAGAAGCCGGACCTCTTCAGCAGCTTCCGGAACACACGGTCGGCCGCGGCAGGTCCGGCTTCGGCCACCAGACGCCGGATCGGGACGGGGCTGATCCCCTCATCACGCAGGTACGCGGAGATGACCTCGCGGTAGGGCCGTCGCCGGATGAGGTCGGGGTCGGCGAAGGCGCGCTGCGCGACGGGGTAGTCGACGTAGAAGCCCAGTCCGTCCTCCTCGTCGTAGATCAACGCGACGTCTTCCGCGGTGGTCCATGCCTCGGGCAGCGGCGGCAGGTCCGGTTCCGTCCATGGACCGTCCGTGCTGCCTGCCCGCTCGTAGATGTGGCGGTACAAGGCCATCAGGGTCTGGTGGACCTTTTCGCCGGGGACGACGATCAGGTCACCGCCGTTCAGGTCGATATACGCCCGGCGCTGCTCGGCCTGCAGTTCGCGGGCTTGGGCGAGTTTCTCGGGGTTACGGAAGACCCGCTCCGGAAACCTCATGACGATTCCGGGCAGCCCGGCCAGCACCTCGTCGGCCTGGTCGGCGGGGAAGGCCGTCGGCGTGCCACTGATCATCCACTCGTCGCCGACGGGCACGATCCCGCCGATCATGACCGTCCCGGGGGTGAGGGCCTCAACGCCCTCCGCCCCCATGTTGGAGCGGACGCGGTAGGTGAGCTCGTCAACATGGTTGAAGGCGACGACACCGTCATCGCGATACGGCTCGGTGATCTCGAACATGCCCTGCACGTTGTCGAGCCAGCCCAGCAGCAGCGCCCTGTCCGCCTCGTCCAGGTCCCGGCGTTCGGCGACGAACCGTTCCACCACCCGGGATCCGCTTTCGAGCCGGTGGTTGAAAAGGAAGTCCTCGATGACGGCGGAGAGGGCGCTCTCGTCGTTGACGACGCCGCCGGGAAAGGCGTCCAGGACCAGCTCGCTCAGCGGGCCGTCGAAGCGCTCGGACAGGGCGAAGTTCACCAGCTCCCCCTTGAGATCGCCCGCCCGTGCCATCTGATCCATGTTCGTCCCTCTTCGTCGCCGGTTTCGTGGGCGGCACGCAGGCTACCGCCGCGGGCCGACTCATCGCCGGACGAATGATCGGCTTCCGTCCCGCCCAACCGGTCGCCGCCCGTCCCGAGCACGCCTCCGGCGAATCAATCGAAGATAGACGTTTTCTCGTCCAGAACGTCTTGCACTGATCCCGTTTCCCCGCGAAACCGCGGCCCACAGACGACCCGAGCCGCCGCCTCGGACATACGGGCTGTGAACTCTCAGAGCCTGAACGTGCAGAAAATGAATGTGCGCGATTACATGGACGGCGACACCTCCGGAGGCCGCCCCCGCACGTCCACCGGATGCATGTCCGACATGCACTGAAAAGGGCGATGGGTTCGCTGTCAGATTGTCCCGGCGGCAGGGCTCCGTTCCTCCGGCGGAAAGGGTGGAAAGCGTGGGCATCGACCGGCCCGGCGGGACCGACACTCACGCGGAGAACGTCGAGAAGCCACCGGCCGAGGACCGTCCGGCGGCACCGCCACCCGACCGGCCAGGGTCGCCCGGCCAGCCGTCCCGCTTAGAAAGCCTCCGCGCCGCCCGCGAGGCGCAGGAGGCCCGCCGCGCCGAGACCGGCACGCAGCAGACAGCTCCGCAGGAGACAGGCGCCGAGCAGCGGGACGAACGCGAGAAGGACCGGGGGGAGTCCTCCTCGGCCGAGCCCGCCGACAAGGAGCCGGACGCCCAGGCCGGTCCGAAGCTCCCGGAGAGGGGACCGGGCGGCGAGACCGAGTCCGACACCGAGGCCGGAAGCGGCGACCGCGATCGGGAGACCGACCGTTCCGGATCCGAGATCGGACAGGCACGGCCGGACGGACGCGGCGAGCAGCCCTACGCGGCTGCCACCGGCGAACTCACGCCGGAGCAGGGTACGGAACCGCGCGGGGAGGTCCGGGACGACAAGGCCGAGCCTTCCTATGACGGACCTGCCGACGAGAGGCCGGACGCACCGGCCGAACCGCAGACCGACGAAGACCGGCCGATGACCGGCGAAACGGAGCCAGAGGATCCGCAAGACCGGGACCATCAGCCACTCCCCCAGCAGGACGGCCGCGTACCCGGCGACGACGGGAACGATTCCCGCGGAGGAGCCGGCAACGAACAGCAGCCCCAGGCCGATGACCAACCGGCCGGTCACGACAACACTCCGCAGGACGAGCCCGCTCCCGCCGACCAGCAGGACAGCGGCAGCGAAACACAGCAGGCCGCCGAAGCCCCGGTCCGCGCCTCCGAGAACCCGGAACCGGGGGACGCCCCCCTCTTCCGGGTCGCCTGGCTACCGGCAGCGGAGGAAGGCGTCACGCGCTGGACATCACCCGTCGTCCAGTTCAACGAACAGATGCCCGGCAACCAGATCGAGCGCCGTGATAGGAATGCCGAAGGTCGACCGGGGACGCTAGCCACCACAGAAGATGAACCGAACAAATACCGCAATCTCCCCGAACTCACCCGAGATGGAACTCCCGGACGCGGCGAACTCCGTCCACCCGAGGACGATCCCGTCGACCGCAACCCCGACCCCGAGGAAGGAAAGCGGAGCCGATGGGAGAACTACGACCGGGTCAATACCGCATTCGATGCTACGAAGAACATCATCAAAGGCGTGAAGGACCTTCAATCAAAACCATCACCGACAGGACAGGCAGAGTCCAAGACTGATGTCGGCGCCCCTAAGCCCGAGCCTCATACCGGGTACGCGACAGATCCCATGAGCAACGGGATTGTTGCCTTCGCCGCACTTCTCAGTGGGGGGGTACAAATGTACCGGAACTACAGGCCTACTCGACGGAGCGAACATGCCGATAACTGATAACCAGATAGCCACCTTGCGAGCTCAACTCGCGGGGCGGATGGATGAGCACGAACGTCTCCTAGACCAACTGGACACGGAGGAAAGCCAGACCGGCTACATCGCCCTGGTGACTGCAGCATTCTTCGAGGCTGTTGACCGAAGGTTCATCGTCAACGACAAGGTCGTTGACGATGCAGAAGTCATCGAGTTCATCGCCTATCAACGTTCAGCACACCCCGTCGCGGCCGAGCAAATGGACCCCACTGTCGCTGAACAGGTCGTCCTGCATGCTCTAGGCAAGGGGTCGATAAGCCAGGACGTCGACGGTGAGACACTGCTCGGCACAAAAATACTCCTGCTCGCAGCACTGACGGCAGAGGCCGACCTCAGTGAGAGCGAGCTTGAGAGCTTCCTGGCCAAGGCGCGCGCCGAGGCGGACGAGCACATCGGCTAACACGGCCAACTACCCGATGGGTGTCAATATGACGGGCAGTTTTACCAGCCACGTCACGGACATGCACCTGGAAGCATTGCTCGCGCTCCTGGTCGAAGGTCCTGAAGAGTGGCTGGAGCGGTACGGGGAAACAATCAAGAATGAGAACAACGTCGGATATTCACTCCTAATTTACCACGCCTTCAACGAGGCCCTGCGGCTGAGATTTTCGCCGACCTACACCGTCCCGCAGATAATCCGCTTCGTCGCTGATCTTCGCCTCACCCTTAAGGAGTATGCGCATGAGCTGGATCCTCGCGTAGCTGAAAGCCTTATTCGCTACTCCCTCGGCGACGATGCTTTCACCGGCCGTCCGCCATTCGGTACGGACGAAGTGACGGTGATGCGCGCCCAGCTCCTCATGCTCGTTGCTCTTGTCTCGGAGGAGGAGCTCGACGAGGCGGAGTTGGTGAAGTTGGTCAAGGACTCCGCCGCTCTCGCCAGGAACCGGGGCGTGGTCGAGCAAGGCCAGGATTCGGGTGTTTAATCGGAACGCGCACTCGGACGGAACGTTTGGGCTGAAAGGGTTCCCTCGCACGGTGTTCTGCGCCCGCCTCGGAAGCGCGGACAAAAGGCGCTTGATCAGTAGACGAGAGGCTTAGCGGTCTTGTAGTCAACGAGGACCCAGGTGTATTCACGGTAAGCCCACATGTCGCCCGCCATGTTCCCGTACCACCTGGGTAGGTCGCGGAGTGTTTGCAAAGGAATCCTCGCGGAATTCCTAAGTGCTACATGAACCTCATCACCCTCGACACCGAGCCCGACATAGCACATCGTTCCCCAATAGACATTGGGAGTTTCTTCCCTAACTTTCTTCAGCGGAATCCCACCTTGCTTAAGCTCCTTAGGGGTCCCGATCGAACTGATGATGTTGCGATGGAATGCTCGTTCCTTGGCGGTGACGGGCTTCCAAACAGGGCGCGATGCTTTTGAACTGGATGATCCACCAGCAGGTGATTCTGTTTTGGTGCTTACAGTCGGATTAGAGGTCGCCTTTTCGGATCCGGGATCACCTGCGACCGATTGCCCGTCCCCTCCGGTTTGGCATCCACTCGCGAGGGAGATGGCAAGAAAAAGGACTAAGAACGATAGGCACCCCGCACTATGGCCCCGCGCCTTCTGGTCCGAATTCATCTTACTCACCGCTCCCCTCACGTCACGCATACTCAGCCAAGCCGACTGGAAGTGGGCGCGAGCCGGCTGATACTTCGGTGGCGAGGGGATAGAAATTCTAGCGCCTCTACCCCCTCCCCCGGTAGAGAGGCTGGAACTTGGGTGTATCGGTCACAGAAGGGGGCCCGCCAGGTCTGCCAATATGCGGATAGCGAAGACTAAGGCTCCCGTTCACTTTGCCAGGCCGGGCCGAGCAGAGCGACGTGGTCTACGTATCAGTTCCTGACAGGCATATCTCCAGGGGGACGGTCGACCGGGTGTCGGTGCCGTGGCATTGCGCGGAGGGCGTGATCAGGGAGGAACAGGACCGACGAGCTGGCGCGCCGTTTGGAGCGTGAGACAGGTTCGGTCGACTGTCCGAGCACATACGGGCGCGTTCGATAGAAAATTGTGGCCCTGTTCGGCCTGACCACCCGTTCATTTGCCCGCGGGGGACCCTGACCTTCATGTACATAGGGTAGTTGGACGGTCACGCCTCACTTCCCCCGGAGGATCGACATGGTCAGCCCCTTCGTACGACGCCAGCGCCTCGCGACCGTACTCCGCGAACTCCGGGAGGAGCGCGGGATGATGGCGGACGAACTCGCCAAGCGCATCCACTACTCCCGCACGAAGATCAGCCGCCTGGAGAACGCCTACGGCCGTCCCGACGTCGGCGATGTAATCAAGATCCTTGATGCATTCGGCATCACAGGCACGAAGTGGGAGGAGATCGTCCGACTCGCCGACGACGCATCCACCAAAGGATGGTGGGATCGCTACGGCGACGCTATGGGAACACGCCAGCGCCTCTACGCCGACATCGAGTCAGGTGCAGCAACGATCCGTGAGTACAACAACACCACGGTGCCTGGTCTGCTCCAGACCCTCGAGTTCAGCTCGGCCCTCGTCAAGCCCAAGCGCGCTGAGGGAGCACTCGGCTTCAGCCCGTCCAAGATGATCGAGGCTCGGGAACGCCGTCAGAAACTCATCTTGAGCCCGGACGGCCCCAGCTACGACGTCATACTTGACGAGGTAGTCCTGCGGCGCATCAGCGTGCCGATCGAGATCATGGCTGCCCAGGTGCACCACCTGATCAACTGCGTTACGTCCGAGGCCAGCCTTAGCGTGCTTGTACTCCCCGTCGACGCATACATGGAAGGCGTCGCCGTCCCGCGATCCGCCTTCTCCCTCTACACCTTCCCAGACCCAGGAGACCCTCCAATGGTCATAGTGGACGCTCCCAGCCACGACCTCGCATACACGGAATCTGACGAGGTCGATCAGCACACCAGGAGGTATGACCTTCTAAGCAAGGCTGTTCTATCCTCGGAGGACAGCCTCAGATGTCTTGCCGAGGCTGCCGATCGACTAACCTGTAAGGCAACTGGAGCAGGTGGATGACCAAGAAGTTCGGAGCGTGGCGAGTGTCCAGTTACAGCGAAGCTGGTGGGCACTGCGTTGAGGCAGGCCGTTGCACCTCTGGCACAATCGGCGTCCGAGACTCCACACAACAGGGCAAGGGTGCGATCATCGAATTCACACGTTCGGAGTGGAGCGTCCTCCTGAACGCGATCCGCGCGAAGTGAAGACGCCTTTCAGCGCGTCCCAGCAGCTAGTCCCCGATCGATAGCTCCCACACAATTGCGCAGCACCGCTACAGACATCCCGTGAGGCTTGTAGCGGCTGCGCTTCTACGACGGCAAGGCGTTCGGCACGCGCAGAGCAACTGCTGGCCTGGTGCCAACGATCACCAGTCATCGGACGTGGGCGGGTAGGGCCGCCCACCGCTGACCAGTGGCCTCCGCGGTAGCGGCCGCGACCGTGGCGCGAGAACGGAGATCAAGATTGCTTCTTCTTGCGGCCGGCGCACTTGGGCTTCTCTGGGCGCGAGTTCTTGAGATCGTCGTCTGAGATTCCGTACTCGTGCTGCTTATCCTCCAGGTACATGGCGTAGGCGTCGACCGGGCTCTGCCCGAACGCCGGGTCGACCTCACCATGCCACTGCTGCGCCCATGGCGACACCTCAGCAAGCCCGGCAAGGAGCACGGGCGAAACGTAAGGTCATCCGCTACCTACGGAAGACAGTATCCGCGTGCCACTCCAAAAATTCCGCATTAGGGCGATCACGGCGACGTCGTGGGGTGGAAATGCCGTTACCTTTGCACTGAAAGTACTCATTGCCATTACCGAACTCATCGCGAAGTCGAGGGCTCACCATTAGCCGGTACTTGGGGTCGATGCCGAGGTACCCACGGTCGAACAATGTGTGCACATCAGATCGCAACAGAACGCCGTTGTCGAGTCGGTGCTCCCCACCCTTGGGTAGCGGCAGAACATGGGCTGCCTGCAACACGGGGCGAATTTTACTTCCAGTAACGGCGCAACGGCCTTCATAAGCATTCAGCACGACCGCTTTGAAGGCGGTTTGCCCCAGCCTTTGAGGAGCCAAGCGCTTATCTCCATAGACTGGGCCTGGACGGTGCCATGAAACGGACAGGTCGACGTCAACCTCATGACCAATGAGCCTTGAAAGGAGATACTGAAAGTACTCAGCCTCCCCGTGCGTCCCTAGATCGAAGCTCTTACCTTGAACAAGGTTGGGCTTGAAGTCACGAGGTGGCTCCGGGCGCTCCCCGTACGAGAAGAACCGAACATCACGCAACAGGATACATCCAATAATGGGATCTTCACTTGGGGCGATTGATGCTTTACGGTAAAATCCGATCCGCCGTCTCATCCCATCAAGGCTGGCTGCACCGTTGCCTTCGCCGTAGAGGGCCCACGCTTCGGATAGACGGAGACGCGCGAATCCACTGTAGAACCCTCCGCCTACAATGCGGTTCTCCGGATAGTGCGATTTGAAAAAGAACGGCTCACCCGGTGTCAGGACATTAAAACCGTGCTCACTTGAAGGACGCCAAAATTAACCTCACTAATTGTTGGCCGCTGCGCGAGAAAATTGGACCATTCTCCGTCCGTGACGCCGACATAAGCCTTCATGGGTCCATGATGGTACCTCACCGGCGAACAGGTCAAGAGGTAAGAAGTTCACATATGAGACGTCTCGCCTCTGCTTGGCCGAATAGGCGCTGGACCGGGACAGCACAGCAGGGGCAAGAGACTGCGCGACGCGCCGAAGCACATATACCCGGCTCGTCTCGACTCGCACACCAAATGAAGAAGGTCAGGGCTAACTGGGCAGGTGCTTGGGATCAGGTAAGCAGTTTCAGGTCCGGGCCGGCAGCCAGGGGTTCCCGTTGGTGAGTCGGGTGAGGGCGTCGAGCAGGCCGAGGCTGGTCAGCGTGCCGTCGTGGGCGAGCGCCTCATCGAGCCTTTCATGGTGCGCAGTGCGTCGGCGGCCTGCTCGGCCCAACACCAGGAGTCTTCACCGCCGGACCGGGCGTGGTGGTCCAAGACCGCCTGCAGTTCCCGTAGAAACGTGCGCGTTCCCGGGGCGGCACGGGCGGTCATCGCCGCGACCGTCTCGGCCGAGACCAGGGTGCCGAACAGTTCGGCCAGCGCACCCGCGGTGCGGTCCTTGGAACGGAACTGGCCTGCGTAAAGCAGCCGGGGGCGCTCCACCGACGTCCGCTCCGGTCTGCTCGCCGCCGAACCGGGTGAGAGGATTCCGTCCTGGACAGGCCGCACCGCCCGGTCAAAGAACCGCGTCGGCAACCCGACCGGCCCGACGTCGCCGGGGTTGCGCTGGCCACCGCAGGTCGTCGACCCGCGGGACCCGCTGCTGGTGTTCACCGAGGACGGCCGGCAGATACCGGCGAACGTGCCGCTGCCGCCGGAACCGGTGTGGGTGCTGCATCCCGAGGAGCGCGAACTCTCGGTCGACGGCCCCGTCGACGAGCGGGCGGAGGCGGCGATGCCGCTCGGGTGGCCGGGGTGGCGGCTCCGTCTTCTGGAGCTCGACCAGGTCCGTTCGATCGGGCTGGACCGGATCAGGACGGTTCGCGGGTTCGTCCGGCCCCGCGTCATCACCGAACAGCCGGTGCACGGGGTGACGACGCCCTACGGCTCGCCGGTCCATGCCGTCCCGCCGAAGGTATGGCTTCCCGGGATCGGGACGGAGACCACCTGGCGCATCGAGGTGCGTTCGAGCGGCGAGGGGGGCATGGTCGGGTCCCGGAACGTCACGTCCGATGGTCCCGTCAGCGTCGACGACCTTTGGGACGGGCTCCCCCGGCCATTGGCGGGCGCCTACGACGTGGTGGTCCGGGGACCGCTGGGCCGAGGCGCACGCAGGTCGGTGGTGGTGGCGGAAGGGCTCCGCGTCTCCTTCCACCCGGAGGTGCGGCTGTTCGCCGCCGGAGGGCTCTCGGCCGCCGAAGCCGACGTCAGGGCGGGGCCCGGAGCCCGTGTCGTCCCGCGGGAACTTCACTTCGACGCGCGGGAGCGGGCGCGCGTGGTGAGCTTCCAGGCGCCGTCCGGCAGTGAACCGCTCGTCATCACGCCTCCGCATCTGGAGGTACTGCACCAGCATCCGGACGTCGGGGCGGTGTGGAGCGCGGGTCCGCTGCGGCTCACGAGCGAATCGTTCGACGAGCCCGGCGAACTGCTGGTGCGGCTCCCGGGCGCGTCGAAGCTGCCCGCCCTGAACGTGCTCACCAGCTCGGGGACGGCCCAGACGCTCGAGCCGAGCGGCTCGCAGCGCGGCGGCATGGCCAGATACCCGTTGATCAAGCTTCGTGACACGGTCGGCGAGTTCAAGCGCGCAGAGCTGCTGCTGGGTGAGACACCGCTGGTGTACGTGCGGCCCAGGCGGCTGGCCACCGGAGTGTCCGACGCAGGCGGGCATCTGCTGCTGCAGGACGCGGTCGAGATCGAGGGTCTGACCGCAGGCGTGTACCTGGTGACCGCGCCGTGGCGGCGGCCCGTCCTGCTGCCGGTGACGGAGAACCGGATCGTGCTGCCCGCGGACCTGCGGGACGCGGGCCCGGTGAGCGTGCTGCTGCAGGTCGAGGACCCGTGGGCGTTCACCGACTGGCCGCGGTGGCCGTCCGGGCAGGCGCTCACATGCGACCGGCCCGGCGTGTACGAGGCGGGCGACGAGGAAGAGACCGCGCTCGGGGAGTTCCTCGTCGGCGACGCCGCGCCGCCCGCCCGGATCGAGCGCATGGAGCGCCTCTGGACGATCGTGGATCTCGACGACGACCTCCAGGACGCGGGTGCGGCCCCCTACATCGCCGGTCCCTGCGAGAGACTTCTCGCGGCCGCGCCCAACGCCGCGCTCAGCGCGCTGCCGACTGCGATGCCGGCCGCGGAACGTGTCGTCCCACTGCTGGTCAGGACGGGGCTGGCCGCCGTCGCCTTCGATGTGGGCGGTCCCGGCCCGGATCCGCGCGTCGTCCGGGAGCTCTGGTCGACGGCGCCGGCGGCGGCCGCGCTGCTCGCCGCGTTCGGCGACGCACACTGGGTGGACGCGGCACGGGACGTCTGCGGCGACGTACTGGACACCGTCCTCCGCGACGGACGTGACCCGCATGCCGGAGTCGGCCGGTTCGGGCCCGAGGCGGCGCGGCTCGCGCACATGAACCCCCAGCAGCTCGAAAGCGTCTGGAGCGCGGCCAACGTCGTCCCGCGGACCCTGCTGGATCCGGACGCCCGGCTCGCGGCGGCACGGCGGCTGTTCGACACGCGACGGTCGGCGACGGCCGCGTCGCTCGCTCGGCAGGCAGCCGACCTGGTGACGCACGTCCGCCAGGTCATCGCGAAGTCGAGCCACCCCCGGCTCACCGAGCAGATCGACCGCCGTGCCCCCGGGAAGGCCGCGGCGGGCTGGCAGTTGCTGCCGGCGGCGTCGGCGGCGATGGCCCTCACGGCACGGCTGGCGGCACGCGGGGACGAGGAGGCCGCCGGCGCCGAACGGTCGACGCGCAAGTGGTGGCTGCCGCTCGCCATGCTGGCGCCCGAACTCGCGGGCATCGACCTGGTCGTCGCCGAACTGCTGCTGTCCGCGCCCACGCTGGAGTGGCCCGCGGCCACCTCGGACGAGGAGGTCTAGCCTGGCGGGCATGCACGACAACGGGAGGCTCGCCCAGCGGTTGCGGGAGTTCGCGGCGGAACGCGACTGGGACCAGTTCCACACCCCCAAGAACCTCGCGATGGCCCTGGCCGGCGAGGTCGGCGAACTCGTCGCGGAACTGCAGTGGCTCACCCCCGAGGAATCGGCGGCGGTGATGGCGGACGCCGAGGCCGGCGCCCGACTCAAAGCCGAACTCGGCGATGTCGCCATCTATCTCACGCGGCTCGCCGACGTCCTCGGCGTCGACCTGATGCGGGCGGCGCACGACAAGCTCAACGAAAGCGAGCGGCGCTACAGCGCCGCCGCGTACCGCGGTTCGGCGCGTAAAGCACCTCCCATGACCGACTGAAAACGTCGGTCACGACATATAGCCTTTGCTGTAGAAAGTTGCGGCCCGACGGGCTTCCACGGACGCGTCCTCGACGCGGACGAAGGACACGCCCCCATACCGCACGAGCCATTCGTGCTGCCTGGGGGAAGTTCTGTGACGGTTCTCCGTCTCACCGCCGAGTCGCTGCTGTCACCCGTCGAGCAGAAGTTCGCGCAGAAGCTCGCCGAGCAATTGAAGATGAGGGACGGAATCACCGTCTCGAGTTCCGAGGTGCGGTCGTGGGAACGGAGCCTCCCCATGGTCGCCCAGGACCTCGTCGCCGCGGGCCTCGGCCATGTCGAGATGCTCATCGAGTACAAGCTGCCTCTGACCAGCAAGCGAGCGGACGTGGTCCTCGCCGGCGTCGACCGCCGCACCGGCGGCGACGCGTACGTGGTCGTCGAGCTCAAGCAGTGGAGCCGCGCCGAGGTGTGGGACGAGGACCCGAGCCGCGTGCTGGTCCACAACATGACCGGGAAGCCGAAACTCCATCCGGCGCTTCAGGCCAAGGGGTACGCCGAGTACATATTCGGCTTCCTCGTCGAGCTGGCGAAGAACCCGGACGCGCTGCACGCCGTCGCATACCTGCACAACGCGGCGAGGGGCGATGTCGCCGATCTCTATGACGTCGTCGAGGACGACCGGACCCGGTTGTTCACGCAGTCGACGCGCGGTGCGTTCATCGACTACCTGCGCGACCGTTTCGCGCCCGCCCCCGGACACTCGGCCGCCGACCGCTTCCTGAGCAGCGAGGTGCGGCCGTCCAAGCAGTTGCTGGCGCACGCCGCCAAAGAGATCCGCGATCGCGACCAGTTCGAGCTGCTGGACGAGCAGCGCCTGGCGTACGAGCTGGTCCTGCACGCCGTCGACAAGGCCCGCAAGGAGGACCTGAAGACCGTCGTGGTGATCACCGGCGGTCCGGGGAGCGGCAAGAGCGTGATCGCGCTGTCGCTGCTGGGCGCGGTGTCCGGCCGCGGGCTCTCGGTACTGCACGCCACCGGTTCGAAGTCGTTCACGCAGACGATGCGCCGGCACGTCGCCAAGGGCTCTCCGAAGACGAAGGCGATGTTCAAGTACTTCAACAACTTCATGGAAGCCGACCGGAACGGCCTCGAGGTCCTGATCTGCGACGAGGCGCACCGCATCCGGGAGGAGTCGGCGAACCGATACACGCCGGCCCGGCTGCGGACCGGCCGCCCGCAGGTCGACGAACTGATCGACGCCGCGAGGGTCCCGGTATTCCTGCTCGACGGCCGCCAGAACGTCCGGCCTGGGGAGATGGGGACGCTCGAGGAGATCCGCGCCCACGCCGAGGGCAAGGGACTGAACGTTCAGCACGTCTCGCTGGATGAGCAGTTCCGCTGCGGCGGGAGCCGCAAGTACGAGGAGTGGGTGGTGCGGCTGCTCGGACTCGACGGGCGGACCCCCGAGCCGTGGACGGGCGACGACGACTTCGAGGTGTCGCTCGCCGAGTCCCCGCAGGAGATGGAGGATCTGCTGCGCGACCAGCACGAGCGCGGGCGCACCGCCCGGATGACCGCCGGATTCTGCTGGCCGTGGAGCAACCCGCGCGAGGACGCCGGAGGACAGGCACGGTCCCTCGTCCCCGACGTCGTCGTCGGCGACTGGGCGCGGCCGTGGAACGTCAAGGGCGACCGGGCGGTGGGCGACGCACCGCCGAGCGAGCTGTGGGCCACGAACCCCGGCGGCTTCGGTCAGGTGGGCTGCGTCTACACCGCACAGGGGTTCGAGTACGACTGGAACGGCGTCATCCTCGGCCCCGACCTCGTCTTCCGCGGCGGGAGGCCGGTGATTCGGCGTGAGGCCAGCCGGGACCCCGCCCTCCGCCCGAAGACGGTGACGGACGCGCAGGCCGCGGAGCTGATCCGCAACACCTACAAGGTGCTGCTCACGCGCGGCATGGTCGGCACGCTCATCTACTCCGTCGACGAGGAGACACAGGACTTCCTGTCCCGCCTGATTCGCTGAGCGTTCCCGTGGTTGTCCGGAGGCGGTCGGCAGGTTGTTCGGGGTTCAATGATCCCGGGGTCGGCGGGTGCTCCTAGGATGTCCGGGCCTGACGGCGGGTCAGTGCGGGGAGAAAGGGTGGTGCGGGGTGGCGGACCTGGCTATTGCGGACTCGTTCATGCCGCAGTACGCCAAGTTGGAGCCGAAGGTGCGCAGGGGCGTGGACGCGGCGATCGCCAAGTTCGCCGAGCACACGCATGCGGGGCTGCATCTGGAGAAGCTCAACAACGCCAAGGACCCGCGGATCCGGACGATCCGGATCGACCAGTTCTGGCGCGGGGTCGTGCTGGCGCCGGACAAGGGCGACGTGTACTGCCTGCTCAAGGTGATGCCGCACGATGACGCGATCGCGTGGGCCAGAAGCCGGAAGTTCTCGGTCAACCAGGCGATCGGTGTGCTGGAGGTGCGGGACCAGGTCGCGCTGGAGGAGATCTCGCCGGCGCTGGAGAAGGTCGCCGAAGGGACTCGGTCGCGGCTGCTGGAGCATGTCTTCGACAAGGACCTGCTCCGGCTGGGGATCGACGAGGAGCTGATTCCGCTCGTCCGGCTGCTGACCGAGGACGCGCATCTCCTGGCCCTGGAGAAGCTGCTGCCGGAGGCGCAGTACATCGCCTTGCTGGCGCTGGCCGAGGGCATGAATCCGCAGCAGGCGTGGGAAGAGGTCGCCAAGACGCTGGTGGTGGACGAGAAGCCGTCCGACGTCGACCCCGATGACCTGGTGGCGGCCATGCGCCGGTCGCCCGGGCAGGTCGTCTTCGTCAACGGGCCGGAGGAGCTGCAGGACATCCTCGCGCATCCGTTCGACACCTGGCGGATCTTCCTGCATCCAATACAGCGGCGGGTGGCGTTGCGGCCCTCCTACAACGGGCCGGCGCAGGTGACGGGTGGAGCCGGTACGGGGAAGACCGTCACAGCGCTTCATCGTGCGAAGTTCCTCGCTTCCAAGGGCGGCCGGGTTCTTCTGACCACGTTCACGCGGAATCTGGCGGAGGCGCTGGAAGACCAGCTCGCCTTGCTCGTGGACGACCCGGACGTGCGGCAGCGGGTCCACGTCAAGAACGTGGATTCGCTTTCCTACGAGATCGTGGGAAGGCACCACAGGCCCGCAGTGGCCGGGGACGATGTCCTCGATCCGCTCTGGGAGGAGGCCGCCGAAGGGACGCCGTTCTCGCCGTCCTTCCTGAGCCGGGAGTGGGAGCAGATCGTCCTGGCCCAGGGGCTGGAGAGCGAGGAGGACTATCTCGCGTGCACGAGGACCGGCCGCGGGGTCCCGCTGGGCAAGGCGCAGCGGTCGGTCGTGTGGCGTTCCATCCGGCATGTGACGGACGGGCTGGCGGCCGAAGGGAAGTCGACGTTCACCCAGCTGGCCAATGAGGCGGCGGAGCTGGTGGCCGGGCCCGAGTACGACCACGTGATCATCGATGAGGCGCAGGACATCCACACCGCGCAGTGGCGGCTGCTGCGGCGGCTGGTGGCGGAGGGGCCCGATGACCTGTTCATCGTCGGAGACCCCCATCAGCGGATCTACGACCGCCATGTCTCGCTGGCGAGTCTGGGCATCAACGTGCGCGGGCGCAGCACGAAACTGAAACTCAACTACCGGACCACGCAGGAGATCCTGGCCTGGTCGGTGCCGCTGCTGGGGCTGTCGCCGGCGCAGGGGCTCGATGATTCGGCGGACACGCTGGAGGGCTACCGCTCCCCCATCCACGGGCGGCGTCCCGTCGTGAAGGGATATCCGGACCAGGCCGCGGAATTGGACGGGCTGGTCGAGCAGGTCCGAACCTGGCTGGACGCCGATGTGGAGCCAAGTGCGATCGGGGTCGCGGCCCGGTACGTGTGGGTGGCGCGTAGGGCGGCGAAGCGGCTGAAGGAAGAAGGCATCCCGGCGTACCAGGTGCCCAGCAAGTCGCAGGGTGTGCAGGTCGGGACCATGCACAGGATGAAGGGCCTGGAGTTCCGCTGTGTCGCGGTCATCGGCGCCGACGAGAAGTCGATGCCTGCGGCAAAGGCCATCACGCCGAAGCATGAGGATTCAAAGGCACACGCGCAGGACATCCAGAAGGAACGGTGCCTGCTCTTCGTGGCCTCAACGCGGGCGCGGGACCATCTGTACGTTTCGTATGCGGATGCGCCTAGCCCGTTCCTGCCTGGTTGAGGTCGTCCAGGAGAAGCCGCAGGCCGGGTATCTGCGGATGGTCGTCGCCGTAAAGGTCTGTCAGGTCGGCCAGGAGACCGGTCAGTTCCTTGAGGGCCCGGTCCGTTTCGCCTGCGGCGAGTTTCAGGCGTGCTACCCGTTCGCGGACGCGCAACGTCAGGGCGTCGTAGGGACTGCCGCCGGAGACGTCATCCAGGAGCTCCTGGAGATGCCGGAGCGCGGCGCGGGTCGCGCCGAGACGGGCTTGGCAGACCGCTTCCTGTTCACGGCAAGCCAGGACGTTGGGATCGTCAGGCCCGTACCACTCGGCCAAGGTCACGGCGGCCGCGCGGTAGGCGTGGACAGCGCGGCGGTAGTCGCCGCCATGGAAGAGCACATCGGCAAGGTCCAGACGAAGCCCCATGTACTCGGGGTCTTCATCCCCGATGGCTAGACGGGCCGGTTCGATCAGGTCGGAGAGCAGTTCCGCTGCCTGGGTGTAGCGGCCCTCTTCAGCGAGATCACCTGCTTCCGCGCGCACTTGGACGACTTCGTCGAAAGTGGGCAGTTCGACTGGCTCGGCAGGGGTCTCCGTGCGCGAGGCCGTCCCGGTTATCTGAATTCGGCTGATGGCGTTGGCGTACAAATGTTGCGGGGCGACCGTGTCGACGATGCCCGGCAGAGGGTGGAGGGAGGTGACGAACTCCAGGAGGCGACGGTAGACCTCGTCGGCATTCGCTGGGCGGTCGACCGGTTGCTTGGCGAGGAGTTGCAGGACGAGGGCGTCCAGTCCAGTCGGTACATCGGGACGTAGATGGCTCGCTGGGATCGGTGGTTCTTCCTCGTGGCGGCGCAGCACCTCGTAGGGGGTGTTGCCTAGGAAGACTTGGCGGCCGGTGAGCATCTCGTAGAGTACGCAGCCGAGTGAGTACAGGTCGCTGTGCGGGCTCGGGCTGCCGTATACCTGCTCCATGGCGGTATAGCCCGGCGTGTAGGGCGCGCCAAGGCCGGTGGTGGTCCGGCGGACGTCGCCGGGGCCGAGCCCCACCGCGGCGCCGAAGTCGAGGACTTTGACCGAGCCGTCCGGGCACAGCATCAGGTTGCTGGGCTTGAGGTCACGATGGACGAGTGGACGGCGGTGGGCGACAGTCAGGACGGCGCACACCTGAGCGGCTATCAGTGAGGCCCAGGAGATGGAGAGCGTGTCCACCTCGTCGAGGGCGTTGGCGACAGTGATGCCGTCGACGTACTGCATCACGAGGTAGAAGCTTCCTTCGTGGCTGCCGTAGTCGTAGACGGTCGGGACGCCGGGATGCTCGAACCAGGCGGTGCTGCGGGCCTCGTGCTCAAAGCGGGCGACGAGCGCCTCGTCCGACACGCGGGTGAACTTGACCGCCAGGCGGCGGTCGAGGAAGCGGTCGTAGGCGCGCCACACCTCGCCCATCCCGCCGCGCCCGATCGGCTGGTCGAGCACGTACCGTTCGCGTTCTCCGAGGACATCGCCCCGCTGCAAGAACCCACCCCTTCCGCCTGTGCCCGCAGCGTACTCGGGTCCGGGCAACAGCGGCGTGGTCGCTCGTCTCAGCGCGACGGGCGGAGGGTTCCGGCGCCGAGTTCCTCCAGGCCGAGGCGGACGGCGTCGATGCCCGCGTCGTAGGTTTCGCGCAGCGCGGTCTGCAGCGCGCACAGTTTGCTGAAGGCGCGACCCAGTTCGGCTTGCTCGTCCAAGGTGAGGCGGGGCAGGCGGGCGCGGCGGACGTCGTAGCGGGCGGACGAGGTGGAACTGCGCAGCCGGGCGCCGTGCGCGCCGAGGAGGAGCCAGCCGGCGACGAAGTCGGGATCGCTGCGGGACGGGTCGACCCTGACGATGGCCAGGCCGGGGCCGGTGATGGCGCCGCCTTCGGTCATGACGCGTACGGCGGGATGGCGTGCGGCCAGGGACACGACGATGTCGCCGGTGGCCAGGCGGAGGTCGTCCTGGGTCGCGGCGGCGGTCAACGTGGGCTTCCGGTGTTCGACCAGGTCTTCCAGGGTCAGGACCGGGTCGTTCCCTTCGCCGATGTTCACCTTGCCTGAGGCGCGCCAGACCTCCAGCACTCCCGCCTTCGCGAGTTCGCCGATCGTCGTCATCGGGACGTCATCGCGTGCCTCGGACTGGGTCAGGAACGACAGTTCGGCGGCCGTCCGCTGGAGTTCTTCGGCCTTCGCTGACAGCAGTTCACGGGCGACGGTGAACGATCCCTCCGACGTGGGGGCGCTTCGTTGCGGAAGGTATCGCGCAGGGGTGAGGTCTACCTCGTCGTCCAGCAGATCGATGATGCGCACGACGACGCTGGAGTCGGTGCCGTCATCCTTGCCCTTGAGGTACTTCCTCCAGGCGTTGAGGGCGACCTTCTCGAAGTCGGCGGGGTCGGCCGACGTGTCGACCATGAGGACGTCGTCCGGGGGCTGGTCGCCAGGGGACGGACGACGCAGAACCCACACCGTGAGCGCGACGGCCATGTTCGGCACCGCGCCGGCCGGCAGGCCGATGACCGCCCTCAGCGCGCCCCTGCGGAGCAGCTCGGCGCGGACGCGGCGTCCGGAACGGCGGTTCGCGACGGCAGGAGGCATGAGCATGACGACGGCACCGCCGGGACGGACGTGGGCGAGGCCGTGTTGCAGCCACGCGAGCTCCGACTCCATGCGGGGTGGGAGCCCGTACTCCCAGCGTGGGTCGCCGGTCAGCTGCTCGTAGCCCCACCCCCGGTCGTTGAACGGCGGGTTGGTGACGACTAGGTCGACCGTCCGGCCGGTGAAGGCGTCGGCGAGGAGCGAGTCGCCGGAGTGGATCTCGGCGGGAGCGCCGCGCAGTGCGAGCTGGACGGCCGACATCCGCGCGGTCGTGTCGTCGATCTCCTGCCCGAGGAGCTCCTCGACGTCCTTGAACCGGTCGTTCGCCATGCCGAGGTACGCGCCGGTGCCGCAGGCGGGGTCGAGGAGGGTGCGCGCGGGGCCGCCGAGGTCGAGCATCAGCCGGACGACGGGTTCGGGCGTGAGGTAGACGCGGCGGCTGTGGTGCTCCAGGTAACGGGTGCGGAGGAACTCGAAGGTCTCCGCGACTCCCAGTTCGTCCACGAGCTGGGAGAGTGCCCGGACGAGCGGGACGGGGTCGGCGGGCAGGGCGTCCGGCAACAGGTCGGTGTGGGCGCGGACGGCGCCGGGGAGGGCTTCGGCGATCTTCTCGTCAGGGGCGGACGACAGGTCGCGCCAGTGGCCGGGGTCGGCGCGCAGGTAGAGGAGGAAGGCGCCCGCGAAGGTGAGGACGTCGGCGAGTTCGACGTCCCCGTAGGCGGCGCCGCGGAGGGTCTGCCAGACGCGTTCGCGGACCGGCGAGTCGGCGAGTTTGCCCTGGCCGCGGAGCCATGCCTCGACTTCGGCGAGGGAGAACGTCGGGCTGACCGCCGTCCCGCCGACGGGCTGGGGGAAGTCGTCGTGGCGGCGGCGCCAGTTGCTCACCGCGGCGCGGCCGACCGCGGCCAGCCGTGCGATATCGGCCGCGGTCACCGTCGCATCGTTCGACACCGGCACTCCCATCAGCGGACACGCATCCGTGATCTCACCCTAGCGCCTTCCAGCGGTTGATCTGGTTCACCAGCACAGCCGGACTCTCGCCGACACACACAGGAGCGCACAACTGTTTACAGGTTGATTGCATTCACAGTTCACCCTATGGTTGCCTGTGTACAGCGATCTGCATCCCCCTGAGAGCAGCGGAGTTGATGACGATGCACGTGCCGACGATGTCCCTGCGCGAGTTCGACGACGCGCAGCGGCGGATGCCCCCCGGCCTCGCCGAGCGGACCCAGCGCCTGCGGGCCTGCGCGACCCGCGCCGCGTGGTGCGGCTGCTGCGGGGTCGCGCGGCGGCTCCTGCGGCTGTGCTTCGCCGCCGTCCGGCATGGCGACGACGCGATCGCGGAAATGCTCCTCGGCGAGGCCGGGCACTACATCGGCACCGGGCGGCACCCCGCGACGTGCCCGCAGATGCCGCCGCGTCCGGCACGGCGCGACGGCCGGGCCCCGGCGCAGGGGCGGGTGCCAGGCTGGACCGGGCTCCCGGGACCGCTGGTCGCCGCGACCGACGCGAGCTGGAAGCGGGGCACCTGCGGGATCGGCTACGTCGTCAGCGACGGCCGCTGGGGCATGCGGGGCTGGACGTTCGGCCCGCAGGACCCGACCGGGCCCCACCGGGTGCTCAACGAGACCGCGGACTCCCTGGCGTCCATCGCCCGGCGCCGCGCCACCGAGACCTTCGACTCCACCGCCCGCGCCGAGGGCCTCGTCGAGGCGTTCCTGCACGCGTGGCACCGCACCGGCGGCATCGCCGCCTGAACCCTGGAGAACGAGATGAACCCCGACCAGCACGGCCCGCACGCCTACCACCGTCCCGGGCCGCCGATGCCCCCGTACGCCGTGCCACCGCGGAAGCGGCGCGGAAGGGGCTGCCTCTACGGCGCCATCGGGGGCGCGGCCACGCTGTTCCTGATGGCGTCGTGCGGGGCGATCGTGGCCACCACCGGCGGCGCCGCCGACCCGGCTGCCACGTCCGGCGACTCCCCCGCGGCCTCCGCGCCGGCCGGCGGCGACGCCGGCGAGAAGAAGGACGAGAAGCAGCCCAAGAAGATCACGAACGGCATCGGCCGCGAATACCGGGACGGCAAGTTCGCCTTCACCGTCACGAAGGTGAGGAAGGGCGTGAAGAAGGTCGGCAACGAATACGTCGGCGACACCGCCCAGGGACAGTTCGTCTTCATCCACGTGACGGTGAAGAACATCGGCGACGAGGCCCGCAGCTTCACCCACCACAACCAGACGCTCATCGACACCGAGGACCGCGAGTTCGAGGCCGACCCCGAGGCGTCGATGTGGTCCGGGCAGGACACCAAGTCCTTCCTCCAGCAGATCAACCCGGGGAACTCGGTCAAGGGAACGCTCATCTACGACGTCCCCCGCGGCACGAAGCTGAAGGCGATCGAACTGCACGACTCGATGTTCTCCCGCGGGGTGACGGTCCCCCTCGGCGGCGGATGACGGCTCGCCCCATGCCGGTTCGGTCGAGTGCGGGCGGCGTGGTCACGTTCCGTGACGTGTTCATGGCGGATCGTTTACCATCGTGTGATGCGGGCGCGGCACGAGTTCGGGGTGCTCGGGCCCCTGGAGGTTCGGCGGGACGGGGTGCCGCTGCCCATCGGTGCGGCCAAGCTCCGTCTCCTGCTGGCCGCCCTGCTCGTGGACGCCGGTCACGTCGTCCCCGTCGACACGCTGGTGGGCCGGTTGTGGGGCGAGGAGCCGCCTGCGCAGACCCGGAACACCCTGCAGAACTACGTCCTGCGGTTGCGGCGCGCGCTCGGCGAGGGCGGAGCCGAGATCGTGCTGACCCATCCCCGGGGCTACCTGGTCGAAGTCGAGCGGGACGCCCTGGATCTGCACCGGTTCGGCGCGCTCGTCCGGCAGGGGCGCGCCGAGCTGGAGGCGGGCGGTGCGCCCGACCGCGCGGCGGCCCTGCTGCGGCGGGCACTGGGGCTGTGGCGGGGCGCGCCCCTGTCGGACCTGCCGCCCGACCTGCTGCAGGACGTCCTCCCGACCCTGGCCGAGCAGCGCCTGGACGCGCTGGAGCTGAGCATCGACGCCGACCTGGCGCTGGGCCGCGCCGCCCACGTGCTGCCGGAACTGCGCAACCTCATCGGGACACATCCGCTGCGCGAGCGCTTCTGGGCCCAGCGCATGCGGGCGCTCTACCAGTGCGGCCGGCAGGGTGAGGCGCTGGAGTGCTACCGCACGGTCGCCGCGCTGCTCGCGGACGAGCTGGGCATCGACCCGGGAGCGGAGCTGCAGGACCTCCACCGGCGGATCCTGGCCGCGGCCCCGAGCTCGGTCCGGCGGCCGGCCCGGGCGCGGGGCCGCGAGAGCACCGGCGGGGAAACCTGCCGGCCGAGACGACCACCTTCGTCGGGCGCGAAGGCCCGCTCGCGGAGGCGCGGCGGACGCTCGGGAGCGCCCGGCTCGTCACGCTGACCGGGGTCGGCGGCGTGGGCAAGACGCGGCTGGCACTGCGGGTCGCGGCCGAGGCCGCCGCGTCGTTCCCCGACGGGGCGTGGCTCGCCGACCTGGCCGTCCTCGCGCCGCGGACCGATGCCGAGCAGCTGGACCGGACGGTCGCCGAGTCGCTCGGCCTGCGCGACCAGTCGGCGCGCGCCCCGGCCGACGCGGTGGCCGATCACCTGCGCGACCGGCGCGTGCTCCTCGTCCTGGACAACTGCGAGCACCTGGTACAGGCCGTCGCCGCGCTGGCGCTGCGGCTGCTGCGGGCGGCCCCGGGCCTGCGGATCCTCGCGACGAGCCGGGAGCGGCTCGGGGTGCCGGGCGAGCACGTGCTGGTGGTCCCGGGCCTCGCCGTCCCGGACGGGGAAGGCGGCGGGCAGGGCGGCGCCCACGGCGAGGAGGCCGTGCGCCTCCTCACCGACCGGGCCGCCGCCTCCGCTCCGGGCTTCGCCGTCACCGGCCGCAACCGGGACGCGGTCGTCCAGCTGTGCCGCCGCCTGGACGGCATTCCGCTCGCCATCGAACTGGCGGCCGTCCGGCTCAACTCGATCGGCGTCGAAGAGATCCTCGACCGCCTGGACGACCGCTTCCGGCTGCTGGCAATGCCCCAAGGCCGCGGCGGCGGCCGCTACCGGCAGACGCTGGGTGGCGTGGTGGACTGGAGCCACGAACTCTGCTCGTCCGGCGAGCGGCTGCTGTGGGCGCGCCTGTCGGTCTTCGCGGGCGGGTTCGACCTGGAGGCCGCCGAGGCGGTCTGCGCGGGAGAGGGCATCGCCCGCGACGAGGTGATGGACCTGCTCGCGGGCCTGGTCGACAAGTCGATCGTGATGGCGGGCGACGCGGAGGGCAGGACCCGCTACCGGCTGCTGGAGACCATCCGAGGGTACGGGTGGCGGCGTCTCCGGGAGCGGGGCGGCGAGACCGAGATCCGGATCCGGCACTGCCGGCACTACCGTGACCTCGCGGTCCGCGCCGCCACCGAGTGGTGCGGACCGGACGAGATCGCCTGGCTGCGGCGACTGCGCCGCGAGCTGCCCGACCTCCGCGCCGCCCTGGAGTTCTGCGCCGGCACCCCCGAGCACGCCGGGACCGGCCTGGAGACCGCGGTCGGTCTCACCCGGGCGCGGTCGTGGTTCTTCAGCGGCACCATCGGGGAGGGCCGCCACTGGCTGGATCGGCTGTCGGCACGGTCCGGCCGGCCGCCGCCCGAGGAGAGCGCGCACGCGGCGGCGATGCGGGCCTTCCTGGTGATCGTGCAGGGGGACCGGGCGGCGGTGCCCGACGCCATGGCGGCGTGCCGCGCGGCGGTCGGCCCCGGCTCGCCCGAGGCCCCCTACCTCGAAGGTGTGCACGCCCTCCTCATCCAGGGCGACCCGGGGTCGCTCGGCAGGCTCGCCGCGGCCCGGGAGGGGTTCCGGGCCGCGGACCGGCCGGGCGACGCCCTCATGGCCACCATGTTCTGGGCCATGTCCGCCGTCTTCCTCGGCGGCCGGGACGCCGCCTTCCACGCCTGCGACGTCTTCCGCGCGGACGCCGAGACCGCGCGGGCCGAATGGCTCGAATCCTGGGCGCTGTGGTCCGGGGGGCTCGCCGAGCTGTGGCACGGCGAACCCGTCCGCGCCCTGCCGCTCCTGCGGGACGCCGTCGTCCGGCAGCGCGCCGTCGAGGACGAGTGGGGGCCGGTGTGGGACGTGGAGGCCCTGGCATGGACGGCCGCCGCCGTCGGGCACCACCGGCACGCGGCGGTGCTGCTGGGCGCCGCGCACCGGATGCGCACGTCGACGGGGGTCGCGATGATCGGCCTCGCGCCTTTCCAGGCCGCGCACGCCGCGACCGAAGGGCGGGTCCGCGGTGCGCTCGCCGCCGAGTCGTACGCGGACGCCTGGAGCCGCGGCGATGCGGCCGAGGACTGCGTCGGCCTGGCGCTGGCCGTGGTGGAGGAGATCTCCGCCGTCCCGCCGGAGCCCCGGCGGGAGGTGACCGGCGCGTGACCGCCGGGCGACCGGCGTGACGGCCCGCTCGGCCATCGTCACCGTGTGACACCGAGAGACGCGTCGGCCGCGGAGGGCCCCGACCAGCAGGCCGACGGGACGAGACGGCGCTGCGCCGTACCGGGCAGCGGCCCGATCCCTGATCCGGACGGTCCCGTGCCCCGCGACAGTGCGTGCTCGCCAGGCGGAACCGAACTCCGGCTCGGCGAGCATGTGAAGCGGCAGACGGCGGCACTGTGCGAGGCGGCCGGAACCGCCCGGGACCTGGTCCGGCCTCTGCTGGACACCGCACTGGAACCGCTCTCGCGGTTGTCGTTGCTCGATCCGCCGCCGGCGCGGAGCCTCGTGTCCGACGACCATTCGCCGGTGGAGCTCTCGCTGGCCTTCACTCCCGGCGCGCCGCCGGTCCCGCGGGTGCTGCTGGAGCCCGGCTACACCGACGACATGGCCCGGAGCGGCCGCATCGGACGTGGGGTGGCCGAGCGCCTGGCCGACCGCGGCGTCCTGTCGTGCGCCCGCCTGCACATGCTCTCCGACCTCTTCCTCCCCGCCACCCCGCACGGGCCGTTCGCGTTGTGGCTGGCCCTGGAGTTCCCGGACGGCCGTCCCCGGGCCAAGGTCTATCTGAACCCCGCGGCGCACGGCCCGGGGCGCTCGGCCGACACCGTGGCCGAGGCGCTCGCCCGCCTGGGGTACGGGGAGGCGTTCCCAGCGCTGAGGCGATACGCCGACCGCCCCGGCGGCTTCCTGTTCTTCGCGCTGGACCTGGGAGACTGGCCCGCTCCACGGGTCAAGGTCTATGTGGCGCACCGGGACTTCTCCGCCGCCGATGCCGCCGCCGCCTCCCGTGCCATGCCTGGAGACCACCCCGGCCGGGTGGCGGAGTTCGTCGGCCTCATCGCCGCCGAGCGCCGGCTACGACGACGTCCGCTCGTCTCCTGCTTCTCGTTCACGCGGGCATGTCCCGACCGGCCCAGCGGCTACTCGCTGCACGTCCCCGTGCGGGACTACGTGGAGGACGACCGCCAGGCCAGGGACCGCGCGGTGGCCGCACTGCACCGGTACGGCATCGACAGCCGTCCCTTGCACCGGGCGCTCGCCGGCGTGACGTCCCGCCCCCTGGACGCCGGCGTGGGGCTGATCGCCTACGTGACACTGACCCATGCCGCCCCGAGCCCGCCTCGCGTGACGGTCTACCTGTCCTCGGAGGCGTACCGGGTCCGCCCCCCTCGCCGGAGCGCGCCCGCCGCATCCGGCGGCGGTGAACCCGGCCCCATGATGGTCGGCGGGTGACCGGGCGGATGGAGCCGTACCGCATCAAGGCCGTCGAACCCCTGCCGCGCACGACCCGGCCGCAGCGCGAGGCGGCCCTGCGGCGGGTGCACTACAACCTGTTCGACCTGCGCGCCGAGGAGGTCACCATCGACCTCCTCACGGATTCGGGCACCGGGGCCCTGTCGGCCGGCCAGCTGGCGGCGGCGATGGCGGCCGACGAGTCCTACGCCGGGTCAGGGTCCTTCCACCGCTTCCGCGACGCGGCCCGGGAGCTGACGTCCTACCCGCACATCCTGCCGGTCCACCAGGGCCGCGCCGCCGAACGCGTCCTGTTCTCCACCCTGGTGGGGCCCGGCAAGATCACCCTCAGCAACACGCACTTCGACACCACCCGCGCCAACGTGGAACTCACCGGCGGGGAGGCCCGCGACCTCCCATGCCCCCAATCGCGGGACGTGGACGGCGCCGCACCGTTCAAGGGCGACATCGACCTTGAGTCGCTGCGGGCCGTCCTCGACGGCCCGGAGGCGTCGCGCGTCGCGCTGGTGCTGATGACGGTCACGAACAACGGATGCGGCGGCCAGCCGGTCTCCATGGCCAACCTCACCGAGGCCGCCGCGGTATGCCGCCGCCACGGCGTCCCCCTGTTCCTGGACGCGGCGCGGTTCGCCGAGAACGCCTGGCTGGTCACCCGGCGGGAGGCCGCCTACCGCGGCAGGACTCCCCACCAGGTCGCGCAGGAGGCTTTCCGTCTGGCCGACGGCTGCCTGCTGAGCGGCAAGAAGGACGGCATCGTCCACATCGGGGGGTTCCTGGGGCTGCGCGACAGCGCGCTCGCCCGGCGGTGCGAGCCGCTCCTGATCGCCACCGAGGGGTTTCCCACGTACGGCGGGCTCGCGGGCCGCGACATGGACATGATGGCGGTCGGGCTGGCCGAAGCGCTCGACCCCGCCTACCTCGCGTCCCGCGAGCACGCCGCCGCCCATCTGGCCGCGCGCGCCCGCGCCGCGGGCGTCGGCATCGTCGAGCCGCCGGGACTGCACGCCGTCTATCTCGACGCCGGACGCCTGCTCGGACACATCCCCGCGCACCGCTTCCCGGGCCAGGCGCTCGCCTGCCAGCTGTATCTGGAAGGCGGCATCCGCTCGGTCGAACTCGGCTCGCTGTATCTGGGCCGGGAAGACGAGCACGGCGAACCGGTCGCCAGCGCACCGCACGAACTGGTTCGTCTCGCGCTGCCGCGCAGGGTCTACACCCGCGGGCATCTCGACCATGTCGGCGACGTCCTCGCGCAGATCGCCGGCGAGCCGGGCAAGGTCCCCGGCTACCGCATCACCGAGCAGGCCCCCGTCCTCCGGCATTTCCGCGTCCGCCTCGAACCGGTCGACGACATGCTCCGGTGCGTCTCCGATGAGAGGGCACATGAACGGCACTGAACGGAATGTACGCGTTTCCTTGCCCGTACGGGCCGGCCGAGTGCGACTCCGGCCAGGACCAGGATGAGTCCGCACACCTGGTGGACGGTCAGCGCCTCGCCGGCGAGCGCGGTGCCGAGCAGCACCCCGGTCGCCGGGTTGAGCAGTCCGATCAGGCCCACGGTGCCCGCGGGGAGGTGCCGCAGCCCGGCGAACCAGGCGACGAACGCGAGCGCGGTGGCGACCAGGGCCACGTAGGCGAAGGCGAGGAGCGTCGGCATGGAGACCGCGGGCGGACGGCCCTCCACCGCCGCGGCGACCGGGAGGAGGAAGAGACCGCCGGCGACGAGCTGCCAAGTGGTCGAGGCGAGCACATCGACGTCGGAACTCCAGCGCTTGGCCAGGATGTATCCGAAGGACGACATCACCATGGCGGCGGCGGAGGCCAGGACCCCTCCCACGTTCACGGTGTCCGTCCCCGCGAGCAGCATGAGGCACACCCCGGCGAGCCCGATCGCGGCACCGGCCAGAGGGGCGGCCCGGGGCCGCTCGGACACCAGCGGCCACGCGATGAGCATCATCGTCAGCGGGGACGTCGCCATGACCGTCGAGGCGACGCTCGTCGGAAGCAACTGTGACGCGATGTAGATGAGGGCGAAGAACACGCTCACGTTGAGCAGCCCGAGCACGGCGGACCTCCACCACCATGCGCCGCGGGGCAGCGTCCTGGACAAGGCCAGCAGGACGAGCCCGGCGGGCAGTGCCCGGAAGGCCGCTCCGTAGAGCGCGTGGTCGGGAGGAAGGAATCCGCGGGTGACGAAGTAGTTCGTCCCCCAGGCCACCGGCGCCATCGCCGTGACGGCCGCCCAGCGCAAGTTGGCTTCCACGGAAGGCAATATAGCTTCCCCGGAAGATATATTGCCTTCCATGGAGGACCGGCAACCGCTCGACCACGTGGCCCGCATCCAGGCCGACTGGCGCCGCGAACGTCCCGACGTGGACGTCACCCCACAGGGAGTGATCGGCCGCCTGCACCGTCTGGCCGGGCATCTCACCAAGGAACTCTGCGCGGTCTACGACCGCTACGGGCTCAGCGAGGGCGAGTTCGACGTCCTGTGCGCCCTGCGCCGTGCCGGCGAGCCCTACGAACGGGCGCCTGGGGAACTCGCCGTCCACACCATGGTCACCACCGGCGCCATGACGAAGCGACTCGACCGCCTGGAACGGGCCGGGCTCGTCACCCGCCGCCGCTCCGACGACGACCAGCGCAGCCGGATCGTCGCCCTCACCAGGCCCGGCCGCGAACTGATAGACCGCGCATTCACCGACCACATGCGCAACGAGCGACGCCTATTGGACCTGCTGCCCCCCAGCGAGGCCGAAGCACTCGAAACACTGCTCACGTCTTGGCTAGCGCGAGCAGAACCCCCGTCCCCACCCACCGGCGACTGAGACCACCGCTCCCCTGGACGGTCGTCGGCCGAGTGCCTGCCAAGCCCTGATGGGGGTGCTCGCCGCATTAGGGTTCGGCAGTGATCGAATCGATGGCGTTCGTGCACGCCGGGTCGGCACTGTCGGACCTGGTCATCGGTGACTGGCACTTAGCGGCTGGGTCCGAGAGTTCTACAGAGGGGTGCGGCAGACTTGGGATGACTCGTTGGGGGGTGGGACGTGCGAGGAGGTCGGTTGGCCGTCGAGGAGCTGGAGGCATTGCGGGGGCCGCTGACCGGCTACTGCTATCGGCTCCTCGGGTCCGCGGCCGATACGGATGACGCGGTTCAGGAGACTCTGATTCGGGCGTCGTCCAAGTGGGAGCAGTACGACCCGGGCAGGGCGCGGTTGAGTACGTGGGTCCATCGGATCGCCACCAATGTCTGCATCGACATGCTGCGGGCGGCGAAGCGGCGGGCCTTGGTGATGGACGTGGGGTCGGCGGGGCCGGAGCTCGGTGCGCCGCTGCCTCCGGAGTCCTGGGTGGAGCCGATGCCCGACTCGCGTGTGCTGGGCGAGCAGGATCCCGGTGAGGTCGTCCTGGGGCGGGAGTCGGTTCGGCTGGCGTTCATCGCGGCGCTCCAGCACCTCGCTCCCCGGCAGCGGGCCGTCCTTGTGCTGCGGGACGTTCTCGTGTTCAGCGCTCAGGAGACCGCCGAGATCCTCGGCACGACCGTGGCCGCGGTGAACAGCGCGTTGCAGCGGGCGCGGGCCTCACTCGAAGCCGCCCGGCCTGATCCGTTCGACGTCTACGACCCCGAAGACGCCGGCCAGCGTCATCTGCTGCGTCGCTACGTGGCCGCTTTCGAGTCCCATGACGTCGCCGGGTTGACCGCGATACTGCGTGAGGACGCGGTGGCCTCCATGCCGCCGTTCCTGTGGCGGCTGGAAGGCGCTCGGAGGATCGCTACGACCGTCGGGGCCGCCGACTCCTGTGCGGGCGCGCGGCTGATGCCGTGCCGCGTCAACGGTGCGCCCGGGTTCGGGCAGTACCGGCCCGGGGACGACGGCGCCCTCCACCCGTTCGCGCTCGTCGCGGTCGACGTACGGGACGGCCAGATCGCCCGGATGGTGACGTTCCTTGGTACCCAGGACCGGTTCGCCGAGTTCGGTCTCCCGGAGTTCCTTCGAGGTGCTGAGCACGTCAGCATGTGAGCGATGAGTTGCCGCACTACGCGTCGTACAAGTCGATGAACACCCTTACGACGCGGAAGGACGGCCTGATGGAGACAGACTCGGCCCACCTGACCACAGAAACCCGTGCGGAGCGGGAGCGGCTCGCCGACCTCCTCGGCGACCTCGCGCCCGAGCAGTGGGACACGCCGTCCCTGTGCGACGGCTGGCGGGTCCGTGAGGTGGTCGCCCATATGACGATGGCGTACCGGACCAAGGCGATCCAGGTGATGGCAGGCATCGTCCGGGCCCGGTTCTCGTTCAACCGGTACGCCGACCGGGACGCCCGGGCGGCGACGCAAGCGATGAGCGAGGCCGAACTGCTCGGCCTTCTCCGCCGCAACATCGACCACCCCTGGCAGCCGCCGGGTGGCGGGCAGGCCGGCGCCCTCAGCCACGACGTCATCCACGGTCTCGACTTCACCGAGCCGCTCGGCCTGCCCGCGGCACCGCCCGAGCGCATCGCCCTGGTCCTGGCGGCGAGCAGGCCCCGGCAACTGAAGTACTTCGGGGTCGACCTCGGCGGGCGGAAACTGGCCGCCACCGACTCCGGCGCGGTCGTCGGGGACGGATCCACCGTCGTGGAGATGACCTCCAAGGACATCCTCCTCGTGGTCACCGGACGGCGCGCCCTCAACGAGGTCCCGCAAGCGAGCCGGTGACGGCTCAGCAGGACGGGCGGACACCGAAGACGCCGGCGGCATTCCCGCCGTGTCGCGGGCGCACGGCGCTTCACTGGTTCCACGGTGGGTGCGCACCGAAGGGCCGGCCCTTGCCGTAGCTCAAGGACATGACGCCGCCTGACGACGACCTGTCGTCAGGCGGCGCCTTTTCGACGTCCGTCCGTGCCCGGATCGCTCCCTTACCTGGTCACAGAGTGTGCACCCAGGTGCCGGAGGTGTAGCAGTGATCGCTGGCAAGAGGGTCGGTCGGGCAGTACGGCGCCTTCGTAGTGGGCTTACCCGTGCGGTCGACCCAGATGTAGTCGACATGCCCGTCGGGAGTGGCCGCCCGGGGGTAGGTTTCCGGCTCGCCGTCGTGGTCCTTCCAAGTCGGCATTGTCCCCTTGTCCTGGGCCACTAGATCCTGCATGCCCGTGAAGTATGCGGGAACCGCGTCACGGAGATCAACGGGCAGCAGATTGAAGTCGCCGGCGAGTACTCTCGCTTGTCCGGCCGCGTACGCCGTGGCCATCACGAGGTATTCAGCGGCTTGCGGTCTCGCCCACTCTTCCTCATTCTCCAGGTGGGTCGTGCAGACCGTCATGACCCCGATATAGGTCTGCAGTTTGAGGCAGAGCATGGTGCGGCACTCGTCTACTGTGCAGTCCAGGCCCTCATCTCGCGACGGGAGGTAGCGCGCGATGCCGTCCACTTTGACACCACCCGGATGCAGGATCGCACTACCGAACGGCTCGCCTCCGCAATCATTGGTGTTCTCGGGCAGGCTGACGACCATCGTGCCCGGGCTGCCCGTCCTGGTGACCAGGTCCTCGAAATCCTGCCGGCAGACCTCGTTGAGCGAGATGAACCAGGGGCTGTCGGTGCCCTTGAAAAAGGCCACCAGGTTCTTTGCCCGGTCCTTGAGCACCGGATGTTCAACGCACGAGTCGTTTCCAGCGCAGATGTTGTAGTGCTGGATGGGGATCTCCAGGAGCGCAGCGGCACGACTGGACGCCGATGGCTGCGGTCGCTGTACGTTCGCGGGCGTGTACTCCAGGACCATCGGCTTCCCGTCGGCGGCCTCGATGACCCGCGTCGTGGGACCGGACGTGACCGGTGGTGCACTCTCGGCATACCCGGGAATGCCGGCAAGGCCGAACGCCATGATCATGATGACGGCGACGGCCAGCGTCGCCCTTACTCTTCGCACTGGGAGCTCCCACCTGCTGAATCGGAATGCCCCCGATGGGCAGGCTCAGTGTGCGGATCCAACCGTGGGCCGTCACGTTACTGGCCGATCATGGTCATCGACGGGTTTTACAACCGCCCATCGACTGCAATTCGGCCAGCCATATAACGCTGCGGAGCCCGTCGCGGTCGCTCAGCCGACCCGGAAGGTCTCGCCTGGAGCGGCGTAGACGGTGGGGCCGTCGAAGCGGGTCGAGGCAGCGGCCACCGCCTGCCGAGGAGTGAGGGAACGTCCGACGTGGGTGACGATCAACCGGCTCGCCTGGGCCGCGCGGGCGGTGTCACCGGCGTTCTCCGGCGTGTGGTGGACCTGCTCCCCCGTGGCCGGGATCTCGGCACTGTCGGCCTCGCACAGCAGCACGTCGCACCCCTCGGCCAGGCTGGTCAGCGCCGGGCAGGGAGCCGTGTCCCCGGAGTACACCAGTGACCCGCCCTCGCCCTCGACGCGCAGCGCGAAGGCCGGCATGCCGTGCGATACCGCCCGGCTGGTCAGTGTTAGCGCGCCGATTCGGGTCGAATGCCCGTCCTGCAGTTCCTCTATGGCGAAGGCGGACTCGACGGGGCTGCGGACGGAGGTGTTGGTGAGGAAGTGCGCCAGCCGATCGGCAATGCCCGGCGGGCCGTACAGGGGGATCGGGGCAGCGAGGCGGATGTCGGCGTAGAGCGCGCCGTAGTAGGCGGTGAGGAGGTCCGCGCTGTGGTCGGCGTGCAGGTGCGAGATCCAGATCGCGTCCAACTCGTCCAGCCGGACGTGCCGTTGCAGTTCGGCCAGCGTCCCGGTGCCCGCGTCCACCCACACCCTGGCGCCCGCGCCGGACACCAGGTAGCCGGAGCACGGGTTCCCCACGCTCGGGTACGGCGTCGCGGACCCCAAAACCGTCAGACTGAGATTCTCCCTCGCCATCCGCGAAGTCTAGAACGGGTGATCAACATACGCGTTCCGCACGAAACCGCGCCGCGGCCATGCACGGTCATGTTCGCGACCGAGCGGGCGGCGACATCGAGGTCGCGACCTTGATAATGGCCTTACCGCCGTCCTCGGCCGGGCAATTGGAGGCGATACGTGAGTGATTGGCAGGTCCAGGGCTTCCAGGAAGTGCGGGAACTCGGCCGGGGCGGCCAGGGCAGGGTGGTCCTGGCCCGGCACGTGGAGGCCGGTACCCCGGTCGCGATCAAGTACCTCCCCGCCGATGCCGGCCTCGACAGCAGGGAGCGGTTCCGCCGCGAGTCGCAGATGCTCGGCCGTGTGGCCAGCCCGCACGTCGCGCGCCTGTACCGGTTGGTGGAGAACGAGCGCGGTATCGCGATCGTGATGGAGGTGGTCGACGGCGTCCCCCTCACCAGGGTCCTCGGCCACCACGGGACGCTGGAGCCCGAGGCCGCGCTGACCGTGCTGAAGGGCTCCCTGCGGGGACTGGCGGCCGCGCACGAGGTAGGGGTCGTCCACCGCGACTACAAGCCCGCCAACGTCATCGTCCCGGCCGACGGGTGCAGCAAACTCATCGACTTCGGTGTCGCGGTGTGGTCGGGGGAAGGCAGCCGCGCCGGGACGCCGCACTACATGGCACCCGAGCAGTGGCGCGGCGGTCCCGCGTCCCCCGCCACCGATGTCTACGCCGCCACCTGCGTGTTCTTCGAATGCGTGACGGGCCGCCGCCCGTATCCGCCCGCCGAAGGGGCCGCGGGCCGGGCCGCGATCAGGGCCGGGCACCTGTCGGCGCCGGTTCCCGTCGAGGACGTGCCCGAGAAGCTGCGGGGGCTCGTGGCCAGGGGAATGGCCAAGGAGCCCGCCGAGCGCCCCGAGGACGCCGAGGCGTTCGCGGCGGAGCTGGAGGAAACGGCCCGTGCCGCGTACGGGGCGGACTGGGAGGGGCGCGGTATCCGCGCCCTCGCCGGCGGAGCCGTCGCGCTGGCCGCGCTGTTCCCGCTGATGGCCGCCGGATTGACGTCGGCCGGGGCGGGCGCCGGAGGCGCGGCGACCGCGACGGCGGGCACGACGGGCGTGCTGTCCGCGCTGGGCACCAAGGCCGGCGCGACGGTGGCGGGCGCCGCCGTCGTGACCGCCACCGTGGGCGGCGGCGTCGGCGTCTACCAGGCCACCTTGCCTGAACCGGCCGAATCGCAGGTGGCCGTCGCCGCGACTCCCAGCCCGACGGGCAAGCGGCTGGATCTCGGCGATTTCACGATCACCGCCCCCAAGTCCTGGAGGGTCACCCGTATAGAGGGCGAGCTTGGCGGATACCGCGTTCGGGTGCCCGGTGAGTGTGCGCCCACCGAGTACCGCGGCGAGGCCTGTCCGATGGTTCAGGTGCTCGGTTCCAAGTGGGTGGACCCGCCCCCGACGACGGCCATCGAGAGCTACGAACCCGCCTATGCGTGGCATCCGGGAACCGACCCGTCGCACATCTGCCCTCCCCGCCCCCTCATCCCGTCGGCGAGCGGCGTGCGGCTGCTGAACCAGGCGTTCGCCAAGGTCGGCGACCGCACCGCCGAATACCGCGAGTGGCGGATGCAGTGCGCGGACTTCGTTGCGGGCGGCATGCGCGCGCGGGACGTCTTCTTCGTCCAGCGCCTGTGGTACCTGCCGCAGTCGCGGATCCTCATAGTCGACGAGTGGGACACCCCCGGCCTCGCGCAGATCCTCGCCCGCGCCAAGTGGACCTGAGGGACCCGCCTCCGGCCGGGGCGCTTCTGCGCTGACAATTCCAGTCGACTCCGAAAATGCGTATTCGGTCTTGCCGTGGGTGCATTTTCTGGCGTGGGCGGGCCATTGGAACCGGCCGTTGGACGAGGCGTCGCATTAGCGGACAATGCCGGGCGGCGGGTCCGGGTCCCGCCGTAGGCGTCGTCGGGTGCGGTCAGGAGAGCGGTAATGGCGGATGTGCCCAATGTTTCGTTCTGGGAGCGCGGTGAGCGGCAGCAGGTTCGACGGTGGCCGCTGGGCGGGGGCGCGGCGCTGCTGTTCCTCGGCATGGGGCTCGTCGCCGCCTCGCCGGTGATGCTCTACCGGCTCGGCGTGGCCGGGGGTGTGGAGTGGGACGAGATCGGCGCCATCGGTGACGCCCACGGCGCGGCGGCGACCCTGCTCACCGCGGTGTCGCTGGTCGGCATCACCGTCTCGCTGCTGCTCGGCGCCAAGGACTCCCGGACGAACCGCGCCCAGGCCGTCCGCACCTTCCACTTCAAGCTCGTCCGAATGCAGCTGGAGGGTCCGGAACTGCAGTGGGCCAAGGCGTCGGCCCGCCGTCCGGCCATGAAGGACACGCCGACCGGGAGCGGCCCGACGAACCCCGCGGGCACCGAGACGCTGGGGATAGCCCGCCGTGGAGGTCGGGGGGAAGCCGTCGTCGCCCGTGCGGCAGTCGATGGGCCCGGCGGGCGGATTGGTGGGCGCGGCGATGGCGTCGAGGCGGTGCCGGGTGAGCAGGTCGTCGATCGAGCGCGACGCCCGCCGGGCCAGTGTCGATGGTGTCCTTGAGCAGCACCGGGATCCCGTCCAGCGGCCCCCGCAGCCCGCCGGCGGTCGGACGCCGCCGCCTGCGCGAGCGCGGTCGGTCCAGCGCCAGCACCGCTCGCACGGCTCCGTCCAGGCGGCCGATCCTGCCGAGATACGCCTCCGTCAGCGCGACCGCATTCAGGCAGCCGCGCGTCCTGCACCGCTGGAGTCCGGGGATGGTCGCCCGGTCGAGCGCCGAGCCGTCACCGCAAGAGCACGCCCCGCCGACGGTCAAAGCACCGCCCCTTCCCTCCCGGACGACCTTAGCCGCTCGTTACCGTCTCCGAACGGAATGAATGGTTCTGTTCTGATATGATGAGAACAGAACGATCCGTTCCGTTGAGGAGGGCGTCATGGGTGGTGCCGGTGAGATCCGGCCGTTCCGGATCGAGGTTCCGGAGGCGGAACTGGATGATCTGCGGGAGCGGCTCGGGCGTACGCGGTGGGGGGCCGCGGCGCCCGGGGAGCCGTGGGAGCGCGGGGTCCCCGTCGAGTACCTGCGGGAGCTCGCCGAGTACTGGCGGACCTCCTACGACTGGCGCGCGCATGAGGCCGAGCTGAACAAGATCCCGCAGTTCATCACCGAGATCGACGGGCAGCCGATCCACTTCCTGCACGTCCGCTCGCCGGAGCCGGACGCGCTGCCGCTGCTGCTCGTCCACGGCTGGCCCGGGTCGGTCGTCGAGTTCCTCGACATGATCGGCCCGCTCACCGATCCCCGCGCGCACGGCGGCGGCCCCGCCGACGCGTTCCACGTCGTCATCCCGTCCATGCCCGGGTTCGGGTTCTCCGGGCCGACCCGGGAGGCGGGCTGGAGCACCGACCGCGTCGCCCGCGCGCTGGCCGAGCTGATGAGCCGGCTGGGCTACGAGCGGTACGGGACGCAGGGCGGCGACATGGGCGCGTTCGTCGCGCCGGAGCTGGGCCGCATCGACGCGGGGCGCGTCGTCGGGGTGCACGTGAACGCCGCGACCTACGGGTTCATCCCGTACGGCGAGGTGTCCGACGAGGAGAAGGCCGGGCTGGACGACCGGGAGCTCGCGCGGCTGGAGCGGCTCGCCGGCTGGACGGCGGACGGCAGCGCCTACTTCCAGATCCAGGCGACCCGGCCGCAGACCCTGGCCTACGGGCTGACCGACTCCCCCGCCGGGCAGCTCGCGTGGATCGTGGAGAAGTTCAAGGAGTGGACGTACCCATCCGACGCCCTGCCCGAGGCCGCGATCGACCGGGACCGGATGCTCACCGACGTCATGCTCTACTGGCTCACCGACACCATCGGCTCGGCCGCCAACATGTACTACGAGAACATGCACGCGGCCGGCGGCTGGGACACCGCGCCCCCGACCACCCCGACCGGGGTCGCCGCGTTCGCCGAGGACATCGCGATCCGCCGGTACGCCGAGCAGGGCAACAACATCGTCCACTGGTCCGACTTCGACGAGGGCGGCCACTTCGCGGCGATGGAGCGGCCCGATCTGCTCACCGGCGACGTCCGGGCGTTCTTCCGCCCGCTCCGCTGACGGCCCCGCAACCGGATGACCGCCCGGCAGGACGGGCGGTCATCCGGAGTCTCCGGCCCCTTCGTCGATCAGACGGCTCCTAGGATCCGCCCTAATTCGCGGAGACGTGGGGGAACGAGTGGTGCTCGTGGGCGACGACCCAGCGGCCGTCCTGCTTGCGCAGGCCGAGGGTCAGGCGCAGCCGGTTGTCGGGGTCGGTCTCGAACTCCTCCTTGGTGCCGCACCGCAGCAGGGCGTAGGCGAAGGCGACGTCATCGCCCGCGATCACGTCCAGCGACTCGATCTCGAAGGCGGCGCCTTGGGCCTGCCACTCGAAGAAGGGCGGCCACGTCCGGCGGTAGTCGTCCAGCCCGCGCACTCCCTCGTAGGGCGGCGGGACGTCGAACATGACGATGTCTTCGGCGTGGTCCCGCAGGACCTGGTCCATGTCGCCGATGTGGACCGCCTCGGCCCAGCGTTCGATAAGAGCGCGGATCTGTTCCTGGTCGGTCTGCATTGTCGTGCCCTTCCGGCTCGTTTTTGTCCGTCGGGACTACAACCCGGGCCGGGCCGCGAAATCATCGCGGCGGGCCGGCCAGTTCCATGGGAAGGCCGAACAGGGAGAAGTCGGCGTCCAGGAAGGACACGACCTCGGAGATCCGGGGGCCGCGCAGCACGAGCAGGTCCAGGCCCGCCGGGATGTACGACGCCTTGGCCTCGTCCCACATGTAGGTGCCGAAGGCGAGCTGCCCGTTCGCCCGCGCCGGCAGGAAACGCCAGCGCCCGGTCAGCGGGCCCTCGACCAGGAAGGCGCGGATGCCCGCGTGCCCCTCGTACCAGGCGGCCAGCGGCGGCATCGAGTACCTGGCGTCCTCGGTGAGCATCGCCACGATGGAGTCGACGTCCCGCGCCTCCCACGCCGCCATGTACCGGCGGACGACGTCCCGCTGCGCGGCCTCCCCGATCGCGTCCAGCGTCCGCTGCTGGCCGGTGCGGGGGACGGACTTCCGCGCCCGCTGCAACGCGCTGTTGACCGCGGCCGTCGTCGTGTCCAGGACGTCGGCGGCCTCGCGGGCGCGGTACCCGAGCACATCGCAGAGCAGCAGGGCGGCCCGCTGAACGGCGGACAGGTGCTGCAGAGCGGCGACGAACGCGATCTCCACGCTCTCCCGCGCGAGGACGCGGGCCTCCGGATCGAGGTCGTCCGTCCAGGCCATCCACCGCCCGGGGTACGGCTCCACCCACGCCGTCTCGACCGCCGGTGCGCCCGCCGGGCTCATGTCGGTGGGCAGTTCCCGCCGCCCGCGCCGCTCGATCAGCGTCAGCGCCCGGTTCGTCGCGATCCTGTAGAGCCAGGGCCGGATCGATCCGCGCGCCTCGTAGCCGCCAAGGCTCCGCCATGCCCGGTCGAGGGTGTCCTGGACGGCGTCCTCGGCATCGTGGACGGAGGCGAGCATCCGGTAGCAGTGCGCCCGCAGCTCGTCCCGGAAGGGCTCGACGAGGCGGCCGAACGCCTCCCGGTCGCCGTCCTGGGCGGCCAGCACCAGCTCGGCCTCGGCAGTCGGTTCCCCCTGGTCCATGGCACGAGTATGGCCGACCGGACGGCCCTCCCAGGCTGATCGTCGCATCCATCGCGCCGGCCGCGGCGCGGCCGGGTCAGAGCCAGCCGAGTTCGGTGGGCTGGGGGAAGCCGCGGTGCCAGAGGCCCCAGGCGGTGAGCGCGACGAACGCGGGCGCGAACGCGGGGATCAGGGTACGTCCGAGGTGGTGCCGCGTGCGCAGGCCCCACACGGTGAAGGCCGCGGCGACGAGCAGGCCCATCAAGGCGGTGCCGCCTTCGAGGGAGTTGGTGGTCCAGGTGACGGCGACGAGGAGGGCGAGGACCAGCGCCGGGAGCGGGGGCGGGGCCGGGCGGCGGGCGAGGGCGCGGGCGAGGGCGGCGACGACGAGGGCGGCTCCGGCGTACCAGATGTAGTGGCCGGCCACCTCGTCCCACAGGTGGACGACGGCGATTCCGGGGGTGTCGTTGCCGACGGAGTTGGCGGCGAGGTGGATGCCGTGCCCCTCGACGTAGGTGATGGCGCCGACGAGGTAGAGGACCCAGCCGCGGTGGTCGGCCCGGCCGGCGTGGAGCGCGGCGGCGGCGGTGAGCAGGACGGCGTAGGGGGTGAGGACGTCGGCCCAGTCGGCCCAGCGGGTGTCGCCGACCGTGCCGAGCCAGGCGAGGCCGAACCCGATGTGGTGGGTGAGGCCGTAGGCGAGGGCGCAGGCGGCGAGCCAGCGCCGCGCGCGCCGATCGGCGTCGGTGGGCGCGGCCGTAGTCGAGGTCATGCGTCTCCGTTCCGGTGGGTGACCATCATGGCGGAAAACGGGAACTGCCCGTGATCAAGCGGCCGGGCCCTTGTGTTAGCCGGGTACCTCATGGCGCACTTCACCGGAGAGTCGGCGAACGGCGAGCAGATCTACCTCGCCCACAGCGACGACGGCCTGCACTGGACCGACCTGAACAACGGCTCGCCCGTCCTCGTCTCCACGGTCGGCACGCGGGGCGTCCGCGACCCCGTCGTCGTCCGCTCCCCCGCGGGCGACCGGTACTGGATCATCGCGACGGACCTGCGGATCGCCTCCGGCACCTCCTGGGACGACGCCGCGAACCGGGGCAGCACCTCGATCGTGGTCTGGGAGTCCGGTGACCTGGTGAACTGGTCGTCGCCGCGGCTGCTCAACGTGGCGGGCGCCATCCCGGGGGCCGGCAACGCGTGGGCGCCGGAGGCCATCTACGATCCCGCGGCCGGGGGCTACGTCCTCTACTGGGCGACGAACTCCACGGTGAACGGGATAAGGAAGCACCGCATCTGGTACGCGCGCACCACCGACTTCCGCACGGTCACCGCGCCGCAGATCTACATCGACCGCCCCAGATCATCGAGGTGCCGGACCGGACCGGCGGGTGGCGGTACTACCGGGCCTCCGGTGACGGCCAGCTCACCATCGAGGCGTCCAACTCGATCCTCGGCTCGTGGACGCGGCTCGGAGACCTGTCGCACCTGGGCCTCACCGGCGGCGACGTCGAGGGGCCGATGTGGGCGAAGTTCAACGACCGCGACGAGTGGACGCTGTGGCTCGACCAGTACGCCACCGGCCGCGGCTACATGCCGCTGACGTCGTCGAACCTCGGCAGCACGCGCAACTTCGCGCGGCCTGGCGGCTACGACCTGGGCGGCACGCGCAAGCGCCACGGCTTCGTGCTGAACCACCTGCTCCGCCTCGACCCGATCGGCGACGCCGTGGCCAGGGGCGACGCAACCTTCCGCGTGACCGGCTGACGCCGGGGGCGAAATGCAGAGGGGACCACGCCGGTCGCGGCGTGGTCCCCCGGAAGCGCGGCGGGGTCAGCAGAGCCCGCGCGGCTTGGAGGTCCTGCAGTGGTTGGCGCGGAACTTGTTGGTCCGGCTGCCGCTGTTGTCGAGCAGGTCGTACGGCGCGTTGCCGAGGACGCGGTTGGCCTCGACGACGTTGAAGCGGGCCGGCCGGTTCTGCGGCGGGACCCCGCGGAAGAGGACGATGCCGCCGGAGTAGGGCAGCCTGCCGCGGTTGTACGTCACCTCGTTCTTCTTGATGCTGTTGTGGTCGCCGCCGAAGAGCAGGATGCCGGTGCCCTTCAGCGCCGGGACCGGGCCGTACGGCCGGCAGTTCCGGTTGTTCTTCGAGATCTTGTTCTTCCAGAGCGCGTTGTGGCCCTGCCCGCCGGGCTGGCCGTCGTCCACCAGCAGGACCCCGGCGCAGTTGCCGACGAACGTGTTGCCGTAGGCCTTGACGTTGCGGGCGTGCCGGATCAGCAGCCCCATCGCGTTGCCCGAGGCGTGGTTCTCCGCGACGACCGTGCCGTGCGCGTTGGCGATGTCCCCGACGTACAGGCCCGCGTGCTCACCCGAGTGCTGGACCCAGTTGTGGACGAAACGGCCGCGGGTGGAGCTGAACTCCGCGATGCCGTACTCGCCGTTCCTCTTGGCCAGGACGTGCTCCACCGTGAGCCGGTCGGTGTGGAGGCCGAGAACGCCGGTCTCCCTGAAGTGCTGGACGCTGAGCTTCTTGACGGTCACGTTCCGGACCGGGTGCCCCGCGCGGCCGATCACGCAGATGCCCATTCCCGGCTGCCCGGCCTTGGCGCAGTAGTCGTTGCGGCCCGGGCGCAGCACGGTCTTGTTGCCCGCGCCGCGGATCGTCAGCGGCTTGCGGACGAGGACTCCCCCGTCATAGCGCCCCGCCTTGAGCTGGATGACGTCGCCGGGCCGAGCCTTGTTGACGGCCTTCTGGATCGAGCGCCCCGGCTTCACCACGTGAATCCGCGCGCCCGTGGCCGCGTGACCGGCCGGCATGAAAGCCGCGAACGCGACCGCCGTGCCGAGCGAGACCGCGAGAGTCCGCCTCATCCCTTTTCCCCCGTTTCTAATGCTGCCGACTGGAAATCGCCCGCCCTCTGTCGTGGCCGGGCAATTCTTCGCCCATCCTGGACCGCCCAGGTGATGCGATGCGGGCGGGAAAGGTAAACGGCCGGGAAGCGGCCGCGATTTTGCCTTCCCTTTCGAGAGCGCAGACGGCTTCGGGGAAACCCGCCGGACAACCGGCGGGCGCGGTCGTGCGTCTCAGCGGAAGCGCGAACGTCCATTCGGGGCGAGCAGGACCACCAGGACGTACGCCGCCGCGAGCATCGAAATGAACAAAAAGAGCATCACCGGAGACGGCCCGCCCAATGGGGCGCGCAAAGGTCCCGTGAATGCCGCGCCGCCGAGCACGATCCAGAGCGCCTCGTAGACGACGGCCCCCGTGTGCACGCCGCGGCCGCCGGAGGGGAGGCGCGCGGCGAGCACCAGCCCGGGCACGGCGAGCAGCAGCAGGGGCAGCGAGAAGAGCACCGGGA
>NZ_BMRO01000001.1:143651-163615 GCF_014648675.1 Actinomadura livida
GCCACGCGAGACCGGACAGCACGGCCTGCGCCCAGAGCACCGCGTGCGCCGCGGCCAGGGCGCCCGGCAGGGACCGCTGATCGACGTTCATGACGACCAGGCTGCCCCGGAATCACGCCGGGCACATGAGTACAAGTACTCAGCGCCGCAGGCGCAACTACGCAGCGGTGGTCTTGCGGGACGCCCTGGGCCGCGCGTTGAGGGCCGACAGGAGCACTCCGCCGAGGCCCTTGGCGGAGGCGCCCAGGAAGGTCGCCCAGTCGAAGTAGTCGCGCCAGAGGGTGATGCGGTCGTCCTCGACCCTGAAGGTGCCGCAGACCCAGAACTCCGCGCGCCAGGCGCCGGCCTCCAGCACGTCGGTGCGCTCGGTCAGCACGATCGGGCCGTTGGCGGCGATGTTGTGGATGCGGGCCTCGAAGCCGCTGCCGTAGCGGGACATGGCGCGGAGCGTCTTCTCGACGGCGGCCAGGCCGCGGGCCGGCGGCAGCGGGACGTTCTGGTAGACGATCTCGGGCGCGGCGTAGCTCAGGGCCCGGTCGATGTCGAGGTCTTCGAGGGCGGACAGGAATCCGGTGACGATCTTGGTCTCGCTCATGGAGGTTCCTCCGAGGTCGATGGACCAACCGTAGTCCGCTGCCGGCGCCGCCGCTGGCCGCCCGCGGCCAGGAGGCGGGAAATGTGATATCACTTTGATAGGCTGCTGATAACACCCCAGAAGAGGAGAGACTGGATGGCCGAAGAGACGACCAAGGTGGCGATGCCGCGCCCGAAGATCACCGAGCGTCCGGCGGCGGACCGCAGCGGCTGGGCGCTGCTGGGCCTGGCGGTCGCGCTGACCGTCCTGGGCGCCGCGGCGGCCACCGCCGGGGCGCTCGCCGGCGGAGCCGGCGCCCTGGCGGGCGGGATCACCGCCGGGTCACTGCTCCTGGTGGCCGGGCTGGTCGTCGCGGCCGGCCTGACGCCGGTGGCGCCCAACGAGGCCCGGGTGCTGCAGCTGCTCGGGCGCTACAAGGGCACGGTGCGCAACGACGGCCTCCGCTGGGTCAACCCGCTGACCATGCGGCAGAAGGTGTCGACGCGGATCCGCAACCACGAGACGGGGCTCGCCAAGGTCAACGACCTGGACGGGAACCCGATCGAGATCTCGGCCGTGGTGGTGTGGCAGGTCGCCGACACCGCGCGGGCCGTGTTCGAGGTCGACGACTTCGTGGAGTTCGTGGCGTTCCAGACGGAGGCGGCCGTCCGGCACATCGCGGGCAGCTTCCCCTACGACGACGCCGAGCGGACCTCGCTGCGCGACAACGCCGACGAGATCACCGCGAAGCTGTCGGAGGAGCTGTCCGAGCGGGTCGCGTCCGCCGGCGTCGAGATCATCGAGTCGCGGATCACCGGGCTGGCGTACGCGCCGGAGATCGCGCAGGCGATGCTGCGCCGCCAGCAGGCCGGCGCGGTCGTCGCGGCGCGGCAGCGGATCGTGGAGGGCGCGGTCGGCATGGTGCAGCTCGCCCTCGACCGGCTGGAGGAGGACCACGTCATCGAACTGGACGAGGAGCGCAAGGCCGCGATGGTCAGCAACCTGCTGGTCGTGCTGTGCGCCGACCGCGACGCCCAGCCGGTGGTGAACTCCGGCAGCCTCTACCAGTGACCCCGGGCCCACGTGACTGAGCGCAAGAAGATCCTGCTGCGGCTCGATCCCGCCGTGCACGACGCCCTGGCCCGGTGGGCGGCGGACGAGCTGCGCAGCACCAACGCCCAGATCGAGTTCCTGCTGCGGCGGGCGCTCGCCGACGCGGGGCGGATGCCGGCGTCGGCGAGCGGGATGCGCGGGCCCGGACGGCCCCGCAAGGCGGCACGGGACGCGGGCCGCGGGAACACCGGAGACGGCGACGCCGCCGACGACGCGGAAGGCCCGCCGCGCGGCGGGGACGGGGATTGAGATGGTCAAGGTTCCAGATTCGCTGCCGGCCCGGATGTACCTGCTGGCGTACGACCTCCGGAAGCAGAAGATGAGCAAGGGCCGCGCGGAGCTCGGCTACGTGCTGCGCGGTGCGGCCCTGACCGAGCTGTACCTCGACGGCCGGCTCGGCGAGGAGCGCCGCAAGCCCGTCCCGGGCACGCCGGGCGACGATCCGTACGGCGTGCTCGCGCAGATCGCCGGGTCGCGGCCCAGGTCGTGGCGGTACTGGGTGCGCAAGGACGGCAAGGAGCTGGTGGACAGGGTCCGGGACGAGCTGGTCCGCGACGGGTGGATCCGCGTGCGGGAGCACCGGGTGCTGGGCCTGTTCCCCCGGCAGCAGGTCACCGTCAAGGACCCGCGGGTGGTGAAGCAGCTGTGGGGCGGGGCGTCGTCGGCGCTCCGGGGGCGGCCGGTCGCGCACGTCCACAGCTACGACGCGGCCGCGGTCGCGCTGGCCGCGGCGGGCGAGCTGACGACCGTCCTGCCCCGCGCGGACCGGCGGCGCCACAAGCGGCGCATCCGGGAGCTGACGGCCCGGACGGGCCCGGCGCCGGCGGCGGTCCGCAGGGTGATCGGCGAGCAGAACGTGGCCGACGGCGTCGCCTGAGCTACTCGACCACGAGCTCCACCGGGACGTTGCCCCGGGTGGCGTTCGAGTACGGGCAGACCTGGTGCGCGCGCTCCACCAGCTCGCGCCCGTTCTCCAGGTCGTCGGGCAGTTCCACGCGCAGCACGACGGTCAGGCCGAAGCCGCTCTCGACGTCGCCGCCGATGCCGACCTCGGCGGTGACGGAGACGTCCCGGACGTCCTGGCGGGTGCCGCGGGCCACCGCGCCGAGCGCGGAGGCGAAGCAGGCGGCGTAACCGGCGGCGAACAGCTGCTCGGGGTTGGTCCCCTCGCCGCTGCCGCCCATCTCGCGCGGCGCGGCGAGGGACAGGTCGAGGCGGCCGTCGGAGCTGACGGCCTTGCCGTCCCGCCCGTTGGCGGTGGCCACGGCGGTGTAGTGGACGTCCATGGGCGCCCCTTTCAGTTGTGGGCAATTGAGTTGGACACAACCAACATACCGCAGCCGGGCGCCGCCGCAAAGGCCCGGCAGTGAGTCCGACATGTTTATGTGTGTCCGAAAGGGCACGAATCAGTGGAACGCACATTGGACGGAGATGACGTGGAGATCAGCCTCGACCTCCTGCTCCCCCGGGACGCGGCGAGCGTCCCGGCCACCCGGAGGCTGCTGGACGCGGCGCTCAGGGCCCTCGGCGTGGAGGAGCAGATCCGGGACGACATCGAGGTGATGCTCACCGAGGCGTGCACGAACGTCATCAAGCACGCCGAGCATGGCGCGGACTACACCGTGCGGGCGACCATCCAGGACTCGCGCTGCCTGATCAAAGTGATCGACTCCGGGACGGGCTTCGACACCGGCGTGCTGCCGCGCCCCGGGCCCGCCGACGAGCAGGGCCGCGGCCTGATGATCATGAGCATGCTGGCCGACGACGTCCGCTTCCGCTCGTTCATGCACGACGGGGCCCTCGTGTCGCTGGAGAAGAACCTGCGGTACGGCAAGGACAGCCTCGGCGGGCTGCTCACGGCCGGGAACGGGACCCCGCTCCCGGCGCGGGCCGATCCGGAGGCGGACGGCCTCACCGCCCGCCTGTTCGACATGGCGCGCAGCGGCGACACCGTCCGGCTCGCCGGCTTCATCGACGCGGGGGCGCCGCCGAACCTGGCCGACGAGAGGGGCGACACGCTGCTCATGCTCGCCGCCCGGCACGGGCACCCCGACACCGTCCGGGCGCTCGCGGCGCGCGGCGCCGACCCCGAGCGGGCCAACGACCGGGGGCAGCGGCCCCTCGCCGGCGCGGTGGCCGGGAAGGAGGGCGGGGTGGTGCGGGCCCTGCTGGACGCGGGCGCCGACCCGCACGCGGGCTCGCCCTCGGCCGTCGACACGGCGCACCGCTTCGGCCGCACCGAGTTCCTCGCCCTGTTCGACGAGACCGCTCCCCCGCCCGTGTGAGCCCGCCCGTGTGAGCCCGCCCGTGTGAGCCCGCGGGCGCGCCCGGTCCGAGCGTCCGCTCAGAAGGCCCCGTCGGAGGCCAGCTCGCCCTTGGCGGCCGCGCCCGCCTGCCCGTTCTTCTCTTCGATGACCACGCGGTGGTGCCAGTAGGGCGGCGCGATGCCCTCCTCGCGGATCACCCGGTGCAGCCGCTTGAGGAACTCGTGCTTGATGCGGAACTGGTCGCCGAACTCCGAGGACCGCAGGATCACGTGGAAGCCGACGGTGGCGTCGTTGAAGTCGTTGAAGCGGACGAAGATGTCGCAGTCGGCCACCCCGCCCTGGACCTCCTTCATCACGTCGTGCCCGACCTCGATGAGCAGCTCCTCGAACCGGTCCAGGTCCACCTCGTAGGCCACCTTCGCGTACACCAGGATCGACATGTCCTGCGCGGGCCGGTGGTAGTTGGTGAGGATCGTGTCGGAGAACCTCATGTTCGGGATGACTTCGATGTTGTCGGACAGCGTCCGGATCGTCGTGTTGCGCCAGTTGATGTCGACGACGTACCCCTCCTGGCCGCTGGCCAGCTTGATGTAGTCGCCGGGCTCGATCGTCTTGGCCGCCAGGACGTGCACGCCCGCGAACAGGTTGGCGAGGGTGTCCTGGAGGGCGAGCGCGACCGCGAGGCCGCCGACGCCCAGGGCGCCGAGCAGCGGCGTGATCGACACCCCGAGGCTCTGCAGCATCACCAGGATGCCGACGCCGAGGACGACCACGCGGGTGATGTTGGCGAAGATCGTCACATTGCCGGCGACGCCCTGCCTGGCCAGCGCGACCGAGCTCACCCCCGAGGCGATCAGCCGCGCCAGCGCCAGCGTGACCACGAAGATGGCCACCGCCGTCAGCACCTTCGCGGTGACGTCGAGCGTGCCGCGCGGGAGCTGCACGACCTTCGCGGCGACCCAGAGGCCGAGCAGGACCGAGAGGGGCACCGCGAGGTCCTTGATCAGCCGGGCCGCGAGGTCGTCCCAGGTGGCCCGGGTGTCCCCGGCCCGCTTGAACAGCCGGCCGGTCAGCAGCCGCAGCACGACGGCGGCCGCCAGGGCCGACGCCAGCACGACCCCGGCGGCGATGACCCGTTCCCAGCTCACATCACCCATGACGCGTGCATCTCTCCCTCCGCGCGGGCATGGCGAACTCGCCCGTCAGATCCCGTTATGCCGCTTTGCGCGCCCTCGATCGTATAGAAGACCCGGCGCGTGCGAGGCACATCACGGACTCCGGAGGCGGGCGCGACCCCCGGGACGATTACGCTTGATCAGATGGTAGGCGTGGGAATGATGCGCCGGCTGGGGGTCACGGCGCTGGGACTGCGGAACGGCCCCCACCGCGTCACGGTCGAGCGCGATCTCGAGGTTCCCGCGGGCGACGGCGTCGCCCTCCTGGCCGACCGGTACGCCCCGACGGACGTCGAGCGGGCGCCCACCGTCCTCGTCCGGTCCCCCTACGGGCGGCGCGGCCCCTTCGGGCTCATGTGCGGGCAGGCGTTCGCGTCGCACGGGTTCCAGGCCGTCGTGCAGAGCGTCCGCGGCGGCTTCGGGTCCGGCGGCGTCTTCGAGGCGCTGGACGAGCGGGAGGACGGCCTCGCCACCATCGAGTGGCTGAAGTCGCAGCCGTGGTTCGGCGGGACGTTCGCGATGCACGGCCCGAGCTACCTCGGCTACGTGCAGTGGGCCGTCGCCGCGGAGGCGGGGCCCGAGCTGCGCGCCCTGTCGATGCAGGTCACCGCCTCGACGTTCCGCGACGCCGTGAACGTCGGCGGGACGTTCGCGCTGGAGTCGACGCTCATCTGGGTGGACCTCACCGCACGGATGAAGAGCTCGCTGTCCGGGATCACGACCGGCATCATGTCGCCGCGCCGCGCCCGCCGCGCCACCCTGTCCGGCCGCCCGATCGCCGAGCTCGACCGGCTCGCGACGGGCGAGCAGCAGCGGTTCTTCCAGGAGCTCCTCGTCAACGGCCCCGACACCTCGTTCTGGGACAAGCGCGACTTCAGCCCCACCGTCTCGCGGGTGACGGCCCCGGTGAACATGACCGGCGGGTGGTACGACATCTTCCTGCCGTGGCAGCTGCGGGACTACGCCGCGCTCCGCGCCGCGGGGCGGCGCCCGTACCTGACCATCGGGCCCTGGTTCCACGCCGACCAGCGGATGATGCGCGGCTCGGTCGGCGAGTCGATCGCCTGGTTCCGCGCGCACCTGCTGGACGACCCGTCCGAGCTGCGGGAGCAGCCCGTCCGGCTGTACGTCACGGGCGCGGGCGAGTGGCGCGAGTTCCCCGACTGGCCGGTCCCCGGCATGCGGGAGGAGCGCTGGCACCTGCAGCCCGCCGGCGCCCTCGCACCGGACGAGCCGCCCGAGTCCGAACCGGACGCCTACCGGTACGACCCGAACCATCCGACGCCGTTCCTCGGCGGCCCCACGCTGCTCGGGGAGACCCGCCCGTCCACCGACCAGCGGCGCCTGGAGCGCCGCCGGGACGTGGTGACCTACACCTCGGCCGTCCTCGACGACGACCTGGAGATCATCGGCCCGGTCACCGCCGACCTGTACATCCGCTCGAACCGCGAGCACACCGACTTCGTGGTCCGGCTGTGCGACGTCACCCCCGACGGCGAGTCGCTGAACCTGTGCGAGGGCATGCGAAGCCTCGTCGCGGGCGAACCGCTGCCGGACGCCGACGGAGTCCGGCACGTCGCCCTGGAGCTGTGGCCGGCCGGTCACCGGTTCCGCCGCGGGCACCGCGTCCGGGTGCAGGTCGCGAGCGGCGCCTACCCGCGCGTCGCCCGCAACCCGGGCACCGGCGCGCCGATCGGCACCGCCACCGACATGCTCACCGCCGACCAGGAGATCTTCCACTCCCCGGCCCACCCCTCGACGATCAACCTCCCGGTCGTCCGCCCGTAGGGGTCACCGGGCCCGCAGGGCCTCCAGGGCCTTGTCGGCGTGGGTGTTCATGCGGATCTCGCTCTTGACGACCGCCAGGACGCGGCGGTCGGTGTCGATGACGAAGGTCTGGCGCCTGGTGGGCAGGAGGGCGATGCCGCGCTTGACGCCGAAGCGCTCGCGGACGCGGCCGTCCGGGTCGGACAGCAGCGGGTAGCCGAGGGTGTTCCGGTCGGCGAACTCCTTCTGCTTGGCGACGGGGTCGGCGCTGACGCCGACCGGGTGGGCGCCGGCCTCGGCGAGTTCGGCGGCCACGTCGCGGAAGTGGCATGCCTCGGCGGTGCAGCCGGGGGTCATCGCGGCCGGGTAGAAGAACAGCACCACCGGGCCCTTCTCCAGGAGACCGGTCAGCGTGCGCGGCTCGCCCGTCTCGTCGGGCAGCTCGAAGTCGTCAACGACGTCACCGACGTTCATGGGACGAATCTACCGCCCCGGCGCTACCGTCCCCGCGGGTGCAGGAGGCCCGCGATCTCGCGGGGCGTCCAGGCGCCGCGGGCGCCGGGACGTCCGGCCAGGTAGGACGCGGCGCGGCCGGCGGACCAGCCGTGCGCCTCGCGCAGCCCGCCGCCGAGCATGGCCAGGTAGGGGGCGGTCGGCGCGTTCGGCGGGGCCGGTTCCGGTGCGGTGAACGTGAGCATGGGCCGGCCCGCGCACTCCCCGACCCTGAGGACGGTCTCGTACCGGCCGGGGCCGACGCGCTGCCGGCCGCGGGTGACGGCCTCGGAGAGGTCGTGGTCGGCGCCCACGTCGCGGTGCATCTCCTGGGACATGACGTCGCAGAACTGGCGGTGGGTCAGCAGGTAGGCGCGGGCGGCGGCACGGCCGGGCAGGTCCGGGTCGTAGAAGGCCATCCCGCCGCCCCAGGTCCGCGAGTCGTGCGCGAAGTAGATGCCGCCGGGCACGGTGATCGCCCGCTCGGCGCGGGCCGGCCGGGGATCGCGGCAGCCGGCCTGGCGGCGCGCGCCGCCGCGCGGGCGGCCGCCGGTGAGGTAGCAGCGGAACCTCTCCCCGAAGAGGTTCGAGCCGTAGGCCACGTACCAGATCGGTTCGTCGTCCATCTTGTCCAGTATTCCAGCAGGTGGGGGGTGGTCCCGCGGGGCCCGGACGGCGGGGAGCGCCGATTCGCGACGTTTGACGCGGAGTGCGGGCGGTTATAGAACCTTTCGAGCAGGTGTCTACGACGCAGATACCTCCGAGCTTCCCCTGTGATGTCCCGGAGGATCCGTATGCACCGCCAGCTTCACATCGCGCTCGTGTCCGCCTCCGACCTTGACGGCGAACACCTGCAGTCAATCCATGTTCGGGACCTCGCCCGTTCGCTGACCCGTCCGCTCACCGCCGACGGCGAGCCGAACCAGGTCACGGTCTACACGCGGCGGCAGGACCCCGCCGCCCGCGGCCGGACCCGGCTCGCGCCGGGCGCCGCGCTCGTCACCCTGGACGCCGGGCCTGCCCGCCCGCTCCCCGACGACGAGCTGCTCAAGCACGTCCGCGACTTCGCCGACGAACTGCGCCGCCGCTGGTCGGGCGCGGGCCGGCCGGACATCGTCCACGCGCACGGCTGGATCGGCGGCCTCGCCGCCTGCGCCGTCGCCCGTGAGCTGGACATCCCCTTCGCGCAGAGCTACCACGGCGTCGCCGCCACCGAGCGCCGCGCCGGCACGCCGGTGCACCCGCACCGCGACCGCCTGGAGAAGGCCATCGGCCGCGGCGCGGACCTGGTGCTCGCCGGGCACGCCGAGGAGGCCACCGCGCTGGTGCGGATGGGCATCCCCCGCCCGGCCGTCTCCGTCGTCCCCTACGGCGTGGACGGCGACCTGTTCTCGCAGGTCGGCCCCTCGATGCCGCGCGGTGACCGGCGCCGCCTGGTGATGGTCTGCGACGACCTGGAGGCCGGGGACGTCGCGACCGCCCTGCGGGCCCTGGTGCACGTCCCGCACGCCGAGCTGGCCATCGCCGGCGGCCCCGCCCGCGAGGACCTGGACCACGACCCCGCCGTGCACCGGCTGACGCTGCTGGCCAAGGAGCTGCACGTCGCCGACCGCGTGATCTTCCTGGGCAGGATGCCCCGCAAGTCGCTGCCGAAGCTGCTGCGGACCGCGAGCCTCGCCCTCTGCCTCACCCCCCACCAGCCCTGCCCCTCGACGCCGCTGGAGGCCATGGCCTGCGGCGTCCCCGTCGTGACCGCCCCGGCGGGCGCGAGCGCCGACGAGGTCCTCGACCGGATCACCGGCCTGCACGTCCCCGCGGGGCGGCCGGTCGTGATCGGCCGCGCGGTCCGGCGGCTGCTGTCCGAGGAGACCACGCTGCACGGCTACTCCATCGCCGCCGCCGACCGCGCCCGCTCCCGCTACTCGCTGGAGCGGATCGCGGCCGAGACGCTCCGCGCCTACCTGAAGGTGCTGCCCGTCCCCGAGCCCGAGCCGGTCCCCGAGCCGGCCGCCGAGGACGTGGCGGAGCGCGAGACCGACAGGACCCCCGCCCTCGTCGGCTAAGCGTCCTCCAGCCCCCACCCACCGCCATTCAGCGGACGAGCTCGGCTCGACGCCCGTCCGCCCCATACGGGCCCCGGATCCCCGCCGGATCCGGGGCCCGCTCATGTCCCGCCGGTGGGATACTGGGCCGGATGACCGGAGGGGACGGCCCGATGCTGATCGGCAGGGCGGCCGAGTTCGCGGAGCTGACCGCCGCGCTGGAGCGGGCCGCCGCCGGCGGCGCCGGCCTCGTGCTGGTCAGCGGCGACGCCGGGGTCGGCAAGACGCACCTGGTGTCCGCGCTCACCCGCACCGCCCGCGACCGGGGCTGCGCCGTCCTCGTCGGGCAGTGCGCCGAGCTGGGCGAGACCATGCCCTACCTTCCGCTCACCGACGCGCTGTGGGCCGCCGCGCACGGCGGCGGGCCGGAGGCGGAGGAGGTCCGCGCCGCGGTCGCCGCCCGTCCCGTGCTGGGCGGGCTGCTGCCCGACGGCGGCGGCGACCCGGAGGCGGCGTCCGAGCTGGGCCAGCAGCGGCTCTTCGGGGCCGTGCTCGGGCTCCTCGGCGAGCTCGGGGCCGAGCGGCCCGTCCTCCTCGTGCTGGAGGACCTGCACTGGGCCGACCGGTCGACCCGGCATCTGCTGACGTTCCTCGGCCGCGTCCTCCAGCGCGAGCGGGTGTGCCTCGTCGGCACGTACCGGTCGGACGACCTGCACCGGCGCCATCCGCTGCGGCCGGTGGTGGCGGAGCTGCTGCGGCTGCCGAACGCGACCGGCGTCCAGGTGCCCGCGTTCGGGCCGGGCGAGACCGCCGAGTACCTCGCGGCGCTGTCGCGCGGGTCCGCGCCGGTGGACGGGGAGGTCGCCGCGCGGGTGCACCGCCGGTCGGAGGGCAACCCCTTCTACGCCGCCGAGCTGTACTCCGCCGGGCTCGGCTCCCCCGGCGCGGAGTCCGCGGGGCTCCCGTCCGGGCTCGCCGACCTGCTGCTGTCGCGGGTGGACCGGCTGTCGGAGGCCGGGCGGCGGGTCGTGCGGGTCGCCGCGGTGGCCGGGCGCCGCATCGACGACGAGCTCGTCCGGCGCGTGTCGGGGCTGGACGAGACCGCGGCCGGCGAGGCGCTGCGGGAGGTCGTCTCGCACCAGCTGCTCGTCCCGTCCGGGGACGGGTACACGTTCCGGCACGCGCTGCTGCGCGAGGCCGTCTACGCCGACCTGCTGCCGGGCGAGCGGACCCGGCTGCACGCCGCGTTCGCGCGGCTGCTCGCCGACCGGCCGGACGGGACGCGCGGCCCCGCCGCGGAGCTGGCCCACCACAGCCTCGCCGCCCACGACCTCCCCGCCGCGTTCGCCGCGTCGGTCCGGGCCGCGCGGGACGCCGGGCGCCTCGGCGCGCCCGCCGAGGCGTTCGAGCACTACGAGCGGGCGCTGGAGCTGTGGGAGGCGGTCCCCGGCCCCGAGGAGGCCGCCGGGACAGACCGGGTGCAGCTGGCGCTGGCCGCCGCGCGGGCCGCCGCGGAGGCCGGCGACCTGCGGCGCGCCGTGCACCGGCTGCGGCGGCTGCTGGAGGTGGCCGACCCCGCGGACGCGCGGCTCGGCTGCCGGATCCGCGAGCAGCTCGCCACCCACCTCGGGGAGCTCGACGACTACGGCCCGTCCGTGGCCATGGCGCGGGAGGCGGTCGCGATGCTGCCCGCCGACCCGCCGACGGTCGAGCGGGCCGAGGCCCTCGCCACCTACGCGCGGATACTGCTCTACCGGGACGACGACGGCGAGATGCCCGGCGTGGCGGAGCGGGCCATCGCGGACGCGCGCGCCGCCGGGGCCACCGGCGCCGAGGCGAGCCTGCTGGTGACGCTCGGCATCTTCCGGGAGGCGGGCGAGGCCGACCCGGACGTCGCGGAGGTGTTCGCGCGGGCCCGCGACCTGTCCGCCGCCGACGGCGGGAGCCCGCTCGTGGCGGGGCGCGCCGCGTTCCACTACGCCCGCACCAAGTTCGACCGCGGCGACCTCGCGGGCGCGACGCGCGCCGCCGAGGAGGGCGTGAAGTACGCCCTGGAGAACGGCCTCGGCTGGAGCACCTTCGGGGTCGTCCTGCGGTCCCTGCGGTACCTGATCCACTACACGGCGGGGAACTGGGCGGAGGCGAACCGGCTCGCCGAGGACTTCGCGGTGCAGGTCGTCCGGCCGCTGGAGGCGCAGATCTCCGCGTACGGGCTGTTCGTCGAGGTCGCGCAGGGCAGTCCGCGCGCGGACGAGCGGCTCCGCTGGATCACCCCGCTGCTGGACGAGGACCTCTTCCTCAACTACCTCGCCCGGGGCCTCGCCGCCGAGCACGCGCTGTGGCGCGGCGATCCGGAGACGGCCACCGAGCACCTCGACAAGATCCTCAGCACCATCTACGGCACCTCGGTCGGCGTCATCCGGCCCGCCGCGACGGGGCTGCAGGCGCAGGCCGAGATCGCGGCGCGCGCCCGCGCCGCCGGCGACGAAGCCGCCGCGCGGAAGGCGGCCGACACCGCGGACGACCTGCTCGCCCGGGTCCGGCAGGCCGTCGCGTACACGACCAACGGCCGCCGCCGCGCCTGGATGGGCCTCGAAGCGCACGCGTGGCTGGCCCGCGCGGAGGCGGAGCGGCGCCGGGTGGACGGTGTCCACGACGTGGACCTGTGGCGGAAGGCCGCCGACCTGTTCACCTACGGCGAGCCGGACGGCGGGTTCGTCTACGAGGTGGCGCGGTCGCGGTGGCGGCTCGCCGAGGCCCTCGCCGAGCACGGCGACCGGGACGGCGCCGCCGTGCAATGGCGGTCCGCGGTCGGCATCGCCGAGCGGCTCGGGGCCGCGCCGCTGCTCGCCGCGCTGCGCGACCTCGGCACCCGCGCCCGGCTCGGCTCCGCCCGGCCCGCGCCCGCGGCGCCCGGCCCGCTGGGCGCGCTGACCGGGCGGGAGCGGGAGGTCCTGAAGCTGGTCGCGGAGGGCCGCAACAACCGGGAGATCGCCGCGGCGCTGTTCATCTCCCCCAAGACCGCGAGCGTCCACGTCTCCAACATCCTCGCCAAGCTGAACGTCACGAGCCGCACCCAGGCCGCCGCCGTGGCCCACCGCGAAGGCGTCTGACCCCCGACGGATCTAGAGGAGTCCGCGGCCTGGGATCAGCGGCAGGTCCAGGGCCGTCAGGAGGCCCGGAGGTGCCTCGACCACGGCGGGTACGGCGTTCACCAGGCGCATCGCCGTCGCCTTGAGGCCGGCGGTGTTGTGGTCGCCGTCGGTGCCGAGGAGCCGCAGGTCCACGGTGTAGTTCGGCTCGCCGCGGACCTCGACCCGGTAGCAGCCGGCGCCGGCGGGCTGCGGCCAGTCGGGGGCGAGGTCGTCGCGGAGCCGCGTGACGTGCTCCAGGACGACGACGGCCTCGCCGCCGCGCATCCCGCGGACCTCGAACCGCAGGGCCGCCGTGGTGCCCTTCGCGATCGTCCCGGCGGCGACGGCGAAGGTCTCGGGTGCGGGCAGCCGGGTGTGCCACTCGGCGACCTCGTCCAGCTCCACGCCGAGCCCTGCGGCGATCTGCCGGACGACGCTGCCCCACGCCATCGTCAGGACGCCGGGCTGCAGCAGCATGGGCGTCTCGTCCAGGGACCCGCCGAAGCCCATGATGTCGAACAGGACCGTGCCCTGGTCGTAGGTGGCGTAGTTGAGGATCTCCATGCAGCGGACCTGGTCGATGCGCTCGCTGATGCCGGTCACGGCGAGCGGGAGCACGTCGTTGGCGAACCCCGGGTCGATGCCGTTGACGAAGATCGACGCCCCGCCCGCGGCGGCGGCCTCGCGCACCGGATCCGACATCTCGGGCGGGACGACGCCGTCCGGGAACTGCAGGAACACCGGGCTGCTGGACACGACGTTGACCCCGGCACGGAGGATGCGGCACAGGTCGTCGATCGCCTCCGCCAGCCGCACGTCGGCCATCGAGGTGTAGACGACGCAGTCGGGCCGCAGCGCGAGCAGCGCGTCCTCGTCACCGGTCGCGGTGACGCCGAGGTCGCGGCCGAGACCCGCGAGTTCACCCGCGTCCCTGCCGACCTTCGCGGGGTTGGACACCCACACGCCCGCGAGTTCGAGGTCGGGCCGGGCGTCGATGCCGGCGATCGCGTGCCGGCCGACGTTGCCGGTGCTCCATTGCACTACGCGGTACGTCACAGGTCCTCCAGGCCGAGGTCGAGGTTGGGGGCCTCGATGCCGCCGTCCACCCGCAGGAGGGCGCCGGTGACGTAGGCCGAGGCGGGCGAGGCGAGGTACAGGACGGCGGCCGCGATGTCCTCGGGGTCGCCGACGCGGCCGAGCGGCGTCTTGCGCTCCATCTCGGTGCGCAGCTCGTCGCTGGTCATGACGACGTCGAGCGCGGACGTCGCGACGGAGCCGACGGCGATCGCGTTGACGCGGACGCGCGGCGCCAGGTCGAACGCGGCGAGCCGGGTGTAGTGGGCGAGGGCCGCCTTGGCGCTGCCGTAGGCGAGGTATCCGCGCCCGGCGATCCGCCCGATCACCGAGGAGATGTTGACGACGCTGCCCGCGCCCGACTCCAGCAGGTGCGGGACGGCAGCGCGGGTGAGCGCGTGCGTGGTACTCACATTGAACTGGAACGCGTTCTCAAGATGCCGCGGCTTGGTGTTCATGAAGGGGGCCGGCATCGCGCCGCCCATGTTGTTCACCACGATGTCGAGGCGGCCGAGGCCCTCGGCCGCCCGGTCCGCCAGCTCGGCCGCGGCGTCCGGCTCGCTGAGGTCCGCCGGGACGACCAGTGCCCGCCGCCCCGCCGCCTCGATCTCGGACGCGACCTTGCGGAGCTGGTCCTCCGTCCGGGAGGAGATCACCACGTCGGCGCCCGCCTGGGCGAGCGCGACCGCCGCCGCGGCGCCGATGCCCCGCCCGGCGCCGGTCACCACCGCGACCTTGCCGTCGATACGGAACCGATCCAGGATCACCGCGCCACCTCCGGGCCGTCAGCCGTGCCGCACAGCCTACGCAGGAGGTAGAACGTGTTTCAATATCTCCGCCGGTCGCACCTCACGGAAGCGGGACGTTGTAGGACATCAGAGCGGCGGAGTCCCCGGACATCCGCAACTCGGTGAGGGCGCAGTTGCGCACCTGCGGGAACACCGCGCGGTACGCGGACGGCGCGATGCCCAGCAGCCCGCACAGCGTCAGCCGCAGCAGGGTGTTGTGGGTGACGACCAGGACCCGCTCGCCGCGGTGGCGGGCGGCGACGCGCCGCAGCGCGGTCATGCCGCGCTCGACGGCCTTGCGGGGGTCCTCCGATCCGGGGAACGCCCCGGCGACCGGGTCCGCCAGGAACGCCTCCACGTCGGCGGGCGGCATCTCGGCGAACGTGCGGCCCTCGGCGGCGCCGAAGTCGACCTCCGCGAGGTCGCCGTCGACCGTGACGGGGAGCCCGAGGGCGGACGCGGCGGGCGCCGCCGTCTCCCGGCACCGGGTGAGCGGCGAGGCCCACACGGCGGCCGCGCCCGTCCCGGCCGCCCACCGGCCGAGCCGTTCGGCCTGCTCGCGGCCGGTCGCGGTGAGCGCGACGTCGCTCACGCCCGCGTACCGGTGCTCCGCGTGCCACTCGGTCCGGCCGTGCCGGACGACGTAGAGGGTGGTGTCCAAAACGCTGCTACCCCCGGCTCTCGTGCGGTCTCCGCCTTGTCCGAGGGTAGCCAGCCGCGGCCCCTGCCCGAGCCGGGCTTCAGCGTCGTTGCCGCTGCGCGGCCAGGGCGTCCCAGTCGGTGAGCCAGTTGCGGCCCTCGTCGTCGATGAACGAGCCCGGCGGCGGGGTCACCCGGTGCTCCCGCAGCCACTCGCCGGGGCGGCGCATCGCGGGGCGCAGGCCGCCGTCGCTCGGCATGAGCTGCGGCGGGATCGGCGCCGGCATCGACTGCGGGGCCGACTCGGCGGCGACCTCGGCGAGGTCCTTCTCCTCCGCCATCCCGATCGGTCCCTGGCGGCGGGCGTTGAAGAACTGGTTCACGGCCGGGTGCGTGCTGGACAGCACCATCTCCCGCGGCCCGAACATCACCAGGCCGCGGCGGAACAGCAGGCCGAGGTTGTCCGGCAGCACCCGGGCGGTCCCGATGTCGTGCGTGACGATCAGGAACGTCGCGCCGAGCCGGGTGTTCAGGTCCACGAACAGCTGGTTGAGGTAGGCGGTGCGGACGGGGTCGAGGCCGGAGTCCGGCTCGTCGGCCAGGATGATCTCGGGGTCGAGGACGAGCGCGCGGGCGAGGCCGGCGCGCTTCTTCATCCCGCCGGAGATCTCGCCGGGCAGCTTCCGCTCCGAACCGGACAGGCCGACCATCTCCATCTTCTCCAGCACGATGCGCCGGATCTCGGCCTCGCCCTTCTTGGTGTGCTCGCGCAGCGGGAACGCGATGTTGTCGTAGAGGTTCATCGAGCCGAACAGGGCGCCGTCCTGGAACAGCACCCCGAACTGGCGGCGCAGCGCGTACAGGTCGCTCTCGCGCAGCCGCGGGACGTCGCCGCCGCCCACGTAGATGTGGCCGCGGTCGGGACGCAGCAGCCCGACGAGGTTCTTGAGGAACACCGACTTACCGGTCCCGGACGGCCCGAGCAGGGCGGAGATCTCGCCCGCCGGGATGGTGAGGGAGACGTCCTCCCAGATGACCTGCCGCCCGAACGACTTCCTGAGCCCTTCCACCCGGATCTCGACACCCATGCGCACTCCCGTGCGGGGAACCGGGGACGGGGGATCCGCGTCTTACGTCCGGCCCCCGTCGCCCCGACTGTACGTCGGGCCCGGCCGTCCGGGGAGGCCCATTGGACGGACAGTCCATCATTCGATCGGGCAAAAGGGACTGTCCTCCCCGTTGAAACGCCACGGATCTCGCACCCATTGTGACAATCCGTGCCCGACCGATTAGTCACTTTGTTGCCTTACGCGGGTGTTCAGGTTTCTTCCAGCATGTGCGGTGACCTCCGGCGCGCCAATCCGGGTGCGCCCAATCCCCCCTGGAGGCACAGTGAAAATCCGTCCATCCCGTATCGGCGCCGCCGCCGTCACCGTGGCCGCGTCCGGGCTGGTGGCGACCGCGCTCGTCGGCGCTCCCGGCGCGAACGCGTCCCACGACACGGCCGCCGCCCCCGTCGCCGCCACCTCGGACACCGGCGCGGTGGCCGCGAAGCTGGCGGGCGAACTGGGCTCCCGCAGCGCGGGCGCCTACCTCGACCAGTCCACCCGCGACCTCGTGGTCACGGTCACCGACGCCAAGGCGGCACAGGCCGTGCGGGCCGCCGGGGCCGTCCCCAAGACCGTCGCGCGCAGCGGCGCCGACCTGCAGAAGGTCATGGCGTCGCTCAAGCGCGACGCCGCCGTTCCGGGCACCGCCTGGGCGGTCGACCCCGCCGCCAACCAGGTCGTCCTGACCATGGACAGCACGGTCAAGGGCGCCGGGCTGAAGAAGGTGCGCAGCGCCGCCGCCGAGCACGGCGCGGCGGTCCGCACCGACCGCGTCGCCGGGAAGTTCCGGATGTTCGCGCTGGGCGGCGACCCCATCTTCGCCGGCGGCTCCCGCTGCTCGCTGGGCTTCAACGTCACGAACGGAAGCGAGTACTTCTTCCTGACGGCGGGGCACTGCACCGAGGTGGGCGGCACCTGGACGGACGCGTCGGGGACGGTGCTCGGCACCAACGACGGCAGCAGCTTCCCCGGCAACGACTACGGCATCGTCAAGTACTCCTCGACCCCCGAGGACACGCAGGGCGGTGTCAGGGCGGCCGGCGGGTTCCACGACATCACCGACGCGGGGACCCCCACGGTCGGGCAGACCGTGACCCGCAGCGGCAGCACCACCGGCGTCCACAGCGGGCAGGTCACCGCGCTCAACCAGACGGTGAACTACGCCGAGGGCAGCGTCAGCGGCCTGATCCGGACGACGGTCTGCGCGGAGCCGGGCGACAGCGGCGGCCCGCTGTTCTCCGGGTCCACCGCGCTCGGCCTGACGTCCGGCGGCAGCGGCAACTGCTCGTCCGGCGGCACGACGTTCTTCCAGCCCGTGACCGAGCCGCTCTCGGCCTACGGGGTGGACGTCTACTGACCGGACGCTGACCCGAACGTCAGCCGACCCCCATCCGCCCTGCTCACCGCAGGGTCACCGCGGCCCGCCGGAGCTCCCAGGCGGCGGGACGCACGCGCCGGCTCCGGTTCCCCCCGCCGGGGGGCCGGAGCCGGTTCGCGTCCCATCTTGATCCACAACATGAAGGCGTTTCACGGTCTGACCATGGGGGCCATTGTCAGGATGCCAACCACATCGTCCTGAATTGGTCACTATCTGCGTCTTACATCCGCATTGACGGTTCTTACACCATGTCGGGGACCTCCGGCGCACCACAAGGGTGCGCCTGACCCCCCGCTGGAGGCACAAGTGAAGATCCGTACCACGCGCGCCGGCGTCGTCGCCGTCACCACGGCGACGTCCGCAGTGGTGGCCGCCACCCTGGCCACCGCACCCGCCGCGTTCGCGGCCCCCGCCGCACCCGCCGCTCCCGCCGACCACGGCGCCGTCGCGTCGGCGCTGGCGAGCAAGCTCGGCGCCCAGACCGCCGGCTCGTTCATCGAGGCCGGCAAGCTGGTCGTCACCGTGACCGACGCCGACGCCGCGCAGACCGTGCGGGCCGCCGGCGCCGTCCCGAAGACCGTCGCGCGCAGCGGCGCCGAGCTGAACCGGGTCATGGACGCGCTCAAGCGCGACGCCACCGTCCCGGGCACCGCATGGGCCGTCGACGCGGACTCCAACCAGGTCCTGCTCACGATGGACAGCAGCGTCAAGGGCGCCGCGCTCGCCAAGGTGCGGGCCGCCGCGGCCGAGCACGGCGCGGCCGTCCGTACCGAGCGCGTCGCCGGGACGTTCAAGAAGTTCACCCTCGGCGGCGAGGCCATCCGCACCGGCGGCTCCCGCTGCTCGCTGGGCTTCAACGCCCGCAGCGGCAGCACGTACTACTTCGTGACCGCCGGGCACTGCACCAACATCGGGTCCACCTGGACCGACGGCTCCGGCCGCGTGCTCGGCACCCGGTACGCCAGCAGCTTCCCCGGCAACGACTACGGCGTGGTGCGCTACACCTCCACGCCGACCGACACCCGCGGCGCCGTCAGCCTGTACGGCAGCGGCACCCGCGACATCACGAGCGCGGGCAACGCCACGGTCGGGCAGACCGTCTACCGCAGCGGCAGCACCACCGGCTACCACAGCGGCCGGGTCACCGCGCTCAACCAGACGGTCAACTACGCCGAGGGCAGCGTCTACGGCATGATCCGCACCACGGTGTGCGCGGAGCCGGGCGACAGCGGCGGCTCGCTGTTCGCCGGTTCCACCGCGCTCGGCCTGACCTCCGGCGGCAGCGGCAACTGCAGCTGGGGCGGGACGACGTTCTTCCAGCCCGTCACCGAGGTGCTCAACCGCTACGGCCTGAGCGTCTACTGACCGGCATCCGCCGACCGGCCGAAGGCCGGGAACAGTGATAAGGCGGGCCGCCCCCCGGCACGGACTCCGTGGGGGCGGCCCGCCGCCGTCTCGGTGACCCCGCTCCCCCGGTCAGGGGACGGCGGGGACCTCCAGGGTCCGGTGGACCTCCGCGATGACGTCCCGCTGCCGCTCGGTCAGGTAGAAGTGGCCGCCCGGCAGCACCTTGAGGGCGAAGCGCCCGTCGGTGACCTCCGCCCAGCGGGCGGCCTGCGCCCGGCTCACGTGCGGGTCGGCGTCCCCGATGATCGCCGTGACCGGGACGGCCAGCCGCGGTCCCGCGGCCCGGTGGGCGTAGTCCTCGATCAGCTTGAAGTCGTTGCGGACGTAGGGCAGGACGAGCTCACGCAGCTCGGGCTCCCGCAGCGCCTCGGCGTCGCTGCCGCCGAGCTTCACCATCTCCGCCACGACCGCGTCGTCGTCCTTGTCGGAGACGCGGTCCTCGCCGCGGTCGTGCGGCGGGCGGGCGCCGGAGGCGAACACGTGCACCGGGGCGCTGCCCCGCTCCTGCAGCAGCCGCGCCACCTCGTACGCCAGGACGGCGCCCATGCTGTGCCCGAACAGGGCGGCGGGGCGGTCCATCAGCGGCGCCATCGCGCCGGCGACGAGGCGGGCGAGCTGGTGGGCGTCGCCGACCATCGCGTCGGCGATCCGGTCGGCGCGGCCGGGGTACTGCACGGCGTGGACCTCGACGGCCGGGCTGATCTCCTTCACCCAGGGCCGGTAGAACACCGCCGACCCGCCCGCGTGCGGCAGGCAGAACAGCCGCATCGACGCCCAGGGGCGGTTCTCCGGGCAGCGGAACCACGTCACGTGATCAACTCCTCCTTCGGGCGGCGGGAGGTCCGGTCCCCGGGGGCCGCGCTGTCCCCGGCGCGGTCGGCGGCGCGGTCGGCGGCGCGGTCGGCGGCGCGGTCGGCGGCGCGGTCGGCGGCGCGGTCGGCGGCGCGGTCGGCGGCGCGGTCGGCGGCGCGGTCGGCGGCGCGGTCGGCGGCGCGGTCGGCGGCG
>NZ_BMRO01000001.1:163647-169730 GCF_014648675.1 Actinomadura livida
TGGTCCCCGGCGACTGCGCGCGGGTCGTGCGGCAGCGGCCACGGCGCGAGCCGCGGGTCGGGGACGGGCTTGTCCACGACGGTCTGCGCGGCCACCGTGAAGCCGCGGCGCCGGTAGTTGGCCATCGCGTTCGGGTGGTCGAGGCTGCTGGTGCGCAGCCACACGCGGGTGGCGGGGCCGGCGTCCAGGGCCCAGAGCTTCCCGCGCTGCCAGGCGCGGCGGGTGCACTGCTCGACGAGGTAGCCGCCGTAGCCGCGGCCGACGAAGGCGTGGGTGAGCCCCACGAGGTGGATCTCGGTGTCGCCGCCGGGCTGCGCCTCGATCTCGAAGAAGCCCGCGATGGTGCCCTCGGCCATGGCGATCCAGGTGGACAGCTCGGAACGGTCCACCCACGCCTGCCAGTCGGCGTACGACCAGCCGAACCGGTCGGTCCAGCAGACGCGGGCGCCGACGGCCGCGTACATCGCCCGGTTGACCTCGGGGGACGGCAGCCTCGACAGCGTGAACGTCATCTCGACGCCGGGCAGCGGCGCGGGACGCAGGTCGGCCGCGTCCAGCATCTCCATCGTCCACTCGATGACCCCGGGGATCCCGATCTCGTCCCCGCGGAGCGCCGGCGTGCCGCCGTCACTCACCCCGGTCACTCACCCATCGCCTCGATGAGGCTCTTGGGGCGCATGTCGGTCCAGTTCTCGTCGATGTAGTCCAGGCACGCCTGCCGGGTGTCCTCGTTCTTGGCGACCGTCCAGCCGGCGGGGACTTCGGCGAAGGACGGCCACAGCGAGTGCTGACCCTCGTCGTTGACGAGGACGAGGTAGGTGCCGTCCGGGTCCTCGAAGGGGTTGGTCATGTGGGTCCCTCTCAATCCGTGCTCTGTAGTTTGTCGAGTTTTGCGGCCAGGACGGCGCCCATCTCGGCGGCCGGGCCCGGCTCCATGAGGAGGTGGTGGTCGATGTCGAGGGGGTAGTCCTCGATCTCGCCCTCGACGAGCGGCCCCCAGTTGGCGCGTCCGGTGGGCGAGTCGGCGGTGCGGCCCTGCAGCGCGGTGAAGAAGACGATGTCGCCGCGGAACCGGCCCGGCCGGTACTCCTCGGCCTGCCGGAGGCCGTTCTCGTAGTTGCGGTAGACGTTGACCAGGTCGTCCTCGCCGAGGGTCGCGAGGGCGTCGTCGCGGGCGGCGAGCACCGCCATGATCTGCGCCATGTCGGGGTTGCCGTCCTCGGCGATCATTCCGGCGTCCACCCCGATGGCCTCCAGCAGCTCGGGGAGGATTTCGCGCCGCTCCGACTCCAGGTCCTGGCCGTGGTAGGCGTCGATCAGGGCGAGCAGGCCGACGCGCTCGCCGGCGGCCTGCAGCCGCACGGCCATCTCGTAGGCGACGAGCCCGCCGAGCGACCAGCCCGCGAGGTGGTAGGGGCCGGACGGGCGGACGGCCCGGACCTGCTCCAGGTAGTCCTCGGCCATCTCCGCCACGGACCCCGGCAGGTCGGAGCGGGTGAACGCGCGGGCCTGGAGCCCGTAGATCGGCTGGTCGGGGCCGAGGTGGCGCTGGAACTGGAGGTAGCCCCAGGCCAGGCCGCCCGCGGGGTGGACGAAGAACACCGGCGGGCGGGTGCCGGACGTCCGGATGGGCAGCAGCACCTCGAAGCCGAGCCGGTCCTCGGGCTCGCCGACCCTGGTCAGCGCCTCGACGGTCTGGTGGGTGAACACGTCGCGGGGGGTGAGCTCGATGCCCTCCTGGCGGGCCCTGGTGACGAGCTTCAGGGCGGCGATGCTGTCGCCGCCGAGGTCGAAGAAGCTGACGTCGGCGCCGACGCGGTCAAGGCCGAGGACGCCGGCGACGATCGCGCAGAGCCGCTCCTCCTCGGGCGTGCGGGGGTCGCGCCCGGCGGCGGCCTCGCCGTAGTCGGGCGCGGGCAGGGCGCGGCGGTCGAGCTTCCCGGTCGGGCCGACGGGGAACGTGTCGAGCCGGACGAACGCGGCGGGCACCATGTACTCGGGTACGCGGGCGGCCACGAAGTCGCGCAGGCCCTCGATACCGCGCTTTCCACCGGGGGGTTCAGGGGGGTCGTCCCCCCTGGCGGGATCGCGGGCGATGACGTAGGCGACCAGGGTCTTGACGCCCGGCGTGTCCTCGCGGGCGATGACGGCGACGTTCGCGACGGCCGGGTGGGCGGCGACGGCGGCCTCGATCTCGCCGAGCTCGATCCGGAAGCCGCGGACCTTGACCTGGAAGTCGACGCGGTCGAGGTATTCGAGGGTGCCGTCCGGCCGCCACCGGACGAGGTCGCCGGTGCGGTACATGCGGTCGCCGGGGGCGCCGAACGGGTCGGCGACGTAGCGCCCGGCGGTCAGCGCGGGCCGCCGCAGGTAGCCGCGGCCGAGCCCGGCGCCCGCGATGTACGCCTCGCCGGCGACGCCGGGCGGGACGGGACGCAGCCCCTGGTCCAGCACGTAGACGCGCATGTCGTCGATGGGGCGGCCGAGGACGGCGGACGTCTCGGACGGGTCGGCGAGCGGGGCGCGCAGCCCGGCGATGGTGGTGTACGTGGTGGCCTCGGTCGGGCCGTACACGTTGCCGACCTCGGTGTCCGGGCAGGCGGCGAGGACCTTGCGGATCGCGGCCGGCGAGCCCGCCTCCCCGCCGGTCAGCACCTCGCGGAGCCGCGCGAACGCGTGCGGGCGCTCGTCGGCCACGAGGTTGAACAGCGTCGTGGTGAGGAACAGCCCGGTCAGGTCCTCCGCGGCGATGATCGTTTCGAGGGCCTCGCCGTTCAGGTGGCCGGGCGGCGCGACGACGGCCGTGCCGCCGTGCAGCAACGGCGTCCACACCTCGTAGATGGACGCGTCGAAGGCGTGCGGCGAGTGGACCAGGACCCGGTCGTGCGCCCCGCCCCGCAGCCGTCCGTCGGTCGCGAGGTCGAGCGCGTCGCGGTGGCGGAGCATGACGCCCTTGGGGACGCCCGTCGAGCCCGAGGTGAACAGCACGCAGGCGAGCTGCTCGGGGTGGCACGGGACGCCGGGGTCGGTGTCCGGCTGCGCCGCGATCTCCGGGTCGTCGTCCACGACGAGGATCCGGGCGGAGGTGCCGAGCGCGGCGACCCGGTCGCGCATGGGGGTGTTGACGACCAGCACGGGCGCGGCGACCTCGGCGACCGCCCAGGCCAGCCGCTCCGGCGGGTAGCCGTGGTGGATCGGCGCGTACGCCCCGCCCGCCTTGAGGATCGCCAGGGACGCGACGACGGTGTCGGCGGAGCGTTCGAGGAGGACCGCGACGGGCGTGTCGCGGCCGACGCCGAGCCCGGCCAGGCGGTGCGCGAGCCGGTTCGCGCGGCGGTCCAGCTCGGCGTAGCTGATGGACTCGCCCGCCGCGCGGACGGCGGTGGCGTCCGGGGTCTCGGCGAGCCGGGCGGCGAAGCGCGCGGTGAGCGTGCCGGTCTCGCGGCCGGTGACGGGGCCCTGCCACTCCTGGAGGACGCAGGCGCGCTCGTCGCCGTCCAGGACCTCGATGCGGCCCAGCGGGAGGTCCGGGCGGTAGGCGACGGCCTCCAGGATGCGGACGAAGCGGCGCATCAGGCGCCGCGCGTCGTCCTCAGTGAAGAGGTCGGTGCGGTGGTCGATGCGCAGCGACAGGCCGCGGCCGGGCACGGCGGCGAAGGTCAGCGGGTAGTGGGACGCGTCGTAGCCGTCCACGTCGTGGAGGGTGAGGCCGCCGAGGGCGGTGCCGGCGGCGTCCGGGTCGAACGGGTAGTTCTCCAGCACGGTCATCGTGTCGAAGAGCGTGCCGGTGCCGCTGAGCCGCTGGATGTCGGACAGGCCGAGGTGGTGGTGCGGCATCAGCGCGGCCTGCTCGTCCTGGAGCCGGGTCAGCGCCTCGGCGACCGTGTCGGCGGGGCGGACGCGGACGCGGATCGGCAGCGTGTTGATGAACAGGCCGATCATCTGCTCGACGCCCGGCAGTTCCGGCGGGCGGCCGGACACGGCGGCGCCGAACACCACGTCGGTCGAGCCGGTGAGGCGGCTGAGCAGCGTGCCCCAGGCCAGTTGCAGGACGGTGTTGAGGGTGACCCCCTGGGCGCGGGCACGCGCGCTGAGCGCCGCGGTGAGGTCTTCGGTGAGGCGGGTCCGTACCCGTCCGGGGCTTTCCGCGCCGGGCTCGGGTGCGCCCGGGGCCACGAGCGTGGGTTCGTGGACGCCGTCGAGGGAGCGGCGCCAGGCGTCCTCCGCGGCCTGCCGGTCCTGGGCGGCGAGCCAGGCCAGGTAGTTCTTGTAGGGCGCGACGCGCGGCATTCCGGTGTCGTCGCCCTTGGCCAGGTAGAGGGCGAACAGCTCCGTCTGCAGGACGGGCGTGGACCAGCCGTCCAGCAGGATGTGGTGGTTGGTGAACACCATGCGGTGCAGGCCGTCCGCCAGCCTGATGAGCAGGAAGCGCAGCAGCGGCGGTCTCGTCATGTCGAACGGCCGGGCCCGTTCGGCGTCGGCGAGGTCCCGCGCCCTGGCGTCGCGCTCGGCCTCGGGCAGGGCGGACAGGTCGGCGTCGTTCCAGGGGAGGCGCACCTCGCGGTGGACGACCTGGACCGGCGACCCCTCCTTGCGCTGCCGGAACCCGGCCCGCAGGTTGGCGTGGCGGCGCAGCAGCGTCGCGGCGCCGGCGCGCAGCGCCGCCACGTCGAGGGGGCCGCGCAGGTCGAAGACGATCTGCGCGGTGTAGACGTCCTTCTCCGAGTCGTACAGCGCGTGGAAGAAGAGCCCCTGCTGCAACGGGGACAGCGGGAGGATGTCCTCAAGCTGCGACTTGCTCAATCCAGCTCCCATTCGCCGTCGAGCTCGGCGGCGAGCTCGTCGATCTCCTCCTGGCTGACGTCCACCAGCGACAGGTCCGACGGGGTGAACCCGCCGACGGGCCCGTCGGACGCGCCGTCCACGACGTGCGCGACCAGTCCGCGCAGGGCCGCGAACCAGCGCCCGGCGAGGTCGTCGATCGCGGCGTCGTCGAACAGGCCGCCCGCCCAGGTCCAGGTCGCGGACAGCTCGGGGCCGTCCGGCAGGTCGCGGGTGTGCGCGTTGACCTCGATGGCGTGGACGAGGCCGAGCGCGCCGTCCTGCCCGGCGCCGAGGGCGTCGGCGTCGGCCTGCGCGGCCGGTCCCCAGTCGGTGGCCTCGGGCACCGCGGACCGGCCGAGGTAGTTGAACGCGATCTGCGGCGTCCCGGCGAGCCGCTCGCCCGCCGCGGGGCCGAGGTAGCGCAGCAGGCCGTACCCGATGCCGTTGTCGGGGATCTCGCGGAGCTGCTCCTTGACGCGCTTCAGCGCGGTCCCGACGGCCTGCCCGCCCTCGCGGACGTCGGCGGGCTCCACCCATCCGGCGTCGAGCCGGACGGGGTGGATCGAGGTGAACCAGCCGGCGGTGCGGGACAGGTCCACGCCGGGGACGATCTCCTCGCGGCCGTGCCCCTCCAGGTCGATGAGGACGGCGGTCTCGTCGCCGACGCCCCGGTCGCGGCGCCATTCGGCGACGGCCAGCGCGAGGCCGGTCAGCAGCACGTCGTTGACGCGGCCGTGGAAGGCGGCCGGGACCTCGGTGAGCAGCGGTGCGGTGACGTCGGCGGGCAGGTCGAGCGTGCGGTGCCGCGCCGTGCCGAACGTGTCGGCCGCGGGGTCGAGCGGGCGGGCGCCGAGCACCGGGTCGGGGGTGGCGAGGACGTCGTCCCAGAGCGGCAGCTCGGCGGTGCGGGCCGGGTCGGACGCCTCGGCGGACAGGCGCTGCGCCCAGCGGCGGAACGAGGTCGGCACCGGGTCGAGGTCTCCCCCGCCCCACGCCGTGACCAGGTCGGGCAGGATGATCCGCCACGAGACGCCGTCCACGGCGAGGTGGTGGACCGTGAGCAGCAGGCGGCCCGAGTCGCGCTCGCCCGCGTCGAACCAGACGAGCTGCGCCATCGTCCCCCCGGCCGGGTCGAGGCGGCGGCGGGCGGCCTCCGCCTCGGCGGCGAGGACGGAGCGGAGCATGCCCGCGTCCAGGCCGCCGACGTCGACGCGGCGGACGAGCGCCGCCGCGTCGACGGTGCTGGGCTCGGTGACCTC
>NZ_BMRO01000001.1:169743-171482 GCF_014648675.1 Actinomadura livida
ACTCGGCGCCGGCCACCCGGAGGCGGAGCATGTCGTGGTGGTCGAGGACGCGCTGGAGCGCTGCGGTCAGCCGGTCGATGCCGAGGTCCGGCGGGACCTGGAGGAGCATCCGCTGGCTGTAGTCGTCGACCGGGCCGTCCAGCTCCTGGAACCAGCGCATGATCGGCGTGGCCGGGACCCGGCCGACTCCGGCGCCGGGCGCCTCGGCCTCGATCTCCTCGCCCTCGCCGGCCGGGCGCGCCACCGCCGCCAACTCCTCGACGGTCTGGTGCTGGAACACCTCGCGCGGGGTGACGACCAGGCCGGAGCGGCGGGCGCGGGAGACGAGCTGGATCGCGATGATGGAGTCGCCGCCGAGGTCGAAGAACCCGTCGTCGACCCCGACCCGCTCCAGCCCGAGGACCTCGGCGAACAGGCCCGCGAGGGTCTCCTCCTCGGGCGTCCGGGGCGCGCGGGACGAGACCTTCGCCGCGAAGTCGGGGGCGGGCAGCGCCGCCCGGTCGAGCTTGCCGTTCGAGGTCAGCGGGAGGGCGTCCAGCCCGACGACGGCCGCCGGGACCATGTAGTCGGGCAGCGACCCCGCGGCGAAGCGGCGCAGCTCGGCGGAGTCGGCACCGCTCCCGGCGGTGGTCCCGACGACGTAGGCGACCAGGCGGTCGTCGCGGACGAGCACGGCGGCGTCGCGGACGGCCTCGTGCCTGGTCAGCACGGCCTGGATCTCGCCCAGCTCGATGCGGAAGCCGCGCAGCTGCACCTGCTGGTCAGCGCGGCCCAGGTATTCGAGGGTCCCGTCGCGGCGCCAGCGGCCGAGGTCGCCGGTCCGGTACATGCGGGTGCCGGGGCCGCCGAACGGGTCGGCGACGAACCGCTCGGCCGACAGGCCCGGCCGGTTGAGGTAGCCGCGCGCCAGCCCGGCGCCCGCCACGTACAGCTCACCGGCCACGCCGGGCGGGACGGGCTGGAGGCGGTCGTCGAGCACGTACAGCTTGAGGTCGGGGATGCCGACGCCGATGAGGCTGCCGGGCGCGGTGGCGGCGTGGACGCGGTCGAGCGCGAGGTAGGAGACGTGCACCGTGGTCTCGGTGATCCCGTACATGTTGACCAGCACCGGCGCGTCCTCGGCGTGCCGCGAGTACCAGTCTTCGAGACGGCCGAGGTCGAGGGCCTCGCCGCCGAACACGATGTAGCGGAGGGCCAGGTTGGAACCGGGGGCGTCCTTGTCGGCCGCCATCAGCTGGTAGAAGGCCGACGGGGTCTGGTTCAGGACGGTGACGCGCTCGTCCACCAGCAGCTTCAAGAAGTCCTGCGGCGAACGCGAGGTCTCGTAGGGGACGACGACAAGACGCCCGCCATAGAGGAGCGGACCCCAGAGTTCCCAGACGGAGAAGTCGAACGCGTAGGAGTGGAACAGCGTCCACACGTCGTCCGGGCCGAAGTCGAACCACTGCTCGGTCGAGCGCAGCAACCGCACCACGTTCTGGTGCGGCACCACGACGCCCTTGGGACGGCCAGTCGAACCCGAGGTGTAGATGACGTAAGCCGGATGCTCAGGGTCGATGGCGACACCGAGGTTGGTGTCGGGGCGTCCGGATGCGTCGAGGTCGTCCGGGCCGATGGTCAGCACCGGCCGGGCGTCCTCGACCATGTACGCGATGCGGTCTGCCGGATAGTCCGGATCCATCGGCACGTACGCCGCGCCCGTCTTCAGCACCGCCAACAGCGCTACCACGAGGTCCGCC
>NZ_BMRO01000001.1:171522-179004 GCF_014648675.1 Actinomadura livida
AATCGTCGTCCGCTCGGTGCCGCCGCCCTTGCCGCCCGCCCACTTGCGCAGGATCGTGCGTCGCTCGGCGCGGTCCAGGATCTCGGCGGCGCCGATGGGCGCGTCGGGGTCGGCGACCAGTTCGCGGACGAGCCGCGCGAAGCGGTCCGCGACGGACCGGGCGGTGTCGGGGTCGAAGAGGTCGAGGGCGTACTCGAGACCGGCCTCGATCCCGGCGGGCGCGCCGTCGTCGCCGTGCCGCTCTCCCAGGTACAGCGACAGGTCGTACTTGGCGATGCCCGACCCCAGCGGCTCGGCGCCGCCGGTCAGCCCGTCCAGCTCTAGGCGGGCCTCGGGGTTGTTCTGGAACGACAGCACGACCTGGAACAGCGGGTGCCGCGCCATCGACCGGGCCGGGTTGAGCACCTCGACCAGCCGCTCGAACGGGAGGTCCTGGTGCCCGTAGGCGGCGAGGTCGGTCTCCTTCACCCGCCCGATCAGCTCGCGGAACGACGGGTCCCCCGAGGTGTCGGTGCGCAGGACGAGCATGTTGACGAACATGCCGACGAGATCGTCCAGGGCCTCGTCGGTGCGGCCCGCGATCGGCGACCCGATCGGCACGTCGGTCCCGGCGCCGAGGCGGGTGAGCAGCGCGGCGTACGCGGCCTGCACGACCATGAACAGGCTCGCGCCGCTCTCGCGGGCGAGGGCCAGCAGGCCCGCGTGGACGTCGGCGTCCAGCTCGAACGCGTGCGTGGCGCCCCGGTACGTCGCCTCCGGCGGGCGCGGCCGGTCGGCGGGGAGCCGCAGCTCCTCCGGCAGCCCGGCAAGGGCGTCCTTCCAGTACGCGATCTGCCGGGAGATCAGGCTGTCCGGGTCCTCCTCCGAACCGAACAGCTCGCGCTGCCAGAGCGTGTAGTCGGCGTACTGGACGGGCAGCGGCGCCCACCGCGGCTCTTCCCCGCCGGCGCGGGCCGCGTACGCGGTGATCACGTCGCGGGCGAGCGGCGCCATCGACCAGCCGTCCGCGGCGATGTGGTGCAGGACGAGCATCAGGACGTGCGCGTCCCCGCCGAGCGCGAACAGCCGGGCGCGCAGCGGCGGCTCGACCGACAGGTCGAAGCCCTGCCCGGCGGCGGCCGCGAGCGCCGCCGGCAGCGCGGCCTCGCCGGTCTCGGCGACGTCGAGCCGGGGGCGGGCGGCGGCCGGGTCGAGGACGAGCTGGCGCGGGGTGCCCGAGCCGTCCGGGAAGATCGTGCGGAGCGACTCGTGCCGGGTCGCCACGTCCCCGAGCGCGTCGCGCAGCGCGCCGAGGTCGAGCGCGCCTTCGAGCCGCAGCGCGATCGGCATGTTGAACGTCGCCCCGCCGCTCGACCAGGCGCCATCCAGGCGGTTCAGGAACCAGAGCCGCTGCTGCGCGTACGACAGCGGCACGACGGCGGGGCGCTCGGCCCGCGTCAGCGGCGGGCGGACGTCGCCGGCCGCGTCCGCGAGCCGCTCGGCGAGGCGCGCGGGGGTCGGCGCCTCGAACAGCGCGCGGACGGGCAGCTCCGCGCCGAGCGCGGAGCGGATCCGGCTGACCAGGCGGGTCGCGGTGAGCGAATCGCCGCCGAGGTCGAAGAACCCGTCGTCCACGCCCGCCTTCGGCACGCCGAGGACCTCGGCGAACAGCCCGCAGAGGATCTCCTCCTGCGGGGTGCGCGGCGCGCGGCCCGCGGTGGTTGCGGCGCCGCCGCCGGGGGCGGGCAGCGCGGCGCGGTCGAGCTTGCCGTTGACGGTGAGCGGCAGCGCGTCCAGGACGGTGAGCGCCGGGACCATGTGGTCGGGCAGCCGCTCGGCCGCGTACCGCCGCACCGCCGCGACGTCGACGTCCGTGCCGACGAGGTAAGCGGCGAGGCGCTTGTCGCCGGGGCGGTCCTCGCGGACGACGACGGCGGCCTGGGCGACGCCGTCGCAGCCGCACAGCACGTTCTCGATCTCGCCGGGCTCGACCCGGAAGCCGCGGATCTTGACCTGGTCGTCGGCGCGGCCGAGGTACTCGATCGTCCCGTCGGGGAGCCACCGGGCCAGGTCGCCGGTGCGGTACATGCGGTCGCCGGGCGCGCCGAACGGGTCGGCGGTGAACCGCTCGGCGGTCAGCCCGGGGCGGCCGAGGTAGCCGCGCGCGAGCTGCGCGCCCGCCAGATACAGCTCGCCGGGGACGCCGACCGGGGCGGGCTGGAGCGCGGGGTCCAGCACGTAGGCGCGGGTGTTCCGGTACGGCCCGCCGACCGAGGGGCGCCCGGCGTCCGCGACGACCTGGTTCATCGTGTCGATCGTGGACTCGGTCGGCCCGTAGAAGTTGCGCGCGGTCAGGCCGGGGACGGCGCGCAGGTCCCGCCACAGGGCTTCGCCGACGGCCTCGCCGCCGAGGAGGAGCTGCGACGGGCGGTGCCGCCCGTCATCGTCCAGCAGGCCCGCCTCGCGCAGCGAGCTGAAGTGCGACGGGGTGGTGTTCACCAGGTCGATGCGCGCGTCCGCCACGTACGCGGTGTACGCCTCCACGTCGCGGCGGGTGTCGTCGTCGACGAGGTGCAGCTCGTGGCCGTACATCATCCACAGCAGGCCCATCCACGACGTGTCGAACGAGAACGACGCCAGGTGCGCGAACCGCATCCGGCGGCCGCCGGCGGCCTCGATCGCGGGGTCGAAGAAGGTCTCCCGGTGCGCCTCGAAGTAGTTCAGCACGCCCGTGTGCGGGACGGCGACGCCCTTGGGGAGCCCTGTCGAGCCCGACGTGTAGATGACGTACGCGGCGTTGCCGGTGCGCAGCGGCCGGACCCGGTCGGCGTCCGCCGGGTCGTGCGCGGGCCGCCCGGCGGTGTCCGGGAACCCGCCCGCCCGGACGGTGAGGGCGGGGCGGCAGTCGTCCAGCATGTGCCCGATGCGGGCGGGCGGGTACTCGGGGTCGACCGGGACATAGGCCGCGCCCGCCTTCAGCACGCCCAGGATCGCCACGACGATCTCGGGGGTGCGCGGCAGGACGAGCGCGACGCGGTCCTCGGGGCCGATCCCCCGCGCGATCAGCTCGTGCGCGAGCCGGTTCGCGCGCTCGTTCAGCTCCGCGTAGCTCAGGCGTACGTCGCCGCAGACGAGGGCGGTCTGGTCCGGGGTTCGGGCCGCCTGCCGCTCGAACAGGGCCGGGAGCGTGCCTGCCGGGACATCGGCGCCCGTGTCGTTCCACGCGGCGAGGGCCGCGCGTTCGGCGCCGGACGGGAGGTCCACGGCGCCGACCGGCTGCCCGGCGTCCTCGGCGAACGCCTCCAGGAAGCGGCGGACGCGCGCGAGCAGCGCCTCGACGACGGGCCGCTCGTACACGTCGGGCCGGTAGTGCAGCCGCAGCGACAGCCGCTCGCCCGGGGCGGCGACGAACGACAGCGGGAAGTGCGTCGCGTCGTAGGAGTCGGCCGCGGCGATGCGGACGCCGTTGAGGGAGCCGTCCATCGACGCGGGGTCGAACGGGTAGTTCTCCAGGACCGTCATCGTGTCGAACAGCGCGCCGCCCTGGCGCGCCACCCGCTGGATGTCGGTGAGGCCCAGGTGGTGGTGGGCGAGGAGTTCGGTCTGCTCGTCCTGGAGGCGTTCCAGGAGGGTGCCGAGCGGCTCGTCCATCCGGTACCGGACGCGGATCGGCAGCGTGTTGATGAACAGCCCGATCATCTGCTCGATGCCGGGCAGCTCGGGCGGGCGGCCGGAGACGGTGGCGCCGAACACCACGTCGTTCGAGCCGAGGAGCCGGCCGAGGACCAGACCCCAGGCGCCCTGAAGGACGGTGCTCAACGTGACGCCGTGGCGGCGTGCCGCGCGGGTGAGGCGCCGGGTGGTGCGCTCGTCCAGCTCGGTGACGGTCCGCTCCGGTGGCCGCGGTGCCCGCCCGGCGGCCTCGGGGGCGACGAGGCTCGGCCCGGCCACGCCGTCGAGGGCGCGGCGCCACGCGTCCGCCGCGGCGGCGCGGTCCTGCTGGGCCAGCCACGCCAGGTAGTTCTTGTACGGGGTGACGCGGGGCAGCCCGGTGTCGTGGCCGCCCTGCACGTACAGCAGGAACAGCTCGGTCGCCATGATCGGCGTGGACCAGCCGTCCAGCAGGATGTGGTGGTTGGTGAAGACAAGCCGGTGCCGCTCAGGGCCCATCCGGACCAGGACGAACCGCAGCAGCGGCGGCGCGGTCATGTCGAAGCCTCGCGCCCGCTCCCGCGCCACGACGGCGTCGGCCTCCGCCTCGGACGCCGTCACCTCCTCCCACGGCAGCTCGACCGTGCGGGGGATCACCTGGACGGGGCGCGACAGGTCCTCGTGCCAGAACGCGGCCCGCAGGTTCGGGTGCCGCCGCAGCAGGGTCTCGGCGGCGGTGCGCAGCGCGGGGACGTCGAGCGGCCCTTCGAGGTCGAGGACGAACTGGGCCGTGTAGACGTCGGAGTCGCCGGAGTCGAATAGGGCGTGGAAGAAGAACCCCTGCTGCAACGGCGACAGCGGCAGGATGTCTTCTAGGTCCCCCCGGTTCAATGCTGCCGCCTCCATGCGTTCTGTAGCTTGTCGATCTCGCCCTGGTCCAGGTCGACGAGCAGGTCCGACGGGGTGAACCCGCCGGCCTCGCCGGACGCGGCGTCGGCGACGAGGCCGCGCAGCGCGGTGAACCAGCCCTCGGCCAGCTCGCGGACGTCGGCGCCGTCCAGCAGGCCGCCCGGCCACGTCCACGTCGCGGACAGCACGGGGCCGCCGGGCAGGTCGCGGGCGACGGCGTTGACCTCCAGGAGGTGCGCCAGCGGCATCCGCGGGTCCTCGCCGGGGGGCAGCTCCTCGGACGCGAGCGTCCAGTCGCCGCCGTCCGCGCCGCCGTCGACGCGGCCGAGGTAGTTGAACGCGAGCTGCGCGGGCGGCGCCTCGGCCAGCTCCTCGGCGGCCTCGCCGCCCCCGTGGCGCAGCAGGCCGTACCCGATGCCGTCGCCGGGAACGGCCCTGAGCTGCTCCTTGACCTTCTTGATTGCCGCGCCGCCGACCGCGGTCCCGGCGTCCAGCCGGACGGGGTGGATCGAGGTGAACCAGCCGGCGGTGCGGGAGACGTCGACGCCGGGCACGGCGTCCGTGCGGCCGTGTCCCTCCACGTCGACCAGGACGCCGGTACCGCGCCCGCCGCGGTGCCGCCGCCACTGCGCGACGGCGAGGGCCAGGCCGGTGAGGAGGACGTCGTTGGCGCGCCCGTGGAACGCGGCGGGCACGTCGGTGAGCAGCGGCCCGGTGACGTCCGCGGGCAGGTCGACGCTCAGCGAGCGGGCGCGCGCCGCGATGTCCGCCCGCGGGTCGAGCGCGCGGTCCGCGAGCTTCTGCGGCGGGCCGTCCACGATGTCGAGCCAGTCCTCCAGCTCGTCCTCGTCCCGCTCGGCGGCGGTGAGCTTCTGCGCCCAGCGGCGGAACGACGTCCCGACCGGCTGGAGCTCTCCCCCGGCCCAGGCCGTGACGAGGTCGGGCAGGAGGATCCGCCAGGACACGCCGTCCACGACGAGGTGGTGCAGGACGACGAGGAGGCGGCCCTGGTCGGTGCCCGCGTCGAACCAGACGAGCTGCGCGACCGTCCCCTCCCGCGGGTCGAGCCGGTCGCGGGCCGCGGTGGCCTGCTCGGTGATGACGGCCTGGAGCTTGTCGGCGTCGAGGCCCGCGGCGTCGACGCGGGTGACGAGGGCGGCGGCGTCGCAGGCGCCGGGCTGCCGGACGACGGGCTGCCAGCGGTCGCCGTCCACGTCCAGCCGCAGCCGGAGGACGTCGTGGTGGTCCATGAGCGTCCGGAGGGCGTCCGCCAGCCGGTCGGGGCCGAGGTCCGGGGGCGTGCGCAGCAGCATCGCCTGGTGGAAGCCGCTGATCAGCGCGGCGTCCCCGCCCACCCGGTCGCGCAGCCACGCGACGATCGGGGTGACCGGCACCGGGCCGGTCCCCGCGCCGGGGGCCTCCGCCTCGATCTCCTCGCCCTCGCCGACCGGCCGCGCGGTGGCGGCCAGTTCCGCGACGGTCTGGTGCTGGAACACGTCGCGGGGGGTGACGACCAGGCCGGACTGCCGGGCGCGGGAGACGAGCTGGATCGCGATGATGGAGTCGCCGCCGAGGTCGAAGAACCCGTCGTCGACGCCGACCCGCTCCAGGCCGAGCACCTCGGCGAACAGGCGGGAGAGCGTCTCCTCCTCGGCGGTGCGGGGCGCGCGGGACGAGACCTTCGCCGCGAAGTCGGGGGCGGGCAGCGCCGCGCGGTCGAGCTTGCCGTTGACGGTGAGCGGGAGGGCGTCCAGCTCCATGACCACGGCCGGGACCATGTAGTCGGGAAGGCCCTTCGCGGCGAAGCGGCGCAGCTCCCCGGAATCGATCCCACTGCCCGCGACGTAGGCGACCAGGCGCTCGTCGCGGACGAGCACGGCGACGTCGGACACCGCGTCGTGCCGGGCCAGGGCCGACTCGATCTCGCCCAGCTCGATGCGGAAGCCGCGCAGCTGCACCTGCTGGTCGCTGCGGCCCAGGTATTCGAGGCGGCCGTCGTTCAGCCAGCGGCCGACGTCGCCCGTCCGGTACATGCGGGTGCCGGGCTCGCCGAACGGGTCGGCGACGAACCGCTCGCCCGACAGGCCCGGCCGGTTCAGGTAGCCGCGCGCCAGGCCCGCGCCCGCCACGTACAGCTCACCGACGACACCGGGCGGTACGGGCTGGAGGCGGTCGTCCAGGACGTACACCTTCAGGTCCGGGATGCCGACGCCGATGACGCTGCCCGGCGCGGTCGCCGCGTACGCGCGGTCGAGCGCGAGGTAGGAGACGTGCACCGTGGTCTCGGTGATCCCGTACATGTTGACCAGCACCGGCGCGTCCTCGGCGTGCCGCGAGTACCAGTCTTCGAGACGCCCCAGTTCGAGGGCCTCGCCGCCGAACACGATGTAGCGCAGCGCCAAGTCGGAACCGGGGGCGTCCTTGTCGGCCGCCATCAGCTGGTAGAAGGCCGACGGGGTCTGGTTCAGAACGGTGACGCGCTCGTCCACCAGCAGCTTCAAGAAGTCCTGCGGCGAACGCGAGGTCATGTACGGGACGACGACAAGACGCCCGCCGTACAGGAGCGAACCCCACAGCTCCCACACCGTGAAGTCGAACGCGTAGGAGTGGAACAGCGTCCACACGTCGTCCGGGCCGAAGTCGAACCACTGCTCGGTCGAGCGGAGCAAGCGCACCACGTTCTGGTGCGGCACCACGACGCCCTTGGGGCGACCCGTCGAACCCGAGGTGTAGATGACGTAAGCCGGGTGCTCAGGGGCGATGGCGACACCGAGGTCGGTGTCGTCGTATCCGGTGGCATCGAGGTCGTCCGGGCCAATGGTCAGCACCGGCCGGGCGTCCTCGACCATGTACGCGATGCGGTCCTCCGGATAGTCCGGATCCATCGGCACGTACGCCGCGCCCGTCTTCAGCACCGCCAACAGCGCTACCACGAGGTCCGCC
>NZ_BMRO01000001.1:179050-188039 GCF_014648675.1 Actinomadura livida
GATCGTGCTCCGCTCCGCCACCGGGGCGCGTCCCCCGGCCCAGTCGCCGAGGATTTCGGCGCGCTCGTCGCCGGACAGGACGTCGGCCGCGCCGATGGGCGCGTCGGGGTCGGCGAGCAGCGAGGCCAGGTACCGCTCGAAGCGCTCGATGAGCCGCCGCGCGGTGGCCGGGTCGTAGAGGTCGAGCGCGTACTCCAGCTCGCCGTCGAGCCCGTCCTCGCGCTCGGTGAGGATCATCAGCAGGTCGAAGCGGGCGGCGCCCGAGGTCAGCGGCTCCACCTCGGCGCTGAACCCCGGCATCTCCAGCCGCGCCTCGGGGTTGTTCTGGAAGGTGAGCCCCACCTGGAACAGCGGATGCCGGGCCAGGTGGCGCGGCGGGTTCAGCACCTCGACGAGCCGCTCGAACGGCACGTCCTGGTGCGCGTAGGCGGCGAGGTCGGTCTCCCGCACGCGGCGGACGAGCTCGCGGAACGACGGGTCCCCCGACGTGTCGGTGCGGAAGACGAGCATGTTGACGAACATGCCGACGAGGTCGTCGAGCGCCTCGTCCGAGCGGCCCGCGATCGGCGACCCGATCGGCACGTCGGTCCCGGCGCCGAGCCTGGTCAGCAGCCCCGCGAACGCGGCCTGGGCGACCATGAAGGGGCTGGCGCCGGTCTCGCGGGCGAGGGCGAGCAGCGGCCCGTGGACGTCGGGGCCGAGCCGGAAGCGGGCCGTGCCGCCCCGGTAGGACGCCTGCGCCGGGCGGGGCCGGTCGGCGGGGAGCCGCAGCTCCTCCGGCAGCCCGGCAAGGGCGTCCTTCCAGTACGCGATCTGCCGGGAGATCAGGCTGTCCGGGTCGTCCTCGGAACCGAAGAGGTCCTGCTGCCAGAGCGTGTAGTCGGCGTACTGGACGGGCAGCGGCGCCCACCGCGGCTCTTCCCCGCCGGCGCGGGCCGCGTACGCGGTGATGACGTCGCGGGCCAGCGGTGCCATCGACCACCCGTCGCCCGCGATGTGGTGCATGAGCAGCAGCGCGACGTGCTCCTCCGGTCCGAGCCGGAACAGGTGGGTGCGCAGCGGCGGCTCGGCGGAGATGTCGAAGGCGTACCCGGCGGCCATGGCGAGCCGCGTCGGCAGCTCCGCCTCCGTCGTGTCGGCGACCTCCAGCTCGGGGCGGGCCGCGGCCGGGTCCAGGACGAGCTGGCGCGGCACTCCCCCGCTGTCGGGCAGGACCGTGCGGAGCGTCTCGTGCCGCTCGACGACGTCGCCGATGGCGGCGCGTAGCGCGGCCACGTCCAGCCGGCCGCGGATGCGCAGCGCGGTCGGCATGTTGTAGGTGGCCGACGGCCCCTCGAACCGGTTGAGGAACCAGAGCCGCTGCTGCGCGTACGACGGCGGGACCGCGGCGGGCCGCTCCCGCGGCTCCAGCGCCGGGCGGCCCGGCTCGTGCCGCGCGCCGCGCCCGAGCAGGGCGGCGAGGCCCGCGGCGGTCGGCGCCTCGAACAGCGCGCGGACGGGCAGCTCCACGTCGAGGACGCGGCGGACGCGGCTCACGACCCGCATCGCGATGAGCGAGTTGCCGCCGAGCGCGAAGAAGTCGTCGTCGGCGCCGACCCGGTCGACGCCGAGGAGGTCGGCGAAGACCGCCGCGACGGCCTCCTCCGTCTCCCCGGACGGGGCGCGGTACGCGGTCGCCGGGGCGGCCGCGAGCTCCGGCTTCGGCAGGGCCTTGACGTCGACCTTGCCGTTCGGGGTGAGCGGCATCTCGTCCAGGACGACGACGGCCGCGGGCACCATCGACTCCGGCAGGCTCCCCCGGATGTGCGCGCGCAGCTCCTCCGGGTCGGGCGCCTCGCCGGGCGCGGCGACCACGTACGCGACGAGCCGCTTCTCCACCGGCCCCTCGGCCGCCGGTCCCTCGGCCGACGGCGCCTGGACCGAGTCGGCGGGGGCGCCGGGGAGGTCGAGCCCCTCGACCGTGACGGCCGCGCCGGAGGCGACGACGGCCTCCAGGGTCCGCCGGAACCAGCCGGCGAGGCGCTCGGCGGTGTCCCGGTCGAACAGGTCGAGGGCGTATTCGAGGGTTCCGGCGAACCCGCCCCCGCCGTCGCGGGCGTCCTCCAGCAGGAACTCCAGGTCGAACTTGGCGACCCCGGCGTCCACCGGCTCGACGGCGACGTTCAGGCCGGGCAGCTCGACCGACGCCTCGGGGTTGTTCTGCAGCGTCAGCATGACCTGGAACAGCGGGTGCCGGGACAGGGACCGCACCGGGTTCAGCACCTCGACGAGCCGCTCGAACGGCACGTCCTGGTGCGCGTACGCGGCGAGGTCGGCGTCGCGGACGCGGGCGAGCAGCTCCGCGAACGACGGGTCGCCGGACGTGTCGGTCCGCAGCACCAGCGTGTTGACGAACACGCCGACGAGATCGTCCAGGGCCTCGTCGGTGCGGCCCGCGACGGGCGAGCCGATCGGCACGTCCGTGCCGGCGCCGAGCCGGGTGAGCAGCGCGGCGAGCGCCGCGTGCAGGACCATGAACACGCTGACCTGGTGGTCGCGGGCGAGTGCGCGCAGCCCGTCCGCCAGGTCGGCGGGGACCTCGAACGGAACCTGCGCGCCCCGGTAGGACGCGCGGCCGGGCCGCGGCCGGTCGGCCGGCAGCCGGATCTCGTCGGGCAGCCCGGCGAGGGCGTCCTTCCAGTAGGCGATCTGCCGCGCGGCGAGGCTCGCCGGGTCGCGCTCGGAGCCGAGCAGCTCCCGCTGCCAGAGGGCGTAGTCCGCGTACTGGACGGGCAGCGGCGCCCACTCGGGGGCGCGGCCCTCGCGGCGGGCCAGGTAGGCGGTGATCACGTCGCGGGCCAGCGGCGCCATCGACCAGCCGTCGCCCGCGATGTGGTGCATGACGATCAGCAGGAGGTGCTCGTCCGCGCCGAGCCGGTACAGGTGGGCGCGGATCGGCAGCTCGTTCGCCAGGTCGAAGCCGCGCGTGGCGTCCATGAAGAGGGTGCCCGGCACGTCGTCGGTCTCCCCGACCGTCAGCACCGGGTCGGCGTCGCCGGGTGCCAGGACGACCTGGTGCGGCTCGCCGTCGGCGTCGCCGAACAGCGTGCGCAGCGACTCGTGCCGGGCGACGACGTCGCGCAGCGCCTCCCGCATCGCGTCGTGGTCGACCGCGCCGGTCAGCCGCAGCGGGATCGGCATGTTGTAGGTGGCGGTGAGCCCTTCGAGCCGGTTCAGGAACCAGAGCCGCTCCTGCGCGTACGACACCGGCAGCGGGTCGGGCCGCCCGGCGGGCCGCAGCGCCGGGCGCGCGGCGGCCGTCGCGGAGGCGATGTGCTCGGCGAGGCCCGCGACGGTCGGCGCCTCGAACAGCGCCCGGACCGGCAGCTCCACGTCCAGCGCGGCGCGGGCGCGGGCGACGACGCGGGTCGCCTTCAGCGAGTCGCCGCCGAGGTCGAAGAACCCGTCGTCGACGCCGACCCGGTCCAGGCCGAGGACGCCGGCGAAGATCCCGGACAGGATCTCCTCGCGGGCGTCGCGCGGGCCGCGGTCGGTGAGCGACGCGGCGAAGTCCGGCTCCGGCAGCGCGGCGCGGTCGAGCTTGCCGTTCGGGTTCAGCGGCATCGCGTCCAGCACGACGACCGCGGACGGCACCATGTAGTCCGGCAGCGTCTTCGCGACGAACGCGCGCAGCTCGGCGGGCTCGACGCGGCCGCCCGGGGACGCGACGACGTATCCGGCGAGGACGTTGTCGCCGACCGCGTCGCGGCGGGCGACGACGACGCTCTGCGCCACCGCCGGGTGGTCCGACAGCACCGTCTCGATCTCGCCCAGCTCGATCCGGAACCCGCGGACCTTCACCTGGTGGTCGAGCCGGCCGAGGTACTCGATGTGCCCCGCGCGGTCCTCCTGTGGGGGGTCGACCCCCCACGCCCCCGCCCCCCGGGAACTGCTTCGGCGCCAGCGGACCAGGTCGCCGGTCCGGTACATCCGCTCCCCCGGCCCGGCGAACGGGCAGGCGACGAACCGGTCGGCGGTCAGCGCGGGCCGGCGCAGGTAGCCGCGCGCCAGCCCGTCGCCGGACACGTACAGCTCCCCTGGCACGCCGACCGGGACCGGCCGCAGCCGCTCGTCCAGCACGTACGCGCGGGTGTTGGCCATCGGGCGGCCGATCGGCGCGTGGCCCTCGGTGTTGCCGTCGTCGTACCAGCCGGTGACGAAGACCGTCGCCTCGGTGGGGCCGTAGATGTTGGAGATCCGCGCGTCCGGCAGCAGCGCCCGCAGGTCCCGGACGAGCTGCGGCGGCAGCGCCTCGCCGCCGAGCGCCACGTCCCCTGCGTCCAGCCGGAACCCGCCGTCCGGCCCGCCGCGCGACAGCAGCACCGCCACCGCGGACGGCACGCCGCTGATCAGCGTGCCGGACCAGCCGCCGCGCTCGGCGATCTCCAGCAGGTCGCGGACGACCTCGATCTCGCCGCCGATCGTGAGCGGCACCAGCCACTCGAACACCGACACGTCGAAGTTGAGGGACGTGGAGAACAGGACGCGGCGCATCCGGTCGGGGCCGTAGCTCGCCATCGACTCGGCGCAGAAGTCCACGACGTTCGCGTGGGAGATCACGACGCCCTTGGGGCGGCCCGTCGAACCGGACGTGTAGATGACGTACGCAGGGTTGCCCGGGTGCAGGGGCCGGACGCGCTCGGCGTCGGTGACGTCCTTCCCCGGGTACCCGTCGAGGGACAGCGCGTCGAGTTCGATCCGGGGCGTCCCGCCGGGGAGCTCCACGGAGCGGGTCGTGATGACGCAGGCCGGGGCGGCGTCCTCCAGCATGTAGGCGATCCGGTCGGCCGGGTACGCCGGGTCGATCGGCTGGTACCCGGCGCCCGCCTTGAGGACGGCCAGCGCCGCGGCCACCAGGTCGGCGTCGCGGGGCAGGGCGAGGGCGACGAAGTCCTCGGGGCCCACGCCGTGCTCGATGAGGCACCGGGCCAGGCGGTTCGCGCGGTCGTTCAGCTCGGCGTAGGTAAGCCGGGTGCCGCCCGCGATGACCGCGGTGGCGTCCGGTGTGCGGGCCGCCTGCGCCTCGAACAGGTCCGGGACGACGGCGGACGCGACGGGCAGCCGGGTGTCGTTCCAGGCGTTCAGCAGCGTGTCGCGCTCGGCGTCGTCCAGGAGGTCGACGGCGCTGAGCGGCAGGGACGGGTCGGCGGCGACCTGGGCGAGGAGCCGCTCCAGCCGGGCGGCCATCGACGCGGCGGTCTCCGGGTCGAACAGGTCCAGCGCGTACTCCAGCCGGCACTCGATCCCGCCCGGGGCGCCGGCGGCGTCGTGCCGCTCGTCGACGAGGAGGGCGAGGTCGAAGCGGGACACGCCCGGGTCGACGGGCTCCAGCGCGACGGTCAGGCCCGGCAGCCCGACCCGCGCGGACGGGTCGTTCTGCATCGAGACCATCACCTGGAACAGCGGGTGCCGCGCCATCGACCGCTGCGGGTTGAGGACCTCGACGAGCCGCTCGAACGGCACGTCCTGGTGGGCGTAGGCGGCGAGGTCGGCGTCGCGGACGCGGGCGAGCAGCTCCGCGAACGACGGGTCGCCGGACGTGTCGGTCCGCAGCACCAGCGTGTTCACGAACACGCCGACCAGGTCGTTCAGGGCCTCGTCCGGGCGGCCCGCGACCGGGGAGCCGATCGGGACGTCGGTCCCGGCCCCGAGCCGGGTGAACAGCCCGGCGAGCGCGGCCTGCACCACCATGAACATGCTGGCGCGGTGGTCGCGGCCGAGCGCGGCCAGCGCGGCGTGCAGGCCGGGCGGCAGGGCGAACGCGTGCTGGGCGCCCCGGTAGGTGGCGCGCGCCGGGCGGGGCCGGTCGGCGGGCAGGCTCAGCTCTTCGGGGATCCCGGCGAGGGCCGTCCGCCAGTACGCGAGCTGCCGGGCGACGACGCTGCCCGGGTCGGTCTCGTCGCCGAGGACCTCGCGCTGCCAGAGGGAGTAGTCGGCGTACTGGACCGGCAGCGGCGCCCACCGCGGCTCCTCGCCGGCGGCGCGGGCGGCGTAGGCGGCGAGGAGGTCGGCGGCGAGCGGCTCCATCGACCAGCCGTCGCCGGCGATGTGGTGCAGCACCAGCAGGAGCAGGTGGTCGTCGTCGGCGATCCGGAAGACGTGCGCGCGGACGGGCGCCTCGGCGGCCAGGTCGAACCCGCGGGTCGCCGCCGCGAACACCGCCGCGTCGAGGCCGGCCGGATCGCAGTCGGCGATCTCGGGCTCGGGGCGGATCTCCTCCAGCGTGCGGACCCGCTGGTAGGGCTCCCCCTCGACCACCGTGAACACGGTGCGCAGCGACTCGTGCCGCGCCATCACGTCGCGCATCGCGGCGCGGACGGCGGCCAGGTCGAACGCACCGGTCAGCCGCAGCGGGATCGGGATGTGGTAGGTCGCGGAGGGGCCTTCGAGGTCGTGGATGAACCACAGCCGCCGCTGCGCGTACGACACGGGGACGAGTTCGGGGCGCTCGGCCGGGACCGGCTTGGGCCTGGCGTCCACGCCGGTCCCCGCCAGCAGTTCCGCGAGCGCGGCGACGGTCGGCGCCTCGAACAGGGCGCGGACGGCCAGGTCGGCGTGCAGCGCCGAACGGACGCGGGACACGACGCGGGTGGCCTTGAGGGAGTCGCCGCCGAGGTCGAAGAAGTTGTCGTCGACGCCGACCCGCGCCACGCCGAGCACCTCGGCGAACGCCGCGCACAGGATCTCCTCGCGGGCGTTTCGCGGGCCGCGGCCCTCGGCGGCCGGGGCGAGCACCGGCTCGGGCAGCGCCGCGCGGTCGAGCTTGCCGTTCGGGTTCAGCGGCATCGCGTCCAGCAGGACGATCGCGGACGGCACCATGTACTCGGGCAGCACCGCCGCGACGGACCGCTTCAGTTCGGCGGGGTCGGCGCCGTCCGCCACGGCGTAGCCGACGAGGACGGTGTCGCCGGCGGCGTCCTCGCGGGCGACGACGACGCTCTGCGTCACCGCCGGGTGCGCGGACAGCGCCGTCTCGATCTCGCCCGGCTCGATCCGGAAACCCCGCACCTTCACCTGGTGGTCGAGCCGGCCGAGGTACTCGATCTGGCCGGCGTGGTCCTCCTGTGGGGGGGCGACCCCCCACACCCCCCGGGAACCGCTTTGACGCCACCGGACGAGGTCGCCCGTCCGGTACATCCGCTCGCCGGGCTTACCGAACGGGCACGCCACGAACCGGTCGGCGCTCAGCTCCGGCCGGTTCAGGTAGCCGCGCGCCAGCCCGTCCCCCGCCAGGTACAGCTCTCCGGGCACCCCGGCCGGGACGGGTTCGAGGGCCGCGTCCAGCACGTAGGCGCGGGTGTTGGCTAGCGGCCGGCCGATCGGGGCGTGGCCGCCGGTGTTGCCGTCGTCGAACCAGGCGGTGACGTAGACGGTCGCCTCGGTGGGGCCGTAGATATTGGAGATGCGGGCGTCCGGGGCGAGGGCGCGCAGGTCGTGGACGAGCCGCGCCGGGAGCGCCTCACCGGCGAGAACGATGTCGCCCGCCTCGAGTTCGATCTGGGGGGACGACCCCCCAGACCCCCCGGCAGAAGCCTCAAGGCGGAGCGAGCCCGTCGCGAGGAGCGCGGACATCGCGGACGGGACGCCGCTGATCAGCGTCCCCTTCCAGCCGCCGCGCTCCGCCACGTCGAGCAGGTCGCGGACGACCTCGATGTGCCCGCCGGCGGTGAGGGGGGTCAGCCACTCGAACACCGACACGTCGAAGTTCAGCGACGTGGAGAACAGCACCCGGGCGAGGCGCTCCGGGCCGAAGTCCTCGTTCGCCCAGGCGCACAGGTCGACGACGTTGGCGTGCGAGACGACGACGCCCTTCGGGCGGCCCGTCGAACCGGACGTGTAGATCACGTAGGCCGCGTTGCCGGGGCGGAGGGGCCGGACGCGGTCGGCGTCCGTCGGGGCCGTCGCCGGGTAGGCGGCGAGGTCGAGGTCGTCCAGCAGGACGCGGGGGGTCGCACCGGGCAGGTCCGCGCCGGACGTCGTGATGACGCAGGCCGGGGCGGCGTCCTCCAGCATGTACGCGATCCGGCCGGACGGGTACGCGAGGTCGACCGGCTGGTACGCGGCGCCCGCCTTCAGCACCGCGAGGGCAGCGACGACCAGGTCCGCGTTCCGGGGCAGCGCGAGCGCGACGAAGTCCTCGGCGCCGATCCCGCGGGCGATCAGGTGGTGGGCGAGGCGGTTGGCGCGCTCGTCCAGCTCCCGGTAGGTCAGCGTGGTGTCGCCGTGGGTGACGGCGGGCGCGCCGGGGGCGCGGGCGGCCTGGGCCTCGAACAGCTCGGGGACGACGGCGGGCTCGACGTGCAGCGCCGTACCGTTCCACTCCTCCAGGACGCGGGCCCGCTCGGCGTCGTCCAGCAGCCCGATCTCGCGGAGCGGCGTGGCCGGATCGGCGGCACCGAGGGTGCGCAGCAGCCGGACGTAGCGCTCCAGGTGCGTCGCGACCTCGTCCCCGGCGTAGAGGTCGGGGTGGGCGTCGAAGTCGACGCGCATCCCCGTCCCGTCGAAGTTGTCGTAGATGTTGATCGACAGGTCGTCGATGGGGCCGGTCGTGATGGCGTGCGCCCGCGCCGGCAGGCCCGCGAAGTCGAGCCGGTAGTCGAAGGCCATGACGTTGATGACCGGCCCGTGCAGGCGGCGGCGCTCGCCGAGCAGCCGCAGGTCGCGCAGCAGGTCCTCGCGGCGGTACCGCTGGTGGCGCAGCACCCGCGCGCTCGCCCGCGTCGCCGCCCGGACCAGTTCCTCCACCGTCATGTCGGGCCGGACGCGCACGCGCAGCGGCAGCACCGTCGACAGCATCGCGGGCGTCTCGCGCGACGCGGCGGAGGCCCGCCCGCTGACCGCGAGGCCGAGGATGACGTCCTCGGTCCCGGTCATCCGCGCCACGTAGGCGGCGGTCGCGGCGATCGCCAGGCCCGGCGCCGCGGTGCGCAGCCGGCGGGCGCCGGCCGCG
>NZ_BMRO01000001.1:188059-195537 GCF_014648675.1 Actinomadura livida
AGCGACACCGCGACCGGGCGGTCGGCGAACCGCTCCAGCCAGTACGCGCGGTCGCGCTCGAACTTCTCCGACGCCCGGTAGGCGTCCTCCTCGGCGAGGACCGCCCGGAAGTCGCCCAGTTCCCCCGGCTCGTACTCGCCGCCGTTCGCCAGCAGGGTGTAGATCTCGGCGGCGCGGCGGCTGATCATCAGGCCGCTGTAGGCGTCCAGCGTCGTGTGGTGGGCGCGCAGGAACCACCGGTGCAGGTCCGGGGACAGCCGCAGCAGGGCCGTGCGGTGGAGCCGCTCGCCGTCCGGCGGCAGCGGCTCGGCCATCCGCTCCTTCATCCACGCCCGCGAGGCGGCGTCCGGGTCGGGCTCGCCGGACAGGTCCACGAGGGGGATCGTCGCCGTCGCGTCCGGGTCGAGGATCTGGTGCGGAATTCCGTCCACCTCGGCGATGCGCGCGTTCATCGCGAGCGACTCGTGCGCGGCGATGCGCGCCACCCGGTCGAACAGCCCGTGGTCGACCGGTCCCTCGATCTCGATGTACTGCGCAATGTGGATCGGCGTTTCGGGCGCCAGTTGCTGCGCGTACCAGACGCTCCGCTGAGCGGCCGAAAGAGGAACGTACTCGGTGGACATCAAGCGGCACTTTCCCGGTCGAAGGGGGTTGGCTTTACGCCCGCCATCGGCACCGGCCCGGCGCCGGCGGGCAGAAAACTAAAGAGAATGACCACACAAATCGGGCTGTTCCCCGTCCCCTTTCACCCCGAGCCTTTCCGGGAACGCGATCGGCCCGCGTGAACCCGGGACTGAACGCCCTGTGGTCCCGCCAATACAGAGCGCCGCCGCTTTCCGCCCTCGACCGGGACCGCTCTGGACCCATGCTCTACTCAGGAGTAGCGGAGCCACAGTCAACCAGCCCGTCACATGCCTCGCAATCCCCTCAAAAGCAGAACTTGACCCGCCCCATTGCTAACAGGAGTGACAAAACGGCCGGTGAGCGTCCTGGCAGCGCGCCGCGCGACGCTCGCCGGGTGACAAAGGTTGACAACACATTCCACACAAGGCGATTACGCAGCGTGACATTTACCCGGCCGGATACTCGTGCACGACGACCGCGGCGGCCCCCACCGAGGGGTGCCGCTGCAGCACCGCCTCGATCTCCCCGAGCTCCATCCGCACCCCGGCGATCTTGACCTGCCGGTCGACGCGGCCGAGGTACTGCAGGGTGGGGCGGTCCTCGCCGCCCTCGCCCGCCCCGAGCAGCCGCACCGCGTCGCCCGTCCGGTAGAGGCGGCCCGTCGGGGAGTCGCCGAACGGGTCGCGGTAGAACGCCTCACGCGTCCGCTCGTCGTCGCCCAGGTAGCCGCGCCCGACGACCACGCCGCCGACGAACAGCTCCCCGGTCTCACCCGCGTCGCACGCCGCCCACGTCCCGTCGTCCCCCTCCCGCAGCACGTACAGGCGGGCGTTGACGACCGGCGTCCCGATGGGGAGGCGCAGCAGCCGCAGGTCGCCGGCCGTCACCGTGTGGTGGGTGACGTCGTCGGAGCACTCGGTGGGGCCGTAGGCGTTCAGGAGGCGGGCGTGCGGCATCGCGTCCAGCCAGCGCCGGGACAGCTCCGCGGGCAGTTCCTCCCCCGTGGCGATCATCCAGCGGAGGCCGGGCAAAGGTCGTTGCCGGGGGGTCTGGGGGGTCGTCGCCCCAGATTCACGAGAGCCCGGCGCGAGGTCGTCCAGGAGGTGCCTGACCATGGTGGGGACGAGCTCCACGATCGTGATGCCCCGGTCGTCCACGGCCCGCGCGAACGCGACGGGGTCGTGCGCGACCTCGTCGCCGACGACGTCCACCCGGCCGCCCAGCAGCAGGGGGCACAGCATCTGCCAGATCGAGATGTCGAAGCCGAGCGGCGCGGTGAACGCCACGACGTCCGCGCCGGTCAGCTCCAGGTCGACGATCTTGGCCCAGAGGTGGTTGACCATGCCCTGGTGCTCGACCACCGCGCCCTTCGGACGGCCCGTCGACCCCGAGGTGAACAGGACGTACCGGGGCTGGTCGAGGGCGTCCAGGCGCGGTTCGCCGGGCCACGGCTCGAGGCCGTCCGCCGCGGCGATCCGCACGACCCGGCAGCCGGCGTCCGCGGCGCCCTGCCGCAGCGCCTCCGCGTCGCCGGCGCCGTCGTCCGCCAGCAGCAGCACCGAAGCCCCGGCCTGGTCGAGGACGTCGCGGACGCGCCCCGCGGGCCACGTCTCGTCGGCGGGCACGTAGAGGGCGCCGACCAGCTCGATCGCGAGGAACGCGGCGATGACGGACGCCGAGCGGGGGCCGCCGACGCCGACGACCGTGCCGGGCTCGACCCCCTCGTCCTCAAGCAGCGTCGCCAGCCGGCGGGCCTGCGCGGCCAGGCCGGAGTAGGAGAGCACGCGGGCGCCGTCGCCGGTGATGGCGGGACGGTCGCGCTCGGCGGCGAACCGCTCCACCCGCGTGATGACGGGGTCGGCGAGGTCGACGCCCGCCTCGCGCACCATCCCGTGCCGGGCGGTCAGCTCGCGGGCCCGCGCCAGCTCCGCCGCGGGCACGTCCAGGGCGGGCAGCCCGGCCAGGGGGAGCAGCCGGTCCACGGCGGGTCCGCGAGCACTCATCATTACTCTCCGTGAGGTAGGACTTCTCCGCTGTCATCGACCAAAACAAGCGGGGGCCATAGCTTATCCGCGCCCTGACAGAAGCATCTCGCATTCGTCGCTACCGGTCGGTAAGTAGGGGGTTGCGGGGGGAAGATGCACGCAGGTAACGTGATGAGCCGCCATGGCCAGGCGTGCCCGCGGCGAACATCGGGGATGATGAGGGAATTGCTTCTTCATTTGAGGGTGACAGCGTGCCCATAATAACCTCGCCGCAGGAATTCAATGTCGACGACCTTTACGTCGACTTGCGGCATGTGATCGACCGTCCGCTGTACCTCAAATGCGAGGGCTTCAATTTCGCGGGCTCGGTGAAACTGAAGGCCGCCGCCGCGATGGTGGAGGCGGCGGAGGCCGAGGGCGCGCTCACCCCGGACTCGGTCATCGTGGAGTCCTCGTCCGGGAACCTCGGCATCGCGCTCAGCCTGATCGCGGCGAGCCGCGGGCTGAAGTTCGTGTGCGTCACCGATCCGCGCTGCAACCCGGCGTCCATGCGGGTCATGCGGGCGCTCGGCGCCGAGGTCCGCGTCGTGTCCGACAAGGACGACAACGGCGGCTACCTCGGCGGCCGCATCGCGCACGTCCGGGAGCTGTGCGAGTCCGGCCGCCAGTACGTGTGGCTGAACCAGTACGCCAACCGGAACAACTGGCTGGCCCACTACCGCGGGACCGCTCCATCGATCGACCGGGAGTTCCCCGACCTGGAGGTTCTCTTCGTCGGCGCGGGCACCACCGGCACGCTGATGGGCTGCGCCCGGTACTTCCGCGAGCGGAACCGGCCCGTCACGATCGTCGCGGTGGACGCGGTCGGCTCCGTCACGTTCGGCGGCATCCCCGAGCGCCGCATGGTGCCGGGCCTCGGCACCAGCAGCAAGCCCGACCTGGTGGACGAGTCGCTCGTCGACGACGTGGTGCACGTCGCCGAGCCCGACACGATCCGGACCGTCCGCGCCCTGTCGTCGCGGGGGTTCCTGTTCGGCGGCTCCACCGGCACCGTCGTGTCCGGGGCGTGCCGCTGGCTGGAGGCCAAGTACCCCGGCGAGGACCCGGTCGCGGTGGCCATCGCCCCCGACCTCGGCGAGCGCTACCTGGACTCCATCTACGAGGAGAGCTGGGTACGGGAGCACTTCGGCGAACTGCCGCCCGATATCCTCGATCACTGATCATCCCGGTCGGAACACGGAGCACTTTCATGACGCAGGCCCCCTCATTCGCCGTGATCTCCGGCGCCCAGGTCCACGACGCGGTCGCCGGCCGGGAGGAGCAGGTCACCCGGATGGTCGAGGCCGCCTACCGGCTGCACGGCGAGGGGCGGACCGTCAACCCCGACTCCTACTTCCTGCGGTTCCCCGACCGCCCGGCCGACCGGATCATCGCCCTGCCCGCCTCCGTCGAGGGCGACGTCGGCGTGCACGGCATCAAGTGGATCTCCAGCTTCCCCGGCAACGTCGCGAACGGCATCCCCCGCGCGTCCGCCGTGCTCATCCTCAACGACGCCGAGACCGGCTACCCGTTCGCGTGCCTGGAGAGCTCCATCATCAGCGCGGCCCGCACCGCCGCGTCCGCCGCCCTCGCCGCCGCGACCCTGGCCGACGCCCGCGGCGACCGGCCCCGCACGATCGGCTTCGTCGGCGTCGGCCTCATCGCCCGCTACGTCCACACCTACCTGGCGGGCAACGGCTTCACGTTCGACGCGCTCGGCATCCACGACCTGTCCCCCGACCACGCGGCGGGCTTCAAGGGCTACCTGGAACGCTCGGAGAAGGGCGACATCACCGTCCACGACTCGGCCGAGTCGCTGATCCGCTCGTCCGACCTGGTCGTCTTCGCCACCGTCGCCGGCGAGCCGCACGTCACCGACCCGGCCTGGTTCGCGCACAACCCGCTCGTCCTGCACATCTCGCTGCGCGACCTGTCCCCCGAGATCATCCTGTCGTCCTGCAACATCGTGGACGACGTCGAGCACTGCATGAAGGCCAACACGTCCCCCCACCTGGCCGAGCAGCAGGTCGGCAACCGCGACTTCGTCGACGGCACCCTGTACGACGTCCTCACCGGCAAGACCACCCCGCCCGCCGACAAGCCCGTCGTCTTCTCCCCCTTCGGCCTGGGCGTCCTGGACCTGGCCGTCGCCCGCTACGTCTACAACGAGGTCGCCGCCTCCGGCGCCCTCCACACCGTCCCAGGCTTCTTCCACGACCTGAGCCGCTACGGCTGACCCGCTGCCCACGGCGTCGGCGAGCCATGCACGGCCACCGACGCCCGTGACGACCTCAGCGGAACTCGGAGGTGTCCAGCTCGAACCCGAACGGCTCGGGCAGGGGCAGCGACTTGCCGAACGGCACCTGGTCCATGTGCCCGTAGTCGCCCTCGTCCGGCCCGCTGAAGAGACTCACCCTCTCCTCCTCGCGGTCCACGAGCAGATAGAGCGGGATGCCCGCCCGCGCGTACCCGCGCCGCTTCGCCACCCGGTCCCGCTCCGGCCGGGAGGACGTCACCTCGACCACCAGCGCGACGCCGTCCGGCCGGCTCCAGGGTTCGTCGTCATCGAAGACGTCCGGCTCCACCGGTACGAACGTCCCGTCCGGGATCACGCGCTCGGTCCGCTCCGCATCGGCGGCCGGAACCACCAGTCCCTTGTTCGGCAGGAACATGCATTTACTGGAACTCCGGCGGGCTATCTGCCAGCTGACCTCTCCGATGTTCCACTCATGCCTGCTACCAGGGGGTGGTGTCACGACGATCTCTCCGTCGATCAGTTCGGCTCGGAAGCCCTCGGGGGTATCGAGAGCGAGGAAACCTTCCAGGAGAGCGTCGTCTTCTTCCTGCGACAGAGGCTCATCAACCATGACAGTCATGCCCTGCTCCTTTCCTCGCACGCGAGCCTATGAGCGGAGCGCCACCCTTCGCATACAGATCGTAGTAACCGAGCCTGACGCCACTAGCGTACGATCCGCGGTCGCGGGCCGGGGGGACACGCCCCGGTCAGTGCCATGCCTTTTCGTTTACGGGCCTCAGGTGCCCCGGGTAGGCCGGTGCCGACTACCGTCCCGGTCAGCTGTGCGGCGGGTTCTTGCCGATCTCTCCGAGATGGGTGTGCCTGAAAGAGTCCGGCAGCTTCAGGCCGTACCCCAACGCGCGGTCGACGCCGACGTGGAAGGCCCACGCGCAGGCGAGCACTCCGGCCGCCGTCGAAGTACCCGAGGACACCGGCTCGGCGGCGAGCGCGACCAGCCCCGCCAGGGCCGGGAACGCATAGTTGTGGACCGCGTTGTAGGTCGCGGCGCCGACGGCGGTCGATCGCACGTATCCCAGCATCGAGAGGTCGAACGCGAGGAACGCCGCAAAGATCACCCACCACCATCCGGGATACAGCATGACGGCCGCGACGAGGGCGATGAGGGCCACTCCCCCTGCCTCGACCCGTTGGGTGATGCGGACCTGTCCGGTCATCGGTCCGCCAGGAAGGCGTGCAGGCCGTTGTCGGCCTCGTCGGCGTGCGTCCAGAGCAGCCTGTGCGGTGCCCCTTCGATCCCGACGTACTCGGCGTCGGGGAGAAGCATGCTGTTCTCTTCCCCGACGTTGATGAATCCCATGATGCGTTCCTTCCTGTTGACGTGGTCGGCTTGTTGTTGTGGATCAGTGCAAGGCGATGACATCGCGCGGCTGCGGGCTCCGCGTTGAAGCCCGGACATCCCCCGCAGTCGCCGGTGGCTCGTGGGTGAGCCACCCCTGAGCCGAGGGGGCTTGGCGAGCCGGTCGGCCCGGTGTCGCTGCGCTAGCATCAGGCTCGGGGATGATCGGGCGCCCTCGCATCGGTGGAAGTCCCTGATGTCGTGCCCGGCGGGTTCCCCGGGCCTCTTCGAGATCGAGTTCGACTTCGTCGACCACCGGCTGGCCGTCCGCAGGAGCGACGGAGGCGCCGAGACCGTCCGGCTCGAGCCGAAGCCGGTGGCCCAGTTCCACCGGGAGACTCTGGCGGCGCTGAGCCGGCTGGGCATCCAGGTCGAGATCCAGGACCGTCCCAACGAGGTCGACCCGGCGATCCCGTTCGCCGAGGACACCGAGCACACCTCCTACGACCCCGAGGCCGCGCGCCTGTTCTGGGGTCAGTTGATCCAGGCCCACCGGGTGTTCGGCGAGTTCCGATCCCACTTCGTCGGGAAGGTCAGCCCCGTGCACTTCTTCTGGGGGGCGATGGACCTGGCCTGCACCCGGTTCTCCGGGCGGCCGGCGCCCGAGCATCCCGGCGGAGCCCCCAACTGCGGGGACTGGGTGATGGTGGAGGGCTACTCCCGTGAGCTGAGCAGCTGCGGCTTCTGGCCCGGCGGAGGAGAGGAGGGCGCCTTCTACGCCTACGCCTACCCCGAACCCGACGGGTTCGCCGACTACCGGGTCGGGCCCGAGGCGGCCTACTACAGCGCCGCGAACGGCCAGTTCCTGCTGCCCTACGAAGCGGTGCGCACCGCCGAGGACCCCGACCGGGCGCTGCTGGAGTTCCTGCACAGCACCTACGAGGCCGCCGCCGAGCGCGGCAACTGGGACCGGGCGAGTCTCGAGGACGACCCCGCCCGGTGGCAGGACCGGCAGCGGCAGCACTGACCCATCCGCGCGACATGGGAGTCCCAGCACGACCAAGGGTCCGACGACACCGAGCAAAGGAGCATGCCGATGGCCACCCCAGCGACCCACGACAACCTGCCCGCCCCCGTCGAGGGGCTCATCCTCACCCACTTCCTCACCGTCCGCGACGTCGCCACCTCCCGGGACTTCTACGCCGGCGTCTTCGGCGGCGAGGTGGTGCTGGACGAG
>NZ_BMRO01000001.1:195557-203535 GCF_014648675.1 Actinomadura livida
ATCAGCCTGGCCGCCCCGCAGCCCGGCGGCACCGTGTCCAGTTTTCTCAACGTCCGCGTCGCCGACATCGCCGCGTTCTACGCCCAGGCCACCGCCAAGGGCGCCGAGTTCCTCACCGAACCCCTGGACCGAAAGGCCGAGCTCCGCTGCTACATGCGCGACCCCGACGGCTACCTGATCGAGATCGGCCAGGCCACCGGCATGCTCGAAGGAGTCTTCGCCGACCCGCCGGCCGACTCCGGACAGTAGACCCACACGGGCGTTACCTGCCCCCATGGCCGCCCGGCGCGACGACGCCGAGCCGCGCCACCACCCACCCGCCACCGCGGAAGGCCGAGACCGATGAGCAACGACGACACGAGCGACGGCGCCGCCGGTGACACGCGCGACCGCTTCACCCAGGCCGCCGAGCTGGGGTGCGCGGCACTGGTGGACGCGATGGGCAGGGTCCACCGCCACCGGGCGCACATCCTCCCCCTGACCAGCCCCGACCCGGCCCGGCCGCTGTTCGGGCCGGCCTCCACCCTCGCCTACCTGCCCTACCGCGACGACCTGCCCCAGGCCGAGACCGGGTTCGCCGAGCTGTTCTACCAGGCCCTCGGCGCTCAGCCGCAGGGACGGGTGCTGGTGCTCTCCAGCGGCGGCTACCCCGACGCATCCCACGGAGGCGGCACCAAGCTCTCCCGCGGCGACCACCAGCAGATCGCGGGGGTCCTCGCCGACGGGCGACTGCGCGACTTCACCGAGCTGCGCGGCTACCGGTTCGCCACCTGGTGCCGCGGCGAGGCGACCCGGTGGGGCGGGGACGCCGTGATGCCCTACGCGGCAGGCGTCGCCGTCGAGATCGCCGGCGTCACGATCACCCCCGGCGACTACGTCTACGCCGACACCGCGGGCGCGGTCGTGATCCCGGCCGTCAGCATCGACCGGGTCCTGGCCGAAGCACACGCCGTCGAGGCCGAGGACGCCCGGGACGCCGAAGAGATCCGAACCGAGAAGGCCGCGGACTTCCGGCCATGAGCCGACCAGGCAGTCCTCATCGGCGGGAGGGAGCGCGTTCGGCCTCCGGGTTTCCGTCGAGGAGCCTCTCGGCCACGTCGAGGCAGATGTGCCAGCCGGCCGCGACCTCCGGGAGCCGGTCCCGGGTGAAGACGAGCGTCCAGCCGTCTCCGGCGGGCTCGCAGCCGGCCTCGGCGAGCGGGCCAGGGCGGTAGGTACCGGAGTTCATTCCTGCTCCAGATCGTCGAGGTGGCGTTCGAGGACCACGAGTTGGCGGGTTGCTCGGGTCATCGCCACGTAGTGGTCCACCGCTCCTTCGATGCCTTCGCCGAACTTCTCCGGGTCGACGAGGACGACCAGGTCGAACTCGAGGCCCTTCGCCAGTTCCGGGGTCAGGGAGCGGACGCGGGGGGTCGGCTCGAACGCCGGGTCGCCGATGACGCAGGCGGTGCCCTCGGTGTGTTCGGCGAGCCAGGTTTCCAGGATGGAGTGCAGGTCCGCGGTCGAGCCGTGGATCACGGGGGCGTCGCCGGTGCGGATGGAGGTCGGGACGTTCGCGTCCGGGAGGACGGCCCTGATGACCGGCTCGGCCTCCGCCATGATCGGCTCCGGGGTGCGGTAGTTGATGCTCAGCGAGGCCAGCTCGATGCGGTCCAGCCCGATCCGCTTGAGCCGGTCCTGCCACGACTCGGTGAACCCGTGCCTCGCCTGGGCGCGGTCCCCGACGATGGTGAAGCTGCGGGACGGGCAGCGGGCCAGCAGCATCTGCCACTCCGCGTCGGTCAGCTCCTGGGCCTCGTCCACGACGATGTGCGCGAACGGGCCCGCGAGCCGGTCGGGGTCGGTGCCGGGGAGCGCGCTCTCGTCGACCAGGCTGACCTGGGCGTCCTGCCCGCGCAGCATCACCACGAGGCCGTCGCCGTCGTCGCCGTCGGCGCCCGAGGCGGCCGCGGCGTCGATCAGGTTGTCGACCACCTGCGCCATCTGCTCGCGCTGGGCGGCGAGCGCGGCGGCGTGGCGGCGCTTGCGGTTGGACGCCGCCGGGTCGCCGAGCCGCCGGCGCGCCGCGTCCAGAAGGGGCAGGTCGGACACCGTCCAGGCGTGCGCGTCGGCGCGCTGCAGCCGCCGGATCTCGTCGGGGTCGAGCCAAGGGGCGCATAGGCGCAGGTAGGCGGGTACCGACCACAGGTCGCCGACGAGGTCGGCCGACTCGATCACGGGCCACGCCCGGTTGAAGGTGGAGAGCAGCTTCCGGTCCTGCCCCAGCGCCCTGCGGAGGAGCTCGGGTGAGACGTCGTCGTCGAGCCGGTCCGTCAGGATGGCGACCAGTTCGTCCCAGATCTGCTCGCGCGCCTCGTTGTGCGGGGTACCGGATTCCGGGGCGGCGAACGCCTCGGCCCAGTCGTCCGGGCCCAGCCAGATGTCGGACCAGTGGGTCGAGACCGTCATCCCCTCGGCGGGCGCCTTCTCGTAGAACCGGACGGCGGGCTCAATGGCCTTCACCAGGTCCGCGGACGACTTCAGTCTCGCGACCTCCGGGTCGGTCTCGGCCCTCGCCTCGGTCCCCTCCGGGAGGAGGTCCCGCAGGGTGCAGGTCTGGACGCCGTCCTCTCCGAGGCTGGGCAGGACGTCCGCGACGTAGGCCAGGTAGGGCTGGTGCGGCCCGACGAACAGCACACCGCCCCGGTTCTGGCCGAGCCGGGGGTCGGAGTAGAGGAGGTAGGCGGAGCGGTGCAGCGCCACGACGGTCTTCCCGGTGCCCGGGCCGCCGTCGACCACCAGGGCGCCGCGGGAGCCCGCGCGGATGATCGCGTCCTGGTCGGCCTGGATGGTGCCGAGCACGTCCCGCATCCGGGCCGACCGGTGGCCGCCCAGGCTGGCGATGAACGCGGACTGGTCGTCCAGCGCGGCGTGCCCTTCGAAGCCGTCCGGGGTGAACACCTCGTCCCAGTAGTCGCTGATCCGGCCGCGGGTCCAGCGGTACCGGCGGCGGCTCGCCAGCCCCATCGGGTTGGCGTGGGTCGCCCCGAAGAACGGCTCCGCCGCCGGGGAGCGCCAGTCGACCAGCAGGCGGCGGCCGGAGCCGTCCTTGAGGCCGAGCCGCCCCACGTACACGGGCTCGGGGTCGTCCGCCCGGACGAAGTGCCCGAGGCACAGGTCCAGCCCGAAGCGGCGCAGCAGCCGCAGCCGCCCGCTCAGCCGGTGGATCTCCATGTCCCGGTCCAGGGCCTGCCGGCCGATGCCGCCGGGCGCCATGCGCGCGTCGTCGAGGCGTTCGGAGATGTCGGCGATCGAGTGCTCCAGGCTCTCCGCGATGGCCGCGAAGTGCCGCTCGTCTCCGGCGATCAGCGCCGGGTCGGCCTTGTGGGCGAGGGTGCGGGGAAGGTCGAAGGCGCCGGTGGTCAGCGGCTCCAAGTGATCAACTCCGATCTGGCGTTTCCGCAGGTTGCGGCCTCGGATGCACGATTGTGCGGCACGACCCGGGTCTTGCCGCAAGCCCCCCGGTGCGCTATACCTTGAGAGTGGCGGGGAGTGCGTGTTCCTCTCCGCGCGGCGAGTCCGATCCCAACCCGAGGATCAGCAGCTCCGCCGACCGCGGCCCGGCCCCGGACGACTTGCGGGAGCAGACCGCCTAAGAGGCGCCACGAGACTCGGCTTCGAGGCGTTGCCGGATACCGGCCCAATCATCGAAATGCACTCCGGGGAAACGCCAGGAGAGCTGCGTTTCGCACGGCTCTTGGTCAAGCCTGCGCAATGTTGTGGACGCCTGGACGCCAACGGGCTCCACGGGCCGGGGAAGGCGGGTCCTTTCCTGCGCACGGTCCGCATCACCGGCCGCCATGACGAACCTTGAAGCCATCCCTTGGACGATCATGGTGACTTCAATTGACGCTCCGGCGCAACCGGTGGCCTCCAGTCTGCCGGCGAATGCACTGATGGGCTTCGTTCCGCCCTTCGGTTCAGCCATCTTCAGATCAGTGCGCTGTACGGAATGCGGAGTCCGGAGCCGCCAATCCAGGAAGCGCACTTCGGTGCAGCTCGGGCTGTAACTGTCCGGGCCGACGTCGGCACAGACATACTCGACTCTTTCCAGCGGCCGGTCACCGGAACTGTAGTCCAGAGGAGCGTCATCGGCGGTGAAGAGGGTCGGAAAGATAATGGCGACCAACCCGACGCTCAGCGTCCAGAGCTGGACGGCGGGGGGCATGGCGAACAACAGGATCTTCCGGCGGAGTTGGCTCCGCGTGGACCAATTGACTGCATCCGCCGCACCCTTGTACGGCCCGGGCTTCCGGAGGGATCCGCTCAACTCCTCCCGGAGCCGGATGTGCCGGAACTGATGGACTACGCCGGTTTGGCGCAGCACACCGCGGTCATGGGCGTCGTCCAGAAACCTCATCAGCCGCCAGGGCAGCTGATTGGTCAGCCCGAGCCACGCCCGTGAGACCTGGTAGGAGCCCCAGGGTGAGTTGAACAGGCTTGCGCAGCCCACTCCCGCCGCGAGAGCGATGGAAAGGTCACGGACGGCGTCCGACGGGGCTCGCACCTCCCCGCGCAGCCAGGACCACGCACCGAACCCGATGAGGGCTGCGACGGCGCCGGCCAGCAGCACGTCGAGAACAAGGTATCGGAACAGGACGGACCGCAGCCCGCGCGGTGCGTCGTCGGTGAGGAACAGGCTTCCGATCCCGGCCCGGGCGAAACGACGAGCCGCGAAGACCAGGAGTGCGGCAAGGCCACCGAGGACCACCCCGGCATCCGCGCCCCAGAGCCGGGCGACGAACCATCCGCCCACGGCGCCGTAGACCAGTGCCCCGAGGAGACCGGTGATCCCTGATTCGATCTGCCACCAGGCGAAGTCGACCGTGTCGTGCGCCTGCATCTGCCGGGCGATGAACGCCAGCCACCGCCGGGCCTTCCCGGGCCGGTACCGGCACCCGGGGTCCTCGGCGTAAACGGTTGGCACGAACCGCTCCAGAAGATGGCTCTCCAGGCGGTCCTGCGATCCGATCTTCGTCAGCTCGCCCGGATCCGTACCGGGCGAGCGGTAGGCCGCACGCGCCAGGTCCAGCATCAGCGGCTTGGACAGGGCGCGGCCCAGCACCGATTCCGGCGCCGCGCGCAGGTGGTCGAAGACCGGGTCCCAACGGTGCTGCCCGGCCGGCTGTGAGCGGTCCAGGAAGGAGATCGCCGCGGTGTACTCCACCGGTTCGAGTTCGATGACGGCGGCCTTGGTGAGATAGCCGCCGGTCTCTTTGACCGACTCCTCGTACTCCGTGGTGCGGCAGGTCACCAGCAGCGGGACGCCCTCGCCGACGGTCTGCTCGATGGCCTCGATGGCGTGGGCGTGCAGCTCCCGGGGCAATTCGTCCAGGCCGTCCAGGACCGGCATGACGCGTCCCGCGTCGACCAGCCGGGCGACGGCGTTCCGGCCGAACTCGCGCCGGTCGGCCAGCTCCGGTTGCAGCTCCGCGATCCGCCGGACCATCCAGGAGCGCAGCGTGATGCGGGGGCGCCAGGACGACAGCGAGAGCAGGACCGGCACCGGCTGATCGGGCCGCGGTTCGGAGAGCAGGTCCCTGGCCAGGAGCAGGGCCAGGACGCTTTTGCCCGAGCCCGGCTTGCCCAGCACCACGGCCTGCCGCTTGGGCAGCGTCCGGATCAGTGCGGAGATCTCGGTGACGTCCCCGCGAAGCCCATGCTGCTCGAGACCCAGGACCTCCGCGCGAGCCTGGACGGGCCGGCCGGTACGCGACCAGCGGACGCGGATCGGTTCGGGACTGTGCAGCTTCCTGCGTCCGATCTCCCGCTCGAGTCGGGCACGGATCCCGCTCGCCAACTGCACGGCGGCGTGGTCCAGGCGGGTTCCCGGCACGACGTTCAGGAACCACTCGTCACCGGTCTTGACGGTGCCGTAATTGGTGCCCACCGATGCCGAACGCGGCCCCGAGGCGTGCACACCGGCGCCCGATGGGGAGTCGTCCGGTTCCTCAGCCCCCGGTTCTTCGTCCGTCACGGCCGATCACTGCGAGCCGCTCGGGAGATTGTTGCGGTCGCCGGTGGCAATGGTCCCGTGGTTGGTGTGCACGGCCACCGACCGCTCTCCGGTCGCCGTCACCTGTATTCCGGTCTCGCGCGCCTCTTTTATCAGCCGCGCGACATCCGCCTCCAGCTTCTCGTCATCGGCCAGCGCCTTGCGGATGGCCTTCCGCAACGCGGCCTGATTGTCGGTGTCCTCGGAATCGCCGATGACATCGGCGAGGGCCTCGGGCACCTCCTCGTCCTCGGCCCGGGCACCGAAAATCCGCTGTGCCAGCCGCCGCCCGAAACCGATCGTCGCGGTCGCGGCTTGCTCCTGCGTATGCGCGAGCACCGTACCCCCGTATGCACTGGCCGCCGCCACCACGTACGGGGTGGCGTCCGCGGCCAATCGCACGATGTCTCCGGACACGGAACGCCTCCCCTGGCGATCAAGAAGACCGAAGTCGCCGCAACGGTCACGATCAACCTTAGAGGGGGCGAGCGGCCACCCGCATGCAGAACTACTCACAATGACGACCGAATCGCCGAGCCCATGGAAACCGGCGAGCCGGAGTTCGAGCCACCCCCTGAACATTGGGTCTGGCGGCTTATTCTCAATAGTGCTTACTCGCGATGTCGCCCCGCCGGCGCCGTGACCGGCCGGCGAGGAGGCCGCGCAGTACGGCGCCGTCCCCCGTCCGGAGGCTCGTCCACCCTCGGTGCGACAGGTAGAACGTGCGGGGAACGGGCACGTTCAAACTATGGATGAGCGAAGCTACAGACGCGGAGACGTCCAGGAACTGACGGACTTCGAGCTGACCGTGTACGAGACCGTCGCGACGATCGACAAGGACGGCGGCGCGGCGGACTTCGACACGATCGAGCGGCTCGTCGGCGCCCCCGAGGAGGACCTGTGGGCCGCCCTCGGGCACCTGGTGTCGATCAACCACCTGCATTCGACCAGCAGGGGCTACCAGCTCGGCCCGCACGACTGGGCGCCCTGACCGTCCCGGTGGGCGGGAGCGTCCCCGGCGGGTGCGCGGGCCTGCGCCATGATGGCCGGGCACAGCAGTCCACGCGGGGAGGCCGGCCGGATGCAGCTCGTCGTCACCGAGGAACAGCGGGAGCTGAGGGACGCGCTGCGGCGCTTCTTCGCCGACCGCTCCCCCTCCGCCGAGGTGCGGCGGCTGATGGGGACCGCCGAGGGCCACGACCCGCGGACGTGGGCGCTGATGGCGGAGCAGCTCGGGCTGCAGGGCCTCGCGATCGGCGAGGAGCACGGCGGCGCCGGGTACGGGATGCGCGAGCTGGCCGTCGTGTTCGAGGAGATGGGGCGGGCCGTGGTGTGCGCGCCGTTCCTCGCCACGGTCACCGCCGCGGCCGCGCTCCAGGCCGGCGAGGGCGGTCATGACCTGCTGCCCGGTATCGCGGACGGCACCACCATCGCCACCCTCGCGGTGGCCGAGGAGGACGGGAGCTGGGATCCCGGCTCCGTCTCGGCCGTGTTCGAGGACGGGGTCCTGCGGGGCACCAAGGACTTCGTCCTAGACGGGCACATCGCCGACCTGGTCCTCGTCGCGGCCAGGGGCACGAACGGCGTCGGCGTCTACGCCGTGCAGGACGACACGAACCTCGTCCGGTCGGCCCTGCCCACGCTCGACCAGACGCGGAAGCTGGCGCGGATCACGCTCGACGGCGTCCCGGCGCGCCGGGTGGGCGGCGAGGACGCGCTGCGGCGGGCCCTCGACGTCGCGGCCGTGGCACTGGCCGCCGAGGCGCTCGGCGGCGCGCAGAGGACCCTCGACATGACGGTCGAGTACGCGAAGGTACGGCACCAGTTCGGGCGGCCGATCGGGTCGTTCCAGGCGATCAAGCACCGCTGCGCGGACATGTTCGTGCTGGTGGAGTCGGCGCGGTCGGCGGTGCTGAACGCGGCGGCCGCCGCGGACGGGAACCC
>NZ_BMRO01000001.1:203545-205994 GCF_014648675.1 Actinomadura livida
GCGGCGCTCGCGAAGGCGTACTGCTCCGACGCCTACGCCCACACGGCGGGCGAGGCGATCCAGCTGCACGGCGGTATCGGGTTCACGTGGGAGCACGACGCGCACCTGTACTTCAAGCGGGCGCAGGCGTCCCGGCAGCTGTTCGGGACGCCGGACCGCCACCGCGGGCGGCTCGCCGAGGCGGCCGGGCTCACGGGTGCAGGCGCAGCCCCTTGAGGACCTTGTCCACGCCGTTCTTCGGCCCGTGGACGCTGAACCCCACGAGCGGCATCTCCTCGGCGGTGACCGCGCGGACCGTCTCGCGGTTCGCCTCGTCGTGGCCCGTCTTGAACATGTCCTCGATGTAGACGGCGGTGTCCATGCCGCGGCCGAGGGCCCGCGCGTGGGACCGCTTGATCGCCTCGGCGTCCCCCTCGTAGACCAGGACGGGCTGCCGGAACATCGCCAGGTAGGCGTTGCCGGACGCGTCCTCGTACGGCTCGCCGATGACGTCCGGGAAGCGGCCCGCGACGGCGCTCGCCAAAAAGGCGGTGACGTTGAGCCGCTGCCAGGCCGCCAGGTCGCCGCGGACCACGATCCCGATCTTGGTGTCGAAGCGCATGCGGGCCAGGATGCCGCGGCGGGAGCGGAACGTCTTGAACGCTGGTGCGCCACACTGGAGGGGTGGAGTGGAGCCGGTACTGGCGGTCCCCCGACCGCCCCCTGGAGGCGATGCACGCGCATTTCGAGCGGCACGTCTACCACCGGCACAGCCACGAGACGTACTCGTTCGGCGTCACCGAGGACGGCTACCAGGCGTTCCGGTGCCGGGGCGGCGCCCACACGAGCGCGGCCGGGATGGTCATCGCGTTCAACCCGGACGACCCGCACGACGGCCACGCCGCCGACGAGCTGGGCTTCACGTACCGGATGGTGCACATCGGCCCGGAGCTGGTGGCGGACGTCCTGGCCGACATCACCGACCGCCCGGCCCGGCCGCCGCTGTTCGCCTCCCCGGTGGTGCCCGATCCCGTCCTGGCGCGGAACCTGCGCGCCCTCCACGCGGCGCTGCTCGGCGGGGCGACGGCGCTGCGGCGGGACGAGCTGCTGACCGCGGCGGTCGGGGCGATGGTGAACCGGGCCGCGACGCGGCGCGCGGCCGCGTCGCCCGCCACGGGCCTCGCCGAGCGGGCCCGGCGGCTGATCGAGGAGTCGTTCCTGGACGACGTCGGCGCGGCCGAGCTGGCCGAGGCGGCCGGCTGCAGCCGGTTCGCGCTCTACCGGGGGTTCCGGGACGCGTACGGGATGGCGCCGAGCGACTACCAGCGCCAGCTCCGGCTGCGCGCGGCCCGGCGGCTGCTGGCGCGCGGCGACGCGATCGGCGAGGTGGCGGCGGCGACGGGGTTCGCCGACCAGAGCCATCTGACGCGCTGGTTCGTGCGCTGCTACGGGATGACGCCGGGCCGCTACCAGCGCGCCGGTTAGGGAAGAATGCCCGCCATGAGACGGGCGAGCGGGACGATGTTCGGGCTGGCGTACGGGGACGCGCTCGGCGCGCCCACCGAGTTCCTCACCATGAAGCAGATCGCGCGGCGGTTCGGCGAGCGCGGCCCGGCGGACCTCGACGGCGACCCCGCGCTGGTCACCGACGACACGCAGATGGCGATCGCGGTCGGGCTGGCGCTTCTGGACGCCCTGGAGAACCCTCCCTTCACCCCCGATCTGATCACGCCGATGTGGCGGCGGCGGTTCGTCGACTGGCTCGACAGCCCGGAAAACAACCGCGCCCCCGGCAACACCTGCCTGAAGGCGTGCCGCGGTCTCGCCGCCGGCAAGCCGTGGGTGGAGGCGACCGTGGCGGGCTCCAAGGGCTGCGGCGCGAACATGCGCGTCGCGCCGGTCGGGCTCGCCCCCGGCCTGTCGGACGAGACGCGGGCGGGCGCGTCCCAGCTCCAGGCGGCGCTCACGCACGGCCACCCGACCGGGCTGGCGGCCAGCGAGCTCACGGCGTTCGCCGTCCGGTGGCTGGCAGACGGGATGGACCCCGCCGGCCTGCCCGCTGCGCTCCGCGCCCGCTGCCACGAGCAGCGCACCGTCTACCACGGGGACTGGCTCGGCGAGCTGTGGCAGCGGCCCGGCATGGACGCGCCCGAGACGTTCATCGCCCGCGGCTGGGACGAGTGCCTCGCCGTCCTCGACCGGCTGGACGAGGCCCTCGCGGCCGGCGACCGGACGTCCGACCCGTGCGCGGTCACGGGCGCCGGCTGGGTCGCGGAGGAGGCGCTCGCCACCGGCCTGCTGTGCTTCCTGCTCTTCCCGGACGAGCCGGCCGAGGCGATCCGCCGCGGCGCCGCCAGCTCCGGCGACTCCGACTCGATCGCCTGCCTGGCCGGGGCGTTCGCGGGCGCGCACCTCGGCATGGGCGCCTGGCCGGACGGGTGGTCCGCCCGCATCGAGTACGTCGCCCACC
>NZ_BMRO01000001.1:206016-372695 GCF_014648675.1 Actinomadura livida
CCGTCCACCCCTCGATCGTGATGGCGATGACGGGCCCCTCGGGCGGGCGGTCGCGGTACTGGGCGTAGCGGGCGGCGAGGAGCCGGACGGGCTCCGCCATCTTCGCGGGGTCCTCGACGATGCTCGCGTGGCCGTCCACGCGGACCCACCAGAGCCGGTCCCAGTCGTCCTCGTAGTGGTCGGCCAGCAGCGCCACGCGCGGGTTGGCGCGGATGTCGGCCAGCCGCCGCAGGTCCCGCGTGCTCTTCGGCTTGTGGTCGACGGCCGTGTAGACGCTCCCCCGGTGGACGGCGAACGTCACCGGGACGAGATGCGGCCGCGCGTCCTCCCCGACCGTCGCCAGGCGCAGGACGGGGACCGCCGCCAGCAGGCGGCGCGCGTCGTGCGGGGAGAGCTTCGGCACCCCTTCAGCGTGCCACGCCGCCGCCGGCCCGTCAGTCCTGGAAGTCGGGCGGGCGATTCTCCCTGCGGGCCTTGATCGCCTCTTCGAAGTTGTGGGTGGTGAGCCGGACGTAGAGCTGCGCGAGGCCCTCCTGGCCCATGTGGGCGTCCAGGCTGGCGGCGTCGAGGCTGGACCACAGCATCCGTTTCGTCAGCTCGGTCCCGGGACGGCTGAACCCGGCGATCCGCTCGGCGAGCTCGTAGCCGGCGTCCAGGAGCTCGTCCCCCGGGACGACGCGGGAGACCAGGCCGATGCGTTCGGCCTCGGCGGCGTCCACGTCCCGGCCCGACAGCATCATCTCGAAGGCGCGGGAGGAGCCGATGGCGCGCGGCAGCAGGTAGCTGAGGCCGAGCTCGCTCGCCGTGAGGCCGTTGTTGATCCCCGCCGCGCGGAACAGGGCGGTGTCGGAGCCGAGCCTGATGTCGGCCGCCAGCGACAGGCAGAGCCCGCCGCCGATCGCCGGGCCGTTGACCGCCGCGATGACCGGCTGGTGGACGCGGCGCAGCGCGCGGACGACGTCGTCCAGCAGCTCCATCGACCGGAGCGCGATGGTGGGGAGGGTGAGCCCGTCGATGCCGGGGATGTGGCCCGGGTTCTCCAGGTCGGCGCCGGAGCAGAAGCCGCGCCCCGCCCCGGTGATGACGACGGCGCGGGTCCCGTTGTCGCGGCTCACCTCCTCCAGCGCCTCGCGGAAGGGGATCATGACGTCGAACGCCATCGCGTTCATCCGCTCGGGCCGGTTGAGGGTGATGAGGGCGACGTGCGGGCGCGGCCTGTCGACGAGGACGAAGGGCAAGGGACCTCCCGGCACGGTGGCGGCACGGCGACCTGGCGATTGACCTAACAAGCGTTAGGTTACACGCGGGAACTCCGGGGGCGTGAGGCCGCGCTCGACGACCCGCGCCAGCTCCTCGTCCGTCAGGACGCGCGGCTCGCCGATCGTCTTCGCCCGGACGTAGACGCCGCAGAGCCACTCCAGGAGGCGGGCGTTCTCGAACGCCTCGTCCAGGTCGCGGCCGATGGCGACGCCGCCGTGGTTGGCCATCAGCGCGGCGCGCTTCCCCCCGGCCATGGCCGCCCGGACGTTCTCCGCCAGCTCCGGCGTCCCGTACGTGGCGTACTCGGCGACCCTGACCACGCCGCCCAGCAGGAGGGTGTTGTAGTGGATCGGCGGCAGCTCCGACATGGTCGTCGCCACGACGGCGCCGTAGGTCGAGTGGGTGTGCACGATGGCCGCCGCCGGGGTCGCCTCGTAGAGGGCGAGGTGCATCGGGGTCTCCGACGACGGCGCCCGCTCCCCCTCGACCAGCCGCGCCGACATGTCCACCACCGGGCAGTCGGCGGGCGCCATCCGGTCGAGCATCATCCCGCCCGGCGTGACCGCGACCAGGTCGCCCGAGCGGACGCTGACGTTCCCGGCCGACCCGGTGACCAGGCCGGTCCCGGCGAGCCGCCGGCCGATCCCGCACAGCTCGTCCCGCTCATCCTTCAGCAACATGCGAACACCTCTCACGTCCCGGGGCCTGCACCGCGTACGCTACGGCCCTGACGATCTTTAAGGGGTCTGGTCATGACGGTTGTAACACTGGGCGCGCACATCCTCGACGTGCTCGCGCGGCCCGTCGGGGGCATCCCGGAGGGGCAGGGCACCGTTGTCGTGGACGAGATCAGGGTGACCGCGGCGGGCGCCGCCGCCGGTACCGCGGTGGCCCTCGCCAGGCTCGGCAACGACGTCATCTCGGTCGGCGCGATCGGCGACGACGACCTCGGCGACCTGCTGGTGAAGATCATGGAGCGGAACGGCGTGGACGTGCGGGGGCTCGTCCGGCGGACCGCCGACCAGACCAGCGCGTCGATCCTGCCGATCCGGCCGGACGGCGGGCGGCCCAGCTTCCACGTGCCCGGCGCCAACCTGACCCTCACCGCCGGCGCGGTCGGGCCCGGCCTGCTCGCCGCGGCGGACCTCGTCCACCTCGGCGGCCCGGACGTCACGTTCGGCCTCAACGACCCCGCGTTCTTCGAGATGCTCGCCCACGCCCGCGGGACCGGCACCGTCGTGACCATGGACCTGCTGTCCAACATGCCCGACCTGCTCACCGGCGCCGCGGCGTTCCTGCCGCACGTCGACCACTTCCTGCCCAACGAGGAGCAGGCCGCCGAGATGACCGGGCACGACGACCCGGAGAAGGCCGCCCGCGCCCTGCTCGCCAGGGGGCCGCGGACGGTGGTCGTCACGCTCGGCGGCGCCGGCAGCCTCGTCGCGACCGCCGCGGGCGTGCATCGGCTGCCCGCCCTGCCGGTCGAGGTCGTCGACACCACCGGATGCGGCGACGCCTACTGCGCCGGGTTCATCACCGGTCTCGCGTGGGGGCGGGACGTCCTGGAGTCGGCGCGCTGGGGCACCGCGACGGCCGCGACCGTCGCGCAGGGCCTCGGCTCCGACGCCTGCCTCAAGGACCTGGAGGCGGTGCTCGCCCTGCTGAACTGAGCCGGGCGGCGCCGCCGGTCAGACGGCCGACCGTCCGGCGCGGTCACCGGTCAGGACGGCGTCCGCCGCGGCGGCGAGCTGCTCCAGGCGGGACACCTCCGTCCGGTGGAACGGCGGCGCGCCCGTCCGGGCCACGACCAGCGCGAGGGTGCCCTTCGTGAGCGGGCAGACCGCGTACTGCGCGCCGTCCGCCGCGGTGAACGCCCGCGGGCGCAGCGGCAGCAGGCCCGGCAGCCCGGTGCCGGGCGCGCCGCCCACGCTGGCGTGCACGAGCACCGCCCTGCCCCCGTCCCCGATCTCGGCGAGCCCCGCCCAGTCGGCGCTCAGGATGGCGGGCACGGCGTCAGCGAGGATCTCCGGGCCGCGCTCGGGGACGGCCGCGACCTGCCCGATCACGGCGGCGTCCGGGCAGGCGCCCTGCGGCTCCACGGTCGGCCAGATCCCGGCGACCTCCACGCCGGGGACCGAGCCGATCCCCTCGGCGAGCCGCTCGGTGCCCGCCCCGGCGGGCCAGACGACCGTGAAGTCGTCCATCGCGCGGCCGTTGCCGCGTTCCAGCACCGCCATCTGGACGACGTCGGCGCCCGCGGCCCCCAGCGTCCGGGCCACCTGCCCGAGCGACCCCGGACGGTCGGGCAGCCTTACACGTATCCGCAGCAACATGGCCACCTCCGCTCTCCGCTGCCACCACCCTCGCCGAACCCCGTTTCCCTCGTGTTACCCAAAGGTGTCGCCACGACAAAACGGCTGCGTTGCCGGTGCTGGAATGGCGGGTACCGGTCAAACTAGAGTCCGGTGAAGGTCATCAGTCGGCCTATCGCCTCACGCCGCCCAGCATTAAGGTAACTCTACGTGTCGAGGGACGGGGACCCCCCAGTCAGGAACGAGTCCGGTGCGGATCCGGAGCCGGGCGACGGCATGCCCGGTGACACCTCACCGGAAGCGGCCGAGCCTCCGGGCACGGTGCTCCAGGCCGAGGTCAGGGACGCGCTGGCCGGGCTGGCCGCGCGGCTCGACCGCGAGCACGAGCGCGCCGCGCACCGCGAGGCCGTCATCGACCGGCTGCACGAGGAGAACCAGCGGCTCCGGCGCGGCGAGCTCCAGGCGATGCTGGAGCCGGTCCGCGCCGCGCTGTACCGGCTGCACGACCAGGCCCGCCGCGAGTCGTCCCGGCTCGCCGACCCCGGCCCGGCCGACCCGCCCGGCCCGGAGCAGACGGCCCAGTTGCTGGAGGCGGTGGCCGACGACGTCGCCGACGCGCTGGCACGGCTCGGCGTGGAGAGGTTCACGGTCGAGCCGGGCGCCCCCTACGACGCGTCCCGGCACCGGCCGGTCGCGGTGACCCCCGTCGACGACCCGATGCGCGACGGCACCGTCACCGCCGTCCAGTCCGACGGGTTCGAGCAGAGCGGCAAGGTCCTGCGCAAGGCGGCGGTCAGCGTCGGCAGGCTCGACGACGCCGCGGACAAGGACACCGCGGACGAGGACGCCGGGGACAAGTCGGACGACGACCCCGGAACCGGCGCGAACGGGGCCGGCCGCCCCGCCGGGGACGGCTCGAATCGCCTGCGCGGCGCCGCCCGCGGCGCGACGATGAACAGCGGGAAGACGAACAGCGGGAAGACGAACAGCGCACTCGGTACCGATAGGTGAGAGGGACATGGCTGTCTACGGGATCGACCTCGGAACCACGTACTCCTGCATTGCCTCCATCGACGACGTCGGCCGGCCGGCGGTCCTGCGCAACCTGGAGGGCACCGACACCACCCCGTCCGTCGTCTACTTCGAGAGCGGCGAGAACGTCATCGTCGGCGCCACCGCGAAGGACACCGCGGTCCTGGAGCCCGACAACGTCGTCAGCCTCGTCAAACGCGACATGGGCCGGGACGTCACCCGCCCCATCCACGGGATCGACTTCACCCCCGAGGAGCTGTCGGCGTTCATCCTGCTGAAGCTCGCGACGGACGCGCGCACCACCACGGGCGAGGAGGCCCGCGACGTGGTCGTCACCGTCCCCGCCTACTTCGGCGCGGCCGAGCGCGACGCGACCCGCAAGGCGGGCCGGATCGCGGGGCTGAACGTCATCGACATCGTGTCCGAGCCGATCGCCGCCGCGATCACCTACGGCGTCCTGAACCCCGAGCAGGACCGGACGATCCTGGTGTACGACCTCGGCGGCGGCACGTTCGACACCACCGTCATCACGCTGCGCGGCGGGCACATCGAGGTGGTGTGCACCGACGGCGACCACGAGCTCGGCGGCGCCGACTGGGACGCGCGGCTCGTCGAGCACCTCGCCGAGCGGTTCCGCGCCGAGCACCCCGACGCCGGCGACCCGCTGGACGACAAGCAGACCGAGCAGCAGCTCCGCCGCGACGCCGAGGACGCCAAGAAGGCCCTCACCACCCGCACCTCGCACACCGTGCGCGTCATGCACGGCGGGCGGGTCGCGTCGGTCGAGGTGACGCGGGAGAAGCTGGAGGAGCTCACCAAGGACCTCCTCGACCGCACCATCGAGATCACCGGCCGGACCCTGGCGACCGCCGCCGACAAGAACGTCGAGGACTACGACGACCTCGTCCTCGTCGGCGGGTCCACGAAGATGCCGGTCGTCGCGGCGCGCCTGGAGACCGAGCTGGGCCTCGCCCCCAGGCTCCAGGACCCCGACCTCGCGGTCGCCAAGGGCGCGGCCCTGTACGCGTTCGAGGAGACCTACCGGCGGCTCGTCCGGGAGGGCGCCGCCGAGCGCGCCGAGGAGATGGCGAGCAGGGCCGGCCTGTCCGCCGAGCAGCAGAAGCAGATCGCCGGGCGGCAGATCAAGACCGTCGCGTCGCACGCGTTCGGGATCGTGGTGGTCGACCGGGAGACCGGGGCCGAGAACGTCGCGCACCTCGTGCACGCCAACGACGAGCTGCCCGCGGCGAAGACCGAGGACTTCTTCACCGTCTACGACGACCAGCGGTCCGCCGACATCCGGGTGATGGAGCAGGCCGGGGTCGTGGAGTCGGCCGACCTGATCGACAACACCGAGATCGCGACCGGGGAGATCCGCGTCCCGCCGGGCAAGAAGGCGGGCTGGCCGATCGGCGTCACGTTCGCGCTCGACTCGTCCGGGCTGCTGAACGTCACCGCCGTGGAGAAGGAGACCGGCGAGCGGCTGGAGCTGAAGGTCGACGTCGGCGGCATGTCGGAGGAGGAGGTCGAGCGCTCCCGGAAGGCCCTCTCCAGGGTCCAGGTCAGCTGATCGCCCCCCGGACCCTGGAGGCGCCCGTGGCGTTCGACGACGACTACCGGCGGGAGGTGCTGGAGCCCGCGCGGGCGGCGGGCGACCAGCCCCCCGAGGATCTGCGCGTCCGGTACGCGCTCGCCGACGGACTCACCGGGCCCGCGGTCGCGGCGCGGGTCAAGCAGGTGCGGCAGTGCTGGCGGCGGGCCCGCGGGCAGCTGAAGTACCGCAAGCTGATCGACCGGCTGGAGGCCGAGCACCGCGAGCTGGCCCCGCTGTTCACCGCCGCCGAGCGCGGCGACCTGCGCCCGCTGGACGCGCGGCTGCGCGGCGGGCGCGAGCGGGGCGAGCGGCGCCGGAGCCGGGCCCGGGCGCGGCTCACCGACGCGGCGGGGACGCTGAAGATGGTGACGCCCGCCGAGATCGAGGCCATCGCGCGGACCGGCGGCGTGGCCCGCGCGGAGCTGGAGCGGCTCGCCGCCGACGACCGGATCGAGGTCCGCGAGCCCGACGCGCTGCCCACCGCCGCGCCCTACCCGGCGTTCCGGAAGGTCCAGGAGTCGCTGGACGTCCTCGGGACGCGCCACCTGGCCGACTTCCTGTTCGGGCCGCGGCTGACCGGGCCGATCCGGCTGCTGGACGGGTTCGCCGCGCCCGGCGGCGACCTGCGGCTCGACGCCGACGCGGTCGCGGCCGCCGGGGCGACGTGGGCGCGCCGCAGCCGCGACACGAGCACCACCCACGCCGACACCGTCCTCGCGGCGCTGCGGTCGGGCGCGGACCTGCCGGAGCTGCTCCGCTACGACGTGGCCGACCGGCTGCGCGAGCGGCTGCGGCAGCGGGCCTCGGAGCGGGCGCTGCTGCGGTACGCGACCGAGGACCTCGGCGTCGACCAGGGCGACGCGCGCCGCATGGTGTTCTCCGTCGTCCGCGAGACCGGGCCGGGCGGCGGGCTCGCCGGGCGGCTGCGCGCGCTGCTGGACGCGGGCGAGGTCTTCGCGGCGGCCGAGCTGGCCGACGCCTCGGGCCTCCCCCGCGCCGCCGGCGGCGCAGAATCGCCGGAGGAGGCGGTCCTCGCCGCGGAGGCCCGGCACCGCCTCGACACCGCGCTCCGCCTCCGCGAGACCGCGGCGGCCGAGCGCGACCCGGACCGCGCCCACCGGCTGCTGTCCGACGCGCTCCGCCTCGTCCGCGACCTGCCCGGTGCGGCCGCCCACCAGCGCCGGCTGCCGCCGCGTCCCGTCCCGGCGGTGCGCGCGGACGTGGACGGCGCCACCGTGCGGCTCTCGTGGGAGGCGTCGCCCTCCACGGCGGGCGAGGTCCTGCACCAGGTCGTGCGGCGGGCCGGGCGAGCGCCGCGCGACGTCCGGGACGGGGAGCCGCTGGGCGGCCCGCTGGACGAGCGGCCGCCGGTGAACGTGCCGCTGTACTACGGCGTCGTCGCGGTGCGCGGCGACGCCGCCGCCGCACCGGCCGTGGCGGGGCCGCTGCTGGTGCGGCCCGACCCGGCCGAGGTCGAGCTGCTGGCCGGGGACGGCCAGGTGACGGGGCGGTGGCGCTGCCCCGCGGAGGCGGCCCGGGTCGTCGTCGTCCGCGACGGCCGGGCCGTCCCGGCGGGACGCGACGGGTTCCGCGAGCGCGTCCCCAACGGCCGGACGCACCACTACCGCATCTGCGCGGTCTACCTCGACTCCGCCGGCCGCGAGGTCGTGACGGACGGCGTGCGCGCCTCGGCCACGCCGAGCGCGCCGCCCGAGCCGGTGTACGAGCTGTCCGCCGAGACCGACGCGTCCGATCCGGGGCTGGTCCGGGTCGCGTTCGGCGCGCCCGGCAGCGGGACGGCCGAACTGGTGCTGGCGGAGGAGCCCCCGCCGTGGCCGCGCAGCGCGCTCGTCCCGCTGGAGGAGGTGCGGCGCGAGACGCGGCGGCTGGCGTGCACCCCGGTCCCCGGCGGGCTCGCGGTGCGGCCGGGCGCCAGCGGATGGCTGCTCGCGGTGACCGTCGCCGAGGGCACCGCCGCGATCGGCGCCTACCACCGGCACGTGAACCTGCCGCCGCCGCGCCGCCTGGTCGCCGAGCGGCGCGGCGACCACGTGCACGTCGGGTTCGACTGGCCGCCCGACGTCACGGAGGTCGAGCTGGCGTACCGGATCGGCGCCGAGCCGCGGCCGGCCGCCGCGGCCGGGGAGGTCGTGACCCGCGCCGCCTACGACACCCAGGGCGGCGTCAGGCTGCCCGTCCCCGAGGACGAGCCGGTCGAGCTGTCGGTCGCGGCGGCCGGGACGGTGGGCGGCTCCCGGGTGACCGGCCCGCCGGTGACCGCCGAGGTCGCGGCCCGCACGGTCGTCCGCTACGACGTGCTGCGGTCCGGGCCGCCGTGGCGGCGGACGCTGACCGTCCGGCTCACCTCGTCGCGCCCGCTGCGGCTGGCGCGGCTCGCGCTGGTGCTGCGCACCGGGCGGGTGATGCCGCACCGGCCCGCCGACGGGGAGACGCTCGGCCGGTGGGAGCAGGTGCCCGTGCCGGGCGAGCTGTCGCTGGACGCGCCGGCCGCCGCCGCGCCGTACTGGCTGCGCTGCTTCGCCGACGACGACGCCGTCGCGCTGAGCGATCCCCCCGTCCGCCGGCTCCGGGTGCAGCGATGACCGGACCGCTCGCCCGCGTGCCCGGTGCGGGGTCGCTGCACCGCCCGGCCAGGCCGCGCGGATTCAGGAAGGGCGTCACGTGCCCGTACTGCTTCGCGTCGGTCGCGCCGCAGCGGATCCTGTTCCGGTGCCGGGGCCAGTCGGGGCGGCGGCAGGGCTGCGCCCCCGTCCTGGACGAGGATCTCGCCGCGTACACCGGGTCGACGGCGGGCGCGTCGCTGCCGCCGGTGTTCGCCGCGTCCGGACGCGCGGGACGCGCGGACTGCCCGGACTGCGGGCTCCCGACCGGCAACCGCGCCTGCCCGGAGTGCCACAACCCGCTCCCGTCCGCGTACTGCGACTCCCCCGGCCGGATCGTCGCGCTCGTCGGGGCGAAGAACGCGGGCAAGAGCACCTACATCGCCGTCCTGCTGCACGAGCTGATGAACCGGGTCGGGACGGAGCTGGACGCGTCGCTGGTGGCGTGCGACGACCGGACGATCGAGCGGTACAAGCGCGACTTCGCCCGCCCGCTGCTGGAGGAGCGGCGGCTGCTGCCGACGACGGCGAGCGCCGCCACCGGCCCCCGCGAGCCGCTGGTGTACCTGCTCACCCGGACGCGCAGGGGGCGCTTCTCCCGCCCGCGCAACGACTCGCTCGCGCTCGTGCTGTTCGACACGGCGGGCGAGGACCTGCGCAGCCGCGAGGCCACCGACCTGCACCTGCGGTACCTGGAGGCGGCCGACGCGGTCATCTTCCTCGTCGACCCGCTGGAGCTGCCCGGCGCCCGCTCCGGCGTGCGCGACGGCGTCCCGGGCGCGCCCGGCGCGTCCGGCGCGTCCGGCGGTCCGCACTCCGCGGACCCGGACAGCGAGCCGCTGAACGTCATCGCCCGCGTCACCGAGACGCTCCGGCAGCGGCACGGCACCCGGCCCGGCGAGCCGCTGCCGGTGCCCGTCGCGGTCGCCCTCACCAAGATCGACATGCTGCGGCCGGGGCTGCTGGAGCAGTCGGCGCTGCACCGGTCCCGGTCCGGCCAGGGAGTGCTGGACCTCGACGACAGGGAAGCGGTGAACGAGCAGGTCCGGGCGCTGCTGCACGAGTGGCAGGCGGGCCAGCTCGACACCTACCTCGGGCAGCAGTTCGCCGACCACGCGCTGTTCGGCCTGTCGGCGCTCGGCGCCGCGCCGGAGGGCGAGCGCGTCGGCGCGGGCGGCGTCCGGCCGTACCGGGCCGAGGACCCGCTGCTGTGGCTGCTGCACCGGTTCGGGATGCTCGACGGCGTCCGTCCCGGAGGGGCGTAGCCGTGGCCTGGCAGCTGCACTACACCTCCGCCCGGAGCGGGCCCACCGGCCGGGCCGGGTTCCAGTTCGTCGCCGAGACGCCGGGCCTGCCCGACGGGGTCCGGGCGGGCGTGACCCCGTACCTGGCGTACCGGCCGCCGCCCGACGCGCCGCTGTCGCCCGACGACTCCGAGCTGGGGCTGTTCCCGGTCTCGCTGCTGTACGACCGGGTGGACGGGCGCCCGCTGCTGCTGCGGTGCCGCTACCTCGGCCGGGACTACTCGGGCCGCTACGGCAACTTCTTCGCGCACGCGGTCGTCGCCGAGCCGGACGAGCTGGAGGGCCTGCGGCCCGCCGAGCTGTGGTCCGCGCCGCACTGGGCGCACCTCCCGGCACCGGAGACGGCGGTACTCGACACCCTGGACGACCTGGCCCCGGGCGCGGCGCTCGACCCGGAGTCGCTCGCCGCGTGGCTCGCCGAGTCCGGGCGGGACGACCCCTACGCGCTGCTCGGGCACCTGGTGGACGCCGTCGCGGGCGTCCTCGGGCAGGGCCACGGCCGCGTCGTCCTCGTCTCCGACGACGTCGAGCTGATCGCCCGCTGGATCGCGGTCGTGTCGTACTCGCTGCCGGTCACGGCGGCGGCGCGGCTGTCGTTCGTCACCTACACCGCCGACCCGGACGGCGCCGCGCAGCGCCTCGTCGGCACCACGCCCGCGATCTGGGCCGCCGTCCGGCACCGCGCCTCGCACGCCCGCGCCTTCGACCTCCGCGAGGGCGTCCCGGCCGGCGGGACGAGCCGCTTCGCGCGGACCGTCGCCGGCTGCTGGCGCGGCCCCGACTTCGCCGGCCTCGACGCCCTCGGCGAGCTGGCACCGCTGGACGACCCCGCGCAGGAGGGCGCCGCCGCGCTGCTGGCGCTCTGCCGCGGCGACGCGACCGTCACCGCGGCCGAGGAGGGCGCCGCGGCGGAGCTGCTGTCGCGGCGCGGGTCCGGGATACCCGAATGGGTGTGGCGCGACCTCGTCCCCGGCGTCCCGTCGATGGGGCTGGACCTCGCGCTCGCCCTGCACGAGCGGGCGCGGGCCGCGGGGGCGGCGGACGTCGCCCGGCAGTGCTCGCTCCGCGTCGGCGAGCGGGTGTCGGACGCGCTGGCCGAGGCGTCCGGCCTGGCCGAGACCACGGCGGCGGCGGGCGTGGCGGAGCGGGCCGGAGTGGAGCTCGATCCGGCAGAGGTCGCGGCGTCGGCGGCGCGGTGCGCGCGGCGCGGCGACCCCGGCCTCGCCGCGGCGCTCGCCGGCTGCCCCGCCGGGCTGCGCGACGCCCTCCTCGACGGGGTGCTCGCCGGGCTCGCCGAGGCCGGCGAGCGGGAACGCGCGGCGGCGCTCACGCCGGGCAACTGCGACCTGCTGCACGGGCACCCCGAGCGGCTGCGCGCCGTGCCCGCCGTCGGCGGCGCCGTGCTCGCGTCCGTCGGGCGGCGGCATCCGGAACGCCGGATCGAGATCACCGGGGAGCTGCTCCGGCTGGACGGAGACCCCGACACGGCGCTGGACGCGGCGCTCGACGAGGTCTGGCGGGTTCCGCCGTCCGCCGGTGAGTGCGAGGGCCTCCTGGACGCCCACGGCGACGCCATGGCGGCCCGCGCACCGCTGGCCGGGCTGCCGTCCCGGACGTTCACGCGCCTCGCGTTCCCCGGCGGCGACGGACTGGCCGACCCGGCCGCGCTGCGGCTGGCCGAGCGGGTCCGGGAGGTCCTGCCCGGCGGGCGCGCCGGACGCGACGCCGCCCTCGTCCAGGCGTACGGGACCGCGATCACCGCGGGCCCGGCGCGGGCGGCGCGGGCGCTGGCGGAGATCGCGGACGCCGGCGGCGCGACCGCGCAGCTCGCGGGCGAGGCGTTCGTCGGGGCGGCGCGGCGGCTGTGCCGGCGGCCGCCCGCGTTCCGGGCGGAGCTGCTGGCCGCGCTGCCCGCGCCCGTCCGCGCCCGGCTCGGCGAGCGGTGGACCGAGGAGCTGCCCGGACGCGCCCGCGCGGGCCGCGCCCCGCTGCGCGGCGGCGAGGCCGAGCAGCGCAACGACCTGGTCGAGGTCGTGCTGCGGATGAAGACCCGCGGCGCCGCCGAACCGGCCCTGGAGGCGTGGGCGCGGGCGGCGGCGGGCCGGTGGCTGGCGAGCCGGCAGCTCGACGTCCGCCTGGAGCGCAGCCCCCGGCTGCGGGCCGCGCTGCGTGACCTCCTCGCCGAGGGCGACTCCTCCCGCGGGGGGAGGTGAGCCGTGCATCCCATCCTCGTGCTGCTGCTGATCGCCGTGTGGGGCGCGGCCATGTGGCTGGGCTTCATGTACGTGTTCCCGGTGCTGTTCGCCGTGACGCTCGTCGTCGCCGGGGTCGCCGCCCTGAGCCTGTACTACCTCCACGCGTGCCGGACGCTCGCGCCGTCCACCCTCGAAGGGCCGTCGCCGGTCGCCGAGCCGAAGATCGCCTACCGGCACTACCTGCTCGGCCAGGTGTGGCGCGACTGGTGGACGATCAGCCGCACGGTCGTGCCGCAGGTGTACCGGACCGCGCGGGCCGTCCTCGTCCGCCTGACCCGGCTGCTGCTCGGCGGGTTCTGGGGCTTCTTCGTCTTCCCGGTCTGGCTGGCGCTGTGCGCGGGCATCGTGGCCGCCTCCGCGCCGGCCGCCGTGTTCGTGCTCGCGCTCACCGTCCTCTACGGGCTGGTGGCCGCGACGGGGCTCGCGGTGTGGCTGGTGTGCGTGCTCGTCCTGGCGGCGGTGGAGCGCCTCTTCATGATGTACGGCAGGATCCTGCAGACCTGCCCGCACCCCTTCTGCTACGAGCGCATCGGGCTGCCCGAGTACGAGTGCCCGGGGTGCGGGGCGCGGCACCCCCGCCTCACCCCGGGGTCGCGCGGCGCGTTCCGCCACGTGTGCCGCTGCGGGGCGCGGCTGCCCACGACCGTCCCGCTCGGGCGCTTCCGGCTGGCCGCGCACTGCCCGCACTGCGGGGGGCGGCTCCCCGAGCGGATCGGGCGGGTCCGCGTGGAGCCGCTGCCGTTCGTCGGCGGCCCGGCCGCCGGGAAGACGACGTTCATGGTCCTGGGGATCCGCGCCCTGCACGCGCGGGCCCGCGCCGTCCACGGGCGGCTCGCGTTCGTGGAGCAGCGGCACGCGCAGGCGTACGCGGGCGCGATCCGCGAGTTCCAGCGCGGCGGGCGCCTCGCCAAGACGGGGCCGGAGCTGCCGCTCGCGACCATGGTGGACGTGGAGCTCCCGGGCCGCGCCCGGCGGATCCTCTACCTGTTCGACCCGGCCGGCGAGCACTACACCGGCGCCACGGAGGTCGAGTCGCTGCGCTACCTGGAGCACAGCGAGGCGCTGCTGTTCGTCGTGGACCCGTTCGCCCTCCCCCAGCTGCGCGGCTCCCTGACCGGGGACGAGCGGGACCTCGTCGACCGGTCCGCCGCGTCGTCGGAGGAGGACCCGGCCGACACGCTGCAGCGGGTGCTGAACGAGCTGCGGTCCCGCCCGGACCAGGGGCACCAGAAGCGGGTCGCCGTCGTCGTCACCAAGACCGACCTGCTGGCCCGCACCGAGATCGGCCGCTTCCTGACCGGCGCGGGACCGGACGACGAGGCCGGGCTGCGCGAATGGCTCGGGGACATCGGCCTCGGCAACACCGTCCGCACCCTCGACCAGCTCGCGGGGCAGGTGCGGTACTTCGCGTCCGGCCTGGCGACGGAGCCCGCGGACGTCGCCGACCTGCTCGGCTGGGTGACCGGCCTGGCGCCCGCGGGTGCGGCGAACGGCGTCCGGCCGCCCGACGACGCCGCCCAGGAGCTGCCCGGGACGGCCCCGCTGCGCGCCCCGTGGCCGGTGCGGGGACGCGGTCCGGACCGCGTCCCGCTCGGCTACCAGGCCGGGCGCTGGGCGGTCCTCGCGGGGGTGTCGGCCGTCACGGTGGCGACCGTCACCGGCGCGGTCGTCGCCGCCGCGGAACGCTTCCCCTTCTGACCCCTCCTGCGCCGAATGTCTTCCCTGTGATCGAGCACACCCTGATGAGCAGGAAGATATAGATCCATCATCGGATTGGACGTTCTTTGGCGATCGTCCGCCCGCGGCCCCCCGAACGGAAGGCGATCATGACCCAGACGGCCGATCCAGCCGCCGAGACGGCGACCGGCGGATGGATGGACCGGCGGCTCTGGCTCATCCTCATCCTCGGGTCGCTGACGGCCATCGGGCCGCTGTCGATCGACCTGTACCTGCCCGCGCTGCCCGCGCTGGCCGGCGACCTGTCGACGGGCGCGATGCAGACGCAGCTCACGCTGACCGCGTGCGTCGCCGGCCTCGCCGCGGGGCAGGCGGTGGCGGGCCCGCTCAGCGACACGCTCGGGCGGCGCCGGCCGCTGCTGGCCGGGCTGGCCGCCTACGCCGCCGCGTCGCTGCTGTGCGCCGCCGCCCCCACCGTGGAGACGCTGATCGCACTGCGGGTGGTGCAGGGCGCGACCGGGGCCGCCGGGATCGTGATCGCGCGGGCGATCGTCCGCGACCTCTACCAGGGCGTGGCCGCCGCCCGGTTCTTCTCGACGCTGATGCTGGTCACCGGGCTCGCCCCGATCCTCGCGCCGGTGGCCGGGGGGCAGCTGCTGCGGCTGATGCCGTGGCCGGGCCTGTTCGCGGTCCTGTCCGGGGTCGGCGTCGCGCTGTTCCTCGGCGCGCTGCTCGGGGTGAAGGAGACGCTGCCGCCCGCGCGCCGCGCGACGGGCGGCCTGCGCGCGACGGTGCGCACGTTCCGGGGCCTCGCGGCCGACCGGATGTTCGCCGGGTACGCGCTGACGATCGGCCTGTCGTTCGGGGCGATGTTCACCTACATCTCGGGGTCGCCGTTCGTCCTGCAGGACATCTACGGGCTGTCGCCGCAGACGTTCGGCATCGCCTTCGGCGTCAACGCCCTCGGGACCGTGACCGCCGCGCAGATCGGCGGCCGGCTCGCCGGGCTGGTGCGGCTGCGCCTGCTGCTCGCCGTCGGGCTCGGCATGATGACGGCGGGCGGGGCCGTCCTGCTGGCCTCCGTCTTCACCGGCGCGGGCGTGTACGGGGTGCTGCCCGCCCTGTTCCTGGTCACCTCCGGGCAGGGCTTCGTGCTGCCGAACGCGACCGCGCTGGCGCTGACGGGCCCCGCGTCCGAGGTGGCGGGGAGCGCCTCGGCGCTGCTCGGCGTCACCCAGTTCGCGCTGGGCGGGGCCGCCGCGCCGCTGGCCGGGATCGCCGGGCCGGACACCGCCGTCCCGATGGCCGTGTCGATCGCGGCGCTCGCGGTGCTGGCGTCCCTCGTCACCGCGACCGCCACCCGCGCCCCGCGGGACGGCGGGGCGGACGCCCGGCAGGACACCGGGGCGGCACCGCCGTCACCGGGCTGACGCGCCGCCTTCGAGGGCGGTCAGGATGAACCCGGCGACCTCGTCGGCGAGCCGCGCGGCGGGCTTCGGGCCGTCCGCCCGGTACCAGGACGGCATCTGGTTCACCATGCCGAGCGCGACGATCGTGACGGTCTCGGCGGGGGTCGCGTCGCTGAACACCCCGGCCCGCTGCCCCTTCTCGACGAGGCCGCGGAACGTCACGTGGTAGCGGCGGCGGTCGGCGCGGACCGAGCGCATCCGGGCGCCGTCCAGCCGGTGCATCTCGCGGGAGAAGACCTTCGCCTCGTCGATGTGCTCCGCCGTGCTGCGGATCAGCCCGGTCAGCACCGCGCGGACGGCCTCGCGGGGCGGCAGCCCGCGCGCCAGGACGTCGCCGAGGTCGGCGAGCTGCCGGGCGATCAGCGAGTGGTAGATCTCGTAGAGGAGGTCGTCCTTGGAGTCGAAGTAGTGGTAGAGAGCGCCCTTGGTGACCTCGGCGGCCTCCACGATGCCCTGCACGGACGTCCCGTCGAAGCCGCGTTCGGCGAACAGCCGGAGCGCCGCGTCCAGGATGCGCCGCTCGACCGCGCTCGACCGCACGGGCCCCGCCGACCGGGGGCCCGCCGGGCCGGGCCCTGCCGTGTCCGTCACCTGGGCACCTCCCGTCCGCGGGGCATTGACTCCGATGTGTCCCACGTCATAGCTTGCCAGAAAACCGACCGGTCGGTATGCACCTCGTGGCCGTACAGAGCCGTACGGCGCCCGGACAGAGGAGAGCCCATGCCCGCAGTGGAGACCGTCCGCGGCCCCGTGGAGGCCGGCGAACTCGGCCGCACGTTCATGCACGAGCACGTCTTCGTCCTCGGCACCGAGAACGTCCAGAACTACGGCGCGGGCGACTGGTGGGACGAGGACGAGAAGGTCGCCGACGCGGTCGCGAAGCTGCGCGAGCTGGCCGATCGCGGCATCCGAACGATCGCGGACCCGACCGTGTGGGGCCTCGGCCGCTACATCCCGCGGATCCAGCGGATCAACGAGCAGGTGCCGGAACTCAACATCATCGCGGCGACGGGGCTCTACACCTACAACGACGTGCCGTTCCAGTTCCACCACCGCGGCCCCGGCACGATGCTGGACGCCGGCCCCGACCCGATGATCGCCGACTTCGTCCGCGACCTGACCGAGGGCATCGGCGGCACCGGCGTCAAGGCGGCGTTCCTCAAGTGCGCCGTGGACGCCCCCGGGCTGACCCCCGGGGTCGAGCGGGTGCTGCGCGCCGTCGCCGGGGCGCACCGCGAGACGGGCGCGCCGCTCACCGTGCACACCGAGAGCTCCATCCACGCGGGCCGGACGGTCGTCGACCTGCTCGGCAAGGAGGGCGTGGACCTCACCAAGGTCGTGATCGGGCACGCGGGCGACAGCAACGACCTCGACTACCTGGCGGAGCTCGCCGACTCCGGCGCGATCCTCGGCATGGACCGCTTCGGCCTCGACATCATCAACCCGACCGAGAACCGGGTGGCCACCATCGCCGCCCTGTGCGAGCGCGGCTATGCCGACCGGATCGTGCTCAGCCACGACGCGAGCTGCTTCATCGACTGGTTCGGCCCCGACCCGGCGACGGTCCCGGCGATGCAGCCGAACTGGCACTACCGGCACATCACCGACGACGTGCTGCCCGCCCTGCGCGCCGCCGGCGTCGGCGACGCCCAGATCGACCAGATGCTCGTGGCCAACCCGCGGCGCTACTTCACCCGCTGAGCGTTCCGGCGCGCGCCGGCGACCACCTGGTCACGATCGTCCTCCATGAACGACTAATCGCCGCTTTTCGGGAAATCATGGGGAGGACAGTGAGGGAGGCGGCCGGTGCGCGAAGACACCCCGCGTCGCGGCATCCGTGCCGTGACGGTGTTGTTCCTGGTCACGCTGCTGGCCCTGCTCGTCCCCGGCTGCCGGATCGTGGGGGGCGGGACGACCGAGGACGTCCCGCCGCCCGTCACCGCGTCGCCCAAGAGCAAGAACGCCAAGCCCAGCGGCCGCCGCCCCGGCGTCGTCAACATCGAGACCGAGCAGGACCTGCGCGGCACCCGCGCCGCCGGGACGGGCGTCGTGCTCACGGCCTCCGGGCTCGTGCTGACCAACAACCACGTGATCAGGGGCGCCACCAGGATCAGGGGCACCGACACCGACAACCGCCGCACCTACACCGCGCAAGTCGTCGGCTACGACCGCGCGGGCGACATCGCGGTGATCCGGCTGGAGGGCGCGGCCGGGCTCAAGGCCGCCGCGTTCGCCTCGGCGTCCGGCGTGAGCGTCGGCGACACGGTCACCGCCGTCGGCAACGCGGGCGGTGAGGGCGGCAGGCCCCGGGTCGTCACCGGCGAGGTGACCGCCCTGGAGCAGTCCGTCACCGCCCGCGACGACAGCAGCGGCACCACCGAGCGGCTCAGCGGCCTGATCGAGACCGACGCGCCGATCGAGCCGGGCGACTCGGGCGGGCCGCTGCTGAACACGGACGGCAAGGTGATCGGCATCAACACCGCCGCGTCCGCCGGCCTCTCGAAGGACGCGGCCAAGAACAAGAACCACCGCGGGTACGCGATCCCGTCCGACCGGGCCCTGGACGTCGCCCGGCAGATCCAGCGCGGCGAGTCGTCCATCACCGTGCACATCGGGCCGACCGCCATGCTCGGCGTCAAGGTCCGCTCCAACCGCAACTCGCAGGGCGCCGTCGTCGCCGAGGTCGTGCCCGGCTCCCCCGCGGAGGCCGCGCGCATCCCGGTCGGGGCCTCCATCGTCACCTTCGACGGCCGGGGCGTCGACTCGCCCACCACCCTGACGACGCTGATGCTGGCCCACCATCCGGGCGATGTCGTCCAGCTGGAGTGGACGACCGCCCAGGGCGCCGCCGTGTCCGCCACGGTCCGCCTCGCCGAGGGCCCTCCCCAGTAGCGCCCGCCGGACGGCATCCGACCGGCTCGGCGTGCCCTTCGTTTCCGCCATCCGGATTCGCTGAGGGACGCGTGCGCGTCCTCGTGCGAGAGTGAGGGGGATCCCGGGCGACTACGAGGATGTGGGTGCGATGAGCCGCAAGGCGCCTTCCGACGACTTCGACGACGCGGGCCTCGAGGTGTCGGAGCCGAAGACGTGGTCCGCCGGCGTGCCGGGCGTCACGGCCGCGCTCCGGCGGTCGTACGAGCAGATGGGGGTCCGGCGCACCGCGCTGACGCTGGCGCGCGTCAACCAGAAGACGGGCTTCGACTGCCCGGGGTGCGCGTGGCCGGAGGGCGACCGCCGGCACGTCGCCGAGTTCTGCGAGAACGGCGCGAAGGCCGTCGCGGAGGAGGCCACGACGCGGCGGGTCACCCGCGAGTTCTTCGCCCGGTACAGCGTGGCCGAGCTGGCGGAACGCTCCGACCACTGGCTCGGGCAGCAGGGGCGCCTCACCGAGCCGATGCTGAAGCGCCCCGGGTCCGGGCACTACGAGCCGGTGTCGTGGGACGAGGCGTTCGGCCTGCTGGCGGCGGAGCTGAACGCGCTGGACTCACCGGACGAGGCCGTCTTCTACACCTCGGGCCGCACGAGCAACGAGGCCGCGTTCGCCTACCAGCTGTTCGTCCGCGCGTTCGGCACGAACAACCTGCCGGACTGCAGCAACATGTGCCACGAGTCGTCCGGGTCGGCGCTGAGCGAGACCCTCGGCGTCGGCAAGGGGTCGGTGCTGCTGGAGGACCTCGGCCGGGCCGACCTGATCTTCGTCGTGGGGCAGAACCCGGGGACCAACCACCCGCGGATGCTGTCGGCGCTGGAACGGGCCAAGCGGGAGGGCGCCCGGATCGTCGCCGTCAACCCGCTGCCCGAGGCGGGGCTGATGCGGTTCAAGAACCCGCAGCGCGCGTCCGGGGTCGCGGGGAAGGGCACCGTGCTCGCCGACCGGTTCCTGCAGATCCGGCTGAACGGCGACCTCGCCCTGTTCCAGGCGCTCAACCGGATGCTGCTGGAGTCGGACGCGCCGGACGCCGTCGACCGCGCGTTCCTCGACGCGCACACCCACGGGTTCGAGGCGTTCGAGAAGCACGTCCTCGGCCTGGACTGGGACGACGTGCTGGCGGCGACGGGGCTGACCCGCGCCGAGATCGGCGGGGCGCTCGACGACGTCCTGCGGGCGGAGAGGATCATCGTCTGCTGGGCGATGGGCCTCACCCAGCACCGCAACTCCGTCCCCACGATCCGCGAGATCGTCAACTTCCTGCTGCTGCGCGGCAACATCGGCCGCCCCGGCGCGGGCGTCTGCCCGGTGCGCGGCCACTCCAACGTGCAGGGCGACCGGACGATGGGCATCTGGGAGCGGCCGAAGCCCGAGTTCCTGGACGCGCTCGCCGCCGAGTTCGGGTTCGAGCCGCCGCGCGAGCACGGCGTGGACACCGTGAACGCGATCCGCGCCATGCGGGACGGCCGCGCGAAGGTGTTCCTCGGCATGGGCGGCAACTTCGTCCGCGCCACCCCCGACTCCGCGGTCACCGAGGCGGCGCTGCGGAACTGCCGGCTGACCGCGCAGGTCTCCACCAAGCTCAACCGCTCGCACGCCGAAGTGGGCGAGCTGGCGCTGATCCTGCCGACGCTCGGCCGCACCGAGCGGGACGAGCAGGGGTCCGGGCCGCAGTTCGTCTCGGTCGAGGACTCGATGGGGATGGTGCACGCCTCGCGGGGCCGCCTCGCCCCCGCCTCCCCGCACCTGCTGTCGGAGGTGTCGATCGTCTGCCGCCTGGCGAGGGCGGCGCTCCCCGGCTCGGGCATCGCGTGGGAGGCGATGGAACGCGACTACGACGTGATCCGCGACCACGTCTCCCGCGTCGTGCCCGGGTTCGCCGAGTTCAACGCCCGCGTCCGCGAGCACGGCGGGTTCACGCTCCCGCACGCGCCGCGCGACGAGCGCAGGTTCCCCACCGCCACGGGCAAGGCCAACCTCACGGTGAACGAGCTGGAGGTCCTCCGGGTCCCGGAGGGGCGGCTGCTGCTGCAGACCGTCCGGAGCCACGACCAGTACAACACCACCGTCTACGGGCTGGACGACCGCTACCGGGGCATCAAGGCCGGGCGCCGCGTCGTGTTCGTCAACCCGGCCGACCTGTCCGCCCTCGGGCTGGCGGATGGCGCGACGGTCGACCTGGTCTCCGAGTGGGAGGACGGCGTCGAGCGCCGCGCGCCGTCGTTCCGCGCCGTCGCCTACCCGACCGCGGCGGGCTGCGCGGCGGCGTACTTCCCGGAGACCAACGTCCTCGTCCCGCTCGACAGCACCGCGCAGGTGAGCAACACCCCCACGTCCAAATCCGTGATCGTCCGTCTCGAGCCTGCGGGGTCCCAGGAGGGGGACCTGGTTTAGGCTCGGGGCATGACGAACCTCCCCGACCGCCCGGGACCCTCCGCGTCGCCGGAGATGCGGGCCGGCGACGCCGACCGCGACCGGGTCGCGCAGGTGCTGCGGGACGCGGCCGGCGACGGGCGACTGACCCTGGAGGAGCTGGACGAGCGCCTGGACGCGGTGTACGCGGCCAAGACCTACGCGGACCTGGAGCCGCTCACCCGGGACCTGCCCGCCCCCGGCGCGGCCCCGGCGCCCGCGCCGTCCGGGGCGGCGGCCTGGCGTCCGCTGCAGGGCGCGCCGTCCTGGACGGGCGGCATCGGCATCATGAGCGGCTTCCTGCGGGCGGGCGTGTGGAACGTCCCCCGCGTGTTCCGGGCGTTCGCGTTCTGGGGCGGCGGGAAGATCGACCTGCGCGACGCGCGGTTCGAGGAGCCGGAGACGACGATCCGGGCGCTGGCCATCATGGGCGGCATCGACATCGTCGTGCCGGAGGACATCACCGTGCACGTCAAGGGCCTCGGGATCATGGGCGGGTTCGACCAGCGGGCGAGCGGCCCGGGGGTGCCCGGCTCGCCCACGGTCGTCATCAGGGGCCTGGCGTTCTGGGGCGGCGTCGGGGTGAAGCGCCGCAAGTCGAGCCGGCAGAAGAAGCGCGACAAGGAACTGCGGCCGCCCGAGGACGACTGACCGGCTAGCCGTCGGCGATCCGGTCCAGCCATTCGCCGAGCAGGGCCGCCTCCGGCGCGGACAGCCGCTTCGGCGGATCGGCGGCCAGCGCGGCGCGCAGCGCGACCGCGCGCGCCGCGGACGTACTCCGCGCGTCGCCCTCCCCTTCGCGGGGGACGGTGACCGCGGCCAGGACCGCCTCCCTCGTCCGCTCGGACAGCTCGTTGTCCGCCGCCCCGTCCGCCTCCTTGCCCGGCTCGCCGGCCTCGTCCGCGATGAGCGCGAGGGTGACGCCGACACCGGCCGCGTGGATCATCCGTGCGGCCGTGCCGGCGGGGACGCGGAGCCGCCCGGCGCGGGCGGCCGCCCCGACGAGGCCGAGCAGGATGCGGTGCGCCTCCGCCGCGATGGGCGGCGTCCGGGGCGTCCCGTACATCAGGGTGTAGAACGCGGGGTTCGTGCGGCCGTACTCGACGTGCAGGTCCCAGCCGCGGCGCAGGTCGTCGACCGGGTCTCCGGTGCTCCGCTGGGCGCGCTTGCTCGCCAGGTACGTCTCGAAGCCGTAGGCGGCGACGGCGTCGAACAGCCCGCGCTTGTCGCCGAAGTGGTGGTAGAGCGTCGGCGCCCCCACCCCGGCCGCCGTGCAGACGGCGCGCGTCGAGACCGGCTCGCCATCGGCCTCGGCCAGCAGCCGGGCGGCCGTCCGCAGGATCCGGTCCCGGGTGTCGAGGTCCTTCTGCGCGGTCACGAAATCAACGTTACAGAAGTTTCCCGAGCACCGCTATGCAAGCTCCCATAGCGGCGTTATGGTGATTCGTGTATCAGCGCTATGAACCCATGTCCGAGAGGGGACCTGCCATGCGCAGCGCGCTACTGTCCGCACCCGGCAAGCCGCTGGAGATCGTCGAGCGGGAGGTGCCCGAACCGGGCCCCGGCGAGATCCTCGTCGAGGTCACCGCGTGCGGGATGTGCTTCTCCGAGGTCAACCACCTGCGGGGGCACTACGCCTTCGGGACGTTCCCGGTCGTGCCGGGCCACGAGATCAGCGGCGTCGTCGCGGCGCTCGGCCCGGGCGTCGAGTGGCCGGAGGTCGGCACCCGCGTCGGCGCCGCGTGGCCGTACGGATCGTGCGGCCACTGCGACCAGTGCGTGCGCGGCGACCAGAACCTGTGCGGCGCCCTCCCCAGGCCGGTCACCGGGGTGAACCGCGACGGCGGCTACGCCGAGTACTTCGTGGGCCGCGCCGGTTTCGTCACCCCGCTGCCCGGCGGCCTCGACCCCGTGGCCGGCGCGCCGCTGATGTGCGCGGGCGTCACCGCGTTCAACGGGCTGCGGCGGGCCGGCGCGGTCGCCGGGTCGAGGGTCGCCGTGCTCGGCACCGGCGGCGTCGGCATGCTGGCCGTCCGGTTCGCCGCCGCGATGGGCGCCCGGGTCGCCGCGGTGTCCCGCACGCGCAGCGCCGAAGAGGAGGCACTGCGCGGCGGCGCGGAGCTGTACGTCGCGACCTCCGAGCAGGACCCCGCCGAGGCGCTGCGGGCCTGGGGCGGCGCGGACGTCGTCATGAACACCGCGCCCGACACCGCGACGGGACTCGCCGCCTTCGGCGGCCTGCGCGCGGACGGCACCCTGGTCTACGTCGGCTTCGACGCCGCGAACGTGGAGGTGTCGCCGCTCGCCCTGGTCGCCAACCGGCTGCGCGTGATGGGCACGCCGTCCGGGTCCCCCGCCGACCTGCGCGACACCCTCGACTTCGCGGTGGCGCACGGGATCGTCCCCGCGGTCACGGCCGTCCGGCTGGACGACGCGCCGCGCGTCCTCGCCGAGATGGACCAGGGCCGCCGCCGCGGCCGCACGGTGATCACGTTCGGCTGAGACGCGGCACCGCCGAGGCCGGCTAGGGCGTCCACCTCTTCCACGGGCGCGCCCGCTCGAAGGCGTGGCAGGCGGCCATCACCAGGGCGTCGGCGTGCCGGGCGCCGACGACCTGGAGGCCGATCGGCAGCCCCGCCGAGGTGAAGCCGCACGGCAGGCTCGCGGCGGGCTGCTGCGTCATGTTGAACGGGTAGGTGAACGGGGTCCAGCTCGTCCAGCGCGGGGACGGCGAGCCCGGCGGCACCTCCAGGCCGGCCTCGAACGCCGCGATCGGCATCGTCGGGGTGAGCAGCAGGTCGTAGCGCTCGTGGAACAGGCCCATGATGCGACCGAGCTCCATCCGGCGGGCCGTGGCGGTCAGGTACTCGAGCGCCGAGTACCCCGCGCCCTGCTCGCAGATCTCCCGCAGGCCCGGGTCGAGCCGTGCGCGCGCCTCGGGCGGCAGGTGGTCGACGACCTTCGCGGCCCCCGCGAACCACAGGACCTCGAACTCCTCGACGGGGTCGCCGAAGCCGGGGCCCGCCTGCTCGACCTTGGCGCCCAGCTCGGCGAACACCTCGGCGGCGGCCGCGACGGACGCCGCGATCTCCGGATCGACCTTCGCGAAGCCGAGGTCGGGGCTGAACGCCACGCGCAGGCCGGTCAGGTCGTCCGGGCGGGCCTCGGTGAACGGGACGTCCGGCGGCGCGAGCGAGGACCAGTCGCGGCCGTCGGGTCCGCAGATCGCGTCGAGCAGCAGCGCCGCGTCCGCGACGGTGTAGGTCATCGGGCCGACGTGCGCGAGCGTCCCGAACGGGCTCGCCGGGTAGTGCGGGATGCGGCCGTAGGTCGGCTTGATGGTGAACGTGCCGGTGAACGCGGCCGGGATGCGCACCGAGCCGCCGCCGTCCGTGCCGAGGGCGAGCGGCGCCATGCCCGCCGCGACGGCCGCCGCCGCGCCGCCGCTCGACCCGCCCGGCGTGCGGGACGTGGCCCACGGGTTGCGGGTGACGCCGGTGAGCGGGTTGTCGGTGACGCCCTTCCACGCGAACTCCGGCGTGGTCGTCTTGCCGACGAAGACCGCGCCCTGCTCGCGGAGCCGGGCGACCGACGGGGCGTCCTCGTCCCACGGGCCCGCCGGGTCGATCGTCGTGGAGCCGCGCAGCGTGGGCCAGCCGCGGGTGAGCAGGACGTCCTTGATGGAGACGGGCACGCCGTCCAGCGGGCCGAGCGTCGCGCCCCGCGCCCGCCGGTCGGCCGCCGCGCGGGCCATGTCGAGCGTGGTCTCCTCGTCGACCAGGCAGAACGCGTTGAGCGCGGGGTCGTCGCGCTCGATCCGGTCGAGGACGGCCTGCGCCGCCTCGACCGGGGAGAGCGTCCCCGCCTCGTACTCCCGCAGCAGCTCGGCCGCGGTCAGATCGGCCGCGTCGGTCTTCGTCACGGTCACTGCATCCCCCTCCGGTGCACTGGTCAGCCGACCCTCTGCGGTGAACCCACGTAGCCGAGCCGCTTGTCCACGACGTTGCGCAGCGGGCGCCCGGCGACATGGCGGTCGAGGTTGGCGGTGAACAGCCGGACCAGCTCGTCCCGCCAGCCGATGACGTCGCCGGACATGTGCGGGGAGACGAGCACGTTCGGCATGTCCCACAGGGGCGACGACTCCGGGAGCGGCTCGTCCTCGAAGACGTCGAGGGCCGCGCCCGCGATCCGGCCGGCCCGCAGCGCCTCGACCAGGTCGGCCTCGTTCACCAGCGCGCCGCGCCCCACGTTGACGAGCCGCGCGGACGGCCGCATCCGCGCGAGCGCGGCGGCGTCGACCATGTGGCGGGTCTCCGGGGTGAGCGGCGCCGCCAGCACGACGTAGTCGGCCTCGGCGAGCGCCTCGCCGAGCCGCTCCATCGGGTGGACGACGCCGAGGTCGGGGTCGGCGTCGCGCGGCGTGCGGCCCGCGCCGGACACGGCCAGGCCCGCGGCCGACAGGCGGCGGCCGATCGCGCGGCCGATCGGCCCGGTGCCGACGACCAGGGCGCGGGCACCGGTGACGCGCTCGGTCTCGCGGTGCAGCCAGCGGCGCTCGCCCTGGAGCCGGACGGTCGTGTGCAGGTCCTTGGCGAACGTGAGCACCAGCCCGAGCACGTATTCTGCGATCGGCTCGTCGAAGACGCCGCGGGAGTTGGTGACGACCGTGCCGGACTCGACAAGGCCGGGGAAGAGCAGCCGGTCGACCCCGGCGCTCGCGATGTGGACCCACTCGGGCCCGCCGGTCCGCGGCCACGCCCCGGCGACCGCGTCGGAGAGGAAGTCCCACACGAACAGGACGTCCGCGCCGGGCAGGGCGTCCGCGAGCTCTGTCTCGCGGACGTAGCGGACGCGGGCGAGGCGCTCCGCGTCGGCCATCCCCCGCGGGCGGGCGTCCCCGGTCAGGACCACCACGTCGGGCGGCCCTCCGGGTGCGGGCGGAGCAGGGTCCATGGAGCGCCACTTTCAGGGAGACCAGAGTTTACGTGAAGGCAACTCGGGGGGGCATTGACACGCTAGGAACGTTTCGTAGGATTGTCAACAATCAGCGCGGTGCACTGCGGCCCCGGGCACCGCACTGAGATCTCGTGTGCTGCAAGACCGTCGCAACCTGCCCACGCAAGGCCAGGACGGATCCCAGAGCGCTCTAACGGAAGAGTCCTTCGGGTGGCGACGTTCTCGCCCACCCCTGTCCACGGGGAGGCCCAGCATGCCCAAGCTCATGACCATCACTCTGGAGCGTCGCGGCGTCTCGTGCGTCGCGGAACTACTGGAGAAGGACGCGCCGCGCACCTGCGAGGCGGTGTGGAACTCCCTCCCGCTCGGCGGGGACGCCTACCACGCCAAGTACGCGCGGAACGAGGTCTACACGATGGTCGAGCGGTTCTCCGAGGAGGAGGTCGGCCTCGAGAACCCCACGGTCACCCCCATCCCGGGCGACGTCGTCTACTTCTCCTTCGCCGGCGGCATGCTCGACCGGCGCTTCAAGGAGGAGAAGAACATCCACACGCTGCCCGGCGTAATCGACCTCGCCATCTTCTACGGTCGCAACAACCTGCTGCTCAACGGGGACGTCGGCTGGGTCCCCGGCAACGTGTACGCGACGATCGTCGACGGTCTCGACCGCATGGCCGAGGCCTGCAACGACGTCTGGCGCTCCGGCGGCGTCGGCGAGCGCCTCGTCTACAGCCGCCTCGAGTCCTAGAGCGGTGGGCGCGCAAATGACATTCGACCCCACGCTGGTCGTCGGCCCCGAGCTGCTCGCCCAGCACGGCATCGGCGTGGTCGCGCCCTTCGACTTCGCCCTCGACCGCGAACTGTGGCGCTGGACGCCCGACGACGTGTCGCTGTACATGACGCGGCTCCCGTACGTCCCGGTACCGGTCACCGTCGAGATGGCGTCCGCGCTGTCCGACCAGTCCATCGTCCGGCAGGCCACGCGCGACGTGCTCGCCCCCGAGCCGCTCGCCGTCGCCTACGCCTGCGCGTCGGGGAGCTTCATCGGCGGCAAAGCGGGCGAGCTGCGGCTGCACGAGTCGATGCGGCTGGCCGGCGCGCCGGTCTCCACGACGACGTCGGGTGCGCTGGTGGAGTCGCTCCGGCTCCTCGACGTCAGCCGCATCGCGGTCGTCACCCCCTACATCGACGCGGTCACCGAGCGGCTGGTGTCCTTCCTCGGCGAGTACGGCATCGAAGTGGTGTCGTCGGTCGGGATGGGGCTGCTCAGCCACATCTGGAAGGTCGGCTACGGCGAGATCGTGTCGGCGGTGTCGTCGGTCGACGGCCCCGAGGCCGAGGCCGTCTTCATAAGCTGCACGAACGTGCCGACGTACGACATCATCGCCCCGCTGGAACAGATGATCGGCAAGCCGGTCCTCACCGCCAACCAGGTCACGATGTGCACGGCACTGCGCTCGATGGGCCGCTCGGCGGCCGGTCCCGGGCAGTCGCTCGTGCAGCTGGCCCCGTCCACCGCCGCCTGATCACCGATGGAGCCCAAGGGTAGGATTGACGATTCGATGCCACAGAACGGGTTGAGCGCCGGGTTCCTTTACCCCGGCTACAGCGCTGAGGACGACTATCCCGCCATCGAGCTCGCGCTCGGCGGGGTGCGCCTGCCGGTCGTCCACACGCTGATGCGCGAGGACGCCCATCGCGTCGACGCGCTGCTGGACGTCGGCGGCGCCGACGTGCTGGGCGAGGGCGCCCGCGTCCTGCGCGACATGGGCGTCCAGTCCGCGGTGTGGGCCTGTACCAGCGGGAGCTTCGTGTTCGGCTGGGACGGCGCCGCGCGGCAGGTCGAGGGCGTCGCCGCGGAAGCGGGCGTGCCCGCGTCCAGCACCTCGTTCGCCTTCGTGAACGCCGCGCGGGCCCTCGGCGTGACCAGGGTCGCGATCGCCGCGACCTACCCGGCCGACGTCGCCGAGCGGTTCGTCGCGTTCCTCGGCCACGCCGGGATCGAGGTGGTGGCGCTGTCCTGCCGGGGCATCGTCACCGCCGCCGAGGTCGGCACCCTGGGCCGCGACGAGGTGCTCGCCTTCGTCGCCGCCAACGACCATCCGGACGCCGAGGCGGTGCTGGTGCCCGACACCGCGCTGCACACCGTGTCCTGGCTCGACGAGCTGGAGGCACGGGTCGGCAAGCCGGTCCTGACCGCCAACCAGGTGAGCGTGTGGGAGGGGCTGCGGCTCGCGTCCGGTCCCGGGGGGCTCCCGCCGCGCACCGGGCTGGGCCGGCTGTTCGCCGAGCCCGCCGCCGTCCCGTCCGGCGTCGCCGAGCGGGGACGAGATACCTCGCAGCTATGAGAAAGGGGCCCCGCGGCAATGGGCCGATTGGGTGAGCTGGAACCTGTCCCCCGCAAGTCGACCGTCGAGATCGTCTCGGACGAGCTGCGCTCGGCGATCATGTACGGGTCGCTGGAGCCCGGCGCCCAGCTCGGCGAGGCCGAGCTGGCCGGCCGGCTCGGCATCAGCCGCGGCCCGCTGCGCGAGGCGATGCAGCGGCTCGTCCAGGAGGGGCTGCTGGTCAGCGAACCGCACCGCGGGCTGTTCGTCATCACCCTGGACGAGGGCGACGTCGAGGACGTCTACCTCGCCCGGCTCGCCATCGAGCGGGAGGCGTGCCAGCTGATCATGGAGCGGAACCGCGGGGAGGCCGTCGCCCGGCTCACCGACGCCCTCGACGCGCTCATCGACGCGGCCGACCAGCGCGACCGGGTCGCGATGAGCGACGCCGACCAGGCGTTCCACGAGGTCCTGGTCAGCTCGTCCGGCAGCCCCCGGCTGGAGCGGATGGCGCACACCCTCCTGGTGGAGACCCGCATGTGCCTCAACGCGCTGCAGGACACCTACCCGGAGCCGTCCGAGCTGGTCGAGGAGCACCGGCGGCTGGTCGACGCGATCGGCGACGGCGAGGAGGAGCGGCTGCTGACCCTCATCGAGGAGCACATGACCGACTCCATCGAGCGGCTCCGCCTCCCCTAGCACTCTCTTCCGGCGGCGCCGTACCGGAGTGGCCCCGCGGCGCTGGACATCCGGTCCCAGGGGCACCTACATTGCAGATTGTCGACAATCTACGAAGGGCATCGGAGGGACGACGCATGGCTAAGCTGTCACCCCTGCTCAAGCAGGCCACCCCCGTCCTTGCCGAGCGCGGCGAGGGCGTCTACCTGTACGACACCGACGGCCGGCGGCACCTCGACTTCACCGCGGGCATCGGCGTCACGGGCACCGGCCACTGCCACCCGCGCGTGGTCGAGGCCGCGCAGCGGCAGGTCGGCACGCTTATCCACGGCCAGTACACGACGGTCATGCACGAGCCGCTGCTGCGCCTCACCGAGGCGCTCGGCGACGTGCTGCCGTCCGGGCTCGACTCGCTGTTCTTCCTCAACAGCGGCAGCGAGGCCGTCGAGGCGTCCATCCGGCTGGCGCGGCACGCCACCGGCCGGCAGAACATCGTCGTCTTCCACGGCTCCTTCCACGGCCGGACCATGGGCGCCGCCGCGCTCACCACCGCGGGCACGAAGTTCCGCGCCGGCATCGGCCCGCTGATGCCGGGCGCCGCCATCGCGCCGTTCCCGCAGGCCTACCGGTACGGCTGGGACGAGGACGAGGCCACCCGGTTCGCGCTGCGCGAGCTCGACTACCTGCTCGTCACCGCCAGTCCCGCGTCCGACACCGCCGCGTTCATCGTCGAGCCGGTGCTCGGCGAGGGCGGCTACATCCCCGCCCCGCCCGGGTTCCTGGAGGGGCTGCGCGAGCGCGCCGACCGGCACGGCATCCTGCTGATCATGGACGAGGTGCAGACCGGGTTCGGGCGGACCGGCCGGTTCTGGGGGCACGAGCACTCCGCCGCGCTCCCCGACATCCTCATCACCGCCAAGGGCCTGGCCAGCGGCTTCCCGCTGTCGGCGATCGCGGCGCCGACCGCGCTGATGGAGAAGGCCCGCCCCGGCTCGCAGGGCGGCACCTACGGCGGCAACGCGGTCTCCTGCGCCGCGGCGCTCGCCACGCTCCAGGTCATCCAGGACGAGGACCTGGTCGGCAACGCCGCCCGGCAGGGCGCGCGGCTGAACGACGGACTGCAGAAGGTCGCCGCCGACCACCCGGCCATCGGGGACGTGCGCGGGCTCGGGCTGATGCAGGCCGCCGAGTTCACCGCGCCCGGCGGCGAGCCCGACGCCGACGCCGCGGCGCGCGCCCACAAGGCGGCGACCGAGCGCGGGCTCCTGCTGCTGACCTGCGGCGCGTACGGCAACGTCGTCCGGATGATCCCGCCGCTGATCGTCACCGAGTCGCAGATCGACGACGCGCTCGGCCTCTGGGCGGACGCCGTCGCCGACGCGGTCGGCTGACCCGGACAGGGAGACGCTGGATACACCGGCGCCCGGTGCTCACGGAGAGGGGAGCACCGGGCGCCGTTCCGTCCGCGCGGGATCAGCCGAGCGGATCGGCGCAGTCGATGGGCCAGTACGGGCCCCAGATGTCGAGCGAGTTCTGCACGAACTTGATCATCACCGGGTCGAAGTTGATGCCGAGGTGCGCGTTGGTGTCGTCGGGGCACTTGTCCTGGAGCAGGACGTTGTGCGCGTTGGAGCCGTTCAGGAACGACGAGGTGTAGGGCGTGACGACCTCGTCGTACTTGGTGGCGAGCACGATGTACTGCGGTCCGGGGACGGTGTCGCCGCCCTCGTTCAGCTCCCGCAGGAAGTCGGAGCCGATGATCTGCTGACCGGCCGCCGGCGCGGCCTTCACGATCGCCTGGGTGATGCCGAGCAGCCGGCCCAGCTCCACCAGCCCCGACGCGTTCGTCCCGTGGTTCGAGGGGACGATGCCGACGAGCTTGTTCACCTTCGCGGCCCCGCCGAGGAACTTCATGTAGTACCGCGGCATCATGCCGCCCTGCGAGTGCCCGACGATGTCGACCTTCGCCGCCCCCGTCGATTCGAGCACCCGGTCGACGAACGCCGACAGCTCACCGGCCGACGTGGGAATGTCGTAGATTCCCTGAATGGGGCCGTCCTTCGGGCCGCCGTAATTGAGGGCGTAGACGCAGTATCCGGCCTTCTTCAGCGCCGGGGAGAGTTTCTGCCAGTTGAACGCCATGTTCTCGAACGTGCCGTGCACGAGCACGACCGGGCGCGGATGCCAGAACGACGGTTTGCATTTCCAGTCGTTGGCCCCTTCCGGGACGATCTCGGCCTGTGCGGGCGCGGTGATGCCGGTCGTGCCCAGCACGGCCGTCATCGCGGCCGCGATGACCGCCCATCTGCGGAGCCGCCTGAAACGCATGTGCATCTCCCTAAAGCGGGCACGGCCAAGAGAGGCCGGGACCCGGACATCCGGATCCGGCCCCTCATCGCCGTGTCGGTGGGGGTGGAGTGCACATAACGTACGGCCCGCATTCCGGCGCGGTCTTGTGGAACGGCCGCCGGTTACCCCGGGGGAATTGTCAAGCGACTCACAATCGCGGGAGTCCGGTCGCCTGCGACCAGCCCCGACGGGCGGAGATCGGTCACGCCTGGGCGACCGCGCCCTCCTTCAGGAGGGTCTCGGCGTCGGTGAAGCCGAGGTCCTCCAGGACCGCGCGGGTCTGGCCGCCGGGCAGGGCGGGGACGCCGTCGGTCTCGGTGGTGGTGCGGGAGAAGCGGGGCGCCGGGGCGGGCTGCGGGTGGCCGGCCAGCTCGGGGAACACGTCGCGGGACGTGTTGTAGGGGTGCTCCGCCGCCTCAGCCATGGACAGGACGGGCGCCACGCAGGCGTCGCTCGGGACGAAGATCTCCGTCCACTCGTCGCGGGTCTTCGTGCGGAACACCTCGGCGAAGCGCTCGCGGAGCGCGGGCCAGCCGGAGCGGTCGTGCTGGGCGGGGAGGTCCTCCTTGTCGAGGCCGCTGAGGCGGAGGAACTCGGCGTAGAACTGGGGCTCGATCGCGCCGACGGCCATGTGGCGCCCGTCGGAGGTCTCGTAGACGTCGTACCAGGGGGCGCCGGTGTCGAGCATGTTGACGCCGCGGCGGTCCTCCCACAGGCCGCCCCGCAGGAAGCCGTGGATGAAGGTGGACAGGTGCGCGGCGCCGTCCACGATGGCGGCGTCGACGACCTGGCCGTGCCCGCTCGTCCTGGACTCCAGGAGGGCGGACAGGATGCCGACGACGAGGTACATGCTGCCGCCGGCGAAGTCGCCGAGGAGGTTCAGCGGGACCTGCGGGGGCCCGCCGGCCCGGCCGATGGCGTGCAGCGTGCCGGTGATCGCGATGTAGCCGACGTCGTGCCCGGCGGTGTGGGAGAGGGGCCCCTCCTGGCCCCAGCCGGTCATCCGCCCGTAGACGAGCTTCGGGTTGCGGGCGAGGCAGTCGTCCGGGCCGAGGCCGAGGCGCTCGGTGACGCCGGGCCGGAACCCTTCGAGGAGGACGTCGGACTTCTCGACCAGCCGGAGGACGACCTCCTTGCCCTTCTCGCTCTTCAGGTCGATCGCGATGGAGCGCTTGCCGCGGTTGCTGAAGTCGGTCCCGCCGGCGGCCTCACCGGCCTTCACCGCGGAGGCGCGGTCGACGCGGATCACGTCGGCGCCGAGGTCGGCCAGCAGCATCGCGGCGAAGGGCCCCGGCCCGATCCCGGCAAGCTCGATCACCCGTACTCCGGACAGCGGCCCCTTGCCCATGCGCATCTCCCTGAATCTCGTTCGGTCCCCCTAGTGTGCCCGATCAATGTAAGCGGACTCTGACCCGGGCGGCGCTAGCGTGCGGTGAGTTCCACCTGCGCGTCCCGGGTGCCGGTCGCGGTGAGCAGGCGCTTGCGGACGGTGGAGCGGCGGACGCCGTCCGCGTGCGGGACGAGGCCGGGCCCGGCCGCGGCCAGGTAGTACCAGCGGCCGGACGGGGCCTTCCACCACGTTCCGCTGACCGGGCGGCGGGCGTCGCAGGGGCCGGTGGCCCGGTCCTTCGCCGCGAGCAGCGTGGCGGCGGCCGCGCCGGCGCCGTCGGCGAAGGTCAGGCGGGTGCAGACCCAGTCGGCGGAGCCGCCGCCGCGCGGCAGCCCGCCGGACCAGAAGTTCCACGCCATGGCCTCGGTCACCGGCCGGTCCGGCCCGTCCGGCCGGTGCGGCGCGCAGGCGAGCCGGTTCCAGAACTCGCGGCCTCCCCGGCCGAGGCGCGCGGGCTCGTCCTTCCCGTCCGGCCGGTAGGCGGGCGAGTGGTAGCTGAGCACGGTGGCGCGCGGGCCGCCCAGGTCGCCGAGGGTCCTGGAGCCGACATGGAAGAGGGGGCCCCGGCCGCAGCGGGACTCGGCGCGGGCGGGCGCGGTCACCCCGTCGGTCACCGCGAGGGCGTCCCCGGCGAGGGTCTCGGGCCGCGCGTCCCAGGGCGCCAGGAGGTAGCGCCCGCCGCCGAGGGCGATCGGGGCGGACGTGTCCTGCCCGGCGTCGACGACGTCCAGGCCGCCCCGGGTGTAGCGGGCGACGCGGCCGCCCTGCCGCAGCACCGCGAGCGCCGTGCCGCCGACGTTGCCCGCGTAGAGGAGCTGCGCGGTGCCGGTCGCGCGGCGGCCCGCCGGGGCGGCGGCCCAGGCCGCGGCGGCGCCCCGGGTGAACGCCCGGTCGCGGGCGAGGTCGCCGCGGGCCGGCCAGGCGTCGAGGGTGCGGGCGCCGCCCGTCCAGGCGCCGGGGCCGGCCGAGACGAGCCGCAGCTCCGGTTCGCGCGGGTCGCCCCGCTCGGTCGCCACCAGCACGGCGACGAGGGCGGCGGTGAGGACGGCGGCGGTGACCAGCGGCAGCACCGAGCGGTTGCGGACGGGGCGCAGCAGCGCGGGCTCGAACCGGTCGGCGCGCCGGGCGGCGGGCGGCCGGACGGCGTCGGCGGCGCGGATCGCCGGCCAGGGGTCGCGGATGCGCAGCTCGACCAGCTGGTCGTGGACCGCGTAGCGGGGCAGCCCCTCGACGTGCCGCAGCACGTAGGCGACGCGGACGTGCGGATGGAGCTTGGCCAGGGCGGCGGTGAGCGCCGGGTCGGGCAGCCGGGTGGGCAGGGCGCGCAGCCAGGGGCCGAGGCCGATGTGCAGCCGGCGGGACGGGCGCATCGCCCGGCGGAGCACGCGGGTGCGGCGGCGGGCCAGCCCGGCGGGCGAGCGGTCCCGGGCGCCGCGGGCGGAGGCGTCCACGATCCGCCGCGCGACCGCCAGCCGGTAGACGCGCTTTCCCGTCCCGGGCAGAACGAAATACGCCATCCGGACAAGGTCGCCATATGCTGTCTTGGGCAGCGGCGTTTCCGTCCTCGTATTCGTCAGGACATCTTCCGTCACGGCGGGCCACTCCCTCTGGGCCGTTCTGTTTTCGCGAACCACGAGGTTAGGCCGCATGTGGGCGAGGCAGGAGCGGAATTGGGACAACGATTAACCGGGCCACTGGAAATGTCTGCCTATTTCCGTACCGGAGCCGCCGGAAGATCGGCGCCCGCACCGTTCGGCGGGAGAAGCCCGCGCCCGTTTCGTCCCCGTACTACGCTGTTGCCCCCGGGGGAACCTCCCCGGACCGCAGTACATCGAATGATCGCGCCCCCGCCGCGAACCACACGAGCGACCACGAAGGATCCCCCTGCCCATGACCGAGGACGTCCCTGGGTACCGGGTGCTGGAGCAGGTCGGCGAGGGCGGCTTCAGCGTCGTCTACCGCGCGCACCAGGAGCACCTGGACCGGATGGTCGCGTTGAAGGTCCTGTCGATCGGCTCGGTCGACGACGCGGCGATGCGCCGCTTCCAGCGGGAGAGCAAGATCACCGGCAGGCTGTCCGGCCATCCCAACATCGTGACCGTGCTGGACACCGGCACCACCCGGTCCGGGCGCCCCTACATCGCGATGGAGTACTTCGAGCACGGCGCGCTCACCGACCGGCTCGCGCGGGAGGGGCCGCTGCCGGTCGCGGACGTGCTGCGCATCGGGGTGAAGATGGCGGGCGCGCTCGCCGCCACCCACGAGACCGACGTCCTGCACCGCGACGTCAAGCCGCAGAACGTGCTGCTGTCGCGCTACGGGGAGCCCGCGCTCGCCGACTTCGGCATCGCCCGCCTGGTCGACACCTTCGACGCGACCCACACGCAGGCGTTCACCCCGCACCACGCCGCGCCCGAGATCCTGGAGGGCAGGCAGCCCGGCGTCGGCTCCGACATCTACTCGCTCGGCTCGACGCTGTACCAGCTCCTCGCGGGGCAGCCCGCGTTCAAGGGCCCGGCCGGCGAGGGCATCGCGCAGCTGATGCTGCGGATCCTCAGCGATCCGCCGCCGCCGATCCCCCGTGCGGACGTGCCGCCCCGGGTGCAGGAGGTCATCGTGCACGCGATGGCCAAGACCCCCGAGCAGCGCTTCGCGACGGCCGTGGAGTTCGCGCAGGCGCTCCAGAGCGTGCAGGCCGAGCTGGGCCTGCCGGTCACGGACGTCCCGCACAGCAGCGGCGCCGCCCTGCCGGGTCCGCGGCAGGACGGCGGTTCGGGGTCGTCGTCGGGTTTCGCGTCGTCCGACTTTCCCTCGGCGCCGCGGCTGTCGTTCCCCGACACCTCCGGGCCGCCGCGCGTCCCGGAGTGGGCGCCGACCGCCCAGGCGCCCGTCCTCGGGCCCCCGGCTCCGCCGTCGCCCTGGCACCCGGACGCCTCCCCGCCGCAGACGCCCGACGCCCTCCTCCCGCAGGAGGGCACGATGCCGCGGGAGCCGCACACCGTCCCGCGCGACGACGCCCCCGCGGCCTGGCCCGCGATGCCCGGGGGTCAGGTGCAAGGGCCGCCGCGGGCGGACGATCCGCGGGCGAGCGGCGCCCACACGACACCGCACACGGCACCGCACGCGGCCCCGCACCAGCTCGTCTCGCAGCGGTTCGCCCCGGAGCAGCCCGTCCCGCACCAGCACACGCTCGACCAGCCGGGCGACGGCCCGCGGCGGGGTCTCATCGTCGCGGCGGGCGTGGCGCTCGTCGGCGGGCTGGCGCTCGGCGTCGGGGCGCTCGCCCTCACCCGCGGGGGCGGCGAGGAGGGACGGCGGTCCGCGGGCCCTCCGGCGGCCGCCACACCGGGTCCTCAGGGGCAGGCCACGGACGTCCCGTCCGAGCCCCTTCCGCGCGCCCAGTTCACCGCCACGCGCCCGCGCGGGCTCGTCGCCAGGCCGGCGGGCCGCACGGCCGTGCTCGCCTGGACGCTGCCGCCCGCCGCTAAAGAGCTGCCGCTGCTCATCCAGCAGCAGCCCGCCAGCGCGAACCCGCTCGTGACGGCCCAGGCCGGCTCCCGCTCGGCGACCATGCCCGGCCTGCGCCCAAGGACCCGCTACTGCTTCAAGGTGGGCGCGGTGCTGCGCCTCAACCCCGGCCAGGCGCCGGACGTGTCATGGTCGGCACCCGCCTGCATCAGCGCGAAACGGCCCGGCTGAGCCGTCCCCGGGCCGCCCGCCCGTTGTTCAGTTCGAGGGCTGCAAGGTGACGGAGGGCTCGCACTTCCAGATCGCCGGCCCGTTGAAGCCCTTCCAGTCGCCGGGCGTGTTGACCAGGTAGCTGACCACGTAGCCGCGGTACCCCTTCCAGGTGATGTTGGTGTACATGTCACCGTCGAGGTTGGGGTCCCTGGAGTGCTCGTAGGAGAGGCCCTGCTCCTTGCAGTGCACGGTGACGCTGTCACCGTTGTTGTCGTTCATGGTGGCCACGGTGGTGCTGCTGGGGTTGGCCTCTGCCCTGATGTAGCCGTTGGAAAGGCCGTTCCTCGTCACGGCGTAGGTGCTCGTAGGGCCGGTCAGCTTGGTGCTGATCGTCGCGTTGGCACCGGTTCCCGCGCCGTTCGTGGGGGTGACGGTGAAGGTGTAGTCGCCGTTGGACCAGACGTCGCCGAGCGTGGCGGACGTGGTCGAGACGGTCCTGCTCCCCGAGACGGGGCCTTCCCAGGTGAGCCGGTAGCTCGTCGAGCCGCCGCCGGGCGCGGCCGTCCACGAGACCTGCGCGCCGGACTTGGTCGCCAGCGCCTTGAGGCCGGTCGGCGTTCCCGGCGTCACGCACGGGCGGACGGGGTCGCTCGCCGCCGACGGGAGTTCGCGCGTCCTGCCCCGGGCGTCCCGGTAGCGGACGGCCACGCGGAAGCGGTACTCGGTCCCGCAGTCGCCGCCCGAGATCGTGAAGGTGAAGGGCCCCGCGCCGGGTCCGATGGCGGACGGGCTCACCGACAGGCCGGACGCCGCGTCCTTCAGCACGTACCCGATGACGCCGTCGCCCTGCGAGGGCTGGAAGTCGACCCGCATCGTCCCCGCGCCGGGCGTGACGGACACGTTGCCGGGCGCGGTCGGCGGCTCGCCGGGCGCCGGGGGGCGGGACGGCGGCGGCGCCTCCGGCGTCCCCCGCGAAGCCGGGGGGCGGCCGCTCGGCGGCGGGGCGTCCCCGTCGCCGGGCAGCGGGATCGTCCGGCGCTTCGGACCGCCCGCGACCCGGTCCTTGTACTTGTTGATGCCCCGGTGCACGTTCCCCCGGTCGATCACGACGGCGTGCGGGCCGGCCGGGTCGTTCGCCCAGAGCAGCCCGTCCCGGACGAAGACGTCCAGCCTGGCCGGCCGGTTCGTCACCGCGATCGGCCGCTCGAACCGGTTGGCCGCCGAGTCGTACACGATCAGGGCGCCGGCCGTCTCGTCGGGGATGTAGACCTTCGCGCCGAGCACCTGCGGCGGCCGGTACCGGTGCCTCGGCATCGGCAGCCGGGTGCTGGAGTACCGGCCGGTGTCGGTGTCGACGGTGACCAGGGAGCCGGTTCCGGGCACCAGCAGCGGGACGATCCTGCCGTCGGTCTGCGCGGGGGCGAGCACGCCGCCGCGGCCCGCCCGCCGCACGGTCGTCGGCAGGCTGATCGTGAGCGGGGAGCCGGACCGGACGACGGTGGCGGTGGCGGCGGTGGAGTCGGTGACGACGGGGTCGCCGGCGGCGACGGTCAGCGCCAGGTCGCCGCCGGGCGCGCCGACGCGGACGGGCGGCTGGAGGGCGCCGTCCCGGAACGCCGACACCTCGCCCTTCTGCGAGACGGGCACCCACAGCGTCCCCTTGCCGTCGATCCCGGCCTGGCCGAGGACCGGCGGCAGCGTGGCGGACGCGCCGACCGGCGTCAGGCCGACCGGGTCGATCTCCTGGACGACGCCCTTGACCGAGTCGACCGTGTACGCCTTCCCGGCGCCCGCGAGGACCTGGATGCCCCTGCCCAGCGAGCGGCTCTGGCCGATGCTCAGCTGGGACGGGTCGAGGCGGCTGACGACGCCCGTGTCCAGGTCGATGATCAAGACCGTGGCGCCGTCCTGGACGACCTTGACGTTGTGCCCGCGCATCTGCGGGATCACGCCGGCCTTGCCGTCCACCTTGGCGGCGGGGCCGTTGACGTGCACGACGATGCCCTTGCTCTTGGCGGTCAGCCACGCGCCGACGTCGGCGAGGCGGTACTGGGCGCTCGCGACGCCCACCCCGTACACCGCCGCGGCTATGACCAGCACGCCGACCAGCCCGACCGCCACCTGCCCGGTGAGGCGGTCGCGGCGGAACAATCTCAGGATCGCCACCCGCACGATTCTGATCACCTTCCCCGTTCGATCGCACAAGTTAGCGGGTGGCGGGCCGCTGATGTCGGTGTTCTCGCAAATACGAAGATGTTCAGTTTTCGCGAATCGCGTCGATGAACGTCGGGATTGTTATGTTGCGTCCGGTAATGACCACCACCGGGCGGCCGGTGACCTCCACCTTCCCGGCGAGGACCGCGGCGATCCCGGCGGCGCCCGCGCCCTCGGCGACGAGCCCGTGCTCGCGGAACAGCCAGCGCATCGCCGTCCGGATCTGGTCATCGGTGACCGCGGTCAGCTCCGCGGAGCGGCCGATCACCCCCGGGGTGACGCTGCCGGGCTCCAGGTTGCCGGGGAGGCCGTCCGCGAACGTCTCGCCGACCTCGACCTCGACGACCCGCCCGGCCGCCACCGAGGCGGCGATGCCGCGCGACACGGCCGACTCCACCCCGACGATCCGGACGTCCGGCCGGTCCCGCGCCCACAGGGTGAGCCCGGCGAGCAGGCCCCCGCCGCCGACCGGCGCGACGACGGTGAGGGGCCCGTCCGCCTGCCGCTCCAGCTCGCGCCCGATGGTGCCCTGCCCGGCGATGACGGCCGGGTCGTTGTAGGGCGAGACGTAGTGGCCGGGCAGGGTCAGCGCGTGCTCCTCGGCCTCGTCGTAGGTCGTCCCGTGCTGGACGAGCCGCACCGGGTACGCGCCGATCTTGTCGATCTTCACGGGGGACGCGCGGGCGGACACGACCACGGTGACGTCCGCGCCGGACCGGGCCGCCGCGTGGCCCATGCCGAGGCCGTGGTTGCCCGCGCTCGCCGTGACGGCCGGCCGCCCCGGCGGCAGCGCCGCGACGGCCGCGAGCGCGCCGCGCACCTTGAACGCGCCGGTCGGCTGGCACGTCTCCAGCTTCAGCATGGCGCCGGGGGCCAGGGAGGACGGCACGAGGGGCGTCGGATCGAGTTCGGCGGAGACGGCCCGCCACGCGCGGTCGAGGTCGTCGCGGTCCGGGGGGCGGACGGCGCGGGGCGTCACGGGCGCCTCCCCGGTTCCTCCTCGTCCAGCCGCGCGTGCAGCCGCTCCCGGATCTCCTCGGGCGTGTAGGACCGGCGGCGGCGCTCGCTCCGCACGATCACCGCCCCGGTCGCGGCGACGCCGAGGAACCCGGCGACGCCCAGTGCCTTCCAGAGGTTCGACGCCTTCAGCAGGCCGGATGCCTTCCCAGGGCGGGGCACTCTCCACCGTCGCATGCGGCTACCGTATCGATCATGCCTGGTACGAGCATCTCCCTCGACGAGGCCGCCGAGCTGACGCGGACCGGGGACGTCTGGATCTTCCGGGGCCGCACGGCCGTCGACCGCGCCATCCAGATGACCACCAACAGCCCGGTCAACCACGTCGGCATGTCGATCGTCATCGACGACCTGCCGCCCCTGATGTGGCACGCCGAACTGGGCAGGTCGCTGCGGGACATGTGGACGGGCGGGCACCACCGCGGCGCGCAGCTGCACGACCTGCGCGACGCGGTGATGGCGTGGGGGAACCGCTACGGGCAGCGGGCGTGGCTGCGGCAGCTCGAGCCGCCGCCGTCCAGGGGGACGGAGGACGCGGCGCTGCGCGCGGTGGCGCGGCTGGACGGCACGCCGTTCCCGTCCACGTCGCGGCTGGCGACGCGGTGGCTGCGCGGCCGGGTGCCGATCCGGCGGCCCGCCGAGCGCGAGGAGGACCTGGAGACGGCGTTCTGCGCGGAGATCGTCGCGGTGACCTACCAGGCGATGGGGCTGCTGCCGAAGGGCCGCCGCCCGAACTGGTTCGACCCGGGCCGGTTCTGGAGCGGGGACGACCTGGCGCTGGCGGACGGCGCCGTGCTGGGCGGCGAGATCGCCGTCAGCCTCCCGGGCTCCTGACGCGCCGCCGCCCGGCGGGCGGGCGGCGCTCCCCGCCGGACCTGCCGGTGAGCGACCGGGGATGCAGCCGCCGCCGGAGCCGCCGGACGCGCCCGGCCCTGGCGGTGACGAGGCGTCCCACCGCGTCTGAGTGCTCCCACGCCCGGTCGGCGGCCCGCGGGTCCGGGTGCGACGCGGCGAAGCGGCTGTGGTTGACGAGGTCGGCGAGCGGCCCCAGGTGCCCGTGCGCGTCCGCGCCGACGCTGGACGCCCCGAACCGCGCGACCTCGTGCGCGGTCAGCGTCCGCGCCGTGGACAGGCCGACGTCGGCGAGGTGGTCGAGGGCCTGGTGCCAGGCGCCGGTGATGCGCGCGGCGGGCGGGCCCGTGCGGCGGCGGCGTTTCCGCAGGGCGGGAGCGAGCAGGACGGCGAGCACGTAGCCGATGACGAGCACCGCCGCCGCGACCGAGGTGAACACCCACCACGGCGTGGGCGATCCGCCTCCGGCGGCGGGTTCGCGCGGCCCCTTCTCCGCGTTCTGGCCCGGCCCTTCGCCGCGCTGCTGGGACGCGGCGGCCTTCTGCGCCTGCTCCAGCTTCTGCTCCGTCTCGCCTGCGGCGACCGAGTCGTCCTCCTTGGAGCGGCGCCCGGAATCCGGGAGCGGGTTGAAGCGGATCCAGCCGAGGTCCTCGAACTTGATCTCGGGCCACACCAGCACGTCCCCCGACCGGACCTGGACGGTGTCGCCCGCGCGCTGCCCGCCGCGGAACCCCACCACGACGCGGGACGGCAGGCCGATCGTGCGGGCGAGCAGCGCGTACGCGGTCGCGAAGTGCTCGGGCGTGCCGCGCCTGCCCTCGCTGAGGAAGTAGTCGAGCTGCCGGTAGCCGTGGCCCGGCGGTGCGGTCACGTCGTAGGCGGCGTAGCGCCTGAGGTACTCGGCGAGCAGCGCGGCCTTCTCGATCGGCGAGCCCGCACCCCGCGTGGCGGCCTCCGCGAACCGGCGGAACTCGGCGATCTGGACGGGCGGCTCCGTCGCGCCCGGCCCCCACGGCAGGTCGAGCGCCGCCCTGGCCTCGGCGTCGGTCGCGAGGGCCGCGGCGGCGAGGTCCTCGGCCGTCCATTCGGGCACGACGGACGTGACGCGGTAGGCCTGGCCGGGCCGGAGCGGCCGCCCGGCCGCGAGCGCGCCGCTCTCCGGGTCGACGGCGACGGGGAGCCCCTCGACGCGCCGGGGCCGGTCGGGCGCGGGCACCCACACGCCGGGCAGGTCCCGGATCGTGATGTGCTGCTCGACCTCGTGCCGCTCCCCCGGCCGCGGGCCCTCCGGCACCCGGCTCCCGGTGGGGACGAACCGGGCCGTGGACGACCACGTCACGCCGTCGAACCGGTCGAGGACGGCGAGCCGCTGCTGCTCGGGGCGGCCCGACCGGACGGTGAACATCACCTCGCCCGGCCGCAGCAGCCAGCCCCCGACGCGGTCGAGCGGGCTGACGCCGTCGCGCTGCTGCGGCGGCGGGGCCTGCACCTGCTCCCGCGGGTCGTAGGGCCGCGCGCCGACCGGGACGACCGGACCCGCCGCGAACGCCAGCGCGCCGAGCACCGCGGCGGCGGGCACCCCGGCCGCGAGCGGCCGCCACGCGACGCCCGCGCCGGGGCCGTCCGCGCCGGGGCCGTCCGCGCGGAGCAGCACCAGGACCGCGGTCAGCGCCACGGCCGCGGCGGCGAGCGGCAGGTTGGAGCCGGGGCCGTCCACGCCCAGCGGGAGCGCCACCGCCCACCCGCCGAGCGCGGGGACGCACGGGGCGGCGCGCAGCGAGGTCCGCAGCGCCAGCTCGGCGGACGCGAACGCCGCGAGCCACACCACCACGCTGACCAGGACGAGGTACTCCGGCTCGGCCGGGGCGGGCAGCAGCGTGGTCAGGATGGCCTTCCACGAGCTGAGCACCCCGTCGCGGAGGGCCCGCGGCAGCGTCCCGTCCGCCAGGGCGGGACGCAGGACGGTGCCGGTCACGGTGCCCGCCCACGCCACCACGGTCAGCACCAGGGAGATCCACAGCGGCCACGGGTCCCCGCTCTTGCGCGGGCCGGACAGCAGCCCGGACAGCACGGTCGGGACGACCGCGGCGACGGCGGCGACCGGCGCCACCGGGCCGACCCCGAAGACGCGGTGGAAGGCCAGCCCGGCGACCGCGGCGAGGCAGGCCGTCACGGCGAGCGAGGCGTACCGGGTCACCGGACCCGCCCGAGCCGCCGCCACGCGTCCGCGAGCCCCTCCAGGTCGGCGAAGTCGACGAGCTGCACGCCGGGCGGCGCGGACGCGGGCTCCGCCGGCCGGACCCGCAGCACCACCACCCGGTCGAACCGGCTCCGGACCGCCGCGACGCTCCCCAGCTCCGCGGCCCCCGCGGCGCCGCCCGCCACGACCACGAGCGACCCGCCGCCGCGGACCCGGCGCACCGCGTCCATCGCGGACCGCGGGCCCTCCCGGACCTCGACCGAGGTGAGCCGGTCGAGCAGGGTCTCCAGGTCGTCGGGCCCGCCGCGCGTCTCCGCGACCGGCCCCTCGCCGGTGAGGACGCGGACGGGGAAGTGCGCCGACGCCGCGCCCGCCGCGACGGACGCCGCAGCGTCCACGGCCAGCTCGAAGTCGTCGGGCTCGGGCCACGCCCCGGGACGCGCCTCCAGCACGACCGTCGTCGTCGGCAGGCTCGCGTCGACGAGCCGGCGCACCATGAGCGTCCCCGTCCGCGCCGACGACTTCCAGTGGATGTGGCGCATCTCGTCGCCGACCACGTACTCGCGCAGCGCGTGGAACGTCGCCGTCCCCGCCGGGGACCGGTCGCTGGTCGGCCCCTCCAGGTGGTGGGCGCGCCCGGACGGCAGCAGCGCCAGCGGCACCGTCCGCGGCCGGACGAGCAGCACCTCCGGCGCGCCGTACTCCCGCGTCCGGCGGGCCAGCCGGAGCGGGTCGGCGCGCTCCAGCCGCAGCGGCCCGACCGGCAGCTCGCCGCGCCGGCCGGTCGGCAGCCGGTAGGTGACGGTGCGGGTGCCGCCCGCCCGCAGCCGCGGGATGTCCACCTCGATCGAGCCGGGCCCGGCCGCGTCCCGGGCGCGCACGCCCCGCGCGCCGCGCCCCCGGTTGGTGACGTGCAGGACGCCCACGGCGGGCTCGCCGCGCTCCACCTTGGCCGGGGCTATCTCCCGGCGGACGTCCAGCCTCACCTGCGGCAGCGTCCACAGCACCGCGCCCGCCGCCGCGGCGAGCCCGGCGGCCCCGAACATCGCGGGCTCCGGGTAGCCGAGCGCCCAGCCCGCCGCGTACAGCAGCGCGGACCCGGCCGCCGTCCCCCAGCCGAGCGGCGTCAGCACCTGGCCTCCCTCACGGCCCTCACACGCCGGCGGCCTGCGGGGTCGGCACGCTCCCCAGCGCCTCGGCGACCACGTCCGCGCCCGACCGGCCGCGCAGCTCCGCCTCCGGCGTCACGATCAGCCGGTGCGCGATGACCGGGACGGCGAGCGCCTTGACGTCCTCGGGGACGATGTAGGACCGGCCGGCCGCCGCCGCCCGCACCCGCGCCGCCCGCAGCAGCGCGATGCCGGCCCGCGGGCTCGCGCCGAGCCGCAGGTCGGCGTGCGCGCGGGTGGCGGCCACGACCCGCACCAGGTAGTCGAACAGCGGCGGCGCGACGTGCAGCCGCTGCGCGAAGTCGATCATCCGGGCGAGGTCCTCGCGGCCCAGCACCGGCGGCATCGTGTCGAGCATCGCGCCGGTCGGGGCGCCCGCGAGCAGCGCCACCTCGGCCTGGTGGTCGGGGTAGCCCATCGAGATGCGCATCAGGAACCGGTCGAGCTGCGCCTCCGGCAGCGGGTACGTCCCGTCCATGTCGACCGGGTTCTGCGTCGCGATCACCATGAACGGGCGCGGCACCGGATGCGGGGTGCCCTCCACGGTCACCCGGCGCTCCTCCATGACCTCCAGCAGCGCCGACTGCGTCTTCGGCGAGCCGCGGTTGATCTCGTCGGCGACGGCGAGGTTCGCGAAGATCGGCCCGGGGTGGAACTCGAACGCGCTCGTCCCCTGGTTGAAGATCGACACCCCGGTGATGTCGCTGGGCAGCAGGTCGGGCGTGAACTGGATGCGCGCCCACTCGGCCTCGATGGACGCCGAGATCGCGCGCGCCAGCGTCGTCTTGCCGACGCCCGGCACGTCCTCGACGAGCAGGTGCCCCTCCGCCAGCAGGCAGACCAGCGCCAGTTCGACCTTCTCCCGCTTGCCGCGCACGACCCGCTCGATGTTGCCCGCCAGCGCCGCGAACATCTGGGCGAACCGCCCCGCCAGCGCGTCCGCGTCCACCCCCGCGCTCTCGCTCATCACCCGCACCCCTCAGCCGCGACCCCCGTCGCGAAGGGCACAATAACCGTTTTCGCGACGGTTCCGTCCTGGGATTCACCGATTGCCCGGGGCGAACCGAACGCGAGCGTTATCCATGACGTCCTAATGTTGGGCATCGCGACGACGACTCCGAGGTGGACGTGGACGACATCAGCATCACCGACCTGTGGGACCGCGTGACGGGAACGCAGCCCGATCCCCCGTGGTGGCTGGTCGCCTTCGTCGGCCTGGTGGCGCTCGCGGCCGTCCTGCACGGCCCCACCTGGCGCCTGGCGCGCAACACCGTGACGATCGCGCACGAGGGCGGGCACGCGCTCGTGGCCCTGCTCACCGGCCGCAAGCTGGACGGCATCAAGCTGCACTCCGACACCTCCGGGGTGACGGTCTCGCGCGGCAAGCCGCACGGCCCCGGCATGATCTTCACGGCGCTGGCGGGCTACGTCACTCCCCCGCTGCTCGGGCTGTTCTTCGCGCTGCTGCTCGCGGCCGGCCGGATCACGCTGATGCTGTGGTTCTCGCTCGCGCTGCTCGGCGCGATGCTCATCATGATCCGCAACGCCTACGGCGTGCTCTCGGTGGTCGCCACCGGCGCGATCATCTTCGGGGTCTCGTGGCTGGGCAGCGCCGAGGTGCAGGCCGGGTTCGCGTACCTGGCCGCCTGGTTCCTGCTGTTCGCCGCCACCCGCCCGGTGGTCGAGCTGCAGCGGATGCGCGCCCGGCACATGGCGCCGAGCTCGGACGCCGACCAGCTCGCCCACCTCACCGGCGTCCCCGGCCTTGCCTGGGTCTCCCTCTTCGGCGCGACCGCACTGCTCGCCCTCCTCGCGGGCGGCGCGCTCCTCGTCCCGGACGTCGACCTCCCCGACCTCCCCGGCCTCCCCTCCACGGCCGATTTCTGACCCGGAGATCTGACCTGCGGTAAGGCGTCCTGGAATGTCGGGGGGCACCGATAGTTTCGGCTGTGTGAGCGAACGATGGAGCCGCGACCAGGTGCTCGGCCTCGCGCCGGACGCCGCGTCCGCCAAGGCGGCGGGGAGCGTCGCCAAGCCCGCCAAGTGGGGCGGGACGGGGTGCGACGACGAGGCGGTCTGGGGCGAGTGCCAGGGCAGCGGGAAGTCCGTGTACCGGGCGGGCGTCGATCTGACCGAGCCCGCGTTCCGGTGCTCGTGCCCGAGCCGGAAGATCCCCTGCAAGCACGTCCTGGGGCTGCTCCTCCTGTGGGCGGCCGGCTCGGTGGAGGACGGGCCGCGTGCGGGATGGGTCGCCGAGTGGCTGGCGGAACGGCGGGAGCGCGCCGGCCGGGCGGCCCGGCGGCGGGCCGCGGCGGCGGGCGAGAGCGGCGACGAGGGCGCGGGCGACGGGAGGGGCAAGGACCCGAAGACGGCCGAGCGGCGGGAGCGGCGCGTCGAGGACGGGCTCGCCGAACTCGACCGGTGGCTCCGCGACCAGGTCGCGCACGGGCTCGCGCAGGCGGAGAAGGCCCCCTACCGGCTGTGGGACGACGCGGCGCGGCGGCTCGTCGACGCGCAGGCGGGCGGTCTCGCCGGGCCGGTCAAGGGCCTCGCCGCGATTCCGCGGACGCCCGGCTGGCCCGACCGGCTGCTGGAGGAGTACGCGCTGCTGCGGCTCCTCGTCCGGGCCCACCGGCGGCGGGACGAGCTGCCCCAGGGGTTGCGCGAGACCGTCCGGTCCCGCGTCGGGTTCACCGTCCCGCAGGACGAGGTCGTCAGCGGCGGGGAGCGCGTCCGGGACCACTGGTGCGTGACCGGGTCGCGGGACACCGCGCAGGACCTGCTCACCACGCGGCGGGTGTGGCTGCGCGGGCGGCGGACCGGCCGCCCGGCGCTCGTGCTGTCGTTCTCCGCACCGGGAACGTCCCTGGACGCGTCGCTCATCGTGGGTACGGAGGTCGATGCCGAGCTGGCGTTCTACCCGGGTGCGCAGCCGCTGCGGGCGCTGGTCGCCGAGCGGTCCGGGGCCGCGGTCCCGGCCGCGCCCGGCGGGACGTCCGTCCAGGAGTTCCTGGACGAGCACGCCGCGGCCCTCGCGCGGGACCCGTGGCTGGACCGCTGGCCGGCGACGCTGGAGAACGTCCGGCTCGCCCGCGCCGAGGGAGGCGGCCTGTACGCGACCGACTTGTACGCGACCGACGAAGCCGGGGACGCGCTGCCGCTCCGGATGGCGGACCCGTGGCGGCTGCTCGCGCTGTCGGGCGGCGGGCCGGTCACGCTCGCCGGGGAGTGGAGACCGCGCGGCCTGCGTCCGCTGGCCGCGTGGCACGAGACCGAGGGGACGGTGATCCTGTGACCGGCCCGGACGAGAACGGGTGGAGCGCGCACGTGACCGCGGCGCTGCTGGGCACCGAGCGGCGCGACCCGCCCGTCCTGCCCGAGGCCCCCGCCGGAGACGGCGGCGGCGACAGGGCCGGGCGGCTGCTCGACCAGGCGGCGCTGCTGACGGTGCGGCGCCGGGCCGGGCGCGTCCCCTCCGGCGCGGCGCCCGTTCCGGTGGCGCTCGCCCCGGTGGAGGACGCCCCGGTCGTCCCCGCGCCCGCGGCGGCGCGGCTGCGGCGGATCCTGAGCGGGGAGCACGCCCGGGTGCTGGCCGAGTGGCTGGACGCCGCGGCGGCGCGCGGGCTGCGGGTGCCCGCCCAGCTGCTGCCCGACCTGCTGGAACGCGGGCGCGGCGACCGGGCGCTGCGGCCGTCGATCGCGCGGGCGGCCGGGCGCCGGGGCGTGTGGCTGGCGCTGCAGAACACCGACTGGGCGTACCTGGTCGGCTCCGGCGACGATCCCGGCGGCGGTCCCGAGGTGTGGGAGACCGGGACGCGCAACCGGCGGGTCGCCTATCTGACCGGGCTGCGCGAGACCGATCCGGAGCGGGCCAGGGAGCTGCTCCGCGAGACGTGGGCCAAGGAGCCCGCACCCGACCGCGCCGCCTACCTCGCCACCTTCGCGCACGGCCTGTCCCTCGACGACGAGGAGTTCCTCGAGGCCGCCCTGGAGGACCGCGGGAAGGACGTGCGGCAGATCGCGTCCGACCTGCTGGCCCGGCTGCCCGGTTCCGCCTACGGCGAGCGGATGGCGGCGCGCGCCCGCGCCTGCCTGGCACCGGAGGTCCGCACGGTGCGGGGGCGGGAGCAGACGTGGATCAAGGTCGATCCGCCGCCCGCGCACGACGAGGAGATGGCGCGCGACGGCATCCCGTTCCACCCGGCCGGGTCGTTCGTGCCGCGGGGCGGCAGGCCGGTGGGGGCGCGGTCGGCGTGGCTTCGCGAGGTCCTGTCCCGCACTCCCCTGACGACCTGGACGGAGCTGTTCGGGCTGCCGCCGATCGAGATCGTGTGCCTGCCCATCACCTCGGTCGCCGGGGGGTCTGGGGGGTCGTCCCCCCGGAAGGAACCCGTCTCGGCTACCGGTGGCTCCGGAGGGCCCGCGCCCCGGAACGAGCCGGAGGACGGGAGCGACGTGCACGTCGGATGGGCCCGCGCCGCCCTGATCCAGCGCGACGCCGGGTGGGCGCGGGCGCTGTTCAAGGGCGGCGTCATGGTGGGCGAGCCCGAGGCGCTCGCGGACCTGCTGCCCGTCCTGCCCGAGGCGGAGCGCGACACCGCGGCGGCCGACCTGATCCGCTGGGTCAAGGGCGAGATCGACCTGCTGCGCGTCCTCGAACGGGTGCCGGGGCCGTGGACGGGCGCGCTCGCCGCGGCGGTGGTCGCGATCGTCACGGCGGCCGCCGAACGCGAGACGCGCCGCGAGGAGCACCTGGTCAACCAGCTGTGCCGGCTCGCCCACGAGCGGCTCGACCCCGCCGCCGCGCCCCGCCTCGACGCGCTCGCGGCCGAGGCGGGCGCCGCGGTCCCGCGCGCCGTCACCAACCTGATCGACACCCTGCGCTTTCGCGATGAGATGCTGAAGGAGTTGAGTTCGTGACCGAAAAGCACTTGCCGGGGGGTCTGGGGGGTCGCCCCTCCGGAGAGACCTCGGTTCTGCGGCCGCATGCGGAGCAGGAGTACGCCGGCGAGCTGGCGCGGCTGGCCGAGCACGACGACCGGCCCCGCCCGCCCGGCTGGCGGCTGTCGCCGTGGGCCGTCACCACGTACCTGCTCGGCGGCGAGCTGCCCGACGGCACGGCGGTCACCCCGAAGTACGTGGGGCCGCGCCGGCTGATGGAGGTCGCGGTCGCGACGCTGGCCACCGACCGCGCGCTGCTGCTGCTCGGCGTGCCGGGGACGGCGAAGACGTGGGTGTCGGAGCATCTCGCCGCGGCCGTCAGCGGCGACTCCACCCTCCTCGTGCAGGGGACGGCGGGCACGGCGGAGGAGGCGATCCGCTACGGCTGGAACTACGCGCGGCTGCTCGCCGAGGGCCCGTCGGAGCAGGCGCTGGTGGAGAGCCCGCTGATGCGCGCGATGCGGCTCGGCTCGGTCGCCCGCATCGAGGAGCTGACCCGGATGCCGTCCGACGTCCAGGACACGCTGATCACCGTCCTGTCGGAGAAGACGCTGCCGGTCCCCGAGCTGAACACCGAGGTGCAGGCGCGCAAGGGCTTCACGGTCATCGCGACCGCGAACGACCGCGACCGGGGCGTGAACGAGCTGTCCAGCGCGCTGCGCCGCCGGTTCAACACGGTCGTGCTCCCGCTCCCCGAGTCCGTCGAGGAGGAGGTCGGCATCGTGGCGCGCCGCGTCGACCAGATCGGCGCGGGGCTGGAGCTGCCCGAGTCCCCGGCGGGCCTGGAGGAGATCCGCCGCGTCGTCACCGTGTTCCGCGAGCTGCGCTCGGGCGTGACGGGCGACGGGCGGACCAAGCTCAAGTCGCCCAGCGGGACGCTCAGCACCGCCGAGGCCATCTCGGTGATCACCAGCGGGCTGGCGCTGGCCGCGCACTTCGGCGACGGGGTGCTGCGCGCCGCGGACGTGGCGGGCGGCATCGTCGGCGCCGTCGTGCAGGACCCGGTGTCCGACCGGGTGGTGTGGCAGGAGTACCTGGAGGCGGTCGTCCGCGACCGGCCGGAGTGGCGCGACTTCTACCGCGCGTGCCGGGAGGTCTCTTGAGCCACGTCGAGGTCTACGGGATCCGCCACCACGGGCCCGGCTCGGCGCGGGCGCTGCGCGGCGCCCTGGAGGAGTTCAAGCCCGACGCGGTGCTGATCGAGGGCCCGCCGGAGGCCGACCCGATCGTGGAGCTGGCCGGCGAGCCGGGGATGGTGCCGCCGGTCGCGCTGCTGGCCTACGCCCCCGCCACCGGCGGGGCCCCCGCCGCTGCGGGCGCCGGTGACCGGGGCGACGGCCGCAAGGCCGCGTTCTGGCCGTTCGCCGAGTTCAGCCCGGAATGGCAGGCGATCCGGTACGCCCTCGGCGCGGGGGTTCCCGTCCGGTTCTGCGACCTTCCGGCCGCGCACCAGCTCGTCCCGTCCCCCGGCGCGGAGGAGGAGGACTCCGAACCGGAGGACGCGGAGCAGGAGAGCGCGGAGAAGGACGGCCCCGGCGAGGGCGAGGCCCCGCCGGAGCCGGCGGAGGGCATCCGGCTGGATCCGCTGGGGTGGCTGGCGAAGGCCGCCGGGTACGACGACGCCGAGCGGTGGTGGGACGACGTCGTCGAGCACCGCGGCGGCGGGCCCTCGCCGTTCCCGGCGATCGCCGAGGCCATGGCCGAGCTGCGCGAGCAGCTCGCCGAACTCCCGGAGGGCGCCGCGTCCGCCGGCCTTCCGCCCGGCCACCTGCTGCGGGAGGAGCAGCGCGAGGCGCACATGCGGCGGACGCTGCGCCGCACCCTCAAGGAGGGCCACGAGCGGGTCGCCGTGGTGTGCGGCGCGTGGCACGTCCCCGCCCTCCGGGCGAAGGTCCCGGCGGCCCACGACGACCGGACCCTGCGCGGGCTGCCGAAGGCCAAGGTCGCGATGACGTGGGTGCCGTGGACGCACGGGCGGCTGTCCGGGCGCTCCGGCTACGGCGCGGGCGTCCGGTCCCCCGGCTGGTACCACCACCTGTTCACCGCCCCGGACCGGCCGGTCGAGCGGTGGCTCACCGCCGCCGCCCGCGTCCTGCGCGCCGAGGACCTGCACGTCTCCTCGGCGCACGTGATCGAGGCCGTCCGGCTCGCCGAGGCCCTCGCCGCGCTGCGGGGGCGCCCCCTCGCCGGGCTGGACGAGGTGACCGAGGCGACCAGGGCGGTGCTGTGCGAGGGCGCCGACCTGCCGGTCGAGCTGATCCAGCGGCGCATGGTCGTCGGGGAGCGGCTCGGCGCCGTCCCGGAGCGGACGCCGATGGTCCCGCTCCAGCGCGACCTGCAGGCGCAGCAGCGGCGGCTGCGGCTCAAGCCGTCCGCGCTCGACAAGGAGCAGGACCTCGACCTGCGCAAGCCCGTGGACCTGGAGCGCAGCCGCCTCCTGCACCGCCTCCGCCTCCTGCACGTCGACTGGGGCGTCCCGGCCGAGACGGGCCGGTCCAAGGGCACGTTCCGCGAGACGTGGACGCTGGCTTGGCGGCCGGAGTTCGACGTCGAGCTGATCGAGGCGAGCGCGTGGGGCACCACCGTCCGCGGCGCGGCCACGGCCCGCGCGGAGTCGGCCGCCACCGGCGCCGGCACGCTCGCCGACCTGACCTCGGTGGCGGAGCGCTGCCTGCTCGCCGACCTCGGCGACGCGCTGCCGACCGTCATGCGCGTGCTCGCCGACCGGGCCGCGGTCGACACCGACGTCGCGCAGCTGATGTCCGCGATGCCCGCCCTCGTGCGGGCGCTGCGCTACGGCGACGTGCGCGGCACGCCCACCGGCCCGCTCCGCACGGTCGTCGACGGCCTCGTCGTGCGGATCTGCGTCGGGCTCCCGCCGGCCGTCACCGGCCTGGACGACGACGCCGCCCGCGAGTTCCTCGGCCACGTCGACGCCGTGCACGGCGCGCTGGCGCTGCTGGCCGAGGACGGCCACATCGAGCGCTGGCGCCGCACGCTGGAGGGCCTCGTGGCCCGCCCGGAGGCCCTGCACGGCCTGATCGAGGGGCGGCTCACCCGGCTCCTCCTGGACGCGGGCCGCCTGCACGACGTGGCCGACCGGATGGCGCGGGCCGTGTCCACCGGCACCGCCCCCGCGCGCGCCGCCGCCTGGGTGGAGGGCTTCCTGTCCGGCGGCGGGCTGATCCTCATGCACGACACCGCGCTCCTGCGCCTCGTCGACGACTGGATCGCGGGGCTGCCGGGCGACTCGTTCACCGACGTGCTCCCCCTGCTGCGCCGTACCTTCGGCGCCTACGCCGACGCCGAGCGCCGCGCCATCGGCGAGCGGCTGCGCCGCCTGGACCAGACCTCCGCCGCGTCGTCCGGCCCGGACGGGGAGGACGTGGACGCCGCCCGCGCGGCCGCCGCGACCGCGACGACCCTGCACATCCTCGGCTGGGAGGGATCATCGTGAACGATGCGGCGGCGCCGGAGGAGGACCGGCTGCGGCGGTGGCGGCTCGTGCTCGGCGGCGGGCGGGCCGACGGGACCGGGGTGACGCTCGCCGGGGACGACGCGCGGATGGACGGGGCGCTGGAGCGGCTCTACGGGGCGGGCGGCGAGGAGGGGCGGTCGCGGCGGCGCGGCGCCGGGCTCGGCGACTCGGCGCCCTCGGTGGCGCGGTGGCTCGGCGACATCCGCACGTACTTCCCGTCGAGCGTCGTCCAGGTCATGCAGAAGGACGCGATCGAGCGGCTCGACCTCACCCGGCTGCTGCTGGAGCCGGAGATGCTCGACGCCGTCGAACCGGACGTCCACCTCGTCGGGACGCTGCTGTCGCTGAACCGGGTGATGCCCGACCGGGCGCGGGAGTCCGCGCGGGCCGTGGTGCGGAAGGTCGTCACCGAACTGGAGCGGCGGCTCGCCCAGAAGACGCGCTCGGCGCTCGGCGGGGCGCTGGACAGGTCGGCGCGGGTGCTGCGGCCGCGGCGGCTCGCCGACGTCGACTGGGAGCGCACGATCCGCGCGAACCTGCGGCACTACCTGCCCGAGCACGGGACGATCGTCCCGGAGCGGCTCATCGGGTACGGGCGGCGGCAGCAGGCCGTGAAGCGGGACGTGATCCTGGCGATCGACCAGAGCGGGTCGATGGCGGCGTCGGTGGTGTACGCGAGCGTGTTCGGCGCGGTGCTGGCGTCGATGCGGTCGCTGCGGACGTCGCTGGTGGTCTTCGACACGAACGTGGTCGACCTGACCGCCCAGCTGCACGACCCCGTGGAGGTGCTGTTCGGCACGCAGCTCGGCGGCGGAACCGACATCAACCGGGCGGTCGCCTACTGCCAGGGCCTGGTGGCGCGGCCGGACGACACGATCCTCGTGCTCATCAGCGACCTGTACGAGGGCGGGATCCGGGACGAGCTGCTGCGGCGGGTGGCGGCGCTGACGTCGGCGGGCGTGCAGGTCGTGGTGCTGCTCGCCCTGTCGGACGAGGGCGCCCCGGCCTACGACCACGAGAACGCGGCGGCGCTGGCGGCGATGGGCGTCCCGGCGTTCGCGTGCACGCCGGACGCGTTCCCCGACCTGATGGCCGCCGCGATCGAACGCCGCGATCTGAGGGAGTGGTCGGAGCGGAACGACCCGGGCGCCGCGGGGTGACCGTCAGCGGGACGCTCTCGTCAGGCCGCGGGCGAGCAGGACCACGACGACGGCGGTCACCACGGCGTGCCCGGCGAGCGCGGACACCTGGATCTCGACGAGCGCGCCCCACGCGCCCCACATCGCGACCCGGGCGACGCGGGCGCCCATCACCGTCCACGCGGCGGGGCGGCTGCCGCGCCAGGCGAGGATCACCGCCACCAGCGTGACCACCGCCAGCACGGCGAACGACGACGCGACCACGGGCAGCAGCCCGCCGCGGGCGCCCTCGCTCAGCTCCGGCCTGGCGATCAGGATGGCGAGGGCGGCCACGTCCAGCACGGCCAGGAACGCCGCGAGGACGAGGCCCGCCACGAGCGCCGGGCCACGCCGGAGGGTAGGGCCGGGCCGCGGTGCCGGGGAGGGCCGGTGCGCGTCGGTCGCCGGGTGCGGCTCGCCGCCGCCCTGCGGCCACGGTGCACGCCACGTCTCCGGTGCGGCGGGACCGGGCGGGTACGGCGGCGCGCCGTCCGGCGGGGACTGCCGGATCGTCGCGGATTCCGCGTCCTGGGTGAACCGGGCGGTCGGCGGCCCTGCGGCGGGCTGCGCGCCGTGGAACCCGGTGCCGGGCATGCCGCCGGACGCGGGGGCCGGGACGCCGGGCGCCTGGACCGTCGGGCCCGGGAGGCGCTCGGTCGCGGTCTGCGGGCGGGTGCTCCCGTCGCGTTCGCCGAGGAGCCACAGCAGGACGTCCTCGGAGGTCGGCCGCACCTTCGGGTCCTTGGCGAGGCACGCCGCGGCGACCTCGGCGAGCTTGCCCGGCAGCACGCCCAGGTCGGGCGTCTCGTGCATGATCCGGTACATGACGGCGGGCAGCGGGCCGCCGGCGAAGGGGTCGCGGCCGGTGGCGGCGAACAGCAGGGTGCCCGCCCAGGCGAACAGGTCGGTGGCGGGCCCGACGCGGCCGGAGAACTGCTCGGGCGCCATGTAGGCGGGCGTCCCGACGACCTGGCTGGTCAGCGTGGACCCGGCGTCGAACGCGCGGGCGATGCCGAAGTCGATCACGCGGGGGCCGTCCGGCCCCATCAGCACGTTCTGCGGCTTGAAGTCGCGGTGCACGACGTTGGCGCGGTGGATCGCCGACAGCGCCGTCACCGAGCTGATGGCGAGGCGGTCGAGGTCGGCGCCCGAGCGCGGGCCCTCCTCCTGGACGAGCGCGCGCAGCGACCGCCCGGGGATGTACTCGCTGACGATGTAGGGGCGGTCGCCGGCCATGTCGGCCTCGAGCATCTGCGCGGTGCAGAACCCCGCGACGCGCTGCAGCAGGGCCAGCTCGCGGACGAAGCGCTCCCGGGCGCCGGCGTCCCCCAGCAGCTGCGCGTGCAGGAGTTTCACGGCGACGCGGGACGGCCCGCCGGCGGGCTCCACCGGGCGGCCGAGGTAGACCACGCCCTGGCCCCCGGTGCCGATCCGGCCGAGCAGCTCCCAGCCGCCGAGCCGGTCGGGGTCGGCCGCGGTGAGCGGAATCGGGCTCGCCATTCGTACCCCCGTCCGGGTCCCCCGGATACCGGCCGGGCGGCCGGTGAAAAAATTCGGCATTCCGCCGGGCACAAATCCGCTCCACCCGGCATCAAAGAGTATAGATACGGGGAGCCCGGAGCGGGAGTGAGAAAGCATGGCCGAGATCCATTCACCAATTGCCCGGTTCACGGGGCCGGCGGCGGCGGTCGCGGCCCTGGCGCTGGCGGCGGGCGTGCTGACCGCGTGCGGGGACGCGGGGGCGGCCATCACCCGGCTGACGGTGGGGACGCCGGGCCCCGACCCGTACACGCTGGTGTCCGGCACCGACGAGACCGACGTCAAGGAGCGGCCGAAGGCGGGCGGGACCCAGACCGGCGACTCCCCCGGCCTGTACGGGGGAACGCGCCAGGAGGCGACGTGCGACCCGCAGAAGCTGATCGCGTTCCTGCAGGCCAATCCCGGCAAGGCGCGGGCCTGGGCGGGCGTCCAGGGGATCCCGGTGAGCGACGTCCCGCGGTACGTGTCACGGCTGACGCCGGTGCTGCTGCGGACCGACACGCTGGTCACCAACCACGGCTACCGGAACGGGAAGGCGACGAGCGGTCCCGCCGTGCTGCAGGCGGGAATGGGCGTTCTGGTCAATGGCTACGGGGTGCCGGTCGTGAAGTGCAATTGCGGTAATCCGCTGACCCGGCCGGACAAAAAGATCTCCCCGGACGGCGCGTCCTACACCGGCCGGTCCTGGCCGGGATTCGAGAAGCGGAATGTGACCGAGATCGAGCCGCGGGATTCGAAGAAGGGGACGATCACCACGTTCGTCCTGGTCGATCCCGAGGGCACGATGGGGTTCGAGCGGCCGCGCGCCACCGAGGGCGAGGCCGACGGGCCGCCGGCGGAGCTCCCGGCGACCGAGACCGAGCTCACCGACAGCGAATCGCCGTCGCCGTACGATTCGGGACTGGAGTCGCCGGGGACGGAGTCACCGGGGACCGGGACGCCCGGCACCGAGCCCACGGGCACCGAGTCGCCCGGCACGCCCTCGCCCGGCACCGGGGAGGGCGGCGGCGACTCCCCCGCCTCAACGGGCGTGACCTCGCACGACCCGGGTATGGGCGGCGGGGACCCGACGGGCTCGGGCACCGGCGAGGAGTCGCGGGCGCCGATCTCGCTGCCGCCGTCCGAGGAGCCCGCGCCGCCGGTCGGCTGAGTACCGTGCGGTATATTTGCTCATATGAGCAGTGCTTCAGATGTCGCCCCCGCCGACGCGTGCGCCGTCCGCGTGGTCGATCCTGAGAAGGTCGCCCTCGTCACCGCCGCCCTGCCGGACGCGGAGACGGTCGCCGAGCTGGCGCAGGTGTTCGGGCTGCTGTCCGACCCGGGGCGGCTGAGGGTGATCACCGCACTGCTGGAGGGCGGGGAGATGTGCGTCTGCGACATCGCCGCCGCCTGCGGGCACACGGAGTCGGCGGTCTCGCACGCGCTGCGCCTGCTGCGCGCCAACCGCGTCGTCCGGGTCCGCAGGGCCGGCCGGATGGCCTACTACCGGCTGGCCGACTCGCACGTCCGCATGCTGCTGGACCTCGCCCTCACCCACGTCGGCCACGGGGAGGAGGCCACATGACCGGGGACCGGGAGAGCGCTCCGGCTCCGCGCACCAACGGGCACGCGCACGGCCGCCGGCACGGACACGGGCATGGACACGGGCACGGCGTGTCGGCGGGGGCCGACCGGCGGCTGCTCGGCACCGCGCTGGCGCTGATCCTCACCTTCATGGTGGGCGAGGTCGCCGTCGGCCTCATCGCCGGATCGCTGGCGCTGATCACCGACGCCGCGCACATGACGACCGACGCGTTCGCGATCGCGCTGGCGCTGGTCACGATGCGCATCGCGGCGCGCCCGCCGAAGGGCGGCTTCACCTACGGCCTGCGCCGCGCCGAGATCCTGTCGGCCCAGCTCAACGGGCTGACGCTGATCCTGCTCACGGCCTATTTCACCTACGAGGGCGTCCGGAGGCTGATCGAACCGCACGCCGTCGAGGGCCAGTTCGTGTTCTGGACGGCGCTGGTCGGCATCGCGGTCAACGTCGCGGCGACCTGGCTGATCAGCAGGGCGGACCGGAGCAGCCTCAACGTCGAGGGCGCGTTCCAGCACATCCTCAACGACCTGTTCGCGTTCATCGCCACGGCCATCGCCGGCCTGGTCGTGTGGACGACCGGCTTCGACCGCGCCGACGCGATCGCGTCCCTGCTGGTGGCCGCGCTGATGCTGAAGGCCGGGTACGGGCTGCTGCGGGACGCGGGCCGGGTCCTCATGGAGGCCGCGCCGGCGGGCATCGACCCGTCCGAGCTCGGTACAAGGCTCGCCGGGCGCCCCTGCGTGCAGGAGGTGCACGACCTGCACGTCTGGGAGGTCAGCTCCGGCTACCCGGCGCTGTCGGCGCACGTCCTGGTCGACACCGGGGGCGACTGCCACGCCGTCCGGCGCGACCTCCAGGAGCTGCTGCGGGCCTCGTACGGGATCACCCACACGACCCTGGAGGTCGACCACGTGCACGAGCCCTCCGGGGACGGGCACGGCCACTGCGACGACCCGCACGGCCCCCGCCACGTGGGCGACACCGGCACCCCGCACGAACACGCGGGCCCCGCCCCCTGCGACCACTAGGCCCCCGATCCGGTGGCCGGGCCGCGGCGAGCCGCCGTCATGAGGGCCACGGGGGCGACGGCTCGCCGCGGGTCCGGCGGGGGTCGGTTGGTCGATCGCCCGGGCGGGCGTCACCCGGCCGTGCAGGTGACGGCCGGCTGACCCGGTGCCGGGCCGCTCCCCTGGAATCCGAAGCTCGTCGATCCGCCTTCGGGGACGGCGCCGTTGTAGTTCGCGTTCACGGCGCGGACGTCGGCGCCGCTCTGGGTGACCGTGGCGTTCCAGCCGTTCACGACGCGCTGGCCGCCGGTGAACGTCCAGTCCGCGGTCCAGCCGGACAGCGGCTCGTCCCCGGTGTTGGTGACGGTCACGGTCGCGGTGAACCCGCTGTTCCAGGAGTTGTCGGTGCGCAGCGTCGCCGAGCACTGCCGCCCGTCCCCAGGCGGGTCGGTCGGCGGGTCGGTGGTGCCGCCCACGTCGACGGAGAACGCGTTCGTCCGCAGGCCCTGCCCGCCCTGCCAGATCTCGAACCCGGCCTCGACGTCGATCAGGTACCAGTCCTCCTCGACGGCGTCGCGCGCCACGGCGTCCCTGGTGAAGGCCCGCAGGTCCAGGTCGTCGACGGACGCGGTGCCGGCGGTGCGGACGTAGGCGATGTACCGCCAGTCCATCTGGGTGGTCCACACGTCCCAGGTGGCGCCGGAGATCTGCACGCCGCTCGCGACCCGCGTCCCGGCGGGCTGGACGGGACCGTTGTAGTCCAGCCAGATCATCATCTCCGCGCCGTCCGGCGCCCCGGTCGTGGCGGGAGCGGTGTTGTACCAGAGGTCGTACGCGGCGTTGTACGAGCCCGAGCCGGGCAGGGTCGTGCTCCAGTCGGTCGTGACGGACGGCATGTCGCCGTCCACCTGGACGGGCAAGCCGCTGCCGGTGGTGCACTGGCCCCAGTGGCAGCCCTTGAAGAGCGACGGATACGCGGCCGGGGCGCCGCTGGTGGAGTTGGAGTGGCCGGCCGAGTCGACCGTGAAGGACGTGCCGTCCACCGTGATGCACTGCGGCGTGTCCGCGCCCCAGATGTTGTTCTGGGCGATGTACTCGCCGCCGGCGACGGAGACCGTGTCGGTGGCTCCGCAGAGCTGGGTCGCGGCGCCGGCGGGCGCGACGAACGAGAACAGCGCCAGGGGAATCGCCAGGAGGAGGGCGGCGAGAACCGCGCAGCTTTTCAGACGCGCTTTCATGCGGGGACACCTCATTCGGTGAACAGTGGGAGCGCTCCCAAACTCTCGGCGGCCGCGCGAACTGTCAAGGACGGGGCCGGCGCCCCGCGGCCCCGGCGCCGATGACCAGCCGTCCGGCGTGAAAACTCGTGAAACGGCGGTCCGCGCGGTCAGGACAGGCCGAAGAACGCCGCCGGGCCGTGCCAGCAGACGGAGCGGAGCCAGTCGTCGCCGAGGTCGAGGGCGGCCAGCGCCTCCAGCTGGTGCGCGTACTGGTAGGGGATGTTCGGGAAGTCGGTGCCGAGCAGGATGCGCCCCGCAAGGCCGAGGTCGCGCAGCATGGGCAGCAGCGCGGGCGGGAAGGCACCCAGCTCGCCGAAGCTGGTGAAGGTCATCGTCGTGTCCAGGTGGACGCGGTCGTACCGGTCGGCGAGGGCGAAGAAGCCGTCGAACTCCGGCGCGCCCAGGTGCGCGACGATCGTGGTGAGGCGCGGGTGCCGGGCGAGGACCTCGCCGAACGGCCCCGGCCCGGTGTACCCGTTGGCGACCGGGCCCGACCCGGCGTGCACGAGGGCCGGGACGCCGGCGTCGGCGAGGGTCCCCCACACCGGGTCGAGTTCCTTGGCCCGCGGGTCGAACCCGCCGACCTGGAGGTGGACCTTGAAGACCCGTGCTCCGGCGTCCAGCGCGCGGACGACGTAGTCCTCGACGCCGGGCTCGGGGAAGAACGTCGCGGTCTGGACGCATTCGGGGACGCGGGCGGCGAACCCGGCGGCCCACTCGTTCAGCGACTCGGCCATGCCGGGGCGGTGCGGGTACAGCAGCGAGGTGAACGCGCGGACGCCGAGCCCGCGCAGGAACGCCAGGCGCTCCTCCTCCGAGTCCCGGTACCGGATGGGCCAGTCGGTGCCGATCAGCGGGCCGGCCCCGTCGAAGTACTCCCAGACCGCGCTCATCAGCCGCTGCGGCATGAAGTGCACGTGGACGTCGATGATGCCGGGCAGGCCGAGCGCCCGCCAGAACGCGGGCACCCCGGAATCAGAACGAGGTTCGGTCACGTCCCGACCCTAGCCGGAGATCAGGTGATCTCCGCCAGCAGGGCGGGCAGGACGGCCCGCAGCTCGCGGCGCCAGTACGGCCAGCTGTGCGTGCCGCGGTAGAAGTGCGTCGACACCGGGAGCCCGAGCTTCCGCAGCTTGCCCGCGAACTCCAGCGACACGGTGTGGACGAGCGCCTCCAGCGCGTCCGGGCCGGTGCCGGGGCGCGGGTCGTACGGGCCGGGCGTGCCGTCGCCGGCGCTGACGTGGACGCGGACCCCGGCGAGCCGGTCGGCCAGGTCGTACGGGTTGTGCTGCCGCCACACGACGCGCTGCTCGACCGGGTCGCCCCACACGTCCGTCCAGTCGAGGGACGGCGCGCCGACCGCGACGCCCAGCTCCACGAGGTCGGCGACGTCCAGCCCCCACGGTTCGCGGTGCAGCGTGTGGACGGGCCCGCTGAACGAGGCCGCCGCCCGGAACAGGCCGCGGTGCCTGGCCGCGTACGAGAGCGCGCCGAGCCCGCCCATCGCGTTGCCGGCGACGGCGCGGTCCGGCCCGGCGCGGTACCCGCGTTCGAGGATCTGCCGGAGCTCCCGCAGATGGAACGTCTCCCACTGCGGGGTGCCGCCACCGCCGCGGTTCCACCAGTCGGTGTAGCTGCCGCACGGCCCGCCGTCCGGCATGACGACGATCACGTCGGCGTCCTCGGTCAGCTCCTCGATGTCGGTGTGGTCGCTCCAGGCGGTGTGGCCCGCCCGGCGCGGGCCCGCGCCGTGCAGCAGCCACAGCACCGGCCACCTGCGCGCCGCGTCCCGCGACCAGGCGGGCGGCAGCAGCAGGCGGGCGCGGCCGGTGCCCGCGAGGACGGGCGAGCGGATCGCGAGATCGAGCACCCGGCGGCGGGGCCGGCGCTCGCCGACCACGGCCGCGCCGTCGTCGGCGAGGACGGACGAGCGGGCGGCGCCGCCGGCCGCGATGGACGCCGTCAGCCCGGCGACTCCGAGGACGAACCCAACTCCCGCAAAGCCGCGCAGCCCCATGTTCACGCCCCGGGTCATTCAGATGTACGTCACCTGTAATGGTCCCCACCTGCGGGCATGTTTCAACGGCCGGTTAAGGGTTTATAAAGTACCGGGCCGGGGTCCCGGTCCACGTTCACTGCCGGTATGACGCGGACGAGGGAGCACCGGTCGAGATGCGGAGCGCCGAGATGCGGAGCAAGGCCGAGCTGGAATCGGCGATCGCGGCCGGCGGGCGCGCCGCCCTGGTGATCAACTCGCGGTCCCGGCGGGGCCGCCGGCTCTACGGCAGGGCGCGCCGGATGCTGCGCGAGTCGGGGATCGAGTTCCCGCACGTCTTCCCGGTGACCGACCCGACCCGGCTGCGCGAGCTGTTCGCCGACGTCCTCGCCCTGGAGCCCGACCTCGTGGTCGTCGGCGGCGGGGACGGCACGATCACCGAGGCCGTCGGGCACCTGGCGCACCGCGACATCGCGCTCGGCGTGCTGCCGCTCGGCACGACCAACAACTTCGCGCGCAGCCTGGAACTGCCGATGGACCTGCCCGGCGCGATCCGGACGCTCGCCCTCGGCCGGCCGGGCGGCGGGAAGGTCGCCGACGTGGACGTCGGCTGGTTCGAGAGCACCGGCGACCCCAGGGGCGACGGACCGGGCGAGGAGCGCGAGCACATCTTCGCGAACATGGTGAGCCTCGGCCTGTCGGTCCACGTCGCCGACCGGGTCCCGCACGCGCTCAAGCGGGTCGTGGGGCGCTCCGCCTACGGCATGACGGCGGCGGCCCTGCTGCCGAGGCACCGGGCCTTCACCGCCCGCATCACGATCGACGGCGAGACCGCGGAGCTGGCGACGCACCAGCTCAACATCGCCAACGGGGCGCACCAGAGCGGGCAGCGCATCGCCCGCGACGCCAGCCCCGACGACCGGCTGCTCGCCGTCTACCGGCTGGGCGACGAGCGGCGGCTGCGGCTGGCCTCGGCGACGGCGCGGCACGTCCTCACCGGCCAGCGGCGGAGCCTGCGGGAGGACGCCTTCCTCACCACCGACGAGGTGCGGATCGAGACCGATCCGCCGCTGCGGGTGGACGTGGACGGCGAGATCCGCGGCCGCACCCCCGTGTCGATCCGGCTGCACGGCAACGCGCTGCGCGTCATCGTCCCGCAGAGCTTCGGCGACACCTGATCCCGCGGGCGGCTACCGCCCGCGGCCGTTCGCCCGCGCGGCACGGGCCCATCGAGCCGGAACCGGGCGACGTCTGTTCAGTGACCTCATGGTCACCTACGCTCATGGAGACCGTTACAGAATGAGGTTCGGACGGCCCATGGTGCACAGTGCGGTGATCATCGGAAGCGGGTTCGGCGGGATCGGGATGGCGATCCGGCTGCGGGAGGCCGGGATCCACGACGTCGTGATCCTGGAGAAGGCGGACGGTCTCGGCGGCACCTGGCGGGACAACACCTATCCGGGCGCCGCCTGCGACGTCCCCTCCCACCTGTACTCGTACTCCTTCGAGCGGAAGACGGACTGGACGCGGCGCTTCCCGCCGCAGGCGGAGATCCTCGAATACCTGCGGCACTGCGCCGGCAAGTACGGCGTGCTCGACCGGATCAGGTTCGGCACCGAGGTGACCGAGGCGCGGTTCGACGAGGAGCGGGCCCTCTGGCGGATCTCCACGACCTCCGGCGTGCTGGAGTCGCGGGTCCTGGTCTCGGGGTGCGGGCAGCTCAACCGGCCGGTCCTGCCGGACATCGAGGGCCGCGACTCGTTCACCGGGACGAGCTTCCACTCCGCCCGCTGGGACCACGGCGCCGACCTGCGCGGCAAGCGGGTCGCGGTGGTCGGCACGGGCGCGAGCGCGGTCCAGTTCGTCCCCGAGGTCGCCAAGGAGGCTGCGGAGCTGCGGCTGTTCCAGCGGTCCGCGCCCTACGTGATCGACAAGCCCGACAAGCCGTACCGGGCGTGGCAGCAGGCCCTCCTCGGGAACGTGCCGGGCCTGTACGAGCTGAACCGGGCCCGGATCTACGCGCTGCTCGAGTCGCGGGCGATCGGGTTCTTCAAGTACCCGAAGCTGCTGTCGATGGTGGAGAGCCGGTTCAGGAAGACGCTGGAGGACGGTGTGGACGACCCCGCCCTGCGCAGGGCCCTCGTCCCCGACTACCCGCTGGGCTGCAAGCGGATCCTCATCTCCAACGACTACTACCCGGCGCTCGCCCGCCCGCACGTCGACCTGGTCACCGACCCGATCGAGCGCATCACCCCGGCCGGCGTCCGGACCGCCGAACGCGAGTACGGCGTGGACGTCATCGTGTACGGCACCGGGTTCCAGACCAGCGACTTCCTCGCCCCGATGAAGATCGTCGGACGGGACGGCCGGGAGCTGAACGAGGCGTGGCGGGACGGCGCGGAGGCGCACCTCGGCATCACGGTCAGCGGCTTCCCCAACCTGTTCCTGCTGTACGGGCCGTACACCAACCTCGGGCACAACTCGATCATCTACATGCTGGAGTCGCAGTTCCGGTACATCGTCGGCTGCGTGGAGGTGCTGCGCCGGCACGGGCTCGACTGGATCGACGTGCGGCCGGACGTGCAGGACGCGTTCACCCGGGAGATGCGGGAGCGGATGCGCTCGACCGTGTGGGAGACGGGCTGCGACAGCTGGTACATGACCGCCGACGGCAAGGTCGTCAACAACTGGCCGGGGTTCACCTTCGCCTACCGCCGCGCCACCCGGCGTCCCGACCCGGGGCACTTCCGGGCGAGGGCCGCCGCCCGGTGAGCCCCTGATGTGCCCTGGCACGCCCCGGACCACCCGGCGGTCGGCATAGGCTCGGCCCATGCCGACCGCCTTCATCACCGGTGCCACCGCGGGGATCGGTGCCGCCTTCGCCCGCCGGCTCGCCGCCGACGGATTCGACCTCGTCCTGCTGGCCCGCGACACCGCGCGGCTGGAGCGGGCCGCCGCGGAGCTGCACGAGACCTACGCCGTCCGCACCGAGACGCTGACCGCCGACCTGTCCACCGAGAAGGGCCTGACCGCCGCCGAGGAGCGCGTCCGCGAGGACGTCGGCCTCCTGGTCAACAACGCCGGGTTCGCCAACCGGGGCAAGTTCCTCGACGTCCCGGTGGCGGACGAGCTGACGATGCTCAGGGTGCACTGCGAGGCCGTCCTGCGGCTCACCCACGCGGCCCTGCCGGGGATGCTGGAGCGCGGGCGGGGCGGCGTCATCAACGTCTCGTCGGTGTCGGCGTTCGCGACCCGCGGCACCTACGGGGCGTCGAAGGCGTGGGCGGTGAGCTTCAGCGAGGGCGTCTCCGCCGACATCCGGGCGCGCTCGGGGGGCGGGGTGCGCGTGATGGCGCTGTGCCCGGGCTTCGTGCACACCGAGTTCCACGAACGCGCTCAGATGGACATGTCGGACGTCCCGGACTTCATGTGGCTTGACAAGGACGACGTCGTCGACGCCGCGCTGCGCGATCTGCGGCGCGGAGTCCTCGTGAGCGTCCCCAGCCCCCAGTACAAGGCGATCGTGGGCGCCAGCCGGCTCCTGCCCCGCGGCCTGCTCGCGCGGATGTCCTCCACCACGGGGCGTAAATACAAGTGATCTTGCGGTCAGGGGCCCCGCCCTTGTACCGGGCGGAGTAACAGGGCAAGCTGGCGAGCAGGTCGATTCGGTTTGGCGCGCGAACGACACCCGTCCAGCCCTTGCCGTCTGTCGAGAGGTTCCTCCCCCGATGGGTCACGACCTGGGTTACGCCGCCCTGGCCTTGCTCGCCACGACCATCTACTACATCGCGTTCCTCGTCTTCCGGATCTCCGCCCGCCGCATGGAGCCGCTGCGCGGCAGCCGCCCGTTCCGCGTCGCGCGGCTCATGCTCACCGACCCGATCTGGCTGGGCGGCGGGCTCCTGCTCTTCCTCGGCCTCGGGTACGAGGTCGTCGCGTTCTCCCGGGTGCCGCTGCCCGTCGTGCAGCCGATCTTCGCGGCGGGCCTGGTGCTCCTCGTCTGGTTCGCGGTGCGCTTCCTCGGCGAGCGGCTGAGCGGGCGGGAGTGGACCAGCGTCGCGCTGTTCGTCCTCGCCACGATCCTGATCGGGCTCTCGGCCACGTCCAAGGGCGAGGTGCGGGCGGAGCACACGCTGGTGGGAACGCTCCTCAGCCCGTGGACGATGCTGGCGATCTGCGCCCCGGCCATCGTCATCGCCGCGCTCGTCTGGCTCGTCGGGGACCGGCGCGCCGGCGGCCGGCACGCCCGCAAGCTCGCCGGGGTCGCCTACGGCGTCGGCGCCGGCGCGTGCGCCGGGCTCGCCGAGGCCGGCATCCGCGGCATCTCGATCGTCTACATGGACACCGGGAGCCTCCTGGCGGTGCTGGAGTCCGCCTACCCGTGGCTGACGATCGGGGCCGCCGCGATCGCGCTCGGGCAGCTGCAGGTCGCCCTGCAGCGCTGCCGCATCGCGATCATCGCGGTGGTGCTGACCGTCATCGGCCGGACGTACCTGATCCTCAGCAGCACCGTCCTGTTCGGCGAGGACTGGCCGCGCGAGACCGTGCCGTTCCTGCTGCGGACCGGCGGCTTCGCGCTGGCGCTGGTCGCGCTGATCATGTTCCCCCGGCACGAGGACCCGGGCCCGCCCGAGCCGCCGCACGCCGGGGGCGACCGGTACCTGCCCGCCGTCCGCTGAACCGGGGCGCTCCGGGCGGGCGGAGAGCACCGCATGCTCGTGGAACGTTCTGCCCCGGGGCGGCGGATAAACTCCCCAGCGTGTCCGAGCCTAAGTTCGAAGTCCAGATGCTCCACGACCGCGTCATGATCAAAAGCGAGAAGGACGGCGGTGAGCGCCGCAGCACCGGCGGGATCGTCATCCCGGCGACGGTGGAGCAGGCCAACCGCCTGGTCTGGGGCGAGGTCTGCGGGGTCGGCCACCACGTGCGCGTCGTCAAGCCCGGCGACCGGGTGCTGTACCACCCGGGCGACCAGTTCGAGGTCGAGATCCAGGGCGAGAACTACCTCGTCATGCGCGAGCGGGACCTGCACGCCATCGCCAGCGAACGTCCGGAGCACGGCACCGGCCTCTACCTGTGACGTCCCGGCCGCCCGCAGGAGGCCGCGGAGCCGGGCGGCCCGTCAGACGGTGACCATGGCGGTGGAGCCGGCGCGGTCCTTGGTGACGCGCAGCTGCGCGGGGATGCGGGCGCGCAGCTCGGCGACGTGGCTGACGACGCCGACGGCCCGGCCGCCGTCGCGCAGGCCGTCGAGGACGTCCATGACCTCGTCGAGCGTCTCCTCGTCGAGGGTGCCGAAGCCCTCGTCGACGAACAGCGTGCCGATCTCGGTGCCGCCCGCCTCGGCGGTGACGACGTCGGCGAGGCCGAGCGCCAGCGACAGGGAGGTGATGAACGACTCGCCGCCCGACAGCGTCACCGGGTCGCGTTCCATGCCCGTCCAGGCGTCGGCGATCCGCAGGCCGAGCCCGCCGGCGCCCCTCGTGCGGTCGCCCGCCGCCTTCTCCGTCGTGTGGATGAGGGCGTAGCGGCCGCCGGACATGCGCGAGAGCCGCTCGTTCGCGGCGGCGACGACCTGTTCCAGGCGGGCGGCCAGCACGTACGCCGACAGCGACATCGCGTGCCGGTTCGCGGCGTGCTTGCCGGACGTCAGGCCCGCGAGCCGCTCGGCCACCTCGTGGCGCTCGGCCGCGGGACGCCACGCGCCGACGGCCTCGCCGAGTTCAGCACGCAGATCGGCCAGCCGGTCACGACGCAGCCGGGCGCGGTCGGCGGCGCTCGCCGCCCCGGTGTGCGCCGCTTCCGCCGCGGCCAGCGCGGCTTCGAGGGCCGGCAGGTCCGGGGCGGGCTCTGCCGCCGCCTTCACCAGTGCCGGGTCCTCGAGCCGGTCGCGGACGGCGGCCTCCTCGTTGTCCAAGCGGCGGATCTTGTCGCGCAGGGCGCCCTGCTCCTCGTCCCGCAGCGCGGCGTCGAGGACCTCCTCCGGGGTGCGGAACCCCTCCGCCTCGGCGGCGGCCCTCGCGTTCTCGCGGGCGGCGGCCAGTTCCGCGGCGGCGCGGTCGGATTCGCGCAGCGCCTCGATCGTCGCGGCGAGCACGCCCGCCTCGCGACCGAGCCGGGCGATGCGCGCCTCGATCGTCGCGTCCTCGCCGCGCGCCTCGTCGAGCTCGGCGGACAGCCTGGCCTGCTCCACCGCGAGATCCGGGTCGCGTGCGCGGTTCGCCGCGAGGTCGCGCGAGACCGCCTCGTGCTCCTCGCGGACGTTTTCGAGTTCCTGCTCGTCCCGGAGGAGAGCACCCTCAAGCCGTTCGGCCTCCGCCGCGCGGGCGTTCACGGCCTGCAGCGCCAGTTCCGCCTCTTCGAGTTCCCCGGCGATGGTCTCGGCGTCGGCCTCCCCGGCGGTCTCCAGCGCATGGTCGCGTTCGGAACGCAACCCCTCCAGGGCGGTCCCGGCCCGCTCCCGGGCCTCCTGGGCCTCGTCCGCCTCGGCCTGCGCGCGCTCGATCTCCGCCTCGTCCGGGATGTCGCCGGACGGCGCGCCGGGGTCCGGGTGCTCGGTCGAGCCGCAGACCCGGCAGGGCTCGCCGTCCCGCAGCTCCCCGGCGAGGACGGACGCCATCCCGTCCAGCCGCACCTGCCGCAGGTCGAGGACCCGTTCCTTGGCCGCCTGCGCGGCATCGACCGCCGACCGGTACCCCGCCTCCGCTTCGGCGAGGCGATGCTCCAGCTGGTCGCGGCGGTGCGCCGCGTCGAGCCGCCGCCCGGCCTCCTGGACGGCGGCCTCCGCTCCGGGGCGTCCCGCCGCCGCGATGTTGGCCGCTTCCAGCTCGGTCCGGCGGGCGGCGACGATTCCGGGCAGTTCGGCGAGGGTCGCGGCGAGCCGCGCCTCCCTGGGCTCCAGCTCGGCCAGCTCGCGGGCCAGCGCCGCCCGCTCGTCCTCGACCTGCCGGAGCCTGGCCACCTCACCGCGGGCGCGCTCCAGCTTCGCGATCTCGTCACGGCGGGCCCGCTCGGCCTTGACCAGCACGTCCTCCGAGGCGTTCGGCGGCAGGAGCGCCCCGGCCTCGGCGCGCTTCTCGTCGGCCCACCGGCGCGCCCGCCGCGCCTCCGCGTGCCGGGCCTGGACGGCGTGCACCAGCGGGACGGCCCGGCCGGCGCGCTCCGCGGCGTACAGCCGCGACGCCATGCGCGACTTCTCCTCGGCGTGCGCGCGCAGGGCGTCCCGGCGGGCGAGCGCGTCGGCGTGGCCGCGCTGCCGGTCGGTGAGGGCCCTGGCGTCCTCCAGTGCCCGGCGGGCGGCTTCGAGCTGTGTCTTGACTTCTTGACGCAGCTCGGCGGTGACGGCGCGGACGTCAGCGTGGCCGGCGGCGAGCTCGGCGGCCCACGCGGGCAGCGCCTCGATGTCGGCGGCCGGTTCGGGGGCGGGCTCGGGCCGGCGCGGCGCCGGGACCGCCGGGCGCTCCCCGAGCGGCGAGGGGGCGCCCGTCGTCTCGGCGATGCGGCCGGCGATCGAGGACGCCGCCGCGCCCAGCTCGGCGGCCTCGCGCCCGCTCGCCGCCCGCCGGTCGGCCAGCCACTTCTCGACCTGCGTGAAGACCTCGGTCGCGAAGAGCCGCTCCAGGACCCTGCGGCGCTCGTCGGCCCCGGCCCGCAGGAACCCGGCGAACTCGCCCTGCGGCAGCAGTGCGACCTGGCAGAACTGGACGGCCGTCATCCCGAGCAGCCGGGAGACGAGGTCGCCCGCCTCGTCGAGCCGGGTGGTGAGCCCGACCCACGTGCCGTCCTCGAGCTCCTCCAGGATGACCTTGGCGTGCTCGGCGGTGGTCCCGGTGCCGCGCAGCTTCGGCCGCTCCCACGCGGGCGACCGGGTGATGCGCAGGCGGCGGCCGCGGATCGTCGTCTCCAGCACCACGGACGGGCCCGTCCCGGGGGCCGCGTGGTCGCTGCGCAGCCCCTTCGCGGCGTTGCGCGCGCCCGGGACCTGCCCGTACAGCGCGAAGCACACCGCGTCGAGGATGCTCGTCTTCCCGGCGCCGGTGCGGCCCTGGACGAGGAAGAGCCCGGCGTCCGACAGCGCGTCGAAGTCGATCTCCTCGGTGCCGGAGAAGGGACCGAACGCCGTGATCCGCAGCCGGTGCAGCCTCACGCCAGGGCCTCCCGGCGGCGGCAGTGCTCGAACGCCTCGTGCAGGAGGGCCCGCTCGGCTTCGGTCGCGGGGCCGTCGGTGACCTCGGCGACGAAGTCGTCCGCGATCTCCAGGGCGGAGCGTTCGCGGACGCGTTCGGACCAGGTGCGGGCCCCGTCCGTCCCGCCGCCCTCCGGCTCGAAGCCGAGGACGAGCGCGTGCGGGAACCGGCGGCGCAGCCGCTCCATCGCGGCGGACGGGCGGCGCGGGTCGGTGAGCGTGACCTGGAGCCAGCGGTCTTCGAGCGGCTCGTGCGAGGGGTCGGTGAGCAGGTCGTCGAGGCGTCCCTTGAGGCGGGCCAGGCGGCGTGGGACGGGCGCCTCCACGAACTCGGCCGCGACCGCGCCGTCGCGCAGTTCGACCAGCCAGGAGCCCTTGACGTGGTCGGCCTCGGAGAACGAGTACGCGAGCGGCGAGCCCGAGTAGCGGACGCGGTCGGTGACGCTCCACCGGCCGTGCAGGTGGCCGAGCGCCGCGTAGTCGGCGCCCTCGAACACCGACGCCGCCACCTGCGACGACCCGCCGACCGAGATGTCGCGTTCGCTCTCGCTGGCCTCGCCGCCGGTCACGAACGCGTGCGCCAGCACGACCGGCCGCTCCGCGCGGCCCGCGGCGTCCGCCCGGATGCGGCGCATCGCCTCGGTGAGCGCGGCGGCGTGGCTGCGCTCGTCCAGGTCCCAGGGGTGGCGGACGAGTTCGGGCTCCAGGTAGGGGATGCCGTAGACGGCGGCGTCCCCGACGATGACGGGCTCCCCGACCCGGGCGAAGTCGGTGCGGATGTGGACGCCCGCGTCGTCCATCAACTCCGCCCCGAAGCCGAGGCGCCGCGCCGAATCGTGGTTGCCCGCGATGAGCACCACCCGGGTGAGGGCGGCGAGCCGCCGCAGCGCCTCGTCGCACAGCCGGACGGCGTCGACGGGCGGCAGCGCCCGGTCGTAGACGTCCCCGGAGATGAGCACGCAGTCGACCCGCTCCGCCGCGGCGGTCGCGACCAGGTGGTCGACGAACGCCGCCTGCGCGGCCAGCAGGTCCTCGCGGTGGAAGGACCTGCCGAGATGCCAGTCGGAGGTGTGCAGGAATCGCATGTCGCAGCAACCATAGGCACCCCCTCCGACACATCCCGCGCAGAAACGCCGTGTCATCCCAAACGATCTTCGATGGCCGCGCGGCCCCGGCCGCCGGGGCTCCCGTAGGGTTGCGGCGTGAGTGATCGTCCGTACGTGCTGCTGAGCTGCGCGATGTCCGCAGACGGCTACATCGACGACGCGACCCCGGAGCGGCTGCGGCTGTCCAGCGCCGCGGACTTCGACCGCGTCGACGCGGTCCGCGCCGGCTGCGACGCCATCCTCGTCGGCGCCGGGACCGTCCGGGCCGACGACCCCAAACTGCTGATCCGCTCCGAGGCGCGGCGCGCCAAGCGGGTCGCGCGCGGGCAGCCGGCCGACCTGACCAAGGTGACGCTGACCTGGAGCGGCGACCTCGACCCCGGCGCGCGGTTCTTCACCACGGGGGACGCGCCGAAGCTGGTGTACGCGCCGTCCGCCGCGGCCGGGGAGCTGGCGCCGCGGCTGGACGGCCTCGCCGAGGTCGTGGACGCCGGCGACCCCCTGTCGCTGCCGCGGGTGCTCGGCGACCTGGCCGCGCGGGGCGTCCGGCGGCTCATGGTCGAGGGCGGCGGCGGGGTGCACACGCTGTTCCTGACCGCGGACCTGGTGGACGAGCTGCAGCTCGTGGTCGCGCCGTTCTTCATCGGCGACCCGGCGGCGCCGCGCTTCGTCCGGTCCGGGGTGTTCCCGCAGTCGCCGGAGCGCCCGATGCGGCTCGCGGAGGCCACCCGCATCGGCGACCTCGCGCTGCTGCGCTACCTGGTCGGGAACGCGCGTGGGTGACCCCGACCGGGCCTGGCTGGAGCTGGCGTGCGACCTGGCGAGGCTGTGCCCGCCGTCGGCCACCGCGTTCTCCGTCGGCGCGGTGATCGTCGGCGCGGACGGCCGGGAGATCGCGCGCGGCTTCTCCCGCGAGGACGACCCGCACGACCACGCCGAGGAGGCCGCCCTCGCCAAGACGGCCGGCGAGCTGGCCGGCGCGACCGTCTACAGCTCCCTCGAACCGTGCGGGCACCGGGCGTCCCGGCCCCGGCCGTGCGCCGAGCTGATCGTCGCGTCCGGCGTGCGGCGCGTCGTGTTCGCCTGGCGGGAACCGGCCCTCTTCACCGAGGGCAGGGGCGCGGAGATCCTCACGTCGGCGGGCGTCGCGCTCACCGAGATCCCCGACCTGGCCCCCCGCGCGCGCGAACCCAACACCCACCTTCTCTGACCGCTCCAGCCGGAGCAGACTCCAGGTGAGACGCGAGTCTCATCGCTCTTCCGCCGGGCGGGCCGGCGTGCGATGCTGTGCCCCAAGCAAGCACCCCAAGCAAGCACTCGGTCAGGAGGCACGGCAGCATGCGTGAGCACGATCGGCTGTTCATCGGCGGCGAGTGGGCCGCACCGGCCGGCACCGGCACGATCGACGTCATCTCCCCGCACACCGAGGAGGTCCTCGGCAGGGTGCCCGAGGGCACCGAGGCCGACATCGACGCGGCGGTCGCCGCCGCGCGGCGCGCCTTCGACGAGGGCCCCTGGCCGCGGATGACGCCCGCGGAGCGCGCCGAGATCGTCGGGCGGCTGTCGTCCATCTACGCCGAGCGGCAGCAGGAGATGGCCGACCTCGTCACCGCCGAGATGGGCTCGCCGATCATGTTCTCGGTGTTCGGCCAGGCCGCCATCCCGCAGATGGTGCTGCAGTACTACGTGGACCTCGCCGCCTCCTACACGTGGGAGGAGGAGCGGCAGGGCATGCTCGGCCCGGTCACCGTGACCCAGGAGCCGGCCGGTGTTGTCGCGGCGATCGTCCCGTGGAACGTCCCGCAGTTCACGCTGATGCTCAAGCTCGCCCCGGCCCTCATCGCCGGCTGCACCGTGGTGGCCAAGCCGTCCCCCGAGACGCCCCTGGACACCTACCTCCTCGCCGAGTGGATCAAGGAGGCCGGGATCCCGGCCGGGGTCGTCAACATCGTCCCGGCGGGCCGCGAGGTCGGCGCGCACCTCGTCGCGCACCCGGACGTCGACAAGGTCTCGTTCACCGGCTCCACCGCCGCCGGACGCAAGATCGGCGCGGTCTGCGGCGAGCAGCTCAAGCGCGTCACCCTGGAACTCGGCGGCAAGTCCGCCGCGATCATCCTGGACGACGCCGACCTGGCCGCCACCGTCGAGGGCTTCAAGCTGGCGGCGCTGATGAACAACGGCCAGGCGTGCGCCGCGCAGACCCGCATCCTCGCGTCCCGCCGCCGCTACGACGAGGTGGCCGACGCCCTCGCCGCCATGGTCGGCGGCCTCGCCGTCGGCGACCCCGCCGACTACGGCACCGAGATCGGCCCGCTCGTCGCCAGGCGGCAGCAGGAGCGGGTGGAGAACTACATCCGCGTCGGGCAGGACGAGGGGGCCAAGCTGATCACCGGCGGCCTGAACCGCCCGCACGACCGCGGCTGGTACGTCGCGCCGACCGTGTTCGGCGACGTCGCCAACGACATGCGCATCGCCCGCGAGGAGATCTTCGGCCCGGTCCTCGTCCTCATCCCCTACGACGACGAGGCGGACGCCGTCCGCATCGCCAACGACAGCGAGTACGGCCTGGGCGGCTCGGTCTGGACGGCCGACGTCGACCACGGCGTCGAGGTCGCCCGCCGCATCCGCACCGGCAGCTGCGGCGTCAACATGTACACCCTCGACCCGAACACCCCGTTCGGCGGCTACAAGAGCAGCGGCCTGGGCCGCGAACTGGGCCCCGAGGGCCTGCACGCCTACCTGGAGCACAAGTCGATCCCGCACCCCGCGGCCGGATAATCACCTGAAAACGGGATCTTCGGTCGGGCAGGATGGCGTGCCATGCGCGCCGAGGAGCTCCTGACCGAGATCGAACCGCTGCCGTTCAAGGCCCGCTGCCGCCGGCTGGCGGACCTGCGCGGCCTGTCCGGCGACCCCGCCCTCGCGGCCCTGCTGGACGAGCTGTCCCGGCGGGGCCACTACGAGCGGTCGCTGGCGCTGTTCGTCGCGGCGGCCGCCCGGGACGAGGCGTCCGTGGCGCACCTGGTGCGGGCGACGGGCGACCCGGACGCCGGCCTGGCCTGCCGGGCGATCCGGCTGGCGGTCCGGTACGGCGCCGCGCCGGGGGCGTTCCTCGACGGGCTGGAGGACGCCCCCGCGGCGGTGCGCGCGGCGCTGTACGAGGCCGTCCGCAAGTACCGGCGCGGCGACCTGGCCGACGCGCTCGTCAGCCGGGTCGCGGACCGCTGGGGCGACCAGGAGGCGGCGACGCTGCTGCCCGCCTGCGCCGCGCCCGCCGTGGCCGAGCGGCTCGACGGGCTCGCGCACGCCGTCGGGAACTGGGCGGCGCTGGGCCGCGCCCACCCGGACGCCGTGCTCGGCCACGCCGAGCGCAGCCTCGCCGAGCTGCCCGAGGCGGCGCGGAACGCCTGGTGGTTCCACCACGCGCCCGGTGTCGCGGCGGCGCTGCGGCACGACCCCGGCCGGGTCGTCCGGCTGCTGGAGCGCCACTGCCGTACCCGGCCGCTGCCGCGGCCGCTGCACCCCGCGGCCGGTGCGCTGCTGGACGCCGAGCCGGAGCGGATGCTCGCCCTGCTGCTGTCGGACTCGCACCGCGCGGACCTGGGCGTCCTGCTGCACCGCAGGTCCGTCCGGGACCGGTTCGCGCGGCTCGGCGACCGCGACATGGCCGCCGTCGCGCGCGCCGTCCGGGAGGACGCGGGCGCGCTGCGGCGGCTGCTGGCGGCGTTCCCGCCGAGCTGCCGAGAGGCGGTTTTCGAGGCGGCGATGCGCGGCGTCGACCGCGGCGCCGCCGAGCTGGACGAGGACCTGCTGGAGGTCCTCCCGCGCGCGCTGCGGTACCGGGAGGCCCGCCGCATGATGGGCCTGCGCAAGGTCGCCGAGACGCCGTCCCGGACGTGGGCGATGGCGGCGTTCCTGCCGTACGAGGAGGCCCTGCCGATCCTCGGCGAGCTGACCCGCAGGCCGGACGCCGACGAGCGCGCCACCGGCTACGCGCTGCTCATCCGGTGCGCGGGCCGCTCCGGCGACCCGGCGGTGCTCGGCGCGGCGCTGGAGTCGCTCGCGCGGCTGCGCAACGAGCAGGATCCCGTCCGGCTCAGCGCGCTGTACGCGCTGACGTCCGTCCCGGAGGGGCTGCTGCGCGCCGGGCCCGCGGCGGCGGCCGGGCGGCTCGCGGACGACGCGCTGAAGGCCCGCGACACCTCCCACCAGACCCGGCACCAGATCGGCCGGATCGCCGCGGCGCTGTGCCGCCAGGGCGCCGTGCACGACGACGCGGAGCTCCTCGTCTCCGGCCTGGAGATGGTGGACCGGGTGGCCGGCAGTACGGGCTCGCTCGCCCTCGGCGGCCTCGACCGGGTGCTGCGGCGCGGGCAGGAGCACCTGCTCGCGGCGATGCTCGCACCGCGCCTGGAGGCGGGCGCGCGCCGCGACGACCACCGGCTCGCGCTGCTGGCCGCACGGGCGCTGCGCCGCCGCGCGCACCGCGTCCCGGTACTGCAGGACGCCCTGGAGGCGGCCCTCGACGCCCGCGACGACGGCGTCCTCACCCAGGCGATCACGCTGTGGCTCGCCGCGCCCGGAACCCGCGCCGAACGCGCCGGGCGGGTCGTGGCCCGCGACCCGTCGTCGGTCGCGGTCCCGGCGGTCCTGGCGGCCATCGCCCGCGAGCGCACCGACCTCCTCGACCTGGTCCTCGCCGGGAGCACCCCCGCCGGGCGCTTCCGGCGACCCGACGTCACCTACGTGCCGCGCATCGTCCCGGCCTGGGCGGACCGCTGGACGGCCCGGCAGCGCGACGCCTACCGCGCCCTGCTCGAACGGGTGGCGGCGGACGGGGAGGCGCCCGCCACCGACCGGGCGGCCGCCGTCTCGGCCCTGGCGCGGATCCCCGGGACGGAGGCGTCCCGGCTGCGCCCCTACTTCGAGTCCGGCGACCCGTACATCCGCCGCATCGCGCTCACCGTCCTCCCGTGGACCCGCTCCCCGCAGGAGGTCCTGCCCGAGCTGCTCGCCCGCGCCGAGTCGGACGACGCGCACGTCGCCGTCTACGCCGCGGCCCGGGCGGCGCGGTTCGTCCCGCCGTCGGCGCTGTCGGCGATGCTCCGGCCGGTGCTGGCGGACGGCAAGATCACCGCGCGGAAGGAGGCCGCGCGGATCCTGCTCCGCAACCGGGTGCCGGACGCCATGGACGCCCTCGCCGCCGCCTGGGACGACCCCGGCCAGCACCGGGACGTCCGGGCCGCGATCGCCTCCGCCGTCCGCGACCGCCTGGACGAGCCGGTCGCGCGGCGGATCCTGGCCGAGGCCGCGGAGGGTCCGCGCGACCTCGCCCGGCAGGTGCTCGGCACGCCGCCCGTGTACGTCGAGGAGCGGTTCCGGAGCCGCTACGCCGCGCTGGTGCTGCGGGTCGCGCGCTCCGCCGACCCGGAGGCCCGCGCCGCGGCGCTGCCCGCCGTCGCCACCTGGGCGCCGTGGGCGCCGGAAGCGCCCGCCCTGCTCGCCGGCCTCGTCACCGACCTGGACGAGACCCGCGCCTGGCGGGACGCGGTGCACGCCCTCGTCCGCTGCGTCACGACCGGCATCGGAGCCGCCGAGCTCGGCGGTGCCGCCGCCGGGCTCGCCGCCGCCCCGGCCGTGCCCGACGCCGAGCCCGAACGCGACCTGCCGGCGTTCCAGCGACTGGTCGCGCTGGCCGAGGCGGTGCGGGACGCCTCCGCCCGGCACCGGACGCTCGGGGAGCGCGCAGTGCAGGCGGTGGAGGGCCGCCTTCCCGAGCCGGTCGCGACCGAACTGGCCGCCGCCGTCCTCCGCTGGGACGGGCCCGGCGCCGCCGGCGAGATCGACGCGCTGGCCGGGAGGTGCGCGGGACTCGGCGTCCTGGCCGTCCTGGACGTCGCGGACGCCCTCGCCACCGGGCCGTCCGAGTACACCGAACACGCCCGGCCCGCCCCCGAGGAGGCGCACCCCCACGCGGCCCGGCTCGCCGCGCGCGGCGACCTCGCCGGCGGCCTGTTCGCGTGCGCCCTCACCGAGCGGCACGGCCCCCGCGCGGGCTGGTCCGCGGACTGGCGCGATCTCCTGCGCGGCCTGCGCGCGCACGCCGTCCCCGACGTCGTGCACCAGGCGCTGAGGATCCACACCGCGGACGAGTGAGCGCCCGCACGGCGGTGACGGGCGGGGGTCAGCGGGCGGGGGCGCGGTCGAGGGCGAAGCGGCGCTGGAACGCGACCGCGACCGCCATCAGCGCGGCGGGCACCACCGTCACGCCGATGAGCAGCGCCAGGATCGCGGAGTCCGACTGCGCGACGGCCCGCCCCTCGGTCGTGGAGACGAAGCCGCCCGCGGCGAGCACCGCCGAGTACACGTAGGGGCCGATGGCGGTGCCGGTCGCCTCCGTCGCCGTCCACACGCCGGTGTAGGCGCCGGCGCGGGCCGTGCCCCGGGCCTCGGCGGCGGCCACGATGTCGGGGATCAGGGAGAACGCGAAGAGCTGGAGGCCCGCGAACGCCGAGCCGAGCACGACGATCACCGCGAGCGTCGGCAGCACGCCCATCGCCTCCCCCGGCCACAGGGCGAGCGACCCGAAGACGAAGACGACCTGGCAGATCAGCAGGCAGCGCTGCTTGCCCGCGCGCTCCGACACCTTCTTCCAGATGGGCCCGGCGACCGCCGCGGGGACGAGGAACGCCCCCATGAACACCGCGGTCAGCCGCTCGTCGTCGAACGTGTACTCGGTGTAGAACGGCACCGCCGCGAGGAAGATGTGCGTGGTGATGCCGGTGAACAGGTACGACAGCGTCAGGGCGCGGAAGTCGCGGTCCCGCCACGTGATGCGAAGGTCGTCGATGACGGAGTGCGCGTGGTCCCCGTCCGGGATCCGGAAACCGGAGTGGTCGGCGAGCCGCCGGATGAACACGATCGCGACGACGCCGGTGAGCACGAGGACTCCGGCGAGCAGGACCGACATCCGAGCGTAGTCATCGCGTCCGCCCGACGCGACCAGCGCCGGAGCCGCGACGCCCGCGCCGAGCAGGCCGACCGTCAGCAGCAGCATCCGGTACATGAACACGCGGGTGCGCTCGTGGTACCCGATCTTCAGGTCGGACGGCGTCGTCAGGTACGGCACCTGGAAGCAGGCGTAAAGGACGTTGCCGAGGATGTAGAAGCCGCCGACCCACAGCGCCGCCGACCAGCCGGAGAACCCCGCCGGCACCGAGAACAGCCCGATCCAGGCGATCGCCAGCAGCAGCCCCCAGCGCAGCAGGCGGCGCCGGTGCCCGTCGCGGCGCGCCTGCCGGTCCGACACCGAGCCGAACCACGGATGCACGATCGCGTCCAGGACCTTCGGCAGCAGCAGGGTGAGGCCGGCCAGGAACGGGGACACGCCGAGCGTGTGCGTCATGAAGTAGAGCAGCAGCAGCCCCGGGACGGTGACCCACACGCCCATCCCGAGCGAGCCGGCGGAGTAGCCGACGAGGTCGCGGGCGCGGGGCCGCGTCGCCGGACCCGGCAGCGACTTCCTCTCCGTGGTGCTCATGCTCGGCCAGTGTGGCGGCGGACGGCACCGGCCGCCAGCTCGGCGCCCTTGAACGCCCCCGAGCGGACCCGGTCGGCGAACGTCCGCGCGACGATCCGGTCGGTCAGCCCGGGCACGTGCCGGGCGAGGAAGAACTCGACGGCGCCGCGGCGGGTCGTCGTCACGTCCCGGCGGGGGCGGCGCGAGAGAGCGGCGCGCAGCACCGCGTCCACCACGCCGTCGAGGGGTTCGTAGCGGCTCATGCCCTCAAGGGAGAGCCCCGCCGCCGCGGTCGAGTCATGGATCGGGCTCCGCACGGCCGAAGGGTACACGCATGTCACGCCGACGTGCGTTCCGAGTTCCATGCGAAGAGCGTCCGCATATGCGACGAGCGCTCGTTTGGACGCGCCGTAGGCCGCGGCCAGGGGAAGCTGCATGACGGCCATCCGCGAGGACAGCATGACGACGCGTCCGCGCGACTCGACGAGGGCGTCCACGCACGCGGCGGTCACCCGCCAGGTGCCGAGGAGGTTGACCTCGAGCTGGCGGCGCACCTCGTCGCCGGGCGGCAGCTCGGCCGGGGCGGGGCCGCCGATCCCGGCGTTGTTGACGAGCACGTCGAGCCCGCCCAGCTTCTCGATCGCCGCCGCCACCGCCGCCGGGACGGCCGCGTCGTCGGTGAGGTCGCAGGCGATGACCTCGACGGGGTCGCCGGGGCGCGGCGCGGCGTCCAGGCCGACGACGCGGGCGCCGAGGCCGGTCAGCCGGGTGCTGATCGCCCTGCCGAACGTGCCCGACGCGCCGGTGACGAGGACCCGCAGGCCGCGCGGGTCGCGGTCCCCCGGCGGCCGCGCGCCCGGCCGGTGCCGGGCCGTGCCCGCGCCTCTCCGGTCCGCTTCGTTCATGCGGGTGCTCTCCTCACGGTCCGTCGGGGTGAAGGGGCGGGCGCCGCGGGCGAGCCTGTCCCGGCCGGCCCGCGCCTCCCGGGGCAGCTCGGCGACGTACCGGTCGAAGTCGACGCGCATCATGGGGCGCCGGTCGCCCCAGCGGGCGGTCGCGGCGCGCAGGTCACGGACGACGGCGCGGCGCCGCTCCGGCGCGGGCGGCAGCGCGTACCCGCCGGAGAAGTACGCCGCGGCCAGCTTCGCCTGGGCCTCCACGATGGGCAGCGCCGCGCCGGTGGACTGCATCAGGCCGACGAACGCCAGGCTCGGCTCGTCCAGGTGGAAGACGCGCTTGTACAGCGGCAGCCGCTCCGGGTCGTCCCCCACCAGCGCGGACGGCAGGAACGGGAGGCCGACCCGGTAGCCCGTGGCCCACACGATCACGTCCACGGGGTCGGCGGTGCCGTCGGCGAACACGACCTTCTCCCCGTCCAGGCGCTCGATGCCGGGCCGCGCCTCGACCTCGCCGTGGGTCAGCCGGTGCAGGATCGTGTCGCTGATCGTGGGGTGGTTCTGGAAGAGGCCGCCGGCAGGGGCGGGCAGGCCGTAGTCCTGCGGGTCGCCCACCGCCAGCCGCAGCATCGTCTCGGCGACGCGCTGGCGCAGCCGCCACGGCAGGACGGCGAGGGCGCCGCCCGTCGCGTCCGCCGGCCGTCCGAACAGGTACTTCGGGACGATGTGGACGCCGCGCCGCGCCGACAGCAGGACGGGGCCGTGCGCGACGTGGGAGGCGTCCACGGCGATGTCCATGGCCGAGTTCCCCATGCCCACGACCAGCACCCGCCGGTCGCGGAAGATGCCGGGGGTCCGGTAGTCGTGGGCGTGGATCTGCATCCCGGTGAACGTGCCGGGGTAGGCGGGGTCGGGCCAGCGAGGGTCCCAGTTGTGCCCGTTCGCGACGACCACGGCGTCGAAGCGGCCGGCCTCCCCGTCGTCGGTCGTCACGATCCACTCGGGCCCGTCCCGTTCGACGGAGACGACCTCGCTGTGGAACCTGATGTGCGGGACGACGCCGAACCGCTCCGCGTAGTCGGCGAGGTACTCCGCGACCAGGTCGGCGGACGGGTAGTCCGGCCATGACCGGGGCATCGGGAGGTCGGCGAACTCGGTGCGCCCCTTGCTGGTGTTGGTGTGCAGGGACGCGTACGCGGGCGACAGGCCGCTGGCGTTGTCCCGCGCCCACAACCCGCCGGGACGGTCGCCCTTCTCGTAGAGCACGACCTCCAGGCCCGCGTCGAGCATCGCCTTGCCGGTGGCAATTCCGGCGGCCCCGGCACCGATGACGGCGACACGGCAGGTCATGCACAACTCCCTTGGACAGGTCCATTTGTGGTGAGGTCCAACCTTATGCATGAGCGCCCGCCCGCAAACATGGACGGAGTCACGCGTTTGGTGGTCCGCCTTGTAGCCCACCACAATCGGTTCCGTGAAAACTGACACCGACTGGACTCCGGTGATCGACCTCATCGAGCGCGTCACCGCCGAGAAGGACCTGCTGCCGTCCGTCGTCGCCGGAGTGTCGTCGATGGTCCGGGAGGTCTCGGTGCTCTCGACCGCCGACATCGCCGGGCACACCCGGGCGCTGCTCGCCGCCGCGACCCGCGCGATCGCGGCCCGGCGCGGCCCCACCGAGGCGGAGCTGTCGTTCGTGGCCGAGCTCGGCGTCACCCGGGCGCGGCAGGGCGTGCCCATCGAGGCGGTGCTGAGCGCCATCCACGTCGCCGAGCGCGCCATCTGGGCCAGGGCGCGGGAGGTCGCGGCCGCCGAGGGCGTCGGCGCGGGCCTGGTCCTGGACGCGCGGGAGCTGTACGACGACTGGGCGGAGGCCGTCCGGTCCAGGCTGATCACGGCGCACCGCGAGGCGCAGGCGGGCGGGGAGCCGGGACCGGGCGAGCGCGACGCGGCCGTCCTCCGCCGCCTCCTGGACGGCGGCTCCGCCGCCGCCCTCGCCTCCGCCGAAGCCGGCCTCCCACCCGGCGCCCCCCTGTGGCTCCTGGTAACCCGCCCCACCACCAGCCCCGCCCCTTGGTGGCGCCGCACACACCCGACACCCCCACCCCTGTCAGCCCTACTCGACGGCCTCCTGGTGGCGCTGACCCCTCGACCACCGGCACCGAACAACGACCAGTCCGATGTGGTGGTCGGGGTGGCGGGGCCTGTGGAGGTGGAGAATTTGGCGGCTGCGCGGCGGTTGGCGGTGTCCGCGTTGGGGGCGGCCGAGGCGGTCGGGCGGGCGGGGGCGGTGCACGCCGCGGACGTCGCCGTCCTCGCCGCGGTCGCCGACCGGTCCGACCTGGCGTCGGTCCTGCTCGAACGGTACCGGGCGGCGTGGGCGGAGCTCGGCGCGAGCGCCGAGCCGGTCGCCCGCGCGGTGTGCGCCTGGCTGGAGGCGCGGCGCGACGTGACCGGAGCGGCCGGACGCCTGTTCGTGCACCCCAACACGGTGCGGAACCGGGTCCGGCGCTTCAGCGAGGTCACCGGGATCGACACGTCCGACACGTTCGGCGCCGTCAACGCCTGGTGGCTCTGCCGCGCCTGGCTCACCTCCGGGTGACCCCCGACGGCCCCCCGGGGCGGGTCAGCCGTCGGCGGGGTTGAGCGTCTCGGCCTCCTTCTTGATGCGGGTGGCGGCCGGGGAGCCTGCCGCGTCGAGTTCGTGGGCCAGTTCCTCCAGCTCCCTGCCCCCGGCCATGAGGCCGGTCAGCTCGTCGCGGGTGATCTCGTCCTTGGTGTGGTAGCCGATGCTCTGGCCCCGGTTGAGGATCAGGAAGCGGTCGCCCACCGGGTAGGCGTGGTGCGGGTTGTGGGTGATGAAGACGACCGCGAGGCCCCGCTCCCGGGCCTGGACGATGTAGCGGAGCACGACGCCGGCCTGCTTGACGCCGAGGGCCGCGGTGGGCTCGTCCAGGACGAGGGCCTTCGCGCCGAAGTAGACGGCGCGGGCGATCGCCACGCACTGGCGTTCGCCGCCGGACAGGGTGCCGATGGGCTGGTCGACGTCGCGCAGGTCGATGCCCATCGCGGCCATCTCGGCGTGGGTGGTGGACCGCATGAACGCGACGTCCATGCGGCCGAAGCCCCTGCGCTTCTCCGAGCCGAGGAAGAAGTTGCGCCAGACCGGCATCAGCGGGACGACCGCGAGGTCCTGGTAGACGGTCGCGATGCCGCGGTCGAGGGCGTCGCGGGGCGAGTCGAACACGACCCGCTCACCCTGCACCTCGTAGGTGCCGGTGTCGTGGCGGTGCAGCCCGGCGACGACCTTGATGAGCGTGGACTTGCCCGCCCCGTTGTCGCCGAGGACGCACGTCACCTCCCCCTCGGACGCCTCCAGGCTCACGTCCCGCAGCGCGATGACGTTGCCGTAGCTCTTCCCGACGCCGCTGAGCCTGAGCAGCGGCGCGTCCTTCCCGCCGGTCATGGCGTCCGCTCCACTCTGCGCCGGACGATCAGGTTCACCACGGTGGCGATGAGCAGCATCGCGCCGAGGAAGAACCGGAACCAGTCCGGGTTCCACTCGGCGTACACGATGCCCTTGTTCGTCATGCCGAAGATGAACGCGCCGATCGCCGCGCCGATCGCCGACCCGTAGCCGCCGGTCAGCAGGCATCCGCCGATGACCGCGCAGATGATGTACAGGAACTCGTTGCCGACGCCCTCGCCGGACTGGATGGTCGCGAACGCGAACACCAGGTGCATGCCGGAGAACCAGGCGCAGAACGCCACGCCCATGAACAGGCCGATCTTCACGCGGGCGACCGGGACGCCGACCGCGCGGGCGCTGGCGGCCGAGCCGCCCACGGCGAAGATCCAGTTGCCGGTGCGGGTGCGCAGCAGGATCCAGGTCGCGACGACCACGAACAGCAGCCACCACAGCACTGTGATCTTGACGCGGAGGCCGAGCACGTCCAGGTCGGAGGCGAAGACCGCGCGGGCCGCGTCGAAGCCGTCCATGTCGCGGACGGAGTCGCTGGCGACGTTGCCGGTGAGGGCCTTGGTCACGCCGAGGTTCAGGCCCGCCAGCATGAAGAACATGGCGAGCGTGATGATGAAGCTCGGCAGCCTCGTCCAGACGTAGAGCAGGCCGTTGACCATTCCGAGGGCCAGCGTCAGCACGAGCGAGATCGCCACGCCCGCCCACACGTTCAGCGTGAACTGGTAGGCGGTCAGGGCGGCGATCAGTGCCGAGGACGTCACCATCACCCCGGCGGACAGGTCGAACTCGCCGCCGATCATCAGCAGCGACACCCCGACCGCCATGATCCCGAACGTGGAGCTGGCGTACAGCACGGTCGAGAACGAGCCGGCGCGCAGGAAGGCGTCCGCGACGACGGAGAAGAACACGAACAGCGCGACCGCGCCGAGGAGCGCGCCGAGCTCCGGCCGGCCCAGCAGCCGCCGCAGCGGCGACTGCCGGGCCAGCCGTTCGTCGGAGCCCCGGCCGGCCACCGGCGGTTCGGCGACCGCGTCGGTCACCGCGTCCCCCGGTTGGCGAACTCCTCCAGCTCGGCGGCGTTGTCCTTGGTGACGATCGCCGGGCCGGTCAGGACGGGGCGGCCGCCGCCGAGGACGTTGCCGTTGCGCTTCAGCAGCCACAGCGCCTCGACGGCCTCGTAGCCCTGCAGGTACGGCTGCTGGTCGACGGCGAACTCGATGTCGCCGGCCTTGAGCAGGGCGATGAGGTCCTTGTTGAGGTCGAACGTGCCGATCCGCGCCTCGCTGCCGACCTCCTTCACCGAGTCGACCGCGGTGGCGGCGAACGGCGCGCCCAGCGTCAGGATCCCGTCGATGCCCTTGTCGGACTGGAGCTTGGCGGTGATGGACGACTTGACGTCCGGCATGTTCGAGCCCTGGACGAACAGGTTCTCCAGGTCGCCGTCGAACGTCTTGCGCGCCCCGTCGCAGCGGGCCTCCAGGCCCACGTTGCCCTGCTCGTGGATCACGCACAGCGCCTTCTTGGCGCCGATCTCGCCCAGTTCGGTGCCGGCGGCCTCACCCGCGATCGACTCGTCCTGGCCGAAGTGCGCCAGGGCGCCGAGCCCCGCCGACTCCTCCTGGCCGGAGTTGATCGACACGACCGGGATGTTCGCGGCCGCGGCGCGGGCGAGGACGTCCTTCATCGCGTCGGGCTTGGCGAGGGTGACGATGATGCCGTCGACCTTCTTGTCGATCGCGGCCTGGACCAGCTGGGCCTGCTTGCCGCCGTCGGGGTCCGCGGAGTACAGGAACTCGACGTTGTCCTTGTCGGCGGCGGCCTGCGCGCCCTTCTGGACGATGTCCCAGAAGGTGTCACCGGGGGCGGAGTGCGTCACCATCGCGATCTCCAGCCGGGGACCCTCGCCCCCGGTGTCCTCCTCGGCCTCCTTGCCGCCCGAGCCGCTGCAGGCGCTCAGCACCAGCACGCCGGCGGCCAGAACCGCGAGCCCCTTGGCCGACCCGCGCGAGAAAACGCCTCTCATCGGAATGTGCTCTCCGTTTCTCCCCGAGTGGTCAGTGAGAGGAGTTGATCACAGATGGTGGCGCCGTGCGCGCCGATCCCCCTCATAACGGGCACGAGCCTCCCTGGTGGAGTCCAGCGCCGCCACCTCCGCGACCGGGACGTCCCACCATGCCGCACTGTCGAGGGTGCCTGCCAAGGGGTCCGTCTCAATGTGGATAACCGTGGTCCGGTCGGCCTTCACCGCCTCGCCGAGCGCGTCGCGCAGCTCGCCGGCGGTTGCCGCGCGGAGCACGCCTGCGCCGAGGCTGGCGGCGTTGGCGGCCAGGTCGACGGGGAGCGGGTCGCCGTCGAGGCCGGTGGCGGTGCGGACGCGGTGGCGGGTGCCGAACCGCTCCGCGCCGACCGACTCCGACAGGTTCCCGATCGAGGCGAACCCGTGGTTCTGGACGAGGACGACGATCAGCTTGACGCCCTCGGCGACGGCCGTGGCCAGCTCCTGCGCCATCATCAGGTACGAGCCGTCGCCGACGAGGACGAACACCTCGCGGTCCGGGGCGGCCATCTTCACGCCGAGGCCGCCGGCGATCTCGTAGCCCATGCAGGAGTAGCCGTACTCGACGTGGTAGCCCTTGGGGTCCGCGGCCCGCCAGAGCTTGTGCAGGTCGCCCGGCATGGACCCGGCCGCGCAGACGACGACGTCCCGGGGGCCGCTGACCTCGTTGACGGCGCCGATCACCTCCGCCTGGGCGGGCGGTTCCCCATTCCGGGACGCGCAGGCCCGGTCGACCTGGGCGTTCCAGCCGGCCGTCAGGCTCCTGGCCCGGTCCCGGTGGGCATCCGGGACGCCGTAACCGTTGATCGCGGCGTGCAGAGCCCTGATGCCTTCCTTGGCGTCCGCGACGACGGTGGTGCCCGCGAGCTTGGCCGCATCGAACCTGGCGACGTTGACGTTGACGAACCGCACGTCCGGGTCGGCGAACAGGCTGTGGGACGCGGTCGTGAAGTCGCTGTAGCGGGTGCCGATGCCGAGAACGACATCGGCGTCGCGGGCGAGCGCGTTGGCCGCGGTCGTGCCCGTCGCGCCTATGGCCCCCACAGAGCAGGGGTGGTCCCAGGGCAGGGCGCCCTTGCCCGCCTGGGTCTCAGCCACGGGGATACCGGTGTGCTCGGCGAACACCCGAAGTTCGTCTGTGGCGCGCGAGTAGATGACGCCGCCACCGGCCACAATGAGGGGACGCTCGGCCGACCGCAGGATCGCGGACGCCTCGTCCAGCGCGGCGGGTTCGGGCAGGGGCCGAGGGATCCGCCACACACGGCGGGTGAACAGCTCCTCAGGCCAGTCATGGGCTTCGGCTTGGACGTCCTGTGGCAGAGCCAGCGTGACCGCACCCGTCTCGGCCGGATCGGTGAGCACGCGCATCGCCGCCATCAGCGCACTGGGGAGCTGCTCCGGACGGTTGATGCGGTCCCAGTACTTCGAGACGGGCTTGAAGCAGTCGTTGACCGAGACGTCGTACGACCGGGCGTCCTCAAGCTCCTGCAACACCGGGTTGGCCGGACGCGTGGCGAATATGTCACCCGGCAGGAGCAGCACGGGCAGCCGGTTGATGGTGGCGAGGGCCGCGCCGGTCACCATGTTGGTCGCCCCAGGACCGATGGACGACGTGCAGGCGAAGGTGGAGAGCCGGTCGCTCATCCGGGCGTAGCCGGAGGCGGTGTGGACCATGGCCTGTTCGTTGCGGGCCATGTAGTAGGGGAAGTCGTCGGCGTGCTCCAGCAGCGCCTGCTCCAGGAGTGCCTGGCCGACACCCGCGACGTTGCCGTGGCCGAAGATGCCGAAGCAGCCCGCGAAGAAGCGCCGCTCTTCCCCGTCCCGCTCGCTGTACTGCGCCGCCAGGAACCGGACGAGGGCCTGCCCCACCGTGAGCCTCATGGCCGTCCCTCCGCCGAGGTCAGCGGAAGCCGCGGGTCGAGCGGCTGCCCCGGCCAGGTGTCGCGGATCCACGCGTGCGCGGGGTCGTCGCAGATGCGCCAGGCACGCTCCGGCGACGGCCCGGCCATCACGTTCAGGTAGTACAGGTCGTGCCCCGGCGGCGCCATGGACGGCCCGTGCCAGCCGTGCGGGATCAGGACCGCGTCACCGCTGCGAACCTCCGCCAGCACGTCGATCGGGCGTCCGGGCGCCCCGTAGACGCGCTGGTAGGCCATGCCCTCGCGGGCGACCTCGAAGTAGTAGATCTCCTCCAGGACGGCCTCGTCCGGGGTCTCCTCGTCGTGCTTGTGCGGCGGGTAGGACGACCAGCAGCCGCCCGGCGTCAGCACCTCGCACGCGATCAGCTTCTCGGCGAACGGGAAGCCCTCCGGGGTACCGAAGTTGTTGACCTGGCGGCTCGCGGCCCCAGCCCCGCGCAGCTCGACCGGGACGTCCCGGGCGGGCCCGTAGCGCGGCGCGAGCCGGGCCTCGCAGCGCGCCCCGGCCAGCGCGAACCTGCCGCGCCCGCGCACCGTGACCCGCGCGTCGCGCGGGACGTAGGCGAAGTCGCTGACGCGGCTGAACACGTCGTCGCGGCCGATCAGCTCGAACCGCTCGCCGTCGCACTCGACCGCGCAGGACCCGGCGAGCGGCAGCACGATCGTCTCGAACTCGCCGGTCGGGAACTCGTGGGAGCCGCCGTCCGGCAGGTCGAGGACGCGCAGCGCCGAGTGCGCCCACCCGGCCGACTCGGGGGTCACGACGAGCCCGTACGGCCCCTCGGCGGCCGTGCCCGCGGGAAGGTGGTACTTCATCGCCGCTCCTCCAGCAGTTCCGCGACCTCGGCCGCGGCGGGCATCGCGGCGGAGCAGGCGATGCGGGACGCGACGATCGCGCCCGCGGCGCCCGCGAACTCGATCGTCCGCCGCAGGTCCCATCCGGCGAGGAGGCCGTGGCAGACGGCGCCGCCGAACGCGTCGCCCGCGCCGAGCCCGTTCACGACGCCGACCTTGACCGGCGGCACCTCCACCACCTCGCCGGCGGTCGCCGCGAGGACGCCGCCCGGCCCCATCTTCACGATGGCGAGGCCGGGCCCGCGGTCCAGGATCGCCTGGGCCGCGGCGCGCGGCTCCCGCTCCCCCACTGCGACCTCGCACTCCTCCAGGTTTCCGATCGCCACGGATGCGCGTTCCAGGGCGAGCCCTGCCCAATGCGGGGCTTCGGTGGGGTCGGCCCACAGCATCGGCCGGTAGTCCAGGTCGATGACGGTCTGCCCGGGGTGTTCGCCAAGCGCGGTCAGGGTCGCCTCACGGCTCGGCTCCTGCGACAGCCCCGTGACGGTGGCCCATACGATGCGCGCTTCTCGGATCGCGTCTAGGTCGAGCTCGTCTGCACGGATCTCCAGATCCGGGGCTTTGGGGTAGCGGTAGAAGTACAGGGGGAAGTCGTCCGGCGGGAAGATCTCGCAGAACGCCAGCGGGGTCGGCAGCCCGGGGACGGCCGTGACGAACCGATCGTCGACCCCGTACTCCTTGAGCGCCTTGTGGACGAACCGTCCGAAGGGGTCGTCCCCGGTGCGGGTGATGACGGCGGCGCTTCGTCCGTACTTGGCAGCGGCCACGGCGACATTGGTCGGGCTCCCACCGAGATACCGGCCGAACGACTCGACGTCCTCTAGGGGCACGCCCACCTGGGCCGGGTAGACGTCCACGCTCACCCGGCCCATCGTGATGAGGTCGAAGGTCACCGGACCACCCCGGCAAGGAAGTCGAGGCTCCTGCGGACGTCGTCGTACGGTCCGCCACCCTGTGCGGGCTCCTCGGTCAGGACGGTGTCCTGTTCCATGACATACCAGCCTTCGTAACCGGCCCCCTCCAGAGTGTGGACGATCTCGGGGATGTCAATGTCGCCGTCCCCGAGTGGCCGGTAGAGACCGTCGCGGACGGCGTCCGTGTAACCGACGTCGCCCTTGAGCACGCGGTCGGCGAGCCCTGCGTCCACATCCTTCAGGTGGACGTGCGTTATGCGCCGCATAGCGAAGCGCGCCAGCCACTCCGGGTCGGTGCCCCCGACGAGCAGGTGGCCCGTGTCCAGGCACAGGGGGACGCTGCTCTCGCCCAGCACCCGTTCCACGTCCGCCCGCGACTCCACCATCGTCCCGACGTGCGGGTGCAGGGTGACGGCACGGTCGCGTGCGGCGGCGCGCAGGGTGATGGCGTCTAGGTTGCTCAGCAGCGTCGACCACGCCTTGGTGTCCAGGGCAGGCCGCTCGTCGTAGCCGTCCAGCCCGGTAGCGGCGGCCAAGATGAGGATGCCGTCGACCCGATCCAGGGTGCGGTCGATTTCGGGCATGGGGTCGTACGCCGGATCGTGCAGGACCACCGGGACGAAGGCTCCGACGAGACCCAGCCCATAGGACGCCAGCAGCTCGTCCCTCGCCGCCTTGTCACCGGGCAGGAAACCGCCCGGCCCGAGTTCCGTCGCCGCGAGGCCGAGGTCGCGCATCTCGGCGAGGACCCGGCCGGGCTCCATCTGGTGGCCCCAGCCGGGGACCTCGCACACGCCCCAGGAGATCGGCGCCGCCGCGACCCTCATCGCCGCACCTCCTCGGTCCCGACGATCCGCCCCTCCCGCAGGGACAGCTCGCACGCCTCGGCGAGGTAGAAGGCCTCCAGGGCCTCCTCGGGCGGGCACGGGTTGGCGCGGCGGCCGGCGACCACGTCCACGAAGGCGCGCAGCTCGGCGTCGTAGGCGTCGGCGAAGCGCTCCATGAAGCCGCCGTAGGCCCGTCTCGGCGCCCCGCCCGGCTCCCCGTCCCGCGCGGCGTCCGGCTCCCCGTCCCGCTCGGGCAGCGCGGTCACGGGCGTCCGGTCGTCCATGCCCGTGACGATGCTGTCCTTGGACCCGAACAGTTCCAGCCTGGAGTCGTACCCGGCGGCGTTGTAGCGGGTGGCCGACACCTGCCCGAGCGTCCCGTCGTCCAGGACGAGCAGCGCGGAACCGGTGTCGACGTCGCCGCACTCGCGGAAGAAGTCGTCGCCCCGGTTGGCGCCCGCGGCCATGACCCGGACGACCTCGCGCCCCGTCACGAACCGGATGAGGTCCAGGTCGTGGATGACGCAGTCGCGGAACAGCCCGCCGGAGGTCGGCACGTACCCGGCGGGCGGCGGCGCGGGGTCGAAGCTGCACGAGCGGACGGTGTGCAGCCAGCCGAGCCGCCCCGACGCCAGGGCCTCGCGCGCCGCGGCGTTCCCGCTGTCGAACCGGCGCTGGAACCCGACCTGCACCGGGACCTCGGCGGTGGCCGCCGCGGCGACTGTTTGGAACGTTCCATCAAGATCCGCGGCGAGCGGCTTCTCGCAGAACACCGGTATCCGCGCGGCGACGGCCCGCTCCACCAGGCCGGCGTGCGCGTCGGTGGCCGCCGCGACGACCAGGCCGTCCAGTCCGGCGGAGAACAGGTCCGCGACCGCGTCCCGCGCCACGACGCGCGACGTCCGGGGCAGCCGGGCCGCGAGGTCGCGGGCCCGGCCGGGATCCGCGTCCGCGACATGGAGATCGTCCACCTCGGGCAGTGCACACAGGGCGGCGGCGTGGCGCGCACCGATGCGCCCCGCGCCGGCCAGTCCGATCTTCATCGATCCCTCCCGGTCGGCGGTCAGGTGAGTCACGAGTGTGATGGAGCGTTCCAGGAGCGTCAACGGCCGGTTGCGCGCGTTCCCGGTATTGGAGATGTCCGAAACCGGGGCGGTTACTCTTGGCCGGCGGCGCGCCGGGACTGTCGTCCGGGGCGGACCAAGCGCTAGGTTGTGGCGCATGCGGGTCCTCGTCACCGGCGCCTCCGGGTTCGTCGGCTCATACACCGTGCGCGCACTCCTCGCCGCCGGGCACCGGCCACGCGCGCTGGTCCGCGACCCCGGCAAGGCGACGAAGGTCCTGCAGACCATCGGAGTCGCGGCCGAGGACGTGGAACTCGTCCCCGGCGACATGCTCGACGCCGACGCCGTGGCCGAGGCGCTCGACGGCTGCGACGCCGCGATCCACGCCGCCGCCGCCATCGGCGTGACCGGCGGCCCCGCAGGCGGCAAGGCGGGCGGCATCGTCGACGTCAACGTCCAGGGCACGCGCAACGTGGTCGGCGGGGCCGTCGCCCGCGGCCTGGACCCGGTGATCCACGTGTCGACCATCGGTGTCTTCGTCCCGCCGTCCGCCCCGGTCATCACCGCGAACGGCGCCCTCGCGAGCCCCCGCACCGACTACGGGAAGTCCAAACTGGCCGCCGAGGAGTACGTGCGCGGCCTCCAGTCGGACGGCGCGCCGGTCACGATCGTCTACCCGGGCGGCGTGTGCGGCCCCGACCAGCCGGTGCTGGACGCGCTGCTGGAGGGCCTCGCCGCCGCGCTCGGCAAGGTGTGGCCGCTTCCGGGCGGCGGCGTTTCGGTCATCGACGTCCGCGACCTGGGCGAGGCGTTGGCACGTTCCGTCGAGGCCCGCCAGGGACCGAGCCGCTGGGTCCTGGGCGGCCACTACCTCACGTGGCCGCAGTACGCGGACCTCTGCGACCGGCTCACCGGCGTGCGGTGCCGGCGCGTCCGCGTCCCGAGCCGCCTCATGCTCGGGCTCGGCTCGGCGCTGGACGCGGCCAAGCGCGTGCGCCACTTCGAGTACCCGCTCACCCGGGACGCGGCCGAGTTCATGGTCACGCTCGTGCCCACCGACGACCGTCCCGCCCTGGACGCGCTGGACCTCACCCTGCGTCCCATCGAGGAGACGGTCGCCGACGCGCTGCGCTGGCTGGCCGAGGACGGCCACCTCAGTCCCCGGCGGGCCGGGCGGCTCGCCCCCAAGGAGCAACCGATGCCGACACTCGTCCAGCGCACGCTCGGCCCCGTCTTCCAGCGGATCTCCGGCGCCCCGTGGTTCTCCAAGGTGGGGCCGAAGGTGGTCCCGCCCGTCGACCGGGCGCTGCACAAGGCCACCGGCGGGCGCCTGCTGCTCGGCCAGCTCCTCGTCCCCAGCCTGGTGCTGACGACGACCGGCGCGGTCAGCGGCCTCCCCCGCCGGACACCGCTCGCGTGCCTCCCGGACGACGACGGCGGCTTCGTCGTCGTCGGCTCCAATTTCGGTCGCGAGAAGCACCCCGCCTGGACCGGCAACCTCCTCAAGAACCCGGAGGCGGAGGTCAGTTTCCAGGGCCGCACCGTCCCCGTCACCGCCCACCTCCTGGACGACGCCGAACGCAAGGAGATCTGGCCCCGCCTCACCGCCGTATGGCCCGTCTACGACCGCTACGTGGAACGCACGGACCGCCAGCTGAGGATCTTCCGCCTCACGCCCAAGCCCGGCGGCTGACGGCCCTCCGTCAAGAGCCGCGGACGGTCCTGGACAGGCGGCGGCCCAGGAGAAGGTAGGCGATGACGACGCCGGTGACGTTGAGGATGACGTCGTCGATGTCGAAGGCGCGGCCCACCACCAGCATGCCCTGGACCGTCTCGATGACCAGGGAGAGCACGGTCGCCACGATGGCCAGGCGGATGGGTCCGCGGAGGGTCGTCCAGACGATGGGGAGCAGCACGCCCAGGGGCGCGAGGAGCGCGAGGTTGCCGCCCACTTGGAGGACGGCCTCCTTGATGGGCCGATCCATGTAGAAGCGGAGCGAGCGGCCAGGGTCGGTGTTGCCGCCCGCCTGGCCGTTGTCCTGGACGGGTGTCAGCGTCAGCTTGAACGCGAAGTAGAAGAAGACGCCAAGCGCGCCCAACGCGATCGCCACGGCGACCGCGCGCAGGGCGATGATGTACCAGGGGACCTTCTTGCCCGGCGCCGCGGGCTGCCACATCTCCACCAACACGCGCCGCATCTCCCCGTTCCGCCATCAGCCATGCACGGCCCGGTGATACGGCGGACCGAAAAGCGGATTGGCGCCGAAAAGCCCGCGCCGGGCGAAAACCGGCGCGGGCTTACCGCAGACTCACCGGACTCAGACCGTCACCGGGGTGGTGGCGGGCTCCAGAGCCAGGTCGAGCACCTCGCGGACGTCGCTCACGGCGAAGACCGTCAGCTTGTCCAGCACCTCGGCCGGGACCTCCTCGAGGTCCGGCTCGTTGCGCTTCGGCACGATCGCGGTGGTGATGCCGAGCCGGGACGCGGCCAGCAGCTTCTGCTTCAGGCCGCCGATCGGCAGCACCCGGCCGGTGAGCGACACCTCGCCGGTCATCGCCACGTCCGGGCGGACCGGCCGCCCCGACAGCAGCGACGCCAGCGCCGTCGTCATCGTGATGCCGGCGCTCGGGCCGTCCTTCGGGATCGCGCCGGCGGGCACGTGGACGTGCACGCCGCGGTCCTTCAGGTCGCCGACCGGGAGCTCCAGCTCCGCCCCGCGCGAGCGCAGGTAGCTCAGCGCGATCCGCGCCGACTCCTTCATGACGTCGCCGAGCTGCCCGGTGAGCGTCACGCCGGTGTCGCCGGTCTCCTTGTCGGCCAGCGACGCCTCGATGTAGAGGACGTCGCCGCCCGCGCCGGTGACCGCCAGGCCCGTCGCGACGCCGGGCACGCCCGTCCGCCGCTCGTTGCGGCTCAGCTCGACCTCCGGCGTGTACCTTGGCCGCCCCAGGTACTCCTTCAGGTCGTCCGCGCCGATCGAGACCGGCAGCCGCGCCTTCTCCAGCGCCACGTTCGCGGCGACCTTCCGCAGCACCCGCGCGATCGACCGGTCCAGCGACCGGACGCCCGCCTCACGGGTGTACTCGGACGCCAGCAGCCGCAGCGCGTCGTCGCCGAACGCCACCTCGGACGCCTCCAGCCCGGCCTTGCCGAGCTGGCGCGGCAGCAGGTGGTCCCGCGCGATGGTGACCTTCTCGTGCTCGGTGTAGCCGTCCAGCTCCACCAGCTCCATCCGGTCGAGCAGCGGCGCGGGGATCGCCTCCACCACGTTCGCCGTCGCGAGGAACAGCACGTCGCTCAGGTCGAGCTCCACCTCCAGGTAGTGGTCCCGGAAGGTGTGGTTCTGCTCGGGGTCCAGGACCTCCAGCAGCGCCGCCGTCGGGTCGCCCCGGTAGTCGGCGCCGACCTTGTCGATCTCGTCCAGGAGGACGACCGGGTTCATCGAACCGGCCTCCCTTATGGCGCGGACGATCCGTCCCGGAAGAGCCCCCACGTAGGTACGTCGGTGACCGCGGATCTCGGCCTCGTCCCTGACTCCACCCAGAGCGACCCTGACGAACTTGCGTCCCATGGACCGTGCGACCGACTCGCCAAGGGACGTCTTACCGACGCCAGGAGGGCCGGTGAGCGCCAGGACAGCACCGCTCCTGCGTCCGCCCACGACGCCGAGGCCCCGGTCCTCACGCCGCTTGCGCACGGCCAGGTACTCGATGATGCGCTCCTTGACGTCGTCGAGACCCGCGTGGTCGGCGTCCAGGATCTCCCGGGCGCCCGCGATGTCGTAGGCGTCCTCGGTCCGGTCGTTCCACGGGATGTCCAGCACCGTGTCGAGCCAGGTGCGGATCCAGCCGCCCTCCGGCGAGGCGTCGGACGACCGCTCCAGCTTGTCGACCTCCTTCAGCGCGGCCTCGCGCACCTTCTCGGGCAGGTCCGCCGCCTCGATCCGGGCCCGGTAGTCGTCCTCCTCGTCGGCGGGGTCGCCGTTCAGCTCGGCCAGCTCCTTGCGGATGGCCTCCTGCTGCTGCCGCAGCAGGAACTCCCGCTGCGTCTTCTCCATGCCCTCCTGGACGTCCTTGCGGATCGTCTCCGCCACGTCCAGCTCGGCCAGATGGTCGCGCGCCCACCCGATCACCAGGTTGAGCCGCTCCACCACGTCCGGCGTCTCCAGGACCTCGATCTTCTGCTCGACGGTCAGGTACGGCGCGTACCCGGCGTTGTCGGCCAGCGTGGACGGGTCGTCGATCTGCTGCACCACGTCCACGACCTGCCAGGCGCCCCGCTTCTGCAGGATCGCGCCGACCAGGCTCTTGTACTCCTTCGCCAGTTCCTGCGCGCGCCCGGACGGCGGCGGCGTCTCGATCACGGTGCCCTCGACCCACAGCGCCGCGCCCGGCCCGGTCGTCCCGGTCCCGATCCGCACCCGCTGCACGCCCCGGACGACCGCCCCCGGCACACCGCCGGGCAGCCGCCCCTCCTGCTCGATCACGCCGAGCGTCCCGATGCCGGCGTACTGCCCGTTCAGCCTGGGGACCAGCAGCACCCGCGGCTTGCTCACCGACCGGATGCCCGGCCCCTGGGACCGGCCGGCGGCCCGTGCGGCCTCGATGGCCGCCCGCACCTCACCGCTGTCGGACAGGTCCAGCGGCACCACCATGCCCGGCAGAACGGCCCCGTCGTCCAGAGGCAGCACCGGCAGCGTCAGGGTCTCGCTCATGCTCAGCTCCAAGTCGTATGTCGGCACCCAACACAAGTTGAGTCATAGACACTCAAGATTCCGGAGCACCATTTTGTTTCCCACACAACGTTCGCCCACAGCGATCACCTTGCGTCGGCTGCCGCGCCGCCGCTTCAGGCTCGTCCCAGTGAATGCGGGAGCTACTGCGGTACTTCCCGCTGGCCATCGTCCGGCCGGGGGTCCTCGTCCGAGTCGGTCGGGGGATTGCCTGTGTCCTGCCGGTCGGTCTCGGCGTATGCCCGCTCGTGCATCAACGCCGGGTCGGCATATGCCTGCCAGCCGTAGCGAGCGAACCAGGTAGCCCGCGCTTGCTCCTGATGCCACTGCTCCAGTTGCTCCAGCAACTGGCCTGCGGCCTCCACCACGTCCGGGTGGCCGGTGCCGGCCGCGCGTCCGAACCAGTACCGCGCCTGCTCCGCCCGCCCCTCCTCCCGCTCCAGGTTGCCGAGGTTGATCATCGCTTTGGGTCCCCAGTCCTCGTGACCAGTGGCGATCACCCGCTTGTACCAACGACGAGTCTGCTCTGTCCGCCCCCGATCGATCTCCACTCCCGCGAGGCCGAACATCGCCTCCGGCATGAAATCGTGATCGCGGAGGGCGATCGCGCGTTCGAACCAGTGCCGCGCCTGCTCCACCCGTCCCTGCGTCCGCTCGAAGGCACCCAGGTTGATCATCGCCATCGGCGCGTACTCTTCATGACCGGTGCCGACTGCGCGTTCGAACCAGTGCCGCGCCTGCTCCACCGGCCCGTGCTTCCGCTCCAGGTTGCCAAGGTCATTCATCGCCTTGGGCGCCCAGTCCTCGTGGCCAGTGGCGATCGCGCGTTCGAACCAGTGCCGCGCCTGCTCCACCCGGCCCTGCTCCCTCTCCAACCCCCCGAGGTCGCCCATCGCCCTGGGCGCGAGGTCATCGTGGCCAGTGGCAGCCGCCTGTTCCCACCAGTGCCGCGCCTGCTCCGGGCACCCCTGCTCGTCCTCCAAGTACCCGAGATTGATCATCGCCACCGGCGCGCGGTCCCTATGACCAGTGCCGGCCGCGCGTTCGAGCCAGTACCGCGCCTGCTCCAGGCGACCACGATCCATGTCTGCTTGAGCGAGTTGGAGCATCGCCCAGGGCCCGACGTCTTCGTGGCCGGTGACGGCCGCTTGTTCCCACCAATGGCGCGCCCGCTCCTCCCGCCCCTGCTCCCATTCCAGGCCCGCGAGATTGAGCATCGCATTGGGCAGATGTTCCTGATCGTTCGTGGCGATCAGCCGCTCGTACCAGTGCCGCGCCTGTTCCACCCGGCCCTGACCGTGCTCCAAGGCGCCAAGTTTGATCATTGCCCACGGCCATGAATCGCGGTGCTCGGTGGCGAGCACTTGCTCCAACCAGTGCCGCGCCTGCTCCACCCGGCCCTGCTCTTCCTCCAAGTAGCCCAAATGGAGCATCGCCAATGGTGCGTACTCGTGATGGCCGCTTGCGATGACACGGCGAGTCCAATGGCGGGTTTCTTCGAAGTCTCCGTTCTCGGCAAGCCACAAGGAGATCTCGTGCAGGGCCTCAGGGGCGGTGTCAGGGCCGTCCAGAAGGCGTTGAGCGGCGCGGTAAGCCCCCAGGCGCAGGGCGGTGTAGCCGATGTTCCGGCGTTGCTCATCCTCGAAGAAGGCGTCCGCGTAGCGCCACAGCGCGTCGTGCACGTGCCAGTGCGCCGGGTCGGCGTGGTCATCGGCGATGGCCGTCAGCAAGGGGTGCACCACGTAGCAATGGCCGTCGCTCACGGACTGCAGATCGACGAACTGTGGCCGGTCCGGGCCGGAAGTGGTGGCCCACCGGAGCGCTCGCGCGTAGTCGGTGGCCGAGACCGGCGCGTCGACGCCGACGCCCGCCAGTTCGCGCCAGTAGGTCCTGTACAGGTGGTCCAGGACGTCTTCGGTGAGCAGACGAGGCAGCCGGGCCCGGTGCCAGTCGGTGATCGCGTGCAGCAGAGCCAGCCGGTCGGTGGACCCCTCCTCGTCGCGGGTCAGCGCCTCCCGGATCTGGTCCCACGCGATCATCAGCCGTCCCATCAGCACATCCGTGCCCTCATCCAGGATCGGCCGCAGATGGGCGTACATCTCCTGCGCAAGGAGCGCGGCTCGTTCGGCCGCCCTGACCGCCCCGATATCGATCCGGACAGCATGCTCCTCCAGTGCCTTGACCAGTTGCTCGGGCACCCGTAGGCCCTGGAGTTCGGCGCTGTCGACGGTGGCCAGCACCCACAGCCGGTCGGGGAGGCCGCCGGGCGCGGTGAGCGCCAGTTCGGTCAGCCGCCCGGGGGTCAGCCCGTCCAGCCACAGCACCGCCCCCTGGTCCTCGCCGGCCCAGTGGCGGGCCTGGTCGATCATGTCGCCGAGCCGGACTCTCGGGTCGTCGGCGAAACCGATGACCCGGTGGCCGGGCAACTGGGACCGGGCGGCTCGGGCCAGGGTGCGGGTGGCGCCGGCAAGCCTGGGGCCGGCCACGAGGACGATCCGCTTGGCCCCGCCGGTGAGCGCTTCATCCAGGGCGTTGTCGACATCACGGGAGATGTAGAACGCCTCCCCCTCGTCCCCGAAACGATTCGGATGCACCCCCAGATCCCGCGGGGTCACCTCGCTCAATGTCCTGGGCCGCCCATCCGGGCCGGTGAAGGACGGCCAGGGCACCGCCTGAACCGTCGCGTCCCCGCCTGCGCCCCGGGCCATGGACGCCCTATGCGTGACCACCGCTGCCGCTCCGGCGAGAACCAGGTCCCCGGTGAGCCACCACCATGCCCACGTACCGTCGTTCAGGATTTGATTAGTGGCGACCCCGATCGCCACGACCAGCACCGCCGACAGCGCGTCCAGCAGCCACACCCACCGGGCAGGTCGTCCCCGCTTCATCGAGCCCCCCGCCATCATCCGGCCCCCGGCCGCTCCCGCCGAGAACCGCTCCGCCCCCGGCCCTGTCGCAATCCGGGCGACAATGAAACACCGTAAGTCTCGGCCCTGTCCGCGCCGGCTGCGACGTGCAGACGGCCGGTTCTGGTCGCTGCCGAACTCGCCGCGCCCCCGGGCCCGGCAGCACCGGCCGTGACCGCGGCGCGGCCCGCCGGCACGGCGGGGGACCTCCCACCCGACGCGCTGGGCAATGCGGAGGCAAAGGACGGTTCGCGATCTTGATTCTTTGTGCGGGGGGCGGTTTACGCGCGCATGACGCCGGGGTACCTAACGCAACGAGATCGTGACACAGAGTGAACGACTGAATCCCGGGGCGGCAAAGCCCCAGGTCGGAAAAGGGGAGGGGCCGGATGCACCGCACAGAGCGTGAGATCTTCCCGGTCCCCGCCCCGCGAGGCCCGGTCCGTGCGGCCGAGGGCGATCGCGGCACCGTCGACCGCGGCCGGCACCGTCCCCCAACGGGTGCCGCGGCGAGGGGGCCGGGCGGTACACCTCGGGTCCTCGGCCGCAGCGGACCGGCCGGGCACGCCGGCCACTCCAGGACCCCGGTGCCGCCCGCCCCCGCGGCACCGGCGTCCCCCACCGGCCGGGCCGGCGGCATCACCCGAGCCGTGCCGCCGGTCCGGCCCCGGACACCGGGGCGCCGCGCAGGCGCCCTCCCCCAGAGGCCGGGCGGGCACGCCGTCCGGCGTGAGACGGGAGGAGGTGGGAAGCAGCCCCGAGACGAACCGGCATTCGGCCGATGAACACCCCAGGCGGCCGGAACTCCGTCCGACCCCCGTCCCGGCCGCCGGCGCAGTCGCAGCAGGGATGACTGCGGAACCGGGCCCGTGAAGCGCCACGGGCCCGGTTCACAGCCGTTTGCGCCAGACCTGCCCGTGGATCACGTCGCCGAAGCGCTCGACCGGCGGCTCCTCCTCTTTTAGGACGAACCCCGCCCGCTCGTAGATGCGGTGCGCCGGACGCTGCAGCGCCGTCGTCCACAGCATGATCTCCGAATACCCCGTCCCGGCGGCGAAGCGGACGCACTCGCCGACCAGCGCGGCGCCGATGCCCATGCCGCGGGCGTCCGGCTCGACGTGCAGCAGCCGGAGCTGCGCGACGTCGTCGGTGCGGCGGACGCAGAACACCCCGCCCACGCGCTCCCCGCCCGACTCGGCGATCCACGCGTTCTCCCGCCGCGGGTCGTGGTCCCGCACGTAGTCCGCGACGACGGACGCGACGAGGGCCTCGTAGCCGCGGTCCCAGCCGCAGTCCAGGTGGTAGAGGGCGCCGTTGCGCTCCACCATCCAGCCGAGGTCGCCGGGGCGCAGCGGGCGCAGGACGAAGCCGTCCCCGCCGGGCCGGCCGCCGAGCACGTCCTCGATGGAGCGCATCGCGGCGAGCAGCCGGCTCCGGTCGCCCGCGGAGAGGCCGGCCAGCAGGCCGCGGATCTCGGCGACGGACCGCTCGTCGAGCATCGCGAACACCTCGCGGCCGCGCGGGGTGAGCCGGGCGATCTGCCGGCGGGCGTCGCCCGGCGCGCGCTCCCGCTCGACCAGCCCGTCGGTCTCGAACCGGGCCAGCAGCCGGCTGAGGTAGCCGGGGTCGAGGTCCAGGGCGCGGCGCAGCGCGAGGACCTCGGTCTCGCTCCGCTGCGCCAGCTCGAAGATCACCCGTGCTTCGGTGAGGGAGTACGGCGTCCGGACGAGCCCCTCCCCGAGCACGCCGATCACCCCGGTGTAGAACCGGTTGAACGACCGGACCGTGCCCACGTCCCCCTCGGCCACCGCCATGGCCGCCTCCTAATGTTTGACTCAGTCAAACATTAATCGACGAGACAGCCCGCATCCAGTGCCCGGAAAGGCCGGATCAGGCGCGCGCCCCGGCCTCCGCGCCGCCCAGCGCCCGCGCCTCCTGCACGATCCGGCGCTCCACGAAGAAGGTCATCAGCGGCACGACGCCGCCGAGCACGATCAGCACGATCCGGCTCAGCGGCCAGCCGGTGCGCCGCCACAGGTCGTAGGCGACCACCAGGTAGACCATGTAGAAGAAGCCGTGGATGGGCGAGACGACGGCCACCATCCCCGGCATGTCGGTCGGCCCGTACTTCAGCACCATGCCGATCGTGAGCAGCACGAGCAGCGTGCCGACCACCATGGCCAGGATCCGGTACCTGGTCACCGCGCCTTCCACAGATCACACCTTTCGTCGGCGGCCCGCCCGGGACGGTCCCGGCGCGGCCGGGTCAGCGGCGCCCGCCGCCCTGCGAGTTGAGCCGCGCGAGGTAGCGGTTGTAGGCGGCGAGTGCGGGGTCCTCGTCCTCCTGCCGCCGGATGATCTCCTGCTTGACCTCGGCCTCCGCGGGCTCCTCGATCACCTTGGGGGCCGGGGCGGTGCCGCTGCGCTCGTCGCGGATCATCTTGACCCACATCACGACCACGAACAGCGCGAAGATCGGCCACTCGAAGGTGTAGGCCCAGCTGCGGTCGTTGCCGCTCTGGGCGCGGTCGAACTGCCACCAGCCGAAGGCGAGGAACGCGCCGCACAGCACGATCGCCAGAGTGTGCAGCGCGAGCCAGCCCGGGGTGAAGAACCGTCGCACGTCACGAAGCCTACCCCCGCTCCGGCCGGGTCCGGCCACGACCCCGGCCGACGCCCGGACGGCCGGATTCTCCGTTCCGACATGATTTGTCGGCGGCCGCCTCTACCTTCACCGCATGGCGAGCAGCACAGCGGCGGCAGGGGCCGCGCAGTCGTACACCTACACGCGGCCGTCCGGGCTGGACGGGGGGCTCCTCGGGCTCTCCACCTCCGGCGGGACGACGAGCGGCGGGCCGCGGGCGCACCCGCACTTCTTCAGCGGCGTCCTCACCCGGCCCGCGCCGGCCGCGGCGGCGCTGCTCGGGCTGGCGGACGTCGCGCGGACCCGGTACTTCCAGCCGCGGCCGACCGCCTTCCGCGACCCGGTCGTCACGTGCAGCGGCGACCGGCTGCGGCTGGAGTCGTTCTCCGCGTGCGGCGGCGTGTACGCCCGGCTGGACGTGCTGGAGGCCGCGATGGACGGCGAGGTGCACGACCGGGGCACGACCAACGTGGACGTGAACGGCCCGCTGCGCGAGGCCCTCGCCCGCGTGGGCGGCTCCGATCCGCTGCACCTGGCGGTCGGCGCCGACGAACTGGCCGTGACCACGATGGACGGCGCGGTCGTGGAGAAGAAGGTGCCGCTGCCCGACCGGTGGCTCCGGGGTTTCGCCGAGGTCCAGGTGATCACGGCCGGGTTCGATCCGCGCGGCGAGCTGGCCGCGGCGGACGCCGTGCGCTTCCTGCGCTCGATGCCCCGCGCGCCGCGCGGCGCGCTGTGGGCCGTGCCCGCGGGGCGGACGCTACGGCTCACCTCCCGCCCGTCCCCCGGCGCGGTGTGCCTGGCCGGGCCCGAGCGCCTGCGGACGATGCTGCCGCTGCTCCGCTTCGCCACGGCCCTGCGCGTCTACGGGCCGCCCGCCGGCGCCCAGAGCGGGCCGATGTCGAGCGTCTGGGAACTGGAGCTGCCCGGGATGCGGTACGTCCTGACGCTGTCGCCCGGCCACGGGCGGGGCTTCTCCGGGGAGGGCGCCGTGCTGGACGCCCTCTCCACCGACGAGGCCGCGGCGGACGCCGACCTGATCGGCGCGCTGCTGTCCTTCGAGCCGCGGGTCGAACCCGACCTGCTCGCCGAGCGCTCCGGCCTCACCCCGGCCAGGACGAAGGCGGCGCTGACCCAGCTGGGCACGTCCGGCCGGGTCGGTTTCGACACCGCCGAGGCGGCGTACTTCCACCGCGAGCTCCCCTACGACCCGGCGCGGGTCGCCGACCTCAACCCGCGGCTGCGCGCGGCGCGGGCGCTCGTGGAGGCCGGGGCCGTGCGGCTCACGTCCGGCGACACGGCGGTCGTGCTGAGCAACGAGCAGGAGCGCAGGGTCCGCTTCATGGAAGGGCACGCGACGTGCACGTGCCCGTGGTGGTACGACCATCGCGGGGAACGGGGGCCGTGCAAGCACGTCCTCGCCGCGGGCATCGTCCGCCGCGAGCCCGGCGCGGCCGCCGCGGGGGCGGAGGCCGCCCGATGAGCGCGTGGGACGACGTGCGGAAGGCGATCGACGCCGGTGACCGGGAGCAGACGGTCCGCGTCGTCACCGCGCTGGACGAGCCGGGACGGCGCGAGGTCGCCAAGGAGCTGCCGGGCGCGCTGAAGGCGATGCGGCCCGGCTCCCGGTTCGGGTTCCCGGGCTGGGAGGCGCAGGAGCCCCTGCTGCTGGCCGGGGCGGGCACGATCGGCGGCCCGGCGGCCGCGGCGGCCTGGCTGTGCCGGCGGGAGCTGCGGCTCTGGTGGGCGGAGGACGGGTTCGCCGGCCTCTGCGCGGCGCTGTGCGCGGTGACGGCCGGCCGCCCGGACGCGTGGCGCGCGGAGGTCGGCCGCCGCGTCGCCGCCCGGCTGCGCGTCTCCGGGGACACGTGGTTCCTGTGGCATCTCTCGGCGGCCCTGACCAGGTCCGCCGGTGCGCCGCCCCCGGAGTCGGACGGGTTCGTCGCCGGCTGGGCGGCCGAGGGCGGCCGCCCCGGGGAACTGGCCGGGGATCCGTTCCTGGACCCGCTCCTCCCCAGGCTCTTCGAGGTGGACGGGGTGGGCGCCCTCCTCGCCGAGGACGCGACCCGGACGGACGAGGCCACCTGGAACGGGCGGACGTGGATCGGCGCCCTGGTGTCCCTCGCCCGCGACGGGCGGATCGAGCGGGAGCTGCTCCTCGACGGGTGCGTCGGCCGGTTCCTCCGCGGCGGGAGGCCGCACGAGCTGCGCTGGTTCGTCCGCCTGCACAACGGGCTGGAGCCCACCGCCGACGAGGCCGCCGCCCGCGTGCGGGACTACGTCCGGCTGCTGCCCGTCGCGCCCTCGACCGTCGCCGACCTGGCGCTGCGGACGGTCCGCCAGGCCGACGACCTGGGCGCGCTCGACGCCGCGCTCTTCGAGGAGGCGGTGGGGGCGCTGCTGTTCCGTCCCGAGCGCAAGTTCCTGCGCGGCGCGCTGACCTGGCTGGACCGGACGGCCCGCAAGCGCGACCGGGTCGAGGCCACGGTCACCGCGCTCACCGCGGTCTTCGGCTCCGAGGCCCTCGACCTGCGGGAGCGCGCCGTCAAGATCGCGGTGAAGCACGCCGCGCGGGCGGGCGAGCCCGCCCGCGCGGAGGTCCGCGACGCGGCCGCCGTCCTCCCCGCCGAGCTCCGCGCGGCGATCGCCGAGGCGTTCGGCGGGGCCGCCGCCCCGGCGGAACCCGAACCCGTCCCGGAGCCGCCGCCCTTCGTCCCGCGCGAGTGGTCCGCTCCGATCGGCTCGCTCGCCGAACTCGCCGAGGAGTTCACCGTCCACATGCGCGCCGCCCAGGAGTGGCGGTCCGTCGAGCGGTTCCTCGCCGCGCTGGTCGAGTTCGCCTACGCCGACTCCGCCGCGGTCCGCGAGGCCCTGCGCGGTCCCGTCGCCGACATCGCGCCGTGGCTCGCGGCGCCCAAGGTCGACCGGCACACCCGCGTCTGGATCGGGAACGGCTGGGTCCAGTCCGCCGTCCGCAGCCTGTTCGCCCCCGACCCGGGCCGGTCGCTGGGGTCCAGGCTCCGTTCCGCGTTCCAGAGCTGGGACGAAGAGCCCGCGGGCACCCGCATACCGCTGATGGAGCGTTTCCTCCTCTGGCGGATGCGCGAGATCGGATCCGCCCTGGGCCGGGTGCCGCTGCTGCTCGCGACTCCGACCGAGGGCGGCGGCCACGTCGCCCCGGACGTCCTGCTGGACCGGCTCGAACGGCTGGCGGAGGCCGGGGCCGAGCCGGCGCGGTCCGACCTGCTGCAGGCGCTGCTCCGCCTGCCCCGGGAGACCGACCCGTCCGCCGCGGCGCGCGCGAAGGCGCTGACGTCCAAGGCCGGCCGGACCGCGGCGTCCTGGCTCGCCCGGGGCGGCCTCGGCGACCCGGCCGTGGAGTGCGAACTCGGCAAGGCGGACCCGGCGCCCGGCGGCCGGCGGCGCGTTGTCGCGGACCGCCTGGCCATCCGTGTCTCGTCCACGCCGGACACGACCGCGGACCCCGACATCGCCTACCTGTGCACCCTTCCCGAGGGGAACCGGACGTACTTCCCGCCGCTGCGCTTCGACGGGCTCGGCGGCTTCTGGCCGTCCGTCCTGCCGTCGCACCGCGAGGTCACCGCCGCCCACCTCCTCCCCCACATCGCGGCAACCGCCGACTACGACTGGGGGCTGGGTCCCGTGATGCACGACCTGGCGGAGGCGGACGGCCCCGCGGGCCCGGCGACCGCGGCGCTCCTCGCCCTCGCGCTGACGAGCCCGCACGACCGGGTGGGCGCCGACGCCGTCGGGGCGTTCCTGGTCCTCAGCGCCCAGGGCGCCCTCCCCGCGGCCGAGACCGGCACGGCCCTCGGCAGGCTCGCCGTCCTCGACGGCGTCCCCCTGCCGCGCATCGTGCGGGCCCTGACCGAGGCGGCCGACGCAGGTGCGGGCGCCGGCGTCTGGGCGACGCTCGCCGCCGCCCTGCCGCACCTCCTCCCCGGTCCCGGCGAGTCCGCCGCGGCCGGCGCCCCGGCCCTGCTCACCCTGGCGACCCGCGCAGCCGAGACCACGGGGGCGAAGGGGACGATCCCCGCCGTCGCGGACGTGGCCGCCCGGGGCGGTTCGACCCGCCTGGTCACGGAGGCCGCCCGCCTCCACCGGACCCTTGCAACGTGATGGCGGCCCTTGGTGTTGACCAATGCGACTGGTGTTGACCCCGTGGGACGCTGGACACACCGGAAGGAGCGAGCATGACCGAGACACTCGCGTTCGGCACGGTCGAGACCGTGCTCGGCCGCCTGCTCGTCGCCGAGACCGAGGCGGGGGTCGTGTCGCTGCACTTCCGCGACACGCCCGCGAACCGCGCCCGCACCGCGAAGGCCGCGGGCCTTCCCGTGGTGGAGGCCCCGGGACGGCTGGCGCCGGTCCTGTCCGGCCTCCGCGACTACTTCGCGGGCGATCTGAAGGACTTCGAGGTCCCGATCGACTGGCGCCTCGCCTCCGACGTCCAGCGGCGGGTACTGGGGACGCTGTACGACTCGGTCCGGTACGGGCAGGTCGTCACCTACGGCGAGCTCGGCGACCGCAGCGGCACGGGCCTCCACGCGCAGGTCATCGGGCAGGTGATGGGGTCCAACCCGATCCCGCTGATCGTCCCCTGCCACCGGGTGGTCGCCTCGAACGGCCTCGGCGGCTACAGCGGCGGCTCCGGGGTCGAGGTGAAGCGCTGGCTCCTCACCCTGGAGGGCGCGATCCCGGCCACCCTCGACTGGGACATCACGCGCGCGCCCTGACGGCGCCGGGGAAACGGCGGCTTACCCGGGCGCGGCCGGGAATCGTAGGATGGCGGCGTGCCGAAGATCAGTGAGGCGACCGTCGCGGAGCACCGGGCGCGGCAGTTGCGGACGCTGCTCGACGCCGCGCGGGCGCTGGTCGCCGAGGAGGGCATCGAGGCGCTGTCGCTGGCGGAGCTGGCGCGGCGCGTCGGGCTGTCGCGGCCGAGCCTGTACGAGTACTTCCGGTCGAAGGACGACCTCGTCGCGGCGATCGTCGAGGCCGAGCTGCCCCGGTGGGCGTCCCTCGTCGAGGAGGCGCTGCAGGGCCCCGGCGACCTGGAGGGCAAGGTCGGGGCCTACATCCGCGTGCAGCTCGGGGTGATGACCGACGGGCGGCACGCCGCCGCGGTCGCGCTGGCCGAGCACGCGCTCGCGGAACCGGCCCTCGAACGCATCCGGACGGGCCACGCGCAGCTGCTGCGGCCGCTCGTCGCCGCCCTGGAGGAGGCCGGCGTCCCCGGCGCCGAGCTGCGCGCCGAGCTGATCCAGGGGATGGTCGACGCGGCGGCGCGGCTCGCGCAGCGGGCGCCGGGCGACGCCGAGGCCATCGTCGCGGCGACGCTGGCCCAGGCGACGCGGGGGCTGCGCCAGGGGCCCTAGGAGGCGGCGGCCGCGTAGGCGACGCCGGTGAGGGTCTCGGAGACGTCCCAGAGGCGCTCCGCCTGCCCCGGGCGGTTCGCCTGCGGGGGCGTGACCACTTCGGTGGGGGCCCCGCGGTACTGGAGGATGCGGGGGCCGTAGCAGGCGCCTCCGTGGACGTCCGGGGCCGCGGCGGCGTAGAGGGACGGCAGGGCGCCCGCGGCGGCGGACTGGGCGATCACGGCGTTGCCGATGCCGGCGGCCTTCTCCATGAGCGTGCTGCCCTGCATCCGGGGACCGGTCTGCTGGAGGTTGGTGGCGGCGTAGCCGGGGTGCGCGGCGAGGCTGGTCACCTCCGGGACGCGCCGGTCCAGTTCCCGCGCGAAGACCAGGTTGGCGAGCTTGGACTGGGCGTAGGCGGACCACTTGCGGTAGCGGCGCTCGCTCTGCAGGTCGTCGAAGTCCAGCCGCCCGGACCACGCGAACGCCGAGGTGACCGTGACCACGCGGGGCGACGGCGCGGAGCGCAGCGCGGGCAGCAGGAGCCCCGTGAGGGCGAAGTGCCCGAGGTGGTTGGTGCCGAACTGCATCTCGAAGCCGTCGGCGGTCGTGCGGTGCGGGATGGCCATCACCCCCGCGTTGTTGACCAGGAGGTCGACGGACGCGTCGCCGTACCGGGCCGCGAACGCGCGGACCGAGGCCAGGTCGGCGAGGTCGAGGGACGCGAGGACGAGGTCGGCGTCCGGCGCGGCCGCCCTGATCCGGTCGAAGGCCGCCTGGCCGCGCTCGGCGCTGCGGCAGGCCAGCACGACGGACGCGCCGTGCCGGGCGAGCTGCAGCGCGGTGTGGTAGCCGAGGCCGCTGTTGGCCCCGGTGACGATCGCCCGCCGGCCCCGCAGATCGGGGATGTCGCCTGCCGTCCACCCGCGCATCGGGCACCTCCACGTCATATCGCGACTCCACCGCGGCTACACAAGTTAGACGTGTTCTCGAATAGCGGACAACCCGGCGGCGATGTGGCGCGGTTCACACACCGCCGGACGCGCCCTCCCGAGGGAGGGCGCGCCGGTTCTCAGGACGGGAGGTTCTCCTCGATGGCGGTGACGACCTCGGCCGCCTCGGGCTCGGCCTGGGGCGCGAAGCGCGCCGCGACCGAGCCGTCGGGGGCGACCAGGAACTTCTCGAAGTTCCAGCGGATGTCGCCGGTGTGGCCCTCGGCGTCGGGGGTGCCGACGAGGTCCCGGTAGAGCGGGTGGCGCCCGTCGCCGTTGACCTCGACCTTCTCGGTCATCGGGAACGTGACCCCGTAGGTCGCCGAGCAGAACTCGGCGATCTCGTCCGCGGTGCCGGGCTCCTGCCCCATGAACTGGTTGCAGGGCACCCCGAGGACGGTGAAGCCGCGTTCCGCGTACCTCTCCTGCAGCCGCTCCAGGCCGGAGTACTGCGGGGTGAGGCCGCACTTGGAGGCGACGTTGACAATGAGCACGGCCTTGCCCCGGTACTGGCCGAGGTCCGCGGGTCCGCCCCGCAGGCCGTCGATCTCTACGTCGAAGACAGACATGAGGCCGATCCTAGGAGATCACCCCCCGTGACCGGCCACGTCCTCGATCGTCCGGCCGCCGCCGGACGGGTCCGGCGGCGGCGCGGCCTCAGGTGCCCAAGGCGTTCACGAACGCCGCGAGCTGACTGCCCGCCTCGCCGAGCTGGCTGAAAGCGTTGTTGACCACGTTGGCCGCGTCCGTGGGCGAACTCAGCAAGTAGAAGATGACGAACGCGATAGCCACATAGCGGAGGTTCTTCTTCATCCGTACGCCGTCCCTGGTTGTAGCGCAGCGACACAACTGACCCGATCCAATTGTGCCCAGGCGCGTCTGCCCGCAAAGCGCGATTTTACTGTGACGCCGAGGCAACCGCTTGGTGGCCGTGCACGAAGAAGCCCCGCACCGCGCGGGGTACGGGGCCAGGGAGCCGTCCGTCAGCTCGGGATGGCGCTCATGAACTGCGACAACGACTCGGCGGCGGTACCGAGCCCGCCCAGGGCGTTGTTGACGAGTCTCGCCGCGCCCTCGGGTCTGCTGATGACGTACCACACCCCGAACGCGATGCCGGCGATCTTCATGTGCTTCTTGTTCACTGCAACCACCCTCTGCGGTCAGATGACTACGGAGAGTGTTTCCCAGTGCCGCCCCATCAGAGATCAACGGCACGCAAAGAGACGGTCAGGTCCCGTTGGCGTGCTCGGCGAGGTACCGGATGTAGAGCGGGCGGAGCGCGTCCGCCAGCTCCCCCTCGCCCGCGTGCGTGAACTCCTCCAGCAGCGACAGGCCGTGCACCATGTCGAACTGGGCGCGGCCGACCTCGCCCAGGGACGCCGCCGCCGCGGGGATCGCGCGCAGCAGCTCCCAGAGGAAGCCGACGTCGCGCCGCTCCTTCGCCAGGGCCATCGCGCGCTCGTACAGCTCCTTGGACGGCAGCCCGTCCAGCTCGGCGGCCCCGCCGGGCGTCACGTCGGACATGCTCCGACTCTAACCGCGCCGGCGCCGTCCTGCCGCGCGCACGTCCTCCGGAGCGCGCTCACTTCTTCTGGATGACGTCCTGCGGGATCGCCTGGTCCTGCTTGAGCGCCTCGAAGAGCCTGGTCGCCTTGGCCTTGTCCCAGGTGATGTACGAGCCGACGCCCGCCGCGCTGCCGCCGCCGCCGATCGGGACCGTCGTCGACACGCCGTCGCCGCCGCTGACGCCCTTCATCGCCCACATCATGCGGACCAGGTGGTGCAGGTGGTCGCCGTCGTCCACGAGGAAGTTGCTGGTGGAGTTCATCGCGAGCGGGATGCTCCGGAACGGGTTGAGCATCGTTCCCGGGCTGGCCGCCTTCTTCATCAGCGCGCCGAAGAACTGCTGCTGGTTCTCCACCCGCTGGAGGTCGGCGCGGGCGTAGGCGCGCGTCCGCACGTAGCCGAGCGCCTGGGCGCCGTCCAGCGTCTGGCAGCCGGCCTTGAGGTTCAGCCCCGCCTTCGGGTCCTTGATGTCCTCCTTGACGCACATGTCCACGCCGCCGACGGCGTCGACCACGCCGACGAAGCCGCCGAAGCCGATCTCGGCGTAGTGGTCGATGCGGATCCCGGTGGCCTCCTCGACGGTCTGGACGAGCAGCTTGGGCCCGCCGAACGCGAACGCCGCGTTCAGCTTGTTGCGGCCCTTGCCGGGGATCGGGACGTAGGAGTCGCGCGGGAGGCTGATGAGGGACGTCCCGCCGGAGCCGTAGTGCAGCAGCATCATCGAGTCGGTGCGCCGTCCCGGCGTGAAACCGGTCTTCAGCTTGCGCTGCTCGGCCTTCGACAGGCCATCGCGGCTGTCGGAGCCGACGATCAGCCAGTTCGTCCCGGGGGTGTCGGCGACCCGGCCGGGGTAGTCGACGAGCACGGACTCGCGCTTCAGCCGCGAGTCGAGGTAGAAGTAGCCGCCGACGAGGACCAGCAGCAGCACGACCACGATGGCGCCGAACACCCGCCCGCCGCGGCGGCGCCTGCGGCGCCGGGGCGGGGGCCCGCCGTACGCGTCGCCCTGGTCGTACCGGCCTCCGCCGCGAAGCTGGTCGCCGGCGTACGGGTCGTCGTACGGATCGTAGGGGTCCCCGCGCCGTTCCCGCCCGTAGGCCGCGGGCTGGTGGTGCTCCGCCCGAACGGAGTGGTGCCTGCTGCGAGCCACGCGTTCGCCCTCCTTGCGTGTCCAGCCCTCCGGCCAGCGGTCGCTCATGCCGTAGACCTTAGACTTCCCGCGCGTTCCCCGCGTCCTTCTCCTGCATGATTGTCCGCTGGTACAAATCACCGCTGTATGTGACACATGAAGCGGAAAGCATCCTCCCTGGGACGCACACTGCCCTTGGCGGGCAGGACGTGCGGAGGGCGACGCATGGGTACGCGACGGCGGTTTTCCAGACGGGCCGGGTCGGGCGGGCGGAGGGACCGGCGTCCCCGGGGAGCCCGCCCCGAGGCGGCCGGGCTGCCGGAACTGACCACGCACACCTGGCACGCCAAGGACCTGGAACTGGCCGAGACCGGCCTCGTCACGGTGGCGCGGCGGCTCCCGGCGGTGATCGCGCAGGCCACGCGGCTGGCCTGGCGGGCGAGCCCCGCCGACACGGCCGCGACGATCTCGCTCAACCTCCTCGCGGGGGTCTTCACGGCGTTCTGGCTGCTGGCGACGACCGGCGTCCTCACGGCGCTGTTCAGCGCCGGGCCGACGCCCGACCGGGTCCGCGACGCGCTGCCGTCGCTGGCGCTCGTCGCGGGCGCGGTGGCGCTGCGCGCCGGGCTGCAGGCGTGCGCGGGCTGGTCGCAGTCGCGGCTGAACCCGCAGGTCCAGCGGCTCGCCGAGCTGCGGCTGTACGAGGCGACGACGGCGGTGCACCTGGCGGCGCTCGACGACTCCGACTTCCTCGACGAGTTGCAGCGCGCGCAGACGCGCGGCATGACGTCGGCGCCGCGGGTCGTCCAGCAGGCGGTGGACGTGCTCACGGGGACCGTCGGGATGGCCGCGGCCGCGGGGACGCTCGGCGTGCTGCACCCGCTGCTGCTGCCGCTGCTCCTGCTGACGGCGCTCCCGGAGGGCTGGGCGTCCGTGCGCAGCGCCCGGATGCAGTACCTGACGATGCTCTCGCTGGTCGAGGTCGCCCGCCGCAAGTGGATCCTGTCCGACCTGATGGTGCAGCGGGAGCACGCCGCCGAGGTGCGCTCGTTCACCATGCGGCCGTTCCTGCTGGAGCAGTACGACCGGCAGGCCGCCCACCAGCGCGGCGTCGAGCTCGACCTCGCCCGCCGCCAGACCGTCGCGAAGGTCAGCGGGGACGTGCTGAAGGGCATCGCCACGGCGGCCGTCTACATCGCGCTCGGGTTCATGCTGTGGAACGGCGCGGTGCCGCTGGCGGTGGCGGGCACGGCGGTCCTGGCGATCAGGTCGGGCCAGTCGTCCCTGGTCAACCTGGTGTTCGCGGTCAACCAGTGCTACGAGGAGGGCCTGTACTTCGGCGACTACCTGTCGTTCTGCGAGAAGGCCGAGCGGCGGATCCCGCGGCGCGCCCTCCCCGCCGCGCCCGAGGCGCACGGCCGGCTCCCGGACGACTTCGGCCGCATCCGCGTCCGGGACGTCATGTTCACCTACCCGGGCGCGGACGCACCGTCCCTCAACGGCATCTCGCTGGATCTGCGCAGGGGCGAGGTGGTCGCGCTCGTCGGCGAGAACGGCTCCGGCAAGACGACCCTCGCCAAGATCATGGCCGGCCTGTACGACCCGGACGCCGGCGAGGTCGGGTGGGACGACGTGCCGCTGACGAAGGTCCCCCCGCAGGAGGTGTGGGAGCGGATCGCCGTCATCGCCCAGAACTACACGCACTGGCCGATGACCGCCCGGCAGAACATCACCATGGGACGCGGCGGCGAGCACGTCCCCGGCGGTGCCGAGAGCCCGGCGCTGCTCGCGGCCGCCCGCGCCTCCGGGGCCGACGAGGTCGTGGACGGGCTCGCCCGCGGCTACGACACGCTCCTGGACCGCCGGTTCAAGGGCGGCGCCGAGCTGTCGGGCGGGCAGTGGCAGCGGCTCGCGGTCGCGCGCGGCTTCTTCCGCGACGCGCCGCTGCTGATCTGCGACGAGCCGACCGCCGCCCTCGACGCGCGCGCCGAGCACCAGCTGTTCGAGCGGATCCGCACGCACGCCGACGGCCGGACCGTCCTGCTGATCACGCACCGGCTCGCCAGCGTCCGCTACGCCGACCGCATCTACGTCCTGGAGCACGGCAAGGTCATCGAGGAGGGCGACCATGCCGCGCTGATGGCCCGGGGCGGCGTGTACGCCGACCTGTACTCCCTCCAGGCCGCCGCCTACGCCGCCGCGCCCGCGGGCGAGCCGGACGTCTAGATGTAGGGCCCGAAGCCGAAGCCGGGTTCGGGCCGCGGGGCGTCGGGGAGGTCCTCGGCGCGCAGCGTCCCGACCTCGGCCGCCTCGACGCCGTCCGGGTCCTCGTCGTGCTTGGCGGTGATGCGCCGCGCCTGCCGGGAGATCGCCGCCTCCAGCAGGTTGCGGACGAGCCGCGCGTTGCCGAACGAGGAGCCCCGCGGCTGCGCGGCGACCAGCCGGCGCACCCCGTCGAGGATCCCGGGGGCGAGCGCGAACCCCGCCTCCGCCGCCATGAACTCGAAGATCGTGACGAGCTCGTCGTCGGAGTAGTCCGGGAAGTGCAGCACCTTCGGGAACCGGGACTTCAGCCCCGGGTTCGCGTCGAGGAAGCGCTCCATCTCGGCGTCGTACCCGGCGACGATGACGACGAGGTCGCCGCGGTGCTCCTCCATCAGCCGCAGCAGCTCGGCGACCGCCTCGTGGCCGAAGTCGCGCCGGTCGCCGCCCGAGGACGACAGCGTGTACGCCTCGTCGACGAACAGCACGCCGCCGAGGGCGCGCTCGACCGCGCCCCGCACCCGCGGCGCCGTCTGCCCGATGAACTCGGCGACGAGGTCGGCGCGGGTGACCTCCACCAGGTGGCCGGACGACAGCAGCCCGAGCCGCGCGTAGACGGCGGCGACCAGCCGGGCGATCGTCGTCTTGGCCGTGCCGGGGTTGCCCATGAACACCATGTGCCGGGACGGGGCCGCCGGGGACAGCTTGGCGTCGCGCCGCAGCTGCTCGGCGCGGACCTCGGCGACCAGCGAGGACACCTCCCGCTTGATGGCGGCCAGCCCGATCAGCCGGTCGATCTCGGCGAGCGGGTCGCCGGGGACGTCGGCGCGGCCCCGGCTGAGCGTGTCGGGGAGGTCCGCGGGCAGGATCTCGTCCAGCGACTCGGTCTCGTCGACGATGCCGTCGGCGAGGACGCGCCGCCCCTGCAGCGCCACCGCCCGGTCGAGCAGGTTGATCATCGCGCGGGCGTTGCCGAACCCGCGCTCGCGCGGCGCCGCCTCGGCCAGCTCGCGGACCCGGTCCAGCACCCCGGGCGCCAGCTCGAAGCCCGCGTCGGCGGCCTTGGCGGCGAACACCTCGACCAGCTCGTCCTCGGTGAGGTCGGGGAACCGGACGGTGCGGGGGAAGTGCGCGGCCAGGTCGGGGCGCGACTTCAGCAGCCCGTTCAGCTCGGCCTCCGGGCCGGTAAGCACGACGAGGAGGTCCTCGGTGCGCGCCTGGAGGCCGGTGAGGAGGACGTCCAGGACCTCGCGTCCCCGCGCGGCGTCCGCGGCGGCCGAGACCAGGGCGTGCGCGTCGCGGACGACCAGGACGCCGCCGTGTGCCTCCTCCACCGCCCGCCGGACCCGCAGGACGCTCTCGCTGGCGTACTCGCCGAGCAGGTCGGCGCGCTCCACCTCGACGAGGTGGCCGGAGGACAGCACGCCGAGGTCGGCGTAGAGCCGGCCGAGGATGCCCGCGACCTTGCTCTTGCCGGTGCCGGGGTTCCCGATGAACACCAGGTGCCGGGGCAGGTCCCTGGCCTTCATGCCCGCCTCGCGGCGCAGCCGGGCCGCCTTCGCCTCGGCGACCAGCGCGTCCACCTCGCGTTTCGCGGGCTCGATCCCCGCGCAGGCGGCCAGTTCGGCGAGCGGGTCGGTGTCGGCGGAGCGGCCCGGGATGAGCCGGTGCGGCAGGTCCGCCGCCGTGACCTCCGGCGGGCCGGCGGGCGCCGCGCCCTCCTCCCCCGCGGCCTCCTCCTCAGCACGCAGGGCCGCGGCCGCGACGGCCTGCCCGGCCATGTGCTCCACCAGCCGCGCGCCGCGCAGGTTCAGCAGCGGCGGGGTGCGCGACAGCATGCCCGCGGCGGCCTCGGCGGTCTCGGGCGCGACGCGGGCGCCGCGCCGCGCGACCGCCAGCGTGAACAGCTCGGCGAAGTCGTCCTCGCCGAAGTCGCGGGTGCGGGCCACGTCGAAGGCCCGGACGAGCGCCGGGTTGGCGTCGAACAGCCGCCGGTCGCCGCCGGGGCGGCACAGCGCGACGACGCCGAGGGACGGCGAGCGGGCCATCAGGCGCCGCAGCTCCTCCACGGCGGCGGCGCCGCAGCGCTCGTGCGCGGCGAGCTTCTCCAGGTCGTCCACCACCAGGAGCATCCGCCCCTCCAGGCAGTCGCGGACGCGTGCCTGCAGCCACAGGACGGCGTCGCTGACCCCCAGCGACGCGAAGACCTGGTCGGAGATCCACAGCGCCTCGCGGACCGCTCCGCCCTCGGCCAGCCGGCGCTCCACCACCTCGGCGGCGGTGCCCTTCCCGGTCCCCTCCGGGCCGGAGATCAGCAGGCGGACGGCTCGTTTCCCCGCCAGCCGGGCCTGGACCGCGTCCTCCAGGACCCGCGACAGCTCCGGCTGCCCGACCAGCGGGTCCGGCGCGGACCCGGCGCGGCGGGGCCGGCCGGCCCCGGTGCCCTCGCGCTCCCCGCCGCCCAGCGAGGCGCCGAGCGTGTTGAGGACCCGCCGCGCGGTGAACAGCCGCCGCAGGTCGGCGTGGAACGCACGCACGGGCACCCGGCAGCGCGGGCTGGCCGGGGAGTCCGGAAGCCCCTGCACCGAGCCCGTGATGCGCACCGCCATGTCCAGCCACGCACGGGCGGCGTCGGCCTCGCCGGCGACCAGGCCCCGGGCCAGCCACGCCCGCACGTCCTGCTGCCACGCATCCGTGGCGAAGCCGTCGCGGGCCGCGCGGAACCGCTCCTCCAGGTTCTCGTAGCGCGCCGTGCCGAGCACGACGGCCAGTTCCGCCGGGACGACCGAGGCGTCGGCCGCGAGCAGCAGCCGGGCCAGGGAGACGTCGGGCTCGTCCCCGTCCGCGACGGCCCCCGCCAAGCGCTCGTGGGCGGCGTCCAGGCCCGCGCACGCCCACCCCAGGTAGCCGACGGGCCCCGCCAGCTCGGGCAGGACGGCCAGCTCCTCATCGGTCAGCCCGGACGTCCACGACTCCTCCAGGCTCCCGTTGGGGACGGTCATGTCCTGTTCGCGCAGCTCCGGGTCGGCGGCGCGCCGGTCGAACAGCTCCATCAGCGCCCGCCGGCGCCGCTCCACCGGTTCCAGCCCCTCGAAGACGTCCAGGCCCGCCCGCGCCAGCTCGAACATCACCGCGCGGCGCTCCCGGTCGTTCCCGGCCGGTTCGGGAAGCCACAGGCCCGGCGGGCGCCACCGCCCGCCCTGCGTGAACCAGGCCAGCGGGTCCCGGACGGCGGTCTCCGACTTCGCGAGGAACGCCGACAGCAGCTCGTAGTCCACGTCGCCGCGCGACCCGCCCCGGACGGCCGACGCGCCGAGCAGGAACGTCAGCAGCGACCACTGCTCCGCGCCCGCCGCGCTCGTGTCACCGCCGTAGAAGTCGCTGAGCTGCCTGGTCAGCACCACCGCGCGCGGGTCCCGGTTGTACTCCGCGGCGCGTTCGCGCATCTCCTCGTACAGCCCGTCGGGCACGCGCCATGGACCGTGCGCGTACACGTCCAGGACGGGCTCCTCGGTGAGCAGCACTTCGAGATGGTCCGGCAGCCGGGGGGAACTCACCTGGGGGTCCTTCTCCTACACAGCGGATCGGGCACTGTCCGACAGCACCCTACGGCCGGGGACCACCGCGCACACCCCCGTCGCGCGCCGGGTTGGCAGGGGGCGCGCCGTCCGCGATAGTTGTCGCGTGGAAATGATTCGCTCGACGAACTTGCATGAACCCGAGGAAGTCCCCGCGTGCCGCTCCTGGAGATGACCACGCGGCCGCACGCCGGGGGTACCGTCGTGCGGCTGCGCGGAGACCTCGACATCGCCTCCTCGGAGGACCTGCGCACGTACCTGGACGACGCACGCCGCGAACACGGCGAGCGCCTCGTCCTCGACCTCGCCGGCCTGGAGTACATGGACTCCGGCGGCCTCTCGGTCATCGTGTCCTGCTTCAAGGCCGTCACGGCCGCGGGCGGCAGCCTCACGCTCGCCGCGCCCCGCCCGCTCATCCGCCGCACCCTCGTGGTCACCGGACTGCACCGCCGGATCCCGGTGGCCGACACGCTGGAGGACGCCATCGGCGGGCCCGGCCCCGGCTGATCCGCGCGCGGCCTCCTCGCGCACGGCTAGGTGTTCGAGGCCTCGTCCTCCCGGAGGGCGAGGTCGCCGCTCCACGCCACGGGGGCGGGCAGCTTGGGGCCCCGGCCGTCCCCGGTGGAGCGGCCGGTGGCGCGGCGCCCGATCCACGGCAGCAGGTAGGTGCGGGCCCAGCGGACGTCCTCCCGCCGCGAGGTCAGCCAGTCGGCGCGCTCCAGCGGCGGCCAGGGCTCGCGCCAGTCCCCGCCGGTGGGCATTCCGATCACCTCGGCGACGTACAGGGCCATGCGGCGGTGCCCCTCGGGCGAGAGGTGCAGGCGGTCCTCGTACCAGGCGCGCGGGTCGTCGAAGACGCGCAGCGGCCACAGGTCGACGACCGTGCAGCCGCGGCGGTCGGCGATGGCGCGCAGGTGCATGTTGTAGGTGGCGGCCCTGCCGCGGATACGGCCGCCGCTGCGCAGGCCCCGGGTGTCGAAGCCGGTGAAGACGACGACGCGGGAGCCGGTGGCGCGCAGCCGGCGGACGGCGTCGTCGAAGACCACCGCGAGCGCGTCGGGGTCGGCCCCGGGGCGGATCATGTCGTTGCCGCCCGCGCACAGGGTGATGAGGTCCGGGGCGAGGCCGACGGCGTGCGGGACCTGGTCGTCCACGATCTGCCGCAGGACCTTGCCGCGGACCGCGAGGTTGGCGTACCGCAGACCCGGGTTCCGCGCGGCGAGGAGTTCCGCCAGCCGGTCGGCCCAGCCGCGGAAGCGGTCCTCCTCGCCGGGGTAGGGGTCGTTGAGACCCTCGGTGAAGCTGTCCCCGAGGGCCACGTACGTCTGGATCGGCTCCAATTCGCTCATCGCAATCCCCATCACCGGTTCATGGTCGATCACGTAGAGAATGATGCATACTGCACACGACCTACGCGACCGTAGCCCCGGCCGGTTCTCCGATGGCGCCGGTGTCCGCCGGTGTCCGCGCCCGGCGTCAGGTCCAGCTGGGCGACGCGGTGCCCACCTGCCCGCCGGACGCGGCGGGCGGCACGGACGCCCCCGCCGGCGGCGAGGCGTGCATCGACATCGCGTGCTGGACGAGCGTGATCAGCACCTGCTTGGTGGACTCGCGGCTCCGCGCGTCGCACTGGACGATCGGCACGTGCGCGCTTATCGACAGCGCGTCGCGGATGTCCTCGACCGCGTACTGGAACTCGCCGTGGAACCCGTTGACGCCCACCACGAACGGCAGGCCGAGCTCCTCGAAGTAGTCCACCGCGGCGAAGCAGTCCTCCAGCCGGCGGGTGTCGACCAGCACCACGGCGCCGATGGCGCCGCGGACGAGGTCGTCCCACATGAACCAGAAGCGGTGCTGCCCGGGCGTGCCGAACAGGTAGAGGATCAGCTCGCTGTCGAGCGACACGCGCCCGAAGTCCATCGCGACCGTGGTGGTCGTCTTGTCCGGCACGGCCGACAGGTCGTCCACGTCGGCGCTTGCCGCGGTCATCACCGCCTCGGTGGTGAGCGGCATGATCTCCGAGACCGACCCGACGAAGGTGGTCTTGCCGACACCGAACCCGCCGCCGACGACGATCTTGACCGAGGTCAGCTCGGCCTCTCCGCCGTGCGACCCCGGGACCGGAACCTGGTCAGAGCTTCCGAAGGCCACTGAGCACCCTTTCTAGCAAGCGGAGGTCCGGCTGTCCGCCGGTGGTCGTGGCGGGCTGGGACTGGTGCAGCCGCAGCAGCCCCTCGACGGCCATGTCGGCGACGAGCACCCGCGCGACGCCGAGCGGCAGGCGCAGCAGGGCCGAGACCTCGGCCACCGAGCGGGCCGACCGGCACAGGTCCATGATCGCCCGGTACTCCGGGGTCAGCACGGCCACGTCCCGCGGCGGGTAGGGCGCCGCGGTGACCAGCGCCTCGATGGCGAGATCGTAGCGCGGCTTGGTGCGCCCCCCGGTCACGGCGTACGGGCGCACCAGCGAGCTGTTCTCGCTCTCCGCCCGTTCGGGGGGGCGTCCCGGCGCGGGCGCCCGCCCGTGGTCACCCGGCCAGCGCCCGGGAACCCCGGGACTGCCTCCGAAGCTGCCTCGATCCATGTCGCCGACCTCCGTCAGAGTCAGTCACGGTCAATAGCGGGCGGGGCCGGCGCCCATCTCCGTCACCGGAGGACCCGAGTACGGAGGCTGTCCCTGCTCCTGCGCGCGCAGCGCGGGCGAGAGAACCCGGCCCACGCGCTCGACCAGCAGCGTCATCTCGTACGCGACGAGTCCGAGGTCGCAGTCCGGCGCCGCCAGCACCGCGAACACCGACCCGTTCGTGATGGACATCACGAACAGCAGGCCGCGGTCCATCTCGACGACGGTCTGGTTCACCCCGCCCGCGTCGAAGATCTTCGCCGCGCCCTGGGTCAGGCTCATCAACCCCGAGGCGATCGCCGAGAGCTGGTCCGCACGCTCGGGCGGGAAGCCCGACGAGTAGGCCATCGGCAATCCGTCCGAGGAGACCACGACGGCGTGCGCGACCTTCGCGACACGGTCCGCGAAGTTCGTCACCAACCAGTTGAGATCCTGCCCGCTCACCGGGTGCCTCCTGTCTCGCCGTCACCCTGTGACGGCGCCTCACCTGACGTGCCTGCGCCGCGGGCCTCGTGGCGTCCCCGATGGACACCTCGCTGGAGGCTCGCGAAGCGGTTGCGTACGACGTCGGCCGTCTGGCCGTATCCCTGCCCGTCCGGCGCCGGCCCGCCGGGCGCCTGCCGGCCCGGCGCGGCCTGCCCCTGACCGGGGCTCTGCGGCACCGCCTGGCCCGCAGCCGATCCGGCTCCGGCCTGCGCGTTCCCGGCCGGCGCGGCCGCGCGGCCCACCGCCCCGGGGACCCGGTTCTTGCCCGGCACCCGCTTCGGCAGCCCGACGTTGGTACGCGTCGTCGCGACGGGCTCGCGGGCGGCCTCGGCGGCGCGGAAGCCCGCGTCCGCCGGGGACTCCCAGCCCCGCGCGGGGTCCTCCCCCGAGTTGTCTCCCGACCTTCGCATGAACCACTCCGATTGCATCGCGTCGAAGATGGGCGAACGCTCGGGCACCCGCGGTGGCGCCTGCTGCTCGGGCGGCGCCTGCACCGGCGGTGCCTGGGGCGCCCGCACGGACGGTTCGGAGACGGGCGGGTCCTGGAACGACTCCGCCGCCGGCCGCGGCATCCCGCCCGTGTCCCACTGGGACGTGCGCCGCCGCATCCCGGGACCGGTCTGCGAGGCGTCGCCGTAGGGGGCCTGCGGCCCCTGCCCGGAGTCTCCGCCCACCTGCTCCAGCGGCCCGGTCTCCCAGGGGATCTGCCGCGGGCCCCCCGGCTCGGGCACCATCGGCTGGGCCTCGGGGACGACGGACTGGGGCCCGCCCTGCGCACCGGCCTGGCCATAGGCGCCGTTGGCGGCGCCGGCGGCGCCGGCAGCGCCGTCCTGCCGCTCGCTGCGCGGCTGGAACAGGCCGTTGGGGCCGTCGTCGACCGGGCGTCCCGGCATGTGCGCGCCGGGGCGGCGGATGGGCAGCTCGCCCGGGCGGCGCGGCGGCTGCCGGTCGCCGGGCTGGTACGGGTCGTCGGCGGGCCGTCCCTGGTCGCCGGGCGACACGGTGGGCAGCGGCCCGGTGCTGGGGAACGAGCCGGGCCCGCCGCCGGCGGCGGGGATCGGACCCGTCTCGTTCATGGCCGGCTGGGGCCCGGTCGCGCCGCGCAGGGAGCGCAGCGGGCCGGTGCCGCCGACCATCGGGTGCGACCCGGTCCCGTAGTCGTCCTGGGCGAACCCGCCGGAGCCGATGGCGGGCGGCTCGGCGCTGCTGGTCAGCGCGGCGAGCTGCTGGCCGTCGCTCTCCCGGCCGTTGAAGCCGCCGCGGCCGCCGAACCCGCCGGACTCGCCGGGGGTGATCACCGCGTCGGGCAGCACCACGAACGCGGTGAGGCCGCCGCCCTGCGCGGCGCGCAGCTCCACGCGGATCCCGTGCCGGACGGCCAGGCGGCCGACCACGAACAGGCCCATGCGGCGGGCCGCGGAGAAGTCGATGACGGGCGGGTTCGCGAGCCGCCAGTTGGCCTGCTCCAGCTCCTCGGCCGACATGCCCACGCCGTTGTCGGTGATCTGCAGCATGGCGCCGCCGCCGCTCAGCATCTGCCCGGAGACGGTGACCTTGGTGTGGTCGGCGGAGAAGACCGTGGCGTTCTCCACCAGCTCGGCCAGCAGGTGGACGAGGTCGTTGACGACGGGGCCGGCGACGGTCATGTCGCCCTGAACCCGGAGCGCGACGCGTTCGTACTGCTCAACCTCGGACAGCGAGGCGCGGACGACGTCGATCAGCGGAACCGGCTGGTTCCACCGGCGCACCTGGTCCTGGCCGCCGAGGACGAGGAGGTTCTCATTGTTGCGGCGCATGCGGGTCGCCAGGTGGTCCAGCCGGAACAGGTTCCCGAGCTGCTCCTCGTCGCGCTCGCTCTGCTCCAGCTCCTCGATCAGCTTCAGCTGGCGCTCGATCAGCGACTGGCTGCGGCGCGAGAGGTTGACGAACATCGCGTTGATGTTGCCGCGCAGGACCGCCTCGTCGGCCGCCAGCCGGACCGCCTCGCGGTGGACCTCGTCGAACGCCCGCGCGACCTGGCCGATCTCGTCGGTGGAGTCGATCTCGATGGGTTCGACCTCAATGCCGCCCGCGGCGGCCTCCGGATCGCGCAGCCGGTCGACCAGGCCCGGCAGCCGGGTGCCGGCCACCTCCAGCGCGCCGGACTGCAGCCGGCGCAGCGGGCGCACCAGCGAGCGGGCCACCAGGATGACGGTCGCCAGGACGATCGCGAGGACGAGGAACAGCAGCGCCCCGTCCCGGATCGCGTCGGTCTGCGCGCTGGACTGGGCGTCGTCGGCCCCGGCGGCGAGATCCGAGGCGATCTTCTGCTCGACGGTGCGCAGCTTGTCGATGCGCACGGTGGAGTCGGACGTCCAGCTGTTCGCGACGCGGCTGCCGAGCCGGACCTGCAGCTCCTGGTTGCTGTCGGCGACCGCGAGGGCCCGCAGCCGGGTGATCTCCGCGCGGTCCAGCTCGGGGCCGGTGACGGTGTCCTCGAAGAGCTGGAGCTGCGTCACGGTGGCCGAGCTGCGGAACGCCTCGATGCTGGTGTTCAGGTCGGCGCGGGCGTCGTCGACCGAGGCGCGGTCGATCGGGAGGAACTGCCCCTCCCAGAGGGCCGCGGCGACGAGGGCGCGCTCCCGGGACGCGGCGTCCTTGGCGCTCGCCAGGTCGGCGAGGGCCAGCGCGCCCTGCGCCAGCTCGGGCGTCGGGGCGTCCTGGGAGACCAGCAGGTGGTATCCGCTGAAGTCGTCGACGAACTCGCCGTACTTGTCGATGATCGGACCCGGTGCCAGGCTCGCGGACAGGGCCCGCAGCGCCGGCAGGTCGTTCACCCGGTCGAGGACGTTCCCGAGCGCCAGATCCAGCCCGGGTGCGTTGACCTCCAGGCCCTGGGCCGCGGCCTGCACCTTGCGGGCGGCGGCGTCCACGCCCGCCTGGCGCTGTTTCAGCTCCTCGTCGCTGATGGCGCGCGCGCCGCCCGCGGCCCGGCTCGCCATGGCGTCGCGCTCGTTCTCCACCTCGTGCGCGAGCGCAGTCAGTTCCTTACCGAGCGTAGCCATCTGGCCGGTCCGGCGGTAGGCGTCGGCGTCCTCCATGGACACCTGGACGCGGAAGCCCGCAAGGAGTGCGGCCACGATCGTGGGCACCGCGATGAGGGCGAAGAGGCGCGTCCGCACGCGCCAGTTGCGCAGCTTGAACCGGCCTCCCAGGAAGCCTCGCTTGGGGGCGTCTTCGCTGGCAGACAGGCCTGGCTGAGGGGACTGCGGGGCCATCTCGGCCCCTTCGGCTTTCCGCACTGCCCTCCGCTACCTCTCAATGGGTCGATCGCTCGCGGCGCACAGTGACCCTGACCGAGATCCGGGTCGTGTCACCTGCCCGCACCACTGTGGGCAAGCGCCGAACATTGCAACACAGAGCAACCATCATGGCCAACCCGAATGATCACACAGGTCTAGACTTGTGATGTAGGAGACGTAAATGTCACAGCTTGCTCATGTGTGTTCACATAAGTGCACGTAAAGCTGGCATCTCCCCCATAGCGCGCCCGTGGTGCGCTACGCTCCCGGCTCGTTGAAAGATCGACTTTCAGCCAGCTTCCCCCGCAAATGGAGCATTGATCATGTCTGCTTCCCACCGCCGCACCTTCCTCGGCGGCGCACTGGCCATCGCGCTCGGGCTCACCGTCGTCGCCTGCGGCGACTCCGACGAGGGATCCTCGGCCAACGGCCTGGAGAAGACCGATATCACCCTCGGCACCATGACCGTCGCCGACACCGCCCCCGTGCAGATCGCCATCGACAAGGGCCTGTTCAAGGCCGAGGGCCTGAACGTCAAGACGCAGGTGATCCAGGGCGGCGCCGCCGGCATCCCGCTGCTCAAGAGCGGCCGCCTGGACTTCAGCTTCGGCAACTACGTCTCGCTGCTGACCGCCGGCGTCAAGGACCCGGGCTTCAAGCCCAAGATCGTCGCCGAGGGATTCCAGAGCGCCTCGAAGACCCACACCCTGATGGTCCGCAAGGACTCCCCGTACCGCACGATCAAGGACCTCGAGGGCAAGAAGATCGGCGTCAACACGCGCCGCAACATCAGCACGCTGCTGGTCCGCGCCGCCGGCAAGCCGCAGGGCGTCGAGTTCGACGAGGACAAGAACTTCGTCGAGGTCCCCCCGCCCGCCATGGAGCAGGCTCTGAAGTCCAAGAGCGTCGAGGCCGTCCAGGCGATCGAGCCGTTCGGCACCCAGATGCAGAAGACGCTGGGCGCCCGCATGGTCTCCGACCTGTCCAGCGGCCCCACCGCCGACTTCCCGATCGCCGGCTACGCCGCCACCGAGAAGTTCATCCAGGAGCACCCGAAGACGACCGCCGCGTTCCAGCGCGCGCTGCAGAAGGCCCAGGGCATGGCGGCCGACCGTAAGCTCGTGCAGGACACCCTGCCGACCTACGCCAAGGGCATCAACGAAGAGGTCGCCTCGACCATGAGCTACGGCACGTTCCCGACCACGCTGAACGCCACCAGGCTCCAGCGCGTGGCGGACGTGATGCTCCAGTTCGGCTACGTCGAAGAGAAGATCGACGTGAAGCAGTTCATCGCCGAATCCGCCGCATGAGTTTTCGCCGCATCGTCTTCGGCGCCGCCGGGGTGGCCGGTGCGGTCGCACTCCTCGAGGTCGTGAGCCGTACCGGCCTCGTGGACGCGTCCGCCCTCCCCCCGGCGACGACCGTTCTGGGGGAGGCCGCGAAGCTCGCCGTCGACGGGAAGTTCCTCGCCGACGTCGCGGCGACGCTTCAGGCGTGGTTCGGCGGGCTCGCGCTGGCGGTGCTCGTGGCGGTCCCGCTGGGCGTCCTGCTCGGCTCGGTACCGCTGCTGGGCACCGCCGCCCGCGCGCTCGTCGAACTCATGCGGCCCATTCCCTCGGTCGCGCTGATCCCGCTCGCCATCATCCTGTTCGCGGACCCGACGCAGATGAAGATGTCGCTGATCTTCTACGCGTGCCTGTGGCCGATCCTCATCAACACCCTGTACGCGCTCCGCGACGTCGACCCGGTCGCGAAGGACAGCCTGCGCAGCTTCGGGTTCGGGACGCCGTCGGTGCTGTGGCGCGTCTCGCTGCCGAGCGCCGCGCCGTTCATCACCACCGGCGTCCGCATCGCCGCCTCCGTCGCCCTCATCGTCGTGGTCAGCACCGAGCTGCTGGCCGGCGGGATCAACGGCGTCGGCATCTACCTCAGCTCCACGCAGGCCGGCGGCGGCCGCACGGACCTGCTCCTGGCCGGAGCGGTCTGGGCCGGTGTCCTCGGGCTGCTGGCAAACCTGGCCCTGCTCGGGCTGGAACGGGTCGCGTTCCGGTGGCACTCCGCGAAGGTGGAGGCGATCGCATGAGGATCCTCAAGGCGCTCCGCGGATTCGTCGAGCGCGCCTGGCTCGTCGCCCTGGTCTTCGTGCTGTGGGAGGTCGTCACCCGGGCGGTGAACGAGACCTACTTCCCGCCGCCGACCCGGATCGCCCAGGCGCTGCACGAGCTGTGGTTCTCCGGGCCCGCGTCCAGCCTGTTCCTCACGGAGAACGCCACGGACGACTTCTCCACCAGCCTCACCCACCTGTTCATCGGGTGGGGCGCGGCGGGCGCCGCCGGCGTCGTGCTGGGCGCGGCGATCGGACGGTCGCAGGTCCTCTACGACATGGCGAGCCCGGTGCTGGAGTTCCTGCGCGCGGTGCCGCCGCCGACGCTGCTGCCGTTCTTCATCATCGTGTTCCAGCTCGGCTCCACCATGCAGATCGTCACGATCGCGTTCGGCGTGGTGTGGCCGGTGCTGCTCAACACATGCGACGGTGTCCGCACCGTGGAGTCCCTGCAGCTGGAGACGGCCAGGGTGTTCGGCGTCGGCCGGTTCCGCCGGCTGGTGACCATCATCCTCCCCGGAGCGGCGCCGAAGATCTTCGCGGGGCTGCGGGTCGCGCTGTCGTTCGCGCTGATCCTCATGGTCATCTCCGAGCTGTTCGGCAGCACCGCGGGCATCGGCTCCGAGCTCCTCGGCGCCCAGCGCTCGTTCGAGCTGCCCCGGATGTGGGCCGGCATCGTCATGCTGGGCATCCTCGGCTTCGTGTTCAACGCCGTGTTCATGCTCCTGGAGCGCCGCCTGCTGGCCTGGCACATCGGTGCGCAGCGGCTCGCGACTTGACCGACGCCCCCACGCTGACGACCCTCATGACGTACACACAGAAAAGGTGGCCGTGATGCTTCAGATAACCGGCCTCACCCACTCCTACGGAGGAGACGGGCTCAAGGTACTCGACGGCCTCGACCTCACCGTCCCGGACGGGCAGCTGGTCAGCATCGTCGGGCCGTCCGGCTGCGGCAAGTCGACGCTGCTGCGCTGCATCGCCGGGCTGATCCAGCCGACCGGCGGGCGGCTGACCCTGGACGGCAGGCCGATCAACGGCGTGCCCGACGACCTCGCGGTCGTGTTCCAGGACTACAGCCGCTCGCTGTTCCCCTGGCTGAGCGTCCGCGACAACGTGGCGCTGCCGCTGCGCCGGCGCGGGAAGTCGCGCTCGGAGCGGCGGGCCGCCGCGGAGGAGGCCCTGGAGTCGGTGGGCCTCCACGACGCGGGGCGCAAGTACCCGTGGCAGCTGTCCGGCGGCATGCAGCAGCGCGTGTCGATCGCGCGGGCGCTGGCCTACCGCCCGTCGCTGCTGCTGATGGACGAGCCGTTCGGCTCCGTGGACGCGCAGACCCGGGAGGACCTGGAGGACCTCGTCCTCCAGGTGCACCGCACGGAGAAGATGACGATCCTGCTGGTCACCCACGACATCGACGAGAGCGTCTACGTCGGTGACCGGGTCGTCGTCCTGAACCGCTCGCCCGCCCGGGTGCACGCCGACCTGCCCGTCGGGCTGCCGTCCGTCCGCGACCAGATCGACACCCGCGGGCTGCCGGAGTTCGTCCAGCTGCGGGCCGAGGTCGGGCGGCTGGTCCGCGGCGGCGCGCGGGTGCCGGGCGCGGCCCCCGTCGGCGCGCAGCCGGCCGGGGTGGCGGAGGCCAAGGGCGCCGGCGCGAAACCGGCTCCCTGACGGACGGCTCACACCGCACGAACCGCCGCCGCGCGCGGCGGCGGAGGAACGAGACCGGGGCGGACGGGGCCGCCATCGCATCGGCCCCGCCTGCCCGCACAAGGGGAGGGCGATTCATGCGCGTACTCATCGTGGGTGCGGGGATCGGCGGGCTCACCACCGCCCTGAGCCTGCACGAGGCCGGCGTCGAGGCGCTCGTCGTCGACTCCGCCGTCCGGCTGCGGCCGCTCGGCGTCGGCATCAACCTGCTCCCGCACGCCGTCCGGGAGCTCACCGAGCTGGGTCTCGGCGACGACCTCGCCGAGACCGGCGTCCCCACGGCCGAGACGGTGCACTTCGACCGGTACGGCGGCCGGATCTGGGCCGAGCCGCGAGGACGTGCGCTCGGCTACCGCTGGCCGCAGTACTCCATCCACCGCGGCGAACTGCAGATGATGCTGCTGGACGCCGTCCTGGCGCGGCTCGGCGAGAGCGCCGTCCGCACCGGGACCGTGTTCGAGGGCTTCGAGCAGGACGGGGAGAGCGTGCGGGCGCGGCTGCGCGACCGCGCGTCCGGCACCGCCGACACCGTCACCGCCGACGTCCTGATCGGCGCGGACGGCCTGCACTCCGCGGTCCGGGCCCAGCTGAACCCGGGCGAGAAGGCGCCGCTGTGGAACGGGATCAGGATGTGGCGCGGCGTCACCGAGGGCGAGCCGTTCCTCACCGGGCGGACGCTGGCCATCGCGGGCAGCAACGCCGCGTCCAAGATGGTCGTCTACCCGATCTCCATGCGCGCCGAGCGCCGGGGCAGTGCGCTGCTGAACTGGGTGGCCGAGGTCAGGCTCACGGACGACCAGCTGGAGGAGACCGCGGACTGGAACCGGACGGGCCGCCTGGAGGACGTGCTCCCCCACTTCGCCGACTGGAAGTTCGACTGGCTCGACATCCCGGCGATGCTGTCCGGCTCGGCGGAGATCCTCGAGTACCCGATGGTCGACCGCGATCCCCTGGACCGCTGGACGTCCGGCCGGGTGACCCTGCTCGGCGACGCCGCCCACCCGATGTACCCGATCGGGTCGAACGGCGGGTCCCAGGCCGTGCTGGACGCCCGCGTCCTGGCGCACGAGCTGGTCCGGGCCGCCGACCCCGCCGAGGGCCTGCTCGCCTACGAGCGGGAGCGCCGCGAAACGGTCAACGCCATCGTGCTGGCCTGCCGCGACATGCCCGCCGACCGGATCCTGCAGACGGTCAGCGAGCGCGCACCGCGCGGTTTCAAGGCCATCGAGGACGTCCTGGCGCCGAACGAGCTGGAGACCATCAGCGGCGCCTACCGGCTGACGTCCTTCGACGACGTCGACGCCCTCAACACCCGCGCGTCCTACACGATCGCCGGCTGAGCGCGCGCCGGACGCTCGGGTCACTTGGCGTCGGCGTAGCGGTCCACGACCGCGATCCCCATGGGGAACACGACGGGGGTGTCGCCGAAGAGGAGCCGCCGCGCCTCCTCGGCCGAGGCGCGGACGGCGGCGGCGACGTCCGCGGCCAGCTCCGCCGGGGTGTGCACGATGACCTCGTCGTGCTGGAAGAACACCAGGCGGGGGCCGGAGCCGAGGGCGGTGAGGCGGCGGCGCAGTGAGGCGAGCAGGGCGAGCGCCCAGTCGGCGGCGGTCGCCTGGACGACGAAGTTGCGGGTGAAGCGGCCCCGGCTGCGCAGCGCCTGCGCGGCCGGGCTCCGCCGCTCGGCGAGCGGGCCGTCGTCGCCCGCGGCGGTCAGCTCGCGCCAGCCGGCCGACGGCGGCGGGCAGGTGCGCCCCAGCCGGGACCGGACGAGCCGCCCGCGCTCCCCGGCCCGCGCGGCGGTCTCGACGTACTCGAACGCGTCGGGGAACCGGTTCCGCAGGACGGCGAGGAGCCGCACGGCCTCGCCCGTCCCGCCGCCGTACATGGCGGACAGCAGCGCGAGCTTGGCCTTGTCGCGCGCGCTCATGCCGTCCTCCACCGCCGCCGGCTCGGCGTCGAAGGCGCCGGAGAGGGCCGCGTAGAGGTCGCCGTGGGCGGCGGCCTCGGCGAACGCGCGGTCGCCCGCGAGGGCCGCCAGCACCCGGGGTTCGAGCTGGGCCGCGTCCGCGACGACGAGCGACCAGCCGGGATCGGCGACGACGGCCCTGCGCAGGACGCGCGGGATCTGCAGGGCGCCCCCGCCGCTCGTCGCCCACCGGCCCGACACCACCCCGCCGGCCACGTACTCGGGGCGGAACCGTCCACCGCTCACCCAGGTGTCCAGCCAGGCCCAGCCGTGCGCGGTGTGCAGGCGCGCGAGCTCCTTGTACTCCAGCAGCAGCGGCACCGCGGGATGGTCGACGCCCTTCAGCACGTGCGCGCGCGTCGAGGGGATCGGATGCCCGGCCGACGCGAACGCCTTGAGGAGCTGCGCCGGGGAGTCGGGGTTGACGTGCGTGCGCGGGCCGAACGCGGCGCTGATGCGGTCGGCGAGGTCCTGGAGCCTGCGGGGACGCAGGCCGCCGGAGGGCCGCGGCCCGAGCAGTTCGGTGAGCAGCGCGTTGTGCTCGGCCGCCGACCAGGGCAGCCCGTCGTGCCCCATCTCGGCCGCGGCCAGCGCCCCGGCCGACTCCGCCGCCGCGAGCAGCGCGAACCGCCCGCCGGCCCCCGGCCCGTCGTTCAGCCCGGCGACGGCGCGCTGCTGCTCGGCGTGCACGGCGACGACCTGCTCGATGTCGTCGGCGGGCTCGTCCCTCTCATCGTCGTCGAAGAGCGACGCCTGCGCCGGCTTCTCCCGCGGCGGTGCGTCCGCGGGCACCGGCTCCCCGCGCGAGCGCGCCCACGCCGCCCGCACCGAGCGCGGCTCCCCGTACCGTCCGGCGTGGCCGAGCAGAAGGCTCTCGACCAGTTCCAGGTCGTGGCAGCGCCCCACCCGCACGCCCGCGTCCAGCAGCCGGGGGTAGAGCCCGGCGGTGGACGGCCACACCCATCGCGGCGACTCGGCCCGCTCCCGCTCGCCGATGGCCGCGACGAGGTCGGGGACGTGCTGGACGGGCCCCGCGGGCGTCCCGTCCTCGGCGAGGGGCCGGAGCGCTCCCCCGCCGCGCGCCCCCACCGCCACAGCGACCTTCACGGGCTCATTCTGGCGCGCGCCACCGACACGGCGCGCATGCGAAGACCCCTCCGCGACGGGTGGGGCGGAGGGGTCCTCTGGGATCTTCAGCGGGGGGCCAGGGCCGTAGCCCCTGGGGTCGATCCCGGTGGATCAGGCGGCGAGGATCAGGCGACGAGCGACACCTGCTGGCCGGGCGGGGTGGCGCCGTAGCGGTCGACGACCTTGTTGAGCTGGATCTGGTAGTAGAGGACTCCGAAGCCGAAGATGCCGAGCAGGAACCCGATGCCGCCGCTGCAGCTCGCGGGGAGGCCGGCGGCGCGCTGCGCGGCGGCGATGCGCCCGCCGAGCTTGACGAACACGACCAGCGGCCAGATGCCGAGCGTGACCGCGCCGAAGAGCATCGACAGCAGCGCGTTGACCGAGGAGTCGCCGATGCGCCGGTCGTACGCGTGCAGCTCGCTGTGGACCTTGTAGAACCACACGAGCCCGTAGATGCCGAAGGTGATGAGCGGCAGGCCGAGCCAGGCGCCGACGGGGTTGCGGCGCTTCATGTTGGACCCGGCGCCCACGGCGACGGGTGCCTGCTGCTGCTGGTGGACGGGCGCGTGACCGCCCTGGTGGACCTGCTGCTGGTAGTACTGGCCCTGACCCTGCTGTGGGTAACTCATTGGTGCTCTTCCTGTGGGACGCGGTCTTTTCCGGCCGACCGCTGTTACCGTTCACCCGTCTGACGAGCCACGACTGTAACGGGCCGCCAGCCCCTCGTGCTGCCGGAACGCCACCTTCGCCAGCGTTTCGGGTGATTCTCCAAACCGCGGGTCAGCGCAAGGGGATGACGACCTCGTCCTCACACGGCGGGTTGGTCTCCTGGTCGCCGCAGCCGGTGGCGGCGTGGCAGCGGATCCTCAACTGCGACTCGGTCACGTCCACGCGCAGGAAGCTCTTGAAGAACGGCGGGTCGTCCCAGTCGGCCAGTTCCGAGCGGAAGCGCTGCGGCAGCTTGTGCACGGGGGCCCGGAGGAAGCGCGGGCGGTGCCGGCCGCCGCGCGGGACGCCCAGGAGCGCCGCGACGAAGCGGGCGCGCAGGGACGGACCGGGGCCGTCGTATCCGCGGGCCGGCCGGATGCCGAGCCTGCGCCGGACGGCGGCCGTGGCCTCCTCCGGGGTCAGCTCGAAGAGCTTCGGCAGCCGCAGCCAGCGGCCGTACAGCTTGCTGTAGCGGGACAGGGAGTCGCCGCGCAGCGGGTAGCAGCGGAACCGGTCCTCCTCGACCACGCGGGTCCGCGGGATCGTGTGGGTGGCGTGCATGAACGCGCCCCCGCCGCCGGAGACGACGTACTGGATCGTCCGCCCGTCGCCGGTCTCGATCGGGTAGCGCTGGTAGTTGTGGATGTCGCCGCCGATCGCGGCCACGTAGTTGTGGGCCGGGTCCCGGACGATCTCGTCCACGGTCCCGCCGCCCTCGATCTTCCCCGGCCGGTGTTCGTCGTCCACGTACAGCGGTTTTCCGGTCACGAGCAGCTTGGGTTTCGGACCAGCGGAGACCTCCCGCAGCCAGCGGCCCTGGCCGCGGTCGATCGTGCCCGTGATGCCGGTGTCGACGCCGATGACGCGCAGCGACGGCGTGTCGATCGCCCAGTACGGGCCCGGCTGGACGGACCGCTGGCCAGGCGCGCCCCGGTACCGGCGGCGGGCCTCCTCCAGCGCGGCGGCGTCCACCTCGCCCGGCGAGCGCCACAGCAGGCGGGGCAGGAAGGAGAGCGGGCCGCGCCACGGCGGCGGGGAGCAGTCCGTGTCCAGGTCGCAGAAGACGTGCAGGAAGCCGCGCAGGCCGTCGTACCAGTCGTGGTTGCCGGGGATGGCGTAGATGGGGGCCGGATAGTCCTTGTAGGGGCGGAAGAACTTGCCCGGGTACTGGTCCGCGTCGCCCGCCGGGTAGATCACGTCGCTGGCGATGATCATGAAGTCGGTGCCGGCGGCGGCGTTCAGCAGCGGCGGTACGACGGCGTACTGCGACCGGTCGCCCTCGCCGGTGTCGCCGAGCAGGGCGAACGAGAACTCGGGCTCGGCGCGGTGGACGGTGAACGCGGCCGGCGTGCCCCGCTCGCGCAGCGCGGCGACGCAGCGGCGGCGGATCGCGTTCGAGGGATCGCCGAACAGGTGCGCCACCACGTCGTTCCGGGAGCGCCACAGCACCCTGGGGCGGCGCCAGGAGAAGTCGGGGACGCGCTCGGGCAGCAGGTCGCGGAACGTGCCGGGTTTCTGGCAGACCCATCCGGCGCCCGCCTCTGAGGTGCGCGAGTTGTCGGGGTACTCCTCGGCACTCACAGGGGACGCCTCCGGGGGTGAGCCGTTCCGTCCGGCGCGTGTCCGCGCGCAGGCTCCGGGCAGCCTGCCGTGGCGAAAGGCTCGGGTAGGGGTCCGCACAGCCTGGCCGGAGGCGATCTCGGCCGTCAAGCGACTTGCCGGAGCCCGGCGTGTGATCTTCGCGGGCGCGGGGCTTCGGCGGGGAGTGCGTGTGCGTGGTGGACGCCGACGCCACCCCCAGAGACGCCGGCGCCACCACGACGAGGGCGCCCGCGGGTGGTCATGAGTCCCCCCAGAACGGCGAGCAGTCGCCTTCTCATGACCCCGTCCGCAGACGGCCCCAACGGTCCCTAAGCGGGACGTAACTGACGCTATCCGAGGAGCCGTAATGCGGGCGTAAACGGACCCAAACATCATGGCCAACTCGGGGACACGCGTTCCCGCAGGTCAGCGGCGGATGCCCGGGGGTCAGGATGCGAGGGGTCAGGGGGCCAGCACGCGGAGCGCGCCGGGCATCACCCGTGCGGTGACCGGCAGCACCCCCGGCAGCTCGCCGTCCGCGCCGTACGGGAGCGTCCTGCCGGGCGGCCCGGTCAGCTCGATCCGCACCTCGCGGCCCCGCATGACCTCGACCTCCGGCCGGCGCACGTGCGACCCGTCCTCCAGCTCCCGCATCACGGAGAAGAACAGCTTCTTCGGCGCGCTCCGGATGAGGACGACGTCGAGCAGCCCGTCGTCCACGCGGGCGTCCGGCGCGATGTGCTTGCCGAAACCGTAGTAGCCGGAGTTCGCCGCGACGACGGTGTAGCCCTTCCGGGCGAACGACTCGCCGTCCACGGTGATCAGGTAGTCGGCGGCGCGCCACGAGATGATCGCGCGCAGGGCCCCGACGTAGTAGGCCGCGGAGCCGCGCAGCAGCCGCGTGTTGTTGGCGTTGTCGTTGGCGACGGCGTCCACGCCCGCGTAGACGCTGCCGAGCACGGGCGTGCCGTTGGCCTCGATGGCGTCCACCGCGCGCGGCTCGCCCTCCAGCAGCAGCTTGGCCAGTTCCTCCGGGTCGGACGGGACGCCGAGCTGCCGCGCGAAGTCGTTGCCGCGCCCCGCCGGGACGATGCCGAACACCGCCCCCTTCCCGGCGCCGTCCCTCCCGGTGTCCAGGCCGGCCAGGGCGCCGCCGACGCAGCCGACCATGCCGTCGCCGCCGACGCCGAGCACCACCCGCCCGGTTCCGGCGGCGGCGCGGGCGACGTCGTGGGCGTGGCCGAGGCCGCGGCTGTACTCGACGGCCACGTCGGCGCCCGCCTCGCGCAGCAGCCGGGCCAGCGTGATCAGTGACGAGGCCGACGCGGAGTCGCCCGCCGCCGGGTTGACGATCGCGGTGAACGCGCGCGGACCTTGCTCAGGGGCGGGCATGTCCTGTGCTCACTCCTCTGCGGCCGGCGGGACGAGCACGCCCGGGTTCATGATCCCGGCCGGATCGACCCGCTCCTTGACGGCGCGGAGCACCGCCGCGCCCAGCGGCCCGATCTCCCGGGCGTACCAGTCGCGGTGGTCGGTGCCCACCCCGTGATGATGACTGATCGTTCCGCCCGCGTCGATGATCGCGTCGTTGGCGGCGCGCTTGGCCGCGTCCCAGTGCGCCACCGGATCCGCGCCCTGCGCGGACACGACGGTGAAGTACAGCGAGGCGCCGGACGGGTAGACGTGCGAGATGTGGCACATCAGCAGCGGTGGCGTGCCCGCTCCGGACAGCGCGCCGATCAGCGCGGACCGGACGGCGTCGTAGAGCCGGGGGACGTCCGGCCAGAACGCGGCGGTCTCCAGCGTCTCCGCGAACGCGCCCGCGTCCAGCAGCGAGTCGCGCAGGTAGGGGGCGTTGAACCGGCCGTGCGCCCACTTCTCGCCCGGCCCGGTGCCGAGCGGCTCGCCGCCGGCGGCGCGCAGCGCCTCCGCCGCCTCCGTCCGCCGTCCGGCGACCCCCCGCGCGGTGCCCTCGAACCCGAGCACCGCCAGGCAGCCGGCCGAGGCGCCGGCTCCGCCCGGCGTTCCGATCGCGGCCGGGTCGGCCAGCCCGACCACCGTCTCGGTCTCATCGGACAGCCGCAGGACCGCGGGCAGCGGCCCGTCCTGGGCGAGCCGGCGCAGCGCGGCCGCGCCCTCGCCGAACGACGCGAACCGCCAGCCCTCGTACTCCCGCGCCTCCGGGACGGGATGGATCCGCACGGTCACGGACGTGATCACACCGAACGCGCCCTCGGAGCCGAGGACGAGCTGCCGCAGGTCGGGGCCCGCGGCCGACTTCGGCGCCCGGCCGAGGTCGAGCGTCCCCTCCGGGGTGGCGACCGTCAGCGCCACCACCATGTCGTCGAAGCGCCCGTATCCCGCGGACGCCTGCCCGCTGGACCGCGCCGCCGCGAACCCGCCGATCGACGCCCACTCGAACGACTGCGGGAAGTGCCCGAGGGTGTAGCCGCGCTCCCCCAGCCGCGCCTCGGCGTCCGGGGCGCGCAGGCCGGGCTGCAGGACGGCCGTCCGGGCGGTCTCGTCGACCGAGACGACGGCGTCCATGCGCCGCAGGTCGAGCGCGACGAACCCGCCGCCGCCGGTGCCCGCGCCGTCGGCCGCACCGTCGGCCGAGGGTGCCAGCCCGCCGACGACCGAGGTGCCGCCGCCGAACGGGACGACCGCGATCCGGCGCTCCGCGCAGGCCCGCAGCACGGCGAGGACCTCGTCGTGCGAGCCCGGGAGGACGACCGCGTCGGGCGCGTCCGCCGCCTCGCCGGCGCGGATGCGCAGCAGGTCGGGCGTCGACTTGCCGCGGGTGTGCCGGACGCGCGTCTCGGCGTCGGCGCGGACGTTGGAGTCCCCGACGACCTTCGCCAGCGCGGTCAGGTCGCCGTCGTCGAGGCGGCAGGCGGGTACCCCGACGCCGTCGAGGTCGGCCGGGGGCCGCTCGGCGGGCCGCACCCCGAGCATGTCGCGCAGCAGCCCGGCCACCGGTTCCGGCAGCGGCGCGGCCAGGCCAGGATCGCCCCAGCCGCTCCACAGCATGTCCCGCGTCTCCACCCGCGCCTCCCGTCACCGGCCTGCCGCCGGCCTCGAATCTGTGCTTACACTGTGACACATGACGTCGAATCGTCACAAGAAAGCCGGCCGCACCGTCCGGGTGCGCCACCAAGCGGGGCGCGAAGGGGCGGGGCGCGACGGCGCGGGCGGGGGGCGCACCGCCGACGACACCGTCCTCGACGCCGCCCGCGACTGCGTGCTCGCCGTCGGCGTGCGCCGCACCACCCTCACCGACATCGCCCGCCGCGCCGGCGTGTCCCGGATGACGCTGTACCGCCGCTGGCCGGACGTCCGCACGATCGTCGCCGACCTGATGACCCGCGAGTGGGTCGGGCTGGGCGACTCGCTGCAGCCTCCCGACGACGGCCGCCCCGTCCGGCCCCGGTTCGTGTCGGGCCTGGTCACCGGGGTACGGACGTTCCGCGACCACCCGCTGCTCCGCAAGATCATCGAGGTGGACCCGGAGCTGCTGCTCCCCTACGTCGTGGACCGCTGCGGCGCGAGCCAGCTGGTGTTCCTGGAGCTGTTCGAGGAGGCGCTGCGCGCCGGGCACGCCGACGGCACCATCCGCCGCGACCATCCGGGCCGGCAGGCGCGGGCGGTCCTGCTGGTCGTCCAGTCCTACGTCCTGTCGGCGCCGACGATGCTCGACGAGACCGACCCCGACCTCGGCTCCGACGCCTTCGACGAAGAACTCCGCCACATCCTGGAGAGGATGCTCGCGCCGTGAAAACTCCGGAATCCGACGCACGGAACCCCGAGGTCCCCGGGACCTCGCTCAACGCGGCGCGCCGGGAGCGCGAGCTCGCCGAACTGCCCGGGGAGGTGGTGGACGTCCTCGTCGTCGGCCTCGGCGCGACGGGCGCGGGCGCCGCGCTGGACGCCGCGTCCCGGGGCTTGTCGGTCGCCGCGATCGACGCCCACGACCTGGCGTTCGGCACGTCCCGGTGGAGCTCCAAGCTCATCCACGGCGGGCTGCGCTACCTCGGGTCCGGGCAGGTCGACGTGGCGTACGAGAGCGCGGTCGAGCGCGGCGTCCTCATGCGCCGCACCGCCCCGCACCTCGTCCGCGCGCTGCCGTTCGTGATGCCGATGACCCCGGCCGTGCCCCGCTCCAGCGCGCTGGCCGTCGCCGCGGCGGTGCGCGCGGGCGACGTGCTGCGGCTCTCCGCGCGCACCCCGCGGTCGGTGCTGCCCGGCCCGCGCCGGCTGTCGGCGGTCGAGACGCTGCGGCTCGCGCCCCCGCTGCGCCCGTACGGGCTGCGCGGCGGCCTGCTGTCGTGGGACGGCCAGCTCACCGACGACGCGCGCCTGGTCACCGCGCTCGCCCGGACCGCCGCCGGGCTCGGCGCCCGCGTCCTCACCCGCTGCCGGGCGGTCGCGCTGACCGGGGACGGCGCGCAGGTCCGCGACGAGCTGACCGGCCGGGAGTTCGGCGTCCGGGCGCGGTCGGTGGTGAACGCGGCCGGAGTCTGGGCGGGCGGCCTGGTGGACGGGGTGCGGCTGCGCCCGTCGCGCGGCACGCACATCGTGGTCGGGGCGGACACCCTGCGCGGGCTCACGGCCGGGATGCAGATCCCGGTCCCGGGCTCCACCAGCCGGTTCCTGCTGGTGCTGCCGCAGGGCGACGGCCGCGTCTACGTGGGCCTGACCGACGTGGCGGCCGACGGGCCGATCCCGGACGTGCCCGAGCCGACCGAGAGCGAGATCGGGTTCCTGCTCGACATCCTCGGCTCGGCGCTGGACGTCCCCGTGCGGCGGTCCGACGTGATCGGCGCGTACGCCGGGCTGCGGCCCCTGCTGGACCTCGGCCGGGGCGGCGACACCGCCGACATCTCCCGCCGGCACGCCGTGCTGACCTCGCCGGACGGCGTCGTGACGATCGTCGGCGGCAAGCTCACCACCTACCGGCGGATGGCGCAGGACGCCGTCGACGCGGCCGCCCGCGCCGCCGGGCTCGACGCCCCGCCGAGCCGGACCGCCCGGCTGCCGCTCGTCGGCGCGGCCCCGCGGGACCGCCTGGACGTGCTGGACGCGCCGTCCCGCCTCGTCCAGCGGTACGGGACCGAGGCGCCGCTGCTGACCGCGCTCGCCGCGGAGGACCCCGCCCTGCTCGAACCCGTCGTCCCGGGGCTGCCGGTCCTCGGCGCGGAGCTGGCCTGGGCGGTGCGGCACGAGGGCGCGCTGGAGGTCGGCGATCTGCTGGACCGCCGCACCCGGATCGGGCTCGTCGCACCGGACCGGGCGGCGGCGCTGCCGGCCGCGGAGGCGCTGCTGCCGCGCGCCGCCCTGCGCTGAGCCCGCGCTGACCGCGCCGCCTCGGGGTTCTTCCAGAACGGCGAATCCGGCCCCGCCATGTTTGCCCCTCGTGCGTTAGGTTACCCTTACCTAATCAATGAAGATCGACGGGGGGTTCTCCTTGACGCGCGGCAACGGCTGCGGGCACTGCCCCGGCAGCCACACCGGGGAGCGGCCGTGCCTGGCGAGCGCGACCGTCAAGGCGGGCGCCTGGCTGCTCATCGAGCATCCGGGCCCGTGGCCGGAGCGCGTCGAGGAACTGGCCCGCCCCGAGCCGATCGCCGAGGCCGTGCGCGCCGCGCAGCGGGCCGGCGTGCGGCCGCAGCTGATCCGCCGGCCGGGACGGCGCCGCGGCGTCCCGCCCGTCCAGGTCTACGCCGCGTTCTCGCGCGGCACCGAGGTCTGGATCGAGGGCCGGGAGCTGGCCGATCCCGCGGAGCTGCGGAAGCTCGACCTGGGCGCGCTGGCCGCGGGCCGGTCCCCCGGTCTCGGGGAGCGGGTGGACGAGCCGCTGCTGCTGGTCTGCACGCACGGGCGCCGCAACGCCTGCTGCGCCCGCACCGGCGCGCCGCTGGCCCGGACGCTGACCGCACGTTTCGAGCGCCTCGTCTGGGAAACCACCCATGTCGGCGGTGACCGATTTGCAGCGAATTTGGTATGTCTTCCCCACGGGCTCTACTACGGCGACCTCGACGAATCCCACGCGGTGACGGCGGCGGAGGCCTACCTGCGCGGCGAGGTCGCGCTGGACCGGCTGCGCGGGCGCGGCGGGACGCCGGAGCCGGCACAGGCCGCGGAGCACTTCGTCCGCGCGCACACCGGGCGCCTCGGACTGGACGAGGTGACCGTGGTGTCGGTCACTGGGGGAACATCTCGGTACGAAGCGGTCGTTGCCATACAGGAGAGCCGTTACCGGGTCATCGTCGAGAGCGTCCGGCAACAGTCCCCGTGCGGGCCGGACTGCGGAGAGAACATGAAAACCTACGTTGTCAGGGAACTCACCCTTCTCAACGCGGCGGCACTCGTGTAATCTCTCTGAGGCCCCATTCGAGGGTCTCCCGTCGCACGTCCCCAGGTTTCCGGCGCAACCGGACGGGGAACAGAGCGGCAACTCTGGACGTTGGACCATTCGGCGCTTCTGGCTTCATGTCATCCGAAGGATGTCGGGCGTCCATGTCCTGAAATTGTTCGAAACCAATCAAGGTGGGTGTTCCATGGCTCAGGTACGTCGGCAGGCAAACCTCCCTCGTCCCAGCTGGGGCTGGCAGGACGCCGCGGCGTGCCGGGGGGAAGACCTCGTCCTCTTCTTCGGTCCCGACGGTGAGCGTCAGCCCGAGCGAGAGATCCGCGAGCGCAAGGCGAAGCAGATCTGCATGGGCTGCCCCGTCCGCACGGAGTGCCTGGACTACGCGGTTTCCAGGCCCGAGAAGTACGGCACGTGGGGCGGTCTGAACGAAGACGAGCGCGCGTCCGAGCGCCGTCGCCGGATGCGTCGCGCCAACGCCGCCTAGCCGAGTACGCAGGCCGCCAGAACGCTCCCATCGCGAACCCCGGCACGCCACCGAGAAAAACGACACGGCCCCGCCCCGCGGGGCCGTTTGCGTTGCCCGGACCCGGTCCGTCCGCCCGGGAACCGGACACTTCACCCGCGGCTGCGGCCGCTGTGACTCAGATCGCTCCCCGACTTTCCAGCGAACGGCGCTTTTACCGCAAGCGTCCCCGCGACGCGGCCATTTTTCAAAAAGTCGCCGCACCAATTTCCGCGCGGCGTCAGCCCGTCTCGCGGGTCCGCGCCGCGCGGTCCAGCCAGGCGATCACGTCGTCGTCGGTGAGCTGCTCGAAGTCGCGGTACCACTGGCCGACGGCGCGGAACTCCCACGGCGCGGCCGGCACGACCAGGTCGTCCACCTCGGCGTCCAGGCCGCCGACGGTCTCCGCGGCGCCCACCGGCACCGCCAGGACCAGCCGGGACGGCCCGCGCTCGCGCAGCGCCCGCACGGCGGCCCGCGCGGTGCCTCCGGTGGCCAGGCCGTCGTCCACCACGATCACCGGCCGGCCGGCGAGCTCCGGCAGCGGCCGCCCGCGCCGGTAGACCTCGACCCGGCGGCCCAGTTCGGCGCGCTCGGCGGCGACCGTGGCCGCCAGGTCCTGCTCGCGCAGCCCCAGCCGCTGCAGCAGCCCGGCGTCGAACACCGGCGCGCCGCCCTCGGCGATCGCGCCGACGCCCAGCTCCGGCTGCGGCGGGTATCCGATCTTGCGGGTCACCAGGACGTCGAGCCGCGAGCCCAGCCGCCGCGCGATCTCGTAGCCGACGGGCACGCCGCCCCGCGGCAGGGCGAGGACGGCCGCGCCCTCCAGGCCCATCGGGGCGAGCCGCTCGGCGAGCACCCGGCCCGCCTCCGCCCGGTCGGTGTAGGGGAGCCGGACGCTCTCGCTCTGCCGGAGGTCGCCGCGTACGGATCTGTTCCAGGACATGGCGCAACCCCCTTCCCGGGGTCACCCCTACCCACTCCACGGCCCTTACAGGCGCGTTCAGCGCCGCTTACGGGCAAATGAGAGACCGCCCAGGACGCTCCCGCGGCCCTGGGCGGTGCGGCGCGGACGTGGCCGGCGTCTAGGAGCCGGTGAGCCAGCGGAGCGGGTTGTCGCGCAGGATCGTCTGGAGGGTGGCGTCGTCGGCACCGGCCGCGCGCAGCGCGGGCAGGAACGTGTCGAACAGGTACCCGAAGCCGGCGGCGCCGTAGCGGGTGAGCTGGGCCCGCCGGGAGATGCCGGTGCTCAGCAGCACCCGGGACGCGTGCCCGGCCTCCAGCATGTCCATGACGGAGCGGACCCGGGCGCCGATCGCCGCGTGGTCCTCCCCCGCGAGGCCGAGCGTGCCGAACGAGACGTAGCCCCCCGTCTCGGCGATCTTGCGGTGCTGGCCGGGGTCGTCGACCCGGTCCTGCTGGCCGACCGCGACCCGGTCCGGGGCGAGCCCGGCGGCGGTGAGGATCTCCAGCTGGGCGAGCCCCGCGCGGCCGTAGGTCGCCACCGACAGCCCGGAGTAGCGGGCGGCGCGGGCGGCGGCGCGCAGGCACAGCTCCTCGGTCTCGGTCGGCGCCTCGCCCCACGTGCCGATCTCGCCGATGACGCCCGGCAGGGCGTTGGTGCCGTCCATGCCGAAGCCGACCTCAGCGAGCAGCCGCTCGGCCAGCCGCTCTACGCCCGTCGTGCCCTCCAGCTCTTGCCGGGGGGTCTGGGGGGTCGTCCCCCCAGAATGACCCGGCCCGGTGCCGGCCGCGAGGGTCTCGCGGACGAACGCGGGGTGGAACGGCTCGGTGAACACGCCCGTCCCGGCGACCACGGCCACCCGCGCGCCCGCGCTGATGCGGGCGAGGGCGGCGGCGTTGCGCCCCATGCCGGAGCAGGTGAGGTCGACGACGAGGCCGAGCCCGTGCTCCTTGCGCAGCGCGTTCAGCTCCCGCTGGACGGTCTTCTCCTCGTCCAGCACGCGGCCCGGATCGGACTCGACGAGCTTCGGGCGCGCCGCCCAGCGCAGGTCCAGCTGCAGGTGCTCGTGGGACAGCACCGGCCCGGTGACCTCGGACGTCGCGATCATGCCGGTCACGGTCCGGAGCCGGCCGGTCTCCTCTCGGGGGGTCATGTCAGGCGAGGTTACGACATGTTTTGCCTTATCAGGACCTCACGAGCGGTTCTTTTTACTCTCCGTGCCCTCGCCGGGCTCCGGCTCGTCGCCCCGCGCGTCGCGGACGGCCCGCGCCCGCGCGGTGTCGGCGGTCGGCCACAGCCGGTCGATCTCGGCGTTCAGCGCGGCCCCGATCAGCACCGCGAGCGCCGCCACGTACAGCCAGGCGAGGACGGCGATGGCGGCCGACAGCGACCCGTACACCGACACCCCGCTCAGCGACCCGGCCAGGAAGATCCGCAGGCCGAAGCTGCCGACGATCCAGATGAGCAGCGCGAGGACGGCTCCCGGCAGGTCCCGGCGCCAGGGCGTCCGCACCGGGACGCTGAGGTGGTACAGCGTCGCGAGGAAGACGATCGACAGCGTCACCACGACCGGCCAGTAGAGCGCCTGCACGAGCCCGGCGCTCTCCGGCAGCGCCTGCTGCACCAGCGCGGGCCCCGCCACCAGCAGCGGGATGACGATCAGGAAGACCAGCAGGCCGATCAGGTACAGGGAGAACGCGCGCAGCCGGGTGCGGATCACGCCGCGGATGCCGGACAGCCCGTAGGCGATGCTGATCGTGTCGATGTAGACGTTCGTCGCCCGCGAGCCCGCCCACAGCGACAGGAGGAAGCTCAGCGACACGATGTCCGGGCTCCCGCCGCGGATCACGTCGTCGAGCAGCGGGACGACCACCGTGTCGACCGCCGGGCCGGTCAGCACCGTGCGGGCCTGGTCGATCACCCAGGTGCGGATCTCGGTGATGGTGCCGGGCTGGAACAGCCCGCGCAGGTGCCCCATCGTGCCGATCAGCCCGATGACCAGCGGCGGCAGGGACAGCAGCGCGAAGAACGCGGCCTCGGCCGCCAGCCCGGTCACCCGGTAGCGGAACGCCCCCGCCGCGGTGCCCTTGGTCAGCGTCCAGGCGACTCCGGGCGCGGCGCCGATCCCGGCCCGTGCGCGTTCGCGCACCCGGGCGGTCATGCCCGGCGCCGGCTCCGCGCCACTCCCCTGCGCCTTCGCGACGCTCGCCCCGGGGCCGTCGTCCGCGTTCCCGGCGGGGTTCTCTGGCGGGTTCCCGGCCAGGTCTTCAGGTGGGTCGACGACACCAGGGGCCGGGGCGCCCCGGCCCTGGCCCTCGTCGTGGTCGGAGTCCCCGCGCGGCGGGACGCCCTCGGCGTCGGAGACGGTGGTCACACCGCCCCACCGTAGAGCGTTGCGGGTCCGGAACATGTCCCCTCGCCCATTTCGGTGCCCTGCGGGTCGCGTCGCGTCGCGACCGCCTCCCCAGCCCTTCCGTCGCGCGGGCGCACGGCCCGTCCCCTGCGCATCCCCTCGCTCATACCCGCTTCGACGACCGGGAACGTCATCCGGATCATGATCATTTTGGATGAACCGGGCATCGGCCATCATGGGTGACAATGGAGACATGATCTGCCAGTCGTGCCGAGACCGCCGCCACGGGGAGTGCCGTGGCGGCTCGTGGTGCGACTGCCAGCACCGTCCCGCTCCGGCCACGCCGGGGCGCGGGCGCCGCGGCATCCGCCCCGACGGCACGGCCGGCACTCCGCCGACCGGCGAAGCGGGCGAGCCTCCGGTGAACTGGAGGCGGCAGGGATGACCCATGTCACCCGTCCGCATGCCGGACGTAACTGGACAGCCCACGAGACCGCGTGTCATGGTTCAGGTATGACTGCTGCGGACCCGTTGCTGGCCAAGCGCCGGCACGTGGACTTCCTGCGCGTCCGCAGCGCGATCTGTCGGTGACGCCCCGACCACGCAGCCCCTGCTCAGCCGGGCGCGTGGCGCATCGGCGTCACCTTTGACATCACCCTGCTCAGCGTCGAGCCGGCTGCCTCAGACTGCCGGTGCGCTACGCGTCCCTCACGACCACAGACGAGGACGCGCGCCGTGCCACCCGCGATCAAACGCAAGAAGGCCGAGGGCCAGTGGGCCCTGGGCTACCGCGAACCGCTCAACAAGAACGAAGAGAACAAGAAGAACGACGACGGCCTGAACGTCCGACAGCGCATCATCGACATCTACTCCAAGACCGGCTTCGACTCGATCGACCCCGCCGACCTGCGCGGCCGCTTCCGCTGGATGGGGCTGTACACGCAGCGCAAGCCCGGCATCGACGGCGGCAGGACCGGCGCGCTGGAGGACGAGGAGCTCGAGGACCGCTACTTCATGATGCGGGTGCGGATCGACGGCGGTCAGCTGAGCGGCCCACAGCTGCGCACCATCGCCGACATCTCGACCCGGTACGCCCGCGGCACCGCCGACATCACCGACCGGCAGAACGTCCAGCTGCACTGGGTGCGGATCGAGGACGTCCCGGCGATCTGGGAGGCCCTCGAAGCGGTCGGCCTGCACACGATGGAGGCGTGCGGCGACGTCCCGCGCACCATCATCGGCTGCCCGCTGGCCGGGATCGCGGCCGACGAGGTCATCGACGCGACCCCGCAGCTGCGCGACATCCACGACCGCTACATCGGCTCCCCCGAGTTCTCGAACCTGCCGCGCAAGTACAAGACGGCCCTGTCGGGCTGCACCTCGCACTGCACCGTCCACGAGATCAACGACATCGGCTTCGTGGGCGTGGTGAACGAGGAGGGCGAGACCGGCTACCAGGTGTTCGTCGGCGGCGGGCTGTCCACCAACCCGATGTTCGCGCAGAGCCTCGGCGTGTTCGTCCGGCCGGAGCAGGCCACCGAGGTCTGGCACGGCGTGACCTCGATCTTCCGCGACTACGGCTACCGGCGCCTGCGCAGCCGCGCCCGCCTGAAGTTCCTGGTGAAGGACTGGGGCGCCGCGAAGTTCCGCGAGGTGCTGGAGAAGGAGTACCTCGGGTACGCGCTGCCCGACGGCCCGGAGCCCGCCGCCCCGCTCGCCAGCCGCGACCACGTCGGGATCCGCCCGCAGCAGGACGGCAACTTCTACGTCGGGTTCGCGCCGCGCGCCGGCCGGGTGAGCGGCGAGATCCTCGGCGTCATCGGCGAGCTGGCCGACCGCTACGGCTCCGGCCGGGTGCGGACCACCATCGAGCAGAAGATGGTGATCCTGGACGTCCCGGAGGAGAACACCGAGGCGCTCGCGGACGAGCTGGCCGAGCACGACCTGCAGGTCCGCCCGTCCACGTTCCGGCGGCACACGATGGCGTGCACCGGCATCGAGTACTGCAAGCTCGCGATCGTCGACACCAAGCAGCGCGCCATGGACCTGATCGACGAGCTGGAGGAGCGGCTCCCCGACTTCGACCAGCCGCTGACCATCAACGTCAACGGCTGCCCGAACGCCTGCGCCCGCATCCAGGTCGGCGACATCGGCCTGAAGGGCCAGCTCGTCGTGGACGAGAACGGCGACCAGGTCGAGGGCTTCCAGATCCACCTGGGCGGGCAGCTCGGCGCGACGTTCGGCAAGAAGGTCCGCGGGCTGAAGACCACCTCGGCGGGGCTGACCGACTACGTCGAACGCGTCGTCCGCGCCTACGACAAGCAGCGCGACGAGGGCGAGACGTTCGCGGAGTGGGTGCAGCGCGCCGAAGAAGCGGACCTCAAGTGAGCGCTGCGTCCTCGGGGGCGTCCCCGCGCGGCGAGCGCATGGCGCCGTTCTACTGCCCCTACTGCGGTGAGGAGCACCTTGAGCCGCGCGAGGAGCACGGCTCGTGGTTCTGCCCCGACTGCGTCCGTTCCTTCACGTTGAAATTCCTCGGCGTCGGCGTCCCCGGCACCGCGAGCAAGGAGATCCCTCGGTGACCCTCCTGGAGACCGACAGACCTGCCCTTGACCTGGAAGACATCGTCGAATCGGCCTCCGCCGCGCTGGACGGCGCGCCCACGCTGGAGATCATCCGCTGGGCCGCCGCCACGTTCGGCGACCGCATCTGCCTCACCTCGTCCATGTCGGACGCGGCGCTGATCCACCTCGTGTCGAAGGTGAAGCCCGGCATAGACGTGCTGTTCGTCGACACCGGCTACCACTTCGCCGAGACGATCGGCACCCGGGACGCGGTCGAGGCCGTCTACCCGGTGAACGTCGTCAACGCCGTCCCGTCGCGCACGGTCGAGGAGCAGGAGGCCGCCCTCGGCCCGCGGCTGTTCGGCCGCAATCCCGACCTGTGCTGCCACCTGCGCAAGGTCGAGCCGCTCGGCCGCGCGCTGGAGGGCTACATGGCGTGGTTCAGCGGCATCCGCCGGGACGAGACCGCGACCCGCCGCGACCGCCGCGTCGTCGAATGGGACCGCAGGCGCGGGATGGTCAAGGTGAACCCGATCCTGGACTGGAGCCAGGAGGACATGGACAACTACATCGAGGACAACGGGGTGCTCGTCAACCCCCTGCACTACGACGGCTACCCGTCGATCGGCTGCGCGCCGTGCACGAGCCCGGTCGCGCCCGGCGAGGACCCCCGCAGCGGCCGCTGGGCCGGGATGGGCAAGGTCGAGTGCGGAATCCACCTTTGAGCCGGCCGGCACCGCCGATGGTCGCGGTGGCCCACGGGAGCCGCGACCCCCGGGCCGCCGCGACCGTCGCGGAGCTGCTCGGCGCCGTCCGGGAGCGGTGCCCGGGCCTCCCGGTCCACGCCTCGTTCCTCGACCACGGCCCGCCCGCGCCCGACCGCGTCCTGGACGGCCTCGCCCGCGACGGCGCGGAGGACACGGTCGTGCTGCCGCTCCTGCTCACCGCCGCCTACCACAGCAAGACCGACATCCCGGGCGTCCTTAACCGGGTGCGGCACCCCCGGCTGCGGCTCCGCACCGCCGGGACGCTGGGCCCGCATCCGCTGCTGATGGACGCCCTGGAGCGCCGCCTGGCCGAAGCCGGGGCGGAGCCCGGCGACCCGGACACGGCCGTCGTCCTCGTCTCGGCGGGTTCCAGCGACGCGTCCGCCAACGCGACCATCGCGCGGCTCGCACGCGAGTGGCGGCCGCGCGGATGGTGGGACGTGGTCCCCGCCTACGCGTCCGCCACCGCCCCCGGACCGGCCGAGGCGGTGACGGCGCTGCTGGACGCGGGCGCTCCCCGCGTCGCGGTGGCGTCGTACTTCCTGGCGCCGGGGTACTTCGCCGACAAGGTCAGGAACGCGGCGCTGGCCGCCGGCGCGGCGGCGGTCTCGCCCGTCCTCGGCGCGGCCCCGGAGGTCGCCGACCTGATCGTCCGCCGCTACGACGAGGCGCTCGTCGCGTCCTGCGCCGCCACGGCGGTCTGAGACGCCGGTCCGCCCGGGGGCGTTCGACGCGCGGGAGGGCGGGTATGCGGCCTCCCATGAGACGGGAAGATCTCGGACACGAGCCGGAAGAGACCCACGACCGCGAGTTCGCGCCGGTCAACGAGCGCTCCGACGCCCGGGGCCGCACCGCCCCCGCCCCGGAGGCGACCAGCGGCACGGGCACGCCGGGCGTGGAAGTAGAGCACCCGGACACCCTTCCGCCCGACGAGGAGGGCGTCCGGGAGGCCGAACGCCACGACGACTCCCGCTAGCGGGGCGGGCGGCGGTCGTTGCGGTCGCGCCACCAGTCCGTCAGGGCGCGGCGGAACGGTGCGTGGTGCTCGTCGTCGACGATCTTGATGTCCCCCATGACGGCGTGTGCGGTGACCTTGACGACGGGCACGCGCGCGCCCCGCTGGGGTTCGCGGACGTTGACCTTGCGGTCGCCGAGGAAGGCGTGGCCGGACAGCACCACGCTCACGCCGTCCGGCACGATGATCTTCACGTCGCCCATCACAGCGGTGGCGGAGATGCTGATCTCCCCGGTGGGCACCTGGGCACCGCGCAGGTCGAGCTCGACGTCGCCCATGACCGCCAGGGCCTCCAGCGGGCCGTCGATGCGGCCGACGATGCGCTCCTTGCAGTCGCCCATCACGGCGCTGAACTTGCGCTGGACCTGGCGGGGCGCGGGGTTCGCGCCTGGAGCGCCCATGCCGGGCAGGTCATCGGTGATGCGGTCGAGTTCGCCGCGGGTCACGGCCGCGTAGGCGGCCTCGCTGCGCTCGGTCAGCTCCTCGAAGGTCAGCCGCCCCTCGACGGAGGCGATCCGCAGCCGCTCGACGACGGCCTCCCGCTCGGCGTCGGAGGCCCGCACCGCGTCCGCCGCCGGCCCGCCCGGTGACGGCCCGCCCCCGGGGACCGCGTCGAGGGAATCGTCGGTGCCGGGCCGGTCGGGGTACAGGTCCTGCCGCCGGTCCCGCGGGCGGCACGGTGACGGCCGCTCAGGCTGCGGACTGGACTGACTCATGCTTCCGAAGGTATGCCCCCGCGGGGGCGGGACAATCCGCCGCGCGGACGAGATCGCCTCACCACTTGAGGAGGATGGACCTCCGGCCAGGGTGCGGGCAGGATCAATGGTTGCCCGAACCAGGTTCTGTATCCTGCGAGGCAGCGGAGTGAACATCCCCTGAGCAGCGCGTGGGAGCGGCACGGTGACGCACGAGGTCTTCAATCAGGTCCCCCCGCTCGCCGGGCACGACGTGTCCGACGAGGCGGTCCTGCTGGACGGGCTGGAGCGCGAGGGCGCCGGATGGGCCGAGGCCGAGGTGCGCGAGCTCGGCCGCCTGGCGGGCACGGAGCGGGCGCAGGAGTGGGGGCGCCTGGCGAACGAGCATCCGCCCGTCCTGCGCACCCACGACCGGTACGGGCACCGGATCGACGAGGTCGAGTTCCACCCGGCCTGGCACGAGCTGATGAACGTCGCGGTGACGCACGGGCTGCACGGTTCCCCTTGGGCCGACCCGCGTCCCGGCGCCCACGTCGCGCGGGCCGCCAAGTTCTACACCTGGCGGGTGGACGCGGGCCACGGCTGCCCGATCTCGATGACGTACGCGGCCGTCCCGGCCCTGCGGCGGTCCCCCGAACTGGCGGCGCAGTACGAGCCGCTCCTCGCCAGGCGCGAGTACGACTACGGGCTGCGCGCCCCGCTGACGAAGAACGCGCTGCTCGCCGGCATGTCGATGACGGAGAAGCAGGGCGGCTCGGACGTCCGCGCCAACACCACCGAGGCGACCCCGCAGCCGGACGGCACCTACCGGCTCGTCGGCCACAAGTGGTTCACCAGCGCCCCGATGTGCGACGTCTTCCTCACGCTGGCCCAGGCGCCGGGCGGCCTCACCTGCTTCATGGTCCCGCGCGTCCTGCCGGACGGCGAGCTGAACCCGATGCGGCTGATGCGGCTGAAGGACAAGCTGGGCAACAGGTCCAACGCGTCCTCCGAGGTGGAGTACGCGAACGCGGTCGCCTGGCGGGTCGGCGACGAGGGCCGCGGCGTGCCGACCATCATCGAGATGGTCAACATGACCCGGCTGGACTGCGTGATCGGCGCGGCGGCGGGGATGCGGCACGGCGTCACGGCCGCCGCCCACCACGCCGCCCACCGCAAGGCGTTCGGCGCCTACCTCATCGACCAGCCGCTGATGCGCAACGTCCTCGCGGACCTGGCGATCGAGTCGGAGGCCGCCACGATCACGATGCTGCGCCTCGCGGGCGCGACGGACCGCTCGGTGCGCGGGGACGACACCGAGACGGCGTTCAAGCGGCTCGGCCTAGCGGTCAGCAAATACTGGATCACCAAGCGCTGGCCCGCCCACGCCGCCGAGGCCCTCGAATGCCTGGGCGGCAACGGCTACGTAGAGGAGTCGGGCATGCCCCGCCTCTTCCGCGAATCCCCCCTCAACTCGATCTGGGAGGGCTCCGGCAACGTGGCGGTGTTGGATGTGCTGCGGGGGATGGTCAAGGATCCGCAGACCGTCGAGGCGCTGTTCGGTGAGGTCGAGCGGGCGGCCGGGGCCGATGCGCGGCTCGACGCGGCGACGCGCGAGGTGAAGGGCTCGCTGGCCGATCTCGCGACGATCGAGGTCCGCGCCCGGCGGGTCGTGGAGCGGCTGGCGCTGACGCTGCAGGGGTCGCTGCTGGTCCGGTACGGGCACCCGGCGGTCGCGGACGCCTTCTGCGCGACGCGGCTGGGCGGCGACTGGGGCAGCGCCTTCGGCACCCTGCCGGGCGGCCTGGACCTCGCCCCGATCATCGAGCGCGCCACCCCGAAACTCGGCTGACCCCAACTCAAGATCCACCGATTCGGTGGCTGACGAGTGGCGGGCTTTGCCAGAGCTAGACTGCGTCGGGTGTTCGTGGCAGGTAGTGAGTCATGGCGGGAGTACGGCCCCTCACCGCTGCCCAAGGTGTTGCAGGGTGCCCTGCGGGTGTTCGCAGAGCACGGGTATGAGGGCGCCAGCATCCGCGACCTGGCCACCGCCGCCGGACTCTCGGTCCCTGGGATGTACCACCACTACCGGTCTAAGCAGGAGATCCTGGTCAGCCTGCTGGAATCGGCCCTCACGGATCTGATCGGCCGGTGCCGGAGCGCGCTGGCGTCGGCCGGAGGCGAGCCGATCGCGCGGTTCGACGCTCTGGTGGAGTGCCTGGTGCGGTTTCACATGTTCCGCCGGGCGGAGGCCTTCGTCGCCTCCACCGAGTTGCGCAGCCTTGAGCCCGGCAATCGTGACCGGTGTGTCACCCTTCGCGATGAGCTGCAGCGGATGGTGGCCGACGTGATCGAGGCGGGCTGTGCCGCCGGCGTCTTCTCGACGCCGTACCCCGCGGACGCGGCGCGGGCGGTGTCGACCCTCTGCGTCGGGGTCGCGACCTGGTACCGCGAGGACGGCCCCCTGGCCCCGGACCAGGTCGTCGAACGCCAGCTCGTCCTGCTCCGGAGCCTTGTCGGGCTTCGCTGACACCTCGCTTGACCGTCTCCGCCGACGTCTGGGAGGCTAGCTGGCCGAGCGATCGATCGGTCGGTCAGAGGAGTACTTCCATGTCGCATGTTCAGAGCGTGCTCGACAAGACTCGCAAGTTCGTCCGGGACGAGGTCCTGCCCCTGGACGACGAGTTCGACGGCGACATCCACGCCGCCGGAGGCGAGGAGGCACGACGGCGCCTGCAGGCCGCCGCCCGCGCCGAGGGGCTGCTGTCCCCGCACGGCCCCGTCGAGTACGGCGGGCTGGGCATGGACATGTCGGACCGTGCCCCGGTGTTCGAGGAGGCCGGCTACTCGCTGTTCGGCCCGGTCGCCCTGAACATCAACGCGCCGGATGAGGGCAACGTCCACCTGCTGGACCGCGTCGCCTCGGACGAGCAGCGCGAGCGCTACCTCAAACCGCTGGTCCAGGGCGAGTGGCGGTCCGCCTTCGCGATGACCGAGCCGGCGCCGGGCGCGGGTTCGGATCCCGCCGCGCTGGCCACGCGGGCCGCCCGGGTCGACGGCGGGTGGCTGATCAACGGGCACAAGCACTTCATCACCGGCGCCGACGGCGCGGACTTCTTCATCATCATGGCCCGGACCGGCGGGGAGCCGGGAGGCGCCGGCGGGGCGAGCATGTTCCTGGCGCCCGCCGGCCGCGAGGGCATCGAGCTGACCCGCCACATCGGCACCATGGACCTGTCGATGCTGGGCGGCCACTGCGAACTCCTGCTCAACGACGTCTTCGTGCCCGACGAGGACGTGCTGGGCGAGATCGACCAGGGCTTCCGGGCCGCCCAGGTGCGGCTCGGCCCGGCCCGGATGACGCACGTGATGCGGTGGACCGGCGCCGCCCGGCGGGCGCACGAGGTCGCCGTCCGGTACGCGGCCTCCCGGAAAGCCTTCGGGACGCGGCTGGCCGACCTCGGCATGGCGCAGCAGCTCATCGCGGACAACGAGATCGACCTGGCCGCGACCCGCGCGCTGCTGCGGGAAGCGTGCGCCGAACTGGACGCCGGCGGCCGCGCGTCGAAGTCGACCTCGATCGCCAAGACCTTCGCGGCCGAGGCGCTCAACCGCGTGGTCGACCGGGCCGTGCAGCTGTGCGGCGGGCTCGGGGTGTCCCGGGACCTGCCGGTCGCCAAGATCGCCCGCGAGCTGCGTCCCTTCCGGATCTACGACGGGCCCTCCGAGGTGCACCGCTGGTCGATCGCCAAGCGCGCGGTGCGCGAACTGGGCGGGGCGGAGTCCCGGTGAACGCGCCGGCCGGGCGGATCGACTCCGAGCTCACCGAACCGGAGCTGGCGCGGATCGCGGACGCCATGCAAGCGGGCGGCGTCGGTCTGGCCGGTCCGTTGCAGGCCGACCTGATCACCGGAGGCCGGTCCAACCTCACCTACCGGCTGACCGACGGGTCGGCGCGGTGGGTGATGCGGACCCCGCCGCGGGCCGGGCGCACCCCCTCGGCGCACGACGTCGCGCGGGAGTACCGGGTCACCGCCGCGCTCGGCCAGACGGACGTCCCGGTCGCCCCCGCCGTCGTCCTCTGCGAGGACGAGTCGCTGATCGGCGGCCCGTTCGCGGTGGCCGAGTTCGTCCCGGGCTCCACCATCCAGACCCGAGAGGACATGAAGGCCCTCGACGGGCCTGATCTGCAAGCGGCCGTGACCGACCTCGTCGCCACCCTCGCCGCACTGCACCGGGTCGACCACGTCGCCATCGGCCTGGAACGCTTCGGCCGCCCCGACGGGTACGCCGAACGGCAGCTCAAGCGCTGGACGGGACAGTGGGAGCTCGTGGGGAGCGAGGAGCTGCGGCCGCTCGCCGGCGAGCTGAGCTCCCGCCTCGCCGCGGCGGTCCCGGAGCAGCGTGCCACCGGCATCGTCCACGGCGACTTCCGCATCGACAACACCATCCTGGACCTCAAGGCCGGTCCACGGGTGGCCGCCGTCGTCGACTGGGAGCTGTCGACCATCGGTGACCCCGTGGCGGACGTCGCGATGATGTGCGCCTACCGCCATCCGGTCTTCGACCTCATCGTCGGCGAACCCAGCGCATGGGCGAGCGACCGGCTGCCCGAGCCCGACGACCTGGCGGCGGCCTACGAGGCGGCGGACGGGGTCCGCCTGGCCGACTGGGACTTCCACCTGGCCCTGGCCTACTTCAAGATCGGCGTTATCGCGGCGGGCATCGACTACCGGGTGCGGGCCGGCGCCGCCTCCGGACGCGGCTTCGACACGACCGGGGCAACGGTCGAGACGTACCTGGACCTCGGACTGAAGACGCTCGGAGGTCGGAACAAGGCCAGCGGGCGAGGCGCCGCCGGCAGCTGACGCCTCGGCGGGGCGGGGTGACCTGGCGCGGCCGGTGCGATACCGAGGGTCAAGAGATCGTAAACTGATAACCATGTCCGGCGATGGCCCCTCGTGCACGTGCGTGATCTGCCGTGACTACGGGGACCGCGACCGGCTGGACAACTTCCAGCTCCGCACCATCGTGCACGTGACGCAGTACGGGTGGAGCGTCGTCCTCGTCCACGCGGACGGCGACCGGCCCGGCTGGGCGTACACGGTCGGCCTCTGGCACAGCCACCGCGCGCCCGAGCTGGCGATGTTCGGCGGGGACGTCTACGAGACCGAGGAGATCCTCAACACCCTCGGCCGGCACACCGCCGAGGGGCGCGTCCCGGCGGACGGCGAGCGCCGCGACGGCGTCGTCCGCGGGCAGGCCGCCGCGTTCCGGGAGATCGACCCGCGCTGGTACGACGGGCTGTTCGGCGGCGCCGTCGCGTTCTACCGCCGGCCTCCGCTGCCGATGCTCCAGGTCGTCTGGCCCAACGGCGACGGCCTGTTCCCCTGGCAGCCCGGCACCGACCTGCCGTTCCGCCACTCCCAGCCGTGGCTGTGGCTGGACCCGAAACAGCACTCCGCCGGGGTGTGGACGCGGCGGCTCTGACGGGTCTCCCCCGGCCTTGGCCTACCATCGGCGGAGTGTACGGGCCGCTCGCCGAGACCATCGGGACCCAGCGCCTCGTCCTGGAACCGCTGGCGGTCCACCACGCCGACGAGATGGCCCCGGTCCTGGACGACCCGCGCCTGCACCGCTACATCGGCGGCGCTCCCCTCGGCCGGGACGAACTGCGCGCCCGCTACGCCCACCTGGTCGCCGGGCCCGCCCCCTTCCACCAGGAGTACTGGCTGAACTGGGTCGTCCGCCGGGCCCGCGACGGGCAGGCCGTCGGCTACGTACAGGCGACCGTCACGCCCGCGCCGCCCGGGTTCGCCGTGGCGCCCGCGTCGACCGGCTCGGCGGTGACGCCGGGCCCGCCGCGCCGCATCGCGTCCGTCGCGTGGGTCATCGGGACCCCCTACCAGGGCTTCGGCTTCGCCACCGAGGCCGCCCGCGCCCTGCTCGGCTGGCTCGTCTCGCACGGCGTCCACGACATCGTCGCCACCGTCCACCCGGACAACGGGCCCTCCGCGGCCGTCGCCGCCAAGCTCGGCCTGCGCCGCACCGGCGACACCACGGCCGACGGCGAGGACGTCTGGCGCCTCCCCCGCACGGCGACATGACACCCTGGTGTGGCGTAAGGGGCAGTAGGGCGCCGAGCGAAGCTCGTCCATTGATTGGTGGTGGGTGGGGGCTGGCGGACGGTGGGTAGGCCACAATCGACGGGCCAGGACGGACCGGCGGAGGAGTTGGAACATGCGGGAGGTTTGGCCCGGGGACCCCTATCCGCTGGGCGCCACCTGGGACGGCACGGGCACGAACTTCGCGCTGTTCTCCGAGGTGGCCCGGCGGGTCGAGCTGTGCCTGTTCGACGACGGCGGCCAGGAGACGCGGCGCGACCTGCCCGAGGTGGACGGCTTCGTCTGGCACGGCTACCTGCCGGGCGTCGGCCCCGGGCAGCGGTACGGGTACCGGGTCCACGGGCCGTTCGACCCGCGCGAGGGGCACCGCTGCAACCCGTCCAAGCTGCTGCTCGACCCGTACGGCAAGGCCGTCGAGGGCGACGTCCGCTGGCACGAGTCGCTGTTCTCCTACCGGTTCGACGACCCCGACGCGCTGAACGAGGACGACAGCGCCCCCTACATGCCGAAGAACGTCGTCATCAACCCGTTCTTCGACTGGGCGGACGACCGGCCGCCGCGCGTCCCCTACCACGAGAGCGTCATCTACGAGGCGCACGTGAAGGGCCTGACGAAGCTGCACCCGGCGATCCCCGAGGAGCAGCGCGGCACCTACGCCGGGCTGGCCCACCCGGTGATGATCGACCACCTGCTCGACCTCGGCGTGACGGCCGTGGAGCTGATGCCGGTGCACCAGTCGGTCCCCGAGCACGCGCTGGTGGCGCGGGGCCTGGACAACTACTGGGGCTACAACACGATCGGGTTCTTCGCGCCGCACAACTCCTACAGCTCGTCCGGGCAGTACGGGGAGCAGGTGCTGGAGTTCAAGGCGATGGCCCGCGCGCTGCACGAGGCGGGCATCGAGGTCATCCTGGACGTCGTCTACAACCACACCGCCGAGGGCGACCACCTGGGGCCGACGCTGTCGTTCCGCGGCATCGACAACGCCTCCTACTACCGCCTCCGCGACGACGACAAGCGCTACCACCTCGACTACACCGGCTGCGGCAACTCGCTGAACGTCCGGAACCCGCACGCGCTGCAGCTCATCATGGACTCGCTGCGCTACTGGATCCTGGAGATGCACGTCGACGGGTTCCGCTTCGACCTCGCCTCGGCGCTGGCCCGCGAGCTGCACGACGTCGACCGGCTCGCGGCCTTCTTCGACCTCGTCCAGCAGGACCCGGTCGTCTCCCAGGTGAAGCTCATCGCGGAGCCGTGGGACGTCGGTGAGGGCGGCTACCAGGTCGGCAACTTCCCGCCGCTGTGGACGGAGTGGAACGGCAAGTACCGCGACACCGTCCGCGACTTCTGGCGCGGCTCCTACGCGACGATGCCGGAGTTCGCGTCCCGCCTCACCGGCTCGTCCGACCTGTACGAGCACAGCGCGCGCCGCCCGTTCGCGTCCATCAACTTCGTGACGTGCCACGACGGGTTCACGCTCACCGACCTCGTCTCCTACGACCACAAGCACAACGAGGCCAACGGCGAGAACAACCGGGACGGCACCGACGACAACCGGTCGTGGAACTGCGGCGTGGAGGGACCCACCCGCGACCCCGCCGTCCTGGAGCTGCGCGCCCGCCAGCGCCGCAATTTCCTGGCGACCCTCTTCCTCTCCCAGGGCGTGCCGATGCTCTCCCACGGGGACGAGCTGGGGCGCACCCAGAGGGGCAACAACAACGCCTACTGCCAGGACAACGAGACCGCGTGGGTGCACTGGGGGGACTCCGACGACATGGAGTTCGTCCGGATCCTGTCCAGGCTGCGCCATGACCATCCGGTGTTCCGGCGCCGCCGCTTCTTCACCGGGAGGGGCACCGGCGCCGCCGCCGACATCGCGTGGCTCACCCCGGCCGGGGAGAGCATGACCGACCACGACTGGAACGTCGGTTTCGCCAAGTCCCTCGGGGTCTTCCTCAACGGCGACGCCATCACCGAACCCGATCCGCGGGGACGCCGGGTCCGCGACGACTCGTTCCTCCTGCTCATCAACGCCGGCTCGGAGGACGTCGAGTTCACGCTCCCCGGCGGCGAGTACGGCGAGCGCTGGGAGTTCACCCTCGCCACCGCCGAGCCCGGCACGATCGGCGAACGCTCCCGCCTCAAGGCCAGGGACACCGTGACGATCCCCGACCGCGCCCTCACCGTCCTGCGGCGGCTGCCCTAGCCGCGGGTCACCTCGATGACGCTCAGCAGGACCAGGACGAACGTGGCGGCCGCGACGGCGGCGTGGACGGCGACGGCCGCCGCGGGGAACCGCTGGTCGGCGCCGCGGGCGTGCCGGCCGCCGCGTCCGACGAGCCAGCGGGTGAACAGCATGAAGCCCTGGAAGGTGACGACCAGCAGCACCGCGAAGGCGAGCCAGACGTACGCGGCCCGCGCGGTGGCCAGGTAGGCGATCCAGGCGGCCAGACCGGCGATGCCGAGGAGCGGATGCCCCGCCACGACCAGGGCGGGGAACCGCGTCACCTTGGCCGGCGGTCCCCCCTTCGCCAGCCAGTTGACCAGCAGATGGCCGCCCCCCAGTGAGGCCACCACCCAGGCGCCGAGCGCGGCGAACTCCACCCCCCGCTCCCCTCTATGAACATTCGCGTTCCCCATCCCCGGCCATAAGTGTCGCCTCCGGATACTTCCAGGGTGACGGATTCGTGAAGATTGGTACGCGGGACGCCCTCCGCGACCGGTTCCGGGCGTCGAGTAGCTTGGGGTTCCATGCGGAGCCTTTCCCCGGAACCCGGCGACGTCGACCTCGTCGAGAGGTACGCCTATCCACCCGGCGGCGCCTGGATGCGGGCCAACATGGTCGCCAGCCTGGACGGGGCGGCGCAGCGCGACGCACGCAGCGGCGGCCTCGGCAACGCCGCGGACCGCCACCTGTTCCTGCTGCTCCGCGGGCTCGCCGACGTGGTCGTCGTCGGCGCCGGGACCGTCCGCACCGAGGGGTACGGGCCGGTGAAGCCGAGCGAGGGCTGGGACGGCGTCCGCGGGGGGCGGTCCCCCGTCCCGCCGCTGGCGATCGTCTCCCGCACGCTCGACCTCGACTTCGACGCGCCGGTCTTCACCGAGGCGAAGGCCCGGACGATCCTGCTGACCACCGCGACCGCCGACCCGGCACGCCTGGAGATGGCGCGGGCACGCGCCGACGTCATCGTCGCCGGGAGGGACACCCTCGATTTCGCCGCCGCCGTCGGGGAGCTCGAGGCACGCGGACACAGGCGCCTCCTGTGCGAGGGCGGTCCGGGCGTCCTCGCACAGGTGGTGGCCGCCGGGCTGCTGGACGAGCTGTGCCTCACGCTGAGCCCGCTCCTGCTCGCCGGCCACCCGGCACGGATCCTGGACGGGCCGCCCCTGCACGTCCCTCCGGAGCTGACCCTCGCCCACACGCTGCAGGACGAGGACTTCCTCTTCCTGCGCTACACCCGCAGCCGGTAGCGGGTGAACAGCACGCCCTCGTCCAGGTAGAGGGCCGCCAGGTCGAGCGCGGCCTCGGTGTCCAGGCCGCCTAGGAGGCGGGTGTGGCGCGTGTCGCCGAGGAGGGCCGGCGCGATGTTGAGGCAGAGTTCGTCCACGAGGGACGCGCGGATCAGCGCCGCCGCCAGGGCCGGACCTCCCTCGCATAGAAGACGGTCGTATCCGAGGTCCTCGCGGAGCGTCTTCACAGCCTCGGGGAGGTCGACCTCGTCCTCCCCTGCATCGACCACCTGGATATGGTCGGGGACCTTTTCCCGTGCGCTCCGCGATGTCACGACGATCGTCGGCGTCTCGGCTTCGGTGAACAGGGGAAGCGCCCAGTCGAGCTCTAGGGATCGACTCACCACGACGATGGGGGCGGGCGGGCCGCCGCGGCGCGCGCGCAGATCCTTGCGGAGGCGGGCGGGGCCGAGCCGTCCTGTGCGGACGGTCGCGGCCCCCACGAGGATCGCGTCGGCGAGGGCGCGCAAGGTGCGGAACACGCGGAAGTCGGCGTCGCCGCCGAGCGCGTCCGTCCAGCCGTCCGCGTCGGTGGCGGAGCCGTCGGCGCTCATCACCATGCCGACGCGCAGGCCCGGCGCGTCCGCGTAGGCGTCGTAGGGGTCGATGCCATCGGCGGCGGGCTCGGGCAGCAGACGGCGCATGACCTGCACATTATCCAACGGCCGTTTTGCGGACCCGGGATGTCCTTTTGTCGGTGCCGGGGCGCAAGATGGGGGGATGGATCTGCCGATCAGCCCGCCGCTGCCGCCGATGCTGGCCAAGGCGGTCAAGAGCATGCCCAAGGGCGACCTGCTGTACGAGCCGAAGTGGGACGGTTTCCGCTGCATCGTCTTCCGCGACGGCGACGAGGTCGAGCTGTCCAGCCGCGGCCGCAAGCCGCTCACCCGCTACTTCCCCGAACTGGTCGAGGCGGTGAAGCGCGAACTGCCCGAGCGGTGCGTGGTCGACGGCGAGATCGTCCTGCCGAAGGGGAACCGCCTCGACTTCGACGGGCTCCAGCAGCGCATCCACCCGGCCGCGTCGCGGATCAAGCTGCTGTCGGAGCAGACCCCGGCGTCGTTCATCGCGTTCGACCTGCTGGCCCTCGGCGACGAGTCGCTGATGGAGGTGCCGCTGGGCGAGCGGCGGCGGCGCCTGGTCGACGCGCTGTCCGGAATCAAGCCGCCGATCCACGTGACGCCGGTGTCCGACTCCTACGACCTGGCGCTGCGCTGGTTCGAGGAGTTCGAGGGCGCGGGGCTCGACGGCGTCATCGCCAAGCCGCGCGACACGGTGTACGAGCCGGACAAGCGCGTCCTGTTCAAGGTCAAGCACGAGCGGACCTGCGATTGCGTGGTGGCGGGCTTCCGGTGGCACAAGTCCGGCCCCATCGTCGGGTCGCTGCTGCTGGGCCTCTACAACTCCGCGGGGAAGCTCCAGCACGTCGGGGTGGCGGCGTCGTTCACGATGAAGCGGCGCGCCGAGCTGGTCGAGGAGCTGGAGCCGTACCGGCTGCAGAATCTGGACGAGCACCCGTGGGCGGAGTGGGCCGCGCAGACGGAGGCGACCGTCGACCGCATGCCCGGCGCCATCTCCCGGTGGACCGGCAAGAAGGACCTGAGCTGGGTGCCGCTGCGTCCGGAGCTGGTCGTGGAGGTGGCCTACGAGGGGATGGAGGGCGAGCGGATCCGGCACACGGCCCGCTTCCGCAACTGGCGTCCCGACCGGACGCCGGAGTCGTGCACGTACGAGCAGCTGGAGGTGCCGGTCGCGTACGACCTGAACGACATCCTCGCGGGTGAGGCGACGAGCCCGCGCGTCGACCGCTGACCACGCCCGGCCTCCCACCGAACCGCACACGCGGCCTCAGGGGCTCCGTGGTGCGGTCGATGGGCGTGCCGTGCGGGGCGTCGGGTACCGCCGTGATGATCTTCCGCGGAAACTCACGCGCGGAGGAGGTCAGGGATGATAGGGTGGCGACTTACGATTTGCGCACACAAAACCCATCCTATGTATAGGAGTGTAGCCGAGGTATGGGACTCCGTCAAGCGGACGCTGTCAACCCCGAACGCGAGGAAAAGGCGCGCGCGGCCGCGATGCGCGTGGAACAGGAGTACGTGTCCCGCCTCTACACGCGGCTCGACGTCGAGCGCGCGAGCGCCGAGGCGGCGTTGCGCGAGGGGCCGGCCGCGGGCGGCGGGAGCGCGTTCCAGGCCCGGCTGGAGAGCGCCGTCGCCACCGACGAGGCGGCCCGCCGCCTCGCCAGGCTCAGCGGCGTCGAGCACGGGCTGTGCTTCGGGCGGATCGACCACCGGGCGGACGCCGACGGCCCCGGCGACACGTTCTACATCGGCCGCATCGGCCTCCGCGACGCCGACCACGAGCCGATCCTGATCGACTGGCGCGCCGCGGCGGCGCGCCCGTTCTACACGGCCACGCCCGGCGCCCCCGGCACCCTCGCGCGCCGCCGCCACCTGCACCTGCGCGGCCGCGAGGTCGTCCGGCTGGACGACGAGGTGTTCGACCTGGAGGGCCTGGGCGAGTCCGACCGCGCCGGCATCGTCGGGGAGGCCGCACTGCTCGCCACCCTCCGCCGGGGCCGGACGGGACGGATGAGCGACGTCGTGGCCACCATCCAGGAGGAGCAGGACCAGGTCATCCGGTCCGGCCTGCACGGCGTCCTCGTCGTCCAGGGCGGCCCGGGAACCGGCAAGACGGTCGCCGCCCTGCACCGGGCCGCGTACCTGCTCTACACGCACCGGGACGTCCTCGAACGGCGCGGGGTGCTCGTCGTGGGCCCGAACGCCACGTTCCTGCGCTACATCGAGCAGGTGCTCCCGGGCCTAGGCGAGACCGACGTCGCCCTGGCCACGGTCGGCGAGCTCTACCCCGGCATCAAGGCGAAGGCGACCGAAGCCCCAGCGGTCGCCGTCATCAAAGGTGATCTCCGTATGGCGGACGTGGTGGAGGCGGCCGTCCGCGACCGGCAACGCGTCCCCGCGGGCGGCCTGCACATCGAGACCGACGGCCTCACCCTGGTCGTGGACGCCGAGAAGTGCGCGCAGATACGCGACCGTGCCCGCACCCTGCGTCTCCCCCACAACGTCCAGAGGCGGCGCTTCGTCCACGACATGCTGGAGGCCCTCGCCATCAACCGGGCAGAGCAGTACGACCGCATCATGGACGAGCCCCTGGAAGAGATGGCGAAGAACGGCGGGCTCCCTGCCTGGCTCCAGGAGCTCATCGACGAGGCCGAGGACGAACCCCTCCTGGACGAGACCGACCTCCGCCTCGCCAAGGAAGCCCTCTGGCAGGACCCTGCCGTCCGCAGCGCCCTCAACGCTCTCTGGCCCGAACTGACCCCCGAGCAACTCCTGACCGGCTTCTTCGCCGATCCCGGCGCCCTCACCCGGGTGGGCACGCAGGCCGGCCTCGACTGCACGCCTCTCCAGCGTCCGCCCAACGCCCCGTGGACGATCTCGGACGTCCCCCTCCTGGACGAGGCCGCCGAGCTCCTCGGCAAGGACGACTCCGCGGAGAAGGCCCGCCGGCGCGCCGCGGAGGCCGCACGCGCCAAGGAGGAGCTGTACGCCCGCGAGGTCATCCAGACCGCCGATACGGGGCACCCGGAGCGGCTCTCCGCCGCCGACCTGCTCACCGCCGCCGAGCTGGCCGAGCGCCACCACGACGACGGCCCGCCGCTCACCACCGCCCAGCGCGCCCTCGCCGACCGCGAATGGGCGTACGGGCACGTGATCGTGGACGAGGCGCAGGAGCTCTCCGAGATGGCCTGGCGCACCGTGATGCGCCGCGTCCCGACCCGCTCCCTCACCGTCGTCGGCGACATCGCCCAGACCGGCAGCGCCGCCGGCGCCGCGTCATGGGCGCAGATGCTCGACCGCTACGTCCCGGGCCGCTGGCGCGAGCAGCGGCTCATGGTCAACTACCGCACCCCGGCCGCCATCATGCGGGTCGCCGCCGACGTCCTGCAGGCCGTCGCCCCCGGTGAGACGCCCCCCGAATCCGTCCGCGACGAGGGCACCCCGCCGGTCGCGATCGCGATGCCGGTCGCCGAGCTGCCCGCCCTCGTCCGGTCCGAGCTGGAGCTCGTCACCGGCGGGACGCCCGACGACATCGGCGGCGCCTTCAAGGAGGGCCGCCTGGCCGTGATCACCTCCGCCGCCCGCCACCCGGCCGTCCTGGAGGCCCTCCCGGACGCCGCCGTGGGCGCGACCCCCGAGGCCCTCGACTCCCCCGTCGTCGTCCTGACCGCGGAGGAGGCCAAGGGCCTGGAGTTCGACTCGGTCATCGTCGTCGACCCGTCCGGCATCCTGACCGAGTCCCCCAAGGGCGGCCAGGACCTCTACGTGGCCCTGACCCGAGCCACCCGCCGCCTGACCGCCGTCCACGACGACGACCTCCCGCCACTTCTCTCGGGAATGGCGGGGCGGCCGCGGGACGAGAGTTAGCGGCGGCGGTTCAGGGGGCGGCGCCAGGAGATGCCGGTGCCGGGGATGCGGAAGGTCATGTAGCGGCGGCCGTCCGCCGAGCGGGTGTAGCGGGCGCCGCGGCCTCCCACGCTGTGGCCCACGCCCTTGCGGGAGAGGTTGAGGCGGAACGGACCCTTACGGAGCGACTTTCGATAATGCCAACCCATGGCCGGTGGATTCCCGGTACCCCGCCGGGAATCCGCCTCCCCGTTCACGGACAGACCGAGATGGCAGATTCGGTCAGACCGAAGCGTGGCAAGGGCAGGAGCTGACCAAAACCGGTCCGAGTTCGTCGTGCGGCGGCTCTTTACCGGGCGTCCCGGTTGAAGGAGCGTGTGCCTCCGTAGAGATCATTTTCTGATTTCGGAGGTGTGCGGGTTGACCAGGCGATCCCTGAGACGCACCCGGCGGACGATGGCGGCGGCCGTGCTGACCGGCGCGGCGCTCGTCGTCGGCGGAGGCGGGGCGGCGGCGCTGGCGCAGGCACCGCCGCAGATCGTGGTGAAGGACGGCGTGACGCAGCCGGTCTTCTCCTACAAGGACGCGATCCGCGAGCACGTCTACGTCGAGTCGAGCGTGGACAGCGACCGGGACGGCAGGCGCGACCGCGTCAACGTCGACATCATCCGGCCCAGGGAGACCGAGAGCGGTCTCAAGGTGCCGGTGATCATGGACGAGAGCCCGTACTACGACAACGCGGGGCGCGGCAACGAGGGCGAGCGCAAGACCTACGACGCCGACGGGAACCCGGTGAAGTTCCCGCTGTTCTACGACAACTACTTCGTCCCCCGCGGGTACGCGTTCCTCGCCGTCGACATGGTCGGGACGACGCGGTCGGACGGCTGCCCCGTCAGCGGCGGGCCGAGCGACGTCCTCGGCGGCAAGGCCGTGGTGGACTGGCTGAACGGGCGCGCCAAGGCGTACCGGGCGGACGGCAGCCCGGTGCGGGCGTCCTGGTCGACCGGGCGCACCGCCATGATCGGCAAGTCCTACGACGGGACGCTCGCCAACGGCGTCGCCGCGACCGGCGTCCGGGGCCTGGAGACGATCGTCCCCATCACGTCGATCAGCAGCTGGTACGACTACAGCCGCATGAACGGCGTCAAGTACTGGACGGACGAGCAGCCGTGGCTCTCCGACTACGTCGACACCGACCCGCCCGAGAAGTGCGCCGCGGTCAGGGCCGATCTGGACGAGGGCGAGGACGACGCGACCGGCAACTACAACGCCTACTGGAAGACCGCCGACTACCGGGACGGCACGATCGCCCGCGCCTCCCGCGTCCGGGCGAGCGTGTTCGCGGTGCACGCGGTCAACGACCTCAACGTGAAGGTCGACCACTTCGCCGAATGGTGGGAGGCCCTGGCGCGACACGGCGTCCAGCGCAAGGTGTGGCTGACGCAGCGCGGCCACGTCGACCCCTTCGACTTCCGCCGCGACCACTGGGTGACGACCCTGCACCGGTGGTTCGACCACGAGCTCCACAAGATCCGCAACGACGTCATGCGGGAGCCCCGCGCCGACATCGAGATCGGGCCCGACCAGTGGATCACCCAGCGGGACTGGCCGGCCCGCGACGCGCGCGCCATCACCCTGCGTCCCGGCGCGGACGGCACCCTCGGCCTGACGCGGGCCCCGAAGGGCGCGACGGCCACGTTCACCGACGCTCCGGGCCCGCGCGGCCAGGGGCACCCGGAGAGCGCGATGGTCGCCGACCCGACGGCGGAGCAGCCGTTCCGGACCGCGTTCGTGTCGGCGCCGCTGCCGCGGACCGGGCGGCTGTCGGGGACGCCCGAGGCGCGGCTGAGGATCAAGCTGGACGCGCCGACGTCCAATGTCACCGCGCTGCTCGTCGACTACGGCGAGGACACCCGGGTGGACTACCTCGGCCCGGGCTCCGGCATCCGCACCCTGGACACCGAGTCCTGCCACGGTGAGAGCACCGAGGCCGACGACGCCTGCTACCGGGAGACCGAGGTCAGGACGGTCACCTCGCCGGTGAACGTGGTCGCCCGCGGCTGGCTCGACGCCCAGAACCACCTGTCGCTGAGCCGTCCGAGCCCGCTCCGGCCCGGCCGCTACCACGACGTCCGGTGGGAGACGCTCAGCCAGGAGTACGTGCTGAAGAAGGGCCACCGCCTCGCGCTGGTCCTGGCCGGGACGGACTCCGACTACAACACCGAGACGCCCACGGGCGCCCAGGTGACGGTGGACCTGCGCGGCAGTTCCGTCCGCGTCCCGGTGGTCATCGGCGCGGACGAGCCGTCGTCGATGGTCGCCCCGCCGCAGCCGCAGACGCCCTGGCGGGGCCCGTCCGAGGTGACGCTCCCCGTCCAGGAACGCGAGTTCCGCTGATCGCCGGCGGGCCCGCCGTCCCCGTGCCGCACGGGACGGCGGGGCCGCCCCGTCACTGGTTGTCGGTGTCCTTGCTGGGCTGGACGCGCTTGGGCTCGCCGGGCATCTTCGGGTAGTTCGGCGGATACGGCATGTCGCCGAGGCCGTGGTCGCGCTCGTCGCGGTCGGCCATCTCCAGGAGGCCCTCCAGGGAGAACGCCTCGTCGTCGATGGACGCGTGCAGGTCGCCGAGTTCGGCGAAGCGGGCGGGCATCGTGGCGATGGTGAAGTCGTGCGGGTCGACGTCGGGCAGTTCGTCCCAGGTCACGGGCGCCGACACCGGGGCGTGCGGGGCCGGGCGGACGCTGTAGGCCGACGCGATCGTCCGGTCGCGGGCGTTCTGGTTGTAGTCGATGAAGACCTGCTCGCCGCGCTCCTCCTTCCACCACCTCGTGGTGACCTCGGCGGGGTTGCGGCGCTCCACCTCGCGGCCGAACGCGAGGGCGGCGCGGCGGACCTCGGTGAACGTCCAGCGCGGCTCGATGCGGACGTAGATGTGCACCCCGGCCTTGCCGGAGGTCTTCACATGGCCGGTGAAGCCGAGTTCCGACAGCAGGTCGCGGGCCGGGCCGAGCGCGACGCGGACGGCGTCCGAGAAATCGGTGCCGGGCTGCGGGTCGAAGTCGATGCGCAGCTCGTCGGGGTGGTCGACGTCGTCCCTGCGGACGGGCCACGGGTGGAACGTCAGCGTCCCGAGGTTCGCGGCCCAGGCGATCACGGCGGGCTCGGTCGGGCAGACCTCGTCGGCGGAGCGGCCGCTGGGGAACTTGATCCGGGCGGTCTGCACCCAGTCGGGCGCGCCCTTGGGGATGCGCTTCTGGTAGAAGGCGTCGGACTTGCCGGCGCCCATGCCCGCCTGGCCGCGCGCGTAGTCCTCCCGGGTGGCCATCCTGGCGCCCTCGAACACGCCCGCGGGCCAGCGCTCCAGCGTCGTCGGGCGGTCGCGGGTGGCGCGGACGATGCCCTCGCCCACGGCCAGGTAGTACTCCACCAGCTGCCGCTTGGTGTAGCCGTGCTCCGGAAAGTAGACCTTGTCGGGGTTGGTCACCTTGACGAGCCGATCCCCGACCGGGATCTCGATGAAGGGCGAGGCCATACGGGCACGTTAACCCACGGGCACGACAGTGCCGCGCGACCACCCCGGCGGGTACCTTCGGAGGCATGGAGAAGATCCGCAAGAGCGAGGAAGAGTGGCGGGCGCAGCTCAGCCCCGAAGAGTTCCACGTGCTGCGGGAGGCGGGGACCGAGAAGCCGTTCACCGGCGAGTACAACGACACGAAGACCGTCGGCGTGTACCGGTGCCGTGCCTGCGGTACGGAGCTGTTCCGCTCGGAGACCAAGTTCGAGAGCCACTGCGGCTGGCCGTCGTTCTACGCCCCGTCGGACTCCGATGCGGTCATCCTGATCGAGGACCGCTCACTCGGCATGGTCCGCACCGAGGTGCGGTGCGCGGTGTGCGACTCGCACCTGGGCCACGTGTTCCACGGAGAGGGCTACGGCACCCCGACCGACGACCGCTACTGCATCAACTCCGTGTCGCTCACCCTCGAACCCGCCGAGTAGGCAACCGGGCCGGGCGCTCGGGCGTCCCATGGACGACGGCTCACCGCCAGGGGGTCTCCATGGGCGAGTCAAGCGCCGAGTCCGGTCCCGGCGAGTTCGACCACTACACCACCGCTCTGCTGTTCGGCGGGCCGGAGCGCGTCGTCCAGGTCGCGGTCCTCATGCTCCACGAGCAGCGCCGCATCCGGATCTCCCGCGCGACGCGCCGGGTCGAGGTCGTGCGGCGCGAGCCCGCCGGCCCGGAGCGGGAGGACGATCCGGTGCAGGCCGCCGTCCTCGGCGAGATCCCCCGCGTGGGCCGCCCCCTCGGGCAGGTGATCGCGGCGGTGGCCCGCTCGCCGGAGGTGCGCGCCATCGCGGACGCCATGCGCGAGACCGGGCTGATGCGAGGCAGGCGGCTGCGCCCCACCCGGGACGGCCGGGCGCTCCGCCGGATGATCGCCGAAGAGCGGGACGCGTCCCGGCCGGGGCGGCTCGCGGTGCTCGGCCCGGCCGGCGTCGAGGAGACCCGGCTGCGGGAGATCCTGGAGGCCGACGACCCGGAGCCGCTCGACCTGCCGCACTACCGGGCGCGCAGCCGCTGGTACACCGGCACGGGCGGCGCGTACTCCGGGGGATCCGGCCTCGGGGGATCCGGCGAGGGCGACTTCGGAGGCGGGGACTCCGGAGGCGGGGGCGGGGGTGGTGGCGGTGGCGACTAGGCGGTCCCGCCGCCGGGGCGCGCCGCCCCGGCGGGCTCGGCCCGGCGCCTAGACGAGGTTGGCGACGAGTTCGGTGACGGGCTTGCGGCGGCCCGTGTAGAAGGGGATCTCCTCGCGGGTGTGCAGCCGCGCCTTGGCGCCGCGCAGGTGGCGCATCAGGTCGACGATGCGGTGCAGTTCGTCGGCCTCGAACGCCAGCATCCACTCGTAGTCGCCGAGCGCGAACGCCGACACCGTGTTGGCCCGGACGTCGGGGTAGTCGCGCGCCATCTTGCCGTGCTCGGCGAGCATCGCGCGGCGCTCGCCGTCCGGGAGCAGGTACCACTCGTAGGAGCGGACGAACGGGTAGACGCACACGTAGGCGCGGGGCTCCTCGTCGGCGAGGAAGGCCGGGATGTGGCTCTTGTTGAACTCCGCCGGGCGGTGCAGCGCCATCTGCGACCACACCGGCTCGCTGGCGCGGCCGAGCGCCGTGCGGCGGAACCGGGTGTAGACCTCCTGGAGGTCGTCGGACGTGGGCGCGTGCCACCAGAACATGTAGTCGGCGTCGGCGCGCAGCCCGGCGACGTCGTAGGCGCCGCGGGTGGTCACGTCCTTCTCGGCGGCCTGGTCGAGGAGCTCCTGGACCTCGGCCGCGTCCCGCTCGCCGAGCGTCCCCGGGCTCGCGACCCGGAAGACCGACCACATGGTGTAGCGGATGACGTCATTGAGTTCGCGTGCCCTGGGCTTGCCCGTCGGCTGCGTCATGGTCTGCTCCTTCTCGGCTGCGCAGGTGGTCCAGCACCCGGGTGGCCGCCGCGCGCGCCGAGGCGATGCACGCGGGGATGCCCAGGCCGTCGTAGGCGGCGCCCGCGACCGCGAGCCCTGGTGCCGCGGCGACCGCGGACCGGACCCTGGCCACGCGATCGGCGTGGCCGACGTTGTACTGCGGCAGGCCGCCGCCCCACCGGGTCACCCGGGTCTCCACGGGCAGCTCGGAGACGCCGCAGGTCGCGGCGAGCTCGGCCATCGCGGTCGCGGCCAGCTCCGCGTCGGTCCGCTGGAGCGCCCGCTCGTCGCCGAACCGGCCGATGGAGCAGCGCACCGCGATGACCTCGGGGTCGCGGTCGCGCAGATGGGGCCATTTTACCGAGCTGAACGTGACGGCCTTGACCCCCCGCCCGCCGTGCTCCGGCGCGCTCTCCACCGCGGGGACGAGGTAGCCGCTGCCGGCCGGGAGCCGCGGGAACGCGGTGGCCCGGTACGCGAGCGTGACGATCGCCATGCTGGCGTACTCGATGCCCGCCAGTTCCCGGGAGGCGTCGGGGACGTCCTCCTGGAGCAGCCGCGACGCGGGGGCCGCGGGCACGGCGATCAGCACCGCGTCGGCGTCGAGGTGCTCGGGGGCGCGGGTCGGCCCGAGGGTGAGGCGCCATCCGTCCTGGCGGCGGCGCAGTTCGCGGACCGTCGCGCCGGTGCGGATGGTCCCGCCGGCGGCGGTGACGTCGGCGGCGACCAGGTGCGGGAGCGTGCCGAGGCCGTCCGGCAGCGTGGCGAAGACCGGGCCGGGGTCCTTCGGCGCGGCGTCCCGGATGCCCTGGACGGCCTGGAGCAGCGAGCGGTGGGAGCGCGCGGCGGCGGCGACCGCGGGCAGCGTCGCGTCGAACGACAGCAGCTCGGCGCGCCCGGCGTACACGCCGCCGAGCAGCGGCTCGACGAGGCGGTCGACGACCTCGCGGCCGACCCGGGCCCCGATGAAGTCGGCGACGGACACGTCGGCGCCGCGCCGCGTCTCGGGCAGCACGAGGTCGAGCGGGACGCGCGCCAGCCCGCCCGGGGACAGCACCCGCGCGGCCGCCAGCGCCCGCAGGTCGGACGGGACGCCCATGACCTGCCCGGACGGGATCGGCCGCAGCTCGCCGCGGCTGTAGATCGACGAGGAGGTGGTGCCGGGGTCGACCAGCTCGCCGGACCGGCCGAGGGCCGCGACGAGGTCGAGCCCCTCGGGGCGGCGGGCGAGCATCGACTCGGCGCCCTCGTCCACCGGGATCCCGGCGATCTCGCTGACCTGCAGCTTGCCGCCGATCCGCGGGGAGCCCTCCAGGACGGTCACGCGGACGCCGTCCCGGGCCAGCATGCGGGCGGCGGCGAGGCCGGCGATGCCGCCCCCGACGACGACGGCATGGGACGTGCTCATGTCCCCAGCCTCCCAGACGCGCCGCCGGATCGCGCACCGGGGCGGCCGGGACGCGCGCCGCGGCGCGGTTTCATCACCCGAGCGACAAGTCCCGCAGATCGCGCCAGTGGATACTGGCTATATGAACCATTGGAGCACTCTCCTCCGCGCCGCGGGCGCGGCGGCCGCGGCCGCCGTCCTGGCCGCCGGGCTCGCCGCTCCCGCGGCCGCCGACGCCCGCGGCGGCTTCG
>NZ_BMRO01000001.1:372705-377850 GCF_014648675.1 Actinomadura livida
GCCGTTCTTCTGGCCGAACAACTACCTCTACGACGTCGCGGCCGCCGGCCCGGACAGCGTCTGGATCGCCGGAACCCAGGGCGAGCTGGTCGTCCCCGGTCCGATCCCGGGGACCGGCAAGACCATTCCCGGCAACCCGGTCGTGCGCCGCTGGAAGGGGGGCCGCTGGGTCGAGTACGACCTCCAGAACCTGCACAACCGCGGCGCGATCAGGGACGTCGACGCCGCAGCCCCCGAGGACGTCTGGATCACCGGGCCCAAGTACGGCTCGGACGACAGGGCGACCCCCTACCTCGGGCGCTTCAACGGCTCGCGCTTCGTCCAGGTGGAGACGCCCCCGGGCGCGGACCGCATCGACCTGCAAGCCCGCGCGGCCGGGGTGTGGCTCGCCACCGCCACCGACCTCCACCGCCGGACGGGGGACGGCTGGGCCCACGTCACCGCCCTTCCCGACATCGAGCGGGAGACCTTCCACGTCCGCGCCGACGACGACGTGTGGGTCCTCGGCACCGCCGCGCAGGACGACCCGGCCCTCGTCGCGCGCCATTGGGACGGGCGGTCGTGGCGGGACGCCCCGGTGAACCCGCCGCCCGGGGACGTCCTCGGCTTCACCGACATGATCGCGCTGTCCCCCACCGAGGCGTGGGCCATCGGCTACACCGACCCCGGCCCGTCCAACGTCCCCCTGCTGATGCGCTGGGACGGCACCGCCTGGACGAGCGTCGCGCCGCCCGCGGGCCTCAACAGCCTCAGCGAGATCGTCCGGGGCGGGGACGGCACGCTCTGGATCATCGGACACGCCATCGACGAACCGGCCGGGCCCGGCCTGCTGCGCTACTCCGGCGGAGCATGGGAGCGGGTGCCGACCACCGCCGTCCCGAACCGGAGCAACTTCAACGCGGCCGCGCTGGCCGTCGTCCCCGGCACCGGCGCGCTGTGGACGCTCGGCAGCGTCAACATCGGCGGCCCCGTCGTCCTCAGGGACGGCTGACGTCCCGAACCGGCACCCGTGCCCGTGATCAGGGTGTGCCCGCTTCGTGCCCATATCGCGATCCGTCCCAAGGAACGGTGATCTGCATCACCTCGTCCAAGCCGCATGGGGATTGTGAGAAGCGTCAGGCACGTGACATGGGCGTTCGTCGTCCTCCTGCTCGCCGGGGTGCTGGCCGCGTGCGGGGGCGGCGGCGACAGCGGCTCGGAGAGCGCGGACTCCGCCGCCCGCGCCCCCGCCGCCACGAGCGGGGACCGCGACGCCGGCGCGGGGTCGGCCGAGCGGGCGCCGGAGGGGGCCGGCGAAGGGGCGGGCGCGGGCGCGGGTCCGGGCGCGGAGAAGCCGCGAGCCCCGCTCACCGCGGCGCGCGAGGTCGTCCACACGGCCTCGCTGCGGGTCAGGGCGGAGGACGTGAACGCGTCCGCCGCGAAGGCCAAGCAGCTGGTCACCGGCGCGGGCGGCTACGTCGAGCGGGAGTCCAGCAGGACCGAGCCGCCGCGCTCCGAGATCACCCTGAAGATCCCCGCCGACCGCTACGGCGAGCTGCTGAACACCCTCGGCACGCAGCTCGGCACCAAGCTCTCGCTGAGCCAGGAGGCCGAGGACGTCACCGGCGAGGTCGCCGACGTGGCCGCCCGGGTGCGCTCCGCGGAGGCGTCGCTCGCCTCCTTCCGCAAGCTGTACGAGCGCGCCGACTCCATCGACGAGATCATCCGGCTGGAGAACGAGATCTCCGAGCGCGAGTCCGACCTGGAGGCGCTGCAGGCGCGCGAGAAGTCGCTCAAGAACCGCACCCAGTTCGCGACCGTCACCGTGACGCTGGTGTCCAAGGACGCGCCGAAGGAGCCCGAGGACGACTCCCGCGGCGGGTTCCTCGGCGGGCTGGAGAGCGGCTGGGACGCCTTCACGGCGTTCGTCGGAGGCGTCGCCATGGTGTTCGGCTGGCTGCTGCCCTTCCTGCTGACGGCGGCCGTGCTGGGCCTGCCGGTGCTGGCGTTCCTGCGCCGCCGGCGCGGCCGGGTCTCGACCGTCGCGCCCGCGGCGGGCGGCTCCGGCCCCCGGCCGGAGCAGGACAAGCCGGAGCAGCAGGAGGCCGCCGGGCCGTCCGGCGGGTAGGGCGCCCGGCTAGCGTGCGTCCTCGGCGCTCGCCTCGTGGACGAGTTCCACGAGGCGGGCCAGCACGTCCGGGTCCGTGGACGGCAGGACGCCGTGCCCCAGGTTGAAGATGTGCCCCTCGGCCGTGCGGCCCCGGGCCAGCACGTCGCGGGCGCGGCTCTCCACCGTCTCCCACGGCGCGAACAGGATCGCCGGGTCAAGGTTGCCCTGCAGGGCCTTGCCGGGCTCGACGCGGCTGACGGCCTCGTCCAGCGGCACCCGCCAGTCGACGCCGACGACGTCCGCGCCCGCCTCGCCCATCGGGCCGAGCAGCTCGCCCGTCCCGACGCCGAAGTGGATGCGCGGCACGCCGAGCGGCTCGACCTCGGCGAAGATGCGGCGGGCGTGCGGCAGGACCGACGCGCGGTAGTCCTGCTCGGCGACCGCGCCGACCCAGGAGTCGAAGACCTGCACGGCGCTCGCCCCGGCCGCGACCTGCACCTTCAGGAACGCGATCGTGAGGTCGGCGAGGCGGTCCATCAGGTCCGCCCACAGCTCGGGCTCGCCGTACATCATGGCCTTGGTGCGCTCGTGGTTCTTGGACGGGCCGCCCTCGATCAGGTACGAGGCCAGCGTGAACGGGCCGCCCGCGAACCCGATCAGCGGCGTCGACCCCAGCTCCCCGGCCAGGCCGCCGACGGCCTCGGTCACGTAGTGGACGTCGTCGGGGACCAGCGGGCGCAGCGCCGCGACGCCCGCCGCGTCCCGGATCGGGTCGGCGATGACCGGGCCGACGCCCGGCTTGATGTCGAGGTCGACGCCGATGGCCTTGAGCGGCACCATGATGTCGCTGAAGAAGATGGCGGCGTCCACCCCGTACCGGCGCACCGGCTGCATGGTGATCTCCACGACCATCTCCGGCCGGGTGCAGGACTCCAGCATCGGAACGCCCTCGCGCACCCGGAGGTACTCCGGGAGGGAGCGTCCGGCCTGGCGCATGAACCACACGGGCGTGTGCGGCACCGGCCGCCTCCGGCAGGCCAGCAGGAACGGGCTCGCGGAGAGCCCGCCGTCGTCGGGCGGGCGCACGGCGTCGGCGGCGGCGTCGGCGGGGCGGGCAGCGTCAGCGGTCACGTTGTGATGGTCCCATGAAAGGGCGGCCGGAGGGCACTGGGGTGACCCCTGTGGCAGGACGAACTTCCGGACACGCCGAGCGAAGTCCCGCATTCTGTCACCGGCGCGTGCGAACGTGATGCGTGTCATAGCCGAGGGAGGTCCCCCTTGTACTGCTCCACCTGCGGTGATGAACGTGTGTTCGAGCAGCCGCCATGTCCGGACGGGCACGGCGAGGAGTGCCCGGAGCGAGCGTGCGTCGACTGCGGTTCGGCCGTCCTGGTCGGTGCGCCGCCGCCCGCGCTGCCTCCGGCTCCCGGGCGCGCGACCACCACCGCCCCGGAGCCCATGACCGCCCCCGCGCACGGCCCGGCCACCGGCCGCGGAACCGGACGCGCCGCCTCCGTGCGGGCCGTGGCCTGAACGGCCCGGCCCCCGAAACGAAACCACCTGTGCTGTGCCTGCTTCCCCTCCGCACCCGCCCGTCGCCGCCCGCGGCGGCGCCCCGCACCGGCATCCCCGACCCGAGCCACTCCCCCGCACCCAGGCCGGTCCGCCCATGAACCCACCTGCCTTCCAGCGGGCGCTCGACACGCTGCGCGAGATCCTCGACGGCCCCGGCGTCCGGCCGGAGCTCGACCTCGAGGACATGCCCGCGCCGCAGAGCCTGGCCCCGTACGCGGCGGCCATGTCCGGCAGCGTCTACCGCGACGACGACACCGAGGTCGCCACCGGCCGCCTCATCGTCCTGTACGACCCGGACGGCCGCGGCGGCTGGGCGAACGGCTTCCGCATCGTGGCCTACATCCGCGCCGACCTGGAGCCCGACATCGCGGCCGACGAGCTGATCGGCTCGGTCGCGTGGGACTGGCTGCTGGAGGCGCTGGAGCCGGCCGGCTACGCGGGCGTGTCCGGGACGATCACCCGCGCGGTGTCGGAGAGCTTCGGCGACAAGCGCGACGAGCCGTCCACGACCGAGCTGGAGCTGCGCGCCTCGTGGTCCCCGACCGGCGACGATCTCGCCGGTCACGTGACCGCGTGGTGCGAGGTGATGTGCACGACGGCGGGGCTGCCGCCGTCCGGAGTCGCCGCGCTTCCGAACGGACCGGGCGGCGCGGGCGGCTGAGCGACGTACGGTAGGGGACGTGAGCACGGCGTCCGAAACCGGGGCGGCGAGGGAGAACACGAAGGAAGTGCGCCTTTCTCGTCGGCCCGTGTCCCCGCGACCCCGGTCGGTGCGCCAACCCGAGGATGAGATGGGTTCAGCAGGAGTGTCCGATACGCGCGCCACCGGCTCCCAGCGGGACACCGGTGCGGAGAAAGGGGCCGCCGCAGGGCGGCCCGGGACCGTTCCAGCGCAGGCCGCGGCGGAGCCCGGCCCCGCGGACCGGGAGGCCGGCGCCGGCCCCCCGGCCGTTCCGCTGCTGGAACCGCGCGAGGGCGTCCCCTCCGTGGTGACCGACGCCGCCGAGCTGGAACGGGTCGTCGCGGCGTTCGCCGCGGGCAGCGGCCCGGTCGCGGTCGACGCCGAGCGGGCCTCCGGTTACCGCTACGGGCAGCGCGCCTACCTGATCCAGATGCGCCGCGCCGGCGCCGGCACCGCGCTGATCGACCCGATCGCGTGCCCCGACCTGTCCGCCCTGGACGCCGCGCTGGCCGAGACCGAGATGGTGCTGCACGCCGCCAACCAGGACCTGCCGTGCCTGGCCGAGGTCGGGCTCGTGCCGCGGCGGCTGTTCGACACCGAGCTGGCCGGGCGGCTGCTCGGGTACCCGCGGGTCGGGCTCGGCTCCATGGTCGAGAACGTGCTGGGCTTCGTGCTGGAGAAGGGGCATTCGGCGGCCGACTGGTCGACGCGCCCCCTCCCGGAGGACTGGCTGCGCTACGCCGCGCTGGACGTCGAGCTGCTGGTCGAGCTGCGCGACTCGCTGCTGGACGAACTGGAG
>NZ_BMRO01000001.1:377870-447698 GCF_014648675.1 Actinomadura livida
CCGTGGCGCCGCACGTCCGGCATCCACCGCATCCGCAACCGGCGGGCGCTCGCCACCGTCCGCGAGGTGTGGGAGGCCCGCGACCGGATAGCCCGCGAACGGGACCTGTCCCCCGGCCGGGTGCTGCAGGACGCCGCGATCATAGAGCTGGCGCAGAAGGCACCGAAGACGCCCGGCGAGCTGCAGGCGCTGCCGACGATGCGGGGCCGCGGCGCCCGCCGCCACCAGTCGGCGTGGCTGCGCGCCGTCGCCCGCGCCCGCGACCTGTCCGAGCGCCGGCTGCCGGAGGCCAACGTCCCCGGCGACGGCCCGCCGCCCGCGCACCGCTGGGCCGACCGCGACCCCGAGGCCGCCAAGCGCCTCACCGCCGCCCGCGCCGTCGTCGCCGCGCTCGCCGACGAGCATTCGATGCCGTCGGAGAACCTCGTCCAGCCCGACACCGTCCGCCGGCTGGCCTGGACGCCGCCGGCGGAGCCGTCGGTCTCGGCGGTGGCCGCCGCGCTGCACGACCTCGGCGCCCGGCGCTGGCAGATCGAGCTCACCGCCCAGCCGATCGCCAAGGCCTTCCTCCGCCTGGAGTGCAAAGGAGATCTCTGAGCGCCTGGACGACGTATTCCGAGGACTGGGTATTCCGAGGACTACGCCGTCCAGGGCCGGGACCGTACGGCGGGCGGCGGCCGCGTTCAGCGCCCGCTGTAGAAGTCGGCGTACTCCTCGCGCAGCACCTTCTTGTCGAGCTTGCCGACACTGGTCGTGGGCAGTTCGCCGACGACGAGGACCTCGTCGGGCAGCTGCCACTTGGCGAACGTGGCGGACAGGTGCGTCCTGAGCTGGTCGACGTCGACCTCGTGGCCGGGTTCGGGCACGACCAGGGCCACCGGGCGCTCCTGCCACCGGGGGTGCGGCGCACCCACCACCGCGGCCTGCCGGACCGTCGGGTGGCCCATCAGGGCGTTCTCCAGGTCGATCGAGGAGATCCACTCCCCGCCGGACTTGATCACGTCCTTGAGCCGGTCGGTGATCTTCAGGTAGCCGTCGGAGGTGATCACCCCGATGTCGCCGCTGCGCCAGTAGCCCCGGTGGAACTTGCCCTCGTCGTCGGACTTCCAGTAGCTCTCGGTGATCCACGGGCCCCGGATGCAGATCTCCCCCGCCGACTTCCCGTCGTGGGGCAGGAACTCGCCGCCCGACCCCAGCAGCCGGACGTCCACCCCCGCCACGGGCAGCCCCTGGGAGCGCTTGAGATCCCAGCGCTGCTCCTCGCTCAGCCGCTCCTCCAGGGAGGGCTTGGGCCGGTTGGACGTGACCAGCGGCGTGGTCTCGGTGGCGCCGTACCCGTGGATGATCGAGGCCCCGGTCAGGTCGTGGAAGCCCCTGATCAGGCTGAGCGGCGGCTCGGTGGACCCCGAGATCATCCGCGCCCGGGACAGGTCCGGCGGCTCGGGCAGCGAGCGCAGGTACTCCAGCATCGGCGCGAAGATCGCCGGTGCCCCGTTGGTGACCGTGACCGCGTAGTCCACCATCGCCTGGGCCAGCACCCCGATCTCCTCGACGGAGTAGCGCCCCGGCAGGACCACCCGGGCCCGCGCGTAGACGGCCACCTGCGGCAGGCCCCAGCACTGGGCGTGGAACATCGGCGTCGTCAGCAGCACGTTGTCGTGGTCGCCGACCGCCTGGTCGGCGGCCCACATCATCGTGTGCAGCACGATCCCCCGGTGGGAGTAGAACACCCCCTTGGGGCGGCCCGTGGTGCCGGTGGTGTAGCACGCGCTGTAGGCCGAGGTCTCGTCGATCACCGGCCAGCCGAACTCCTCGTCCTGCCGGGCCAGCAGCGCCTCGTGGTCCAGGGGGTCCGGCAGCGAGGTCTCGATCTCCGCCGGCGGCCGGTCGCTCATCACGATCCAGTGCCGCACCTGCGGGCACCGTGCCGCCAGATCCTCGGCCACGCCCAGCAGCGACTCGTCGACGCACACCACCGTGGCGCCCGCGTGCTCCACGACGTACGCGAGATCGTCGGCGGCCAGCCGCAGGTTCATCTGCAGCATCACGGCGCCGATCCCGGGGATCGCCCAGTACAGCTCGAAGTGCCGCAGGTGGTTCCAGTCCAGCACCCCCACCACGTCACCCGCGCGTACGCCGATGCCGTCCAGCATGTTCGCCGTCCGCGCCACCCGGCGCCACGTCGCCTCGTACGACGTGCTGCGCCACGCGCCGGCCGCGTCCCGGAAGACGATCTCCTGCTCCGGATGGGTCACCACCGCCTGGCGGAACAGGTTCGTGGTGTTCAGCTGGTAGCCGTCCCCGTGCGTCGACGGATGACCGGTCACGAATTCAGACAAGGTGTCACCTTCCTTCTGCCCGACTCGCGTCGGGGACTCGAGCGGGACTCCACTTCCCTCGGGCGCCCCACGGCGGCCCCGGGGTGCTCAGCGCAGTCCGAACTCCCAGTTGCCTCCGTCGCGGTACTGCGAGAGCACCCGCCGGCCCACGCTCTGCACGTGCACCTCGTCCGGTCCGTCGTACAGCCGGGCGAAGCGGGCCGCCCGGTACATGAAGCTCAGCGGCAGATCATCGGTGAGGCCCGCCGCGCCGTGCACCTGCAGCGCCCGGTCGACGACGTTGTGCAGCATCCGCGCGCCCACCACCTTGATCGCGCCGATCTCCACCCGGGCCTCGTCGCCGCGGTCGATCTGCTCCGCGGCGGCCAGCGTCATCATCCTGGCCGCGGAGATCTCGGTGTAGGAGTCGAAGACGAACTGCTGCATCAGCTGCTTGTCCGCCAGCGGGCCGCCGAACGCCTCCCGCTCCCGCAGCCGGCGGCACATCAGGTCGAACGCCCGCTGCGCCTGGCCCAGCCAGCGCATCGCGTGGAAGATGCGGCCCGGCCCGAGGCGCTCCTGGGCGATCCGGAAGCCGTTGCCGCGCTCCCCCAGCAGGTTGGCCTCGGGGACGCGGACGTTGTCGTAGACGACCTCGTAGTGGCCGTGCTCGATGCCCAGCACCGGGGTGTCGCGCTCGATCACATAGCCGGGGGTGTCGGTGGGCACCAGGATCATGCTGAACGCGGAGTGCGCGGGCGCGTCGGTCTCGGTGCGGCACATCACGGTCGTGTACGCCGCCTGCTTCGCCCCGGTGGTGAACCACTTGCGCCCGTTGATCAGCCATTCGCCGTCCCGGAGCACCGCCGTGGTCCGGATGCCGGTGGGGTCCGAGCCCGCGACGCCGGGCTCGGTCATGGCGAAGCTGGGCGAGATCTCGCCGGCCACCAGCGGCCGCAGGTACCGCTCGCGCCACTGCGGGGCGGCGTGCCCGTGCAGCATGAGCGAGTCCTGCAGCGTCCAGGTGCCCAGCGCGAGCTGCCCGAACTCGCTGCGTCCCTGGACCTCGTTGATGAAGACGTAGTCCAGGAAGGGCAGTCCCCCGCCGCCCAGCTCGGCCGGGTGCCCGAGCGCCCAGAGGCCCTCGTCCTTGGCCTCCCGCTGCAGGCGGGCGAGGAGCGCCTCGGCCTCCGCGCCGCCCCGGTGCAGCACGGGCTCCGCCGGCTCGACCCGCTCGACGACGAAGTCGTGGACGCGCGCCCTGAGCCGGTGCAGGTGTTCGGGGACGTGCGAGCCCATCAGCGGTCCTCCTTCGGGTGCGGCGGGTGCGGGGCGGCGGGCTCGCCGCTCCCCGCGGGACGGGACGCCGCGGGGCCGGTCATGCTTCCGGGTGGCTGATCGCGGCGCCCAGGTCGAGGCCCTGGAAGTCGCCGGGCGCCGCGACCTCGGTGATCGGGTCGTCGCGGTCGTCGAACTCCAGCCGCAGCGCCCTGGTCATCGTGGCGTGCATGTCGTAGAGGCAGGTGATGTAGGTCAGTTCGAGGACCTCCTCGTCGGACAGCTCCGCGCGCAGGGCCTCGAAGACGGCCTCGTCCACGCGCCCGCCCGCCATCACCAGCGCGTCGGTGTAGGCCAGCACGGCGCGCTCCAGCGGCGAGAACAGCGTCGAGACCTCCCAGGACCGGACGGCCTCGATCTTCTCCTCGGCGAGGCCGAGCGACCGCAGGGCCTTGCAGTGCTGGGAGTAGACGAACTGGCTGCCCCGGGTCCAGCCGGCCCGGGTCTGGCCCAGCTCGCGCAGGACGGGGTCCAGCTTCCGGTCCGGGTTCCGGTAGAGGGAGAACCCGCTCACGGCGTGCCGGAAGACGTCGGGGACCAGTGCGAACACCGTCCACCAGTCACCGGGGGTGCCCGTGGACGTGCCCGGCTCCTCGACCGGGTCGCGGTCGGGGAACAGGCGCTGGTACATGGCGAGGATGACCTCGTCCTGGACTTCGGCGCGGCGGACCTGGCGCAAACGCGGCATCTCTATCTCCTGGCGGCTAGAAAACACGGGCGAGTTCTCTTGATATCAGAAACGTGCTCCTTGACACGGGAAGACCCTCGGTCCCAGAATACATTTCTGGCCCACAGAAAGAGGTCCCCGTGTTCGACCCGTCCGACGTCGTCGACCACGTGCGCAACGGGATGCTGCCCGCGCACATCTACAACGACTCCGAGATCTTCGCCGCGGAGCGCGACGCGATCTTCTCCCGCTCCTGGGTCTTCCTGGCGCACGAGTCGGAGATCCCCCAGGTCGGTGACTACGTGGTGCGCCGCGTCATGGAGAACTCCTTCATCGTCAGCCGCGCCGGCGACGGCGCGGTGCACGCCATGTTCAACATGTGCCTGCACCGCGGCATGCAGGTGTGCCGCGCCGAGCAGGGCAACGCCTCCCACTTCCGCTGCCCGTACCACGGGTGGTCCTACCGCAACGACGGCCGCATCGTGGGCCTGCCCTTCCACCGGGAGGCGTACGGCGGCGAGACCGGCTTCAGCAAGCGCGGGCAGCGGCTCCTGCCCGCCCCGGCGATGGACACCGTCAACGGCATGATCTTCGTGTCGCTGGACCCCGAGGCGCCCCCGCTGCGCGAGTTCCTCGGCGACTTCGCGTTCTACCTCGACTACTACACCCGGCAGAGCCCGAGCGGGGTCGAGGTGCTCGGACCCCAGCGGTGGCGGGTCAAGGCGAACTGGAAGATCGGCGCGGAGAACTTCGCCGGGGACATGTACCACACCCCGCAGACCCACGCGAGCGTCGTGGAGATCGGGCTCTTCCGCGAGCCGAAGGCCGAGAAGCGCAAGGACGGCGCGACCTACTGGGCCACCAGCGGCGGGGGCACCACCTACAAGCTGCCGCCGGGGACGCTCGAGGAGCGCCTGCGCTACGTCGGCTACCCCGACGAGATGGTCGAGCGGATGAAGGGGGCGTGGTCGGCCGAGCAGCTCGACCTGATCGGCCGCGACGGCTTCATGGTCTCCGCGGCGTCGGTCTTCCCGAACCTCAGCCTCGTCCACAACTGGCCCAAGGTGGCCGACTCCGACGACGTCCTCCCCTTCGTGTCACTGCGGCAGTGGCAGCCGATCAGCGAGAACGAGACCGAGGTGCTGTCCTGGTTCCTGGTCGACAAGGAGGCTCCGGAGGAGTTCAAGGCGCTGTCCTACAAGGCCTACCTGATGTGCTTCGGCAGCAGCGGGATGTTCGAGCAGGACGACGTGGAGAACTGGGTCTCGCTGACCGCCACCGCCGCGGGCACCATGGCGCGGCGGCTCCTCCTCAACGGCCGCATGGGCATGCTGCCCGACGGCTCGACCATCGCCCCGGCCCTGGGCGGCGACGAGTGGGCGGGCCCCGGCGAGTCCCGGATCGGGTACGGCGAGTACAACCAGCGCCACCTCATGAACCGCTGGGCCGACCTCATCGAGGCCGGGCCCGCGCGGACCGCGGCCGTCACCGTCGGCACCCCGGGAGAGGACGCCGCCCGATGACCGCGCACATCCCCGTCTCCTCCGCCGACAGCCCGCTCGGCGCGCACGCGACCAAGGCCGCCCCGGTGGGCGATCCGCTCCCGTTCGCCGATCCGGTGCACCTGGCCGCCCACCAGTGGCTGGTCGACGAGACCTACCTGCTGGACCGGCAGGAGCTCGAGGAGTGGCTCGCCCGGATGACCGGGGACGTCCACTACTACATGCCGATCCGGGTCACGACGTCGCTGGGCACCGGCTACGACACCGCCCGGCGGATGGCGCACTTCGACGAGGACCTCTACTCCCTGCAGCGCCGGGTCGCCCGGCTGCGCACCGAGCACGCCTGGACCGAGGACCCGCCCTCGCGGCTGCGCCACCACCTGTCCAACGTGCGCACCTTCGCGACCGACGTGCCCGGGGAGATCCTCGTGGAGTCGGCGGTCCTGCTCTTCCGCAGCCGCGGCGACGTCAACGAGCCGTCGCTGATCTCGGCGGGGCGCAGCGACGTGCTCCGGGACGTCGGCGGCGCCTGGCGGCTCGCCCGCCGCCACATCGCGGTCGACGAGTCGGTGCTCCGCACCCAGAACCTGGCGGTCTTCCTGTGAGCGCGCACTGGGAGGGCGAGCGCGAGGACCGGGACCGCGCCAGGGCGGCCGCGGAGGAGCTGGCGGCCCTGCGGGCCGGGCGGGTCGGCGAGCCCCTGACCCTCGGCAACGAGTTCTCCGAGGTGCGGGTGAGCCTCGTGCAGACCCGCAACGGCGTGCGCCTGCTGATCGAGGCGACCAAGTCCGGCCAGTGGGTCACCCTGGACCCGCTGGAACTCGAAGCCCTGACTTGGCAGGCACCGGCGACGTTCTCCGCGATGGTCGGCCACCCGTTCTCCTCCCTGTTCCCCGACCAGGGCGACGACAGCGAGCATGACGCGAGGGAGTCGGCCTCATGAGCGCCCCCGTGCTGGACGGCCGGCGGGCACTGGTCGTCGGCGCCGGTTCGGGCATCGGCCGTGCGGTGGTGGAACGGTTCGTCGCCGAGGGCGCGGCCGTGGTGGCCGTGGAGCGCGACGAGGCCAAGTGCGAGGATCTGCGCAAGTCGGTGCCCGGCATCGACGTCGTCCAAGGCGACGCCTGCGAGTCCTCGGTCAACCGGGAAGCCGTGGACCGGTGCAGAGAACTGCACGCCGGGCTGGACACGCTGGTCCACTGCGTCGGCATCTTCGACTTCTACCGCTCCCTCGACGCCGTCGACGAGGACGCCTTCGACGACGCCTTCGACGAGATGTTCTCGGTCAACGTGCGCGCGGCCATGCACGGCGTCCGCGCCGCGCTGCCGGAGCTGCGGCGCAGCGGCGGGAACATCGTGCTGACGGAGTCGACGTCCGCCTACCAGCCGGGCCGGGGCGGCGCGCTCTACGTCTCGACCAAGTTCGCGATCCGCGGGCTGCGCATCGCGCTGGCCCACGACCTCGCCCCCGAGGTCCGCGTCAACAGCGTCGCCCCCGGAGGCACCGTCGGCACCCGGCTGGCCGGCGCGCGGGCGCTGGGGCTCGACCAGCAGCGCCTCGACGGCCCCGACCGCGCCGCGGACATCGCGTCCCGGGTGCCGCTGGGGATCGCCCTGTCCGGTGAGGACCACGCCTGGAGCTACCTGTTCCTGGCGTCCCCGATGTCCCGCGGGATGACGGGCACCGTCCTCCACAGCGACGGCGGCGTCGGCATCAAGGGCTGACGCCGCGCCCACCGACAACGACACGAGAACCAGGAGTCCCGAGTGCCCATCCTGAAGGCGGACGCCGCGGCCTGCCAGGGGTATGCCAGCTGCGTCATCGCGGCCGACGACTACTTCGACATCGATGACGACGGCCTCGTCGTGCTGCTGTCCACCGAGGTCCCCGAGGCCGACCGCGAGCGGGTCGACCGCGCGGCCCGCGCCTGCCCCGCCGCGGCTCTCCGGCTCGAGGGAGCATGACCGGCGACGTGGTGATCGTCGGCGCCTCGGTGGCGGGGGTCGCCCTGGCCCGGACCCTGCGTTCGAGCGGCTTCACCGGACGCGTCCGCCTGGTCGACCGGGAGACCGAGGAGCCCTACGACAAGCCGCCGCTGTCCAAGGGGCGGCTGGAGGAGCCCGTCCGGCTGCTCACCCGTCCGGAGGCGGAGCGGCTCGGGCTGGAGCTGCTGCTCGGCGTCGAGGCGACCGGCCTGGACACCGCGGCCCGCCGCCTCGCCCTGTCCGACGGAAGCCGGATCGGGTACGGCGCGCTGGTGATCGCCACCGGGGTCCGTGCGAGGCGGTCGCCTTGGATCGGTCCAGGCGTCCATGTGCTGCGGACGCTGGCCGATGCGCGGGCATTGCACGCCGACCTGGCCCAAGGCGGTGACCTCGTGGTGGTGGGTGCCGGCTTCATCGGGGCGGAGGTCGCGAGCACCGCGATCGACCAGGGATGCCGGGTCACGTTGGTGGATCCGCTGACCAGCCCTCCCGCCCGGGTCGTCGGCCAGAGCGTCGGCGACCGGATCCTCACATGGCATGAGCGGGCAGGTGTGAACCTTCGGCTGGGCAGGGTCGTCGAGGCCCTGGACCAGCTCGCCGACGGGATCAGCGTCCGGCTCGACGACGGGGAGGTGCTCCGCGCCGATCACGTGGTCGTGGGCATCGGCGCCGAGGTCGACGTGGACTGGCTGGCCGGGTCGGGCCTGCACCTGGAGGACGGCATCGCCTGCGACCCGCATGGCCGCGCCCTGGGGGCCGACGATGTCGGGGAAGGCCGTGTCGGGGAAGGCCGCGTCGGCGAAGGCCGTGTCGGGGAAGGGCAGGTCTTCGCCGCCGGCGACGTCGCCCGCTGGGCGGCGGCGGACGGAGCGCCGGGCCGGCGGATCGAGCACTGGAACTCCGCCCAGGAGCAGGCCAGGTGCATCGCGGCGACCCTGCTCGACCCCGAGCGTCCGCAGTCCCCCAGCGCGGTCCCCATGGTGTGGAGCGACCAGCACGGCCGCACCGTCCAGGTGCTCGGCGCCGTGGACCCCGGCGTCGAGCCCCGGCTGGTGGAGGACGGGGACCGGCTCCTCGCCCTGTGGGACGACGGCGGACGCGTGACCGGCGCGGTCTCACTGGGATGGCCGCGCGGCGCCCTGGCCGCCCGCCGGGCCATCGCGAACGGCGCCGCGGTGACCGCGGTAGTCGACACAGTGGCTCCCCGGGAGGCTGCCCGATGACGGTGAACGTCCACGACGACCTCCATGAGCTGCGGAGCCTGCTCGCGGAGGGGTGCCGGGTCCTGGCGGCCCGCGAACTCTCCCCGGGGTTCCTCGGCCACATCAGCCTCCGCCTCGACGACCAGCGGATCCTGGTGCGGTGCCGCGGCCCCCGCGAGTCGGGCCTGGCCCACACCACTCCGCAGGACGTGCGGGTGGTGACCCTCGACGGCGAACCCGGCCTGCCCGGCGAGCTGGACGGTTGGACCGTTCCGCACGAGCTTCCCCTGCACACCCGGATCCTGCGCCGGCGCCCCGACGTGCGGTGCGTCGTGCACGCGCACCCCCGGCGCACGGTCGCCGCCGACCTGGCCGGCCTGACCCTGGAGCCGCTCGTGGGGGCCTATGACATTCCGGGCTCCGCCCTGCTGGCGAGCGGCGTCCCCGTCTATCCGCGCTCGGTGCTGGTGCGCAGCGACGCGCTGGGGGACGAGGTGGCCGACCATCTCGGTGACCACGCGGCGGCCCTGCTCCGCGGGCACGGTGTGGCGGTCACCGGCGACTCGGTCCCCGAGGCGGTGCTCCGCGCCGCCTCCATCGACGAGATCGCGCACCTCTGCCTGCTCGTCGCCTCCGCCGGAGGGCGTCCCCGCCCCATCGACGAGGCCGACCGGGCCGAGCTCCCCGACCTCGGAGGGAGCCTCAACCTGGACGTCGCCTGGCGCCACGAACTCTCCCGGCTGCCCGAGGCTCCCCCCGCCTGATCCGACCCCGCCTGATCCGACCGGCTCCCCCCGCCCTGCCCCGACCGCACAGCTCGACAAGGAGCCCCAATGCCCGACCACGTCACCGACATCACCCAGCTCTACGCGCGCTACAGCCTCTCCATCGACTCCCGGGACCTGGAGTCCCTGCGCGACTGCTTCACCGCCGACGGCAGCATGGAGATCACCGGCGGGCCCTCCTTCGCGGGCGCCGAGGGGCTCGCCAAGGTCATCGCCGGCCGTACCGCGGAGTCGCCGCGGCACGAGAACAGCAACGTCCTCGTAGACCTGGCCGACGACGCGAGCGCGGCCGGCCGAGCTTATTTCGTGCTCCGGGGCCCGGACGGACAGCCGGCCGCCATGGGCGAGTACAGCGACCGGCTGGTCCGCACCGACGCGGGATGGCGTTTCGCCGCGCGGCAGATCACCTTCACCTGGCGAGCCTGACGCGCGGCCCGCGCCCCGGCGCCCCGCGCCCTCCCGACACCTCCCCGCCCCCGCCGCACGGCCCGCTCCGCGTGGCGGGAGCTCTGTCCTGGGCCGACGCCGCACACCCCGTCGCCCACAAGGACTTCTCCAACTTGCAGAGTCCGTCTCTTCTCTTTCTGTTTAGTCTGGTCTAATCTTTGTGAGCCGTGTCACCGAGACGCGGCATCCCGAGCAAGAAAGACGCGAACCCCATGCTCAAGAAGCCCCTGACCGCGGTCGCGGTCGCCTCACTGATGACCCTGGCGGCGTGCGGCAACAGCGCGGGCTCCGGCGATTCCGGCACCGGTGCCGACGGCGTCGCCATGGGCCCCGGGGTCACCGACGACGAGATCAGCGTGACCGTGATCAGTGACTTCTCCGGTCCCATCGCCCAGGGCGGCATCGCCGGCTCGCTGGGCGTCGAAGCCAAGATCGACCAGGTCAACCGCGAGCAGGGCGGCATCTGCGGCCGCAAGGTCGTGGTCGACAAGCGCGACACCAAGTACGACCCGCAGATCACCACCCAGCAGTACCGCGCCGCGGCGCCGAAGAACCTGATGGTCGCCCAGTTCGTCGGCACCGCCGGCCTGAACGCCGTCCGGGCCAACATCGAGCGGGACAAGATGCCGACGCTCTCGGCGTCCATCAACACCCAGACCCTCGACCTCCCCAACGTCTACGTCGCCATGCCGCCCTTCGAGGTCGAGCTGATCAACGGCCTGACCTGGGCCGCCAAGGAGGCCGGCGCCTCGGCGAGCAAGAAGGTCAAGGTCGGGTTCGTGACGTCGGCCGACGAGACCGGCAAGGTCTACCTCGACGCCCTGAACCACGCGGCGAAGGCCACGGAGGGCCTGGAGGTCGTCGCCCAGCCGACCTACACCAACGCCGACACCGACTTCACGGCGCAGGTCAACAGCCTCAAGGACGCCGGAGCCGAGATCGTCATGCTGGGCGTCACCCCCGCCCAGATCGCCGGCATCATCGGCCAGTCGGCCCAGTTCGGCTACAAGCCGACCTTCGTGTCGAGCTCGGGCGCCTGGGCCTCCAGCCTCGGGAAGCCGCTGAAGGGCCTGCTGGACAAGTACTACGTCTCCGGCGGCTACGGCACGCTCAACGACGACAACGCCGGCATCCAGGCGCTGACCAAGGCCCGCAAGGCCTACGCCCCCGACGCGAAGCCGGACAACTTCGAGGTCGGCGGCTGGATCAACGGCACCGTCGTCGTGGAGGCGCTGCGCAAGGCGTGCGAGGCCAAGGACCTCACCCGCGAGGGCGTCATGAAGGCGATGACCGGCCTGAAGGTCTCCTTCGACGACATCCTTCCCCCCATCGACCTCGGTGACGGCAACTCGATCGTGAGCTTCCAGTCCCGCATCAACAAGATCGGGGCGGACGGCGTCCAGGAGCCGGTCGCCGAGTTCTTCGAGTCCGAGGCCGCGAAGTCCTGGGACGCCGCCAGGCGCAAGTGACGACCCGGGGCGTGTGCGGGCCCGGCGGGGCCCGGACACGCCCCGGCTCCAATCCACCACCGCGAACCAGGACTTCCAGATGACCCTCTTCCTCCAGCTCGGCTTCCAGGGCATCGCCCTGGGCCTGGTCTACGGGCTGATCGCGCTCGGGTTCGTGATCATGTTCAAGGGCTCCCACACCTTCAACTTCGCGCACGGCCAGTTCGTCGCCATCGGCGCCTACGTCGTGCTGGTCCTGCTGCCCCGGATGCCCTACGTGCTGGCCTTCATCGGCGCCGTGGCGATCACCGTCGGCCTCGCGCTGGTGGTCGAGCGCCTGCTGATCCGCGGCCTCATCGGCCGCTCGGTGACCGTCGTGGTGCTCGCCACCCTCGGCATCTCGACCATGCTGCACAACGCCGTCCTCATGGTGTGGGGCGTCGGCAGCCACGACTCGGTGGGACCGGTCGGCGCCGGCACCACCAAGGTCGGCTCGGTCGTGCTGCCCAACAGCGCCCTGGCCACCGTGGCCGTGTCGGTCGTCGTCCTGGCCGCGGTCGCCTGGTTCTTCCAGCGGACGCGCCACGGGCTGGCGCTGCGCGCGACCGCGAGCAGCCAGGAGGCGGCCCTGGCCCAGGGCATCGACGTGGGGCGGATGTTCGCGCTCTCCTGGGCGCTGGCGGCCTTCCTCGCGGTGACCGCGTCGATCTTCCTCGCCTCGTTCCCCCGGGTGGTCTCCCCCAGCATCGGCGACCTCGCGCTCATCGCGATCCCGGCGATCGTCATCGGGGGCATGGACTCGCTGATGGGAGCGGTGGTCGGCGGCCTGGTCGTGGGACTCACCCAGGTGCTGGGCTCCAACTACCTCAGCGACATCGGCGGCGGCCGCCTGCACGAGGTGCTGCCCTACGTCCTCATGCTCCTGGTCCTCCTGGTCCGGCCCTACGGCCTGTTCGGCAGTCGCAGCATCGAAAGGGTCTGAGCCGTGTCCGTCCTCACCAGCCCACCGGCGCCCCGCGACGCCGCGACTCCCGCGCCGCGCGCGCAGGGCCTCCTCACCCGCGGCCGGATCGGCGTCCTCCTCTGGATCGCCGCCATGGTCGTGCTGCCGCTGGTGCTCCGCTCCGAGCTGTGGCTCGGCATCGGCATCCTCACCCTGATCGTCGGCGTCGGCGCCCTCGGCATGCAGGTGATCACCGGGCTCGCCGGGCAGATCTCGCTGGGCCACGCCTTCTTCATGGGCATCGGCGCCTACAGCTCCGCCTGGCTCGGCGCCGACAAGGGCCTGCCGTGGTGGCTCTGGCTGCCGGCGGCCGGCCTGGTCGCCGCCACCGCGGGCGCGCTGGTCGCACCCGTCGCCGTCCGCATCCGCGGCCTCTACCTGGCGGTCGCCACCCTCGCCCTGGTCTTCATCGGCCTCTACGCGTGGGAGACGTGGACGAGCCTCAGCGGCGGCGTGAACGGGCGTCCCGCGGCACCGGTCCTCTTCGGCGACCAGGACCTGAGCCTGGGCATCATGGCCGGCGACCAGGTGATCCTCGACGCCTTCCAGGCCTGGTGGTACTTCGCGCTGGCGATCCTGCTGGTGGTCATGCTCCTCACCCACAACCTCAAGCGCTCGCGGCTCGGCCGCGCGTTCATGGCCGTGCGGGACAAGGACGTGGCCGCCGCGGTGGTGGGCGTCCCGGTGACCCAGACCAAGACCGTCGCCTTCGTCATCTCCTCCTTCTTCGCCGGCATCTCCGGTGCGCTGCTGGTGTCCTACATGGGCTACTTCACCCCCAGCCAGTGGCACCTGATGCTCTCGGTCGACTTCATCGCCATGATCGTGATCGGCGGGATGGGCACGGTCTCCGGCGCCCTGCTGGGGGCCCTCTTCGTGCGGGCGATGCCCGAGGTCGTGAACCACGCCTCGGGCTTCCTGCCCTTCGTCCGCAAGGGCACGAGCACCGACGGCGGCATCACCGGACCGCTGCTGTCCGGGTTCCTCTACGGATTGGTGATCGTGCTGATCCTCCTGTTCGAACCCAACGGGATCCGGGCGCTCCTGCTCCGGGCCTGGCGGCGCCTGCCGGCACCGCTGGGCAGCTCACGCGAAAGGCGGAAGACATCATGAGCCGCGACGCCTCCCCCGCGTCCGACGGCCCGCCGGCCCTGCGGACCACGGGCGTCAGCGCCGGCTACGGCGCCGCCGGGACCGCCGTGACCGACCTGTCCCTGCGGGTGCCCCAGGGCCAGGTCGTCAGCCTGCTCGGCCCCAACGGGGCGGGCAAGACCACCGTCATGCGGGCGGTCTCGGGCCTGCTCGGGCTGCACCGCGGCCGCCTCACCGGCGGGCGGGTGGAACTCTTCGGCAAGGACGTGACCGGGGCCCGCGCGTCACAGCGCGTGCGCGCCGGGCTCGCGCAGTGCCTGGAGGGAAGGATGGTCTTCCCGGGGCTCAGCGTCGCCGAGAACCTCGCCAGCGGAGGGCACGTCCGCCGCTACCGCGGCGGCGCGCTCACCGAGGCCCGCGACGAGGTGCTGACGCTGCTGCCGCGGCTCGGCGACCTGCTGGACCGCAAGGCGGGCTACCTGTCCGGCGGCGAGCAGCAGATGCTGGCGATCGCGCGGGCCCTGATGTCGCGGCCGAAGCTGCTGCTCATGGACGAGCCGAGCCTGGGGCTCGCGCCCCGGATCGTCGAGCAGGTCCGGGACATCATCGTCTCCATCAACGAGGCCGGCACCTCGATCCTGCTCGTCGAGCAGAACGCGCGCATGGCCCTGTCGATCTCCGGCTACGCCTACCTCCTGGAGGGCGGGCGGGTCTACGCGGAGGGCACCCCGGAGGCGCTGGAGCAGGACAACGACATCGCGGCGGCGTACCTCGGCGCCGGCACCGCGCCCGTCACCCCCCGAGGAGCCGACTCGTGAGCGCCGCACTGTTCGAGGTCGAGGACCTCACCCTCTCCTTCGCCGGGGTCCGCGCGCTGGACGGGGTCGACTTCACCATCGACGAGGGCGAGCTCTTCGCCGTCATCGGACCCAACGGCGCCGGCAAGTCCACGCTGTTCAACTGCATCTCCGGCATCTACCGGCCGGAGTCGGGGAGCATCAAGTTCGGCGGCCGGCAGCTGCTGGGCAGCGCCCCCCACCGGATCGCGAGCGCCGGGATCGCCCGCACGTTCCAGAACGTCGACGTCTTCCCGGCCATGACCGTCGAGGAGTGCCTGCTCCTGGCCCGGCACCAGCACCTGCGCTCCGGGCCGGTGGCCAGCATGGTCAGGTGGGGCCGCAGTGCCCGCGAGGAGCGCGCGGCGCTGCGGAAGGTCACCGAGGTGGCCGACCGCCTCGGCCTCGGCGGCCTCCTGCAGAGCACGGTCGGCACGCTGCCCCACGGCATCCAGAAGCGGGTCGAGCTCGCGCGCTCGCTGTGCATGGAGCCCCGGCTGCTGCTGCTCGACGAGCCGGTGGCCGGGATGAACCACGAGGAGACCGCCGAGATGGCGGCGACCCTCAGCGAGGTCAACTCCGACCTGGGTGTCACGATGCTCCTGGTCGAGCACGACATGTCGATGGTGATGGGCATCTCGCACCGTGTCTGCGTGCTCGACTTCGGGCGCCGCATCGCCCTCGACACCCCGGCCAACGTCGTCCGCGACGAGGCCGTCATCGACGCCTATCTGGGAGGAGCACTGTGAGCACGGCGGACATCACCGTCTACGGAATCGTCGGGAGCCTGCGCAAGGGGTCGTGGAACCGGCTGCTGCTGGAGTCCGCGGCCCGGCTGGCCCCCGGCGGGGTCACCGTCACGATCAGCGACCTGATCGGGCAGTTCCCGCTCTTCAACGAGGACCTCCTCGCCCAGGAGCCGGCCGCGGTCACCCAGATGCGGAGGGAGATCGCCGCCGCGGACGCGTTGCTGATCGCCACGCCGGAGTACAACGGCGGGGTCCCCGGCGTGCTGAAGAACGCCTTCGACTGGATCTCCCTGCCGCTGGGCGCGTCCGTCCTCCAGGGCAAGCCGGTCGCCCTGATCGGCACCTCGCCGGGACGGCTGGGCACCGCCCGGTGCCAGTTCGAGCTGCGGAACATGTTCGTCTTCTCCCAGTCCCCGGTGATGCCGGGCCCCGAGGTGGTCATGCCCTTCGCCCACGAGTGCTTCGACGAGACCGGGCACCTCAAGGACCCGGTGGCGACCGAGCGGCTCGGGGTCCTGTTCGAGAAGCTCCGCGCCCACGTCGCCGCGACCCGGACGGAGGTGGCGGCCCGATGATCACCCGCACCTTCGTCTCCCGGCCGTCCGCCGGTGCCCCGCGCGCGGGCGCCGGGGGCCATCCCTGCCAGGGCCTCTACCACGTCCGGGAGGGCGACCGCCCGAAGGTGGCGATGATCGCCACCCACTACCAGATCGACTTCGCCGAGCACTACCTCGCCGACCTCATGGCCGAGCGCGGCATCGGCTTCCTCGGCTGGAACACCCGGTTCCGCGGCTACGAGTGGAACTTCCGGCTCGACCAGGCGCTGGTGGACATCGGCGTCGGCGTGCGCTGGCTGCGCGAGGAGGCCGGGGTCGACTCGGTCATCCTGCTGGGCAACTCGGGGGGCGGCTCCCTGATGGCCGCCTACCAGGCCCAGGCCGTCGACCCGACGCTGCAGCCCCCGATCGACCACGCCCCCGTCCCCGGGGTGGACGAGCTGCCCCCCGCCGACGGCTACCTGTCGCTGGCCGCGCACCTGGGCCGTCCCGACGTCCTCACCGCCTGGATGGACGCCGCGGTGGTCGACGAGTTCGACCCCGTGGCCACCGACCCCTCCCTCGACCTGTTCAACCCGGAGAACGGCCCGCCGTACAGCGCCGAGTTCATCGAGCGCTACCGGCAGGCGCAGGTCGACCGCAACCACCGGATCACCGCGTGGGCCAAGGCGGAACTGGCCCGGCTCACCGAGGCCGGCTACTACGACCGCCACTTCACCGTGGCCCGGACCTGGGCCGATCCGAGGATGGTGGACCCGTCCCTGGAGCCCACCGACCGGAAGCCCAACAGCTGCTACCGTGGGCCCGTCGAGGCCGCCAACCGGGGCGACCGTGGGATCGCCGGGGAGACGACGGTGCGCAACTGGCTCAACATGTGGAGCCTGAGCGAGTCGCCCTGCCGCGGTGAAGGCAACCTCACCAAGATCACGATCCCGGCGCTGGTCATCAACCCGACCGCGGACACCGGCGTCTTCCCCAGCGACGCCGACCGGATCGCCGCCGCCCTCGCCGCCGAGGACAAGACCCGCCACGACCACGCCGGGGACCACTACTTCCTGGAGCCCGCGGGCGCCCGGGACGCGGTCGCCGACACGATCTCCGACTGGGTCGGCACGCGGTTCGGGAGCGGGAGCACGCGATGACGGCGTCCGCGGCGATCCACGGCGCCCGGGGCCAGCACTGGATCGCGCACCTCGCCCGGCACGCCCACGCCCGGCCCGAGGTGACCGCGCTGCGGTGCGGCGAGGTCTCGCACACGTGGCGCGGGCTCGCCGGCCGGGTGCTGCGGTCCGGCCGCGCGCTCGCGCGGCTGGGCGTCGGCCCCGGCGACCGGGTCGCCTTCGTGATGGGCAACGGGGTCGAGTACGTCGAGTCGCTCCTGGCGGTCTCCGCCGCCGGCGCGGTCGGGGTGCCGGTGAACCCCCGGCTGGCCACCGGCGAGGTGACCTACATCCTCCGCGACTGCGGCGCGTCCCTGGTGCTCACCGACGGCGCGTACGGCGGGCTGGCCGCCGACGCCGCCAAGGAGGACGGCATCCGGGTCGTGGACGTCACCGCCCCGGAGGACCCGCTCGCCGCGGACCCGCTCGACGGCCCCGCCGCAGGCTCGCCCGCCGGGGAACTGGCCGCGATCGACGTGGACGAGCACCGCCCGGCGCTGATCATGTACACGTCCGGCACGACCGGGCACCCCAAGGGCGCGGTCCTCACCCACCGGAACCTGCTCGCCCAGAGCCAGACGAACCTGATCGCCTTCCGCTTCGAGATGTACGACGAGGTCTACCTCTGCGCCTCGCCGCTCTTCCACATCGGCGCCATCGGAGGTCTGGCCCCCGCACTGCTCGCCGGCGCCACGGTGGTCGTGATGCCCACCGGCGCCTTCGACGCCGGTGAGCACCTCGACGTGATGGCCGAGCACCGGGTCACGTCCGTCTTCCTGGTGCCCACCCAGTGGCAGGCGCTCGTGGCCGAGCAGCTGCGGCGGCCCCGTGACCTGTCCCGGCTGCGCGTCGCCGCGTGGGGGGCCGCCCCCGCCACCGACACACTCCTGAAGGAGATGGGCGAGGTGTTCGGTGACGCCGACATGCTCGCCCTCTTCGGCCAGACCGAGATGTCGCCGGTCACCTGCGTGCTGGAGGGCAAGGACGCCCGCCGGAAGCTGGGCTCGGTGGGGCGGCCGGCGCCGGGCGTGTGGGCGCGGGTGGTCGACACCGAGATGAACGACGTTCCCGCGGGCGGGATCGGCGAGATCGTCTACCGCGGGCCGGGCCTGATGACGGGCTACTGGAACCTGCCCGAGGCGACCGCCGAAGCGTTCGCCGGCGGCTGGTTCCACTCCGGTGACCTGGTGCGGGTCGACGACGAGGGGTTCGTCTACGTCGTCGACCGGCTCAAGGACATGGTCATCACCGGCGGCGAGAACGTCTACTGCGCCGAGGTGGAGAACGTGCTCGCCTCGCACCCGGACATCGCCGAGGTGGCGGTGGTGGGCCGGGCGCACCCGAAGTGGGGCGAGACGCCGGTCGCGGTCGTCTCGCCGCGCCCCGGGCGGCCCGTCCCGTCGCTCGAGGAGCTGCGCGACCACGCCCGGCGCGAGCTGGCGCCGTACAAGCTGCCGACCGGCGTCGAGACGGTCGAGCGGCTCCCCCGCAACGCCTCGGGGAAAGTGCTCAAGTTCGAGCTGCGAGATGGAAGGGTCGATGACAGCGTCCACGGATAAGATCCGCTGGGTGGACAGTTCCTCCGCTGCTCAGCCTCGCAAGCCGCAGTACCCGATCGAGTCGGTCGACAACGCGCTGCGGATCCTGCTGCTGCTGGGCGAGCGGAAGAGCCTGCGCCTCACCGAGGTGAGCGAGTACCTCTCGGTGGCGTCGTCGACCGCGCACCGGGTGCTCGCGATGCTGCAGTACCGGGGGTTCGTCCGCCAGTCGAGCACGTCGCGGGCCTATGAACCGGGTCCCGCGCTCACCGAGATCGCCTTCTCGGTGCTGCGGCAGATCGACGTCCGCGAGCAGGTCCGCCCGATGCTGGAGGAGCTCGCCAAGCACTACGGCGAGACCGTCCACCTCGCCCGGCTGGACGGCTCGCTGGTGTCCTTCGTCGACGCCGTGGAGAGCAGCCGGGCCGTGCGGGTCGGCTCGCGGATGGGCAAGACCCTCCCGGCCCACGTGTCGGCGTCCGGAAAGGTCCTGCTGGCGCAGCTGCCGGACGAGGCCGTCGTCGCCCTCTACCCGCGGGAGAACCTGGAGGCGCTGACCCCGCACTCCCTGTCCACGCGGACCGCGCTCCTGGAAGACCTGGACCGCATCCGGAAACGGGGCTATGCCACCGGGTTGCAGGAGAGCGAGGACGGGGTCATCGCGGTGGCCGCACCGCTCGGCACGCACGCCGGTTCCCGGTACGCGGTGAGCATCTCGGCGCCGAGCCACCGCAAGCAGGACTTCACCGAGGTGGCCGTCGCCGAGGACCTGCTGCGCTTCGCCGAGCAGTGCCGCGGCTTCTTCTCCTGAACGGAGGCGCCTGACGAGCGGGCGAGCCCTGCCCACGGCCGTTCAGCGCCGGGGCCGGCCCGGCGATGGAGCTGGCTGACCCGGTGCCGGCGGTGCGTCCAGACTCCGATGCGGCGCCGGGTCAGCCTCGATGCCCATGGCTCAGGTCGCGAAGAGGGCGTTGAGCTGGCTGCGATCGAAGTACTCCTCGATCCGCCGGATCCGGCCGTCCTCGACGTACACGCGCAGGATCGCCGGGATCGATGCCGACCGGCCGTTGCGCTCGACCTCGATCACGTGCTGGCGGAGGAAGCCGTCCTCCAGCGCGGTGTGCCGGGGCTGGGCGTAGCCGAACTTGTCGTAGCGGTCGGCGATGCTGCCCAGCGTCGTGAGGTTCTCGTCCTTGCTCTGGTCGACGTCGTCGTAGTTGTGCCAGACGGTGACGTCGTCGTGGTACAGGGCGGAGACGGCCTCGATGTCACCGGCTTCGACGAACCGGAAGAACCGCTCGGCGTACTCCACCACCGACTCTCCGCTCATGCGGAGGCCCCCTGGGCGGCCGGGACGCCCGCGGCGGTCATCGGCGCCAGGTTGACGTCGTCCTCGGTCAGCTCGCGCGTCCAGGCGGCGAACTCCAGCAGGACGCCGTCCGGGTCGAAGAAGTACATCGAACGGACGAAGACGCCGTCGTGGTAGGTCTCCGCCACACCGCGCTCGCTGTCGTCGTGTTCGAGGACGGGCCCGGTGCGGACGCCCTTGGCGTCCAGCTTGGCCTTGTACTCGTCGAACTTGTCGAGCGGGATCTTGAAGGCGACGTGGTTCATCGAGCCGTGGGCCGTGGCGATGTCGCCGACGCCCGGCAGCTCGGCGGCGGAGGCGACGCCGGGGGCCCGCCGGGGCGCGTTGGGGAACCAGAAGAAGGCCAGGTACTGGTCACCGCCCATGTCGAAGAAGAAGTGCTGCCCGCCGTTGGGCAGCTTGATCGTCTTGCTCAGCTTCATGCCGAGGACGTTGGTGTAGAAGTCGACGGTGCGCTCCATGTCCTCGCAGACCAGCGCGAGGTGACAGAGCCCCTGGAGTTCGAACTCGGAGTTGGTCCCCATCGTGTTCCTCCTGTTCAGGTGACCCGTCGCCACGGTATCGGAAACTGTTTCTGGCCACCAGACTTTTTTTCGAACGGTCTGTACCATTGGGCGTGGAGGAGGGTACCCGCTCCCGGCCCCCGCCGGACCCGCCGGCCCGCTCAGCCGCGGCCGCGCTCCAGGTCGACGGCGTACTCGAACCGGTCGGCGGGGTGCACCGAGACCGTGATCTCGAAGGGCTGGCCGGCGCGGTCCAGGTAGCGCCGCGTCATCTGCAGCACGGGCGAACCGGCGGTGGTGCGCAGCATGTCGACCATGGCGTCCGGCACCGTCGCCGCGCGCATCCGCTGCTCGATGGTGTGCACGGTGCGGCCGGTCGCCTCTTCGACCATGTCCGAGATCAGCCGCTTGGGGTCCAGTACCTGGTCCCCCACGGCGGCCGCGACGTCGGGCTCGAGGTAGACGTCGGTGCAGCACAGCGGCCAGCCGTCGTCGGCCGGGTCGATCCGCAGCATCCGGATCTTGGTCCAGCGCTGCCCGGGGCGGCAGCCGAGGACCCGGGCGTCGACCTCGTCGACCACCACCTCGGCGATCGACAGGACCTGGCGGTTCGTCTCCACGGAGTACTGCATCAGGTCGTCCACCGAATGCACGGAACGGGCGAAGACCGAATGCGGCTTCAGGCGCTCGACGCGGGTGCCGCGCCGGGGCCGGCGGGAGACCAGTCCCAGTTCCTCCACGATGTCGAGCGCGGCTCGGATCGTGCCCCGGCTCACGTCGAACTCGGCCGCCAGGTCGACCTCAGGCGCGAACTGCCCACCGATCGGCCAGCGTCCCGACTGGATCTGCCGGACCAGCTCCTCGGCGACTTCCTCGTAACGCCTCATTGCCCTCCCGTCCACGGCCCACCGTCCGCTGGACCAAGGACATTGTGACCCCTGACACCCGCGCGGAGCGCCCGCCCGCACGGGGCCGCCGGCGCCTCCCGACACCGATTAGACTAGACAAACCGATTAGACTAGACAATTCAGGCGGTCCAGATCATAGGCTAGGGCCATGCGCATCATCGACGTCCGCGAGGTCGCGGTCCCTCTCCACGGAGACATCGGCAACTCCGTGGTGAACTTCGCCGAGCACACCGTCTCCCTGGTGGCCGTGCGGACCGACGTACGCCGGAACGGGCGTCCGCTCACCGGCATCGCCTTCAACTCGATCGGGCGCCACGCCCAGGGCGGCATCCTCCGCGACCGGATGGTCCCGCGGCTGCTCGCCGCCGACCCCGGCACGCTGCTCGACCCGGCGACCGGGCTGCTCTCGCCCGCCCGCGTGCTCGGGTGCGCCATGCGGAACGAGAAGCCCGGCGGCCACGGGGACCGCGCCGCGGCGGCCGGCGCCGTCGAGCTCGCGGTGTGGGACCTGCTGGCCAAGCACCACGACGAGCCGGCCCATGCCACCATCGCCCGGGCCTTCGGCCGCACGCCCGCGGTGACCGGCGTGCCCGTGTACGCCGCCGGGGGCTACTACCACCCGGACGACTCCCTGGACCGCCTCCGCGGCGAGCTCACCGGCTATGTGGACCAGGGCTACCCCGTGGTCAAGATCAAGATCGGCGGCGTGCCGCTGCCCGAGGACATGGCCCGCGTCGAGGCGGCCGTCGAGGTGATGGGCGGCGGGGACGGGGTCGCCGTCGACGCCAACGGACGCTTCGACCGCGACCGCGCCCTTGCCTACGCCACGGTCCTGTCCGATCTCGGCCTGCACTGGTACGAGGAGGCCGGCGACCCGCTCGACTACGCCCTGCACCGGGAACTGACCGAGGCCTACCCGGGGGCCATCGCCACCGGCGAGAACCTCTTCTCCGTCCAGGACGTGCGCAACCTGCTCACCTACGGCGGCGTACGCCCCGACCGGGACATCTTCCAGATGGACGCCGGGCTCAGCTACGGGCTGACCGAGTACGCCCGCATGATCGAGGCCATGGAGTCGCACGGCGTCGACCGGGCCCAGGCGTTCCCGCACGGCGGGCACCTGATCAACCTGCACGTCGCGGCCGGCCTGGGGCTGGGCGGCTGCGAGGCCTATCCCGGGGTCTTCGAGCCCTTCGGCGGCTACAGCCCGGACTGCCGGCTCTCCGGCGGCCTCGTCCACCCCGGCCAGGCGCCCGGGTTCGGCCTGGAGGCCAAGCCGGGACTCGACGGAGAGATCGCCGACCTCCTCAAGGAGCTGGACGCATGAAGATCTGCGTCGTCGGCTGCGGAGCCATGGGCTCCGTGTACGCCGCACGCCTGAGCCGCGCCGGCCACGAGGTCTCGGTGGTCGACAAGTGGCGGGACCACGTGGAGGCGATCGCCCGTGACGGGCTGCACGTCAGCGGACCCGACGGGGAGTTCCGCGCCGCGGTCGCGGCCCACGGCACCGCGCCCGCCGATCCCGTCGACCTCGTCGTCCTCGCCGTCAAGGCAGCCGACGTGCCCGCGGCCGCGGCCGGACTCGCCCCGCTGCTGGCGCCGGAGACCACCGTGCTGACCATCCAGAACGGGCTCGGGTCGGCCGACACCGTGGCCGGCGCGGTCGGCGCCGAACGCCTGGCCATCGGCATCGCCAGCGGCTTCGGCGCCGGCCTGAGCGGGCCGGGCCGGGTGCGGCACAACGCGATGCGCGCCCTGAGGTTCGGCGCCCACAGCTCCCTGCCGCCCGAACGGGTCGAGGATGTGGCGGCGGCCTGGCGGACGGCCGGCTTCGACGCGGCGGCCGTCGCCGACGTCATCGCGATGCAGTGGGAGAAGCTCATCTGCAACGTGGCCTACAGCGCCCCGTGCGCCCTGACCGGACTGACCGTGGGCGAGGTCCGCGACCATCCCGAGCTGTCCGTGACGAGCCAGGCCGCGGCGACCGAGGCGTGGGTGACCGCCCTGGCGCGCGGGGTGGCCGTCGACGTGCCGGACCCCGTGGAGCTGGTGCGCGACTTCGCCGCCCGGATGCCCGGTGCCGAGCCGTCGGCGCTGCTGGACCACAAGGCGCGCCGGACCAGCGAGATCGACGTGATCAACGGAGCGGTCCCCCGGGAGGCGGCCAAGGTGGGCCGCACGGCACCGGTCAACCAGGCGCTGACCGCCCTCGCCCGCCATCGCGAGGCCGCCTGGCGCCGGTGACCCCGCCGCCCGGCCCGCGGGGCCGCCTGTCTAGAGGTCCGGCAGGGGGTCCTTGGGCAGGCTGTCGCGGTCGAAGATCTCGGCGTCGGCCGCGTTGACGACCGCGACGTACTCGTCGTCCACCTCGAAGACCGCGCCGGCGAACTCGAACGAGGCGCCGGCGCCGGTCTCCACCGGCCCGATGCGGGTGCCGCGGGGGTAGCTGCCCCACACGGTCTTCGGCGTGCTGCGGCTCATCGCGCCGGTGGAGATCACCGCGATCTGGTCGTCGGTGACGACGAAGATGAACCCCGCCCCGCCGCCGTAGGACGTCGCGGGGAAGATGTAGCGGATCTCTCCGTCGATCCCGAGGAACTCCCGGCAGCGCTCGCGCAGCGGGCGTGTCACCGGCATGGCTGTTCAGGCACCTCCCGGACGGGACATCGGTCGCCCTCACAATCATGCCCCCGTGCGTCGGAACGACGCCAGTGCCGATGCCGGGGCGGCTCCGGGGTCAGGCCGCGGCGAGCGCCGTCGTCGGGGGCAGCCGCGCCGCGCGCATCGCCGGGTACAGGCCCGCGGCGGTGCCGATCGCGAGGGTCGCGGCGAGCGCGCCGCCGAGCGCCCAGACGGGCACGACCGGCGGCCACCCCTTCCACAGCGCGAACCCGGCCGTCACCGCCGCGCCCGCCGCGGTCCCGGCGGCGCCGCCGAACGCCGACAGCAGCAGCGACTCGGCGAGGAACTGCACCCGCACCTGCCCGCGCGTCGCGCCGAGCGACCGGCGCAGCCCGATCTCCCGGCGCCGCTCCAGCACCGAGATCACCATCGTGTTCGCGACCCCGACGCCGCCGACCAGCAGCGCGACGGCGCCGAGCCCGAGCAGCAGCCCGGTGAACGCGCCCTCGGCCGCCGCCCTGGCCTCCAGCGCGTCCGAGGGGCGGCCGACCTCGATCTCCTCGGGACGCTCGGGGCTGACCGTCCGGGCGAGGACGCTCCTGACGTCGCCGACCGCCGCGTCCGCCGACCGCTCGTAGATCGTCGTCGGATGCCCGTCGAAGCCCAGGTACCGCTGCGCGGCGTCCCAGCCGACGAGGACCGACCGGTCGATCTCGGGCGCCAGTTCGGCGGGCCGCAGCACCCCGAGTACGGTGAACCACCGCCCACCGTCCTCCAGCCCCCGCCCACCACCAACCAAAGGACGAGCTCCGCTCGACGCATCGATCCATACCCGGCCGCCGGCCTGCTCCACCCCGAGCCTCCGCGCCGCCAGGTCGCCGAGCACGACGCCCGGGTAGCGGGCCGTGGCCGAGTTGAGCCAGGCGCCGCTCGCCGTCCCGACCTCCAACGTGTCCAGCAGCTCGATCGTCGCGGCCTGCACCGCGATCCCGTGCGTGACCTCCTCCGGGATCATGCCGGTGCGGCGGACGGTCGCGTCCATCGACCCGGTCGCGCCGACCGCCGTGACGGACCCGATCCTCCGGACCATCTCCGGCGCCGTCTCGGGCAGCTCCGCCTTCTCGCCGAACAGCGTGTCGCCGGGCTTCACCGTCAGCAGGTTCGTGCCGAGCCGGTCGAGGCGCCGCAGCAGGTCCTCCTTGCCGGACGACGAGATCCCGATGACCGCGACCATCGTCGCGATCCCGATCGCGAGGCCGAGCGCGGAGAGCACCACCCGGGCCGGACGCGCCCGCAGCCCGCCGAGACCCACGCGGAGCACGTCAGCCGCACCAAGCCGCCCCGGCGACAGTTCGTCCTTCATCGGCTGCTCGCCCCCGCCCGCTCGTCGGCGACGATCAGCCCGTCCCTGACCCGCACCCTGCGCGGCGCCCGGGCCGCGACCTCCGCATCGTGCGTGATGATCGCGACGGTCGTGCCGGCGCGGTTCAGCTCGTTCAGCAGGGCCAGCACGCCGGCGCCCGCGGCGGAATCGAGATTGCCGGTCGGCTCGTCGGCCAGCAGGAGGTCCGGTTCGCCGACCACCGCCCGTGCCACCGCGACCCGCTGCTGCTCACCGCCCGACAGCTCGTGCGGCCGGTGCCCGATCCGCTCCCCCAGCCCGACCCGCTCCAGCGCCGCCCGCGCCCGCTCCCGGCGCTCCCGCAGCCCCGTACCGCTGTAGAGGAGGCCGTCCGCGACGTTGTCGAGGGCGCTCACCCCCGCGGCCAGGTGGAACTGCTGGAACACGAACCCGATGTGCCGTGCCCGCAGCGCCGACAGCTCCCGATCATGAAGCCCCGACACGTCATGCCCTGCGACCTTCACGCTCCCTGCGGTCGGGCGGTCCAATGTCCCGATCATGTGCAGCAGCGTCGACTTCCCGGACCCGGACGGCCCCGCGATCGCGGCCATCTCCCCCCGCGCGATCGCCAGGTCGACGCCCCGCAGCGCCACCACGCCCGGGTACTCCTTGGTCACCCCGGCCAGCTCGACGATGTTCATGCCGCAGGCACCCCGACCTTCATGCCCTCGCGGAGCCCGCCGCCGACCTCGACCCGCCCGCCGCCGAACGCCCCGACGTCCACCGGGACGAGCCGCCGCCCCGTCCCGTCCACGACCTCGACACCGAAACCGCCCTCCCGCAGCGCCAGCAACGCCTCCACGGGCACCGACAGGACGTCCTTCCTCCGCTCGCTCTCCAGCTTGACGCTCACGGGCGCCTCGTCCAGCCGCCCCGTCTCCGCGTCCCCCAGCGAGATCTCGACGTCGACCGTGGTCTTCTCGTCCTGCCCGGACCCGCTGCTCTGCGCGACTCTGCCGACCTCGGCGATCTTCCCCGTGACCGTCCGGCCCCCGGGCAGTTCCACCGCGACGGCCGCGCCCTCCTCGGCCAGTTCCTGCTTGTCGGCGTCCAGATCCACCTGAACGACCCGCCGGGTCCCGGCCACCGTCAGGGCCGGCTGCCCCTGGACGGCCCGCTTCCCCTCGGGCGCCTTGACCTCACGCACGAGCACGGCCCCGCTCAGGAACACCACGTGCTGCGGCCCGACCGTCCCGGTCTCCGCCAGGCCCCGCTCGTCCTGCCACTCCTTCACCGCGGCCTCGGTCGCCGCGGTGAACTCCTCGTCCACGGTCATGCCGCCATGCCCGAGGGCACGCAGGTTGCGTTCGAGCTGGCGCACGTCCTTGCCCGAATCCCCGACCCGGAGCGTGCGGTACATGGGACTGCCGCCGTACATGAGCGTGACCGGCTTCCCGGCCACCCGGAGCAGCGGCTCCCCCCGCTCGATGGTCGCCCCCTGCTTCGGCGCCCACGTCACCACACCCGACACGCCTGCCCACACCTCACGAACGCCCCCATATGTGAGCCGCCCGTCGACCGTCTCGGTATCCACGAGATCACCCCGGCGCACCTCAACCGTGTCCACTCGCGTCTCCTGCCCGACCTCCGCCCCCTGACCGTCCGCCGTCAGGGCCAGCACTCCCCCGCCCGCGACCACCACGAGCCCGGCGCAACCGCCCACGACCAAGAGCCGCCTCACTTCCCGGCCCCCGGAAGGTCGAGCCTGCACTTCTCCCGGGCCTTCTCCAGCGCGCCCCGGTCGATCTCCTCGGCCGGAAGCCTCAACTCCCCATCGGGCCCCGGATCGGGAATGTCCACCCCGTTCTCCCGCATGCACTGCGCGAACTCGACGTACCGGTCACGCACCTCGGGATCCTTCAGATCGGGCATCACCCCGCCGGCCTGAAGCCAGGACCGGCACTTCTCCAGCGCCGCCTCCAACTTCTTCCGATCGGTCCCCTCCCCCAGCCGCTTCGCCCCCGCGTCCCCGGCCCCCGGATCGGGGACGTCCACCCCGTTCTCCCGCATGCACTGCGCGAACTTCAGCCGAGCGTCCTCCACCGAAACCGACCGCCCAGCCGACGCCCCGGCTCCACCACCATCACCGCCCCCGCACCCAACAAGCCCGAACACGACCAGAACCGCGACAACCGCCACCCGAACACCCATCAAGACCTCCCCGCCGAAGACACCCGCCCCGACGAGCCCCCACAAAACCCACCCCCGCGTTAAACCCGCATTAGGCGTGGGGGTGGGTTGTGGGGGTGTGGGGGTCAGGTGGTGGCGTGTTCGGGGAGGTGGGGGTGGGTTGGGTGGTGGGGGCTTGGGGGGCGGCGGGTGGGGAGCCACCAGTTGGCCTTGCCGAAGAGTTCCATTACTGCGGGGACGAGGATCAGGCGGACGATGGTGGCGTCGATCAGGACGGCGACGGCCATGCCCAGGCCTCCCTGTTTGACCGCTAGGTCGGGGCCTAGGAGGGAGGTGGTGAAGACGGCGACCATGATGGCGGCGGCGGCCGTGATCACACGGGCGGTGCGTGCCAGGCCTTGGGCCACGGCCGTGCGGGTGTCACCGGTTCGGTCGTACTCCTCGCGGACGCGTGAGATCAGGAAGACCTGGTAGTCCATCGAGAGGCCGAACAGGACCGGGAACATCATCATCGGGACCCACGTCGTCACCGGCATGGCGGCGGGAAAGCCGAGGGTCGGGCCCAGCCAGCCCCACTGGACGACCGCCACCACCACGCCGTAGGCGGCGCCGATGGACAGCAGGTTCATGACGGCGGCCTGCAGGGCGATCGTGACCGATCGGACCAGTGCGATCAGCAGCACCATGGACATCGCGATCACGACCGCGATCATCAGGGGCAGGCGCCGGCCGGATTCCTCGGCGGCGTCGATGGTGCCGGCGTTCGGTCCGCCTAGGAGGACCTGGTCGCCGCCGGGTGTGCGGGGCAGTACGTCGTCGCGGAGCTCGTGCACCAGGTCCGCGGTCGCCTCGTCCTGGTAGCCGGTCTTGGGGAAGGCCATGAAGGTGACGGCTCGGCCGTCCTTGCTGACTCTGAGGGGGGTTGCGTGGGCGATGCCCTCGGTGCCGGCGACCGCTTCGACGACGGGGTGCAGGTCGGCGTCCGTTTCGGCGGCGAAGATCAGGGGTGCTCCGTAGCCCGGGCCGAAGCCCTCGGAGAGGATCTCGTGCGAGATGTAGCTGCTCCTGTCGCGCGGCTGGACGCTGGCGTCGGGCTGGCCGAGCCGCATCGACAGCGTCGGGACGGCCAGCACCAGCAGGCTTGAGCCGGCGAGGAGCGCGGCGAGCAGCGGCCTGCGCTGCACCACGCCGGCCCAACGCTCGGCGAGGGTACGGCGGTCCGGGGACGGTGCCCGGCGGGACGCGCGGCGCGGGAGGCGCAGGGAGTTGATCTTGTATCCGGTGAAGCCCAGGAAGGCGGGCAGCAGCGTCACCGCGGCGATCATCGTGAGCAGCACCGTGATCGACGTGGCGACGGCCACCCCGGTCATCAGCCGCTGCCCCATGACGACCAGGCCCATCAGCGCGATCACGACGGTCGTGCCGGCGAACAGCACCGCGCGGCCCGCGGTGGTGACGGCCGCGACGGTGGCGGTCTCGGGGTCATCGCCGTCCGCGAGGACGTCCTTGTAGCGGGTCACGATGAACAGGGCGTAGTCGATGCCGACACCGAGCCCGATCATCGCGCCGAAGAGCAGGGTGAAGTTCGGCGCGGGGATCACGTGGCCCGCCAGCTTCGTCAGCGCGAGGCCGCCCGCGATCGCCAGGAGCGCGGTCACGATCGGCAGGCCCATCGCCACCAGCGACCCGAAGGCGATGAAGAGGATCACCGAGGCCGCCAGGATGCCCACGCCTTCGGCCGGACCCTGCGGAGGCGTCTCGGCCTTCTCCGCCATGTATCCGCCGAGCCCGAGCGTGACGCCGTTTCCGGAGGCGTCCTTGACCGTGTCCACCAAGGGTTCGACCTCGGACTTCTTCACGTCCGTGTCGCTCAGCGGAATGGTCATTCGGGCTATGCGACGATCCTCGGTCACGAGGTTTCGGTCCTGGTACGGCGAGACCACGGGGCCGGTGACGGGTGACGCGGCGAGTTCGGCGACGACCTTGTCGATCTTCTGCCGGACGGCGGGGTCGTCGATTCCCCGGTCGGCCTTTATCGCAAGGGTCAGCGTGTCCCCTTGCTGTTCGGGGAAATGCTTCTCGATCAGTTGCTGCGCCTTGGCGGAGCCGGAGTCCCCGCCGGAGAAATCGTTGTCGGGTGCGGCGCCGTAGCCGAACCCGGCGAACGCCACGGCGGCCACGCCGGCGATCCAGGCCAGGAGGACCAGGCGGCGGCGCCGGTGGCAGAACCTGGCCAGTCCCGCCAGAACCCCGTCCGTGGCGGGCTTCTTGGTTCTCATCATTTTCTCACTTCGAGCTTGGCGAAATCTGTTTCGTTTCGGAGGTCTGCGGGCCGATCATGCCTGCCGATCGCATTGCTCGTCGTCCGCCGTGCGCAGGCAATTCGCCCTACGGCCAATGACGCATCGCGCTGCCGCGGAAATGGCAGGTGGCGCGAAAGTACTGCGTTCGCGGTAGATGCCGGCTCGTCCGTGCGCAGGAGCCGCGGCGTGGATTGCTGCAACGGATCGACCGCGTGCGACCTGGCATTTCTCGCGTGCGGGCAAGCTTGGGTCTGGTGTGCGGGAGCGGGCCAAGGGACGTTGGTGGCATGTGGTCTCGACTTCTCCTTGCTGGATTGACGGTCGGTCTCCTGGTGCCGCTCGGAGGCCCTGCGCACGGCGGCACCGTGCACGGCGAACACGGGCGGTCGCCGGATCGGATCGCGCTTCCGGACGGGTTCCAGCCCGAGGGGATCGCGACCGGTCCCGGGGCGGTGGCGTTCTTCGGATCGCGGGCGACCGGCGCCATTTACCGCGCTGACCTGCGCACCGGAGAAGGCCGGGTCATCAGCCCGGGGCCGGGGACGCCCTCGCTCGGCATGAAGACACTGGGCCGCAAGCTGTTCGTCGCCGGTGGGACGGGTGGGGACGCGCGGGTCGTGGACACGCGGACGGGGCGCGTCCTGGAGTCCTACACGCTGACGGAGCGGCAGGCGTTCGTGAACGACGTCGTCATCACCCGAAGCGGGGCGTGGTTCACCGACTCCAGCAATCCGGTGCTGTACCGGGTTCCACTGCACGGGCACGGCCGGGTGAAGACCCTGCCGCTGAGCGGGGACATCGAGTTCGCTGAAGGGATCAACGCGAACGGCATCGTGGCGCTGCGGGGCGGGCGGTCGCTGCTCGTCGTCCAGTCCAACACGGGGAAGCTGTTCAAGGTCGATGCCCGGAGCGGGGCCGCCGAGGAGGTCGACCTGCACGGTGAGGTGCTGGCGAACGGGGACGGGCTGCTGCTGGAGGGGCGGACGCTGTACGCGGTGCAGAACCGGTTCAACACCGTCGCCGTGGTCGAGCTGAACGGGAAGGCGACGGAGGGACGTGTCGTGCGGCGGCTGACCGATCCGCGGTTCGACGTCCCGACCACGGTCGCGCGGTCCGGCCCGAAGCTGTACCTGCCGAACGCCCGCTTCACCACACCTCCCACCCCTGAAACGCCCTACGACGTCATCGCGATCCGGCCCTGACTTCTTGGCCCGCTGATAAATGCGGCGAGGGAACTGTGTGGTTCGGCGGAATCACGCGCGGGGCCCCTTCCGCGATAATCCATGCGTGCCCGCACCTCCGCTGAACGAGGACCTGCAGCTGGCCATGGCGCTCGAAGCGCCGCCGGCGGACGAGGCGAGCCGTGGCACCGGGCCGGCCGAGGACGCCGGGGAACCGCGCGGCGAGCGCCCGGAGCCGCCGGTGCGGCTGCACCGGTGGCTGGTGGCCGCCGGGGTCACCGCCGGGATCGTGCTCACCGCCGGGATGCTCGCCCTCTTCGAGTCGACGGACCGGGACGGGGCGGCCCCGGCCCCGCCGCCCGTGCCGTCGATCGCACCCGAGGCGCCGAGTCCCCCGCCGGCGCCGTCGCGGGAGAAGACGAAGGCGGCCTCCCCCACCAAGGAGGCCGAGCCTCCGAAGACGCCCAAGGCCCCCGGGCCCGGACGGCTGTCGGTCGACGATTCGGCCTGCCGCGGGGTGCAGCAGGTGCTCGGGCTCCCGACGCGGTGCACCATCCGGCTGAAGGCGACGGGCGGGCCGGTGAAGTGGTCGGTGGCGTCGGTCCGGTCGGAGGACGCGCGGATCAGCGCGGAGGGCGGCGGGAAGTTGGCGAAGGGGCGCGCGACGTCGGTCGAGGTGACGGTGCGGCCGCGGGTGCTGTGCTTCGTGGACGGGAGCGGCACCGGGACGGTGTCGTTCGCGCCGGGCGGTACCGCGACCGTCACCTACACCTGCTGGGAGCGCTGACTTACCGGCGCTTAACCCCCGGCCGGTCATGCTCGGGTCCATGCGCGTATTGATCGTCGAGGACGAGCATGTGCTGGCGGACGCGATCGCCGAGGGGCTCCGCGAGGAGGCGATGGCCGTCGACGTCGTGTACGACGGCGACGAGGCGCTGGAGCTGACCTCGTACAACGAGTACGACGTCGTGGTGCTCGACCGGGACCTGCCGGCCGTCCACGGCGACGAGGTGTGCCGGGAGCTGGTGGGGCGGCGCAGTCCGGGACGGATCCTGATGCTGACCGCGTCCGGCGACGTCGAGGACCGGGTGGCCGGGCTGTCGCTGGGCGCCGACGACTACCTGCCGAAGCCGTTCGTGTTCAGCGAGCTGGTGGCGCGGGTGCGGGCGCTGGCGCGCAGGTCCGGGCCGCCGGTTCCGCCCGTGCTGGAGCGGCGCGGCATCCGGCTGGACCCGCACCGGCGCAGGGTCGCGCGGGACGGCCGGGAGCTGCGGCTGACCAACAAGGAGTTCACGGTGCTGGAGGAGCTGCTGCGGGCGGAGGGCGGCGTGGTCAGCGCCGAGCGGCTGCTGGAGCGCGGGTGGGACGAGAACATCGACCCGTTCAGCAACATCGTCCGGGTGACGATGGCGACGCTGCGCCGCAAGCTGGGCGAGCCCCCGGTGATCGAGACGGTGACGGGCTCGGGATACCGGCTGGAGGCGTGATGAGGGCACTCGGGAGAGCGCCGGCCCTGAGCCTGCGGACGCGGCTGACGCTCGTGTACGGGTCGCTGTTCCTGATGACGTCGGCGCTGCTGGTCGCGGTGACGTACGTGCTCACCGTCCGGACGATGGACCAGGGCCTCACACGGTCCGGCGACGTGGACCCCGAGGCGTTCTCGCGGCTGCAGAGGCTGGCGGCGGAAGGGGGCCTGGCGTCGCAGGACGGGATCGCGCAGCTGATGGCGCTCCGGGAGGACGCCGACCGGCGGCTCGCCCAGCAGAAGCGCGACGTGCTGGAGCAGCTGCTGCAGAGCTCCGTGCTGCTGATGCTGGTCGTGGGCGTCCTCGCCGTGGTGATCGGGTACGTGGTCGCGGGGCGGATGCTGCGGCCGCTGCACCGGGTGACCGCGACGGCGCGGCGGCTGTCGGAGAGCACCCTGCACCAGCGGATCGCGCTGGACGGCCCGCAGGACGAGATCAAGGACCTCGCCGACACGTTCGACCGGATGCTGGACCGGCTGGACCGGGCGTTCGACGGCCAGCGCCGGTTCGTCGCCAATGCCTCGCACGAGCTGCGGACCCCGCTGACGATCAACCGGACGGTCCTGGAGGTCGCGCTGGCCAGCCGGAAGAACCCGCCGGAGACCAAGGCCCTCGCGGACGTGCTGCTCGGCAACACCGCGCGGCACGAGCGGCTGATCGACGGGCTGCTGACGCTCGCCCGGTCGGAGCGGGAGCCGGGTACGCGGGTCGCGACCCCCCTGCCGGACGTGGTGCGCAGCGCTCTCGACCAGCTCGACGACCGGGCCGTGGACGCGGAGGTGGACGTCGAGGCCAGGCTCGCGCCGGCCGCCGTGTCGGGCGATCCCGTCCTGCTGGAGCGCTGCGCGGTGAACCTGCTGGAGAACGCGCTGAAGTACAACGTGCGGGACGGGCGGGTGTGGGTCCGGACCGGCGTCCGGGACGGGGAGGCGTTCCTGCAGGTCGTCAACACCGGGCGGCCCGTGCCGTCCTACGAGGTCGGGTCGCTGTTCGAGCCGTTCCGGCGGCTGCGCGCGGACCGGACGGGGTCGCGCGACGGCGCGGGCCTCGGCCTGTCGATCGTCCGGGCGGTGGTGAACGCGCACGGCGGCGCGATCGATGCCGTCCCGCGGCCCGATGGCGGACTGTCCATCACCGTGCGGCTCCCGGTGTCCGTGGAACCGGCCATCGACGCCGCACGGCCCGCCTAACCCGCCTGGCCCGCGCCCAGGGGCGGCCATTCGACGCGGCCCTCCGGGGGCCGGCCGGGGGGCGCGGTGAGCCAGCGGTACACGACCTTGCCGGTGGCGTTGCGCGGCAGCTCGGGAAGGAAGCGCACGTCGCGCGGCACCGCGTACCGGGCGACCTGCTCGTGCACGTAGTCGCGGACGGCGTCCGCCTCCAGCCGGGCCCCGGGCCGCAGCACGATGTACGCGGCGAGCCGCTGCCCCCACTCGTCGTCCGGGACGCCGACGACCGCGACCTCGCCGACCTCCGGGAGCCGCAGCAGGGCGTCCTCCACGTCGCGCGGGACGACGTTCTCCCCGCCGGACACGACGAGGCCGTCGGCGCGGCCGTCCACGAACAGCAGGCCGCGGTGGTCGATGTGGCCGAGGTCGCCGGTGGCGAGCATCCCGTCGCGGACCTCCATCGGCTCGCCGCCGGTGTAGCCCTCGAACGGCAGCTCGTTCGCGGCGAAGATCTGCCCGATCGTGGAGCGGCCGGCCCGGCGCCCCTCGGCGTCGAGGATGGCGAGCGAGGTGTTGCGCGGCGGCCGCCCGGCGGTGCGCGGGTCGGTCCGCAGGTCGCGCGGGGTGGCGATGGACACCCAGGACGCCTCCGTGGAGCCGTAGACGTTGTAGAGGCGGTCGCCGAACTCGTCCATGAAGCGGGTGGCGAGGTCGCCGGGCAGCGCGGCCCCGCTGATCGCCACGATCCGCAGCGAGGACGCGTCGTGGAGGGCGCGGGTCCCGGGCGGCAGTTCGAGGATCCGCTGGAGCATCACCGGGACGGCGAACACGGTGGTCTCGCGGTGGGAGGTGATGGCCCGGAGCGTCTGCGCGGGGTCGAACCGCCGGTGCAGCACGACCGGCGCCCGCAGCGCCCACGCCATCTGCAGCGCTGCGTAGCCCCAGGTGTGGAACAGCGGCGCCTCGATGATCATCGTTTGCCGGGCGCGGAGCGGGATCCGGGACGTCATCGAGGCCAGCGGCCACAAGCCGGGGCGGGGCGGGCGGCGGGCGCCCTTCGGGCGTCCGGTGGTGCCGGAGCTGAGCATGATGGTGCGGCTCTGTATCTGCGGCGGCTTGGCGCCCGGACCGGACGCGGCGGCGTCCGCGGGCACCGAGCCGATGACCTCCTCGACGCTGGGCCCCTTCTCGGCCGGGGCCGGCGGCGCGGGCGGCGGGGGCTCGGGGGCGGTGCGCGGCGTGGGCGGCAGGGGCGGCAGCGTGTCGAGGGGAACGGGCGCGGCGAGCGGGACCTCCCGCGCCGGGCCCGGCCGCCGGTCGGCCCACAGGACGTTGCGGCGCAGCGCGACCGGCAGGCTGCGCAGCAGCGGGGCGAACTCGGCGTCGGCGACGATCAGGGTGGGGCGGAGCTCGCTGAGGACGGCGCTGAGCTGGCCCTTCCCGAAGCCGGTGTTGAGCAGGACGACCTCGGCGCCTCGCCTGCTGCAGGCGACGAGTGTCTCCACCATGCCCCGGTGGTTGCGGCACAGCACCCCGACGCGCGGCCGCGGGCCGTGCAGCGGCAGCCCGGCGGCAAGCCGCGCGGCGCGCTCGTCGAGCTCGCCGAAGGTGAGGGCGCCCTCGTCGTCGATCAGCGCGGGGCGCGACGGGGAGCGGGCGGCGGCCGCGGCGACGAGCCCGGCGAGGGTGGTGCCCCAGCGCCGCAGCGTGCCGATCTGCCGGAGGACGCGCCGCGGGCCGCCGGAGAACAGCAGCCCGGTGCGCAGCAGGAGCGCGGCGAGATCGCGGATATGCCCGATCCGGCGGCGTATCCCCGGCCGGTATGCGGGCCTCGCGTGCGTCACCGTGCCCTCCTCCGTCGAGCCACGGTACCCAGCCGCCACCGGCCGGACAAGGGCGCCCGGGGCCACACCCCGGTCAGTGGTTACTGACGAGTAGCATTTGTGGTTACCAGCGAGTAGCATCGCTGTCGCGGGTACTCGTGCCGCCGGGCGCCGCGCGTGTCGTAGCGAGCCGGCGCGCCGCCGAGAACCGGGCGCGCCTCCCGGCACCGGGCGGCACGAGCCCCGACACCTTCCCGGAGCCCGCCTCCACCCGGCCAAACCGCCACCGAACCCCAAGGGAGGACGACACCGTGCCTCGCAACGCACGCGACGTCGTGTTCGTCGACGGCGTACGCACACCGTTCGGCAAGGCCGGCCCCAAGGGCCTGTACGCGGAGACCCGCGCCGACGACCTGGTCGTCCGCGCGATCCGCGAGCTGCTGCGCCGCAACCCGTCCCTCCCGCCCGAGCGGGTCGACGAGGTCGCCATCGCCGCCACCACCCAGACCGGCGACCAGGGCCTGACCATCGGGCGGTCCGCCGCCGTGCTGGCCGGGCTGCCGAAGAGCGTCCCGGGCTACGCCATCGACCGGATGTGCGCGGGCGCGATGACCGCCGTCACCACGTCCGGCGCGGGCATCTCGTTCGGCTCCTACGACGTCGTCATCGCGGGCGGCGTCGAGCACATGGGACGGCACCCGATGGGCGAGGGCGTCGACCCGAACCCGCGGTTCCTCGCCGACCGGCTCGTCGACCCGTCCGCCCTGGTCATGGGCTCGACCGCCGAGAACCTGCACGACCGGTTCCCGGGCATCACCAAGGAGCGCGCGGACGCCTACGCCGTCCGCAGCCAGCAGAAGGTCGCCGCCGCCTACGCCGCCGGGAAGATCCAGCCGGACCTCGCGCCGACCGCGATCCGCTCGGCCGAGAAGGGCTGGGGGCTCGCGACGGAGGACGAGCCGCCGCGCCCGGGGACGACGCTGGAGAGCCTGGCCGCGCTGAAGACCCCGTTCCGGGTGCACGGCAACGTGACCGCGGGCAACGCCGCGGGCCTCAACGACGGCGCCACCGCCTGCCTGCTGGCCGCCGAGGACGTGGCCCGCAAGATCGGCCTCACCCCGCGGATGCGGCTCGTCGACTTCGCGTTCGCCGGGGTCGAGCCGGAGGTCATGGGCGTCGGGCCCGTCCCCGCCACCGAGAGGCTCCTTGCCCGCAACGCGCTGACGATGGACGACATCGGCCTCATCGAGATCAACGAGGCGTTCGCCGTGCAGGTGCTGGCGTTCCTGGAGCACTTCAAGATCGATGATGACGACGCGCGGGTGAACCCGTGGGGCGGCGCGATCGCCCTCGGCCACCCGCTCGCCTCGTCCGGCGTCCGGCTGATGAACCAGCTCTCGCGCCTGTTCGAGGAGCGCACGGACGTCCGGTACGGACTGACCACGATGTGCGTGGGCATGGGCATGGGCGGGACGGTCCTCTGGGAGAACGCGAACTGGGAGGGGACCGAATGAGCGACGCAGTCGTTCGGGGGGCCGGGGGGACCGCCCCCAGGGAGGGAACAGTGACTGGTCTTGCGGAACTCTTCGGCGACGAGGTCGTCACGCGCGCCTATGTCCGGGACGTGACCCTCCCGTACGGCGCGGGCACCCTCGCCCTCATCACGCTCGACAACGGCCACGACCACACGAAGCCGAACACATTCGGCCCGGGCGGGCTCGCGGACCTGAACGCCGCCCTCGACTCGATCGCCACGCGCGACGACATCGCGGCCGTCGGCGTCACCGGCAAGCCGTTCATCTTCGCCGTCGGCGCCGACCTCAACGGCGTCCCGCTCATCCGGACGCGGGAGGACGCGCACGCGATCGCCAGGCTGGGCCACGACGTGTTCCGGCGGCTCGGCGAGCTGGACGTCCCGTCGTTCGCCTACTACAACGGCGCGGCGATGGGGGGCGGTGTCGAGATCGGCCTGCACTGCACCTACCGGACGATCTCGTCCGGCGTCCCGGCGCTCGCGCTGCCCGAGACCTTCCTCGGGCTCGTGCCCGGCTGGGGCGGGACGTACCTGCTGCCGAACCTGATCGGCGCGGAGAAGGCGATCAAGGTCGTCATCGACAACCCGCTCGCGCAGAACCGCACGCTGAAGGGCCCGCAGGCGTACGAGCTGGGCATCGCCGACGCGATCTTCGACTCGGCCGACTTCCTGGAGGAGTCGCTGGCCTGGACGGCCCGCGTCCTGAACGGCGACATCACCATCCGGCGGCCCGAGGTCGACCGGGGCAAGGCGTGGGACGACGCGGTCGCGGCGGCCCGCTGGAACGTGGACGGCAAGCTCCACGGCGCCGCCCCGTCCTACACCCGCGCGCTCGACCTGATCGCCGCGGCGAAGGACCGCGACCGGGACGAGGGCTTCGCCGCCGAGGACGAGGCGCTGGCCGACCTCATCATGAGCGACGAGCTGCGCGCCGGCCTGTACGCGTTCGACCTCACCCAGAAGCGCGCCAAGAAGCCCGCCGGGGCGCCCGACAAGGCCCTGGCCCGCCCGGTCACCAAGGTCGGCGTCGTCGGCGCCGGGCTGATGGCCTCGCAGCTCGCGCTGCTGTTCGCGCGGCGCCTGGAGGTGCCGGTCGTGCTGACCGACCTCGACCAGGAGCGCCTCGACAAGGGCGTCGGCCACGCGCACGGCGAGATCGACAAGCTGCTCGGCAAGGGCCGCGTCTCCCCCGACAAGGCCAACCGGCTCAAGTCGCTCATCACCGGCTCGCTCGGCAAGGAGGCGTTCGCCGACGCCGACTTCGTCATCGAGGCCGTCTTCGAGGAGATGTCGGTCAAGAAGAAGGTGTTCGCCGAGGTCGAGGAGCACGTCTCCGCCGAGTGCGTCCTCGCGACCAACACCTCGTCGCTGTCGGTGAGCGAGATGGCGTCCGGGCTGCGGCACCCCGAGCGCGTGGTCGGCTTCCACTTCTTCAACCCCGTCGCGGTGCTGCCGCTGCTGGAGATCGTCCGGGGCGAGCGGACCGACGACGCGACGCTGGCGACCGCGTTCGCGACCGGCGCGCGGCTGAAGAAGTCGTGCGTGCTCGTCAAGGACGCGCCGGCGTTCGTCGTCAACCGCGTGCTGCTGCGGCTGCTCGCCGAGATCGTCCGCACGGTGGACGAGGGCACCCCGATCGAGGTCGCCGAGCGCTCCGTCGCGCCGCTGGGCCTGCCGATGCCGCCGTTCGTGCTGATGGGCCTGGTCGGGCCGGCGATCGCGCTGCACGTCAACGAGACCCTGCACGAGGCGTTCCCGGACCGGTTCCCGCTCTCGGACAACCTGGCGAAGCTGGTCGCGTCCGGCAAGACCGGCGTGTACCTGCCCGACTTCTCCCTCGACCCCGAGGCCGCGGAGATCTTCGGCGGCGGTACGAGCCCGTCCACCGAGGAGCAGGTCCGCGACCGGGCGCTCGACGCGCTCGCCGACGAGATCCGCATCATGTTGGACGAGGGCGTCGTCGCCGCCCCGCAGGACATCGACCTCTGCATGATCCTCGGCGCCGGATGGCCGTTCCACCTCGGCGGCGTCACGCCCTACCTCGACCGGTCGGGCGTCGCCGAGCGGGTCACCGGCCGCCGGTTCCTGGAGCCTGGGGTGGCCTCGCCGCCGGCCTGACCCGGCCGGCCACCCGGCCCGTCCGACCCCCGCCGCTCCCTCGGAAGGGCGTCCCGAACACCGTTCGGGACGCCCTTTTCCCGGCATTTCCCCAGTTCACGGGCACACCAAGGTTTCGTCGGCCATAAGTCGCGCACATATGGGCATACGCGTGACTGCCGCGACGATCACCAGGGGAGGCCGGAGGATGCACCTGCTGCGCACGAAGTCGGTCGAGCAGTCGATCCGCGACACCGAGGAGCCCACGCACCGGCTCCGGCGCGCGCTGGGGCCGCTGGACCTGACGGTATTCGGCGTCGGCGTGATCGTCGGGACCGGCATCTTCGTGCTGACCGGGCAGGTCGCCCGCGACAACGCGGGCCCCGCGGTCGCGCTGTCGTTCATCCTCGCCGCCCTGGTGTGCGGGCTGGCGGCGCTGTGCTACGCCGAGTTCGCCTCCACCGTCCCGGTCGCCGGGTCGGCCTACACGTTCTCGTACGCCACCCTCGGCGAGTTCCCCGCGTGGATCATCGGCTGGGACCTCATCCTGGAGATGGCGCTCGGCGCGGCGGTCGTCGCGGTCGGCTGGTCCGGGTACTTCGCCTCGCTGCTGGACGGCATCGGCGTCACGGTGCCGGAGGTGATCGCCGCGCCGCCCGGCGAGGGCGGGACGGTCAACGTCCCCGCCATCGCGCTGGTGCTGGCGGTGACCGCGCTGCTCGTGCTCGGCATCAAGATCTCCTCGATGGTCAACGCCGTGGTCGTTGCGATCAAGGTGGGGGTGGTGCTGCTGGTGATCTTCGCGGGGCTGTTCTTCGTCAAGGGCGCCAACTACGACCCGTTCATCCCGCCCTCGAAGTCGACACCGGAGGTCGGCGGGCTGGACGCGCCGCTGATGCAGGTGCTGTTCGGCCTCACGCCGGTCGCCTACGGCTGGCTCGGCATCTTCTCCGCCCTCGCGATCGTGTTCTTCGCCTACATCGGGTTCGACATCGTCGCCACCGCCGCCGAGGAGGCCAAGCGCCCGCAGCGGGACCTGCCGATCGGTCTCATCGGCTCGCTCGTCATCACGGCCGTCCTGTACGCGGCCGTCTCGACCGTCGTCGTCGGCATGCAGCACTACACGGAGCTGAGCACCGAGGCGCCCCTCGCGGACGCGTTCAAGGCCGCCGGGCACCCGGTGTTCGCCACCATCATCGACATCGGCGCCGTCGTCGGCCTCATCACCGTCGTGATGATCCTGCTGCTCGGGATGAGCCGGATCTTCTTCGCGCTGGCCCGGGACGGCCTGGTGCCGGGCTGGCTCTCGGTCGTCCACCCCCGGTTCGGCACGCCCTACCGGTCGACCGTCATCATGGGCGTGATCGTCGCGGTGCTCGCCGGGTTCATCCCGCTTGCCGAGCTCGCCACCCTCGTCAACATCGGCACGCTGTTCGCGTTCGTCGTCGTCTCGGCCGCCGTGATGATCCTGCGCCGCACCCGCCCGGACCTGCCGCGCGCGTTCCGCACGCCGCTCGTGCCGCTCGTCCCCGCCCTGTCCATCCTCGCCTGCCTGTTCGTGATGCTGAACCTCCCGGTGGAGACCTGGCTGCGGTTCCTCGTCTGGATGGTGATCGGGATCGTCATCTACGCCGCGTACGGGTACCGGAACAGCCGGCTCAGGGACGGCGCGGACCTTCCCATGAAGTCCTGACCAGCGGAGCGGCCCATACGGGGGTCCCTGTGTCATTCCGCGCGGCATGTGTGCAGAATGGCCCGCATGGGTTCTCCAGTTCGCGTCGCGGTGATCGGCTCGGGGCCGGCGGGCATCTACGCCGCCGAGGCCCTCGTCAAGCAGACGGACGGCGACGTCCGCGTCGACGTGTTCGACCGGCTGCCGACGCCCTACGGGCTGGTCCGCTACGGCGTCGCCCCCGACCACAAGTCCATCAAGTCGATCGCCCGGTACCTGCAGAAGGTGCTGGAGGACCCCGCCGTGCGGTTCTTCGGCTGCGTCGAGCTCGGCCGCGACATCAGCCGCGACGACCTGCTGGAGTGCTACGACGCCGTCATCTACTCCACCGGCGCGATGGTCGACCGGCACATGCGCGTCCCCGGTGAGGACCTGCCGGGCAGCATCGCCGCGACCGACTTCGTCAACTGGTACTGCGGACACCCCGACGCCGCCGACCACGTCTTCGACCTGGCGGTCGAGGAGGTCGCGGTCATCGGTGTCGGGAACGTCGCCGTGGACGTCGTCCGGATCCTCGCCAAGACGGCCGAGGAGCTGCGGGAGACCGACGTCCCCGAGCAGGTCATCGAGGCGCTGTCGCAGAGCCGGGTGAAGCGCGTCCACATGATCGGGCGGCGCGGCCCGGCGCAGGCGAAGTTCACCACCAAGGAGGCCCGCGAGCTGGGCGAGCTGCCCAACGCGAGCATCCACGTCAGCGCCGAGGACATGGAGCTCGACCCCGCCAGCGCCGAACTGGCCGAGAAGGACCGCAAGGTCGGCGGCAACGTCAAGGTCCTCAGGTCCTGGACGGAGGACCCGGGCGCCGCGCGCCCCCGGCACATCGACGTGCGGTTCTGGCGCGCCCCCGCCGAGATCATCGGCACCGACCGCGTCGAGGGGCTCCGGCTGGAGAAGACCCGGCTGGACGAGACGGGCCGCGTCACCGGCACCGGCGAGTTCGAGACGCTCCCCGTCGGCATGGTGCTGCGCTCGGTCGGCTACCAGAGCGTCCCGCTGGACGGCGTCCCGTTCGACGAGCGCTCCTACACCGTGCCGAACGAGGGCGGCCGCGTCATCGGCCCGGACGGCTCGCCCGTCCCCCGCGAGTACGTCGCCGGCTGGATCAAGCGCGGCCCGTCCGGCGTCGTCGGCACCAACAAGTCCGACGCGGCCGAGACCGTCCGCAACCTCCTGGAGGACCTCGGCGGGGCCGAGACCGGGCCGAAGCGCAACATCGAGGAGCTGCTGGAGGCGCGGGGGCTGCCCGTCGTCACCTACGACGACTGGCTCAAGCTCGACGCCGCCGAGGTCGCCCTCGCGCAGTCCCTGGACCGCGGCGAGCGCGTCAAGCTTGCCCGCTGGGAGGCGATGACGTCCGCGTGCCGCGGCGGGGATTGACCCGCCCCCCGCGAAGATCCCCCTCGCGGGGTAGTGACGGACGTGTGTCCAGGACGCTACGGTGCGGCCTGTGGCCGGCGGTCCAGAACTGTACGGGTTCCCTCCACCCGAGACCGTCCCCGACCTCAGGTGGCTGGGTCCCGACTACGTGTCCGTACTCGTGTACGACCTGACGCAGGGACTCCTGCGCCAGGACCCGCGCACGTCCGTCATGGGCGTGCGCTGTGAGGGCGCGCCCAGCCTCGCCCCAACGGTGGACCCGGCGGGCGTCATCCGCGCCCACGACGCGTGCTTCCCGCTCCAGGTCTACGTCCAGGACGGCAACGGGCGTCCCTGGCGCCTGCGCGGGCGATGGACGTACTCAGGCCGCGACCTGGGCACGACCGCAGCGTCCATCACCCACTTCTGGCACCTGGTCTCCGCCGAGGGCGTCTGACCGGCCCGGCCGGGGCCGGGCCGGGCGACGCTAGCGGTCGGTGGCGTTGTCCGCCGACGGAAGGCGCTCCGCGCCCGACGCCAAGGACAGTGCAGTGGCGAACGCCGTGATGTCCCGGGCGAGGGCCTGGGGCGTGAGGCCGATGTCGGTGAGGATCTCGGCGCGTGCGGCGTGGTCGAGGAACTCCTGCGGGATGCCGAACGTCCGGACCGGCACGTCGACCTCGGCGTCGCGCAGGAGGCGGGCGACGGCGTCGCCGACGGCTCCGGTGCGGCCGTTGTCCTCGGCGACGGCGACGAGGGCGTGCTCCCGGGCGAGGTCGAGCAGCGCCGGGTCGAGCGGCTTCACCCACCGGGGGTCGACGACCGTGACGCCGATGCCCTGCGCGGCGACCAGTTCGGCGGCCTCGACCGCGGGCGACGCCATCGACCCCGCCGCGACCAGCAGGACGCGGGTGCCGTTGGAGCCGTCGTGGCGGGCCAGGACGTCCATCTCCCCCGCCTTGCCGACCGCCTCGATGTCGTCGGCGGCCGGGCCCTTCGGGTAGCGGATCGCGGTCGGGCCGTCGGAGACGGCGACGCACTCGCGCAGCAGCTCGCGCAGCCGGGCGCCGTCGCGCGGCACGGCGATGCGCATCCCGGGGACGAGCTGGAGGATCGACATGTCCCACATGCCGTTGTGGCTGGCGCCGTCGTCGCCGGTCACGCCGGAGCGGTCCAGCGCGAAGGTGACGGGCTGCCGGTGCAGCGCCGTGTCCATCAGGACCTGGTCGAACGCGCGGTTGAGGAACGTCGCGTACACCGCCACGACGGGGTGCAGGCCGCCCATCGCGAGCCCGGTCGCGGACGTGACCGCGTGCTGCTCGGCGATGCCCACGTCGAAGATGCGGTCGGGGAACGCCTCGGCGAACGGGGCCAGCCCGGTCGGGTACAGCATCGCGGCGGTGATGGCGACCACGTCGCGGCGCTCGCGCCCGATCGCGACCATCTCCTCGCCGAAGACCTTCGTCCAGGCGGGGCCGCCCTTCTTGCGGACGAAGGCGCCGGTGGCGGGGTCGAACGCGCCGCCGCCGTGCATGCAGTCCTCGGTGTCGTTCTCGGCCGGCGCGTAGCCGCGTCCCTTGGTCGTGATGCAGTGCACGATGACCGGCTGGCCGAACCCGCGGGCCCGGCGCAGCGCGCGCTCGACGGCGTCCTCGTCGTGCCCGTTGATGGGGCCGACGTACTTCATGCCGAGGTCCTCGAACATGGCCTGCGGCTGCAGGACGTCCTTGAGGCCCTTCTTGATGCCGTGCAGGGCCTCGTAGGTGATGTTCCCGACCACCGGGGTCCGGGGGACGGTCTTCTTGATGAGGTCGAGGGCGTGCTCGTACCCCTGGGTGACGCGGAGGTCGGCCAGGTGGGAGGCCAGGCCGCCGATCGTCGGGGAGTAGGAGCGGCCGTTGTCGTTGACCACGATGATCACGGGCCGGTCGGCGCCGCCCGCGATGTTGTTGAGCGCCTCCCAGCACATCCCGCCGGTCAGCGCGCCGTCGCCGACGACGGCCACCACGGCGCGGTCGGTCTCGCCGCGGAGCTGGAACGCCTTGGCGAACCCGTCGGCGTACGACAGGGCGGTGCTGGCGTGCGAGTTCTCGATGACGTCGTGCTCGGACTCGGCGCGGCTCGGGTAGCCCGACAGGCCGCCGCGCCTGCGCAGCAGCTCGAAGTCGTGCCGGCCGGTGAGCATCTTGTGGACGTACGCCTGGTGCCCCGTGTCGAACAGGATCTTGTCGTGCGGCGAGTCGAAGACCCGGTGCAGCGCGATCGTCAGCTCGACCGCGCCGAGGTTCGGGCCGAGGTGCCCGCCGGTCTTGGAGACCGCCTGGACGAGGAACTCGCGGATCTCCTCCGCGAGGCGAGGTAGCTGAGCGGCGTCCAGTCGCTTGAGGTCGTCGGGACCTGAGATCGACTCCAGCAAGCTCACTCGTTTCAACTCCTCCGTCGGGGATCGGATCTCCCCTGGCTCGGGCGCCGTTCCGAGTTTAATCCCGGTTCGCCCCCGGCGCGCCGCAGGCCGCCTGCCCCGCGGGTGTGAAAAGACTGACCCCGTGCGGGGGAACCGCCCCCGGTGCAGGGATGGGGTAGGAACAGAGTATGGGCGTCGAAGAGATTGTGCTGCTCAACGCGGACGACGAGGCGGTCGGGACCGCGCCGAAGGGCGCGAGCCATCACCGGGACACGCCGTATCACCTGGCTTTTTCGTGTTACGTCGTGGATACGGAGGGGCGCGTCCTGATCACTCAGCGCGCACTGGACAAGCGCACGTTCCCGGGAGTGTGGACGGGCAGCTGCTGCGGCCACCCCGGCCCCGGCGAGAACCTGCGGACGGCCGTCCTCCGGCGGCTGCGGGACGAGCTCGGCATGGACGAGGCGTCGCTCGCCTCCGTGTCGTTCACGTCCGTGCTGCCCGGGTTCCAGTACCGGGCCGTCGCCGAGGACGGGACGGTCGAGAACGAGCGCTGCCCCGTCCTGCGCGCCACCGTCCCGGCGAACGGGCCCGTCCGGCCGAACCCGGAGGAGGTGGAGCGCGCGGAGTGGTGGACGTGGGAGCGCTGCCTGGAACTGGTCGACCGCCCCCAGGCGTCGCCGTGGTACCGGCTCCAGCTCGCCGAGCTCGCACCCCTCGGCGCGCCGCTCGACTGGCCCGACGCGGGCGAGCGGGACCTGCCTCCCGCGGTCAGGTGGTAGACCAGCGGAGACCTTGCCGGAGACCCGGCCGGAGACGCCGCCGGAGCGCGTCGCCGAGGTGCGATTCGTCCCTTCCATGACACGCATCACCGCTTGATCACTTTTCCGTCCCCGGTGTTGACCGGTGCGCCTTTCCGAGCGGACGCTTGCTTCTCCCGGGGGGCAACCGAAGGGACGGACGATGCGAGTACGCGCTCCCAGGCACCGCCTCAAGGTGTTCGCGGCCGTAGCGATGACCGGCGCCCTCGCCCTGGCGGGCTGCGGCGCGAACGAGGACGACGGCTCCGACGACGACAAGTCCGAGGTCGAGGTCTTCTCATGGTGGACCGGTCCAGGCGAGGCCGACGGGCTCAAGGCGATGCAGGCCGACTTCGCGAAGAAGAACCCCGGCACCAAGTTCACCAACGCGGCCATCGCCGGCGGGTCGGGCACGCAGGCGAAGGCCGTCCTCGCGAGCCGCCTGCAGAACAACAAGCCGCCGGACTCGTTCCAGGGCCACGCGGGCGCCGAACTCCTCGACTACATCAAGGCCGGGCAGATCGAGCCGCTGGACGAGTTCTTCGCACGGAACAACCTCTACTCGGTCTACCCGAAGCAGCTCCTCGACCAGATCACCTACAAGGAGCACATCTACTCGGTCCCGGTGAACATCCACCGGTCGAACGTCCTGTGGTACAACCCGGGCATCCTGGAGGACGCCGGGATCGACGGCCCGCCCCAGTCGATCGCCGACTTCATCACCGCGCTGAAGGCCGTCGACGACAAGACCGACAAGGTCCCGCTGTCGCTCGGCGCGCAGTGGACCGCCGACCACCTGCTGGAGAACGTGCTGCTCGGCAGCCTCGGCACCGACGCCTACAACGCGCTGTGGGAGCCGGGCGCCGTCTGGGACACCCCGGCCGTCACCAAGGCACTGCACGAGTTCGGCCAGATCATGAGGTACACGACGCTGGAGGCCGCGTCCACCGACTGGCAGGGCGCCGCGAAGGCCGTCGTGGACGGCAAGGCCGCGTTCAACATCATGGGCGACTGGGCCTACGGCTACTTCGTCGGCGAGGCCCCCAACGGCCTCGGCAAGAAGCTCGACACCGACTTCAAGTACGCGCCGTCCCCGGGCACCGAGGGCACCTACATGTGGCTGTCGGACAGCTTCACCCTGCCCAAGAACGCACCGCACCGCGGCGGGGCGATCGCGTGGCTGAAGGAGGTGTCCAGCAAGGAGGGCCAGGACCTCTTCAACCCGAAGAAGGGCTCCATCCCCGCCCGCACCGATGGCGACAAGAGCCTCTACACGGGCTACCTGAAGTACGCGCTGGAGCGCTGGACCAGTCCCGACATCAAGCTCGCGGGCTCGTTCTGGCACGGCGTCACCGCCAACAACAAGTGGCACACCGACATCGACACCGCGGTGGGCCTCTTCCTGCAGAACAAGGACGTCGGCAAGCTCCAGCAGGGGCTGGTGAACGCGGCTAAGAACAGCGGACAGTGAAGACGGCGGACGGGACGCGTCCGGTGAGGTTCCGCCGCGGCCGGAAATGGCTGCCGGGGCTGCTGCTGGTCTCGCCGTCCATCGTCGCGATCGGGCTGTTCGTCTACGGGCTCATCTTCTGGAACACGCGGGTCGCGCTGAGCGGCAAGCACGACGAGGTGTCCGAGTACGGGTTCGACGGGGGCCGGAACTTCGTCGACCTGTGGGACCAGCCGAGCTGGCCGGGCGCCGTGCGGAACGCGCTCGTCTTCACGGCCGTGTTCGTCGCCGGCGCCCTGCTGCTCGGCGCGTTCCTCGCGTTCCTGATGGACAAGGGCGTCCGCGGCGAGGCGTCCTTCCGCATCGTCTACCTGTTCCCGATGGCGGTGTCCTTCATCGCGACGGGCGTCGTGTGGCGCTGGCTGATGAACCCGGCGCCGCCGGAGCGGGCGGTCGGCCTCAACCAGCTGTTCGACAAGCTCCACCTGGGGGCGCTCGCGAACGACTGGTGGCAGAACCCGGACTGGGGCATGGCGGCGATGGCGCTCCCGGCCGTCTGGCAGATGTCCGGATACGTCATGGCGCTGTACCTGGCCGGGTTCCGCAGCGTCCCCGAGGACCTGCGCGAGGCCGCGCGGGTGGACGGCGCGTCCGAGTTGCAGGTGTACCGGTACGTCGTGTTCCCGCAGCTCCGCCCGGTCACCCTCTCCGCGCTGATCATCCTCGGGCACATCTCGCTCAAGGTGTTCGACCTGATCATGGCGATCGCGGGCAAGCAGATCATCACCTACGTCCCGGCCGTCGCCACCTACGTCGAGATCTTCGACCGGCACGACCCCGCCAACGGCGCCACCATCGCCACGTACATGCTGGTCGCGGTGGCCGTGCTGGTGATCCCGTACCTGGTCTGGTCGGTCCGCTCGGAGCGCGTGCGATGACGGTCATGCGGGCCCCGGGCGGGATGTCGCGGACGGGGCGGACGGTGCGGCTGGCGATCCTGCTGGCGTTCGTCGTGCTGTTCCTCATCCCGGTGTACGTGCTGGTGGTGACGAGCTTCAAGCCGCTGGACGAGGCCGACCCGAGCAGCGCGTGGAGCCTGCCCGAGCGGTGGAGCACCTCCGGCTGGAGCGCGGCCTGGACGGAGCTGAAGGGCGGCCTGGCCAACAGCGTCAAGATCGCCGTCAGCGGGTCGATCATCTCGGCGGTGCTGGGCTCCCTGAACGGCTACGTCCTGTCCAAGTGGCGGTTCCCCGGCGCGGACGTCGTGTTCACGCTGTTCCTGTTCGGCATGTTCATCCCGTACCAGGCGGTGATGATCCCGCTGGCCGGGCTGCTGACGGACATCGAGCTGTCCGGGACGATCCGCGGCATCGTCCTCGCGCACGTCGTGTACGGCATCCCGATCTGCACGCTGATCTTCCGGAACTACTACGTCACGATCCCGGACGAGCTGATCGAGGCGGCCCGCGTCGACGGCGCCGGGATGCTGCGCGCGTACTGGTCGGTCGTGCTGCCCGTCTCGGGGCCGGCGTTCGCGGTGACGCTCATCTGGCAGTTCACCTCGATGTGGAACGACTTCCTGTTCGCGGTGTTCCTCGGCGCCCCGGACAGCTGGCCCGTGACGGTCATGCTGAACAACACCGCCGGGTCGGGCGCGGTCGCCGTCCAGTACAACGTGCAGATGGCGTCGGCGCTCCTGGCGTCCCTGCCGACGCTGCTGGTCTACCTGCTCCTCGGACGCTTCTTCATGCGGGGCCTGATGGCGGGGGCGCTGAAGGGCTGAACCGCACCGCACGTCAACCCGCACGCGTCCTCACGCGTCACAACGATGATCGGAGGAGATCCGCATGGGAAGCGACCGGCCTGAGCCTGGTCCCGTGACGGACGACGACCCGCTCACCCCGCCCGTTGGCGTATCCGCCGATATGCGCCTAGCCTCTCGGGCATCGTCGCGCGGCGCACCGGCGGCCCGGCAGGGCCGCGGCGAGCCCGCGGCGACGGGTCAGGGGCGAGCCATGGAGGTGACCGCGTGCAGGCGATGAGTGTTCAACAGCCCTGGGCGTTCGCGATCGCTCGCGGCGGCAAGACCGTCTCGAACCAGGGGCTGCCCGCCGCCTACCGCGGTCCGCTGCTGATCCACGCCTCCATGCGCGTCGACCTGAAGGCGTGCGACTCCCCGCTCGTCCAGGCCGCCGGCTGGGACCCGCGCGACCCGCTCGCCACCATCGGCGCCGTCATCGCCGTCGCCGACCTGGAGGACGTCTGCTCCGCCACCGTCCCCGGCGGCTCCTGCGACTGCGGCCCCTGGGCCGACCCGGGCTCCCACCACTGGCACCTCGGCGCCGTCCGCGCGCTGCCGCGCCCCATCGTGGCCATCGGCCACCCCGGCCTCTGGCAGCCGAAACCGTCCCTGGTCAACGAGGTGAACACGATGTTCGCCACCACCGCCGCCCTCAACAACACCACCTGAGAGTAAAGGATCCACTACCCTCGGACATGGAAATCGGGCGGGGTAACGTAGTCCCTGCGCTGGTCAGTCACACGACGGATGGGAGCAGGACCGTGAGCGTCGCACACGACCATGGCGGTTTTGGCCCGTACACGATGGACGACCTGCACGCCCGAGAGGACGAGGGCCGCGGCCTGGAACTCGAGGATGGGTGGCTGGTCGAGTTGTCGCCGAGTGCGCCCCACAATTGGGCGGCCATGCGGTTGCAGGAGATTTTCAATGCGGCCGCGGTGGATGCGGGTGCCACGGTGTTCGTCGCCGGGGGTGGTGAGTGGGAGATCAGCACGCCGGCGGGGATCCGGAAACCCGATGTGTTCATGGTGCCGAGAAGCGTGGCGCGGCGATCGATCGTGGATCGCGACCCGGCCGTCATCCCCGGCGGCGAACTGCTGGTGGTCGTCGAGGTCGTCTCTCCCGGCAGTGGCAGCGAGCGTACCGATCGGGTGCGCAAGTTGAAGGAGTACGCGGCACTCGGCATACCTCAGTACTGGCTCGTCGAATTCTCCCCGCATCCGAGAGTGCGGGTCTTCACCCTGGACGATGGCGCCGGCGCCTACCTATCCCATGCGGCGGCAGAAGCGGGTGAAGTGCTCAAGGTCGAGGTTCAGGCAGACTCGGCGTTCACCGTGACGTTCGACCCGGAAATCCTCACGGAGTTCTGAGTTCAGCGGCGGCTTCGCGGAGGCGGGCGAACTCTAGGGTAATGCGGTCCAGGGGCCAGGACGCGTTGAGGCCGCTCGGGTTGGGGAGGACCCATACGCGCGCGGGGCCGAAGGTTTCGTCCTGGGGGCCGATTTGGGCGCGGGGGCGGCCGTAGGCGGTGCGGTAGGCGGTGACGCCGGCGACCGCCAGGTAGGCCGGGCGGTGTTTCTCGACGAGGGCGGCGAGGCGTTGGCCGCCATCGCGGAGTTCTTCGGGGGTCAGCTCGTCGGCGCGTGCCGTGGTGCGGTGGGCCAGGTTGGTGATGCCGAGTCCGTAGGAGGGCAGGAGATCCTGCTCGGACGGGTGCAGCTGGCGGTCGGTGAAGCCGGAGCGGTGCAGGGCCGGCCAGAAGCGGTTGCCGGGGCGGGCGAAGTGGTGGCCCGTCGCGCCCGAGTAGAGGCCCGGGTTGATGCCGCTGAACAGGACGCGGAGCCTCCCCTCGGGAGGTAGGACGTCCGGGATGACGCGGTCGCGGGCGGCCTCCAGGTCGGCTTTCGAAGGGCGCATCAGATCAGGTTACGCACGATCAGCACGACCGCGGACGTCCCGACGACGATCAGCAGGGCCAGCCGGAGCCGCCCGGCGTCGAGGTAGCGGCGGAGCGGGCCGGAGAGCAGGAAGCCGGCGAGGACGAACGGGAGCAGCTCCAGGCCGGCGACGACCTGCCGGGCGGGCAGTTGCCCGGCGGCGGCGAGGGTGGCGAGGGACAGCAGCGCGCCGACGACGAAGAAGACCGCCAGGGTCGCGCGGACGGCGGGGCCGCTCTCCCGCTGGTAGAGCAGCGCGATCGGCGGGCCGCCGATTCCGGACGCGGTGCCGGTCGTGCCGGAGATGAGCCCGGCGGTGGAGAGCGTCCGCCGGTTGCGGGGCACCTCGCGCGACCAGCTCGTCGCGGCGAGGGCGGCGAGCACGATGAGGCCGATCATGATGCCGAGCGCGCGGTCCGGGACGACCGCCACCAGCCAGGCGCCGAGCGGCGTCCCGGCGAGGCGGCCGGCGAACGCCCAGCCGATCCCCCGCAGCTCGGCGTGCCGGAACTCCTGCGCGAGCGTCGCGACGGGCAGCACCAGCGCCATCACCAGGATCGAGCCGGGCATCAGGGACGGGAACAGCATCGTCACGACGGGGGTCGCGACAAGGCCGACGCCGAGGCCGACGCTGCCCTGCACGACCGCCCCGACAAGTGCCGCCAGCCCCCCGATGAGCAGAAACTCGAGATCCGGCACGCCAGGACGCTATATCTCGATATCTCCGGTCTGCGATTCGGCCATCACGCGGACGCCTCGGTGAGGCGTGCAAGCTGGTCGTCGGTCAGCGTGGTGCGGGCGGCGTCGATGAGGGGCGGGAGCTGGTCCATCGTGCGGGCGCTGGCGATGGGGGCGGCGACGGTCGGCTGCGCGGCGAGCCAGGCCAGGGCCACGGTCGCGACGGCGGTGTCCTGTTCCTCGGCGACGATGTCGAGCGCGGCCAGGACCCGGTTTCCGCGCTCGGTCTCCAGGTATCGAGCGGCCTTCTCCGCGCGCACGCTGTCCACGTTCGCGCCGGGACGGTACTTGCCCGTCAGGAAGCCCGACGCGAGGCCGTAGTAGGGGACGGCGGCGAGCCCGTAGCGTTCGGCGAGGTCGCGGCGGGGCCCCTCGTAGGTGTCCCGGGAGACGAGGTTGTAGTGGGGCTGGATGGCCGTGTACTGGGCCGTGCCCTCCCGCTCAGCGAACTCCAAGGACGCCTGGAGCCGGTCGATCTCGATGTTGGAGACCGCGATCTGCCGGACCTTGCCCTCGGTGACGAGCTCGTCCAGCGTCTTCATGATCTCCTCGACGGGGACGGACGGGTCGTCGAAGTGCGTGAAGTACAGGTCGATGCGGTCGGTGCGGAGCCGGCGGAGCGAGTCGTCCGCGGCGGCCCGGATGTTCGCCGGGGACAACCCGCGGCGCTCGGGGTGCCGGCCGACCTTCGTCGCGATGACGACGTCGTCGCGGTTGCCGCGCGTCTCCGTCCACTCCCCGATGATCGTCTCGGACTCGCCGCCCGAGTTGCCGGGCGCGGACGCCATGTAGGAGTCGGAGGTGTCGATGAAGTTGCCGCCCGCCGCGGCGTAGGCGTCGAGGATCTCGAACGAGCGCTCCTTCCCGGCGGTCCAGCCGAAGACGTTCCCGCCCATGCAGAGCGGGAAGACGTCCAGATCACCGATCTTGTTCATGCCAGCCTTCTCGTCTCGTCGGGGATACCAGGGGACCACTACCCAGGGCTCGCCCGCTGTCCCGCCTACGCCGTGATCGACCACGCGATCCCCTTCAGCCGACCGAAGGCCGCTCCGAGAGCCGACGAACGGCCTGGCGCGTGGCCTCGGGGTCGCTCGTTCACCTTGAAGGGCTCATGCCGAGGGAGCGCCGCCCAGACGGCCTTTCCTCCCTCGTTGAGCGGGCGGACGCCCCAGTCGTGCGCCAGTTCCGCGAGGAGCACCAGCCCCCGGCCGGAGACGGCGGCGTGGTCCTCCGGCCGGACGACCGGGCGCTCGTCTCCGGCGTCCACACCTCCACCACGGGACGGCCGTCGCGCTCGTCGCGGAACACCCGCACGACGATCGGCCCCTCCCCGTGCCGCCACGCGTTGGTGACCAGCTCGCAGACGACGAGCCGCCCCAAATGCGTCGAACTCGCGTCGGCTCCCGGAATTATCGCCGTCCGCGACTCCAAGAACCCCGACGGCCCCAAGATCCTCATGGGACGCGACAAATTCGCCGCCCTGGTGGGCCTCCTCAAGCACTGACTCCCCGAGACGCGAGAGTGCCCCGCACCCTTACGGGAGCGGGGCACTTCTGCGTAGCGGCGGGTTACTTGCTGATCTGCACCCTACTCACCGGTCGAGCTGCGGCCTGGTCACGCCGACCATCTCCACCAGCCCCTCAAGCCCTTTGAAGTCGTCGGGGTTGGTTGTGTAGAGCGGAAGATCATTCGCATGCGCCACCGCTGCGATCATCAGATCTTGAACCCGTCCACGAGGCTTCCGTCCGATTGCGAGGACCCCCGCGACCACTTGGGCAAAACTGTGGGCGGCGTCGTCATCGAACGGCAAGGGATCCCAGATAGCCTCGGCCTTGGCCAGCATCGCGATCCGCTCCGCTCGTTCCACCGGGTCGTCGGTGAAGTGGGGCGCCTGCGCCAGTTCCGCGATCGTGATCGCGCTGACCAGCATCCTTTCAGGAAGCTCCTCCGCATCGAGGTGCCGGTGAAGGATCACGATGTTCGTATCGACGAGCCCTTCTGGGTGTTGCCGGCCGCTCACCCTTGCGCCCGCTTGTAGGGATCGTCGGGCTCGATGTCGAAGCCGTCGTCAATATCTGCTCGGAATCGTTCCGGGTCCAGTGGCCGCAAGCCCTTGAACTCCGCCATGAACTCCGACGTCGGAACCGCACGTCTGCGGCGTCCTGCTGCGGGTCGCGTTGCGGACAAAGCGCTCAGAAGAAGCCCGCGCGAAGAAGGATCCGGGGCCAGATCATCCAACATGGCGCGGATCTGAAGCGTTTGCCGCCTTGCGTCGTCCGCAGCGGCCAAGCGCCCGAACCGCAATGCGGCGGTGACCAGTTCTGTGAGGGCTCCGGCCCCATGGACGCTCGCCAGAACCGTCTCTGCATCCGACCGCGTACCGAGCCTGTCGGCGACGGCGTCGAGCTCCTCGCGTTTGACGGTGACGGTGACTGTGACGTCGTCGTCGGTGGCAGTCATGCACCCTCCAGAGTGGTGTCCGTCAGTGTCCAGTCTAGGTGACGGGCAGTGCGACCTACCTGCTCGTTGGAGCGACGTGGGCGGGAGACGCGAGAGTGCCTCGCCCCTTCAGGGGCGAGGCACTCTCGGCGACCGGCTCGGTTACTTGCTGATGAGGTTGCGGAGGACGTACTGGAGGATGCCGCCGTGGCGGTAGTACTCCGCCTCGCCCGGGGTGTCGATGCGGACGACGGCGGTGAACTCCTTGCCGTCCGCCTTCACCGCGACCTCCTCGGGGACGCCGCCCTCGTTCATGGCGGTGACGCCGGTGATGTCGAAGGTCTCGGTGCCGGTGAGGCCGAGCGACTCGGCGGAGTCGCCGTCCTTGAACTGCAGCGGCAGCACGCCGAGGCCGATGAGGTTCGAGCGGTGGATGCGCTCGTAGGACTCGGCGATGACGGCGCGGACGCCGAGCAGCGCGGTGCCCTTGGCGGCCCAGTCGCGGGACGAGCCGGAGCCGTACTCCTTGCCGGCGATGACGACGAGCGGGGTGCCCTGCGCCGCGTAGTTCTGCGCCGCGTCGTAGATGAACGACTGCGGCGCCCCCTCCTGGGTGAAGTCGCGGGTGTAGCCGCCCTCGACGTCGTCCAGGAGCTGGTTGCGGAGCCGGATGTTGGCGAACGTCCCGCGGATCATGACCTCGTGGTTGCCGCGGCGCGAGCCGTAGGAGTTGAAGTCCTTGACCGCGACGCCGTTGTCCTGGAGGTACTGCGCGGCGGGCGTGCCGACCTTGATGGCGCCGGCCGGGGAGATGTGGTCGGTGGTGACCGAGTCGCCCAGCTTCGCCAGGACGCGGGCGTCGTGGATGTCGGTGACCGGCTCCGGCTCGGCGGTCATGCCGTCGAAGTAGGGGGCCTTGCGCACGTAGGTGGAGTCCGGGGCCCACTCGAACAGGTCGCCGGTCGGGATGTCCAGGTTGCGCCAGCGGTCGTCGCCCTTGAACACGTCGGCGTAGCTGCTGGTGAACATCTCCTGGCCGATGGACGACTCGACGATCTCGGCGATCTCCTCGTGCGAGGGCCAGAGGTCGCGCAGGTAGACCGGGCCGTCGGTGCCCTCGGCGATCGGGTCGTTGAGGATGTCGATGTCCATCGTCCCGGCGAGCGCGTAGGCGATGACCAGCGGCGGCGACGCCAGGTAGTTCATCTTCACGTCGGGGCTGATGCGGCCCTCGAAGTTGCGGTTGCCGGACAGCACCGCGGTGACCGCCAGGTCGTTGTCGTTGACGGCCTTGGAGATCTCCGGCTGCAGCGGGCCGGAGTTGCCGATGCAGGTGGTGCAGCCGTAGCCGACCAGGTTGAAGCCGATCTTGTCGAGGTACGGGGTGAGCCCGGCGCGCTCGTAGTAGTCGGTGACGACCTGGGATCCCGGCGCGAGGGACGTCTTCACCCACGGCTTGCGGTTCAGGCCCTTCTCGACGGCCTTCTTCGCCACCAGCGCCGCGCCGATCATCACGTACGGGTTGGACGTGTTGGTGCAGGACGTGATGGCGGCCATGGCGACGTGGCCGTGGTCGAGTTCGAAGCTCGTCCCGTCCTCGAGGGTGACGGGGACGCGCTTGTGCGGGCGGCCGGAGCCGTTCCGGTCGACCTGGCGCGGCTTGTCGCCCTTGGTGCCGTGGCTGATCGCCGGCGAGTCGGAGGCGGGGAAGCTCTCGTTGACCGCCTCGTCCGTCGCGCCCATGACGCTGGAGACGTAGCTGTGCACGTCGCGGCGCCAGGTCCGCTTGGCGTGCTCCACGGAGATGCGGTCCTGCGGGCGCTTCGGACCGGCCAGGGACGGGACGACCGTGGACAGGTCCAGCTCCAGGTGCTCGGAGAACTCGGGCTCCACGGACGGGTCGAGCCACAGGCCCTGCGCCTTGGCGTACGCCTCGACGAGGGCGACCTGCTCCTCGCTGCGCCCGGTCAGGCGCAGGTACTTCAGCGTCTCGTCGTCGATCGGGAAGGTCGCAGCCGTGGAGCCGAACTCGGGGCTCATGTTGCCGATCGTGGCGCGGTTCGCCACCGGCAGCGCCTGGACGCCCTCGCCGTAGAACTCGACGAACTTGCCGACGACCCCGTGCTGGCGCAGCATCTCGGTGATGGTGAGGACCAGGTCGGTCGCGGTGGTGCCCGCGGGCATCTCGCCGGTCAGCTTGAAGCCGACCACGCGCGGGATGAGCATCGAGATCGGCTGGCCGAGCATCGCGGCCTCCGCCTCGATGCCGCCGACGCCCCACCCGAGGACGCCGATGCCGTTCTGCATCGTCGTGTGCGAGTCGGTGCCGACGCAGGTGTCGGGGTAGGCGACGCCGTCGCGGTCGAACACCACGCGCGCGAGGTGCTCGATGTTGACCTGGTGGACGATGCCGGTGCCGGGCGGGACGACCTTGAACTCGTCGAACGCGGTCTGCCCCCAGCGGAGGAACTGGTAGCGCTCCCCGTTGCGCTCGTACTCCCGCTGGACGTTGCGCTCGAAGGCGTCCGGGGAGCCGAAGTAGTCGACGATGACGGAGTGGTCGATGACCATCTCGGCCGGCGCGAGCGGGTTGATGCTGCCCGGGTCCCCGCCGAGGTCGCGGACGGCCTCGCGCATCGTGGCGAGGTCCACCACGCACGGCACGCCGGTGAAGTCTTGCATGATCACCCGGGCCGGGGTGAACTGGATCTCCTTGCTCGGCTGCGCCTTCGGATCCCACTCCGCGAGCGCGCGGATGTGGTCGGCCGTGACGTTCGCGCCGTCCTCGGTGCGCAGGAGGTTCTCCAGGAGCACCTTCAGGCTGTACGGAAGACGGGCGGAGCCCTCGACCGCGTCCAGCCGATGGATGTCGTACGACTTGTCGCCTACCTGCAGCTTGTCAAGGCTGCCGAAGCTGTTCGAGGACACGGACTCCTCCTCCGTCACCACCGCGCGACCGGTCCGAATCATGCGCGCGCGGCGTTGTGTCTTGGTCTTCGTACGCCCGCCCGCGGCCGGTGCCCCGGGCGCGGCCCGGGCACGGCAGGCGGGTGCTCACCTACTTGATCCTGCCTTAGTCGGTGACCTGACCGGGAATCAGGTGCGCCTAACTTCGGCGGCTTTTTTCTCGATGTCAAGATACCTCTAATTTATCTCGATATCAAGCTACTTGCCCGCCCGCACGTGCCTCCCCTCCCCCGCTCCGGGGCCGCCCGGGCGGGCGCTCCCAGGATTGACGAGTGCTTCCCTGGTCGTTAAGGCGGCCTTAGGAGAGCCGTCGCTAACGTCCTGACGCAGTCAACGGTCCCCCGAATCGCGGCGACCGACCCCCGAAGACGATGGGAAGGAATGCCTGTATGCGCAGGACGATCGCCTATCCGCTCGCCGTCCTCACGGCGGCCGCCGGTACGACGCTGTTCACCGCGGCCCCCGCGTCGGCGCACGGCTACGTCTCCGCCCCGCCGAGCCGGCAGGCGCTGTGCGCCGCCGGCGCCGTGCCCGACTGCGGCCCCATCCAGTTCGAGCCGCAGAGCGTCGAAGGACCGAAGGGGCAGCGCAACTGCCACGGCGGCCTGAGCCAGTTCGCGGTGCTCTCCGACGAGAGCCGCGACTGGCCCGCCAAGTCCGTCGGGAGCACGGTGACCTTCAGCTGGACGCTCACCGCGCGGCACCGCACCAGCACCTGGGAGTACTTCGTCGGCGGCACCCGCGTGGCCGTCTTCGACGACCGCAACCAGATCCCGGACTCGGTCGTCACGCACCGGGTCGACCTCAGCGAGTTCCCGGGACGGCAGAAGGTCCTGGCCATCTGGAACATCGGCGACACACCGATGGCGTTCTACAACTGCATCGACCTGAACATCGGCGGCGGTTCCGGGTCGCAGCCGCCGCAGTCGCCCTCGCAGAGCCCGGCGCCCGCGCCCTCCACCGCGCCGACGCCCGCGCCCTCCGCCCCCGCGCCGTCCCAGCCCGAGCCCACCGGCGCGCCCGCGGACGGTGCGGAATGGCGGCCCGGCGTGACCTACAAGGTCGGCGACGTGGTCACCTACGAGGGCACCCGGTACCGCTGCCGCCAGGGTCACACGACGATCCGCAGCTGGGAGCCGGTGTTCACCCCCGCCCTGTGGCTGGCGCTGTGAGCCGCCGCCCCCTGCGCCGGATCGTGCTGCCCGCCGTGCTCGTCCTGCCCCTGATGCTGACGGCGTGCGGCGGCGGCCAGGAGCGGCAGGCCTCGACCGAGCCGGCGAGCGCCGCCTCGGACGCGCCGGCCTCGTCCGGCTACAACGAGCACGACGTGATGTTCCTGCAGATGATGATCGCCCATCACGAGCAGGGCGTGGAGATGGCGCGGGTGGCCGCCGGCCGCGCGAAGCGCGCCGAGGTGCGCAACCTCGCGGCGGCCGTCGCGGCGACGCAGACCGAGGAGGTCAAGACGATGACCTCCTGGCTGCGCAAGTGGTCCGAGCCGACGACGACCGACCACGCGCCCGGCTCGCACGCCGAGCACGGCGGCCTGCCGGCCACCGGGCCGAAGGAGATCAGGACTCTGAAGCGGACCACCGGGGCCGCCTTCGAGCCGGCGTTCCTCAACCTGTTCGTCGCGCACCAGCACAACGCGGTGAAGATGGCCGAGGACGAGGCGGCCAAGGGCGGGGACGCCGGCGCCAAGGCGTTCGCGAAGCGCGTCAAGGAGTCCCGGACCGACCAGATCCGGCAGATGCTCGGCATGCTCAACAGCTGAGGCCGGACGGGCTCCCCGCGGAGCGCCGGACACCGGGCGGAGCGAGGCCGCGGCGGTCTCGGTCCGCCCGGCGGCACGCGTCCGCGGCGGGCTTCCCGACGCCATGACCCAACATTTGGCACGGACCTTTCGGTCCTTACTCATTAGGCTATGGTCCGACCGTGGCTACCGTGTTGCTGGTTGAAGACGACGACCACGTCCGGCAGGCGTTTCTGCGGGAACTGCGGGACCTCGGCCACGCGGTGCGCAGCGCGGCACGCGCCCTGGACGCGCTGCGCGACGCGGCGGCGCACGCGCCCGACGTCGTGGTCCTCGACCTGGGGCTGCCCGACCTGGACGGCGGCGAGGCGCTGAAGATGCTGCGCGCGGTCTCGGACGTGCCGGTGATCGTGGCGACCGCGCGGGACGGCGAGCCGGAGATCATCCGCCTGCTGCAGTCGGGCGCCGACGACTATCTGGTCAAGCCTTTTTCCGCGGGCCATCTGCACGCGCGGATCGAGGCCGTTCTGCGGCGGACGCGAACGGAGACCCGGCAGCGGGCATTGCAGGTCGGGGAACTGAATATCGACCTGGACCGGCGACAGGCGAAACTGGGCGGCACCGTTCTGCAACTGGCGCGCCTGGAATTCGACATGCTGGCATTCCTGGCCCGCAACGCCGGGCGCGTCGTGACCCGGCGGGAACTGCTGACCGAGGTGTGGCAGCAGCCCTACGGCGACGACCAGACCATCGACGTCCACCTGTCCTGGCTCCGCCGGAAGATGGGGGAACGTTCCGCGTCGCCGCGCTACCTGCACACCGTGCGGGGCGTGGGCGTCATGCTCACGGCTCCGGAATGACCCGCGGTCCCGCGGGGTCCTCAGTACTCGTAGACCTGGACGCGCACCGCGCCGTCGTGCCAGGTCGCGAAGACCGCCGAGCCGTGGACGTCGTCGGTCAGATCGACGCGCAGCCACTGCTCCTGCCGCCACACCTTGGCCTGGAAACCGTCGTCGGGCGTGGCCGACACCAGCCGCGCGGACTTGTCGGACAGGGCCAGCACCACGCGCCCGGACTTGACCGTGTAGGTCCGCACCCGCTCGTCCGGCCGGCGGGAGGTCTGCGGGTACGGCGACCGGCCGCCGCCGGGCGCGGCGGTGGGCGATCCGCCCGGCTCGGCGCGGGAAGAGGTGGCGGACGCGGAGGGCGAGGGCGTGCCGGACGGCTCCGTCGGTGCGGCGGAGGGGCCCGAGACCGGCGGCCGCCCCTGCAGGACGGGGACCTCGGCGGCGCGGTCGGGGGTGGCCTCGGCCGTCCCGCGCATCGCGCCGCTCACCCCGGCCCAGGTGATCGCCATGCCGGTGAGCGTAGTGGCCGTCCACACCGCGATGAAACCGACTCGTCCTCGCATGGGCCTCATACGTCCCATAAGAGCATAATTTTTGGTCCTTACACGGCCGCTTCGCCGTAGTACCTGCCGGGAGGTCGTGCGGGATGAGAACTTCGCTGGCGCGCGTCGCCACCGCGGTGACGGCGATGGTCGCGCTGTCGTTCGTCGTCCCGCTGGGACTGCTGAACGGCCAGATGGCGCACGACCGGGCGCTGGCCGCCGCCGAGCGGCAGGCGGCCTCCCTCGTGCCGGTGCTGTCGGTGACCGGCGACCCGGCCGCGCTGACCGACGCGGTCGGCTCGGTGCCCGCCGGGACGGCGGGGCGGCTGGCGCTGCACCTGCCCACCGGGCAGGCACTCGGGGCGCCGCACGCCCCGCCCGCCGACCTCGCCGAGGCGCGGCGGCTGGGCCGCACGTCCACCGTCGGGGCCCCGGGCGGGAAGGTGCTGCTGCGCCCGGTCCTGCTGGAGGCCGGCACCTTCGCCGTCATCGAGGTGTACGTGCCGCAGCAGGAGCTGAGCCGGGGCGTCGCCAGGTCCTGGCTGATCCTCGCGCTGGTGGCGCTCGCGCTGGTGCTGGTGTCGGTGGCGATGGCCGACCGGCTGGCCAAGCGGGTGGTGCGGGCCACCGACCGGCTCGTCCGCGCGGTCACCCACGTCGCCGCGGGGGACCTGGCGGCGCGGGTCGAGCCGCAGGGGCCGCCGGAGCTGCGCGCGGCCGGCGAGGCGTTCAACCACATGGCCGACCGGCTGGCCCGGCTGCTGGCCGCCGAGCGGGAGGCGGGCGCCGACCTGTCGCACCGGCTGCGGACCCCGCTGACCGCGCTGCGGGTCGACCTCGACGGGCTGGCGGCCAACCCCGGCGACCCGGCCCGGCTGGCGCAGAGCCGCGGCGCGCTGGAACGGCTGGAGACGGCCGTCGACGAGATCATCGCCGCGGCCCGGCGGCCCGGCGGCCCGTCCGGCGCCGCGGCCGGCGGACCGGCCGCGGCGGCGGGCTGCGACGCGTCCGAGGTGGTCCGCCGGCGGCTCGCGTTCTGGTCGGCGCTGGCCGAGGACCAGGACCGCGGCTGGGACCTGGCCGGCGCCGACGCGCCCGCCCCCGTCCCGGTCCCGGAGGCCGAGCTGGCCGCCGCCCTGGACGCGCTGATGGGCAACATCTTCCGGCACACCCCGCACGGCACGGCCTTCCGCCTCACCGTCCACCGCGGCCGGAGCTCCACCGGGCTGCTGTTCGGCGACGCCGGCCCCGGCATCGCCGACGCCGACGCGGCGCTGCGCCGCGGCGCCAGCGGCGCCGGGTCCACCGGGCTGGGCCTGGACATCGCGCGGCGGCTGGCGGAGTCGACCGGCGGCTCGCTGCGCGTCGGCACCTCGCCGCTGGGCGGCGCCCAGATCGAGGTGTGGCTGCGCACCGCGCCCAAGCCCGCGTCCCGCCGCTCCGCCCGCCGCGCCCAGCGGCGCGCCGCCCGCCACTGAGCGGTCGGCCGCGAGCCGTCCGGTAAGTGCCCCTTGTACTGTTCTCGTCCGTGATGACTGACGCGGCCGTTCCGCTGGGGCGCCGGCTCTGGACGATTCTGATCGTGCTCGGTTTCGTCGGCCAGCTCGCCTGGACCGTCGAGAACATGTACCTCAATCTCTTCGTCCACGAGGAGATCAGCGGGAACCCCGACGTGATCGCGGCGATGGTCGCGGCGAGCGCGGCGGCGGCCACGGTGGCGACGCTGACGATCGGGGCCCTGTCCGACCGGCTGGGCCGGCGGCGCGCCTTCATCGCCGGCGGCTACGTGGCCTGGGGGCTGTGCACGGCGGCGTTCGGGCTGGTCAGCGTCGACTCCATGGCGGGGATCGCGCCCGTCGCCGACGCCGTCGCGGTCGCGGTGGTCACCGTGATCCTGCTCGACTGCGTGATGTCGTTCCTCGGCTCGGGCGCGAACGACGCGGCGTTCCAGGCCTGGACGACCGACGTGACGCGGCCGGCGAACCGCGGACGGGTCGAATCGGTGCTGGCGATCATGCCGCTGATGTCGATGCTGGTGGTGTTCGGCGGCTTCGACTCGATGACGCGGGACGGGCGGTGGTCGCTGTTCTTCCTGGTCGTCGGGTCGATCATCGCGGCGGCCGGGGCCGTCGCGTGGCTGTTCGTCCGGGACCACCCGGTCGAGCGGCAGGGCGGCGGGTACCTGAACGCCCTCGTGCACGGGCTGCGCCCCGGCGCGATGCGCGCGAACCCGGGGCTGTACTTCGCGCTGTCCGCGTGGTGCGTGTGGGGCGTCTCCACGCAGGTCTTCCTGCCGTACCTGATCATCTACCTGGAGCGGTACCTGGAGATCGAGGGGTACGCGCTGGTGCTGGCCGTGGTGCTGACCGGCGCGTCCGCCGTCAGCGTCCTGTTCGGGCGGGTCATCGACCGGGTCGGGAAGGTCCGGTTCCTCCCGCCGGCGCTCGCGGTGTACGCGGCGGGGCTGCTGCTGATGCCGCTCGCCCGCGACACGGCCGCGGTGACGGGCGCCGGGCTGGTGCTGATGTCGGGCTTCATGCTGGTGCTCGCGCCGATCGGCGCGCTCGTGCGGGACTACACGCCGCCCGGGCGGGCCGGGCACGTCCAGGGGCTGCGGATGGTGTTCGCGATCCTCGTCCCTATGATCATCGGACCGTATCTCGGCGCCGCCGTCATCAAGGGCGCCGACGAGCGCTACGCGGACCTCGGCGTCCTCAAGCACGTCCCGACGCCGGCGATCTTCGTCGCGGCGGCGGCCGTGCTGGTGCTGGTCGTCCCGCCGGTCCTGGCGCTGCGGCGGGACGCGATGAAGAGGGAGGCCGTCCGATGACGCTGCTGACCCGGTGGGGCGCCGCGCTCGACCCGGACGCGGTGCTGCCCGAGTATCCGCGCCCGCAGCTCGCCCGCGACAGCTACCTCAACCTCAACGGGCGCTGGGAGTACGCGTTCGCCGACGAGGAGCCGGCCGGGTACGACGGCGAGATCATCGTGCCGTTCTCCCCCGAGTCGCCGCTGTCGGGGGTGGGCCGGCAGCTCCTCCCGGGCGAGACGCTCTGGTACCGGCGCACCATCGCCCTCCCGGACGGGTTCCGCCCCGACGGCCACCGTGTGCTGCTGCACTTCGGCGCGGTCGACCAGTCCTGCCGCGTGCTGATCGACGGGAGCGAGGTCGGCCGGCACGAGGGCGGGTACCTGCCGTTCTCCTTCGACATCACCGACGCCCTGCACGACGGCTCCGCAACGCTCGTCGTCGAGGTGCGCGACCCGTCCGACACGGGCGACCGGGGGTGGGGGAAGCAGAAGCTGAAGCGCGGCGGCATCTGGTACACGGCGCAGTCCGGGATCTGGCAGACGGTGTGGATCGAATGCGTGCCCGCTGTCCATGTCGAGCGGCTCACGCTCGTGCCGCACCTGGACGAGTCGTGCGTCGAGGTGACCGTCCACGCCGCCGCCGAGCAGCCCGCGAGCGTCGAGATCCGCGCGGACGGCCGGGTCGTCGCGAACGCCGAGGCGGTCCCCGGCCGGGCGGCGCGGATCCCCATACCGGACGTCCGGCCGTGGAGCCCCGAGGACCCGTTCCTCTACGGCGTCACCGTCCGGCTGGGCGGCGACCGCGTCGACAGCTACATCGGCATGCGGTCGTTCAGCGTCGGCCTCGACGCGGACGACGTGCCGCGGCTCGAGCTCAACGGCCGCCCGTACTTCCACGCCGGGATCCTCGACCAGGGCTACTGGCCGGACGGCCTGTACACCGCGCCGTCCGACGAGGCGCTGGTGCACGACATCGCCACGATGAAGCGGCTCGGCTTCACCATGCTGCGCAAGCACATCAAGGTGGAGCCGCTGCGCTGGTACCACCACTGCGACCGGCTGGGCATCCTGGTGTGGCAGGACATGGTGAACGGCGGCGGCCCGTACCGTCCCGAGGTCGTCACCGCGCCGGCGGTCTCGCCCCTGCGGCTGAGCGACGCGAAGCACAACCGGTTCGGGCGGGCCGATCCGGGCGGCCGGGCACGTTTCCGGGAGGAGATGCGCGAGACGATCGAGCACCTGCGGAACGTGGTGAGCATCGCCGTGTGGGTGCCGTTCAACGAGGGCTGGGGCCAGTTCGACGCCGCGGCCATCGCCGGGGAGGTCAAGGCGCTCGACCCGACGCGGACCGTCGACCACGCGAGCGGCTGGCACGACCAAGGTGCCGGCGACCTGCGCAGCCTCCACGTCTACTTCCGGCGTTTCCGCGTGCCGCGTCGCGATGACCCGCGCGTGCTCGTCCTCTCCGAATACGGCGGCTACAACCTGCGGGTCGACGGCCACGCCTTCAACGACAAGGACTTCGGGTACAAGCGCTACGACTCCCCCGAGCGCCTCGGCGCCGCGTTCGCGCGGCTGCACGCGCGGCAGATCGTCCCCGCGATCCCGGAGGGGCTGAGCGCGACCGTCTACACGCAGCTCTCGGACGTCGAGGACGAGCTGAACGGCCTGCTCACCTACGACCGCGAGGTCTGCAAGCTCCCGGAGAGGCTGGTGCGGTCGGTCAACGCGCGGCTCCGCCTCACCAGCGCTGACGGGCCTCCTCCGCCCACCCGGTGAGGCCGTCGAAGTCGATCCAGGTCCCGCCGTCGGTGCGGGCGCGCCCGCTGAAGCGGCCGAAGCACTGGTGGGTCTCGGTGCCGACGACGCCCAGTTCGGTGCGCGCGACCTTCTCGTGGAAGGGCCGGAACCCGGCCTCGACGCGGGCGCCGGTGATCGTCCAGGGGCGCAGCCAGTCGTCCCGGTCGTAGTCCCAGCGGAGCTCCTCGCCGATCTTGTGGAGGCGCCCGTCGACGAAGAACGCGTTCTCCGTCATGCCGGTGCCGTCCGTCCACTTGCCGCCGAGCTGGAGCGCCACGCCCGGCCCGGCGGCCGCCGCCCAGTTCCACGTCATCCGGTACGGCCACTTGCCGCGCCCGTGGTCGAGCACCGCGAACGCGCCCTCCCCGATCTCGTGCTCGCCGGACGGCAGCCGCAGCCGCCCGGCCACCGGGCGCCCGACGTCCTTCACCGTGTACTGGAACCGCCGCGCACCCCACGGGATCACCACGCCGAGCGACTCGTGGCCCTCCTCCAGCGGGATCTCGACGTCGAGGTCGAACCCCGCTCCGGGCGCGAGGGCGCGCACCCGGGAGCCGCCAGGGTGCTGCCGGACGCCGACCGCCACTCCCCCGCCCCGCACCGACGCCTCGCCCTCGCCGCTGCGGTCGGGGAACACGGCGCCGCGCGCGAACGGCACCACCGCGTCCCTGGCGATCTCCTCGCCGGTCTCGCGGTCCAGGACGTAGACGCCGTGCACCCCGGCGTAGTCGATCGACGAGGCGACGATGCCGATGATGTGCCGGGGCGTGACGATGCCCCAGTACTCCCAGCGCTTGGCCCGCCCCCAGCCGCGCAGGTTCGCGCGGTGGAGGGGGCGCCGCGTCCAGCCGACCGCGTCCGGGTTGAGCCGCCCGTCCGGCAGGCACAGGTCGACGGGCTCGGTGATCTCGCGCTCGTGGGTCGGCATGCCCCGAGACTAACGACCTCCCCGCCGGGGCTCAGCGGAGGTCCGGGGCCCAGGAGCCGTGGAAGCCGAGGGGGACGCGGACCGGGAGGTGGACGGTCGCGACGGGTTCGCCGGTGAAGTCCTGGGAGGCGATGATGACGAGGTCGGTGCCCTGCCGGACGGGGTCGAACACCAGCGTCATCAGGTAGCCGTCGTCCTCGGCGGAGTCCGGCGCGGCCGGGACGAACACGGCCTCGCCGACGCCCGACCCGGCCGGGAACAGGCGCGTCTCGGACGTCCCGCTCCGGTAGTCGTGCTTCATCAGGGCCTCGCCGACCTTGTCCTGCACGACGACCCCTGCGGTGACGGTGTAGCCGTACCGGTGGCGGTGCGTGCTGAGCCGCTCGTCCATGCGCGGGAACTCCTGGGGGCGGTCGTCGACGGTCTCCTGCACGACCTTCCCGGCGGCGGGGTCGATCGTCCAGCGGTCCAGGACCGGCGGCGGGTTGCCCTCCAGCCGCCCGCCGTGCATGAAGCTGGGGAAGCGGGCCAGGTCCACGATCACGTCGTCGCCGTCGTCGTAGGCGTTCAGGGTGTGGAAGACCCAGCACGGCGGGATGTCGATCCAGCGGACGTCGTCCGCCCCGCCGCCGCGCGGCAGCAGGCCCACGCGCGCCTGGTGCGCGTCGTTCCACTCGTACGGGAGGCCTGCTCCCGCCTCGGCCAGCGCCATGGAGAACGTGATCGGCAGGTCGTAGACGACGACGTACTTCTGCGTCAGCGCGAAGTCGTGGACCATCGGGCTGTCCTGCACCGGGATCTCCACCGAGCGGACGATCTCGCCGTTCGTCCCCCGGACGGTGTACTCCAGGTGCTCCCAGCCGAAGTAGTACCCGATGGCGTGCAGTTCGCCGGTCTCCGGGTCCTCCTTGGGGTGGGCGGTGTAGCCGCCCTTGAGGGTGCCGCCGAAGTCGCACGGGCCGAGGGTGTTCAGCTCGTAGTCGAGCCTGTAGGGCCTCGCGCCCGCCTCGACGAGGGCGAGGGTGTCTCCGGCGTGCGCGATGACGTGCGTGTTGGGGGCCAGGTCGAAGCCCTCGACGACGGGCCCGGCGGGCCACGGCTCCTGGAGCCCCTCGGCGACCTTCATCGAGCGTACCCAGCGGTTGCGGTACCACTCGGCGCGGCCGTCGCGGAGCCGGACGCCGTGGACCATGCCGTCGCCGAGGAACCAGTGGTAGGACGATTCGTCCTCCGGCCCGAGCGGGTTCGGGCCGATCCGCAGGTAGCGGCCGCGCAGCCCGGACGGGATCCGCCCGGTGACGGGCAGGTCGTGCGCGGTCACCTCCTCGGTGACGGGCGCCAGCAGTCCCTGCAGGTACGGGTTGGCCATGGTGACCTCACTTCCGGGGGGTGACGAAGAAACCGGACGACGCGCCCTGCATGAGGGTGCAGATGATGGCGTCGGCGTCCGGCAGGTGGCCGTCGAGTTCGAGGCTGACGAAGCCGTGGACCGCCGCCCAGAACGAGACGGCGACGTGCCGCGGCTCTGCGTCGATGAGCAGGCCGGCGGCGGCGCAGTCGACCACGGCGTCCTCGAGGATCTGGTAGGCGGACAGGGCCGTGTCGAAGGCCTGCCGCCCGGGTTCGAACCCGGGGACCGGCTCGCCGAACATCAGCCCGTAGTAGTTGCGCTCGGCGAGCGCGTTGTCCCGGTAGGCGAGCCCCAGCTCGCGCAGGTAGGCGCGGGGGTCGGGGTCGCGGGGGACGGCGGCGAGGCGCCGCCGGAACCGTTCGAAGCCCTCGATGTAGAGCGCCTCTATGAGCCCGGCCTTGCCGCCGAACATCCGGTACAGGACGGTGGTGGAGCAGCCGACCTCGGCGGCGATCCGCCGCAGCGCGAGCGACTGGGGGCCCTCGGCGGCCAGCAGGCGGCTCGCGGCGTCCAGCAGCGAGGTGCGGATCGCCTCGTCGCCCTGCCGCTGGGCCTGTTCGAACGCGCTCGGAGCCAGGGAGTTCGCTGCCATCGGCCATCCTCTAGTAACAACGTTTTTTGGACGTAACAGTGTTATCGCATGTCCGGGCGAGATGGTCAACCCGCGGAGCGCCACCGGTCCGGAAGCGGTCCGGCGCCCGCCACGCTGCGTTTCACCAACTCCATACCTTCGCCGGAGTTTCTCTGGTGGCGGTCCGGTCGATCTCTTGAAGGTGATCATTGAACCGCCCTGGAGCGCCGACGAGCACGACCGCGCCCTGGACCGGCTCGCCGCGCGGGAGAACTTCCCCGTCGCGGCACGGCTGCTGCCCGCCCGGCACCGCGCCGGGCTGCGCGCCGTCTACGGTTTCGCGCGGCTCGTCGACGACATCGGCGACGAGGCCCCGCCGGAGCAGCGCGCCAAGCTCCTCGGCCTCGTGGACGACGACCTGGACCGCGTGTTCGCCGGCCGGACGCCGAACCTGCCGCAGTTACGGAGGCTGGCCGGGACGGTGCACGCCCGGCGGCTCCCGCAGGAGCCGTTCCGCGACCTGGTCCGGGCCAACCGGCAGGACCAGGTCGTCCACCGGTACGAGACGTTCGCGGACGTGGCCGGCTACTGCGCCCTGTCGGCCGCGCCCGTGGGACGCATCGTGCTGCACCTGTTCCGCGCGCACCGGCCGGCGCTCGCGGCGGCGTCCGACGACGTCTGCACCGCGCTGCAGCTCATCGAGCACTGCCAGGACGCCGGGGAGGACTACCGCAGCGGCCGGATCTACCTGCCGGGCGAGGACCTGCGGCGGTTCGGCTGCGCGGAGGAGGACCTGGCCCGCGCGGTGACGCCGACGCGGCTGCGGGGCGTGCTGGCGCTGGAGGCCGGCCGCGCCGCGGAGCTGCTGGACCGGGGGGCCGCGCCGCTGCTGGCGGAGCTGACCGGGTGGGCGCGCTTCGCCGTGGCGGGCTATGTGGCCGGGGGCCGCGCGGCGCTGGCCGGCCTGGCGCGCGGCCGTTACGACGTGCTCGCGCGGCCGCCGCGCCCGCGCCGGGCCGAGCTCGTGGCCCGGTGGGCGCGCGCCGCTGGAAGGGGGAAGGCGAGATGACGGCGGTTTCGGAGACCGGTGCGCGTGCCGAGCGGGTCCTGGAGGCCTACCGGCACTGCGAGCGGGTGGTGCGCGAGGAGGCCCGGAACTTCTCCTACGGGATCCGGCTGATGCCCGCCCCGAAGCGGCGGGCGATGAGCGCGATCTACGCGTTCGCGCGCGGCGTCGACGACGTCGGGGACGGGCCGGAGCCGGCGTGCGTGCGGCTCGACCTCCTCGACCGGTCGCGGCGGCGGCTGACGACCGTCCAGGAGGTGCTGCGGCGGCGCGCCGACGTCACGGCGCTGGAGGGGCACCCGGTGCTGACCGCGCTGGCCGACGCGGCGAACCGCTACCCGATCCCGCTGGACGCGTTCGGCGAGCTGATCGACGGCTGCGAGGACGACGTGCGGGGCGCCGACTACGAGACGTTCGACGACCTGCTGCGCTACTGCCAGCGGGTCGCCGGGACGGTCGGCCGGCTGTCCCTCGGGGTGTTCGGCTCGGACGGGCGGCAGCGCGCGGAGGGCCTCGCGGACTCGCTCGGCGTCGCCCTCCAGCTCACCAACATCCTGCGGGACGTGCGGGAGGACCGGCTGGCCGGGCGGATCTACATCCCGGCCGAGGACCTGAAGCGGTTCCGCTGCACCCTGGAGCTGGACGAGTCCGGCATGTTCGTCGACCCGCCGTGGCGGCTGAACGAGCTGGTCGGCTTCCAGGCGGAGCGGGCGCGCGCCTGGTACGCCGAGGGGCTGCGGCTGCTGCCGCTGCTGGACCGGCGCAGCGCCGCCTGCACGGCGGCGATGGCGGGCATCTACCGGCGGCTCCTGGAGAGCATCGCGGCGAACCCGGCGCTCGCGCTGAACACCCGGATGTCGCTGCCGACGTGGCAGAAGGCGGTCGTGGCCGCGCGTGCGCTGTCGGGGGTGGAGCGGTGAGCGTCGTGATCGTGGGCGGCGGGCTCGCGGGCATCAGCGCCGCGATCGCGCTGCGGGAGTCGGGCGTGCCGGTGACGCTCGTGGAGTCCCGTCCCTGGCTGGGCGGGGCGACGCACTCGTTCTCCCGCGGCGAGCTGTGCATCGACAACGGGCAGCACGTGTTCCTGCGGTGCTGCTCCGCGTACCAGGGGCTGCTGCGCAGGCTGCGCGCCGACCACCTGGTCGAGACGCAGGACCGGTTCGACGTGCCCGTCCTGGTGCCCGGCATGGGGCGGGCGAGGCTGCGGCGGTCGCGGCTGCCCAGCCCGCTGCACATGCTCCCCGCACTGGCCCGGTACTCGCCGCTGTCGCCCCCCCGC
>NZ_BMRO01000001.1:447731-533559 GCF_014648675.1 Actinomadura livida
GCACGGGCAGCGGCCGTGGGCCCGGCAGGCGCTCTGGGGCCTGTTCCTCACCTCCGCGCTGAACGCCGAGGTGGACGAGGCGGCGCTCGGGCTGTCGGCCATGGTGTGCCGCCACGCGCTGTTCGGGCGCGCCGACGCGGCCGACATCGGGCTGCCGCTCGTGCCGCTGGATGAGCTGCACGGCGGCCCGGCGCTGCGGCGGATCGCGGAGATGGGCGGGACCGTCCGCCTCAAGGCCAAGGTCGAGGCGGTCACCACCGACCCGAAGGTCGTCGTGGACGGCGTCCCGATGGCCGCCGACGCGGTGATCATGGCGGTGCCGCACGACGCGGCGGCGCGGCTGCTGCCCGCGCAGGCGCTGCCGGACCCGCTGCCCTGGCCCGAGCTCGACGCCAGCCCGATCGTGAACGTGCACGTCGTCTACGACCGCCCGGTCATGGACGGGCCGTTCGCCGCCGCCGTCGGCTCGTCCGCGCAGTGGGTGTTCGACCGGACGGCCGTGAGCGGGCTGCGCGGCGGCCAGTACCTCGCGGTCTCGCTGTCGGCCGCGGACCGCTGGGTCGACATGCCGACCGCCGAGCTGCGCGCCCGGTTCGTGCCCGAGCTGCGGCGGCTGCTGCCCGCCGCGCGGGACGCCCGCGTCCGGGACTTCTTCGTGACGCGGGAGCGGCGCGCGACGTTCCGGCAGCGCCCGGGCACCGCGGCCGCCCGCCCCGGCGCGGCGACGCGGGCGGCCGGGCTGTTCCTGGCCGGCGCGTGGACCGACACGGGCTGGCCCGACACCATGGAGGGAGCAGTGCGCAGCGGCCTCACCGCCGCGCGCCTGGCCCGCCGCCACCTGGAGGGGGTGCGGGACCGGTGACGGCTGTTCCCGGCTCGATGACCGATGTCCGTGAGCTGGTCGACGGCGCGCTGCGCGCCGCGGTCGGCCGGCTCGACCCGCGCACCTACCGGGTCGCCGCCTACCATCTCGGCTGGACGGACAAGGAGGGCCGGCCGCGCAAGGCGCCCGCCGGCAAGGCGCTCCGCCCGGCGCTGGCGCTGCTGTCGGCCCGCGCCGCGGTGGCGCCGCAGGAGAGCGCCCTTCCGGGGGCGGTCGCGGTCGAGCTGACCCACGCGTTCTCGCTCCTGCACGACGACATCATGGACGGCGACCGGACGCGGAGGCACCGCCCGGCGGCGTGGACGGTCTTCGGCGAGGCGTCCGCGATCCTGGCCGGGGACGCGCTGCTCGCGCTCGCCGGCGAGGTCGTGCTGGAGGCGCCCGGACAGGGCTCCGCGCGGGCGGCGCGCGTGCTCGCGGCCGCCACGCGGCGCCTCATCGCGGGCCAGGCCCTCGACATGGACCTGGAGACCCACCACAAGCGCGCCGGCCTGGACGAGTGCATGTCGATGGCGGCCGACAAGACCGGCGCGCTGCTGGCGTGCTCCTGCGCGATCGGGGCCGTCCTGGACGGGGCGTCCGAGCCCCTCTGCGCCGCGCTTGAGGCGTTCGGGGCCGACCTCGGGATCGCCTTCCAGCTCACCGACGACCTCCTCGGCATCTGGGGCGACCCTGCCGCCACCGGCAAGCCCGCGCTGTCGGACCTGCGCTCCCGCAAGATGTCGCTGCCGATCGTGGCGGCGCTGAACTCGGGCAGGCCCGAGGCCGCGCGGCTCGCGGAGCTTTACGCGCGCCCCGGACCGCCCGAGGACGACCTGTCCGAGGACGAGCTGGCCGAGGCCGCCGGCCTGGTGGAGGCGGCCGGTGGGCGCGCCTGGGCCGAGATGGAGGCCGAGAGCCGCATCCAGCGCGCCGCCGAGCACCTGGTCACGGCCCGGATCCCGGATCCCGTGCGGGCCGACTTCCTGCGCATCGCCGACTTCGTCACCCGCAGGGACCACTGATGACGGCGGTGGAGACGGGGACGCGGACCCGGACGGCGGCCGAGGCGCTGGAGGCGGCGCGCGAGCACCTGCTGCTCCTGCAGTCGCCGGAGGGATGGTGGAAGGGCGAGCTGCAGACCAACGTGACGATGGACGCCGAGGACCTGCTGCTGCGCGAGTTCCTCGGCATCCGCACCGGCGCCGACACCGACGAGACGGCCCGCTGGATCCGGTCGCGGCAGGCTCCGGACGGCACCTGGGCGACCTTCCACGGCGGCCCGCCCGACCTGTCCACCACGGTCGAGGCGTACGTGGCGCTGCGGCTCGCCGGGGACCCGCCCGACGCGGACCACATGATGCGCGCGGCCGCCTACGTCCGCGGCGCGGGCGGCATCCCGGCGACCCGGGTGTTCACGCGCTTCTGGCTGGCGATGTTCGGCCGGTGGCCGTGGGACGAGCTGCCCGTGCTGCCGCCGGAGATGATGTTCCTGCCGCGCTGGTTCCCGCTGAACGTCTACGACTGGGCGTGCTGGGCTCGGCAGACGATCGTTCCGCTGGCGGTCGTGGGGGCGCTGCGTCCCGTCCGGCCGCTGCCGTTCGGGCTGGACGAGCTGGCGCCCTTCGACGACGTCCCGCGGAACCGGAGGCGGGGCCTGCCGGGGTGGGACACGGCGTTCGAGACGCTCGACCGGGCCCTGCACGTGTACGAGCGGCGGCCCGTGCGGGGGCTGCGGCGGGCCGCGCTCCGCCGCGCCGGGGAGTGGATCATCGCGCGGCAGGAGCGGGACGGCTCGTGGGGCGGCATCCAGCCGCCCATGGTGTACTCCCTGATCGCGCTGCACCTTCTCGGTTACGGCCTGGACCACCCGGTCGTGCGGCGCGGCCTGGACGGCCTCGAACGCTTCACGATCCGGGACGCGGAGGGACGGCGGATCGAGGCGTGCCAGTCCCCCGTCTGGGACACCGTCCTCGCGATGAACGCGCTCGCCGACGCGGGACTGCCGGAGGGGCACCCGGCCCTGGAGCGGGCCGCGGAATGGGTGATCGGCGAGGAGGTCCGCGGCCCCGGCGACTGGGCGGTGCGGCGGCCCGACCTGCCGCCGGGCGGGTGGGCGTTCGAGTTCGACAACGACTGCTACCCGGACGTCGACGACACCGCCGAGGCCGTCATCGCGCTGAACCGCGTGCGGCATCCGCTGGCCGAGCCCGCGATCGAGCGGGGCGTCCGCTGGATGGCCGGGATGGCGTCCCGGGACGGCGGCTTCGGCGCGTTCGACGCCGACAACACCCGCGGGCTGTGCCGCAGGCTCCCGTTCTGCGACTTCGGCGAGGTCGTCGACCCGCCGTCCGCCGACGTCACCGCGCACGTCGTGGAGGCCATGGCGCACCGCGGCATGGCCGACTCGCTGACGGTCAAGCGGGCCGTGGTGTGGCTGCTGAAGGCGCAGGAACCCGACGGGTCCTGGTTCGGCCGGTGGGGCGCCAACCACGTGTACGGCACGGGCGCCGTCGTCCCCGCGCTGATCGCCGCGGGCGTCCGGCCCGGCAGGCCGGAGATCCGCGCCGCGGTGGAGTGGCTGGAGCTCCACCAGCGCGACGACGGGGGCTGGGGCGAGGACCTGCGCTCCTACCGCGACCCGTCGTGGATCGGGCGGGGCGTCTCGACGCCGTCGCAGACCGCGTGGGCACTGCTCGCGCTGCTCGCCGCCGGGGAGCGCGGCGAGGCCGTCGAACGCGGCGTCGGCTGGCTGGCCGAGCACCAGCGGGCCGACGGCACGTGGGACGAGGACCACTTCACCGGCACCGGGTTCCCCGGCGACTTCTACATCAACTACCACCTGTACCGCCTGGTGTTCCCGATCTCGGCGCTGGGCCGGTACCTGAAGGGTGCATGAGACATGGCGATGCCACTGCGCCAGAGCCTGCGGGTCGGCGGGTACGTGCTGCGCAACAGGCTGGCGGGACGCAAGCGCTTCCCGCTCCTGCTGGAACTGGAGCCCCTGTACGCGTGCAACCTGGCGTGCGCGGGCTGCGGGAAGATCCAGCACCCGGCCGACGTGCTCAAGCAGCGGATGCCCGTCGAGCAGGCGGTCGCGGCCGTCCGCGAGTGCGGCGCGCCGATGGTGTCGATCGCGGGCGGCGAGCCGCTGATGCACCCGCAGATCGGGGAGCTGACCGCCGAGCTGGTCAGGATGCGGCGGTACGTGTTCCTGTGCACGAACGCGGCGCTGATCCCGAAGAAGATCGACCGGTTCGAGCCGTCCCGCTACTTCGCGTGGGCCGTGCACATCGACGGGCTGCGCGAGCGGCACGACGCGTCCGTCTGCAAGGAGGGCGTCTTCGACCAGGCGGTCGAGGCGATCAGGATGTGCAAGGAGCGCGGGTTCCGGGTCACGACGAACACGACCGTGTTCAACACCGACACCCCGCAGACCGTCATCGACGTCCTCGACTACCTCAACGACGAGCTGGCCGTCGACCAGATGATGATCTCGCCCGCGTACGCCTACGAGAAGGCGCCCGACCAGGAGCACTTCCTCGGCGTCCAGGAGACCCGGAGCCTGTTCCGCAAGGCGTTCGCGGACGGCCGGCGGGAGCGCTGGCGGTTCAACCACTCGCCGCTGTTCCTCGACTTCCTCGAAGGCAAGACCGACTTCCCGTGCACGGCGTGGGCGATCCCGTCGTACTCGCTGAAGGGCTGGCAGCGGCCCTGCTACCTGATGGACGACGGCTACACCGCCAGCTACCGGGAGCTGGTGGAGACGACCGACTGGGACGCCTACGGGCGGGGACGCGACGACCGCTGCGCGAACTGCATGGCGCACTGCGGGTACGAGCCCACCGCCGTGTTCGCGACGATGGGCTCACTGAAGGAGTCGCTGCGCGCCGTGCGCAGCGTGTGAGCCCGGCGGGCGGTGCCGCCGGCGGGCCGTAGGGCCCGGCGGCGGCACGGTGGTCAGCGGCACGGTGGTCAGCGGCACGGTGGTCAGCGGCACGGTGGTCAGCGGCACGGTGGTCAGCGGCACGGTGGTCAGCGGCACGGTGGTCAGCGGCACGGTGGTCAGCGGCACGGCCGTCAGCGCGGCCCGTCCCGCAGTTCCTCGAGCACGTCGCCGAAGGCCGCCATCAGCGCGTCGGCGTCGTCGGCCAGCCCGGGATCGAGGGAGAGGCCGAAGCACAGCTCCCCGTCGATGCCCAGCCCGGCGATCGCGAACGCCGTGCCGGGCGCCAGCGGGACGATCGGGTACACGGCGGTGAGGGGCGCCCCGGCCAGCCGCAGCGGCCCGGCGGTGGCGGGCAGGCTCGACACGGTCCCCTGGAGGAAGCGGCCGCTGTAGGACATGCGGGCGAAGCGCCGGTGCAGCGGCGCCGGCAGGAAGCGTCCGGCCTGCCACATCACGAACCATGCCGCCTGCCCGCGGGTCCCGGAGCGCAGCACCCGGGCGCGTTTGGCGATCACGGCGAGCCGGTCGGTCTCGGCCATCTTCCCGACGGGCAGGTCCACCATGACGGCGGTGGTGTGGTTGCCGACCATCGCGCTGCCCGGCGGCCGCATCATCAGCGGCACCGCGACGCGGACGGCGGCGGGCCGCCCCTCCTCCTCGCCCATGACCCGGTTCAGGGCGCCCGCGAACGCGCAGAGGACGACGTCGGTGACGCGGGCGCCGTGGCGGCGGCCCGTGTCGCGCACCTCCGCCAGCGGGAGCCGCATGGTGCCGTACCGGCGCTCCGGCGTGCCGGACGACGGCAGCCGCTCCGGGCGCGTGACGGCGGTGGCGAGCTGCGCGAGCCCGGCCGCGGTCGCGAGCGCCCTGCGCAGCGGCCGGCGCGGTGGCGCGGGCACCGGCGCGGGCGGCGGCTCCATCAGGTGGACCGCCTGCGCGACGATGCCGACGCCGTCGGCGACCACGTGGTGCATCAGGTACACGACGGCGGTGCGGCCCGGCGCGGCGCCCTTCAGCACGACCATGCGCCACGGCGGCCGGTCCAGCGGCAGCCGCTCGGCCTGCAGTTCGGCGACGGCCTCGCGCACGCCGGCCATGCCGTCGACGCGCCGCTCCATGACGTGCCACTCCCAGTCGACCGGGTCGTGGTCCCGCCAGAGCGGCCGGCGCCAGCGGCCGCGCCCGGTGAGCCGCTGCCGGAACCGGGGCAGCCCGTCGAGCCGCGCCCGGATCTCCCGGACGAGGTCCGCGCGGCCGACCTCCCGGGCGGCGGTGTCCAGCATGATCAGGCCGCCGGCCTGCTGCGGGGCGGCGGGCGTCTCCACGGCCATGAAGAACGCGTCCGGGCCCTCGACCTTCGGAGCCGGCGGGCGGGACGCGCGCTCGGCGATGTAGACCGGGATGGCGACGAACGGGATCGCGGCGACGGCGTCCAGCAGGAAGTGGTTCGCGGTGGCCATGATGACGTAGAGGGTCACCAGGATGTGCACGATGTTGAGCACCTGCACCCAGCGCTTGGCCTTCACGCGGGCGAGTTCCACGCCGACCCACATCGTCCAGGCCATGTGCAGGGACGGCACCGCCGCCAGCTGGTCGGCGTGCTCCACCAGCGGCGACCCCCACGACCCCCACGTGCCGCCGAGGTAGACGGTGTCGATGAAGCCGAGGTCGGGCATCAGGCGCGGCGGCATGACCGGGTACAGCACGAAGCAGGTGAGGCCGCCCAGGTTCAGCAGGATGAACGAGTTGCGGGCCGTCCGGTACCGCTCGGGATGGCGCAGGAACAGCCAGAGCAGCAGGGCGAGCGCGCTGGCGATGTAGGTGATGGCGTACTCGTAGTTCGCCAGCACCCGCAGGATGCCCTGGTCGGCGAGCCACCTGTTGAGGGAGAGCTCGATGTCGAGGCGCAGGGCGCGTTCGAGGCTGTAGATCGCCTCGCCGTGCTCCCGGGCGCGGCCGATCCTGGCCTCCTCGGGAAGGCCGGCCACGACCAGGTACACCCCGAACAGCAGCAGTCCGAGCAGCATCTCGCGCCGGGCGCTCAGCCGCGCCCGGGCCGCCGTACCGGTGGTGAGCACCGTGTCCCGCACGGTGACCGCTTCGCCAGTGCCCATCGTCCTCCCCATAACGGCTGTTACCCAAGTTTCCTGCGATCAGACGGGGGCGCCCGGAACCGGGGACCGCGTCCGGAACGTCGCGCCGGGGACGGAAAGTTCTCGGGAACAATCTAGCTCATTCGGTCGTCTTCGATATATCGTTGGTGTATCGCGAGAGATCATAGAGAGATCTCAGAAGGTGGTGTAGAACATGGGACACCGGCATGGGCACGGCGGCCCGCGGGGCCGCGGCGACTCCCCGAACCTCGGCTGGCTGTTCGGCGGCGGCCCCGGTCCCGGACCGTGGGGCCCGCCCGGCTTCGGCCCCGGCGGGCGGCCCCCGTGGGCGCGCGGGCGCGGCGGCCCGTGGGGGCGGGGCCCGAAGGCGCGCAAGGGGAACGTCCGCGCGGCGATCCTCGTCCTGCTCGCCGAGGAGCCGCGCAACGGCTACCAGATCATCCAGGAGATCCACGAGCGCAGCGGCGGGGCCTGGAAGCCGAGCCCCGGCGCGGTCTACCCGGCGCTGCAGCAGCTCGCCGACGAGGGCCTGATCGCGGGCGAGGAGGCGGCCGGGCGGCGGTCCTTCCACCTCACCGACGAGGGGCGCGCCCACGTCGAGGAGAACGCCGCGCGGCTGGCCGAGCCGTGGGCGGAGATGACGCCCGAGTACGGCGAGGGCGTCCCCGAGCTGTTCCGGCAGGCCGCGCAGATGGGCGCCGCGGTGATGCAGATCGTCCACTCCGGTTCCGGCGAGCAGGTCGCGCAGGCCAGGGACGTCCTGTCGAACGCGCGGCGCGACCTCTACCGGATCCTCGCCGACGACATCGACGGCACGCACGACGCGGCCCACGACGATGACACCGACGATGACACCGGCGACGACACCGGCGACGACACCGGCACGGGCCCGACGTCCGCGCACCACGGGGAGTGAACATGGCACGCCAGGACGAGCCGCGCGACGAGATGCGCATCGGTGACACCGAACGGGACGCCGTCATGGTCGCGCTCCACGACCACTTCGCGGCGGGACGGCTCGACCGCGGGGAGCTGGACGAGCGCATGGACGCCGTGCTGTCCGCCAAGACGCGCGGCGACCTGCGGCCCCTCGTCCGCGACCTGCCCGCGCCGACCGGCCTGCCCGAACCGGACCGGCGGGCGCCGTCGTCCATGGAGGGCGCGGCGGTCATGTTCGGCGGGCCCTGGCACCCGGCGTGGCAGGAGCACCACCGGCACATGGCCCGGCGCAGGCATCGGCACATGGCACGGGGCCACCACCGGCACGGGCCGCCTTTCCCGGCGTTCCCGCTGCTGCTCGCGGTGTTCCTCGTGCTGGCGTTCACGGTCGGGCCGGGCGCGGGGGTCCTCGCCGTCCTGCAGATCGCGCTGGCCGTCTGGATCGTCCGCGCGGCGCTGCTGGCCTTCGGCGCGCGAAAGTCCGGCCGCTCAACCTAGTCCCGCGTCCCTCGCGAGGAGCCCCGCCTGGGTCCGGTCGGCGCAGCCGAGCTTGTCGAGGACGCGGGAGCCGTGGCCCTGCACGGTGGCCTCGCTGAGGTGGAGGCGTCCCGCGATCTGCGCGTTGGACATGCCCTCGCCGAGGCAGGCCGGCACCCGGGCGTCCTCCGGGCGAGCGCGGCGGACTGAGCCGGGTCAGGCGGCGGGCATCCGGGCGCAGCGGGCGGGGACGGCGTCGTGGAGGGCGCGCAGGCCGCGGTCGATCAGGGGGTTGCCGCGGCTGCCGCGCCGCACGCAGGTCAGCAGGCGCCGCTGCGGGACGGCGTCGCCGGTCAGCGGGACCCGGACCACCGGCTGGTCCGCGGGCCCGCCCGCGAGCCGCGGGACGAGCGACACGCCGAGCCCGTGCGCGACCAGCGCCCAGATCACCGACCAGTTGGTGGCGTGGTGCGCGAACCGGGGCGTGAACCCGGCGGCGCCGCAGTACGCCAGCACCTGCTGGTGGTGGGCGCAGACCTCGGGCTCGACGCTGATCCACGTCTCGTCCTCCGCGTGCTCCAGCCGGACGCCGGTCCGGCCCGCCAGCGGGTGCCCGGCCGGGACGATGAGGTCGTAGACCTCCTCCAGCAGCGGTTCGCGGTCGAAGCGGAGGTCGTCGGACGGCGGCGCGTCCGGGGTGGGCTCGATGACCGCGATGTCGGTGTCGCCGGCGGCGAGGAGGCCGACCGCGACGTCGGTATCGCATTCGCGGACCTCGACCTTGAGGTCTGGATCGTCCCGGATCAGGGCGCCGGCGGCCGGTGCGACGAGACCGCCGACCGCCGTCGTGAACCCGCACATGCGCAGCGGCCCCGCGCCCCCCGCGCGGTGCGACTCCAGGTCGGCGAGGGTCTCCTCCCACTTGGCGAGCAGCCCGTCGGCGTGCTCGATCAGCAGGTTCGCGGCCGGTGTCAGCTTCACCTTGCGGCCCTGCGGCTCCAGCAGCGGCACCTTCAGCTCCCGCGCCAGCTCGCGGAGGTGGTGGGAGACCGCCGACGGGGTCAGGTGCATCGCCTCCGCCGCCGACGTGACCGTCCCGTACTGGTGGACGAGCCGGAGCATGTGCAGCCGCCGCAGATCAATCATGAAACCATATTGCACGATTCAGTGCGGAAACCTGAAATAGACGGCAACGATCGGAGACCGCAGACTGGAGTCATGACTCAGCGGAACACCACTCTCTCCCGGCACGTGACCAGTGAAGGCATCGTCGTCTGGACCCGGTGCGCCTGCGGCCGGCTCCGCATGGACCTGCTGCCGACCGCGGGCGGCGCACCCCTCACCGCGGGCCCCTGCCCGCGCTGCCACACCGGCCCGGACCCGCTCAGTCCCGATCGAGGGTGAGTTCGTAGTGGAGCGTCCGGTACCCCTTCATCCGGTGGAACAGCGGCACCGCGAACCCCTGGAGGAAGGGGTGCTTGCGGGCCAGCAGCCTGCGGACCGGCTTCGACTCCTCCTCGGTGAGCAGCCGGACCCGGCCGCGCGACGCGGCCCCGGTGACCTCCCCCCGGAACGTGCTCGGCGCGATCTCCACCTCCGGGTTGCGCGCCAGGCGCTTCGCCTTGAACGCCTTGTCGTAGGTGCGGAAATAGGCGAGGTCGCCTTGGACGACGACGTTGACGGGCGTGCCGACCGGCGTCCCGTCCTTGCGGTAGGAGGTCAGCAGGACGGTGCGCTGCTTCTTCAGGGCGGTCAGTGCCGATGTAGTGGTCATGTCCGGTAGACGGGGGGTCCGCCTCCGGATGTGACATCACCCGGTGCGCAGGGCGGCCGCTTCGGAGGCGAGCCTGCGGACGCGGTCCCAGTCGCCGGCGCGGACGACGCTCGCCGGGGTCAGCCAGGAACCGCCGACGCACCCGACGTTGCCGAGCGCGAGGTAGTCGGCGGCGTTCCGCGGGCTGATCCCGCCGGTCGGGCAGAACCGGACCTGCGGCAGCGGCCCGGCGAGCGCCCTGAGCGCGGCGGCGCCGCCCGCGGCCTCGGCGGGGAAGAACTTCATCGCGGTGATCCCGTCCTCCAGCAGCGCCATCGCCTCGGACGCGGTGGCGACGCCCGGCAGGAACGGCAGGCCGGTCGCGGCCATCGCGGCCTGGAGGCCGGGCGTGCGGCCGGGGCTGACCAGGAAGCGGGCCCCGGCGGCGGCGGACCGCTCGGCGTCCTCCGGGCGGACGACCGTCCCCGCGCCGACGACCGCGTCCGGGACCTCGGCGGCGATCCGCTCGATCGCCGCCGGCGCGGCGGGCGTGCGGAGCGTCACCTCGATCACGGGCAGCCCGCCCGCGACGAGGGCGCGGGCCATCGGGACGGCCGCCTCCGCGTCGTCCAGGACGACGACGGGGATCACGGGCGCGAGGTCGAACAGGTCTTCGGCGATCATGCAGGCTCCAGGGAGTCCGGGTCGGGCGGGCGCTGCGCGATCCGCATGGTGGCGCCGGCCAGGGCGGGGCCGGGGTGGACGATGAGCGCGGTGGGGACGCCGCGCAGGTAGTCCTCGACGGGGGGCTTCCCCTCGAAGCGGGCGCGGAACGCGCTGTCGCGCAGCACGTCCGCGATGCGCGGGAGGATGCCGCCGCCGAGGTAGACGCCGCCCCGGGCGCCGAGCGTCAGGGCGGCGTTCCCGGCCAGCGAGCCGAGCAGCGCGCAGAACATGTGCAGCGCCTCGCGGCAGACCGGGTCGTCGCGGCGCTCGCAGATCCGCTGCGCGGTGAGCGGTCCGGCCGGCGCGCCGTCGAGGGTCGCGAGGTACCGGTGGATGCGGGCCAGGCCGTCCCCGGACAGCAGCAGCTCGGCGGTCGCGGAGCCGCGCTCGGCGCGCAGCAGCCGCGCGACCTCGATCTCCCGGTCGGTCGCGGCCGGGATGTCGACCTGGCCGCCCTCACCGGGCAGCGGCACCCACCCGGACGGAGTCGGGACGAGACCCGCCACGCCCAGGCCGGTACCCGGACCGACCACCGCGAGGGTCCCGCCGGCGGACGGACGGTCCTCACCGATCGGGACCAGGTCGTCAGGGCCCAGGCGCGGAAGCGCCAGGGCGAGGGCTTCGAAGTCGTTGATGACCTCTAGGTGAGGCAGGCCGAGGTGGGCTCGGACCTCCTCCGGAGTGCCCTTCGGCCAGCCCGCGTTGGTCAGGCGGAACGTCTCGCCCGTGACCGGCCCCGCCACCGCGAGGCACGCGGCGGACGGCCGGACGCCTCCCGCGTGCTCGCGGAGGTACGCGGCCGCGGCCTCGGCGAGCCCGGCGTGGTCGCGGGTCGGCAGCGAACGGACGCGGTAGGGGGCGCCGTCCGGGCCGTCCACCAGCGCGAACCGCGCGTTCGTGCCGCCGACGTCCGCGACCAGCCACGGCCGGTGCGCTCCGCTCACGCCTGCACCCTGTGGGGGGACGACCCCCCACGCCCCCCGGTTCGCTTCGCTCATGTGAAGACCCCCGCGCCGCGCTCGGCCGGGCCGACCGCGTGCCGGAACGCCTGGAACAGCTCCCGTCCGGTGCCCCATGCGCGTCCGGCGTCTCCGGCCGCGGGTTCGCGGGCGGCGAACTCCCCGTCCGGGACGAGAACCTCCAGCACGCCCGCGTCCGCGTCGAGCCGGACGACGTCGCCGTCGCGGACGCGGGCGAGCGGCCCGCCCGCGGCCGCCTCCGGCGACACGTGGATCGCGGCGGGCACCGCCCCCGAGGCGCCCGACATGCGTCCGTCCGTGACCAGCGCGACGCGGTGCCCCCGGTCCTGCAGGACCGACAGCGGCGGGGTGAGCCGGTGCAGTTCCGGCATGCCGTTGGCGCGCGGCCCCTGGTTGCGGACGACCGCCACCACGTCCCGGTCGAGCTCCCCTGCGGCGAACGCGTCCTGGAGGTCCTCCTGCGAGTCGAACACGCGGGCCGGGGCCTCGACCGTCCGGTGCTCGGGACGGACCGCGGACACCTTGACCACCGCCCGGCCGAGGTTGCCGCGCACCGTGTGCAGCCCGCCCTGCGCGTCGAACGGCTCCGCCACCGGCCGCAGGACGTCCGTGTCGCCCGACTCGGTGACGGCCTCCCGCCACTCGGCCCTGCCGCCCGCGAACTCCGGGACGCGCCGGTAGTCGGCGAGGGTGTCGCCGCCGACCGTGCGCGCGTCCGCGTGCAGGAGCCCGGCGTCGATCAGCTCGCCGATGAGGAACGCGGTGCCGCCGGCCGCGTGGAAGTGGTTCACGTCGGCGGACCCGTTCGGGTAGAGGCGGGTGAGCAGCGGCGTGACCCTGGACAGCTCGTCGAAGTCGTCCCAGGTCAGCTCGATGCCGGCCGCGGCGGCCATCGCGACGAGGTGGAGCGTGTGGTTCGTCGAGCCGCCGGTGGCGAGCAGCGCGACGACGCCGTTGACGAACGCGCGCTCGTCCAGGAGTTCGCCGATGGGCGTGTAGTGGTCGCCCAGATCGGTCAGCTGCAGGACGCGCCGCCCGGCCGCCTCGGTGAGGGCGTCCCTCAGCTTGCTGCCCGGCGGGACGAAGCTCGCGCCCGGCAGGTGCAGGCCCATGACCTCCATCAGGAGCTGGTTGGAGTTGGCCGTCCCGTAGAACGTGCACGTGCCGGGCGAGTGGTAGGACGCGGCCTCGGCGGCGAGCAGTTCGTCGCGCCCGGCCTCCCCGGCCGCGAACCGCTTGCGGACCTTCGCCTTCGCGTCGTTGGGCAGCCCGGACGCCATCGGCCCGGCCGGCACCAGGACCACCGGCAGGTGCCCGAACGACAGCGCCCCGATCACCAGCCCCGGGACGATCTTGTCGCAGACGCCGAGCAGCAGCGCGCCGTCGAACATGTCGTGGGACAGCGCCACCGCCGTCGCCATCGCCACCACGTCCCGGCTGAACAGCGACAGCTCCATGCCGGCGCGGCCCTGCGTGATGCCGTCGCACATCGCGGGCACTCCCCCGGCGAACTGCGCCGTCCCCCCGGCCGCCCGGATCGCGGCCTTGAGCAGGTCGGGGTAGTCCTGGAGGGGCTGGTGCGCGGACAGCATGTCGTTGTACGCAGACACGATCGCGATGTTGGGGGTGACGCCGCCCCTCAGCCACAGCTTGTCCTGGGCGCCGCAGGCCGCGAAGCCGTGGGCGAGGTTCGCGCAGCCCATGCCGCCGCGCACCGGGCCCTCGGTCCGCGCGTCCCGGATCCGCTCCAGGTACGCGCCTCGCGCTCCGGCGCTCCGCTCGGCGACACGCCGGGTCACTTCCGCCAGCACGGGATGGACGGCCATCAGACGCTCCAGGACGAAGGGGGATCTTCGCGATCAAGCTACCGAGACATAGGTAAGCGAGACAACCCACTTACGAATTTTCTTTTACATAAGTCATCCTCTTGCGTCAACTAGACGTACTGAACACGGACGTGCTTGACTGACCGGATGCCGCGTCCCGCCGGCCGCCCGTCCACGAGCGGCGACATCCTGCGCCTGATCCGCGAGGACGGTGTCGCCACCCGCGCCGAACTGGGGCGCGTCACGGGGCTGTCCCGCCCCGCCGTGGCCTCCCGCGTCGCCGACCTCGTCGCCCGCGGCCTCGTCGTCGAACGCGCGGACGGCCCCTCCACCGGCGGCCGCCCCCCGGCCCGCCTGGAGTTCAACGCCGCCGGCGGCACCGTCCTCGTCGCCAACCTCGGCCAGTCCCGCGGCCAGGTCGCCGTCTGCGACCTGGCGGGCGCGGTCATCACCCGCGCCGACGGCCCGCCGCCCGAGGCCACCCCTGGCAAGACGCTCCCCCGGCTCCTCGACCAGTGGACATCGCTGCTGGCGGACTCCGGGATCGACGCCGCCACCGTCCGCGGCGTCGGCCTCGGCGTCCCCGACGCCGTGGAGCACGCCGCGGGACGCTGGGACGCCGTGGAGATCGGCCCTCCGATCTCCGGCCGCTTCGGCGTCCCCGCCTACCTCGACAACGAGGTCAACGCCGCCGCCCTCGGCGAGCACCAGGCCCACCCCGGCGTGGACGACCTCCTGTTCGTCAAGGTCTCCACGGGCATCGGCGCCGGCCTCATCGCGGGCGGCCGCATCCAGCGCGGAGCCCTGGGCGCCGCCGGCGAGATCGGGCACGTACCCGTCCCGTCCTCGGCGGAGACCCCCTGCCGCTGCGGCAACGTCAACTGCGTCGAGGCCGTCGCGGGCGGCACCGCCCTCCTGGCCCGCTCGCCGGCGCACGACCTGGCCGGCCTCGCCGCCCTGGCCCGCTCGGGCGACCCCGGCACCGTCGCGCTCCTCCGCGAGGCCGGCCGCCGCATCGGCGAGGTGGTCGCCACCGCCGTCAACCTGCTCAACCCGGCCGTCGTCGTCCTCGGCGGCGACCTCGTCGGCGCCGACGAGCCGCTGATCGCCGGTCTCCGCGAGGTCGTCTACCAGCGCGCCACCGCCCTCGCGACCCGCAACCTGCGCATCGAGCCCAGCCGCCTCGGCGAGGCCGCGGGCCTCACCGGCTGCGCCGCGATGGTCCTCGACCGCATCCTCGCCCCGGAGGCCGTCGACTCGCCTCCCCGCTGAGCGAGGCCGGCCCGCCCTTCCCGGGAGCGTGACCCGGGGGCGGGCCCCCCGGGTCACGAATGGCGTGCCGGATTCCGCCGTACACCGCGAGAACGGCTCCCCTCTAGCACAGCCGGGCGGCGGCCTGCCAGGGGTCGCCATGGCGGCCATCGGCCATGACTGCCTGAGAAAACGATTCGACACCGAATTGGCAAAGTCGCCGCCGATCCACCACTCGGACGAGCCGGACAAATCGCCAAATTGCGGGGCGCTCACCCGCCCTCGGTGACCACTCACGGCACACCTGTCACACCGATATGTTCTTCCGGGTAACACTTTTCTACCGCCGCGGCGCACGTCTGGACGGGAATTCACTCTGGCAATCACGGAGGATTCATGGCTAACGTGTCCTCGTTCGCCGAAGGCAGTCGATCGATCGGCCGAACACCATTGATCGAAGGCGGAAAGATCGCGCCGGGGACGCGGAATCCCCGGTCGGCGGACGAAAAGGGAGCGGCGGAACACCATGGCTGACTTCAATTTCAGCGTCTTTTCCCGGGCCGCGGCCGCGGCCGGGGAGAGCGGCGACACCCGCCTGGCCGACGTCCTCGACCGGGCGGTCGCCGCGGCGCGAGACGGTGGGCGGGACGGCGGGCGGGCCGGTGCGCGCTGGACGGTGCGCCGGGACGCCATGTGGTGCCACGTGCTCCCCGAAGGAGTCGAATGCCCAGCTCAGGGCTGGAAGCTGCACGTCTCCGCCACCCCGGCGTCGGCCGAGGAGGTGCTCGCCCGCTCGCTCGCGGTGCTCCTCGCCGCCGGCTCCGCGTTCAAGTTCGCCGCCGCCCACGACCAGGTGGCGGCGCTCAACGCCCGCAACACCTCCCGCGGCCATTCCGGAAAGTTCATCACCGTCTACCCGGTGAGCGATGAGGAGGCCGTCCGGCTGGCGCTGGAACTGCACCGGGCGACGGCCGGCCTGCCCGGCCCGCGCATTCTGTCCGACCGCCCCTACGCACCGGGCAGTCTCGTCCATTACCGTTACGGCGCCTTCACCGAAGAGCGGCGGATAACCAACGACGGCTTCTACACATGGATGATTCTCGACCCGGACGGCAACCCGGTCGAAGACCAGCGCATCGGAAGATACACGCCTCCCTCCTGGGTCAGCTGCCCCTTTCCGGATCATCGGGCGGCCGACTCCGGCCACAGCGGAAAGGGAACCGGCGACGCGAACGGAAACGGCGCCGACGCCAACCAGAACGAGCTTCTGATCGGGACGCGTTTCACCGTCCGGGAGGCGATCCGCCACACCAACAAAGGCGGTGTCTACCGTGCCCTCGACACCGAGACGGGCGACCCGGTCGTCCTCAAGGAGGCCCGCCCGCACGTGGCCGCCGACGAGGACGGGAACGACGCCCGCGACCTCCTGCGCGCCGAGGCCCGCGCGCTCGAGGCGGTCGAGCACCTGGGGCTGGCGCCGCGCCCGGTCCGGCTGTTCACCCAGAGCGGCCACCTGTTCCTGGCGGAGGAGCTGATCCCGGGCACCACCCTCGGGAAGTGGACGGCGGATCTGCTCGGCGACCGCGGCTGGGGCCCGCACCTGGCCCCCGCGCTGGAGATGGCCGTCCGGCTCACCGACCTGATGATCCGGGCGCACGGCGCCGGGCTCGTCGTGCGCGACTTCACCCCGAACAACATCATGGTCCGCCCGGACGGCGCGCCCATCCTGATCGACCTGGAGCTGGCCGTCGCCCCGGGCTCCCCGGACGCCGTCCCGCTGCGCGCCGGCACCCCGGGCTATGCGGCGCCCGAGCAGATGGACGGCGCGGCCCCCGACCCCGCGGCGGACCGGTTCGCGCTCGGCGCGACGCTCTGCCACGTGCTCACCGGCGGCCCGCCCTACCTCCTGGACGAGCGGCCCGTGGCGCGGCCGCCGGCCGAACGGCTCACGGAGCTGCTGACCGCGCGCACCCAGGGCCTCGACCTGCCCGCCCCGCTGATCCCGCTGCTGCTCGGGCTGATGGCCGGCGACCCCCGGAGCCGCTGGAGCCCCGACCGGGCGCGTGCGGAACTCGCGGCGGCGTCGTCCGGCGACGCGGGCGCCCCGCGGCCGGCCCCGGCCGCCGGCCCGCGGCTCCGCTCCGGGTGGCTGCGCGAGCAGAACCGGGAGGTCGTGACCGGCATCACCGAGCACCTCCTCGCCGCCATGGACCCCGAGGCCGAGGGCTCGCTGTGGCCCGCGTCCTGCGTCCACGGGGCGCCCGACCCCTGCAGCCTGCAGCACGGCGCCGCGGGCCCGCTGGGCGCGCTGACCCGCTGCTACGACCTCACCGGCGACCGCCGTCTCCCGGAGGCGATCGCCCGCGCGGGCCGGTGGATCCTCACCCGGCTGGACGACGGGACGGCCCGCCCCGCCGGGCTCTACTTCGGCACGGCGGGCGCGGCCTGGGCGGTGCTGGACGCGGGCCTCGCGACGGACGACGGCGAGCTCGTCGACGGCGCCCTCGCGCTGGCCGACCGGCTCCCGGCCGCGGCCGACGCCCCCGACATCACCCACGGGACGGCCGGCATCGGGCTCACCGCCCTGCACCTGTGGACCCTCACCGGGCACGCCCGCTACGCCGAGCGGGCGGCGGCCGCCGCCGACGCGCTGGCCGCCTCGGTGGAGGACCGGTCCGGCCGGCTCTCCTGGAGCACCCCGGCCCAGCACGAATCGAAGCTCGCCGGGCGGCGGTACTACGGGTTCGCGCACGGCGTCGCCGGCGTCGGCTACTTCCTGACCGCGTGCGCGCGGGCGACCGGCCGCGCCGACCACCTCGCGCTGGCCGCCGCCGTCGGGGAGGACCTGCTGGAGGAGGCGACCGTCACGGGCCGGTCCGCGATGTGGGGGGCCGGTCCCGGCGACGCGCCGACGGCGCCGTACTGGTGCCACGGCGCGGCCGGGATCGGGGGCTTCCTCGTGCGGCTGGGCGACGCCACCGGCGACGCGCGCTTCACCCGGGGCGCCGAGCAGGCCGCGCAGGCGGTGCTGGACCACCGCTGGCGCGCGCCCCTCGGGCAGTGCCACGGGCTCGCCGGCAACGGGGACTTCCTGCTCGACATGGCCGCGTTCACCGGCGACGGGCGGTACCGGGACGCCGCCTGGCGGCTCGCCCGGACCATCGTCGCCAACCGGGCGAACCGCGACGGGCGATCGGTGTTCCCCGACGAGTTCGGGCAGGTCTCGGTGACGTGGGGCGACGGGATGAGCGGAATCCTGGCCTTCCTGCAGCGGACGTCGCACGGCACGCCTCGGCTGTGGACGGCTGACGTCCCGGACGGCCTGGCCGGAAGCGCGGCGGTCACGGGCGCCGGCGCGGAGCGGGTGTCATGAGCGCCCCCGTCCGCGAACCCGTCGCGCGGGACGTGCCGCCGGTGCCGAGCCGGTTCGGGTTCGCCTTCGCCGAGGAGGGCGGCTGGGCGGCCTGCCTGCGCGCCGTCGAGGACGAGGTGACGCTGGAGAGATGGGACCTCACTCGGCCCGTCCCGTCCCGGAGCACGCTCACCGGCGAGGAGGCGGGAGGCGTCGGCGGCCTCGACCGGCGGTGCGGCGTGCTGCCGCTGGACGACGGCCGCGTCCTGATCCTGCGCCCCGCGACCGGCGGCGACGGTGCGACGGCCGGGCACGGGACCGTGCTCGCCGCGGAGCCGTCCGGCCCGGGCCTGCGGATCACCCGCTCGTGGCCGGTCCCGGTCATGGCGGCCGGCTTCCTGCTGGCCGCCCCGGCGCCCGAGGGCACCGTGGTGCTCGTCACCGCGGAGGACGAGCGGCACTCCCGGATCTGGTGGCTGCGCTGGGCCTCCCCGGCCCTCGAACCGATCGTCCGGATCCCCGGCGTGCTGTCCGGCGGCGTCTGGCTCGACGGCGGACGCACCCTCGCCCTCGACCACGCCTCCGCCCAGCACCGCACCGCCGGCATCCGCGTCGACCTGCGCGACGGCACGTGGCGCCGCCTCTGGTCGGTCTCCGACACCACCACCGACCGGATCGCCGCCTACAGCCCCCGCTCCGGCGTCCTGGCCGTCACCACGACGTCGCCGGGCGCCCAGCCGCCCGGCACCGCGCAGACCGGGCTGCGGTTCCCCGGCGGCGGGCCGGTGCGGTTCCCCGACGCCCTCAACCGGTCCGAGCGTCCGCGGGCGCCGCTGGCCTTCGACGACGCCGGGGAGAACCTGCTCGTCCGGGAGACGCGGGGCGCCGTGGAAGGCCTCGCGGTCTACGCGCCCGGATGGGAGCGCGTCACCGCGGTCCCCGGACCGCCGGGAATGCTGTGGCCGCCCGCCTGCTGGGCGCGGGACGGCCGGATCCACCTGCGCTTCGCCGCCCCGGACCGGCCGCCCACCCTGGCCACGGTCCCGCATCCGCCCGCCGCGGGCTGGTGGCTGGCTCCAGACGACCTCGGGGCAGGCGGTTCCAGCACGAGCGCGGATTGGGCGGGCGCGGAAGCGGTCGAGCTGCCCGGCCCGGCGGGGCCGGTCGAGACGATCGTCTACGGCGGCCCCGGCTGGCGGCGGGCGCCCCGCCTGGTGCTCGCCCTGCACGGCGGCCCCCTGGCGGCCTGGCGGCTGGAGTTCGAGCCCCTCTTCCAGCACCTCGCCGCGGCCGGCGTCGCCGTGGCCGCGCCGAATTACCGGGGCAGCACCGGCTACGGCGAGCGGCACCTGCGGCCCGTCATCGGCGACTGGGGCGGCCCCGACCTCGACGACGTCGTCCACCTGGCCCGGGAGATCGCACGCGACCGCGACGCCGCCGGCCTGCCGCGCCCGGTCGTGCTCGGCGGCAGCTACGGCGCCTTCCTCGCGCTGCTGGCGGCGTGCCACGCCCCGGGCCTGTGGTCGGGGTGCGCCGCGCTGGCGCCGTTCACCTCCGCCGCGAGCCTGCACGGCAGCGCGCCCGGCACCGTACGGGACCGCGTGTCGCGGCTGAGCCGGTGCGACGCGCCCGGCGGGCCGGAGACCGGACGGGACGTCCTGCGCGCCTGCGCCGGCCTCGCCGCGCCGCTGCTGCTCGTCCACGGCACCCGGGACGAGGTCATCCCGGTGGCGCAGTCCAGGGCACTGCGCGCCCGCCTACTCGAACTCGGCAGGACCGAAGGAGTCGACTTCGACTACCTGGAGGCCGACGGCGACCACAACGGGGTCGTCCAGGCATGGCCCCCGGTCCTGCGTGAAGCGGTGGTCCGCTTCTGCCTCACGGCGGAGCGGGCCTACGTATCGGACCAGGAAAGGAGGTGAAAACACATGAACACGTTCGACGGTGACGTCGTGGCCGCTCTGCAGGAGCTGCCCGAGACCGACCCCATCGAGATCGAGGGGATCGCGCTCGGCGGGACGTGCGCGTGCGTCGGCCTGCTCACGCTGCTGAACACGGTGTGCGTCGGCATCTCGTGCATCTGACACCGCACATCCCATGCGGAATCCGGGACCCCTGAATGACCCCGGCCCGCAGAACCCCGGTCACGGGCCGGCCATGAGCCGGTCCGTGACCGGACCCATCGACAAGTGTAGATGACGCACCGCGACGACGGACGGAGCCGACGAGGGTGGTCCGGACACCGACGGAACCGGGCGCGGCCGGTGGCCTGGACGGAACCGGAGGCGCGCCCGAAGCCGCACCCGCAGACGGGCCCGGCCCCCTGCCCGGCGGGCCGGCGGCGTCCGCCGCGCTGCGCGCCGCGGGAAGGCGGCGGCTGCGCGAGGCCATGCGCCGGTTCCGGCTGCGGATGTGCGCGCTGGCGGTGCTCACGGCCGTCCGCGTCGCCGCGACCCTCGCCACGCCGGTCATGCTCGCCGGGGCCGTCGACGCCGCCCGCACCCAGGAGGGCCTCGGCACGGCCACGGCGCGGCTCGCGCTCGTCCTCGCCCTGGCGGCCCTCGCCGACGCCGGGGAGGACGTGCTCGGCGCCTACTGCGGCAGCGACATCACCGCATGGCTGCGGCACCGGCTGCTCGGCCGGGTGCTGGCGCTGGGGACGCAGGGGCGGCACCGCTTCCCCACCGGGGACGTGCTGTCCAGGCTCACCGAGAGCGCCTCGGGCCCCGCGGCCTTCCCCGTCCTGCTGCTGACGGCCGCGGCCGCGCTGGTGACCACGGCGGGCGCGCTGACCGCGCTCGCCCTGATCGACTGGTGGCTCGCCGTCGCGTTCGCGGCCGGGATCCCGCCGATGATCGTGGCGCTGCGCGTCTTCGTCGTCCAGGCGACCGAGCCGTTCGCGCGCTACCAGCGCTGCCAGGCGGCGATCGCGACCCGCCTGCTCGACGCCCGGCAGGGGATCCGCACTATCCGGGCGAGCGGCACGGCCGCGGCCGAGGTCCGGCGCATTCTCGAACCCCTGCCGGACCTTCGCCGGGCCGGTCACGAGACCTGGGCGGCGCAGGGACGGGTGAGCCGGCGTCTCGCCCTGCTGGCCCCCCTCACCCAGGTGCTGGTGGTCGGCACCGCCGGGATCCGGCTGGCCACCGGCGACATCACCACCGGCCAGCTCGTGGCGAGCGTCGCCTACGCCGCCATGGCCACCGCCTCGGCGTCGCTCTTCGACACCTTCGTCGCGCTGCTCAACTGCCAGGTCGGGGCCGGGCGGGTCGACGAGGTCCTGGCGGCCGCCCCGGCGGTGCGGCCGCCCGCCCGGCCGGTGCCGCTGCCGGACGGCCCCGGGCGGCTCCGGCTGAAGGGCGTCACCGTGCGGATCGGCGGCCGCGCCGTCCTGGACGGGCTCGACCTCGACGTGCCGCCCGGCGCCACCGTCGCGGTCGTCGGCGCCTCGGGGACGGGGAAGAGCGTGCTGGTGTCGACGGTCGGGCGGCTCCTCGATCCCGACGAGGGGGTCGTCGAACTCGACGGCGTCCCCGTCACCGCGGTCCCCCTGCCGCAGGTGCGGCGCGCCGTCGCCTACGCCTTCGAACGTCCCGCGCTGCTCGGCGCCACCGTGCACGACACCATCGCCTACGCGCGTCCCGAGTCGACCCGCGGCGAGGTGCGCGACGCCGCCCGGACCGCCGCCGCCGACGGCTTCATCCGGGCGCTGCCGGACGGATACGACACCCCGCTCACCGACGCGCCGCTCTCCGGCGGCGAACTCCAGCGCCTCGGCCTGGCCCGCGCCGCGCTCACCCGGGCCCGGATCGTGGTCCTGGACGACGCCACCAGCAGCCTCGACACCGCCACGGAGCTGAAGGTGACCCGGGCGCTCCAGCGGATCCTGGCCGGCCGCACCAGCCTGGTGGTCGCCCGCCGCCCCGCCACCGCCGCCCGCGCCGACCTCGTCGCCTGGCTGGACGCCGGCCGGGTGCGGGCCCTCGCCGCCCACGCGGACCTGTGGCCCGATCCCGCCTACCGGGCGGTGTTCTCCGCGTCCGCGGCCGGAGCGGCGGCGGGCGCATGACCGCCCCGCCCGCCGCCCGGCTGCTGCACCGCCACCTTCACGGGCGGTGGCCGGCCGTGCGGCGCCTCGCCGCCTGGTCCGCCCTCGAATCGCTCCCGGCGTTCGCGTCCGGTCTCCTCCTCGCGCGGGCCGTCGACCAGGGATTCCTCGCCGGGCGGCCGCTCATCGGTCTCGGCTGGCTCGGCGCCCTCGCCGTCCTGTACGTCGCCGGGGCGGTCGGGACCGGCCGGATCTACCCGTGGCTCGCCGCCACCGTGGAGCCGCTGCGCGACTCCCTGGTGAAGGAGGTCGTCACCGCCTCCCTGGACCGGATGGCCGACCGGGCGCCGGGCGCCGGGGGCGCGGGCGTGTCCCAGGTGACCGAGCAGGCCGAGGCCGTCCGGGTGCTGCTCGGCACCGCGCTGCGCAACGTCCGCCAGCTGCTGTCGGCCGGTGTCGCCGCGCTGCTCGGCCTGGCCCTGCTCTCGCCGCCGCTGGCCCTGGTCATCTGCCTGTCGGTGGCGCTCGCCCTCGCGGTGTTCGCGGCGTGCGTCGGCCTGCAGATCCGCCGCTACCGGGCCGTCGTCCGGGAGGCGGAGCGGATCGGCGAGAGCGCCGCCGCGGTCGTCGGCGGCGTCCGGGACGTCGTCGCCTGCGCGGCGGAGGACCGCGCCGCCCGCGCCGTCGGGGAGGTGATCGACGCCCAGGCCGCGGCGCTGCGCGCGTACGCCCGCACCCGCCTGGTCCGCCTGCCGGTGCTCGCCCTGGGCGTGCACGTGCCGCTGATCGCCCTGCTGCTGCTGTCCCCCTACCTGACCGAGCAGCACGGGCTCACGCCGGGGCAGATCGCGGGCGCGGCGGGCTACCTGGTCGCCGGGCTCCAGCCGGGCATCACCGTCCTCGTCGACGCGGGCGGCACCCTGCTGCTCAGCCTCGCCGTGATCCTCGGCCGGCTCGCCGAGACCTGCGCCGGCCCCGCCACCGACTTCCCCGTCCCGGCCGCCGCACCCGCCGTCGCCGCGTCCTTCGACATCGAGGCCGAGGGCGTCACCTTCGCCTACTCCCCGCACGCCGACCCCGTCCTGCGGGACCTGTCCCTGCGCGTCCCGGAGGGCACGCACCTGGCGGTGGTCGGCCCCAGCGGCGCCGGGAAGTCGACCCTCGCCAACCTCCTCACCGGCCTCCTCCCGCCGCAGCGGGGCAGCGTGACGCTCGGCGGCGTCCCCCTGCCCCGACTCGGCCAAGAACGGCTGCGGTCGGCGGTCGCGCTCATCCCGCAGGAGAGCTACGTCTTCGCCGCGACGCTGCGCGAGAACCTCGCGTACCTGCGCCCGGGGGCCACCACCGCGCAGCTCGACGAGACCGTGCGCGCCGTCGGGCTCACCGAGACCGTCGAGCGCCTCGGCGGATACGACGCCGGCATCCCGCCGGGCGGCGGCGACCTCTCCCACGGGGAACGCCAGCTCATCACCCTGGCCCGCGCGCACCTGTCCCCCGCCCCGGTCATCGTCCTGGACGAGGCGACCAGCCACCTGCACCCCGCCGCCGAGGCCCGCGCCGAACGGGCCCTGGCCGCCCGCGGCAGAACGCTCATCGTCATCGCGCACCGCATGACGTCCGCCGAACGCGCCGGAAAGGTCCTCCTCCTGGACGGCCCCACTCCCCTCCTCGGCACCCACGAGACCCTCCAGGCCCGCAGTCGCCTCTACGCGGACCTGGTGGGCCACTGGCATACCTGACCTCCCGGGAGAAACGCCGTGGAACCATGGGAGCCCGGCCCCCGTCCACTCCGTCAGGACAGGCGGCCGCGCAGCACGGCGGTATCTGGACGGGAGTCCCCGTGGACCGTAGGACCGAGCATGTCCCGAGGCGATGGCGGCAGGCGGCGGCGGACCTCGCGACCCGGGCGTTCCGGGCCGCCTCCGGGCCGGGGGCCGGCGGGCGGCACGCGGTGCTCCCGTTCATCGCCGGTCCGCTCGGCGGACGCCTGGCCCCGCTCGCGGACGCCGACGGCGGGGTGGTCGGCGAAGCGCTGCGCGTCCACTACTCCGTGCGCGGCGAACGGCTCGACGTCGCCAAGACGCCCTTCTCGTTCACCTACCGCCCGGTCTCGGCCGACCCGCCCGGCGACGGTGACCTGCTGGTCGACCTCGGCTTCGCCGACCTGCGGCCGGGAGACGACATCGTCGCCTACGCCGTACCGGATCTTCCCCAGGAGCAACGCGTCGGCCTGGCGCGCGTCACCCGGGCGCCGAGCGGCACCGATCCGCTCGCGTTCGAGCTCCTGGACGGCTCGGTTCCGGCCCGCTGCCGGGTCCGCCTCCTGCGCGACGGCGTCGTCCGCGCCGACGGCCGGTGGTTCGGCGTGCCGGTCGCCGAGGGCGCCCACCAGCGGGAATTCGATCGGGCCGTCCCCGGCGACCTCCTGGAGGCGTACCGGCGGGACGGCGACGATCGTTCGAGCGGCGTCCCGCGGAGCCCCGGCGCACCTGGCCGATCCGCGGTCGGGCCGCGAGGGCGCAGCGGCTCGCGCGCACCGCGCACGGGCGGTACCTGCGGCCCGGCGACCTCGACGAGCAGTCCCGGAGCCTGCTCCTGCGCGCACAGACCGCCGTGGCGGCCGTCCAGCGACCCGGCCTGAGACGTCCCGTCCCGTCGGTCGATGCGGTCAGGCGGTGCGGCGGCGGCGCACGGCCCAGACGAGCAGGGCCGTTCCGGCGACCAGGGTGACGACCGCGGCGGGCGGCAGGATGCCGAACCGCAAGGCGATCGAGGCGTGCGCGTCCACGCCCGGCCGGCCGTCCAGGCGCATCACCACGACGGACCACGCGCCACCGGTCTTGCCCCACCTGAGGGTCCGCGTACCGGTGCCCGAGGAACTCGCCACCCAGAACGACTGCCGGGACGGCGCCGCGGCCTCGGGCGTCCCCGGCAGCCGCCGGAAGACCGGCGCGAACGGGCTGAGGTCGGCCGACACGAACTCCTCGTGCGCCACCCCGCGCAGATAGCCCTCGACCCGCGCCTTCGGCCCCACCCCCACGAACAGCGGCACGCGGGGATCGGCCGGCCGGACCACGATCTCGACCTCGGCGAGTTCCCCGGCATCGGGCATCGGGTCTCCGGCGCGGGCCGTCTCCGCACCCACCTCGATCTCGTCGGTCTTGAGCGCCGCGGTGGACGTGGTGAAGCGCCGCTCCCCGGTTCCGAAGGCGCCGCCGGAGGCGGCCTGCACGGCCCCCGCCGCGGCGAGCCCGGAACCGGCGAGCAGGAGCGGAACCGCGATGAGGACGCCGGGCAGGCCACGCTTCATGATGGATCCCTTTTTAGTACGACCGTGCTACAACCTTCAAAGTAACACAGTCGTGCTATAAAAGCCGCATGCCGAAGGTGGTGGATCCGGCCAGGCGCCGGCGGGAAGTGGTCACGGCCGTGTGGCGGGTCATCCGTCGGGACGGGCTGGACCGGGCCTCGGTGCGCAACGTCGCACGCGAGGCCGGCCTGTCGACGGGATCGCTGCGGCACTACTTCGCCACGCAGCCCGAACTGCTGGCGTTCACCCTCCGCACGATCATCGAGCGGATCGAGGAGCGGATAGCCGCGGCCCTGCCGGCGGACGGCGACCCTCGCGAGCGCGCCGTCCGCGTCCTGCACGAGCTCCTCCCCATGGACGCCGAACGCGCCGCCGAGAACCAGGTCTGGCTGGCCTTCACCGCCCGCGCGCTCGTCAGCCCGGAACTGCGCGCCCTGTGCGAAGAGGCCCATGAGGCCCTGCGCTCGGGCTGCCGCACCGTGGTCGAGTCCCTGGCCCCGGACGCCGACACCGAACTGGAGACCGACCGCCTGCACGCGCTGGTGGACGGCCTGGCCGTCCACGCCGCCCTGCACCCCCGGACCACCACCCCGGCCCGTATGAGCACCGCCCTGGCCGCCCACCTCGACGACCTCCGCACACGAGGCGGCCACTGACCGATCCGGCAGTGGTCGTCGGGGAATGGCCGGAGCCGCTGCCGGCACGAACGCTGATCAGTGATGAAGCCGGTCTGAGGCAGGTCTGAAGTCGGCGGCTGCCTTACTGATCAGGACCCGGCTGGGCGGCGGGGCCACCGGAACTCCTCGGCCGGCCGTCCGGCCCCGGACCGCCGTCGATGCCAATCGACAGGACAGCTCAAAGGGGAAGAAAGATGTCAAGGCGTACCATCGTGACCACGGCCGCATCGGCGCTCATCGGCGCGGGGCTGCTGGTCGCCGCACCCGCCGCCGCGGCCGAGCCGAATCCGCCCGACTGCGCGAAGGGCTACTTCTGCCTGTACTCCTCGTACGATCAGACCGGCGGGCTCGTGCTGAAGAGAGCGGGCAACTGGACCGGCAGCGTCAGGGCCGGCTCGATCTTCAACAACGGCGTCCCGTATCCGAACGCCGACCACATCCAGGTCTACTGGTCCCTCGGGGACTACAGCAACACGACCTGCCTCCACTACAACCCCGGCCCCGGCGCGTACAAGCGCGACTTCCTGCCGGGCACGGTCGTGACCAAGGTGGTCTGGCGCGGCGAATGCTGATGCACCGCGCTCAGGCGTCATAGAGGCGCGAGGTCCGTTGATGCGGGGTCAGGGCCAGGTTCGGGCGTTGGCGGCGAAGGTTTCGGGGTCGCTGTGGATCGGGACCACGCAGAACAGGTGGCCGCCTGGGGCGCGGAGGGTGTGGGCGTCCTTCCACCTGGACACCGGTTCCGCGCCCAGGGCCGTCAGGCGGGCGACCTCCGCCTCCAGGTCGTCGGTCTCGATGTCGACGTGGTAGCGCGGGGGGCCGTCGACCGACTGGACGACGGTGAACAGATCCGGGACGGCGCGGTTCAGGACGGTGAACTGCTCCTCGCCCGGAGCGGGGAAGGTCGTGGCGCCCAGGGCGGCGGACCAGAAGTCCGCCGCCCTGGCGGCTTCGTCGGCGGGGGTGTCGATCAGGATCCCGACCAGTCGGCTGCGATGCATGGCGGCAGAGTAGCCGGGCTCCGGGGAGGCGGTCAGGCCGTGGCTTCGATCTCCTCGCGGGTGAGGATCGGGTCCGGGGCCGTGGGGGCGGTCGAGATGAACGGGTTCGCCTTCTTGCCGGCGGCGCGCTTCTGGGCCTGGCGGTACTCCTTGAGGGGACCGGTGGCCTCGTGGAGGGCGTTGAGGGCGAACCAGAGGGACGTGCGGCGCAGGCGGAGCTTGACCGGGTTGGGCGGCTGGTAGAGGGCCAGCCGCTGCGCCCACTTCGGCAGCATGTCGCGGGCCGCCCAGTCCATGAACTCGCTGCCGGGCTCCCATGCCTTGGCCTTGCTGTCGCGCAGGTTGGGGCCGGTCTGAGCCGCCTTGATGGGGGTGAGCGCCAGGCGCGGCAGGTACGACTCAAGGCATTCGGCGGTCTCGGCCTTGGTGGTGGGCAGGTCGGTGCCGCCCAGGGCCTCGCCCACGCGGACGAACTCGCGGTAGTAGCGGTCGATGTCGTGCAGCGGGCGGCGGTGGTAGCGCTCGTGGGCGGTGGCCAGGCCCCACACGACGGTGGCGTAGTTCCAGCGCAGCCATTCGGGGTCGTCGGCGTCGTAGGCGAGGCCGTCGGGGCGGGTGCCCTTGACCGTGTGGTGCATGGCGCGGACGGTGCGCGCCAGCTTCTCCGCGCTCGCGGTGGAGCCGTAGGCGGTGCCGATGAAGAACGAGATGGAGTGCGCGAGGCGCACCGCGCCGCCTTCGGGGTCGAAGTTGCCGGTCGGGACGCCGTCGACGCGCTCGGCGAGGCGGGAGTGGTCGTAGCCCATCCAGCTGATGCTCGGGTCGAGGCCCTCGATGTAGGCGGCGCTGACCAGGCCCAGGATCAAGGTGGGCAGGTGCGAGTGGACGTACCAGACCGCGCTGCCGGGCCCGAACCAGCCGGGGTCGCCCGCCGGGCCGGCGAAGTCGAGGCCCTTGAAGAACCTGGAGCGAATCTCGGCGTCGAAGGACTGCTCGAACCGCTTGGCGATCGGGTTGGTCTTCATCCGGGGTCTCCCACTTTCTGGCTACGACTGTAGCCAGAATAAGTGATTGGTTACGCGCGTGTCCAGACTTGCTATCGTGAGCGCCATGGCGAGCGTGTCCACCCGATGGGCCGGGGTCCCCGTGGCCCGGCGGAAGGACGAGCGGCGCGAGATGCTCGTCCGGGCGGCGTTCGCGCTGTTCGGAGAGCAGGGTGAGGCCGGGCTCACGGTGCGCGCGGTGTGCCGCGAGGCCGAACTGCACACCCGGTACTTCTACGAGAACTTCACCGGGACCGACGAGCTGCTCGCCGCCGTCTACGACGAGCAGGCGGCCGCGCTGGGGGACGTCCTCGCCCGCGCCCTGGACGAGGCGGGCCCCGATCCGGAGGCGCGGACGCGGGCCGGCGTCCGCAACGTCCTCCGGTTCATCAGCGAGGACCCGCGGCGGGGGCGCGTGCTGTTCGCCGAGGCGCGCGGCAACGAGGTCCTGGCCGTGCGGCGGAGGGCGGCGCAGACCGGCCTGCTGGACGGTCTCATCGCGATGGGCCCCGGGCCGGAGCTGCCCGTCGTCATCGCCGCGACCATGTTCACCGGCGCCATGACCGAGCTGGCGCAGCAGTGGGCGGACGGGCGCCTGGGCCGAGACCTCGACGCCGTCGTGGACCAGGCCGTGGAGCTGTCACTGGCCCTGCACGCGACGACCAGGAAGCGCCTGCCCGGCTAGGCGGCCTGCCGGCGGGCGGAGGCGCCGGCGGCCCGGCGGGCGAAGGCGCCGATCTCCTTGATCGCGGCGAGGCCCTCCCGGGAGACGTCGGCGAAGATCTGGAAGACGTGCATCTGCCCTTCCCAGATCTGCAGCGTGCACGGCACGTCCGCGGCGCCGAGCCGCTCGGCCATCAGTTCGGCGTCGGCGCGGATCACCTCGATCGAGCCGGCCTGGATGAGGGTGGGCGGCAGGCCGCCGAGGTCGGCGTGCACGGGGCTCAGCCACGGGTCGGTGTACTCGGCGTCCGGGAAGCAGGTGCGGACCATGTCCCACATGCGCGGCGCCGGGATGAACGGATCGAGCGCCGCGTTGGCGTGCGCGATCTTAACGTCGATGTCCAGGTCGGTGAAGGGCGACAGGGCGACGATGCCGGCGGGGCGGGGCAGCCCGTCGCGCAGCGCGTACAGCGGTGCCATGAAGGCGAGGTAGCCGCCCGCCGAGTCGCCGCCGACCACGATGTCGTCCGCGTCGTACCCCTTGTCGAGCAGCCACCGGTAGGCGTCCACGCAGTCGGCGATGGACGTGGCGATGGGGACGCGGGGCTGCATGCGGTAGGCGACCGACAGCACCGGCATGCCCGCCGCCTGCGAGATCCGGGCGAGCATCCGGCGGTGGGTGCGCAGGCCGCAGGCGACGAACCCGCCGCCGTGGAAGTAGAGGACGGCCTTGCCCGACCCGGCGGGCACGCCGCGGCCGCGGACCCATTCTGCGGCGCAGCCGAGCCCCTTCACCTTCGTGACGCGGGTGCCGCGCGGGGGGACCATGAGCGCCGCGCCGAGGTCGAGCAGCGGGGCGAAGCGCAGCGTGAACGGCGTCCACGGCAGCCGGGCGACGAGCGGGCGCAGGACCCACCGGGACACCCGCGCTGCCGCCTTGGCGGGCCACCCGCATCCCGCGCGCTCCTCCACCGTCGGTGTGATCGGCATCCGCCGCCCCTCTCGCCAGTCGAATCCGCGGCGAGAGAGTACTACCAAGTAAGCGCTCAGGTACAGGGTCAGGCGTGCAGAGCCTCGTCCGGGGGGCCGACCGACACCCGGGTGAAGCGGACGGTGAGGCCGTCGCGCTCGGGGGCGCAGCAGTACGGACCGGCCGCCGCCGGGACGCCCGCCGGGAACGGCGCCAGCCGGATCAGGTGCCACGGGTCGTCGCCGGCGCGGGCCCGGATCGTCACGGCGTCGCCGCTGCGGCTGGCCCGGAGGGTCACCTCGCGGCCCGCCCAGGGGACGGGCGCGGACGACCAGTCCGAGACGCCGTTGGTGACGACGGCGCCGAGCTGGAGTTCCCCGTCGCAGTACTCGGCGCCCGTCTTGATCCAGGTGGCCTCGTCCACGCGGAGCAGGATGCCGGCCTGGTCGAACTGGTGGTCGTAGTCCGCGACGAAGGACACCTCGACGGCGGCCTCGGGGCCGAGCGGCGACAGCAGCGCGTGGCCGCTGTCGCGGTCGTAGCCGTAGGCGGTCGTCCGCCAGAAGTCGCTGCCCTTGGCGGCGGTGACGAGGAGGTCGGATCCGTCGCGGTCGGCGGCGGGGGGCGGGTTGAGCCAGTCGCCTGTGATCATGGCTGGAATCTACGGGAGGGGGTGGGGCTGGCTCCACCCCCCTTTCGGGGCTTTCCCCCCGCCGATCGGGTGGCTGGGGCCAGTGCCCGGAAGGTGTCGTACCCGAAGGATGTTATTGGCGGGAACGACGGGTGATCGGGGAGGACGAGCGGTGGCGATCGGCGGGTTGAGCGTTTCCATCAACCGGGGCGTGCGGTACGGATTGCGGCCGCTGGCCACCGAGATGGGGCTGCTGGCGGTCCTCTTCGCGTTCTACAAGTGGGGGCGGACGCTTTTCGACCACGGCCCCGCCGAGGCGATGGCGAACGCGGCGCGGCTGTGGGAGTTCCAGGCGGCCTGGCTGCCGAGCGAGGTGGAATTGCAGCAGTGGGCGCTGGGATGGGAGCACACCGCGTTCCTGGCGAACGTCTATTACGTGGGCATGCACTTTCCCGGAACGGCACTGCTATTGGTCTGGCTTTATGTGCGGCACCGGTCGTCCTATACCAGGGTGAGGAACGAGCTGGTGGTGCTGACCGGCGCGGGGCTGGTCGTGCACGTGCTGTTCCCGCTGGCGCCGCCGCGGCTGGCCGGCATCGGCGCCGTGGACACGATGATGACCGTCGGCCCGTCCGCGTATCCGGCGGCGACGGACGGGATCGCCAACCAGTACGCGGCGATGCCGTCGCTGCACGTCGGGTGGGCGCTCCTCGTCGCGGTCGCGGTGGTGCGGGCGTCGCGGAGCCGGTGGCGGTGGGTCGTCGCGATGCACGCGCCGGTCACGGTGCTCGTGGTGGTCGTGACGGCCAACCACTACTGGACGGACGGCCTCGTCGCGGGCGTCCTGCTTGCGGGTGCGATGGCGGCGGTCACGGCCGCCGAGCGGGTGCGGCGCGGCGAGGCACCGCGCGCGGCACGGGCGGCGGGGGCGGCCCGGCCGGCGGGAACGGCGGGGCTCGTTCCGGCCGCCGGGGACGGGTGCGCCGACCGCCTCCGCGGAGCCGCCGCGGGCCGCGGGGACCGCCTCGGCGCGGAGGCCCCCGCTCGCGATGATCTTGTGACGGTCTGAGGGACCGTCCAAATTTGGACGGTCTGTGATGCACATTACCCACAAACAGGGCCGTGACCAGGATAAACTGCGTCAATGACTTTGCTTGTGGCCCGCCGTCACGTTGACTACGGGCGCGTCACCAGCACCAGCTGTTGCCGCGCGATCTCCTGACGCCGCCCGCCGCGGCGCCCGCCGGCGACCCGGCCGCGTCCGCGCACGGCGACGTCCCTCCCGGCCCCGCCCCCCGCGCCCGCCGCATCCCCGCACGAGCACGCCGGTCCCGCACGATCCCGCCCAGCCCGGCCCGTACAGCCCGAGGAGACCCATGAGTGAGCACGCCGAGAACGCCCCCTCCGCCGAGTCCGGCTGGTCGTTCGAGACCAGGCAGGTGCACGCCGGCACCCAGCCCGACCCGGCCACCGGGGCGCGGGCCGTGCCGATCTACCAGACGACCTCCTTCGTCTTCCGCGACACCGAGCACGCCTCGAACCTGTTCTCGCTCGCCGAGGCCGGCAACATCTACACCCGCATCATGAACCCGACCCAGGACGCCTTCGAGCAGCGCGTCGCCGCGCTGGAGGGCGGGGTCGGCGCCCTCGCGGTCTCCTCGGGGCAGGCCGCGGAGTCGATGGCGATCTGGAACCTGGCGCGCGCCGGCGACCACATCGTCTCCGCCTCCACGATCTACGGCGGGACGCACAACCTGTTCCGGCACACGCTGCCGAAGTTCGGCATCGAGGTCTCCCTCGTGGAGGACCCCGACGACCTCGACGCCTGGCGGGCGGCGATCCGGCCGAACACCAAGGCGGTGTTCGCCGAGAGCATCGGCAACCCGCGCGGCAACGTCCTGGACATCCGCGGCGTCGCCGACGTCGCGCACGAGGCGGGCGTCCCGCTGATCATCGACAACACGGTCGCGACCCCGTACCTGGTGCGCCCGCTGGAGCACGGCGCCGACATCGTGGTGCACTCGGCGACCAAGTTCCTCGGCGGGCACGGCACCACCATCGCGGGCATCGTGGTCGACGGCGGCACGTTCGACTTCGGCGCGCACCCCGAGCGGTTCCCCGACTTCAACGAGCCCGACCCGAGCTACAACGGCCTGCGCTACTGGCCGGCGCTGGGCCCCGGCGCCTACGGCATCAAGATGCGGGTGCAGCTGCTGCGCGACCTCGGCCCCGCCATCTCCCCGCACTCGGCGTTCCTGCTGCTGCAGGGCGTGGAGACGCTCAGCCTGCGGATGGAGCGCCACTCGTCCAACGCGAAGGAGCTGGCCGAGTGGCTGGAGCGGCACGACGACGTGTCGGCCGTCCACTACCCGGGGCTGCAGTCCAGCCCGTGGCATGAGGCCGCCCAGCGCTACCTGCCGCAGGGCACGGGCGCCATGGTGAGCTTCGAGCTGCCCGGCGGCATCGAGGCGGGACGTCGCTTCGTGGAGGGCGTCCAGCTGTTCAGCCACCTCGCCAACATCGGCGACGTGCGCAGCCTGATCATCCACCCGGCGTCCACCACGCACAGCCAGCTGACGCCCGAGGAGCACGCCGCGGCCGGCGTCACCCCCGGGCTGGTGCGGCTCTCGGTCGGCATCGAGAACGTCAGCGACCTGAAGGCCGACCTGGAGGCCGGGTTCCGCGCGGCGAAGGGCGCGCTCTGACCGCCGATCCCGAGACCGCGCCGATCTCCCTCCCGCCGGTCTCCGGGGCCTGGCGGGAGGGGGATCCGACCGGCCGGCGGCGCTGGGTGACGCTCGACCGGCCGCTTCCGCTGGAGATCGGCGGTGTCCTGCCCGGGGTCCGGCTCGCTTACGAGACGTGGGGGCGGCTCGCCCCCGACGCATCCAACGCCGTGCTGGTGCTGCACGCGCTGACCGGGGACAGCCACGTCGCCGGTCCCGCCGAGCCGGGGCACCCCACGCCCGGATGGTGGGACGGGCTGGTCGGGCCGGGACGCCCCCTGGACACCGACCGCTGGTTCGTCGTCGTCCCCAACGTGCTCGGCGGCTGCCAGGGCAGTACCGGGCCGTCCTCGCCCCGGCCGGACGGAAGGCCCTGGGGAGGGGCGTTCCCCTTCCTGACGCAGCGCGACATGGTGACCGCCGAGGCGCAGCTCGCCGACGCGCTGGGAATCGAGCGGTGGGCGCTGGTGACCGGCGGGTCGATGGGCGGGATGCGGGCGCTGGAGTGGGCGGTGTCGTATCCGGAGCGGGTCGGGGCGCTGCTGCTGCTCGCCACCGCGGCCGCGGCGAGCGCAGAGCAGATCGCCATGGCCGCGGTGCAGCTGCACGCGATCCGCGCCGACCCGGGCTGGCGCGGCGGCGACTACCACGGCGCCGCGCCGGGGCACGGGCCGCACGCCGGGCTGGGCACCGCCCGCCGGCTCGCGCACATCACCTACCGCAGCGAGCCGGAGCTGCAGGCCCGCTTCGGCCGCCGCGCGCAGGACGGCGAGGACCCCCTGCGGTCCGGCCGCTACCAGGTGGAGTCCTACCTCGACCACCACGCCGACAAGCTGGTGCGGCGCTTCGACGCGGGCAGCTACGTGGTGCTCACCGAGGCGATGAACGGCCACGACGCCGGCCGCGGCCGGGGCGGCACGGCCGCGGCGCTGCGCCGGGTGACGGCCCGGACGCTGGTGGCCGGCGTCGACTCCGACCGGCTCTACCCGCTGGCGCAGCAGGCCGAGCTGGCCGCCGGGATCCCGGGCGCCGACCGCCTGCGGGTGATCGAGTCTCCCAGCGGCCACGACGGATTCCTCACCGAGCCCGCCCAGGTCGGCGCGCTCGTGCGGGGACTGCTCGACGGCTGAGGCCGCCGCCCCCGGGTACGGCGGCGCCGGCGGTACGGCAGAGTTGGGGCCATGTTGCCGACGCACACGAGTTCCGAGGTTCCGGACGTCCCGGTGGCGGTGCTGCCGGTCGGGAGCCACGAGCAGCACGGCCCCTTCCTGCCGCTCGCGACCGACACGGTGATCGCGTGCACGGTCGCGCGGGAGATCGCCGCGGCGCACCCGGTGCGGCTGCTCCCGCCCGTGACGATCTCCTGCTCGCACGAGCACGCGGCCTGGCCGGGGACGGTGAGCATCTCGGCGGCGACCCTGCACGCCGTGGTCCGCGACGTGGCCGCGTCGCTGCGCCGGTCGGGGGTGCCGAAGCTGGTCCTGGTGAACGGGCACGGCGGCAACTACGTGCTGGGCAACGTCGTCCAGGAGGCGCACGGCGACATGGCGCTGTTCCCCGGCCCGGACGAGTGGGCCGAGGCGCGCGCCGCGGCGGGTGTCGAGACCTCCAACGACGACGACATGCACGCCGGCGAGCTGGAGACCTCGATCCTTCTGCACGCCCACCCGGAACTCGTCCGCGACGGGTACCGGACCGCCGACCACCTGGCCGGAGACCGGCGGCACCTGCTGACGGCGGGGATGGCCGCCTACACCGCGTCGGGCGTCATCGGGCGGCCGTCACTGGCCGACGCCGGCAAGGGCCGGGACGCGCTGCGGAGCCTGGTCGCGGCCTTCGGGGACTGCCTCGCGGCGCTTCAGCAGCAGGGCGGCGGCGCCCGGCAGGCACGCGACGAACGTGAGCACCCCGTACACGACGGAGACGGTCAGTCCCTGCGCTGACCCGAGCCCGGCGGCGCCGAACGCGACGGCGAGGACGGCCTCGCGCGGCCCCCAGCCGCCGACGTTCACCGGCAGCACCATCACGAGCAGCGCCAGCAGGAGCAGCGGCACCAGGGTGGCGAGCGGCGCAGTGGAGCCGGCGAGGCGGGCGGCGACGACGAACAGCGCCAGGTGCCCGGCCAGGGCCGTCACGGACAGGACCACGATGGCGGGCCAGATGTCCAGGACGGCGCGCGTGTCGGCGAACATGGCCGCCACCGCCCCCCGGTGCCCGGTGCGGTTGCGGCGGCGGGCCACGACGAGCAGCAGGCTCAGGACGACCGCGGTCACGACCAGGGCGGGCGTCATGGCCGGGGCCATCGCCGACAGCACGGCCGGCTGGGTGAACAGGACGACGAGGCCCACGAGCACTGGGACGACCTGTCCCGTGACCCGTTCGAGGAACACCGCACGCACCCCGCGGCCGACGTCACCGGACCGGTGGCCGTGGCTCACCGCGCGGTGGACGTCCCCGAGCACACCGGCGGGCAGCACCGCGTTGAGGAACTGGGCCTTGTAGTAGTCCGGCACGGCCCCCGCCATGGTCAGGGGCAGGCCCAGGCGCCGGGCGACCAGGCACCATCTGGCCGCGCTGAGCACGGTCGTCAGCAGCCCGATGGCGAGCGCGATGACGATGGCGCCCGCGTCGATGGCCTTGAGCGCGTCGACGAACGCGTCGGTGCTGTGCCACCACAGGAGTGCGGCGAGGATGCCCAGCCCGATGAGCAGGCGCAGCCGGGGCCAGAGCTTCTTCACGGTGTACCCCCGGGTAGGGCGAGCAGGTCGACGTGGTGGACCTCGGCGGTGAGCCCGCCCGCCGCGCACTCGGCGAGCCGCCGGCGCAGGTAGTCGTCCGCGGCCGGTCCGAGCTCGGGACGCTGCTCGACGGCGGCGCCGACCCAGCCGCGCAGCCACTCGGCGGTCAGCGCGGCCTGCCCGGGGCCGAGCCGCCACGGGCTCGGGCGCGTCCGCACGGACGCACCGCGCCGCCCGAACGCCTCGGTGGCGGCGGTGACGGCGTCTGGTCCGAGGAGGCCGTCGCGGCGCTGGTGGGCGTCGAACGCGGCGGCGATCTCGCCGTCGAGCGGGTCGGGCGGGTTCAGCCGGACCCGCCCCACGACCGACAGGGTCAGCAGCGCCGGGCAGCCCACGGCGGCGGCGACGGACTCGATCTCGGCGGCGGTCAGCACGTCCAGCAGCGCCGACGCGGTGACGAGCGACGCGCCGACGAGGTCGGACGCGCGCAGCGACCCGAGGTCGCCCTTGCGGGTCTCGATCGTCGCGGGCAGCCCGTCGGCGGTGACGTAGGCGTTCTCGCGGGCCAGGTCGAGCAGCGCGGGGTCGTGGTCCTGCAGGATCCAGTGCTGCGGGCCGCGCAGCCGTCCCGAGAGCCAGCGGCCCAGGGAGCCGGTGCCGCAGCCGAGGTCCCAGATGACCAGCGGCTCGCCCGGCGGGAGCGCGTCGCGGAGCGGGTCCAGCAGCTCGGAGGCGCGGGCGACGGCGTCCGCGCCCTCCCGCAGCGTCAGCCAGGAGGGATCGAAGCTCACCGTTTCCTCCTTCACCGCGCCTCCCTGCGCAGGCGGGACAGGACGACGGCCATGCGGCGGGCGGTGTCGTCCCAGCCCGGGAGCATGCCGCGGCGCAGCCGGGCGGCGGCGCGCAGCCGGCCCCGCAGCTCCGGCGTCACCAGCCACCGGCGCAGCGACGCGGCCAGCGCGCCCGGATCGTCCGGCGGCACGAGCAGGCCCGGGACGGCCCCCGTGGGGTCCCAGCCGAGCGTGTCGGGCACGCCGTCGACCGCCGTCGCGATGACCGGGATGCCCCGCGCGAGCGCCTCGCTCACGACCATCCCGTACGTCTCCGCGCGGGACGCGAGGATGACGAGGTCGGCCCCGGCGTAGGCGTCGTCGAGCCGCTTGCCGGTCAGCGGCCCCTCCAGGTGGACGCGGTCGCCGAGGCCGCGCCGGGCGATCAGCCGGTGCAGCCGCGTCACGTACTCGGGGTCGCGGCGCAGCGGCCCGACGATCTCGCACTGCCACGGCAGGTGCCCGAGGGTGGCGAGGGCCTCCACGAGGACGTCGTGGCCCTTGCGCGGCGTCACCGAGGCCACCGACAGCAGGCGGGTCGTCCCGTCGGTGCCGGACGCGAGCGAGGCCGGGTCGGTCCCGGGCGTCACGGCGTGCACGCGGGACGCCTCCAGGCCGTGGTGGGCGGTGAGGTGCTCCTTCGCCCACGGGCTGGTCGCCACCACGGCCCCGGCCGCCTCCAGCACCTCGCGCTCGCCCGCGTCGAGGTCGGCCTGGCCGGGTTCGTCCGCCAGCGGGAGGTGGACGAGGACGGCCAGCCGCAGCCGGGCCGCCTCCGGCACCACGATGCCGGGGACGCCGCACGCGACGAGGCCGTCCATCAGGACGACGCTCCCGTCGGGCAGGCCGCCGAGCGACCGGGCGAGACCGTCCCGCGCGGCCGCGTCGGGGCGCGGCCACGCCCCGGGCATCGCCAGCTCCCGGACCGTGCGCCCCGACGCGGCCAGCGCGTCGCTCAGCCGCCGGTCGTAGCGGTTGCCGCCGCTCGGCACGTCCGGGTCGTCGATGTCGCCCGGGACGACGAAGCAGATCTCCTGCGATGCGCTCATAGGGCGCGCTCGTAACTGGCCCAGGCGACGTGCGACTCTTTCAGCGTCACCGTGATTCCGGTCAGGCCGCGCGCGTTCTCGCCGAGGGCGCCCGCGTGGACCCGGTCGGCGAGCCGGTCGGCGATGACCTTGGCGAGGAACTCCGTCGACGTGTTGACCCCGGCGAAGTCCGGCTCCTCGTCCAGGTTGCGGTAGTTCAGCCCGCCCAGGACCTCGCCCAGCTCGCTGGTGGCGAGCCCGATGTCGACGACGATGCCGTCCGGGTCCAGGCCGGGGCGGCGGAACGTCGCGTCCACCACGTACGTCGCGCCGTGCAGCCGCTGCGCCGGGCCGAAGACCTCGCCGCGGAAACTATGGGCGATCATGACGTGGTCCCGGACGGTGATACCGAACAAGGTCGTCCTCCAGATGGTCGGGATGCAAAGGACTCGAAACGCAAAGACTCAGTAGGTGATTCGCTGGCAGAGCGCGGGAAGTTCACCGCTCGCCAGCCGCGGCATGACGCGCGGCAGGTCGGCGAACGGGCTCTCGCCCGTGACCAGCGTGTCGAACGCGGGGTTCGCGAGCAGCCGCAGCGCCAGCGCCACCCGGTCGGCGAAGGTCCGCCGCGCCCGGCGCGCCGGGGGCAGGGCGCCGACCTGGCTGCCGCGTATCGTCAGCCGCCGCGAGTGGAAGAACTCGCCCAGCGGGACGCTGATCCTCCGGTCGCCGTACCAGCTCAGCTCCACGACCTCCCCGTCCGGGGCGAGCAGTTCCAGCGACCTGGCCAGGCCGGCCTCGGTGGCGCTCGCGTGGACGACCAGGTCGCAGCCGCCCGCCGCGTCCTCGGGCGCCGCGAACCCGACGCCCAGCGCCCGCGCGACGTCCGCGCGGGAGGGATCGGTGTCGACGAGCTGGACGTCGCAGCCCGGGAATCCGGCGAGGACCCCGGCGACCGAGCAGCCGACCATCCCGGCGCCGACCACGGCGACGCGGTCGCCGACCAGCGGCGCCGCGTCCCACAGCGCGTTCACGGCGGTCTCCACGGTCCCGGCGAGGATGGCGCGCCCCGGCGGCACCTCGGCGGGGACGGGGGTGACCGCGCTCGCCGGGACGACGTACCGGGTCTGGTGCGGGTAGAGGCAGAACACCGTGCGGCCGAGCAGTTCCGGCGGGCCGTGCTCGACCACGCCGACGTTCAGGTAGCCGTACTTGACCGGGCCGGGGAACGCCCCGTCCTGGAACGGCGCCCGCATGATCGCGTGCTGGTTCGGCGGGACGGCCCCGCGGAAGACGATCGACTCCGTCCCCCGGCTCACCCCGGAGCAGACCGTCCGGACCAGCACCTCGCCGGGCCCCGGCTCCGGCAGGGCGACGTCGCGGATCTCCCCCTTACCGGGCGACCGGATCCAGAAGGCGCGGGCTTCGCGCTCCATCCGTGCTCCTCCCCCGATTCCCCCGGCCTCCGCGGCCCCCGCGGCCCCCGCGGCCCGCCGGCCGGTCCGCGTGCCGCCGCGTGTACAGCCACCCGACGTCCCGCCCGAACGACCACACCAGCAGCGCGAGCGACGCCGCCACCAGCGCGGCCGCGTAGGGGACGACGCCCGAGGCGGCCACGGTCAGCGCGACCCCCTGCACCACCGCGACGGCCTTGCGCGCGATGCTGGGCCGCAGCTCGGCGCGCAGCCACGGCGCCGCCCACGCCGCGGCGCCGAACACGTACCGCATCGCCCCGATCGCCAGCACCCACGCCCCGGCGGACCAGGCCACGTGCACGCTCAGCACCAGGACGAGGAACGCGTCGACCTCCATGTCGAACCGGGCGCCGAGCCGCGACGCCGTCCCGGTGCGCCGGGCGACCTGCCCGTCGACACCGTCCAGGACGAGCGCCACCGAGGCGGCCGCGACCAGCGTCCACGTGTGGCCGTCCCCCATCAGATGCCCCGCGACCAGCGCCGCGACACCCCCCGTGAGAATGACGCGACCGAGCGTGACGTGGTCGGCGGGCCCGAGCGTCCGCCGGTGCCGGAAGGCCGCGGTGAGGACGCCCCACGAGACCAGCGCGTAGGCGACGCCCACGGCGACGCCCGCGATCCCGGGCCGCAGTGCGGCCAGCAGCGCGAACTGCACGCCCACCGCGGCCGCCAGCTCGACGCCCCGCGTCGGCGCCGGCCTGCGGCGGCGCGGCGTCCCGGCGGTGTAGAGCACGCCCGGCGGCGCCGTCGTCAGCGGTCGCGTGACCGCCATGGGCCGCGTCATCCGCGGACCTCGCTCACCGGCGCCTCGCCGATGGCGCCGTCCAACCCCGGGCCCTCCAGCTGGGGGAGGTCGTGGCCGAGCCGGTCGCGCTTGGCGGTGAGGTAGCGGACGTTGTCGTCGCTGACCGGGACGAGCAGCGGCACACGCGCCGCGATCGCGATCCCGTAGGACTCCAGGGCGCTCACCTTGACCGGATTGTTCGACAGCAGCCGCACCGACCGGACCCCGAGGTGCCGCAGGATGCGCGCCGCCGGCCCGTAGTCGCGGACGTCGACCGGCAGGCCGATGGCCGTGGCGGAGTCGACGGTGTCGAGGCCCTGGTCGTCCTGCAGGATGTGGGTACGGACCTTCGCCACAAGCCCGATCCCGCGCCCCTCGTGGCCGCGCAGGTACACCAGGACGCCGGCCCCCTCGCGGGCGATGGCGTCCAGCGCCGTGCCGAGCTGGTCCCCGCACTCGCAGCGCGTGGCGCCGAAGATGTCGCCGGTCATGCACTCGGAGTGCATCCGCACGAGCACGTTCTCCATGCCCCTGACGTCGCCCCGCACGAGCGCCATGTGCTCGTGCCCGTCGACCGGGTCCCGGAACGCGACGGCGCGGAACACGCCGCGCCTCGTCCTGAGATCCGCCTCCGCTATGTCCTTCTGGTCGATGCCCTGGTCCCGCATCGCTCCCCTTCCTCGGCGTCGCAATCACCCTGTACTACGTGGCAGAGGCACCAGGTGGTTGCGTCGGACGGTCCGTATACCCCGTGGCACGGAGGGGAGACACCGCAGGGTTCAGCCTAGGCGCGCCCGGACTACGAGGTCGTGCAACGCACGGGGGTCCGCGGGAGATTCGGGCAGGTCACTGCGGTCGCGCTCGTCCTCCAGGCGGGCGGTGAGCGCGGTGACGTCGGCCTGGAGGCGCGACGGGGCGGGGGCGTCCGCGGGCAGGGCGCCGTGCTCGGCGGCCCGCTTCGCCTCGATCAGGCCGGGAAGGTAGGGCGGCCCGTCGCCGGTGAGGCGCGCCAGGTCGGCCTGGACCTCGCCGGTCGACGTCGCTGCCGGCGGTCGCCAGCCCGTAGGCCCGCGACCCGGTCACGACCGACAGGACCGTGTGGTCGCGGACGAGGTCGAGCGCGCTGCCGTTCACCGGGGCCAGCCTGGCGCAGCGGCCGCGGGCGTGTCGACCTGGTTTGCCCGGAGCCTGGAAAGAGTTACAGCTTGGCTACTTCCTTGCAGAAAGTTTCTGCAAACTGTTTACGACATTGCAAAGCGTTGCTAGCGTCCGGCACCAGCCACCCCCAATCCCCGGACATGCGGGACGGCCGGCCCCCGAAGGCACGACCGCCCGTCCCGCCAAGGAGGACACCATGCGGCGCATCCCCCCCAACGGCGGCACCCCACTCGCCGGCATCGTCGCCTGCGCCGCCCTCGCGCTCTCGCTCACCGCCTGCGGCGGCGATGACGACGGCGGCTCGCAGGGCGGCGGCACCGCGGGCCTGGAGGGCCGCGGGCCGATCACCTTCGTGACCGGCAAGGACCGGTCCGGCAACCTGCAGAAGCAGGTGGACGCCTGGAACTCCGACCACCCGCAGGAGCAGGTCCGCGTCATCGAGCTCCCGGACGAGCCCAACGACCAGCGCCAGCAGATGATCCAGAACGCCACCACCAAGTCGGACGCCTACTCGGTGCTGAACCTCGACGTGGTGTGGACCGCCGAGTTCGCCGCCAACCGCTGGCTGGTGGAACTGCCTATGGCGTCCTTGTCCGGGGGGTCTGGGGGGTCGTCCCCCCAGGCAGAGAAGGGCAAGATCGACCTGTCCGCGATGCTGCCCGCGACGGTCAAGACCGGGCAGTACCGGGGCCGGCTCTACGCGGTGCCGTCGACGTCCGACGCGGGAATGCTCTACTACCGCGAGGACCTCCTGGAGAAGGCCGGGATCGCCGAGCCCCCGAAGACCTACCAGGAGATGTGGGATGCCTGCGACAAGGTGCAGAAACTCCCCGAGGGCGAGGACGCCGACTGCTACTTCACCGAGGTCAACAAGACCGAGAGCATGACGATCAGCGCGGTCGAGGCGATCACCGCGGCGGGCGGCTCGATCATCGGGCCGGACGGCAAGCCGGCGCTGAACACGCCGCAGGCCCGGCAGGGCCTGGAGTTCCTCGTGGACGCCAAGAAGACCCGGATGCCCAAGGAGGCCGTGACGCTCGACACCGAGGGCGGGCGGCGCTACTTCCAGTCCGGCAAGCTCGTCTTCCAGCGGCAGTGGCCCTACCAGTACGCGCTCGCCAACGAGGACGACGGCTCCTCCGAGGTGGCGGGCAAGTTCGCCGTCGCGCCGCTGCCCGGCCCGGACGGCCCCGGCGTGGCCAACCTCGGCGGGCACAACCTCGCGATCTCCGCGTTCGCCGCGAACAAGGCCACCTCGCTCGACTTCATCAACTACCTGACGGGCGCGGACGCGCAGCGCGCCAACCTGCTCGCGACGTCCCAGGCGCCGACCATCGCCGCGCTGTACGACGACCCGGAGATGGTGAAGAAGTTCCCCTACCTGCCCGTCCTCAAGAAGGCCATCGAGACCGCCGAGCCGCGTCCGGTCGCCGTGAAGTACGGGGACGTGACCGCCGCGATCCAGGGCGAGATGTACGACGCGGTCACCGGCAAGAAGCCCGCTGAGCAGGCACTGAACGACCTTCAGGCCAAGCTCGGACCGCTGACCGCGCAGTGAGCCGCATGACCACCGCCCCCGGGCATCCGGCGTCCGCCGCGGGCAGCCCCGCGGCGGGCGCGCCGCCCGGACAGAGCGCGAACGGGCGCGGGCGCAAGGGCGACGTGCAGGGCACGCGGCGGCTCGCGGCGCTGCTGCTGTCCCCGACGCTGCTCGTGCTCGCGCTCGTCATCGGCTACCCGGTCCTCGCCGGCTTCCGCGAGTCGCTGTACGCGCGGGGCGAGGGCCTGGACGACCAGGGGTTCGTCGTGGAGGGCGACCGGTTCGCCGGCCTCGGCAACTACACCGCGATCTTCCAGGGCGACCGGGCCGCGGCGTTCTGGAACGCCTTCGGCAACACCACGTTCTTCACCGTCACCACCGTGGTCCTGGAGACGGTGATCGGTGTCGCGATGGCGCTGATCATGCACCAGATGTTCCGGGGGCGGGCGCTGGTGCGCGCCAGCATCCTCGTCCCGTGGGCGATCCCGACCGCGATCTCCGGGCTGCTGTGGCGGTGGATCTTCCAGGCCGACGGCGCCGCGAACGCCGTGCTGCGCGAGCAGATCCTGTGGACCGCCGACGGCTTCCCCGCCAAGATGGCCATCGTCGTCGCCGAGGTCTGGAAGACCTCCCCGTTCATCGGGCTGCTGGTGCTGGCCGGGCTGCAGATGATCCCCCGGGAGGTCTACGAGGCCGCCCGGGTGGACGGCGCGGGCCCCGTCCAGCAGTTCTGGCGGATCACGCTCCCGCTGGTGAAGCCCGCGCTGCTGGTGGCCGTGCTGTTCCGGATGCTGGACGCGCTGCGGATGTTCGACCTGCCCGCCGTCCTGATCGGCGTCAACCAGAAGTCCGTGGAGACCCTGACGATGCTCGCCTGGTTCGAGGCGTCCAACCTCAGATACGGGTCGGCGGCGGCGTACGCGACCGTCCTGTTCCTGTACATCGCCGTGATCGCGTACCTGTTCGTGAAGCTGCTCGGCGCGGACATCATCGGCGAGGCCCGGCGGCAGGACCGGGGCGCGCGGAAGGGCGCGCGGAAGAAGGTGACCGCATGAGCGGCTCGCTCGCCAGGCGGACGCTGTCCTCCCTGGGGTTCGCGCTGGTGGCGCTCTACTCCCTCGCGCCGTTCTACTGGATGACGGTGTCGGCGTTCCGCAGGCCGCAGGACCAGTTCGACAACACGATCATCCCGGTGCGGTGGTCGTGGGAGAACTTCTCCGCGGTCTTCTCCGGCGACAACGGGTTCGGGCGGGCGCTGCTCAACAGCCTCGTCGTGGCGGGCGGCACGACCGTGCTGACGCTGCTCATCGGCACGGTCACCGCCTACGCGCTGGCCCGGCTGGACTTCCGGTTCAAGAACGCCGTCCTCGGACTCATCATCGCGACGACGATGTTCCCGGGAATCTCGCAGCTCGTTCCCTTGCTGAAGCTCTTCACCGACATCGGATGGATCAACACCTACCAGGCGATGGTGGTCCCCAGCCTGGGGTTCGCGCTGCCGCTGTCGGTGTGGCTGCTCACGGCCTTCTTCCGGCAGCTGCCGTTCGAGCTGGAGCAGGCGGCCATGGTGGACGGCTGCACCCGCGGCCAGGCGTTCCGGAAGATCATCATTCCGCTCGCGGCGCCCGGGGTGTTCACCACCGCGATCCTGACCTTCATCGCCGCGTGGAACGAGTTCCTCATCGCCCTGTCCATGGTCAACAAGAAGGAGATGCAGACCGCCACGGTCGCGATCTCCAAGTTCACCGGCGTCTCCGGGTTCGACCAGCCGTTCGGCACCCAGATGGCGGCGGGCGTGATCGTGACCGTCCCGCTGATCGTCGTGGTGCTGGTCTTCCAGCGCCGGATCGTCGCCGGCCTCACCGCCGGCGGAGTCAAGTGAACCGAACCGCACGCACGCACGCTGACAGCTCCCGATTCGAAGGATGTTCATGACCCAGGACACCCTGATCGTCCCCGCCGAAGACCTGACTGCGTCCGGCGACACGGGGGACGGTGCCCGCTGGTGGCGCGACGCCGTGATCTACCAGGTCTACGTGCGCAGCTTCGCCGACTCCGACGGGGACGGCGTCGGCGACCTGCCCGGCGTCCGGAGCAGGCTGCCGTACCTGGCCGGGCTCGGCGTCGACGCGCTGTGGCTGACGCCGTTCTACGTCTCCCCCATGGCCGACTTCGGCTACGACGTCGCCGACTACCGCGGCGTCGACCCGCTGTTCGGCACGCTCGACGACGCCCGCGGCCTGATCGCGGACGCGCACGCCCACGGCATGCGGATCATCGTCGACGTCGTGCCCAACCACACCTCCGACCGGCACGCCTGGTTCCGGGCCGCGCTCGCCGCCGCCCCGGGCTCCGCCGAGCGCGCCCGCTACATCTTCCGCGACGGGCGGGGGCCGGACGGCGCCGAACCGCCCAACGACTGGGAGTCGGTGTTCGGCGGCCCCGCCTGGACCCGGCTGCCGGACGGCCAGTGGTACCTGCACCTGTTCGCCCCCGAGCAGCCCGACCTGAACTGGGAGAACCCCGAGGTCCACGCCGAGTTCGCGGACGTCCTGAAGTTCTGGCTCGACGTCGGCGTCGACGGCTTCCGGGTGGACGTCGCGCACGGCATGGCCAAGGCGCCGGGGCTCCCGGACGTCGGCCACGCCGACCAGGTCGAGATGCTCGGCACGGCCGTCCTGCCGTACTTCGACCAGGACCACGTCCACGACATCCACCGCGGGTGGCGGCGCCTCCTCGACTCCTACGGCGGGCAGCGGATCGCCGTCGCCGAGGCGTGGGCGCCGACCCCCGAGCGCCTCGCCGCCTACACCCGCCCGGACGAGCTGCACCAGGCGTTCAACTTCCACTACCTCACCGCGTCGTGGGAGGCGCCCGCGCTGCGGGAGGTCATCGAGGAGTCGCTGCGGACGGCCGGGGGGGTCGGCGCGCCCGCCACCTGGGTGCTGTCCAACCACGACGTGAAACGGCACGTCACCCGGTACGGCGGCGGCGACCGGGGCCTGCGGCGCGCCCGCGCGGCGGCGCTGCTGACGCTCGCGCTGCCCGGCTCCTCCTACGTCTACCAGGGCGAGGAGCTCGGCCTGCCGGAGGTGCTCGACCTGCCCGAGGAGTTCCAGCGGGACCCGCAGCGGCTGCGCGGCGACGGCGCCGGGCGCGACGGCTGCCGCGTGCCGCTGCCGTGGGAGGGCGAGGAACCCCCGTTCGGCTTCGGCGCGGGCGGCGGCTCGTGGCTCCCGATCCCCACCGACTGGCGCGACCTCACGGTCGCCGCACAGCGCGACGACCCCGGGTCCATGCTCAACCTGTACACGGAGGCGCTGCGCATCCGGCGCGGCCACCCCGCACTCGGCGACGGCTCGCTGCGCTGGCTGGACGGTCCAAGCGGCACACTGGTGTTCGTCCGGGAAAGCGCGGGCGAAGGCGCGCGCGGCGGGCTCGCGTGCGCCGTCAACCTGGGCGGCCGCGCCGTGCGCGTCCCCGCGTACGGGACGCCGCTGCTCGCGAGCGGGCCGGTCCGCGGGGACGGCGGCCACGTCGAGCTGCCGCCGGACACCGCATTGTGGTGGGACGTCAAGGAGGAAGGCTAATTTGAAACCCATGACGACACGCCTGGCGGACATCGCGGCGCACGCCGGGGTGAGCGAGGCGACGGTGAGCCGCGTGCTCAACGGCAAGCCGGGCGTGTCCCCGACCACGCGCCAGGCGGTGCTGACCGCTCTGGACGTGCTCGGCTACGAGCGCCCGGCCCGGCTGCGCCAGCGGCGGGCCGGGCTGATCGGGCTGATCATCCCCGAGCTGACCAACCCGATCTTCCCCGCGTTCGCCGAGGTCATCGAGAGCGCGCTGGCCAGGCACGGGTACATGGCGGTGCTGTGCTCGCAGGCGCCCGGCGGCGTCGCCGAGGACGAGTACATCGAGATGCTGCTGGAGCGCGGCGTCGCCGGGATCATCTTCGTCAACGGCCTGCACGCCAACGCCAACTCCGACCGGGCGCGGTACGCGCGGCTGCTGGAGCAGGCGCTGCCGATCGTGCTGGTGAACGGGTACCGCCCCGACATCGACGCCCCGTTCATCTCCAACGACGACGTGGCGTCCATGGAGGCGATCGTCGCGCACCTGGCCGCAATGGGCCACCGGAGGATCGGGCTGGCGATCGGCCAGGAGGTCTACGTGCCGACGCGCCGCAAGACCGAGGGCTTCCGCCGCGGGATGGCGGCGCACACCGACCTGGCGCCCGGCGAGGTGGACGAGCTGGTCGTCAACACCATGTACACGGTCGAGGGCGGGCAGGCCGCGGCGACCCGGCTGCTCGACGCGGGCTGCACGGCGATCTGCGGCGGCAACGACATCATGGCGCTCGGCGCGATCCGGGCGGCCCGGCAGCGCGGGCTGCGGGTCCCCGCGGACGTCTCGGTCACCGGCATGGACGACTCGCTGCTCACCGCCTACCTGGACCCCCCGCTGACCACCGTCCGGCAGTCGGTGCGCGAGATGTCGATGGCGGCGGTGAGCACCGTCCTGGACGAGATCCGCGGCACCCGCGCGCCCAGGACCGAACTGGTCTACCGGCCGGAACTGGTCGTCCGCCGGTCCACGGCGCCGGCGCCCGCGGCGGCCCGGCTGGCGCCCGCGAAGGACGGTTGACCAGGTGCTGACCGCGGGTCGGAGCGGACCTGACCGGCCCGGCGCCCCGGCACGGTTGTTGTAACGGTTGTGTTTCGGCGCATTGACAGTGAGGCCCGTCACGGTCTTTCATCCGTGGGAGCGCTCCCACACACCTGGAAGTCACAACCTGAGAGGGGTCCGCCATGAGGGCCATCATGCGGCGCGGACTGAGTACGGCGATGGCGGCGGTGCTCGTCGGCGGCCTGGTCGTATCCTGCGGCGGGGACGACGGCGAGGACGGCGGCTCGGACGGCGGTCCGGTCGAGCTCACCGTCGACGTCTTCGGCGAGGCGGGGTACGAAGAGATCGCCAAGCAGTACGAGCAGTCTCACCCCAACGTCACCGTCAAGCTGCGCAAGGTCTCCAGCCTCGACGAGTACAAGCCGCGCATCCAGCAGTGGATGTCCACCGGAAGCGGCGCCGGCGACGTCGTCATGCTGGAAGAGGGCATCCTGCCGCTCTACATGCAGCAGGCGAACAAGTTCGTCAACCTCTTCGACCACGGCGGCAAGGAGCTGGAGAAGAACTTCCTGCCCTGGAAGTGGCAGATGGGCGTCAGCCCGGACGGCAAGCAGCTCGTCGGACTCGGCACCGACGTCGGCCCGCTCGCCATGTGCTACCGCAAGGACCTGTTCGAGAAGGCGGGCTTCCCGACCGAGCGCGACGAGGTCGGCAAGCTCTGGCCGACGTGGGACGAGTTCCTCGCCAAGGGCCAGGAGTTCCAGGAGAAGGTCCCCGACACCAAGTGGCTGGACGGCCCGACCGCCGTCTTCCGCGCGACCGTCCTGCAGAACGCCGGCAGCGGCCCCGGACACAGCTTCTTCGACAAGGAGAACAACCTCGTCTTCGAGAGCAACCCGGCCGTCAAGCAGGCGTTCGACACGTCGCTGAAGTTCGAGCAGAGCAAGCTCACCGCCGACATGTCGATCTTCACGCCGCCGTGGCAGACCGCGCTCAAGCGCGACACGTTCGCCACCCTCCCGTGCCCGTCCTGGATGCTCGGCGGCATCGAGGAGTTCTCCGGCGACGCCGGCAAGGGCAAGTGGGACGTGGCGACGATCCCAGGCGGCTCCGGCTACTGGGGCGGCTCGTGGCTGGCCGTGCCGAAGCAGACCAAGCACGCCGAGGAGGCCGCCGAGCTGGCCAAGTTCCTGACCTCTCCCGAGGGCCAGGTCGGCGCGTTCAAGGCCGCGAACGTCTTCCCGTCCTCCCCGCAGGCCGCGCAGGACCCGGCGGTGGCGGGCGCGACGAGCGCGTACTTCAACGACGCTCCGGTCGGCAAGATCTTCGGTGACCTGGTCGCCTCGGTGAAGCCGGTCCACCTCGGGCCGAAGAACGAGGACGTGCGGGCCGCGGTCGAGAACGTGCTCGTGTCGGTGGGCCAGGGCAAGCAGGACGCCGGTGAGGCGTGGAGCAAGTCCGTCGAGGAGGCTGAGAAGGCCGCCCGCTAGTCCAGGCGGTCTTCCGACCACGGCGGCGGCGCCGCGCCGCAACCTCCCCGCCGGCGCCGCCGCCGTACCCATCCCTCCCTCAGCCCCGTCCTCGGAAAGGAGGCGCACGACGTGACCACCGATCTGCGCCCCAGCCGGAACGGCCCCCCGCCGCCCTCGCCGGCGAAGGCCGACCCGGGGCCCCGCCGCACCTGGCGGGCCCGGCTGGCCAGACTCGACGTGAAGGGCGCACCGTACGCCTTCATCTCGCCGTTCTACATCGTCTTCCTGATCTTCGGCGCGTTCCCGCTGCTGTTCACCCTCTGGGTCTCCCTGCACGACTGGGAGCTGGCGTCCGGGACCCGCGACTTCGTCGGGCTGGACAACTACGACTACCTGCTCACCGACGCGGACTTCTGGCACGCCACGGTCAACACGATCGGGATCTTCATGATCGCGACCGTGCCGCAGCTGCTGCTCGCGCTGATGATCGCCAACGCGCTGAACCGGCGGATGCGGGTCCCGACGCTGTTCCGCATCGGGATGGTCGCCCCGCTGGTCACCTCGACCGCCGCCGTCGCGATCGTGTTCACCCAGATGTTCGACCAGGACTGGGGGATGATCAACTGGTTCCTCGGGCTGTTCGGCGTCGACGCGATCGCCTGGAGCAGCAGCCGCGGCTGGTCCTGGGTCGCCATCGCCGTGATGGTCGACTGGCGCTGGACCGGCTACAACGCGCTGATCTACCTGGCCGCCATGCAGGCCATCCCGAAGGACCTCTACGAGGCCGCGGCGATCGACGGCGCGTCCCGCATCCGGCAGTTCTGGCAGATCACCGTGCCGATGCTGCGTCCCACGATCATCTTCACAGTGATCATCTCGACGATCGGCGGGCTGCAGCTGTTCACCGAGCCGGTCCTGTTCAGCATCCACACGCCCAACAAGATGGAGGGCGGCCCGCTGCACCAGTTCCAGACGATCACGATGTACATGTACGACAACGCGTTCTACAGCGACCGGTACGGCTACGGCGCCACCGTCGCCTGGGCGCTCTTCGTGATGATCATCGTGTTCTCCCTGATCAACTTCCTGGCCGTGCGGCGTACGGGAGGCACCAAGTGACCACGCTCCTGGCCGGCCCCGGCCGGCGCCCCGCGGGCAAGCACGCCGCCGCGCCCGCCGGCCGCTTCCGCGGCCTGTGGAACGCCAGCCCGCTCACCTACCTGACGCTCCTGGTGGCGCTGTTCCTGTCGATCTTCCCGATCTACTGGATGATCGCCATGGCGACCCGCACCAACGACGTCGTCGCCGACGTCCCGCCGCCGCTGCTGCCCGGCGGCAACGGCGGGGGGAACATCGAGCGGCTGTTCAACAACCCCGACGCGTTCTTCGCCAAGGGCCTGCTGAACTCCGTGATCGCCTCCGGCGTGGTGACGGTCACCACGGTGTTCTTCGCCTCGCTCGCCGGGTTCGCGTTCGCCAAGCTGCGCTTCCGCGGCAAGAACGGGCTGCTGCTGGTGATCATCGCGACGATGATGATCCCGGTGCAGATGGGCATCATCCCGCTCTACATGATCATGGTGGAGCTGGGCTGGCAGAACCAGCTGCAGGCCGTCATCGTCCCGTTCCTGGTCACCGGGTTCGGCGTGTTCATGATGCGGCAGTACGCCGAGCAGGCCGTCCCGGACGAGCTGATCGAGGCGGCCCGCGTCGACGGGTGCACCACGTTCGGCATCTACTGGCGCGTCGTGCTCCCCGCGCTGCGGCCCGCCGCCGGCGTCCTCGGCCTGTTCACGTTCATGCAGACCTGGAACGAGTTCATGTGGCCGCTGGCCGTGCTGAACCCCGACAACCCGACCGTGCAGCTGTCGATCAACAACCTGGCGAACGCCCACTTCCAGGACTACACGCTCATGTTCGCCGGTACCAGCGTGGCGGTGCTCCCGCTCCTCATCGTGTTCATCATTTTCGGCCGCCAGATCATCGGCGGAATCATGGAAGGTGCTGTGAAGGCGTGACCTCCCTCAAGGACGACACCGGCGCGACCACGGCCGCGCAGTTCCCGACCGCGTTCCGATGGGGGGCCGCGACCGCCGCTTACCAGATCGAGGGCGCCGCCGGCGAGGGCGGGCGCGGCCCGTCGATCTGGGACACGTTCTGCCGCACGCCCGGCAAGGTGCTCGGCGGCGACACCGGCGACGTCGCGGTGGACCACTACCACCGGTTCCCCGAGGACGTCCGGCTCATGTCCGACCTCGGGCTCACGGCGTACCGGTTCTCGATCTCCTGGTCCCGGGTGCAGCCGTCCGGGACCGGGGCCTTCAACCAGGAGGGCCTGGACTTCTACCGCCGGCTGGTCGACGCGCTGCTGGACGCGGGCATCGAGCCGTGGCCGACGCTCTACCACTGGGACCTCCCGCAGCCGCTGGAGGACAAGGGCGGCTGGCCGGAGCGCGAGACCGCGCACCGGTTCGCCGAGTACGCGACGCACGTGCACGCCGCGCTCGGCGACCGGGTCCGCCACTGGACGACCATCAACGAGCCGTGGTGCGCGGCGTTCCTCGGCTACGCGTCCGGGGAGCACGCGCCCGGCCGGCTCGACCCGGCGGCGTCGCTGCTCGCCGCGCACCACCAGATGCTCGGCCACGGCCTGGCGATCGAGGCGATGCGGGCCCGCACGCCGGACAACCGGTTCGGCGCCGCGGTCAACCTCTACGCGGTCACCCCCGCGACCGACGACCCCGCGGACGTGGACGCGGCGCGCCGCATCGACGGGCTGCAGAACCGGCTGTTCCTCGACCCGCTGCTGCTCGGCCGCTACCCCGAGGACGTCCTGGAGGACACCTCCCGGTACGGGTTCGTCCCGGCGGACGCCGACCTGGCCGTGATCGGCACGCCGATCGACCAGCTCGGCATCAACTACTACTCGCGGCACACCGTCGCGGGCACGCCCGGCGAGGCGGCGCAGACCGCGTCGTCGCCGTTCTCCACGCACTCCCCGTGGGTCGGCAGCGACCATGTCCGCTTCGTCCCCGCCGGGCGTCCCGTCACCGGGATGGGCTGGGAGATCGACGCGGACGGGCTGCACGAGGTCCTCACCCGGGTGCACCGCGACTACCCGGAGGTATCGCTGTACATCACCGAGAACGGGGCGGGCTACGACGAGACCCCGGACGGGGATGGCACGGTCCAAGACACGGGCCGGATCGACTATCTGGACGCGCATCTCCGGGCGTGCCACCGCGCCATCGCCGACGGCGTACCGCTTCGCGGCTACTTCACCTGGTCCCTGCTGGATAATTTCGAGTGGGCTTGGGGCTACTCCAAGCGCTTCGGGCTCGTCCACGTCGACTACGCCACGCAACGCCGGGTGCCCAAGGACAGCGCCCGGTGGTACGCAGGGGTGATCCGGCGGGGCGGGCCGCCCGGACGGGGCTGACGCCACACGGGACCGGACGGACGAAGGGGGCGATATGACGGGCAGCAGCACCCGTCCCACGCTGGAAGCGGTGGCGGCGAGGGCAGGTGTCGGGCGCGGCACGGTGTCGCGGGTGGTCAACGGCTCGCCACGGGTCAGCGCCCAGGCCCGCGAGGCGGTGCTGAAGGCGATAGAGGAACTCGGGTACGTGCCGAACCGCGCGGCCCGGACCCTCGTCACCCGCCGCACCGACACCGTGGCGCTGGTGGTCGCCGAGTCCGACCAGCGGCTGTTCGACGAGCCGTACTTCGCCGGGATCATCCGGGGGATCAGCAACGGCCTCGCCGACACGGGGCTGCAGCTCCTGCTCGCGCTCGCCCGGTCCCCCGCCGAGTACGGGCGGCTGGAGGAGTACCTCACCACGCAGCACGTGGACGGGGTGCTCCTCACCTCCCTGCACGCCGAGGACCCGCTGCCCGCCAAGCTGGAGGCCAACGGCGTGCCGACCGTGCTCGGCGGGCGCCCGCCCGGCCTGTCGCCGGTCAGCTACGTCGACGTCGACAACCGCAGCGGCGCCCGCGAGGCCGTCACCCACCTGATCTCCGGCGGCCGGCGGCGGATCGCGACCATCGCCGGCCCGCAGGACATGGGGGTGGGCCTCGACCGGCTGGCCGGCTACCGCGAGGCCCTCGCCGAGGCCGGGCTGCCGGAGTACGTCGAGTACGGCGACTTCGGCGAGGCCAGCGGCATCATCGCCACGGAGCGGCTGCTGGCCGCCGAGCCGGCCCTGGACGCGGTGTTCGCCGCGGACGACCCGATGGCGCTCGGCGCGCTGCGGGTCCTGCGGCGGCACGGCCGCCGCGTCCCCGGCGACGTCGCGGTGATCGGGTTCGACGACTCGGCCGCCGCTCCGCTGGCCGACCCGCCGCTCACCACCGTCCACCAGTCGGTGGGCGAGATGGGCGTGGAGATGGCCCGGCTGCTGGTGTCCCGCATCCGCGGCGAGACCGTCGCGGACCCGGTCGTCATCATGCGCCCCCACCTGGTGCTCCGGGAGTCGGCGTAGTCCTATGATCGTCCGGTGGGCTACGAACCGACCGACGCCGAACTCGTCCATCTGAACCGCTGCGTCGAACTCGCCGCCGAGGCGCTCGGCGCGGGCGACGAGCCGTTCGGGTCCGTGCTGGTGTCCGGGTCCGGGGAGGTCCTGTTCGAGGACCGCAACCGCACCGCGGACGGCGACCAGACCCGGCACCCCGAGTTCGAGATCGCCCGGTGGTCGGCGCGCAACCTCGCCGCGGGCGAGCGCGCCGCCGCCACCGTGTTCACCTCCGGGGAGCACTGCCCGATGTGCTCGGCCGCGCACGCCTGGGTGGGGCTCGGCCGCATCGTCTACGTCCACTCGTCCGCGCAGCTCACCGCGTGGCGCGGCGAGCTCGGCCTCCCGCCGGGGCCGGTCGCGCCGCTCCCGGTCCGGCAGGTCGCGCCGGGCCTTGCGGTGGACGGCCCGGTCGCCGCCCTGGAGTCAGCGATGCGCGACCTGCACACCCGCTTCGCCCGGTCGTGAAGCAGGGCCCGAGGAACGGGTGGAGCACTGGGTGGTGAAGCACGGCGTGCCGCCCTCCTAGGTCGGCGGGCGAGAGCGGCACGCCGTGGTCCGGCCGGGGGCGCCCCGGATCGGCGCCCCGCCGCTCATCTCCTGGCCGGCACCGCCGGTCGCTCCAGCAGCGCCTCCAGCCGCTCGACGGCCGCCCGCCAGTCGCACGGGACTTCGCACCGCGTCGTCCGGTGCCCCCGGTAGGTGAGGGTGTAGGTGAAGTGGTCGGCGACATCGCATCCCGCCGCCGACGAGCGCGTGGTGACGACGCGTCCCAGCGCGTCGCGCAGGCCGCGCATCTCCCCGGCCTTGAGCGTGGCGTCCCGGCCGTTGACGGACGCCGCTCCGGCGGAATCGACGGAGACGCGTTCCCGGATTCCGGCTATTCCTCCGGTGCGCTCATAGGTGACCAGTACGTCCGGTCCGGTGAAAGCGAGCATCATATTCGGATCACGCCCTTCTTGAATGCGGGCCGCCGGACAGCACCCCGCTTCCCCAACCCGGCGGCCCGCGGTCCGCGGTTTACTCGCCGAAAAGAATTCCACCGGTGTCGCGCATGGCCGCGCAGCGGTTGGGATAGGTGCGGGTGAAATGGCGTGGCCGGTCGCGCCATTTACCGTCGGCGCTCACCCGGACCGGCGCGTATTCGAGCGTGCACGGCCCTTCCTTCGCGGGGATCCGGGCGACCTCGCCGTCCGCGGCCGCGAGCTGGGCGCAGGCCCGGGAGGCCGCCCGGAGCGTCCCTCCGTCCGGACCGCACCAGAGCGTCTTCGCGGTGACGGGGCCCTCTTCCGGGGCCACCATCAGCAGGTATGCGCCGGTCGGCTCCACCGGGGCCTGCGCCTGCGCCGGGGCGGCCTGGGCGAGTACCGCCGTTCCCGCCAGCGCGGCGGCCCACCGGATTCGGGCGCGCGACATGGTCATGTCTTCCTCCCTGGATTGCCCGCCGCGATCTGCGGCATCGGCCGGCCGGGCGCCGATGTGTGGTGGGCGCCCCGCCGCTCCAGACATTAGGCGCCGCGAACTCCGGCGAACAACCCCATTGTTCGTCCCAACCTGGCCACCGGTTCACACTTAAATCAAGTCTGCCCAAGTGTGCAATACCAGATGACCACCATTTAACCCGGTGTTGTGCTAATGCGGGCCCGGACGCAGGACATTGCCCGCGGCGGACGGATCGCCGGAGGCGGGTGCGGTCGCCGGTTCCGTTTTCGCCAAGGGCGCGACGCTCGTGACGAAAAGGCCCTGGCGTTTGAACTCGTCGTACTTGGCGGTGAGCCGCCGGTTCTCGGTGATGGGGGCGCCGTAGTCGTACGAGGTGTAGACGTCGTTGGGCTGGCCGAGGCGTCCCCAGTTCGTGCCGCCGAACGCCATGTAGTAGCCGAACATCGTGGCGCCCGAGGTGATCAGATTGGACTTGTAGTACACCTTCATGAATCGGGGCCCGGTCAGTTCGGCGCACTTGTCGTAGCCCGCGCGGAACAGGTCGATGGTAGAGCGAGACCCCGTTGAATCCGGCGGCCCTTATCTTCTCCAGGACGTCCCTCCACAGCTCGGGGCTGGGGAGGCGGAAGTAGTGGAATTCGCCCGACCAGAGGAGGACGCGTTTCCCGTCCACGACGAGCGAGTGGCGGTCGTAGCCGACGTCATGGGCGTCGGCCTCGGCGGGACGGGCGGGAGCGGGGACGGAGAGGAGCGCGGCGGTGGTGAGGGTGGCGGTGGTGAGGGTGGCGGTGATGACGGCGAATCTGCTCATGGCGCGCATGGAGGGCGTCCTTTGCAGCGGGACGGCCCGCCCCGGTGCCGCCGGGGCGGGCCGGGTTGTCAACGGGTCAGGGAGAAGGTGCTCAGGCGGGTCTCGCCGGTGAAGACGAGGTAGACGTCGCGGTCTCCGCGGGCGCCGGTGAGCGGTGCGGTGATCTCCTCGTAGGTGTACTTGTCGCCGGTGGCCGGGACGTTCAAGGTCCCCGCCACCGGGCCGTCGGGACGGTCCAGGCGGACCTGGATCGTGGTGGCGCCCGTGCCCGCGACACGTGCCGTGATCTTGCCGGTGGACCGGCCGAGGCCGGCGTCCGCGAACTTCAGCCAGGAGCCCGCGGCTCCGGCCACCGCGTCGCCCTTGGCCTTCGACTCGTCGACCAGCTCGACGCCGTCGTGGTCGTCGAAGTCGGCCGCGCGGGTCGGCTTCGACAGATCGCGGTCGGGGATCGTCTCCCCGCGCACGTTGAGGTGTGCGCGACTGCGGATGTCGGTCGCCGAGGAGCCGATGAGCAGGTCGTGCTCGGCCTTCTCGACCGTCCACTTGCCGCGGGTCACGTCCCAGATGGCGAGGTCGGAGGCGCTAAGGCGGAACCTCGCGGTCACCGTCTCGCCGGGCTCGGCGTGCACCTTGTCGAAGTCGCGCAGCTTCCTGAGCGGCTGCTTCACGCGGGAGTCCCGCTGGTGCGTGTAGAGCTGGACGACCTCGTCGCCGGCCTTCCCGCCCGTGTTGGTGACCGGGACCGTGACGGTCACCGTACCGTCGCCGCCGATGGAACGGCTGCTCAGCCGGGGCTTGCCGTAGCGGAACGTCGTGTACGAGAGGCCGTGGCCGAACGGATAGAGCGGCTTGCCCCTGAAGTACTGGTAGGTGCGGTCGTTCTTGATGATGTCGTATTCGAGGATGCTGGGCAGGTCCTTCTCGGACCGGTACCAGGTCTGCGGAAGCTTGCCCGAAGGGCTCTCGTCACCGAAGAGGACCGACGCCAGGGCGTTGCCGGTCTCGGCGCCCGCATGGCTCGTCCAGAGGATCGCCGGGACGTTCGCCTGCTCCCAGTTGAGGGTCGTCGGGTAGCTGTTCTCCACGACGACGACGGTGTTCGGGTTGGCGGCGCGGACGGCCCGGACGAGTTCGGACTGGCCTTCGGCGAGCGCCATCGTGGTGCGGTCGTGGTCCTCGCGGCCGTTGATGAACGGCATGCTGCCGACCACGACGACGGCGGTGCCGGCGCCCGCCGCCGCCTCGACGGCCGAGTCGACGCCGCTGCTGATGACGTCCTTGGCGAAGCGGCCCGCGTCGTCCTTCGTGGTGAGGACGAGCGTCCCGTCGTCCTGGGCCTTCAGGTACGTCTTCGCCGGGTCGGCCCAGTCGTAGGCCTTCTCGTAGCCCGCGTAGCGGATCAGCAGGTGGCCGTCGTCCTGCTCTTCGAGCTTGAACATCTGCTGGACGAACCAGTCGTTCGGCTGGTCCTGGTCGTTGGCGAACGTGTCGCCCCAGTTGTGGCGCCCGACCACCTTGCCGTTGGCGGCGCTGCGCAGCGTCACGATGCCCTGGCCCCAGTCGAACACGTCGAACCGGGTGGTGTCGTCGGCGGAGCTGGTGGGGCCGGTCTTGAGGACGGCTCCGGCACCCGTGCCGCCCGCGACGTACTCGCCCGTTCCGACGTCCTTGAGCGCGATCCGGTCGACGCCTTCGCTGCTCGTGACGTTCCCGGCGCCCGCCTTGGCGGTGATCCCGTCGAGCGGGGTGACCTCGTACGGCAGGTCACCGGAGTACCAGTCGGTGTAGAGGGTGTCGGCGAGCTGCCCGACGACGGCGACCTTCCCGGACTCCGGCCCGGACGAGATGGGCAGCGTCCCGCCCTCGTTCTTGAGCAGCACCATCTGCTCGGTCGCGGCCTCGCGGGCGACGGCGCGGTGGGCGGGGCCGTCCACGACGTCCTTGGTGATCTTCCCGTGCGGGCCGCCGCCCGGGTCGAACTCGCCGAGCCGGACCCGGATGCTGAGGATGTGGCCGACGGCGCGGTCGATGTCGGACTCGGCGAGCAGCCCGCGCGACAGCGCCTCCTTGACCGCGTCGACCGTGATGGACGAGTCGGTGTTGTCGGTGGTGAAGCTGTCCACGCCCGCCTTGAGGACGGCCGCGTCGGCGGTGGCGAGGTCGGGGAAGTACTGCTGGGACCCGACGAGGTTGTTGGGCCCGCCCGCGTCGGTGACGTTGAACAGCGTCCGGTCCGTCCAGGAGCGGATCAGGCCGCCCGCGTCGGGCGTGACGGTGGCGGGACGTCCGTTGATCAGGTTGTAGGCGGTCATCACCCCCGTGACGGCGTCGCGGCGGATCGGCATCTCGAACGGGACCTCGTCGTACTCCTTGCTGACCCGGGGCCGCAGGCTGGAGGACGTCTGGTCGCGCCGGATCTCGTTGTTGTTGGCCATGTAGTGCTTGAGGACCGGGGCCGTCCTGAGGTGGTCCGGGTCGTCGCCCTGCATGCCGCGGCCGTAGGCGGTGGCGAGCAGGCCGGTGAGCAGCGGGTCCTCGGAGTAGCCCTCCTCGTTGCGGCCCCAGCGCGGGTCGCGCAGCGGGTTCACGACCGGCGCCCACAGCTGCAGGCCCCACACGTCGGGGTTCTCGGCGTGGTAGCCGCGGGCCTCGGTGCCGACCACCGAGCCGACCCTCTTGAGCAGGTCGGGATCCCAGGTGGCGCCGAGCCCGACCGACTGCGGGAACACCGTCCCCTCGGCCCGCACGACCGCGCCCTGGTCGTGGATGTCGGTGGACCACGCGACGCCGTGCAGCGCCTCGGTGCCGGTCTTGAACCGGTCGATGCCGAGCCTCGGGATCGCGGGCTGGTACTGGTGGAGCAGGGAGATCTTCTCGTCGAGCGTGAGCCGTCCGAGCAGGTCGCCGACCCTGGCCTCCACCGAGAGGCCGGGGTCGCGGAACGGGAGGGTCTCGCGGGCTGCGGCGGGTGCCGCCAGCGCGAGGGGGGTCGCCACCACGGCGGCCAGCACGAGGGTCAGCGACCGGCTGCGCCGGCCGGGGGAACGGGGGTTTCGATGGGGTCTGGGCATCGATTCTCCTCTGGGATTAGCCCCCCGATGACATGTGTCGAAGCGCTTCGATAACGGGCCGCGGCGGGCCCCGGCATCCCTCCTTCGCCGGTCAGACGGGGGCGGGCGCGCTGCTGGCGCGCCGGGTCAGGGTCGGCGGGAGCAGGGTCGCGGCGGGGACCGGCACCCCTTCCAGCTTGGCCATCAGCAGCTCCACGGCCCGCCCGCCCACCTCCTCGGCGGGTATCGCGACCGACGACAGCGGCGGCTCGGCGTGCTCGGCCATCTCGTCCGGGCAGATCGCGACGACCGACACGTCCTCGGGGACGCGGCGCCCGGCGGCGCGCAGCGCCCCCACCACCGAGCCGGCGACCGGCTCGTTGTGCACGAGCACGCCGGTCAGGCCGGGGCGTTCGGCGAGGAGCCGCCCGACCAGGTCGCGGGCCGCATCGGGGGCGGCCTCGCACGGGTGGACGTCCCCGGACAGGCCGTGCGCGCGGACCGCCTCGGCGAAGCCGTCCGCGACCCGCCGCGCGTAGCCCGTCTGCCGGGCGTAGACCTCGGGCGGCGAGCCGATCATCGCGATCTCGCGGTGCCCGAGGCCGGCCAGGTGCTCGACGCAGCCGGCGCCGGCGGCGTGGAAGTCGAGGTCGATGCAGGTCAGGTCGTCGGCGTCGGCGGGGAAGCCGATGAGCACGCTCGGCCGGTCCAGCGAGCGCAGCAGCGGCACCCGCGGGTCCTTCATCTGCACGTCCATGACGATCAGGGCGTCCACGAGCGCGCTGTCGGCGACGCGGCGCAGGCCGTCCTCGCCCTCCTCCTGGGTGAGCAGCAGGACGTCGTGGTCGTGCCGGCGCGCGGCGGTGACGACCGAGACGGCGAACCGCATGACGACCGGCACGGCGATGCCGGAGCGCAGCGGGACCATCAGCGCGAGCACGTTGGAGCGGCTGCTGGCGAGCGCGCGGGCGCCCGCGTGCGGCCGGTAGCCGAGCTCGCGGATGCTGTCGCGGACCCGCCGCCGGGTCTCCTCGGAGATCGAGCGCTTGCCGCTCAGCACATAGGAGACCGTGCTCGGCGAGACCCCGGCGTGCCGCGCCACATCAGTGATCTTGACCACGGCCCGTCCCGTCGTCTTCGAAGCGGTGCAACGTGCGACCGATCGTAGCCGCGCCGGACGCGGCCGCATCGCGGCACCGGCGGGCGTCCGGCGCGCCGAGCGGCCCCCGGCGGGCCATCACGTGCCTCCGCGGCGCGCGGCGATCGCGTCGCGGTACCAGAGGGCGCTGTCCTTCCAGGTGCGCTCGCCGGTCGGGTAGTCGACGCGGACGAGGCCGAAGCGCTTGGAGTACCCGTACGCCCATTCGAAGTTGTCCAGCAGCGACCACGCGAAGTAGCCGCGGACGTCGGCGCCCGCCTGGCATGCCCGCTCCACCGCGGCGATGTGGTCGCGCAGATAGGCGATGCGGAGGTCGTCGCGGATCCGGCCGTCGCCGTCCACCCGGTCGTCGAACGCGGCGCCGTTCTCGGTGACCATCAGCGGCGTGTGCGGGTAGTCGCGGTGCAGCCGCAGCAGCAGTTCCTCCATGCCGGTCGCGTCGATCGGCCAGCCCATCGCCGTGTAGGGGCCGGGCTGCCCGACGAACTCGACGGCGTCGCAGCCGACGAACGGGGACGCCGCCCCCCGCCGGTGCCCGTCCGCGTGCTCGCGCGGCGAGACCCCGTCCCACCGCCGGACGAGCGTGGGCGAGTAGTAGTTGACGCCGAGGACGTCGAGGGGCGCGGCGATGATCTCGGAGTCGCCGTCCCGCAGGAACCCCCAGTCGGTGATCGGCGCGGTGTCCTCCAGCAGGTCGGCGGGGTAGCCGTTGCCGAGCATAGGGTCGAGGAACACGCGGTTGGACACGGCGTCCACCTGGCGGACGGCGTCCGCGTCGCCGCGCAGGTGGTGGATGTTGAGCGTGGCGGAGTGCCGCGCGGACGGGGAGACCACGCCGCGCAGCGCCCGCACGGCCAGGCCGTGGGCGAGGTTGAGGTGATGGGCGGCGGCGAGCGCGGCCGCGGGGTCGGTCCGGCCCGGGGCGTGGACGCCGGACGCGTAGCCGAGGAACGCCGTGCACCACGGCTCGTTCAGCGTCGTCCACGTGTGCACGCGGTCGCCGAGGACGCGGCCGATCCGCTCGGCGTAGTCGGCGAAGCGGCGCGCCGTGTCGCGTTCGGGCCAGCCGCCCGCGTCCTCCAGGGCCTGCGGGAGGTCCCAGTGGTAGAGGGTGGCGACCGGGGCGATGCCGTGCCCGAGGAGCTCGTCGACGAGCCGGGAGTAGAAGTCGAGGCCCTTCTGGTTGGGCGTCCCGTCCGGCAGGACGCGCGACCAGGAGATGGAGAAGCGGTAGGCGTCGAGGCCCAGCTCGGCCATCGTCGCCACGTCCTCCTGCCGGCGGTGGTAGTGGTCGGTGGCGACGTCGCCGGTGTCTCCGTCGAGCACCTTGCCGGGCGTGTGGCTGAAGGTGTCCCAGATGGAGGGTGTGCGGCCGTCCTCCTGGGCCGCTCCCTCGATCTGGTACGCCGCGGTGGCCGCGCCCCACAGAAACCCTTCCGGGAAGCCCATCAGTTCTCCCTCTCCAGAGTGATGACCAGTTCGTCCCCGGCCGCCCTGACCAGGACGCCCAGCGGGTGTTCCGCGGGCTCGCCGCCTTCCACCGCGGCCGTGCGGGCGTTGACGAGGAGAACGTTCCAGGCTCCGCCGCCCGTGACGCGCAGGTTTTCACCGTTTCTCGCCGTGGTGAACGTGGTGTCGCCGACGCGGGTGGTGACGGTGGCCCCGTCGGACGGCTCGTAGACGCGGAGCGTGACGCCGTCGGCGTGGTCGTAGTCGGGACGGTCCTGCACCGCGCCCTCCGGCACGACCGCGCCGGGGCGGACGAGCAGCGGCACGCTGCCGAACCCGTGCCTCTCGCGCACCCAGCGGCCGCCCTCGACGCGTTCGCCGGTGAGGTAGTGGGTCCATCTCCCTTCCGGGACGTAGTAGGAGATCTCACCGCCGGCCGTGAACACGGGCGCCACGAGCAGGTCGTCGCCGAGCATGTACTGGCGTTCCAGGTGCGTGCAGGCGGGGTCGTCCGGGAATTCGACGACCATCGCCCGCATCATCGGAAGGCCCTCCTCGTACGCCTGCCGGGCGGCCGCCGAAAGGTAGGGCATCAGCCGCATCTTCAGCCGGGTGAAGTCGCGGAGGACGTCCACCGACTCCTCGTCGAACAGCCAGGGCACCCGGTAGGAATGGCTTCCGTGCAGCCGGCTGTGCGAGGACAGCAGGCCGAAGGCGATCCAGCGCTTGAAGAGCGCCGGGTCGGGCGTGCCCTCGAATCCGCCGATGTCGTGGCTCCAGTACCCGAACCCGGACATGCCAAGGGAGAGACCACCGCGGAGGCTCTCCCCCATCGCCTCGAACGTCGATTCGGCGTCGCCGCCCCAGTGCAGCGGGAAGCGCTGGCCGCCCGCCGTGGCGGAACGGGCGAACACCACCGCCTCGCCCTCGCCCCGCCTCTTGCGGAGGAGGTCGAACACGGTCTGGTTGTAGAGATAGGTGTAGTAGTTGTGCGCCCGTTCCGGGTCGGAACCGTCGTGGTAGACGACGTCGGTGGGGATGCGCTCGCCGAAGTCCGTCTTGAAGGAGTCCACGCCCATGTCGAGGAGCGCGTCGAGTTTGCCCGCGTACCATTCCCTCGCCTCGGGATTGGTGAAGTCGACGACCGCGAGGCCGGGCTGCCACTTGTCCCATTGCCAGACGTCCCCGTTCGGGCGTTTCAGCAGGTAGCCGCGCGCCCGCCCCTCCTCGAACAGCGGAGAGCGCTGCCCGATGTAGGGGTTGATCCAGACGCAGACGCGCAGGCCGCGCTCGCGGAGCCGGCGCAGCATCCCCTCCGGGTCGGGGAACACCCGCGGGTCCCATTCGAAGTCGCACCACTGGAACTCGCGCATCCAGAAGCAGTCGAAATGGAAGACGCTGAGCGGCAGGTCGCGCGACGCCATCCCGTCGATGAACGACGTGACGGTCTCCTCGTCATAGGACGTGGTGAACGACGTGGACAGCCACACCCCGTAGGACCAGTCGGGAAGCCGGGCGGGACGCCCCGTGAGCGCGGTGTACTTGCGCAGGATCTCCTTCGGGGTCGGCCCGTAGATGACGAAGTACCGCATCGACTGGCCCTCGACGCTGAACTGCGTCCGGGCGACGGCCTCCGACGCCACCTCGAAGGAGACCCGGCCCGGATGGTGGACGAACACGCCGTAGCCCGCGTTCGTCAGGAAGAACGGCACGTTCTTGTACGCCTGCTCGCTGGCCGTACCGCCGTCGGCGTTCCAGATGTCCACCGACTGGCCGTTCTTCACCAGCGGCCCGAACCGCTCACCGAGCCCGTAGACGAAATGGTCGACGCCGAGATCGAGCTGTTCGCGGACGTAATGGCGCCCGTCGTCGGTGTCGATGACCGCCTGCGCCTTGGACGCGCTGCCGGTGAGGCGCCGCCCGTCCGCCAGGAAGTCGACCCCCCACTCCCCTTCCCGCCTGACCTGCACCGACAGCGCGCCCGACGTCAGCGTCGCCGCGCCGTCGTCGACGGACACCTCGCCCGCCGGGTCGGTGGCGAGCTCGAAGTCGGGGCCGCGCCTCCGCTCCCCCGCGAAATGGGTGAGCGTGACGCCGATGACGTCCGGCATCGGCGAGTCGCACGTCATCGTGACCACCGGCCCCCTGAGCAGGTCGCCCCGGTGCCGGATGCGCTGCACCGGCGCGTACACCGTGAACGAGCCCGGCCCGGTCTCGACGTCGAGGACCTCCACCGGGTGAGACGCGTGCACACCGTCGCGCATCATCCAGTAGCCGTCGCTGAACCTCATAAGTCTCCCTAGACAGTCGTCGCTGCCGTCTCGGCGGTGGCGAGAACCTGAAGGACGCGATCCGAACATGCAGAAACCACGCGACGCTCGGTAGTCAGACGGTTACCATGTACACCATGGCGCGAAAGGTGAAGCGGGGCTTCAAGTACCGCTTCTATCCCACCCCCGAGCAGGCCACGGAGCTTGCCCGGACCTTCGGATGCGTCCGACTCGTTTACAACAAAGCCTTGGAGGAGCGCACACGCGCCTACCGAAGCGAAGGACGCCAGGTCTCGTACACGGAGTCCTCGGCTCTGCTCACTCAGTGGAAACGCACTCCAGGCTTTGAGTTCCTGGCAGAGAGGTCGTCGGTTCCGCTGCAGCAAGCACTGCGACATCTTCAGACTGCCTTCACCAACTTCTTCACCGGGCGCGCACGGTATCCCGTACTCAAAACCCGGAAGAGGTCTCGGCAGTCCGCCGAATATACCCGCAGTGGGTTCACGTATCATGACGGGCATCTGAAGCTGGCCAAAATGAGGACCCCTCTGCGTGTGGTGTGGTCTCGCCCTCTGCCGGTCGATGCCACGCCGTCCACAGTGACCGTGTCCAGGGACCGTGCGGGCCGCTGGTTCGTGTCCTTGCTTTGCGAGGACACGATCGCGGAGTTGACCCCGGCAGGGCGATCGGTGGGAGTGGACGTTGGAATCTCCTCGCTCGCAACACTCTCGACGGGACAGAAGATTGCCAATCCCAGGCCTGAGCGTCGCGCCCGACTCCGACTCACCAGGGTCCAACGAGACCTCGCTCGCAAACTTCCAGGGTCGGCGAACCAAAGAAAAGCTCAGCTGCGAGTAGCCCGAGCGCATGCTCAAGTCGCTGATCAGCGCCGCGACTTTCTGCACAAGCTCACCACTCGACTCGTCCGCGAGAACCAAACGGTCGCGATCGAGGATCTCTCTGTTCGCAGTCTGATGAAGAATCACAGTCTTGCCCGCGCCATCTCGGATGCCGCTTGGGGCGAATTCCGCCGGATGCTCGAGTACAAGGCTGAATGGTATGGCCGGACACTGATCCTGGTCGATCGCTGGTTTCCGTCCACCAAGCTCTGCAGCGAGTGCGGCCACTCGTCCGGGACGATACCGCTGCCTTGCCGACAGTGGGTATGTGAATTCTGCGGAGCAGGACATGACCGGGATATCAATGCCGCAAGAAACATCATCGCCGCTGGGCCAGCGGAGAGAGTAAACGCCTGCGGAGCTGATGTAAGACCTCAAGGGAAGCTCCTTTCCCGTCGGGCGATCAGCGATGAAACAGGAAGCCCAGCGGGTGACCGCAGGGAATCCCCGTTCTCCAGGGATGGGGAAGAGGTCAATACTTGATCGCTCCCGCAGTGAGACCGCGCGACAGAGTGCGCTGGAAGATGAGGAAGAAGAGGACGGTCGGGAGCAGGCCGAGCAGCGACGCGGCGCTGGACATCGTGGCGTCCATGAGCCGCTGCCCCTGCAGCACGCCGAGCGCGACCGAGACCGTCTGGTTCTCGTTGGAGATGAGGAAGACCATGGGGATCAGGAACTCGTTCCAGGTCCACACGAAGAAGAACACCATCAGCACCGACAGCGTCGGCCGCACGACCGGCACGACCACCCGCCACAGCACCTGCCACCGGCCCGCGCCGTCGATCCGCGCCGCCTCCAGCAGCGGGCGCGGGAACGCCGAGAGCACCGAGGCCAGCAGGTACGTCCCGAAGGCGCTCTGGATGACGGTGAACACGATGATCACGCTGATCCTCGTGTCGTACAGGCCGACCTGCTTGGACAGGTGGTAGAGCGGGTAGACGAGCGCCTCCTGCGGCACGGTGTTCGCCATCAGCAGCAGGACCAGCACCCACATCCGCCCCTTGATCCGGCCGATGCCGAGGGCGTAGGCGTTCAGGACCGACAGCAGGACGGCGAGGACGGCCACGGACCCGCTGATGAACACGCTGTTCAGCAGCACCTGCCCGAACTCGACGCGCTCCCAGAACGCGCGGACGGCATCAAGGTTGAACCCGTCCGGCGGCGCCAGCGGCCCCTTGGCGGAGTACTCCTGCGGCGTCTTCAGCGCGTTGAAGAGCACCACGACGAACGGGATCAGCATCACGCCGGCGAACGCGGTCAGCGCCACCAGCACCGCGTAGGCCGACGGGCCGCGCCGCCGCCCGCGCCCGGGAGCGCCGGACCGCCGGGCGCGCGGCGGCGCCCCGGTCCCCTTGGCCAGGGTCGCGGTCACCGCTCCTCCCCCAGCTCGCGCCCCTGCATGCGCAGGAACACCACGGTCAGCGCGACGACCACCAGGGTCAGCACGGTCGCGATCGCCGAGCCGTAGCCGACGTCGGACTTCTCGAAGAAGCTGACCCACGAGTAGTACGCCGGGACGTTCGTCGCCCCGCCCGGCCCGCCTTTCGTCAGCACGAAGATGTGCGCGAACGCCTTGAGCGCGGCGATCGTCGTCCACAGCAGCACGACGAAGATCTCCGGCCGGATCTGCGGGATCGTGATGTGCCAGAAGCGCCGCGTCCAGGAGGCCCCGTCGATCTCCGCCGCCTCGTACAGCGACGGGTCGACCCGCTGCAGCCCCGACATGAAGATCACCAGTGGGAAGCCGATCTGGATCCAGACCATCACCGCGATGACGCTCCACAGCGCCGTGGCCGGGTCGCCGAGCCAGTCGTGCGCGAGGGAGCCGAGGCCCACCGCGTCCAGCAGCGCGTTGACCGCGCCGTCCTCCGGGGCCAGCAGCCAGCTCCACACGACGCCCGCGATGACGATCGGCAGGACCTGCGGCAGGTAGATGCAGGCGCGCAGGACGCTCGCGGTCCGCGCCCCGAAGTGCCGGCCGATCAGGTCGGTCAGCACCGAGGCGAGCACCAGCCCGATCATCGTGGGGACGACCGCCATCCCGACGATGATCAGGGCGTTGTGCCCGAACGACGCCCAGAACTGCTCGTCCCGCGCCAGCTCCCGGTAGTTGCCGAGCCCGATCCACCTCGGGGTCCCGACGCCCGTCCACTCGGTGAAGCTCGTCCCGATGTTCATCAGGAACGGCACGCCGATGACGGCGGTGAAGAGGAGCAGGCCCGGGAGCAGGTAGGGCGCGTACGCCCACCGCTCCCGCGACCCGCTCCGGCCCCGCGAGGTCACTTCGGCAGGCCACCGTCGTAGGACTTCTGCACGCCCTCCAGCACCTCGGCCGGGGCGGTGCCGTTCATCAGCTTCTGCGTCTGCGACACCCACACGTCGTAGAAGCCGGCGACCGGCCAGTCCGGGTAGTACGCGAGCCCGCCGGACTCCGCCAGCCCGTCGAAGTCGCCGATCAGCTTCTTGGCCTTCGGCTCGGTGATCGCGGCCGGGTCCGCCGCGACCGGGATGCCGCCCGCGTTGCCGAGGGTGTTCTGGATCCCCTTCTTCATCGTGATGTCGATGAAGTCGTAGGCGAGCTCCTTGTTCTCCGAGCCTTCTGGGACGACCCACAGGTTCCCGCCGGATCCGAGCGTCATCTTGGCGCCGGGCCAGACCGAGGTCTCCCACTCGAAGTCCGCCTCGGCGGCGACGCGCCCGAACCACCAGCTCCCGGAGAACATCATCGGGAACTCGCCCTTCATGAAGGCGACGCCCGCGTCCTCCGCCTTGAGGCTGACGGAGTTCTCGGCGATGTACCCCTTCTTCACCCAGTCGGCGAACGTGCTCGCCCCGTACGTCCAGGCGGCGTCGTTGAAGTCGGTCTTGCCGGTGTAGCGCTGGAAGGCGTCCACCCAGTTCTGGTCGGCCCTGTCGAGGGCCAGCTGGTAGACGAACTGGTGCGCCATGTACTCGGCGCCGGCGTTGGTGAACGGCGTGACGTCCTTCGCGACGAACGCGTCCATGGCCGCGACCAGCTGGTCGAACGTCGTCGGGATCTCGACGCCGTGCTTCTCGAAGAGGTCCTTGTTGTAGTAGATCTGCAGGTACTCGGCGTAGTTCGGGACGCCGTACCACGTGTCGCCGCCCATCGTGCCCTTGGCGTCGTACTTGGCGGTGACCTGGACGTTCGGGCTGATCAGCTTGTCCCAGCCGCGCTTCCCGACCTCGGCGGTCAGGTCGGTGAGCAGCCCCTGCTTGGACAGCATCCCGGCGGTCGCGTTGCCCTTGTTGTACTCCATGACGTCGGGGGCGTCCTTGGAGTTCAGCACCATCGGCGCGGTCTTCTGGATCTGCTCGAAGCCCTTCTCCTCGAACGTGACCTTGACGCCCGGATGCGCCGCCTCGAACTCCTTGACGGCCTCGCTCCACGCCTTGCCCATGGCGCTGTCGGGGGCCTCGTAGTGCCAGAGCTTCAGCTCCTTGCCGCCGGATCCGCCGTCGTCACCGCCGCACGCGGTCAGCGACAGGGCCGCCGCGGCGAGTGCGGCGAGGACCGCCGCGCTCCTGCCTGCCTTGATCATGGTCTCCTCCGGGGTGGGAGTCGAAGCATTGTCGAAGCGCTTCGATTGCCCGGATGCTAAGCCTTCGGTGAGCCGCGACACAATAGTTTGCGCCACACCGGTTCCATTGTGACCGTGCTGACCTGCGAAGATGACTTGGGAGCGCTCCCAGGTCGGCGCGGGCTCAGCCCCGGCACTCCCCGCCGTTGAGGGTGAAGCGGGCCGGGCGGCCGTTGGCGCCGTCCTGCCGGCCGAGGAACCCGAACTCGGCCGACCCGTCCGGCGGTATCGACCGGTTCCAGTCGGCCGCCGTCACCCTGACCGACGAGCCCTGCTGGACCTGGCTGCCGTTCCACAGCTGGGTGATCGCCTGGCCGTCGGGGAACTCGAAGCCGAGCTCCCACCCGTCGATCTCACCGGAACCGAGATTCGTGATCCGCACCGTGGCCTGGAAGCCCTGCGGCCACGTGCCGTCGATCCGGTACGCCACCGCGCAGGCGGTCGCCGCCGGGCGCTCCGGCGCCGGGCTCGCCGCCGCGGGCGGCCCGGCCGCCTTCCGGGGCGAGTCCGGGGACAGCGCCGCCAGCAGCACCGCCGCCAGGGCGATCGCCCCGGTCGCCGCCCCGGCGATGAGCAGCGGCCTGCGCGCCGGAGCCCACATCACCGGAGGTCCCGCCGCGGATGCCGGCGCCTCGACGGGCGGAAGCGCGTCCGCGGGTGGAAGGGGATCGGCGGGTGGAAGGGGATCGGCCAGGATGCGCGTCGCCTCTCGCGGCGGACCGGTCTCCTCGTGGTCGTCACCCGCGCCGGCGGGCCGCGGCGCCGGGAGCGCGGCGAGCCGGACGCCGGACGCCTCGGCGAGGACGTGCGCCGCCTCGGGGGCGGTGGGGCGGGCCGCCGGGTCCGGGTCCAGGCATCGCAGGCACAGGGCGGTGACCTGCTCGGGGACGTCCGGAGGCAGGGCGGAGGCGTCCTCGGACGGGGCGCCGCCAAAGGACTCCCGGAGGACGACGCCGAGGGAGAAGACGTCCGCCGCCGGAGTCGGGGACGCGCCCTCCAGCAGCTCCGGCGCGACGTAGGCGGGTGTCCCGAGGAGGGGGCCGCCGGCCGCGGACGGGCCGGTGAACGCGATGCCGAAGTCGAGGACCTTCACGCCGACCGGGGTGAGGTACACGTTCGCGGGCTTGATGTCACGGTGCACGATCCCGGCGGCGTGGGCGGCGGCCAGCGCGTCCGCGACGCCGGCGCAGATCCCGGCCGCCTCGCGCCAGGGCAGCGGCCCACGGGACAGGCGCGCCGCAAGGGTCTCCCCGTCCAGCAGCTCCATGACCACGTACGGGACGCGCCGGTGCTCGCCGTAGTCGTGCTCGCCGTAGTCGTGGACCCCGGTGATGTTCGGATGCGCGAGGCCGGCGGCGGCCTTCGCCTCCAGGCGCAGCCGCCGCGTGGACTCCTCGGGCCACCCCTCCTTGGGCACCTTCACCGCGACGGCGCGGTCGAGCACGAGGTCCTCCGCGCGCCAGACGACCGCCATGCCGCCCGCGCCGAGCGGGCGCTCCAGGCGGTAGCGCTCCCCCAGCACCTGGCCCGGGGCGACGATCTCGGCCATGATCCGCAGCCTACGCCGGTATCAGGGCACGAGGTACCGGCCGTCGCGGGCGTCGGTGATCGCCATGTGGCCGGGGGCGTGCCCGATGGCCAGCGCGGGTCGGGACGCCATCACGGCCGCCTGCGGGGTCACCCCGCAGGCCCAGAACACGGGGATGTCGCCCGCCGCGATCTCGACGGGGTCGCCGAAGTCAGGGCGGCTGATGTCCGCGATGCCGAGTTCGGCCGGGTCGCCGATGTGCACGGGCGCGCCGTGCACGGCCGGGTAGCGGGACGTCACGCGGACAGCGTCGGCGACCCGCCCGGCCGGGACGGGGCGCATCGAGACGACGAGGGGTCCGCCGAACCTCCCGGCGGCGCGGCACATCCGGTTCGTCCGGTACATGGGGACGTTGCGGTCCTGCTCGATGTGCCGCACCGGGACGCCGGCCTCGCGGAGCGCGTCCTCGAAGGTGAAGCTGCACCCGATGAGGAACGCGACGAGGTCGTCCCGCCAGCGGCCGGTCACGTCGGGCACCTCGGCGACGGGCTCGCCGTGCTCGTAGACGACGTAGCCGGGCAGGTCGGTGCGCAGGTCGCCGCCGAACAAGGGGGTGGACACCTCGCCGGGTTCGGTGACGTCCAGGACGGGGCACGGCTTGGGGTTGCGCTGCGCGAACAGCAGCAGGTCGTAGGCGTGCTCGCGCGGGACGGCGATGAGGTTCGCCTGCGTCCAGCCCGCGCACCAGCCGGAGGTGGGGCGGATCAGCCCTGCGCGGAAGAGTTCCCTGGCCTGCTCGGGCGACAGCGCACCCGGATCGGTCGGCGCGGTCACGGTCTCTCCTTCCGGAGGCCGGCGCGACCGGTCGCGGAGGCGGGCCGCTCGCGGGCGGAAGAGCCCGGGTCTGCGGCGCCCGACACCCCCACGCCAGGCGCCGCACGACCCGGGAGGTCCGCATCCCGGCATTGCCGGGGGGACCTGCAAGGAGAACGCACGGGCGGCGCCGGTTGGTTCCCGCTTCCCGGAAAATTCGTCCGCGAAAAGCACGCCGGGAGGTAACGGTCAGGGCGCGTAGTTCATGACGTGGTCGTGCAGCAGCCGCGGCGCCTCCGGGTCGCGGCGGCGGAACGCCTCGATCAGCTCGGCGTGCTCGGCCGACTTCGAGTAGATCTCGGTCTGGTGCAGGCGCAGGGACAGCGTCGTCCACAGCTCGATGCCGAGGCCCTCCCACACCGAGACGAGCAGCCCGTTGCCCGCGCTCTCGACGATCTCGCGGTGGAAGGCGATGCTGAGGCGCATCTGCTCGTGCAGGTCGCCGCCCTTCGCGGCCTCGCCGAGCTCGCGGTTGTGCTTCTCCAGCGCGTCCAGGCAGTCGTCCGACAGCCGGGGCAGCGCCAGCTCGGCCGCCGTGCGCTCCAGCCCGGCGCGGACGGGGAAGATCTCGGCGAGGTCCCGCTCGGTGAACTCCCGGACGCGGGCGCCGCGGTTCGGCAGCGACTCGATCAGCCGCTGCGCCTCCAGCTGGCGCAGCGCCTCCCGGACCGGGCCCTGGCTGACGCCGAGCTCGGCGGCGATCCGCCGCTCGACGATGCGCTCGCCCGGCTCCCAGCGGCCCGAGCTGATCCCCTCCACGATGAACTCCCGGATCTGTCCGGCGAGTCCGGTGCGGAGCAGTCGGGCGGGGATCGGCGCGTTCACGGGAACCCATGTTAGACGGAGCGTCGGTAAGTGGGGCTTGACGGGTAGAATATGATCGATCATAGATCAATGATGATCGGTGAGCGCCGTCGCGATCCTACGGCGCCCGCCCCGAGGAGAGAAGGTCGCCGATGGCCGAGACCGCCCAGTCGACCGGCAGGGCCGCGCCGGGCCGCAACCGCGGCAAGCCCGGCGCCCCGCGCCCGAGGAGCACCGCGTCGTCGCCCCGGAGCACCGCACCGTCCAAGACCGCCGCGTCGGACAGGCCGGCCCGTCCCGCGGCGGACGCCGAGACGCTCGTCGGCTACTACCGGCGGATGCTGCTGATCCGGCGGTTCGAGGAGCGGGCCGCCCGCGCCTACACCGAGGCGAAGATCGGCGGCTACTGCCACCTGAACCTCGGCGAGGAGGCCACGGTCGTCGGGCTGATGGCGGCGCTGCGCCCCACCGACTACCTCTTCACCAACTACCGCGATCACGGGTACGCGATCGCGAAGGGCATCGGCGCCGACCGGGTCATGGCCGAGCTCTACGGCCGCTCCGACGGCGTCTCCAAGGGCTGGGGCGGTTCGATGCACCTGTTCGACGCCGAGACGCGGATGCTCGGCGGGTACGGCATCGTCGGCGGGCAGGTCCCCCTCGCGACCGGCGCGGCCCTGGCCGTGGCGTACAAGGGCGGCGACGAGGTCGTCATGTGCCAGATGGGCGACGGGACGGCCGCGATCGGCGCGTTCCACGAGTCGCTGAACATCGCGGCCCTCTGGGACCTCCCGGTCGTCTTCGTCATCGTCAACAACGGGCTGGGCATGGGCACGACCGTGGAGAAGTCGTCCGCGGAGCCCGAGCTGTACCGGCGCGGCGCCGCCTACCGGATGGAGAGCGCCCGCGTGGACGGCACCGACGTGGTCGCCGTCCGGGACGCCGCCCGCACCGCCGTCGAGCGCGCCCGCACCGAGCGCAGGCCCTACCTGCTGGAGACCACCAGCCCCCGGCTGAAGGGCCACTCGGTGGTCGACCCGGCCCGCTACCGGTCAAAGGAGGAGAAGGAGGCCCTCAAGGCCGCCGACCCCCTGGCCCGCATGGCGCTGGAGCTGGAAGAGGCCGGGATCCTCTCGCTGGACGAGCGCGACCGGCTCGACGCGGAGGTCAGGGCCGAGATCGACGCCGCGGCCGCGTTCGCCGACGCGAGCCCCGAGCCCGACGTGTCGACGCTGTTCGACTACACCTACGCCACCCCGGTCCCGGGCGAGCTCCGCCGGCTCCCCGCCGACCCCGTATTCGGTTCCTGAGGAGCGCGTCCATGGCAACGATGACCTACCGCCAGGCCCTCCGGGACACCCTGCGCGCCGAGATGCTCAGGGACGGCGACGTGTTCCTGATCGGCGAGGAGATCGGCCTCTTCGAGGGCTCCTACAAGATCACCGAGGGGCTGCTGGAGGAGTTCGGGGAGCGCCGCGTCCGCGACACCCCGATCGCCGAGGAGGGCTTCGTCGGCACCGCGATCGGCGCCGCGATGCTCGGCCTGCGGCCGGTCGTGGAGCTCATGACGATCAACTTCTCGCTGCTGGCGCTGGACCAGATCGTCAACCACGCCGCGAAGATCTACGGCATGTTCGGCGGGCAGTCGAGCGTCCCGATGGTGATCCGCACCCCGGGCGGCGGCGGGCAGCAACTCGGCGCCACCCACTCGCAGAACGTCGAGCTGTTCTACTCGTTCATCCCCGGCCTGAAGGTCGTCGCGCCGTCGACGCCCGCCGAGGCGTCCGCGATGCTGAAGGCCGCGATCCGCGACGACGACCCGGTGCTGTTCCTGGAGAACCTCTCCCTCTACAACACCAAGGGCGAGGTGCCCGCGATCGAGGACGTCGAGCCCGCCGAGATCGGCCGCGCCGCCGTCACCCGGCCCGGCACCGACATCACGATCATCGGCTACTCCCGGATGGCCCGCGTCGCCATGGAGGTCGCCGAGACCCTCGCGGCGGAGGGCGTGTCCGCCGAGGTCGTGGACCTGCGCAGCCTGCGCCCCCTCGACCGGCGGACGGTCGTGGAGTCCGTCCGCAAGACCGGCTCCGCCGTGGTCGCCGAGGACGACTGGCTCACCTACGGCATCGGCGCCGAGATCGCCGCCACCATCCAGGAGGGCGCGTTCGACTGGCTGGACGCCCCGGTCCGCCGGGTCGCGATGGCCGAGGTTCCGCTGCCCTACGCCAAGTCCCTGGAGACGGCGGCGCTGCCGTCCGCCGGCTCGCTGCTCGCCGCCGTCCGCGACACGCTCCGCGCGACCGGCCGCGGACCGGGGACGACACCCGCACCGCCGCGACCCCTGGAGCCCGCGTCATGACCGAGATCCTCATGCCCCGCCTCTCCGACACCATGGAGGAGGGCGTCATCAGCTCCTGGCAGAAGCAGCCCGGGGACGAGATCGCGGTCGGCGACGTCATCGTGGACATCGAGACCGACAAGGCGGTCATGGAGTTCGAGGCGTACGAGGCCGGCGTCCTCGACAAGATCCTCGTGGCCGAGGGCGAGTCCGCCGCGATCGGCGCCCCCATCGCGGTGATCACCCCCGCGGGCGGCGCGCGGCCCGCGGCCCCCGCCGAAACCGCCGCCGAGGCCGCGCCGGAACCGGCCGCCGCGCAGGCGCCCGAACCCGAACCCGCCGCCGAGCCGGACCCGGCGCCCGCCGCGGCTCCCGGGCGCGCCACCGGCGCGTCGCGTCCGCCGTCGTCGCCGCTCGCGCGCCGGCTGGCCCGCGACCACGGCATCGACCTGGCGGCGCTGCACGGCTCCGGGCCGGGCGGGCGGATCATCCGCGCCGACATCGAGGCCGCCGTCCGCGCCGGCGCTCCCGCACCCGCACCCGCCCAACCGGCCGCCCAACCGGCCGCGCAGCCGCAGCCGGCCCCGACCGTGCGGGCGCAGGCCGCGGACTCCGACGTCGAGGCCGTCCCGCTCAACCGCTTCCGCAAGGTCGCGGCCAAGCGCCTCACGCAGAGCAAGCGCGACGCCCCGCACTTCTACCTGAACCGCGAGGTGGACGCCGAACCGCTCCTCGCCTTCCGCGCCACGCTCAACGAGGCGCTCGCCCCGGCCAAGGTCAGCGTCAACGACCTGATCGTGAAGGCCGCGGCGACCGCGCTCACCGAGCACCCGGCCGTGAACGTCTCCTACACCGAGGAGGACCTGCTCTTCCACAAGCGGGTGAACGTGGGCGTCGCGGTGGCCGTCGAGGACGGCCTGCTCGTCCCCGTGATCAAGGACGCGGACCGCAAGAGCGTGTCGCGGATCGGGCGGGAGACCCGCGAGCTGGCCGGCAAGGCCCGCGACGGGAAGCTGACGCCCCAGGAGATGAGCGGCGGCACGTTCAGCGTCAGCAACCTGGGCATGTTCGGCGTCGACTCGTTCGCCGCGGTGATCAACCCGCCGGAGGCCGCGATCCTGGCGGTGGGCGCCGTCCGCGACGAGCCGGTCGTCCGCGACGGCCAGGTCGTCCCGGGCAAGCGCATGGCGCTGACCCTGTCGGTCGACCACCGCGCCACGGACGGCGCGACCGCCGCCCGGTTCCTGGACCGGCTGGCGGCCCTCCTGCGGAACCCGCTGCTCATCGTCGCCTAGGGCCCCGGCCGGCCTCCGCCGCGAGGCCGGCCGGGCTGGTGAAGAATGTCCCGATGGAGTTCTTCTGCTACCACCGCGACCGGCCCGGCTCGGGGGAACTGCGCCGCGAGATGCTGGAGGAGCACTGGTCCTACATGGACCGGTACGCGGCCGAGCTGATCGCCCGCGGCCCGACCTTCGCGCCCGGCGGCGACACGCTCACCGGCAGCGTGCACATCGTCGACCTGCCGGACCCCGCCGCCGCCCGCGCGTTCGCCTTCGACGAGCCCTGCTACCAGGCCGGGGCGTACCGGGACGTGCTGCTGCGCCGCTGGCGCAACGCCCTCGGCCGCACGATGTGGGACTTCCCCGGCGACCGGACGGGCGGCGACCGGTACCTGGTGCTCGGCCTCGGCGCGGGCCGGCCCGCCGACCTCGCCGTCCCGGCCGACCGGGACGAGCTGATCGCCTACGGTCCGCTCCTCTCCGACGACGGCACGGCCTGGCTGGGCACGGCGGCCCTGCTCCGGGCACCGGACCCGGACAAGGCCCGCAGCGTCCTGACCCCTGGCGCCTATGCGGACGTCGAGGTCCACGCCTGGGAGTTCGGCGGCCGCCGCTGACGGACCGCGGCGCCGCAGGCGGCTCCGGATGGCCGTATCCGGCCACCGACCAATCAGGGGGCGGCCGGGCCGCGAAGTAACGGCGGGCATGGCGAAGAAACCGGTCGAACCCGGGGTCGCGGCGGACGTTGCCCAGCGCCGAGAGAAACGGCGCCGCCGCGGCGGGGGTCCGGGGGCCGGCAGGGGTCCACAATGCCGACACTTCATCCGTCCAGGACGCGGATCGCCGCGCTGGTGGCCGCCGGGGGCGTGCTGCTGGCTGGCGGGTTCGCGGGGCTCGCGCCCGAGCGGGGCGCCGCGTCCAGCCACCGCGAGGCGCCGCTCGTCTCCGGGCAGCCGCAGTACGACAACACCGACGTGTACGCGTTCGTCAGTCCCGACAGGCCGGACACGACGACGCTGATCGCGAACTTCATCCCGTTGCAGGAGCCCGCGGGCGGGCCCACCTTCTACAAGTTCGCCCGGGACGCCGCCTACGACCTCAACATCGACAACAACGGCGACTCACTGGCCGACCTCACGTACCGGTTCGAGTTCCACGACCGGCTGAAGAACGACAAGACGTTCCTCTACAACACGGGGCCGGTGACGAGTCTCGACGACCCTGACCTCAACTTCACGCAGACCTACGACCTGACGCTGATCCGGCGGGTGGACGGCAACGTGCACGGCACCCGCAAGATCGCGCAGGGCGCGCCGGTGGCGCCGTCCAACGTGGGCCGGGCGTCCATGCCGGACTACGCGAAGCTGCGCGCGCAGGCGGTCCGGCCGCTGGGCGACGGGACGGCGGCGTTCGCCGGGCAGGCCGACGACTCGTTCTTCCTGGACCTGCGGGTGTTCGACCTGCTGTACGGGGCGAACCTCAAGGAGGTCGGCAACGACACCCTGAGCGGCTACAACGTCAACACCGTCGCCGTCCAGGTGCCCACCCGGCAGCTGGTGCGGAACGGCGACCCGGTGATCGGGGTCAACTCGACGGTGCAGCGGCGCAACGCGGCGGGCGGCCACACGCAGGTGTCGCGGCTCGGGAGCCCGCTGGTGAACGAGGTGGTCGTCCCGCGCGGGAAGAAGGACACGTTCAACGCGTCCAGCCCGTGGCACGACGCGCAGTTCGCCGGGTTCGTCACCGACCCGGAGCTGCCGAAGCTGATCGAGCAGATCTACAAGATCCCGGCGCCGCCCGGCCCGCGCGACGACCTGGTCCAGGCGTACCTGACCGGCGTGCCGGGCCTGAACAAGCCGCGGAACGTCCGGCCGGCGGAGCTGCTCCGGCTGAACACCTCGATCAAGCCGGTCGCGAACCCGGACCGGCTCGGGGTCCTCGGCGGCGACAAGGCGGGCTTCCCGAACGGGCGGCGGCTCACCGACGACGTCGTCGACATCTCGCTGCAGGCCGTCGAGGGCGAGTTGCTCGGCAAGAAGAACGACCTGGGCGACGCCGTCAACGCCAACGACCGCGAGTTCGGGAGCACCTTCCCGTACGTCGCGCAGCCGCACTCCGGGTCGGACGTGCGGGGCGCGAGGAGCGGCGCGGCGAAGGCCGGGGCCAAGGGGAAGGACGGCGAGACCGTCAACCTCCTCAACGCCGGCGCGGTCGAGGACGCCGCGGGCGACGAGGGGTCCGGCGTGCCCGGCCTGGTGCCGATCGCGGCGGGGTCCGGCGTCGTGGCGTTCCTGGCGACTTGCGGGCTGCTGTGGTGGCGGCGCCGGCCGGGACGGCTCGGCGGCTGATGCGCTCCCTTCTCAGCAGGGCCCCGCTCGTCCGGGCCCTCGGCATCGGGGCCCCGGTGGCCGGTCTCGTCGCGGCGCTCACCCTCGGATCGGCGGTCGCCTTCGGCGGCCCGTCCGAGGCGCCCGCGGCGGCCGGCGCCGGGGCCCCGGCCGCGGGGATCGCGGGGCTGCAGCAGCGGCTCCGCGACCGGCCGCACGACGCCGCCGGGTGGGCCGCGCTCGGCCTCGCCTACGTGGAGGAGGCCCGGGTGACCGGGGACACCGCCTACTACCCGAAGGCCGACGCCGTGCTCCGCCGCTCCCTGCGGGAGGAGCCCGGCAACGCGGGTGCGCTGGAGGGACTCGGCGCCCTGGCGGCGGCGCGGCACGACTTCCACGGGGCGCTCCGGCACGCCGGCCGCGCGCTCGAGGCGAACCCGCTCGGGCAGCGGGCCGCGGCCGTCCGCGTGGACGCGCTCGTCGAACTCGGGCGCCTGGACCAGGCCCTCGGCGCCGCGCGGGCGGCGGACGCCGCGCGTCCTGGCATCCCGGTCTTCACGCGGCTCGCGTACGTGCGGGAGCTGCGAGGCGAGACCCGGGAGGCGCGGCGCGTGCTCGGGCTGGCCCGGGCCTCCGCGACCGATCGCGGCGACCTCGCCTACCTCGCGACACAGCTCGGCGAGCTGGCCTGGAACGACGGCGACCTCGGCCGGGCGGGCCGCGAGTACGCCGAGGCGCTGCGCCAGTCCCCCGGGCACGTCCCCGCCCTGGACGGACGCGCCCGCGTCCGCGCCGCGGAAGGCGACATCGAGGGTGCGCTCGCGGACCGGGCGGAGATCGTCCGGCGGCTGCCCCTCCCCCAGTACCTCACCGACTACGGGGAGCTGCTGGAATCGCGGGGGCGCGAGGACGAGGCGGAACGGCAGTACGCGGTCGCCACGGCGTGGACGCGGATCGCCGAGGCCAACGGCGTCGCCGCCGACCTGGAGACCGCGCTCTTCGAGAGCGACCACGGCGACCCGGAGGTCGCGCTGCGCGCGGCGCGGGCCGAGTACGACCGCCGCTGCCCGGACCGGAGGGCACGGCGGTGCGGCGTCCACGCGGCGGACGCGCTGGCCTGGGCCCTGCACGCCGCTGGACGTGACGAAGAGGCGCTGCGCTACGCGCGCCAGGCGACGGCGACCGGATACCGCCGCGCCCTGTTCCACTTCCACCGCGGAGTCATCGAGAAGGCGCTCGGCAAGGACGCCGACGCCCGCCGCGACCTGGCCGAGTCGCTGCGCCGCAACCCGCGGTTCTCCCCGCTGCACGCACCCCGCGCCAAGGCCGCACTCGACGACCTGGGAGGCGCACCATGATCACCCTTGCGCTCGCGGCCGGGCTGCTGGCCGCGCATCCGCTGGGCAACTTCACCGTCAACCACTACGACGGGCTCGTCGCGGCCCCGCACGAACTGCGGATCGACCACGTCGAGGACCTCGCGGAGATCCCCGCCGCGCAGACCCTCCCGGAGCTGGACACCGACCGCGACGGCCGCCCGTCCGCCGCGGAACTGCGCGCCTGGGCGGACGGAGCCTGCCGGAAGGCGGCGGCGTCGATGCGCGTCACGGTGGACGGGCGGGCCGCGACCGCGTCCGTCCGGTCGGCCTCCGGCACCGCGCCGCGGGGCGAGGCCGGGCTGCCGACGCTGCGGGCCGAGTGCCGGATCACCGCACCGGCCGTGCCCGGGACGATCTCCTTCCGCGCGGCCGATCCGGGCGGCCGCATCGGCTGGCGGGAGATCACCGCGCGGGGCGACCGGATGACGGTGCGGGCGCCCGGCGTGCCCGCCGAGTCGCGCAGCCGGCGCCTCACCGCCTACCCGGAGGACGCGCTCTCCTCCCCGCCGGACCAGCGGTCCGCGTCACTCACCGTGCGGGAGGGCGGGCCCCCGCTCGCCGCCCCCGCGTCCGGCGGCTCCGAACGGCTCCTGCCGCGCGGATCCGACGGGCTCACCCAGCGGTTCACCTCCCTCGTCGCACGGCAGGACCTTACGCCGGGCTTCGCCCTGCTGGCCTTCCTCATCGCGATGGCCCTGGGGGCGCTGCACGCCCTGGCGCCCGGCCACGGCAAGACGATCATGGCGGCGCACGCCGTGGGCGCGGGGCGGCGCCCGGTGCGGGACGTCCTCGGGCTCGGACTGACGGTCACGCTGACCCACACCGCCGGGGTCCTCGTCCTCGGCCTGCTGGCGACGACCGGGACGCTTCTCGTGCCGGAGGCCCTGTTCTCCTGGCTCGGCGCGGCGGGCGGCGTCCTCGTCACGGCGGCGGGCGCGCTGCTGCTCCGGCGCGCCCTGCGCAACCGCCGCCACACCCACGCGCACACGCACACGCACACCCACGGGCACGGCCATGGGCACGGGCCCGCGGCCGGCGGGCGGCGCGGCGGGGTCGTGCTGATGGGGCTGGCGGGCGGCATGGTCCCGAGCCCGTCCGCGGTGGTCGTGCTGGTCGGCGGCGCGGCGATCGGCCGCGCGTGGTTCGGGGTGGTGCTCGTCCTGGCCTACGGGCTCGGCCTGGCGGCGGCGCTGGTCGCGGTCGGCCTCCTCGTGGTCGGCTCGGGGCGGGCCCTGACGCGGCGCATTCTGGCCAAGCGGCCGCGCATTCCGTCCGGGATGATGCCTATCGGGACGTCCGCGACGGTCGTCGCCCTCGGAGTCGGGCTCACGCTGCGGAGCCTCGTCCTGTGAGGCCCGATCCGAGCCGGCGCCGGACGCGCGGATCCGGGCGGGCGGCCCACCGAGGGGAGCAGGCCATGCCGCCGGACACGAGACCGCCCGGGGACGGCACCCTGTCCGGGCAGGACGCCGACGCGCTGCTGCAGCGGACGGCGCGCGGCGACGAGCGCGCGTTCGAGCGGCTGTACGACGTGGTCGCCGCGCCCGTGCACGGGCTGGTGCGGCGGATCGTCCGCGATCCGGCGATGTCGGAGGAGGTGACCCAGGAGGTGATGATCGAGGTGTGGCGCACCGCGGCCCGCTACGACCCGCGGCGCGGCGGCGCACCGGCCTGGATCATGACGATCGCGCACCGCCGGGCCGTGGACCGGGTCCGCCGCGAGCAGGCGGCGGGCGAGCGGGAGGCGGCGGCGGGGCAGGGGCCGGGCGCGTCCCACGACCCGGTCGGCGAGCGGGTCGAGGCGCGGCTGGAGCACGAGCGGGTCCGCCGCTGCCTCGGGACGCTGACCCGCCTGCAGCGCGAGACGGTGACGCTCGCCTACTACGGCGGGCATTCCTACCGGGAGGTGGCCCGGCTGGTGGGCGCGCCGCCGAACACCGTCCGGACCCGGATGCGCGACGGGATCATCCGGCTGCGCGACTGCCTGGGGGTGGAACGATGACCGGCGACCCGCACACCCTCGCCGGGGCGTACGCGCTGGACGCGATCGACGACGCCGAGGAGCGGCGGCTGTTCGAGGCGCATCTGGACGGCTGCGAGAGCTGCGCGGCCGAGCTGCGCGAGTTCCAGGCGACGACGGCCCGGCTCGCCATGGCGGCCGCGGAGGCTCCGCCGCCGCGGGTGCGGGAGCGGGTGCTGGCCGACATCCGGCACGTCCGGCAGCTTCCACCGGCCGTGCCGGATGAGGAGCCGGAGCGCGGCGCGCAGGTCCGCACGCCGCGCCCGAAGCGGTGGCGCCGCGCGGCCGTGGCCGGGCTCGCCGCCGCCGCGTGCCTGGTCACCGCCGCGTCGGTGGGCGTGGCGGTCGGCGAGCGGCAGCGGGCGGCGCGGACCGAGGCCGCCCAGCGCGAGGTGGCGTCCGTCCTGTCCGCGCCCGACGCGCGCTCGGCGACGGGCCGCGCCACGGGCGGCGGGACGGTGGCGATCGTCGCGTCCGCGTCCCGCGGCCGGGTGGTCGTGGCGTCCTCGGGGCTGCGGACGCTGCCCTCCTCGCGGGCGTACCAGCTCTGGCTTATCGACGCGGCGGGCCCCCGGCCGGCGGGCCTGCTGCCGGGCGACCGGGACCGCCCGGTCGTCGCCGGGACGTGGCGCCCGTCCGACCGGCTGGGCGTGACCGTCGAGCCCGCCGGCGGGTCGGCGCGGCCGACCACGGCGCCGCTGGTCCTGCTGAGCCCCGCGTAAACCCCTTGTCGTCTCTTTGACGAGATGTGATCATTGCGAGCATGCCGGTCAACGTCCCGCTCGGTCCCCTCCTCGACCCCGCCTTCCACGTGGGCACGGTGCCCACCACGTGGGCGGAGCTGCTCGGCTTCGGCACCGGCGCGGTCAACGTGTGGCTCGTCGTCCGGCAGAACATCCTCAACTGGCCGATCGGCATCGCCAACGTGATGCTGCTCGGCCTCGTGTTCCTGGACGGCGGCCTCTATGCCGACTCCGGGCTGCAGGTCTTCTACATCGGCCTCCAGCTCTACGGCTGGTGGATGTGGCTGTACGGCGGGGACGGCCGCGACAACCTCCCGGTCAGGCGCACGCGCCGCGGCGAGTGGGCGGCCCTCCTCGGCGCGGGCGCGGCCGCCACCGCGTTCCTGACCTGGGCGCTGTCGGTCTGGACGGACTCCACGGTGGCCTTCTGGGACGCCCTCACGACCTCGATCTCGCTCATGGCCGTCTACGGCCAGTCGCGCAAGCTGCTGGAGTCGTGGTGGCTGTGGATCATCGCGGACCTCGTGTACATCCCGCTGTACTTCCACAAGGACCTGAAGCTGACCGGCGTCCTGTACGTCGTCTTCCTGACGCTGTGCGTGTTCGGCCTGCGCGCCTGGCACCGCGATCTCCGCGCCCGTACGGCCGGCGAGCCCGCGGCGGCGGCCGCATGACGTACGCGCACGGGCTGGTGATCGGCAAGTTCTACCCGCCGCACGCCGGCCACCACCACCTGATCGACGCCGCCGCGGCCGCGTGCGCGCGGCTGAGCGTGGTCGTCGCCGCGTCCAGCGTCGAGAGCATCCCCCTCCCGCTGCGGACGGCGTGGCTGCGCGAGGCGCACCGGCAGCCGCACGTGGAGGTCTTCCCGGTGGTGGACGACGCCGAGATCGACTACGGGTCGGACGAGCTCTGGTCGGCGCACGTCGCCGCGTTCCGGGCGGGCCTCGCGATGCGGTCGGGGCTCGGCGTGCCCGTCCCTCCGGTGGACGCGGTGTTCAGCTCCGAGGCGTACGGGCCGGAGCTGGCGGAGCGGTTCTCCGCCGTCCACGTCCCGGTGGATCCGCCGCGCGAGCGCTTCCCGGTCAGCGGCACCGCCGTCCGGGCCGACCCGGCGGGCAACTGGGAGTTCCTGTCGCCGCCCGTCCGGGCGCACCTGGCGCGGCGGGTCGTGGTGGTGGGCGCCGAGTCGACCGGGACGACGACGCTGGCCCGCGCGCTCGCCGCGCACTACGCCGGACGGGGCGGCGTCTGGGCGGCGACGCGCTGGGTGCCGGAGTACGGGCGCACGTTCACCGAGGAGAAGCTGGCCGCGGCCCGCCGCGCCGCCGGCGACGCCTCGCTGTGGCTGGACGCCCTCAAGTGGGAGTCCGCCGACTTCACCCTGATCGCCGGGCACCACGCGGCGCTGGAGGACGCCGCCGCGCGGTCGGGTTCCCCGCTCCTCGTCTGCGACACCGACGCGTTCGCCACCGCCCTCTGGCACGAGCGCTACCTGGGGACCCCGGCCCCGGAGGTGGAGACCGTACACGAGCGCACACCGCACCACTTGTGGATCCTCACGTCACCCGAGGGCGTCCCGTTCGAGCAGGACGGCTGGCGCGATGGGGAATCCATCCGGTCGTGGATGTCGGAACGTTTCCAGGAAGAACTCGAAGAACGGGGCCTGCCCCACATCATCGTCACAGGCCCCCATGAGCACCGCCTGGCCGCCGCCATTGCGGCGACCGACGCCCTCCTCGCCAAAGGCTGGACCTTCAATGCCCCGCTCTAGGCGACGGAACCGGCGATGTCCGAAATTGATTCAAGGGCCTTCGACCGGAATCGAACCGAGTACCTCCAGGACCACAACCTGGCGTGCATGCCACCACACTACGAAGGCCGTGTCTCCGGCAAGATTCGAACTTGCGTCCTCCGGGTCCGCAACCCGGCGCGCTCTCCACTGCGCCACGGAGACGTGTCTTCCGACGTGCCGAGTGCAGGAATCGAACCTGCCTGCCGCGGCTTATGAGACCGCCGGACGCACCAGCGTCCCTACTCGGCGCGGAGGGTGCGAGATTCGAACTCGCGCAGGGATGACCCTGACCACGGCTTAGCGGGCCGCTGCCTTACCACTCGGCCAACCCTCCGGAAAACGAAAAGACCGCCCACGGTCTGCGGGCGGTCGGCGAACGTGAGGGTCACGTCCGGGCGCGGCTCCCGAGACCGGAAAGGCTGTGCATTCGATGACTGCGCATCTTCCCTCCCCTTTCGGTCTCGCTGTCGGCAACACCGATGATGCCGCCGCGCTTCCCGCGCGGGCAACCCATTTAAACGGGCGTCGAGTCGAACGGGCTTCGCGGGCGCGGGCCTCACACCATCGGGCGCGGGGCGGCCAGGGCCGTGTTGAGGGCGCGGAGCGCGTGGTAGACGCGGACCTTCACCACGTCCACCGGGACCCCCAGCGAGGCCGCGGCCTCGTTGACCGAGCGCTCCCGGAAGACCGTCTCGGTGAGGATCTCGCGGTGCACGGACGGCAGGGTCTGGAAGGCCCGGGCCACCACCGCGGGGCGCATCCGCTCCCCCGGCAGGCCGGGGGCGAACGAACCGGTGTGCTTGCCCATCCGCTGTCCTTCCTTCCAGCGAGCGGCCCGCCGCCCCTGGAGGCGGGCGGGCCCGAGTGCCACGACACGAATTTCGCACCGGATCCGCCCCGGGGCCCCCCACTTATGCCCGCTTTAAGGAAGCGTTGAGGCTGAGATGCGGGGGGCGGTCAGGAGGGTTCGCGGAGCGGTTCGCCGGCGGCGAGGAGGGCGAGGGCGGCGGCGCCGTGGAGGCCGGCGTCGCGGTCCAGGGTGGTGGCCGAGATCCGCAGGTCGCGGAGGTAGGGCATGCCCGCGCGCTCGGTGATCGTGTCGCGGAGGGGGTCGAGGAGGAGGTCGCCGGCGGCGGAGACGCCGCCGCCGATGACGACGTCGCGGACGTCGAGGACGGCCGCGGTGTTGAGGATCGCGGTGGCGAGCGCGGCGGCGGTCCGGTGGAACGCGGCGAGGGGGATGCGGGCGCCGCCGCGGGCGGCGGCGGTGAGGGCCCTGGCGTCCGGGCGGCCCGCGGCGAGCGTCCAGCCCTGGGCGAGGGCCCAGCGGACCATGCCGGGGCCCGAGGCGATCGTCTCCAGGCAGCCGCGGGCGCCGCAGACGCAGGGTTCGCCGCCGGGGTCGACGATGACGTGGCCGATGTGGCCGGCGTTGCCGGTGCGGCCCGTCCAGGGGCGGCCGTCGATGACGAGCCCGCCGCCGACGCCGGTCGACACCACGATGCCGAGGAGGGACGAGCTGGTGCGGCCGCCGCGCCACCATTCGCCGAGGGCCATGCACTGGGCGTCGCCCGCGAGGGAGACCGGGACGCCGGGGACGAAGCGCCGGACCGTCGCGACCAGCGGGAAGTCGCGCCAGCGGGGGATGTTGATCGGGCTGACCGTGCCGGCGGCCGCGTCGATGGGGCCCGCCGAGCCGATGCCGACACCGGTCAGGCCGGGGCCGGCGAAGTCGGCGACCAGGCCGCGGAGGGTGGCGGTGGGCGACTGGCCGACCGGGTGCTCGGCACGGTCTAGGAACGTTCCATCGGCGGCGACGCGGGCGACCGCGAACTTGGTGCCGCCGATGTCGAGGGCGAGGACGGTCATGGGATCGCGGGGATCACGCGGTAGAGCACGCCCCTTCCGGTGAGGCGGACGGCGGGGGCGCCGGCGGGGATGAAGGCGGCTTCGCCTCGGGTGAGGGTCAAGGTGCGGTCTGTCCTGAGGTGGGCTTCGCCTTCCAGGCACAGCAGCGTCTGGGGAAGGCCGGGCGGCAGCTCGTCCGGGTCGGCGGTCAGGTCATGCCGGATAAGGGAGAATTCATCCGTATTGGGACAGTACCGGAATCCGGCCGCGGGTTCGACCCTGGCGGGCACGGACGGGACGAAACTCACCACCCGCATCAGTTCCGGGACGTCGACGTGCTTTCCGGTGAGACCGCAGCGCAGCACGTTGTCGGAATTGGCCATGACCTCGATCGCGAGGCCGCGCAGATAGGAGTGCGGGACGCCGGCGTCCAGGAAGAGCGCCTGGCCGGGCGCGAGTTCGACATGGTTGAGCAGCAGCGCCGCGAGGACGCCGGGATCACCCGGGTGGGCGCGGGCGATATCGGCATAGACGGAGGTCAGGGCCGGTTCGACCGCGGCCAGAAACGGACGGGACTTCTCGTCGAGCATTTGCGCGAGGACGGTGCGGAGGGCGTCCCCCGGCGGTCCGGCGCGGAGCGTTTCGATCCACGGGCGCAGTTCGGGCACGCCGAGGCTTTCCAGGAGGTCCGCGGTCCCGGCGGGCTCGCGGAAGCCGCAGAGCCCGTGGAAATCGGTG
>NZ_BMRO01000001.1:533585-556010 GCF_014648675.1 Actinomadura livida
TCCTCGGCGGCGAATCCGGCTTCGGCCTGCGCCATCGTCGGGTGCACCTGGAGGGAAAGAGGTTTCTCGACGGCCAGCACCTTGAGCAGGTAGGGCAGCGCCGGCCCGAAGCGCTTCACCGAGGCCGCGCCCAGCATCGCGACCGGGTCGTCGTCGATGAGCACGTTCAGCGGCGTCCCGTCCACCGACGACGGCGCCGCCGGATGCGCGCCCGCCCACAGCTCGGCCTGCGGGCCCCCGGTCGGCTCGGTGCCGAGCAGCCAGGGCAGCGCGGTGGACGACCCCCAGTCGTACGGGCGGATCGGGGTCGTCAGCGGCATCGGCGCGGTCATGGGGCGCGCACCCGCGGCGCGGTGGCGCGGCCCCGCGGCCGGTGTGTTCCCGTGTGCAGCGATGGCCGGTCCCTCCTTGATCCGTCTGCTCAGGGTAGAGGGCGCGGTGCCCCATGGACTCAGCCACCGCGGCTCGACCGCTCCGGCCGGGGGGGTTCGCGCCGCCCGCTCCAGTCTGCATCGGCCCGGTGCCCGGCGAGCCTTAAGATGGGCCGGGGGGTAAACGTGGGCAAGCACAACAAGCCGGCGACACGCGGCTGCCCCGGCTGCAAAGGGACCGGCACCAGCACCGCGACCGGGGAGACGTGCAACGTCTGCCGCGGCACCGGCCGCATCTGAGCCCCTCCGGGCTCCTTCATCCAAGCCCTTCAGACCCGTCCGGGGACGGCGCGCGATCGGGGCGGCGCTGGCTCGCCGTGCTCAGCAGGGCGATGACGCAGGAAGCCCAGGCGAGGGCCGCGTACCCGCCGGCCGACAGCACGACGGTCGACAGCAGGCCGGCCGCCGCCGCGATCATCCAGACGGCGGCGTCGACCGCGCCCTCGACGTGCGGCCGCACCGGCTCCGGCAGGTCCCGCGCGAGGCGGCCGCTGCCGCCGACGAAGCACAGGTTCCACCCGTACCCGAGCAGGAACAGCGCCACGGGACGCCCGAGATCGCCCGTGGCGACCGCCGCCAGCGCCGTGGACACCGCCAGCGTGAGCAGGCCGGCGACGATCACCGGGCGGGTGCCGAACCGGTCGGCCAGGCGGCCGGTCACCGGGGACAGCGCGAACATGCCGAGGGTGTGCGCGGAGAGCGCCATCCCCACGGCGCCCAGGCCGTCGCCGTGCATGTGCATGTCCAGCGGCGCGGCGGTCATCACGGCGACCATGACGACCTGCGCCGTCACCATCGCGGCCAGCGCGGAACGCGCGACGGGCGTGGTGACGAGCGTGCGCAGCGGCGGCGGTGCGACCCGCCGCACCGTCCCGCCGCGCGGCGCCGCGGCCATCGCGGCCGCCGCGGCGGCACAGGTGACCAGGGCCAGCAGGAAGGGGCCGGTGAGCGCCGGGAGGCCGAAGCGGCCGGCGGCGGCACCGGCCGGATCGAGCAGCAGCGGGCCGCCGACCGCCCCGGCGGCCGCGGCCCACACCACGAGCCCGATGGCGAAGCCGCGCCGTCCGGCGGGGTGCAGATCGGCCGCCGCGTAGCGGGAGAGCTGGGCGGCGGCGTTGCCGAGCCCCAGCAGCAGCATTCCGAGGCACAGGCCGGCGATGTCGCCGTGCGCCACGGCCACGGCGGCGAGGCAGGCCCCCGCGGCCGCGGCCGCGTAACCGAGGACGAAGGTGCCGCGGCGGCTAGTCCGGCTCATGAGCCGGGTCAGGAGCAGGGCGCCCAGGCCGGTCCCGACGATGCCCGCCGTGACGGGCACGCCTCCCCACCCGGCGCCGAGCCGGTCGGCGACGACGAGGGTGCCGGTCGCGCTCGTGACGGCCATGGACGCGTTCATCAGGGCGGTACCGGAGCACAGGGCGGCCATCGGACGCGACCGCTTCGCATGGAGGAGCATCCCTTAACGTTAGAAATCATGATCTGCGAAAGGAATGGGCAGATCCTGGTCTTCATCCGCTTCCACCGCTAGTTTGAAAGGCATTTCACCGGAAGGGCCTTTCATATGAATCGGGAACTCGACGAGACCGACTGGCGGATCATCGGCGAGCTCCAGCGGGACGGCAGGCTGTCGTTCAACGCGCTGGCGCGGCGGGTCGGCCTGTCCTCCCCGGCGGTCGCCGAGCGGGTGCGCCGCCTGGAGGAGTCCGGTGTGATCACCGGCTACGGGGCGCGGGTCGATCCGGCGCGGGTCGGGCAGCCGCTGACGGCCTTCGTGCAGATGCGCTGCGCCCTCGGCCGCTGCCTGCTGAAGACGACCGAGGCCGAGGACCTGCCGGAGGTCACCGAGGTCCACAAGCTCAGCGGCAACTGGTGTTCGATGCTGAAGGTGCGGGTGGCGTCGATGCCGCATCTGGAGGGGCTGCTCGAACGGCTCGGCGAGCACGGCGAGATGAACTCGCACATCGTGCTGTCGACCGCCTACGAGGGCCGTCCCGTCGAGCCGCCGGTGCCCGGCGCCCGCGCGGTCACCGCCTCCGCGGGCTGGACGCGCGGGCGGGAGCGGCCGTCGTGAGGGAGCTTGCGGGCCTTCGCCGGGCGTAGGCGATGCAGTATGTTCGGGGCCCCGGGTCTCGTCCCGGCCGCGCGGTCCGCCGCGGGGCGGGGGCGGATCTAAAGATCTTGAAGCGGCGGCGCGGACGCCCGATTGATGATTGAATCGTATTCTATGTGGCACTCGTCACAACGATCTGCTCCGTGGCGGCGGTCGTATCAGCCCGGTGTGCCCGGCGATCTCAACATCCCCGACATCCCGGTCACCCAACTCCTCGACGACGCCGCCGAACGCTACCCGCGCCGGCCCGCGCTGATCTTCTTCGGCCGGGAGATCTGCTACCGGGACCTGCGCGAGGCCGTGGACAGGTTCGCCGACGGCCTCCACCGGCTCGGCGTCCAGCCGGGCGACCGGGTCGCGCTGATCCTCCCGAACTGCCCGCAGCAGGTCATCGCGTTCTTCGGCGTCCTCCGCCGCGGCGCGATCGTGGTGCAGCACAACCCGCTGTACACCGAAGAGGAGATGCTGCATCAGCTCGCGGACTGCGGCGCCAGGGTGGCGGTGGTGCTGGATCGTTCCTGCGCCACGGTGAAGGCCGTCCAGTCCAAGCTGCCCCTTGAGCACCTCGTGGTGACGTCGCTCATCGACTACCTGCCCACGTCCCGGAAGATCGCGCTGCGGCTGCCGCTGGTGCAGATGCAGCGGCGGCGCGCGGCCATCACCGCGGACGTCCCCCCGGACCCGCGCGTCGTCCCGTTCAAGGAGCTGCAGCGGGTCCCGCGGCGGCGCGTGACCCAGCTGCCGCTGGAGCCGTCCCGGCATCTGGCGGCCATCCAGTACACCGGCGGGACCGAGGGGCGCCCCAAGGGCGCGATGCTGACGCACCGCAACCTCATCGCCAACGCGTGCCAGCAGCACGCGTGGGACGTCGGCGGGCGCCCCGGCGCGGACGTGACGCTGGCGGTGCTGCCGCTGTTCCACTCGTTCGGGCTGATGAGCTGCCTCGTCGCGCCGATGATGACGGGCGGGGCGGTGGTGCTGCTCCCCCGCTACGACGGCGACCGGGTGCTCACCGCGATCCGCAAGTACCGTCCGACGATCTTCCCCGGCGTCCCGACGCTGTACGAGAAGGTCCTGGACAGCCCGCGCTTCCAGCCCTCCGACCTGCGATCCCTGCGCGTCTACATCTCGGGCGCGATGGGGCTGGGGCAGGGCACCATCGACCGGCTCGGCCGGCTGGGCGCCCGCGGGCTGATCAACTGCTACGGGCTGACCGAGGCGTCCCCGGCCGTCGCGGGCAACCCGCTGGACGGCCGGGCCCGGAACCTGACCGTCGGCCTGCCGCTGCCCATGACCGACGTCGTCATCGTCGACCCGGAGCAGCCGACGAAGGTCCTGCCGCCCGGCGAGCCCGGCGAGCTCGTCGTGCGGGGGCCGCAGGTGTTCGTCGGCTACTGGAACGCGCCGCTCGCGACCGCGCAGGCGCTCTCGAAGGGCTGGCTGCGCACGGGTGACATCGCCGTGATGGACGAGCAGGGTTTCATCACCATCCTGGAACGCCTGCGCGACATGATCAAGGTCAGCGGCTTCACGGTCGCCCCGAGCGAGGTGGAGAAGGTCCTGCGGCGCCATCCCGCCGTCCACGACTGCGCCGTCGTCAGCGTCCCGGACCCCCGGCGCGGGGAGCGCATCATCGCGCACGTGGTGGAGCACCCCGCGTACCCGTTCTCGGCGGACGAGCTGCGGCGGCACTGCAAGCGCTACCTCTCGCACTACAAGGTGCCGGACGAGTTCCGCCCGCGCACGGATCTGCCCCGCAGCCTCGTCGGCAAGGTCATCCGGCAGCGGCTCCGCGACGAGGTCCTCGACTCCTCCGCTCAGGCGACGTAGCCGGGCGCGGCCCGCGCCGGGGTGTTTACTGGGCGGGTGCACATCCAGACCGTCCAGCCGGAGCTGTTCGCCCGGCTCGTCGAGATCGGGCGCGGCTCGGCCGGCGGCGCGCCGGCCCCCACCCCGGAGGGGGTGACGCTGTACGACCGGCACGGGGTGCTGGTGGTCCGCGTCGGGGACGTGGTGGTGAAGGCGCACCAGGCCGACCGCGACCACGGGCCGCGCTTCCTGGAGCGGATACGGCTGGCGGGCACCCTGCCGCGCGTCCTGGTCGGGCCGCTGGGGCTCCCGCTGAGCGTGGACGGCCGGACGGTCACGGTCTCCCCCTTCGGAGAGCCGGTGGACCCGCAGGGCGACCTCCCCTGGGAGGACGGGGCACGCCTTCTGGCGGAGCTCCACTCGGCGGCGGTTCCGGCCGGTGCGCCGTCCTGGGGGCGTCCCGCCCGCATAGCGCGCCTGGTCTCGCGCCTGGCCGACGGGCCCGCCGAGGACGAGGTCCGCCGGGCGTTCGCGACCCTCCCCTCCTGGATACGCGGGGAGTGCGAGGAGCCGCCCGGGACGGCGGAGCGCCTCATCCACGGGGACTGGCATCTCGGCCAGATGGTCCGCGCCGCGGACGGGCGGTGGCGGCTCATCGACATCGAGGACCTCGGCCGAGGCGATCCCGCCTGGGACCTGGCCCGGCCCGCGGCGCTCTACTCGGCGGGCGTCCTGCACCCGGAGGACTGGAGCCGTTTCCTGGGCGCGTACCAGGCCGCGGGCGGCCCGGCCGTGCCCGCCGCCGGCGATCCATGGGAGGACCTGGACATTCCGGCGCGAAGTCTTGCGATCCAGATAGCCGCCACGTGCGTCATATCCGCCAGAAGGGAAGATCGGCCGCTCGATGAACCGGAGCAGGCGATGGTCGACGCCTGCGCGAGAATATCCGCGGCGGGGGACACGGCATGACGTGGCGCGGAACCTGCCCTACATTTAGCCTCTACCTGGGGATCCACACCGGAAGGATGACAAGGCGATGCACTGCCCTAAGTGTCGTGGCGTGATGCGGACCTACACCCGCAGCGGCGTCCACATCGAGCAATGTGACAGCTGCCGGGGGATCTTCCTCGACTACGGCGAGCTCGAGGCCCTGAGCAACATGGAGTCGCAGTACCGGGCGGCCCCGGCGCCGCCGCCCGCCGCGGCACCGGGATGGGGCGCGGGCGCCCCTACCCCGGCGGTGCACCACCATCACCACGGTGGGCACCATGGCTACCGCCGTCAGCCGGGCGTGTTCCACATGCTCTTCTCGACCTGAGCCGCTTCCCGAGCCGCTCTTCTGAGAGTCGGCCGGGTAACGGCCTGCGCGGCCCGCCCCCTCGGGAGCCCCCAGGTGGCGGGCCATGTGCGCTGCGTCCATCCGGAGGGCCGCGCCCCTCAGAGGCGCGGGTCGACGGGCTCGGATTCGAGCGCGAGGACGGCGAACACGGCCTGGTGGACCCGCCACAGCGGCTCCCCGCCGGTGAGCCGGTCGAGCGCCTCGGCGCCGAGCGCGTGCTCCCGCATCGCCAGCGACCGCTTGCGGCCGAGCGACCTGCCCCGCAGCCGGTCGAGGTTCGCGGGCTCGGCGTAGTCCGGGCCGTAGATGATGCGCAGGTACTCCGGGCCGCGGCACTTGACTCCGGGCTGGACCCGCCGGTCCTCCGGGAGCGGGCCCAGCGGCTTGACGACCATGCCCTCGCCGCCGGCCGCGGTGAGCCTCTCCCACCAGGCGGTGACGGCGGCCTGCGACTCGGCCGAGGCCAGGTCGGCGGTCACCGAGGCCGTCGGCCGCAGGAGCCCGCCCGGGTCGTTGTCCGCCAGCCGCTCCGCCATCGCCAGGTGCCACTCGTGGTCCCGCTCGGCGGCCCACGAGCGGCCCTCCCCCGCGAGGATCTGGAACGGCGCGAGGCGCAGCCCGGTCAGGCCGTCCACCGTCCAGCAGTAGCGCGCGTAGGCGTCGCGGAAGCGCGCCGCGTTCGCGGCGCGCCGGTCGATGCGCTCGCGGAGGTCGCCGAGATCGAGCCCGCGTCCGTCCGCGCGTGCGAGGACGCCGGACGCCATCGGCAGGGCCGCACGGGCCGCGGCGCCGGTCGCAGCGTACTGCGTGCGGATGAGGTCCATGGCCTTGGCCGACCACGGCATCAGCTCGGCGTCGAGGACGAGCCATCCGGTGTCCAGCTCGTCCCAGAGGCCGGCCGCGCCGATCGCCGCGCGGAGCCGGTCCAGCACCTCCGCCGTCCGGGACGGGTCACGGAAGAAGGAGCGTCCCGTGCGGGTGTACAGGGCGCCGGTCGTCCCGTCCGGCACGCCGAACCGGCCGGCCGCCACCGACGCGTCGCGGCACACGACGGCCACGGCCCGCGAGCCCATGTGCTTCTCCTCGCACACCACGCGGGCGACGCCCTTGTCCCGGTACGCGGCAAGGGCCTCGGCCGGGTGCTCCAGGTACCCGGTCAGCGACGACGTGTCGGCGGGCGCCATGGTGGGCGGCAGGTAGACGAGCCAGCGCGGGTCCACGGCGAAGCGGCTCATCACCTCCAGCGCGGCGAGCGCGTTCTCCTCGCGGACCGCGACGCGGCCCATCAGCCGGGTCTCGACCCCCTGGTTGCCGAGGACGTCCTCGATGTTGAGGATGTCGTTCTCCCGATGAGCGGCGCCGGGCCCCGCCGGGGCGGTCAGCGGGCGCGCCGGCTCGTACCAGACCTTCTGGGCGGGGACGGACACCAGTTCCCGCTCGGGGTAGCGCAGCGCGGTCAGCTTCCCGCCGAACACCGCGCCGGTGTCCAGGCAGATCGTGTTGTTGACCCATTCCGCTTCCGGGACGGGCGTGTGCCCGTACACGACCATGGCCTTGCCCCGGTAGTCACGCGCCCACGGGTACCGGACGGGCAGCCCGTACTCGTCGGTCTCCCCCGTGGTGTCGCCATAGAGCGCGAATGACCGGACACGTCCGGACGCACGACCGTGGTACTCCTCCTTCAGCCCGGCATGGGCCACGACGAGGCGTCCGCCGTCCAGGACGTAGTGGCTGATGAGCCCGTCCATGAAGCGCAGCGCGCCGTCGCGGAACTCCTCGGCCTCGGCGGCGAGCTGCTCCATCGACTCGGCGAGCCCGTGCGTGAGGCGCACCCTGCGTCCGCGCAGCGCACGCACGAGCTTCGCCTCGTGGTTGCCGGAGACGCAGAGCGCGGCGCCCGCGGCGACCATGCCCATGACGAGGCGCAGCACGCCCGGCGAGTCGGGGCCGCGGTCGACGAGGTCCCCTACGAACACCGCGGTCCGCCCGCCGGGGTGGCTCGCCCCGGCGGCGCGTCCCGCCGCGTCCCGCTCGATCTCGTAGCCGAGGCCGGCGAGCAGGTCCTCCAGCTCCGCGCGGCAGCCGTGGACGTCGCCGACGACGTCGAACGGGCCGGTCAGCTCGCGCCGGTCGTTCCACGCCTTCTCGTAGGCGATCGTCGCGGCGTCGATCTCCGCGACGCCGCGCAGCACGTGGACGCGGCGGAACTCGCGCTCCAGCGTCCGCATCCCGCGCCGCAGCTCGCGCCGCTGCCGCGGGATGACGTGGGCGGGCATGTCCCGGTCCGGGCGGGCGGCGTTGCGTTCGGCGGCGACGCCCTCGGGGACGTCCAGCACGATCGCGACCGCCCGCACGTCGTGGTCCTTGGCGATCTGGAGGAGCGACTGGCGCGCCTTGCTCTGCACGTTGGTCGCGTCCACGACCGTGAGGAGGCCGCGCCGCAGCCGCTTGGCCACGATGTAGTGCAGCAGGTCGAAGGCGTCACCGGTCGCGGACTGGTCGTTCTCGTCGTCCGACACGACACCGCGGCAGTAGTCGGACGACACCACCTGCGTGGGCTTGAAGTGCTTGCGCGCGAAGTACGACTTGCCGGAGCCGGTCACGCCGACCAGCACGACGAGCCCCATGTCGGGAACGCGGATCTCGGTCATCGGGTGAACACCCCCATCTGCGTCGGCGCGCCGACCTCAGGGTCCTCGGCGCCGACGGGAACGTGCCGGACGCGGTAGCCGTGCGCGGCGGCGACGCGGCCGGCCCACGCGCGGAACTCGTCCCGCGTCCATTCGAACCGGTGGTCGGGGTGGCGCATGGCCCCGTGCGCGAGCCCCTCGTACCGGACGTTGTGCTCGGCGTTCGGGGTCGTCACCACCACCACGCGGGGCGAGGCGTCCCCGAACACGACCCGCTCGATCGCGCCGAGGCGCGGCGGGTCGACGTGCTCGATGACCTCCATGAGCACGGCCGCCTCGTAGCCGCGGAACCGTGCGTCGGCATAGGTGAGCGCGCCCTGGAAGACGTCCGTGACGCGGTCGTTCTCGCGGCGCGGCCGCTTGTCCCAGCCGAGCCGCCGCCACGCGTGGGTCAGCGCCCGGTGCGAGACGTCGGCGCCGGAGATCTCGCTGAAGAAGTCGTCCTTCGCCAGCCGCGAGATCAGTTTCCCGGAGCCGCATCCAAGGTCGATGACGCGCCGGGCGTTCTCGTCGCGCAGCGCTTGCACGACGGCCTGGAGGCGGTGTTCGGCCAGCGAGACGGACTTCTCGTCCGCCTCCGCCGGCGGCTCCTCCTCCACCTCGGCGGGGTCGAGGGCCTCGTCGGTCGCGTCCTCGGCGTCGGCGAGGCGTCCCAGCGCGGTGCGCACGAGACCGCGCCGGTTGGCGAGGTAGCGGCGGGTGATGGCCGCGCGGTCGGGGTGGGCGGCCAGCCAGCCCTCCCCCGCCCGGATGAGCTTGTCGACCTCGTCGGGGGCCATCCAGTAGTGCTTGGCGTCGTCGAGGACGGGCAGCAGCACGTACAGCTGGTTGAGCGCGTCGGCGAGGCGCAGCGTGCCGGTGAGCGTGAGCGTCACGTAGCGGGAGTCGCCCCACTCGGCGAACTCCGGGTCGAGCGGGACGGGCACGGCCGACACCTCCCAGCCCAGCGGCCCGAAGAACCGCCCGGCCTGCGCGGCCCCGCCGCGGCACGGCAGCGCCGGCAGGACGATCTCCAGGGGGATCGGCGTCTCCGCCAGTTCTGGGCGCAGGTCGCAGCGGCCGCGCATGGCGGTGCGGTACACGTTCGCCATCGCGGACGCCAGGAGCGACGAAGCGGCGTAGGGCCGGTCGTTCACGTACTGGCCGAGGGAGAAGTCCGGGGTGCCCCTTCCGCGCGTGCGCACGAGCTTGACCGGATCGACGTCCAGCAGCAGGGCGGCCGTGCACTGCTCGTCGTCCGCGTCGGGGTAGAAGACGTGCGCGGTGCCGAAGGACTGCTCGAACCGCTGCACCCGGTCAGGGTGCTTGTGCAGGAGGAACCCCAGGTCCGTCGCCCGGCTCATCCTGGTGTTGATCGTCAGAAGCACCCCACGAGTCTGGCGGACCGCGCCGGATCTCCCCATTCGTTTTCCGGCGGACGATCACGAAAACGGTTTGCCCGCCATTCCCGGCGTCGAGAGACTTTGCAGCGATATGAGCAGACATCCCCGCCGGATGACCGCGCAGGAGACCGTGGCCATCATGGAACGCGGCGACTACCCGGCGCCCTCCGGACGCACCGTGCCGATCGCGGACAGCCTGGCGCGGGCCGTCCAGGGCACCGTCCTGTACCGGCCGGACGAGCTGGACGGCCTCCTGGAGCGTCTCCCCGCCGCCGGCCCCGGAACGGACACCCGGGTCGAGGTCACCGGCGAGACCACCCTCGCCGCCGCGCGCCGGCTGCGCGCACCCGGAAAGGTCCCGTTCGCGCTCAACTTCGCGTCCGCGAAGAACCCGGGCGGCGGGTTCCTGAACGGGGCGCACGCCCAGGAGGAAGGGCTGGCCCGCTCGTCCGGGCTGTACGAGTCGCTGCGCTCGGCCAGGGAGTACTACGACTTCCACCGCGCCCAGCGCGACCTCCTCTACAGCGACCACATGATCTACTCGCCGCGCGTCCCGGTGTTCCGCGACGACGCGGGGCGGCTTCTGGAGGAGCCGTACGAGGTCACCTTCCTGACGTCGCCCGCGCCCAACCGCGGCGCGATCCGCGACGCCGAGCAGGCGGCGCGCATACGGGACGTGCTCGACCTCCGCGCTCGCAAGCTCCTCGCCGTCGCGCTCGCCAACGGGCACGGGCGGCTGGTCCTGGGCGCCTGGGGCTGCGGGGTGTTCGGCAACGACCCGGCGGAGGTGGCCGAGGTGTTCGCCGAGCAACTGCTGCCGGGCGGGCTGTTCGCCGGCCGCTTCGAGCACGTCGTCTTCGCGGTCTGGGACACCGCCAGGGGCGCCCCGAGGCACGCGGCCTTCCAGACCGCCTTCGCCTAGCGCGGTCTCGGCAAACCGTTGACTTGCGGCGTGTTGTTGTTATGGAGCGCTTCATAACAACAACACGCCGCAAGTCAACGAAGGCGGTGGGGCTTCAGCGGGTTAGAGCTTTGCCTGGACCTCGGCGGCCAGCAGCTCCAGGTGGTCCAGGTCCTGCATGTCCAGGAGCTGCAGGTAGATGCGCTCGGCGCCCAGTTCGCCGAAACGGCCGATCTTGTCGACCAGCTCGCCGGGCGTGCCCGCGAGGCCGTTCTCGCGCAGCTCCGGCACGTCCCGCCCGATCGCGTCGGCGCGGCGCCGCAGCTCGGCCTCGTCCCGGCCGCAGCAGGCGACCTGCGCGGCGGAGCAGACCGGCGGCCTGGCCCGCCCCGCGTCGGCGCACGCCGCGCGGACCCGCTCGAACGCCTCGCCGGTCTCCCCCACCTGCTTGAACGGGACGTTGTACTCGTCGGCGTAGCGGGCGGCCAGCCGCGGCGTCCGCTTCGCCCCGAACCCGCCGATGATGATCGGCGGGCCGCCCGCCTGGGCGGGCTTGGGCAGCGCCGGCGACTCGACGAGCGTGTAGTGCTCGCCGCTGAACGCGAACGTCTCCCCGGCGGGCGTCCGCCACAGCCCGTTGAGGATCTGGACCTGCTCCTCCAGCCGCTCGAACCGCTCCCCCAGGCTCGGGAACGGGATGCCGTAGGCGGTGTGCTCCTGCTCGAACCAGCCCGTCCCGATGCCGAGGTCGACCCGTCCGCCGCTCATCTGGTCGACCTGCGCGACGGCGATCGCCAGCGGTCCCGGATGCCGGAACGTCGCGGCCGTCACCAGCGTGCCGAGCCGGATGCGGCTGGTCTCCCGGGCGAGCGCGCCCAGGGTGATCCAGGAGTCGGTCGGGCCGGGCTCGCCCGTGACGTCGCCCATCTTGACGAAGTGGTCCGAGCGGAAGAACGCGTCGAAGCCGAGGTCCTCCGTCGCCTTGGCGACCGCGAGCTGGGTCTCGTAACTCGCCCCCTGCTGGGGCTCGGTGAAGATCCGAAGTCTCATGGTCCCATCTTGCTACCCGTATGGACTCGCCCTAGCCGCCCCTCGGCCCACCGTCACGGACGGGCCCGGGCGCCGCGGCGCGGGCCGTCGCCGGAGCCGCCTCGGTCGTGAGGAGGCCGGCGGCCTTGGCCACGCGCACCGCGGGGAACCTGCGGGTGACGCGCGCCTTGCCCCAGGTCACCGTCCCGCGTGCCGAGATCTTCTGCCCGGCGTCGGCCCGCCTGGACACCTTGGCCTTGATCGCGCCCTTGACCTTCTGGCCCTTCCTGACCGTGCCGAGGCGGCAGACGACCTTCCGTCCCTTCGACCGGCAGTGCCTCGTGCCCGTCACGAGCTCCAGCGATCTCGGCATGGTCATCCGGAAGACGGCCTTGCCGGACTTCGCCGGGCCCTTGGCCAGCATCTTGAACGTCCATGCGTAGGTGCCCCCCGGCAGGACGTCCTCCTTGGGCGAGGCCGTGCGGAGCGCCACGCCCGCGTCGGCGTGCGCCCCGGTCGCCATGGGCACGAGGCCCAGCAGCGGCGCGGCCGCCAGCAGGACGAGACCGCGCTCCTTCCATGTCACGATCACGATGAGACCTTCCGTGGCCGTCGGTTTTCCCGGACCCGTCCGTTGTAGCGAGCGACCGGCCGTTCTCATAACGTCATGTCGGCGTGTCGCCACAGACAGTCACGGCTCACTCGGACGTGCGTTTCCCGAACCTTCCAATGGAATCTCCTGCGCCCTTCGGGGCACACACTGTTGAATCGGCAATGACCCCCCAACCGATCATGGAGCCCACCGATGGCTGTCTTCGGCGTCGACTACTCGTGGGGCCGTCCCGGCGTGGCCGCGCTGAAACGCGCCGGGGTGAAGTTCGCGTGCCGCTACCTGTCGCACGACACGTCCGGCAAGAACCTGACCCGCGCGGAGGCCGAGGAGCTGTCGGACGCGGGCATCTGGGTGGTGGTCGTCTGGCAGAACACCAAGACCGGGCCGCTGGGCGGCCGGGCCGCCGGGGAGGCCGACGCCAGGAACGCCGCCCGGCAGGCCGAGGCCTGCGGCATGCCGGACGGCAGGCCCATCTACTTCGCCGCCGACTGGGACGCGTCCGCGAGCCAGCAGGACGCGATCAACGCCTACCTCGACGGCGCGGCGAGCGTCCTCGGCCGCCGCCGGGTCGGTCTCTACGCCGGCTACGGGCCGATGAAGCGCGCCTTCGACGCCGGGAAGACGACCTACGGCTGGCAGACCTACGCCTGGTCGGGCGGCCGCTGGGACTCCCGCGCACAGCTCCAGCAGTACCTCAACGAGCAGACCATCAACGGCGCGGCCGTCGACTACGACCGCGCCATGGCAGACGACTACGGGCAGTGGCGCGTCGGCGTCTCGCCCGAGGGAGACGACATGCCCGACTACGTGTCCGTCGGCACGACCACCGAGCAGCGGCTCGCCCCCGGAGTGTGGACGGACGTCAACTGGGAGACCGAGTACTCCGACCAGCACCACCAGCACTGGAACCAGGGCGGCTCCAGCGTCCTGACCGGATCCGCCCGCTACAGCCTCACCGTCGGCGCGACGGTCACCGGCGTCCCGGCGGGCACCCTCGTCCAGGCCCGCGTGGTGGAGGTCAACATGGACGACACCAGCAATTTCGAGGTCGGCCCCATCCAGGACTTCGTGTCCGTCGGCGACAGCACCAACCTGGTCTACGGGCTGGCCGCCGACACCGTCCGGGCGAACCACCGGGTGCGGTTCCAGCTCGTCCAGCACGGCACCGCCGACGCCGCCGTCACGAGCGGCAGCGCCAAGGTCTTCTTCTGGAGATAGCGGTCCGGGCGGCCCGCGGACGCCTCAGAAGTCGTCGTTCATGTACGGGGCCAGCGGGACGGCCAGCGCCGCGTCCAGCCGGGCCGCCGCGCCGGGGGTGTGCTCGGTGACCACGCCGACCCGGACGAGGGTGGCCGCCCGCGTCCCGCCGAGGTAGACGGCGGCCAGGTCGGCGGCGGACAGCGTCAGGTCCGGTTCCCCGGCCGTCCGGTCGCAGGCGGGTGCGGTGCCGGTGGCCAGGCGCCAGCGGCCCTCGTTCGCGGGGACGCGGTCGTCGCGGACCTCCAGGACGAACGTGTCCGCGGTGGCCCAGGAGCGGGCGGCCAGCGCGCCCGGGACGTCGATGAGCCGGAGCCAGATCGCCCCGGCGTCGTTCTTGATGACGACCTGGTCCGGGTCGGCCGCCATGTGCGGGAGCAGCTCGTCCACGGGACGGTTCGTGGCCTGGACGCGCCTGGTCAGGTCGATCGACGCCAGATACCGCCAGAGCGCCGCCTCCACCGCCGGCGTCTCGGCGACGAGGTCGACGACCCGGACCGTCCCCTCCTCGTTGGTCCGGTAGACGGCGTAGCCCGCCGGGTGGACCACGACGCGCGGCTCGGTGAAGCCGGGGGCGGTCTCGGGGTCGGCGGCCGGCAGGATGCCCCGCCGCCACCACTCGTCGTCGCGGACCAGGCCGCCCGGCCGGGCGGCGAGGGCGCGCATGTGCATGGGCCCGAGGACCTCCGCGGCGGAGTCCGGATCGACCAGCCGGAGCGGACGCTCGTCGGGGACGGTGCGGAGTTCGAGCGGCCGGGAGGAGTCGACCTCCAGGGTGATCGCCCGGGTGGCGAGGCCGTACCCGTACCGGCCGTAGATCGCGCCCTGCGAGGCCCAGAGCACCGCGACCGGGCGGCCCGCGGCGGCCGCGTAGGCGTGCATGCGGTCCATCATGGACGTGAGGACGCCGCGCCGCCGGTGCGTGGGCAGGACGCCGACGTACGTGACCGCCGAGCAGTCGAGGAACGCGCCCGGCACGGCGAGCCGCATCGGGATGGCCGCGACCTGCCCCGCCAGCGCCTCGCCGTCGTAGGCGCCGATGCGCTCGGCGCGGCGGACCCGCCACCCGTCGCGCTCCTGCTCGCTCTCGATGCGCACGTGGAACACCAGGCAGGCGAGGTCGACCATGCGGCCGACGTCCGACTCGGGGATCTCCCGGATTTCGATCACGGTTCCCACGTTATGCCGTCCCGCAACCCGTTTTCGGAATGCCCGGCTCCCGGATCAGCCGCGGATCAGGGTGGCCAGGCACTCCACGTGCTGGGTCATCGGGTAGGCGTCGAAGGCGCGCAGGGTCTCCAGCGTCCAGCCGCGCTCGCCGAAGTAGGCCAGGTCGCGGGCGAGCGTGGCGGGGTCGCAGGACACGTAGGCGATTTTGCGGCCGGCGAGCCGGGTGATCTGCTCGACGACCTCGCGGCCGGCGCCCGCGCGGGGCGGGTCGAGGACGACGACGTCGGCGCGGCGGACGCGCTCGCCGCCCTGGTGGCCGCCGCCCCGCTTGTTCTGCGCGCGGGACCCGCCGCCGGACGCGCGGCCGAACTCCAGCTCCGCGACGACCTCCTCGACCGGGCCGCGCTCGATGGACACGTTCGGCAGGTCGCGCAGGTTGTAGCGGGCGTCCCGGACGGCCTGCCCGTCGGACTCGACGCCGACGACGAGCCCGTCCGGCCCGATGCGGTCGCCGAGGACGCCGGCGAACAGCCCGGCGCCGCAGTACAGGTCGAGGGCGATGTCGCCGGGCTTCGGCTCCAGGGCCTCGACCACGGCGTCGGCGAGGAGCTGCGCGGCACCGGGGTGGACCTGCCAGAAGCCGCTGCCGCTGACCTGGTACAGCCGCCCGGAGACCTCCTCGCGCACGTAGGGCAGGCCGGAGCCCGGCTCGGGCTTGCCCCGGACGAGCCGGACCGGCACGTCCAGCCGCGGCACCCGGATCTTGCGCCGGTCGCGGCCGCGCAGCACGACCAGGCGGTCGCCGGTGGACGCGGAGACGATGCCCTCCACGCCGGACGCGCCCGGCCAGCGCTTGCGTTCGATGCCCATCAGCTCCACGCCGGGGTGGGCGATCAGGCACTCGTCGATGGGCTCGATGTCGTGGGAGCGGTGCTTGCGCAGCCCGACGGCCCCGGACGAGACCGCGAACTGCACGCGGGTGCGCCAGCCGAGCCCGGGCGGCGGCATCACCTCCGAGTCCACCGGGTAGGGGACCTCCTCGACGGTCACCGTGCGGGTGATCCCGGCGAGGCGCTGCAGCTGCTCCTCGACGACGGCCGCCTTCAGCGCGCGCTGCGCGGGCAGCGAGGCGTGCTGCCAGTCGCAGCCGCCGCAGCGTCCGGGGCCGGCGAACGGGCACGGCGGCTCGACCCGGTCCGGCGACGCCTCGATGATCTCCACGGCGTCGGCGCGGAGGAAGTTCTTGGTGCGGTCGGTGATCCGGGCCCGCACCCGCTCGCCGGGCAGGGCGTGCCGGACGAAGACCACCCGGCCCTCGTGCCGGGCGACGCAGAAACCGCCGTTGGCGACGTTGCCGACTTCCAGTTCCAGGACGTCGGGCTCCAGTTCAGTCACGGTCCGAAACACTACCGCCACCGTGGCGCGCCCCGGCCCGCGGCGGACGCCGGGACGAGCCCGGCACGGGCGGCTCGACCCGCCCCTTGAGCCGGTCGGAGGACTGCAGCTGCCACGCGACGCTGGTCACCATGACGCCCGGCTGGAACAGCAGCCTGCCCTTGAGCCGCAGGGCGCTCTGGTTGTGCAGGAGCTGCTCCCACCAGTGGCCGACGACGTACTCGGGGATGAACACGGTGACGACGTCGCGGGGGCTCTTGCGCCGGACGCTCTTGACGTAGGCGAGGACCGGGCGGGTGATCTCCCGGTACGGCGAGTCGAGGATCTTCAGCGGGACGGGGAGGTCGAGCGCCTGCCACTCGTCCTGGAGCCGCTGGGACTCCGCGGCGTCCACCGCCACCGTGACCGCCTCCAGTGTGGAGGGCCGGGTGGCGCGGGCGTAGGCGAGGGCCCGCAGCGTCGGCTTGTGGATCTTGGAGACGAGCACGATGCCGTGGTTGCGCGCGGGCAGCGCGACGTCCTCTCCGGAGGGCACCAGTTCCTCGGCGACCCGGTCGTAGTGCTTCCTGATCCCCTTCATCACCAGGAATAGGACCGGCATCGCGATGCAGACGATGTAGGCGCCCAGCGCGAACTTGCTGATCAGCACGACGGTCAGCACGATGCCGGTGAGGGTGGCGCCGAACGCGTTGATGCCCCGGGAGGTCTTCATGCGGCGGCGCTGCGCCGCGTCCCGCTCGGTGGCGAGCAGCCGGTTCCAGTGCCGCACCATGCCGATCTGGCTGACGGTGAACGAGATGAAGACGCCGACGGTGTAGAGCGGGATCAGGGCGCTGACGGACGCGTCGTAGGCGTAGATCAGCAGCCCCGCCATGAAGGCGAGGATGATGATGCCGTTGCTGAGCGCCAGCCGGTCGCCGCGGGTGTGCAGCTGGCGCGGCAGGTAGCGGTTCTGCGCGAGGACCGAGCCGAGGACGGGGAACCCGTTGAAGGCGGTGTTGGCCGCGAGGAAGAGGATCAGCGCGGTCATGATGGCGACCAGCGCGAACCCGAGTTCGAAGTTGCTGAACACGGTGTGCGCGACCTGAGCGATCACCGGTTCGGCGTCGGTGACCTCCGTGCCCGTGGCCGGGTCGATCAGGTGGCTTCCGTGGCCGGGTTCGGAGAACTTGGCGTCGGTGAGGTAGGCGAACGTGGTGACGCCGCCGAACATCGTCATCGACACGAGCCCGAGGAGCAGCAGGGTCGTGGCGGCGTTCTTCCCCTTCGGCTTGCGGAACGCCGGAACCCCGTTGCTGATCGACTCCACGCCGGTGAGCGCGGCGCAGCCGGACGAGAACGCCCGGAGCAGCAGGATGACCAGCGCGAAACCGGCGATGTCGGTCTCGTCCCCGCGCAGCTGGTAGTCCGCGGTCTCGGCCTTCAGCTCGGTGCCGGCCAGCAGCCGCACCAGGCCCCACACCAGCATGCCCAGAATCGCGATCATGAACAGGTAGGTGGGGACCGCGAACGCGATTCCCGCCTCCTTGAGGCCCCGCAGGTTGGCGAGGGTGAGCACGATGAGGACGCCGACCGCGGCGAGGACCTCGTGCGGCTGGATGAACGTCAGCAGCGCCCCGAGGTTCTCGATGCCGGACGACACCGACACCGCCACGGTCAGCGTGTAGTCGACGATCAGCGCGCTCGCGACCACGACGCCCCAGTTGCTCCCGAGGTTGGTGGTGGCGACCTCGAAGTCGCCGCCGCCGCTCGGATAGGCCCGGACGTTCTGCCGGTACGAGGCGACCACCGTCAGCAGGACCACCACCACGGCCGCGGCGACCCAGGGCGTGTACTTGTACATCACCAGGCCGCCCGCCGCGAGGGCGATGAGGATCTCCTGCGGGGCGTAGGCCACCGACGAGAGGGCATCGCTGGCGAAGACGGGCAGCGCGATGCGCTTGGGCAGGAGTTGCTCGTGCTGCTTGGAACTGCTCAGCGCGCGGCCAAGGAGCAACCGCTTCGTCAGGTCGGGAACCTTGGACACGAAAGGAGACTCTAGCCGCCGCCCGGGCCGCGCCTCGCAAGCACCGCGGGGACCTGGTTGGGTAGTACTCCCCTGGGCGGATGTGTAGTTTTGCAGCCCGGCAGGGACGGGGGGAACGGCCCCCTGGACGGAAGAGGGAACGGCCGTGCATATCGTGATCATGGGCTGCGGGCGCGTCGGCTCGACGCTCGCCCACATCCTTGAGGACCAGGGCCATTCGGTGTCCATCATCGACCAGAACCCGGAGGCGTTCCGCCGGCTGCGCAGCGGGTTCCGGGGCCGCCGCATCACCGGGTTCGGGTTCGATCGCGACGTGATCGCCGAGGCGGGCATCGAGCGCGCGTCGGCGTTCGTGGCCGTCAGCAGCGGCGACAACTCGAACATCATCTCGGCCCGGGTGGCGCGCGAGACGTTCGGCGTCGACAACGTCGTCGCCCGCATCTACGACCCGCGCCGCGCGGAGGTCTACCAGCGCCTCGGCATCCCGACGGTGGCGACCGTCCGCTGGACCGCCGACCAGATCCTGCGCCGGCTGCTGCCCGAGGGCGCCGAGCCGCTGTGGCGCGACCCGACCGGCGCGGTCGTCCTCGCCGAGCTGGACTCCGGGCACCTGTGGGTCGGCGAGAAGGTCGGCGCGCTGGAGGAGCACGCCGGCACGCGGGTGGCGTTCCTGTCGCGGATGGGCGAGGCGCTCGTCCCCGACCGGGCCACGGTGATCCAGGACGGCGACATCGTGCACATCATGGCCGGCTCGGACGACGTGGAGCGGGTGAACGCCGCCGTCGCGGCACGGAACGGGGAGGACGCCTGATGCGGGTCGCGATCGCCGGGGCGGGCGCGGTGGGCCGCTCCATCGCCCAGGAGCTGCTGGAGAACGGGCACGAGGTGCTCCTGATCGACAAGAACCCCAAGGCCATCAAGGTCGAGATGGTGCCGCGGGCGGAGTGGCTGCTCGCCGACGCCTGCGAGATCTCCGCGCTGGACGACGCGGCGCTGGAGCGCTGCCAGGTCGTGGTCGCCTCGTCCGGGGACGACAAGGTCAACCTCGTGGTGTCGCTGCTCGCCAAGACCGAGTACGGGGTGCCGCGCGTGGTGGCCCGGATCAACCATCCGAACAACGAGTGGCTGTTCAACGAGTCGTGGGGCGTGGACGTGGCCGTGTCCACCCCGCGGCTGCTGTCCGCGCTGGTGGAGGAGGCGGTGAGCGTCGGCGACCTGGTCCGGCTGATGACGTTCCGGCAGGGCGAGGCCAACCTCGTCGAGCTGACGCTGCCGGAGGACGCGCCGCTCGGCGGGCAGCGCGTCGGCTCGGTGGCCTGGCCCCGCGACACCGCGCTCGTGGCGATCCTGCGGGAGGGCCGGGTGCTCGTGCCGACCCCCGACGACACGCTCGAACCGGGCGACGAGCTGATGTTCGTCGCCAGCCAGGACGTCGAGGACGAACTGGCCGAATTGTTCTCCTGAGCGGCACCCTCGGCGGTCGGGCCCCGGGGGTCAGGCGGTTCGGCCGCGCTCGATCGGGGTGCGGCCGCGTGCGAGGAGCCACACCATGGCCGCCAGGGCCGCCACCTGCAGCGGCCAGCCCATCGCGATCTTGGCGGCGCCGAGCAGGCCGCTCTGGTCGCCGTCGGCGAGGTAGATCGGGTACTGGACGGCCACCCGGGCGACGCAGGGCAGCAGCAGCAGCCAGGTGAGCCGGGAGCAGAGCTTCACGATCCCGGGGTCGCGGCGCCACGCGGTCGGGTCGCCGGTGACCGAGCCGATGATGAAGCCGACGACCGGCCAGCGGACCATGATGGAGAAGAGCATCGCGGCGCCGTAGCCGGCGTTCAGGATGATGCCGGGCAGGAACGCGTCCTCGGCCCGGCCGGAGCGCAGCGCGAAGAACGCGGCGATCGCGATGCCGATGAGGCTGTTCATGACGAACTGGGGGTTGGACCGCTGCGCAAGGCGGACGCCGAGCAGCACCACCGCGGCGGCGACGCCGGCGATGACGGCGAGCCGGACCTCCTCCAGCAGCACGTAGGTCCCGGTGAAGGCGATCACGGGGACGGCGGCCTCGACCATGCCGCGGACGCCGCCCAGCGCCTTGCTCAGCTGGGCGCGCACGGCCGCCTCGACGGTGTCGTGGGCGGCGCCGTCCGGCGGGGTGGTCTCCGTGTCCACGCCGCGCCCTCCGCCGTCTTCCCGTTCGCTCACATCGCACTCCCGGCCGCCGGCGCGTCCTACGGACCGCCGCGGAGCTCGTATCGCGGATTGAAGATGACCTTGCGCCCGTCCTGCACGCTCACCAGCCCTTCGGCGCGCAGCATGCGACCCGGGTCGATGCCGGCGATCCGGCGGCGGCCGAGCCAGACGAGGCTGATCACGTCGGTGCCGTCGTAGAGCTCGGCCTCCAGGGCCGGTGCGCCGCCCCGCGGACGGAGCGTCACCGTACGCAGCGTACCCGCCACCCGGTGCCGCCTGCGCTCGCCGCACTCGGTGATCGGCGTCGCGCCCTCGCCGCCGGCGGTCTTCTGCAGCTCCTCGGCCTCGAGCTCGGCGTTGCTCGACGCCACCCGGCGCAGGAACCGCCGCAGGCCGCCTCCGCCGCGCTCGCGCGGCCCGCGCCCGGCGCCCGGCGAAACCTCGTCCATGACTCGAAGCGTATGGCATCCCGGTACGAATCGGACCCCTCGCCTCCCCCCTTCCACCGCCCGCCCGCGGGCGCGCCGGAGCCCTCCGCGGGGCGGTCCCGCGGAGGGCCTCCTGGCGGAGGCGGAGGCTCAGCTCAGTGCCGCCTCGACCGCCGGGACGCGGAGGATGCGGCGGGTCGCGCCGTAGGCCGTCGCCCCGGTGAGGACGGCGGCGAGCGCCACCACCCCGAGGTAGGTCCACACGCTCCCGTCCGGGGTGAGCGAGTCGCGCCGGGCGAGGCCGAACGGCACGATCGTGAAGACCGAGGCGACCGTCCCGCACACCACGCCGGTGCCGGCCACGACCGCCGACTCCAGCGCCGCCAGGCCGAGCACCTGCCGAGGCGTGGCGCCCGCGAGCCGCGTCTGGCCGAACTCGCGGCGGCGGTGCGCGGTGCCCGCGATCAGCGTGTTCACCAGCATGATCGCGGTGAACAGCACCACCATCCCGATGACGACGAGGTTCAGCGTCTCGATGTCCTTCTGCTCAGCGGTCTTGCTCAGCCCGGCCGCCGCCGTCGCCGCGTTCTCCGTGGCCTGCAGGAAGAGCGTGCCGACCGCCGTCCCGACGAACAGGATCACCGGCGCGGCCGCGGCGGCCATGGCGCCCGTCCGGCGGCGCATGACGGCCGCCGCGAGGTCGCCGGTCGACCCGCCCAGCCGCCGCACCGGCCCGGCGAGCAGCGCCGTCGCGCGCCGCATGATCGCGGGCGCCAGCAGCGCCAGCCCGATCGCGGCGAGGATGTCGGCCTGCCCGGACGTCGCCATCGCGTCCATGCCCCTGCCGTCCATCACCGTCACCGTGATGACCGCCTGGTTGGTCGCGACCAGCAGGAACAGCACCGCGAACACGATGCGCCGCCGGCTCGTCCGCCCGGTCTCGGCGGCCGCGGCCGCGAGCGACTCGGCCGCCCTGATCCGGGTGGCGCGGCGCGCGGTGATCAGCGCGGCGGCGGTCGCCGACACGAACATGATCCCGATGCCCATCGCCGGCGCGACGGGCCCGAACGCGTGCGGGACCTCCGCCGGGACCTGGCCGGTGTCGTGCAGCATCCGGAGCAGCCCCCGGCCGATCAGCAGCGCGGGGACGACCCCGAGCAGCGCCGCCGCGACGGCCAGGCCCGCCGCCTCACCGACGATCATCCGCGCGAGCTGCGCGGGGGTCGCGCCGACGCTCTTCAGCAGCGCGATCTCCGCGGCCCGCTGCCGGACCGACAGGGTCATCGTGGAGGTGACCGCGAAGACCACCAGCAGCAGGCCCCAGCCGCCGACCACGTACGCCATGATCTCCAGGGTCTCGCGGGCCTGGCCGGTCGCGCCGCCCGCCGCCGCGGTGTCCAGCATCGAGGCGAAGGCCATGATGATCGCCGAGCCGAGGAACATCGCGAGGAAGCTCGCCGCGAACGCGCCGGTGCGCCGGCGCAGGGAACGCATCGCCAGTCCGAACACGGTCACGCCCCCGCCATCGTCCGCTGGCGCTCGACCTCGTCGGCCAGGTGCGTCATCCGCTCCGCGACGGCCTCGGCGGTCGGCGCGGCCTGGTGGCCGACGATCCGCCCGTCCGCCAGGTACAGCACCGCGTCCGCGAAGGACGCGGCGAC
>NZ_BMRO01000001.1:556020-636245 GCF_014648675.1 Actinomadura livida
GGGTCATGGGTGACCATCACGACCGTCTGCCCGAACGTCCGCACCGACTCCTGGAGCAGCCCCAGGACGTCGCGGGCGCTGCGGGTGTCGAGCGCCCCGGTCGGCTCGTCGGCGAACACGACCCGCGGTTCGGTGACCAGCGCCCGCGCGATCGCCACGCGCTGCTGCTGCCCGCCCGACAGCTCCGCGGGCAGGTGCCGGAGCCGGTCGCCCAGCCCGACCCGGGCGAGCACCGCGCGCGCCCGCTCCCGGTCCACCTTGCGGCGCGCCAGCTTCAGCGGCAGCACCGTGTTCTCCATGACGTCCAGCGTCGGCAGCAGGTTGAACTGCTGGAAGACGAACCCGATCCGGCGGCGCCGGAACTTCGTCAGCGCCGCCTCGTCGTCCCCGGTCAGCTCGGCTCCGGCCACGAAGACCCGCCCCTCGGTGGGCCGGTCGAGGCCCGCCGCGCACTGCAGCAGCGTGCTCTTGCCCGACCCGGACGGCCCCATCACCGCGGTGAACGAGCCGGCCGGCAGCGACAGCGACACACCGTCCAGCGCGACCACCCGGTTGTCCTCGGCGCCGTACACCCTGCGCACGCCGTCCAGGCGGAGCGCCTCACCCATCGCCTGATCCATGGGGGCCGGCCCCTTGCGTCCGAACATGCTCTTACCTCCCGCCCGGCGCCCGTCCAGGCGCCTACGGAAGAGAAGCTACGGACGGTGACGGCGGCGGAGGATGGGTCCAGCACGCCGATCGGGGTAGGCAAAACCCTACTGTCGCTCCCCGCGGCGGCGATCCACCATGATGTCGGCGGGGATGTCGGCCAGGATGAGGGCATGGAAGCGGTACCGGAGGACTGGGAGCGCGCGCTGGCGATCGTCGCGCACCCCGACGACCTGGAGTACGGGGCCTCGGCGGCCATCGCGCGGTGGACGGGCCAGGGCAAGACGGTGACGGAGGTGCTGGCCACCCGCGGGGAGGCCGGCATCGACTCGATGGACCCCGACGACGCCCGCCGGGTGCGCAGCGCGGAGCAGATCGAGGCGGCCCGCCGGGTCGGCGTCGACAACGTCGAATTCCTCGATCTGGCCGACGGCATGCTGGACTACGGGCTGCCGCTGCGGCGCGCCCTCGCGGGCGCGATCCGGTGGCACCGGCCCGAGGTGGTGCTGTCGATCAACTTCCGGGAGGAGTTCGCCGGCGGCGGCTTCAACATGGCCGACCACCGGGTGCTCGGGCTGGCCGTCGCGGACGCGGTCCGGGACGCCGCCAACCGGTGGGTGTTCCGCGACCTCGACCTCGAACCGTGGCGGGGCGTCCGGTTCGCGCTGTTCGGCGGGTCGCCGCGCGCGACGCACTACGTGGACGTCACCGGCCACCTGCAGGCCGGCATCGACTCACTGCTCGCGCACCGCGTGTACTTCGCCGAACTCGGCGCGGACTTCGACGCGGCGGCCTTCCTCACCGGCATCGCCGAGGAGGGCGGGCGGGCCGCCGGCGTCCGGCACGCGATGACCTTCGAGATGATCGGGTCCTAGCGGCGGGCATTGGGCCGCCTGCCCTTGTTGCTCTTGCTGCGCTTGCGGGCCCGGCGTTTGCGCGTCTTCTTCGACATGTCCCGATTGAGCACCCGGCGGGCGTCCGAGGCAAGGGTCCGGCCGTCCGGCGCACGGCAGGAACCCGCCCGGCCGCACGACCGAAAAGCGTGCGGCCCGGCAGGCGGGTCCGGCGGGCGGGACGGCCCGGTCAGCGGACCTCGGTGATCTCGGGGCCGCGCTCGAAGGGGTTGAAGTTCTCCTCGCCCTCCGCGGCCTCCCCGTCTTCCTGGCCGGCCTCGCTGAACTCCTTCGGGATCTTCAGCTCCAGCAGGTCGCGCGGCGGCATCGGCGCGTCGCCGCGGTGCACGACCACGCCGCGCAGCACGTCCTCCAGGACCTGCCACTGCTCCTCGTCCTCGATCGCGGCGCCCTGCACCACGGCCTGGAGGAACCAGCGGGGACCGTCCACCCCGAGGAAGCGGATGATCTGCGGCGCCCACCCCTGCTCGACGAACTCGGCCGGGATCTGCTCGCGGACCTCCTGCGGCATCTCGGCGAGGACCTCCTCGGTCAGCGCCGCGGGCACCATCGCCAGCAGTTCGGGGCCGAACGGGCCCTCGCCCTCCTGGGTCTGGCCCTTGGCCTCCTCCTCGATGTCCCTGGCGGTCTCCCGGCGCACGTCCTCCCAGATGCCGCTGCGCTTCGGCGCCGCGAACACCTGGAGCTGCATGGCGCTCTCCTCGTACTGCACGAGCACCGCGACGGGCCGCCCGTCGGTGGGGTTGCCCTCCGCGTCCACCTGGGTGGGCTCGATGTTCACCTGGAAACCCAGCCCGGGTGCCACGGGCACCTGCAAGGCTCCGAAATCGAGACGCTGGATCTCGGGGAAGGAGTCCTCGGAGTCCCACGGACCGCCTTCAGGGGACTCCGCCTTGGCGGGAGCCTCCTCAGCGGCCTCCGCCGGCTCCGCTTGCGCCTCGGTCCCCTTCTCGGGCTCCTCGGCCTGCCGGCGACGTCCAAAAGCCACGACTCACGCTCCTTCTCGACTGTGCTCATTGTCCCCGGGACCAGGCGCGGGACCGAATCCGCCCGTGGAACCGAAGCCGTTCGCGCCGCGCGCCGATCCCGGAAGCTCGGCGACCTCGTGGAACACGGCCCGCTCCACCCGCTGCACGACCATCTGCGCGATCCGGTCTCCGCGCCGAAGTCGCACGGTGGCGCGGGGGTCGGTGTTCAGCAGGGTCACCTTGATCTCACCCCGATAGCCGGCGTCGACCGTACCGGGTGCGTTCACTATGGTCACCCCCAACCTAGCGCCCAAACCGGACCGGGGGTGAATGAAAGCGGCGTAGCCGTCCGGCAGCGCGATCGCCACTCCGGTCGGGACCACGGCGCGCTCCCCCGGCGGCAGCTCGACGTCCACGGCGGCGACGAGATCGGCGCCCGCGTCGCCCGCGTGGGCGTACCGGGGCGGCGGCAGACCGGGATCCAGCCGCCGGATCAGCACATCGACCTTGCCCATGGACTCACCTCATACGCGCCTGCCGGAGAACCCCACGACCCTACCCAGGGCGCGGCACCCGGCCGGCGCTGAAACGCCGCGCCGCGCGGGTCCGGCAGTCGACCCTATCCCGCGACGGGCGGTGACCACTTCCGGAAGGTTTGCCGCCAAAGCGAGAGATCACGCGTAGCGTCACGTCTGTTACCCGCGGTACTTCTGTGGGAGGTGCGTCCCACAGAAAGGGGACGGTATGAGCGCACCCGGAAAGAACGTCACCCACCGGTCGCTGGACGGCGTGCGGGTCCGGATCTCCGGTGCCCAGGACCTCCGGCGGCCCTGCACGTCGGTGGCGCGGATCGCCGACGGCGGGCGGCTCCACGAGATCTCCAGCGGCACCCGCGCGGACGCCCTGGCCTGGGCCGAGGACATCGGGCTCGACCGGTTCGAGCAGGAGTTCCGGATGCAGGGCGGGCGGCTCCGGGTGGGCCGGACGGCGGCCCGCGACGCCGAGACGGGGGTCAGCGACCCGGTCCTCGCGGCCGTGTGGGAGGGCCGCGGCCACGCGGTCTTCACGCACCTGTACCACGCGCGGCCCGCGGACGCCGTGGCGTTCTTCGGCACGCTGCGGCTGACCGAGCACCCCGACGGGATCACCGCCGTCCCGCGCGGGCGGGCCCGGCGTCCCGAGCCCGCCGAGATGGTCAAGGAGGTCCCGGGCCTCGGGCTCCTGGAGATCACCGCGCTGAACCAGCAGACGCGCCGGCGGCTCCCCTCGTGGCGCGGCGCGCCGGTCGCGGGCGGGGAGCTGTTCCAGGACGTCGTCGAGGGCCAGGGCCCCTACTTCCTGCTCGCGCTGAGGTCGCTGCTGGTGACCGTCCTGCCCGAGGAGGACCGGGTGCGGGAGGTCCCGCGGCGCCTGGCCGGCCTGTCGGTCCAGGCGATCCGGTGACCGGGGCGCTCGCCGGGATCGCGGCGGTCGCGGTCCCGCTCGTGCTGCTGCTGTCGGCGGCCGGGCAGGCGCGCAGGCCCGCCCGGCTCGCGGCGGCGCTGCGGGCGCACGGCACGCTCCCCCGCGCCGCCACCGGCCCCGCGGCGGCCGCCGTGATCGCCGCGGAGGCCCTCGCCGGGGCGGGCGGCGCGGCGGCGCTGCTGCTCTGGGCGGACGGCCCCATGCGCGCGGCGTCCGCCGCGGCGGCCGTCCTGTTCGGGCTGTACGCGGGCTACGGGACGTACGTGGCACGGACCCGGCGCGGCGTTCCGTGCGGCTGCGCGGGCGGGGACACCCCCATGACCGGCTGGGTCGCGGGACGGGCCGCCGCCCTCGCCGCCCTGGCCCTCGCGGGCGCCCTGCACGGCCTGCCCGCGGGCCCCGCGGCGTTCGAGCTGACCGTCACCGCCACGGCGGGACTGGTGTTCGCGGTGCTGCTGTGGACGCTCCCGCACGCCATGACAGAGGAGAGGAGGCCGGCCGGATGAGCTTCCAGAACAGCGCGCTGCTGCTGTCTTGGGTGGCGATCCTGCTGCTCGCACTGGTGGTCGCCGGGCTGGTCCGGCAGGTGCACGCGCTGAGCCGGGGAGCCCCGGCCGGGCAGCGGACCGGGCTCGGGCCGGCGCCCGGCACGGCCGCGCCCGCGTTCGACCGCCTCGGGCCGGGCCTGGTGCTGTTCCTGGACCGCGACTGCGGCGTCTGCACCGAGGTGCTGGCCGCCGCCGCCGCGCCGGACGGCCCGGTGCCGGACGGCCCGCTGCACGCGGTCTTCGCGGGCCCGCCCGCCGACGGCGTCCCGCCCGGCGCGAGCGTGCTCGAAGAGGAGCAGGACGGCCTGTTCGCCGAGTACGGCGTCCCCGCCACCCCGTTCGCCGTGCTCGTCGGCGACGACGGGCGGGTGCGGGCCGCCGAACCCGTGGGCTCCCCCGAGGCCCTCCGCGAGCTGACCCTGGAGGCGACCCGATGACCGAGCCGAGGACCGACCCGACGACCGAGCCGTCTGCCGAGCCGCTTTCAGGGCCGGTGATCGAGTTGGAGGACGTCCCGCCGCTGCGCGGCCCGCGTCCCGCCGGGGCGCGACGCGCCCGCCGTCGGCCCGTCCCGCCGGACGGGCCGACGCTGCGGCCCGCCCGGCGAAGCATCCTCACCGGGCTGTTCGCCGCCGGCGCCACCGCCGGGCTGAAGGCCCTCGGCGTCTTCCCGCCCGCGCGGGAGGCGGTGGCGTCCGGTTTCCAGCTGGCCGGCTACTACGACATCTATCCGCGGTGCCCGTCGTACGCGGCCGACCACAACTGCTCCCCCGGCTGCGGGCCGAGCTACGCGTGCAGCTGGTGCTGCCGGACGAGCGGCAAGTACAAGGGCTTCCACAAGTCGGGCGTCTCGCATCCGGGCTGGTACAAGCTGCGTCCCAGCCAGTGCTACAGCGGCGGCTACGACGGGTGGCTGTGGGCGTACGCCAAGAGCTGCGGCAAGTGCACGAAGGGCGTCACCTGGCGCTGCCACGACGGCTGGAAGAAGTCCAAGCAGGGCAACTGGTACAAGACCATCTGCCGCAAGGCGGTGACGTGCAAGAACTGACGGCCGGGCGGGTGCGGCGGGGGCTGGCCGACCCGCTGCCGCCCGCCGCGGCCCTGGCGCTGCTGGCGGTCGCGGCGGCCGCGCTGGACGCGTCCGTCCTGTGCTGGTCGTCGATCGGGGCGCTCGCGGGGTTCTCGCTGTCCGGCAGCGTTTGAACGCGCAACAGCGAATCCGTGCTGTTCTCGCCAGGTTGGCGGGCTCCCGTACGGCAGGGCGAGGTCCTGGCCGTCTTCACCCTCGGGCTGCTGGCCGGGGGCACGCTCAGCGCGGCGGTCGTCTGGCTGCTGTCCGGCCTCGCCGCGCCGCTGCCGCCGTCCGGGCGCGCGGCCGCGATCCTGGGCGTGGCCGCCCTCGGCGCGGCCCGCGAACTCGGCGTGCTCCGCGTCCCGCTTCCGCAGAACGCCCGCCAGATCCCGCCCGAGGTCCTGCAGGCCCGGCTGCGCCGCGGCTCGCTGCAGTTCGGCTTCGAACTCGGCACTGGTGTGCGGACCTACGTCTCCGCCAGCAGCCCGTACGTCCTGGCGCTGGCGCTCCTCCTCAGCCACCAGGGCCTGGCCGCCACCCTCGCCACCGGCACCGCCTTCGGCGCGGGACGCGCTCTGAGCGCCGTCCTCACCTATCTGGCCCGGGACGAGCACCGAGGCGCCGCTTTGGCCGTCCGCATGCCGGCCGTCAAGACCACCGCAGCGCTGGCCATCCTGGCCGCCCTCGCCCTCCTGCTGCCGTGACCCCGCTACAGGGAGATCGCCCGGTTCGCCTTGACGTCCTCATTGGACCCCGATTCGATAGAAACCGAACCAGATTCTGAATTTCGGACGCGGCTGCGAAGGTGGGTGCCCGGCATGACGACCACGGCGCGGGACAAGGTCGACGGCAACCTGTCGAACCTGAAGTTCTGGGCGCTGCCCCCCGAACAGCGCATGGCGGCGTTCGCCCGGCTGCGGCAGCTGGACCACCCCGCGTTCTTCCCGGAGCTGAAGCTGCCGTTCGTGAAGACCGGGCCCGGCTTCTACGCGCTGGCCAGGCATGCCGACGTCGTCGAGGCCAGCCGCACCCCCGAGGTCTTCAGCAGCGAGCCCTGCTCCAACAGCATCGCCGACATGCCGGGCTACCTCGCCCGCTACTTCGGCTCGATGATCAACATGGACGACCCCCGGCACGCCAAGATCCGGCGGATCGTGTCGCGGGCGTTCACCCCGCGCATCCTCGAGAAGATGGAGACCGACCTCCAGGCGTCCGCGACCCGGATCGTGGACGACCTCATCGAGAAGGGGTCCGCGGACTTCGTCACCGACGTCGCGGCCCGGCTCCCCCTCCAGGTCATCTGCGACATGATGGGCATCCCCGAGAGCGTCCGCCCGATGGTGTACGACCGGACGAACATCATCCTCGGCCTCGGCGACCCCGAGTACAGCGGCGGCCGGGACTACACCCGCGACGGCATCACGGTCCTCGGCGCCCTGTACGGGCTCCTGAAGGTGATGGTCGCCGGGTACGAGCTGAACCACCTGGCGATGAAGCTGGCCCGCAAGCGGCGCCGGCGGCCCGGCGACGACCTGGTCTCCGCGCTGGTCGCCGCCGAGGTCGACGGCGAGCGGCTGACCGACCAGGAGATCGGCTCGTTCTTCATCCTGCTGGTGGTGGCCGGGAACGAGACGACGCGGAACGCCATGTCGCACGGCCTCAAGCTGCTCACCGACAACCCCGAGCAGCGGGCCCTGCTGCTGGAGGACTTCGACAAGCACATGCCCGGGGCCGTGGAGGAGATCGTCCGGATGTCCACGCCGGTCATCCAGTTCCGCCGGACGGTGACCCGGGAGTACGAGATGAACGGGCACCGGTACAAGACCGGCGACAAGGTCCTGCTCTTCTACAACTCCGCCAACCGGGACGAGACGGTGTTCGACCGGCCCGACGTCTTCGACATCACCCGCTCCCCCAACCCGCACGTCGGGTTCGGTGGCCCCGGCCCGCACTTCTGCATGGGCGCCAACCTGGCCCGCAGGGAGATCACGGTGATGTTCCGGGAGTTGTTCACGCGCGTCCCGGAGATTCGCGCGACCGGGGAGCCCGACCGGCTGTTCTCCAGCTTCATCAACGGGATCAAGCACCTGCCCTGCAAGGTCTGACCCACGGCTCCCGGCCGCCGCGGACACGGCGGCCGGGAGCCGTGCTCAGGGGGCGAGGACGACGTCGACGGTCAGGTCGGCGGGGGCGTCCTCCAGCGTCAGGTCGGCGATCCGGCCGGCCGCGGCCAGATCCGGCCGCGAGATCCGCAGCACCTCGGCGCCGCGGACGACCGCGCGCGAGACGTCGGCGCGCATCGACGCCCGCGCCTCCGACTTGGCCTTGCGGACCTGCCGCAGCGCCTCACCGGTCGCGGCGAGGACGGCCGGGTCGCCGCCGGGCGGCAGCTCGGCCCGCACCGGCCACGGCGCCGTGTGCACCGACCCCCGCCGCCACCACGACCAGACCTCCTCGGTCACGAACGGCAGGATCGGCGCGAACAGCCGCAGCAGGACCGACAGCGCCGTGCGCAGCGCCGCCCGCGCCGACTGCGCCTGCGGCCCGTCCCCGTAGGCGCGGGTCTTGACGAGCTCCAGGTAGTCGTCGCAGAACTCCCAGAAGAACCGCTCCGTGCGTTCCAGGGCCCGCGTGTAGTCGTAGCCCTCGAACGCCTCCGTCGCCTCCCGGACGACGTTGGACAGCGCCGCCAGCATCGCCTTGTCCAGCGGCTCCGTCACCGCCGCCTCCCGCTGGACCTCGCCGAGGCCCAGCACGAACTTCGAGGCGTTGAGGATCTTGATGGCGAGCCGCCGGCCGATCTTGATCTGGCCGGTGTCGAACGCGGTGTCGGTCCCCGGGCGGCCGTTGGCCGCCCAGTAGCGGACGGCGTCGGAGCCGTACTCGCGCAGCAGGTCGATCGGCGTGACGACGTTGCCCTTCGACTTCGACATCTTCTTGCGGTCCGGGTCGAGGATCCACCCCGACAGCGCGGCGGCCTTCCACGGCAGCGTGCCGTGTTCCAGGTGCGCGCGGACGACCGTGGAGAACAGCCACGTCCGGATGATGTCGTGCGCCTGGGGGCGCAGGTCGTAGGGGAACACCCGCCCGAACAGGTCCTCGTCGCGCTCCCAGCCGCCCGCGATCTGCGGGGTCAGCGACGACGTCGCCCACGTGTCCATCACGTCGGGATCGCCGGCGAAGCCGCCCGGCCGGCCCCGCTGGTCCGCGGTGAAGCCCGGCGGGACGTCGGAGGACGGGTCGACGGGCAGCGCGCTCTCCGGCGGCGTGATCGGCTCGTCGTAGCGGGGCTCGCCGGCCTCGTCCAGGGGATACCAGACGGGGATCGGCACGCCGAAGAACCGCTGCCGGGAGATCAGCCAGTCGCCGTTCAGGCCCTCGACCCAGTTCTCGTAGCGGGCCCGCATGTAGCCGGGGTGCCAGTCCAGCTCGCGGCCCCGCGCGAGCAGCTCGGCGCGCAGGCCCGCGTCCCGGCCGCCGTTGCGGATGTACCACTGGCGGGTCGTGACGATCTCCAGGGGCTTGCTGCCCTTCTCGTAGAACTTCACCGGCCGGGTGATCTTGCGGGGCTCGCCGTCCAGGTCGCCGGACTCGCGCAGCAGCTCGGCGACGCGCTCCTTGGCGGAGAACACCGTCTTGCCGGCCAGCTCCGCGTAGGGCCCGGCGGGGACGCCCGGCGGCGGGTCGGCGGCGAGCCGGCCGTCCCAGCCGATGACCGCGCGGGTGGGCAGGTCCAGCTCGCGCCACCAGGTCACGTCCGTGACGTCGCCGAACGTGCAGATCATCGCGATGCCGGAGCCCTTGTCGGGCTCGGCCAGCCGGTGCGCGACGACCGGGACCTCGACGCCGAACAGCGGCGTGCGGACGGTCGTCCCGAACAGCTCCCGGTACCGCTCGTCGTCGGGGTGGGCGACCAGCGCGACGCAGGCGGGCAGCAGCTCCGGGCGGGTCGTCTCGATGTAGACCGGCCGCTCGTCGCCGTGGAACCGGAGCCGGTAGAACGCGCCGGGCTGCTCGCGGTCCTCCAGCTCGGCCTGGGCGACGGCCGTGCGGAACGTGACGTCCCACAGCGTCGGCGCCTCCGAGACGTACGCCTCGCCGCGCGCGAGGTTGCGCAGGAACGCGCGCTGGGACGCCGTCCGGGACACGTCCCCGATCGTCGTGTAGAGCTGCCCCCAGTCGACCGACAGGCCGACGCGGCGCCACAGTTCCTCGAACGCCTTCTCGTCCACCTCGGTGAGCCGCTCGCACAGCTCGATGAAGTTGCGCCGCGACACCGGGAGCTGCCGTTTCGGGTCGGGCTTGGCCGGCGGCTCGAAGTCGGGGTCGTAGGGGAGGGACGGGTCGCACCGGACACCGAAGTGGTTCTGGACGCGGCGCTCGGTCGGCAGGCCGTTATCGTCCCATCCCATGGGGTAGAAGACCGCCCGACCGCGCATGCGGTGGAACCGCGCGACGGCGTCGGTGTGGGTGTAGGAGAAGACGTGGCCGACATGGAGGGAACCGCTCACGGTGGGCGGCGGGGTGTCGATCGAGTAGACCTCACCGCGCGGCCGCGTGCGGTCGAACCGGTAGACGCCGCCGTCGTCCCAGGCGCGTACCCACTTGTCCTCCAGGCCGTCCAGTGAGGGCTTGGATGGGATGTGCGGAGTACGCGGCTGCTCTGTCATGGGGCAATGGTATTGACATCGGCCCCCGCCGCATGCCGATTACCGCCGCCGACGCGGCGATCACCGCGACCGCCTGCGGCGGGCGGTTCCGGTAGCGTCGGAGACACCGACCGAGTGGAGGACGATCATGGCGGACAAAGGCGATATCGGCTGGAAGGTGATGGCCGGTGCCGCGGCCTTCGCCGGCGGCTTCGTCGCGAGGAAGGTCATCACGGCGGCCTGGAAGAAGACCACCGGCAAGGAACCGCCGACGAACCCCGAGTCGCCCGACGTCGACCTGATGGAGGCGCTCGGCTGGGCCGTGGTGATGGGCGTCGGCATGGAGATCTCGCGGGTCCTCGCCACCCGGGCCGTGGCCAGCCAGTGGGTCAAGGGCACCGGCGAGCTCCCGTCCCACCTCAGGCCGAAGAGCTAGGACGCCGAGGGCCCGGTGCCGGCGACGCTGGTCGTCGGCACCGGGCCCTTGTACGCCTGTCTGAAAGCGGTCACCGGGCGGGACGGGCCGGGCGGTGATCAGTGCAGGGGCGGGTGCTCGTGGCCGGGGCGCGGGAGGGGGACGCCCACCGTTTCGCGGAGGTCGTTGCGGACCTTCAGGGCGAGGGCCCTGGTCGCGGACCGGTTGAGGGCGGCGCCCGCGGCGGCGCCGGTGAGGAAGGGGCCCATCGTGCCGAGGCTGCGGCCGAAGGTGCGCAGCATGCGCTTGCGCAGGGCCGCCTTGGACGCCGTCCCCAGGGCACTGGTCAGCGAAGCGGTCTCCAGGGGGTTGATACCGCGCTGCCGTGCCCAGGACGTCACGAACGCCGCCCCGCGGGCGGTGCCGCTGCCCTCGACGCGGACGCCGTAGACCTCGTGCAGCTCGCCGACCATCTTGACCTCGATGGCCGCGAGCACCAGGGTCTCGGCGGCGAGCTGGGCGGGCGCCGTCAGCAGCAGCGGCGGGGCGGTGAACTGGACGGCGGCCAGCGCGCCGCCGGCCGCGCCGACCGCGGTGGTGCCGTTTCCGGCCACCTTGACGAGCTTGTCGGCGAGCTCCTCGCCCAGCAGGCCGGGATGGTGGGCCTGGAGCGTCTCGAGATCGCGGATCGGGATGTGCGGGACGGCCTCGACGAGCAGGTCGCCGAGCAACCGCCCGCGTGCGACACCCGCGGCGCCCACCTTGCGGGCGCTCTGGCCGAGCAGCCTGGCCAGTCGCCCCAGCAGGCGGCCGCGGGTCTCGCGGTCCATGTCCTCGTCGCCGGTGAGCCTTCCGATCAGCTCACCGAGCTCCGTGGAGCCGTCGCCGTGCGCCGGCTCCACGTCGTCCTGACGCCTTTCGATACCGCCCGACACCTGCGGCCGCTCCCGGTCAGGCGGCGCACTCGCGGCAGACCGGCTGGCCGTTCTTCTCGGTGGCCAGCTGGCTGCGGTGGTGCACCAGGAAGCAGCGCGTGCAGGTGAACTCGTCGGCCTGCCGCGGAACCACCCGGAAGGTGAGCTCCTCGTTCGACAGGTCGGCGCCGGGCAGCTCGGCCACCTCGCCGGCGTCCAGGTCCTCATCGATGATGCTGGCCGCCTTGTCGGCGCGCCGGGCCTGGAGCTCCTGGAGGCTGTCCTCACTCAGGTCGTCGTCGGTCTTCCTTGGGCTGTCGTAGTCGGTCGCCATCTTCTATCTCCATCCCCCTCAGTGCTTTATGCGCCCCGTCGCGCGGATCTAACGCTCGAAGGGCCGTTCTTGTGCCCGATCCGGGCGGGAAATTCTGTCACGGTTGGTGAGCTGCGACACACAAGGCGCGACCGTTCCCACGAGTGACCGCTGTCACCCGGATCTCTTCCTCGAAATGTGTCTTCCGTCACATATCCGGCAGCTGTCACGGCGGCGAGCGCCACCGGAACACCCGCCGGAGACTCCCGCGGCGGCGGGGATCATATCGGTCCCGGGGCGCTAATGCGCGCCGACCGGCCCGGCGCGGCGGGACGGCCCGATCCGGCTGCCCGGCCGTCGAACCAGACGCTTCGGTGAAACGTCTGAACTAACGCGATATCGTGCCCGCCTGAGGATGGGGGCGGACCCCCTGCGGGGTCAGCCCGGCCGATGCCGGCGGACGGCCCCCCGGCGGGGTCCGGCGCACACTATCGCGGGACATCACTGCGGGTCACTGGAGGGTCAGATGCCGGATGCCGCTCCGCTGGAGCCGGGCGATCCTAGGGCACTGGGACAGTACGAGGTCGTCGGAAGGCTGGGCGCCGGGGGTCAGGGCGCCGTCTTCCTCGGCAAGGCGCCGGGAGGCGAGTACGTCGCGGTCAAGCTGCTGCACGCGCAGATGGCGAACGACCCGGCGGCGCGCGCCCGCTTCACCCGCGAGGTGAGTGCGGCGCAGAAGGTCGAGCCCTTCTGCACGGCCCGGGTCATCGAGGCCGACGTCCACGGAGACCAGCCGTACGTCGTCAGCGAGTTCATCGACGGGCCGTCGCTGCACGACGTGGTGGCGCACGACGGGCCGCGCAGCCCCGCCGAGCTGGAGCGGCTCGCGATCGGCACGGTGACCGCGCTCGCGGCCATCCACGAGGCCGGGATCGTGCACCGCGACTTCAAGCCCAACAACGTCATGCTGGCCGCGGACGGCCCTCGCGTGGTCGACTTCGGCATCGCGCGGACGGTCAACTCGCAGGAGAGCGCGGTCACCGCCACCGGGATGGTGGTCGGCACACCCGGCTACCTGGCGCCCGAGCAGCTCACCGGGGCGCCGCTCACCCCGGCCGTGGACATCTTCGCCTGGGCGGCGACGATGGTGTTCGCCGCCACCGGGCAGTCGCCCTTCGAGGCGGACACGCTGCCGGTCATCATCAACCGCATCCTCAACGAGGAGCCGGACCTCTCGGCGCTGCCCCCGGGGCCGCTGCGCGACCTGATCGGGCAGTGCCTGTCCAAGGACGCGGGCCTGCGCCCGCCGGCGCCGCAGCTCCTGCTGAACCTCCTGGGGCACGTCGGCGCCGCTCCGGCCGGCCAGGCCGGCGCGGAGGACCTCCTCAACCAGGGCACGCGGATCGCCTCGCAGCTTCCGCCGCCGCCCCCGGTGCCGCCGGCGCCGCAGGCGCGGCCGCAGCAGCAGATCACGCCGCCGCCCATGCCGATGCACCAGGGCCCGCCGCAGGGCCCGCCGCACGGCCCGACGACGCCGCCCCCGCAGCCGATCACTCCGCCGCCCATGCCGATGTACCAGGGCGCGCCCCCCGGGCCGACGACGCCGCCCCCGCCCCCGCAGCAGATGGGGCAGCAGATGGGGATGCCCCACCCGGGGGCGCCGCGGCCGCCGGTCCCGCCCGGGCCGCAGTACGGGGCGCCGAAGCAGTCCAGTTCCGCCGGGCCGATCATCGCCATCGGCTGCGGCGTGCTGGCGCTGATCACGATCATCGCGATCGTGGCGGTGATCGTCATCGCCAGCAACGAGGGCGGATCGGACCCCGATCCCGACCCGTTCCCGCCGCCGAGCACCTACACCCCGCGCGTGCCGACCCCGGGGAGCACCTCCCGGGGCGGGCTCCTCGGCGTGTACGAGGGCGACGCGAGGCAGCCGGACGCCGACGCGGGCCACCAGAACTTCCAGGCCCGGTTCGCGCTGCTCTACACGAGCGGCACCGCCCGGTACACCTACCCGTCGGGCGCGCAGGACAACTGCTACACCAGGCTCACGCTGCTGTCCGGTGACCGCACCAGCGAGAAGGTCGAGTACCAGGAGACCCCGATGGCGGGGATGGACCCGAGCAAATGCGCGGCCGGGTACATCACCTTCACCCAGCAGGGGTCCGAGGAGACCCTGCGGTGGGAGTGGCGGCAGAACCGCTCCGACCCGACGGCCTCCGCCTACGGAACCGTCCGCAAGTGACGGCGGCGGTCACCCCGCTTCGCGCGGGTGATCCGTCCCGTCTCGGCGCCTACCGCCTGACCGGCCTCCTCGGGGAGGGCGGTCAGGGCGCCGTCTTCCTCGCGGAGGACGGGGCCGGCCGCCGGGTCGCCGTGAAGCTGCTGCACGCGCGGTTCAGCGGCGACCCGAAGGCGCGGTCCCGGTTCGCGGCCGAGGTCGCGGTGGCCAAGCGCGTGTCGGCGTTCTGCACGGCCCGCGTCCTGGACTCCGACGTGGAGGGCGACCGGCCCTACATCGTCAGCGAGTACATCGAGGGGCCGTCGCTGTCGGAGGTGCTGGCCGCCGACGGCCCGCGCCGCGGCGCCGACCTGGACCGGCTGGCGATCGGGACGATGACGGCGCTCACCGCCATCCACCAGGCGGGCGTCGTGCACCGCGACTTCAAGCCCGGCAACGTCCTGCTGCCCGCGGACGGCCCGCGGGTGATCGACTTCGGGATCGCGCGGGCGCTGGACGCCACGGGCACGATCTCGAGCACGGCCGTCGGCACCCCCGCCTACATGGCGCCCGAGCAGATCTCCGGCGCGCCGGCCGGCCCGGCCGTCGACGTGTGGGCGTGGGGCGCCACGATGGTCTACGCGGCCGGCGGGCGCACCGCGTTCGGCCAGGACTCCATCCCCGCGGTCATGAACCGCATCCTCAACCTGCCCCCGGACCTCGGGGACCTGGCGGAGCCGCTGCGCGGGATCGTGGCGAACTGCCTCAGCAAGGACCCGGCACTCCGCCCCACGTCCCAGAACGTCCTGGCGCACCTGCTGGAGCTCGCGGGGAGCCTGCCTCGGGCCGGAGCCCCGCAAGACACGGGGGGCGGCGAGGACGCCGCGATCCTCACCCAGGGCGCCGCGACGGCGGCCACCGGCACCACGCAACTGCGCGTCCCGGCGACGCCCGCGCCACCCCAGCCGCAGACACCCCGGCCGCAGACACCCCGGCCGCAGGTCTCGCCCGCGCTGCCGGTGCCGGGACCTCCGCCGCCGGGCGGGCAGGTCCCGGGGGCGCCGTGGGCACCGGCCGCGGGGCACGGCGCGCCGACCTGGCCGTCCGGACCGTCCTTCCCGGACGGGGGCGCCCCGCCCGCCGGTTCCGGCGGAGGGCCGCGCAGGCCCGGCATCGGCGTCCTGGCGAGCGTCGGCGGCGCGGCCCTGGCCGCCATGGTGCTGGTCGGCACCGTGATCCTCGTCCAGTTCCGGGGGGACGGCGGCCCGGACCCGAGGACGACCCCGGCCGGACGGACGGGCGGGACGTTCCGGATGTCCGTCCCGTCGCCCGCCACCCTGGACGAGGAGATCGATCCGGCGCACGTCACCGGCGGTACCGGGCGGTTCCTGGTCGAGCAGCTGTTCACCGGCCTGACCGAGCTCGGCGCGGACGGTGTCGTCCGCAACCGCCTCGCCTCGCGGATCGCGTCCGACCGGAAGTGCGAGCAATGGAAGATCGAGGTCAAGGAGGGCACGAGCTTCACCAACGGCGAGCGCATCGACGCGCGAGCGTTCGCCCGCGGCTGGGCCCGGAGCGCCGCGGCGAAGACCGGCAGCGGCTCCTACCTGATGACCGACATCCAAGGCTTCTCCGACGTCGCGGCCGGCAGGGCCGACGAGCTGTCCGGGGCCCGCGCGCTCTCCCCCGCCTTCCTCGACGTCACACTGACCTCCCCCAACTGCGACTTTCCCGCCCGGCTCTCCGAGCCCGCCTTCATGCCCGTCCCCGAGGAGGCCGGGAAGCCCGACAACCGGACCTACAACACCCGTCCCGTCGGGAACGGCCCGTTCAAGCTGGAGGAGCACCGGCCCGGCACGGGCGCGGCACTCGTGCGCAACGACGGCTGGACGTTCGGCAGCACCAGGTTCGACGGCGTCCAGATCGTCTTCAGCGACGACCCCGCCCGGGGACGCGCGGCCTACTCCGCCGGGGAGGTCGACTGGTCGGCCCTCACGCCGGGCCGGTCTTCCCCGGCGCCCGGAGAAGAACTGGTGACAGGCGCCAGCCCGTCGACGCGGATGCTCGTCCCGCTCACCGCGCGCGGACCGATGAAGTCGAGGGAGGCGAGGCAGGCGGTCTCCTACGCCATCGACCGCGCCAAGCTGAGCCAGATCCTCGGCGGCGTTCCGAAGCCCGCCCACGGCATCGTCCCACCGGCGATCTCCGGCTTCGGGAACCCCGGCCCGTGCCCGTCGTGCGACAAGCCGGACCCGGCGAAGGCCAAGGAACTCGCCGGGCAGGCCGGGCTCGGAGCGGGAAGCGAGGTGAACCTGTACTTCCGGCAGTCGTCGGTGTACCCGGACCTCGCGGAGGTGATCCGCGAGCAGCTGCAGACGACGCTCGGGTGGAAGGTCGCGATGAAGGCGTCCCCGCTGGAGAACTTCGAGGAGTTCCGCGAGACGCTCGTGTCGAAGGACGCGTCCGGCCTGGCCCTCTTCGCCTGGGGCCCCGACTACCCCGGCGCCTACTCGATGCTGTGGCCGCTGCTGGGAGGCGACGTCGTCGCCACCGGCGGCAACTCCCACCTCAACTACTCGGGCTGGAAGAACGCCCGGTTCGACGCCGTGATCTCGGAGGCCCTCGCCGACCAGGACGCCCACGACCGGACCAACCTGTTCAAGGAGGCCGAGAAGACGGCCCTGGACGACATGGCCCTCATCCCCCTCCTCAACGACGGCCACGCGGCCGTCGCGAGGAGCGACCGGTACGTCGGGCTCGGGATGGACTACCACGGCTTCCCGACGGTGACCACGGCCGCGCTCAAGTAGCCGCGCTCAGCCCGGAGGCAGCCGGACGGTGACGATCAGGCCGCCGCCGGGCCGCGGCGCGGCGTAGACGGCGCCGCGGTGCGCCAGCACCACCGACCGGACGATCGACAGGCCGAGGCCGGCGCCCTTCGCCGACTCGACCCGGTCGGCGTTCAGCCGCCGGAACGGCTCGAACAGCCGCTCCACCTCGTAGGCGGGGACGGCCGGGCCGGTGTTCTCGACCTGCACGGTGGCGTAGCCCTCCAGCATGCCGGTGCGGATCCAGAGCTCGCCGCCGTCCTCCTCGTTGTGCTTGATCGCGTTCTCGACGAGGTTGGACACCAGGTGCTCCAGCAGCACCGGGTCGCCGAGCGCCGTCCCGGACGTCAGCTCCGGGTGCACGGACACGTCGTTGTCGTGGTCGCGGCGCGCCGAGTGCTCCAGCACCGTGGCGGCCACCTCGGCGAGGTCGACCGGGGTGCGGGTGGTCAGCTCCCGCTCGCTGCGGGCGAGCAGCAGCAGGCCCTCGATGAGCCGTTCGTGCCGGGCGTTGGTCGCCAGCAGGGTCCGGCCGACGGCGCGCAGGTCGTCCGACGCCTCCGGGTCGCCGAGCGCGACCTCCAGCAGCGTCCGGTTGATCGCGAGGGGCGTGCGCAGCTCGTGCGAGGCGTTGGCGACGAACCGGCGCTGCGAGTCGAACGCCTGCCCGAGCCGCTCCAGCATCGCGTCGAAGGTGTCGGCCAGCTCCTTGATCTCGTCGTCGGGGCCCTCCAGCGCGATCCGCTCGTGCAGGGTGCTCTCCGACAGCCGGCGCGCCGTGGTGGTGACCCGCTGCAGCGGGCTGAGCGCCCGGTCGGCGACGAACCAGCCGAGCACCAGCGTGATGATCCCGACCCCGGCGAGGGCGAGCAGCGACCGGCCGAGCAGCTGCTTCATCGTCTGCTCGACGAACTGGCGCTTCAGCTCGGCGGCCTCGGCGCTGGAGATGCCGAGGCCGATCACCTGGACGTTGCCGAGGATGTTGGCCATCAGCACCGTCATCACGAACAGCAGCAGCGCCCCGGCCATGAAGAACAGCAGCCCGTACAGCAGGGTGAGGCGCAGCCGGACGCTCATGCGGCCGGGCAGCGTCTTCAGGTCGGTGAACGACCCGCCGCCACCGCCGGACCACCCGCCCTGGGCCGCCGGGTACGGCGGGGGCACCCGGTGCGGCACCTGCTGCGGGCCCGGACGCCGCCACCGGCCGCCGCGGCGGCCGCCCGGCACGGCCGTCGGCTGGGTCGCCTGCCCCCCGTCCTCGCGCGGCTTCGCCGGGCCCGTGCTCGACTGGTCCGTGCTCGACTGGCCCGCGTTCGGCTGGCCCGCGTTCGGCCGCGTGTCTTCTTGCGAGCCCGGCCCCTGCCCCTGGTCCGGCCCGGCGGGAGTCGCGCCGGCGCCCGCGGACGGCTCGTCGGGGCCGCCGGGCGATACGGGTCCGGTGTTCACAGCCGGTACCCCACGCCGGGCACGGTCTCGATGACCGGCGGTTCGCCGAGCTTCTTGCGCAGCGTCATCATCGTGACCCGCACGACGTTGGTGAACGGGTCGATGTGCTCGTCCCACGCCTTCTCGAGGAGGTGCTCGGAGCTGACGACGGCGCCGTCCGCGCTGAGCAGCACCTCCAGCACCGCGAACTCCTTGCGGGTCAGCTCGACCGGGCGGCCGTCGCGGGCGACCTCGCGGCGCGCCGGGTCGAGCGTGATCCCGGCGCGCTCCAGCACCGGCGGCAGCGGCGCGGCGGCGCGGCGGCCGAGGGCCCGCACGCGGGCGATCAGCTCGGCGAACGCGAACGGCTTGGCCAGGTAGTCGTCCGCGCCGATGGACAGGCCCTCGACGCGGTCGTCCAGCTCGCCCGCCGCGGTGAGCATGATGATCCGCGCCGGGTAGCGCTGCGCGACGAGCTGCTTGCAGACGTCGTCGCCGTGCACCTTCGGCAGGTCGCGGTCCAGCACGATGACGTCGTAGTCGTTGACGCCGGCGCGCTCCAGCGCACCCGCGCCGTCGTAGGCCACGTCCACGGCCAGCGTCTCCCTGCGCAGGCCGGTGGCGATCGCGTCGGCGAGCACGCGCTCGTCCTCGACGACTAGAACACGCACAGGGTCCCCCTCCTGGTCGGGGCGCGGCGCGCCCCCGCGGTTCCAGATATGACACGGGAGCCGTAAGACCCCCGTAAGCACCTGTTCGCTCGGTGTACGCCGAAGCGGAACATCACGGACGCAACAATCCGCGAAATTTGCATCGACGCACAGGTTTATCTTCAGCCTAGGGCTGGGTAAGCATGGGCAGGATCCGGGAGGAGGCCCATGGGCGAGTTGTCACGCATGATCCAGCAGCGGCTCGATGACGCTTACGCGTCGCTGCGGAGCGCCCACGCAGATGGGGACACCTACCTGGCCGACATCCGCCAGGAGGAGATCAACGATCTGCGCCGGATCGCAGCGAACAACGACATCGGCGTCGAAGCACCCCGCTGCGACTGAGGGACGCACGAGCGTAACGGGAGCCCGGGACACCCCCGTCCAGGGCTCCCTTCTCAATTCCGGCCGCACCGTCAGTCGGTGAGCGGGTCGAGCGGCACCAGGAGCTCGTGCAGCGCCTCGAACGTGCCCGGCCCGGCGGCGATGGTCAGCTCCGGGCTCGCGGGGGCCCCGTGCAGGCCCTCGACGCGTCCGCCCGCCTCCTGGACGATCAGCGCGCCCGCGGCGACGTCCCACGCCTGGACGCCGCGCTCGTAGTACGCGTCGACACGTCCCACGGCGAGCGAGCACAGGTCCACGCAGCAGGAGCCGCCGCGCCGGATGTCGCGCACGCCCGGCAGCACCCCGGTGAGCACCCGCGCCTGCCCGGCCCGCCGCCCGGCGTCGTAGCCGAACCCCGTGGCCACGAGCGCCTCGCCGAGCGGCACCCCGGCGTTCACGCGGAGTTCCCGCGTCCCGGACGCGGTGTGCAGCAGGGCTCCGCCGCCGCGCACGGCCGTGCAGGTCTCGCCGCGGCGCGGCATGTCCACGGCCCCGGCGACGGTCGTGCCGTCCACCTCCGCGGCGATGCTGACCGCCCAGTCGGGCAGGTCGTAGAGGTAGTTCACGGTCCCGTCGATGGGGTCGACCACCCAGCGGACCCCGCTGCCGCCGTCGCGGGCGCCGCCCTCCTCGCCGAGGAACGCGTCGTCGGGGCGCACCGCCCGGATCCGCTCGATGATCAGCTGCTCGGCGGCCCGGTCCATCTGGGTGACGACGTCGGTCGGGGACGACTTGGTCTGCACGACGTCCGGGCCGTCCAGCGGGCGCTTGTCGATCAGCATCCGGCCGGCCTCCCGCGCGGTCGCGGCGGCCAGTTCGAGCAGTTCCGCGGCGAGGTCCGGCGTGCTCGCGGCGCTCATCGGGCGTCCTCCAGGAGCCGGCGGGGCAGCGTGGCGAACCGGGGGTCGGTCCCGGGCGTCCCGGCGCGGGCGAACGCGATCCCGAGCTCCGCGGCGAGGTCGGCGGCCTCGACGTCGAGGTCGTACTTGACCTCCATGTGGTCGGAGACGAACCCGATCGGGACGACCGCGACGGCGCGGACGCCCTTGCCGTGCAGATCGCTCAGGTGATCGGTGATCTGGGGCTCCAGCCAGGGCTGGCTGGGCGGTCCGCTCCTGCTCTGGTAGACGAGGTCCCACGGAGCTCCGGGGGCGGCCTTCTGCGCCACCGCCCGCGCGGCCTCCTCCAGCTCCGCGACGTACTTCTCCTGGTTGGGCTGGGAGAGGGGCACGCTGTGCGCGGTGAAGACCAGGCGGGCGCCTTCTGGGAGGCGGCTCAGCGCGTCCTTCGTCGCGTCCGCGAACGGCTCGATGAACTCGGGCCTGGCGGAGTACACGGGCAACTTGTCGATCTCGGGGGCGTCCTCGACCTCTTCGCGCACGCGCGCGATGTCGTCGACGTACTGGTCGTTGGTGGAGTACCCGCTGTAGGCGGACGTGACGAAGGCCGCCGCGCGCCGGATCCCGTCGGCCTTCATCTGCCGGACGGTGTCGGCGAGGTACGGAGTCCAGTTCCGGTTGCCCCAGTAGACGGGGAGGCCGACGCCGTGGTCGGCGAAGTCGGCCTCGACCTCGGCCTTGAGGTCCCGGCACAGCTGGTTGATCGGGCTGACCCCGCCGAACAGGTAGTAGTGCTCGCCCACCTCTTCCAGGCGTTCGCGCGGGATGTTGCGGCCGCGGGTCACGTTCTCCAGGAACGGGAGCACGTCGTCGGGCCCCTCGGGCCCGCCGAAGGACAGCAGAAGCAACGCGTCGTACGACGTCATGCTCCCCATCCAATCAGCCCTGCGGCGGTGCCCCGTTCCGGGCCGGTGTCGCGGAGAGCCCTTCCCGGGGCCGCCTCAGGAGCGCCGCCGGTCACTCGTAGCGCGCCGCGTACGCCTTGGCCAGGTTGAGGACCTTCTGCACGTACCAGTGGGCGTGGTTGTAGTGCCAGATCGCGTTGTAGAGCTGCTTGCCGCCCTTGCCCGCGCCGTTCGCGCACAGGTAGTTGGCCGCGCCCGGGATGGCGTCGTAGGGGTTCATGATGTCGGCCTTGCCGTCCCTGTCGCCGTCCACCCCGTACGCCTTCCACGTGGCGGGCATGAACTGCATCGGGCCGAGCGCCCCCGCGCTGGACGGGCCGACGTTGCGCCCGTGGCTGCTCTCGACCTGGCCGATCGCGGCGAGGACCGTCCAGGAGAGGCCCGGGCACGTGCCGGCCGCCTGCTTGTACAGGTCCATGTAGCCGGTGGCGCCACCGCCGCCGCCCGCCTGGTTCTGGTACTTGGACTCGTGCAGGTTCACCACGTCCGTGCCCGGGCCGAGGACCTTGGTCACGGCCCTGGCGACCTTGGCCGGGTCCGCGCCGGGGGCGTTGACCAGCACGGCGACGTTGGGGATGAGCCCCATGTCGGTCCCGGACTTCCGGCTGACGAGCATGTCGATCCCGGGCACGCCGAGGGCGCCGGAGCCGCCCATCGTCAGCGAGGGCATCGTGCGCCCCACCACCGGGTACTGGGTGCCCTTCGCGAGCTGGAGCTGCTCGGAGGCCGCCGGGGACACCACGAACTGGTCGCCGGCCAGGGCCTCCCACAGCTCGGTCTTCTTGGCCGTCCCGGGCGGCGTCCAGGCGCGGAAGTCGGACGGGTCCACGGCGAACGCGTTCACCAGGCGGCCCTGGAGCTGGACGGCGCCGCCCGCGACCGCCATCACGTCCTTGACCCGGCTCAGCTTCGCGATCCGCTTGATCTTGGCGGTGGAGATCGAGGCGCCGCCGACCGCCAGCACGTCCGGCGGGACGACGCGCTCCAGCGGCGCGACCTGCCCGCTCTGGGCCACGTTGACGGGGTCGCCCCGCAGGTTGTCGGGCGGCTCGGCCGCCGCCGGGCCCGCCTCGGCGCGCTCCGGCTTCTCCGCGGTCAGCGCCGCGTAGGCGCCGCCGGAGGCGGTCGCGACGGCGAGGAGCGCGATGCCCGCGACGAGCAGCGGCGATCCGCGGCGCCTGGGCGGGCGCGCGTACCCGTTCCGCGGCCGCCGCTCCTTCTTCTCCGGCTTCGGCCTGCGCGGCCGGGAGACGGCCGTGTTCCCGCCGTTCGCGATCACGTCCGCGCCGGGCGGGCGTTCCCCGGGCTCGGAGGGGGTCGACGGCGCCTTCTTGGCGGCCGCGTTCGCGATGGAGCCGGTGCGCCGGGCTGATGGAGGGGCCACAACAATTCCCAACGAGTGTCGCTACGGACGGTTACCCGCTTTTTTCACTTCTTTCCCCCATGTCACGCCAGGATGGGGCCGACCATGGACGAAGCGATGCGTGCCGGACGCCCGCATCGTTCCATGTCCGTAGTTACCGGATCGTAGGCTATCGCCCGTTCCATGACCGCCTCCCAGGCATGATCGGCGGCCCCGCGGGAGGAAAACATGAACTTTCCTCATGAACGTTGGACGAGTAGAGTCGCCGCATGTCCCCCGTGACGAACCAGAAGTGGCAGAACTGGGCGGGAAACCAGCAGGCCACGGCGCGCCGCGTCGCGACCCCGCGCACCGCCGGAGAGGTCGCCGCGCAGATCCGGTCGGCCGCCGACGACGGCCTCACGGTCCGCATGACCGGCACGGGCCACTCCTTCACCGGCGCGGCCGTCGCCGAAGGGGTCCGGCTCCGTCCCACGGCGCTCACCGCGGTCCGCTCGGTCGACACCGCGACCGGGCTGGTCACCGTCGAGGCAGGACTTCCCCTCCACGCGCTCAACCGCATCCTGGACGAGCACGGTCTCGCCCTGGCCAACATGGGCGACATCCAGCAGCAGACCGTCGCCGGCGCCCTCCAGACCGCCACCCACGGCACCGGACGCGACGTCGCCGGGCTCGTCTCCCAGGTCGCCGCCCTGGAGCTCGCGCTCGCCGACGGCACCATCGTCACCTGCTCGCGCGAGGAACGCCCCGACCTGTTCGACGCGGCCCGCGCGGGCCTGGGCGCGCTCGGCATCGTCACCGCCATCACCTGGCGGACCGTCCCGTCGTTCCTCCTGCGGGCACAGGAGGAACCGATGAAGTGGGACGAGGTCCTCTCGCGCGTGGACGAGTTCGAGGCCGCCAACGAGCACTTCGAGTTCTACTGGTTCCCGCACACCGAAGGCTGCCTGACCAAGCGCAACAACCGCGCCGAGGGCCCTGCCGAGCCGCTGTCCAAATTCCGGTACTGGCTGGACGACCGGTTCCTGTCCAACACGGTCTTCGAGGCCATCAACAAGGTCACGCACAGGGCGCCCGCCACGGTGCCGTTCGTGAACGGCATCTCCGCCAAGGCCCTCGGGGCGCGCACCTACAGCGAAACCTCGTACAAGGTCTTCACCAGCCCGCGCACGGTCCGGTTCAAGGAGCAGGAGTACGCGATTCCGCGGGAGCGGCTCGTCCCCGCCCTGCGTGAGCTCCGCGCCCTGTTCACCAAGAAGGGCTGGCGGATCAGCTTCCCCATCGAGGTGCGGCTCCTCCCCCAAGAGGACGCCTGGCTGTCGATGGCGCACGGACGGCACAGCGCCTTCATCGCCGTGCACGTCTACCACCGCGACCCGCACGAGGAGTACTTCCGGGGCGTCGAGGACCTGCTCGCCGGCCTCGAAGGGCGTCCGCACTGGGGCAAGCTGCACACCCGCGACGCCGCGTACCTGGAGACGGTGTACCCGAGGTTCGGCGACTTCGTCGCCCTGCGGGACAAGCTCGACCCGGACCGGCGCTTCGCCAACCCCTACACGAGGCAGGTCTTCGGCGACTGAGCGCGCTCGCCCTGTGTCACCTGCCCCGTGTCACCTGTCCCGTGTCACCTGCGCGGGGTCACCCGCCCGGCGTCACTCGCTCGGGGTGGAGCGGTTCTGGGGGTCATCGGCGCCCGGAGCCTGGCCCCCGTCCTGGCCGCCCCCGGGCGGCCCGGTCGGCGCCGGGGTGTCCGGGTCCGCCGGCACCGAGGTCGTCGGCTGCGGCGTGGGCGCCTGGGTCGGCTGCCCGGACGGCTGGCCGGTCGGCTGGTCGTCCGGCCGCGTGCCCGGCTCCGTGGTCGGCGCCTCGCCCGTCGGGGTCTCGCCCGGAGTGACACCGGGCTCGGTCGGGCCGTCGGTCGGGTTCTGCGACGGGCCGTCCTCCTGCTGCTTCCCGCCGCCACCGCCCAGGACCTCGGTGACGGTCAGCCCGCCGCCGCCGCGCCCGATGGGCTCCCCCGCCGCGGCCTCGTAGATCGTGATCCCGCCCAGGACGATCGCGAACACCGCGGCCGACGTGACCGCCAGCTTCACCCAGTGCGCCTTGGCCCACTCGACCGTGCTCTTCCACGCCGACCGCCGGACGACCTGCCGCACCGCGTCCTCGCCCGCCTCCTCGGCGAGCGAGCCGGCGACCGCCTCCACCGGGTCCACGCGCGTGGCGTTGGGGTCGCCGCCGGCGACCGGATCGAGGCGGGTCGCGTTCGGATCGCCGCCGGCGGGGTCGAACCGGGTGGCGTTCGGATCGCCGGCCGGGTCGAACCGCGTGGCGCTCGGGTCGCCGGGCCACGCCACGGTCCGGGTCGGGTCGGCGCTCCTCGCCTCCTCCGCGGCGTCCTCCGCCGCGCCCCGGCGCCGCGTCGCGGCCTGCATGTGCGTCAGTTCCTTGATCTGGTTGCGGCCCTGGTCAAGGTAGTGCTGCCCGATCGCCGACCCGGCCGTCGAGATCACGCTCATCAGCGCGGCGCCGATGATCGTCCCGTAGACCCCGAGGGTGGAAGCGCCGAAGGCCGCCACGGCCGTCGCGATGGCGCTCGCGACGAGCTGCGTCGTACTGATCTCCGGCTTGCGCGGCATGAACCGCATCACTCCCGTCTAATCGCCATGAACCCCTTGATCACTAACTGATCGGGGCGACCCGGTTGTTCCTGCCCAAGACGTGACGCTCGCAACGTCAAAAAGACGCGGCGCCGCGATCTCCCCCAGGCACGGTGTGGAAAAAGATGCACAAGGATCCGGCAGGGTGGCCCCGGGCGGGTCGCGGCACCGGCAAGCTTGGCCGGGTGCCCTCTTCTACCTCGTGAAGGGGGCTTCGAGAGCGGCGATGTTCGGACATGCCGGGTACGGTGCTGGCAGCAGGTGTGTCCGAAAGAGAGACTCGGGGACCCGGGGGAAAGGGCACGCATGCGCCCTCGGTGGGCATCGGACGGCCGACCGGTGAGACGAATGGTCGCGCGGTCCGGCGTCCTCCGTGCCATCAGGACAGGGCAGGAAGGACACGCATGCAGGAGCTGCGCCTCGTCGCGGTCAGCGAGGACGGTACGTACCTCGTCCTGGCGACCGCGGGCCGGGGCACCCGGTTCACCCTGCCCGTCGACGACCGGCTCCGCGCGGCGGTCCGTGGGCACTTCTCCCGCCTCGGCCAGTTCGAGATCGAAGTGGAGAGTCCCTTGCGCCCCAAGGAGATCCAGGCCCGGATCCGGTCCGGCGAGACCGCCGAAGAGATCGCGGAGTCGGCGGGCATCCCGGTCGAACGCGTCCGCTGGTTCGAGGGCCCGGTCCTGCAGGAACGCGAGTACATGGCCCAGCAGGCGCAGCGCGTCGCGGTCCGCCGGCCCGGCGAGTCCGCCCCCGGCCCGCCCCTCGGGGAGACCGTCGAGGAGCGGCTCGGCCGCGGCGGCGTCGACCTCGACGAGGTCGAGTGGGACTCCTGGAAGTGCGAGGACGGCACCTGGCGCGTCCGCCTGTCCTTCTTCGACGACGGCCGCCCGCACGCCGCCGAGTGGACGTTCGACCCGCGCCGCCGGCACGTCTTCCCGCTGGACGAGATCGCCGCCCGCCTGACCGCCGTGGAGTGGGACGACGACGCGCTCTCCGACACCGTCACGCCGCTCGTCCCCCGCCGTCCCGCCATGAAGGTCGTCTCCAGCGACCGCGACCCGGCCGCCCGGGGCCTGCCCGGCGAGCCCGGCGCCCACGGCCGGCTCCGCCCCGCCGAGCCGCGCGAGTACCCGGCGGAGCCCCCTCGCATGGCGGAGCCCCGCCCCTTCCGCGAGACCTCCCCCGAGGGCGGCGGCATCGGCAGGGCCCCCGCCCAGAGCACCACCGAGCCGGGCCGGTTCCAGGACGCGCCCCGGCGGCGCGGGACCGCACCGATCCGCGAAGCCGGCGAGGCCCGCACCGCGCACATCCGCGAGACGGCGGAGACCGACCGCTTCACCGACAAGACCCAGGCCCCTGAGGACGTCCGCGAGGAGTCCGGCTTCGACACCCTGACCGACGACCGCGAGACCCCCGCGACCGCCGAGGTGCGCACCACCGGCCGCGACGCGTCCGAAGAGCGCGAGGCCGCCATGCAGGCGGAGGCGCCCGAGGCTGAGACCGAGCGCGGAACCACCCAGACCCGGGAGGACGACGAGCCGCGCGACACCGCAGAGGCGGACGTCGTCGAGACGGATCTTGCCGAGGACGAGGCCGAAGAACAGGACACCGCCGACACGCGCGAGACCGGCCGTTCCGAGGACGAGGCCGAGGACGAGGACGACGAGGTCACGCGTCCCGGCGAAGCGAACGAAACGCACGCGCCCGAAACCGACCCGGCCCCGGAGACGACCGACGACCGCGAAACGGCCGACGCCGGCGAGACCGCCGCGGCGGAGCGCCTGGCGGACGCGTCCCCCGACCGGGAGACCGCCGAAGCGCAGACCACGGGCCGCGACACGTCCGAAGAGCGCGCCGGGGAGACCGAGCCGGCCGACACCGCCCGCACCGACGAATCGCCCGCCGCGCCGGACGAGCGCGCGGCGTCCCGGCTCGCCGAGACCCCCGCACGACGGGCCGCCCGGCTCCGGGCCGCCGCCGAGGCGGCGGAGGCAGAGGCCGTGGAGGCAGAGGCCGTGGAGGCAGAGGAGGCCGAGGCGGAGGAGGCTTCGGCCGACGTCGCGGCGCCGGAGCCCGAGGCCGCCGCACCGGCCCGCAAGAGCGGGCCCGGCGGGGAGGAGAAGCCCGCGCGGGAGAGCAAGCCGGCGGCGCAGCGGCCGGGGCAGCGGCAGCCCGCGCGGACGCCCGCGAAGAAGAAGCCGGCCGCCCGTCCCACCATGCCCGCCGCGCAGGACAAGCCGGCGACGCCCGCGCCCGCGGCGGCCGCGAACAGCGAGCCCGCGGCGCAGCGGCCCGCGCGGCGCCGCAAGGCCAAGGGCAAGCGCGCCTCCGTGCCGTCCTGGGACGAGATCATGTTCGGTGCGCGCCGCCCCGAATAGGGCGTCAGTCCTCGGGCGGGGTCTCCAGGAACGGCGTCACCCAGTCGGGCGTGATGCCGGCGGCGAGGGCGACGGCGTCCCCTTCGGCCATGTCGATGGCGGAGTAGCCCCCGTCGCCCGCGCCGACCGCCGCGACGAGGGTGGCGAGGCCGAGCCTGCGCTGGAAGACGGTCCGCCGGATGCGCCAGCCGACGATGGCGGTGTGCTCCACGACGGCCTGGCGGCGGCGCAGGGACCCTGACCGGACGCTGAGCCGGTCCCCGTCGGTGACATGGCCGAGCTGCCGGTACCGGTCCAGCCCGAGCGGTACGGCCAGGACGGCGAGGACGCCGAACACGTAGGCGGCCCACGGCTGCCCGGTCGCGACGGCGAGGACGGCGAAGGCGGCCGGGAGCCCCACCGCGCGGGTGACACGCCGGCTCCGGGCCGCCGGAGGATGCGCGACGAGCGGGCCGGGGACGGCGCCGATCACGCGGGCGGCGAGGGCCTCGGCGACCGGGCGCGGGGCGGCGGGCAGGAGGCGCCCGCGGTGCGCGGCGTCCCCGAGCCCGGTGATCAGCGCACCGAGCCGGGTCACTCCGGCGGCGCGCTCGAAGGGATTGTCGGCGAGCTCGACGCCGCGCAGCCGCCGCAGTTCGAGCGAGACGCTCCGGCGGGTGACCAGGCCGCGCTCGACGGCGAGCGACCCGTCCCGCTGGTGGACGGTGAAGTCCCAGTTGAACAGCATGAAGACGAACACCGACATGACCGGCATGGCGAGCAGGACGAGGATCGCCAGCGCGACGACGAGGGCGGTGGACAGGCCGACCACGTCGTGGCCGACGCTCTCCACCCGCTCCCGCGTGATGAGGCCGAGGTCGTCGCCGAGGTTGTAGATCGTGCCGAGGAGGGAGCCCGCCACCGCGAAGGGCGTGAACAGGTAGGCGCCGCTCAGCGGCGCGTACGCGTACCAGCGCCGCCGCATCCGGGCGAGGACGCGGCGCGGCGGGGCCGGGGCGTCCCGCGAGAGCAGGACGCGGCGCAGCCGTTCGGCCTCCTGGAGGGAGACCGCGTTCAGCGCGCCCTCTCCGCCGTCCGCGCCGGCGTCGATGTGGACGACCGCCAGGCCGAGCAACCGGTGCGGGAGGGACGCGCTGATGTCCACCCCCCGGATCCGGTCGCGCGGGATGCTCTTGACCGACCGCCCGATGAGCGCCCGCCTGAGCTCGATCCGGTCGTCGAACAGCACGTAGGTGAACGTCAGCCAGCCGGCCACGTGGAAGAGCAGGCCGAACGACAGCCCGGCGAGCGCGAAGTAGAACGCCGTGGACAGGCCGCCGACCATGAGGCCCGTCGCACCGGCGGCGACCAGGGCGAGGAGTTCGCGGACGGCCCCGACGACGAACGTCAGCGGATGCAGCCGCTGGCCGCGCGGCCGCTCCTTCCGCGGACGCACCACGTCCGGCTCGGGGTCCGCGCCATCGCGCTCCGCCCCGCCGCACTCGGCACCACCGCGGTCGGCGCCGCCGGCGGGGCGGTCCCCCGCGGCCGAAGGGCCGGCGTACGGGCGGATCGCGCGGCCCCGCTCGCCGCTTCCCGTGGTCACGTCGCGTCGTCGCGCAGGTCGTGGGCGCGGTGCGCGAGGTCCTCGGCGAGGCGGGTCGCCACGCCCACCGGCAGCCCGGAGACCTCGGAGGACCCCGCGTGGGACGCGGTGTTGACCTCGATGGTCGCCAGCCCCAGCATCCGCTCGATCCAGCCCTGCTGGGTGTCGACGGTCTGGATGCGGCCGACGGGGACCAGCAGCCATTCGCGGCTGAACCAGCCCGTGCGCGTGTAGACGACGTCGGCGCTGACCTCCCAGCGGTGGACGCGGTAGCGCCAGACGGGCGCGACCGTCACCATCAGCAGCCCCGCGGCGCCGACGGCGTAGGGCAGCCAGCCGATCCGGCCCGACAGCCACCCGGGCACGCCGTCCCAGCCGGAGTCGCCCACCCAGGCCGCCACACCGAGGGCGAGCCCGAACGCGAGGCCCCACACCAGCAGGTACTCGATCGCCCAGTGCGCGATCGCGCGGGCCGACACCCGGTGTTCGGGCGGCCGCAGCCGCGGCGGGTGCGGCCCCCCGCCGTCCTTGTGGTGACTGCGCCGCACCGACGTCACACCGCGAGTCTAGAACGCCGGAGGCCCCCTCCCGCCGGTTCGCCGCCCGCGAACCGCCGGATGTGGGCACAATCGCGCGGGCATCAGCGTTCTGTCAGAGGGTCATGCGATGTTGGGGGGACGCTCCGGCACCCCCGCAGAGCCCCGCTGGGCGGCGGAAAAACTGGATGCATCCGAGCCGGACACCACATATTTTCGGCAGATCCGTCTCGACCGGGACGGTGACGTCCGGCGACACGATCTCAGGAGATCACATGACGTACGCCATCCAGGCCGACGGCCTGGAGAAGCGGTTCGGTGAGACCCAGGCGCTGGCCGGCGTCTCCCTCACCGCCCCACCGGGAACGGTCCTCGGAGTCCTCGGCCCCAACGGCGCCGGCAAGACCACGATGACCCGGATCCTCGCGACACTGATCGAGCCGACGGGCGGCAACGCCCAGGTGGGCGGCTTCGACGTCGTCAAAGAGGCGCACAAAGTGCGGCAGCTCATCGGCCTCACCGGCCAGTACGCCGGGGTGGACGAGATGCTCACCGGCACCGAGAACCTCGTCCTGATCGGCCGGCTGCTGGGGATGTCCCGGCGGGCGTCCAAGGCGCGGGCCGCCGAGCTGCTCGACAGGTTCCAGCTCTCCGACGCCGCCGAGCGCGCCGCCAAGACCTACTCGGGCGGCATGCGGCGCCGGCTCGACCTCGCGGCGAGCCTCGTCGGGCGGCCGCAGATCCTCTTCCTGGACGAGCCGACCACCGGCCTCGACCCGCGCAGCCGCAACGGCCTGTGGGACATCGTGCGCGGCCTGACCGGCGACGGCGTCACGGTGCTGCTCACCACGCAGTACCTGGAGGAGGCCGACCAGCTCGCCGACGACATCGTGGTCATCGACCGCGGGCAGATCATCGCGCACGGCACGTCCGACGTGCTCAAGTCGCAGGTGGGCGGCCAGGTGCTGGAGGTCCGGCCGGTCGACGCCGCCGACGCGTCCACCGTGGCGAAGATCGTCGGGGAGCTGGCCGACACCGTCCCGGAACTCGCCGACGACCTGGTCAGCGCGCCGATCACCGACCCGGGGCTGATGCCCGCCGTGGTCCGCCGCCTCGACGAGGCCGGCGTCGCCATCGGCGAGATGTCGCTGCGCAAGTCGAGCCTGGACGAGGTGTTCTTCGCCCTCACCGGCCACCACACCGAGGACCTCGACGCCGAGGCCGGCGAGCTCGCCGAGTCGGCCAGCAAGGAAGGGGCGTCCGCGTGAGCACCGCGACGTTCGCACCGCAGGACCTCGCCAAGCGGGTCGCGCCCGGCACCGCCCTGCGCAACACCGCCACGCTGGCCTGGCGCAACCTGGTCCAGATCAAGCACAACCCGATGGAGCTGCTGGACCTGTCCATCCAGCCCATCATGTTCGTGCTGCTGTTCGCGTACGTGTTCGGCCCGGCGATGTCGGGCAGCGTCGACGCCTACCTGCCGGTCGTCATCCCCGGCATCATCGCGCAGAACGCCCTGTTCGCCGGGATGAGCACCGGGTTCGGCCTCAACACCGACATCACCAAGGGCGTCTTCGACCGGTTCCGGAGCCTGCCGATCGCGCGCAGCGCCCCGCTCGCCGGACGGATCATCGCCGACACCGCCAAGCAGGCGTGGTCGATGATGATCCTGCTGGTGGTCGGCTTCATCATCGGCTTCCGCATCGAGACGAACGTCCTCGCCATGTTCGCCGCGTTCGCGCTGCTGCTGGCCTTCGCCGTCCTGTTCTCCTGGACGTCGGTCTACATCGCGATGAAGGTGAACGAGCCGGAGAAGGTGCAGATCTTCGGGTTCGTGGTGATCTTCCCGTTGAGCTTCATGAGCACCGCGTTCATCCCGAACACGGACGGCATCCCCTCCGGGCTCGCGTTCGTCATGGACAACAGCCCGGTGACGCACCTGGTGGAGGCGATGCGCGGCCTCCTGGTCGGCGGCCCCGTCTTCGAGCACGCGGTCACGGCCCTGATCTGGGGGATCGGCTTCTCGCTGATCTTCGCCCCGCTCTCGCTGCGGGCGTTCAAGAAGCGCGCCTGATCCATCGGAGTCCATCGGCTCGGTCCTGCCGCGCAGGATGCCGAATGCCCCGGCGGTCGCGGGCACCGCCGGGGCATTGGTCTCGGTTCGGTCGGACGGGTCAGGCGGCGGGTTCCCTGGCCTGGTCGGCCGCCCGCTCCTTGGGGCGGACGTCGTCGAGGGCGGCGAGCTGGAAGTCGGCGCGCGGCTGCTCGATGGTGGCGAGGGAGACGGTCTCGCGCTTGAGGAACAGGGCGAGTGTCCAGTCCGCCACGACGCGCAGCTTGCGGTTGAAGGTCGGGACCTTCGCGCCGTGGTAGGTGCGGTGCATGAACCAGGCGGGCCAGCCCTTGACCTTGAACCCGTAGGTCTGGGCGACGCCCTTGTGCAGGCCGAGCCCGGCGACCGCGCCGACGTTGCTGTGCACGTAGGGCTTGAGGGTCTTCCCGCGCAGCGAGCGGACGATGTTGTCGCCGAGGAGCTTGGCCTGGCGGACGGCGTGCTGCGCGTTCGGCGGGCAGTACATGCCCTCCTGCGTCAGGTCCGGGATGGCGGCGTTGTCACCGGCGGTGAACGCCCGCACCAGGCCCTCGATGGTCAGGTACTCGGTGCCCTTGACGCGGCCCTTCTCGTCCACGGGCAGGCCGCCCCGCCGGACGACGGGCGCCGCCTTCACGCCCGCGTTCCACACCAGCGTCCCGGCCTGGAAGGAGCTGCCGTCCGACAGCTCGATCCGCCCGTCCACGGCCGACTCCAGCAGCGTGTTCATCTTGACGTCGATACCGCGGCCGCGGAGCTGCTCGGCGGTCCACTTGCCCATGTCGGGGCCGACCTCGGGCAGGATGCGCCCGGCGGCCTCGACGAGGATGAACCGCAGGTCCTGCGGGGTGACCTTGCGCATGTACTTCGTGGCGTCGCGGGTCATGTCCTCGAGTTCGGCGACCGCCTCGACGCCGGCGAACCCGCCGCCGACGAACACGAAGGTGAGGGCCTTGCGGCGCAGCTCGGCGTCGTCGGTGGACTCGGCGATCTCCAGCTGCTCCAGCACGTGGTTGCGCAGGTGGATGGCCTCGCCGACGGTCTTGAGGCTGATTCCGTGCTCGGCGAGCCCGGGGATCGGCAGCAGCCGCGGCACCGCGCCCGCGGCCATCACGAGGTAGTCGTAGGAGATCCGCTCCGGCGGCCCGGCGAGCGGCTGGACGATCGCCCACCCCTCGTCGTGGTTCAGCTCGGTGACCCGGGCCTTGCGCACGGTGCACTTGGGCAGGACGCGGCGGAGCGGGACGACGACGTGCCGCGGGGAGATGTTCCCGGCGGCGGCCTCCGGGAGGAACGGCTGGTACGTCATGTACGAGTTCGGGTCCACGATGGTGACCCTGACCTCGCCCCGCCTGAGCTCGCGTCTGAGCTTCTTCTGCAGGCGCAACGCGGTGTACATGCCCACATAGCCGCCACCCACGATGAGGATGTGGGGAGCGCCAGGGCTCTCCTGGGCGATCCTGGCCATTGCGGCCTCCAATGTCACGGTCGGCTTGTGAAGACATTCACAAGCTAGCCGATGGAACGTGCTTGGCACCAATCAATAACCAGGGAAGAACAGCAGATCTTCCCGTCCTGGCAAAGCAGGACGCCGATACGGCTGTGAAACCCGCCACTCCTTCCCAAAAACTGGCATGGACCGGGGCAGAACACGCATGATCAAGGTCACAGCGCCCCTCCGGCCGGAGGGGCGTCCCGCGGTGGAGGGAAAGGCCCGTTCCAGTCCCGGCGAAGCCCTAGTGTTGGGGCCGAATCGTTGGGGCCTACGAGGAAGGGGCGCCGGCGGGCGGGGCGCATGCGGCCGAGATGACGGCGATCCGGCGGCGCGCCGCGTACGATCTCGCCCGGGAGCGTATCGATGATGAGCAGACACCGGCGTCCGATCACGGCCGCGGCGGGCGCCCTCGCGGTCGCCGCCTCCGTCGGCGGCTGCGGCCTGTTCGGCCAGCCGGAGAACAAGAGCGCCGAACTTTCCGAGTGGTTCACCGTGACCAGCCCGGTGTTCCGCGATGGGCAGGACTTGCCCCCGCGGTACGGCTGCACGACGTACCCTGGCGGGCAGGGAAAGACCCCACCGCTCCGGTGGTCGGGCACGCCGAACGGGACGCGGTCGTACGCGATCGTCGTGGACGACCCGGACGCGTCGGGCGGCGCCCGCGTCCACTGGGTGATCGCGGGCATCGGCGGGACGGTGAACGAACTCGTCGAGGACGCCCGGCTGGACAGGACCGTCGAAGGGTTGACCACAGAAGACAAGGCGGGCTACGCGCCGCCGTGCCCGCCCAAGGGAGAACGGCACCGGTACCGGTTCACGATCTACGCGCTGGACCACCCGGAACCGTTCGCCGACGGCGCCGCACTGAAGGACTCGCTCCCCGCCATCGCCCGGCACACGATCGGACGGGGCAGGATCATCGGGAACTTCGGCGGCAACTAGGCGCGTTGACCGTGGAGCCTGAGGGCCCAGGGTCAGGGCGGACCCCACCGGGGGGCTGAGCCGACAGGGGCGTACCGACGGGCGGGATTGGCCGATCGGGACGTGCCGTGCGAGGGTGAATGTGCGCGATGGGTGTGACAACGGTCATAGCGGTCGGTCAGAATCGGGCTAGACCGAGGCGGCGGCGACCAGAGCAGCACCGGTCGCCTGCGACAATCGGGACGGACTCGCGGTCCGCGCCAGGGACTCTCACCGGGCCAAGGCATTGGGTGGTGGCATGACTTCTTACATCGTGGTCTTCGGCCTCATTGTGGTCGTGGTCCTCGTGGTCGTCCTCGTAGCCCTAGGCCTCCGGGCCAGCAGGGCGGGACGCGACGACGACGACTGGATGGACGACGAGCCGCAGCACCCGCGCGGCCGCCGGGCGGGCCCGCCCCAGGACGACATGGGCGGCCCCGACGACTACGGCTACAACGACGGGTACGACGGCGCCTACGACGGCGGCTACGACCGGCACGGCGCGCCCGAGCCCGCCCATGACCGCCGGGTCGCCGGCGGCCCGCTCGCCGCCCCCACCGCGTCCCCGCCGCCCCCCGCCCCGAGCGGGCAGGCGTCGGACGAGATGGAGGACGACGACTACTGGGCGACGATCACCTTCGACAAGCCCAGGTTCCCGTGGCAGCACGACCACGACGACGAGCGCTCGGACGCCGACTTCGCCGCCGACCCGCTGAACGCGCAGGGGCCCGCGGACCAGCCGCCGCCCGAGCAGCCGGGCCTCACGCAGCCGAGCCTGACCCAGCCCGTCCCGATGGGCGTCGAGACCCCCGGGCTCGCCGGCATGGGCGCGCAGGGCGGCGGGACCGGTCCGCAGCAGATGCCGGCGCCGGGCGGTTTCCAGGGCGGCTCCCCGTTCGCCGGGCACGACCCCGGCTCGACGGCGCTCGACCCCATCCCCGCCGACCTCGCGGGTCCCGGCGGCCCGGGCATGCCCGGCGGGCAGCCGCCGTACGGCGGCCCCGGCGCGCCCGACCAGCAGGTCTACGGCGGCCAGGAGCCCCAGCCCGCGTACGGCGCGGCCGACTACGGGCCCGGCGACCCGTCCTACGGCGGCCAGGACCAGTACGGCCACGGGCAGGACCAGGGGTACTCCGAGCAGCACCAGTACGGCTCTCCCGAGCCGTCCTACGGCGACTACGGCTCCGACCCGCTGGGCGGCCGGCAGGGCGGCTACGACATGCCCGCCGACCCCGGCCCGCGCGGCGGCGACCCCCGCTCGTCCGACCCGCTCGGCCTGCCCCTCGGCGAGCCCGCCGTCCCGGCCGCGCCCCCGGCGCCCCCGGCTCCTGCTCCGGCGCCCAGCGGCTCCGACACCGACGGGCACCGGCTCCCGTCCGTGGACGAGCTGCTCCAGCGCATCCAGTCCGACCGTGCGCGGTCGGCGAACCCGGCTGCCTCGTCCGACACGGGCGGCTCCTACGGCGGCGGCTCCCTGAACGACCCGCTGGGCGACCCGCTCAGCACCGGCTCGTTCGGGACGACCGGCGGTTCCGGAGGCACCGGCAACACCGGGCCGTGGCAGACCGGCGGGCCCTCCGGCGGGCAGGGCGGCGGTTACGACCCGGGGCTCGGCTCCGGCGTGCCGTCCGGTCCCCCGCCCGGCGGGATGGGGGCTCCGTCCGGGTACGGGCAGGGCCAGCAGAGCGACGGCTACCCGACGGCGCCCGCCTACGGCGACTCCCCGCGCTACGACGAGCCGCTCAGCGGCGGCCGCGAGTCCTTCGGCGGGTTCGGGGGCAACGAGGGCGGCTCCGGCGTCTACGGCGACTTCAGCGGCAGCAGCTACAACGGCGGCGCCGACCCGCTCGCCGCGCCGCACGACCCGAACGCCCAGGGCGGCTACCAGGACCCGAACGCCACCCAGGCGTACGGCCCGGGCGGCGGCTACTACGGCGGCTCGCAGCAGCAGGGCGGGTACCCGCAGGGCGGCCAGCCGAACGACAACGCCCCGTACGGCTCCCGCCAGCCGGCCGACGACTGGGAGAACTACCGCCGCTAGGCATCCCGGGCGGCCGCATCCGGCCGCCCGACCGCGAACGAGGGCCGCCGACTCCCGGCGGCCCTCGTTCGCGTCTCCGCCCGCAGAGGCTCCGGCGGGACGGCGCGCACCCGCCATCTCGCGAATGGCCTGGCTGAAGCGGCTCTAATCCTGGTTATATACGGAGAGTGACTTCAAAGCCACTCAACGTGTCCACATTTCGGCGGGACTTCCTCGCGTCGTTCGTCGTGTTCCTCGTCGCGATCCCGCTGTCGCTCGGCATCGCGGTCGCGTCCGGCGCCCCGGTCGCGGCCGGGCTGATCGCCGCCGTCGTCGGCGGTGTCGTCGCGGGCCTGATCGGCGGGTCACCGCTGCAGGTCAGCGGCCCCGCGGCGGGCCTGACCGTGATCGTCGCCGAGCTGGTGCAGACCTACGGCTGGCGCGCCACCTGCACGATCACCCTCCTCGGCGGGCTGCTCCAGGTCGCCCTCGGGGCCGGCAAGGTCGCCCGGACGGCCCTCGCGGTCTCCCCCGCCGTCGTGCACGGGATGCTCGCGGGCGTCGGCGTCGTCCTCGTCCTGGCGCAGGTGCACGTCTTGCTCGGCGGCAGCCCCCAGCAGTCGGCGCTCGCCAACCTGGGCGAGCTGCCGGGCCAGCTGGCGGCCCCGAACACCCACCCGGCCCTCCTCGGCGCACTGACGGTCCTGGTGCTGCTGTTCTGGTCGCGGCTCCCGAGCACCGGCCCGCTGCGGCTGATCCCCGGGCCGCTGCCCGCGATCGCCCTCGCCACCCTGACCGCCTGGTCGCTCGGCTGGGACGTCCGGCGCGTCGAACTGCCCGACTCCCTCTTCGGGGGGTGGGACACCCCCGCCGTGCCGGAGGGCCCGCCCATCGGCATCGTCGGCGCCGTCCTCTCCGTCGCGCTCGTGGCGGCCGTCGAGTCGCTGCTGTGCAGCGTCGCCGTCGACCGGCGGCGCCCCGCCGGGGTGCCGCGCGCCGACCTCGACCGCGACCTGCTCGGGCAGGGCGCGGGTAACGCGGTGTCCGGGTTCCTCGGCGGGCTGCCGATCGCGGGCGTGATCGTCCGCAGCACGGCCAACATCGAGGCGGGTGCCCGCTCCCGCACGTCGGCCGTCCTGCACGGCGTGTGGGTGCTGGTCCTCGCGCTGTCGTGCGGCCCCGCCATCGAGCAGGTGCCGCTGCCCGCGCTCGCGGCGCTGCTGGTCGTGCTGGGCGTCCGGCTCATCGACACCGCCCGCATCCGCGACCTGCGCCACCACCGCGAGGCGCCCGCCTACTTCGCCACCCTCGTCGGCGTCGTCGTCCTCGGGCTCGGTGAGGGCGTCCTGGTGGGCATCGCGGTCATGGGGGTGCTGGCGCTGCGGCGGCTGACCCGGCTGTCGGTCCGCGCCGAGCACCTCGTCCCCGAACCCGATGACGGCCCGGTCCCGATCCGCACCCACGTGGTCGTGGAGGGCACGCTGACCTTCCTCGGCGTCCCCAAGGTGACGCGCCTCCTGCATGAGGTCCCGCCGGGCGCCAGCGTCGATCTCGACCTGAACGTCGACTTCATGGACCACGCCGCGTTCGACGCCATCCACCAGTGGCGGCTCGCGCACGAGCGCCAGGGAGGGAGGGTCGACATCGACGAGGTTCACGAGGCTTGGTATGAAAGAGCCGTGACAGGTGACATGTCCTCGCCGCGTAAATCGCCCCCTTCCGCCCGTTGGTGGGCGCCATGGGCGAATCGTCGACGGCGTTCCGAGGAGGAACTCGACGCCCCCGAGGTGTCCCCCGCCGCCGTGCTGCTGGACGGCGTCCGCGAGTACCACGGCCGGACCGCCCGGCTGGTGCGGCCGATCATGGCCGAGCTGGCGATGGAGCAGAAGCCCCAGCACCTCTTCATCACCTGCGTGGACTCGCGCATCGTGCCCAACATCATCACCGCCAGCGGCCCCGGCGACCTGTTCATCAACCGCAACGTCGGCGCCCTCGTCCCGCGGTACGGCTCCCGCACCCGCGACGACTCCGTCGCGGCCACCGTCGAGTACGCCACCAACGTCCTCGACATCCGGACGATCACCGTCTGCGGCCACTCCAACTGCGGCGCGATGGCCGCGCTCCTCGCCGGCGGCACCGAGGTCGAGCACCTCTCCGGCCTGTCGCGGTGGCTGAAGCACGGCAACCACAGCCTCGCCCGCTTCCTCGCCACCGACCCGTCCGGCGAGGACGCCCCGCCCCTCACCCGGCTCTGCAAGATCAACGTGATGCAGCAGCTCGACAACCTGCTCACCTACCCGTGGCTGCGCAAGCGCGTCGAGTCCGGCGAGATCGAACTGGTGGGCCTCTACCTGGACCTGCAGTCCGCCAACGTCGAGATCCTCGACCGGGCCACGGGCGCCTTCATGCCCGTCCCGGACGACGCCCCGCCGGCCCGGACCGTCACCTGACACGCAAGCGCGGGCCGTCCCCCCGCAAGGACGGCCCGCGCGTCAGTGTGCCTTCAGTCGGCGCCCGCGGGTCAGCGGCTCACGAGGTCGTCGTGGCGCGTGTAGTCCCGCACGTACATTCCCGTCACCCGGCGCGCCCGCCGCGCACGCCGGTCGGACGCGGGCAGGAACAGCGCGTCGTACCGGCTGGCGCGCGAGAAGTCCCACAGATAGACCAGTCCGGCCACTCCCCCCGCCAGGACGAGGGCCACGAACATGATGATGAACATCGAGGCTCCTTTCCACGGGACCCAGCACCTCGGCCCCGCCGCCGTCACCGATCAAGGCGATCAGCTCTCCCCTAGAAGGTAAGCGCCCCGTTTCAACCTCTCTGTGTCGTATGACCCGAACCATGTGAGTTGCACGCCCCTCCCCACGGGATGGCGCGCTCAGCTGCTGAGCTTGGGACTGGCTTCGCGAAACCTCGCCAGTCGATTGAACTGGTCGTCCAGCCAGTACTCGTCTGGGCCGACCTGCACCCGCACGGTTGCCATGGAACCCACTCGGTCCTCGATCGTGACCCAGAGGTAGTCGTACTCGTCGTCCCACTCGATGGTGAGCACAGTCCTGCCCGCGGCCTCCATCCAGCTGCCGGTCTCCTCGCCGTCGAGGGCTTCGAGAACCTCGGCCCATTCTGCGATGTCGTCCGAATGGAGCGAGATCTTCTTGCGTCCCTTAACGAACTCCGTGTCGACGACGATCTCGCCTTCCAGGCTGGCGGGATCCACACTCACCACGACGGTGGGACTCGTGGCCCACGTTGACTGCAAGCTTATGAGATCGATGCGTTCAGGCATCTTGTACCTCTTATATCTGGCGAGTGCGGCCTTAAAGGTTATTGCGCACCATGATGTCCGCAACGGGCACGGCGCGGTGTTCAGCCCGCATTCTTCCCGGTGATCGGCGGCAGGGCTGGACGGTTCCGAACATGTACGGGGCGGGCCACGTACCCGTCTTCGTGCGGCGCCGGGCGGGTGAAGGGCGGACGAGTCGGCCTGTAAGCCGGGTTCTGTGCCCGCCGGCCCTTGCGGGGCGGCGGGTGACGGCCATCCATCTCGGGCCGCCGTTGCCGGCGGCCTCCAGCGGTCTACCCGCAGGCTCGGGCGGGCCGCCCTCGGGCACCTGCGCGGGGCCTCTTGCGGGGCCCCTTCTTGACCTTGCTCCGGGTGGGGTTTACCGAGCCGCCCACGTCACCGTGGGCGCTGGTGAGCTCTTACCTCACCGTTTCACCCTTACCACCGGCGGACCGGTGGCGGTCTGCTTTCTGTGGCACTTTCCCGCGGGTCACCCCGGGTCGGCGTTACCGACCACCCTGCCCTGTGGAGCCCGGACTTTCCTCGACGGGGATCGCTCCCCGACGCGGCCGTCCGGCCGGCTCGTCCGCCGTACATAGACGATAGCGGGTCCGGTGTTGTTCCCGGCTCACGGCAGGGTCGTCAGGGCCTCGTCCAGGCGGGACTGGGGGAGGGTGTGGTCTTCCATCTCGCCGGAGAGGTAGCGGTCGTAGGCGGCCATGTCCAGGTGGCCGTGGCCGCAGAGGGCGGTGAGGATGACCTTGGGTTCGCCCGTCTCGGCGCAGTGGCGGGCCTCCGCGATGGCGGCGGCCAGGGCGTGGGTGGGCTCGGGGGCCGGGACGATGCCCTCCGTGCGGGCGAACAGGATCCCCGCCTCGAAGCATTCGCGCTGGGGCTTGGCCTCGGCCTCGAAGATGTCCAGGTCGTACATGTGGGAGAGCAGCGGGGCCATCCCGTGGTAGCGGAGGCCGCCCGCGTGGATGGGGTCGGGGACGAAGTCGTGCCCCAGCGTGTGCATCTTGAGAAGGGGCGTGAAGCCGGCCGTGTCGCCGAAGTCGTAGGCGTAGCGGCCCCGGGTGAAGGACGGGCACGCATCCGGCTCCACCGCCCGGATCGCCGGGTTCATCCGGCCCTGCAGCTTCTCGCGGAGGAACGGGAAGAACAGGCCCGCGAAGTTGGAGCCGCCGCCGGTGCAGCCGACGATCAGGTCGGGGGTGTCGCCGACGAGCGCGAGCTGTTCGAGGGCCTCCTCGCCGATCACCGTCTGGTGCATCAGGACGTGGTTCAGGACGCTGCCGAGCGCGTACCGGGTGTCGTCCGGGGAGGCCGACTCGACGGCCTCGCTGATGGCGATGCCGAGGGAGCCGGGCGAGGCCGGGTCGTCCGCGAGGATCTTCGCGCCGGACGCGGTCAGCCGGGACGGGCTGGCGTGCACCTGTGCCCCGTACAGCTCCATCATCGAGCGGCGGTACGGCTTCTGGTCGTAGGAGGCCCGGACCATCCAGATCTCGCATTCGAGGGCGAACTGCGCGCATGCGAACGCGAGCGCGCTGCCCCACTGGCCGGCGCCCGTCTCGGTGGTGAGGCGCCTGATGCCCTGGCGCGCGTTGTAGTACGCCTGCGGGACGGCCGTGTTCGGCTTGTGGGAGCCGACCGGGGAGACGCCCTCGTACTTGACGTAGATGCGGGCGGGCGTGCCGAGGGCGTGTTCGAGGCGGTGGGCCCGGATGAGGGGGGTGGGGCGCCAGAGCCGGTAGACGTCGCGGACCTCCTCGGGGATGTCGACGAAGCGCTCGCCCGAGACCTCCTGGGCGATGAGGTCCATCGGGAACAGCGGCGCGAGGTCGTCCGGGCCGACCGGTTCGCGCGTTCCCGGGTGCAGGGGCGGGGGCGGCGGCGCGGGCAGGTCGGGGACGACGTTGTACCAGCGGCTCGGGAGCCTCGACTCGTCCAGCAGGATCTTCGTCGTCACGGTTCCTCCCCAGGTCACGGTGCCCTTCTGTGGAGCGTAGGCGCGCTGGGGGCCGCTACGGAAGGCCGGTTCCGGTCAGGCCGGAAGATGGTGGACGTCGTTGAAGGACCGCAGGGTAGCGGGGCCGTCGGCGTACCAGTCGATGGACGACAGCGCCGCCACGTCCAGGTGCATCCGGTACAGGGACGGCATGGGCGCGCCCAGGGCGTCCTTGACCAGCATCTTGATCGGCGTGACGTGCGAGACCACCAGGACGGTCTGCTCGCGGTGGCGGACCTTCACCTTGTCCAGGGCGGTCCGGACGCGGCGCGAGACCTGCGCGAAGCTCTCGCCCCCGGGCGGCGCGACCTCCGGATCGGCCAGCCATGCCTTGAGCTCGGCCGGCCAGCCCTTGCCGGCCTCGGCGAACGTGAGCCCCTCCCAATCGCCGAAATCGGCCTCGCGGAAACCGTCCTCGACGCGGACGTCGAGCCCGGTGACGGCGGCGACCTCGGCGGCGGTGGCGCGGCAGCGCGCCAGCGGCGAGGTGACGATCGCGTCCAGCCCGCGGTCCTTGAGGGCGAGCGCCGCGGCGCGGGCCTGGGCGAGTCCGTTCGCGGTCAGCGGGACGTCGCTCGTCCCGGCGAAGCGCTTCTCGACCGACAGCGGCGTCTCACCGTGCCGGAGCAGGACCGTGGTCATCGGGGTGGACGACGGCGGCCGCACCGGCGCCGGGGGCGGTTCCGGCTCCCCCGGCGGCTCCTCGACCTTGCGGACCCACTGCTCGCCGCGGGCCGCGGCGTCCATGGCCTCGTTGGCGAGGCGGTCGGCGTGCGCGTTGCGGTTCCGCGGGATCCACGTGTAGGAGACCGACCCCAGATCCTCCGCCAGCTCGCGGGCCCGCAGGGCCAGCGGGACCATGTCCGGGTGCTTGATCTTCCAGCGTCCGGACATCTGCTCCACGACGAGCTTGGAGTCCATCCGGACCTCGACGCGGGCGGCCGCGTCGATCCCGGACGCGGCGGCCAGCCCGGCGATGAGGCCCCGGTACTCCGCCACGTTGTTGGTGGCGTCCCCGATCGCCTCGGCGACCTCGGCCAGGACCTCCCCGGTCAGCGCGTCGCGGACGAGCGCCCCGTACCCGGCCGGGCCGGGGTTGCCGCGCGATCCCCCGTCCGCCTCGACGACCAGCTTCCGGCCCGCGCTCACAGGCCCGACTCTGGCGTCCGGATCAGGATGCGGCGGCACTCCTCGCAGCGGACGACCTCGTCCTCGGCGGCGGCGCGGATGTTGTTCAGGTCCACCGTGTTGAGCGCCAGGTGGCAGCCCTGGCAGGCACCGCGGAAAAGCTTGGCCGCGCCGACGCCGCCGAACTGGCCGCGCAGCTTCTCGTAGAGGGCCAGCAGGTCCTCGGGGATGTCCTTGGCGACCGCGGTGCGCGCGGCGCTGGTCGTCCCGGCCTCGTCGTCGATCTCCCGCCGGGCGGCGTCGCGGCGCTCGACGAGCGCCGCCAGCTCGTCCTGCGCGGCGGCCTGGTCGGCGCGCAGCGCGGACACCTCGCCCTCCGCCTCCTCCGACCGCTCCATGATCTCCAGGACGACCTCCTCCAGGTCGGACTGGCGGCGCTGCAGCGACTCGATCTCCGCCTGGAGGTTGCTGAGGTCCTTGGCCGAGGACACCTGCCCGGAGTCGAGCCGCTTCTGGTCGCGGTCGGCCCGGGCGCGGACCTGCTCGACGTCCTGCTCGGCCTTCTTCTGCTCGCGCTGCAGGTCGCCGGTCTCCGTCTCGGCCGCCACGATCGCGTCGCGCAGTTCGGTCAGGCGTCCCTCCAGCCGCTCGATCTCCGCCAGCTCGGGCAGCGTGCGCCGGCGGTGGGCCAGCCGGTCCAGCGAGGCGTCGAGCTCCTGCAGGTCGAGCAGGCGGAGCTGGGCTTGGGGTGCGGCTTTCAATGTGCTCCTTCGTCGTGGAGGCGCCACGCGTCGGTGACGAGCGTGGACACCCGGGTCTCCAACTTGCCCGCGTCCGGGGAGGCCGCCGCCAGGCGCCGCTCGGCGTCGGCGAGCCAGGGCCACTCGGTCGCCCAGTGCGCGGCGTCCACCAGGGCGGGGCCGCCTTGCTCGGTGAACTCCGAGGCGGGGTGGTGCCGCAGGTCGGCGGTGAGGTAGACGTCGACACCGGCGTCGCGCGCGGTGCCGAGCAGGGAGTCGCCGGCGCCCCCGCACACGGCGACGGTGCGGACGGCGCGGTCAGGGTCGCCCGCGGCCCGCACCCCCCAGGCGGTGGACGGCAGCCCGGCCGCCACCCGCCCGGTGAACTCCCGCAGCGTGACGGGCTCGGCCAGCTCCCCGATCCGGCCGAGGCCGCGGCGGGGATCGTCGTCGGCGGGGACCATCGGGCGCAGCTCGCCGGTGAGGCCGACGGCCCGCGCCAGCGCGTCCGACACGCCGGGCTCGGCCCGGTCCGCGTTGGTGTGCGCGGTGTGCAGCGCCACCCCGTTCCTGATCATCCGGTGGACGAGCCGGCCCTTCGGCGTCGTCGCGGCGACCGAGTGCACCCCGCGCAGCAGCAGCGGATGATGCGTGACCACCAGGTCGGCCCCCCACTCCAGCGCCTCGTCGATCACGGCGGCCACCGGGTCGACCGCGAACAGCACCCGTCCGACCTCCTGGGCGGGGTCGCCGCACACGAGACCGACGGCGTCCCAGGACTCCGCCCACTCGGGCGGATAGAGCTCCTCCAGGGCCGTGATGACATGGGATAGGCGCACGTCCCGCAGGCTACCGCGCCGAGCCGCTCCCAACGAGCCACCGAGCGTCACCACGGAGTCCGGAGGTCTGAAACGATAGGCCGGGGGACAGCCAGACAGTGACAGAACCCAAAGAGGGGAGAACGCCATGTCGGCTTCCGGCGCCGCGGCGGAACCGGAGCCCACCCAGCCCACCGGTCCCTTGGAGCCGACCGCCGAACGGCCGTACATGCCCGGCTACGGCATCGTGGGCCCGGAGGAGGGCAGCGGCCTGCTGCCGTGGTCCTGGGCCGTGGAGCAGTTGCGGGAGGCCCGCAACTTCTGGCTCTGCACGGTGCGGCCGGACGGACGGCCGCACGCCATGCCGGTGTGGGGCGCCTGGTCCGGTGAGGCACTGCTTTTCAGCAGCAGCGTCCCGTCCCGCAAGATGGTGAACCTGCGGGCGAACCCGCGGGTCGTGGTCACCACCGAAGAGGCCGAGAACCCCGTGGTCATCGAGGGGATCGCCGAGGTGCTGACCGAGCAAAAGGACCTCCAACGGTTCATCGACCTCGTCAATTCCAAGTACGCGACCAGATATCGTGTGGACTTCCTGGACCCCGAGGTCAACGCGACCGTCGCGGTACGGCCCCAGCAGGCCTTCGGGCTCCGCCAGGGAGACTTCACCGGTTCTCCCACCCGGTGGTCCTTCACGACCTGAGCGGTCGCCGGGATCAATCTGGCCACCCATCGCGTTGGAGAGTGTGTGAAGTCACCCTTTCGCCGCCGCAAGCGCGTCAAGGGCCGCGCCATGGGCAACCGCCCGGAGCCGGCCGAGCAGGAGATCGTCGAATGGCCCCGCGAGGGGACGGGCAAGTCCTCGCTGATGGGCGCCATCCGCGGTGACGGTGAGACCGGCGCCGGGTTCGGCGGCGGCATGTTCGAGGACTTGGCGTCCGCGTTCGAGGGGTCGAAGAAGGTCAAGCTCGAGGAGCAGGAGCGGCAGAAGGTCCTGCGCCAGGACGACCACGAGCAGACCGGCTCCGGCAGCACGCGCGACGACCTGGACTCGGGCAGGATCCGCATCCGCCGGACCCCGCCGCCGGAATAACGTGTCCGATTTGTATCGAACATAAGTTCGAAGTCGGGTTATCCTGACCTCGTGAGCACCTACGTCCCGCCCGGCTGGCCCGCGCAGGTGCACCCACCGGGCACCGAGCGCTTCGAGGACACCGCCCTGGCCTGGCTGCTCGAACTCGTCCCGCCCGAGTACCGGCGCTACGGCGTGCTGCGCCGCTACCCCATCGCCCTCGCCCGGATGGCCCGCCACCACGCCGCCGCGTCCGTGGAGGCGGCCCGCGAGGGCTTCCGCACCGCCCGCGTCGACCTCGGGGACGTCGTCCCGCCGCACGGCGTCGAGTCGGTCCTGGAGACCTACCGCCGCGAGGGCGCCCGCCTGGTCGCCCTCCTGCAGGCGATCGAACTCGTCGAGACGGCCCTGCGCGGCCTCGCCGAGCCAGACGATCCCCGACATCGCCGACCTTTCACCCCGAAGCTGTGACCCTCCCGTTGACGCTGCGTCGTGGCGTGCGCAAACCTTTGAACCGATCCTGACGGGAGGGTTCCGGTGAGCACACCACCTGGGTGGTACCCAGATCCAGAGTGGATGGGCCGCGAACGCTACTGGAACGGCCAAACCTGGACCGACCAGTCCCGCCCCTACGCCACCCGCTCCCGCCGCCGCCCCACCCCACCCCCGGAAACCCCCCAAGCACCCCCACCCGCCCCCACACCGCCGCCAACGCCACAGACGCCACCCCCAGCAGAGCCCCCGACGCCCCGGGCCGCTCCACGACCCTCAGCACCGCCCCCACCACCATGGGGCGCTCCACGACCCTCCCCAGAGGCAACGCCGCCACCGCGCAAGACCGCGCCGCCACCGGTCAGAGCAGCGACACCACCGCTGCCCACCACGCCACCTCCGGCAGGCCCACCACCATCGGGGATTCCACAGCCCTCACCAGAGGCAGCCCCGCCCTCCCAGAGCACCACCGACCCGCCATCAGCGGCAGCGATACCGCCAGCACCGCAAACCGCACCAAGGCCGTCACCACAAGCGACGCCCTCCCCGCGCGACACCACACCACCAACGGAAGCAGCGCCACTAGCGCCGCCCACCACGCCGCCTCCAGCAGGGCCACCCACACCATGGGGTGCACCGCGGTCCTCACCAGAGGCACCACCGCCCTCGCGCGGCACAACCGACCCGCCACCGGCGGCGGCGATGGCGTCATTGCCGCAAGCCGCGCCGCAGCCGTCACCACAGGTGCCGCCGCCACCTCGCGACGCCGCGCGCCCGGCGGGAGCAGGGATGCCGGCGCCGACCATCGGGCCACCTTCAGCGGGGTTTCCACCGCCTTTGGGGGTTCCGCGGACCTCGTCGGAGGCAGCGCCGTCGGCGGGAGGGGTGTCGCCGCCTCGTGACGCGCCGCCGTTGGTAGGTGGGGTGCCGCCTGCGGCCGAGGCTTCGCCGCCGTCCGGTGCGGCAGCCTCGGCAGGGGCGGCGACGTCGTCGGGCGCTTCGCCCTCGGGTGTTGTGCCGTCCCTGGTGGGGGCGTCGGAGGTTGGGGGTGTGGTGTCTTCGGCTGGGGACGGCGCCTTGGCGGTGCCGGAGGGGCGGGCTCTCGTCGGGCAGCCGCCTGGGGAGGGGCGGTTTCTTCCGCCTGGGCGGGTGGAGGGTTCTGGGCGGGCGGGGGCTTCGGTCGGAGTGGTCGTTGCCGCTGAGGCCGTGGTGGTGGCGGCGGTCGCGTTTGGGGTGCATGTCATCTGGCCCTTGTGGGGGGCCGGTGTGGTGGTCGCGGTTTGGGCGGTCATGTTGGTGGCGCCGGTGGCCGCTTCGCGGGCCTACGGGTATCGCGAGCCGGTGGACGCTGAGCGGGTGCGGTTGGAGCAGGCGTGGCGGAACGTCCAGCGGCAGGCGGGGGCCGGGGCGTATCGGCTGGTCGTCGTCGAGTCTGAGGAGCTGAACGCGTGCATGCCGTTCGGCCGGACGGTGGCGGTCACGTCCCATTCGGCGCGTTCGCTGGAGCCCGGCCGGCTTGAGGCCGTGCTGGCCCATGAGCTGGGGCACGTGGCGGGGTGGCGGACGGTGCCCGCGTTCGTCCATGCGCAGGTCACGTTGCCGAGCCGGGCGGGGCTGTGGGCGCTGCGGGGGGTGTGGGCTCCGATCGCGCCCATGTGGAAGCGGGCCGTCGCGTGGCACCGGCCGATCGGGTTCCTGGCGGTGTTCCTTCTGGGCGTGGTCGCGACGGTTGCCACGGCGCTGCTGGTCCTGCCCGCGGGGGTTGCGTTCGTCGCGGCGTGGGTCGCGCGGCTGCCGCGTGGGCGGGCGGAGGCGCGGGCGGACGCGGCGGCGGTGCGGTTCGGCTTCGGGGCCGATCTCGTGGCGGCCGTGGAGCATCGCATCGAGAACGCCCCGCACGGGTTGCCGATGCCTCTCGTCCGGCGGGCCCAGGGGTTGCGGCGGCGGCTCGGCTGAGCGGTCAGCCCTTGCCGAAGAGCGGCGGGGGCCCCTGGCGGGGGTCGTCCGGTGACCGCGGGCCCGACTGCTGGCCGGGTGGCGGGCCCGGGTCGGACGCCAGGGGGGCACGCGGTGGGGGCGCTCCCTGCCGGGTGGCCCACTGCGGGGCGGGATGCGTGCCCCACTGCGGCTGGACGGGCGGAGCCAGAGCGGGGTCGGGGACTGGAACGGCCGCGGGCGGTGGGGGCGGGTCTGGGAGGGGGCCGGTGGTCACGCGGTCCAGGGTGATGATGGCCGGGTCGCATTCGACCGGCGTGATGGTGCGGCCACCGCCGGGGGCGGACAGGACCAGCAGCAGCGCGTGGTCCGGGAGGTGCTGGAGGGTGACGGGTTCGACGGCGTACTCGTACACGCGCTGGGTGGTGTCGGCGTCGCTCCAGTTGGTGCCCTCGGCGAAGGCGTAGGCGGCCGACCAGTTCCGGGACGTCGACGTGGCGGTCCCCCGGGTGTCGCTGGTGCTGCTGCCGCCGCCCCGGTTGCTGCCGCGCTGGGAGGACGTCGAGCGGTCGGGGAACAGCCCGAACATCTCGCCGCCCGAGTAGCTGACGCCGGACGAGCGGCTCGTCCCCCAGTTGCGGGACGTGCCCGTCGTGTGGCTGGTGCTGTAGGTGTCGGAGTCGCCCTCGCCCCGCGTGTCGGTGGACGTGTGCGACTCGTTCCCGCCGACGTTCTTCGTGATCTGCGACAGGACGAAGCGGTGGTCGCGCCCGATGAAGTCGGCGGCCTTCGCGGCGTCCTCGTGGTTGCCGAGCCGCATGAACGCGACCGCGCCGCCGCCGATCATCTCCGCGGACGTGTCCCGCAGCCGCCGGAACAGCAGGGTCAGCGGGACGCCGCGCCGCTCGCACGCGTCCGACAGCCGTTCCAGGTGGCGGCGGGCCAGTTCGTCGGCGCCGGCGATGACCAGCGCGGGCGTGGAGTCCTGGGACGCGGTGATGCGGTGCGTGACCCACTGGACGACCAGGTCGGTGAGCAGTTCGGAGCGGACGTTGCGGGCCCGGCTGTCGAGCGCGATGCACGTCAGGTAGCCGACACCCTCCTTCGAGGGCTCGGTGCCGAGGTTCTCCAGCGGGTGCACGTAGGACTCGATCCGCGACAGGTTGGCGTGGGCCTGGCGGCGGTACTCCACGGTGAAGAGGTTGCCGGTGATGTGCCGCCGCTCCTCGCGGGTCAGCAGGTCGCCGTCGTCGGGTTCGCCCATGAGGGCGCGGAGGGCCGCGGCGATCCGGCCTAAGGTGACGTTGTCGCCGAGGGCCCCGCACACCTTGGTGAGGATGCGGTCGTCCATGCTGCGGTCAGCGCGTGCGGCGTCCGGTGTACCGCCGTGTATGGATTCGACGACCGCGTCCACGAGGTCCTGCGGGGGCATGTCCGCCAGGAGCGTGGACGATGCCTGGCGGCTGGGCAGCAGTTGCGCGTCCACCCCCATCCAGGCCGCCTGGGCCAGCTCGACCAGTTCGCGGCTGACGAACTCCCTGGACAGGTCGAGCACCAGCAGCGGCTGGACCGCGAGTGTGGACGTCCCGTACGTGGTCAGCAGCGCCTCCCACGCCCACAGGTTCCCGCCGAACACGTCCAGGCGACGTCCAGGTCGTGGGGCGGCCCCCCACTCGGGCAGGGAATCGAGCCGCGCACGCTCTGCGGTGTCGTGGGCGTGCTTGCGCGCCTGCCATTGCCGCGCCTGGTCCTGGTAGCCGTTCGTGATCTGCTGCCGGGCCAGCTCGTACGCCTGGCGGGCGGCGTTCCGCTGCCGGACGGCCCACCAGGTCAGCGCCGTGCCCGGCGCAGCCACGATGGCCCCGAGCAGGAGCGACCCGACCGGGACGGCCGCGCCGGAGCCGGGCGCGGTGCAGGCGGCGAACAGCAGGAGGAGGGAGCCGATGCCCGCGCTCACCGGGAAGGTCCGGCTGAGGCGGCGCTGGGCGGCCTGCTCGGTCTCGCGGACGCGGCGCGCCAGGTAGTCCGGCAGCGCCTGCTGCCGCGGCGGAGGCTCCGGGAACGGCCGCAGGAACCACCAGCGGTCCCGGAAGACCCAGCCGAGGCGGGGGTCGGGGCTGAAGAGCCGCTCGCGGCGCGACAGCAGTCCTGCAGGATCGACCGGTCGGCCCATCACGACCTGACCCCCCGTTCTCCTCGGGTGCCGATTCGATCGTCACGCCCTGCGGGGTATGCGCGGCGATGCCCAAACAACCCAAGCAGATTGACACGGAACTTGTCAGGCCATCGGCCCCGAAACGGCCTTCCCAATGGCGGGCTTGCTCAATAGCCTGACTGCCCATGGCGGACGGCGGGGGACGGGGCGCGGGCCGCGTTCGCGCCCGTCCTGGAAAGGCGTGTGTGATGGCGCGGGTCGAGCTGTACGTCTCGGTCGACGTCGAGGCGGACGGGCCGATCCCCGGGCCGTACTCGATGCTCAGTTTCGGCATGGCCGTATGCGGGACGTTCGACGGGGCGGAATTCACCGGGCACGACCCGTCCGAGCGGACCTTCTACGCGGAGCTGAAGCCGATCAGCGACGGCTTCGACCCGCGGGCCCTGGACGTCAGCGGGCTGGACCGCGAGCGGCTCGCCCGGGAGGGCCGCGATCCGGCGGAGGCGATGCGGGACGCGTCGGCGTGGGTCAAGTCGGTCGCGGGCCGCGCGCTGCCGGTGCTGGTGGCGTATCCCCTGGCCTACGACTGGATGTGGCTGTACTGGTACTGGATGCGGTTCACGTCGCACTCCCCTTTCGGCCATTCACGGCATCTGGACATCAAGAGCCTCTACGCGGCCAAGGCGGGCGCGATGGTGGCGCAGTCGACGAAGCGCCAGATGCCGGCGGCGCTGCTGGCCGCGCGCCCGCACACGCACAACGCCCTGGACGACGCCCTTGAGCAGGCGGAACTGTTCCAGAACCTGTTCCGCTGGGACGGCTGACCATGTGGGACGTGGTGCGCGGCATGCCGGTCTGCCGCCTGCTGGAGGTTCCGCGGCGGGACGCGGCGGACGGGCGGGACGAGTGGCGCGACCAGCGGCTGGCCGCGCTCGTGTCGGCGTACCACGCGGGCGGGGAGCCGGTGCTGGTCGGCTGGCGGCGCACGCTGGCGTCCGGTCCCACGGAGGTGTTCGTCGGCGGGGACGGGCTGCTCGCCGACCGCGCCGGGAGCGCCGCCACGCTCAGCCTCCCGGCGGGCGGCCGCGGCGTCCTGCTCCCGGAGGGCATCGCCGAGGACTCGATGGCGCACTGGGTCGGCATCGGCGCCGTCGCCGACGGGCTGCTGGTGGACGACCTCCCCGGCGACGGCCCACGGGACGATCCCGCGCGGCCGTCCCTGGAGGACGGCCTGCTGTCGGTGTGGATGCAGCCGTTCGCCTGGCTGCTGGTCGCCGAGCCGATGACGGCCCCGGAGACCGAGCGGCTGGCGGACCGGCTGGCCGACCGGCAGCGGCACGCCCAGTCGATGGCGGAGATGTCGCCCGAGTACTCGGTCACCGCCGTCCGGATGGAGCGCCGCCACCGCGAGGTGCGCCAGGCGGCCACCTCCGGCCTGTGGCGGGTCCATCTGCTGGCCGGGGCGGCGACGCCGCGGGCCGCGGCGCGGGTCGCCGCGCTGGTGTGCGCGTCGGCCGACCTGAGCCGGCTGCCGTACGCGCTCGTCCCCGGCGCGGCGGGCCCGTTCGAGGCGAGCACGCAGCTGGTGGCGGCGCTGGCGCGGCCGCCGGTCCGGGAGGTCGCCGGGGTGCGGTTCGCGATGCGGCCCGAGTTCGACGTGACGCCGGAGTTCGACGCCGCGTCCGGGCCGGCGGGCGCGAGCGTCCCGCTGGGGCGCGTCCTGGACCGCAACCGCCGCGAGGTCGGGCCGCTGTCGCTGCCGCTGTCCAGCCTGAACCGGCACACGTTCGTGTGCGGCGCGACCGGCTCCGGGAAGTCGCAGACCGTCCGGTCGCTGCTCACCGCCGCCGCGCACGCCGGGCTGCCGTGGCTGGTGGTCGAGCCGGCCAAGGCGGAGTACCGGCTGATGGCGGCGCGGCTGCCGGACGCGGAGGTCGTCGCGATCCGGCCCGGCGACGCGGACGCGATCGCCGCCGGCATCAACCCCCTCGAACCGGCGACGGGCCCCGACGGGCGGCCGTTCCCGCTGCAGACCCACGCCGACCTCGTCCGCGCGCTGTTCCTCGCCGCCTTCGACGCCGACGAGCCGTTCCCGCAGGTGCTCGCCGCGGCGCTGACCCGCTGCTACGAGCGGCTCGGCTGGGATCTGGCGCTCGGGGAGCCCGCCATCCCTGGGACGTCCCCCCGCTACCCGACCCTCGCCGACCTGCAGGCCACCGCCGAGCAGGTCGTGACCGACATCGGCTACGGCCAGGAGATCACCGACAACGTGCGCGGGTTCATCCGCGTCCGGCTGTCCAGCCTCCGGCTCGGCACGACCGGGCGGTTCTTCGAGGGCGGCCACCCCATCGACTTCGACGCGCTGCTCGCCCGCAACGTCGTCCTGGAGATCGAGGACGTCGGGGACGACCGCGACAAGGCGTTCCTGATGGGCACCGTGCTGGTGCGGCTGGTGGAGCACCTGCGGATGCGGCAGCGCCAGGGCGCCCCGGCGGGGCTGCGGCACCTGAGCGTGTTCGAGGAGGCGCACCGGCTGCTGCGGCGGAGCGAGGAGGCGGGCCCCGCGTCGCACGCCGTGGAGACGTTCGCGAGCCTCCTGGCGGAGATCCGCGCGTACGGGGAGGGGCTGGTGGTGGCGGAGCAGATCCCGTCGAAGCTGGTCCCGGACGTCATCAAGAACACCGCCGTCAAGATCGTCCACCGGCTGCCGGCGAAGGACGACCGGGACGCGGTCGGCGCCACGATGAACATCACCGACGACCAGTCGCAGTTCCTGGTCACGCTCACGCCCGGCGAGGGCGCCGTGTTCACCGACGGCATGGACTTCCCGCACCTGGTCCGCATGCCGGACGCCTCGCACCTGGAGAAGGCGGCGCCGGTCGCGTCGGCCCGCGTCCTGGTGAGCCCGCGGAGCGGCACGTGCGGGGCGGACTGCCGCGACTCCCCCTGCACGCTCCGGGACATGCGCACCGCCCAGCGCGCCCTTGAGGCCCGTCCGGAACTCGTGCTCTGGGCGGAGCTGGCCGCCGCCGCCCATCTGACCGGCTGGGGCACGCCGACCCTGTCCCCGTCCGTGCTCGACGGGCTGCCCGCGCGGCTTCGCGACTGCACCGTCTCCCACGCCGTCGACGCCGCCGTGGCCGCGCGCAGCGCCCGAAGCGACCTGGCCGGACATCTCGTGGACGCTCTGCACGGGCACCCTTGCGGGGCCGAGGAGAACGAGTTCTTCGCCACGCCTTACCGCTGGTGCCTCGTCCTAGAAGAACTTCAGGAAGCGCATAAGGTGAACGCCGACGCGGGCAGGCATCCCCGGAGCGAAGAATGGGCCGCGTTCCATGGCCGCGTCATTCCCGGCGACACCCTCGCCGACCAGCTCGGTCACATGACCGCGTGGTGGACTCGGGACCAGCGCGACCTGGAAGCCCGCAACACCGCCCTCTGGGGCTCCACTTCGGCGATCGAAACCGCTGTGGGCGCTCTACGCGGCGATTCCGATTGGCAGGACCGGCTCCGGGAGGCGACGACCCGCCTCCGGGTTCCCGCGGGACTCCTGGACTCCTACGTCGTCGACGGCTAGGGCTGCTGGGCCTGCCCGTACGGGTACCCCGGCGACTGCCCGGGAAGCCCCGCGCCTCGCGGGCTGGTCAGGCCAGCTTCTCGAGGCGGTCGGCGGCTTCGGCGACGCCTCCGGCGGAGGCGATCGAGGTGCGGACGCGTTCGGCGGCCGCGCGGTAGGGGTCCTCCTTCAGGACGGCGGTGAGGGCCGTGCGGAGCTCGTCGGCGCGGGCGCGGGCATGGCGGACGCGGACGCCCGCCCCCGCGGACTCGACCTGCCCGGCGATCACCGGCTGGTCGTCCCGGACCGGCGCCACCACCAGCGGAAGGCCCTGGGCGAGCGACGCGCAGACGGTGTCGTGGGCGCCGTCGCAGACGACGGCGGAGACCCGCTCCAGCAGCTTGTGGCGCGGGACCTGCTCCCGGACGAGGACGTTCGGCGGCGGATCGGGCAGCGCGCCCGGATCCGTCTCGAAGACCGCCTGGACGTCCACGCCGCGGACGGCCTCCGCCGCGACCCGGAAGAAGCGGTCGCGCACCGGGCCGTCCGGCGCGCCGAGGGTGACGAGGACGGCGGGCCGGCCGTCCAGGTCGTCCCACGGGAAGGCGCGCGGCGCGGGACGTTCGGGCGCCGGGCCGACGAAGGCGAAGTGGCCGGGGAAGAACGAGGTGTCGCCGATCAGCCCCGCCGCGGTGAACACCAGCACGAGGTGGTCGGAGAAGCGCAGGTCGAGCAGGTCCTCGATGCCGTGGTCGAGCTGGAAGTCGGCGATCAGCTCCCGGATCCACTCCTCGGCCCGCGGGAAGGCGGCGAGCGGCCGGGTGAACTCGGCGGACGTCGCGGCGGAGGTCGCCCATGGGAGCTCGCGGCGGCGCGCGGCGACGGGCGCGGCGAGGGCGAGCTGGTCGGCGATGACGGCGTCCGGCCGGAATCGGTCGATCGCCTTCTCGACGCCCGGCAGCATCGCGTGGCCGAGCGGGACGAGGAGGTCCTCCCAGAGGAAGCGGAGGGCGGCGAGCCCGCGCAGGTCCAGCCAGTCGCCGTGGAGCCCGTGCAGGCGCCGCTCGAAGTCCTCCTCGACGGCGCTGTAGAGCCGGGAGCCCGGGCGGATCCGGGGTTCGAGGGAAGCCCGGTGCCCGGTCCACGCGACCTTGTGGCCGCGCCGGACGAGCTCGGCCGCGACGGCGTTATTGGCGGTGACACTGCCGGCAGTGCCGTCGCCCAGCGGCGGGACCGCGAACAGGAAACGGCGTTCGGGGGTTCTCACCCGGCGGATCCCGGGGTCTTCGAGCAGGGACGGAACCCTCACACGGCGGGCGTTCACCGGGCGGCTCCCGCGAGGTGGTCCGCGACGTCCCCGACGGTCAGGCCGAGGAGCTCGTCGAGGTCCAGGCCCGCGACGAAGGCGGGGAGGTCGGCTCGGTCGCCGTAGCGGGCGCGGAGCCTTGCGGCGAAGGCGGCGAACTCTATGCTCTCCAGAGCGAGGGCTCCGGTGAACGTGGTCTCCGGCCCGATCTCCACGTCGGGGAGGAAGTCCTCCCCTAGGACGTCGGTCAGTATCCGGACGACCTCTGCCAGGTCGTCATTCATGCTCGGGCCTCCTCCATGCCGGTTCCGCCGGACTCCGCCGTCCAAGCCACGACGTGTCCTTCGACTTCGCGCGTCTGCACCGCCATGACCGTGTCGCCGGTGGCGACGAGGAGCCGTTCGGTATCGGTGAAGGTCACGGCCACCTCCGGACGGTCTGCATCGGTGTTCATCGCTTGCAGTGCTGCTTGCTTCGCTGCGCGTATACGTGCGTCCTTTTCTCCTCGGGCGGGGTCGTCTTGGACCAGACCGATGCCTGCTGGTTCGGTGCCGGGCCGCACCAGGGCCACGCCCAAGTCGGCGTCTGTTGCGATGGAGATGGTGAGGGGCTCGTCGAACGGTCCCGTGACCCGTGGCCCGTCATGGATTGTGAGTTCCGCGGGGAACAGGGGGCCGTGGCCGTTGCGCCATAGGTGGGCCCGGATGGCGTCCTTGGCCGCGATCCTTCCGAGCAGCCATGGGCCTTGCTCGAACGGCGGGAGGGCCTCGTACTCGGCGCGCTCGCTGGAGCAGAGGTACTGGCGCATGAGGAGATCGCGGGACACGGTCCCTTCCCAGCGTTTGCGGGCCAGGCACCAGCCGCCCGGCTGCGCTTCCCCCGTCCCGGACACCTCGGGGGTGAACTTCATCCGCCAGAGGGCTTCGTCGGTGTAGAAGCGGTGGGTCGTCCACCCGTCGACGCGTCCCCATACCGTTCCGTCCGCACGGACCATCTCTGCTGCGCAACGCATCGTGGTGTCGGTCAGGGACTGGTTCCAGACGGTCGTTTCCAGACGTTCCCCTTCGGGTGGCAAGGGCCCGTACAGGGAGACCCGTTCGATCCCGACCGGGAAGACGGTTTGGTTGGTGTCGCCGTACACCTGGATCCAGTGGCAGCAGAGCTGGCCGACGTTGTCCAAGAGCGCGCCTGGCGCGGGGAGCGGCGCAAGGACGGCGCGTACACCGTCCTCTGCGAGGGCCGTGATCTCGGTGATTCCGCGGAAGAGCGGGCCTTGGAACATCCAGCGTTCCTCGTACAGCCGTTCCGCGGTGACTATGGGCGGGCCTTCGATGCTCAGCGGCGTGCCGTCCTGTAGGGGTGACGGCGGGTAATGGTCGGCGAGCAGGACCGTCCCGTCCACGTAACCGTCGATGACGACCTTCACCTTGCCCGGCCTGGCGGCGCCGTCGACAACGCGGGCGTTGATGTCGGCGGTGGTGGGCGGGGCGGCCACGACCCAGCGGACGGCGCGGACGTCCTCGAACCCCACGACGACCGAGCCGGGCAGCAGGCTCCGCGCCGCGCCCGCCATGACCTCCAGCAGCGTCGCCAGCGGAACGATCGGGAACCTGTCCGACATGTCGGGCCAGTCAGGCGCCTGCGGGACCACGCAGTGGTCCCGCAGGTACGGCATGGTCGTAAGCGCGAAAATACGGGACGCAGCGGACTCCCCCGCCACCGGCGCCGGGTCACGGGACGGCGCGGACGCCGCCCCGCCGCCGAACGCCTCCACGACGGCCTTCGCCCCCGTCGCCGCGTCGTTCAGCAGCGCCTCCAGCTCGGCCATGACGGGGTCGTCGGCCGGGAGCGGCGGAACTGCGGAGGTGAGCCTGATGGGCGCCACGGTACCCGCCAGGCTGACCATCGGCGTTCCGAGGTCCAGCGTCATGCCCGTGGCCGGCGGGGGCGGCGGCGACGCGCCGTAACCCTCGGCCCACAGCGCGGCGAGGACCCGCCGGAGTTGCGCCATCCCGTCCCGCTGCGGGACGTTCACGGCCATCGCCAGATGCTCCCGGTCCCCCAGCCCGTCGGCGACGAATCCCGGGAGGCTCCCGGGGCCCACCTGCACGAACGCCCGCACGTGGGCCGTGCCGTACAGCTCCCCGATCAGCCTGCTGAACCGGACCGGCTCGCGCAGATGCCGGACGACGAGGTCGCGCACATCGGACGGCGACGGCGGATAGGGAGCGACCGTCGTCCCCGACCACAGCGGCACCCGCGGCTCGTGCACCGGCAGGCCCTCGAACGCGTGCCGCACCTGCTTCTCGTACGCCTCGGCGTAGGGCGTGTGGAGGCCCGACCGGAACGGCAGCTCCTGCCCGAGGACCCCCTCGGACGCGAGCCGCCCGAGGATGTCGCGGACCTCCCGGGCGGGGCCGCAGATCACCGACTGGTGCGGGCAGTTGTCGTGGCTCACGAAGACACCGGTGCGTCCCCCGGCCGCCTCCGCCGCCTGCGCGGCTCCGCAGCCGAGCGCCGCGTACACGAGTTCGGGCATGCCCGCCGTCAGACCGTCGAGGGCGCCGATCAAAGGGTCCGCCGCGTCCGCGTCGAGGAGCCCGGTGGCGATCATGGCCGTCCACTCACCGAGGCCGTGGCCTGCCGCGACGTCCGGTTCGACGCCGAGTTCGGCGAGCGCCGACGCCAGCAGGCGTCCGGTGCCGATCGTGTCCGCGGCGTGGCCGGCCAGGTCGGTGCTCCCGGCCGGCTCCGGCTTCGGCCAGCCGAAATGCTCGGCGACGTCGTCCACGCGCGGGGCGAAGGCGGGCTCGAAGCCAGGGAACAGGAAGGCCAGCCGTCCGCCCTCTGCGAGGAGCGGACGCGGTGAGAACCAGACGTCGCTGCGGCCTCGCCAGGCCGTTCCGCGCTGGACGACGGCTCGCGCCAGTTCAAGCCTGTGCGAGGTAGGGGCGACCATGGCGATCCGGCAGGGCAGGTCTGGGGCGACGTCCTCTGAAGCCCGTGCCAGGAGTTCCTCGTCGGGGACGTCCAGGGCCGCGGCCAGTTCGTCGGTCGTGCGGGCGGCCAGTCGCAGGACGGCCTCGCCCGACTCCGGCGCGCGGAGCCGCCGGGGCCGCCGCCTCCGCCGGACGCCACCGGACGGCGGCTCCTCCAGGATGACGTGCGCGTTCGCCCCGCCGAACCCGAACGCGTTGACCACGGCGCGCCGCGGGCCGTCCCCGCGCTCCCACTCGGCGGCCTCCCGCACGGGCCGCAGCCTGGCGTTCTCCAGCGCGGGATGCGGGTCGTCCACATGCAGCGTGGGCGGCAGCACACCGTCGCGCAGCGCGTAGGCCGCCTTGATCAGCCCCGCGATGCCGGCGGCGGGCATCGCGTGCCCGATCATCGACTTGACCGTGCCGAGGCCGATCGGCGGGCCGTCCGCGCCGAACGCCCGGCGCAGCGTCGCCAGTTCCGCCGCGTCCCCCGCCGGGGTGCCGGTGCCGTGCGCCTCGACCAGGCCGAGCGCGCCGGGCTCCGCCGGGTCGAGGCCCGCGTCCCGCCAGGCGCGCTCGACCGCCAGGACCTGCCCCTCCACCGGCGGGTTCAGCAGGCTCGCCGCGCGGCCGTCGCTGGACGACCCGGCGCCGAGGATGACCGCGTGGATCCGGTCCCCGGCCCGCTCGGCGTCCGACAGCCGTTTGAGCAGGACGATTCCGGTGCCCTCGGCGAGCAGGGTGCCGTCCGCCGCCCGGTCGAACGGCCGGATCGTCTCGCTCGGGCTCAGCGCCCGGAGCCGGCTGAGCGCGCTCCAGACGGTCGCGTGGTGGGAGTGGTGGACGGCCCCGGCCAGCATGGCGTCGGCCTGCCCGCCGCGCAGTGCCCGGACGGCGTGCTCGACCGCCAGCAGCGCCGACGCGCACGCCGCGTCCAGCGTGTACACGGGGCCGCGCAAGTCGAACCCGTGCGCGATCCGGGACGCGGCGAAGCCCGGGACCAGCCCGGTCGAGGCGTCGGGGGCGTCCGGTCCCAGCCGGTCGCAGAACGCGCGGCGGATCTCCTCCAGCCGGGAGCTTCCGAGCTCCGGCACCAGCTCCGCGAGGATCCCGGCGATCTGGTGGGACGTCCCGACCCGCTGGTCGAACCGCGCCATGCCGGGGGTGAGGTGGCCGCCGCGTCCGATGACCACGCCGACCGCGGCCCGGTCGGGCAGCCGTTCGGCGCCGCCGGCGTCCGCGATCGCGTCGCCGGCGGTCCGCAGCGCGAGGAGCTGGTCGGGCTCCATCGTCCGCACCGCCGCCGGGGTGATCCCGAACCGCGCCGGGTCGAACGTGGCCAGGTCGTCGACGAACCCGCCGCGACGGCAGTAGAACCGGTCGCTCTCTGGCGGCCGCCCGTAGGCGCCGGGGTCGTAGTAGAGCGCGGGGTCCCACCGCCCGGCCGGCACCTCGGTGATCGCGTCGAACCCGGCCAGGACGTTGCGCCACAGCTCGGCCGCCGACCCGGCCCCGGGGAACACCGCCCCGGCGCCGACGATCGCGATCGGCTCCGGAGCGCGGCTCACGTGACGGCCCCGGTGAACACGACCTGTGTCTCGTCCCCGTGCGCGATCTCCCGCAGCAGCGCCGCCGCGCCCGCGCCCGGCTCGATCGGCCCGGCCTCGCCGCCCGTCCCCCACCGCGCCCAGTCGGCGACGAGGACCCGCCCGCGCAGCCGCGTCCGCCACATGTGCGCGAGCGCCGCGCACGCGTCGCTCGCCGCCGCGTGGTCGCTCTCCCCGCGGACGCCGTGCACCCCGGCGAGGCCGCCGAGGACGACGAAGAACCCGAGGTTCGGCTTGGCCGCCTGCGCGAGCGCGCACGCCCCGTCCACCTTCGTCCGGTACACGCGCTCGAATGACACCGGCGTCTTGTCCTGGATCAGGCGGTTCTCGACGAGCCCGGCACCGTGGACGATCCCGTCGAGCCGCCCATGCCGCCTGTGCACGTCACCGAGGACCTCCCGGACGATCTGCGCATCACGCACGTCACCGGAGTGATACCGGACGGACGCCGCATGCTCCCGCAACGACTCCAGATTCCGGCGTATCTCCCGATCCACCAGGGTGCGCCGTATCGTCGCCTCGATCTCCTGCGTCCGCCCGGCCGCCACCAGGGCGCGCCGGAGCCCCGCTTCGTCCGGGATATCCGGGTATGCGGGCTCGCCGACGGGCTCCGGGGTGCGTCCCATGACCTCGATGCGGCACTTGCTCGTCCGCGCCAGCTCCAGCGCCACGCGCGCGGTGATGCCCCGGGCTCCCCCGGTGAGCAGCACGACCGCGTCCGTTTCCAAGGGGACGACCGGGTCGCCGCTCAGTTCCGCCGGCACCAGGCTCAGCCCGCGCCGCAGACCGCCCTCGTGCCCGACCACGACCGGCGCCGCCGCGTCGAGCAACTCGGCCATCATCCGGCTTGCGATCGCCCTGGGGGTGTCCTTGGTGTCGACGTCCAGCGCCCGCACGAGCACCTCGGGATACTCCTGCGCGACCGTCCGCGCCAATCCGCGAAGCCCCGCCCCGGGCCGCGGGTCCCCGATGCCGCCTTCGAAGGGCTGCCCGAACCTCCCGCCGGCCCCGCTCGCGACGACGAGCCACCGCAGCCCGCCGGCCAGCGCCCGCCGGACGCCCTCGTACGCCTCGGGCAGCACGCTCGTCGCCGCCGGCCGCAGCGCCCCCAGGTGGATCAGGCCGTCACAGGGCCCGTCGACGTCCCGCGGCGTCCGCACCTCCGCACCCTGCCGTTCGAACATGGCGGCCAGCTCCAGCGCGATGCCGCACCCGTCGTCCACGACGATGAACCGCCGCCCCGCGAACAACGTCCCCGACTCGGGCGGCACCGGCAGCGCGTCCAACTCCACGACCCGCAGAACATGCCGCACCACCTGCCGCCGCCCAACCGACAACAAGCCGCCCGCGTCGACCCGCGGCCAAACCTGCTGATCCCCGCCCCTCGCCCGCCCGGCCTTACGCCCCCGAGCAGCCTCACCGGCCCCTCCCGAAGCCCCCCGCTCCCCGTTCCGCACGGACACCCCTTCGTCGACCGACGGCTCCGGCGCCACAGGCTGATGACGCGCGGACACCCGCCCCCGCTCATCCGAGCCCGGCTGGGCGAACGCCTCCTCCGAGACCGACCGTCCGCTCTGCGCGGACGCACTTCCGGCGGTCGACGCCTCCTCCGCGGAACGCCGGTCGCTCGCGAACGCCCCCATCCGCTCGTCCGGGCTCCGGTGGGTGGTTGCCTCGCTCGACATCCGTCCCCCGGGTTGCACGGACGCCCCTTCGGTAGAAAGCGACCCCTGCTTGGACGTCTGATTCCGCTCATCCGAGTCCGGTTGGGCGGATGCCTCGTTCGACATCGGCTGTCCGCTTTGCGAGGGAGCTTCGGCCGAGTTCTGTGTGGCCGTGCTCTGTCGCGTGTCCGGGGTGGGCTGCGCAAGCCTTGCGGATGCGGCTTGTGTGGATGGCGCATTTTCTGGCGCGTCATCCTCGGGGGGCATCGTGCCCCGTGTGGGGTCGGCGTCGGAGCTTGCGGATGTCCCGTTCGGCGTGGAGGTTGCGTCCTGTGTGGGCACTCCGCCCTTCGAAACAGCGCCGTGCTGGGGTTGCTTGGTGGGGTCGCCACTTGGTGGGCGCCGGCCGTTCGGTGCTTCTGGGCTGTGCTGGGCGGGCACCTCGGCAGACGTTGGCCTCAGGGCCGTTTCCGGGTCGTCCGGGGTAGCGGCGAGGGCCTGTTCGGCGGGGCGGGGAGCTGGGACGGGGGCGGGCGGCATCGCGCCCAGGTGGCGGAGGATGACTTCGCGTTGGGCGGCGATCAGTTCGCGGCCGGTGCGCAGGTACTCCAGGACGGCGGCCTCGGAGGCGCGGTTGAGAGGGCTGGAGATGCGTTCGGCCGGGCGTAGCGCGTTGGGCGGGTAGGTGCCGTCTGCGGCGCGGACGAGGTGGCCGTTCACGAACCAGGCGGGCGCGGCATCGGGTACGGATGTGAGCGGGTGCGCGCCGCGGCCGGTGAAGAGGGGCAGCGGGTCGACGGAGACACCGGCGGCGGCCAGTTCGGCGAGGCTGTGCAGGAGGTGGGTCAGGCCGTGCTCGCCGGGGGCGTCGCAGCTCACGGCGGTATGCGGGCGGTCGCCGAGTATCTCGCCGACGAGGCCGGTCAGGACGCGTCCGGGGCCCGCCTCGATGAAGGTGCGGGCGCCCGCGTCGTACATGGCCTCGATCTGCTCGGCGAAGCGCACCGGCGCGCCGTGCCGTCCGGCCAAGGCGGCGGCGAGGTCGGCGGGGTCGGTGTCGTGCGGGGCGGCCGTCGCGCCGGCCCAGACGGGGAAGGCGGGCGAGCGTAGGTCGCGGGCCTGCAAATCGGCCGCGGCGGCGGAGAGTTCGATCAGGTCGGTGTCGTCGAGGACGCCTGCGGCGCAGAGTGCGACGAGTTCGCCGTGGCCGTGGCCCGCGGCCAGGTCGGGGTGGATGCCCAGCGCGGTCAGCAGGCGGTGGGCGGCGAGACCCGCGATGCCGAGGGCGGGCCGGGCGACGCGGTCGATGTCCGCGAGCCGGTGGGCGGTCTCGTCCGGCGTGAACGCGGTGGGTGGGAACATCGCCGGGGCGTACCGTCCGCCGGCTAGGCGGAGGAGGCGCTGGAGGCGCGGGAAGGCGACGAAGAGGTCGGCGAGCATGTTCGGCCGCTCGCTGCCCTGGCCGGGGAAGAGGAACGCCACCTGGCCCGCCTCGCCGGAGGGGATGAAGACGCCGGGTGCCGGCTGGAACTCCGCGGCGAGGGTGAGCTTGCGCCGGAGGTCGTCCAGCCCGGTCGCCGCGAAGGCCGCCTGGACGGGTCCCTGGAGGGAGGCGGCCGTGCGCGCGAGGTCGCGGAGCCGGGGTTCGCCGGCGGAGAGTTCGGTGAGGCGGTCGAGCTCGGCGCGGGCGGCGGGACGGTCGGCCGCGCGGATCAGGAACAGCTCGGCCGGCCACTCCGGCAGCCCGGACACGGGCTCGGGCGCGCCGTCGTATCCGGACAGCACGGCGTGGAAGTTCGCGCCGCCGTGGCCGAAGGCGCTCAGCCCCGCGTACCGGTCGCGGGGACGGGTCGCCCACGGCCGGGCGGCGCCGCCGAACACGAACGGGCCGTCCGGCTCCCACTCGGGGACGGGACGGACGAGGTGCGGCGTCCCGGGAAGCACGCCCCGGTACACGGCGTACGCGGTCTTGATGAGGCCGGCGAGCCCCGCGGCGCGGCGGGTGTGGCCGATCTGCGCCTTGACCGAGCCGAGCGTGACGCTGCCCGGCGCAGCGCCCGTGAACGCCGAGGAGAGGGCGGACAGTTCCGTCGTGTCGTCCACTTCGGCACCGGTGCCGTGCGTCTCGATCAGCCCGATCGACGCGGGTGCGACGCCCGCGCGTTCGTAGGCGCGGTCGAGTGCGAGGCACTGCCCGTCGGCGCGGGGCGTGGTCAGGCCCTGGGAGCGTCCGTCGCTGGACGCGGCGACCGACTTGACGACGGCGTAGACGCGGTCGCCGTCCCGTTCGGCGTCCGCGAGTCGCTTGAGGACGACGCAGGCAACGCCCTCACCCGGCACGATGCCGTCGGCGGATGCGTCGAACGCGGCTGAGCGCCCGGACGGCGACAGCTCCGGGCCGAGCAGCAGGTAGTCCTGGACGCCGGTGCCCAGGTCGGCGGCTCCGCACAGCACCATGTCGCTGGCGCCCAGCGCGAGGTCCTTGCAGGCGGCGTCGAGTGCGGCGAGGGAGGCGGCGCCGGCGGCGTCCACGGTGTAGCCGGTCCCCGCGAGGTCGAGGACGTGGGCGATCCGTCCGGCGATCACGTTGGTGAGGACGCCCGCGAGGGACTCCGCGGCCGGGCGCGGCAGCCGTTCGTCCAGCTCGGCGGGGAGTTCGCCCAGGTAGGACGGGAGCATCGCCCGCATGCCGTGGGCGGCGGCGAGGTCACCACCGCCGTCGGCGCCGAAGAAGACCGAGGTCCGGGAGCGGTCGAACGGCCGGTCGGCGTATCCGGCGTCCCGGAGCGCGCGGGACGCGACCTCCAGCGCGAGGAGCTGGATCGGGGCGATGCCGCCGAGCGCACCGGGCGGGATGCCGTACACCTCGGGGTCGAACGGGATGTCGGGGATGAAACCGCCCCATTTGGACGGCGTACGCCCCTCACCGGACGGGTCGTAGTGGATCTCGGCGTCCCAGCGCGTGACCCCGGTGAGGCAGTCCGCGCCCGCGACGATGTTCGCCCAGTACCCGTCGGCGTCGCGGGCGCCGGGGAACACGCAGCCGATGCCGATGATCGCGACGTCGGCCGGGCGCGGCCGACGGCCGCCCGGCGCGGGACGCGGCCCGCCGATGCCCAGTTCGGCCGCGCGGGCCGCGAGGAACGCGGTCGCACCGGAGGTGACCTGCTCGTGGAGCCCGGCGATGCCGGTCGCGGCCGAGCGCAGCGCGGCGGCCTCACCGAGCACGTACAGGCCGGCGGCCCGCTGCTCGGCGGCGTCGACCGGGTTGGACCGGCGCGTCCCCTTGGCGGCGACGCACAGGCGGGCGAGGTTCAGCTTCTCGAGCCTGCGCCCCACCTCGTCGCCGGACGTCCCGACCTGCTCCAGCTCCCGGCGGGTCTCGGCGAACGTGTCCACGTACGGGGTGCGGGCGCAGCGGGTCACCCGGCCGGCGGACGACTCCAGCAGCGCCGTCCCGTCGCAAGCGAGCGCGACGTCCTGGTAGCCCGGCTGGATCGCGCCCGTCGCGACCGCCTCCGTCGTGAACAGGTACCCGGTGCCCATCAGGACGCGGACGTCGGCGCCCCGTTCCGCCAGCGGCCCGGCCAGCGCCGCGACCATGGCCGCGGACCGCTCGTCATGGACGCCGCCCGCGAACATCACCGACAGCTCACCGGCGTCGCCGCCGAACGCCATCAGCCGTTCGACCTGCGCCTCCCACAGCGCGAAGGCGGGGCGCGGCCCGGCGTGCCCGCCGCCCTCGCGGCCCTCGAAGACGAACTTCCGCACGCCCTCGTCCAGGAACCGTTCCAGCAGGCCGGGCGACGGGACGTGGAGGTAGGCGCTGATCCCGGCCTCCTCCAGCGCAGCGGCCTCCGCCGCGCACCCGCCCGCGACGAGCGCGTACGGGGGGCCGGCCGCGCGGACCGCGGCGAGCTGCGCCTCGCGGACGTCCGGGGGCGTGAACCCGGCGGGCGCGGCGGCGGCGATTCCGGCCCCCCAGGGCCGTCCGCCGAGCCGGTCGGCGGTCTCGCGCAGCAGTGCCGCGACCTGGTCGCCGTCCATCAGGGCGAGGGCCAGGAACGGCAGGCCGCCCTCCTGCGCGACGGCGCCCGCGAACGCGGAGCTGTCGCTGACGTGGGTCATCGGCGCCTGGACGACCGGGTACGCGCACCCGGCGGCGTCCTCGCGCGGGGCGAGCGGCTCCGCCCGCACGGCGGCCCGCAGGTGCGCGGCGATCTGCTCGCGGATCGCCTGGACCACTCCCCCGGCCGTCTTGTACCGGGCGGCGAGCGCCGCGGCGGACGGCCCGTCCTGCCCCACCCGTCCCCACGGGGTCGTGGTGCCGTCCGGCTCCGACAGCGCGGCCTCGACCTCGGCGGACGGGTCCGCCTCCCGGACGAGCGCGAGCTGCACGTCGAGGACGACCCCGGCCGCGCCGCCCGCGACCGCCGCCGCGGCCGTGTGCGGCCCGATGCCGCCCGCCGCGTACACCGGGACGTCCACCGACGGGTCGGCCATGAGCCGCTGGAGGAGGACGAACGTGCCGAGGCCACCGGCGCGTCCGCCCGCTTCGGCGCCCCGCGCGATGAGCCCCACGTCCCCGGTGAACCCGCGGGCGACGGGGATGACGGCGGCGGCCTCGTCCGGATCGACGACCTCGACCAGGAGGCGGCGGCCCCGCGCGAACCCGGCGACGTCCAGCGAGTCGTCGGACCGCAGCGCCGGGGCGTCCACCAGGACGGTGTCGGCGGCGGCCGGGAGCTCGGCGGGCCGGACGCGGCAGCCGGCCGGGACGCGGACCCCGAACGGGCCCGTCCACCAGCGGCGCAGGTCCGTGAGGGCGGTGAGCCCGGACGCGCGGTCGGCGCCGAGGTCGAGCACCCCGGTCCCGCCCGCGCGGGCGACCGCCACGGCGAGATGGGACGCGGGACGGCCGAACGGGGTGACCCCGATGATCTCCGGCTGCGGCCGGTTCTCCGGCACCCGCCCGTACTCGCCCGTGTCCGCCGCCATGCAGTGCCCCCCGATGTTCCGCCCGGCCCAGGCCGGCCACCCGGACCGGCCGCGCGGACCGGCGACGGCCCGGCGCGGCTCGCATCAACGGAGCGTCACACTACGGTCGGCGACCATCGGGTCACCCGGACGACACACCCGAGTGCGCACCGATGGCGGCCCCGCAAAGAACTTTGGAACGTCCCTTGACGCGCCGCAGACCGGCCGGTCGCGTCGCGCCGGTCAGACGGGGACGGTGAAGCGCTGCGGCCGGATGCCGTGCCTGACGGTGCCCTCGTCCAGCCAGCGGTCCAGATGCCGCCACGTCGTCGTCCTGGCGGAGTGCCCGGTCAGCACGCCCAGATGCCCGCCGGTCGCGATCTCGAAGCGCACCTGCGGCGCTCCGCCGAGGAGGCGGATGAGGGGCAGGACGGCCCGGACCGGCGCGAGGGCGTCGCCGCGCCCGGCGATGGCCAGCACCGGCACGCGGACATCGCCGAGATCCACTTTTCGGCCGTCGATCTGGACGCCGCCGCGCAGCAGCGCGTTGTCCCGGGAAAGGGTCCGGTAAATCCGTCTTGCGGTGCGTCCGGGGTAGGTGCTCAGCTCGTCGGTGAAATGATCGACCGCCTCGGCCTGAGCCAGGAAATCGGCATTGTCGAGGTGGGTCAGTATTTTGCAAGGACGAAGCATGTACTTGTCTATTCCGGCGACCTGGGAGGCCCGTTTCGCCAGCGGCCGCGGAAGGCCGCCGGACATCAGTCCGAGCACGTCCGCCTCGGCCCCGCGGGTCAGGCCGAGCAGCGGCCGCAGCGCGGCCGCGGGCCGCGCCGCGGCGGTGTCGACGGGGGCGGCGATCACCGCGGCGGACGCGATCGGCAGCCGCGGCCCGGCGGCGGCGGTGAGCAGTGAGAGGAGCCCGCCGAGGCACCAGCCGACGAGCTGGACGGGCTGGCCGCCCGCGTCCCGGTGGACCGCCCGGATCGCCGCGGGCAGCACGTCCGAGACCCATTCTTCGAGGTCGGGCTCGCGGTCCGGGCACCGGAGCGGCCCGTGGTCGAGCAGGTAGCTGAGCCGGCCGGCCCGGACGACGTGCTCGGCGAGGCTGCATCCGCGGCGCAGGTCGTAGCAGCGCGCGGGCGCCCCCGGCGGCGGGACGAACAGCACCGGCGGCCCCGCCGGCACCACCCCCTCCGGCGGCCGGTAGCGGTACACCGACCGGTGCGGCCCGTCGCCGACCGGCTCCGCCGGCATCGGCCGGAGATCGGCGACATGCCCGTACATCGCCAGCTGGAGGAGATTGAACGTGGCGGCTCGCAGGCCTCGCGGGGAGAGGATCATTTTCGCATTATCCATCCGCATTCGACGCACACGCCGGGCGCGCATTGACCAAAGGCGGCCGCGTCCGAGATGCGGCCCGCTCAGATTATTAATACACTGGTCAGCGCACGGGCGATATCGTCCGCCTGTGAACCCTTCGTTAATTCGGATCGACGGCGCCAGAATACGGGCCGCCCCTATCGGCGGCGCGCATCGCGCAGGCCCGCGGCTCCCGCGTCAGCGCGGGATCACCATCCGCCGCGCGCGTCCGGGCCGTCCCCGGAGAACGGGCGCGATCCCGCCACCACGGCGGACAGCAGCACCACCACGGCCGCCCCGCCGGCGAGGTTCATGCCGGACGTCGCGAACGCCGCGTCCAGCGGCCCCTTAAGCGTCAGGGGCACGATCGTCAGCAGCGCGACCGCGATGCCGCCGATCCACGCGAACGCCCTGACCGGGCGCGCCGACGTCGCCAGCAGCAGATGCATCAGCGCGGTGCCCTGGATCGTCCCCGCGAAAACGCACAGCGCGTAACTCGCCGCGGCGGGCTCCGCCGCCGTGTGCTCGCCCGCGAACACCGGGGCCTCCACACCGAACAGCGTGCGCAGCCCGAGCACCGCGGCGAACGCCAGCATCGCCCCGCCGAACGCGGCGGCCCCGCCCGTCCACCACAGCGCGCGCAGCGGCGGGTCCGACCGGGCGGCGATCTCCTCGTGCAGCGCGACGAAGTCCTCGTACCGCTGCGCCGGCGCCTCCACCTGGCGCCGCCGCGCGCCGGAGGGACAGCGGAACGACCGTTCCCAGGGCCGTGCAGAGCGGCCGGCGTGCCTGCCGGGCAGGCCGCCGGAGTACCGCCCGAAAGACGAATCGGGCATCGTTCCCTCCCCCGGTGCGAACGATGAGTTGCTACCCGGCCCCAGAGGGGGGAACTCCCACAAGCCCACCATTTTGCCGACGTTTGGCCGCGTTGCCGGACCCGGCGGACCGTCCCGGGAACACGACGGCCCCCGGGGAGACGGGCTCCCCGGGGGCCGTGTCGGCTCGGTGTCAGACCTGGCCGGCCTTCTCCAGCGCCGCGCAGCAGGTGCCCGTGATCAGGCGCGCCACCACGTACGGGTCGACGTTGGCGTTCGGCCGCCGGTCCTCGATGTAGCCGCGCTTGTCGACCTCGACCTGCCACGGGATCCGCACCGACGCGCCGCGGTTCGACACGCCGTAGCTGAACTCGCTCCACGGCGCCGTCTCGTGCATGCCGGTCAGCCGCCGCTCGATGTCGGCGCCGTACCCGGCCACGTGCTCCTGCGCCCGGTCCGCGAGCGCCTCGCAGGCCGTGATGATCGCGTCGTACCCCTCGCGCATGGCCCTGGTCGAGAAGTTCGTGTGCGCCCCGGCGCCGTTCCAGTCGCCCTCGACCGGCTTCGGGTCGAGGGTGGCGGACACGCCGTAGTTCTCGGCGACGCGGTAGAGCAGCCACCGCGCGACCCACATGTGGTCGCCGACCTCGAGCGGCCCCGCCGGGCCGATCTGGAACTCCCACTGCCCCGGCATGACCTCGGCGTTGATGCCCGACAGCTTCAGCCCGGCCGCCAGGCAGGCGTCCATGTGGGCCTCGACGATCTCGCGTCCGAAGACCTCGTCGGCGCCCACACCGCAGTAGTAGAAGCCCTGCGGCGCCGGGAACCCGCGCTCGGGGAAGCCGAGCGGGCGCCCGTCCTTGAAGAACGTGTACTCCTGCTCGATCCCGTACCAGGACTCCTGCGCCGCGTACTGCTCGGCGATCGGGCGCAGCGTGGCCCGCGTGTTGGTCTCGTGGGGCGTCCCGTCCACGAGGAAGACCTCGCACAGCACCAGCTTGTGGTCCCCGCCCCGGATCGGGTCGGGACACGTGAACACCGGCTTGAGGACGCAGTCGGACTTGTCACCGGGCGCCTGGTTCGTGCTGGACCCGTCGAAGCCCCACTCCGGCGGCTCGGCACCGTCGGCCAGGATCCTCGTCTTCGACCGCAGCCGCGCGGTCGGCGCGGTGCCGTCGATCCAGATGTACTCGGCCTTGTAGCTCAACGTGGGTCGTCCCTTCGAGGCGGTTTCAGCACGCCCCAACCTGTCAACCAGGCATTTCGGACCTGTTGCCCATATGTGAACCCCATGTAAACGGGATTCCGGACGGCCTGAGGAGCTCCTCCCGGACGTGCGACCACGGGGTGTCACGTCGGACGCCCACCGGGCGACCACCAGGGGCGGGGTGTGGCCAGGCCAGGCGAACCGCCTGGCAGAGGCGACGACGGGACGCCGACACCGGAGCACACCAATCCTCCACATGATCATTACTGATGGTCGACGCATGACCGGCGAATCCGTTTACCTGAATCGCAAAATTGACACCCATCAGCCATTATGGCCTTACCTGAAAACTCCCTCACCAGGCCCGACATCAACGATCAACAACCAATTACAACGTCGCGTGTACCGCCAAACCGCCCGGGTACGCACGAACCCGCTCAAGACAAGACGCAAGAATTCAAAGGAGGAATGCGTCCATGAGAAGGGTTCTTACTGGCCTGTCCGCGATCGCGGTCGCACTGCTGACCGTGCTCGCCCTCACCGCCGCGCCGGCATCGGCCCGCGAGGCCGCGGCACCGGCGCCGCTCGACAGCGTCCCGGTCACCGGTACCGCGGACGATGGATCGACGTTCACCGGGACGGTGACGCCGACCGCCTTCACCTCGCAGGACCGCCGGCTGCTGCTCAACGGCACTCTCGACGGCACGATGCGCGACGCGTCCGGCGCGACCACCGGCACCGTGACCGACCAGGCCGTGGCGCTCCCCGTCGGCCTGCCCTCCGCCAGCTGCCCGATCCTGGACCTGACCCTCGGGCCGCTGGACCTCGACCTCCTGGGGCTGACGGTCCACCTCGACCGGGTCGTCCTGGACATCACGGCCGTCTCCGGCCCCGGCAAGCTGCTCGGCAACCTGCTGTGCGCCATCGCCGGCATCCTCGACGGCCCCGGCGACCTGGGCCTGCTCCCGGCCCTCCTCGCCCAGCTGAACGCACTCCTCGGCCTGGGCCGATGACCACACCGCGACAGCCCACCCAGAAGGGCTGACGGCACCCACATGGACACGACCCCTCGTCCCGGCACCGGGACGAGGGGTCGCGGCGTCTGAAATGGCCGGAGTCCTCGATGGCCGATGAGTCTGGCCGGCGGGCATGGTCCACCTGTACAGACCGAAAACCACGAAAGCTGGAGGTGCCCAATGACCGCCCAGGCGCTACCGCACGTCGTCGACGCCGAGACCTGGCAACGCCACCTCGACGACCTGCGCGTCCGCGAGAAGGCCGCGACCCGCGAACTCGACGCGATCGCCGCCCAGCGTCGCCGGATGCCGATGGTCGAGATGCCCGACTACACCCTGGAGGGCGAGAAGGGGCCGGTCCGGCTGCTGGACATCTTCGACGGCAAGTCGCAGCTGATCGTCTACAACCACATGTGGTTCCCCGGCGAGCAATGGCAGTGCGACGGCTGCACGGGGCTGACCTCACAGTTCACGCGGCCGGACTTCCTGGACGCTTACGACGCCAGGTTCGTCATCGTCACCCAGGGGCCGATCGACGAGGCCCTCGCCTACAAGCACAAGGTCGGGAACAAGATGACCTGGTACTCCACCGCGAACAGCCCGTTCGGTGCCGACGTCGACGCACCCCCGAACGGCGGCTTCGCGTTCAACGTGTTCCTGCGCGACGGCGACACCGTCTACCGCACCTGGCACACCACCGGCCGCGGCGCCGAGCAGCTCACCCACACGTTCGCGCTGATCGACGTCCTGCCGTACGGCCGCCAGGAGGAGTGGCAGGACTCCCCCGAAGGCTGGCCCCAGTCCCCCACCTACAGCCGCTGGCCAAGCTCCCAGGAAATCGCCACCCGCTACGGCCCAAACGCGTAACAAGCCCACCGGCCACCTGAGACGGGCCGAGCGACTATCGCCGATGACCAGTCATCCAAATATGTGACCCCGGAGTAGGCGCAAGCTCGACGTCAAGGCGTTCCCCCCAGTCCATAAGCCCCTGCGCGACCGCCTCCTCCAACTCACGCAAGTTCCCCTGAGCGAGGACGAGAGCAGCCACCTGAATACGCTCGACCGCCACCTAATGGCACGCGAATGGCACGGGCACGGCAAGATCAGACGGGTGTCGAACGACCTGAACCGCCGGGCATGACCGTCGTGGGCTCGTTGCGGCGAGCGACGCCTGAAGCCGTCGCCAGATCCACCGACGAGCCGGTATGCCCGCAGTCGCTCACAAGATCAAAGGCCATGGTCCGCGGCTGCGGATCATGGCCTTGACGTGGGTGGGCGCGGCAGGTTTCGAACCTGCGGCCACTCGCTTGTAAGAACTCGTGATCACTGACTGGCTCCCGCTGACCTGCTTCTCGGCCGCGCTTCCCGCCTGTCGCGCGGCCTCCGTCCACAGACCTAATGGCACGCTAATGGCACGGAAGCGCGGCAAGATCACACAGGTTGATCACTGCCTTGAGCTGGCACGCCTCCCCGCCCGCGGGCTCCCAAGTGGCACGGATATGGCACGCGGGCCCCTCCCCTGCGTGGCACGCACACCACTCCCCGCCTGAGCTTCCCGTCTGCCGTCGTCCCGCGCTCCGCGCTGCCGGGCCAGGGCCAGGGGGTGAAGGTGGAGCGCCCCACCGGACGAACGACCTTCACCCCCTGGCCCTGGTCTGGTAGATCTCCGATCGGGACGACGGCAGACGGGAAGCTCAGGCATCCCCGCAACCCTCAACGACCGTCAGAGACACGGCCAGGGCTTCCCGGAGCCGGAGTGCCCCCGCCGGAGGCAGAGAAGACCTCGACCACGTGGGATCAGAGCACGGGCGGCGGCGCGACCCGGTGACCGCCGGCACCTGGCGCACAGGGCGGAGGCGTCGCGACGCGCGGCCCGGCGCGGCCGTCCGGTGACCGGCGCCCACGCCGCACGCTCCGGGCGGCCAGGCGCAGGGCCGCGCAGCGGCCCAAGCGCCGCCGCCCCTTGATCCAAAACAGCCTAATTCGGCAACTCTCCGCGCAACCTCTCTCATGAGTTGTACCGTTGAGCAGCACCAACTAGGGCATGTTCAAGCGAGGGTTAGTTCAATGTTCGATTTTTCAATCACTGCACTGAGTTTTAAAGATGGCACGCAGCAGGAGCTCCCCACCGGCGGCGTGACCGTATTTGTTGGACCCAACAACTCCGGGAAATCGTTAACTCTCAGAGAAATTGAAAGCATTCTTGAGCACGGGACAGTAAGGCGCGGAACTAGGATCGCAGTTGAGGACGTCATTACGTCGAGATCCGGAACCCTCGACGACTTCATACAGTGGATCGAATCGCGCGGCTGGCGGCCGACGGTCGATCGACAGAATAGTACTGTCTTCTATGGGATGCGAGAGCATAGGCTAACGAAAGATGCCATAGCTGCAACATGGAATAGCGGGCGCCCTTTGGGGCAACTACGCAGTATTCTGCTTAGCACGCTCCCTCCAGTCAATCGCTTGCAGCTAAATGGCGGTGCAACCAACTATGACCGCTTGATCGAAGCCGCTGAGCATCCTCTCCAATTTCTCGCAGATAACCCCATATTGATGCAGAGACTCAACGAGCTTACCGAAAAAGCATTCGGGACCAAGATATCCATCAACCCCTATAGTCAACAGTACGTGCTTCGACTTGGAAGCGTATCGCGGGTGAATACACCCCCACCTCCACCGATTGAACTCCTCGAAGAGTACGAGAATCTTCCCACTCTTTCCGCGCAGGGTGATGGGGTAAATGCCTTTATCGGCCTTCTGCTATACACCATCGTAAGGGGAGAGAAGCTTGTACTGATCGACGAACCGGAGGCCTTCCTTCACCCGCCTCAAGCAAGGCTTCTCGGGCGAATACTAGTCGACGAAACCGACATCAACAGTCAGCTAATAATTGCAACTCACAGCCAAGATTTCCTACAGGGCATACTTGAATCCACCAAACGGCCTGTGCAAATCATTCGTTTGAACGTCGACACTAATGGCTCCCGCTCTAGAGTAACCATGTCTCCGGCAGAAGTAAAAGAATTGTGGGGAGACCCTCTCCTCAGATATTCCAATCTTCTCGACGGACTCTTCCACAGGGGCGTGGTCGTCTGCGAGGGCGACTCTGATTGCCGTTTCTATTCCGCCGTGCTCGATCAGGTCATGGAAGAACGTCGCGATAGCGACTTGTTGTTCACGCATGTGGGCGGTAAAGCTCGAATCAAAAAGGCCATAGAGCAGTTGAGACGATTTGGTGTTCCAGTTGTTGCACTCGCAGATATCGACCTGCTGAACGATGCACGTCTTCTGCGTGAGATCATCTCGTCAGCCGGTGGCGACTGGGATAACTTCAAGATCAGCCATCAGGTTCTCACCTCAGCCCTTAGTTCAGGAAAAACTGCACCTAAGTACTCAGACCTTGCAGGCGTGGTAAAGAAGATCTCCAAGGCTAACGCAAATGATCATTTGCCATTGGACCTCGCTAAAGAAATTCGAGAGGCACTCAAAGGTGAGTCCGGCTGGAGCAATCTCAAGAAGAGTGGATTGCAGAGCTTGCCCGGTGGAGAAGTATTCATGGCAGCAAAAACCATGCTCGACCAGTTGAAGGAACTCGGCATTTTCGTTGTTCCAGTAGGGGAGTTGGAGCGCTGGGTTCCTGAGGTTTCGGCTGCAGATAAGCACCGATGGCTGGTCGAAATACTCGAAGAGGGATATCACGCGCGCCCATCTCAGGAACTCAGCCAGTTCGTTCTCGAATGGGCGAAGTATTTGGGAATTACTCCGAGTGGGGACAGCCTATAGGTTCATAAGCACTAGTTGTGACCACCTATACTGGCGATAGCATCTATAAGCACTGGAGAAGTTAGGCTAGCCAGTACGGTAACCGCGCCAGCATCACGAAGCTGCCCAGACTTGGTGTGACCGGTGGCTACTGCGATCACTTGCGCACCCCCCTCGCGAGCGGCTTCCACGTCGCTTACGGTGTCGCCGACTACAAAGGTGGTTTCTCGGGTGTAGGTGTGGCCTGTGCGGGTGGTGGCTCGGCCTTGGGCTATCTGGACTAGATTGGGGCGTTCGGAGTCGTCAGTGCCGTAGGCGCCTATCTCTAGGTCTAGGTAGTGGGCTAGGTCGAAGGTTTCTAGCTTGGCGATTGCTGAGGGCTTGGGGTTGCCGGTTAGGACGGTTTGGGTGATGTGCGGCAGTTCGGCGAAGGCTTGTAGGGCTTCGCGGGCTCCTGGGAGGGCTCGGCCTCGTTGGCGCATCTCGTCGGCTCGGGCTCGGTAGCCGGCGGCCTGTGCCTCGACGAACTTGGGGAAGTAGTCGCCTGGGTCCTGGATGTCGTATAGGTCGAGGGTTTCGCTGAAGATGACCTGCTCAGTGCGGCCGGTGACGTCGGCTAGGCGGTCGATGTGGTGGCCGGTGACCTGCTCGAACGCGCCCTTGAAGACCTCGCCTCCTACGCCTCCGGTCTCTATGAGCGTGTGGTCGATGTCCCAAAGGATGAGCTTGTGCACGCTGTCGTGTCCCTTCGCGGGCTGCGGTCGTGGGGTGTGGCTGCCTACGCTGGTCTGTGCCTAGTCTCCCCCGCCCTCCGGGAGTGAACGTGTCTGCTTCGGATGAGATCGGTATCGGTGAGCGTCTGCGGTTCTACCGGCAGGGCCGCAACAAGACACAGGCCGTGGTGGCTGGGCTGGCCGGTGTGAGTGAGGACTACGTCTCGCAGATTGAGCGGGGTGCGAAGACTCCCACTATCGGGCTCCTGCACAAGTTCGCCCGGATTCTGGACGTTCAGGTGTCGGTGCTGCTTGGGGAACCAACGTTTGAGCAGAACGGCACGATCCACCCGGTGGCGTCGGAGCTGCATCGGCGGATGATGTCGTTTGGTCCTCCGCGTGGGGGCGGGGATGTCGACCTTGCTGAGCTGCGACAGAGGGTTGATGCGGCCTGGAAGATCTGGCAGACGTCGCCTCGGCGGTACACGGAGGGCGCCGAGACATTTCCCGCGTTGCTGTCGGACGTCCAGGCGGCGGCGCGGTCGTTTCGGGCGTTCGGTGAGGTTGAACAGCGGCGGGAAGCGGCCCGGTTGTCGTCGGACATGTACTTCCTGCTGCGGACGTTCGCCAAGCGGGTCGGGCGGACTGATCTGTCGTTGCTGGCTGCCGACCGTGCGATCGCGGCGGCGTATGAGACGGATGATCCGCTGAGGATCGCGGGGGCTCACTGGAATCTCGGGCACATTCTGATCGCGCAGAATGAGTCGGAGGCTGCCGAGGAAACGGCTGTCCATGCGATCGAGGAACTCAAGCCGCATCTCGATGGGGGCGGCGACTGGGTGGCGATGTCGGGCGCGTTGTGGCTTGTGGCGTCGGTCGCCTCGGTGCGTCAGGGGGACGCGTGGGCGGCTCGGGATCGGCTGCGGGAACACGCGTTGCCGGCGGCCAAGTCGACCGGTGAGGGCAACGTGATGTGGACGGTGTTCGGGCCGACGAACGTCCATCTTCATGCGATGAGTGTCGAGATGGAGGCAGGCGAATCGGCGGAGGGGCTGAGTATCGCCGATCGGATCGACGTCACCTCGTCGCCGTCGCTGGAGCGGCAGACCACCTTCTATCTGGAGCTGGCGCGGCTGCATGAACAGCGGCGCGACGATGCGGCCGTGTTGCTGCATCTGATGAGCGCTGAGGCCAGTGGTCCGGAGGATCTGCGGTACAACGTGCTCGCGCGTGATCTGGTGCGTGGGCTGCTGAAACGGGCGCGGCCGAGTATGGCGCCACAGGTGCGGGCTCTGGCCAAGCGCATCGGCCTGGTGGCTGCGTAGAACCCGGACGGGGAGTCGACCCGAACTGAGAGTTCGGGTTGTGGGCTTGATTCGCTCTTAACGTCGTGGCGCGACGTTCCGAGAGCGGTCAAGGAGTCCCCACCTTGCAGAACACCACGGCGAACCCCTCGTCTGTCGAACCCTGCGTTTCCTGCGGCGGCCGGAAACGCAAGTTCGTCCTTCCCCGGCGGCGGCTGGTAATCGTCCCTGCTGATGCGGCGGCGGTCGCTGCGCCGGTTCGGGTTCCGGAGGAGTGCCCGCGCTGCGCAGGTACCGGCGTTGAGGCGGCGTGATGCGGTCACGTGACGTGGAACTCGTGCTCCTGGGTGAGCTATATGTCGCGCTGGCCAAGCTCGGGATCGACGTCCAATTGAGGGACGCGATTCCGGGGCTCACCGTCCGTGTGTTCCGGGATGGGGAGCGGCCGATATCCGGCTACGTCGTCCTGCACGGGTTCCACTTCACCTGGTGGCGGGTCGACAACAACCACCCGGCCACCGACGTAGAGGGCGCGGCTCAACGGATCGTTGATTACCTGCGGTCTGATGTGTGGCGCAGTGCGGGCTCGTGAGGGCGGTGCTGCACGGGCGTGAGGTCGACGCCCCGGCGCTGTGCCGGGAGATCGAACGGCGGTGCCCTGGGGTGATGGCGTGGTTCGGTGCCCACACCCTGCGGTGGTGGGCGCTGATGTGGTGGGGGTCGTGGCGGCTGGTGGAGGCGTCGACGCCCAAAGAGCTGGTGACCGCTATCGAGTCGGCGCGTTCTCGGCGTCCGGCCGGTTGGTAGAGCCGCGGGATCGGCGACGTGTGCCCCGTGGGGACGGTAGCTAGGCCGTCGCCGATCCCGCTTCCAACCTGGTGAGCTGGGCAAAGGTGTGACAGGCGGGGGCGGTTGTGGTTACGCTTCGACTACTTGAGTTGTCGAGCTGATGGCAGGTCGTCATGTCGGATGACATGGAGTACGCGCCTCCGAAGTACGCCCAGATCGTCCAGGCGTTGCGGCGGCGCATCGCGAACGGGACCTACCCGCCTGGGTCCGCGCTGCCTTCGGAATCGCGGCTCGTCAAGGAGTTCGGGGTCTCGCGTCCCACCGTCGTCCGGGCCTTGCAGGCGATGCAGTTGCGGGGCGAGATCGAACGCGAACACGGGCGGGGCTCGTTTGTGAAGGCCGCGCCTCTGCCAGCTGGCAGTGAGCAGTCGCGAAGGGCGCGAACGGTTCTCGACCAGTCTGAGGCCGAGTCGTCTGTCGATGTGGTGGCTGTGGGGCCGGCGGACGCTCCGCCGCACGTGGCGCGGCTCCTCGGGGTGGTGGACGGTGCGACGGTACTGCGGCGTCAGTACATCGATCGTGAGGGCGACACTCCCTGTGAGCTGGTCTCGGTGTGGGTCCCCCAAGATGTCGGCCGTGCGGCCGGTCTCGACCATGCGGAGGCGTTGACTGCTCCCCTGCGTCGGCTGGTCCAGGCGGGTACCGGTGCGCGGCTGGCGCAAGTGGTGGAACGGCTGAGCGCGCGGCGTCCGACTTCGGCTGAGGCGAAGTTGCTGGAGATCAGCAAGACATCGCCGGTTCTGGGCGTTCTGGCTTCGGTGCATGACTCAGAGGGGCGGGCGGTCATGGTGGTTGACCTGGCGCTCCCTGGCGAGCTTCACGACCTGGAAGACACGTACGCACTGTGATGTGACGTAGGTCACTCCAAAATCTCGCTTACTCGACTTGTCGAGTTGCCCGCCGTCGCTTACCTTCTAAGCAACTCGACAATACGAGTTGTCGGGTAGACGAGACAGGGATGTGATCGCAATGGCAGTGCAGGGTCCGTTCAAGGTCGCGTTCGGGGACGTGTTCCCCTACGGCGCGTTCATCAAGGGCGGTGTTGAGCCGGTGCGGGACTTCGACCGGTCGACCCGGGAGAACTTCGTGCAGGCGCGGGACAAGGACACCGGGGAACTGGTGTGGGCGGTGGAGGTCCTGGACGCCGATCCGGAGTCCAAGGGGACGTTCAAGGTCAAGCTGATGGCTCCGGTTCAGCCGGTGATGCCGGAGGCTCCGGCGGGGTTCCCGTTCGTGCCGGTGGAGTTCGATGGGCTGGCGGTGACGCCGTACGTCAACTCCGGTACCGGGCGGCTGGCCTACTCGCTCAAGGCGGCTGCGGTGCGTCCGGCCAACTTCAAGGGCGGCGCGAACCGCTCGGGCAAGGACAACGCTGCGAAGGATGCGGCGTGATGGCGGGCGGGCGCATGTCGGCGCTGTCGCTGCCCATTGACGGCGGGGCCTCGACCGAGTTCAAGTCGTTTCGGGCGCGTACGCCGTTGTTCTCGGTGTCGGCGGGGCGGGTGCTGGTCACCCTGACGCTTCCGGAGCGGCTGGGCGCCTCGGATGTGGAGTTCGCGCGGCGGCTGGCCGAGCAGGCTGCGGCATACGCGGTGGAAGTGGAGCGGCTGTACCGCTGCGGCCGTCGCCCCTCGTCGGGCCGGTCCTCGGCGCGCCGCTCGTCGGGGAAGGGAGCGGCTGCCTGATGGGGGCCTACAGCTACACCACGCTCACGGTCGACCCGGACGGGACGACGGCGGTGCACGTGACCCTGCGGCCGGACGAGCAGATCTCGCTGCTGTGCTTGCGTGACCGTGGCCGTGCGCAGCTCGGGATTTCCCACGCGCGGGCGGACGTGACGATCACTCCGACCAACCCGACCGCGCCGACCGCTCAAGACGTCCGGGTCGCTCACCAGCTCGCCGAGTTGTTCGCGCGGTACGCGGCCGAGGTGGAACGGCTCCACGTCCTCAACGGCGCTTCGGCGCCTGGCGCGTCGGCCGAGTCGGCGGCCTGACAAGTGAGTGGGGCGGCTGGAGGTCGCATCTCCGGCCGCCCCTTCTCCTCTCCCTGAACTGCTCAAAGAAGAGGTGTGACCCATCATGGCATGGGAGTTCCGCAAGCTCGCCCCCGGCGAGAACGTCGCCGTCGAAACCCAGCGTGACCCGTTCGCGGCGCCCAAGTGGGCGCCTCCGGTGTGGCACATGCCCGAGGGCCTGGTCCTCATCGTCAACGCCGTCCGCTTCCTGGTCCGCGTCCTGGTGTTCCTGGTTCGCAACATCGTCCCCGTCTCCATCGCTACCGGGCTCGGCTGGCTCGGCTACCGGTTCGGGTGGACCGTCCCCGTCCTGGTCCTGGCCCTCGTCGCCGTCGTCCTGGGTGTGTGGGCGGGAGTGGACCGTCCGTCCTTCGTCCGCTGGATCGCCCGTCCCGTCCAGTCCTGGTGGCGCCTCACCTTCGTCTACCGACGGCACTGGCAACCGGTCCTGGTCACCGCGGGTCTGACCAAGATGCACAAGGGGCGGGAGTACCTGCCCTCCCTGGTCCGGGTCCGCTGCGGTCCCACGTCGGACCGGGTGCTGGTCCGGATGCTCAAGGGCCAGGCTCCCGATGCGTGGGAGGGGGTCACGGCCAACCTGGCGCATGGCTTCGGCGCGTCTCTGGTCCGGGTGCGGGACGGGGACCGTCCGGGACGGGTCTGGTTGGAGTTCGTCCGCCGTGATGCCCTCGCCGAACCGATACCGGCCCTCCCCATCCCGGACGCCTCCGACGTCGACCTGTCCGGCGTGGTGGTCGGACGGTGTGAGGACGGCTCGCCCTGGCGGCTGCGGCTCCTCGGCACGCACGTGCTCATCGCGGGCGCGACGGGGGCCGGCAAGGGCTCGGTCATCTGGTCGGCCGTCCGCGCGCTGCTGCCGCTCATGCTCGGCGGGCTGGTGGAGGTGTGGGCCGTCGATCCCAAGCGCATGGAGTTGAGCTTTGGGCGGGTGCTGTTCGAGCGGTACGGGCGGTACTCCTCCGACCCGTCCGGCGGCATGGTCAAGCTCCTGGAGGAAGCCGCGGCGGACATGAACGAACGCGCCGAACGCTTCGCCGGTATGACGCGCTCGTTCACGCCCTCGGCTGAGTTCCCGTT
>NZ_BMRO01000001.1:636274-654261 GCF_014648675.1 Actinomadura livida
GCTTGCGGTGCTCACCTCGCAGGGCCGGTCGGTGGGGTACTGCGTCATCGGCGCTCAGCAGGACGCGCGCAAAGAGGTCAACAACCTGCGCAACCTGTTCCCCGACCGCATCGCCCTGCGCCTGGACGAAGACGAACAGGTCGACATGGTGCTCGGTGACGGTGCCCGCGACCGCGGCGCCCTGGCCGACCAGATCTCATCGGTTCCGGAGGTCGGCGCGGGGGTCGGGTTCGTCCGGCTGGAAGCCTCACCTGACCCGCTGCGGGTCCGGGCGGCGTACGTCTCCGATGCCGATATCCGGGCGATGGTCGCGCTCGGCCTACCCGATGTGGAGGCGGCGTGACCAAACCCCCTACCCGCATCACCCAACCCGCCCTCGACGCCCCAGACGAGCCTGCACCGGAACCGGTGGTCAAGACGCTGCCTCCGCTGGCGCGGGGGGTGCTGGAAGCGGTCGCGGTCGAACACGGCGTCTGTATCCGCCCCGTACCGATGCGGCGAGTTGACCTGAACACGGGTGCGGCCGAGGTGGTGTATGTCCCGTGCGGGCACACCCTGGCCTCGGTGTGCCCCTCGTGCGCCGAACGCAAGCGCAAGCTCCGCGCGGTCCAGTGCCGTCAAGGCTGGCACCTGACCGAAGAACCCGTCATCACGCGCGCTGACCCGGACGAGGAACAGCGGGCGTGGATGGAGATGCGGGCGCACGCTGCGGCGGCCCGTGACCATGCGTCCGAGGACGGGACGGCGGACGGGGAAGACGCCGAGTTCTGGGACGCGGTCATTCGGGACCTCGACAACGAGCTTGAACGCACGGGGGTGCGCGGTGCCCTCAAGACGGACGGGAGTAAGAGCCGGCGGACGCGGTCGACTCGTAGGCGGCAGGATGCGCCGGACCTTCCTCGGCGGCCGGTCGACTCCCGCACGGTCGGCAAGGTGTTCCGGGGCCGTGACGGTAAGGCGTTTCGGCCGTCGATCTTCCTGACCTTGACGTTGGACTCCTATGGGCGGGTGCGCTCGGACGGAACCCCGGTCGACCCGGACACCTATGACTACACGCGGGCCGCGCGGGACGCGTTGCACTTCTCCAAGCTGGTCGATCGGTTCGTGCAGAACCTGCGCCGGTTCGTCGGCTACGACGTGCAGTACTTCGCGGCCGTCGAACCCCAGCGGCGGCTCGCGCCCCACCTGCACATGGCCATACGCGGAACCATCTCCCGCGCTGAACTGCGGCAAGTGGTGGCGGCCACCTATCACCAGGTGTGGTGGCCCTCGACCGATCGTGTCGTCTTCGAGGGGGAGCAACTCCCTGTCTGGGATGAGGCAGCCGGTCCAGAGGGCGGGTACCTCGACCCGACTACCGGCGAAGTCCTCCCGACGTGGGATGAGGCGCTTGATGCCCTCGGCCAGGACCAGGACGCCGAACCCCTGCACGTGGTGAAGTTCGGGCGGCAGATCGACGCACAAGGCGTCCTGGCCGACTCCCCGCAGTCCCGCAAGCTCATCGGCTACCTGACCAAGTACCTCGTCAAGGGCGTCGCCGAATGCCACAACGCCGAAACCACCGCGCAACGCGAACACGTCGACCGGATGGCCGAAGCACTCCGCTACGAGCCCTGCTCACCGACGTGCGCGAACTGGCTGCGCTACGGCGTCCAACCCAAGAACCCCCGCAAAGGCATGACGCCCGGCTACTGCAAGGGCAAAGCACACCGACGCGAACACCTCGGCTACGGCGGCCGACGTGTGCTCGTCTCCCGCAAATGGTCGGGAAAGACCCTGGCCGATCACAAAGCCGACCGCAAGGCGTGGGTGCTGGCCCGGCTGGCTGAGGCCGGTGTCCCCGTCGTCAACCCGGCCGACCCGAACGCCGTGCACGTCTGGGAACGGGCCGGGCCTGGCGACCCGGACGTGAAACCCGCAGAACAACGCCTACTGCTGCTGATCAACGAACGCATCCAACGGCGTCGGCAACTCGACCAAGCGACCAACACCCCCACTCCCGAACTTTCGGCAACTACGAGCAGAGAGGCCGCTTGATGGCGAACAGGAGGGGCAAGCGCCGGTTCGGAAGCGTCCGTCAACTCCCCTCGGGGCGCTTCCAAGTCAGGTACCAAGGGCCGGATGGCAAGATGCGCTCGGCCGGAACAACGTACGCTTCCAGGCGTGAGGCGGAACGCCAGCTCTCGCTGCTGGAAGCGAAGCTAGTCGCCGGCGACTGGACGGACCCGCAACGGGCAAAGGTGAAGCTCTCCGAGTACGCGGCCAAGTGGATCACAGAGCGGCCGGAACTTCGGGCGCGCACGGTGGAGATCTACACGGGACTTCTCCGCCGTCACATCACGCCGTATCTCGGCAATGTGTCCCTCGGCAAGATCGACACGCCAACCGTCCGCGAGTGGCGGGCAAGCCTGATCAGTGCGGGCGTCGGGGCCTCCGAGGTGGCAAAGGCGTACCGGCTGCTGCGGGCCGTGCTTATGACGGCGACCGATGACATGATCATCGTGCGCAACCCGTGCCGGATCAAAGGTGCCGGTGAGGAGAAGCCGGATGAGCGGCCGGTGCTGACGGTCGCCCAGGTCTTCCAGCTCGCTGAGATGGTTCCTGAGCACCTGCGGGCGCTCATCCTCCTTGCGACCTTCGCAAGCCTCCGTTGGGGCGAGGTCGCCGCGCTGCGCCGCATGGACCTCGCCCTCAACGCCATGACGGTCACCGTCCGGCAAGCACAGGTCGAACTGGACTCCGGCGAACTGATCATCGGGCCGCCCAAGTCACAGGCGGGCCTGCGGACGGTGGCACTCCCTCAAGCGATCATCCCCGACCTGCGGCGGCATCTCGGCAACTTCACCGATCCCGAGGATGACGCTCTGATCTTCACGGGCAAGCGCGGGGGCGTCCTGCGGCGGCCGAACTTCCGGCGGGCTACCAAGTGGGGTGAGACGGTGGCCAAGCTCGGCGTGCCGAACCTCCACTTCCACGACCTCCGGCACACCGGGAACACGTTCGCGGCCGAGTCCGGCGCGACGCTCCGCGACCTCATGGAGCGCATGGGACATGACAGCGTGCGGGCCGCGCTGATCTACCAGCACCGGACGGCGGGCGGTAACCGGGCGATCGCCCAAGCCATGGACGGCATGATCAACAACGCCAACCCGGATGACGACGATGGGGCGGCCGGAACGCTCGCGCTCGTCGGCTAATGGCACGCTAATGGCACGAACCCCCTGTTTCCATGATCGGGAACAGGGGGTTTCTGCTGGTGGGCGCGGCAGGTTTCGAACCTGCGGCCACTCGCTTGTAAGGCGAGTGCTCTACCCCTGAGCTACGCGCCCGGTGTTGACGGGAAAGCGTACCCGGTCGGCTGGGGGCATCGCGAAACGGACGGGTTCGGGGAGAGGTCAGGTGGTGGTGCGGGGTTGGAAGGCGCCTACGGTTTGTAGGGCGTAGCGCATCAGGGTCGGGTGGCGGAGGCCCTGGTGGGTGGCCAGGTGCATGATGCGAGGGTCGGCTATGGCGCGGGTGAAGGCTCGGCCGCGGGTGAAGGGGCCGCCGTTGGCCTTCTTGAGGGCGGACGGGTACTTCCGGAGAACTTCCTCAGGGGACGGGGACGAGAGCGCCGTGGTGATGACGTCGGCGGCTATGCGGGCGGCCTCCAGGGCGTAGGCGATGCCCTCGCCGGTGGACGGGTTGATCATGCCGCCGGAGTCGCCCACCAGGAGGAGGCCCGGGAGGTAGTGGGGGCGGCGGCTGAAGCCCATGGGGAGGGCGGCGCCGCGCAGGGGGCCCGTGGCGTTGTCCTCGGTGAGGCCCCAGGCGGGCGGGAGGGTCGTCAGCCAGCGGGAGAGGAGGCTCCGGTAGTCGGGGTGGTCGGTGCGCAGGAGGGCCACGCCCACGTTGCAGGTGCCGTCGCCCATGCCGAAGATCCAGCCGTAGCCGGCCGGGGCCAGGTCCAGCCAGATCTCCAGGTGGGCGTCGTCGTGGCGGGGGCTGCGGAAGTAGCGGCGGCCCGCGATGCCGATGGGGCGGGTGGCGGACGGGCGCAGGCCCAGGGCGACCGAGAGGCGGGAGGAGGCGCCGTCCGCGGCTATGACCAGGCGGGCCTCGTGGGTGCCCGTTTCGGTCTTGACGCCTGTCACGCGGCCTCTCGCCTGGAGCGGGCCGGTGACCTTGGTGTTCTCCTGGAGGGTGGCACCGGCGGCGACCGCCTGGCGGGCCAGGAGTCCGTCCAAGTCAGCGCGGGAGCGGGTGAGGCCGTGCGCGTCGGGCCAGTCGATTTCGAGGCGGCGGCCGGCGCCGATGAGGCGGATGCCCTTGTTGGGGAACCAGCCCGGGGCGTCCAGGTCGATGCCGAGCGTGCGGAGTTCCTGGACGGCGCGGGGCGTGAGGCCGTCGCCGCAGACCTTCTCGCGGGGGAACGAGGTCTTCTCCAGGAGGAGGACGTCCAGGCCGGAGCGGGCCAGGTGGCAGGCGACCGCTGATCCCGCGGGTCCCGCGCCGACCACGATGACGTCGCGGTCCGCGGTCACGTGTTCGGGGGTTCGGCGCTGATGTCGGCGAGGGCCGAGCGCTCGTCGCGCTGGACGGCCAGGTCGCCGATGGACACCATGCCGATCGGGCGGTCGCCGTCGACCACGGGAACGCGGCGGATCGCGTGCCGCCGCATCAACTGGACGGCCGTGTCGGCGTCCTCGCCGGGCGCCACGGTGATCAGGTTGGTGCTGCAGACCTCGGCCACGGCGGTGCCGGTCATGTCCTTCTGGAGGGCGACGGCGCGGACGACGATGTCGCGGTCGGTGACCAGGCCGCGCAGCCGTCCCTCGTGCACGACCAGGACGTCGCCGATGCCGTGCTGCCGCATGAGGTCGCCGACCTCCGCCAGGGACGTGTCCGGGGACACCGCCACCGGAACCGGCGTCATCACCTCGTTCACCTTCTGGGCCATCGTGCGAACCTCCCCTCAAGGCTCGCCTACCCGAGGCGCGGCGGGATATGTCTAGGAGGGCGAGTCGGGCCCGTCCTGTTCGGCGAGGAAGCGCTCGAACTGGGCGCCGAGCTCGTCGGCGGTGGGCATGTCCCCCGATTCGGCGAGCAGGTTGTCGCGCTCGGCGGCGCCCGCGAACGCGTCGTACTGCTGCTCCAGGGCCCGGACGACCTTCTCGACCTCGTCGTTGCCGTCGACCTGCTCGGCGATGTCGGCGTCGGTGGCCGCGGCGGCCTCGCGGAGCCGCTCGACGGGCAGCGCGAGCCCGGTGGCGTCGATGACCCCCTCCAGGGCGGCGACGGCGGCGGCCGGGTAGGCGGACTGGGCGAGGTAGTGCGGGACGTGCACGGCGAGGCCGAGGGCGTCGTGGCCCGCCTCGCCGAGCCGCAGTTCGAGGAGGCCGGCGGCGCTGCCGGGGACCTGGACCTTGTCGAACCAGGAGTTCCGGGTGACCAGCTCCGGCCGGGTGGCGTGCGAGGTGACGCCGACCGGGCGGGTGTGCGGGACGCCCATCGGGATGCCGTGGAAGCCGACGACGAGCTCCACGCCCAGGCGCTTCACGAGGTGCAGGACGGCCGCGGTGAAGCCCTCCCACAGCCGGTCGGGTTCGGGCCCGGACAGCATCAGGAACGGGCTGCCGGCCTCGTCGCGCAGCAGCCGGACGACCAGCTCGGGCGCCTCGTAGGAGGCCCAGTGGTCGCGGTCGAACGTCATCGGCGGGCGGCGGGCCCGGTAGTCGATCAGTGAGTCGACGTCGAAGCGGGCGATGACGCGGTGTTCCAGCGCCTCCAGGAGGTGCTCGCGCACGAGCTGCCCGGTGGATCCGGCGTCAACGAAGCCGTCGAGGCTGTGCAGCAGCACCGGACCCGTCATTTCCGGCAGGTCGGCGTCGAGCTCGTACAGCTCCTCAGGGTTAAGCAACTTATCCCCCACCTCTGATGTCGTCCGTCACAACATTAGGACATGCGGGGGCCCATCCCTTTAACGGACGTGACACCGGTCACCCGAAGACGCGGCTGGCGAGGAAGTCTTCCGGGTGGAGGGTGGTGAGATCTTCGCGTCCGACGTCGCCGCCCCGGGCGAGGAGCCGGTTGGCGTGCCGGAGGCGGGCGCGTTCGATGGCGTTGCGGACGGAGCGCGCGTTGGCGAAGCGGGGCTGCGCACGGCGGCGGGAGAGGTAGTCGCGGAAGACCGGCTCGGTCTCGGGGGCCAGGCCGTAGCCCTCCCGGTCCATCATCAGGTGGCCGATCGCCTCCAGCTCGTCCGGCTCGTAGTCGGGGAAGTCGATGTGGTGGGCGATGCGGGAGCTCATGCCGGGATTGGACGCGAAGAAGGAGTCCATGCGGTCCTTGTAGCCGGCGAGGACGACGACCAGGTCGTCCCGCTGGTTCTCCATGACCTGGAGGAGGATCTCGATGGCCTCCTGCCCGTAGTCCCGCTCGTTCTCGGCGCGGTAGAGGTAGTACGCCTCGTCGATGAAGAGGACGCCGCCCATGGCCCTCTTCAGGACCTCCTTGGTCTTGGGGGCGGTGTGGCCGACGTACTGGCCGACGAGGTCGTCGCGGGTGACGGAGACCAGGTGGCCGCGGCGGACGTAGCCGAGGCGGTGCAGGAGTTCGGCGAGCCGCAGCGCGACGGACGTCTTGCCCGTCCCGGGCCCGCCGGTGAAGCACATGTGCAGGTTGGGGCGTCCCGAGTCGATGCCGAAGCGGGCCCGGACGCGGTCGACCAGCAGCAGCGCGGCGATCTCCCGGATGCGGGTCTTGACCGGCGCGAGGCCGACGAGCTCGCGGTCCAGGGCGTCCAGGACGCCGTCGACCTGGGAGTCGGCGCGTTCCCGGGCGAGGTCGACGCGGGCTCCGGGCGGCAGCGGCTCGGCTCCGGGAGGGAGCGGCTCGGCTCCGGGGGTGAACGGCTCCCCGGCGGCGGGAGGCGGGGTGGGGGCCGCCGCCGGGGAGCCGTTCTGGCGCATCCCGAAACCGGGGCGTTCGCTCAACGTCCCGCCCCGTACCGGTCGCCCTCGGGGCGGTCCAGCGCGTACGGGTGGAGGGTGTAGCGGACGCGCCGGTCGGACGTCTCCTCGCGGTCGAGGCGGAACCCGGGCTCCTCGGCCGGGCGCTGGACGATGAACTGCAGCGCGGTCGTCTGCCGCCCGTAGCTCGCGTCGTAGGCGTTCAGCCGGATGTAGTGGCCCGGGTACGCCTTGCGGCACTCGTTGATCTCGTACAGGACGCCTGCCGGGTCGGTGAGGTCGAACATGGGCAGGCCCCACATCTCCCAGTAGGAGTTGCGCGGGTGCGGGTCGTCGGTGAACTCGACCGAGCACGGCCAGCCCTGGCCGAGGGCGTAGCCGGCCTGCGCGGTGATCTCCTCGTCGGTGAGGTCGGGCAGGTAGGAGAAGGTTCCTTGGGTGATCCGCATGTCACACGCTCACTGGGGTCTCGACGACGTCGGGTGTGTCGGTGGACTCGTAGGTGAAGGTGATGTCGCCCCAGGTGGACAGGGCGACGTCCAGTTCGCGGCTGTTCTTGGCGGCCGCGCGGAGGATGTCGGGGCCCTCGGCGAGGTAGTCGCGGCCCTCGTTGCGCGCCTTGATCATCGCTTCGAGCGCGACGCGGTTGGCGGTGGCGCCGGCCGCGATGCCCATCGGGTGGCCGATCGTCCCGCCGCCGAACTGGAGGATCGAGTCCTCGCCGAGGTAGTGCAGGAGCTGGTGCATCTGGCCGGCGTGGATGCCGCCGGACGCGACGGGCATCGTGCCCGGCATCGACGCCCATTCCTGGTCGAAGTACAGGCCCTTCACGGGGTCGGCCTCCACCCTGTCCAGGCGGAGGGTGTCGTAGTAGCCGCGGACGCTGTTCGGGTCGCCCTCCAGCTTGCCGACGACCGTCCCTGCGTGGATGTGGTCGACGCCCGCCAGCCGCATCCACTTGGCGATGACGCGGAAGTTGACGCCGTGGCTCTTCTGCCGCGTGTAGGTGGAGTGGCCGGCGCGGTGCAGGTGCAGGAGGACGCCGTTGGCCCGCGCCCATTTGGCCATCGACTGGATGGCCGTGTAGCCGATGGTGAGGTCGATCATCACGATGACGCTGCCGAGTTCCTTGGCGAAGTCGGCGCGCTCGTACATGTCCTCCATCGTCCCGGCGGTGACGTTGAGGTAGTGGCCCTTGACCTCGCCCGTCGCGGCCTGCGCCCGGTTGACGCCCTCCATGCAGTAGAGGAAGCGGTCGCGCCAGCGCATGAAGGGCTGTGAGTTGATGTTCTCGTCGTCCTTGGTGAAGTCGAGGCCGCCGCGGAGCGCCTCGTAGACGACGCGGCCGTAGTTGCGCGCGGACAGCCCGAGCTTCGGCTTGACGGTCGCGCCCAGCAGCGGGCGACCGAACTTGCCGAGGTACTCGCGCTCCATGACGATGCCGTGCGCGGGGCCCTGGAACGTCTTCACGTAGTGGGCCGGGATCCGCATGTCCTCCAGGCGCAGCGCCTTCAGCGCCTTGAACCCGAAGACGTTTCCGATGATGGACGACGTCAGGTTCGCGATCGACCCCTCCTCGAACAGGTCGAGGTCGTAGGCGATGTAGGCGATGAACTGGTTCTCCTGCCCTGGGACGGGCTCCACCCGGTAGCACTTGCCCTGGTAGTTCTCGTAGGACGTGAGCCTGTCCGTCCACACCACCGTCCAGGTGGCGGTGGACGACTCGCCCGCGACCGCCGCGCCCGCCTCCTCGGGCGGGACGCCCTCCTGCGGGGTGATCCGGAAGGCGGCGAGGATGTCGCTGTCCTTCGGCTGGTAGTCCGGGCGCCAGTAGCCCATCTCGGCGTAGGGGATCACGCCCGCCGACCATCTGCCTGCGCTCATCGCCGCTCTCCTTAAGCCCGAGGTCGGATCACGGGGCGCGGCGGCCCGCCCCGGTGAAGGACGGCATGCCCCAGGGGTCGGGGCGGGCGCCGCGTCCCGGCCACGTGGACCGTGAACAGTTCGAGCTTCGCCCCCCGACACTTGTGATGTCCATCAAGTGTTCTACGGTGACCATTAAGCGTTCACTTGAGCGAGGAGGGCGGGCGGGTGACCGAGGCGCGGTTGCGGACGTTCGTCGCGCTCGCCGACACGGGGTCGGTGCGGGCGGCGGCGCGGCGGTTGTACGTGACGGAGTCGGCGGTGTCGGCGGCGGTCGCGGCGCTGACCCGTGATCTCGGCGTCCCGCTCGTCCGGAAGGAGGGGCGCGGGCTGCGGCTGACCGCCGCCGGGGCCGCCTACGCGGGGTACGCGCGGCAGGTCCTCGGGCTGCTTGAGGAGGGGCGGGCCGCGGCGCGCGGCGCGGCCGACCCGGGGCGCGGGACGCTGCGGCTGGCGGCGGTGACGACCGCCGCCGACCAGCTGCTCCCGGAGCTGCTCGCCTCCTTCCGGGAGCGCTGGCCGGACGTCGAGCTGACGCTGGAGGTCGGGCCGCGCCGCCAGGTGTGGAGCAGCCTCGCCGCGCACGAGGCCGATCTGGTGCTGGCCGGGCGCCCGCCCGCCGGGCTCGCGGCGACCGTCCTGGCCCGGCGCCCGAACGAGCTGGTCGTCGTGGGCGCGCCGCATCTCGCGGACGGGTTCACACCGGCGGGCACGCCGTGGGTGATGCGCGAGCCGGGTTCGGGGACGCGGGCGAGCGCGGACGCCTACCTGGCCGAGCGGGAGGCGTCGCCGCCGCGGCTCGTGCTCGGCTCGAACGGCGCGGTGATCGCGGGCGCGGCGGCCGGGCTCGGGGTGGCGCTGGTCTCGCGGGACGCCGTCGGGTCCGAGCTGGACGCGGGACGCCTCGTCGTCGTCGACGCGCCGGGGATGCCCCTCGACCGGCCCTGGCACGCGGTGGGCGGGGCCGCGCCGTCCGCGACGACGCTGCTGTTCGTCCGGCACCTGCTGGACGCCCCGGGCTGGAGTGCGCCGGGTGGCAGCGGACCGGATCGAAACGGGCACGAAAGCGCCGCCGAGGCTACGGGAGGCTCCAGAGCGGCACCGACAGCAGGGCCAGACTGACCGCGATCAGGATCATCGCGACGGTCCGGCCGCCTTCGTCCGCCGGGACGGTCTCCCGGCGGGTCACCAGGAACAGGAAGCCCGCGAAGAATCCCACGGCGGCGAGATCCATCGCCACGGCCAGCCCGGTCACGCCACCACCCCCTCGACTGATCAAACCCTAGACGAGTGCGGTCGCTCACATCGCCGCGCCACCGCGCACGAACGGCACCGGACAGGACAGAATCGGGTTCGGAAACCGCGAAAGGGGCAACGATGACCGCCGACCGAAAGCCCGGCCCGGACCGCCCGTACGACCTGGTCCTCTTCGGCGCCACCGGGTTCACCGGCGCCCTGACCGCCGAGTACCTGGCCCGGCACGCCGATCCCGGCACGCGCTGGGCCCTCGCCGGACGCAACGAGGCCAAGCTGGCGTCCGTCCGCGAGCGGCTGGCCGAGCTCGACCCCGCGTGCGCCGACCTTCCGCTGCTGCACGCCGACAGCGGCGACGCCGCGTCCATCGAGGCCGTCGCGAACTCGGCGCGTGTCGTCATCACCACCGTCGGCCCGTACGCCAAGTACGGCGAGCCGCTGGTGGCGGCGTGCGCGCGCGCCGGGACCGACTACGTGGACCTCACCGGCGAGCCGACCTTCGTCGACCGGATGTACGTGAAGTACCACCGGGAGGCGGAGCGCAGCGGCGCGCGGATCGTGCACGCCTGCGGGTTCGACTCCGTCCCCCACGACCTCGGCGCCTACTTCACGGTGAAGCAGCTCCCGGAAGGCGTCCCGCTCCACGTCGAGGGGTTCGTGCGCGCCCGCGCGGACGCGTCCGGCGGCACGCTGCACTCGGCGATCGGCGTGTTCGCCGACCCCGCGGGCCTGGTGCGCGCCGAGCGGGAGCGCCGCGCGATGGAGGAGCGGCCCGCCGGGCGGCGGGTGCGCGTCTCGCGCCGCCCCGCGCCGAAGGCCCGGCTCGCGGGCGGCTGGACGCTGCCGCTGCCCACCCTCGACCCGCAGGTCGTCGTCCGTTCCGCGGCCGCCCTGGACCGCTACGGCCCCGACTTCTCCTACGGCCACTACGTCGCCGTCAAGCGGCTCCCCGTCGCCGCGGGGATGGCGGCGGGCGCCGGGGTGGTGGCCGTCCTCGCGGCGCTGCGGCCGACCCGCGGGCTGCTGCTGCGGCTCCGCGCGCCGGGCGAGGGCCCGTCCGCGGAGCAGCGCGCCCGCAACTGGTTCAGCGTGAAGTTCGCCGGCGAAGGGGGCGGCCGGCGCGTGGTCACCGAGGTCGCGGGCGGCGACCCCGGCTACGGGGAGACCGCCAAGATGCTCGCCGAGTCGGCGCTGTGCCTGGCCCATGACGACCTCCCGGAGACCGCCGGTCAGGTCACGACCGCCGCCGCGATGGGCGACGCCCTCATCGAGCGGCTGACCAGGGCGGGGATCGCGTTCCGGGTGCTCAGGACGGACTGACCCCGCCCCGGTGCCGCCCGGGGATGGGGATCACGGCCTCGACGGTCGTCCCGGCCGAGGGCCTGCTCGTCACCGCGACCCGCCCGCCGAGCAGTTCGGCGCGCTCGCGCATGCCGCGCAGGCCGTAGGAGTCGGGGCGGCTTCCGCGGCCGCCCTGCCCGAGGACGTCCCGCACCGGGAACCCGATCCCGTCGTCGCGGACCTTCAGCCTGACCCGGTCGTGGGAGTGCTCCAGCAGCAGGTCGACGCAGGTCGCCTGCGCGTGCCGCAGGCAGTTGCCGACCGCCTCCTGCGCGATCCGGTACAGCGCGGTCTGCACGTGGTCGGGCAGCGCGTCCTCCAGTTCGCCCTCGACGGTGACCGTCACGTCGAGCGGGCCGGACGGGCCGGGGCCGTCCCCCGCCTCGCGGGCGAGGGTGGCCAGCGCCGCCGACAGGCCCAGGTCGTCCAGCACGGGCGGGCGCAGCCCGCCGATCGCGGCGCGGGTCTCGGCCGCCGCCAGCTCGCACAGCCGGCGCGCCATCATGATCTGCGCGAGTCCCTCGGGGTGGTGCTCGGGCATGGCCCGCTCGGCCGCCGACAGGTGGAAGCCGAGGCTGGCGAGCCGCTGCGCGATGCCGTCGTGGATCTCCCGGCTCAGCCGGGACCGCTCGGCCTCCTGCGCCTGCACGGCCCGCTCCGCGAACCGCTCGGCGGAGTGCTCCCGCTCGCGGGCGGTGCGCAGCCGGCGGCACGAGCACAGCACGGGCGCGAACAGGCCGGCGAGCGCGGTGACGAGCTCCAGGTCCTCGGGCGGCGGCGCCCCGGCCGAGCGGACGTCGATTACCGCGATCACGGTGCCCTCGCTGTGCACCGGGACCGCGGCGCCGCGCCCGTCCGGGTGCCGGCGTGGCCGACCGTGCGCGGCGACCCAGCCGACGTCGCCCTCCCCCAGCGGGACGGGCGGGCCCTTCCACTCCAGGACGCGCTCGTCCTCCGCCAGGACGTACACGTCGCAGAACGTCAGCGCCCGCGCCGACCGGACGACCAGCCCGGCCAGCTCCTCGGCCATCCGCGGCAGCTCGCGGGCGGAGCAGGCCGCCGCCACGACGCGGACGAGCAGGTCGGTCCCGCGGCCCGCGAGCAGTTCCAGCGGCCCGGCGCCCGTCACCGGAACAGCCCCTCGCGCAGCGCGACCGCGATCGCGGCGGACCGGTCGGTCACCTCCAGCTTGCGGTAGAGCGCGCGCAGGTGGCTCTTCACGGTCTCCTCGCTCAGCACGAGCCGCGCCGCGATCGCCTTGTTGGACAGGCCGCCCACCAGCAGCGACAGCACCTCGCTCTCGCGCTGCGTGAGGCCGCGGTTGGCGCCGGGCCAGAACTCGCCGCGGGTCAGCCGGGCCGCGGTGACCGCCATCCGGCCCGCGAGCGTCGCGTCGACGACCGTCTCGCCCTGCGCGACCTCCTCCAGCCGCCGGACGAGCTCCGGGCCGTCCACCCGCTTGAGCAGGTACCCGCCCGCCCCGGCCCGCAGCGCCTCGAAGACGTACTGCTCGTCGTCGTACACCGACAGGAACACCACCCGGGTCTCCGGGACGTGCCCGGTGATCCGGCGGCACAGGTCGAGGCCGCTCTCCGGCCCGAGCCGCACGTCCAGCAGGACGACGTCGGGACGCAGCGTGGTGACCAGCCGGGCGGCGTCGTCCCCCGTCCCCGCCTGTCCGACGACGCGTACGCGCCCGGAGAACCCGGCCAGCATGGCCTGCAGCCCGGCGAGGATCATCTCGTGGTCGTCGACCAGGACGACGCGTACGGGGACGCTGCTCATTCCCGCACGATAACAACCGGAAGCTACTCACCAGTAGGCCGACCCGGGCGGAGATGCGGAGGCTTCCTCCGCCGTTTCACCCCCGCACTCCCCTAGATGGGGGAAGTGTCACCCGCCGTCCACCCCGTACTCTCCTAGACGAAAACCGGTTTCCGCAGGACGGAGGAGCAAGGTGCCCCATCGGATCGTGCATATGCTCCGGGCGCGGGGAGCGGGCCGCCGCCCCGTCATGCTCGCCATCGCGGGCGACAGCGCCGCCGGCAAGACCACCCTCACCCGGGGGCTCGTCCAGTGCCTGGGAGCCGACCGGATGACGGCGGTCTGCGTGGACGACTACCACCGCTACGACCGCGCCGAACGCGCCGGGAAGCCGTTCACGGCGCTGCACCCCGACTGCAACCACATCGACATCATGGAGCAGCACCTGCAGCTGCTGTCGATGGGCGAGCCGATCCTCAAGCCCGTCTACGACCACTCCACCGGCGAACTCGTCCGCCCCGAGCTGGTCGAGCCGCGCGACTTCGTGATCGTCGAGGGGCTGCTCCCGCTGCACACCCGGATGGCCCGCGCCTGCTTCGACATCACCGTCTACCTCGACCCGCCGGAGCCGCTGCGCCACTCGTGGAAGGTGCGCCGCGACTGCGCCAAACGCGGGTACACGCCAGAGCAGGTGATGGCCGAGCTCGACCGCCGCGAGCCCGAGAGCGCCGCCTACATCCGTCCCCAGCGCAAGCACGCCGACATCGTCGTGCGGTTCGCGCCCGTCGCCGGGCGGCTCGACCCGCCCGGCACCCCGCTGTCCGCCGAGCTGCTGCTCCGCCCCACGATCGACCACCCCGACCTGGCGGACGTCCTGGACAGCGGCCCCGCCGGCGTAGGCGCCGACCGGACCGAGACGGCGATGCACCTGCGCCTGCACCGCGACACCGACGGGCGCCCCGTCGACGCGCTGCACGTCCACGGATACGTCTCCCCGGAGGAGTCGCAGGTCGTCAAGAAGGCCATACTGGAACACCTCGGCCCGCGCGCCGGCACGGCCCTCCCCGACCCCGGGGTCCTCGGCCACCTCGGCGACGCGGGCACCAGCGACCCCCTCGCCATCACGCAGCTCCTGCTGCTCTACCACCTGCTGGACGCCGACCACCGGCAGGCGGCCTGACCCCGCGAGCGCGCGGGGAGGCCCCGGAGCCTCGGACCTGTGCTCCGGGCCGCGCGCGACGCGGCAACCGGGAGGGCGCCCCAGCGGGCGCGCGGGCGCCCTCCCGGCCTTTCACAGCTCGTGCCAGGGGACGTCGGGACGGGTGCGGGCCACCACCGCCAGGGCCTGGCCGCCGCGGACCATCTCGTCCGGGGCGGCGGTCAGCCGGAACGTGGTGTCGGGGCGATGCGACTCGCCGACGGCGAGCAGGGTACTGCCGCGCCGCAGGAGAAAGATCGCGACGTCCATCCGGGACCACTCGCCGGCGTCCTCCGGGATGTTCACCCGGTACAGGGCGCCGTCGGCGTCCAGGGTGCTGGCGAGGTTGTGGTAGATCGCGGCGATCCCCGGGTTGCGGATCGCGGCCGCCACCACGGCGGAGTCGTCGATGTCGACCGGCTCGATGTCCGCGCCGATCAGCCGCAGCGCCTCGGTGATCTCCACGCGGCGGTTGCCCTCGTGCACCCCCGCCAGCAGGTGGACGGCCGGATCGCCCTTGCGCCGCAGGTACGCCTCCACGCCCAGCATCACCCGGACGGTCTCGTCGTCGGTGTGGCCGACGACCACCACGGTCTTGGCGGCCTCCAGGCACGCACGCTCGTAGGCCGTCTCGCCGAAGGCGACCACGTCGTACAGGTCCGGATCGGGATTCTCGCCCGTCAGCTCGTCCGGCCAGAAGATCGCGACGACGGGAGTCCTGGCGAACTCCCGGTCCGCGCGGAGCTGGCCGATGATGGCCCGCAGGCCGTCACGGTGGTAGCCGACCATCACGATGTGCCGCTTCAGGTGCAGCCGCGCTTGGCCGTTGGCCCTCATCGTCCGTCCCTTCCCCATCCAGAGAGTCAGCTCGGCGAACATCACGAGCCCGGCGGTCAGCCCCGCCCCGATGATGATCACGCCGCCGATGCGCCCGCCGGTCGTGGCCGGGGCCAGATCGCCGTAGCCGGTCGTGGTGCCGCTGACGAGGAAGTACCAGATGTACTCGTGCGGCTTCGCGATGTCGGCGCCGGGCTCCTCGAACAGCGCCATCAGCAGCCAGCCCACCACGAAGGCCGCGGCCAGGACGAGCGCGGGCACGCGCCAGGACCGCCCGGTGATCCGGTTGACCAGCTGCATCAGCACGATCGGCATCCGCGCAGCGTGGCAGGATGCGGATTTTCGCGTCAAGTACGAAAGCCGTGGTCGGCGCGGTGATGCAGCGCGGATCGGGAGCACGGCGGCGAGAACGGCCGCCGGGTGGCCGAAGGGGCTTGCGCCGTGCTCAGAGCGCCGTGCTCAGAGCGCCGTGCTCAGAGCGCCGGGCCGCGTTTCAGGACGCGGCTGAGGGCCGCGGCCACCTCCGCGGAGAGGTCGCCGTCGGCGGCACCGCCCGGTGGGGCGCCCGGTGGGGCGCCCGGCGGGGCGCCCGGCGGGGCGCCCGAACGGACGAGGTCGGCGGGGGCGGCCTCCCGGGTGTGCCCGCAGTCGCGGCACTCGACCTCGCCGAGCCGGCACACCAGGGCGGCCGAGCCGCAGGCCGAGCAGCGGTCGAGATCGTCCGCCCAGTCGCGGACGGCCTGGCAGCCGGGGCAGATCAGCACCTGCCGATCCGCCCGGACCCCGCGCTTCCACGGGCTCGCGCCGCGCACGGGGTCGGTCTGCCGCGCCCCGCACCGGAAGCAGGGCATCACACCTCCAAGGGTGCGGGGACCGGTTCCGGCCACGCGGCCGGTGCCGGTCCGATTCGCTCAGAGCCCGGCGAGCGCCTTGCGGTACTCGTCGATGTCGCGTGCGTCCGGGATCGCGTTGACGACCTTCCAGCGGACCACGCCCTCGGTGTCGATGATGAAGGTGCCGCGCACGGCGACGCCCTTGCCCTCGTCGAACACGCCGTAACGCTGCGCCGTCCCGCCGTGGGGCCAGAAGTCCGACAGCAGCGGGAACCGGTACTTCTCCTGGTCGGCCCAGGCGCGCAGCGCGAACATCGAGTCGACCGAGACCGCCAGCACCTGGACGTCGTCGCCGCCCAGCGTGGGCAGCTCGTCCCTGATCTGGCACAGCTCGCCGGTGCAGACGCCGCTGAACGCCAGCGGGTAGAACACCAGGACGACGTTCTTCTCGCCGCGGAATTCCGACAGCCTCACCGGGGTGCCGTGCTGGTCCTTCAGCTCGAATTCCGGGGCGGCGTCGCCCACCTCAACAGCCAAGACCTCTCCCGCCGTTCCGTCCCCGCCCGCGGCGGGATCACACCCCGCCCCCCACCGGCGTGGGGGACGGGATCAGTCTGCCACCCCGCGCCGCCCGGGTCGCCGGGCGCCGGGGGCTACTTGCGGACCTTGGGCGCGACCAGCCGCGTTCCCGACCACTCCTTGGCGGCGCTGACGCTGCTGGTCTGGGACAGCCCGGCCGTCTGCGCGGCCTCGCCGATGTCGCTGGGCTCCACGTGCCCGTCGCGGCCCGCCTTGGGCGTCAGCAGCCAGATGTTGCCGCCGCCGGTGAGCGGGATCATCGCGTCGGTCAGGCCCTCGAACAGGTCGCCGTCCTCCTCGCGCCACCACAGCAGCACGACGTCGACCACGTCCTCGTAGTCCTCGTCGACCAGCTCGTTCCCCGTGACGGCCTCGACGGACTCCCTGAGCTCCTCGTCGACATCGTCGTCGTAGCCGATCTCCTGCACCACCTGGCCCGCCTTCAGGCCGAGCCGTTCGGCCAGGCTGCGCTCAGACTGCGCCTGACCCGCGGTCGCGCTCACGAAAGTCCTCCCATGGTCGTCAAGTCCGCACGGTGTCGTGCATGTATCTGTTCCGGCCCCCGGGACGGGTGGCCCGCCCGCACCTGTGCGGTGTTTGCGGGACAGTCCACACAAGTGAGGGCCCCTAGCGCAAGTGTCTTCCCGGCTTTTGGTGGCCTCATTGGCCCGATTACGGAAATCGCTGTGACAGCGCCCCCACGCAGGGTGACACGCGGTCCGCTCATCCCGGCCCCCCGTGAGGGATCCCGTTCGTTGCGCTCATCCGGGCGCTTCGTGGGGGGACGACCCCCCACACCCCCCGGTTCGCGGCGCTCATCCGGGCGCTTCGTGGGGGGACGACCCCCCACACCCCCCGGTTCGCGGCGCTCATCCCTTTAGGAACGACAACCGAATCTCACGATCGGGGTTGTCGACGTTGAGGTCCACCAGAGCGACCGACTGCCACGTCCCGAGCGCGAGCCTCCCGCCGATCACCGGCAGGGTCGCGAACGGCGGGACGAGCGCGGGCATCACGTGCGACCGCCCGTGTCCCGGGGAGCCGTGCGCGTGCCGCCAGCGGTCGTCCGCCGGCAGCAGGTCCCCGAGAGCGGCCAGGAGGTCGTCGTCGCTGCCCGCCCCCAGCTCGATGATCGCCACGCCTGCGGTGGCGTGCGGGACGAAGACGTGCAGCAGCCCGTCGCCGCCCGCCGACGCCGCGAACCGCTCGCACTCCGCAGTGATGTCGTGCACGACCTCGCGCGCCCCGGTCGTCACGCGGACCACGGTGCTCTCCATGATCCCCGGCATACCCGATCCGCGGCCCCGG
>NZ_BMRO01000001.1:654282-668960 GCF_014648675.1 Actinomadura livida
CGGTATGTGCTCGCTCCGGTCAGCGGGACATCCGCTCCTTGGTCTCGATCACCGCGTCGGGCCCCGGGTACACCAGGGTCTCGTGGCCGTCGTCGAACCTGACCAGGTACGGCGGACCTCCGTTCTCGCCCCGCACCTCCAGGATCTCCCCCTGCCGGTCGGGCTGCCCCACGATGTTGCCGTGGACAAGCAGCCGGTCTCCGACTCGCCCGTTCATGGCTCCTCCGATCTCGTCGGGAAAAACCGCTCTCCCAGGTGCGTACCCCGGTTGACCGGGGAGAATGGTTACCGGTTGGTAGAGATGCGTTAGCCGTCATAAACGGCGACGATGGAATCTGAGACGAGCGACAACAGTCTGCCGGGGACCGGTGGCCGACCCGCGCGGAGGCCCCGGTCTCACCCGCATGGACGTAAGGACAGAGGGGACCCCGTGGCTTCCGGACGTCAACGCTTTTCGATCATCAGCGACGGCCTGCCGAGCCAGCTGCCGGACATCGACCCGGATGAAACCCGGGAGTGGCTGGAGTCGCTGGACACGGTCATCAAGACAGAAGGCCGCGGCAGGGCCCGGTACGTGATGCTCCGGCTCCTGGAGAGGGCACGGGAGCTGCAGGTCGGGGTGCCCGGCCTGCGCAGCACCGACTTCATCAACACCATCCCGCCGGAGCACGAGCCCTGGTTCCCCGGCGACGAGCACGTGGAGCGGCGCATCCGCGCCTACATCCGGTGGAACGCCGCGATCATGGTGTCGCGGGCGAACCGCCCGGAGATCGGTGTCGGCGGCCACATCGCGACCTATGCCTCCGCCGCGTCGCTGTACGAGGTCGGCTTCAACCACTTCTTCCGCGGCAAGGACCACGGCGAGTCCGGCGACCAGGTCTTCATCCAGGGCCACGCCTCACCCGGCATCTACGCCCGCGCCTACCTTGAGGGACGCCTGCCCGAGGAGAAGCTCGACGGGTTCCGCCAGGAGCACTCGCATCCGGGCGGCGGCCTGTCGTCCTACCCGCACCCGCGGCTCATGCCGGACTTCTGGGAGTTCCCCACGGTGTCCATGGGCCTCACCGCGATCAACTCGGTGTACCAGGCCCGGTTCAACCGCTACCTCTACAACCGGAAGATCAAGGACACGTCCCGCTCGCACGTGTGGGCGTTCCTCGGCGACGGCGAGATGGCCGAGCCCGAGTCGCTCGGCGCGATCGGCCTCGCCGCCCGCGAGGAGCTCGACAACCTCACGTTCGTCATCAACTGCAACCTCCAGCAGCTCGACGGCCCGGTCCGCGGCAACGGCAAGATCATCCAGGAGCTGGAGTCCTACTTCCGCGGCGCCGGCTGGAACGTCATCAAGGTCATCTGGGGCCGCGACTGGGACCCGCTGCTCGCGCAGGACGTCGACGGCGTGCTCGTCAACCAGATGAACACGACCCCGGACGGGCAGTTCCAGACGTTCACCGTCGAGTCCGGCGAGTACATCCGGGAGAAGTTCTTCGGCGCGGACCCGCGGCTGCGCCGGATCGTCCAGCACCTGTCGGACGACGAGCTGCGCAAGCTGTCGCGCGGCGGGCACGACTACCGCAAGGTCTACGCGGCGTTCAAGGCGGCCCGCGAGCACGTCGGGCAGCCGACCGTGATCCTCGCGCACACCATCAAGGGCTGGACGCTGGGCTCCGACTTCGAGGCCCGCAACGCCACCCACCAGATGAAGAAGCTCACCAAGGCCGAGCTGAAGGAGTTCCGGGACCGCCTCTACCTGGACATCCCGGACTCCGCCCTGGAGGCGCCGCTCCCGCCCTACTACCACCCGGGCGAGGACTCCGACGAGATCCAGTACATGCGCGAGCGCCGCGCCGCGCTCGGCGGGTTCCTGCCGAAGCGCGTCGTGCGGGCCAAGCCGCTCAAGCTGCCCGGCGACCCCGTCTACAGCGAGCTGAAGAAGGGCTCCGGCAAGCAGAACGTCGCGACGACCATGGCGTTCGTCCGGCTGCTCAAGGACCTGATCAAGGACGAGAACATCGGCGCCCGGTTCGTGCCGATCGCGCCGGACGAGTACCGCACGTTCGGCATGGACTCGCTGTTCCCCACGTCCAAGATCTACTCGCCGCACGGGCAGACCTACGACGCGGTGGACCGCAAGCTGCTGCTGTCCTACAAGGAGTCGCAGAGCGGCCAGATGCTGCACGAGGGCATCAGCGAGGCCGGGTCGATGGCGTCGGCGATCGCCGCGGGCACCGCGTACGCGACGCACGGCGAGCACATGATCCCGGTGTACATCTTCTACTCGATGTTCGGGTTCCAGCGGACCGGCGACCAGATGTGGGCGCTCGCCGACCAGATGGGCCGCGGGTTCCTCCTCGGCGCCACCGCCGGGCGCACCACCCTCACCGGTGAGGGCCTCCAGCACGCCGACGGCCACTCCCCGCTGCTCGCCGCGTCCAACCCGGCCTGCGTCCACTACGACCCGACGTGGGCGTTCGAGCTGGCGCACATCGTCCAGGACGCGCTGCGCCGCATGTACGGGACGTCCGAGGAGCACCCGGACGGCGAGAACATCTTCTACTACCTGACCGTCTACAACGAGCCGTACCAGCAGCCGGTCGAGCCCGACGACGTCGACGTCGACGGCCTCCTCAAGGGCCTGTACCCGTACAAGGCCGCCCCGGAGACCGTCGCCGGGAACGGCGAGACCCCGCGGGCGCAGATCCTCGCGTCCGGCGTCGGCGGCCGGTGGGCCCTGGAGGCGCAGCGGCTCCTCGCCGAGGACTGGGGCGTCGCCGCCGACGTGTGGTCGGCGACCTCGTGGAACGAGCTGGCCCGCGAGGCCCGCGAGTGCGACGAGTGGAACCTGCTGAACCCGGACGCCGAGCAGCGCGTCCCGTACGTGACCCGCAGGCTGGAGAACGTCGCCGGGCCGATCGTCGCGGTAACGGACTACACCCGCGCCGTACCCGACCAGATCGCCCCGTGGGTCCACACGGACTACACCTCGCTCGGCACCGACGGGTTCGGCTTCTCCGACACCCGCGCCGCGGCCCGCCGCTTCTTCCACGTGGACGCCGCGTCGATCGTCCTGGCGGTGCTGACCCGGCTCGCCCGGCACGGCGAGATCAAGCCGGAGACGCTCCAGCAGGCGATCCAGCGCTACCGCCTCGACGCGGACGTCAGCGACGTGTTCGCCAACGGCGTCGGCAGCTCGGAGAGCAACACAGGCGGAGACGCGTGATCCTCTGTAGAACGCGGTGATCGCGGAGGTGTAGGCCGCGAACGCCGGAAGGGCCCCGAGGTTCGCCTCGGGGCCCTTCGTGCTTTCGCGGTCAGCTCGCCGCGGGTGAGAAGACGCCGAAGGTGTTGCCCGCCGGGTCCTGGAGGTAGGCGAACTTCAGGCCGGTGCTCGCGGTGACCGTGGGCAGGGCCACCTTGCCGCCGTGCTTCTCGGTCTCCGCGCAGAGGGCGTCGACGTCCTCGACCATGACCAGGAACATCGCGTGCCTGCCGGACGCGCCGGCCTCGTGCGAGATGCCGCCCACGGGGATGTCGGCTCCCGGGTAGCGGACCAGGTCGTAGCCGTCGCCGTCGGGGTCGGCCTCGATCTTCCAGCCGAACAGGTCGCCGTAGAAGCGGCGGGCCTCCTCCGGCGCGTCGGTGCCGACCTGGAACCACGCGACGGTGTTGAACGCGGGAACGCTCATCGATCTCCTCCTTCGAACGCTGCGGGCACCAGCGTCCGGGAGCATTCCGACAACCCCCTGTCGGTGTTTCCGGACGAGTTCCCACCGGCTCGGAACTCCGCCCACACGACGGTGCGCGCCCCGTCCGCCCGGAATCCCCAGCCGTCCGACAGGGCTTCCACGAGCCACAGCCCGCGCCCGCTCTCGGCCCCGGCCTCCGCCCTGGGATGCGGGCGCCTGCCGCCCGCCCCGTCGTCGGCGACCTCCAGGCGGTAGAGGTCACCACCCGCCAGCAGGCTGATCGTCACCCGGCCGCCGTCACCCGAGTCCGTGTGGACGATGGCGTTGGTGACGGTCTCGCTCGTGACGGTCACCAGGTCGTCCAACCGGGGATGGGCCGCCGGCACCAGGTCCCGCAGGAACCGCCGCGCATACCCCACGGACCTCCGGACACCCGGGAGCGTGAGCGAGCCGAGCACGACCAGCCCGCCGCTCACCACCACGCCACCCACGACACACCGCGCCGGACGACCGGCGACCTCCCCGTCTCGGGCGCTCCCATTCATGCGCCTCCCTTCATTTCGGAGTCGCCCGCCACATTCGCCGCCCGATGCGCTCGTGTCCCCCGCCCTGAACGTTTCCGGATTGAACGTTCAATGCGCCGCCGTTCCGTATACGCGCGACCACACTCGGTGACAAGCTGGAGAGATGGCTTCCGGGAACGCCCCCACCGTTCGCCAGCGCCGGATCGGCTCGGCGCTCCGCAAAGCCCGCGACCAGCACAACCTGACCGTCGCCACCGTCGCCCGCCGCTTCGGCCGCTCCCAGGGCTGGCTGAGCATGGTCGAGAACGGCCTCCAGACCATCGCCCCCGGAGAACTCGCCGACCTCCTCGACTTCTACGACGTCGAGGACGGCCCCCTCCGCGAATCCCTCCTCCACCTCGCCACCCACAAACCCGGGTCGTGGAAACGGACGTTCGAGTACCGGATCTCTGCTGCCGCCCTGGACCTGGCTAGCCTCGAAGAGGACGCAGCGGAGATCCGCACCTTCGAGCCCAGCATCGTCCCTGGACTTCTCCAAGTACCCGAGTACACGAAGAAGCTCATCTCCGTCGGCCCTGGCAATCGCCCGCACAATGTGCAGGCACTGGTCGATTTCCGGATATCCCGCCAGCGGGTACTACATCGTCCCGACCCGCCCCGCTACATGCCGATCATCGCGGAGGCGGTTCTCCACAACCAGGTTGGCGGCGATCCCAAGATCATGCGCACCCAAATTCGTCGGCTGGCTGAGGCCGCCAGGCTCGATCATGTAGATCTGCGCGTGCTTCCCGGCACGGCCAGCGAGTACCTCTGGTTCGGCAGCCCACACCTCCTCGTCTCTCTGCGCCCGCCCGGACATCTCACTGTCTCTGTCGTCGACCAGTACGCCCAGAACCTTTTCGTTGAGGACGAAGCGAAGGTCTCAGCTCATGAGGAGACCTTTGAACTCCTGCTCTCTGCAGCCTTGAACAGAACCGCTTCGCTGAAGCTCATAGACGAGATAGCGTCACAATCATGAGCAGACCCGAACTGATTCAGCCCACCTGGCGCAAGAGCAGCCACAGCGGCGGCAATGAAGGCAACTGCGTCGAAATCGCCATCCTTAACGACCACGTCGGCGTCCGCGACAGCAAGGCACCGGAGACCGGTCACCTCAACCTCACCCGCCAACACTTCGCCGCCCTCCTCACCCACCTGAGAGCACAGGCGTGATCAACGCGCCCACCTGGCGCAAGAGCACCTACCGCGGAGGCGACAAAGGCAACTGGGGCGGGCTGCCGACGACGGGCTAGGCGGCCCCGCCCGGACTCTCGCTCGGATCGTCCTGCTGAGCGGACAGCCAGTCCAGGACCAGCTTCATGCCTTCGTACCAGTGGCGTTCGATGAGAGCGGCTGCGTGGTCGCGTTCGCCGGCGGTGATCGCGGTCAGGATCTCCGCGTGCTGCCGGTCGGCGGTATCCCGCCGCCAGACCTCTCGCATGTAGGCGAGTTCGTAGCGGGAGAGGTTGGTGCGCAGCTGGCCGATCATCGTCTGCAGGTGCCGGTTGCCCGCCGCGGCGGTGAGCGTCGTGTGCCACGTGGTGTCGAGTCGCCAGCGCTGTACCGGTTCCGTGCAGTTCGCGAGCTGGTCCAGTGTGCGGCGCAGCGTGTCGAGCGTGGTCTCGTCCAGTGAGGTGACCGATCGGACCGCCAGCCCTTCGAGGGTGGCGAGGACGGGGTAGAGTTCGGCCGCGTCGCGGGCCGCGAGCGTCCGCACGGTGAACCCGCGGGCGAGGGTGGACGTGAGCACTCCTTCGGCCTGCAGCCGCAGCAGCGCCTCGCGGACCGGCGTCCGCGACACCTGGAGCGTCCGGCTGAGGGCGGCCTCGGTCAGCGGGGCGCCCGGGGCGTACGCACCCGACGAGATCAGCTCGACGATGCGCAGATAGACGGCCTCGCGCAGCGGCTCGGCACGGGTGATCGGCTGCTGGGCGCCTGGGTCGGACGAGGTCATCGGCGGTACGGGCTCTCGGCGCGGTGGCGGCGCTCGAACTCGGAGCGCATGCACAGGGTTTCGACGGAGGTCATCCGGTCGACGGCGACCACGCCATCGAGGTGGTCGATCTCGTGCTGCAGCAACTCGCCCAGTTCGCCGTCGGCGCGCAGGTCGTGCCGCTCGCCGCCAGGGGATGTGTAGGTGACGTCCACCCACGTGGACCTGCGGACCTTGCAGAAGATCTCCACCGAGAAGCTGAGGCACGCGTCCCACGGCTCCCACGTCGACTCGGAGCGGGCCACGATGGCCGGGTTGACCAGCACCCACGGCCGGTCCAGGTGCAGGTAGACCAGCCGCACCGGGGCGCCGATCTGCGGGGCGGCGATGCCCCGCCCGTATCCGGTGCGGCGCACCCAGTCGGCCAGGGTGTCGGCGAGGTCGGTCACGAGCTCCGCGGTCTCCGCTCCGCCCGGGTCCCGGATCTCGGCGCACGGTGTGCGCAGGAGCGGGTCGCCCAGCTGAACGGTCGGTCGGACTGCCATTTGCACATCGTATACGATAATCAGATGACCGAGCCACTGCAGGTGCAGCGCATCGAGGAAGCCGCAGCCTTGATCGATCCGGTTTTCCGGGACACGCCGCAGTTCGTGCCCCCGGCGCTCGCCCGCGAGGTGGGCGCGGACATGGCGGTGAAGCTGGAGACGTTCAACCCGATCCGCTCGTTCAAGGGGCGCGGGGCGGACTACTTCATGCGCGGTCTGAGCGCGGGCCAACGGGTCCTGTGCGCGTCCGCGGGCAACTTCGGCCAGGCCATCGCCTACGCGGGCCGGTCGCGCGGAATCCCCGTCACGGTGTTCTGCGCGCGGAACGCGAACCCGGCCAAGGTCTCGGCCATACGGGCGCTCGGCGCGGAGGTCGTGCAGACCGGCGACGATTTCGACGCCGCCAAGGACGCGGCCAAGGCTTATGGCGCGGACGACGAGGGCTGGCTCTTCGTGGAGGACGGCCGCGAGCCGCGGATCTGCGAGGGCGCCGGCACCATCGCCATCGAGCTGGCCGCGCTGCGCCCCGACACGGTGCTGGTGCCCGTCGGCAACGGCGCGCTGGTCTGCGGCATCGGCTGCTGGCTGAAGGACCGGTCACCGGAAACCCGCGTGGTGGGCGTGGCCGCCGCGGGCGCGCCCGCGATGGCCGAGAGCTGGCGGCGCGGCACCCCGGTGTCGTCGCCCGAGGTGCGGACCATCGCCGACGGCGTCGCCGTCCGGGTTCCCGTGCCCGAGGCGGTCGACTGGATGCGCGCGTACGTCGACGACGTCGTGCTCGTCGACGACGAGGAGATCCGCGCCGGCCTGCGGACGGCCCGGGAGACGCTCGGCCTGCTCCTGGAACCGGCCGGGGCGCTCGGCATCGCCGCTGCGCTCAGCCACCGCTTCGACGCCGAACGCCCGGTCGCCGTCGTGACCGGCAGCAACTACTGACGGCCCGGCCGGCCGTCAGACCCAGGTGGGCAGGGAGCCCTCGGTGTAGCGGGCGCCGAAGCCGCCGGTCGGCAGGATGGCGGCGATGGCGTCCAGGTCGGACTCGGTCAGGGTCAGCTCGGCGGCGGCCGTGTTCTCCTCGACCCGCTTCGGGCTGCGGGTGCCGGGGATGGGGACGACGTCGTCGCCCTGGGCCAGCACCCAGGCCAGTGCGAGCTGGGAGACCGTCGCGTCCTTCGCGGCGGCCAGCTCGGCGAGCCGCTCGACGGCCGCCAGGTTCTTCTCGAAGTTGCCCGGCTGCCAGCGGGGGTCGTGGTTGCGCATGTCGGTCGGGTCGTAGGACCCGGCGGGCTTGGCGGTGCCGGTGATGAAGCCGCGTCCCAGCGGGGAGTACGACACGAACCCGATGCCCAGTTCGCGCAGGAGCGGGAACAGCTGCTCCACGTCCCGCTCGAACAGCGAGTACTCGGTCTGGAGGACCGACACGGGCTGGACGGCGTGCGCGCGGCGGATGGTCTGCGGGCCCGCCTCGCTCAGCCCGAAGTACTTCACCTTGCCCGCCTCGATCAGCTCCTTGACCGTGCCGGCGACGTCCTCGATCGGGACGTCCGGGTCGACGCGGTGCTGGTAGAGCACGTCGATGTGGTCGACGCCCAGGTAGCGGAGGCTGTTGTCGGCGACCTTGCGGATGTTGTCCGGACGGCTGTTCAGGCCGGAGATCCTCCCGGACGACAGGTCGAACCCGAACTTGGTCGCCAGGACGACCTCGTCGCGGAAGTCCTTGACCGCCCTGCCGACGAGGATCTCGTTGGAGCCGGTGCCCAGGCCGTAGAGCTCGGCGGTGTCGAAGAAGGTGACGCCCAGCTCGTACGCGCGCCTGATGGCGGCGATGCCCTCCTGCTCGTCACCGGGGCCGTAGGCCATCGTCAGGCCCATCGTGCCGTAGCCGATCGCCGAGGCCACCAGGCCCTGGCGGCCCAGAGTGCGCTGTTCCATGATCAATCCTCCCTAGCAACGCGTTTACCTCCACCCTCGCAGCAAGGCGGCGGGGCGGTGCAACCCGGCGTCCGTGTTCACCCCGGCGCGCGGGGTTCACTCCGGGGCGCGGGGCAGTCGCAAGGTGAACGTCGCGCCTCGGCCCGGCTCGCTGCGCACCGCCGCGGATCCGCCGTGCGCCTCGGCGAGCTGGCGGACGATGGCGAGGCCCAGGCCGCTGCCGCCGGTCCGGCGGCTGCGCGACTTCTCCGCCCGCCAGAACCGGTCGAAGACGTGCGGCAGGTGCTCGGGCGCGATGCCCGGCCCGGTGTCGGCCACCTCGATCAGGACGTCGTCGCCGTCGCCGTACGCGCGCAGGGTCACCCGCCCGCCGGCGGGCGTGTAGCGGACCGCGTTGGCGAGGAGGTTGCCGACCGCCTGCCGCAGCCGCACCGGGTCGGCCTCCAGGTGGGGACGGCCCGACACCTCGACGGTCAGCGCGAGCTCGGCGGCCTCGGCCGCGGCGCGGTAGACGGTCGCGATCTGCTCGGTCAGGGCGGCCGCGTCGACCGGCTCGGGGTGCAGGCGGAGCTTGCCGACGTCGGCGAGCGCGAGCTGCTGCAGGTCGTCGACGATGTGCTGGAGCAGCGTGGCCTCCTCGACCAGCGAGGCGGTCAGCGCGGGGTCCAGGTCGGCCACGCCGTCCTGGGCGGCCTCCAGCCAGCCGCGGATGTTGCTCAGCGGCGTGCGCAGCTCGTGGGACACGTCGCTGACCATCGCCTTGCGCTGCCGTTCCATGCGGTCCAGGTGCTCGGACATCTCGTTGAACGCGGCGCCCAGCTCGCCGACCTCGCCCTTGGCGCGGACCACGGCCCGTGCCGAGCCGTCGCCCGCCCGCATCCGCCGGGCCGCAGCGGTGACCGCCCGCACCGGCCGCACCAGCCGGGTGGCGACGAGCACGCTCATCCCGACCGCCAGGACGAGGATCACCGCGGTGACCCCCGCGATGCGGTACGGGTCGATCGCCGGTGCGCGGTCCTCCGGCGAGCCGATGTAGAGCAGCACGGCCGGAGCGACGTACGGCTTCAGCTGGGTGCGGCGGGCGCTGGCCAGGCATTCGGCGGCCGCCGACGGCGCGGCCGGTGTGCCGGTCTCGTCCAGCCACACGTCGACCTGGCTTCCGTGGCACTGCCGGACCAGGGCGGTGAGCCGGTCGAGCGCGCGTTCCTCGGTGGCGGTCGGGCCGGGCGTGTCCGGCGAGCACGGCGCCGGACGCGGCACGGGCTGCGGCGCGGCGTCCGGCGTCTCGGCGGGCCGGGGCAGCGGACGCACGGCGGGCGGGCTGCTCGGCGCGCCGGACGTGGTCTCCGGCGGCGACGTTCCCGGCGGGGCGGTCGGCGCGGCGGGCTCCGGCGTCGACGCGGCCGCGACCGGCCGCGTCCCGGTGAGCCGGACCCCGGCGGCGGGCGCGCGCGGGCGGTTCGCGGCCGGTGCCGTGGCGGCCGGACCGCCCTCGCGGCGCAGGTAGGGGCGGCCGCCGGGCCCGACGACCGTGGCACGCTGGCCCTCGCGGCGCAGGCAGGCCGCCTGCGCGCCGACCTCCTCGCGCAGCCGCGCCCGCTCGGCCGCCGGCAGCCGGAACGGCCCGGCCGCCCGCGCGTCGATCCGGTCGGCGGTCCCGCCCGGCACCAGCGAGACGTCCACGGCGAGCGGGTCGACGACGGCGGACGCGCGGGCCGGCAGCGGCCTGTCCGGCGCCGAGTCCGCGATCCGGACGCCGCCCTCGGCCGCCAGCGCGACCCGCTCGCCGCTCTGCCGGGCCAGCTCCCGCACGGTCCCCCCGACGCCGTCCCAGCGCGGGTGGCTCGCCGCGTAGCCGAGCAGCGCGTCGTTGATGCGGGCGTCGCGCGCGAGCGTCCGGCCCTGCCGGTCCGGGATCTCGCCGGACGTGCTGCGCGCCGCCAGCCACGCGGTCGCCACGATCGAGCACACCGCGATCAGCACCGAGCTGGCGACCAGCCGTACCAGCAGGCTATGGCGCACGGTCGCCGACCAGCTTGTACCCGACGCCGTACACGGTGCACAGCCGGACCGGGCGGCCCGGCCGCGGCTCGATCTTCTTCCGCAGGTTCTTCACGTGCACGTCGACCGTGCGCTCGGTGATGAAGCGGTCGAAGCCGTGCAGGTGCGCCAGGAGCTGCGACCGGGTGAGGACGCGCTCCGGACGCGCGGCCAGCGCCTCCAAGATGCGGAACTCCGCGGGCGTGCACTCGACCTCGCGTCCGTCCACGTGCACCGCGTCGAGATCGACCCGGAGGCGTTCACGTTCGCCGTCTTCGACGGCGACAAGGTGCTGCGCACCGGCAAGGTCGCCACCGGCGAGGGCGGCACCCCGACCCCGCCGGGCCGCTTCTACCTCACCGAGCTGATCAAGCCGCCGGACCCCGGCGGCGACTACGGCGCGTACGCCTTCGGGCTCAGCGGCCACTCGCCGACGCTGAAGACGTTCGCCGGAGGGCCGGGGCAGCTCGCCGTCCACGGCACGAACAAGGCGTCCGCGCTGGGCGGCAGGGTCAGCCACGGCTGCGTGCGGGTCAGCAACGACGACATCACCTGGATGGCCCAGAACCTGGCGATCGGCACACCCGTCATCGTCCGGAATTGAAATGGCGACGAAAGGAACAGCAGTGCAGTTGAAGTCCCTCATCGCGGCCGTCGCGCTGGGCGCGGGCCTGGCCGGGACCGGCCTGGCCACCGCCGGAACGGCCTCCGCCGAGCCCGACCCGCCCACCGTGACCGCCGTGCCGGCCCCGGCAAGCCCCACCGACGCCCCTCCCGCGACCCGGCTTCCCGGTGAGCCGAGCCCCAAGCCCACCCCGCCGCGGGCGCCGGCCCCCCGGCCGATCCCCAAGGTGCCGAACTACACCGGCTGACCGTGATCGCGGGCCCGCACGCCTCCTCCCGTCGTGCGGGCCCGCCGCCGCGTCTCTGGCGAGTGTGCTCAGACGAACTCCAGGGGGCGGACGACGTAGTCGGGTGGGATGTCGCCGTGCATGGACTCGGAGGACCGGTCGGGGGCGGGCTCCTCCAGCAGGACGGCGCGGCGGACACGGTCGGTGCGGAACACGCGGCAGCCGCCGCGCAGGCGGCACCAGGCGGTCAGGTACCAGCCCCGGCCGGACGCGGTGAACGTGACGGGCTCCACGTCGCGTTCGGTCTCGGTGCCCGCCCCGTCGACGTAGGTGAGGCGGACCACCCGCCTGGCCAGGACGGCCTCCTCCAGCACGGCCGGCACGGACGCCTGGTCGTCGTTCCCGGCGGGGCCGAGGATGCGGATGCGGGCGGCCAGTTCGCGGGCCGAGGCGCCGTCGTCCGCCGACATCGCGGCGACGATCTTGTGCAGGGCGGTGCGGGCGGAGCGGGAGTACGGGGAGCCGCCCGCGCGGGACAGGGTGATCGCGACGGCGACGGCCTCGGCGGGGGTGAAGTTCAGCGGCGGCAGCGTGCGGCTCTTGTCGAGGGTGTAGCCGCCGCCGCGGCCGACGTCCGCGAAGATCGGCACGCCGGCCTGCTGGAGCGCGCTGATGTCGCGCTCGATCGTGCGGACGCTCACCTCGTACCGCGTGGCCAGCTCCCGCGCGGCGAGGCGGCGGGGCGCGCAGGCGCGCAGCTCCTCCACCAGGGCGTACAGGCGGTCGGTGCGGTTCACGCGCCGACCGTACGTCCAGGGTCCGACATTCCGCGGCCGGGCCGCGCGGTCAGAGGGCGCGGAGGAAGTCGATCATGGCGTCGTTGACCTCGGCGGGGCGCTCCTGCTGCAGCCAGTGGCCGCAGCCCTCCAGCCAGACGGTCTCGCGGAGGTTCGGCACGAAGTCGGTCATGGAGTCGATCACCTGGCCGGCGCCGACCGAGACGATGTCGCGGTCGCCGGCGATGAACAGCGCGGGCGGGCCGATCGGGGCGCGGTGCCAGGCGGTGGTCAGCTCCCAGTTGCGGTCGAGGTTGCGGTACCAGTTGACCGGGCCGGTGAACCCGCTGTCGCCGTACTCCTCGACGTAGGTCGCGATGTCGTCGGCGGTGAGCCAGGCGGGCAGCTTCTCCGGGTCGGGGAGGACGTCCAGGAACCCGCCGCCCTCAGGAGAGACGAGCGCGGGCGCGGGGCCGTCGCCGGACATCGCGTACAGCATCCGGCGGAACGTGGCGGCCCGGTCCCGGTCGAGTTCGGCCTCGGGCGCGTCCGGCTCCTGGAAGCGGACCATGTAGTAGCCGTCGCCGAACAGGCGGCGCATGGACTCGACGGGCGGCCTGCTGCTGCGCGGGCGGTGCGGGACCGACATCCCGATCACGCCGCGCACCTTGTCCGGGCGCATCTGCGCGGTGGCCCAGGCGACGGGGGCGCCCCAGTCGTGGCCGGCCACGACGGCGCGGTCCGCGCCGAGGGGGCGCAGGAGCCCGACGGCGTCCCCGACCAGGTGCAGGAGCGAGTACTCGCGGGCCTCCGCCGGGCCGCCCGTCCGGGCGTAGCCGCGCTGGTCGGGGGCGACCGCGTGGAACCCCGCCTCGGCGAGCGCGACGAGCTGGTGCCGCCAGGAGTACCAGCACTCCGGGAAGCCGTGCAGGAGCAGCACGAGCGGCCCCTCGCCGGCCTCGGCCACATGCATGCGCAGGCCGCTGTCCGAGCGGACGAAGCGATGCGTGATCTCGGTCATCGGTTTCCCTCACGGCGCGGGACGATCTTGCGAGCCAACCGTAGCCCCATCGAATCGGGTTCGGGGCGCCGGACGGCGAAAACAGAATCGATGCGGGCGGCCCATACCGTCCGCCGCCGGATTGTGTGCCCGGGCCACATGGGAGGGCGGGGCCGCGCTTCGTAGGTTCTGCGCATGACGAGCGTGGAACCGCGGCAGGCCGCCGCGGGCACTTCGGGGACGCTGGATCTGTCGGGCCGGCGGGCCCTCGTCACCGGCGGCGCCGGCGGCATCGGCCGCGCGTGCGCGCGGCGGCTGGCGGCCGCGGGCGCCCGGGTGGTGGTCGCCGACATAGACGGCGCGGCGGCGGAGCGGACGGCCGACGAGATCGGCGGGATCCCGCTGCCCGCCGACCTCGCCGACACCGAGGCGCTCGACGGGCTCGCCGTCGGCGTCGACATCCTGGTCAACAACGCGGGCATCCAGCATGTGGCCCCGCTCCATGACTTCCCGCCCGAGACGTTCGCGCGGATCATGCGGCTGATGGTGGAGGCGCCGTTCCGGCTCGTCCGGGACGCGCTGCCCGGCATGTACGAGCGGGGCTGGGGGCGCATCGTCAACATCTCGTCCGTGCACGGCCTGCGCGCGTCGCCGTTCAAGTCCGCCTATGTGACCGCCAAACACGGCCTGGAGGGCCTGTCCAAGGTGATCGCACTGGAGGCGGCCCCGTACGGCGTGACGTCCAACTGCGTCAACCCCGCCTATGTCCGGACCCCCCTGGTGGAGCGGCAGATCGCGGACCAGGCGCGCGCGCACGGCATGCCCCCGGACGAGGTCGTCGAACGGGTGATGCTCGAACACGCGGCGGTGAAGCGGCTGATCGAGCCCGATGAAGTAGCGGAACTGGTCGCGTATCTGTGCTCGCCGCCCGCGTCGATGGTGACGGGTGCGTCCCTCACGCTCGACGGCGGTTGGACGGCGCATTGAGAATGGCCCGTATGTCCTGCGGCGTCTTCCTTGAACTACTGGCCCGGGAGGCCTCCCCCGTCGAGTTCGAGGGGCCCCTCGTCCAGGCGCGGGCCGAGGGCGCGTCCCCGGCCCACCTGGAGGAACTGGAGGCCGCCAAGCTGACGGCGCTGCGGGTCCGGGCGGTGATGCGGCGCCACGCCCGCCGGGAGGCGGAGCTGGAGGCGCTGTTCGACACCGCGGGCGACCTCGCGGGGCTGCGCGACCTCGATGCCGTCCTGGAGGCGATCACGCGCCGCGCCCGGCGGCTGCTGAACGCCGACATCGCCTACCTCACGCTGAACGACGACGAGCTCGGCGAGACCTACATGCGGGTCACGGACGGC
>NZ_BMRO01000001.1:668973-671707 GCF_014648675.1 Actinomadura livida
CCCTACACCAGCTCGCACTACCTCGGGGACGAGCAGTTCCAGCACCGCGGTTTCATCGACGACGCGGTCGCCGAGGAGGGCCTCGTCGCGATCCTGGGCGTCCCGATGCGGCTGGGCAGCCGGGTGATCGGCGTGCTGACCGCGGCGAACCGCAGCGAGCGCCCGTTCGATCCCGAGGAGGTGGCGCTGCTCGGGTCGCTCGCCGCGCACGCGGCGGTGGCGATCGACAACGCCCGCCTCTTGCAGGAGACCCGCACCGCCCTGGAAGAGCTGAGCACGGCCAACGAGGTGGTCAAGGCGAGGAGCGCGGCCGTAGAGAGGGCGGCGCGCGCGCACGACCGGATGACGGCCGTGGTGGTCCGCGGTGGTGGTGTGGAAGACGTCGCCGCGATCGTGACCGAGCTGCTGGGCGGGACGCTGCACGTCCTGGACGCCGACAGCCGCCAGCTCGCGACGACGGGCACCGTGTCGGCTCCCCTCGACGACGATGAGCTCGTCGGGGTCTCGGCCTCGGCGCACTCTGCGCGCGCGCAGGGCCGGACCGTACGACGCGGCGATCTGTGGATCGCCTCCGTGTCCGCGGGCGAGGAGATGCTCGGGACGCTGGTGCTGCGGACGGCGGACGAGGTGTCGGACGCCGACCAGCGGATCCTGGAGCGGGCCGCGCTCGTCACCGCGCTGCTGCTGCTGTTCCAGCGGAGCGTCACCGAGGCGGAGGGGCGGGTGCGCGGCGAACTGCTCGACGACCTGCTCTCCGGCCGCCAGGTCGGGGCCGAGTCGCTGACGGCCCGCGCCCGCCGGGTGAACGTCGACCTGAGCGCCCCGCACGTGGTGCTGTGCGCGAGGTACGGGGCGCAGGAGTTCCGGCAGCGGGCCGCGTTCTGGGCGTCGTCCTACGCGGCGGTGGAGCGCGGCCTGGCCGCCTCACGCGCGGAGGAGGTCGTCCTGCTGGTGCCGGGCGACCGCCCGGGCGAGACGGCCCGCCGGATCGCCAAGGAGCTGGGCGCCTCCCTCGGCGGGCCCGCCACGATCGGCGCGGCGGGCCCGGTGCGCGGTCCGGCCGAGGTCGCGGCCGCCCACCGGGAGGCGCAGCGCTGCGCCAACGCCCTGCAGTCCCTCGGCCGGCTCGGCGACGGCGCGGACGCCACCGAACTCGGCTTCGTCGGCCTGCTCCTCGGCGACGACCGGGACGTCAGCGGCTTCCTCACCGGGGCCATCGGCCCCGTCCTCGACTACGACGAGCGGCGCGGCACCGCGCTCGTCCAGACGCTGGAGGCGTACTTCGGGACCGGCGGGAGCCTGTCCAGGACGGCCGCGCTCCTGCACATCCACGTCAACACCGTCAGCCAGCGCCTGGAACGCATCGGCCGCCTGCTGGGCGAGGACTGGCACACCCCGGAACGCGCGCTGGAACTCCAACTAGCCCTCCGCCTCCATCGCCTCTCCCGCTGACGCGCTCGATCCGTTGACTTGCGGCGTGTTGTTGTTATCCGGTCCGCCATAACAACAACACGCCGCAAGTCAACGAAAGGGGGCGCTAGACGGTGGCGCCGATCTTGGGCTGGTCGGGCTCGGGGGCGGGGCGGCCGCGGGCCTGGCGGGCCGCGATCAGGTCGCGGGCCGTCCCCCACACGCCCCGGCGGAACAGCAGGACGACGAGGATGAAGATGGTGCCGGTGATGATGCCGGTCTCCTCGAAGCCGGCCGTGGCCAGGTAGTCGTGCAGCTGGACGACCAGCGCCGCGCCGATTGTGCCTCCCCAAAGCGTGCCGATCCCGCCGAGGACGACCATCATCACGGCCTGCCCGGACGTCGTCCAGTAGACGCCCTGCAGGGACGCGAAGCCGTGCCCGATGGTGAACACACCGCCGGCCAGGCCGGACAGGGCGGCCGACAGGACGAAGGCGAGCAGCTTGTACCGGTCGATGCTGTATCCGAGTGCGCGCGCCCTGGCGGGGTTGTCGCGGATGGACATCAGCACTCGTCCGAACGGGGAACGGACGATCCGCCACGCGACCAACAGCCCGGCCAGGATGAACGGGAGCCCCGCGTAGTAGAAGAAGAACGGGTCGGACAAGTCCAGCCCGAACAACTCCTTGGGAATCCCCTGCAGGCCGTTCTCGCCGCCGGTCACGTCCCGCCACTGGTTGGCGATGAAGTAGACCATCTGGGCGAAGGCCAGCGTGACCATGGCGAAGTAGATGCCGCGCAGCCGGACGGACAGGAAACCGATCGGCACGGCGAGGACGGCCGCGAACAGCGCCCCGCCCAGCACGGCGACGGGGAACGGCAGGCCGGAGTGCAGCGCGATCAATCCAGTGACGTAGGCGGAGCCGCCCCAGAAGGCGGCGTGCCCGAACGACAGCAGCCCGGTGAAGCCGAGCAGCAGGTCGACGGCGGCCGCGAACAGCGCCCAGCACAGGATGTCCATCGCGACCGGCGGGTACACGAACCACGGCAGGATCAGTGCCACCAGCAGTCCGATGGCCAGCAGGAACGGCCGTCCGGCCAGTTTGGAGAGGATCACTGCGCCTCCTCGACGGTCATCGCGGGCGGCACGGCGGAGCGGGTCACAGCGTCGCCTCCTCGCGTCCGAACAGGCCCGCGGGGCGCCACAGCAGCACGGCGGCCATCAGGATGAACACCAGCGTCTGCGACAGCGACGGGACGTAGTAGTAGCCGAGCGCCGACACGAGCCCGACCGTGAACCCGGCGGCGACCGACCCGAACACCG
>NZ_BMRO01000001.1:671717-760768 GCF_014648675.1 Actinomadura livida
TCGGCGCGGCGAGCACGCCGGCGAGCCCGGCGAGCGCGACCCCGAACCCGAAGACGGGCGTCACCCAGCGGGCGACGTCGATGCCGAGCGCGCGGGTCAGCTCGGGCCGCTCGGTCGCCGCCCGGACGATCATGCCGACGCGGGTCCGGGTGAGGACCACCCACACCGCGCCGCACACCAGCACGGACACGCCGAGCACGAACACCTGGTAGGCGGGATAGGTGAACAGGCCCAGATCGATCGAGCCGCTCAGCGCGGACGGCCGCGGGTACGGCTGGGACTGCACGCCGTACTGCCGCTTGACCAGGTCCTGCAAAATCAGCGCGAGCCCGAAGGTGAACAGGAAGTTGTAGAGCGGGTCGAGCGGCGCCAGGCGCTGGATGAACAGCCGCTCCAGCACCACTCCGACCACGCCCAGCACGATCGGGACCAGCGGCAGCGCGAGCCAGAAGCTCACGCCGAACGAGTCGAGCAGCACATAGGAGCCGAACGCGCCGAGCATGTAGAACGCCCCGTGCGCGAAGTTCACCACGTGCAGCATGCCGAAGATGATCGACAGGCCGAGGGCGAGCAGGGCGTAGAACGCCCCGCTCACCAGGCCGTTGAACGCCTGCTGAAGCACGTCGCGGCCGCCTCAGAGCTTGCAGGCGGGGTCGGGCTGCTGGAACGCCTCGGCCGCCGGGATCGTGCTGACGATCTTCTCGTAGTCCCACGGCTCCTTGACCTCGCTGGACGGCTTCACCTCGGCGAGGTAGGCGTCGTGGGTGAGGAGGTGGTCCTCGGCGCGGATGGTGCCGGTGGCCGTGAAGATGTCGTCGACCTTGTGGCCTTCGAGCTGCGCGACCACGTCGTCGGCCTTGTCGGTGCCGCCGCGCTGCACGGCCTCCAGGTACTGGAGGGCCGCCGAGTAGTCGGCCGCGTGGACGGCCGTCGGGCGGGTGCCGGTCTTGGCGTGGAACTTGTCGGCCCACGCGCGGTTGTTCTCGTCGGCGTTCCAGTACCAGAAGTCGGTGAACCGCGTCCCGGCCATGGCGTCCGGGCCGAGCGAGTGGATGTCGGTCAGGAACATCAGGCCGACGGCGAGGTTCACGCCCTTGTCGCGCAGCTTGTACTCGTTGTACTGCTTCACCAGGTTGACGAGGTCACCGCCGGCCTGGAGGGCGCCGAGCACCTGCGGCTTGGGGTCGAGATCGGGCGCCTTCAGCAGGAAGGTGGAGAAGTTGTCGTTGGGGAAGGGCGTCGGGTCGCTCTTGACGACCTTCCCGCCGGCCGCCTCGATCGACGCCTGGAACGTCTTCTCCATGTCCTGCCCGAACGCGTAGTCCGGGTAGACGAGGTACCAGTTCTTGGCCCCGTCCTTGGTCAGCGCGGTGCCGGTGCCGTGCGCCAGCATGTAGCTGTTGTAGCCGTAGTGGAACGTGTACTTGTTGCACTGCTTGCCGGTCAGCTCCGTCGTGGCGGCGCCGACGTCGATGAAGATCTTCTTCTTGGTCTTGGCGACGTTGGCGACGGCGAGCGCGGCCGAGGAGGTCGGCACGTCCAGGATCAGGTCGGCCTGCTGCCGGTCGTAGAGCTCCTGCGCCTTGGAGTTGGCGACCTCGGGCTTGTTCTGGTGGTCGGCGCCGATGACCTCGATGTTCTCGGTCACGGCCTTGTCGCCGTACTTGGCCTTGAAGTCGGCGACGGCCATCTTCACCGCCTCGACGGCGTTCTTGCCCGACAGGTCGGCGTACACGCCCGACTGGTCGGTCAGCACCGCCAGCACCACCTTGTCGTCGCTGATCGCGCCGCCGCCCCCGCCGGGTCCGCCCGCGCAGCCGGCCAGCAGTGCTCCGGCGGCCGCGACCGCGGCCGAACGTCCGAGAAGTCTCATCAGGGCTCTCCTAGATTCCGAGGTACTGCAGAAGTTCGTTCTCGCGGGCGAGGACCTCGTCGTTGTCCATGGACTCGACGATCCGGCCCTCGGCGAGCAGGTGGTGGCGGTCGGCGACGGTGGCGGCGAAGTGGACGTTCTGCTCGATGAGCAGGACGGTGACGCCGGCGGCCTTGACCTCGCGGAGGATGTCGCCGATCTGCGCGACGATCAGGGGCGACAGCCCTTCGGTGGGCTCGTCGCACAGCAGCAGCCGGGCGCCCGTCCGCAGCACCCGCGCCAGCGCGAGCATCTGCTGCTCGCCGCCCGACAGCTTCGTCCCGGGGAACCTGCGCCGCTCGCGCAGTCTCGGGAACGTCTCGTACACCCGGTCGAGCGACCACGGGTCCGGCCCCATGGCGGGCGGCAGCGTGAGGTTCTCCTCCACCGACAGCGTGGCGAAGATGCCGCGGTCGTCTGGGACGTAGCCGAGCCCGCGGCGGCTGCGCTTGTGCGGGCTCAGGGAACTGATGTCGTCGCCCAGGAAGCGCACCGTCCCGGACACGCCCTGGTGGAGGCCCATCAGGCTGCGCAGGAGCGTGGTCTTGCCGGCGCCGTTGCGTCCGACGAGGGTGACGATCTCGCCCTGGCCCACGTCCAGCGACACCTCGCGCAGGGCCTGCGCTTCGCCGTACCAGGCGGAAAGGCCGTCAACGCTCAGCATTGGAGTCTCCGAGGTAGGCGGTGACGACACGGGGGTCGTGACGGATCTCGGCGTAGGGGCCCTCGACGAGGACCTGGCCGTGCTGCAGGACCGTGACGCGGTCGGCGAGGTTGGAGACGACGCTCATGTTGTGCTCCACCAGCACCACCGTGCGCCCCTCCCGCACCTGCCTGATCAGCGCGACGGTGCGGTCGACGTCCTCCACGCCCATGCCGGCGGTCGGCTCGTCGAGCAGCAGCACCTTCGGGTCGAGCGCGAGGGCGAGGGCCAGTTCGAGCGCGCGTTTGCGGCCGTAGGCCAGCGACCCCGCGGGGATGTCCCCGTGCCCGGCCAGCCCGACCTGGTCGAGCAGTTCGGCCGCGCGTTCCGAGTAGCGGCCGAGCGCGGCGTCCGAGCGCCAGAACCGCCAGCCGAGCCCGCTGCGGCCCGCCAGTGCCAGCTCCACGTGCTGCTTCGGGGTGAGCTCGGCGAACAGGCTCGTGATCTGGAACGACCTGGCCAGGCCGAGCCGCGCGATCCGCTCCGGCCTGCGTCCGGCCAGCTCGTGCTCGCCGAGCCGGACGCTGCCCGCCGTCGGCTTCAGGAACCCGGTCAGCAGGTTGAACAGGGTGGTCTTGCCCGCGCCGTTCGGGCCCACCAGCGCGTGGACGGAGCCCTCGGCGATGTCGAGGTCCACGCCGTCCACCGCGCGGAAACCGCGGAACTCCCTGACCAGGCCGCGCGCCGTCAGGACCGGGCCCTCCGGGACGGGCCCCTTCGGGCCGGTTCCCTCCGGGTCGGGGTCGCCCATGCGCCCTCCTCACGCTCGTCTAAGGTGGCCCGGACCATATCCGGGCCGCCGTGACCGGGAACGCTAGGTGGCGCCCGAACACCGGACCATGTGAGTCCGACCCACATTCCGGGCCCCGGATACGGCTGTGACCCACACCACTCCCTGGACAGAGCGCCGGCACATGGCGGGCCTCGCCGATATGTGGCCGTCCCACGTGGTCCGGGTCACCACCTCGCTGGACCATGGCCGGCACCTGACGTCCCGTCCCGAGGAGCCGGAATGATCGTCCGAAGCGTCCTGACCGCAGGCGCCCTCGCCGCCGCCCTGGCCTCCCCCGCCCATGCGCAGGGGCCCGCATCTGATCGCGGCTGCGCCCCAGGACTTCGGGTCCCCGGCGCGGAGACGCAGGTCACGGCATGCCTGGACGACCTCACCACGGCCGGGACGATCGCCTCGGGCCACACCGTCCCGGCCGACTGGGCGGGCCTGCACGCGGGCGGCACCCGCAACCCGAGCGGGGTCCCCGGCGTCCAGGTGGACGGCTATTTCCCGGACACCTCCACGTTCAACACCAACAACGGCTGGAATCACGACGCCCAGTTCGTCATCCGGCTGCCCGAGAAATGGAACGGCGGCCTGGTCGTCGCCGGGTCGCCCGGCAACCGGCGCCAGTACGCCAACGACTTCACCATTTCCGACTGGGTCCTCGCCCAGGGCTACGCCTACGCCGCGACCGACAAGGGGAACAGCGGCGTCGAGTTCTACAAGGACGGCCGCCGCCCCGGTGACGCCGTCGTCGAATGGAACCACCGGCTGACCGAGTTGACCCGGGCCGCCAAGAAGACCGTGGCCCGCCATTACGGCCGCGGTCCGGGCAAGACGTTCGCGGCCGGCATCTCCAACGGCGGCTACCTCGTCCGATGGCAGCTGGAGAACCGTCCCCACCTGTACGACGGCGGCATCGACGCGGAGGGCACCCTCTGGCGCGAGAAGGGCCCGAACCTCTTCACCTACCTCCCGTCCATTCTCCGCGCCTACCCGGCGTACGAGGCGGGCGACCAGTCCGCCCATAAGGCACTTCTGAACGCCGGTCTGGCCCCCGGATCGGAATTCCTCTGGCCATTCCATGACCAGGTCTACTGGGGTCTCACCCAGCGCATCTACCGCGAGGAATTCGACCCGGCCTACACGGGAGACGAAGCCGCCTACAACTACGCCGCACGCCCGCGGAATGTCCACCGAGCCGTGGCACGCGTCGCCCTCACCGGCAAAATCCGCAAACCGCTGATGACCCTCCACGGCACCTACGACACCCTGCTCCCCATCGGCACAGACTCCGACGTCTACGCCGAGCTCGTCCGCGCCAAGGGCAAGGCCCCGTACCGCTACTACCGCCTGGAAGCCGCCAACCACGTCGACGGCCTCTACGACACCTACCCGGACCGCCTGCGCCCCCTCCTCCCCTGCATGCGGACCGCCTTCACGGCCCTGGAGAACTGGACGCGGGAAGGCCGGACTCCCCCGCCGAGCACCACTCTGCCCCGGCCCGCCACGGGCGACCTCGTGAACGCCTGCTCCCTCACGTCCTGACCGCGGGGCAGCCCTGGTTCGACCGCGTCGGCGCAGGTGAGCGGCATGTCACCGGTGGGTGGTAGCGTCGGTTTCATGACGCCGGAAGAGCTCGCCGATCTCGCTCACCTGCGCCGCGCCCGGGACCTCATCGACCGCGAGTACGCGCAGCCGCTCGACGTGCCGACGATGGCCCGCCGCGCGCTGATGTCCCCCGCGCACTTCTCCCGGCGGTTCCGCGCGGCCTATGGCGAGACGCCGTACAGCTACCTGATGACCCGCCGGATCGAGCGCGCGATGGCGCTGCTGCGCGCGGGCACGAGCGTGACCGACGCGTGCATGGCGGTCGGCTGTACCTCGCTCGGCTCGTTCAGCTCCCGCTTCACCGAGATCGTCGGAGAGACGCCGAGCGCGTACCGCGCCCGCGAGCACGCCGCCATGGCCACGGTGCCCGCGTGCGTGGCCAAGGTCAACACCCGCCCGGCGCGGAACCGCCCGAGCGGGAATGGAGAAGCGGGCCGCACGGCCGCCGCCTAACGTTGGCCGCATGAGTACAGCAATCCGGTACTGCCACATCACCGTCAACGACCTGGACGAGTCGCTCGCCTTCTACCGCGACGGGCTCGGCATGGAAGTGCTGAACGACGTCCCCTACGGCGAGTTCCGCTGGGTCACGCTCGGCGACTCGAAACAGCCGGGCGCCGCCATCGTCCTCTCCGAACCGCACGCCGGCCGCTCGCAGGCGGACGGCGACACACTGCAGGAGCTGCTGACCAAGGGCGTCCTGCCGATGGCGATCTTCAGCACCGACGACCTCGACACGACGTTCGAGCGCGTGCGCGGCGTCCAGGGCGCCGAGGTCCTGCAGGAGCCCATCGAGCAGCCCTGGGGCCCGCGCGACTGCGCGTTCCGCGACCCCTCGGGCAACATGGTCCGGATCGAGCAGGCCAAGGGTTGAGGCCCGCGGCCCGCACCGCGGCCGGCTGGTGGCAGGGCCGTCACAGCTCGGCGCGCGTCCACGCGACCAGGTCGTCGGCGGGAAGGGTGTTGACGACCTGGGCCGCGGGGACCGCGCACCGGGCGGCCCGCTCGCAGCCGTGGTGCTGCCAGTCCAGCTGGCCGGGCGCGTGCGCGTCGGAGTCGATCGAGAAGCGGCAGCCCGCCTCGACGGCCAGCCGGAGCAGGCGCTTGGGCGGGTCGAGGCGCTCCGGCCGTGAGTTGATCTCCACGGCGACGTCGTAGGCGGCGCAGGCGTCGAAGACGAGCGCGGCGTCGAACTCCGACTCGGGGCGCAGCCCGCCCCGCTTCCCGCCGGCTTTCACGATGCGTCCCGTGCAGTGGCCGAGGACGTTCACGCGCGGGTTCGCGATCGCCTTGACCATCCGCTCGGTCATCGCGACGCGGTCCATGCGGAGCTTGGAGTGGACGCTGGCGACGACCACGTCCAGCCGGTCGAGGAGATCCGGGTCCTGGTCGAGGGTGCCGTCCTCCAGGATGTCGACCTCGATGCCCGTGAGGATTCGGAACGGCGCCAGGTCCTCGTTGAGTTCGGCGACCACGTCGAGCTGGCGGCGGAGCCGGTCCGCGGACAGGCCGTTGGCGACCTTGAGCCGCGGCGAGTGGTCGGTGAGCGCGAGGTACTCGTGGCCGAGGGAGCGCGCCGTCTCCGCCATCTCCAGGATGGGCGAGCCGCCGTCCGACCAGTCGCTGTGGGTGTGCAGATCGCCCTTCAGCGCGGAGCGGAGCGCGGCGGTGGCCTCGTCCAGCGGCTCCCCTTCGGTGGCCTCCAGGCGGCGCAGGTAGACGGGCGTCTCGCCGCGCAGCGCCTCCTCGATCACCAGTGCGGTGACCTTGCCGATCCCGGGGAGGGCGGTCAGCGTGCCCTCGCGGGCGCGGGCCGCCAGTTCCTCCTGGGGCGTCTCCTCGGCGACACCGGCGGCGGTGCGGAACGCCCGCACGCGGTAGGTCGGCTCGTGGGCGCGCTCCAGCAGGAACGCGATACGGCGCAGCGCTTCGACGGGCTCCACGCAACGCACCGTACCCGGGTATGACGGACGTGTCCCACCACGGTGTCATCCGGGACGGTCGCGGAGTCTCTAGCCTGGTCGGCATGGCCGGGGACGAGTCCGAGGGCGAGCCGAACCTGCTGCGCACCGTGCTGCGGAACGGGATCGTCGCCGCGGCGCTGACGGGACGGGCCGAGCCCGCGCCGCCGCTCGACCGGCCATGGCCCGCGGGGCTGCGGTGGACGCGCTTCCTCGGCATCGGGCGGCTGCCGTTCGGGCTGGTGGCGAACCTGTTCTGGATCGCCCTCACCGTCCTGATCACCACCGGGACGAGCTCCATGCTCCGGGAGCCCGTGCGCGCGAACGCGGCCGACTACCCCGGCGACGGCACCGCTCTTTTGTTCGCACTCCTGGTGACCGCGCCGCTGGCCCTGCGCGACCGGCATCCGCTGGCGGCGTGGCGGATGGGCTTCGCGGCGCTGGCGGTGCTCTCCGTCAGCGCGTGGCCGGCCGGCATCGAGTACACCGAGGGCGGGGCGTTCGCCGCGCTGATGTGCGTCTACACGGTGACGGTGCGCTGCTCCCGCGACATCACGCTGGGCGTCGCGATCCTGTCGTTCGCCGGGGTGTGGGTCAAGGACTCGGACTCGGCTCCCGGGGCGTCGGTGCTGCTCCTGCTGCCGCTGGCGGTCGGGTACGCCGTCCGGGTCCGGCGGACGTCCCGCCGGGAGCTGGCCGAGCAGCAGCGGCGGCACCGGGACGCCGAGGCCGTGCTGACCGAGCGGCAGCGGATCGCGCGGGAGATGCACGACGTCGTCGCGCACCACATGTCGATGATCGCGATCCAGGCGGAGGCGGCGCCCTACAAGGTCGAGTCGCTCCCGGAGGAGACGCGCCGCGACCTCGCCGAGATCCGCGCGACGGCGCTGGACGCGCTGACCGAGATGCGGCGGATCCTCGGCGTGCTGCGCGCGGAGGACGGCGCCGAGACCGCCCCGCAGCCGAGCCTCGACCGGCTGGACGAGCTGATCGCCAACGCGCGCGGAGCGGGCCTGCACGTGGAGACGTTCCTGGACGGCGACATCGCCGGGCTTCCACCGGGCGTGGGGCTCACCGCGTTCCGGATCCTGCAGGAGGCGCTGAGCAACGTGATGCGGCACGCGCCGGGAGCACGGGTGAACGTCGAAGTGTCGCGCGATGAGGCAATAGTGTGGCTCGGCGTCGTCAACGGGCCGCCCGGCGCCCTCGGCGGCCCCCGCCGCGACGGGCGGGCGCCCGGCACGCCGCTGCCGGGCGGCGGCCACGGGCTCGTCGGGATGCGGGAGCGGGCCGCGTCGCTCGGCGGCGAGCTGACCGCCCGCCCCACGCCAGAGGGAGGATTCGCCGTGACCGCCAACCTGCCGGTGGACGCCCGGGAGCGGACGTGACCCTCGGTTCCGGGGGGCGTGGGGGCTCGTCCCCGCACAGGAGACCCGTTCGCGTCGTCATCGTCGACGACCAGGGCATGGTGCGCACGGGGTTCGGCGTGCTGCTGAACGCCCAGCCCGACATCGAGGTCGTCGGCGAGGCGGTCAACGGCGAGGAGGGGCTGCGCCGCGTCGCCGAGCTGCGTCCGGACGTGGTGCTGATGGACGTCCGGATGCCGGTGATGGACGGCCTGGAGGCGACCCGCCGGATCCTCGGGGACGGCACCGGGGACTCATCCGGAGACACAACCGAGGACGCGCCGAAGGTGCTCATGCTCACCACGTTCGACCTGGACGACTACGTCTACGAGGCGCTCCGGGCCGGGGCCAGCGGGTTCCTGCTGAAGGACGCCTCCGCGACCGAGCTGGCGGACGCGGTGCGGGTCGTGGCCGCGGGCGACGCGCTGCTGTCGCCGTCGATCACCCGGCGGCTCATCGCGGAGTTCTCCCGGCTCGGGGGGCGCAGGTCGCCGTCCCTCAAGCGGCTGCAGGAGCTGACGGAGCGGGAGACCGAGGTGCTGACGCTGGTGGCGCGCGGGCTGTCGAACGGCGAGATCGCCCGGGAGCTGGTCGTCGCCGAGCAGACCGTCAAGACGCATTTCGGGCGGATCCTGATGAAGCTCGGGCTGCGCGACCGGCCGCAGGCGATCGTCTACGCCTTCGAGGTGGGGCTGGTCCGTCCCGGCGACTGACCCCTGGTCCATAGCCCCGCTGATACCGGGGTCGCACACCGCAAGATCAGACCGTCGGGTGATCTGCGGTACGGCGTCCGATTCCTAGCGTCCTGGACAGTGCAGCCCACTTCCAGGAGGGACGTCCCGGATGACCCGCGTCCGCAGGACCACGGCCGCCGTGCTCGCCCTCGCGGCGGCCGGGTCGGCGAGCGCCGCCGCCCGGCACGGCGACGTGTACCCGGCCCCGCGCGCGATGCCCGAACTGTCGGCCGCGTCGCTCGACGCCCGGTTCCAGGCCACCCGGCAGGAGATCGCCCGGGCGCTGGCCACCGCACAGCGGTTCCACGACGAGGACCGGGCGCGCGTCCTGTCCTCGTTCCTCTCCGAGGGCCGGCGGTTCCTGGCCTTCGACCCGCGCGGTGACGGACGGGCCGTCGAGGTCATCGGCGACCTGCGGCGCGCCGACCGCATCGCCGTCGTGGTGCCCGGCGCGGACAACACGCTGGCCAACTACGACGACCCCAAGTTCGCGGGCGGCGACGCCCGCGCGCTCTACCTGCAGGCCCGCGCCGGCACCCCCGGCTCGCGGCTCGCCGTGATCGCCTGGCTCGGCTACGAGTCGCCGTCGATGCCGAGCCCCCGCGTCCTGGCGTCCGGTGATGCCAAGGACGGCGCGCGCGATCTCGAACGCCTCGTGACCGGCGTCCACCGCGTGAACGGGCACGCGCGGTTCGCTCTCCTCTGCCACAGCTACGGCTCGGTGGTGTGCGTCAAGGCGGCCCGGCCCCTCGCGCCGCTGCCGGTGGACGACATCGCCCTCTACGGCAGCCCCGGCACCACGGCGGACAGCGCCGCGGACATCGGCACGCCCGCGCGTGTGTGGGCGGGCCGCTCGACGGGCGACTGGATGCGGTTCGTGCCGAACTTCCGCTTCGCCGGTCTGGGGTTCGGCACGGACCCCGTCTCCTCCCGTTTCGGCGCGCTGCGCTTCGCCGCGGGCGCGGGAGCCCACAGCGGCTACCTGCGGCCCGGCTCGGCGGCACTCCGGAACCTCGCCCTGATCGCCCTCGGCCGCGCCTCGGAGGTCCCCCGTGCCTGAGTCATCGCTGCGGAATCCGCGCGACGGCGCGGCCGACGCACTCCGCGCGTTCGCGATCCTCGGCGTCGTGCTCGGCCACTGGCTGGTCACCGCCTTCGTCGCGGACGGCTCCGGCACACAGCTGCGGGTCACGAGCCCGCTCAAGACGATGCCGGAGCTGGCCCCGATCTCCTGGGTGCTGCAAACGCTCGCCGTCTTCTTCCTCGTCGGCGGGTACGCGGCCGGGAAGGGCCTGCGCCCCGGCGAGCCGTGGGCGCCGAGGCTGCGGCGGCGACTGGCGCGTTTCGCGCGCCCGCTCCCGGTCCTGCTCGCCGCCTGGCTTCCCGCCTCGGCCGTGCTGGCCTGGGCGGGCTACTCGGCGGAAACCGTGCGCACGCTGGTCGAACTCGTGCTGAGCCCGCTGTGGTTCCTCGGCGTCTACGTGGTGCTGACGGCGGCGACCCCCGCCATCGCGGCCGTCTGGAACCGGCTCGGCCTGTCGGGCGCCGCCCTCCTCGTCGCCGCGACCGCCGCCATCGACGTCGGCCGCTTCGCGCTGGACGCGCCCGGGTGGACGGGCTGGGCCACCGTCCTCACGGGCTGGCTCGTCCCGTTCTACCTCGGCTTCGGCTGGGCGGCCGGCGCGCTCGGCTCCCGGCGGGCCGGGTTCGCCCTGGTGGGCGGGGGCGCCGCGGCGACCGCACTGCTGATCCTGTTCGCGGGATACCCGGCGAGCATGGTCGGCGTGCCGGGGGCGGCGGTGTCCAACCTCAGCCCGCCGACCCTCGCGGCGGTCGCCTTCGGCCTCGCCCAGACGGGCCTGGCCCTCCTCCTGCACGGCCCCCTGACCCGCTGGACGCGACACGCCCGGGTGAGCGCGGCGGTGTCCGCGGCCAACCGCTCCGCCATGACGATCTTCCTGTGGCACCAGACGGCGCTCCTGGCGGTCACGGCCGGCGCGCTGCTCGCGTACGGCCGCCTGCCGGGCCTGCACACCGCACCCGACCGGCCCGCCTGGATCATCGAGCGGCTGCCGTGGCTGGCGGTCTGCGCCGGCGCGCTCGCCGTCCTCTGGGCGCTGGTCCGCGGGTTCGAGAGTTCGCGCCGCGCCGGACGTGACGCGAACCACACCGCGGGCGCGCTCGCGGGGCCGTACATCTCCCAAGAAGCCCCCTGAAACCGGGCACCGGCCGCGCCCGGCCGGACGATCTTGGGTGGTAGAAAGGCGGGCGATGTCGCCACGCAAGCCGATCTCAGCGCGCACCCGACGGCTCCGCAGAGCGCTGGCCTGCGCCGTTTCGATCTCGGGGGTCATGCTGACGACCGCGGGAACCGGCCACGCGGACCCCTACGCGCCACCGGCCGCCGTCCCCGAACTGGCGCCCTCCACGCTCGACGTCCGGTACGCCGCCGGCCGCCGTTCCATCGAAAAGGCGCTCGCGACGGCGCAAGAGGTCCGCGACACCGAACGGATGCGGGCGCTCGGCGCCTTCCTCAGGCCGGGACGCCGCTTCCTCTACTTCGACCCACGCGGCGATGGACGCGCCATAGAGGTCATCGGCGATCTCACCAGGGCGAAGCGGGTCGCGGTCCTCGTCCCTGGAGCGGACACCACGCTGACGGCGTTCGACGACCGCGGCGACAAGCCCTGGTCGACACCCGGCGGAGGGGCACGTGCCGTCTACACGCAAGCCCTCTCGCAGTCACCGCACCCACAACTGGCCGTGGTCGCATGGCTCGGCTACGCAGCTCCCGGGACGTTCAGCAGCGAGGTCCTCACCGGGGAGCGCGCCGGAGAGGGCGGCGCGCAGCTCCGGCGGTTCCTGGCGGGCGTGCACCGGGTCAACCCGTCCGCCGGGATCGGCCTGCTCTGCCACAGTTACGGCTCGGTCGTCTGCGGCCGAGCGGCGCTGGACGCGCCCGGCGGGCAGGCGTGGCGGGACGTCACCGACATCGCCCTCTACGGCAGCCCCGGCACGACGGCGTGGTCGGCCGCGAAGTTCAGCGGCTCCGCCCGCGTATGGGCGGGACGGGGGGCCACCGACTGGACGGAGGACGTCCCCCACGTCCGCATCTTCGGGCTCGGCCTCGGCCCCGACCCGGTCTCGCCCGCCTTCGGCGCGCGGGTCTTCGACGCGGGGGGCGCCGGCCACAGCGACTACCTCGAACCGGGCTCGACGTCCCTCCGGAACCTCACCGGCATCGCGTTAGGACGGACCTCCGATGTCACTCAGCACTGACACGGATCACACACTTGAGGACGGTTCACCCCCGCCTTGGTGGCACCCTGGGGTGGTGGACACCGCGACCGACGCCGAAATCCGCGAGCAGACCACCCAGCGCCTGGAGAAGGCCATGGGCACGTTCGGCACCGCGGCCCTCAACAGCATGGAGGAGCACCTCCCCTGGTTCCGGCGGATGCCGCCCGACCAGCGCTCCTGGATAGGGCTGGTCGCCCAGGCCGGCATCGCAGCGTTCGTCGAGTGGTTCAAGAACAACGAGGAGACCCGCCCGGCCATCGCCGGAGAGGTGTTCGGCACCGCGCCCCGCGAGCTGCTCCGCGCCATCAAGCTGCACCACACGATCGACATGATCCGCGTCATCATCGACGTGGTGGAGACCCGGCTGAGCGAGCTCGCCGCGCCCGGCGGCGAGGCCCAGCTCCGCGAGGCGATCCTGCGCTACACGCGGGACGTCGCGTTCGGCGCCGCCCAGGTCTACGCACGCGCCGCCGAGACGCGCGCCGCCTGGGACGCACGGCTGGAGGCACTCGTCGTCAACGCGGTGCTGCGCGGTGAGGTCGACGACGGGATGCACTCCTGGGCGGCCGCTCTCGGGTGGACGTCCAAGCCCGTCACGGTCATCGCGGGGTTCACGCCGGAGGACGAGGAGCCCGAGGTCACCATCGACCAGATGCAGATCGCCGCACGCCGCGCGCGCGCCGACGTGCTGGCGGGCGTCCAAGGGCACCGGGTCATCGTCATCATGGGCGGCGACACCGACCCCCTGGAGGCGGCCCGTCCGATCGCCGCGAAGTGCGGCCCCGGCCCGGTCGTCGTCGGCCCGCAGGTCAGCGACCTCTACGACTCCACCCGTTCGGCGCAGGCCGCCGTGGCCGGGCTCCGCGCCGCGGCGGGCTGGCCGGACGCGCCGCGTCCCGTCCTGGCGACCGAGCTGCTGCCCGAGCGCGCACTCGACGGCGACGACGACGCCCGCCACCACCTGGTGGAGAACGTCTACAACCCGATGCTCGCCGCGGGCGCCCCGCTCCTCGACACGCTCACCACCTACCTCGAACAGGGCTCATCGCTCGAGGCCACCGCACGGCTGCTGTTCGTCCACCCGAACACGGTCCGCTACCGGCTCCGCCGCGTCACCGAGCTGACCGGCCTCGCCCCCACGGACGGTCGCAACGCGTTCACCCTCCGCATCGCCCTGGTCCTGGGACGGTTCCAAACGCGCTGATGAGTAGGGCCTTGTAGGGGTCTTACAAAGGGTCTCGACCAAAGTTCGTCTTGTTCCGCATCGTGGCGGTAGCAGTGTTGGCGGCAGGCTGGTAGCCGTGATTCTCCTCGCATCGCCCGGCCAGGGCGCCCAGACCCCCGGCTTCCTGCAGCCATGGCTTGAGATACCCGGCGTCGCCGACCGCCTCGCCTGGTGGTCGGCCGTCACGGGTCTCGACCTGGTGCGCTACGGGACGGAGGCCGACGCCGAGGAGATCCGCGACACCGCGGTGGCGCAGCCACTGCTGGTCGCCGCCGGGATCGCCGCCTACGAGGTCCTCTACGACGGCGCCGACCGGGGGCCGGACGCCGTCGCCGGGCACAGCGTCGGCGAACTGGCCGCCGCCGCGATCGCCGGGGTGCTGTCCCCGGAGGCCGCGCTGGTCCTCGTCCGGGAGCGGGGCCGGGCGATGGCCGAGGCCGCCGCCGTCACCGAGACCGGGATGACCGCGGTCCTCGGCGGCGACACCGACGAGGTGCTGGCGTCCATCGACAAGCACGGCCTCACCCCCGCCAACGTGAACGGCGCCGGCCAGATCGTCGCCGCCGGGACCAAGGAGCGCCTCGCGCAGTTCGCCGAGGAGCCGCCCGCGAAGGCGCGGCTGCGCGCCCTGTCGGTCGCCGGGGCGTTCCACACCGAGCACATGGCGCCCGCCGTCGGCACCCTGCGCCGCCTCGCGCCGGGCGTGTCCGCCGCCGCCCCGCGGACGCGGCTGCTGCAGAACCGCGACGGCGCCGTCGTCGAGTCGGGGGCCGACTTCGTCGACCGGCTCGTCGAGCAGGTCAGCGCGCCCGTCCGCTGGGACGCCTGCATGGACACGATGCGGGAGATCGGCGTCACCGCGATCATCGAACTGCCGCCCGCCGGGACGCTGGCCGGCCTCGCCCGCCGCGAGCTGAAGGGCGTCGAGCTCGTCGCCCTCAAGACCCCCGCGGACCTGGACAAGGCCCGCGACCTGATCAAGGCGCACACGTCATGACCGCGGCCCTGAGCATTCCCGAGGCGGCGCCCGGCGCCCGCATCCTCGCGTTCGGCGACTACCGGCCCGCCCGCGTCGTCACCAACGACGACCTCGCGCGGACCGTCGACACCGACGACGCGTGGATCCGCAGCCGCGTCGGCATCGCCGAGCGCCGCATCGCCGGCGACGACGAGGGCATCGTCGAGCTCGGCGTGCACGCGGGCGGCAAGGCCCTGGCGGGCAGCGGGCTCTCCCCGTCCGACATCGACCTGGTCATCCTGGCGACCTGCTCGGCCGAGTCGCCGATGCCGGGGCACGCCGCGCAGGTCGCGCACCGGCTCGGCATCGACGCGCCCGGCGCGTTCGACCTGAACGCCGCCTGCGCCGGCTTCTGCTACGCCCTCGCCACCGCGAGCGCCGCGGTCCGCGCCGGCAGCGCCCGCAGCGTGCTGGTCATCGGCGCCGAGAAGATGTCCCAGTGGGTCGACTGGACCGACCGCTCCACCTGCATCATCTTCGCCGACGGGGCGGGCGCCGCGGTCGTGACCGCCAGCGACTCCCCTGGCATCGGCCCGGTCGTGTGGGGCAGCGCCGGCGACAAGTACGACAAGATCATCATCGACGACCGGCACTCCTCGATCCGGCAGGAGGGCCAGGCGGTGTTCCGCTGGGCGACCACCGCGATCGCCCCGGTCGCGGCCGAGGCGTGCGAGCGCGCCGGGATCGCCCCGCAGGACCTCGCCGCGGTCGTCCCGCACCAGGCCAACCTGCGGATCATCGAGGCGATCGCCCGCAAGCTGAAGGCCACCAACGCCGTGGTGGCCGACGACATCGTGCACTCCGGCAACACCTCGGCGGCCTCCATCCCGCTGGCCCTGTCCCGAATGATCGAACGCGGCGACGTGCCGTCCGGCGCACCGGCCCTCCTGGTCGGATTCGGCGCCGGACTGTCCTACGCTGCCCAAGTCATCCAGATCCCGTAGGCCGTCACGCCTGCCCGCAGGCTCTGGACCAACCCACCGAAGGAGAAAGCAGAAACCATGGCAGTCGCCACCGAACAGCAGATCCTGGACGGCCTCGCCGAGATCATCGATGACATCGTCGGGATCGACAAGTCGGAGGTCACCCCCGACAAGAACTTCATCGACGACCTCGACATCGACTCGCTGTCGATGGTGGAGATCGCGGTGGCCGCGCAGGACCAGTTCGGCGTCGAGATCCCCGACGACGAGCTGCGCAACCTGAAGACCGTCAAGGACGTCATCAACTTCGTCCAGAACCTGCAGAGCTGAATCTCGGGGACGGGGCGCCGCCGCACCGGCCGGAACCGGGCGGCGGCGCGCCGGTCCGCACCCCCACAGTCCGCAAGGAGCACCAGTTATGAGCCAGAGCCAGACCAGAGTCGTCGTGACCGGTCTCGGTGCAACGACCCCACTCGGCGGAGACCTCCCGTCGACCTGGTCCGCCCTGCTCGCCGGAGAGTCCGGTGTCCGGAAACTGGACTGGGAGGGCGTCGAGGACCTGCCCGTCAGGTTCGCCGGGACGCTCAAGGTCGACCCGGCGGAGGTCATGCCGAAGCAGACCCTGCGCCGGCTGGACCGCAACCAGGCGATCGCGCTGATCGCCGCACGCGAGGCGTGGACGGACGCGGGCTTCGCCCCGCCCGCCTCCCGCAAGGCCAAGAAGCCGGAGGAGCAGTCCGGCGTCGAGGGCGGCTTCACCGTGGACGGCGAGCGGCTCGGCGTCGTGTTCTCCAGCGGCATCGGCGGTCTGCACACCGCGCTCAACAGCTACGACGTCTACCGGGAGAAGGGCTGGTCGCGCGTCTCGCCCTTCACCGTCCCGATGCTGATGCCGAACGGCGCGTCCGGGCACGTCGGCATCGAGTTCGGCGCGATGGCCGGCTCGCACGCCCTGGTCAGCGCCTGCGCGTCCAGCGGCGAGGCCGTCGGCTACGCCATCGACATGATCCGCGCGGGCCGCGCGGACGTGGTGATCTGCGGCGGCACCGAGTCCTGCATACACCCCCTGCAGATGGCCTCGTTCGGTGCCATGCGCGCGATGTCGACCCGCAACGAGGAGCCGGAGCGCGCGTCCCGCCCCTACGACAAGAACCGCGACGGCTTCGTGCTCGGCGAGGGCGCCGCCGTGATGATCCTCGAGTCCGAGGAGCACGCCCGCGCCCGCGGCGCGCAGATCAACGGCATCGCGGCCGGCTGCGGCTACTCCGGCGACGCCTACGACATCGTGCTGCCCGACCCGAGCGGCTCCGGCCAGGCCAAGGCGATGCAGCGCGCCCTCAAGGACGCCGGCCTGGAGGCCGCCGACATCATCCACATCAACGCCCACGCCACCTCGACCCCGGCCGGCGACGTCGCCGAACTGGCCTCGATCAAGGCGGGCCTGGGCGAGGAGGCCGCCGCCCAGGCGGCCATCACCGCCACCAAGTCGATGACCGGCCACCTGCTGGGCGGCGCCGGCGCCCTGGAGTCGGTCTTCACCGTCCTGGCGCTGAAGGAGGGCCTGATCCCCTTCGTCGCCAACCTCGAAGACGTAGACGACGAGGTGGACCTGGACATCGTCCGCGACGAGCCCCGCAAGGTCCCCGACGGCCCCGCCGCAGCCCTGAACAACTCCTTCGGCTTCGGCGGCCACAACGTCTCAGTAGCCTTCCAACGAGCCCTCTAAAACCTAAAAAAACGGCCCGGCGACCAACCTCGCCGGGCCGTTCCCATCCCCACAACAACCCCCACGAACGCGACCACAAGATAGCCAGCATCGTGCATCTGCATGCAGGTTCTGAGCCTGCGAGAAACCACACGTGCACAGCGAGCCGCTAGGCGAGCCGCCCACACTAAACGCGCGCCGTCGTTACCCGCAAAAGCTCAGCCGACGCCCCAACCAGGCGACAACCCCGACGTTCGCGATCGCGACCGAAGGCAGGTTTCGAGCCTGCGAGAAACCTGATCGCGCAGCGAGCCGCTGGGCGAGCCGGAGCGATGCAGCGATCGCACCGCATTGCCCGCCGAAGGAAGGCCCTCTAGGGCCTGACGCCAAGGGCAATGCAGTCCTACACAGCAGCGTGCAGCCAGCGGACGGGGGCGCCGTCGCCGGCGCGGCGGAAGGGTTCGAGTTCGTTGTCCCAGGGGGTGCCGAGGAGGCGTTCGAGTTCGTTCTCAAGGGTGATCTTGCCGACGGCGGCGTTGGCCATGACGGCGCGGAGGCGGTCTTCGGGGATCATGATGTCGCCGCTGGCGCCGATGATGCCGCTGAAGACGCCGAGGGACGGGGTGAAGCTGAAGCGCATGCCGTCGGAGCCGGGGGTGGGGTCCTCGGTGGCCTCGAAGCGCACGAGCTTCCAATTGCGCAGCGCGGAGGTGATGCCCGCGGCGGTGCCCGGCCTGCCCTCCCAATGGAGCTCGGCGCGCAGCGTTCCCGGCGCGGCCGCCTGATCTGCCCACTCTAGGGAAACGGGCACACCGAGAACACCTGCGGCGGCCCACTCGATGTGCGGGCTCAGCGCAGGCGGCGCGGAGTGGACGTAGAAAACGCCACGTGCGGTCACCGGACCTCCTGGATCTGTACCGAGGCTCGTCTTCCCCTACGGCCTCGTACGTCCCAAGTCGGCGTCCGCGTCCCTCATTGTGCATCATCGGCCCGTGTCGCACCACCGTGAGCCAGGCGTTTGTTGAACGCTTGACCGCAGGATGCACAACGTTCAGGGAACCGCGCGACAACCCTAGCCCGCGCGGGGCCCGCCCGGCGAGGCAAGAGCGCAACGCGGCCGCGCCACTTAGAGTGGCTGATCCGGCACCGTGAGTGGAGGGCGGCCGATGTTCGATCAGCAGGCGCGGCTGGAGCGGGTGCTGGCGCGGCATCCGGACGCGATGGTGGTGGAGCCGGTGCCGGGGTGTCCGGCGCTGGTCCGCCGGGACGAGATCCTCGTCGCAGGGCGGGACGCCGGGGACGCGGAGGCCGCCGTCCGGCGGTGGTGTGATTCGCGGCACGACGAGCGCGCGGTCACGCGGCTGCGGTTGCGCGCGGCGGCGAAGGTGGACGTCTGCGAGGTCGCGAGCCGGCTTGCCGGGGACGGCGGCCCGGGCGGGAACGCGCGGCGCCGGAGGCTGAGCGTGTCGCCGAACCATCTCGTGCACGGGCAGCCGATGTGGTGGAGCGGGCCGGCGGATCTGCCGCGTCCGGCCGCGCCCGTCGCCGCGCCGCGGGCCGCCGCGGCGCGCCGGGACGTGACGGTCGCGATCCTGGACACCGGCCTGGCGCCGCATCCCTGGTACGAGGACGCGGAGTGGTACCGGGAGCAGCGCGACGAGGTCCAGGAGGTCCTGGACGCCGATCTGGACTTCGACCTCGACGCGCAGGCCGGGCACGGGACGTTCGTCGCGGGCGTGGTGCTGCGGCACGCTCCCACTGCGCGACTGCTGGCGCGGCGGGTGATCGGCAGTGACGGGGTCGGCGACGAGCTGGACGTCATCCGCGCGCTGGAATGGCTCGCCGGGCGGCCACGGGCCGATGTCGTGAACATCTCCCTCGGCTGCCATACCTACGACGACCGGCCGTCGCCGGTGATGGCGCGCGCCCTCGCCGCGCTCGGCCGCCGGACGGTCGTGGTGGCGTGCGCGGGGAACACCGCCGGCGACCGCCCGTTCTGGCCCGCCGCGGCGAAGCCGGTGGTCGGCGTCGCGGCGCTGGACGGCGGCGACCGCGCCTGGTTCTCCAACCACGGCTGGTGGGTGGACGCGTGCGCCCCGGGCGTGGACGTGACCAGCACCTTCGTCCGGTTCAACGGGACGCGGCCGGCCGTTGACGGCACCGACCCCGACGACTTCCGGGGCTACGCCACCTGGAGTGGCACGTCGTTCGCTGCGCCGGTGGTGGCGGGACGGATCGCCGGGCTCGCGGCGGCTGAGGGCATCGGCGCGGACGAGGCGGCGGACCGCGTGCTGGATCCGGAGACGAACCCGTCCGTGCCCGGCCTGGGCGTCGTCGTCGGCTCCTGAGAAGACCGGACGGCCACCGATACGTGATTTTCCTACGCAGAGTCATGCCGACATGGCATAGAGTCAACATCTGCGGGGGGCCTCAGGAGGAGACTTCGGTGGCCCAATTGGACGACGGCACGGACGAGCTGGTGATCCGGGCACGCGACGGCGACGGCGCCGCGTGGGCCCGGCTGGTCGAGCGGCACAGCGGGCTGCTGTGGTCGATCGCCCGCTCGCACGGGCTGAACGACGCCGATTCCGGTGACGTGGTGCAGACGACCTGGCTGCGGCTGGTGGAGCGTATCGACGGGTTGCGGGACCCGTCCGCGACGGCGTGCTGGCTGGCGACCACGGCGCGGCACGAGAGCCTGCGCCTGGTGCGCCGGCGCGGACGCGACCGGCCGCTCGTGCCCGCGCCGCGGGCGCCGGAGCCGGAACCGGACCGGGTGGTCCTGGGCCGGGAGCGGCTGGGGCTGGTCGGCGCGGCGCTGGAGTCGCTGCCGCAGCGCTGCCGGACGCTGCTGCGGCTGTTCGCGCTCGCGCCGAGCCACGCCGAGCTTGCCGCCGCCCTGGGCATCCCCCTCGGCAGCGTCGGGCCGACGCGGGCGCGGTGCCTGGACGCGCTGCGGAGGCTCGTCCCATGAACGACGACGAGCTGATGGCGGGCGTCCGGCAGGCCTTCGACGCCCTGGACCCGCTGCCGGAGGGCGTGCTGGCCGCGGCCCGCGCGTCCATCGCCTGGCGGACTCCGGCCGCGACGCTGGCGGAGCCGGTGCAGGACCGGGGCGCGCGGGCGGCGGCCGGTGTCCGCGGCGGGCCGGGACGCGTGCTGACGTTCGCGTGCCCCGGCACGACGGTGGAGATAGAGGTGGCGGAGTTCGGCCGGGACCGGGAGCTCACCGGGCGGCTCGTCCCGCCGTCGTCCGGCGCCGTCCAGGTCCGGCACCGGGATCTTCCGCCGGACGGGATCGAGGTCCGCGCGGAGTCCGCCGGGCTGTTCTGGGTGCCGCGCGTCCCCGAGGGACTGGTGAGCCTCGTGCTCCGGCTGGACGACGGCACGTCGATCGTGACGAGCTGGGTGCGGCTGTGACCGGGCCGGACGAGCGCGCGCTCCTGCGGCTCGCGGCCGCCGACCCGGCGACCGCGTTCGTGCGGGCGCTCGCCCTGCTCGAACGCGGCGGCGGCGTGCTCGCGCTGCGGGTCGCCGGGCTGGCCGCGAAGGAACTGGGGCGCCTGGACGAGGGCCTCGGCTTCCTGCACCGGGCGTTGGAGCTGGCGCGCGGCGACCGCTACGGGGCCGCGCAGGTGCGGATGAATCTGGTCGGCCTGCTCACGGCGCGAGGTGACCTGGCCGAGGCGCTCGCCCACGCTGGTCAGGCGGAGGCCGTTCTAAAGGGCGAGGACGCAGACCGCCTGGCAGCCAACAAGGCGTGCGCGCTGGCAAGGGCAGGGCGACTGGACGAAGCGCATGAGCTGGCCGTCCGAACCCTGCCGCGGTTACGGGAAGGGCATGATCCGGCCGTCCTCAACGGCCTGCTCACCAACCTCGGTCTTGCACGGACGTTCCGCGGCGACCTGGACGCCGCAGAAAGTGATCTGGCGGAGGCGGTCGCCGTGGGCGAGGCCGCTGGATTACATCACCAGACGGCAATGACCAAGGGCAATCTGGCCTTCGTGGTGTCGCGCCGTGGGGACGTCCCGCGCGCGCTCCGGCTCTTCGCTGAGGCCGAACCGCACCTGACCGGTGAACGCCTGGCGCAGTGCCGGTTCGACCAGGCGGAGACCCTCATCATGGCGGGTTTGCCAGGCGAGGCGCGCCCCGTCCTGACCGCCGCCTTGGACGCCGCAACGGCGAACGGCTACGGATGCGACATCGCGGACGGCTATCTCCTTCTCGCCCACGCCGAACTGGCCGACGACAATCCCGAGCGGTGCACGGACGCGGCCGAACGCGCACGCGCCCTGTTCGCCGAGCAGGAGCGGACGGGATGGATGCTCCTGGCCGAGCACGTGCTGCTCAGGGCCCGCTGGGCGTGCGGGGAGCGCTCGGCCGTCCTGCTGCGCTCGGCGGAGGCCACGGCCGCCCGGCTGGAAAGCGGCGGCTGGGCCGACGCCGCCGACGAGGCCCGCATCGTCGCCGCCCGCGTGGCGCTGGCGCTGGGCAGGCCGTCCGGGCATCTGCTCTCCTGCGTCGGACGTCAGCGCGGCTCTGTGCAGGCCCAGATCGCGGGCTGGCACGCCGTCGCGCTCGAACGCGCCGCACGGTCCGATCACGCGGGCGCGGTGGCGGCGGTCGGCGCCGGGCTCCAGGTGACCGAGGAGCACGCGGAGACACTCGGTGCGCTGGACCTGCGGGCACGCGCGGCGGGCCTCGCCGGCGAGCTGTCCGAGCTCGGGCTCGGGCTGGCCGGCTCGGCGGGGGAACTGCTCGCCGTCGAGGAACGGCGGCGGTCGATCGCCCGTCCGGCCCGGGTCCGCCCTCCGCGGGACCCTGAGCGCGCCGCGGCGCTGACCACGTTGCGCGTCCTCAGCGTCGAGCACACGGCGGGCATGGCCCGGGGCGTCCCGTCGGTGCCGGCGGACGTGGCGGACCTGGAGGCGGAGATCCGCGCGCAGACGCGCCGCCGCCCGTCCGGCGCGTCCCCGCACAGCTTCCCGGGGCTGGAGGAGGTCGCCGCCGCCCTCGGCGAACGAGCCCTGGTCGAGATCATCAAGATCGGCCCCGACCTGCACGCCGTGACCGTCGCCGCAGGTGAGGCTCGCCGCCATCACCTCGGGGCGAGCGACGACGCCGTCCGGGAGACCGGCCTGATCCGCTTCGCCGTGCGCCGCCTCGCCGCGGAGGACGCCCCCGAGCCGCTCTCGGCGCTCACCGACGCGGCCCGGCGGCTCGACCATTCCCTGTTCGCCCCGCTCAGCCGCCACATCGGCGACCGTGAGCTCGTCATCGCTCCGACAGGGACGCTGCACGGCCTGCCCTGGGCGGTGCTCCCTTCCCTGGCGGGACGTCCCTTCACGGTCGTCCCGTCCGTCGGCGCCTGGCTGCATGCCCGCGAGCCCAAGCACGCTGATGGCCATGTCGTGCTCGTGGCAGGCCCCGACCTCGATCACGCCGAACGCGAGATCGCCGCTCTGCACCGCCTCCATCCGCAGGCGGTCGTCCTAGACGGGGCTGACGCGCGCGCGGAACGAGTCAGGGACGCCATGGACGGAGCCGCCCTCGTCCACATCGCCGCCCACGGCGAGTTCCGCGAGGGCAATCCCCTGTTCTCGCGCCTGCGTCTCGCCGACGGGCCACTGGTGGTGCACGACCTGGACGAACTGGCCGCCGCACCCCGCATGATCGTCCTGTCGGCGTGCGACATCGGCCGTGCCGCCGAGGGCGACGCCGTGCTCGGCATGGCGGGCGCCCTCCTCGCCCTCGGCACCGCCACCGTCGTCGCAGCCGTCACCCCCGTGCGCGACGAGGCGACACCGGTCTTCATGACCGCCTTCCACACCGCCGTCGCCACCGGCCGCTCCCCCGCCCGAGCCCTGGCGGACATCCCACGGCCCCAGGGGGTGACCGGGTTCCTATGCCTCGGCGCAGGCTGACCGCCGTGCGGAGACCGTCAGTTCTCGCCGGTGGCCACCGGGTTGGACGGGTCCGTCACCCAGTTCGACCAGGAGCCCACATAGAGGGCGGCGGGGATCCCGGCGAGGTTGAGCGCGAGGATCTCGTGGGCGGCCGTCACGCCGGAGCCGCAGTAGGCGCCGACGTCGAGGGCGTCGGTGGCACCGAGCTTGGCGAACCGCTCGCGCAGCAGTTCGGGGGGCAGGAACCGGCCGTCCACCCCGACGTTGCCGGAGGTCGGGGCGTTGCGGGCGCCCGGTATGTGCCCGGCGACGGGGTCGACGGGCTCCTGCTCGCCCCGGTACCGCTCGGCGGCGCGTGCGTCCAGCAGGACACCGGCCGTCGCGAGCTCCGCGGCGCCCTCGGCGTCCAGCACCGGCAGCCGCCCCGGGTGCGCGATGAAATCGCCCGGCTTGACGTCGGGTTCCTCCGTGCTCACCGGGTGGCCCGCCTCAGTCCAGGCGCGGTAGCCGCCGTCCAGGACGCGGACCCGCTCGTGCCCGAAGTACCGCAGCGACCACCAGACGCGCGCCGCGGCCGTGGAGTCGGCGTCGTCGTAGACCACGACGAGGCGGTCCTCCGAGACGCCCGCGCGGCGCATGGCCGCCTCGAACGCGACGGACTCGGGCAGGGGGTGGCGTCCGCCGGGCCCGGGCGGCCCGGCCACGTCGCGGTCGAGGTCGACGAAGACGGCGCCGGGCAGGTGCCCCCTGCGGTAGGACTCGATCCCCGGCGGTCCCGCCAGATGCCATCGGGCGTCCAGCAGGACCACGGGCGTCTGCCGCCGGAGCAGCCGGTCCAACGCGGGCACTTCGATGAGAGGGTGCACACCGCCAGTTTGACCGCCGTCGCCCGGATTAGGGAGGGGCGAGGTCGGGTTCATTGCAACTCCTCCTGACGCGCGGGGTTGCGGGATCAGGGCCTGGACGTGGCGAGCAGCGGCACGAGCTGCTCGGCGGGGACGAGCGAGCCGTGCATGCCGACCATCCGTTCCAGCCACGGTTCGCGTTCGGACGCCACGATCGCGAGATCGGCGTGCGGCACCGCGACGACGTCGCCGACGCGCTCCGCCATCCCGGGGCCCATCGGGCCGAACCAGCCGTCCGCCACGGCCCGCTCGCGCGAGACGACCCACGCCCTGTCGCCCAGCACGGCCGTCCAGGCGGCGAGGACGTCGTCGTGGGCGCCCGGCTCGCTGTAGACGTACCGGGCGCGGGCGTCCCCGCCGAGGAGGGCGACCCCCTCCTTCAGCTCGGGCACGGTGTCGGCGTCGACGCGTTCGGTGGGGTCGACCATGCCGTGGTCGGCCGTGACGTAAAGCGCGGTTCCTGGAGGCAGGACGGTCGCGATCTCCTGGGCGAGGACGTCCACGAACCGCAGCTGGTGCCGCCAGTCGCGGGAGCCGACACCGAAGCGGTGGCCGGTCGCGTCGAGGTCGGCGTGGTACGCGGTGACGTACGCGCGGTCGCCGCGGCGCAGCGCCGTCTCGATCCGCCCGACGAGCTGGCCGAGGCTCTCGGCGCTCACGTACCGGGCACCGCGGGCGGTGGCGCGGCTGAGCGCCGACCTCCGGTACTGGTGGAGCGAGACGTACGCGGTCTCGATGCCGTCCGCCGCGGCCCGCTCGTACACGGTCGGGACGGGCTGGAACGTCTCCGGGTCGGCGTCGTCGTCCTTCCAGAGCAGGCAGTTGAGCAGCCTGCCGGTCTCGGGCACCGCCACCTGGAGGCCGAGCAGCCCGTGCGCGCCGGGCACCGCGCCCGTCCCCAGCGAGGCCAGGCTGGTCACCGTCGTGGCCGGGAACCCGGCCGTGATCGGGCGGCCGGCCATCGCGTTCAGGAACGGCGCCTCGTCGGGGTGGGCCCTGAGCTGCTGCCAGCCGAGCCCGTCGACCAGCAGGACGCAGGCGCGCGGCAGCGCGGGCAGGTCCAGGACGTTGGCGGCGTCGGGGACGCCGAGCGCCGCCAGCACCGAGGACGGGAGATCGGCGAGGGCGCCCGCCCCGTACCGCGGGACGGGCGCCTCCCCGCTCGGCTCGCTCGTCTCGGCCAGGCGGTTCGTTTCGGTCACTCTCACGCTCCGGTCACGGGGGGTCGATCGGCTCGGGGTCAGCTCGCGGTCGCGGCGGACAGCTCCGCGGCGAACGCCAGCACCTGGCCGACCGCCTCGGCGCCGTCGGCCGCCTCGCTGACCCGCAGGGACAGGTCGTCGGCCGTGACGCTGCCGGTGTAGCCGTGGTCGGCCTCGCAGTTCTCGTCGCCGCAGGTCGCGGGCTCGAGGTCGACGTGCGCGATGGCGCCCCAGCCGATGGTCAGCACGACCTCGGTGGGCGGCACCCCGGGCACGTACGACGCGGGGTCCGGGACGACCCGCGTCACCGCGACCGACTGGACGCGTTCCAGCTTGACGGCCTCGGTGGTCGTGGAGGCGTGCGGCCTGGCCATGCCCTCGCCGGGCGGATGCTCGTCGGTGTGGCACACCAGCAGCCGGCTCGCCGACAGGACGAGCACGGTCACGTGGCGCCGCACCTCCATCGCGGGGTCGAACGTCGCCTCATGGTGCACCACGTAGGCGACGACGGGCTCGTCCCCAACGGCCGACTCGACCGCGTCCGCGACCAGGGCCGGGTAGTAACCGCTGCGCTCGATCGCCGTGCGCAGACCGCTCACCGTCGCTCGGGTTTCCCTCATGGACCCATCCTGCCCTGTCCAGGGCCGGACGTGCACATGACTGACCGGAGCGCACGGTCATTCCCGCGATCAGGGGGTACGTGGTCGGTATGGACGAGAAGCCGCTTCCCACTCCGAAGCCGGTCCCGCCCCCCACGCCGGACCCGGCGCCCGCCCCCGAGCCGCTGGTACCGCCCACCGAGCCGCCGCCCGGACCGTCCCCTGGCCCGCCGCCCAGCCCGCCGGGACCCGTCCCGCCGGGCCCGTCGCCCGAGCCGGTGCCTCCCGGGCCGCCGCCGGACCCCTCCCCGCCCGGACCGCCGCCCGACCCGAGCCCGCCCGCGCCCGACCCGGACCCGGTTCCGCCCGGGCCGGAACCCGACCCGGTCCCGCCGACCCCGGGCCCCCGCCCGCCGGGACCGCCCGGCCCGCCCGCGACGCCCCCGGGCGCCGGGTGACGGGTGACAGAGATCAGGTCAGGCGGCGCGGCTGCAGTTCAGGACGCGGCCCGAGCGGCCGGTCCAGGGTCAGCGTGACCTCGCGCACGGTGACGCCGGACGCGTCCGCCATCACCGGGTTGAGCTCCAGCCGCGCCACCTCGGGCAGGTCGTAGCCGAGGCGGGACGCGCGCAGCAGCAGCTCTTCCAGGGCCTTCAGGTTCACCCGCTTCGCGCCGCGGTGGCCGAGCAGGAGCGGCGCGGTCCGGATGGCGCGGATCATCTCCGCCGCGTCCACGTCCGCGAGCGGCGACAGCCGGTAGGCGCGGTCGTCCAGCAGGGCGGCGGTCTCGTCGGCGATGCCGAAGGAGACCAGCGCGCCGAACGAGGGGTCCTCCCTGATCACGATGCGGGTCGGCACAGCGTGCGCGTCCCCTGGCGGCAGCGGCTCGTCGCCGACCTCGATGCCGTAGCAGGACAGCAGCTCCGCCGCATCCTTCGGCACGAGCTCCACCGGGCCGCCGCCGCCCGCGGCGAGCCTGCCGGCGACCAGCGCCCGCGCCCGGTCGCGGTCCACGTCCTCGAAGTTCGGCGTGGTGCCCGCGGGACGCTTGCGCCACTGCGCGTAGCGGATCACGTACGCCATCGCCCGGACGGCGTCCTCAGGCGAGGGGTAGGACGGCACCGAGCCCTCCGCGGCCATCCCGTCCGGGCCGGCCACGCGCAGGTCGGCGGGCATGCCCTCGGTGCCGAGGTAGGTCGCCGCGATGGGTTTCTCCGCCTCCGCGGCGAGCCGGAGGATCTTCTCGGGGACGCGGACGTCGAACCCGCCGATCGTCGGTGGCGTGAACAGCGCCACCACCGCGTCGACGGTGTCGTCGGCCAGCGCCGCGGCGAGGGCCGCCTCGTAGTCGTCGGCGTCCGCCCGCGGGCCGAGGTCGATGCGGGGCCGGACGTCCAGGCCCAGCGCGACCGCCTCGTCCTGCGCCAGCAGCCCCAGCGAGTTCGAGTTGTCGATGATCGCGACGCGGTCGCCGGCCGGGAGCGGCTGGTAGGCCAGCAGCTGCGCCACGTCGAACAGCTCCGAGAGGTCCTCCACGCGGATCACGCCCGCCTGCTCGAACAGCGCGCTGACCGCGTGGTCGGGCAGGGTCAGCGCGCGCGCCGCGTGCCCGATCGGGACGCCCTGCGTGCTGCGGCCGCTCTTGACGGCCACGATCGGCTTGCGCCGGCCGAGCCTGCGCGCCAGCCGCGCGAACTTGCGCGGGTTGCCCAGCGACTCCAGGTACAGCAGGACGGCCTTGGTCGCCGGGTCCTCCTCCCAGTACTGCAGGAGGTCGTTGCCCGAGACGTCCCCCCGGTTCCCGGCGGAGACGAACGTGGACAGGCCGAGGCCGCGCTCCGCCGTCCGCTGCAGAATGGCGATGCCGAGCGCACCGGACTGGGAGAAGAACCCCACCGGACCCCGTCCCGGCATCGTCGGCGCCAGGGTCGCGTTGAGCCGCACCTCTGGGTCGGTGTTGGCGATGCCCAGGCAGTTGGGTCCGACGACGCGCATTCCGTAGGCCCTCGCCAGCCGGACCAGCTCCTCCTGCCTGGCGCGTCCCTCCTCGCCGATCTCTCCGAAACCGGACGACACGACGATCAGGCCCCGCACGCCCTTGCTCGCGCACTGCTGCACGACCTCGTGGACGGCGTCGGCCCGGACGGCGACGACAGCGAGGTCCACGTCGTCCGGGATCTCCAGGACGGACGCGTAGGCCCGCACCCCCGCCACGGCGACCGCCGTCGGGTGCACCGGGTACACCGGCCCGGTGAAGTCGCCGGCCAGCAGGTTGCGCAACACGGTCTGGCCGACGCTGTGCTCGGCCCGGCTCGCGCCGACCACCGCCACCGACCTCGGGAACAGCAGCCGCTGGATCGACCGCGACTCGGCCCGGTGCTCGCGGGCCGTCATGACCTCCAGCGACGTCTCGGTGGGCTCCAGGTCGAGGACGAGCTCGATCACGCCCTCCTCGAACCGCTGCTCCGCCCGGTACCCGGCCTCGCGGAACACCCGCGTCATCCGCCGGTTCTCGGGCAGGACGCTCGCCACGAACCGGCGCAGGCCCCGTTCCCGCGCCGCCGCCGCGATGTGCTCCAGCAGCACCGGCCCGAGGCCGCGGCCCTGGTGCGCGTCCTCCACGAGGAACGCGACCTCGGCCGTCTCCGGCCGGTCGGGCAGCCGGTCGTAGCGGACGACCGCCACCATCTCCTCGCCGATCGTGGCGATCAGCGCGGCCCGCAGGTCGTGGTCGACGGTCGTGAAGTGCTCGACGTCACGGTCCGACAGGTGGGGCCGCGGCGAGAAGAACCGGTAGTAGATCGACTCCGGGGACAGCCGCCCGTGGAACTCGCGCAGGATCTCGCCGTCGCCGGGCCGGATGGGACGCAGATGAGCCGTCCCGCCGTCGCTCAGGACGACGTCGGCCTCCCAATGATCCGGATAACCCTCGGTCACGTACCCGAGGGTAAGGCACGGGCGCCCGGATGCCCGCGCCACGAAAATCCCGTCCTTCCTGGCTTTCGCTGCGCGTTCGAGACCTAATCGGGGCCCCGAAGCTGTTACGGTCGTCCACACGCCCTGAATTGCCGCTCGCGCGGGCCGTGTTGATCGAGGTGATGACTCCATGACGCGCGTGGTCGTGGTCGGCGATCTGATGACAGACACCGTGGCGCGTGCCGCGTTCCCCTTGGCAAAGGGGAGCGACACGCCCGCCGCCGTGACGACCCACGGGGGCGGCTCGGGCGCCAACGTGGCGGCATGGCTCGCCGTGGAGGGGATCGACGTCGCCTTCGTCGGCCGCCGCGGATCGGATATCGCCGGACGTAACCGGGACATGGAACTGATGGGGTACGGCGTCGACGCCCGCCTCGTCATGGACGGGGAGCGCCCCACCGGAACCTGTGTGGTGATGGTCACCCACAAAGGCGACCGGACGATGCTCTCCGACCCCGGCGCCAACGGCGCCCTCCTCCCCGAGGACATCGAGCGCTGCAAGGACCTCTTCACGCAGGGCACCCACCTGCACCTCTCCGGCTACTCCCTGATCAACGAGGGCTCCCGGAAGGCCGCCATCCACACCCTGGACCTGGCTCGCAAAGCGCAGATGTCGGTCTCGGTGGACGGCGGCTCCTCCTCCCCCCTCAAGCGGATGGGCGCCGAGCCCTTCCTGGAGTGGACGCAGGGCGCCCGCCTCCTGGTCGTCAACGCCAAGGAGGCCGAGATCCTCACCGGCCGCGACAACCCCGAGCAGGCCGCCAAGGTGCTCACCGCCTGGTACCCGCAGGTCGTCATCAAGACCGGCGAGGACGGCGCGCTCTGGTACACCAACGGCCGCCCCGAGCCCGTCACCGTCGGCGCCGAACCCATCGACAAGATCGTCGATGGCACCGGCGCCGGTGACGCCTTCGTCGCGGGCTTCCTCCCGCCGTGGCTGGACGGAAAGCAGCCAGCCGACGCGCTGACCGCCGGCTGCCGGCTCAGCGCCCAGGCCATGAAGCACCTGGGCGCCCGTCCGACCCTCGACGTGGTCGACAACCAGATCAACTGACGCGCCCCCCAGCCCGAACCGCGGGCTGGGGATTAGGCCGATGGAGCCCCGTCCGGAACGCCGCATCCGCCGCTTCCTGCATCAACGGGGATCGCCGCGGCGGACCGCGGGCTCACCCTCCGGACATAGTTCGTGTCTCCGCCCGCACGGCGGCAGTCACGTCGTCAACTCCGTCGCCGGCCTCATCGACCTGGTCACGGTCAGGCGACGGGAGTGTAGGTGCGGACGTCTTCCTTCACGGCCGCCCAGAGGCGGTTCAGCGGGTGGCCGGCGTCGTAGCGTTCGAGGTCGGCGCGACGGACGAAGGCGCCGGTCATCAGCTCGGCCTTCGGCTCCAGGTCGTCGCGCAGCTTGATGGCGCGGAGCGGGACGGTGTCCGGGTCGTCCTGGGCGGCCATGCCGCGGCCGATCGAACCGGTGACGATCATGCAGCCGCGGACGAAGCCGGAGCGCAGCAGGGACAGGCCGTAGTGCACGTCGTCGATGTCGGCGACGACGGTGAGGCGCTCGCGGAAGTTCTGCCCGTACCAGGTGGCCAGCAGGTCGGCGACGAGGCCCGCGGGCGGCACCACGAGCGGGACGCCGGGGAGCCGGCTCGTCTCGACCGGCGCGTCCGGCAGCTCGGACACCGGCAGGTTGGTGAGCAGCAGCGCCTGCCCCCGGGCGTACTCGACGACCTCGTACTCCCGGAAGCGCTGATCCCCCTCCGGCGTGCTGACGATGCTGCCGCAGATGAGGTCGACCTGACGGGTCTCCAGCCGCGACCAGAGGTCCTTCGTGCGGACGTGGGCGACCTTGAACTCGACCTCGCGCTGCCGGAACTCCTCCGACACGCGGTTCCAGGCCCGCGAGACGATCGGGAGCGTGAACTCGGTCGTGCCGACGGTGAGCATCCTGCCGAGGCGGCGCCGGCTCCAGTGAATGGACTCCAGCCATTTCCCGAACGTCGTCCGCGCCAGTTCGACAGTGGTCTCGCCGGTCGGGGTGAACAGGAAATCCTTGCCGCGCCCCTGCCTGACGGTCAGGACCTCGCCGCAGAGCGTCTGGCTGTTGCGGTTGAGCGTGTCCAGCTGCTTCTGGACGCTGGACTGCTCGCGGCCGAGGACGCGGGCGGCCCGCAGCGCGGACCCCGTCTCGTGCACGACCAGGAGCGTCCGCAACTGGTCGAACGTCATGTCCAGCAGCCCGGACGGGCATTCGAGGAGCGCGTCGTAGGTCGGTGACACGGGCAGCGACATTACTACCTGTTCCCTTGACCCCGCCGAAATGGCCGATTGGCCAGCTGGGCGGGAAATGATGACATTTCCCGCTGAACTTATCTCAAGATGTTCTTGCAATCAACTGGACAGGGTTTTCTAACCTCTAGAACACTTTCCCTGGGCATGCCACTCCCCGCCGCCGTCATCCGTCCCATCCAGGACGGCGGCGCTCCCGGGCGCGCCCCGGCGGTGCCGGCCGCCGGGGCCGCCGCCCCGGCGCCCACGACTCCCGTTCGCCGCGGCCCTTCTCCGCCGCGGCGCCGGGGCCGGACGCCGGTCCGTGCGCGGGGCCGCGCGCACGGCCCGGCCCGATCGTCCCGCCCGCGCCCACGGGGGCGCGCGGGCGGCGATGACCACCCGGGCCCGGCTCTGGCGTCGGCTTGGGTCAGTTTGGGGTGGCGAGGGTTAGGGGGAGGATTTGGGCGGCGCCGGATTCCTTCAGTAGGTGGGTGGCTACGGTCATCGTCCAGCCGGTTTCTATGCGGTCGTCCACCAGGAGGATGGGGCCCGGTGTGGCCGCTAGGGCCTCGGACAGGTCGGTGGGGACGGCCAGGGAGTGCCAGACGGAGCGGAGGCGCTGGGCGCTGTTGTGGCGGCGCGGGATCGGGTCGCCGAGCGGGGTCAGGCCGCCCAGGTAGGGCAGGCGGCCGATCTCGGCGATCCGGTGGCCGAACGTGCCGACCAGGCGCGGGCGGGAGCGGGAACCGATGGTGACGACGCCGGTCGGGCGGGCTGGCCAGTCCCAGGCGGCGAGCACCTTGACGACGGCGTTCACCAGGTCGTCGGGGACGTCGGTGTCGCCGCCGGCGAACAGGTCGCGGAGGCGGTTGCCCCAGCCGATGTCGGTGAGGCGTCCCAGAGCGCGGCCCGTCTCGGCTTGGAGTTTGATGCGGCCGGAGACGCCCAGGTCGTCCTTGACGCCGGTCGGCCACATGCGGCGGGGCGGCACGTCCACGCCGGGGCGGTGGAGGCGGTCGCGGGCCTGGGTGGCGCCCTCTGGGGTGACGTCGGCCGGCCAGTGGCGGCCCGTGCAGTTGTCGCAGCGGCCGCAGGGGGCGGCGGCGGGGTCGTCCAACTGGCGGCGGAGGTACTCCTCCCGGCAGGTTGAGGTCGAGATGTAGTCGAGCATGGCCTGCTGCTCGCGGCGGCGCGCGGCGGTGACCCGCTCGTAGCGTTCGCGGTCGTAGGCCCAAGGCTCACCCGTGGACGTCCAGCCGCCCTTCACGCGGCGGACCGCGCCGTCCACGTCGAGGACCTTGAGCATCATCTCGAGGCGGGCCCGGTTGAGGTCGACCTGCGGTTCGAGGGCGCCGGTGGACAGCGGGCGCCCGGCTGCCTCCAGGACGCTGAGGGTGTCGCGGACGACGGGTTCGGGCGGGAACGCGAGGCTGGCGAAGTAGGCCCAGATGTCGCGGTCCTCCCGGCCGGGGAGGAGGATGACCTCGGCGCGGTCGACGCCGCGGCCGGCGCGCCCGATCTGCTGGTAGTAGGCGACCGGGGACTGCGGGGCGCCCACGTGGACGATGAACCCGAGGTCGGGCTTGTCGTAGCCCATGCCGAGTGCGCTGGTGGCGATGAGGGCCTTGAGCTTGTTCTCCTGCAGGTCCTGCTCGGCCTGGAGCCGCTCGGCCTGCTCGGTCTGGCCGGAGTAGGCGGCCACCTCGTAGCCGCGGTCGCGCAGGTAGCCGGTGATCTCGTGGGCGGCGGCGACGGTGAGCGTGTAGATGATCCCCGAGCCCGGGAGGTCGGCGAGGTGCTCGCCGAGCCAGGCGATGCGCTGCTCCGCGGTGGGCAGGGCGACGACGGCGAGGTGGAGCGAGTCGCGTTCGAGCGCTCCGCGCAGGACGAGGGCGTCGTCGCCGGCGAGCTGCTCGGCGACGTCCTGGGTGACGCGGGCGTTGGCGGTCGCGGTGGTGGCGAGCACCGGGATGCCGGGCGGCAGCTCGGCCAGCAGGGTGCGCAGCCGGCGGTAGTCGGGCCGGAAGTCGTGCCCCCAGTCGGAGATGCAGTGCGCCTCGTCGACGACGACCAGCCCGGCCCCGGCGGCGAGCTTCGGCAGGACGAGGTCGCGGAAGTCGGGGTTGTTGAGCCGCTCGGGGCTGACGAGCAGGACGTCGACCTCCCCTGCCTCGACCTCGGCGAAGACCTGCTCCCAGTCGCCCGTGTTGGACGAGTTGATCGTGCGGGCGTTGATCCCGGCGCGGACCGCGGCCTCGATCTGGTTGCGCATCAGCGCCAGCAGCGGCGAGACGATCACCGTGGGGCCCGCGCCGCGCTCGCGGAGCAGCCGGGTGGCCACGAAGTACACGGCGGACTTGCCCCAGCCCGTGCGCTGGACGACCAGGGCCCGGCGCCGCTCGACGACGAGGGCGCTGATCGCCGTCCACTGGTCGTCGCGAAGCCGCGCGTGCTCGCCCGCGAGGGCGCGCAGGCAGCGTTCGGCCTCGTCCCGGAGTCCGTCTGGAGTGCTCATGCGTCCTTGGTACCAGCGGCCCGGAAGAGGTCGCACCAGAATCACGCTCTGTGGAAAACGCGGGCGGGGGTGCCCGGGACTCCGGGCGCCGGGCCGGGGGTAGCCTGCCAATCAAGATCGGTTCTCACTGCGGAAGGACGTCTCGGGGGAATGGGCGCGGCGGATCGCGTGCTGGGGCCGTACGCTGCGGAGCGTCTGCGGGGGTCGCCCGCGGCGCAGCGGCTGCGGCGGACGTGGCAGGTCCTGATGGACACGAGCCCGCCGGAGCCGCCCGAGGAGGAGCCCGGCGAGGTCGTCGATCCGCGGGCGATCGACCTCGTGCTGCGCGTGGGCGAACTCCTCCTGGCCAGCGGCGAGACCACCGAGCGTGTGAACGAGGCCATGCTCAGCCTGGCGGTCGCCTACGAGCTGCCCCGCTGCGAGGTCCAGGTCACACTGACCAGCATTCTGGTCTCGGCCCACCCCGGGAAGGGCGCGCCGCCGATGACCGGGACGCGGGCCATCCGGCGCCGGACCCCCGCCTACTGGCGGCTCACCGCGCTGCACAAGCTCGTCCAGGACGCGTCCATCGGCATGCTGGAGCTGGACGACGCGCACCGGAGGCTCGCGGAGATCAAACGGGGCCGGGCCCCGTACCCGGCCTGGCTGCTGGTCGTGTCGCTGGGTCTCGTCAGCGCGTCGGGCAGTGTGCTGGCCGGCGGCGGGCTGCTCGTGGCGACCACCGCGTTCGGCGCCACGCTGGTGGGCGAGCGCACCGGCGCCATCCTGGCGCGGCGCGGCATCGCGGAGTTCTTCCAGCTGGCGGTCGCCGCCGCGATCGGCGCGGGAGCCGCGGCGCTGGTGGTGAGCGTGGGCAGTCCGGGCCAGGCCGCCGCGATCGTCACCGGCGCGATCCTGGCGCTGCTGCCTGGGCGGCCCCTGGTCGCCAGCATCCAGGACGGCATCACGGGCGACCTGGTCAGCGCCGGGGCACGGGTGCTGGAGGTCTTCTTCATCATCGCGGCCCTCGTCGCGGGGCTGGGCGCGGTCGTGTACCTGGCGGTGAGCCTCGGTGCGCCGATCGACGTCAGCCATCTGCCGACCGCGCACGCGCAATTGCGGCCGGTCGCGGTCATCGCGGCCGCCTCGATCTCGCTGACGTTCGCCGTATCCCTCGCCGCGCCGCGCGAGGTGCTGGTCGCCGCGGCCCTTGGCGGCGCCCTGATCTGGGTGGTGTACGTCCTGGCGCGCGGATGGCAGCTTCCCCCCGTCCTGGCCGCGGCCCTGGCCGCCACCATCGTCGGGGTGCTCGCCAACTGGCTCGCCCGCAGGCAGGGGCAGCCGGTGATGCCGCTCGTCGTGCCGGCCATCGGCCCCCTCCTGCCCGGGACGTCGCTGTACCGGGGAATGGTCGAGCTCAACACCGGCTCGCCGGACACGGGCGTGCTCAGCCTCATCGGCGCGGTGTCGGTGGCCCTCGCGCTGGGCGCCGGCGTCAACCTCGGCGGCGAACTCGTCCGGGCCTTCCAGCATGTCGGGCTGAGCGCGTCCGGGCGCTGGGCACGGCCCGCGGCCCGCCGCACCCGCGGCTTCTAGCGGCCGGTTCCGTCGCCGGTTCTGTCGGTGGCGGACGTTACGTTCGCCGCATGTACCGACAGGGAGACATCCTGATTCTGCCCGTGCCGGAGGACGCGGTCCCGCACGCCGTGCGCGGTCTGCCGCCGGCCCCGCGGGACGGCCGCGGCCGCATGGTCCTCGCGCTCGGCGAGGCGACGGGCCACGCGCACGCGCTGGCCGCGCCCGGCTCGCTGCTGCGCTCCCCCGATCCGCTCGCGCCGGACCACCTGCACCTGCCGTCCGGCGGGCGGCTGGTCCACGAGGAGCACGCGGCGATCTCGCTGCCCAAGGGCTGGTACCGGGTGGTCCGCCAGCGCGAGTACATCCCCGGCGCGGTCCGCGTCGTGGCCGACTGAGGAGGGTCCGGATGCGCACCGCGGCAGCGCGGGAATCCCATTTCGTGGTCGCCGACTGGCAGTCGGCGGCGTTCGGCACCGGCCCCGCCGACCGCGGCCGGGCCGAGGCCGGTGTCGCCGCCGCCTACGCGGCCGCCGGCCTGCAACCTCCCGAGCGGTACGTGTGGATGCCCTCTCCCGCGCGCGGCGCCGTCGCGGCGGCGCTCCTGGCGCGGCGCGGGGACGCCGGGGCCTCGGTCCGGAACGAGGTCCGGACGCGCCCGTGGGAGGCCGAGCGCACCGCGGCCTGCTCCGAACAGGGGCCGGAGCAGTGGTCGCGGGTGTGGGCCGAGACGGGCGGTCTCCTGTGGGACCAGGTGCAGTCGCTCGTCACGCGGGTGCGCGGCGCCATCGGCGACCTCGCGGTGGACGAGGCCGAGCGGGCCGAGCCCTCCGCGCGGGCGCAGGCGGCCACGTCGGTGCTGCGGGGCGCCACGCTCGACGCGGTCCTGGGCCAGCACGACGCGCCGTGGCTGGCGTTCTTCGAGGCGCTCGGGCGGCTGGACGGCCCGCTCGCCGGTCTCGCGGAGGTGGCGCGTTCCGCCGGCTGGTGGTGGCCGTACGAGCGGCTCGTGATCCTCTCGGAGCGGCCCAGTGAGCTGTACCGGGACGAGCCCGGCCGGCTGCACCGCGGCGACGGCCCCGCCCTCGCCTACCCCGACGGGTTCGCGTTGCACGCCTGGCGCGGCATGCCGATCCCCCCCGATTTCGTGGACACGCTGACCGGGCTGACGGCCGACCGCATCCTGGCGGAGGAGAACGCCGAGCTGCGCCGGGTGATGCTGGAGATCTTCGGCTACGACCGCTATCTGGCGGATACCGGTGCGCGCCCCCTGCACCGGGACGAGACCGGCGTCCTCTGGTCGATCGACCTGCCCGGCGACGAGCCCGTCGTCATGGTCGAGGTGGTCAACTCGACACCCGAACCGGACGGCACGTACCGCACCTATTACCTGCGCGTCCCGCCGACCACCCGCACAGCGCGCGCAGGCGTCGCCTGGACGTTCGGTATGGACGAGGCCGACTACCACCCCGAGAAACAGACCTGACCGCAGCGGCGGCGGCGGGCGACGGCCCGCGGACGGCCGGGCGGGCGCCCCTTGACCGCACTTCCTAGTCAAGGGACGCCCGCCTCGCTCCCCCGCGTCCATGACCGCCGCCGCACAGTGTCTTCCGTGGCGTGGACGGCCGTTCAGGGGGTTACGGTCTGGGCCCAGGTGACCTTCCCTTCGGCCGTGGCCCGCCAGCCCCAGGCACGCGCCAGGGCGCCGACGAGCATCAGGCCGCGGCCCCCTTCGGCCTGGAGGTCAAGTGCGGGCACGGCCGGGCCGTGGGGGTTGTCGTCCCATACCTCGACCATGGCGGTCTTGTCGTCCGGCAGGTAGAGGACGAGCGTGACCGTGTTCGCGTGGCGGATCGCGTTGGTGACGAGTTCGCTGGTGATGAGCTCCAGGTCTCCGTGGACGTCCTGGCGGTCCCAGCCCTCCAGGGCAGCGCGCACGGTGTCGCGGGCAGCGCGGACGGCCGCTTCGACCGGCTCGAGCGCGAGCACGAAGTGGGGGCGCTGTCGATGGTCCACGAAACCGCCTAAGTTCACCGGCTAGATGCAAGCATGCGCCCTTTGAGACGGTCGCGCACGAGATCTGGACTCACCGCCGTTTCCGGCCCCGCCGCGGGCACCCACCGAATCCCGCGGGGCCGCCCGCGGGGACCTGCTTCGTCACGGACGGTCGAGCAGCGCGGGGATGCGTTCGAGGACGCCGCCCGCGAACGTGTCGTAGAGGCCCAGTGACACAAGGTGGACATAGCCGATGTGGCAATCGCACTTGCCGAGGGGGCACGGGCGGGGCATGAGCGCGTCCCTGAACGAGCCGTCGTAGAGGTTGCCCAGGACGGCCGGGACGAAATGGCAGCGGCGCACCGTGCCGGCACCGTCCACGGACACGACGGTCTCGCCGGTGCGGCAGGCGAGGCCGCGGCTGGGGTGCGGGTTCCGGCTCACCGGGAACAGGGGGTCGATGTCCGTCCAGGAGGCGGCTTCCGCATCGTCGTAGACGTGTCCTTCGGCGGCGTTGACCCACAGGTACGTCCCGGTGGGGAGGTCGTCGCGCAGGCGCCGGGCCGCGTCGAGGTGGTCGGGCTTCCCGACGATCCCGACGCTGTACCGCACTCCGCGCTCCGCCAGCTCACGGCACTTGCCCAAGAACCGGTCGTAGGGGACCTCACCGGGGTGGTAGGTCGCCCACAGGGCCAGTCGGTTGAGGTCGGCATCGGACGTCCATGACACGCGGTGACTCAGGTTGGTCTGGATCGCCACCCGTTCGACGTGGGGCACGTGGCTGAGTTCGGTGAGGGCGCGCCTGTACCAGGAGCGGACGAGCCCCTCGCCCCACGGTGTGAACAGGACGGAGATGGGGTGGTCTTGGCAGGAGACCCATTCCGTGAAGCGTTCCAAGGCAGCCCGGTCCGCGCGCAGCTGGTCTGGTGTGTCGCGGCGCTTCGCGAAGGGGCAATAGGGGCAGGCGTAGTCGCAGCTGGCGAGCGGCCCACGGTAGAGGATCGTCAGGTGGTCCTTCGCTTGGTGGTCCATCAGCGCGCCTCGTAGGCGGCCATCAGTTCCTGGACGCGAGACGAGAACAGCGCGGGGCCGACGACGTCGGAGTGGGCGAGCCCCTCCGGAGTCAGCCGTAGAGCGTTCTCGGTCGTCTCCAGCCAGCCACGGTCGTCGAACGACTTGAGGTCGGCGGGGAAGTCGTCCAATGGGTTGGTACCGAAGCGCGCGCGGTAGGCGCTCCGGTCAAGGCCGGCTGCCTGCAGTAGGGATTGGACGAGGTGTCGCCGACGCCTTTCATCGTCGTCCAGTTCGAGGCCCACTCTGGCGGTGGTGAAGTCGTCCTCACGCACATACGCGTCGATGATGGAGCGCACCTGCCCCGCGCCGACCGCGTATTCGAAGGAGTAGTGCAGGGCGGACGTGTAGGAACGGGCCCCGCACCCCAGGCCGACCATGCCGTCGGTCTGGCAGCAGTACTCGGTGCCGTTGGCCGTGTCGCCGGGCAGGCGGAACATGCGCATCGACACCTGCTCGTAGCCCTCGGCCAGGAGATGGTCACGGCCGATCCGGTAGAGGGTGAGGCGCTGGTCGTCCCAGTCTTGGGCTCGGCGCCCCAGCCCGGTGAGCGGACGGACGTAGAGGGGATAGAGGTAGATCTCCTCTGGCTGCCACGTAAGGGCGGCGTTCAGGGAGTGCATCCACGTCGCGGGGGTCTGGCCGTCGATGCCGTAGATGAGGTCGATGTTGAGAGTCGGGAAGCCCACCGCACGGATACGGTCCAGCGCAGCCTCCACCTCGGCGCGTTTCTGCGGGCGGACGGCCGCGCGTGCCTCCTCGTCAAGGAAGCTCTGCACGCCGATCGAGATCCGCGTCGTCCCGCGTTCGGCGAGGACCGTCAGCCGGTCGGTGGTGGCCGTCGCCGGTGATGTCTCCACGCCCAGGGGGATCGATCCGAAGCCCGGGAACCGTCCGGCCACGTCGCAGAGCCGCTCCAGCTCGGACGCGGTGAAGTAGGTCGGGGTGCCGCCGCCGAACGCCGACGTGGCGAACGAGGCGTCGTCGCCCAGCGCGTCCAGTACGGCCGTGGCCTGCCGGTCGAGCGTCTCCAGGTAGGCACCGGTCAACTCTTCGGGGGCGCCGGTGCGCGTGAACAGGTTGCAGAAGCCGCACCGCATCTCGCAGAACGGGACATGGAGGTAGAGGAAGAGCGTGTCGAGCGGCTCGCCCGCCCACACGTCCCGTAGCGGGGGCTGCGGGCTCAGCGGCCGGTAGGCGGTCTTGTGCGGATAGGCGTACACGTAACCCTGGTAAGGCGTCACGACAGAATGAACTCCCCGTACGGAACGGTCCAGACGACCTCGTGGCCGATGCGGTGCCCGGTGTGGCCGTCCTCTCCGTACGCCGTGCCGTGGTCGGAGCAGACGATGACGAAGCAGGGGCGGCGCATCAGGGCGAACAACCGGCCGATGTGGGCGTCGACATGGCGCAGGGCGGCGGCATGGCTGGCGCGTGTGTCCCCCGCCGAGGACGTGGCGCCCTCCAGATAGAACCAGTTGGGCTGGTGCAGGGACGCGACATTCAGCAGCAGGAACTGGCGCCGGCCGCTGGGCTGCCGGTCCATGATCTCGGCGACGCGGTCGATCTGGTTGGGCAGCGCCTCCGGATCGGTCACGCCGAACTCGCGTTCCCAGTGGCTCTCGGCGAACAGCGACGGAAGCGCTGATCCGAGCGGTGTCAGCTTGTTGAAGAAGCCGACGCCGCCCACGCAGACCGTGTGGTAGCCGGCGGCGGCGAGCCCGGAGGGCAGGTCGGCGGCGTCGAACGTCCAGGTGCCGGGAGCGGTCGTCTCGCTGCCGGGGAACGCCCCCGCGAAGAGCCGTGGGTGCGGCCCAGGAGACGCCGGAGTCGGCATGAACCCGGCCAGCATCGCGGTGTGCGCGGCATAGGTGAAGCTCCCCGGCGTATGGCGGCGCTCCCACTTGCCCCCTGGCAGAAGCCCAGTGAGAGTGGGCGTCTCACCGGCCGCGGCCAGTTCGGCGGCCACGTCATAACGGAGGGTGTCGAGCGTCACCAGCAGCAGGTCATGGCTGCCGATGACCTCGTTCATGTCGTGCACGCGCCGCTCCCGGCGAGGACCGCCCTGACCTGGGCAGTGTAGGTGTCGACGCCTTCGGCGGAGCCGCCGGGCAGGCCGGTGGCGCCGGGCAGCAGGTCACCGAACGCGTTCACCTCGCCGACCTCGAACCGCCGCAGGCCGGTGCCGACGAGCAGGTCGACGCCGATCATCGCGCTCCCCGGGAAGCAGGCGGCTGCCCGCGCGCACACGTCCAGGGCCCGTTCCCAGCCGTCGCTCCCAAGGGCGCGCTGCACCGCCCCCAGGTCTCCCCTGGCGCCGCCCAGATGCAGGTTCGTCATGGGATGACGGCTCGTCCGGACGACGGCGTGCGTGGGTTCGCCGCCGATGACGACGACGCGCAGGTCGAACGCCCGGCCGCCGACCACGGCCTTGGGCAGCCACCGCTCCACGTGCAGGCCGTCCGGCGCCAGCGCGTCGATGAGGGCGGCGACCTCCGCCTCCGTCGTGTACGTGCGGACGCGCAGCGAGTTGCGCAGGCCGTCCGGCGTCCAGGCCGCCGACGTGGCGGCCCGCACCCGGCCTGGCGCGGTCTGCAGCGCGACGACCCCCGACGCGGACGAGCCGTGCGCCGGCTTGACGAACACGCGCCGTTCCCGCGCCTCCTCCATCCGCGCACGCAGGGCGGCGTAGCCGTCCACCTCCGCAAGCGCGGGCGGGACGGGGACGCCGGCCGCCCGCAACCGCGCGTGCGAGAGCCGCTTGTCGAACATGACCGCGATCTCCTCGACGTCGCCCACGACACGCGCGCCGGAGGCGGAGGCGGCCTCCGCCAACCGCCGCAGCGCCGCCGTGAACGTCCGGTGCCACCGGGCGCCGCCGCCCACGCGGGCCGGGTGCCCGGGACCGCGCAGGAGCGCGTCGGCCGCCGGGTCGGCACCCGGCGAGTCGATCCGGAGCAGCTCCCCCGGCCGCAGGACGACCCCGGCTCCGCGCAGCACGTCCGCCCAGCCGATGAGCCGCGGCTCGGCCAGCCCCGCCGACCGGCACGCCGCCGCGAAGAGCCCGGCGCGCCGGTCGCCCGGCACGCCGGCCACCGCGAACGTCACTCGGTCACCGAGGCGTAGAACCAGTCGCCGTCCGGCTCCTCCTGCTCGGTCAGGTCGACCTCGACCCCGGGGAGCGCCCCCTTGACGCGCTCCACCATCGCGTCGGACAGGAAATGGTGGTGCAGGTCGAGTGCGCGCAGGTGGGTGAGCGGCTGGCCGGACAGCAGCGCCTCGGCGCCCCGGTCGGTGAGCGTCCCCATCGCCAGGCTCAGCGTCTCCAGCCGCGCCACCACCGGCGCGCCCGCGACCGCCGCCGCGATCTCGTCCTGGATCCCGGAGTCCTCCAGGCCGAGGTGGCGCAGCGCGGGCAGGCGGTCCCCGGACAGGATCGGCGCGAGGTCGGCGGCCGTCGCGTCGCCGCCGTAGTCCTCCACCCCGAGCCACAGGTCGAGGTGCTCCAGGTTCGGCAGCTCGCTGGCCGCCACCGCCTGGACCACCGTCGCCGGGAGCCCGCCCGACTCGAACCGCAGCACCTTCAGCGTCTCGCTCTTGATCGGTTCGAGCACCAGTCCCTGCGCGCCGCGGATCTCGAACCGCTCCAGGTCGGGGAACGCGGTGAACAGCGGCGAGATGTCGGAGTACTCGATCCAGGAGATCTCCGACTCCTCCCCGGTGATGTCGCCGACGAACAGGGCCCGCAGCTTCGGGAAGGACGCGGCGGCCTCCGACAGCAGCGCGGCCGGATCGGCGGCGTCGTCGTCGTAGGAGGCGCCGAAGTAGCCGATGATCAGCGCCGTGATCTCGGTCGTGTCGACCGCCTGCCGGAACCGCGCGAAGGTCTCGCCGAACGGCTCGCTGTCGAAGGACGTCCCGACGTACCAGGCGGCCTCACCCGCGGACGCTGGGAGTTCGTCGTCCGCCGCCGTCTCGTCGCTGAACCTGGCCACCGGCAGTCCGGCGTATTCCTCTAGGTGCTGGTAAACGCCCATGGGTTCCCTTCGTGAGCCTGTAGGGACAGAGTCCTATCAGGAAAGAACGACAGAACTCGGGCGAACCCCGATCATCGCCGACGGGTGAAACCAGGCGAGCCGGACCTCTAGAGTGAATCGAACGTGGGGCCCTCTTCGCGGAGGGCCCCTTGCCCTGCCTGCACGACCAGAGGTCCCGAGCATGAACGACCACGAGGTGCACGAGGAGTGCATGCGACTCCTCCGGGACGGCATGCCCGTCCCCGCTCCCGCCGCCTTCGACGAGGGACGGGAGTTCCTTCCGCTGGGACTCGACATGGACGGCGACGTCGCCGTTGTAACGTTCCTACATCAGTGGGACGGTTCGGCGCCCGCGTTCATCGAGGGCTGGACGTTCCACCGCCGCGACGGCGAGTGGCGGGAGCTGGGCGGCGCCGGCGGCTCCGCCCCCGACGAGCCGCTCGCCCGCCGCTCGTCCGGCGAGATGGGCCGCCACCTGGTGAAGTACGGGTCGGGCCGGACGGTCCGCAACTCCAACCGGCTGCTGCCGTGGGGCGCCAAGTGGGTCAACGAGGCGCGGCTGCGGGCGTCGGCGGAGGTCACCCGGATCCGGGTCGGCAAGCGGCTGCTGGACGTCCCCGAGCACGGGCACGTCCCCGTCGTGTGGGGAGCCCGCAGGGGTCCGGTCGTCGAGGCCCTGGCCGCGGACGGTTCGGTCCTGGACGCCATGGACCTCGACCGCCCGGCCGTACCGGCGCGCACGCTGAGCTGACACCCGGCCGGGCATCGGCGGGCCGGGGGCACGGCGGAGCTTTTCGGGACGGCCGGCGGGGCAGACTCAGTCCATGGCCCTAACGCCCGACTACGACGACGACCCGGAGCGCTTCCGCCTCGCCAGCAGGGTCACCCGCCAGTACCTGATCGGGGCGCGGAGCCTGCACGACCACGTCGCGTCGAAGCTGCTGGACGCGGGCGCGTCCCGCGTGCTGGACGTGGGCTGCGGCGAGGGCGCCCTCAGCGCCGCGTTCTCCGGCACGCCGCCGTTCCCGCTGGTGGGCCTGGACGCGTCCGCCGTGCTCCTGGGCGCCCATCCCGGACCGTGCGTGCAGGCCGACGCGCGGCGCCTGCCGTTCCGGGACGGGGCGTTCGACGCGGTCGTCGCCGTGAACGTGCTCCACCACCTGGACGACCCCGCGCTCGCGCTCCGCGAGGCGCACCGCGTCCTGGCCCCGGGCGGCATCCTGCTCGCCTCGGCGATCTCCAGGGCCGACAGCCCGGAACTCGCGCCCGCGTGGAGTCCCGACCCCACGCCGTTCGACGCCGAGGACGCCCCCGACCGCGTCTGCGAGGTCTTCGCGGAGGCGGAGGTCGAGCGCTGGGACGCGCCGCTGATGACGCTCCCCGACCGCGACGCGATCCGCGACTACCTGGTCGCCCGGCACATGTCCCGCGTGGAGGCCGCCGAGTCGGCGGGCCACCTCCGCACGCCCCTCCCCGTGACGAAACGCGGCTGCCTCGTCCTGGCCCGCCGCTAAGCCGGCCCGTCCGCGCCGCTACAGCCAGCCGCGTTCGCGGGCGGTGCGGGCGGCGGCGTGCCGGTTGTCGGCGCCCAGTTTGGTGACGGCGGCGGACAGGTAGTTGCGGACGGTCCCCTCGGACAGGCCCAGGCCGCGGGCGATGCGGGAGACCGGCGCGCCGTCGGCGGCGGCGCGGAGCGTGTCGAGCTCGCGCGGGGTGAGCGGGCACTCCTCGGCGGCGAGGGCGTCGGCGGCGAGCTGCGGGTCGATGTACCGGGTGCCCGCGGCGACCTGCCGGATGACCTCGGCGAGCCGGGCGCCGGGCGCGTCCTTGCCGAGGAAGCCGCGGACGCCGGCGGCCATCGCGCGGCGCAGGTTGCCGGGGCGGCCGTGCGCGGTCACGATCACCAGGCGGCAGCCGGGCAGGTCGCGGGAGAGGCGCTCGGCGGCGGCCAGGCCGTCGAGGCCGGGCATGTCGATGTCGAGGACGGCCACGTCCGGCTTGAGGGCGAGCGCCCGGTCGACGGCCTCGTCTCCCCGGCCGACGTCGGCGACGACCTCGATGCCGTCCTCGGTCTCCAGCAGCAGGACGAGCGCCTCCCTGATCAGCAGGTGGTCGTCGGCCAGCAGCACGCGGATCATGCCTCCCCCTCCGCCGGGACGGGCACCATCGGGACGGTGGCCGTCACCCGGAACGTCCCGTCGCCTCCCGGGCCGGCGCTGAACGCGCCGCCCGCGGCGGTGATCCGCTCGGCGAGCCCGGCGAGGCCGCTGCCCGCGTCCCCGGAGATGCGGCGGGCGGCGCCGTCGTTGACGATCTCCACGCGGACGTCGCCCGCGTCCGCCGCGACGGTGATCTCGCACCAGGTGGCGCTGGAGTGCCGCAGCACGTTCGTGGCGGCCTCGCGGGCGACCCGGCCGAGCGGCTCGTGGACGTGGGCGGGCAGCGACGGCGGCACAACGGGGCGCTCGCAGCGCATCCCGGCGGCGCGCAGCACGGCCGACATGCCGTCCAGCTCGGTGCCGAGGTTCGTGGCCCGGTAGCCGCGGACGACCTCGCGCACGTCCCGGACGGCGTCCCGCGCCATCGCCTGGATCTCGGTCAGCTCCTTGCGGACGCGCCCGTCGTCGCGTTCCAGGAACCGCTCGGCGACCTCGGCGCGCAGCGCGACCGCCTGGAGGCTGTGGCCGAGGACGTCGTGCAGGTCGCGGGCGAACCGGAGCCGCTCCTCGCCCACCGCCGACCGGGCCAGCTCGGCGCGGGCCTCCCGGAGCTCCTGGACGACGTGGAACAGCCACACCGTGACGTAGCCGGAGAAGGCGGCAAGCGGGATGCCCGTCACCTCGTACAGGACGGTCAGCGCGGGCAGCCCGAGGAGCACGGCGTAGACGGGGGTCAGGGCCGTGGCCGCGGCCGTCGCCGCGATCGCCTCGCGCACCGGCAGGACGACGGCGATCAGCCCGGCCGGGACGAGCAGCGCGTTGCCCCAGCCCTGGCCGGTGCCGAGCAGCGGCGGCATCGCCCAGCAGATCAGCGCGATCGCGGCGAGCCCGAACCGGTGCCCCGGCGCGGTCCGCCGCATCAGGTTCAGCCACAGGAGCCGCGCGTAGAGGGCCAGCACGGCGCCGACGCCGGTCAGCGCCAGGAGCAGGTACCCCGCGTCCCGCCGGTCGAAGACCTCGTACCAGAGCGCGGGCAGCAGGAGCCCGGACAGCGTCAGCGCCGTCATCCCCACGAGGATCGCGGCGATGACGGTGGGGCGCGGGATGCTGGGCTGCACGCGCCCAGCGTATTCGGCTGTCAAGGGACGGTTCGCGGCCGTCAGGCGGCGCGGAGCCGGGCGGCGTCGCGGCCGCTGACCAGGTGTCCCTCGTCCAGGACGCCCACTCGGTCGGCCTTGCACGCCTCCCGCGGGTCGCGGGTCGTGAGCACGACGCTGACCCCGTGCGCGGCCAGCATGAGCAGGACGGACCACACCTCGCGGGCGGCCGTCTCGTCGAGCCCGGCGGTGGGCTCGTCCAGGAAGAGCACGTCGGACCGGCCGACGAGGGCCAGCGCCAGGTCGAGCATGCGCCGCCGGCCCGCGGTGAGCCGCTCGAACGGGGTGTCGGCGACGTCGGTGAGGCGGGCCAGCCGCAACGCCTCGTCGCGGGTGAGGGGGTCGAGCGTCCAGCGCCGCCACGCGTCGACGATCTCGGCGACGGTCAGGCCGGGGAACAGGCCGCCGTCGCGCCAGACGGCCGCGGCGCGCGCGGTCTCCCGGTCGGTGTAGGGGTCGGCGCCGCGCAGCCGGACCCATCCGCCGGTCGGGCGGCGGAGCCCGGCGAGGATCTCCAGCAGGGTCGTCTTGCCCGAGCCGTACCGGCCCAGCAGCGCGTAGACCTCGCCTTCGGCCACGGTGAACGAGACGTTCCGGACGGCCGCGTTCAGGTCCAGGTCGCGTACCTCGATCACGGGTGCCTTCATGACATCCATGCTGGCCGCGCGGGGCGCCGGCGTGCAGTCACAGCCATCAGGAAACGGCCGTGAGGATCGCAGGGGCGGCCCATGACGGATGTCATGGTTCGGCGACGGCCCACCCGGCCGGGGGGACGGTGACGCCCGCTTCGGAGAAGTCGGCTCTGCCGGCCACGCACGTCCAGCCGGCGTCGGGCAGGTCCACCTTGGCGGGCTCGTCGTCGAGGTTCAGGACGACCGCGAGCCGCTGACCGCCGTGCCCCACCGTGTAGGAGAGCGCCGTGTTGGTCAAGGTGTCCACCGTGGTGCGGGCGTGGACGAGCCACGGATGGCGCCGCCTGAGCCCGATCAACTCTTGGTGGAGGCTGTGGTGGGTCTGCCCATGCCCAGGGGTCTCGTCGGGATGTGCCGGGAAGGTGGGGCGGATGGCGTCGTCCCCACCCTCCCGCTCTTCCTTGACGCCCTCGAATGCGAACTCGTCCCCGGCGTAGATGGATGGGACGCCGCCGATCGTCAGCAGAATGACGAGCGCGTGCGCCAGTTGGCGTTCGTCGTCCAGGCGGCTGGCTATGCGGGTCACGTCGTGGTTGCCGAGGAACGTCTGCGGGACGAACGTGCCGAGCATTTCGTCATGGCGGCCCAGCGCGTGGGCCAGTTCGAAGAAGTTGCGGTCGTTCAGAGAGCTCCAGATGGCCTTCCAAAGCTCGTACTGGGTGACGGAGTCGAACCCGGTCTGTTCGACCAGGCTCGCGTAGTCGCCGTGGATGACCTCGCCCACGAACCATGCCTCGGGGAAGAGCGCGCGGACACGGTCGATGACCGTCCGCCAGAACTCCGGCGGGACGGCGTAAGCGGCGTCGAGGCGCCAGCCGTCTATGCCGCGCTCCAGCCAGTGGGTCATGACGTCGGTGACGTAGGCGGCGACCTCGGGTTCGGTGTGGTTCAGCGTGACGAGACGGTCATGCCCCTCGAAGGTGCGGAGGTCTGCGTGGAACCACTTCCGGTACGGGGACTCGTCCCCCTTGGCGGCCACGTCGGCGAAGGGCGGGAAGCTCCGTCCGACATGGTTGAAGACACCGTCGAGCAGGACGCGAACGCCCTTCTGCGACGCCTCGTCGACGAGGCGTCGCAGGTCCTCCTCCCCGCCGAGCCGGGGATCGACGCGGTAGTGGTCGACGGTGTCGTAGCCATGGGTCTCGGACGCGAACACCGGCCCGAGCGCCAGCCCGTTGCAGCCGAGCTCCACCAGATGGTCGAGCCAGCCGTGCAGCCGCCCGAGCCGAGGTTCCGGCGGGGCCTCGTCCGGTACGCCTTCACCCGGCACGGCTCCGACGAAGCCGAGGGGATAGGCATGCCACCAGATGACGTGATCGGGCCAGCGCATGCGCACTCCCCTACCCCGAAAGCGGGCGGCTACGGTCACGCGCGCACGAGAGTCTCCAGGGACAACTCACTCGGGCGGGTGATTCCGGCGAGGACCATGGTCAGTTCCAGTTCGGCCTGGAGGCAGCGCAGAACGTGCTGGACGCCCGCCTGACCGCCCAGCGCCAGCCCATACGCGTACGGACGCGCGACCATCACGGCCTTGGCGCCGAGTGCCAGCGCCTTGGCGACGTCCGCGCCCGTGCGGATACCGCTGTCGAAGAGCACGGTCGCCTGGTCGCGGACGGCGTCGACGATGGTGGCCAACGCGTCCAGGGACGCGACCGCACCGTCCACCTGGCGTCCGCCATGGTTGGAGACGATGACGCCGTCCATCCCGGCGTCCACGGCCTGGCGCGCGTCATCGGGGTGCTGGATGCCCTTGAGCGCGATCGGGCCGTCCCAGTGGTCCCGCAGGAAGATGAGGTCGTCCCAGGTGAGGCTGGGGTTGCCGAAGTTCGCGACCCAGTGCAGGAGCGCCATGTCGCGGTTGGCGTCGGTGACGGGCCCGCCGATCGCCTTCTGGAACACGGGGTCACTGAAGTAGTTGGCGACCCCGATGCCGCGCAGGAACGGCAGGTACGCCTGGTCCAGGTCACGGGGCCGCCAGGCCAGTGTGAACGTGTCCAGAGTGACGACGAGGGCCGTGTACCCCGCCGCCTTGGCCCGCTCCAGGAAACTGACGGCGAGCTCCCTGTCCTTCGGCCAGTACAGCTGGTACCAGCGGGGCCCTTCGCCGTTGGCCTCCGCGACGTCCTCGATGGAGTAGGAGGACGCCGTGCTCAGCACCATCGGCACCCCCTCGGCCGCCGCCGCCCGCGCGACGGCCAGCTCACCGTCCGGGTGCAGGATCGACTGGACGCCGACGGGCGCGAGCAGGACCGGGGACGGCATCGCGGTCCCGAGCACCTCCACCGACAGGTCGCGCTCGGCCACGTCCCTCAGCATCCGCGGCACGATCCGCCACCGGTCGAACGCCTCCCGGTTGGCCCGCGCGGTCGCGCCGGTGCCCGCCGAGCCCGCGACGTACCCGAACGCCTGCGCCGACAGCGACCGCTCGGCGAGCCCCTCCAGCCTCGTCAGGTCGGTCGGCAGCGCGGGGCGCACGTCGCCGAGGCCCTGCAGATAGATCGAGTTCTGGAAGTCGGCCAGCGAGCTCACGGGAACCTCCGCCTTTCGCAACGAAACCGTCGGCCCTCAATCTGCCAGGTCCGCGGAGGTGACGGAACGACATCGATCGGCCGTACCGGGCGGCTCGCCGGGTGGGGCGGGCACAACTTGTCCCAGGGACCGGCCACAATGTGGGGCATGGCACGACGCGGATCCCAATCCCCTCCCCCGCCGGACTTCGAAGAGAACATCGTCGACGTCGATGTCTCCGAGGAGATGCGCGGCAGTTTCCTTGAGTACGCCTACTCGGTGATCTACCAGCGGGCGCTTCCGGACGCCCGGGACGGCCTGAAGCCCGTCCAGCGCCGGATCCTGTACTCGATGAACGAGATGGGGCTCCGCCCCGACCGCGGGCACGTCAAGTGCGCCCGCGTCGTCGGCGAGGTCATGGGCAAGCTGCACCCGCACGGCGACAGCGCCATCTACGACGCGATGGTCCGGATGGCGCAGTCGTGGGCGATGCGGATGCCGCTGGTCGACGGGCACGGCAACTTCGGCTCGCTCGGCGGCGACGACCTGCCCGCCGCCATGCGCTACACCGAGGCCCGGCTGTCCCGCGAGGCGATGCTCATGGTCGCCTCCATCGACGAGGACACGGTCGACTTCCGGCCCAACTACGACGGGCAGGAGACCGAGCCGGAGGTCCTGCCGGCGGCGTTCCCGAACCTGCTGGTCAACGGGGCGTCCGGCATCGCGGTCGGGATGGCCACGAACATGGCGCCGCACAACCTCGGCGAGGTCATCGCCGCGGCCCGGCACCTGATCGACCACCCGGACGCCACGCTGGACGACCTGATGCGCCACGTCCCCGGCCCCGACCTGCCCACCGGCGGGAAGATCGTCGGGCTGGAGGGCATCCGCGACGCCTACGAGCGCGGCCGGGGCACGTTCCGCACCCGCGCCACCACGACGATCGAGAACGTCACGCCGCGCCGCAAGGGCATCGTCGTCAGCGAGCTGCCCTACGCCGTCGGGCCGGAGCGCGTCAAAGCCAAGATCAAGGAACTGGTCAACGCCAAGAAGATCCAGGGCATCTCCGACCTGAAGGACCTCACCGACCGCAACGTCGGCCTCCGCCTGGTCATCGAGATCAAGAACGGCTTCAACCCCGAGGCCGTCCTGGCCGACCTCTACCGGCTCACCCCGATGGAGGAGACGTTCGGCATCAACAACGTCGCCCTCGTCGACGGCCAGCCCCGCACCCTCGGCCTCCGCGACATGCTGCAGGTCTACGTCGACCACCGCATCAACGTCGTGCGCCGCCGCTCGATGCACCGCCGCAAGAAGCGCGAGGACCGCCTGCACCTCGTGGACGGCCTGCTGGTCGCCCTGCTCAACATCGACGAGGTCATCCAGGTCATCCGGCAGAGCGACGACGCCGCCCAGGCCAAGCAGCGGCTCATGCAGATCTTCGAGCTGTCGGAGATCCAGTCGCAGTACATCCTGGACACCCCGCTGCGCCGCCTCACCCGCTTCGACCGCCTGGAGCTGGAGAAGGAGAAGGAGCAGCTCGCCAAGGAGATCGCCCGGCTGACCGCGATCCTCGAATCGGAGAAGAAGCTCCGCGGCGTCGTCTCCAAGGAGCTCGGCGAGGTCGCCAAGGAGTTCTCCACGCCGCGCCGGACGATCCTGCTCGAATCCTCCGGCCAGACCGCCGCGAACGCCGTCCCCCTGGAGGTGGCGGACGACCCCTGCACGGTGCTGCTGTCGTCCACCGGCCTCATGGCCCGCACCCACGACGCGTCCCCGCTGCCGGACAGCGGCCCCCGCGCGAACCACGACGTCCTGGTCTCCGTCGTCCCCGCCACGGCCCGCGGCCAGGTCGGCGCGGTGACGTCCCTGGGCCGGATGATCCGCATCGACGTCCTCGACCTCCCGACCCTCCCGGCGTCGGCGACGCCGCCGTCCCTCGCGGGCGGAGCGCCGGTGGCCGAGTACGTCGACCTGGAACCGGACGAAACGGTCGTCGGCATAGGCGCCGTCTCCGAGGTTGGCGGCGGCCTCGCACTGGGCACCGCCCATGGCGTGGTGAAACGGGTCGTCCCCGACTTCCCCGCCAACCGCGACGAGTTCGAAGTGATCACCCTCAAGGACGACGACCGCGTCGTCGGAGCGGTACAGCTCCTCTCCGAGGACCAGCACCTCGTCTTCATCAGCACCGACGCGCAGCTCCTGCACTTCGCCGCCTCGCTCGTCCGCCCGCAGGGCCGCGCCGCCGGCGGCATGGCGGGGATCAAGCTGGGTGCGGGGGCCCGCGTCCTGTGGTTCGGCGCCCTCGACCCCGCCCGCGAGGCCCGCGTCATCACGATCTCCGGTTCGTCGTCCGCCCTGCCCGGCACCCAGACCGGCGCGATCAAGCTGGCCGACTTCGCCGACTTCCCGGCCAAGGGCCGCGCGACCGGCGGCGTCCGCTCGCACCGCTTCCTCAAGGGTGAGGACGTCCTCCTCCAGGCGTGGGCGGCCCCGACCCCGCTCCGCGCCACGGCCGCCAACGGCAAACCGGTCATGCTCAACGTGACGATGGGCCGCCGGGACGGCTCCGGCGAGAAACTCGACAAGCCCATGGCCGCCATCAGCGGCCCCATCGGCGAACCCCCGGAAGAAGACACAACCGAAGAATGACCAAAGGTCCCGGCTCGCCCACGCGACCGGGACCTTCACTCTTTTCCCTGCGAACACAGCCTCGGGCTGCTGGGCGCTCATCCGGTTTCCGGACCGCGCATTTCTGCCTGCAATCGCGGCAGCGGACACCCGCGCGAACACACCCGTCACCCTTTCGCCGGTGACGGCCCTGGTGACAGACGTGACGTTCCACGGACGCGGGTATGATCCTCCGGTTTACCCACGGCCATGATCGACCGCAGGTGGCCTAACGGCTTGATCACGGGCAACTGAAGGAATCTACTTGACGGAGGTGATAAGTCCGCAACGGCAAGGAGCCCATCCATGGGAACCCCCCGAACCAAAGCGGCCGTTCGAGCGCGCGGTCAATCGATCCGCCCCACCAGGAAGAATGTCCTCTCAAAGGCGGGCGCGGCACTTTCCGCAATTGCGGCCGCCGTGACGCTTCAAGCGCTCGCCCCGGCCGCGCACGCCGACAACTGGGGATCCACCGTGTGTGGAGGCGACCCGCGCAACTGCGTGAGCCTGGCGAACAACAGCGTGCACTCCGTCTATCTCGACGGCAGCTTCGGCAACGTCGCCACCTACGACATTCCTGAACTGGACGACGCAGTACGGTGGTCCTTGGCCAACGTCTACACGCCGACGGACATGAGCGCCTACGTGGACCAGGCCGACCCCTACCCCGACGTGCGGATGGCGGATTACGACTGGGGGGAATTGAATGGGGTCGTCGCCTGGGTGCAATGCCCGGCGACCCATACCGGCGCCGGCGGAAACCGCGCGGCCGGCACCGGATGGTGCCGCGGCCAGCACCTGCGCTTCAATGCCTACTATTACTGGTACTGGACCGATGTCTACGACACCGCCACCCAGCGTCGCCAGATCGCCTGCCACGAAACCGGTCACACCGTGGGGCTGCGGCACCGTTCCACGCTGGATTCATGCATGCACACCTTCGCGGGTGAAGGCGCCGCGGCCACGCTCGATGCCCATGACCAGGGCCACATCAATGGCCACTACTGAACGGCTGAGGTGATGAAGAAGATGGTTTCATTCCGAGCCATGCCCGTGGCCATGTTGATAACGGTCACCTCTGTGACCGCCGCCTGCGGCAACGGTGGCGGCGAAGTCACCGCCGCACCACAGAACGAGACCGCGCGCCCTGGCGCCACAGCGGGACTCGACACCCATCACCCAGAGAACGCCGCCTTCTTCGAGCGGTTCCGGATGCCGAACGCACTGCTGGTCGGGCCGCCCGAGAACCTGGCGGCCGGCGCGGACGCGGCCACCGCCGTGATCGTCGCGGAGGTCGCCGACGTGCGCCGGACCCGCGTCGTCGGACCGCCCGAGGCCAGGGTGCCGATGACGGGTGTCGTGCTGCGGCCGGTCGAGACCCTGCATGGCAAGCTCCGGCCAGAGCTCAAGGACGTGGTCGTGGAATTCCCCGGTGAAGCGACCGTGGACTCCCCGGACTCGATCGCAGCGCTGCGCGCCTCGCTGCCCCAGGGTAAGGCGGTGTGGTTCTTGCGCTGGCAGGGGACGCCGCCCCCCACCTCCAAACCCGGCGCCGGGCCGATCCCCCAGGAGTCCAGGAAGTTCTATGGCGTCGTCTCCCTGGATGGAGGCATGTTCGTACAGGGACCCGAGAACGTGGTGAGCCCCATCGCGGCGGACAGCGGCGAGACGGCCGGCCCCCCGACCATGCGCAAGGCGGGTGAGCGGTTCGACAAGCTCAGCGAACTCGCCAAAAGAGTCCGCGCGCTGGATTGACCCGACTCACCGCCACGTATTTTCCACGATTGACCTGTCCGGGATGACAGCCAGATGATTATCCCTACTTAGGGGGAATCATGGGACGTATCATTCCGGTCATTGCGGCGATCAGTGCATTACTCGCAATCGGGGGCTGCACTGAGCCGGCCGAGCCACCTGCGACGGGCTCGAATGCCGCGGCGGGCGCGACCCCCTCCACGGCGAGCGAGCGCGCGACAACGAGTGCGGCGCCCACGCCCAGCCAGTCCGTCGAGCAGCGCACCGTCACGACGACGCGCAAGATCCCGTACAAGACGACAAGAGTGGAAGACGCAACCCTTGCCAAGGGCCGCACCAAGGTGAAAAGGCGCGGAGTCACCGGCGTCAAGACCCTTACCTATGAGGTGACGTACACGAACGGCAAGGCGACGGACAGGAAACTGCTGCGCGAGGTCGTCACAAGGAAACCTCGCGCCCGGATCATCGCGGTCGGTACCAAGCAGGCCCGGCAATGCGACCCGAACTACAGCGGTGCGTGCGTGCCGATCGCCAGTGATGTCGACTGTGCGGGAGGCAGCGGCAACGGCCCCGCCTACGTGCAAGGGCCCGTCCGCGTGGTCGGCTCCGACATCTACGACCTGGACAGAGACGGCGACGGCATCGCCTGCGACTCCTGACCGTCATCCGCGAAGCGCGTCGAGGTCCTCATTGCACCGCACTACTTCCTCGGCGACGTCCTCGACGTCGCCGACCGGACGGCGGACGGCGCCGGCCGATGGCCGGGTGACATAGAACGTTGCGTCCCGCACCCAGATCGTGATCTCCGGCCGCACCGACAAGACGGCCATCCGCAGGCCGTCGCTCAGGTGCAGCGGCCCGATTCTCCGCGCGGCGAGCAGCCGCCGCAGTTCCCGGGCCGCCTCATGGCAGTCCCGCCGGGGCGGACACCACGGCACCCGCGCGGGCAGGGCGAAGTAGACGACCTTCCCGGACACCGGCGCCGAGCCCAGCCGAGACCGGCTGCGATGCGCTCCCCAGCGTCCTCCATGCTCCACCGCCAGGGCGTTCACCAACTCAAGCCCACGCCCGCCCACTGCGTCGACCGGAGGACGCAGGTTCTCCCCGGACGGCACGGCCCCGCACCACGACGCGGAGTCGAAGACCCGCACCACGACCTCCGTGCCCTGCCCGCGCGCGTAGATCTGCAACTCGGGCAGCCCCGCCGTGGGCGTGACCCCGAGCGCCCGCCCACCCAGCGCGTGCGCGAAAGCGTTCGTCGCCAGCTCGGAGACCATGGTCACCGCGTCTTCGACCACCTCCCCCGGCAGCAGCAGCGCGGTGAGCGCTTCCCGGACGAGCTTCCGCGCCACCCCGGCACACCGAGCCTCCGGCGGCAGCACCCAGGCGGCACACCCACCACCCCGAACCACCTCGGCCCCACACCCGGCGACCCCCACACCACCAGGCATTCTCCACACCACCACGACCACCACCATTTCCGGACGAGCCCGACATGGTCGCCGAGCGTGCTGTCTTCGATACACAACGTGGCAGTGGCCATACAAGATCGCAATAGATTCTCTAAAAGAGACTGCAGTGGTTCCTTCGCCGGACAGTTTCACCCAACGCGTGGCAAGGTGTCACCGTGAGTGAGATTCATGTCGAGGGCTACAGCCCGACGATCAAGAAGCGCGCCCTCAGCCGCAAGCTGGTCGCCGCCCGCAAGGAGATCGGCATGACGACGACGGAGGTCTGCAGGCGCCTGCGTTGGAGCGCCACCAAGCTCAACTACATCGAGAAGGCGAAGTGGATCGAGCCCAACCCCGAAGCGGTCACCGACCTGTGCGAGCTCTACGGCATAGAAGGACATGCGCGGGAGGCTCTCGCCGAACTGGCACGGCAGGCGAGGCAACGGGGCTGGTGGACGAGATACAACGACGTCTTCCAGAACGAGTTTCCAGGTTTCGAGACGGCGGCCTCAGCCGTTAGTACCTACAGCAACGTGTTCCTACCCGGCCTCCTCCAGACAGCGACATACATGGAGGCCCTCCTGCCCATCGGGGGCGTCGACGACCCTGCGGAGATCAAACGGCATGTGGACGCGCGGCTGAGGCGTCAGGAGATCTTGGACCGAATCGACGCGCCCTGCCGACTCCATGCGGTGATCGACGAGAACGCCATCACCAGGATCATCGATCCAGAAGTGCGAACCACACAACTGAACCACCTGGTCACGATGGCGGATCGAAGCAACGTGACCATCCAGCTCATTCCCACCACCGCCGGCTTGTACGCAGGAGCCGGCGAGCCGTTCACCCACCTGGGCTTCGACGACCCCGGGGAACGCGACATCGTCTTCCTGGAGACGACCGTCGACGACCGGATGCTTGAGGAGAAAGACGAACTTCGTCGCTATATGCTCAGATTTGAGCAACTGCGCGCGGTCGCGCTCTCCGCCGAGGCGAGCCGTGACCGCCTCCTGAAGGGAACCGGATGAGCCGAACGACTCGGCAAGCAGCCATCTGGCGTACGAGTAGCTATTCCCAACCCGCTGGTACCGATTGCGTCGAGGTCGCCGGGATGACCGGGTACTGCGCCGTCCGAGACTCCAAGAACCCGGTGGGCCCCGTGCTGGCGCTCACCCGTGACGAGTGGGCCACCCTCCTCAACACCATCAAGACAGGCGCACACGACTTGCGCTGATCGATCACCCGGTCCTGCGCTGGTTACTGGACGATGGCCTTGTTGAAGGTCGGCGGATCTCCCAGGGTTTCGCGGTGGGAGTGGGGGCGGGTCCCGTCGGTGTCCCGGACGTTCAGTTCTTCGCCCAGTTCGGCGCCTATGAGGACCTGGCCGCTGCGCTTCATCAGGTCCGGGTCGCGGGCCAGGGCGTCGATCAGGCGGCCGCTGAACTCCGGGGACTCGGCGGCCGCGGCGAAGGACGCGTAGCGGTCGGGGGCGCCCTCGAAGAGGGCCTTGGTCCGCTCCGTCTTCAGCAAGCCCATCCAGAGGGAAATGACGGCGACGTTGTAGGGCCTGAAGTCCACGGCCATGTCATGGGCCATTTTGTCGACCGCGGCCTTGCCGGCGCCGTAGGCGGGGCCGTGCATGTAGCAGCGGCCGCCGAATGACGAGGTGTTGACGATGAGGCCCGCGCCGTTCTTGATGAGCAGGGGCGCCGCGTAGTAGCTGGCGACGTAGGCGGAGCGCATTCCCACGTCGAACATGTCCTGGAGTGCGAGCGACTTCTCCCAGAAGGGGCCCTTGCGGGCCAGGTCCGGGTGAATGGCGAACGCATTGTTCACGAGGATGTCCAGCCCGCCGTGCTCCCGCTCCACCTGCTTGAAGAGGGCCTCGACCTGGTCGTCCCGGGAGTGGTCGCAGATCACCGGAATGCCGGTGCCGCCCCGCCGGTCGATCTCCGCCGCCGTTTCGTAGACCGTGCCGGGCAGTTCCGTCTCGCCCGCGGCCCCGGTCCGTCCCGTCACGTAGACGGTCGTCCCGGCCTCGCCCAGTGCCAGCGCGATGCCCTTGCCGGCGCCCCGGCTGGCCCCGGTGACCACCGCCACGCGGTCTTCGGTCAGGCCCATCCCGACTCCCTGCCGGTCGTCAGGAATTCCAGCATGGCCGCCGTCGTCTCGGCGGGTTTCTCCATCTGCATCATGTGCCCGGCGTTCTTTATCATCCGTACGTCGCGGACGTCCTCGTGGTGCCGCGCCAACTTGGTGAGGGGATCGCGGCCGTGCCAGCCTTCCAGGTCGGCGTCCTGCTCGCTTCCGATGAAATAGAAGGGCACCGGGTTCTTCCTTCCGGCGTACGACTTGCGGTACTCCCAGGAGAGGTCCATCGCCCGGTACCAGTTCAGGGCGCCGGTGAAGCCGCTGCGGCTGTAGGCCGCCACGTAGAACTCGAGTTCCGCCTCGGTCAACCACGGCCACGGAAGGGGCGGCGTCTCCGGCAGGGCGTCGATATAGGAGGTGCCCGGAGGCTTTCGCCAGACGTCGAGATAGTGGTAGTCGCTGGAAAGCGCGTAGAACAGCTTGCGCAGGAACTCGCCCGGCGCCGCGTCGAGATCACGGTCGGCCACGCCCGGGGCGCTGAAGTAGTGGATGTGGTTGAAGTGCCTACCGGCCTGCCGGGCGGCCAGCGTCAGCGGGGGTTCCTCGCTCGGTGTGATGAACGGATTCTCCAGCCCGATGATCGCGGCGATCCGCTCGGGATGGTGGTAGGCGAGGTCATAGGCGGCGAACAGCCCGAAATCGAGGCCGCTGAACACCGCCTTCTCCTCGCCGAGATGGTCGAGGAGGCCGACCAGGTCTCCGACGATCCGGTCGACGCCGTACTCCCGCGGTTCTGCCGGGCCGCTCGTGTCGCCCATGCCCCGCATGTCGGGCGCCACGACCCGGAAACCAGCCTCGGCGATCGGTCCGATCTGGTGGCGCCAGCTGAACCACAGGTGCGGGAAGCCGTGCAGGAGGACGACGAGCGGTCCCTGCCCCGCCTCCACGTAGTGGACGTCGAGACCGTTGATCTTCGCGTACCGATGACTCCGGTTGACCACGCCGCGGCCCCTTCCACGCTGGGCTGGGTCGAGTACGACTCTGCCGGACGTCCGCGGCGCCGGCACCGGACGTCCCGGTGAGCGGGAGGGGGCTGCGTCGCAGGACCGGCGCACCGCTCCCGCCCGGCGGCCTCGCCGCACCTGTCAGGTCACGCGCTCGCGTACGTCGCCGAGGTCGGCTGCGGCAAGCCCTCAGGTCTCGATGTCGTCCGGCCCCCAGTGGGCGTCCATGCGAACGATCTTGCCGTCGGCGTTGAAGGTCATGACGTCGATGGCGCGGATCCGCATGCCCGGGATGTCGACGGTGAAGGCCATCGCGGCCCGGTCTCCGTGGGAGCCGCGGATCGGGGCGTCGAGGGTGAGCTTGGCTCCGCCGGCGATGGCGTTGGTGTAGAACTCCTCGATCCCGGCGCGGCCGCTGATCGGCGGGTTGCCGACCGGGTCCTCGATGACGGCGTCGTCGGCGTAGAGGCCGGATATGGCCGCCGCGTCACCCGCGTTGAAGGCGTCGATGTAGGTCTGGAGGGCCTGCTTCATGTGCTCCTGAGACGGCATGGGGCGAAGCCTAGCAAGCGGTCGCTTGGTCCTCGGTGCAGGATGATGGGCGCATGGCTATCGCATCGTTCATGGTCCCGCTCGGTTCAGCGGTCCCCGCGTTCCGGCTCCCGTCCGTCGAGGGCGGCACCGTGTCGGAGGCGGACTTCGCGGACGCGTCCGCCCTGCTGGTGGTCTTCCTGTCCAACCACTGCCCGTACGTCCGGCGCATCGAGGACGCGATCGGCGTCGTCACCACGGAGTACGCCGCCAATGGGCTCGCCACCGTCGCCGTGTGCAGCAACGACGTCTCCAACTATCCGGACGACGACGCCGGCCACCTGCGTGAGCAGGCCAAGCGCGCCGGATTCCGTTTCCCGTACCTGGTGGACGAATCCCAGGAAACGGCGAAGGCGTTCAAGGCCGCCTGCACGCCGGACTTCTTCCTGTACGACCGGGAACGCAAGCTCGCCTACCGAGGCGAGTTCGACGGGGCTCGCCCCAGGAACGACGTACCGTCCGACGGCGCCTCGCTACGGGCGGCCCTGGACCTGGTGCTCGCGGGCAAGTCCGTCCCCGAGCCCCACACGCCCAGCCTCGGCTGCGGGATCAAGTGGAAGCCCGGCAACGAGCCGGTGTAATTACGCCGGCGGTAATCACACCGCTTGAACAACACCGGCCGAACAACACCGGCAGAGTTACGCCGTGGTCGTTCACCCCGCGAGGCCGTGCCTGTAGGCGTAGGTGACGGCCTGGGCCCGGTCGCGGAGGTTCGCCTTGGCGAACAGGTTGTTGATGTGCGTCTTGACCGTCGCCTCCGAGATGAACAGGTCACCGGCTATCTCGCCGTTCGAGCGCCCCTGGGCGATCAGGGTGAGCACCTCGGCCTCACGCCGGGTGAGCCCGTCGGGCAGGGCGCTCCCGGCGGGCCGGGCGGGACGCGGCTCGGTGGCGACCGCCTCGACCAGGCGGCGCTGCACGGCCGGGTCGAGTTGCGCCGCTCCCCCGCGGACCGCGTCGACGGCGCGGGCGATCTCGTCCGCGCCGGCGTCCTTGGTGAGGTAGCCGCGGGCCCCGGCGCGCAGCGCGGCGAAGATCGACTCATCGTCGGCGTAGGTGGTGAGGACGACGACCTCGACGTCCGGGTGGGCCCGCTTGATCCGGCGGGTCGCCTCCACGCCGTCCATGCGCGGCATCCGCAGGTCCATCAGGACGACGTCCGGGTTCAGTTCCGCGACCATCGCCACGGCCTGCTCGCCGTCCCCGCATGACCCGGCCACGTCGAGGCCCGGCAGCAGTTCGAGCAGCAGGACCAGGCCCTCGCGCACCACGGTCTGGTCGTCGACGACCAGGATTCTCGTCTTCTCGCTCACCGCGTCCCGTCTCCCGTCACACCGGCACCCGGAGGGACACACGGAACCCCCTGCCGTCCGGCCCGGTCATCAGGGTGCCATCGATCAGCTCGGCGCGTTCGCGCATGCCCACCAGGCCGTACCCCCCGCCGTCCGCCGCCACGACGGGCTCCGTGCCGCCGCTGTCGGTCACCTCGAGTTCGACCTTGTCGCCGAGGTAGCGCAGCGTCACGTGTGCGCGCGCGCCGGGCGCGTGTTTGCGGACGTTGGTGAGCGCCTCCTGCGCGGTGCGCACGACGGTCAGGCCCGCCTGAGGCGGCAGGTCGCGCGGATCGCCCGTCACCCGCACTTCGCAGGGGCGGCCGGTGCTCTGGTAGAACTCCTCGGCCAGTTCGGCGATGACCTCCTGCGGTTCCGGCATCTCGCCGCGCAGCGTCGCCAGGGCCCGCCTCGTCTCCTCCAGGCCCGAGCGGGCGAGGTTCCGCGCGCGCTCCACCCGTTCCAGGGCCTGCACGCGGTCACCGTCCCGGGAGAGCAGCAGCCTGGCGCCCTCCAGGTGGACGATCTGCGCCGACAGCGAATGGGCGAGGATGTCGTGGATCTCCCGTGCGATGTGCGACCGCTCGGCGAGGACGGCGTTGGCGGCCTCCGCGCGGCGCGTCGCCTCCTGCGCGACCGCGTTCTGCCGGCTGGCGACGCCGCCCGCCGTGATCCCGGCGAAGGCGGCCAGCAGCCCGAGGTCGGCGCCGTCGCGGAAGCCCTCGCCCAGCCCCCCGACCATCGCGATGGCGAGTGCGCTCACCGCCACGCCCCAGCGCAGCGGGAGCCGGATCAGCAGCGCCCACAGGGCGGCCATGCAGAAGAGCAGGCCGCGGTCGGCGGCCGGGGTGGCCGCGTACAGCGTCACCGCCGCCGCCATCGACGTCAACAGCAGGACGATCCCCATCCGCCACCGGCTGGAGCCGCGGTGCCGCCCTATCCACAGGCCGCTGCCGAGCGTCGCGAACAGGACCGCGCTGAGCAGGACGAGGGCCAGCCCGGGGCCGCGCAACGCCGGCATCGGGTCGGCGTCCGCCATGTCCCGGACGTAGACGACCAGGCCCCACGTCACCAGGAGACCCACGACGACGGCGCGGATGACCCCGTCCACGGGACGCGCCTTGCAGATCACGACGCGCCGCCGGGCGCCGGTCCCAGGGACTGCGGTCGGAGCGCTGTCGGGCGTGTCCATGGTCACCGAAGCTACGCCCGCGGCGGCCTCCGGTACATCGGCGCCGGGCTGGACTTCCGCTCTCCACCGCGGGGTGGACGCCCGCGTCCACCCCGCCGGGTCACACGTCGATGCGTTCGGCGTCGAGCTCGGAGGCGCCGGCGGTGATGAACGCGCGGCGCGGAGCCACGTCGCTGCCCATCAGCAGGTCGAAGATGTTGGCGGCTTCCTCGGCGTCCTCGATGCGGATGCGGCGCAGGATGCGGTGCCGCGGGTCCATGGTGGTCTCGGCGAGCTGGTCGGCGTCCATCTCACCGAGGCCCTTGTACCGCTGGACGGGCTCCTTCCAGCGCTGGCCCTTGCGCTCGAACTCGACCAGCTTGCGGGTGAGCTCGCCGTCGCTGTAGCAGTAGACGTACTTGTCCTGGCCCTTCTTGGGCTTGGTCAGCTCGATGCGGTGCAGCGGCGGGACGGCCGCGTACACGCGCCCTTCCTCCAGCATGGGCCGCATGTAGCGGTAGAGCAGGGTCAGCAGCAGGCAGCGGATGTGCGAGCCGTCGACGTCGGCGTCCGCCATCAGGATGATCCGCCCGTAGCGGGCCACGGTGCTGTCGAAGGTGCGTCCCGAGCCGGCCCCGATGACCTGGATGATCGCGGCGCACTCGGCGTTCTTGAGCATGTCGGCGACGGACGCCTTCTGCACGTTGAGGATCTTGCCGCGGATCGGCAGCAGCGCCTGGAACTCGGAGTCGCGGGCCAGCTTGGCGGTGCCGAGCGCCGAGTCGCCCTCGACGATGAACAGCTCGCTGCGGTCGTCGGCGGTGCGGCAGTCGACGAGCTTGGCCGGGAGCGCGGAGTTCTCCAGCGCGTTCTTGCGGCGCTGGTTGTCGCGCTGGGTGCGGGCGGCGATCCGGGTCTTCGCGGCACCGACGACCTTCTCCAGCACCGCCCGCAGCGGCTGCTTCTGGCCGCGCGGCGGGTTCTCGAAGATCTGGCGCAGCTCGCGCGTGACGACCTGGGAGACGATGCGGGTGGCCGCGGAGGTGCCGAGGACCTCCTTCGTCTGGCCCTCGAACTGGGGCTCGGGCAGCCGGACCGTCACCACGGCGGTGAGGCCCTCCAGGACGTCCTCCTTGATGACGTCCTCGTCGCCGTTCTTCAGCAGCCTGGTGGCGCGGAGCTGCTCGTTCAGCACCTTCAGCACGGCGCGGTCGAAGCCGCGCACGTGCGTGCCGCCCTTGGGGGTGGCGATCACGTTGACGAACGACTTGGTGACGGTGTCGTAGCCGGTGCCCCAGCGCAGCGCGATGTCGACCTCGAGGTCGCGTTCCACGTCGGTGGGGGTCAGGTGGCCCTGGTCGTCCAGGACGGGGACGGTCTCGGTGAAGTGCCCGCGGCCCTGGAGGCGCAGGACGTCGACGATGGGGGCGTCCTTGGCGAGGTAGGTGCAGAACTCCCCGATGCCGCCGTCGAACCGGAACGTCTCGTCGAGGATCTCCTCGCCGCGCTCGTCGCGGACGTCGATGGTGAGACCGGGGATGAGGAACGCGGTCTGGCGCATCCGGTCCAGGACGAGGCCCTGGTCGACCGTGGCCTCCTTCAGGAAGATCTGGAGGTCGGGCCAGAAGCGGACCCGGGTGCCGGTGACCTTCTTGGCGACCTTGCGGATCTGCCGGACGCCGGACTTCTTCTTGAACCGCGCGTTCGGGCGGCCGTCGTCGGCGAACTCGCCGGGCAGGCCGCGGCGGAAGCTGATCGCGTGGGTGTGGCCGTCGCGGTCGACCTCCACGTCCAGGCGGGCGGACAGCGCGTTGACCACGGAGGCGCCGACACCGTGCAGGCCGCCGGACGCCGTGTAGGAGACCCCGCCGAACTTGCCGCCCGCGTGCAGCCGGGTCATGACCAGCTCGACACCGGCGAGCCCGGTCTTGGGCTCGAGGTCGACCGGGATGCCGCGGCCGTTGTCGGCCACCTCGAAGGACCCGTCGGCGTGCATCGTCACGCTGATGTGGGTGCAGTATCCGGCGAGGGCCTCGTCGACGCAGTTGTCGACGATCTCCCACAGGCAGTGGGCGAGGCCCCGGCTGTCGGTCGACCCGACGTACATCCCGGGTCGCTTGCGCACGGCCTCCAGGCCCTCCAGCACCGACAGGTGCCGGGCGGAGTAGCCGTGCGGGTCTTCGGTTGTCGCTTCGGCGGTCGCGGCGGTCAACGTGCGTGTGCTCCTCGGGGGTAGGACGGTCGGCAGAAGGTTACCCCCGGCCGCCGACAATCCACCTGGAGGCTCGCCGCCACCGGCGCTGTGGCACGCCGGCACGGCGGACCCGGTCGACTGGCCAGGCTACCCGGCGCGGGCCCCGGCCCTCCGACTTCTAGACCTGAAGGTCCACCTTTGGGTGGGTGTGCTCCGCCTCGGCGCGCACCTATCGTCCTCCGCATGGCGCAAACGATCGAGGTCACAGGCCTACGCAAGCGATACGGGGACGTCCGGGCCGTGGACGGGGTGACGTTCGCCGTCGAGGAGGGCGAGTTCTTCGGCATCCTCGGCCCGAACGGCGCGGGGAAGACGACCGCACTGGAGATCATCGAGGGTCTGCGGGAGGCCGACGAGGGGCAGGTGTCGGTGCTCGGCATGTCGCCGTGGCCGCGCAACCCGGGGCTGCTGCCCCGGATCGGGGTCCAGCTGCAGTCGTCGTCGTTCTTCGAGCGGCTGACGGCGCGCGAGCAGCTGCGGACGTTCGGCTCGCTCTACGGCGTCCCCGCGGGGAAGAGCGACGCGATGCTGGAGCTGGTCGGGCTGGACGGGAAGGCCGACGTCCCGGTCGAGAAGCTCTCGGGCGGGCAGGCGCAGCGCCTGTCCATCGCCTGCGCGCTCGTGCACGACCCGGAGATCGTGTTCCTGGACGAGCCCACCGCCGCCCTGGACCCGCAGGCCCGCCGCAACCTCTGGGACGTCCTGCGGGAGATCAGCACAGGGGGCCGCACGGTCGTCCTGACCACGCACTACATGGACGAGGCGGAGATCCTCTGCGACCGCGTGGCCATCATGGACGCGGGCCGGATCCTGCGGCTCGGCCCGCCGGCCGTACTGGTCCGCGGCCTGGACGCACCGGCCAGGATCAGCGTGGCCAGCGGCGTCCTCACGGCCGAGGACGCGCGGCTCCTCCCCGGAGCGGACGAGACCGGCGACGACGGCGTCTCGCTGACCATCTCCACCCGCGACCCGTCGGCGGTGGTCGCGGCCATGGCGGCCAAGGACGCGCTCGACGGGGTCCAGATCCGCGGCGCCACGCTGGAGGACGTCTTCCTAGAGGTCACCGGACGGGAGTACAGGGCATGAGCGCGTACCAGAGCTTCAAGAGCCTTTCCCGTGCGATGTACCTCGGTTTCCGGCGGGACAGGTCCGCGCTGTTCTTCACCGTCCTGTTCCCCCTGATGTTCCTGGTCATCTTCGGCGGGATCTTCAGCGGCCAGTCCACGCCCAAGGTGGAGGTGCTGAAGATCGGCCAGGCGCCGGTGCTGGAGCAGGCGCTCGCCCAGGGCGGCGACGAGCTCGGCAAGGTCCTCACGGTCACTGCGGCGTCCGACCGCGCCGACGCGCTCCGCCAGGTGGCGAAGGGCGATGTGGCGGGCGCCGTGGAGCAGCGCGGCGACCGGCTGGTCGTGCATTACTCCGCGGCCGACCAGGTCACGGCCGGGACGGTGCGCGGGCTGATGAACTCGATCATCCAGGCGGCGAACCAGGCCGCCACCGGGCAGCCGCCCGCCTACACGCTCGCCATCCAGCAGGTGGAGGACGACTCACTCAAGGCCATCCAGTTCTTCACCCCCGGCCTGCTGGGCTGGGCCCTGGCTTCGGCGGCCGTCTTCGGCGCATCCCAGACGCTCGTGACATGGCGGACCAAGGGACTCCTGCGCCGCCTCCAGCTCTCCCCTGCCCCGATACCAACCGTGTTCGCCGCGCGTGTCGCGGTCAGTCTCGCCATCGCCCTCGTGCAGTTCGCGCTGTTCGTGCTGGTGGCGCGGCTCCCGATGTTCGGACTGCAGCTTGAGGGCGCCTGGTGGATGGCCATACCGCTGCTGACCGCGGGCGTGCTCGCCTTCCTGTCGATAGGGATGCTCGTCGGGGCGTGGGCGAAGACCCAGGAGACGGCCAACGCGGTGACGCAGCTGATCGTCTTGCCCATGGCGTTCCTGGGCGGTTCGTTCTTCCCCTTGGACCAGGCCCCGGGCTGGATGCAGACGATGTCGCACATCTTCCCGCTGCGCTATCTGAACGAAGGGATGCTCAATGTGATGAGCCGCGGTCTCGGGCCGGGGTCCGTCCTCCCCCAAATCGGCATCCTGCTGGGCGTCGCGGTGGCCGGTTCACTGATCGCCGTACGCCTGTTCAGATGGGAGGCGCATTGATGTGACCTCGATCACTAATTGGCCCATTCTGCTGTGGGCGTACGAACAAGCAGGTTGGGAACGTTCACGTCGGGTTAGATGTTCTCCTAAGTACCGACCCCGAGCATGAGGAAGGTGCCGTGACTGGAGCCCTTGCCCCAACCAAGCCGCTGACCGTCGCCGACCGATGCGACCGCTGCGGCGCCCAGGCCTACGTCCGTGCGGTCCTTGTAGGCGGCGGCGACCTTCTGTTCTGCGCCCACCACGGTCGCAAGTACGCAGAGGCTCTCCGTTCCAACGGGGCCGACATTCAGGACGAGACAGACCGGCTCACCGAAACATCGGCCACCACTCCAGCCGAAGAGCGGTAGATCCCCATATAGCAGGAGCCATGAACGGCGGCCATCGGAGACGGTGGCCGCCGTTCGCCATTCCGGATAACTCCAGTGAGTCACGATGTGACTACTCTGTGCTTACAATCCGTGACGGGGATCACGCATTCCACGCGACTCTCACTCCGAAGTGACATTCTTCACCCGGGCATGATGGTCGCTGACCTGCACAAGTACCGGTCACCTCGGCTGCGCCCGTACCACCGTCCTGGAACACCACTGCCCTCGGGAGGATCGTGCACATCCTGCTGCCACCGTCGGAGAAGAAGGCCGCCGATGGGGACGGCCCTCCCGTGGACCTGGCGTCACTGAGCTTCCCGGGCCTCAACCCGCTGCGTGAGCGCCTTCTGGCGGCGCTGAGCGACGTGAGCCGGCGCGCCGACGCGCCGGGCATCCTCAAGCTGCCGGCGGGGCAGGCCGAGGAGGCGCTGGCCCGCAACAGGACGCTGCGCGAGGCCGCGACGCTGCCGGTCGCGCGGCTGTACACCGGCGTCCTCTACGACAACCTGGACCTCGCCGACCTGGATGCCGCGTCCGCCGCCGAGCAGGTCATCGTCTTCTCGGGCCTGTGGGGAGCGCTGAGGCTCACCGACCGCGTCCCGGCATACCGGCTGGCCATGGCGGTGTCCCTGCCCGCTGCGGGCCGCCTGGGCGCGCTGTGGCGCCCGGCGATGCGCGAGGCGCTGCGGCTGGACGACGGCGGCTTGATCGTCGACATGCGCTCCGGGCCGTACGCGTCCGTCTGGAAGGCGCCCCGGCCGGCGGTGGCGGTGCGGGTGTTCCGGGAACGGCTCGCCGGCGGCGGGACGCAGCGGACCGTGGTGAGCCACATGGCCAAGGCGACCCGTGGGCGGATCGCGCACGACCTGCTCAAGGCGGGCGCGGCACCGCGCACCCCCGAAGAGCTGCTGAAGGCCGTCGCCGACCTCGGGCACACCGCGGAACTGAACGGCGCGAACCTCGACGTCATCCTGAACGACTGAACGGGACTCCCAGCCCCGCCCCGCAGAACTCAGGCCGTGCCGACGTTCAGGTGCCGGCATGCCTTGACGAACTGGTTCACCTCGTCGCCGCCCAGGTACGTCCAGGGAAGGCTGCTCGGCCGCCCCCGCGTCCGGAGCAGATGCTGCCGCGCCAGACGCCGCGCGTCGGCGAGATGGAACGCGGCACCGAAGAGGTTGTGCGCCTCGATCGTCCGGGGATGGAGACGGTGCCCCTCGAACCAGCCCCGCGCCGCGGCCTCCACCTCCCGGCGCTCCTCCGGAGAGAACCACGAGGACGCCCCACGGATCACGCCCGAACGCTCCTGCACGAAGTACTCGAAGTAGGCGAGCGGGATCAGGGCGGCCCTGGGATCCTCTCGGGAGGCCCTGCTCGCGGCCGTCCGGGCGAAGCCGAACATCTCGTCCGTCATGCCTCCCCACTGGGGGGACAGGCTCACGACCCGCGCCACATGCGCCCCGTATAGGGTGGGGCACCTGCCGCTCGCCTGCAGCCACAGCGCGTCCTTCTCCTCCCGGTCGAGGCCCAGGCCCAGCGCGTACCAGAGCATCGCCTCCCACGGGACGGGATCGTCCGGCCACAACGACGCCGCCCGCATCAGCGGTTCGCGGGCGGACTGCATCGACTTCGTGTACGTGGTGTAACTCTTCGCCTGCACGGCCCGCGCACGCGCCTCCGGACGGATCCGCCACGCCTCCTCCACCCGCGTCCGGCCGAGCCACAGCCAGAGGTCGGGATTGGACGGATCCTCGGCGACGAGCGCCTCGACGTCCCGGCTGAAGCCCACCGCGGCCCTCGACAGCGCCTCGACACGGACCGACCGCACCTCCGGGTCAACGCGGCTCACGGCGAGCGCGTGCGCTCCGACGCGCAGGAGGCGGCGGTCCCGGACGGCGTCGACCGCCCAGTCCAGATCAGGATCACGCCACGGGCGGCCGCCCAGCACCCGCAGCTGACGTGCACGGACCAAGGAGGCCCCCACCCCGCTCTGCTCCACCGAACGTCCGGGGGCCCGGTCGAGCTCTGTCAATCCCATGCGCGCGACAATAGGAAGACGCAAGACGGCGCACGCTACCGCGATGTTAAAAGGCCGTTACACGGCGACGACCGGCGCACGGGGGACGCGCCGGAAGGAGAGTGTCCGCGGACACGGCAAGGGCCCCGTCCCGGTCCGGGACGAGGCCCCCCGCTCAGAACTCCGGTCAGTCGAGGTAGTCGCGCAGCACCTGGGACCGGGACGGGTGACGCAGCTTCGACATGGTCTTGGACTCGATCTGGCGGATGCGCTCGCGCGTCACCCCGTAGACCTTGCCGATCTCGTCCAGCGTCTTCGGCTGGCCGTCGGTGAGGCCGAACCGCATCGAGACCACGCCCGCCTCACGCTCGCTGAGCGTGTCGAGGACGGAGTGGAGCTGCTCCTGGAGGAGGGTGAAGCTGACCGCGTCCGCCGGGACGATGGCCTCGGAGTCCTCGATGAGGTCGCCGAACTCGCTGTCGCCGTCCTCGCCCAGCGGGGTGTGCAGCGAGATGGGCTCGCGGCCGTACTTCTGGACCTCGACGACCTTCTCCGGGGTCATGTCGAGTTCCTTGGCCAGCTCCTCCGGAGTGGGCTCGCGGCCCAGGTCCTGGAGCATCTGCCGCTGCACGCGCGCCAGCTTGTTGATGACCTCGACCATGTGCACCGGGATGCGGATGGTGCGGGCCTGGTCGGCCATCGCGCGGGTGATCGCCTGCCGGATCCACCAGGTGGCGTACGTGGAGAACTTGTAGCCCTTGGTGTAGTCGAACTTCTCGACCGCGCGGATCAGGCCCAGGTTGCCCTCCTGGATCAGGTCCAGGAACAGCATCCCGCGGCCGGTGTAGCGCTTGGCCAGCGACACGACCAGCCGGAGGTTGGCCTCCAGCAGGTGGTTCTTGGCGCGGCGGCCGTCCTCGGCGATCCACTCGAAGTCCTCGGTGTCCTCGGGGGACATCGCGGGGCCGTCGGCGGCGAGCCGCTCCTCGGCGAAGAGACCCGCCTCGATGCGCTTGGCGAGCTCCACCTCCTGCTCGGCGTTCAGCAGGGGGACCTTGCCGATCTGCTTGAGGTAGTCCTTGACGGGGTCGGCGGTGGCGCCGGCCGCGGCGATCTGCTGCGCGGGCGCGTCCTCGTCGTCGTCACCGAGGGTGAAGCCCTCCTCCTCGGAGGACGGGGTGCCCTCGGCGGCCTGCTTGCCGGCGGGGACGGCCTTGGCCGCGGGCGCGGCCGGGGCCTCCTCGGCCTCGGGCGCCTCCTCGACCTCGGGGGCCGCGTCGTCCTCGAGCTCGACGTCGAGGACCGCCAGGTCCTCGTCGAGCTCGACGTCGACCTCGTCCTCGACCTCGGGGTCGTCGGCCGCCTTCTTGACGGCCTTGACGGGCTTGACCGGCGCCGCCTTCGCCGCCGGGCCCGCGGCCTTCTTGGCGGGCGCGGCCTTCTTGGCCTTGGCGCCCCTCGCGGGCGCGGCCTTCTTCGGCGCGGCGGGCTTGGCGGCCGGGCGCGGCGCGGCGGCGGCCTCCTCCGGGACGACCTCGGGAGCCGCGGAAGGGGCCGCGTCGTCGCCGACGACGGCGGTCACCGTGTCGGGCTGCTCCTTGGCCGCCGCGGCGGTCCTGGGCCTGCGCGCCGGCGGCGTCCCGCGCTTGCGCGGACGCTTGGGCGCCGCGGAGTCGGCAGCGCTCACCATGACGGTCACACCCTCCTTGCTGAGGCTCCGCAGAATGCTGGAGGCCTTCGACACGGGGATGTCGGCCTCCTCGAACGTACGGCGTACGTCGTCGGCTTCGAGGTAACCCTGGGACCGTCCACGCTCGATCAGTTGCGCGATGACGTGATCGTGCAGATCTGACGCTTTCGAGGTCGAGCTAGCAGGCGACACAAATACCTCTCGAACGAACGTGTGGCTTGGTTGACCCAAGTGCCCTGACGGGCCCGGCCTCACACTGGGTGGGACCACACACAGAGCGGACCTCCCGGTGCGGGACCGCAGCGTACCCGCTCTCGCTGGGTCAAGCATTCTGGCACTGCTGCGCATTCCGCCTGTGAAGTCCTACCCCGTAACTCTCCACCTTAGAGGGCGCGGGATGGTCCTTCGTACGTGCCGGGCCGTCTTCACGCGGCCGGCGGCCTTCACACGGGTTCTGGCGGGACGTGCAGGGCAAGCACGGTCACATCGTCTACCTGCTCGTAGCCGGCAAGCATCCGATCGACCAGGAAGTCGACGAGTCTCTCGGGATCTCCTACCACTTCAGGTGGGGCGTCCGCCGCGACGGCGACGAGCTCCTCCAGCCCGGCGTCCACCCCACGCCTACGGTTCTCCACAAGTCCATCGGAATAGAACACCACAGTGTTGCCGGTCTCGATGGAAAAACTTGTCTGCTGTCGCTGGCTCGGCCAGCCGAGGGGCGTCCCCGGCTCGACCGTGCTGACGCGCGCGGGCGTGTCCGGCGAGATCAGCAGGGGTGGCGGGTGCCCCGCGTTGCTGAACGCGCCCTGCCCGGTCTCCGGGTCGATGACCGCGTACGCGACCGTGGTGAACTGCTCCTCGTCCTCGGTGGCGCTGAACAGCCGGTCCAGGCCGGCCAGGACCGCGGCGGGGCGCGGATCGTTCAGCGCGAGGGCGCGCAGGGCGTTGCGGACGCGGCCCATTCCGGCCGCCGCGAGGACGCCCTTGCCCATGACGTCCCCGGCGGCCACGGCGAGCCTGTCGTCGGGCAGCCGGAACACGTCGTACCAGTCACCGCCGACCTGGACGTGCCGCGTAGCGGGGTTGTAGCGGGCCGCCAGCACCATGCCCGGCAGCTGCGGAAGGTCGCTCGGCAGGAGGCTGCGCTGGAGTTCCTCCGCGGTCCGGTGCTCGCGCTCGAACAGCAGCGCCCGTTCGACCGCCAGGGCGCACTGCCCGGCGAGCGCTTCCAGGAAGACCCGTTCCTCCTCGGTGATCTCCCTAGGGCGGGTGAACGAGAAACGGAGCGCGCCGATGGGGGCGCCGGCCGCCAGTAGCGGCAGGCCCACCCAGGCACGCTCTTCGGTGTGCTGGGCGAACAGGTCCTTCTCGCCGTGGCCGAGCTGCAGGCGAAGGCTGTCGGGATGCTCGGCCAGGAACGGCCGGCTCTCACGCACCGCGACCGACATCACGGTTTGGTCACTGACCTTGATCTCGTCCCGGGAGACGGGACCGGTCTCGCCATCCGCGCCCGGCTGGGACGGCGCCACCACGCTGAGGCGGAGCTTGTCGTCGTCCAGCAGCGCCACGGCTGAGTAGTCGGCGCCGATGGCCGACCGCCCCACCTCGGTGATGACCTGGACGACCTGGGACACGGTCAGGGCCTCGGCCAGCATGGAGGTGGCCTGCTGGAGGCGCGCCGTGCGCAGCGCCGCCGCCGACAGCTGCTCGGTCAGCCGGCCGCGCATCTCCTCGGCCTCGCGCTGCCCGGTCACGTCGGTGTTGGCGCCGACCCATTCGATCACCGCGTCGCCCTGCCAGATGGGCACGGCCCTCACGTCGAAGTGCCGGAAGGTTCCGCTCTTGGTGCGGATCCGGTAGTTGGTCTCGAAGACCCGGTTCTCCTGGACGCAGTCGCGCCACGCGGCCTCGATCCGCGGCCGGTCCTCGGGATGGACCACCGCCAGCCAGCCGCCCTCCGCGTAGTCGTCCGGCGCCTGCCCGGTGATCGCCCGCCATTCGGGTGCGTCGTCGATCACCCCGCCCGCCGGGGCGGCGACCCACACGACCTGGGCGCTGGCCTCCACGAGCGAGCGGTAACGCTGCTCCTTGCGGCGGATGACCTCCTCGGCCCTGCGCCGCTCCGTGACGTCCTGCGCGGTCAGGACGACGCCCACGGGCTCACCGTCGGCGTCCTTGGCCGGCAGCCACGTGCAGGCCAGAATCCGCTCATCGCCTTCTGGGGCCACGTCCGTGGTCTCCTCGGGCGCCGCGTCCTGGGCGGCCGGAACGACCAGATCGGAGTCGTTCAGCGAGCGGTCCTCGGCGATCACCTTGCGGAGGGCCGTCTCGAACGCCGTCGCCAACGCCCCGGAAAGCGCCTCGGACGGCCTGCGCTCCTGCAGATCGCGCACGGGGACGCCCAAGAGCTCGGCCAGTGCGTCGTTGGCGCGGCGGCAGCGCAGCTCACGGTCGAAGAACGCGAGCCCGCCCGGGGCTTCGGTCAGCAATGTCGCGTACAGCGCGGCGTCCGACGCATCCATGGGCCGCCCCTCCACCCCAGAGACCCGAGGATGGGGAACGGACGTCTCGGTGCTCATGGACAACACCTCCGCCCCAGAGGGTCCCGTACCGCGCGGCAAGTTTTCATCACTATGAGTGAATGGGAGCAGGCTAGCGCTCCCGCCTCCATCACAACACCGGTCGAAGTCAGGTACTCATCATCCCGATGGTTCGCCGAGTACGGAACCCCTGCTGAACATCCTCGTTCCCTTGGGTCCCAGACGAACGCGTCGGTTTCGGACACCGTCCCGGAGGCCGCGAAGACGGCCCGCCGGAGACGGCGAGTAGGAGATGTTACGGCTCCCGCACACGACAGGGCGTCAACCCGAGGGTGTTCGGGAGTGTTGGCAGGCGCCGGCCCACTGGAGCGGCCCCGAAACCGCCGTTATGCCACCGCCTCGGTCTGGGGTGAGGCTACTTGGACGATTTGGTTCCCTTTTGCTCTGCCTTAAAGGCCCGGACCTTGGCCAGGGACTCGGGGCCGGTGATATCTGCTACAGACCGGTGGGAGCCTTCTTCGCCGTATGCCCCGGCGGCCTCGCGCCAGCCCTCAGGACGGACGCCGTACTGCTTGCCCAGGAGGGCCAGGAAGATCTGTGCCTTCTGCTTGCCGAAGCCGGGGAGGGCGTGGAGGCGCTTGAACAGATCCTTGCCGCTGTCTGCGTCCAGCCAGATCTTCTCTGCGTTCCCGTCGTAGTTCTCTACTAGGAACTGGCACAGCTGCTGGATGCGCTTGGCCATCGAACCCGGGTAGCGGTGGACGGCGGGCTTCTCCGACAGCAGTGCCGCGAAGCGTTCCGGATCGTGGGCGGCTATCTCGTGCGCGTCCAGGTCGTCGGAACCGAGCCGCTGGGCGATGGTGTACGGACCGGAGAACGCCCATTCCATGGGGACCTGCTGGTCCAGGAGCATGCCGACCAGCACGGCCAGCGGGCTGCGTCCGAGCAGGTCGTCGGCTTCCGGACGCTGGGCGAGTTGAACCTTCGTGGCCATGCGCCCAGCTTAGGGCCGCCCAGATCTGTCCGAAGTCTTACGGGAATGACGGAAACCTGGCGAGGCGCGGGCCGCGGTGTTCGAATGAAAGGCGTGAACGAGGAGGACCGAACAGAAGGCAGTCCCGTCGGACGGCGGGTTGTGCTCGGGATGCTCGGCCTCGGCGCGGCGGGGGTCGCCGTGGGAGCGTCCGTCCAGGACGGCGTGAGTCGCGCCTTGGCGCCGGTGGGGCCGATCGGTGATGTCCTGCCCGCCGCCGGCGGATTCCGCTACTACTCCGTGACCGGGAGGGTGAAGCGGCGCAGCGCCGCCACGCACCGCGTGACCGTCGGCGGTCTCGTCGACAAGCCCCAGGCGTTCGGCATGGCCGACCTGGCACGGTTCCCGCAAACGGTGCTGGAGCGGGACTTCCAGTGCGTGACGGGCTGGCGCGTTCCTGACGTTGAGTGGGTTGGGGTCGTGCTGGCCGATCTGCTCGACGCGGTCGGAGTGTCGCCGAAGGCCCGTGCCGTGCAGTTCACGTCCTTCGACGGCGTCTACACCGAGTCGCTGACGCTGGAACAGGCGCGCCGCCGGGACGTCCTTGTCGCGACGCAGATGGAGGGCAAGCCGGTCACGCACGATCACGGTGGGCCGACACGGCTCTACGTGGCGCCCATGTACGGCTACAAATCGCTGAAGTGGCTCAAGGGCATCAAGCTGACCGAGGAGCTCATCCCCGGCTACTGGGAGGGCCTGGGATACGACCAGCACGCGTGGGTCGGGAAGTCGAACGGGCGTGACGATGTCCCAACATGACCCGCCCCCACCTGACCGGCCCCTAGCTGACCCGCCTCGGCACGGCGCCGTCTCGGACGGCCGGGTCCTGCTGGAGCGGTTCACCGGGGCCGAACGCCTCATCCACCACATGACCGCGCTGTGGATGCTCGTCTGCCTGGTGACCGCGGCGTTGCTGTACCTGCCGATGCTGTCCACGCTGGTGGGGCATCGGGAGCTGGTCAAGACCCTCCACGTGTGGTTCGGGTTCTCGCTGCCCGCGCCGATCGTGCTCGGTCTGATGTCGCGCGCCTTCAGGGCGGACCTCCGGCGGTTCAACAGGTTCGCACCGCACGACTGGCAATGGCTGAGGAGCGGCGACCGCAGGGTCGTGCGGTACGGGCGGGGAGTCTTTCCCGTGGGCAAGTTCAACGCGGGCCAGAAGCTGAACGCCGCGTTCACCGCGGGCGCGATCCTCGTCATGCTCGGCACGGGCGAGATCATGACCTTCCCCGGCCCGTGGGGAGACCGGTGGCGGACGGGCGCCACGTTCGTCCATGACTGGCTCTTCCTCGCCATCGCCGTGGTGACGGCGGGGCACCTGTGGCAGGCGTTCCGGGACCGGGGCGCGTTGCAGGGGATGCTGACCGGACGCGTTGACCCCGACTGGGCGGCCCGCCACCACGCGGGCTGGGCGGAGGCCGTCCGCAAATCGTCTGGCGATGTGCCAAGTTCGCAGGTCGGAAGGGCGCACGGGGATTCGGACGAGCCCTCCGCAGGGGGCAGACCAGAATTTGCCAAACGACCTCCCGGGATGTCTTGACTCTCCCGGCAAAAGCGCTGGAATGGGGAATCGAGACGGGACGAGATGGGTCGGCCCGTACAGCTCCCGTCTCGGCCGGCGGCGTCCCCGTCCGCCGGAACCCCGTGCGCGGAGGTGTGCGCAGATGCCTGCACTGGCCGATCACCGGCGCGAGACCCGCGACGCACTCACACAGCGGCTCAGCGACGAGTTCACGACTTTCCCCCGGGACGCGGTACACCGGTGCGTGGCCGACGTCCAAGCGTGCATGGCGCACCTGGGGCTCGATGCCACGCCCGCCAGAGTCGAGCGGATGGCGCGTGAGCAGCTCACCGGAATCCTGAAGTCGGAGCCGCCGTCCGGGCGCGCCCCGGCGGAAGGAGCCGACGGCTGACACGTTCCGGACTTCGGTGTCCTGGCCACCGTCCTCGCAGGATCTGAGAGGCTAGGAGGGTGAGTCCCCGCAGCCGCCACCGCTCCTCCGGGGACCCGGGCCGGGACGGATCGACGCCCCCGGACGAGGTCTCGGCGATTTTCGACGGCATGCTGCGGCATGCCCGCGAGCTGCTGGCGGTGCGCAGCCCCCTGGACGCCGAGCTCATCGTCAGCGAGATCCTCGGCTCCTGGTGGGGGCACCGCTTACCGGACGGGGACGTCGAGGAGGTCATCGGCGAAGCCCTCGTCGACTACGCGTGCGCGGCCGGGACTCCGGCCGCGCTGGCGTTGCTCACGGGCATGGCCTACATGGGCACCCCCAGGCAGGCGGCCAAGGCAGAGCGCGCGGCCCTGGAGCTGATGGAGCGCGGCGTGGCCAGGCCGGGATGGGCCGACCGCGTGGGAATGGTCGCCCCAGAGGGCTGCTACGTGTCCAGGGACGTCTTCGGCGACCAGGACTCCGTCATCTGCACCTACAGCTACGGCGGGACCGACAGGCACGCGCTGGTCATCCTGGTCGATCGCAACAAGGCGGGTGCCGTCCAGCCGAAGGGCGACGCGTTCGCCCCTGCCGGAGCCGGACGTCCGCCGGCGAGCGGGATGGTCAGGGACGCGTGGGTCTCGTCCCGGGTCGACAAGCTCCTCGACCACTGCCGCCGCGAAGGGCGCGACAACCCGCTGATGAGATTCGAGCAACTCGACCCGCGCGACACCAAGGCGCTGCTGTGGAGCGCCCTGGATCTCACTGACGGAACCGATGATCCGCCGGTGAACGAGAACTTCGGCACCTATCACGCCTTCGTCCGGGCGCGGGTGGACATCCTGCCGCCCGGCGGGCGCCTCCCCCAGCCGCCGGTGTACGGACCGGACAGGCGCGCGACGATCGCCGCGCGGTTCCTCGCCTCGGACGAGGCAGAAGGCCTGTCGGACCGCTCGGCCGCCAGCCGGTGCGCCGACCTCATCATCGACTACGGCTGCGCCCACGACTTCGGACGGCCGCTCCGCGTCAGTCCCGTCAAGAGCGAGATGTTCCTCCTCGACTGGCTGCCGAGAAAGGTTTTGCTGTCCCCGGCGGAACAGGAAGCGGTCCCGCACGTCCTGGGCGCGTGGATCCGGTGGGCGGGCAAGCGCACTGGGCTCCCCGAAGAGGGCATCAGGGCGACGCTGGACGCCCTCTGGGACGCCACCGCGAAATTCGCCGAGGCCTACCGCGACCCGTCCGCCTTCGGCCTGGACCGCGCCCTCGTCGACCGCCTGCTCCCCGACGGTGACCTGGAGGCACTGCCCCGGCGGGCGTTCGCCCTGCCGTTCCTGTCGGGGACCCACCGGCGGTCCGGGCGGCACGGAGTGATCGACCTGTCGACCTTGGATCCGGCCGACCCCGACGACCGCCGCGTCATCCTGGAGTTCGAGCATCCGGGCGCCGGCGAAGAGCACATCGAGGCGCACGAACGCCTCACGGAGCGGCTGTGGAACGGGGAGCCTCCCCAGCTGTGGGAGACCGCCCAGGCGCTCCTTGACGTCGGCTACGAGCGGCATGAGATCCTGCACCGGCTCATGGACGTCCTCGACCTTCGCGGGGACGATCCGGAGGGCCTCCGCGAGGCACTGCGTGTCCTACGTCACGAACCTCCGCCCGAGTGAACTCCTGGTTTGCGCGCGGCGTCCCCGGCGACAATCATCGGGTCTCGGGCGTGGTCTCGCGGGGGCACGGGGACCGGCCCCCGGTCGTAGGGAGTGATCTTGTTGGAGTGGTCCGAGTTCGCCCGGCGGCTGGGACGTGAGCTGGCCGGGCTCGAACGGGACACCATCCTCATCGTGCGCGAGCGCGATGAGAGCCGCCACTACGTCCAGGCGATGCGCGAGCCCGACCGGCTCTACGCCGAGGCCGTCAGCAACAACTTCCTCGAAGGGCCGCTGCTGCTCACGCTGGCCGACGAGGAGGTCATGAGCGAGGCGGGCTGGCGCCCGCCCGCCGACCCCGCGCCGCGCAACTGGTGGACGGAGCTGCCGGAGTTCGGCACGCCCGGCGGGATGCTGGCGGTCACCGAGGGGGACTTCTCCAGGCTGGCCGACGTGATGGTCACCGCGCTGCGCGACGTCCAGGGCGTCCGGCGGCCCTCCGACCTGGTGTACGAGTCGTTCCACCGGCACGGCACCGGCCTGATCGAGCTGCTCGACTTCGGCATCGACGTCGCCGACCCGGTGCGGGTGAAGGAGCGCCGCTCCTCGTCCGGCACCGCCGCCGGAGCACCCGGCACCGTCCCCGCGGGAGCCGACCCCCTGCCCGCGGGCACGCCCCCGGCCGGGTCCCCCATGCCGCCGCAGGGCCTCCCTGGCATACCCCCGAGCACGGACGCCGAATTGCTCGAACCCCGCTTGGCCGAGGCCAAGGCGAACGGCGACACCTCCGCCTACTTCCGGCTGCTGGCGAACGCCGATCTGGTGCTGCCCGCGACCGCGCCCGCCGTGGAAGACCCCGACCGCGCGGAACTGCCCACCGTCGTCATCGGCAGCGACACCTACGTCACGGTGTTCACCTCACCCGGTGCCCTCGCCCGCACCGGCGACCGGCACCCGAGCCTCTACAGGCGCACCTCCTTCGCGCAACTGGCGTCCGCCTGGCCGGACCCTGCATGGCGCCTGGCGATCAACTGGGGCCTGCCCAGCGAAGTGCTCCTGGACTCGTCCGTCGTGGCCCGCCTGCACGAGAGCCCGGAGGGCTTGCCGCCCGCCGAACAGGGCGTGCCGTCCAACCCGTACGGGACGGTCGATCCGAACGCCCTCTCTGGGCCCAACCCCGTCGCGGGAGGCTCGACCCCCGGCCTCAACGGTGCGGCCCCCTCATTCGGCGAGGGTCTGCACGACGACGTTCCCCCCGCGCCCCTCGACGACTCCCACACGGCGGTCGACCCCTTCACGGCGGCCGACCTGCAGGCGGCGCTCGACGCCGGGCCGCCCGCGCCCGGGAAGCCGCTGCCCCCGCCCGCCGACGCCCGGCCGGTCCCAGAACCGGAACCGCCCGCGCCGCAAGCTCCCGCACCGCAGATTCCCGAGCCCCAGTTTCCGGAGCCCCAGGTTCCCGAATCCCGGGCTCCCGAGCCGCAGATTCCCGAGCCCCAGGCTCCCGAATCCCAGGCTCCCGAGCCTCACCTTCCGGAGCCTCACCTTCCGGAGCCCCAGGTTCCCGCACCGCAGGTCCTCGCGCCGCAGGCGAGCGCCGAGCCAGAGCCACCAGAGCTACCGGAGCAGGGGGAGCGGCTGGAACCGGCGAAGCTCGAACCGGAGCCGAAGCCCGAACCGGAGCCACTCCAGCCCGAGCGTCTTCCGCACGAGCATGTGCAGCCCCAAGCGGAGCGCGTCCAAGAAGGGGCTGTGGCGCCCCTGGGTGCGCCTACGCGAAGGCGGTCCGTCGCCCAGCAGCAGCCCCCGGGCGTCCCGATCCGGTTGCCGCACGGCGCCCGCCTCTGGCGCTGGACCGGTGAGGGGGAAGAGACGCCCCTGGCGGTCTATGACGCCGTCGGCGGAGTCTGGACGCCGGTAAGGGCCGACGCAGTTCAGGCTCCGCGAACCGAGTGACGCGGCGTTCCGCTACCGTCGAGTACGGCCCCCGCCCACGGACGTGAGAGTGGATCCCGAGTGGACTGGAACGACTTCGCCAAACGGCTGACGCTGGAGCTCTCCCGGCTGCCGGTCACGTCGTTCCTCATCGTGCAGGGCCCCAGCGGGCTGCCCTACGCACAGGCGATGAGGGCGGAAGGCGTGCTCGACGCGGAAGCGGTCAGCAGCGCGTTCCTGCCCCGGCCGCTGGCCCCCCGGCAGGAGCGGCGGCTCAAGTCGCTCGGCTGGGAACCGCCGGACGAGGAGGAGCGCAAGAACTGGTGGCACCAGTTCACCTGGCGCGACCGCGGCGGCCGGGCCGCGGCGGAGCACCTGGAGGCGTGCGCGCTCCTCGCCGGGCTGATGGTCGGCGCGTTCCGGGACGTGTACGGCATCGAGTCGCCGCTGGAACTCGTCTACCAGGCGAGCAGGTCAGGTCCGGAGGGCGGTCCGCTGGCGCTGCCCGGCCTCGGGATCCCGCTCGCCGTCCCGGAGTCCGGGAAGCGCCAGGCGTCCGGGCGCGCCCGCCGGCCGTCCGGCTCCTCGCTGGAGACCGCCCTCACGGAGGCGCGCGAGCGCGGCGACCAGCGCGGCTACCTGGAGCTCCTCGCGCGCGCGGTCCTGTACCTGCCCGCCCCCGGCGATCCCGGGGGCGCCGAGCACCAGTTCGCGACCGCGCAGTTCGGTGACGGCACGTTCGTGCTGGCGTTCACCTCGCCCGAGGCGATGGACCGGTCCCTGCAGGGCCAGGCGGTCCACCACCGGCAGGCGTCCCTGTCGGAGCTGTCCCGCCGCTGGCCGCATCCGGAGTGGCAGCTCGCGGTCAACCCCGGCCTCCCCAGCGCCTCCTACCTGGACGCCAACGCGCTGTTCGAGCCGGAGGAGCCGCGCAAGCCCGCCGCGCCGAAGCCGCCGGCGCCGACCGACGTGCACGTCGCGGGCGCGTCGACCCGCACCCGGACGCGCGGCGTCAAGCCCGCCCGCGACGGCTCCGCCGCTCCGGCGGCGCCCAGAGCTCCGCAGAGCCCAGCACCGCCGCGCACCGAGCCCCGGGCACCGTCCGGCGTTCCCGCGACCGCACCGGCGCCCACACGCCCGCCGGGCGACGTCACGGCGCCACCTCCCCCGCAGCGGCGGCCCGAGGCGCCCGCCGCCCAGCAGGCCCCCGCCCGCCCGGCGCCTCCCGCCCGGGAGACCGCCGACGACCCGCGCGGCATGCCGGTCCACGGACGCGGCGCATCTCCGAGCGGCCCGCCGCGCGCGACGGCGAGCGGTGCGTCGAGCGGTGCCTCGAGTGCCGCGTCGAGGGCGGCGCGCGAGACGCCGGTCGACCCGCACGGCCTGCCCGTCATGCCCGCCGGCCGGCGCGAGGCCGCGGAGACGGTCCCCACCCCGCACGCGGCCCCCGTCGCGCCGCCGAGGGCCACCGCACCGAGCCGCCCTGCCCCGCCGGACGTGCCCGCAGCCCCCCGCCAGGACAAGCCTGCGGCGGCCCAGACGGCACCCACCCCGACGCAGAACAGACCCGACGCCGCGCCCGGCGTTCCTCAGCGAAGCGTCACAGCGGACGTGCCGGGAGCACCGGCCGGACCAGGGCACGGGCAGCGGACGCGCATCCAGGACATCCCCGTCGCCGGACGTGAACGCAGAAGAGACGCCGGCGACACGCGGGAGGCGCCCGCCCCGCAACGACAGCGTCCGACCGAGGCCACGGGGCCGGCCCAGAGGGGCCAGGCGCAAACCGAGGGCGTGCCCAAGGTCGTGGTGATGCAGAAGGTGGTGCGGCCAGAGCATGCCCCGCACTACCTGGAGGGCGGCTACGACCTCGTCGCCGGATACGTGCACCGGTTCCACGACGTCCGGGACCTGACCACGCCCGGCGCCTTGATCCGCGCCCTCGGGCTCATCTACGAGGGCTCCCCTTTCACGCCCATGAGCGAGGAGATCCACGTGATCCGGTGGCCGGCGGTGAAGCCGCCGCTGTTCCGGCGGCCGCTCGGCGGGATCGACGAGTGGAGCATGGGGATCATCCCCGGCGGATGGGTGATCGAGAAGGCGCCGTTCCCCGGGTCGGGGTACGCCCCCGGCGACGGCCCCGCCATCCCCGAGTTCAAGATCGAGAGCCAGCGGCTGCCGCACGGCGCCGAGCTGTACCGCATCGCCGCGGACGGCAAGGAGCGGCTGGTGGCCGGGTACGACGCCGACCTGCGCCGCTGGCTGGTGAAGCTGCCAGGCGGACCGGGAGGGCGGGCGTGAGCATCCGGCACGGCTTCTACGCGCGCTGGCGCGGCACCGAGTACGAGGCGAGCCCGGACGGTGACCGGGTGCGGCTGTACGCGTCGCGGCACACCGGCGGCTTCAAGCAGGTCACCTCCACCCGCTTCATCCACGTGGTGCCGCTGTCGGACGTGGACCACCTCCACTACGTCACGACGCACTGCACCTGGCGCGGTGAGCCTTTCGTGGTGCTGGGCGAGCACGACGGCTGGTTGCGCGTGGAGTACAGCGGCGGCAAGGCGCCGGTGGCGGAACGGCTCGGGCTGGAACTGTTCGACCGTGGCGTGTACCAGGCGTGGGCGTCCATGAACGAGGTCGAGGACGTGCACGAGGAGACCGTCTAGGGCGCCGTGGCGGGTTGAACCGGCTCGTTCGGTGATAGGTCTTAAGCATGGCGGTCATCGACATCAATGCTGACCTCGGTGAAGGGTTCGGCATTTGGGAGCTGGGTGACGACATAGCGCTGCTGGACGTGCTCACGAGCGCGAACGTGGCGTGCGGCTTCCACGCGGGCGACCCGCTGATCATGCGGCGGGTGTGCGCCGCCGCCGTCGAGCGCGGGGTGACCATCGGCGCTCAGGTGTCGTATCGGGATCTGGCCGGGTTCGGACGCCGCGAGATGGACGTGGCCGCCCCGGAGCTGACCGCCGAGATCCTCTACCAGCTCGCCGCGCTGGACGGCATAGCGCGCGCGGAGGGCGGGCGTGTGGCCTACGTCAAGCCGCACGGGGCCCTCTACAACCGGGTCGCCCGTGATCCCGTGCAGGCGCAGGCGGTCGTGGACGCCATACGGACGTACGATCCGTCGCTGCCGCTGCTGACGCTTCCCGGTTCAGCCGTGCACGACGTCGCCGAGGGGCTCACCGTCGTCAGCGAGTGCTTCGCCGATCGGGCCTACACGCCGACCGGCACGCTCTTGTCCCGCAGGGAGCCGGGGGCCGTCATCCACGACGAGGGGACGGTGGTCAGCCGGGCCGTCCAGATGGCCGTGGACGGAACCGTCGTGGCGGTGGACGGCGCCAAGGTCGCGCTGAAGGCGCGTTCGATCTGCGTGCACGGCGACACTCCGGGGGCGGCGGTTCTCGCCCGCGCCGTCCGGTCGGCGCTGTCCGACGCCGGGGTCATGCTGGAGCCGTTCGCGTGAAGGTCGTACGGGCCGGGGACGCGGCCCTGCTCGTGGAGGCCGCGGACCTCGCGACCGCGCACCGGCTGAACGCGGCCCTCCGCGACGAGCCGCTGCCCGGCGTCGTGGACGTCGTCCCAGGGGAGCGCACCGTCCTGGTGGTCGCCGAACCGGCCGCCGACCTCGGCCGTCTCGCGGAACGGCTCACGCGGCTGCGGCTGCCGGACGACGCCGGGGGCGACGCGGAGCCGGTGGAGATCCCGGTGACCTACGACGGGGCGGACCTGGACGAGGTCGCCGACCTCACCGGGCTGTCCCGCGGCGAGGTCGTCCGCCGGCACCGCGCCGCGACGTACACGGTCGCCTACCTCGGCTTCTCCCCCGGCTTCGGCTACCTGACGGGCCTGGACCCGGCGCTGCGGGTGGCGCGGCGCGCGTCGCCCCGCACGTCCGTGCCGGCCGGGTCGGTGGCGATCGCGGACCGGTACGCGGCCGTCTACCCGTCCGCCTCACCGGGCGGCTGGCGGCTGCTGGGCCGCAGCGAGCTGCGGCTCTGGGACGTGACGCGGGACCCGCCGTCGCTGCTCCGGCCGGGCATGCGCGTCCGGTTCGTTCCCCGGGAGTCGCCGTGATCGAGGTGGTCCGGCCGGGGCCGCTGGCGACCGTCCAGGATCTCGGGCGGCCCGGCCGGGCGCATCTGGGCGTCCCGTGCTCCGGCGCGGCCGACGGGCGCGCGTTCCGGCTGGCCAACCGGCTCGTGGGCAATCCCGAGGGCGCGGCGGCGGTCGAGCTCACCCTCGGCGGTGCGGCACTGCGGTTCCACCGGCACGCCTGGATCGCGGTCACCGGAGCACCGGCACCGCTCCGCATCAACGGCTCCGCGCAAGGCACACATGCCCCCGCCCATGTCCCGGACGGTGCGCTGGTCGAGTTCGGCACGCCGCCGTCGGGGCTTCGCAGCTATCTCGCCGTCCGCGGCGGCGTCGTGGTCGAGGAGGTCTTGGGGAGTCGTTCCTGCGACCTACTGTCCGGGCTCGGCCCCGCACCCCTGTCGCCCGGTGACCGACTCCCGGTCGGCCCCACCAAGGGGCTGGACGACATCACCGTGGACGTGGCGCCCGCACCCCACATGCCGGAGACCCCGGTCCTGCACATCAGGCCGGGTCCACGGGACGACTGGTTCACCGACGAGGCGATGGCCACGCTCACCTCCACGCTCTACGAGGTGTCCCCTGAGAGCAACCGCGTGGGCGTGCGGCTGGAGGGTCCGCCTCTCGTACGCGCGCGCGACGGCGAACTCGGCAGCGAGGGCATGGTCACCGGTGCGCTCCAGGTTCCGCCCAGCGGGCTGCCCATCATCTTCCTGGCGGACCACCCGACGACGGGTGGCTACCCCGTCGTCGCCGTACTCGCGTCGTCGGCCATCGCGGACGCGGCGCAGCTGCGCCCCGGCCAGCGTCTCCGCTTCCGCGTCTAGGTCAGGGGTTCGGGAGCGGACCAGTCCAGGTGGGAGATGTCGTTGAACCCGCGGACGGACGACAGCCCGCCGAGGCTCACCAGCCGGGAGATCGACGCGTTGTCCGGTGCCAGGAACGCGAACGGCCTCGATCCGGTCGCGGCGGCGAGCGCCTGCGCGATGACGCCCCCGTGGGTGAACACCGCGATCCGGCCGCCCGCGTGCGCCGTGGCGAGCCGCGCGAGGCTCTCGGCGACGCGTCGCGCGAACGCTTCGTCGTTCTCCGCCCCTGGGATGACGTCCCAGCGCTCCTCGGTGAACATCCGCTGCACCACCGGGGTGTTCTCGGCGACCATCTTGCGGAACAGCCCGCCTTCCCATTCGCCCAGGTACACCTCGCGCAGGCCAGGCTCGACGAGCGGTTCCATCCCGAGTCGGCGCGCCAGGGGCGCCGCAGTCTGCGACGTACGACGCAGGGGCGTCACGTAGAGGGCGTCGAGGTTTTCGTCGGCGAGCCGTTCACAGACCCGCTCGGCCTGTTCACGTCCCTCTGGCGCGAGGTCGGGGTCGCCGTGGCCGTCCACGAGCGGGAACGGCCGGTCGACACGGGCGGCCTCGGAGGAGCCGTGCCTGATCAGCAGGATCTCGGCGGCGCCTTCCGGGGGCCTGTACCGCTTCTGCCCGAACTCGACCGGCTCATCTCGCTCGTCTCGCTCATCCACGAACGGCACCTTAGATGAACGCTCCGGAGGTCAACGCCCCGGGACCGCCGTGGGCTACCCCTTGGAGTCCAGCAGCGCCCTGAGGCGGTCTGTCTCGTCCTTGAGCTGAGCAACGGGGATGTCCTCGAACGGCTTCACGACCACGTCACCGTCCTTGGCCTCCCACACACCCGCCACACGGCCCTCGTACAGGACGACCGGTGAGATCCAGCCCGCGGCGCGGCTCACCTCTTTGCGACGTTCCGCGGGCACCAGGTAAGTCGCGGACGTTCCGGCCCCAAGGACGTACTGGTCGAACGCACCCAGCAACCGGACGGACGTGCTGGGCTCGGTGGCCATGAGTTCGTCACGGTGCTCCCGCAGGACGTACATCTCGACACCGTCCACCTCAATGGTGGCGAGGTCGTCCTCGGCGGCGCCGAACCAGGCCCTGACGTCCTTCTTGCGATTGAGCTTGCGCATCAGCCAGTTGTCGAACATGTCGGGGGTCGCGGGCCCGTGCGCGCCCAGGAACGCCCGTATCACCGTCCTGGCGGCGTCCTCCACCGCTGGCAGGCCCGTCCAGCCGGGCAGCCAGCGCTCAGGGGCGGTGAACGTCACGCGCGTGCCCTGCGCAGGCCCGTGGCAGAGGACGCCCCACCAGGCCAGCGGCTTGAGGAGCGTGCCCCATCCGGAACCGAGGACCTCCGCGAGGTGCCGCGAGCCGGTCCGTTCGACGACGGCCGCGGTCAGCTCCTCACGGGTGAGCGCCGCGCCGCCCGCGAGAGCCTCCGTCGCCGCGCCGGCGATCGCCTCCAGGTCGGCGGGCGTGGCCCCGAACGTCTTCTGCCAGCTGGGCTTCTCCCAGTGGCGCGCGGCTCCGCACAGCACGAGGTAGGCGGCGACCTCATCGGCGGGCATGAGATGCAGCGTCCCGCGCATCGTCCACGTCTTGACGAGGCTTCGGTCATCGAACAGGGCGCGGCCCACATCGGCCCGGCCCGCCTGGGCCTGCCGTGGGCGCGCCTGCCGCACCGCGACGGCGAGTTCCGCCGCCGACGCGACCTGCGCCTGCACTCCGGCGAGGCGCCGCGCCACCTCCTCCGCCGGCTCGTCGGCGGGCCGTTCGACGAACTGCCGCCGCATCCGCCAGGCGAGCACCTGCGCCCACGTCACCGATGTCATGGTCCGATTACAGCTCATGCCGCCGACGGAGCGCCCCTCACGCCAGGCGGTGGGCGAGGTCGGCGAACGCGTCGCGGACGTCGTCGGTCGTCAGGAGCGTGAGGTCGGCGGCGGTGGCGGCGTCGCCGAGCTGCGCGGCCCGCAGCGCCCGGCACGCGCTCGCCTTCTCGTACACGGAGCGGGCGAAGCGGCCGTTGCCCAGCTCGTCGATCAGGCCGGCGCCGCAGACGCGCTGGAAGACCAGGGCGAGGTCGTCCAGGGCGCGCTCCTCCCATTGGTCGCCGCCTTCCTCGGCGATCAGCTGGGCGATGCGGAGGAGTTCGTCCGGCCCGTAGGACGGGAAGTCGACGCGCACGTCGAACCTGGAGGCGAGCCCAGGGTTCGATGACAGGAAGCGGCCCATGTCGGCCTCATAGCCGGCGAGGACGACGACGAGGCGATCCCGGTCGTCCTCGGCCCGCTTGAGCAGGGTCTGCACCGCCTCCGCACCGAACGCGTCCCCTCCGGAGTAGCCGGAATTGCTCAGCGAGTACGCCTCGTCGATGAACAGGACGCCGCCGAGCGCCGAATCGACCACCTTGTTCGTCTTCAAGGCCGTCGCACCCAGATGCTCACCGACGAGGTCGGCGCGCTGTGCCTCGACCACCTCGGGACGGGCGAGGAGCCCAGACGCGGCGAAGATGCGGCCGAGCACGCGCGCGACGGTGGTCTTGCCGGTGCCGGGCGGCCCGGTGAACACGAAGTGGCGGGTCGGCGGGCGGGTGACCAGGCCCTGCTCCTCCCTCATGCGGGCGACCTGAAGCTGCGCGGCGATCTCGCGGACCTGCCGCTTCACCGGTTCCAGCCCGATCATCGCGTCGAGGGAGCCGAGGGCCTCGTCCAGCGTCGGCGTCTCGGCGTACCCCCGGTACCGCTCGGTGACCTCGGCGAACGCGGCCTCCACGTCCTCGGCGCGCAGGGTGACCAGGTCGTCGGCGCTGGGTTCGGCGGGCCCGCCGGACGCGGCGACGGCGCCGACCACCCGCACGTCCCGGGCGCGGGCGGCGGCCTCGGTCAGCGTCCGGACGAACCGCCCGTTGCCGAGTTCGTCCACGATGCCGCGCCGTTCGATCTCCTCGAAGCGCGCGGCGAGCCGCCGCCGCGCCTCCGGATCGAGGCGGTCCTCCCGGAGCCCGGTGTGGTAGTCGGCGATCCGCAGCAGCTCCGACGGACGGTACGACGGGAAATGCACGCGCGTCCCGAACCGCGAGGCGAGGCCGGGGTTGGAGTCGAGGAACTCGGCCATCTGCGCGTCGTAGCCCGCGAGGATGATGACCAGGTTGTCGCGGTCGTCCTCGGCGCGCTTGAGCAGCGTCTGCACGGCCTCGTCACCGAACCGGTCCGGCTGCCCTTCGCCGGAGTTGGCCAGGCTGTACGCCTCGTCGATGAACAGCATCCCGCCCAGGGCGGAGTCGACGAGCCGGTTGGTCTTGATGGCCGTGGCGCCGAGGAACTCGCCGACGAGGTCGGCGCGGTGCGCCTCGACCACCGTCCGCTCGGGGAGCAGCCCGAACGCGTAGAAGATCTTGGCGAGGACGCGCGCCACGGTCGTCTTGCCCGTTCCGGACGGCCCGACGAACACGAAATGCCGCATCGGCTTCTCCGTCGGCACCCCGGCGGCCGCGCGCATGTGCGCGGCCTCGATGGACGCGGCGATGGAGCGGACCTGCCGCTTGACCGGCTCCAGCCCGATCATGCCCTCCAGCTCGGCGAGCGCCTCGGCCACGGAGATCTCCGGCACCTGCTCCCTCCGGGGCTCGGGCGGCGCGGCACGCTCGGCGGCGGCCGCGCCGACTGCCTGCGCCGCGGCGCGCTGTTCGCCGACGCGCGGTTCGGGTGCCCGCTGCTCGGGCATCGCGGGCGCGGCCGGCGGCGCGGACGCGTCGTCCTCGCCGCCGCGCCGGTCGGGCCTGCCGAAGCGGCTCCCCCGGTCCGCCTTCTCGGTCCGGTCGGGCCGGGAGCGCTTGTCGGCGCCGGACGGGCTCCTGCGCGGCCCGGCCGCGGCGTCCCCGCGCGGACCGGCCTGCTCCTGGACCCAGCCGGTCTCGTACGCCTCCGCGGGCACCGCGCGCCGCGCCTGATCCCAGCGGTAGGCGAGGACGGCGAGGGCCGCGCCCCAGCCGGGCGCCACGCTCGCCTCCGGCATCAGCTGGGCGACGGCCGCCGTCACCAGCCCGGCGGCGCCCAGGGCGAGCAGCGCGGTCCGCCACGGCGTGTATCCGCGCAGGCGGAACGCGGCCACCGCCACCGGGAGGGCGAGCACCGCCAAGAGCAGCGCGGGCTCCAGGTAGGGCGGGCGCGCCTCGTCCGGATAGAGGCCGCCCAACGGCACCGACAGCGCCGCCCAGGACGCGAGCACCGCGGCGACCGCCATCGCCGTCGGCGACCGCAGCGTCAGGTGGACGACGATGACGGCGAGCACGCTCCCGGCGGCGGCGAAGAGGATCGGGCCGTCCAGCACCACCGCGACCGTCACCGCGAGCGCGGTCAGCAGCACCCCGCCGAGGAACCGGACGCCCGGGGTGATCTGGAAGTACCTCCACCGGAGGCGCTCGAAAAGATCCCGCGCCGCGGCGTCCTTCGCCGGGCGGGAGCGCGACCTGCCGAACAAAGCCATCAGAAGCGAGTAAAGCGCAGGACCGCCCGGAACGGGACTCCCCGCGCCCGGTTCGTTGACTCCCCATGACTCGCCCGGGTGGGGGCCGGTGCGCGCCTCCGACCCGGGACCTGGAGTTTTCGTCCCGGCCGAACGATGTTCGGCATGATGGGCGGCATGCGGATCCTGCGCACGCCCGATGAGCGCTTCAGCGACCTTCCCGACTTCCCGTACGTGCCGCGCTACGCCGAGGTGCCCGCACCGGGCGGCGACGGCACGCTGCGCATGGCCTATGTGGAGACAGGGCCGTCCGACGGCCCGGTGGTCCTGTGCCTGCACGGTGAGCCGAGCTGGTCCTTCCTCTACCGGCACGTCATACCCGTCCTGGCGGACGCAGGGCTGCGGGTGGTCGCGCCCGACCTGGTGGGGTTCGGCCGGTCGGACAAGCCCGCCGAGATCAGCGACCACACCTACGCCCGCCACATCGAGTGGACGCGCTCCCTCGTGTTCGACGCCCTCGACCTCAAGGACGTGACCCTCGTCGGGCAGGACTGGGGCGGCCTCATCGGACTGCGCCTGGTGACCGCCCATCCGGAACGGTTCGCGAGGATCGTCACGGCCAACACCGGGCTCCCCACGGGCGACTTCCCGATGCCGGAGACGTGGCTGAAGTTCCGGCAGTCGGTCCGCACCGCCCCCGAGTTCGACGTCGCGCGCAGCGTGGCATCCGGGTGCCGCACCACGCTCCCCGACGACGTCCGCGCCGCCTACGACGCGCCGTTCCCCGACGAGTCGTTCAAGGCGGGCCCGCGCGCCATGCCCGGCCTCGTCCCGGCCGACCCCGACGACCCCGAGGCGCAGCCCAACCGCGACGCCTGGGACGTCCTGCGCGCGTGGGACAAGCCGTTCCTCGTGGCCTTCAGCGACCAGGACCCCATCACCGGCGCGATGGCACCGCTGTTCAAGCAGCTGATTCCAGGTGCGCAGGGCATCGAGCACCCTACGATCGAGGGCGCCGGGCATTTCCTCCAGGAGGACGCCGGAGAACGGCTCGGCCACGCGATCGCGGCGTTCATGCGTTCCTGAGCAGTCCCTCCTAAGGAGTCTCAATGAGGATGTCAAGCCGCCTGCGTGACCGGCTGGGTGGGGGTGAACAGTCGCCCGTCACGCAGCAG
>NZ_BMRO01000002.1:0-14776 GCF_014648675.1 Actinomadura livida
TGTGGGAGAGTAGGACGCCGCCGGACTCATATTAGGGGTAAGGGCCCCGCCTCATGGCGGGGCCCTTTCTCATTTCTCGGGTGTCGGATTCCGGCCGGCGAAGGTGTCCCAGAGGATCGCGACCGGCTCGGCGGTGCTGAAGAGCGACTCGACGCGGGAGCGGTCCCCGTCCAGGTGGGTGAGGGTCTGGATACCGAGGAACATCGCCACCGCGATCATGCCGAGTTCACGGGACGGGACGACGCCTGCCAAGGCCGTCCCGCCAACGAGCCGATGCACCGCGGTGGCGGCGAATTCCGACCAGGATTCGACGTGGGCGAGCAGTTCCTCCCGTAGCCGCGGCGATGTCGCCGACGCCGTGAAGAGTTCCTGCACCGCGTCGATATGCCCCTGATCCCGCATGTCCTCGGCGTACAGTTCGCGCAGGCGGGCGAGCAGTTCTGTGGCGTCCGTGCAGGAGCCGAGCGCCTCCTCGTAGCGGTCTCTCCGGGCCTGACTGGTGTGGCGGAGTGCCGCGACGAGCAACGCCTCCAGGTCCTCGAAGTGGTAGTAGATGACGCCGGGCGCGAAGCCGCCGGTCTTGGCGATCGAGCGGGCCGTCGTCCCGCCGTACCCCTCGGCCGCGAGTGTCCGGACGGTCGCTTCGAGGAGACGTTGCCTGGCCTCCGCGCGGGGCGCCATGCGCTCAGATCACCTTCCAGGGCTTGACGCCCGCCTCGGCGAGAACGGGGTCGAGCCGCCGTGCGAGCCGGGCGAGCTGATGGCTCGGCACCTGAGGGTACAGATGGTGCTCCAAGTGGTACGTCAGCTCCAGGAACAGCGCGGGGACGATCCGTCCGCGCAGGGTGCGGGTCTGCGTCAGCGGCGTGTCCCCGTAGTGCCGGTGCGGCAGGTGCACGGTCAGCAGCGGGTAGACCCAGCTTCCCACGATCATCATGACCGCGTACGCGAGGAGGCCCCGGGAGAGCAGGGCGCCGGCGCCGACCGCCGCGATGGGCAATGCCGCCTCCGCCAGCAGCCACACCCGCTGACCGGCCCCGCTGCGCCGGAACGCCCAGCACCACAGCCGGACGAGGAAGACGGGGCCGTAGAGGATCGCGCCGAGCGCCGACAGGTTCGCCGGATGCCCCTCCGGGTCCTCGTCGCTGGGGAACGTCCGATGGTGCTGGAGGTGGGTGGCGCGGTAGGCGTGCCCGCTCTCCAGGAGGACCGCGCCCAGCAGGAACAGCGCCCATTCCGTCGCCCGCCTGCCGAGACCGAGTGACCGGTGGACGACGTCGTGGGTCGCGGTGACGACCGCGACGAAGATCCCGAAGGCGACGACCGGCGTCAGCCACCACCATCCCGCCAGCCACACCGCGACGAACAGGACGACGGCCGCGTAGGGGAGCGACAGGGTGAGGACGCGCCGTGGGCGGGTGGTGACGAGCAGGTCGGAGCCGAGCTCGGACAGCTTCGGGACGGTCATCGCGCCACCGCCGTCCGGCGGGCGGCCTTGAGGGCCTCTTCCGCGACGAGGCGGCTGCCCAGCGCACACGCGACGGTGCCGAGGCCGGGCCAGGTCGAGTCGCCCACGAGCCACAGCCCGGGCACGCCCAGCGAATGCGGGACGGCATTCTGGTTGGTGTTGCCCGGTGCCTGGCGGACGCCGCCTACGGCACCGCCCGGCCGGAACGCGAAACGCTCATAGGAGCGCGGCGTGCCCACCTCCCACACCTGCGCGCGTTCGCCGAGCGAGGGATGGACGCGGCGGGCCAGGCCGACGAGACGTTCCCCGATCTCCTCCTTGCGGGCCTCGTACTCGGCGTCCGGCAGACCGGCCCACTCGTCGAGCCCGGTGTGGGTGGAGATCATCACGGCTCGCCGACCCGGCGGCGCGCTCTCGGTGTCGCCTCGCGCAGACACCGAGATGAACATGTTGTTGCCGTCGCCCAGCGGCCGGTCGTAGTCCTGCAGCAACTGGTGGTGGGTGAACTCCTGGCCGGCCACCTCGTCGTCCGGGACTCCGAGGAAGACGACGATCGCCCCGCCCATGTCGGGTTCGTCCCGCTCCAGGTACGGGCGGAGCGGGCCGGCGAGGTCCGGGACGACGCGCGCGGTCGTGGCGGCGGGCAGGCCGCTGACCACCTGCCGGGCATGGACGACCCCCAGCCTGGTGTGGACGGTGAACGCCCCCGCCCGTCCGGTGACCCGCTCGACCGCGCAGCCGACGCGCAACCCGCCGCCGAGCCCGCGGTAGTGCGCCGCGAACCGCCGCCAGAACCCGCGCATGCCGCCGTCCGCGCGGGTGAGTCCGGCGCCGCGGATGGTGACGCCGAGGGCGGCGTTGATGAGCGGCGCCCGGTCGACGGTGCTGTGCACGGTGTCCTCGACCAGCATCGACAGCAGCCCGACCAGCGGCGCCTCGTCGCGGAGGCGGTGCCGGGCGAGGGCGTCCCCGAGGGTGGAGTTCAGGTGGCGGGCGAGCGGAAGCCCGCGCGGCCCAACGGCCCGCAGGTTGTGCAGGGCGTCCGCGGGGCCGCGCATCGGCAGCCGCACCCCGGCGCGGCTCGCCGTCCAGAACACGTCCGCGAGACGGTCGAGGCTCGCCCAGAACGCGCGGTGCCGGGGAGTGTCGCCCAGGGCGCGGAGCCGCTCCCGGTGCCAGGCGCGGGTGTCGCGGTAGAGCGTGACCTTGCGGTCGGGCAGCCAGCCGACGTAGCCGGGCAGCGCCTCGCCGGGCACCGGGTCCATCCCGATGGCGGTGAGCAGTTCCGCCCCGACCCCGCCCGGCTCGAAGTCCACCATGGTCGTCGCGCCCACGTCGAAGGAGAAGCCCCTGCGCCGGTAGTAGCCGGCGCAGCCCCCGACATGCCCGTGGGCCTCGATGACCATCGTGGACATGCCTGCCGCCTGCAGCCTCGCCGCGGTCGCCATCCCGGCGAGCCCGCCGCCGAGCACGGCCACGTCGCACGACACGGGGAACCGCGCCGCCCTCCGTGGACGATCCGTCTGAACGCTTGTTCTGAACATGAGTTCAGATTCCGTGCGCCTTCTGCCGCCGTCAATGCGCGCGGGCCGGAATGGCCGGAGGTGGCCCCGCCCCGTTCGGGGAGCGGGACCGCCTCGGGCGGTCTGCGGATCAGGCCGTGCCGCGGGCCTCCCGGAGGAACTTCAGCGACAGGACGGCGGCCCACGTCCAGATGGCTGCGCCTCCGGCGAGCATCAGCCGGAAGTCGTCCGCCGGGAACGCGGCCATGCCCAGCACCAGGTACGCGGCCGGTGAGGCGGCGCTGTAAAGCGTCCATCCGGGCCGCCCTTCCCGGGCGAACCGGCGGGCGAACACGACGCATGCGACGCTCAGCGCAAGCCCCATCCCGACCGGTGCGAGGTTGTGCAGCATGCCGTGCCAGCTGACCTCCCCGATGCCGCCGGGCGTCCCGGCGGGGAAGCCTTCCGCCGGGTCGGTCGGGAAGACGCCCGCCCAGATCAGGCTCACGCCATAGGCGGCGATGAGAGCGGTTCCCCAGGTGCGGCCCATCGTCCCCGGTTCCAGGACGCGGCGCAGCCCGGCGGCCGACGCCGCGACGAGGGCTCCGCAGAGCAGGAAGTTGGCGGTCTGAAGCCACCCGTGCTCGCCGAGCGCGAGCATGCTGAGCGGGTGGCGGGCGGCGTCGAACCCGTCCCGCGTCATGGCCTGGGCCACGATCAGCAGGACGAACAGCGGTCCGGCGGGGACACCGCAGGCGAGGAGGGCGCGGGTGGAGGCGCGCGTGGTGCGGGAAGGGGACAGCGGGGGCGTGTGCGCGGAAGGCATGGCGACTCCTGGGGGTTCGGCGGCCGGGCCGGACTGCGCCCGGCCGCCCGATCTCGGAACGAACCGGTCGGCAGGGGATGGTCAGGCGAAGAGGGACTCGCCGGTCTCCAGCAGGGTCTTCAGGTCGCTGAGCGTCTGGCTCCAGCCGCCGCCCGCCTCGGGGATCTCGCCCGCGCCCTGCGCGGCCGTCTGCGGCGCCCCCGTCACGTCGTGGGTGACGGTCAGCCGCGAGACGCCGGAGCCGTCGTCCTCGATCTCGTAGGCCAGCCGCGTGTGCGGCTCGCCGAGGAACAGCGCCCGCCACGTCTGGACGAGCCTGCGCGGCGGGTCCGCCTCGATGACCTCGCCGTCGATGACCACGTCGGGGGCGCCGTGCTCCTTCATCGCCTCGCTGGCGAGGCCGCGGAAGGCGCCGCCGGGGCGCAGGTCGTACTCCACCGGCGCCTGGTAGCCGAACTTCGTCGTCCACTCGGGCTTGGTGATGGCGTCCCAGATCGCCTGCGGTGTCGCCTTGATGTACACGCGGTACACCTGGACGGTCTCGCCGGCGCCGGTCTCGGTCGTCGTCATGTCGGACTCCAGTCGTCTCTTCAGGTCGGCGAGCGCCGCGGCGGGCCGCTCGGTGTACTTGCCGATCCACCGGTCGTGGATCAGCCGGATCGGCACCGGGTTGAGGAAGTGCAGCTTCTCCCGGCCGGAGCGACGCGGGACCACCAGCCCCGCGTCCTCCAGCACCCGCAGGTGCTTGGAGACCCCGAACCGCGTCATCTCCACCTCCGCCTCCAGCTCGCCGAGCGTCCGCCCTTCCCGGGCGAACAGCAGGTCGAGCAGGAACCGGCGGGTCGGATCCGCCAGCGCCTTGAACGCCAGATCGTCGTCGTCCACACCACGAAAATAGGTGACCAAAAGGTCACATGTCAACCATGCTGGAGGAAAGGTGAGAACGTCGGTGGCATGTCCTAGGGTCGGCCCATGTCGCTGTCACCTCGACTTTCCGCGGTCGTCGACGCTCTGCCGCTCGCGCCGGGCATGCGCGTCCTGGAGATCGGCTGCGGGACCGGCGCCGCCGCGCGGGCCGTCGCGGCCCGGCTCGGCACCGGGCACATCCTCGCGATCGACCGGTCGGCCAAGGCGGTCGCGCAGGCGGGGGCCGCCTCCGCCGCCGAGATCGCCGCGGGACGCATGAGCGTGCGGCAGGCGGCGATCGAGGACTTCGAGCCGCGACCCGGCGAAGGTCCGTTCGACCTCGTCTTCGCCGTGCGGGTCGGCGCGCTCGACGGCCGCCATCCGGAGGCGGGCCGCAAGGCCATCGCACGCATAGCCGCGGCACTGGCCCCTGGCGGCCGCCTCTTCATCGACGGCGGCGACCCCCTGCGCGAGGTGTCCGTCTAGAGCCGGGGTGCCCGCGGGGTCAGCGGCCGAGGGCTTGGTCGAGGGTGGTGGCCCATTGGTTGAGCAGTCGGGTGCGGCGGGCCGAGTCGTCGGTGAGCAGGTCGGCGAGCCCGAGGCCGCGGACCAGATCGAGGGTCGCCTGGACCGTCTCCCGGACGCCGGGCACGCTCTCGTCCACGCCGAGCGCCTCGACGGTGAGCCGGTGCGCCTCGCGCCCCACCCGCGCCTCCAGCGGCACGACCTGCTCGCGGAGCTGCTCGTCGGAACTGGCGGCGACCCAGAGCTGCAGGGCGGCGCGGAACAGGGGGCTGGTGTACATCTCGCCGAGCAGTGCCACCACGTCCCCGGTGGACGGCCGGCGCCCGGCCAGGGCGTCCAGGCGCTCCCGCATCTGCGCCATCCGCACCTCGGAGCCGTAGTCGACGGCCGCCGTCACCAGCTCCTCGCGCGTCCGGAAGTGGTGCTGCGCGGCCCCGCGGGAGACCCCGGCGCGCTCGGCGACCACCGCCACGGTCGTCCCCGCCCACCCCACGGACGCCAGGCACTCGACGGCGGCGTCCAGAAGGCGCCGCCTGGTGGCGCGACTGCGGTCCTGCTGCGGTTCCCGGGGCAGTGCCTGCGCGCTCATGACTCCCTCGACTCGGTGCCCCACCAGTCAACCAAACCCGAACCAACCAAACAATCATGCGTGATTGATTTTTTCCATCCTCGACGGGACCGGCGCCTCTCCGCTCGCCGATGGTGAGGGGCGTGCTGAAGGGTGTCGCGCAGGAGGGGCGGCGGGGGCGCGCCGCGCCCCGCCCGCCGGGCGGGTCAGGTGATGGATGCGCCGAAGCGGACTGCGTCTTCGGGGATCTCGTCCTGGCCAGGGGTGAAGAGGACGGGGGATTCTGAGGTGCCCGGCCAGGGGAGGCCGTGTGCGGCGCCCTTGGTGTGGGTCACGTCGTCGGGTGCGCCTACGAGGAGCAGGCCGTGGCGGGTGGACAGTGCGGCGCCGAAGAGGTCCGCGGCCTGCGGAACCAGGCCCACGTCCTCCTGGCTCAGGAAGGTGTCGCCGTTTCCGGGTGCGGTCGCGCTCTGGCCGAAGATCTGCACACCGCCGGCGTCCGCGGCGTCGCCGATGTCCTCGCGGGGGACGCCGACGATCAGCGGCTCGCCCAGGCCGTCCCGCCACGGGCCGCCCAGTTCGAGCACGGACCCGAACTGGTCGCCGGCCTCGGAGGTCCCGGCGGCATCGGTGCTGTTCTGGCTGACGCTCCACCGCTGGGGCATCGGCAGCTCGTCGTCGTCGGTGGCGAACAGGTGCGCCATCCCGGCGTCGGCGACCGAGCCGAAGTCCTCGAACGGGACGCCCACCGCCAGCTGGACGTGCGATGGGCCGTCGTGCTCGCAGTACGAGGCGAGGGCGAGGCCGGCGCCGAACCGGTCGCCGGGTTCGACCGCGCCGTCCACGCCGGGGGAGTCCTGGGACAGCGGGGTGTCGCTCGCCAGATCTCTCGCCAGGTGCACAAGGCCCGCGTCGGCGTTGCCGTCCAGGTCCTCGCCGGGAGCTCCGACGACCAGGGTGTAGCCGTCGACGCCGGTGACGCCGCAGCCGAAGCCGCCCGGCCCTTGGAAGAGTGCGACCGCGGCACCGAATCCGTCTCCGGCCTCCGCGCCGCCGCCGATGCCGGGGCTGTCCTGCGTGATGGTCGCGGCGGTCTCGACTTCGCCGGTGTCCGGGTCGAACGTGACGACGCCCGCGGAGCCCGCGTCCGCCGTCCCGCCCAGGTCCTCCCCGGGCGCGCCGAACGCCAGGGCGGGCTGGGGCGGTCCGTCGCCGGTCGTCTCGTTGACCGCGAGGCCCGCTCCGAACCGGTCCCCCTGCTCGGGGCCGCCCGCGATGCCGGAGGCGCCCTGGTGCAGCACGATCCCGGGGCGGCCGGCGCCCAACCCGCCGGCGGATCCGAAGATCACGTGGACGGTGCCCGCGTCGTCGACGCCGTTGACGGACTCCGAGGGCACCCCGACCACGAGATCGGCGAACGCGTCGCCGTCGGCGTGGATGGCCCGGACGACGGCGCCGAACCGGTCGTCCGCTTCCGGGACCTCCCCGGTTCCCGTTTCGCCCTGGCTCAGCAGGTGCCGCTTACCGGCTCCCACGCCGGTCTCGTCGCCGTAAAGGACGTTGATCCGGCCGGCGCGCACCTTGCCCGCCACCGTGCCCCCCGGATCGCCCACGACTACGTCCCCGCAGCGGTCCCCGTTGAAGTCGGGCCCCTGTGCGGTGGCGCACTGCGCCACCTGCCGCGGTGCCGCTGTGGCATCGGCGGTCGTCACCACCTCCACTGGGACCGCCGCCGCCGTCATTGCGGTGGCCGCGACTAACAGCCTGTTGAGTTTCACTGAGTTCCCCGTCCCCTCTGTGACATTCCACAAAGTGGACGGGGCATCCGCCGAAGTGGTTTACCCGGCGGTAGGGCGGATGGTGTACGCGGTGGTCAGTCCATGATCTATTTGTCCCCTTGGCGGCTCGTTCGCGGGAGGCGGGGGTCAGGTCGTGGGTTCGGTGTGGGCGCGGGGCCGGGTGCTCGCCGCACTGGCGGTGGCGACCGCCGGGCTGCTGGCGTTCCACCGGGCGGTGCCCAACTTCATCGGTCGGCTGGGAAGCCTGCTGGAGACGTTCCTGCCGTGGCTCGGCCTGGCGGTCGTGGCGCTGCTCGGCCTCGCGCTGCTGCGCCGTTCGCCCACCGTGCTCGTCGCCTCCCTGTTGCCCGTCATGGCCTGGGCCTTCCTCTTCGGCGGGCTGCTCCTCCCCGTGGCGAAGCCCGGTCCGCGTGACCTGGTCGTCGTACAGCACAACGTCAGCGACGAGAACACCGACCCGGCGGGGACGGCACGCGCCCTGGCCGCCGCGAAGCCGGACCTCGTGGCGCTGGAGGAACTGACGCACTCGGCCCTGCCGGACTACGAGCGGACCCTCGGCCCGGACCTCCCGTACCACGCCGTCATCGGCACCGTCGGGCTCTGGTCGAAGCACCCGCTGATCGGCACCCGGTCCCTGGACATCAAGCCCCGCGAGATCAAGGGGCCCTGGAGCCGCGGGCTGCGGACGGTCGCGCACACGCCCCACGGGGAGATCGCCGTGTACGTCGCGCACCTGCCCTCGGTCCGGATCCGGCCAGGCGGTCTGGCGTCGGCCTGGCGCGACGCGAGCGCCGGCCTCCTCGGTGCGGCCCTCTCCGCGGAGAAAGTGGAAGCGGTGATCCTCCTGGGGGACCTCAACGGCACGACCGATGACCGCGGGCTCGCTCCGCTGACGTCCCAGCTGAACGTGGCGGAACGCGGGATGGCCTTCAGCTTCCCCGCGGCCTTCCCGCTGGCCCGGATCGACCAGGTCATGGCCCGTTCGGCGACCGTCCCGCACCTGCGCGCCCTGCCCGCCACCGGCAGCGACCACCTCCCGGTCGTCGCCCGGGTACGCCTCCCCGTCCAGCCGGGCTGAGCCGCTGGCTCCGGTGGAGACCCTCCCCGGTTCGTGAGGGGTGACGAGTGCCGCTTCCAGGGCTTCCACCAAAACAATCATGCGTGATTGATTTTTTGCGGGTGGGTCTGGCAGGGTTCTGGGCATGAGCCAACCGCTGCGGGTCGGTAACGCCTCGGGCTTCTACGGCGACCGCTTCGCCGCGGTTCGGGAGATGCTCGAGGACGGGCCGCTGGACGTCCTGACCGGTGACTATCTCGCCGAGCTGACGATGCTCATCCTGGGCCGCGGCAAGATGAAGGACCCCGACGCCGGGTACGCCACCACGTTCCTGCGGCAGATGGAGGAGTGCCTCGGGCTCGCCGTGGAACGCGGCACGAAGATCGTGACCAACGCCGGCGGGCTGAACCCGCGAGGGCTGGCCGACAATCTGCGGGAGCTCGCCGGGCGGCTCGGCCTCGAGGTGCGTGTCGCGCATGTCGAGGGTGATGACCTGCTTGCGCGGGCCAAGGAGTTGGGGTTCGCCGATTCCCGGTACGGGCAGCCGCTCACGGCCAACGCCTACCTGGGGGCGTGGGGGATCGCCGAGTGCCTGCGGCGCGGCGCCGACATGGTGGTGACCGGCCGTGTCACCGATGCCTCCCTGGTCGTTGGGCCGGCCGCCGCGCACTTCGGCTGGGCGCGGGACGATTGGGACGCGCTGGCCGGCGCGACCGTCGCCGGGCACGTGCTGGAATGCGGGGCGCAGGCCACGGGCGGCAACTACAGCTTCTTTGAAGAGATCTACAATGTAAAGGCGCCGGGCTTTCCGCTCGCGGAGGTGCACGGCGACGGCTCCTGCGTGATCACCAAGCACGACGGGACGGGCGGAGCCGTGACGACCGAGACCGTCACGGCGCAACTGCTGTACGAGATCGGCGGGCCGTCCTACGCCGGTCCTGACGTCACGACCCGTTTCGACACGATCGAGCTGGCGGACGACGGCCCCGACCGGGTGCGGATCAGCGGCGTCAAGGGGCTTCCGCCGCCGCCGACCACCAAGGTCTGCCTGAACCACCTCGGCGGCCACCGCAACGAGATGACGTTCGTGCTCACCGGGCTCGGCATCGAAGCCAAGGCGGAACTCGTCAAGAGGCATCTGGAAGCGGCGTTCGGTGACGCGCGGCCGGCCCGTGTCGAGTGGACCCTGATCGGGACAGCCAAGCCCGATCCCGCCGCACAGGGGGAGGCCACGGCGCTGCTGCGGTGCGCCGTCCTCGACCCCGATCCGGCCAAGGTCGGCCGGGCGTTCAGCGGCGCGGCCGTGGAGCTCGGGCTTGCCGGTTATCCCGGCTTCACGATGACGTCCCCTCCGGGGAAGGGCGGCCCGTACGGCGTCTACACGCCCGCGTTCGTGCCCAACGAGACCGTTGAACATGTGGCGGTCACGCACGAGGGCGAGAGCGTCCCGATCCCGCCCGCACCCGCGGTCGCCGATGTGCCTACCGAGGCGGCCGGTGAGGAAGGGCTCTCCACCCAGTCCCCGCTCAGGCGGGTGCCGCTCGGACGGGTTGCGGGCGCGCGGAGCGGGGACAAGGGCGGGGACGCCAACATCGGGGTATGGGCGCGGACGGACGCGCAATGGCGCTGGCTGGAGCCGTTCCTCACCATCGAGCGGTTCCGCGAGCTGCTGCCCGAGACCCGCGACCACACCGTCCACCGCCACGTGCTGCCCAACCTCCGCGCCGTCAACTTCGTCGTCGAGGGGCTGCTGCAGGAGGGCGTGTCGGCCTCGACACGGTTCGACCCGCAGGGCAAGGCCCTCGGGGAGTGGCTGCGGTCCCGCCACGCCGACATCCCGGAGGCACTTCTGTGACGCTGAAGAGCACGCTCGACACGCGCGGTCCCGAGTACCGGGAGCGCCGCGCGGCCATGCTGGAGAAGGTGGCGGCGCTGGACGCCGAGCACGCCAAGGCCCTCGCGGGCGGCGGCGAGAAGTACGTCGAGCGGCACCGCAGGCGCGGGAAGATGCTCGCGCGGGAGCGCATCGAGCTGCTGCTCGACCCCGAGTCGCCGTTCCTGGAGCTGAGCCCCCTCGCCGCGTGGGGCAGCGACTTCCCCGTCGGCGCGAGCGTCGTCACCGGCATCGGCGTCGTCGAGGGCGTCGAGTGCGTGATCGTGGCGAACGACCCGACGGTGCGGGGCGGGGCCAGCAACCCGTGGTCGGTGAAGAAGAGCTTCCGGGCGTCCGACATCGCGCTGGAGAACCGCCTCCCCCTGATCAACCTCGTCGAGTCGGGCGGCGCGGACCTGCCGACGCAGAAGGAGATCTTCATCCCGGGCGGCCGGATGTTCCGCGACCTGACCCGGCTGTCGGCGGCGGGCATCCCCACGATCGCGCTGGTGTTCGGCAACTCCACCGCGGGCGGCGCGTACGTCCCGGGGATGTGCGACTACGTCGTCATGGTCAAGGAGCGCGCGAAGGTGTTCCTCGGCGGCCCGCCGCTGGTGAAGATGGCGACGGGGGAGGAGGCCGGCGACGAGGAGCTCGGCGGCGCGGAGATGCACGCGCGCTCCTCCGGGCTCGCCGACTACATGGCGGCCGACGAGGCGGACGCGCTGCGCCTCGGCCGCGAGATCGTCCGGAACCTCGGCCACCGCAAGCTCGGCCCCGCGCCGGGCCCGGTGGAGGAACCGCTGTACGACGCGGACGAGCTGGCCGGCATCGTCCCCGAGGACCTGAAGATCCCGTTCGACCCGCGCGAGGTCATCGCCCGGGTCGCGGACGGCTCCCGGTTCGAGGAGTTCAAGCCGCTGTACGGGACGAGCCTGGTCACCGGCTGGACCCGCGTCCACGGCTACCCGGTCGGGGTCCTCGCCAACGCGCAGGGCGTCCTGTTCAGCGAGGAGGCGCAGAAGGCGGCGCAGTTCATCCAGCTCGCCAACCAGAGCGACACGCCGCTGCTGTTCCTGCACAACACGACCGGCTACATGGTCGGCAGGGAGTACGAGCAGGCCGGGATCATCAAGCACGGCGCCCTGATGATCAACGCGGTGGCGAACAGCCGGGTCCCGCACCTGACGATCGTGCTGGGCGCCTCGTACGGGGCGGGCAACTACGGCATGTGCGGCCGGGCCTACGACCCCCGGTTCCTGTTCGCGTGGCCGAGCGCGAAGTCCGCGGTGATGGGGCCGCAGCAGCTCGCCGGGGTCCTGTCGATCGTGGCGCGGCAGGCGGCCGAGGCGCGCGGGCAGGTCTACGACGAGGACCAGGACCGCGCGATGCGGGAGATGGTCGAGAACCAGATCGAGGCGGAGTCGCTGCCGTTCTTCCTGTCCGGGCGCCTCTACGACGACGGCGTGATCGACCCGCGCGACACCCGCACCGTCCTCGGCCTGTGCCTGTCCGCCGTCCACAACGCGCCCGTACGCGGAGCCGACGGCTTCGGCGTCTTCCGGATGTGAGCCCGATGATCAGCAGAGTGCTCGTCGCCAACCGCGGGGAGATCGCCCGCCGGGTCATGCGGGCCTGCCGGGGCCTCGGCATCGGGACGGTCGCCGTCCACTCCGACCCGGACACCGACGCGCCGCACGTCCGGGAGGCGGACGTCGCGGGACGGCTCCCCGGGGCGACCCCGGCGGAGACGTACCTGTCGGCCGGGCGGCTCCTCGACGTGGCCCGCGCCGCCGGGGCCGACGCCGTCCACCCCGGGTACGGCTTCCTGTCGGAGAACGCGGAATTCGCGCGAGCGGTGATCGACGCGGGCCTGACCTGGATCGGCCCGCCGCCCGAGGCGATCGCCGCGATGGGCTCCAAGATCGAGGCGAAGAAGCTGATGGCCGCCGCGGACGTCCCGGTGCTGCCCGAGCTGGACCCCGCCCGCGTGACCGGCGCGGACCTCCCGCTGCTGGTGAAGGCGTCCGCGGGCGGCGGCGGGCGCGGCATGCGGATCGTCCGGACGCCGGACGAGCTGCCCGGCGCGGTCGCCGGGGCCCGCCGCGAGGCCGAGTCGGCCTTCGGCGACCCGACCGTGTTCTGCGAGCCGCTCCTGGAGAACGCCCGCCACATCGAGGTGCAGGTCGTCGCGGACGCCCACGGGCGCGTCTGGACGCTCGGCGAGCGCGAATGCTCGATCCAGCGCCGCCACCAGAAGATCGTCGAGGAGGCGCCGTCCCCGGCGGTCGGCCCGGAGCTACGCGCCGCCCTGTGCGAGGCGGCGGCGAGCGCCGCCCGAGCCATCGGCTACACGGGCGCCGGCACGGTCGAGTTCATGCTCGCCCCGGACGGACGCTTCTTCTTCCTGGAGGTCAACACCCGTCTCCAGGTCGAGCACCCCGTCACCGAGTGCGTGTACGGGGTCGACCTCGTCCGGCTGCAGCTGGAGATCGCCGAGGGTGCGCCGCTCCCGGAGGCGGCGCCCGAGCCCCGGGGCCACGCCATCGAGGTGCGCCTGTACGCCGAGGACCCCGCCCGCGACTGGCGGCCCGGCAGCGGCCCCCTGCACACCTTCGAGGTACCGGACGTCGACGCCGAGTTCGCCGTCCCCGCCTCCCACGGGCTGCGGCTCGACAGCGGGGTCGAGGGCGGCGGCGAGATCGGCGTCCACTACGACCCCATGCTCGCCAAGCTGATCGCCTGGGCGCCCACCCGGCGGGCCGCGGCCCGCCGGCTCGCGGCCGGCCTGCGCGGCGCCCGCATCCACGGCCCCGCCACCAACCGCGACCTGCTCGTCCGGATCCTGGAGGAGCCGGGGTTCCTGGACGGCGGCACCGACACCGGATACCTGGACCGGGTCGGCCTCGCCGCCCTCGCCGCGCCGCTCGCCGGGGAGGACGCCGTCCGCGTGTCCGCGCTGGCCGCCGCGCTGGCCGGCGCCGCCGCGGACCGCGCGGCGGCACCGGTGCTCGGCGGGCTCCCGCCGGGGTGGCGCAACGTCCGGTCGCAGCCCCAGCGCAGGACGTTCGAGGGCCCGTCCGGGCAGGTGACCGTCGACTACTACCTGCACCGCGGCGAGCTGGTGTCGGAGCTGTGCCCCGGCACCTCGCTGGTGTCGGCGGCGCCCGGGCGGGTCGTACTGGAGCACGAGGGGCTGCGCGAGACGTTCGCGGTGACCGCGGCCGGCGGCGCGGTGTACGTCGACTCCCGCCTCGGTCCGGTGGCGTTCCAGGCCGTTCCCCGCTTCACCGACCCGAGCGGCCGGATCGCCCCGGGATCGCTCCTCGCGCCCATGCCCGGGACGGTGCTGCGCGTCGAGACCGAACTCGGCGCGCAGGTCGCCGCCGGGCAGACGCTCGTCGTCCTGGAGGCGATGAAGATGGAGCACCGCATCGCCGCGCCGTCCGCGGGGACGGTCGCGGAACTGAACGTCGCGGCGGGCCGGCAGGTGGAGTCCGGCGCCGTCCTCGCCGTCCTCGCCGACACCGAAGGGACCACCGGATGAGCTTCGCCGAGACCGAGGAGCGGCAGGCGCTGCGCGCCGCGGTCGCAGAGCTGGGCGCCAAGTACGGCGCCTCCTACTACGTCGAGAAGGCCCGCGCGGGGGAGAAGACCGACGAGCTGTGGGACGAGGCGGGGCGCCTCGGCTACCTCGGCGTGAACGTCCCCGAGGAGTACGGCGGCGGAGGCGGCGGGATCGGCGACCTCGCCGCGGTGTGCGAGGAACTGGCCGCGGCGGGCTGCCCCCTGCTGCTCATGGTCGTCTCCCCGGCGATCTGCGCCACGATCATCGCGCGCTCCGGCACCGACGACCAGCGGCGGCACTGGCTCCCGCGGTTCGCGGACGGGTCGGTGAAGATGGCGTTCGCGATCACCGAGCCCGACGCGGGCTCCAACGCGCACCGCATCACCACGACCGCGCGCCGGGACGGCGACGGCTGGGTCCTGAACGGGCAGAAGACGTTCATCTCCGGCGTGGACGAGGCGGACGCCGTCATGTTCGTCAGCCGCACCGAGGACCAGAAGGGCAACCTGCGCCCGTCCCTGTTCATCGTGCCGACCGGCGCGGACGGCTTCGGCCGGACGCCGATCGGCATGGAGATCGTGTCGCCGGAGAAGCAGTTCATCTGCCACCTCGACGACGTCCGGCTGCCCTACGACGCGCTCGTCGGCGACGAGGACGGCGGCCTGCTGCAGCTGTTCGCGGGCC
>NZ_BMRO01000002.1:14799-110255 GCF_014648675.1 Actinomadura livida
CGAAGGACCGGCAGGTCTTCAAGACGCCCATCGGCGCCCACCAGGGCCTCGCGCACCCGCTCGCCGCCGCGAAGATCGAGTTGGAGCTGGCGCGGCTGATGGGGCAGAAGGCCGCCTGGCTGTACGACGGGGGCGACGACGCCGGTGCCGGCGAGGCCGCGAACATGGCCAAGTACGCCGCCGCCGAGGCCGCGATCCACTGCGTCGACCAGGCGATCCAGACCCACGGCGGCAACGGCCTCACGACCGAGTACGGCGTCGGGATGCTCGCCGGGGTGGTCCGCCTCATGCGCATCGCCCCGGTCAGCCGCGAGATGATCCTCAACTTCGTCGCGCAGCACTCCCTGGGCCTGCCCAAGTCGTACTGACCGGTCCCCGTACTCAGGGCCCGGCGGCCAGCGCGTCGAGCTGCGCCTCCAGCGGGACGGGCGCGGCCAGCCGGTTGTCGACGGCCGCGTGCGGGACGGGCGGCGCCTCGTCCGGCCGCATCCGCGCGACGAACGCGGCGAACCCGGCCAGCTTCCCGGTGTCGCGCGGCGACCCGCGCCCCTCCAGGCGGTGCCGCAGCGTCGCGGCGTCCGTGCGGATCCACACCAGCCGCACGGGCGGGCCGCCCAGCGCGGCGGTCCACTCCGCCCAGCGGTCCGCGTCCCGGATCTGGCCGGTGAACGGGCCGCTGAGCAGCACCGGGCAGCCGTGGGAGCGGACCTCCCGGGCCGTCGCGGTCATCCCCGCGTACTCGTGCGGCTTGACGTGCGCGTCGTACCAGGGGCCCTCCCGCTCGCCCGGGTCGCGGCCGGACGCCGCCAGCGCGGCCTCCACGAACGGCCCGTACATGGTGTCCTTGTCGAGCAGCGCCGGGACGGGGCGCAGCCGCGCCAGCAGCAGGTCGGACACCGTGCTCTTGCCGGAGCCGGGCGGCCCGGCCACCACCCAGGCCGGGGCGGCGCTCATGCCGACAGCCGCAGCCGGCGGGTCGCCAGCCGCTCGATGCGCTCCTCGTCGACCTCGTGGCCGAGGCCCGGCTGCGTGAGCGGGACGCCGACCACGCCGCCGGACGACCGGACGGGCGGCGTCACGAACACCGGCCCGCCCGCGGGGTCGGTCACGTCGCTCGGCAGCGTGCAGCCCGGCAGCGCCGCCAGCGCCACCGCCGCGGCCTGGCCGATGCCGAACGCGCCGCAGCCGCTGCACCACACGTCCCAGCCGGCCGCGTACGCCAGGTCGTGGGCGCTGCGGGCCGCGGTCAGCCCGCCGAGCCGGTCGAGCCGCAGGTGCAGGGCGCGGCCCGCTTCCAGCGTCAGGGCCGCGTCGAGGGTCTCCAGGTCGCCGACGGCCGGGGCGACGGCGGTGCCGACCCGCAACTGGAGCCGGGCATGCGCGGCGAGGTCGCCGGCGGGGAACGGGCGCTCGATCGCCGCCAGGCCGTAGGCGTCCAGCCCCTCCAGGACGGCCATGTGCTCCGGCGACTCGGTGTAGGCGTGGCCCGCGTCCGCGACGAGCGCGAGCGCCGGGTACGCCTGCCTGATCGTGCGGACCGGCTCGATGTCCCAGCCGGGCCGTATGTCCAGCGTCACGCGGGTGTGGCCCGCTCCAACGGCGCGGTTGACCCGGGCCGCGACCGTGTCCAGCGCCGGCTCGGGCGAGATCCGCGAACCGGTCACGATGGACGTGCGGGTCCCGCCGAGCGCGTGCGCGAGCGGCAGGCCGCGCGTCCGGCACCACAGGTCCCAGCAGGCGGTGTCGATCGCGGCGGCCGCCTCCGGGGCGCCGAAGTCCGCGGCGGCGGAGACGTCCTCGGGGCGGTCCCACTCCAGCCCGACCACCGCGGGCGCCATGCGCTCCTCGATGTCGGCCCAGCCGCGGCCGGGATCGCCCGAGCCGCCGGGGACGGCCATCTCGCCCCACCCCACCGCGTCACCGCCGGCGAGGCGGACGAGCACGCTCTCCGGCCGCCGCCCGCGCGGCATCGCCACGCGGTAGACGTCGCAGCCATGGATCCGAGGCACCCGCACCCGCCCTTCGAGGACCTAGAGGAAGTGGTCTCCTTCAATGATCCCCCCTCCGGGCCCGTGCCGGGGCCGCGGCGGGGCGGAGGATCACGGGCAGCTGGCCTCCAGCGACACCGGCTTGCTCGGCGGCTTCGACGCGGTCGGGGTGCCGCTCGGCGAGCCGCCGGTCTCGGGCGGGGCCGTGCTCGCCGCCGCGTTCGGGGAGCCGTCGCCCCGATCACCGTCCGGATCGCCGCTGACCTTGCGGGGATCGGTGTTGACCGCCTCGGCCGCCAGCTTGCGGATGAGGTCGAAGTCGGGGCTGCCGGTGTAGATCAGCGGGGGCACGAACTGCAGGCTGTTGATCTGCGCGCCGCCCTTCACGCCCTCCGACAGCTTCATCAGCGCGGGCAGCAGCTCCTGCGGGATGTCGGTGGACAGGGTCCGCTTGGCGGCCGCGGCGAGCTTGTCGAAGCTGGTCAGGACGGTCTGCGGGTCGGCCTGCTCGGCGATCGCGGCCAGCAGGCACTTCTGCCGGCCCATCCGCACGTAGTCGCTGCTGTTGGTCCGGGACCGGCCGTACCAGAGCGCCTCCTTGCCGCTGAGCGTCCGGTAGCCGGGCTCCAGCACGGCGCCCTCCAGCCCGTACGGGATGGGCTGCTCGATGTTGATCTTGACGCCGCCCATGGCGTCGATGATGTCGGCGAAGCCGAACATGTCGACGAGGATGTAGTAGTCGACCCGGAGGCCGAGGATGCCGGCGATCGTGGCCTTCAGCAGCTCGGGGCCGCGCTCGTTCTTCGGGACGCCCGGCACCACGTCGGGGTGCTCCTCGGCGTACTGGAACACCTCGTTCAGCAGGCCCGGCGTCTGCGGCCCGTCGCCGGTGAAGCCGTAGGGGAACCGGTCGCGGGCGGGGCCGGGCGGCAGCTGGAAGCCCTCCAGGTTGCGGGGGAGGCTCAGCAGGACCGTGTCGCCGGTGTCGGTGTCGACGCTCGCCACCGTCATGCTGTCGGTGCGCACGCCGGTGCGGTCCTCGGCGGCGTCGCCGCCGAGCAGCAGGATGTTGACCCGGGCCTGCCCGTCGAACGGGTCGTCGGCGTCGACCTGCTTGCCGTTCCCGCCGCCGCTGCGGAAGATGCTGGTCAGCGCGTCGCGGTAGACGTAGGTGCCGTGCGCCGACCAGGCCACCGGCACCGCGACGGCGAAGCACATCACGGCGACGGCCGCGGCGCCCAGCGTGCGGGCCGCGGCCGACAGCCGCAGGGGACGCAGGATCTGGTAGGAGCGGATCACGATGAAGACCCACACCACGCCGAGCGCCAGCAGCCCGACCGAGAGCCGCTCCACGACCTCCGGGCGGACGGCGAGCTGCAGCAGGTCCGGCCGGTAGACGGTGCCGGCGGCCCCCACCGCGGCGAGGAGTGCGACGTACAGCGCGAGCAGCAGGCTCCCGGCCACCCGGCGGCCGGTGACGAGGTGGGCGACGCCCCAGACCAGGGCGGACGCGAGGGTCAGCGCGAGCGCGCGGGGGAGGCCCACGGCACCGCCGGAGGAGCGATCCCCGTCCCCTTCCCCGGCGCGCCGACTCGCCGACCGACCCATGTACGCTCCGATTCCCACCCACGGTGAATTAAGCCTGGTTCACCCTATGGACGCGCGGGACCGGTCAAAAGTTGCTTTTGGGAGCCGTCCGCGTGCGAGCGCGTGTGACCTCAGGCACAGCCGCCGCCCAGGATATGCAATCCGGTGATCAGTTGGCAGCCCGACCCCCGGATCTTGGGCCGCCCGTGCCGCGCCCCGCCGCCGCCCGCCCGCCGGCGCGGGTGCGCGCGGCGGGCGGCGGACCGGAAGGTTTTACCAGCTGGTGGACAGCGGCATTCCCTCGGCGTAGCCGGACGAGCTCTGGATCCCGACGGTCGCCCGCTCGTGGAACTCCTCCAGCGTGCGGGCGCCCGCGTAGGTGCACGAGCTGCGCAGCCCCGCCACGATCGAGTCGATCAGGTCCTCCACGCCGGGGCGCTTCGGGTCGAGGAACATCCGGGACGTGGAGATGCCCTCCTCGAACAGCGCCTTGCGGGCGCGGTCGAACGGGGAGTCGTCGGCGGTGCGCAGCCGCACGGCCCGCGCGGACGCCATCCCGAAGCTCTCCTTGTACAGGCGCCCGTCGGCGGCGCGCTGCAGGTCGCCGGGCGACTCGTAGGTGCCGGCGAACCAGGAGCCGACCATCACGCTCGCGGCCCCGGCCGCCAGCGCCAGCGCCACGTCGCGGGGGTGCCGGACGCCGCCGTCGGCCCACACGTGCCGGCCGAGGCGGCGGGCCTCGGCGGCGCACTCCAGGACGGCGGAGAACTGCGGCCGGCCGACCCCCGTCATCATCCGGGTCGTGCACATCGCGCCGGGTCCCACCCCGACCTTGACGATGTCGGCGCCGGCCTCGATCAGGTCGCGGGTGCCCTCGGCCGTCACCACGTTCCCGGCCGCCACCGGGACGCCGGGGTCCAGCCCCCGGACGGCGGCGAGCGCGCTGATCATCTTGTCCTGGTGGCCGTGCGCGGTGTCCACGACGAGCAGGTCGGCCCCCGCCTCCAGCAGCGCCTTCGCCTTGCCGGCGACGTCGCCGTTCACCCCCACCGCCGCGGCGATGCGCAGCCGGCCGCCGCCGTCCACGGCGGGCTTGTACAGCGTGGCGCGCAGCGCGCCGGTACGGGTCAGGATGCCCGCCAGGCGCCCGCCGCCGTCGACGACGGGGGCGAGCCGGTGGCCGCGCTCGTGCAGCCGGTCGAACGCCTCGCGCGGGTCCACGCCGGCCGGCAGCGTGACCAGGTCGCGGGACATGATGTCGCGCAGCTGCGCGAACCGGTCGACGCCCTGGCAGTCGGCCTCGGTGACGACGCCCACCGGCCGGTCGTCCTCGACCACGATCACCGCGCCGTGCGCGCGCTTCGGCAGCAGCGCGAGCGCGTCCCCCGCCGTGCTGGACGGGGCCAGCCGGATCGGCGTGTCCACGACGAGGTCGCGTCCCTTGACCCAGCCGACGACCTCGGCGACGACGTCGGCCGGGATGTCCTGGGGGAGCACGGCGATGCCGCCGCGCCGGGCGACCGTCTCGGCCATGCGGCGCCCGGAGACGGCGGTCATGTTGGCGACCACGAGAGGCACGGTCGTCCCGCTGCCGTCCGTGGTCGACAGGTCGACCTCCAGGCGCGACCCGACCGAGGAGCGGCGGGGGACCATGAAGACGTCGTTGTAGGTGAGGTCGTGAGCGGAACGCTCACCGTTCAGCAGGTGCACGGCTGTACTACACACCAATCACGGTTCCGGGCGGGCTGGGGCAGCGTACATTGTCCGCTATACCCGGCCGTGCTCCGGCCACGCCGCCCCTCCGGGCCCGTACCCAGGGGCGATGCCCGCCGTGTCCGCGCGGCGCCGCGGCGCGATCCCCGGACGCCGATTCCCGCCCCTTCCAGGCGTGATCGAAGTGAACTGGATTACGTGCCTGAAAACGGTGCAACGTAGGGCTTGGCTCTCTGTAAAGTTACCTCTTGACGTAACTGCGCCCCCGATGCACTTTTCTTACATGTGCCTCGCGCGGACGGCGGAACCCGCCGCAGGGGCGTGACAGCAGAACACCGGGAGAAGCGCATGCAGGTCACGCACTTGGGCCCGGTCAGCCGCGCTCGCCCGCGCCGCGGGCCGCCCGGTCCGGGCGGCGACCACCGCGGCGGACGCCGTCCCCCCGCCCGGCCGCCGCCCGCCCGCCCCGTCCCCGGCAGCGTTGCGCTCTCGGCGGGGTTCGCCGGGCGTCGGAAACGGCGCCGCCCCGAACCCGGAGCAGACGCATCGACGGCCCCCGGGCACCGCGAACACGAGCAAGATCAATATTTGACGTCATACCGTCCCGAAATGGAATGATCTTGCAGCTGGCAGAACTGGTCATCAGATGTCGAGGAGGAAAGCCGTGCTGGATGCGGTCGACGCCGTGCTCGTCCGCGAGCTCCAGCGGGATGGCAGGGCGACGTTCCAGGCGCTCGCCGACCGCGTCGGGCTTTCCCGCACGGCCGTGCGGGCACGGGTGCAGCACCTTCTCGAGACGCGAGTCGTCCGCGTCGTGGGCATCGTGCACGCCGCCGTCGTCGGCGCGGAGGCGATCGGGCACGTGTCGGTCGCGGTGGACGGGTCGGCGCGGGAGGCGGCCGCGGCCGTCGCCGAGCGTCCCGCCGTCAGCTTCGCCGCGCTGACCGCGGGGCCGCACGACCTCGTCGCGCAGGTCCGCACCCGCGACGACGCCGCCCTCGCCGCCGAGGTGGACCACATCCGGTCCATCCCCGGGGTGCGCGCGGCCGAGGTGTTCCGGTCGGTGGCCACCGTGCGCGACAAGCACGCGGTGGTGCGCGAGCTCGGCGAGATCAGCCTGGACGACATCGACTGGCGGCTCCTGCACGAGCTGCAGCGCGACGGGCGCGCCCCCTACACGCGCCTCGCGCACGTCATCGGGCTGTCGCAGGCCGCCACCCGGGCCCGGGTGGTCAGGCTGATGCGCTCGGGCGTCATCCAGGTCACCGGCCTGGCCGACCCGCTGGCCCTCGGCGCCGCCGAGCTGGGCGGCTTCGGGCTGGTGGTGACCGGCGGGCTGCGGAAGACCGCCGAGGCGGTCGCCGCCCAGGACGGCGTCCGCTACCTCGCGACGGGCTTCGGCCGCTACGACATCGTCGGGCAGGCCGAGGCGGCCACCCGCAGCGAGCTGGTCGGCGTCCTCGACGCGATCCGCTCGGTGCCCGGGGTGACGGTCCGGGAGTCCTGGCACCACCTGGACGTGGTCAAGGAGTCCTACGCCGTCGAGCTCCCCGCCTACCCCCTCAACGGGTCGTCCTGACCTCCCCGCCCCGGTCACGGCCCGCTCGTGGCCGGGGCACCGCACGCGGCCGCCGGGTCAGTGGTCCTCGCGGGCCGTCTCCTTGGCGAACGTGAGGAAATCGCGTGCGGCGGGCGGGAGCCTCCGGTGCGCGTGCACGAGCCCGATCATGCGGGTGAGCGGCGGCATGAACGACCGGACGGTCACGCCCTCGGTGTCCTCGATCTGGTTGCGGTACCACAGCAGGGAGCCCATCCCGGCGCGGACCCAGCCGAGCCAGGCGCCGCGCTCGTCGGACTCGACCGCCGCCACCGGCACGGCGCCGATGCGCCGCAGCAGCGTGTCGATCTCGGCGCGCCGGGCGCTGCCGCGGGCGGGCAGCACCAGCCGCATCCCGTCCAGCGCCGCGGGCGGCACCGGCTCGCGCACCTGCAGCGCGGGCGGCGAGATCAGCACGACCTCCCGCTGCTCGAACGGGTGCGCGGACATGTCGCCGGGGACGGGCAGGTCGGTCAGCGCGAGGTCGGCGCGGCCCGCGCGCAGCGCCGCCGCGACCTGGTCGCGGTCCTCGCAGCGGATCACCCGGACCCGGACGGCCGGCTGGTCGCGGGCGAAGCGGGGGATGAGCCGGCCGGTCAGCTCCGGCTCCAGGGACGCCGTGACGGCGATGCGCAGGTCGGCGCCGCGCCCGTTGGCCCGGGTGACCGCCAGGGCCTCGATGGCCTCGACGGCGTCCAGCGCGACGCGGGCCTCCCGCACGACCTGCTCCCCGACGGGGGTGAGGACGACGCCGCGGCCGGAACGCGCGAAGAGCTCGACGCCGAGTTCGCGCTCGAGTTCGCGGACGGCCCGCGAGAGCGCGGGCTGGGCCACGTAGAGAGCCTGGGCCGCCGACGTCATCGTGCCGTGGTCGGCGGTGGCCACGACATAGCGCAGCTGCCGCAGATTCATGCCCTCGACCGTATGACAACGAACCGATTCGGTCCTGGACATAGCCGGAATCGGACCGAGAATCGATGCCCGCGGCCCCGTCCGGCCAGGTGGTCAGGGCCGCGTGCCCGGCGGCGCGTCCCCGCGCGGGCCCGCGGCGACGGTCTCCGGCCGGGGCTGCAGCTGCGGGGCGCCGACGCCGCACTGGGTCCGGCACTCCGGTGCGACCTTCTCCCCGGACGGGGTCCGCAGCGCGTCGTCGGCGACGGTCAGGAAGGTCAGCAGCGCCCCGGCGGCCAGCAGCGCGGCGCACGCCACCATCGCGATCCCGAACCCGCGCGAGAACTCGGCGGGGTTCTGGTAGGCGTCGCCGGTCAGCCCGGCCAGCGGCGGGATCGCCGCCACCGCCAGCAGCCCGGCGGCCCGCGCCACCGCGTTGTTGACGCCGCTCGCCACGCCCGCGTGGCGGACCTGCGCGGTGGCGAGCACGGTGGCGGTGAGCGGCGCGACCGCCGCCGACAGCCCCAGCCCGAACACCACCACCGCCGGCAGGACGTCGCGCAGGTACGAGGCGCCCTCGCCGACCCGGGCGACCAGCAGCATCCCCGCGGCCGCCACCAGCATCCCGGCCGTCATCGGCAGCCGCGGGCCGATCCGCTGCGCGAGCGCGCCCGCCCGGGCCGACAGCAGCAGCATCAGCACCGTGACCGGCAGCAGCGCGGTCCCCGCGGCGATCGGCGAGAACCCGCCGACGACCTGCAGGTTCAGGACGAACAGGAAGAACAGCACGCCCATCCCGCCGTACATGATGAACGTGACGAGGTTGACGGCGCTGAACTGCCGGGAGGCGAACACGTCCAGCGGCAGCATCGGCCGCGGCGGCGGCTCGCGGCCCGGCCGCCGGCCGCCGCGGGACCTTCCCGCGCCGCGGGCCCGCTCGACGAGCACGAAGGCGACGGCGGCCGCGGCGCCCGCCGCGGCCGCGCCGGCGACCAGCGGGCTCGGGCCGGCCGCGGGCGCCTCGGTGAACGCGTACGTCGTCCCCGCCAGCGCGAGCGCCGCCAGCACCGCGCCGAGCACGTCGAAGCGCCCGCGGGCCTCCGGGTCGGCGCTCTCGGGGACGTGCCGCACCGCCACCAGCACCACCACGGCGGCCAGCGGGACGTTCAGCAGGAACACCCAGCGCCATCCGGCCGCCTCCACCAGCCAGCCGCCCGCGAACGGCCCGGCCGCGCCGGCGACCCCGGCCAGGCCCGACCAGGCGCCCACCGCGCGGGGGCGGTCGTCGGCGGTGAACGACGCCTGGATGATCGCCAGGGAGCCCGGGGTCAGCAGGGCCCCGCCCACCCCCTGCAGCGCCCGCGACAGGACCAGCATCTCGATGTTCGGGGCGAGGCCGCACAGCGCCGACGCGACCGCGAACCAGACGACGCCGGTCAGGAAGATCCTCCGGCGCCCGAGCCGGTCGCCCAGCGATCCGCCGAGCAGGATGAACCCGGCGAGCGTCAGCGTGTAGGCGTTCACCGTCCACTGGAGCCCGGCCATGTCGGCGCCGAGGTCGTCCGCCAGCGCGGGCAGCGCCACGTTCACGACGGTGGCGTCGAGCAGCGCCACGCCCGACCCGAGGACCGTCGCCAGCAGGATCCAGCGTCCGGGCCCGGTTCCCAGCCGGACGTCCGCCATCAGGCGGCCGGCTCATCGGCGAACATGCCTGCATCGTGCCACGTTCGCGCGCGGTCATGCGTCCCGCCGGGTCACGCGTCCGGCGCGGCGGTCACCAGTGGTCGGGGCTGAACGGCTCGTCCTCGGGCCGCGCGGACCGCGACAGCAGCCGCAGGTCCGACTCGACCATCATCGTCACGAGCTCCTCGAACGTCACCGCGGGCTCCCAGCCGAGCTGCTCGCGCGCCTTCTTCGGGTCGGCGCACAGCAGGTCGACCTCGGCGGGCCGGGTGTAGCGGGCGTCCAGGACGACGTGGTCCTCCCAGTTCAGGCCCGCCGTGCGGAACGCGAACTCCACCAGCTCCCGCACCGACTGCGTCTGGCCCGTTCCGATGACGTAGTCCTCGGGGGAGTCCTGCGCGAGCATCATCCGCATCGCGCGGGCGTAGTCGCCCGCGTAGCCCCAGTCGCGCCGCGCGTCGAGGTTGCCGAGGCGCAGCTCGTCCGCCAGTCCCAGCTTGATGCGCGCCGCCCCCAGCGACACCTTCCGGGTCACGAACTCGGCGCCGCGGCGCGGCGACTCGTGGTTGAACAGGATCCCGCTGACCGCGAACATGCCGTAGGACTCGCGGTAGTTCTGCGTGATGTAGTGCCCGTAGCTCTTGGCCACCCCGTACGGGCTGCGCGGGTGGAACGGCGTCTTCTCGTTCTGCGGGGTCTCCCGCACCATCCCGAACATCTCCGACGACGACGCCTGGTAGAAGCGGATCTGCTCGCGGTCCGGCGTCCGGGACGGGCTGATGCCCGACACCACCCGGATCGCCTCCAGCATGCGCAGCACGCCCATGCCGGTGACCTCCGCGGTCAGCTCGGCCTGCTGCCACGACATCGGCACGTAGGAGATCGCGCCGAGGTTGTAGACCTCGTCGGGCTGGACCCGCTCCACCGCCGAGATCAGGCTGCCCTGGTCCAGCAGGTCCCCGGTGGTGATCTGCACGTCGCCGATGTGCTTGCGCAGCCGCGACACGTGGGGGTTCGCCTGCCCCCGCACCAGGCCCCAGACCTCGTATCCCAGCTCAAGCAGATGCTCGGCCAGATACGAGCCGTCCTGTCCGGTGATGCCGGTGATGAGTGCTCGCCTGGACAGCGGATCCTCCATGGCTGAAATAGGTCCGACGCGGGCCCACCACGGGAGAATCCCGCAACGAGCGTGACATATGAGATTACCGACCACTCCAGGCCGATGACGAGAGAGGGCGCCGTTTGGACCGAATTCGCTTCTGGTTGGCCCGCCGGGCCCGCGATGTGCCACGGTGAGTGCATCATGACCTCACCGGACGTGCCGCCGCTGCGGCTGAACGGGCGCGAGATCGGCCCGCACGCGATCATGGCCGTGGTGAACCGCACACCCGACTCGTTCTTCGACCGCGGCGCCACCTACGGCTTCGACGCGGCCCTCGCCGCCGCGGACCGGGCCGTGGCCGACGGCGCCGAGATCGTCGACATCGGCGGGGTGAAGGCCGGTCCCGGCGAGGACGTCGGCGTCGCGGAGGAGCTGCGCCGGGTCGTCGACCTCGTCGCCGCCGTCCGCGAGCGCCATCCCGCCGCGGTGATCAGCGTCGACACCTGGCGCGCCGAGGTCGGCGACGCCGTGGCGCGGGCGGGCGCCGACCTGCTCAACGACACCTGGGGCGGGCCCGACCCGCGGCTCGCCGAGGTCGCCGCCGAGCACGGCATCGGCCTGGTGTGCTCGCACGCGGGCGCCCTCCCGCCCCGCACCCGCCCGCACCGGATCGGGTACGGCGACGTCGTCGCGGACGTCGTCGCGCACATCACCGGCCTGGCCGAGCGCGCCGCCGCCCTCGGGGTCCGCCGCGACGCCATCCTGATCGACCCCGCCCACGACTTCGGCAAGAACACCCGGCACTCGCTGGAGATCACCCGGCGGCTCCGCGAGCTCACCGGCACCGGATGGCCGGTATTGGTCGCGGTGTCCAACAAGGACTTCATCGGGGAGACCCTCGGCCGCCCCGTGGACGGGCGCGGTGTCGGCACGATGGCCGTCCTCGGCGTCTCCGCCCTCCTCGGCGCCCGCGTCTTCCGCGTCCACGACGTCCGCGCCGCCCGGCAGGCGCTGGACCGGTGCGGCGCCCTCGGCGCCGGGCGCTAGCTCCGCGGCTCAGCGCGTCGCGGGCGCCTTCTTCGCCGCGGCGGCCCGCGGGGAGGGGGCGGCCCCCTCGCGCCGGCGGGCCCGGTAGGCGGCGACGTGCATGCGGTTGCCGCAGGTGCGGCTGTCGCAGTAGCGGCGGCAGCGGTTGCGGGACAGGTCCACCAGGACCCGGGAGCAGTCGGGCGCCTCGCACGTGCGCAGCCGGTCCAGTTCGCCCGCCGCCACGACGTACGCCAGCGCCATCCCGCAGTCGGCCGCCAGGTGCTCGCCCAGCGGCGCGCCGGGCGCGAAGAAGTGGACGTGCCAGTCGTAGCCGTCGTGGTCGGTCAGGTGCGGGGTGGTGCGGACCTCCCCGACGACCTCGTTGATCCGGTCCACCGCGGCCTGGACGTCGTCGGCGCGGAACACCGCGTGGAAGCGGGCGCGCAGGTCCAGCACCCGGAGCAGGTCGGCGTCGGTGAGCCGGCCCACGTCGCTGAACGTGTTGCGCTCCACGAACGCCTGCAGGCCGGGCAGCCCGCCGAGGCGCTCGGTGCCGGACGCCGCCGCGCCGGTGTTGATGAGGTCGACGACGACGGCGAGCGCGTGCTCGGTGTCATGGGTGAAGATCACAATGACTCCAGTCTCCGGGACCGGGGCGATCGTGTGCCCGGCCGCGCCGCCGGGGCCGGAACGCGGCCCGTGGGGCAACAACCATATGACGCGGACGGCACCCGGCTGCGGCCAACCCCGCCAGGACGCGCTGGCGAACGGCGGCCTGATCCGGCCGGAGGGTCTGCGCGGGGGAGTGCGGCGGCGGGTCCGGGCGGGCGAGCGCGGGTGCCCGGCCGGGCGGCCGGGTCAGCGCTCGTAGTGCGGGTCGGCCACGACCGGGTAGTAGGCGTCGGTGTGCTGGACCCGCATGGTGACGGCCGACCCCTCCAGGGTGTAGTCGGCCTTGACCTGGCGGAACATCGAGTCGCTCGCCCACGGGTTGTAGAGGCGGCCCACGGTCGCGCCGTACCGCAGGTGGACGACGTCGTAGCCGCCGGACGGCATCGACTCCAGGGTGAGGCCGTCGGCCAGGGACACCGTGAACCGGAACTCCGAGGGGGCGTCGGGTCCGTGGATCACCGTCAGCAGCCGCACGCCGCCGGCCGTCGTCTGCGCGACGATGTCGGTGTCGACGTCCACGCCCACGAACACCCGGAGGCTGGGGCGCAGGATCTGGGCGACGGTGTCCGCCGCCGCCACGTCGATGCCGAGGTGGATCCGCTGGCCGTCCCGCGTCGGCACCCACACGCCGTCGCGGGCGCGCTGGCCCCAGGCGACTTCCGGGTTCTCCAGCTCCTGAGGCTCGTTCTTGCCCCGCGCGACGAGGATCCTGGAGGCGGCGCTCATCGCCGCGGCAGCCCCGTCCCGTGCATGCCTCATGGCGGGCCCCCTCGCCTTTCTTTCATCACTTGCGTGACTTCGTGCTGATCTAGGGTTTATCACGGGCCAGACCGGCAGGGCGCGTTCTGACCTGCCGGTGGTGGATTCGTGACGTTCGCCTCGTGCGTCGTTGGACCTTACACCACGCTTATACGTGCCGGTCGGGCCGGGGCTGGATCGATTGCGCGGCCGCTCCCGGACACCGATGACGGTGCGCATCCGAGCCGGTACGGAGAAAATACTTTGTGCGCCGCCGGGAACGCGGCGCACCATTGATCACGTCGAACGGAGGCGAAAGCACGAAGGGGCGAGCCACCGGTTAGGCGGCCGGTCTCCAAAACCGGCGGAAAGTGGGTTCGACTCCTACCGCCCCTGCCGAGCACGGACGATGGGCCTGTGGTGTAACGGGAGCACGCTTCCCTTGCAAGGAAGCGATCAGGGTTCGACTCCCTGCTGGTCCACGCGTTTCACGGGGCGGGGCCGTCCGGTCGCGGACGACCCCGCCTTTCGCCCGGAGGGTTGGCCGAACGGTAAGGCAGCAGTTTCGAAAACTGACGTCGAGGTGACACTCGAAGGGGTTCGACTCCCTTACCCTCCGCGGGAATCCCGCCGCCGCGGTCAGACCGGCGCCGGCTCGCTGACGGTGACCGACTCGGTCAGGCCGGCGAGGACGCCGCTCAGATGGTCCAGGGCGTCCGCGATCCAGGGCAGGGACGCCGGGTCCGCGGACGCCAGGGCCGCGAGGCGCTGCTCGTCGTCCTCCCCGTAGAGCAGGCTCGGCGCGACCCGCATCCGCAGCGACGCCGGCGCGTCCCCGAACGAGCTGCCGGGCAGGACGCCGACCCCGTGGCGTTCGAGCAGCAGGTGCGTCAGGTCGCCGGCCGTCCGGACGCCGTGCCGCTCCCGCAGCCCGTCCCGGAGCGGCCCGAAGTCGGGGTAGAGGTAGAAGGCGGCCTCCGGGCGGGCGACGCGGGCCCCCGCGGCGGCGAACCGGCGGGCGACCGCACCGGTGATCGCCGCGTGCAGCCGCCGGCTGCGGTCGATGTGCTCGACCAGCTCGGGCGGCTCGGCGAACGCGTACGCGGCGGCGTGCTGCATCGGGGCCGGGGCGCTGGACCAGATCTCGCTCGCCACCCCCAGCAGGCTGTCGCGCAGCGCCCGGCCGAACGGCCCGTCCGGCAGCCGCGCGACGCCGAGCCGCCAGCCGCCCGCGGCCAGGCTCTTGCTCAGCGCGGTCGTCACGACGGTCCGCTCCGGCGCGTGCCGGGCGGGGCTCGGGACCGTCCGGTCCGGCGCGTGCACCAGGTCGCGGTAGATCTCGTCGGAGATCACCACCAGGTCGTGCCGGCGCGCGACCGAGCACAGCCGCCGCACGGTCTCCTCGGAGGCGATCGTCCCCGTCGGGTTGTCGGGCAGCGTCACCACCACGGCGCGCACGTCCCGCCCGCGGGCGCGGGCCCGCACCACGGCGTCGGCCAGCAGCGCCGGGCTCGGCACGCCGCCCTCGCCGGGCGGGGTGGCGACCCGGATCGGCTCGGCGCCCACCAGCGCCGTCTGCGCGGCGTAGGTCACCCAGCTCGGCGCCGGGACGACGACGTCCCCGCCGAGCGCGGTGAGCAGCGCGTACAGCAGCGGCTTGCTGCCGGGGCCGGCGACGACCGTGGCCGGGTCGGTGGGCAGCCCGCGCCGCGTCCAGTACCCGGCGGCGGCGGCGCGCAGCGCGGCGGACCCGGCGACCGGGCCGTAGCCGCCCCGGCCCGCGGCCGCGCCGAGCTCGCGGGCCAGGACGGGATGTATCGGTATCCCGGCCTCTCCGAAGCCGAGGGGGAGGACGCGCCGGCCCTCCCTGCGCATGCGGGCGATCACCTCGTTGACCGCGAGCGTCGCCGACAGCGGGACGGGGCGCGGGCTGAAGGGCAGCGGCCGGACGGGTGCGGACACTCTCTGGGCAGGCATCGAAACGCTCCAGGGCATGGCGTATGAAGGCATTCAGGGAAAGGGCGGGCGACGTCGCGGTGGGTGACCGCGCAATCCCCCTGTGCGACCCGGCCGGGCTCGGGTTCATACTTGCCCGCACAAAGCATCATCACAAGCGACTCTCATCGATGGTGACCATAAGGTGGACTGATGCTCGAACTTCGCCGCCTCCGGCTGCTCGCCGAGTTCGCCCGCCGCGGCAGCATCGCCGCGACGGCCGCCGCCCTCGGCTACACCCCGTCGGCGGTCTCCCAGCAGCTGTCGGCGCTGGAGCGGGAGGCCCGGGTCCCGCTGCTGGACCGCACCGCCCGCAGCGCTGAGCTGACCGATGCCGGCCGCCGGCTGGCCGAGCGCGCCGAGGAGATCCTCGGGCTCGTGGAGACGGCGGAGGCGGAGCTGTCGGCGCACTCCGACACCCCCATGGGGCGCGTCGTCGTCACCGCGTTCCCCACGGCCGCCGTCGCCTTCGCGCCCGCGCTGGCGCAGAGCCTCGGCGAGCATCCCGGGCTGACGTTCGTCCTGCGGCAGACCCGGCCCGGCGACGGCATCCGGCAGGTCCAGAACGGCGAGGTCGACATCGCCCTCATCGACGACTGGACGGGCAAGGTCCCCGACCAGTCGCCCGCCGCCCTGGAGTTCTTCCACCTGCGCAGGGACCCGCTGGTGCTCGTCGTCCCGTCCACGCACCCCATGTCGGACCCCGCGCGGCCCGTGGACCTGCAGCGGCTCCGGGAGGAGCCCTGGATGGCGGCGCCGCCCGGCGAGCCGTCCCGGCAGGCCGCCGAGCGGCTCCTGGACACCGTCGGCGGGGCCAGGCCGGTGCCGTGGGAGTTCGAGGGCCTGCACACCATCCTGAGCCTGGTCGCTCGGGGGATCGGCATCACCGTGGTCCCGGCGCTGGCCCTCGCCGCCGGGGACCGGGGCGTCGCGGTGCGGCGCATCCCCGAGTGCACGCTGGCCCGGGAGGTCTACGCCGTCACCAGGGCCGCGAGCGTCCGCAGGCCGTCGGTCGCGGTCACGCTCCGGGCCATCTACGCCGCCGCCCGCGACACCCAGCCCGCCCGTCCGGAGGGCTGAGCGGGCCGGCCCCGCGGCGGGAGCCGGAGGCTTGGCCGTGCCATGTCCGTTTCGGGCGGTTTCCTGGCCTCACCTCGGGAAACGAAAGCCGGATCGAACCGGACGCGAACCGAACCAATCCAGCGGCGCAGCCGAACTAACAGAGAGGCGGAGCCGAACCGACCGGAGGACGGCCGCCCGGCCCGAATCATCCGAAAACGGACGGACGGGTGCGGACCATCACGTACCGTGGGGCGCAATCGTGAGCAAATCCGAGTTCAAGTACACCGATCGGGGAGCACAACGCTCGATGGATCGACCGGCGATCATGCCCGCCCCGGCCTCCGGGGCGGCGGGAACCCCCAGCCTCCAGGCGGACGGGTACGGGACAGTCCCCTCCGCGGTGGACGGCTCCACCGCTGAAGCGTCCGCCTTCGAGACCTTCACCGTTGAAGGATCCACGGTTGAGGACGCCACCGTTGACGGTTCCACCGTCGATGACCGCGCCGCGGACCGCCCGGCGGGCCTGACGCGCGCGCCGAAGCCGGAGGACGGCCACGGCGGCGGGCACCACGTCTTCGAGCTGCCGCGGATCCCCGCGCTGCTCATGCACGCCCTCCCGCGCTTCGTCGAGGGCGTCATCGCCCCGGTGGTGGTGTTCTACGTGGCGCTCATGCTCCTCGGACTGACCGGGGCGCTCGTCGCCGCCGTCGCCTGGGTGTACGGCGGCATCGTCTACCGCTACGTGCGCGGGCACCCGGTCTCGGGGATGCTGCTGCTGGCCGCGGTCGGGGTGACCGTCCGCGCGGGGCTGTCGGCCGCGACGGGGAGCGCGGTCGTGTACTTCCTGCAGCCGACGCTGGGGACGCTCTGCGTGAGCATGGCCTTCCTCGCCTCGGTGCCCCTCGGCAAGCCGCTGGCCATGAAGCTCGCCAAGGACATGGCGCCGATCCCGGACGCCTTCTACAAGCACGACAGGGTCCGCCGCTTCTTCCTGCGCATCTCGCTGCTGTGGTCGGCGGTGCTGATGGCCAACGTGGGCGTCAGCCTCTGGATGCTGTTCAGCCAGTCGATCAGCATGTACCTGTGGATCCGGACCGGGGTCGTCGCGGGGCTCGGCGCGGCCGGGATCGCCGCCTCGGTGTGGGGCTTCAAGCGCGTGGTGCGCCACGTCAACCGCGAGCCCGCCGAGGACGCCGCCGCCGCCTGAGCGGCCCCTCGACCTGCGACGAACCGGGTCCGAGCGGCGGATAACCGCCCGGCTTGCCGAACTTCCGGCCCGCACGCGGCGTCTCCATTACTAGATAGCCCGACACAGGGTGAGATCTTTGGTTTTGGGGGAGTCTGTGGTGACTGGAGGCCGTTTCAGGCTGGCGCTGACCGGCGGCACGGCCGTGCTGGCGATGCTCACGGCCGGTCTGGCCGGCTGCTCGGTCGGGGGTGTGGGGAAGCTCGCGTCGGGCGGGTCCAGCGAGCCCGTGACGATCACCCCGGCCAACGGGACCGCGCAGGTCAAGCCGGACGGCACGATCGAGGTGAAGGCCGGGGGCGGCAAGCTGCAGAACGTGACCGTCAAGGGGGAGGGCGCCACCGTCACCGGAAAGTTCGGCGACGACCGCAAGGTCTGGCGCTCCGACCGGACCATGACGCCCGGCACCGCCTACACCGTCACGGCGCAGGCCCGGGACGGCGGCGAGACCCGCACGGCGACCAGCTCGTTCACCACGCTCAAGGCGGAGCGCACGCTGAAGATCGCCGACGTGACCCCGAACGTCAAGGGGGAGAAGGTCGGCGTCGGCATGCCGATCATCGTCACGTTCGACGGGCCGGTCACCGACCGGGCGGCCGTGGAGCGGGCGCTGCGCGTCACCCCCGAGAAGCCGGTCGAGGGCGCGTGGCGGTGGGTCGGCCAGGACAAGGCGATCTACCGGACGAAGACGTACTGGGAGCCGCACCAGACGGTCCGGCTCCACGCGCGGCTCGCCGGCGTCAACGCGGGCGGCGGCGCCTACGGCGCCGAGGACGCGCAGGCGACCCTGACCATCGGCGCCGAGCAGATCACCAAGGGCGACATCCGCAAGCACCACATGACGGTCACGCGGGACGGCAAGAAGCTGCGGACCGTCCCGTTCAGCGCGGGGAACGGCCAGACGCGCGAGTACACCACCACCAGCGGCGTCCACCTCCTCATGGAGAAGGGCAACCCGGTGACGATGACGGCGCCCGGCCGCAAGCCCGGCGACTCCGGCTACTACAAGACGGTCGTCGACTACGCGGTCCGCTTCTCCAACAGCGGCGAGTACGCGCACTCCGCGCCCTGGTCGGTGGGCTCGCAGGGCTCGGCGAACGTCAGCCACGGCTGCCTCAACCTCAGCCCGGAGAACGCGCGCTGGTACTACGACATCATGCAGCGCGGCGACGTCATCGAGCTGACCGGCACCGACCGGCAGGTCGAATGGGACAACGGCTGGGGCTTCTGGCAGATGCCGTTCGGCAAGTGGCGCGAGGGCAGTGCGCTGCGCTGATGCGGGTGCGGCACCGTCCGGCGCGCGCGTACAACGCTTTGATCTCGGCCGCCGCCAAAACCCTCGGGTCCTGGCATGATCGTCGACTTTTGTCGCTAATGTCTCCCTGGAGACGGCGGGGTTACTGGAGGTAGAGGTGCAGCGGAGGCTATCCGCAGGAGTTCGGGCGGGCACGGCGCTGGCGGCGGCCGTGCTACTCCTCACGACGGCCTGTAGCGGGGGAGACAAGGGCAGCGGCGGCGTCACCGTCGGGGAGAAGGCCGACGCGCAGGCGCCCCAGGTGACGATCGACCCGGGCGACGGGAACGTCAAGGCGCGCCCGGACAAAGGCGTCACGGTCACCGCCGCGGGCGGCACCCTCGACAAGGTCACCGTGACCCTCAAGGGCAAGCCGGTCGACGGCCGGATGGCCGACGACAAGACCACCTGGAAGTCGCGCACGCTCCGGCCGGGGGCCAAGTACCAGGTGACCGCCGTCGCGACGAGCCCCGAGGGCAAGTCGACGACGGTCAACGCCAGCTTCGCCACGCACAAGGCGCCCCAGGAGCTCTCGGTCCTCGACGTCACGCCGGCCAAGAACGAGACGGTCGGCGTCGGCATGCCGATCATCGTCGTCTTCAACCGGGCGGTGGAGGACAAGAAGGCCGTGGAGAAGGTCCTGGAGGTCAAGTCCACCAAGCCGGCCACGGGGGCGTGGCACTGGCAGAACGACACCACGGCGATCTTCCGCACCAAGAACGGCGAGTACTGGAAGCCCCACCAGAAGGTGGCGTTCCGGGCCCGGCTGGCAGGGGTCAAGGCGGGCAAGAAGACCTACGGGACGTCCGACTTCGGCCGCGGCTTCCGCATCGGCGACTCGCACATCACCACGATCAGCACCAAGAAGAAGAAAGCCGTCGCCAAGCAGAACGGCAAGACGGTCCGGACCTGGCCCATCAGCGCGGGCAGGGGCGGCCGCGTCGTCAACGGCGTCGACACCTACCTCACCGCCAGCGGCATCCACCTGACCATGGGCAAGGAGAACCCGGCGGTCATGACGTCGGAGTGGATGGGCGTCGACCCGGAGGACAAGGAGAACGGCGGCTACAAGGAGGTCATCCCCTGGGCCGTGCGGATCTCCAGCAGCGGCGAGTACGTCCACGAGATGGCAGCCACCGTGTGGGCGCAGGGCCGCCAGAACGTCAGCCACGGCTGCATCAACTCGCCGCCCAAGGACGCCCGCTGGTTCTACAAGTGGTCCTACCGCGGCGACCCCGTGAACGTCGTCGGCAGCAAGCGCCCGCTCGACCCGTTCAACGGCTGGAGCTACCACGAGATGTCCTGGAACCGGTGGGTCAAGGGAAGCGCCCTCGACCGTACCGTGACCACGGGATGATGTTGACCGGGCCCGTCGGCGGGAAGGGGGCACCACACCTCCGCCTTCGATAGGGGGACCCGGTGGACGACCCGAAGGGCAGGCCCGAGCCCAGGCCCAGGAGACCGAGACTGCGGCGCCGCCTCCGGCGCGGTGCGCACCGCGCGCTGCGCCGGGCGGCGCTGTCCGCGCTGCGCCCGCTGCGGCGGCGGCGCGTGCCGCCGCCGGGGGAGCGGCTGCGGGTCCGCGTGCTCCTGCAGAACGCGCACGGGACCGGCGGCACGATCCGCACCGTCCTGAACCTGTGCGGGCACCTGGCCCGCGACCACGACGTCGAGATCGTCAGCGTCATCAGGCGGAGCAGGAAGCCGTTCTTCGCGGTCCCCCCGGACGCCGCGCTCACCTACGCCGACGACCGGTTCGCCCCCAAGGGCAGGACGGCCCGCCTCCTGGCGCGGCTCCCGAGCCTGCTGGTCCCGGCCGAGGAGGCGTCCTTCCGGCTCATGAGCCTGTGGTCGGACGTGTGCCTGCTGCGGGCGATCCACCGCTCGCCCGCCGACGTGCTCATCGCGACCCGGCCGTCCCTCGTGCTGGTGGCGGCCGAGCTGGCACCGGCCGGCACGGCGACGATCGGGCAGGACCACATGAGCCTGGAGGCCTACCAGCCCTCCCTGCGGCGGCAGATCGTCCGCGCCTACCCCCGGCTCACCGTGCTGAGCGTCCTCACCGAGCCCGCCCGCGCGGGATACGAGGCAGCCCTCGCCGGATCCGGCGTCCGCATCGTCAAGATCCCCAACGCCGCGCCGGCCCTGCCGGACCGGACGTCCACGCGCGAGCACAAGGTCGTGCTGGCGGCCGGGCGGCTCGTGCTGAACAAGGGTTTCGACCTGCTCATCCGCGCCTACGCGCCGATCGCCGCCGGGCATCCCGACTGGAGGCTGCGCATCTTCGGCTCGGGGGCGCGCCGCGACCGGCTCCGCGCACTGATCGCCGAACTCGGCCTCACCGGGCGGGTCGAGCTGTGCGGCCTCACCCGCGACCTGCACGGAGAGATGGCGCGCGCGTCGGTCTACGCGCTGTCGTCGCGCCGCGAGGGGATGCCGATGGTCATCATCGAGGCCATGGGCATGGGCCTGCCGGTCGTGTCGTTCGACTGCCCCTTCGGCCCGCCCGAGCTGATCGAGCACGGCCGCGACGGCCTGCTCGTCCCCACCGGGGACGTGGCCGCGCTCACCGCCGCGCTCCGCGAGCTGATCGAGGACCCCGCCCTCCGCGACCGGCTCGGCGAGGAGGCGGTGCGCTCGGCGCGGGCCTACGACCTGGCGCACATCGGCGCGCGGTGGTCCCGCCTGATCTCCGGGCTGCGGCCGGCCGCAGACAGAGGCGCTGCCCCGCCTCCCGGGGAAATCTCGGAAGATCCCGATCTGAGCGTCTCGGGGAGCGGGTGACCCGCTAGAGGAGGCCGCGGACGAACGCCGCCTGCCCCGCGTGCTGCAGGTCGTCGGAGATCACGCTGACCAGCCGGACGCCCAGCGTGACGGGCGGGTCCCACGCGCGGTCCACGATCCGCTCGAGGTCGCCGTCGGCCAGCGAGCCGACGTACTCGGCGGTTCGCTCGTGGACGGCGTCGTGGTAGCCGGTCAGCAGGTCCGCCGACTCGACCCGGACGGCCGCGACCTCGGCCGAGGTATGCCCGTACCCGGTGTCGGACGGGTCGAAGGGCAGGCCGAACCGGTCGGCCCAGCCGTCGCCCGGCCACACCTGCGGGGTGCCGGCGGCGTCGGCGATGTGGTCGTCCTGGATGCGGGTGAGGTGCCAGACGAGCCAGCCGATCGAGTTGGCCCGGCCGCCGACGCGGTGGGCGAGCTGGTCAGCGGTGAGCCCGCCGGCCGCCTCGTGGACCGTCTCACGGATCCGGCCGAACGCGTCGGTGAGCAGTTGCGCGCTGGTCATTGGCAGACGCTACCCCGGACGAGCCCCCTCATTCCGCTCGGTGCTCACCGTCATCGGCGTGGCGGCCCGGGGGTTCGGGCCGGAGGCGGTCTCGTCGGCCGCCGCGTCGGGCGAGGCGGGCAGCCGGACGGTGACGGCCAGCCCGCCGCCGGGCCGGGGCACGGCGGTCACGGTCCCGCCGTGGGCGGTCGCGGTCGCGCGGACGATCGACAGCCCCAGCCCGGAGCCGCGGTCGGAGTGCGCCCGGTCCGTGCCGAGCCGGCGGAACGGCTCGAAGATCGTCTCGGCCTCGTAGGCGGGCACCACGGGACCGGTGTTGGTGACGCGGAGCTCGGCCCAGCCGCCGCTCTCCCCGGTGGTGACCGACAGGTCGCCGCCGTCGTGGTTGTGCCGGATCGCGTTCTCGACCAGGTTCTGCACCAGCCGCTCGACGAGCACCGGATCGCCCGAGGTGACGGCCGGGGCGAGGCGGTGGCCGGCGGTCACCCCGCGCGCCCCGGCCTCCGGTCCGGCCTGGTCGAGGACGTGGGACGCCACGTCGGACAGATCCAGCGGGCCGGCGTCCGCGACCACGTTCTCGGTGCCGGCGAGGGTGAGCAGCCCGTCGATGAGCCGCTCGTGCCGCCCGTTCACGACCAGCAGCGACTCGCCGAGCCGCTTGACGTCGTCGGTGGCGTCGGGGCGGCGCACCGCCACGTCCACGAGGGTCCGGTTGATGGCGAGCGGGGTGCGCAGCTCGTGCGAGGCGTTCGCGACGAACCGGCGCTGGCCGTCGAACGCCCTGGCCAGCCGGCCGAGCATCGTGTCGAAGGCGTCGGCCAGCTCCTTGACGTCGTCGCGCGGGCCCTCGTAGGCGATCCGCTCGGTGAGGTCGTGGCTGCGCGCCACCCGCCCCGCCGTCTCGGTGATCTTGTGGACGGGGCGCAGCGCCCGGTCGGCGAGCAGCCAGCCGAACCCCAGCCCCGCCGCGGCCACCAGCCCGAGGGCGATGCCGCCCTGGGTCAGCAGCGCACCGAGCGTCTCGTGCCGCGACTCCCGCCGTGCCTTGAGCAGGGCCCCCTCGAACCGCTGGGACGAGACCCACGACGCGCCCGCGTCCGGCGTGCCCGCGTCCGGCGTGCCCGCGTCCGGCGTGCCCGGGGCACGGCTGACGTCGAGCACCTTCTCCCCGCTGACCGGCTCGCTCTGCCGCTGGAGATTGTTCTGCACAAGGATGTAGGTCAGGCCCAGCAGGACGACGCCGGCGCACAGGAACAGGCCCGTGTACAGGAGCGTGAGCCGCATCCGGATCGTCGGCCGCAGCCGTTCGGCGACCCCCGTCATCTGATCCGGTACCCCGCTCCCGGGACGGTCTCGATGACCGGGGGATCACCGAGCTTGCGGCGCAGCTTCATCAGCGTCACCCGGACGGTGTTGGTGAACGGGTCGGTGTGCTCGTCCCACACCTTCTCCAGCAGCCGCTCGGCCGACACGATCGTCCCGTCCGCGCGCAGCAGCTCGGCCAGCAGCCCGAACTCCTTGCGCGCCAGGTGCACGTACCGCCCGTCGCGGAGAACCTCCCGGCGGGACGGGTCGAGCCGGATCCCGGCGCGCTCCAGCGCCGGCGGCGCCGCCGGGCGGGCGCGGCGGCCGAGCGCCTGGACCCGCGCCACCAGCTCCTCGAACGCGAACGGCTTGGTCAGGTAGTCGTCGGCGCCGATCCGCAGGCCCTCGACCCGCGCCGGGACGGCGACGGCCGCGGTGAGCATCAGCACCCGCACCAGCGCGCCGGACTCCACGGCGGCGCGGCAGACGTCGTCGCCGTGCACGACCGGCAGGTCCCGGTCCAGGACGAGGACGTCGTAGTCGTGCACGCCGAGCCGTTCGAGGGCCGCGTCGCCGTCGTAGACGACGTCCACCGCGAGGGCCTCGGCCCGGAGCCCCTCCGCGATCGAATCGGCGAGCATCCGCTCGTCCTCGGCGATCAGTACCCGCACGTCCGTCCTCCCCTGCCGTCCTGCCCGCCCAGCTTGGGGCAGCGGGCGTAACGCCGGCGTAACCCGATCCGGTTACGGCGGGGTTATCGGCCGGGCGCTGGACTTGCGGTCGCCGCCGGCGCGATGCCGGCGGCGGCGAGAAGGAGACCGATCGATGCGACGACAGACGCTGGCGGCGCTGGGCCTCGTCCCGGTGCTCGCCCTCGGGCTGCCGGCCTGCGGGGACGGGCGCGGCTCCGCCGCGGCCGCCGGGGCGGCGGGCGACCAGGAGAAGATGCGCGAGTTCGCCCAGTGCATGCGCGACAACGGGGTGGACATGCCGGACCCGTCGGATGACGGCAGGGTAACGATCCGCAAGAGCGGCGGCCCCGGCCGGGGCGGCGGCCCGGGCGGCGACGATGAGATCGCGGCGGCGCAGGAGAAGTGCCGGCACCTGATGCCGAACGGCGGCAAGCCCCCGAAGATGAAGCCGGAGGACGTGGCGAAGCTGCGCGCCTACGCCAAGTGCATGCGCGAGCACGGCATCGCCGACTTCCCCGACCCCAACCCCGACGGCGGCATGCTGACCAGGGCCGAACCGGGCGGCGGAACGGAGCCGGGGAGCCGGGAGTTCGAGGCCGCGCACAAGGCGTGCGCCAAGTACGCCCCGGGCGGCGGCGAGCACAGGCGCACGACGGGCAAGGACGGCGGCTAGTGGCCAGGGCGCGCACCGCCGTGCTGAGCGCCGCGGGGGTCGCGGTGGTCGGCGGCGCCGGACTCGCGACCATCGGTCTCGGCGGCGGCGGAGACCCCGCCGCCGCGCGCGGCTCCCTGCCGCCCGCGACGGCGCCGGTCGAGCGGACGACGCTGGTCGAGACGCAGGACGTGGACGGCACGCTCGGGTACGGCGGCACCCGCACGGTCGCCGGTGCGGGCCGCGGCACCCTCACCTGGCTGCCCCGCGCCGGTTCCGTGATCTCCAGAGGAGAGCCGGTGTACAAGGTCGACGACGAGCCGGTACCGCTGCTGTACGGGAGGCTGCCCCTGTACCGGACCCTCGCGCCCGGGACGGAGGGCGCGGACGTCGAGCAGCTCGAACGGAACCTCCACGCACTCGGCCACACCGGATTCACCGTCGACGACGCCTACAGCGCCGCGACGGCCGCGGCCGTGCGGCGCTGGCAGGACGACCTCGGCATGCGGGAGACCGGGAGGGTCGCGCCGGGAGCGGCGGTCGTCGCGTCCGGGCGGATCCGGGTGGCCGAACGCAAGGCCCACGTCGGAGGCGGGCCCGGCGGCACGATCCTCACCTGCACCGGGACGAGGCGCGTGGTGAGCGTCGACCTCGACGTCCGGTACCAGCGGCTCGCGAAGAAGGGAGCGGAGGTGGGGATCGAACTGCCGTCCGGCGGCACCGCCGAAGGGAGGATCACCTCTGTCGGGAAGGTCGCGAAGGAGGGCGGCGCGGACCGGCCGACCACGATCGCGGTCACGATCGCGGTCGGCGACCAGAGGTCCCTCGGCTCCTACGACAAGGCGCCCGTCCGGGTGCGCCTCACCGCGAACCGGCACCGCGGCGTCCTCGCCGTGCCGGTCGGCGCGCTGCTCGCGCGGGGCGACGGCGGCTACGCCGTGCAGGTCGTCCGGGACGGGCGCGTCCGGACGGTCCCCGTGGAGACCGGCGTGTTCACCGCGGGCATGGTCGAGGTCTCCGGAGCGGGGCTCGCGGAGGGCATGCAGGTCGGGGTCCCCGCATGAGCCCGGTCGTGGAGCTCCGGGAGGCCGGCAGGACCTACCCGGGCGGCGTCATCGCGCTGGATGCGGTGTCCCTGACCGTCGAGGAGGGCGAGTCCGTGGCGATCGTCGGCCCGTCAGGGTCCGGGAAGTCGACGATGCTGCACCTGATCGGCACCCTCGACCGGCCGAGCACCGGGACCGTCCTCATCGAGGGCCGGGACGTGTCGCGGCTTCCGGACCGGCGGCTGTCGGCGCTGCGCGCCCGGCGGATCGGCTTCGTCTTCCAGCAGTTCCACCTCGCCGCGGGCGTGCGCGCGCTGGACAACGTCGCCGACGGCCTGCTGTACGCGGGCGTCCCCGCCGCGCGGCGGCGCGACCGGGCGCGCCGCGCGCTGGACCGCGTCGGGCTCGGGCACCGCCTGGAGCACCTGCCGCACCAGCTGTCCGGCGGCGAGAAGCAGCGGGTCGCGATCGCCCGGGCCGTGGTGGGGGAGCCCGCGCTGCTGCTGGCCGACGAGCCGACCGGCGCGCTGGACTCCGCGTCGGGCGCGGGCGTCCTGGAACTGCTGCGGGAGCTGTCCGGCGCCGGGACGACCGTCGTCCTGATCACGCACGACCGGGACGTCGCCGCGCTGCTGCCCCGCCAGATCCGGATGCGCGACGGCCGGATCGTCCACGACGGCGCACGGGCGGAGGCCGCACGGTGACCGCGGAGAGGCCGCCCCGGGGCACGCCGGCGCGGCTCGGACCCGGCGACGTGCTGCGGGTCGGCGCCGCCGGCCTGCGCTCCCGGCCGGCGCGCGTGTTCCTGTCCGCGCTCGGCATCGCGATCGGCATCGCGGCGATGATCGGCGTGGTCGGGATCTCGGCGTCCAGCCGCGCCCAGCTCCAGACGACCCTCGACCGGCTCGGCACCGACCTGCTCACCGCCGGGCCCGGCCGGAGCTTCTTCGGGGACGACTCGCGGCTCCCCGCGGAGTCGGTCGGCATGGTGGCGCGGATGCCGGACGTCGAGTCGGCGTCGGCCACGGGGAAGGTGGACGCGAACGTCTACCGCAACGACCGCATCCCGGAGGGGCAGAGCGGCGGGATCAGCGTCCTCGCGGCCCGCCTCGACCTGCCCCGCACCGCTGGCCTCACGATGGCCGCCGGCACCTGGCTCAACGCGGGCACGGCGAAGTACCCGGCGGTGGTGCTCGGCTCGGAGACGGCCGGCCGGCTCGGCGTGGCGGCACCGGGCGTCCAGGTGTGGCTCGGCTCGCAGTGGTTCACCGTCGTCGGCGTCCTGGACCCGAACGAGCTGGTGCCCGAACTCGACTCCGCCGCCCTCGTCGGCTGGGACGCCGCCGCGGACCGCCTCGGCTTCGACGGGCGCCCGACCACCGTCTACACCCGCGCCCGGGACGAGGCGGTGGCGGAGGTGCGCGACCGGCTGGCCGCGACCGCCAACCCGCAGGCGCCGAACGAGGTCGAGGTCAGCCGCCCCTCGGACGCGCTGGCCGCGCGGAACGCCGCCGACCGGACGTTCACCGCCCTCCTGCTCGGCCTCGGCGGGGTCGCGCTGCTGGTCGGCGGAGTCGGCGTCGCGAACACGATGGTGATCTCGGTCCTGGAGCGCCGCGCCGAGATCGGCCTGCGCCGCTCCCTCGGCGCGACCCGGGGCCAGATCAGGCTGCAGTTCCTCACCGAGTCGCAACTGCTCGCCGCGTTCGGCGGCGCCGGCGGCGTGGTCCTCGGCGCCGCCGTCACCGCGGTCTTCGCGGTGTCGCAGGACTGGCCGGTCGTCGTCCCGGTCTGGGCGATGGCCGGGGGTCTCCTCGCCACCCTCGTCATCGGCGGCGCCGCCGGCCTGTACCCGGCCGTCCGCGCCGCCCGGCTGGCGCCCGCCGAGGCCATCGCGGCACCGTGACGCGCCGGTGAAGGCGGAAGCCCGTCCCTGGGAGGTGGGGACGGGCTTCCGTGGGGTGGGACTTGAGCGGACCGGGAGCGGCCTAGGCGCGGACGCCGTAGAGGTGTTCGAGGGCGAGCTGGTCGAGGTGCTCGAAAGCGGTGCGGCGGCCGCCGAGGGCCTCGGCGTCGACGGTCGCGTCCCGCACGGACCGCCAGTCCTCGCCGTCGGCGAGGGTCGGCCGCGCCAGCTCCGCCACCTTGGCCTCGCGCAGCGCGGCCTGGACGTCGGGGTCGGCGCGGAACGCGCGCACCTTCTCGCGCAGGATCAGCCAGTTGCGCATGCACGCCGCGGCCGAGTCCCACACGCCCTGGTCGTCCTCGGTGCGGGGCGGCTTGAAGTCGAAGTGGACGGGCCCGTCGTAGTCGCTCTGGTCGATCAGGTCGACGACCCAGAACGCGCCGCGGGTGTTGCCCGCGCCGAACCGGAGGTCCTGGTCGTAGCGGGGGCCGTGCTGCCCGTTGAGGTCGATGTGGAACAGCTTGCCCTGCCACAGCGCCTGCGCCAGGCCGTGCGCGTAGTTGAGCCCCGCCATCTCCTCGTGCCCGACCTCGGGGTTCAGGCCGACGATCTCGGAGCGCTCCAGCGTCTCGATGAAGGCCAGCGCGTGCCCGACGGTGGGCAGCAGGATGTCGCCGCGCGGCTCGTTCGGCTTCGGCTCGATCGCGAACCGCAGGTCGTAGCCCTGGTCGGCGACGTAGGCGCCGAGGACGTCGAACGCCTCCTTGTAGCGGTCCAGCGCGGTCCGGACGTCCTTGGCCGCGCCGCTCTCCGCGCCCTCGCGCCCGCCCCAGCAGACGTAGGTCTTCGCGCCGAGCTCGGCGGCCAGGTCCAGGTTGTCCATGACCTTGCGCAGCGCGAACCGGCGGACGTCGCGGTCGTTGGCGGTGAACGCGCCGTCCTTGAAGACGGGGTGGCCGAACAGGTTCGTGGTGGCCGTGGTCACGACGAGGCCCGTCTCGTCCAGGGCCTTGCGGAACGCGTCGACGGCCCCCTGCCGCTCTGCGGGCGCGGCGTCGAAGTCGAACACGTCGTTGTCGTGGAAGTTCACGCCGTAGGCGCCGATCTCGGCCAGCTTGCGGACGGCGCGGTCGGCGGGCATCGGCGGGCGGGTGCCGGGGCCGAAGACGTCGACGCCCTGCCAGCCGACCGTCCAGATGCCGAACGAGAACCTGTCCTCGGGCGTGGGCGTGTAGTCGCTCATGGGAGACCTCCTCAGATCTGCGGGGCGGAATCGCGCAGCGCCGCGTAGCGCTCGCGGATCTCCTGCCCGGTGTGCTCGCTGGTGTGCTCGGTCGCCGGCGGCGCCGGCCAGGCGGGCGGCTCCGGCGTCCCGGCGAGCGCCCAGGCCGCCTGGCGGGCGGCCCCGAGCGCGACGTACTCGGCGGGCTCGGGGACGGCCACCGGCGTCCCGAAGATCGCCGGAGCGAGGGTCCGGACGGCCCGCGAGCGGGCGCCCCCGCCGATCAGCAGGGTGCGGCGGGGGCGGACGCCCTGCGCGGCGAGGTGGTCCACGGCGTCGGCGAGCGAGCACAGCAGCGCCTCCACCGCGGCGCGCGCCACGTTCTCCCGCGTCGCGTTGGCCGTGGTGAGCCCCGCGAGCACGCCGGTCGCGTCCGGCCGGTCCGGGGTCCGCTCGCCGTCGAGGTAGGGCAGCAGGGTCACGCCGCCGGCGCCCGGCGCGGCGGCGAGGGCGAGCGCGGACAGCTCGTCCAGCGCCGCCCCGGTGATCGCCGCGGCGGCCGTCAGGATCCGGGCGGCGTTCAGCGTGGCGACGAGCGGCAGGAACCGGCCGGTGGCGTCGGCGAACCCCGCGACCAGGCCGGACGGGTCGGCGGCGGGCTCGTCCGCGACCGCGAAGGCCGTGCCGGACGTGCCGATCGACACCACGACGTCGCCGGGCCGCAGCCCGAGGCCGAGCGCCGCGCCCATGTTGTCGCCGGTGCCCGCGCCGAGCGCCGCGCCCCACGCCGTCTCGCCGACCCGCTCGCCCGGCGCGGCGACGCGCGGCGGCTCGGCGTCCCGGCCGAGCGCGGCCCGCAGCAGGCCGGGCACGTAGCCGCCGGCCGCGGGGGACCAGTAGCCGGTCCCGGACGCGTCACCGCGGTCGGTGACCGGCTCGGCGGCACCGAGCCGCAGCGTCAGCCAGTCGTGCGGGAGCAGCACCCGCTCGGTGCGCCGCGCGTTGGCGGGTTCGTGCTCGGCCATCCAGCGCAGCTTGGTGACGGTGAACGAGGCGCGCGGCACGCTGCCGGTCCGCTCCGCCCACGCCTTGGCGCCGCCCTGCTCCTCGACGAGGGCGCGGGCCTGCGGCGCCGAGCGGGTGTCGTTCCACAGCAGGGCGGGCCGGACGACCTCGCCCGCGCCGTCGAGGGCGACCATGCCGTGCTGCTGCGCGGCGACCGCGACCGCGTCGGCCCGTTCGAGGAGCTCCCGCGCCCGCGACAGCGCGTTCCACCAGTGGTCGGGATGGCATTCGGTGCCGTCGGGGTGCGGTGCCGTCGCCTCGGCGACGACCGCGCCGTCCCCGGCGCGGCACAGGACGACCTTCGTCGACTGGGTCGAGGAGTCGACGCCCGCGACCAGGTTCCCGGTCATCCGCCCACCTTTCGTAAAAAGCGTGGACTAATTAACGTAGCAGAGGGGCACGATCCTGCCTATACACCGGTTTCAATTAGGGTTCATTCATGACGAAGTCCGCGAACGCCCCCGTCCGGCACGCGACGATGCGCGAGCGGAACCTCGCCGTCGTCCTGGAGCACATCGCCCGCCACCAGCCCGTGACCCGGGCGCGGCTCGCCGAGCTGACGGGCTTCACCAAGACGACCGTCTCCAACCTCGTCGGCCTGCTGGAGGGCGCGGGGCTGGTGCGGGGCGGCGCGCCCGTCCACGAGGGGGAGCGCGGGCGGCCGGGCGTGGGCGTGTCCGTCCGCGGCGACGGCGCCGCCGGGCTCGGCCTGGAGGTCAACGTCGACTACCTCGCCGCCTGCGTGCTCGACCTCGGCAAGCGGGTGCGCTACCGGCACGTGCTCAGCACCGACCACCGCGGGCGCGAGCCCGGGGCCGTCCTCGCCGCGCTGTCCGCGCTGGCGGCCGAGGCCGTCTCCGCCGTCGCGGCGCAGGGCCTGGCCGTCGCCGGCGCGGCGGTCGCGCTCCCCGGCCTGCTCGACCGGGAGGAGGGCGTCGTGCGGCACGCCCCGAACCTCGGCTGGACCGACGTCCCCGTGACCGGCGCGCCCGGCCTCGACCTGGCGCTGCCCACCGAGTACGACAACGAGGCCAACCTGGCCGCCCTCGGCGAGCTGTGGTTCGGCGGCGGCGCCGGGCTCGGCGACTTCGTGCACGTCTCGGGCGAGATCGGGATCGGCGCGGGCATCGTCGTGGACGGCCGGGTGTTCCGCGGGGCCCACGGCTTCGCCGGGGAGCTGGGGCATCTGGTGGCCGACCCGGCCGGCCCGCCCTGCTCCTGCGGCGGCCGGGGCTGCCTGGAGCAGGTCGCCGGGCAGGAGGCGATCCTGCGCGCGGCGGGGCTGCCGGTGGCCGGGCCCGGAACCGCTCCCGACGACCCGGTGCGGACGCTCGCCGGCCGCCTGGACGCCGGCGACCCGGCCGCCCGGGACGCGGTGGACCGGGCCGGCCGCGCGCTCGGCGGGGCGCTCGCCTCCGTCGTCAACCTGATCGACCCGGACACCGTCGTGCTCGGCGGGGTGTTCTCCCCGCTGGCCGCCTGGATCCGCCCGCCGATCGAGGCCGTCCTCGCCGGCGGCTCCGGCTCCCTGCGCCGCGGCGCGCCGCCGGTCGAGGTCTCCGGCCTCGCGGAGGGCGCGGCCGTCCTGGGCGCCGCCGGCCTCGTCATAGAAAGAGTCATCGCCGACCCCGCCCTGCTGCTCTAGCGCCGGCCGGATCCGGCGGGCGCTAGAGGGGGCGGTACTCGAACCAGGCGAAGTCCGCGTGGTTGGTGCTCGCGCGGCCGTTCGCGGTGGCGTACGGGCCGATGTAGACGCCGGTGAAACCGCCCGCGACCTGGCTGCTCAGGATGTCGCCGTCCACGGGGTCGCCGAGCGGCGTCCAGCCGTCCGGCCCGGCCGCGTCGCCGGGCGCGTAGGACGCCCGGTACCAGCGGCCGCGGGCCTCGAACCCGAGCCGGACCGGCCCGGAGACGGCCGGCGCCGCGGCCAGCACCGTCTCGATCCCCTGCTCCCGCTTGACGAGGCGGATGCCGTCGGCGGCCGAGACGAGCACGACGTGGAAGTCGTTGTTCTGGACCAGGGCGAGACCCGCCCACTCCTCGTCGGCGGGGGCGAAGTCGAGCGAGGTGAACGCGGCGAAGTCGCGGTGCTGCTGGCGCCGCCCGACGAACGAGGGGCTGGCGACGTCGGCGAGGCTCTCCGGCCGGACGCGCAGCCGCAGGTGCCCGGGGCGCTCGTCCAGGCTCCACCAGCGTTCCCGCGGGGCGCGCAGCACGTTCCAGACGGGCGCCAGCTCCGGCCCGTCGAACTGGTCGCACTGCGGCACCGCGGGCCACGGGTGCGGCGGGAGGGCGGGGACCGGCGGGTCGGGCTCCACCCGGCCGCCGGTCACCGGCCAGCCTTCCTCCCAGGTCACCGGGGTCAGGAACGTCTCCCGGCCGAGGACGCACCGGTCGCCGTGGTGCGGCCGCATCCCGAGCAGGACCATCCACCAATCGCCGTCCGGCGTCTCGACGAGGTCGGCGTGGCCGGTCCCGACGATGGGATGGCCGGCGCCGAGGTTCCGGTGGGTCAGCACCGGGTTGCGCGGGTTCCCCCTGTACGGGCCGGTGACCTCGTCGGCCCGCGCGGCCATCACGGCGTGGTCCAGCGCGGTGCCGCCCTCCGCCGTGAGCAGGTAGTACCGCCCGCCGATCTTGTAGAGGTGGGAGCCCTCCGACCAGATCGCGTCCTTCACCGCGCCGTCCCAGATGACGTGCTCCTCGCCGGTGAGGGCGAGGGCGGACGGGTCGAACTCGCGCAGCCAGATCTCCGTGTGCCCCTCGTACCGCCCGGTGAGCCGGGTGCCGGTGCACCAGGCGCGGCCGTCGTCGTCGAAGAACAGGGACGGGTCGATGCCCTCGCCGTCCAGCCGGTGCGCGTCCGACCACGGCCCGGCCGGATCGGACGCGGTCAGCACGAAGTGCCCCGACCACTCCGGGCTGTCCACCAGCGTGCAGATCAGGTAGAAGCGCCCCTCCCCGCCCGGGGGCGCGTGGTGCCGCAGCGTCGGCGCGTACAGCCCGCCGGACGCGGGGACCTCCTGCAGCGGGAGCTGGTCCGGCCGGTCCAGCGCGTGCCCGATCTGCCGCCAGTGCACCAGGTCGCGGCTGTGGAACACCGGCAGGCCCGGGAACCACTCGAACGTCGACGTCACGAGGTAGAAGTCGTCGCCCACCCGGCAGATCGACGGATCGGGGTGGCACCCCGGCAGGACCGGGTTCTCGAATCGCGCGGCGGACGTCACAGCAGCGTCACCTCCACCGGGACCGACAGGACCCGGTCCGCGCCGAGGACGCGGACGGGGCCCTCCAGGGTGAACGAGTCCTCCAGGGGCGTGTCGGCGCTCGACCCGCCGACGTGGACGCCGATCTCGCCGGGCTCGACGATGCGCCGCAGGTCGGGCCCGGTGAACGAGGTCCGGTCGGCGTGCACGTCGAACTCGACCCGCGCCGCGTCGCCGGGCTCCAGGCGGACCCGGGCCCATCCGGCGAGCCAGCGCACCGGCCGCACCACCGACGCGACCGGGTCGGACAGGTACAGCTGCACGACCTCGGTCCCCGGGCGGTCTCCCGTGTTGCGGACGACCGCGCTGACCGTGACCGACCCGTCCGTGCCGGCCGGGCCGCCGACCCGCAGGCCGCCGTACTCGAACCGCGTCCAGGTCAGGCCGTGGCCGAACGGGAACAGCGGGGCCGGGTCGACCTCGCTCCAGTCGTGCGGGCCGTCCATCTTCGAGCGCAGGTAGGTGACGGGCGGGCCGGTCGGGGTGCGGGGCACGCTGATCGGCATCCGCCCGGACGGCTCGACCCGTCCCGCGAGGACCCCGGCGACCGCCCGGCCGCCCTCCTCGCCCGGCAGGAACGCCTGCACGACGGCCGCGGCCCGGTCGGCGATGTCCCCCAGCGCGTAGGGGCGGCCGGTGAGCAGGACGACGACCGTGGGCGTGCCGGTGCCGATCACCGCGGCGGCCAGCTCGGCCTGCCGGCCCGGCAGCGCCAGGGTCTCGGCGTCGCAGCCCTCCCCGGACGTGCCGCGGCCGAACAGCCCGGCGCGGTCGCCGAGCGCCAGCACGCACAGCCCGGCATCGCGCGCCGCCGCCACGGCCGCGTCGATGTCGGCGTCGTCGGCGACGAGGACGTCCTCGGACCCCGCCACCCGCACGCCGGGCAGCTCGTCCCGCAGCGCCTCCGCCAGCGTCGGGATCTCCACGCCCAGCGGCAGCTCCGGATGCTGCCGCCCGACGTGGCTCGGGAACGTGTAGCAGCCCATCATCGCGAACGGGTCCTCGGCGAGCGGCCCCGCCAGCACGACCCCGGAACCGGAGCGCAGCGGCAGCGCGCCGCCGTCGTTGGCCAGCAGCACGACCGACTCCTCGGCCAGCCGCCGCGCCAGCGCCCGGTGCTCGGGCGGGTCGAGGTCCAGGGCCGCGCCGTCCCCGTCGGCCGGCGGCCCGTCCAGCAGGCCCAGCTCGGCCTTGAGGGTGAGGACGCGCGCGGCGGCGCGGTCCAGCAGGTCCTCGGGCACGGCGCCCTGCCGGACCTGCTCGATCAGCGGCGTGCCGTAGCAGCGCACGGTCGGCAGCTCCATGTCGATCCCGGCCCGCAGGGCGAGCGCCGCGGCCTCGCCGCGGGAGGCGGCGACGCGGTGCCGGGTCTGCAGGAACGAGATGCCGAAGTAGTCGGCGACGACGATGCCCGTCAGGCCCAGCTGGTCGCGCAGCAGCCCGGTCAGCAGCCGCTCGTCGGCCGCGGCGGGCATCCCGTCCACGTCGGTGTAGGAGTGCATGACCGAGCGGGCGCCGCCGTCGCGCAGCGCCATCACGAACGGCTCGACGATGACGTCGGCGAACTCGCGCGGCCCGATCGGGGTGGGCGCCATGTTCCGGCCGGCGCGGGAGGCGGAGTAGCCGGCGAAGTGCTTGAGCGTCGAGACGATGCCGGATCGTTCCAAGCCCTGGACGTAGGCCGTGCCGAGGACGCTCACGAGGTACGGGTCCTCCCCGATGCACTCCTCCGTCCGGCCCCAGCGCGGGTCGCGGACGACGTCCAGCACCGGGGCGAGGCCCTGGTGGACGCCGGCCGCCCGCATGCTCGCGCCGATCGCCGCGGCCATCTCGCCGACGAGGCCGGCGTCGAACGTCGCGCCCCAGGCCGGCGGGCTGGGGAACACGGTGGCGCCCCACGTCATGAAGCCGTTGAGGCACTCCTCGTGCGCGATCGCCGGGATGCCGAACCGGTTCGCGGCGGCGACGCGGCGCTGCAGCTCGCGGAGCCGGGCGGCGGACTCGGCGGCCGGGACGGGCACGGTCCCGTACACCCGGGTGAGCTGGCCGAGGCCGCGGTCGATGACCTCGTCCAGCGTCGGGGCGAGCTCGTGGGAGTCGTCCTCCATCGGGGCCACGGGGGCGCCGGGCTCGGCGGGCATCGCCCAGTACCCGGCGAGCTGGCCCGCCTTCTCCTCCGGCGTCATCCGGGCCAGCAGGTCGGCGACCCGCTCGGCGACCGGCAGCCCGCGGTCGCGCCAGGGTTCACGGGTGGCGCTCGCGCTCGGGGCCGGGACGGCTTCGGTCATCGCTCCTCCGAGGGTGGTGGTGCGGTGGAGGCGCGGACACGCAGATCGGTGGCCAGCTCCACGCGGGGGGTCAGGGGCGGCCGCCCGTCGAGCAGCTGGAGCAGGGTGCGGGCCGCGACGCGGCCCATCTCCTCCAGCGGCTGCCGGACGGTCGTCAGCGGCGGCGACAGCCACTCGCAGGTCGGCAGGTCGTCGAAGCCGACGACGCTCAGGTCCTCGGGGATGCGCAGGCCGGCGAGCCGGGCCGCCTGGTAGGCGCCCATCGCCTGCTCGTCGCTGCCGGCGAAGACCGCCGTCGGCGGTTCCGGGAGCTCCAGCAGCTCGCGCGTGCGGGCGAACCCGCCCCGGTGGTGGAAGTCGCCGTAGCGGACGAGGTCCTTGTCGACGGCGATACCGGCGCGCTCCAGCGCCGTCCGGTAGCCGTCCACCCGGGCCTGGGTGCAGAGCATGTCCTCCGGGCCGCCGATCATGCCGATGCGGCGGTGGCCCAGCTCGATCAGGTGCTCGGTGGCGGACATCCCGCCGGCCCAGTTGGTGGCGCCGACGCTGGCGATGTCGTTGTCCGGGATGTTCACCGGGTCGACGAGGACGAGCCCCACCCCGGCCCGCGCCAGCTGGTCGCGCTGGCGGCGGGTCATGCGGGACGTCACCAGGATGACGCCGTCGCTGTGGTGCAGTGCGGGCAGGTTCGCCCAGCTGGGCGGGCGCGCGTCGTCCTCCCGCACCAGCGAGACGACGACGCCGGTGCCGTGCTCGGCGCACTCGGCCTCCACGCCGCGCAGGATCTCCACCGCCCAGGGGCTGTCCAGCCCGGCGAGGACGAGGTCGATCAGGCCGGACCGGCGGGCGCGCCGGGCGCCGCCGGGCCCGGGGTAGTTGTGGGTGCGCAGCAGCGCCTCGACCCGCTCGCGGGTCGCGGCGGCGACGTCGGTCCGGCCGTTGAGGACCTTGGACACCGTGGCGGGGGAGACGCCCGCCTCGGCGGCGATGAGCGCCAGCGTCGGCCGGGACGGCCGGTCCGGCATCTCGTCGGTGGTGCGCACGGGCACGCTCTTCTCCTTGCCGAGGAAACGATTGCGAACAGTATCGCAATGTTTCGCAGACTCCTAGCCCCCAGTATCGATAACTCTTCCGCACCTAATTGCGGTCAACCGCCGCTGAGGGGTTGACCGTAGGGGGTCGCGTTCTTAGAGTTCCACGTCAACGGAGCCCCGAAGACTTTCGAAATATTTCGAGCCGAGATCGATCCGGTCGGCACGTCCAGGCCACCGGCCTCCACCCCCGATCCAGGAGACCACCATGGGCATCCCTCACCTACCGCGCCGTTCCTTCCTCACCGCAGTCTCCGCGGGAGCCGTGCTGATCACGGCCGCGCCCATGCTGGCCGCCTGCGGCGGGGACGACTCCGGGTCGGGCGGCAAGGTCACGATCGAATGGATGAACATCGCGACGACGGAGCCGTCGCAGAGCCTGTACCCGAAGATCGTCAAGGCGTTCGAGGCGCAGAACCCGAACGTCACCGTCAAGACCACCAACCTGGAGAACGAGGCGTTCAAGTCGAAGATGACCGCGCTCGTCGCCTCCGGCGACCTGCCCGACATCTACGTGACCTGGGGCGGCGGCGTCCTGAAGCAGCAGATCGACGCCGGGCTGGTCAAGGACATCACCTCCGACGGGTCCAAGGTCCTCGGGACCATGACCGACGTCTCCAAGAAGCCGTACCAGTTCGACGGCAAGACCTACGCCGTCCCCTACGACATGGGGATGGTCGGCTTCTGGTACAACAAGAAGCACTTCGAGAAGGCCGGGATCGACGGGCCGCCGAAGACCTGGGCCGAGTTCATGGACGCCGTCCGCAAGCTCAAGGACGCCGGCGTCACACCCATCGCGCTCGGCGGCAAGGACAAGTGGCCCGGCCACTACTACTGGTCCTACCTCGCGATGCGCATCGGCGGCATGCAGGCGATGGAGCAGGCCGCACAGAGCAACGACTTCAGCGGCGCCCCGTTCGTCCAGGCCGGTGAGAAGCTGAAGGAGCTGTCCGACCTGCAGCCCTTCCAGCAGGGGTTCCAGAACGCCGGCTACGACACGCCCGGCGGGCAGGCCGCGACCATGGGCGCCGGCAAGGCGGCCATGGAGCTGATGGGCCAGTGGGCGCCCGCCGTCCAGGTGGACGCGTCCGGCAACGAGCTGGGCGACGACCTCGGCTGGTTCCCGTTCCCGACCGTCGAGGGCGGGCCGGGCGCCGTGACCGACGTGTTCGGCGGCGGCAACGGCTTCGCGGTCAGCAAGGACGCGCCGAAGGAGGCCCTGGACTTCCTCACCTTCTTCATGAACGAGGCGAACGAGCGCGAGCAGGTGACCTCGGGCGCGTCCATGCCGGTCGTCAAGGGCGCCGAGAGCGCGCTGGACGACCCGAACCGCAAGATGGTCGCCGAGGCGCTGAACACCTCGGCCGGCTTCCAGCTCTACCTGGACCAGGCGTTCCCGCCCGCCGTCGGCCAGGAGGTCAATGACAGCGTCGCCTCGCTCATCGCGGGCAAGAAGTCGGCCCAGGAGGTCACGCAGGCGGTCACCAAGGTGGCCAAGAGCCAATGACCCTGTCCGCCACGACCGATGACCGGCCGCGGCACGCTGCACGGGCCCCGCGCGAGCGGGGCCCCAAGGCGTCCGCGGGCACCCGGCTGCGCGGCTGGCTGGCGAGCACCTGGTTCCTCGTCCCCGCGCTGCTGCTGTTCCTCTGCTTCGTCCTGACGCCGATCCTCGTCGCCTTCTTCACCAGCTTCTTCAAGTGGGGCGGCTTCGGCTTCCCCGACGACTTCGTCGGCCTGGACAACTTCCGGGGCCTGGCCGGCGACGAGGTCTTCCGCGGCGACCTGTGGCGCGGCTTCCTGCTGGTCGTGCTCACCCTGGTCCTCCAGCTCCCGCTGGCCCTCGCGACCGCGGTGCTGCTGAACCAGCGGATGCGCGGCCGGGCGGTCTACCGGGCGATCTTCTTCGCGCCCTTCATCCTGTCCGAGGTGATCGCGGGCGTCCTGTTCGGCATCATCTTCCTGCCGGGCAACGGGCTCGCCGACACCCTCGTCGAGGACCTGCCGCTGCTCGGCGGCCTCGCCGGCAAGTGGTTCTCCGACCCCGACACCGCGCTGCCCACGCTGATCGCCGTCATGACGTGGAAGTACTTCGGCTTCCACATGATGATCTACCTCGCCGGGCTGCAGGGCATCCCGAAGGAGGTCCTGGAGGCCGCGTCCATCGACGGGGCGGGGGCCTGGCGGCGGTTCCGCAGCGTGACGCTGCCGCTGCTGGCACCGACCCTGCGGATCAGCGTGTTCCTGTCCGTCATCGGCACGATCCAGCTGTTCGACCTCGTGTGGGTCACCACGACGGGCGGGCCGACGCATGCAACGGAGACGATGGCCGTCACCATGTACGAGTTCGGGTTCAAGCGGTACCAGATGGGCTACGCCAGCGCGATCAGCGTGGCCATGTTCGTGATCAGCATGGTCTTCTCCCTGCTGTACCAGCGCTACGCGCTCAGCCGCGACCTGCAGGGCGCGGTCACCTCCGCGGGAGGCCGCCGATGACCCGCCAGGCGATCGCGCGGAGCATCTCCCGGCACACGCTGGTCTGGGTACTCGGCTCGTTCATCGTCGTCCCGCTGCTGTACGCGGTGCTGGCCGGCCTCAAGACCACGGGCGCCCTCACCACCAACCCGATCGGGCTGCCGGACGAGTGGATGTTCTCCAACTACGGCACCGTCCTGTCGTCCGGCGCCTTCTGGCAGCAGGTCGGCAACAGCGTCATGATCGCCGTCCTCACCACGGCGATCACGGTCGCGGTGTCGGCGCTGGCGGCGTTCGCGTTCGCCCGCTACGCCTTCCGCGGCCGCGAGGTCTTCTTCACGGCGTTCGCGGCGGGGCTGATGTTCCCGCCGGCGGTGGCGGTGCTGCCGCTGTTCGTCCTGCTGCGCCAGTTCGGGCTGCTGAACAACCCCCTCGGCGTGATCCTGCCGCAGGCCGCGTTCGCGCTGCCCATCACGATCATCATCCTCCGCTCCTTCTTCCGGACGATCCCGGCCGAGCTGGAGGAGGCGGCGATCATGGACGGCTGCACCAGGTTCGGCTTCTTCTGGCGCATCCTGCTGCCGATGGCGCGGCCCGCCATCGGCACCGTGTCCGTCCTCGCCATCGTGACGAGCTGGAACAACTTCTTCCTGCCGCTGCTGGTGCTGGCCGACGAGAAGTGGCACACGATCCCCGTCGGCATCCAGCAGTTCCAGGGGCAGTACTCGACGGACTACGCCATGGTCATGGCCTACATCGTGCTGGCGATGATCCCCGCCCTGCTGTTCTACGCCGTGGCCGAGCGCCAGCTGATCGGAGGTCTCACCGCGGGCGCCACCAAGGGCTGAGGACCGGGGCCGCCCGGCACGCGCGGGCGTGCGGAAACACGGCGGTGAAAGGGTGAAAAGGCTGTTCACCGGCCTCACCGGCCGGGGTTAGCGTCCGGGTGGACCTATCTCTCCGACCCCCGTGAACGGAGGACGATGTCGACCCGGACACGAACCCCCCGAAGAGCGACCTCGCGAAGACCGGCCCTCCGGAGGCGGGCCGCCGGCAAGCGGGCCGCCAGGAAGAACAAGGCCCTGCTGGCCGGCGCCGTCCTCGGCCCGGCGATCGTGGCCGGGTCGCTGCTGACCGCGCCGCAGGCGGCCGCGCACGGCGCGCCGATGGTGCCCGGCAGCCGCACCTACCTGTGCTGGAAGGACGGCCTGACCCAGACCGGGCAGATCATCCCGAACAACCCCGCCTGCGCCGCGGCCGTCGCGCAGAGCGGCACCAGCTCGCTGTACAACTGGTTCGCGGTGCTGCGCTCGGACGGCGAGGGCCGCACCGAGGGCTTCATCCCCGACGGGGAGCTCTGCAGCGGCGGCGCGGTCGTGTACGACTTCAGCGGCTACGACCTGGCCCGCAACGACTGGCCCGTCACGCACCTCACGGCCGGCGCGGACATCGAGTTCCGGTACAACAAGTGGGCCGCGCACCCGGGAACGTTCCGTACCTACATCACCAAGGACTCCTGGAGCCCGACGCGGCCGCTCGCCTGGAGCGACCTCGAAGCGCAGCCCTTCTACAGCGCCACCGACCCGCCCAGCGTCGGGTCGCCCGGCAACGAGAACGCCTACTACCACTGGAACGCGCGGCTCCCGTCCGGCAAGAGCGGCCGCCACATCATCTACACGGTGTGGGAGCGCTCCGACAGCCGGGAGACCTTCTACAGCTGCTCCGACGTCGTCTTCGACGGCGGCAACGGCGAGGTCACCGGGGTCGGCCCCGGCAACGGCGACCCCACCGACCCGCCGACGGACCCGCCCACCGATCCGCCGGACACCCCGGGCATGGTCTGCACGGCGGCCTTCCGCTCCGTCAACAGCTGGGGCGGCGGCTACCAGGGCGAGGTCACGGTCACCAACACCGGCACGCTCCCGATCAACGGCTGGATGGCCCACATCACCCTCCCCAGCGGGCAGACGATCGGAAGCCTCTGGAACGGCACCTACACCCAGTCCGGATCCGACCTCACCGTCACCAACGCCGGCTGGAACGGCGCGCTGGGGGTCGGCCAGTCCACCACGTTCGGGTTCACGGTGAACACGTCCGGCGCGGCGGCCGGCCTCGACCCGCACTGCATGACCACCTGATCCGCCGGCCGCTGTTTTACCGGCACCGCTGAAAGGGAACTGCTCCAGGACCGGGCTCCCGAAGACGGAAGCTCCCGAAGACAAGAGAATGTGGCCCGCGGCATCCGACAGGGGATGCCGCGGGCCGCTCCCTTTTCCCGGCAGGCCGCGAAGGGGGACGGGCGGCCGATCCCGGCCCGGACAGGGAGAGGCCCCGTGACCGGAGCGGATCACGGGGCCGTTTCCCTGGGTGGCCGGCTACCTGCTACTGCACGGGCGGGTAGGCGTTCGCGAGCAGCTCACGGAACTGCGCGGAGAACCAGTGCCCGGAGATCGGCGCGTCCGGCAGGGCGCCGCTCGGGTTGTTGCCGTTGCGCGGGTTGCCCCCGTAGGCGGGGTCGCACATCTCGTCGAAGCCCTTGCCCTCCTCGTTCGGGATCTCCTCGCTCGCCCCGTCCGACTCGCCGGGCGGCTTGATCCACACGTAGGCGTCGATGCCCGGCTCGGGGTTCGCGGTCGGCCGCTCGCCGAGGCCCGCCCCGGACTGGTTGCACCAGTTGCCGAGGTGGATGCGCCGGTCGGTCCGGCCGCCGTCGACATAGGCGTCCACGTCCGTCGTCGGGCCGGGGCCCGCCGGGCGCTCGGAGCCGCCCCAGCCGTTGCGGCTGGTGTCGATGAGCATGCCGATGCCCTGGTCGAACCCGTTGCCGATGAGCTCCTGCCGGTACGCCTGCGCGTACGACAGCTCGTCCACGTAGCGGTTCCAGTCGACCCACGAGGACTGCCGGACGGACGTGCCGCCGACCGAGTCGTCGATGGTGAAGTGGGGCTCCTTCAGCGCCCCGTAGTTGGCCGTGTTGGTGATGAACCCGGCCACGTTGCCCAGTGAGCCGGACTGCTGGGCGACCTCGGTGAGCAGGTCGGCGGAGGAGGAGAAGTTGTCGTCCCAGCCGAGCCAGCCGTGGTGGCCGATGTCGATGTAGTTGTAGACGTTCGGGATGGCGCCGAGCTTCTGCAGCGCGTAGGCGATGCCCTTCTGGTAGTTGCCGTTCTCCAGCATCTCGTTGCAGTTCTCGGTCGCGACGTCCCCGGTGCCCACGTTGGTGACCAGGTTCGGCAGCGAGTCGATCTCCACGACCGTGACGATCCGCAGGCCGGCGTACGCGTCGTCGCCGAGGATCTCCGCGATCGGGTCGATGAACTCCGCCTTGTACCTGTCGATCTCGTCCGGGCCGAGCTCGCCGTTGGACGCGAGCGCGGCGCAGTCGCGTCCGGGCAGGTTGTAGACCACGACCTGGATCGTGTCGGCGCCCTGGTCGACCGCCTCGTCCAGGTGGTCGCGCAGGCCCATCCGGCCGCTGGCGCCCTCGATCGCCGCGATGCGGTCCATCCAGACGCCGGTCGGCTCGTCGGCGACGGCGGAGCCGCCCGGTTCGGAGGCGGCGTTGGCCGACCACTCGGGGTTCACGTACACATCTGCGCCGGCGTACGGGTTGTCGACGCGGTCACCCGGCGGATCGGTGGGCGGATCCGTCGTCGGCGGGTCGGTCGGGCCCGTCGTCCCGTCGCAGACGGTCCCGTTCAGCGTGAACCGGGCGGGGGCCGCGTTGCTGCCGGAGTAGGTCGCCTGGAACCCGGGGGTGACGGACGCGCCGGTGCCGAGCGTGCTGCTCCAGCTCGGGTTCGTCACGGTGACGTGCGCGCCCGACTGCGAGAACGTCCCGTTCCAGCCGGACGTCACCCGCTGGTTCCCGGGGAAGTCCCACTCCAGCGTCCAGCCGCCGGTGATCGGGTCGCCGAGGTTGGTGACCGCGACGTTGGCGGTGAAGCCGCTGCCCCAGTCGTTGGTGGTGTAGTCGACTCTGCACCCGGCGGCCGCGCTGGCCTGGGTCTGGGCCAGCGCGACCGTGCCTGAGGCGAGCAGGAGTGCGGCCGATGCGGCCGCGAGGCCGCGGCGGGCGCCGCGGCTCCTGCGCGCTGGGGGGTGTTTCATCCGGTTTCCTCCTCTGGTGGGGGTGGGCGTCGTGCCAGTGGGGGTCAGGGGGCGGCGAGCAGGTGGTCGCGGAGCCCGGCGCCGTACGGGGTCGGGGTGCCGTCGTAGGAGCTGATCAGGGAGGGGCCGCTGGAGCAGTCCCACGTGTTCCACGTCCAGCCGAGGTAGGACCCGCCGTGCGCGTCGAGCCAGGCCATCAGCCTGTCGGCGTAGCCGTGGGCGCAGGTGTTCTCGCCGAACTCGCCGGCGACGAGCGGGACCTGCGCGGCGACGGGCGCGATCTGCTCGTCCCAGCAGGCCTCGTCGCTGCAGTAGTTGAAGTTGTAGGAGTGCCAGGACGCCGCGAGGTTCCCGGTCGGGTCGGACGGCTTCATCGCGAGCCACCGGCTGAGGTCGTTGCTGTAGCTGTTGCCGCCGGCCAGGACGACGTTGGCGGCGCCGGTGCCGCGGACGGCGTCGAGCAGGTCCTGCATCCCGGCCGCCTCGAAGGTCAGGCCGGGGCAGGCGTCCCCGCCGTCCCGCCAGCACTGCCACGCCTGCTCGTAGTCCATGACCTGGAGGTTGTTCGGGTACGGCTCGTTGAACAGGTCGAAGACCACGGCCCTGTCACCCTTGAACGCATTGGCCAGCTGCCTCCAGAACTCGGGCGCGTACTGGGCGTCCGGCATGGGCTTGAGGCACTCGGCCGCCGCCGTCTCGCAGTGGCTGTCGTAACCCGTCCACAGGCCGCGGCTCCAGTGCAGCTCCAGGATCGGCGTGATGCCGTTCTCCTTGAGAAGGGCGACGTAGTCCTTGACCGCGTTCTGGTACGCGGTGCCGCGGTAGGCGGGATCGACGTTCTCCAGCCCCAGCCAGCAGTCGGAGTTGAGCGGCACCCGGACCGCGTTGACGTTCCAGCTCCTGATGGCGGCGACCGACGCGGCGTCCATCGGGCCGTCCCAGAAGGCGTAGCCCTGCACGCAGGCGAACTCCCCGCCGGACCTGTTGACCCCGCGGAGCCGGACGGTGTCGCCGCCGGCGTCCACGAGCCTGTTGCCCGAGACGCTCAGCTCGGGGGCCGTCCCGTCGGGCGGGTCTGTCGGCGGGTCGGTGGGCGGATCGGTCGGTTCGCCGCCGCAGGCCGCGCCGTTCAGGGTGAAGCCGGACGGGGCGGTGTTCGTCCCGCTGTAGGTGAACTGCGCCCCGACCTGGACCGCCGCGCCGGTCGCGAGGGAGCCGTTCCAGCTCTCGTTGGTGACGGTGACCGTGCCGCCGGACTGGGACCACCGGCCGTTCCAGCCGTTCGCGAGCCGCTGGTTCCCGCCGTAGGCGTAGGTCAGCGTCCACGCGTCCACGGACGGTCCCAGGTTGGTGATCGTGAGAGCGGCCGTGAACCCGGTTCCCCAGTCGTTGGTGGTGTAGTCGACCTCGCAGGCGACCGCGGCTTGCGCGGTGCCGAGGGCCTGGCCGGCGCCGGTGACCAGCGAGCCCGCCGTGAGGAGGGCCCCGGCCAGCGCGGCCACCGCGGCGGTGCGGGGGGTGAGCGATCTCATCGGATCTCCGCTCTCACATCGGTGCGATCGGCTTGGGAGCGCTCCCACTCCTGGACTGACGGTGAACGTAGAACGGTCTGGCGCGGGTGGGGAAGACCTGTTCCATTCCTTTCACGAACTTTCACGGGGTCCTCGCGCACGCGGTGAGGGTGCGCGCGCGGCGGCGGCGAACCCGTGTCCCGGCGGCCCTTGACAGGGCGCGCGTCCGAACGGATTCTTGGGAGCGCTCCCACTACTCCCCGACCCGGCCCCACCCCCTCGCAAGGCCGGGAACCCCCGAAGGGAGTGCCAAAGCGTGACCCTCACCCACCCCACCGAAGAACCCGTCCACCCCGTCCTCCCCGCCCGCCCCCCGACCCTCGCGCACGTCGCCCAGCTCGCCGGAGTCTCCCCGGCGACCGCGTCCCGCGTGCTCAACGGATCCGCCCGGGTGAGCCGGGCCGCCCGGCTCCAGGTCGAGGCCGCCGTCGAGCGGCTCGGCTACGTCCGCCGCCGGGCGGGCTCCCCCGACCGCGTCTCCTCCGGGACGATCGCCGCCGTCGTGTGCGAGGACGGCTGCCGCGTCCTCGGCGACCCCTACTTCGCGCGCCTGCTGTGGGGCGTGCGGCGCGAGCTCGCCGGGCGCGCGCCGCTCGTCGTCCTCATGGCCGGCCGGGCGGAGGAGTGGCGGGCGACCACCGGCTACCTGCGCGGCGGGCAGGCCGAGGGCGTGCTGCTCCTCGGCGCCCGCCGCGACCATCTCGCGCCGCTGGTGCAGGCGGCCGCGGGCGCCCCGGTCGTGCTGGCCGGCCGGCCCCTGGAGGACGTCGCGCTCCCGTACGTCGACGTCGACAACCTGGGCGGTGCGCAGGCCGCCGTCCGGCACCTGCTCGCCTCCGGGCGGCGCCGCATCGGCACGATCGCCGGGCCCCCCGACATGGGCGCGGGCGTGGACCGGCTGGCCGGCTACCGGCTCGCCGCACAGGAGGCCGGCATGGGCGTCAACGGGCTCGTCTGCCAGGGCGACTTCGGGCGGCTGTCCGGCGAGCGGGCGATGCGCCGGCTGCTGGAACGGCGGCCGGACGTCGACGCCGTGCTCGCCGCGTCCGACCAGATGGCCGTGGGCGCCCTCAGCGCGCTGCGCCGCGCGGGGCGCCGCGTCCCCGACGACGTGGCCGTCGTCGGGTTCGACGACGCCCCGGTCGCCCGGCAGGTGCGGCCCCGGCTGACGACCGTCCAGCAGCCGGCCGAGGACCTCGGTGCCCGGCTGGCCCGCGAGCTGCGGGCCTGCACCGGGGGCCGGCCCGCCGGCGAGCGCGCCGTCGTGCTGCGCACCAAGCTGATCATCCGGGAGTCCGGCTGACGACCCCGGGCTGACGCGGGCCGCTCGTCCCGCCTCTCTCCGCACCGCCACCGGACTCCGCCGGTGGCGGAGCCCGCCGTGCCCGGAGAACGGGCTCTACAGGAAGGAACACAGGTGAGAAGACGACAACGATGGCGCGCGCTCACCGCCGCGGGCGCCGTGCTGACGCTGCTCTTCGGCGGCCTGGGCGCCGTGGTGCCCGCGCAGGCCGCCGCGGCGTCCTGCAAGGTCGCCTACACGGCCAACGACTGGGGCAGCGGCTTCACGGCGAGCATCGACATCACCAACCAGGGCGACCCACTCAACGGCTGGGAGCTGACCTACTCCTACTCGGGGAACCAGCGGCTGACCAGCGGCTGGTCGGGCAGATGGTCCCAGTCCGGCTCGGAGATCACCGTCACGAACGAGAGCTGGAACGGGTCACTGGGCACGGGCGCGACCGTCAACGTGGGCGCGCAGTTCAGCTACAGCGGCACGAACGCCGAACCCACCGTGTTCACCCTCAACGGCACGCGCTGCAACGAGACCGCGCCCGCGCCGACCGTGGCACTGACCAGCCCGTCCGCCGGTGCGACGTACTCGGTGGGCGCCTCGGTGCCGCTGGCGGCGACCGCCCAGGCCGCAGACGGCGCGTCCATCGCCAAGGTCGAGTTCTTCAACCAGGACGGGAGCCTGGGCGCGGCCGACACCACCGCCCCATACAGCCTGAACTGGACGCCGTCCGAGGCCGGCGCCCACTCGGTCTACGCAAGGGCGACCGACAGCAACGGCGCGACCGGCGAGTCCACCCCGGTGGGCATCACGGTGACCGCCGAGGCGAGCGTCGTGGCGAGCCCGGCCGCGCTGACCGTCGCGCAGGGCTCGACCGCCACGTTCGGCGTCCGGCTGTCGGAGGCCCCGTCCGGCGACGTGACCGTGACGACGACCCGCACCGCGGGCAACAGCGGCCTGTCGGTCACCGGCGGCGGCACGCTCACGTTCACGCCGCAGAACTGGTCCACCGCCCGCAACGTGGAGATCACCGCGAACGACACCGGGACCGGCACCGCCACGTTCACCTCCACCGCGCCCGGCCACGCGGCCGCCGAGGTGACGGCGACGCAGGTCGAGACCGGCGGCGGCACCTACACGCAGCGGTTCCTCGACCAGTACAACAAGATCAAGGACCCGGCGAACGGCTACTTCAGCCCCGAGGGCATCCCGTACCACTCGGTCGAGACGTTCCTGATCGAGGCCCCGGACCACGGGCACCAGACGACGTCGGAGGCGTACAGCTACCTCATCTGGCTGGAGGCCATGTACGGCAAGGTCACGCAGAACTGGCAGCCGTTCAACGACTCCTGGTCGCTGATGGAGAGGTACATGATCCCGACCAGCGAGGACCAGCCGACGAACTCGTTCTACGACCCGTCCTCGCCCGCCACGTACGCCGCCGAGCATCCCGACCCGAGTGACTACCCGAGTCCGATCGACGACAGCGTCCCCACCGGCCAGGACCCGATCGCGTCGGAACTGGAGGCCGCGTACGGCACCGACGACGTCTACGGCATGCACTGGCTGCAGGACGTGGACAACGTCTACGGCTACGGCAACACGCCGGGCGGCGGCTGTGAAGAAGGGCCCGGCGCCGACGGCCCGTCCTACATCAACACCTACCAGCGCGGCTCGCAGGAATCGGTGTTCGAGACCGTCCCGCAGCCGACGTGCGACAGGTTCGAGTACGGCGGCCCCAACGGCTTCCTCGACCTGTTCATCGAGGACGACTCCTACGCCGAGCAGTGGAAGTTCACCAACGCGCCCGACGCCGACGCCCGCGCCATCCAGGCCGCGTACTGGGCCAACGTCTGGGCCGGCGAGCAGGGCAAGGCCGGCGAGGTCTCGGCCACCGTCGCCAAGGCGGGCAAGCTGGGCGACTACCTCCGGTACGCGTTCTTCGACAAGTACTTCAAGGAGATCGGCGACTGCCACCCCGCCTCGTCCTGCCCCGGCGGGACCGGCAAGAGCAGCGCCCACTACCTCCTGTCGTGGTACTACGCGTGGGGCGGTGCGCTGGACTCCGGCGCCGGCTGGGCGTGGCGCATCGGCGACGGCGCCTCGCACTTCGGCTACCAGAACCCCTTCGCCGCCTGGGCGCTGGTGAACGACCCGGCGCTCGCCCCGCGGGGCGCGACGGCGAAGGCCGACTGGGAGACCAGCCTCACCCGGCAGCTGCAGCTCTACAAGTGGCTGCAGTCCGCCGAGGGCGCCATCGCGGGCGGGGTCGCGAACAGCTGGGAGGGCAGCTACAGCACGCCGCCCTCGAACCTGACGACCTTCTTCGGCATGGCCTACGACTGGCAGCCCGTCTACCACGACCCGCCGAGCAACCAGTGGTTCGGCTTCCAGGCGTGGTCGATGGAGCGGGTCGCCGAGCTGTACCAGGTCACCGGCAACGCCGATGCCGAGGCGATCCTCGACAAGTGGGTCGACTGGGCGCTGTCGGAGACGACGGTGGACCCGGCCACGGGCGCCATCCAGATCCCGTCCACGCTGCGGTGGTCCGGGACGCCCGACGCCGACTGGTCGTCCGCGAGCGGCATGCCGTCGGCGAACACCGGCCTGCACGTCTCCGTCGAGGACCACACCGACGACGTCGGCGTCACCGCCGCGTACGCCAAGACCCTGACGTACTACGCGGCCAGGTCCGGCGACGAGGCCGCCAGGCAGACCGCCAAGGACCTCCTCGACGCCCTGTGGCGGCACACCGACGGCAAGGGCGTCACCGTCGAGGAGACGAAGGGCGACTACGACCGCGTCAACGACCCGGTCTACATCCCGCCGGGCTGGACCGGCACCATGCCGAACGGCGACCCGATCAACTCGAACTCGACGTTCATGTCCATCCGCTCCTTCTACGAGGACGACCCCGATTTCGACCGCGTGTGGGCCTACGCCAACGGCGAGACCTCCACACCCCCGGTGTTCACCTACCACCGCTTCTGGGCCCAGGCCGACATCGCCCTGGCGATGGCGGACTACGGCCGCCTCTTCAACGAGTGACCCCCTTCGGGGCCTGCGGCGGAGCCACCCCGCCGCAGGCCCCGCAAGGGCGAACGGACGCGGACTATGCGAACATATGTTCGTGTCGGGTGGTGCTGTGATCTTGCATGCCGACCTGGACGCGTTCTACGCGTCGGTCGAGCAGCGTGACGATCCCGGGCTGCGCGGGCGGCCGGTGATCGTCGGGTCGGGGGTGGTGCTGGCGGCCAGCTACGAGGCCAAGGCGCACGGTGTGCGGACCGCGATGAGCGGCGGGACGGCGCGGCGGCTCTGCCCGCGGGCGGTCGTCGTCAAGCCCCGGATGAGCGCCTACGCCGAGGCGAGCAAGGCGGTGTTCGCCGTCTTCCGCGCCACGACGCCGCTGGTGGAGGGGCTGTCGATCGACGAGGCGTTCCTCGACGTGGACGGGCTGCGGACGCCGCCCGCGGACGTCGCGGTGCGGCTGCGGCGGGAGGTCGCCGAGGAGGTCGGGCTGCCGATCACGGTCGGGGTGGCGCGCACCAAGTTCCTCGCCAAGGTCGCCAGCGGTGTCGCCAAGCCCGACGGGCTGCTGGTGGTGCCGCCCGAAGGGGAGATGGAGTTCCTGCGCCCGCTGCCGGTGCGGAGCCTGTGGGGCGTCGGCCGCGCGACCGCCGCCCGGCTCGCCCGGTACGGCGTCACGACGGTCGGGGACGTCGCCGACATGCCGGAGAGCACGCTCGTGTCGCTGCTCGGCCCCGGCGCCGGCGGCCACCTGCACGACCTGGCCCGCAACCGCGACCCGCGCCCGGTGCGCACCGGTGTCCGGCGCCGGTCGATGGGCGCGCAGCGGGCGCTGGGGCGCCGCGCCCGGTCGCCGGAGGAGCTGGACGCCATGCTCGTCGGCCTGGCCGACCGCCTCGGGGGCCGGCTGCGCGCGGCGCGGCGGCTGTGCCGGACGGTCACGCTCCGGCTGCGGTTCGGCGACTTCGCGCGGGCCACGCGCTCGCGGACGCTGCCGCAGGCGACCGCCGAGACGCCGCGGATCCTGGACGTGGCGCGCGGCCTGCTCGCCGCCGCCGGGCCGCTGATCGCGAGCCGCGGGCTCACCCTGATCGGCCTCTCGCTCGGCGACCTGCGCGACGACCGGGCCGTGCAGCTCGCGCTCCCGCTGGACGGGGTCCCGTGGGCGGGGGAGGTGGACGCCGCGGTCGACGGCGTCCGTGGCCGGTTCGGGCCGTCGGCGATCACCCGCGCGGTGCTCCTCGGCCGTGATCAGGGCATGTCCGTCCCGCTGCCGCCGGACTGAGATACGCGCCCCCGCGGGCGATTCGTCCGGTCTCCGTGAGACCATCGGTGCTCCGGGGACGAGTGGAGCAGCGATGGCCGATGAGAGGTGGCCTCCCGCCGAGGTCGATCTGACGACGCCCAACACGGCGCGGATCTACGACTACCTGCTCGGCGGCAAGGACAACTACGCCGCCGACCGCGAGGTGGCCGAGCAGCTGATCGAGCTCATCCCCGAGGCGCGGCTGGCGGCACGGGAGAACCACGCCTTCATCGGCCGCGCGGTCCGCCTCCTCGCCTGCGAGGGGGTCCGCCAGTTCATCGACATCGGCAGCAAGCTGCCCGCCCGCGGGAACGTCCGCGAGGTCGCCACCGAGGTGGCGCCGGACGCGGCGGTCGTGTTCGCCGACGGCGACCCGGTCGTGCTGGTGCACGCGCGGGCCCTGCTCGCCAGGACGCCGCGCACGGCGGTGGCGAGCTGCGACCCGCTGCGCCCCGAGACCGTGACCCGCGCCCCGGAGGTCCGCGCGCTCATCGACTTCGAGCGGCCGGTGGCGTGCGTGCTCGACCGCGTCCTGCACTTCATCGACGACGACGCCGAGGCCGCCGCGGCCGTCCGGCGCCTGCACGACGCGCTGCCGCCCGGCAGCCACCTGGTGTTCACGCACATCACCCAGGACCCGGAGCCGGAGTCGGGCGAGGGCGTCGGCAAGGTGTTCAAGCCGACCAGCGGCCACTTCTGGGGCCGCAGCCGCGCCGAGATCCTCGACATCGTCGGATCCTTCGACCTCCTCGAACCGGGCCTCACCTACACGCCGCAGTGGCGGCCCGACCCGTACGGACCCCCGGTCGAGCATCCGGAGCGGACCTTCACCCTCGCGGGCGTCGGCCGCCGGCGCTGACCGTCAGCCGGCGCGCCGGTGCAGCAGGCGCCGCGTCCGCGCGGCGAGGCCGGGCGGCGCGGCGGGCGCCAGCGCGGTGCCGCTGTGGACCCAGCCCCGGTGGCTCCGGCCGGTGACCCGCAGCCGGACGAGCGGGACGTACGACTCCGCCCGGATGCCCTCGTAGCCGTGCCGCACGATCGACTGGTAGATGTCGTCGGACACGACCAGGACCAGCGGCGCGGCGGTGCGCCGCAGCGCGAGCTTCGCCTCCGGCGAGTCCAGTAGCCGGAAGGCGACGTCGAGCGCCTCGCCGAAATTGCCGCGCCCGTCATTGTGCACCTCTCCGGCGTGCAGGACGACGCGAATGCGAATTCGGCGGTCGCCGCCCGGGGCGATCAGCCGCTCCGCATTGTATTCCGCCAGCAGGGCGGACAGGAGCGGCATGACCGGGTGCAGCAGCAGCGTTTTCGGCACCTCGTCCAGCGGCGGGATGAGAACGAGCACCCCGTCGCCGCGGTCGACGTACTCCTCCCGGTGTCCCGGCACGATTCCGGCGCGGTTGAACGCCTCCTCCAGCAACCGGTAGAGCACGTGGCGCAACTCCGCCTTGACCGGGTCGGTGCGCGTCGTCGAGCCTTCGATGTCGACCGCCAGGATGGTGCGGTAGCGCGGCCGGAGCCGCGCCCTGTCCAGGACCGGCAGCCTCGGCCCCGACGCGTCGACGAGGACGGGGCGGCGGACCCCCGCCCGCCCCCCGTCCACCACCGTCTCACCGTTCATTTCCCCCGCGCCCCTTTCCCCCCTTGCGCCCCTGCCGAGCGAAAACGATCCTTGCATTCGTGAATCGAATCGGCAATCCAGGTGAGCCCGGATACGGTCCCGGGGTTTCCCGGGACCGTTTCCCGGCAATGTGAATTCCGTTCGGGTAAGGGGAAGTCCCGCATCGATCGGATAACGCCCCCGTGGTCAGGCGGGACGGTCGGGGAAACTGCCCGTGCGGCCGGTTCCGCCGTCCGCACGGCCGTACCGGCCCCGGGAAACCACGGACCCCCGCACCGTGGGTTTCCGGTGGCAGGACGTGTCCGCAGGTCCGAGCATGGAGAGGGTGGTCGTGGTGATTTCCGCCCCCCGGAGACGCAGGTCGCCGGCGTGGTTCGGCGCGGAGACGAGGCGCGCCCTCGCCGCCGGGCTCGCGGTGGCGGGGCTGGCGCTCGTCGCCGGCTGGCCGTACTGGCGTGACCATCCGGGGGCCGCGGCGATCACGCTGGTGAGCTGCGCCGGGCTCGCGGTGGTGGGCGTCCTGCTCGCGACGGGCGGACGGACGCGGCGCACCGGCCTGCTGTTCCTGACCGCGTCGGTGTGCTGGGCGGCCAACTGGGCGGCGAGCTGGGACGCGGGCATCGGCCCGATCATGTCGCCGTACGCGCAGGCCGAGTTCTACCTCGCGCTGGGCGTCGGCGTCCTGATGTATCCGAGCGGGCGGCTGGAGTACCCGGTCGACCGGATCTGGACGGCCGCGGCATGCGTGATCCTGCTGGTCTGCCCGACGGCGCTGTGGGTGACGTCCAAACCGGAATGGGCCGCGTTTCGCGGCGAGTCGGTGTGGTGGCCCGCGCCGTTCCCCGACTTCGAGCTGTTCCAGACCGTGCTCCAGGTCTCCGCGGTGCTGTATCTCCTGCTGGCCTTGTCGTTCGCCGTCGTGCTGCTCCTGCGGCTGCCGCGGATGGGACGGCTGCGGCGCCTGCTCACCCTCCCGGTGACCGGCGCGCTGGCGTTCGTCGGCATCTCCGCCGCGGTGACCCAGAAGCCGATCATGGAGGCGTCGATCCCGCTGGACGACCTCCTCCAGGTCTACGTGGTCCAGGGCGCGGTCGTCGTCCTCGTGCCGCTGACGCTGCTGGCGTCCGGGCTGCGCCTGCGCATCGGCGAGCTGACCGTCGCGGGCCGGATGCTGCGGCTCACCGCGCCGGTGTCGGTCGAGCGGGTCCGCGACGCGCTGCGCGACGTCCTGCACGACCCGACGCTGGAGTTATGGTTCTGGGCGCCGATGGAGGAGACCTACGTCGACACCCGTGGGCGTCCGGCCGACATCGACCCGGATTTCGAGCGGGACATCGACCCGGGCGGCGAGGCGGGACGCTGGCGGCACCGGGTGGTCAGCGCCTCGGGGGACAGGCTCGCCGTCGTGGAGCTCGGCGGCGCGCTCCGCTACCACGAGTCCCTGGTCGAGGCCGCGCTGGTCGCCGGCGGCCGGGCGCTGGAGACCGCGCGGCTGCAGGCCAGCGTGCACGCGGGGCTGGAGCAGGTCCGCTCCGCCTACCGCAGGCTCGTCCGCGCCGAGACCGTGGAGCGCGAGCGGCTCGCCCGGGACCTGCACGACGGGGCCCAGCAGCGGCTCCTGGCGCTCGGCGCGATGCTCGGCACGCTGGAGGCCGTGACCGACGACCCCGTGGTCAAGGAGCACGCCAGGACCTGCCGCGCCGAGCTGGTGGAGGCGCTCGGCGAGCTGCGGGCGCTGGCCCGCGAGGTGCAGCCGGCGCTGCTCGCGCAGGACGGCCTCGGCCCCGCGCTGGAGGTCGTCGCCGAACGGCTCGGCACCCGGGTCAAGCTCGACGTCACCGGCCGCCGGTTCTCCCGCGAGATCGAGTCCACGCTTTACTCTGCGCTTTGCGAGGCGCTGTCGTACGCTGTCGAGCGCGCGCGTGCGTCAGAGGTGCTGGTGCGCGTCGGCGCCGAGGGCGGGCGGCTGGTCGCGGAGGTGAGCTGCGACGGCGCGGGCGGCCCGGCCGCCGGTCCCGCCGACCTGCCGGGGCTGTCCGGCCGGCTCCGGGCGCTGCGCGGGCACGTGGAATTCGACGGCGGCCCCGGGCGGGGCACGACGGTGAGGATGGACCTGCCATGCGAGTAGCCGTGGCCGAGGACAGCGGGATCTTCCGGCAGGCCCTGGTCACCCTGCTCACCACGGTCGGCATCGAGGTCGTCGTGTCCGCCGCCTCCGGTGACGAGCTCGTCACCCGCGTCGCGGGCGACCCGCCCGACGTGGCGATCATCGACCTGCACATGCCGCCGACCTACACCAACGAGGGCGTCGTCGCCGCGCGGCGCCTCCTCGACCGGCACCCGGGCACCGGCGTGCTCGTCCTGTCGGCCTACAACGAGACGCCGCAGGCGATGGAGCTGTTCCGCGACCAGCCGCGCGGCGTCGGGTACCTGCTGAAGGACCACGTCACCGACGTGGAGAACCTGCGGTCCGCGCTGGAGCGGGTGATGCGCGGCGAGGTCGTCATCGACCCGGACGTCGTGAGCAGGCTCGTCGAGGCCCGGCACCGGGAGCACGAGCTGGCCCGGCTGTCCGAGCGCGAGCGGGAGGTGCTGGCGCTGATGGCCGAGGGGCACTCCAACGCGGGGATCGGCAAGCGGCTGCACCTGTCCGCCCGCACCGTCGAGGACCACGTCCGGGCCATCTTCACCAAGCTGAAGATCGTCTCGTCGGGCGGGCCGCCGGGGCCGCAGGACAGCAACAAGCGGGTGCTCGCCGTCCTCACCTGGCTGCGCGCCGCGGACGCGCGCTGAGCCCGCGGGCATCAATCGGGTAACGGGCCCTCGCGTCCGGCGCTCCGGGTGCGGAACACTGACCGTGCCGGTCGGACCGCGTCAGCGTTCCGGTGGGCGGTCCCGCGTGCCACCGGGACGCGTCCCGGGCCCGCCCTTCCCGGGGCCGCGCCCGGCATACGCCCATGCTCCCGGCCCGGCCGCGCCGCGCGCATCCGGGGAAACCACGGAGCCCGCCCGGGACGGCACGGAAGATCGGCCCGGCACCGAGGACCAGCACGGAGGACCGGCCCGGAGGACCGGCCCGGAGGACCGGCACGCCCTGCCCAGGACGACACGAAGGGACCGCGGTGAGGCCCGTTCCCTGGCGGCCGCCCCTGTGGCTCGGCGCGCGGGTCCGCCGCGCCCTGCTCGCCGGCGCGGCCGTGGCGGCGGGCGCGCTGGCGTGCGGCTGGCCGTACTGGCGCGGGGCGCCCGCGGCCGCCGTGGTGACGCTCGCCTGCTGCGGCGGGTTCGCGATCGCGGGCGGGCTGCTGGCCGCCGGAAGGCTCGGCCGCCGGACGGGCGCGGCGTTCGTCGCCGCCGCGGCGGCGTGGGCGGTCACCTGGTCTGCCGCCTGGGACGCCGGCGTGGGCCCGGTGGTGTCGGTGTTCGCCCAGTCGGTGTTCTTCACCGCGATCGGGATCGGCGTCCTGATGTACCCGGGAGGGCGCCTGGAGGGGTTCGCCGCCCGGGCGTGGACGGGCTCGGCCGTCGTGGTCATGGTCGGCGGCCAGGCCCTGCTGTGCGCCTTCTCGCATCCCGAATGGAACGGGTTCGCCGCCGCGGTGGCCTGGCCGTCGGTGGCGCCCGACTTCGCGGCGTTCCAGGCGGTCCAGCGCGGGCTGACGGCCGTGTCGGCCGGGCTGGCGGGCGGGCTGGTGGTCATCCTGGTGGCGCGGCTGCCGCGGATCGGGCCGCTGGACCGCGCGCTGACCGTCCCGGTCGCGGTGACCGTGACGGTCGGCGTCAGCGGCGCCCTGGCCGTCCAGGGGACGCTCATCGACCACGGCGTGGCGCTGGAGGACGTCATGGGCGTCTACCTCGTCCAGGGGGTCTTCGCCACGACCGTGCCGCTGGCCTTCCTGGGCACGGCGCTGCGCTCCCGGCTGGCCGAGCTGACCGTCGCCGAGCGGATGCAGCGCCTCACCGACCCCGTCTCGGTGGAGAACGTCCGCGACGCCCTGCGCAGCGTCCTGCGCGACGGCACCCTGGAGCTGTGGCTGTGGGCCGGCGGCGGCTACGTCGACGTGACCGGCCGCCGGGTCGACACCTCGCCCGGCGAGGCCCCGGGACGGTGGCGGCACGAGGTCAGGACGTCCGGCGGCAGGCCCCTGGCCGTCGTGGACGTCGACGTCGCGCTCCGCGACCACGAGCCGCTCGTCGAGGCCGCGCTGACCGCCGGGGGCCGCGCGCTGGAGACCGCGCGGCTGGAGGCCGAGGCCCAGGCCACCCTCGAACAGGCCCGCGAGGCCGGGGAGCGGCTCGTCCGCGTCCAGGCGGCCGAGCGCGAGCGGCTCGCCGCCGACCTGCAGCGCAGCGCCCAGCAGCGGCTCCGGGCACTGGAGGGGCTGCTCGCGGAACTGGAGTCCGCGGCGGGCGACCCGCAGGCGCGCGAGCAGGCGCGGATCTGCCGCCGCGAGCTGGCCGAGGCGGTCGCCGAGCTGGACGACCTCGCCCGCGGCGTGCATCCGGCGATCCTCGCCGACGCCGGCCTGGCCCCGGCGATGGAGCTCGTCGCGGCCCGGGCTCCCGTCCCGGTCTCGCTCGACATCCCCGCCGGCCGGTTCCCGCGGGAGATCGAGTCGACACTGTACTTCGCCCTGTGCGAGGCCCTCACCAACGCCGTCAAGCACGCGGGGGCCGGGTCGATCGAGCTGAGCGTCCGCCCCGGGCCGGACCGCATCGCCGCCGAGGTCCGCGACGACGGCGCGGGCGGCGCCGTCCCGTCCCCCCGCGGCGGCCTCGCCGGCCTGACCGACCGCGTCCGCGCCCTCCGCGGCGACGTCACCGTGCACAGCCCGCCCGGTGAGGGCACCACTCTGACGATCATCCTCCCCGCCCCTGTTCCAGGCGGCGACGGCTAGGGGGTCGCGTCGCGGATGATGGGCAGCAGGTAGCGGCGCGCGAAGGTCCGGGCGCCCTCGTCGTCGAGGGGGATGTGCCCGTCGGGGGTCAGCATGAGGGAGTGGGTGAGGCGGATGAGGATCTCGGCGACGACCTCGGGGTCGACGTGCGGCGGCGCGGCGCCGGCCCGCTGGGCGGTGCGCAGGCGCCCGGCGAGGTAGCCGCGGGCCGCCGCCAGCAGCGGGCCGGCCTGCACCGTCGCGTGCGGGAGGAACAGCTCCGGCTCGACGACCATGAGGCGGGTCATCAGGCGCTGCTCCCGGCTGATCCGCAGCGTGACGGCGAAGCCCTCGATCAGCCGCTCCTCCAGGGTCGGCAGGGCCGCGACGGCCTCGTCCAGCTCGGCGAAGAAGCGCCGCGCCTCCCGCAGCAGGACGCCGGTGACCAGGTCGCCCTTGGTGGGGAAGCGGCGGTAGATGGTGGCGCGGCCGAGCCCGCACTCGCGGGCGACGTCGTCCATCGTGGTGCGGCGGGGCCCGTAGGTCTCGAACGACCGCAGCGCGGCGTCCAGGATCCGGTCGGTCTGGGGTTCGCTCTCCGGGCCGCCCGTCAGCAGGCTGCGCAGGAGCTCGTCGTCGCTCGTCATCGTGCGGCCGACTCTAGCCGCCCGGCGCGCGGCGGGCCCTGCGCGCGGCCCGGGCCGCGATGGGGGAGTAGAGCAGCCGCTCGGGCGTCGCGGCGCCCGCCGCGCGCACGCTGCGCGCGAACACGTCGAAGCGGACCTGGTCGGCGGTCGTCCAGGGCAGCCCGAACCGCTCGCGCAGGACGGGCGGGAGCGTCGCGATGCCCGTCCTCCGCAGCACCCGGGACGGGGGGAGCGCGATGCCCGTCCATGCGGCCTTGGGCAGGGGCCACTTCGGGGGCGGCGGCAGCGGCTTCCGGTCGAGTTCGATGAGCAGTTCCACGGTGGAGTTGTTCTCGAGGCGGTTCTCGACCATGTCGCCGAAGTAGTCGCGGAAGGCGGCGGGGTCCTCCGGCAGGTGGCGTTCGGTGATGCCGAGGGCGAGCGCGAGGTCCCGCCACTCCTGGAAGAGCCGCTTCTCCTCGGCGGGCTCCAGCGCGCGTCCGAACACGCGCTGGGTGTGCACCATGCCGTGGTACAGGGTGGCGTGGACCCACAGGTACGCCTCGGGGTTCAGCGCGTGGTAGCGGCGGCCTTCGGCGTCGACGCCCTTGATGTCCTTGTGGATCTCGCGCAGCCGGGCCGCCTCGGTGCGGCCGCGCTCCTCGCCGCGGTACCCGAGGAAGTCGTTCGCCGACTCCAGGGTGCGCATCAGGCGCCCCCAGCGGTCCTCCACGAAGGCGGAGTGGTCGGCGACGCCCGCGCCGACGACGGGGTGCGCGACCTGCAGCAGCAGCGTCGACCTGCTGGTGAACACGCCGCGCCAGTCGCCCGCGTAGCGCCAGGTGAGCGAGGACGGCCCGGGGATCGCGCCCGCCGGGCGGCGCGCCGCCGGTTCCGGCGCGGGGGAGGTGCGGGTGTCGAGGCTTTCCATGGCGGCTCGCCCTCATGAGACGTTAATACAAAAGCCGTATCATCATCTGAATCGGGCGGCAAGGCGGGGCCGTCAGCCCGGACCGGGGCCGTGCAGCGCGGCGACCGCCTCGTCCTGCGTCGGGTGGGCGATGAGGTGGCGGTCCAGGCCGCTGCGCTCGAGGATGGTGCGGAACCGCCGCTCCGGCCGCGCCAGCACGAACTCGCCCCCGGCGCGGTGCGCGCTCTTCCAGAGGACGATCAGCGCGTTGAGGCCCGAGGAGTCGCAGAAGTCGACCTCGCCGACGTCCATGACGACCCGCGGCGGCCCGTCCAGCAGGCGCATGTCGGCGAGGACGTGGTCGCGCAGCTGGTCAGAGGTGAGGATGGTGAGCTCCCCTTCGGCCTCCACGACGAGACAGGAGTTGCGGGTGGTGCTGCGGACGCGCAGCGGTTCGGGAGGGACCGCGCCCGGCGGTCCGTCCGCTCCCAGGGTCATGCCGATCACCTTCCGTTGTCGCAGGCAGGTCGCCTACCCGTGGCGGGGCGGGTCATGCGGGCCGCCGGCGGGAGGCGTCCGGCGGATCAGCGGAGGCGGATGAACTCGATGGCCTCGTCGGCGAGGCGCCGGGCGGGCGGCGCGTAGCGGTCGCGCAGCTCCCGCACCACCCGCTGCGCCCGGATGGCGGGCCAGTCCGCGGGCAGGTGCTGGACGGGGAGCCGGGGGTCGGCGCGGACGAGCTGCAGCCACTCGGTGGTCAGCCACAGGTGCCGGGCGAGGTCGTCGGGGGCGCCGGGCAGCGGGTCGGGGCGGTCCCAGCGGCCGAGGAACGCGCGGTACCCGTCGGCGAGGCCGTCCAGGTCGAACGCCTCGCGCAGCATCCCGGCCACGTCCGTGGGCTGCTCGGCGGCCCCGGCGAAGACCTTGAGGTGGCCGTTCAGGCCGAGCCCGGCGACGATCGGGCGGACGTCCACCCGGGACGGCGCGATCCACGTGCCGTTGCCGAGCGAGCCGAACCCGGCCCAGGTGAGCCGGGCGCGCAGATCGTGGCGGACGCGCTGCCACGACTCGGGCATGGAGAACGCCAGCACCGTCCAGGTACCGTCCCAGTCGTCGTTGAGCACGCCGTGCCGCCAGACGCGGTCCTCGCCGTCCCGCAGGATCTCCTCCGACCGGGGGGTGAGCCCGAAGTGCATGCGCCGGCCGGAGCGGTGCCGCATGAGCAGGCCCCGGCCGACCATGCGGCTCAGCGTCGACCGGACGGCGTGCTCGCCGACGCCGAGTCGCGCGAAGGTCGTGATGAAGCTGCCGGAGAACACCGCGATGTCGCGGCCGAGGACGTAGTTGCCGAGGTAGGTCAGCATCAGCGACTGCGGCCGGAGCCTCGGGTACGGCTCACCGGCCGCCCGCGGCCCCGCCGCGCTGCCCGTGTTCACGCTTCCGGCTCCCGTCATCCCGCCAGCGTAACGACGGCGGCGGGACCTGCCGCCGCGCCCCGGCACAGATCTTCTGCAAAAGATTGACCGCTGTGAAGAATACGCCTAACTTCGCCCGTAGGCCCATCCCTCCGGGAGAGGACAGCCCGAATGCGCAACGAAGGACTCGGGTCCTGGCCGGCCCGCCGCGCCCGCAAGACCCCGCGGGCGGCCGCCCTGGTCCACCAGGGGCGGACGCTCTCCTACGCCGCCCTGCTCGGCCGTGTCGCGCGCCTGGCGCACGCGCTGCGCGGCCTCGGCGTCCGGCCGGGCGACCGGGTCGCCTACCTCGGCCCCAACCATCCGTCCTTCCTGGAGACGCTGTTCGCGACCGGCATGGCGGGCGGCGTCTTCGTCCCGGTCAACACGCGGCTCACCGCCCCCGAGATCGCCTACCAGCTGGCCGATTCGGGCGCGTCGGCACTGGTGTACGGGCCGTCCCACGCAGGGCTGGCGGAGGCCGTCCGCGACGACGCGTCCGCCCGCACGGAGATCGCGGTCGGCGACCGGGGGGAGGGCGGGTACGAGGCGCTCCTCGACGCCGCGCCGGACGAGCCGCTCGACCTTCCCGTGGCGCTCGACGACCCCTGCATGATCATGTACACGTCCGGGACGACCGGGCGGCCCAAGGGCGCGACGCTCACCCACGGCAACATCACCTGGAACGCGGTCAACGTCCTCATCGACCACGATCTGGTGGCGGGGGAGGTGGCGCTGGTCTCCGCGCCGCTGTTCCACACCGCCGGCCTCAACATGCTGACGCTGCCGGTGCTGCTCAAGGGCGGGACGTGCGTGCTGGTCGCCGAGTTCGACCCCGCCGCGACCCTCGATATGATCGCCGAGCACCGGGTCACGTTCATGTTCGGGGTGCCGACGATGTTCCAGCGGGTCGCCGCGGAGCCGGGCTGGGCCGGCGCGGACCTGTCCTCCCTGCGCATCCTCACCTGCGGCGGCGCGCCGGTCCCGCCGTCGCTGATCGAGACGTACCAGAGCCGGGGCCTGACGTTCCTGCAGGGCTACGGGATGACCGAGGCCGCGCCGGGCGCGCTCTTCCTCGACGCCGCGCACGCGGTGTCCAAGGCCGGGTCGGCCGGCGTGCCGCACTTCTTCAGCGACGTGCGCGTGGTCGGTCCCGGCATGGCGGACGTGTCGCCCGGCGAGACCGGTGAGGTCGTCGTGCAGGGGCCGCACGTCATGCGCGGCTACTGGGGCCGTCCGGAAGACACCGCGGCGGTCCTCGCCGGCGGCTGGTTCCGCAGCGGCGACGCCGCCCGCGTCGACGAGGACGGCTACGCCTACATCGTCGACCGGATCAAGGACGTCATCATCTCCGGGGGCGAGAACGTGTACCCGGCCGAGGTGGAGAACGCGATCCTCGCCGACCCCGGCGTGCAGGACTGCGCGGTCATCGGCGTCCCGGACGACACGTGGGGCGAGGTCGGCCGGGCGGTCATCGTCCCGCGCCCCGGCGCGGAAGTTGACCCGGGCAAGGTCCTCGGCGCGCTGGCCGGACGGCTCGCCCGCTACAAGATCCCCAAGTCCGCGGTGCTGGCCGGCGAGATCCCCCGCAACGCCGCCGGGAAGATCCTCAAGGCGCGGCTGCGCGAGGAGCACGGCATGCCATGACGGCACGCGAGCCGCCGGCGTCCGCCGGGCCCCGGGGCGGCGGGCGCCCGACCGTCACCAGCCGCGTGCTGGACATCCTGGAGGCGTTCTCCGCCGAGAGCGCCGCGCTGAACATCACGCAGATCGCCCGCCGCGCCGGGCTGCCGCTGTCCACCGCGCACCGGCTGGTCGGCGAGCTGACCCGCTGGGGCGCCCTGGAACGCGACGGCGGCGGCCTGTACCGGATCGGGCTGCGGCTCTTCGAGGTCGCCGCGCTCGCGCCCCGGGGCTTCGCGCTGCGCGAGGCCGCGATGCCGTTCCTGGAGGACCTCTACGAGGCGACGCACGAGAACGTCCACCTCGCCGTCCTGGACGGCCTGGAGGTCGTCTACATCGAGCGGATCTCCGCCCGCGACGCCGTGCACGTCCTGTCCCGCGTCGGGGGGCGCTGGCCCGCCCACGCGACGGGCGTCGGCCTCGCGATGCTCGCGCACGCCGACACCGCCCTCCAGGAGCGCGCGATCGCGGGTCCCCTGCGCGGCTTCACCGACAAGACGATCACGTCCGGGCCGCGGCTGCGGCGCGTCCTCGCCGAGGTCCGCCGGACGGGCGTCGCGGTCAGCGACGGCCAGGTCGAGACGTTCGCGCTGTCGGTCGGGGCGCCCGTCTTCGGCCCGGACGACGGCGTCGTCGCGGCCGTCGCGATCGTCGTCCCGTCCGACGGCTGGGACGCGCGGGCGCTGATACCGGTCGTCCGCGCCAGCGCCCGCGGCATCTCCCGGGCGCTCGGCGCCCCCCGCGCGCTGCGCCCTCCGGAGACCGCGCTGCACGGCCGCTGACGGGCGGTTCTTCCGTTGGACGGAATCGCTGTGGCCCGCCTCGCCGCGGTGCCGGGATGGTCGGAACGACCCTGTCCACCCGCCGTCCTCCGGAGGAGCGCCCCATGGTCTTCGCACGCAACCAGTGGTACGTGGCCGCCTACAGCCAGGAGGTGGGCGACGGCCTCCTCGCCCGGACCGTCTGCGGCGAACCCCTCGTCCTGTACCGGACCCGGGCGGGGGAGGCGGTCGCGCTCACCGACCGCTGCGTGCACCGCCGCTTCCCGCTGTCGGAGAGCAACCGGGACGGCGACGACATCGTCTGCGGCTACCACGGGTTCACCTACGCGCCCGACGGGGTGTGCGTCGCCGTTCCGGGGCAGACGCGCGTTCCCCGCACCGCCCGCGTCCCCGCGTTCCAGATCGTCGAGCAGGACTCGCTCGTCTGGGTCTGGATCGGCGAAGGGGAGGGTGACGCGAAGGCCATCCCGCGCGCCCCGTGGCTGGACTCGCCCGGCTACGTGACCGTCCGCGGGATGGAGCACCTCGACGCCCGCTACGAACTGCTGGTCGACAACCTGCTCGACCTGTCCCACGAGACGTACCTGCACGCGGGCTACATCGGCACGCCCGAGGTGGCGCAGACCCCCATCACCACCGAGGTGGACGAGGACGCGGGCGTCATCTACGTGAGCCGCCGCATGAAGGACGTCGAGTGCCCGTCCTTCTACCGCGAGTCCACGGGCATCGAGGGCCGCATCGACCGGTGGCAGGACATCGAGTACCACCCGCCGTGCCTGTACCTCCTGCACAGCCGCATCGCCCCGACCGGCATCGAGCCCGGCCCGGACGGCGACGACCCGAGGGCCTGCCACGCCGAGATCGTCTACGCCATCACGCCGGAGACCGAGACCACCACGCACGACTTCTGGATGGTCGCCCGCGACTTCGCCCTCGACGACGAGGGCGTCTCGGAGTTCCTCGCCGAGAGCAACCGGACGGTCGTCCTCCAGGACGTGGAGGCGCTGAACACCCTGGAGAAGGTGATCGCCACCGAGCCGGAGGGCTACCAGGAGCTGTCCATCAACATCGACACCGGCGGCCTCGCCGCGCGCCGCATCCTGCAGCGGCAGACCGCCCGATGAGCCCGGCCGGCCCGGTGATCCCTGCTCGCCCGGTGAGCGGCGGGCGGCTGCGGGTGGAGTGGTCGCCGGGGTCGGACCGCCTCACCGGCATCTGCCACTGCGGCGCCCGGCGCACCGCCGAGGACCCGGCCGAGATCTGGACGTGGCTCCTCGCCCACCCCGGCCACGGGACCCCGTGATCCACACCGCCGTCGCCCGGCCTGGTTAGCTTAGGCTACCCTTACGCCGTGCTGTCCCCCGTGCGGAAACCACCGCCCTCACCTGCGCAGGCGGACGGGCCGCCCGGCGCTCACCGCCGGGCGTACCGGTGGTGGCTCGCCGCGCTGGCGGCCGCGCTGCTGGCGGCGATCGCCGCCAGCCTCGCGATCGGCGCCGGCGACGTCCCGCTCGGGCGGGTGCTGCCCGGCGTGCTCTCCCCGGACGACGACTCGCGCGCCGAGCTGATCGTCCACGAGCTGCGGCTGCCCCGGACGCTCCTCGGGATCGCGGTGGGCACGGCGCTCGGGCTCGCCGGCGCCGTCATGCAGGCGCTCACCCGCAATCCGCTCGCCGAACCGGGCCTGCTCGGCGTGAACGGCGGGGCGGCGCTCGCGGTCGTCATCGTCATCGGCGCGTTCCAGGTGGACGACCCGCTCGTCTACGTGTGGGCGGCGTTCGCCGGCGCGGCGGGCGCCGCCGCGCTGGTCTACATGATCGGGGCGCGGGGGAGGGGCGGCGCGTCGCCCGGGCGGCTGGTGCTCGCCGGCGCCGCGGTCAACGCCGTGTTCAGCGCGCTGACGGCCGGGGTGATGCTGCTCAGCCCGCAGAGCTTCAACGGCTTCCGGTTCTGGCAGGTCGGCTCCGTCGGCGCCCGGGACATCTCCGTCTTCGTGCGCATCCTCCCGTTCGTCGTCGCCGGGACGGCGCTGGCGCTGCTGCTCGCCCGCCCGCTGAACGCGCTCGCCCTGGGCGACGAGGCGGGCCGCGCCCTCGGCTCCAGCCCCGGGCGGACCCGCGCGCTCGGCGCCCTCGCGATCGTGGTGCTGTGCGGCGCCGCGACGGCCGCGGCCGGGCCGATCCTGTTCCTCGGGCTGGCCGTCCCGTTCATCGTCCGCGCCATGGTCGGCCCCGACCAGCGGCGCGTGCTGCCGTGCTCGCTGCTGCTCGCCCCCGTCCTGCTGCTGTCCGCCGACGTCATCGGCCGCGTCGTCACGCCCGGCGAGCTGGAGACCGGGATCGTCACCGCGTTCCTCGGCGCGCCGCTGTTCGCGCTGATGGTCCGGCGGGGAAGGACGCGCGACCTGTGAAGGCCGACCTGAAGCCGCGGGTCCTGCGGGCGGGCTCGCTCTCGGTGCGCTGGGAGCCGCGGGCACTGGCCGTGTGCGCGGTGCTGGCGGCGGTCGCGGCCGGCGCCGCCGTCCTTGTCGTCGGCTCCGGTGAGTTCCCCATCGCACCGCGGGACGTGCTGCTCGCCCTCCTCGGGCAGGGCGACCGCGCCACCGAGTTCATCGTCACCACCCTGCGGCTGCCGCGCGCCGTCACCGGCCTCCTCGCCGGGCTGGCCTTCGGGCTCAGCGGCGCCGTCTTCCAGAGCATCTCCCGCAACCCGCTCGGCAGCCCCGACATCATCGGCTTCACGCAGGGCTCGGCGACGGGCGCGCTGCTGCAGATCCTCGTGCTCGGCGGCGGCGCCGTCGCCATCACGACCAGCTCGGCGGCGGGCGCCGTGCTGACCGCCCTCGCCGTCTACGCGGTCGCCTACCGCAGGGGCGGCGGCGTCCACGGCGTCCGGCTGGTGCTCATCGGCGTGGCCGCGGCGGCGATGCTGCAGGCGGCGAACTTCTACCTGCTCACCCGCGCGGAGCTGCGCGAGGGGTACGAGGCCGCGTTCTGGCTGACCGGCAGCCTGAACGGGCGGGACTGGAGCCAGGCCGTCCCGCTCGGCATCGCGCTGGCCGTCCTCGTCCCGGCGGCGCTGCTGCTCGCCCGCCCCCTCGGCATGGGCGAGCTGGGCGACGACACCGCGCGGGCCCTCGGCGTGCCCGTCCAGCGGACGCGGGCGCTGCTCACGGCCGCCGGCGTCGGCCTCGTCGCCGCCGCGACGGCCGCGGTGGGGCCGGTCCCGTTCGTCGCGCTCGTCGCGCCGCAGCTCGCCAGGCGGCTGACCCGGCGCCCCGGCGCGCAGCTGCTGCCGGCCGCGCTCACCGGCGCCGCGCTGCTGGCCGCGTCCGACCTCGTCTCACTCCACCTGCCGGTCGCGATGCCCGTCGGCATCGTCACCGGCGTCCTCGGCGGCGTCTACCTGGCGTGGCTGCTGTCGGCGACCGCGCGGAAGGGGACGACGTGACCGGACCTGGCGGGCCCGGCGGGCGCCGGCGCCGTCAGCCCGGCTTCGGGTCCGGACGCAGCGTCGCGGTCCGCAGGCCGGTGAGGGTGACGGCCAGCGCGAGCGCGAGCACGGCGCTGACCGTCCCGTAGACCACGATCGCGGCGCCCGGAGCCAGGTAACGGCCCATGGCCCCCGCCCCCAGTGCCCCGATGGCGCCGCCACCGGTCTCCTGCGCGGCCCACAGCGCGTTCACGCGCCCCAGGTGGGAGTCAGGCGTATGGGACTGGATCAGCCCGTACCGCAGGATCTCCTCGACCGACTCCACGAACCCGTACGCGAACAGGATCGTGACCGCCAGCGCCGGATGCCGGGCCAGGCCGAGGCACGCCAGCGCGGCGAAGCCGGCGACGGACGCGACGAGCAGCGCCATGCCCGGCGCCCGCACCGTCCCGGCCCACCCGCTCGTGACGGACGCGAGCACAGCACCGCACGCGGGAGCGGCGAACAGCAACCCGACCGTGGTGGCGCCGCCGTCCAGGCTCTGCGTCGCGAACGCGGGCATCAGCACCGGAATGCCGCCCGCGACCATGAACAGCGTCCCGAGCAGCATGAGCGAGCCGACGACCCGGTGCGAGACCACGAAGCGGAACCCGTCCCCGATGGCCCGCAGCGGGTTCTCGCCCTCGTTCACCACCTCCGGGCGCAGCGGCGGGAGCCGCGTCAGGAGCGCGATCGTGCCGAGCGTCCCGGCAGCCGCGGCCGCGTAGTTCCACCCGACCCCGAACCCCGCCACCACGAGCCCGCCGAGCGCGGGCGAGACCATCGACCCGAGCCGCACGGTCAGCGCGTTGAGCGCCCCCGCCGCGACGAGCTTGTCCGGCGCGACCAGCGCCGGCGTCGCGGCCAGCAGGGCGGTGACGCTGACCCCGGTGGCGAGCCCGTCCCACGCCGCCAGCAGATAGACGGCGGCGACGGACGGGGCCGGCAGGAACGCGTTGAGCGCCAGCAGCGCGAACCCGATCCCCGCGGCGGTCCGCGCCCGCAGCATCAGGCGCCGCCGGTCGTACCGGTCGGCCAGCACCCCGCCCCACAGGAACCCGGCGAGCAGCGCGAACCCCTCGGCCCCGGCGACGGCGCCGACGTGCACCGTCGACCCGGTCAGCGCGTAGACCTGCAGGGGGACCGCCACCGCCAGCATGCCGATCCCGAAGACCGAAACCGTGCGCGCCACGAACACGTCCCGGAACGCCTTGCTGTCCCGCAGGGGGCTGACGTCCATGGCCACACGCCGCAGCATTACCGGGGTTCTCCTCTGCCGATGATCGATCGAGGGGAGCCTAGCCCCGGCTGATCTGCGGTGAGAGGGCGGCCCGGCGCGGCGGACGGGGCCCGGGCCCGTGAGCCGGGTCATGCGATCAGGATCTTGAAGATTTAGGTGAGGCTAACCTAAGATCACGCCGACCATAAATATGATTCTGGAAGGCCCGGTCCTCTTATGCGCACCATGATGCGGCGTGCCGCCATTACCGCGGCGCTCGTCCTCAGCCTGGGTACGGCCGCCGCGTGCGGCGACGACGAACCGGCGGGGGAGGGCGCCGGCGGGGCGGGCGGCGGGGCCTTCCCCGTGACGGTCACGCACAAGCTCGGCACCGCCACGATCGAGTCCGAGCCGAAGCGGATCGTCGCGCTGGGGGAGATCGACCAGGACGTGCTGCTCGCGCTCGGCGTCACGCCCGTCGGCATGGCCGAGCTGACCGGCGTGCAGGACGACGGGCTCGCCCCCTGGAACGCTCCGAAGATCACCGGTGCGCGGCCCAAGCTGCTGAAGGCGGGCGAGGCCGGGCACAACCTGGAGGAGGTCGCGGCGCTGCGGCCCGACCTGATCCTGGCCGCCGGCGACTTCTACATCGACAAGGAGTACGAGAAGCTCTCCAAGCTCGCGCCGACCGTCGCGTACGAGACCGGGCCCGCCGAGGACGCGTGGCAGCAGATCACCCTCCAGGTCGCCAAGGCCATCGGCCGGCCCGACGACGGCAGGGAGCTGGTCGGCAAAGTGGACGGCCAGATCGCCCAGGTCAAGGAGAAGCACCCCGAGCTGAAGGGCCGGACGTTCGCGTTCACCAGCGTCTTCCCGAACGGGAACATCGCGGTGATGAAGTCCCGCGAGGACACCAGCGCCAAGCTGCTCGGCCAGTTCGGGATGGAGCTGCCCGAGTCGCTGGAGAGGCTCCCCGGTGACGGTTTCGCCGCCGAGCTCAGCATGGAGAAGATCTCGGTGCTCGACGTGGACGTGCTGATCAGCCACCACAACGACGACCCGGCCACGAAGAAGCGGATCGAGGAGAGCAAGCTGTTCGCCGACCTGGCGGTCGTCGAGCGCGGCTCCTACGTGCCGGTCAGCCTCCAGGAGTTCTGGCCGCTGCGCACGCCGACCCCGCTGTCGGTTCCCCACCTGATCGAGCAGGTCGTCCCGAAGATCGCCGCGGCCGCGGCCAAGGCCGAGTCCGCCTGAACCCGGCTGAGCGCGCCTGAGCACGGCGGGGTCCGGCCGGACCCCGCCGTGCTCGGCTCAGGCCGTCTTGGGCAGCGACGGGCGGGCGGTGAAGAAGTCGAGCATCAGGCCGCTGGCGTAACCGGGCCACTCGTGGCCGCCCTGCTGCTCCGTGCAGAGCGCGACGACGCGCGGTCCGGGGCCGGTGCCGACGCAGCCGTCCGGGCCGCCGGTCACCGGCCACGACAGCGCGGGCAGCCGGTTCAGCCACCGCCAGTACTCCATGGTGACCTGGACGGAGAAGAACGGGAACTCCACGCCCGCGTCCATGTTCCCGCCGCCGTGGTAGGGGACGGACGGATCCCAGGTCCCGTGGAACGCCAGCACCGACGTGGGGTGGGCGGGCGTGCAGCCGATGGCGAGGGCGCCCGACACCACCGCGATGCCGGCGACCCTCGCCGAGCGCTCGCACGCGTAGCGGTAGGCCATGCCGCCGCCGTTGGAGAACCCGGTCACGAAGACCCGGCGCGGGTCGGCCACGCGCTGCTCCACCAGCGTGTCGATCAGCTCGTCGAGGAACGCGACGTCGTCGACCCCGGCCCAGCGGGCGAACCAGCAGCACGCCCCCGCGTTCCACGTGCCGAGGAGGCCCTCGGGGTAGGCGACGGCGTAGCCGGCCTCGTCGGCGGCCTCGTCCAGGCCGCTCTGCCTGCGGACGTACTCCGGATCGTTCAGGCCGCCGTGGAGCGCCACGACGAGCGGCACCGGCTCGCGCGGCCTCCGTTCCGGCGGGAGGTGCAGGAGGTAGGGGCGGTTCCAGTCGCCCATGGCGATCGTGTGCTCGGACGTTCCTGGAGCGTCGTCGGACGCCCCGGCGGGCAGGGGGTGGGCGCCGAGCGTCGCGAGAAGGGTCGCGACGATCGTCGCCGCCCGCGCGGCGATCTTCATAGCGCAGATCTAACGCGCGCGGCGCCGCCGCCGCTACGTACGCGCGCGCACAAAAACCGAGTTCGTTTTGTGGTCTGATGTACAGCTTGCCCACGTTCCGGCACGTCGCTGCGATTTCGCCCTCTGCAGCCCGGTGTCGCCCCCGTCCGAGGGGCGCGGCTGGGACACTGGTCCCCGGAACCGGTGCCGGGACGCGCGCCCTGGCGGGCCATGGGCGGCACCGGCCGAACGGCGGCGTGCGTGACGCATCACGGCGCGCGGGCGCTGTGCATGGTGAGCCGGAGGCGTGGCGGTGCCGGCGGGCCGTGTGCAGGAGGGGGGTCCGCGCGTCAGCCGCACGCGCCGGCGACCTGCCGGCGGGCCGGAGGGCCTCGCGGCGCCGGGGCGGACGCCGCGGGGCCGTCCCGCCCGCCGGCCGGGGACGGTCCGCGCGCTGCGGGCCGTCCATCCCGGACCGTTGCATACCAACCGGTCGGTATGTTGAGATCTGAGGGTCACGGCAGGTGTCTTTCACGGAGGTCGCGGGATGCGGACGTTCAGCGGAGTGGACGAGCTGGAGAAGGCCGTCGGCGGTCACCTGGGCCACAGCGAGTGGCACACGATCACGCAGGAGCGGGTCGACCTGTTCGCCGACGCGACCGGCGACCACCAGTGGATCCACGTCGACGCCGAGCGGGCGGCGCGGGGCCCCTTCGGCGGGACGATCGCGCACGGCTACCTGACGCTGTCGCTGCTCCCCATGCTCGCGTCCGAGATCTACCGGGTCGAGGGCCTGTCGATGGGCGTCAACTACGGCTCGGACAAGGTCCGCTTCCCCGCGCCGGTGCCGGTCGGCTCGCGCATCCGCGCGGGCGCCGAGCTGCTGTCGCTGGAGCGGGGGCCGGCCGGGGCGCGCGCCAAGGTCCGCGTGACGATCGAGCGCGAGGGGGGCGACAAGCCCGTCTGCGTCGCCGAGATCCTCTCCCTGCTGGTCGAGTGACCCGCCCGGTCAGTTCCTGAGGCCGTTCAGGAAGAGATCGACGTAGTGCTCGCTGATGGCGGCCGTGTCGAGGGGGCCGTCCTGGCGGTACCAGGTGCCGATCTGGTGGACGGTGCCGAAGAAGAAGTGCACCGCGATGCCGGCGGGCGTGCGGCCGCGGAACGCGCCCTCGCGCTGGCCCTCCTCGACGAGGGCGCGGAAGCGCTCGTGGTAGCGGCGGCGCTCGGCCCGGACGGCCTCGCGGTGGTCGCGGGACAGCAGGTGTGTGGAGCGGAAGAAGACGGTGAAGTCGTCCAGGTGCCGGAACGAGGTGTCGAGGACGTCGACGGCCGCCGCGCGGAGCCGCTCACCCGCGCTGCCGGGGCCGTCCGCGATGCGCTCCAGGCGTGACATCTGCAGCCGCAGGAGCCGGTGGTAGATCTCGTAGAGGAGGTCGTCCTTCGAGCCGAAGTAGTGGTACATCGCGCCCTTGGTGACGCCCGCCGCGTCCACGATCTCCTGGACCGAGGTGTTCTCGAAGCCCTTCTCGGCGAACATGCGCGTCGCGACGGCGAGCAGCCTGCCGGGGAGGGGCAGGTCGCCGGTGGCCTCGTGCGCGGGCGCCCGCGTCATGCTCTGCCTCCGTCCGGGATCGGCCGGAGTGTCCCTCCGACCCCGGCGCGGCGCCGACAGCCTACCGGCAGGCGGGGCGGCCCGCCGCCGCGCCCGACCCGGCGGCCCGCCCGGTCGCGGGGCTCGCCGGCGGGGGTCACGCCCGGATGATCTCCGGTCCCGCGGCGGCCAGGTCGGCGGCCAGGTCGGTGTCCAGTCCGGTGTCGGTGATGAGCACGTCGATGTCGGCCAGCCCGGCGAACCGCACCAGGTGGTCGTGCCCGATCTTGGTGCGGTCCGCCAGCAGCACCCGGCGCCGCGACGAGGCGATCATCGCCCGCTTCACCGCGGCCTCGGCCTGGTCGGAGGTGGTCAGCCCGCGCTCGGCCGAGCAGCCGTTGGTCGCCATGAACGCGACGTCCACCCACAGGTCGGCCAGCGGGCGCAGCACCCAGTCGTCCACGGTGGCGAGCGTCCGGGCGCGCACCCGCCCGCCGAGGATGATCACGGTGAGGTTGGGGCGGGCGGCCAGCACCGAGGCGTGCGGCGGCGAGTTCACGATCACGGTCAGCTCGCGGTCGGCCGGCAGCAGCTGGACGAACCGCGCGGTGGTCGTGCCGGCGTCCACGATGATCGAGCCCTCGTCGGGCAGTTCCGCCAGCGCGGCCTTGGCGATGCGCTGCTTCTCCTCGGTCATCACGGCGTCCCGCGCCGCGAGCTCCGGCTCGAAGCCGAGCCGCTCGACCGGCATCGCGCCGCCGTGCACGCGCCGGACCGTCCCGGCCCGCTCCAGGACGGTCAGGTCGCGGCGGATCGTCTCGGTGGTGACCGAGAACTCCTCGGCCAGCGCGACCACGTCCACCCGGCCCTTGGAGCGCGCCAGCGCGAGGATCGCCTGCTGTCGTTCTTCGGCGTACATGACCGTCGCCCCACCCGTCCCGTCGCGCTCCTAACCGCCTCCATTGTGGTGGGCCAGGGCCAGTCCGCGCGCCTCGGCCGGGCCGTCGGCGGCCAGCACCCGCTCGGCCAGGTCCGCGCACTCGCCGAACGTGCGCCGCAGCAGCGCGGCGCGCACGGCGGGCAGCGCGCGCGGCGCCATCGACAGCCGGGTCACGCCGAGCCCGGCCAGCACGGGGGCGAGGAGCGGGTCGGCGGCCGCCTCGCCGCAGACCCCGACGGACTTGCCCGCGGCGCCGCCCGCCTCCGCGCAGCGGGCGACCAGGTCGAGGACGGCGGGCTGCCACGGGTCGAGCAGCTCCGGGACGTCGCTGCTCTGCCGGTCGGCCGCGAGGGTGTACTGGCTGAGGTCGTTCGTGCCGATGCTGAGGAACTCCGCCTCGCGCAGGATCCGCGCGGCCCGCAGCGCGGCGGACGGCACCTCGATCATGACGCCGGCCACGGGCAGCCCGCGGTCGCGGGCGAGCGCGACGAACTCGTCCGCCTCGGCCGGTGTGGACACCATCGGCGCCATGACGGCGACCCGGGCGCGGGTCTCGGCGGCCGCGGCGGCGATGGCCTCCAGCTGGGTGGTGAGGACGTCCGGGCGCCGCCGGGCGACGCGGAGGCCGCGGACGCCGAGCGCCGGGTTCGGCTCGTCCGGCATGCGCAGGAACGGCAGCGGCTTGTCGGCGCCCGCGTCCAGCGTCCGGACGACGACCGTCCGGTCGCCGGCGGCCGCGAACACCTCCGCGTACGCGGCGGCCTGCTCGTCCGGCCCGGGCTCCTCCCGGCGGCCGAGGAAGAGGAACTCGGTGCGGAACAGCCCGACGCCCGCGACGTCCGCGAAGTGACCGCCCGCCGCCAGCAGCGCCTGCGCCGCCTCGGCGAACGCGCCGTGCAGGGCGTGGGCCGCGTCCGCGCCCCGCTCGACACGGCTCCGGACGCCGGCGGCCAGCATCGGGTCCGCGGCCATCGCCGACTGCGCCGCGAGGATCTCCCGGGCCTCCGGCGCCGGCGCGGCCGCGGCCCGCCGGTCCAGCTCGGCCTCGACCGCCGCCAGGGCGCGCACGGCCCGGCCGGTCTCCGCCTCCGCGTCGGTGACGGCCCGGGGCGGCGGAAGCTCGGGGGCGGGCCCCATCACCTCCGCCGGCCCCGCCGCCGCGCCCGGGCTGACGCCGAGACCGCGCAGCTCCGCCGCGGGCCGCCGCGGCGGTGCCGCTTCAGACGGTGCCGCTTCAGACATGGTCGGGCTCCTCGGCGTCCAGGTCCCCGGCGAGCAGCTCGGCCAGCTCGTCCAGGACGGCGTCCGCGCCGTCGCCGTCGGCGGACAGGACCACCTCCGTCCCCTGGGCGGCCCCGAGCGACAGCACGCCGAGGATGCTGCTCGCCGGGACCGGCGCGCGGTCCCCGGCGCGGATGGACACCGGGACGGGCTGCTGCGCGGCCCGGTGCACGAAGATCTTCGCGGGGCGGGCGTGCAGGCCCTGCGCCGAGCCGATGATGACGGTGCGTTCGGGCACGGCTGCCTCCTTCGGGTCAGGGTTCGATCGTCACCTTGATCGCGGCGCCCCGGGTGACGAGGTCGAGGGCGTCGTGCAGGGCGTCCAGGGGAAGGCGGTGGGTGATGAGGTCCTCGACCGGGACCCGCCCGGAGCCGATCAGGTCCAGCGCGCGGGCGTTGTGCGCGGGGCTCGACCCGTTCGCGCCGACCAGGGACAGCTCCCGGTAGTGGACGCGGTTGGCGTCGACGGAGATGACCGGGGCGTCCTTGGGCAGCCCGCCGAACAGGCTGACCCGGCCGCCGGGCGCGACGAGCCGCTGCGCCTGCTCCTGCGCCGCGCCCGACGCCGCCGCGGTGATCGCGACGTCCGCGCCGCGGCCGCCGGTGAGCCCGCGGACCTCCGCGACGACGTCGGCGGCGCTCCCGTCGATCGCGGCGTCGGGCTTCACGATCGCCGCACCCCGGGCGAGCCGCTCGCCGTTGACCTCGACGAGGAACACGCGGGCGGCGCCGCGGGCGCGGGCGACCCGCACGTGCAGGCAGCCGACGGGCCCGGACCCGAACACCACGACGTCGTCGCCCTCGCCGACGCCCGCCAGCTCCTGGCCGTTGAGGACGCAGGCGAGCGGCTCGGCCACCGACGCCTCGGCGAACGAGACGCCGTCCGGGATGCGGTTCACCCCGTCCACCGCCAGCACCTTCGCCGGGACGATCATGTACTCGGCGAACCCGCCGTCGTAGTGGTACCCCATCGACTCCTGCGCGTCGCAGACGGTCATCCGGCCGCGGCGGCACTCCGGGCACGCGCCGTCGGGGATGGCGGCGATGACCTGGACGCGGTCGCCCGCCGCCCAGCCGGCGACGCCCGGGCCGGCCTCGGCGACCTCGCCGGCGATCTCGTGCCCCATCACCCGCGGCGGGTCGATGTGGTGGTGCCCGAACCGGGAGATCTTGACGTCGGTGCCGCACGTCGAGCAGTTGCGGACGCGGATCTTCAGCTCACCCGGGCCGGGCGCCGGCTCCGGCGCGTCCTCCAGGCGGATGTCGCCGGGTGCGTAGAAACGGGCGACCTTCATACGGTGTGTCCCTGTCCAGTCTGTAGCGGGTCTGTCGTGTGCTCTTCTTCGGCGCGCGGGTCGAGGAGGGCGAGGATCCGGTCGGGATCGTCTGCCTCGCGCAGTTCGCGTGCCTTGTCGGGGTCCATCAGCGCCTGTGCCAGCTCGGCGAGGATCTCCATGTGGCCGTCGCCGCGCGCCGCGATCGCGATGCACACGGTGACGGGCTCGCCGTTCCAGTCCGCCCCCTCGGGGAACCGGACGAAGGCCAGCGCGTCCCGGCGGATGAGGTCGCGGCCCTCGTTCGTGCCGTGCGGGATGGCCACGCCCTCGCCGAGGTAGGTGGAGATCGACCGCTCCCGGTCGAGCATCGCGTCGATGTAGCCGGGCTCGGCCGCGCCGATGTCCACCAGGACCTGCCCGCACAGGCGGACCGCGTCGTCGCGGCCGGCGGCGCGGGCGTCCAGCCGGATCGCCTCGGGGGCGAGGAGGCCGGCCGCCCGGTCAGCCACCGACCTCACCGCCGTCCTTGATCGCCTTGACCAGCCGGTCGACGGCGGGGTCGCCGAGGTAGACCTCGAACGCGACCACGGGCGCGCCGCCCGCGCCGCGCCGGGCGCGGTCGGCGAGCCCGGTGTGCGTGACGACCACGTCGGCGTCGGCCGGGATGGAGTCGACGGGGGTGTGCTCGACCGTCACGTCGCTCTTCTTCAGCGCCTTGCGGAGCTGGCCGGCGAGCATGACGCTGCTGCCCATGCCGGCGTCGCAGGCGATGACGAGCTTGCGGACGTCCTTGCCGTTCATCGTGATGTGCCTTTCGGGAAGGGGGCCGGGGTGCCCGGGTCAGCGGGTGCTGGTCTCCTTGGCGGTGTCGCCGGCGCCCTCGGCGGCGGCGTTCTTGTCCTCGGCCGGGGCGTCCGCGCCCTCGGCGGCGTTCCCGTCCGTGTCCTCGCCCTCGCCGCGGGCCTCGGCGAGCCTGCCGAAGCCGAGCAGGGCGGCGCCGACGAAGAAGGAGACCGCGGTGGAGGCGAGCATGCCGGTGTAGACGCCGATCCAGTTGCCCGCGCCGCGCGGCGTCTGCGCGAGGTAGGCGAAGATGCTGCCCGGCGACGGGGTGGCGACCAGGCCGGTGTCGCTGATCATGAAGATCGCCACGCCGGTCATGCCGCCCGCGATCGCGGCGAGGATCATCCGCGGCTTCATGAGGATGTACGGGAAGTAGATCTCGTGGATGCCGCCGAAGAAGTGGATGATCGCGGCGGCCGGGACGGTCGGGCGCAGCCGCCGCGGCCCGAAGAACCAGTACGCGAGCAGGACGCCGAGGCCGGGCCCGGGGTTGGACTCCAGCATGAACAGGATCGACTTGCCGGTCTCGGCGGCCTGGTCCACGCCGATCGGGCCGAGGACGCCGTGGTTGATGGCGTTGTTGAGGAACAGCACCTTCGCGGGCTCGATGAGCACGGACGTGAGCGGCAGGACGTCGTGGTCGACCAGCCAGCTGACGCCGTCCCCGGCCCAGTTGGTGAAGGTGTTCATCACCGGGCCGATCGTCAGGTTGCCGACGACCGCCATGGCGCCGCCGATGATCCCGGCGGAGAAGTTGTCGACGAGCATCTCGAACCCGGTCCGGACGCGCTCCTGGACGAGGCCGTCGAAGAGCTTCAGCAGGTACGCGGTGAGCGGGCCCATGACCATCGCGCCGAGGAACATCGGCACGTCGGCGCCGACGATGATGCCGACGGTGGCGACCGCGCCGACGACCGCGCCGCGCTGGCCGTGCACCATCCGGCCGCCGGTGTAGCCGATGAGCAGCGGCAGCAGGAACTTGATCATCGGGTCGACCATCTCGGCGAGGCCCTCGTTGGGCAGCCAGCCGGTGGGGATGAACAGCGCGGTGATCAGACCCCACGCGATGAACGCGCCGATGTTCGGCATGACCATCCCGGCCAGCTTGCCGCCGAACCGCTGGACCTGAGCGCGGAGCCCCGTTCCCGTGGGCTCTGGGGTGTAGTCGGTGGCCATTTCGGGCCTCCTGTCGATCGGGGGTGGGTTCTCTCGGATGTCGGTGACCGGAGCTCGTGCGGCGGGGGGCTCTCGCGGGCGGTCAGGTGACGAGGGGCCGGGCGAGGTCCGGCCGCGGATGGATGCGGACGATGTCGCGCCGGATGTCGTCCCCGGCCGGCATCCGGCTGGCGGGCAGCCGGACGGCGGCCGCGCCCCAGGCGAGCGCCTCGGCGAGGGCGGCCGGCCCGCGCGCGCCGCCGGCGAGGAACCCGGCGAGCAGCGCGTCGCCGGCGCCGACCGTGCTGCTGGGCCTGGAGACGGGCGCGTCACCGGTGAGGACGCCGTCGTCGTCGACGAGCACGGCCCCCTCGGCGCCGAGGCTGACCAGCACCGCGCGGGCCCCGCGCGCCCGGAGCTCCCCGGCGGCCTCGACGACGTCGGCGATCGTGCCGACGGGGCGGCCGACGGCCTCGGCGAGCTCCTCCCGGTTCGGCTTGATGAGGTCGGGCCCGGCGGGGACGGCGGCGCGCAGCGCCGCGCCGCTGGAGTCGACCGCGACCCGGATGCCGTCCGGCGCGAACCTGCGGCACAGCGCGGCGTAGGTGCCGTCCGGGACGCCGGGCGGCAGGCTCCCGCAGCCGACCACCCAGCTCGCGGCGGCGGCCTCGGCCTCGACGGCGGCGGCCAGCTCGTCCAGCTCCCCGGGCGCGACCGGGCCGCCGGGCTCGTTCAGCTTCGTCGTGACGCCGCCCGGCTCGACGATCGTCACGTTGGACCGCGTCCGGCCCGCGACGCGCACGGCGCGGACCCGCATGCCCTCGGCCTCCAGCAGCCCGCGCAGCCGGTCGCCGTCGGCGCCGCCGACCGCGACCACGGCGACGGAGCCGACGCCGTTGGCCAGCAGGGCGCGGGAGACGTTGACGCCCTTCCCGCCCGGGTCGACCCGCGCCGACCGCGCCCGGATGACCTCGCCGCGCGTCAGCACGTCCACCTCGATCGTGCGGTCGAGGCTCGGATTGAGCGTGACCGTGACGATCATGCGGGCGTCGTTCCCCGAGGCATGTGGTTTCCTTCCCGTTTGATTTTGTTTCCCTTGTATTTATGCCCGTTTGCAGCCGAGGTCAAGAGCTACCCGGGAGTTTTCCCAGGAACAAGCTGTGCCCGGGTCCGGGTGGCGCTGGGAAACGTGTGGGAACGCAGGCCCGCAGCGGCCCGCCCGGGCCGTGCCGGCGGGCTTCGCGGCCGTTTTGCGGGCTACCGGCCGATCATGGGAAGGATGTTCGGAGGGCGGCGGGCGGACGAGGACGGGGGAGAGGCGTGGAGAGCCGGTCCGGAGCGGGCGCGGCCGGGGCCGAGCGGGCCCGGACGCCCTGATGGCGTGGTCGGTCTGCCTCAGCCTCGCCGCCGCGTTCCTGTTCGCCGCGGCCGCCACGGTCCAGTACCGCGCCGCCAGGCGCGCGGTGGGCGGCGGCATGGACGCCGCGGCCGCGCACGGGCTGATCCGCAGGCTGGTCCGCGACCCGGTGTGGCTCACCGGCTGGGGCGTGAACCTGGGCGGGTTCTTCGCCCAGGCGGCCGCGCTGCACTTCGGGTCGACCGCCGTCGTCCAGCCCCTGCTGGTCACCCAGCTGGTCTTCACCATCCTGCTCGGCGCGGCCGGCACCGAACGCGGCCTCGTCCGCACGGACCTGCTCGGCGCCGTCGCCGTGTCGGCGGGCCTCGCCGTCCTGTTCACGGTCCCGGGCGCGGTCCCGCCCGCGGGCGAGCCGTCGCGGCCCCGGCTGTACGTCGCGGCGCTGATCGCCGTGCCGCTCGTCGCCGTGCTGTCCCGGGCGGCGTGGCTGCGGAAGGGGCCGGTGCGCGCCGCGCTGCTCGGCGTCTGCGCGGGGCTGTGCTTCGCGGCGAGCGCGGTGCTGATCAAGCTCACCACGGCGAGCCTCATCGACGACGGCGTCGCCGCCACCGCCGCCGACTGGCCGGGCTACGCGCTGGCGGGCAGCACGCTCTGCGGGCTCCTGATCGAGCAGCGGGCCTTCGCCGCCGGGTCGCTGCCGGCCGCGATGACCGCGATGACGATGACCAACCCCATCGCCTCCTACCTGGTGGCCGTCCTCGCCTTCGACACGATGCCGCCGCGGACGGCGGCGGCGTTCGCCGCCCTCTCCGGCAGCGCCGTGCTCCTCACCGCCGGGGTCTCACTGCTGTCGCGCTCCGCGGCCGCCGCCCGGCACGGCGGCGGCCCGCCCGGCCGCTGACCCGCCCGGGGGCGGCGACCCGGCGGGACGGGACGCGCGTGCGGCGTGCCGGCGGTCAGATGACGCCGGCCTCGGTGAGCCAGCGCCACAGCCGGTCCTGCTCCACGACCGCGACCCCGAGCTTCTCGGCCTTGCCGGTCTTGGCGGCGCCGACGTTGTCGCCGGTGAGCAGGTAGTCGGTGTTGGCCGAGACCGAGGAGGCGGTCGTCGCCGCGGCCTGCTCGACCAGGCGGGTGACGTCCGGCCGGCTGATCTTCGCGCCCGAGCGCGGGTCGGTGAACGCGCCGGTGATCACCACCGACGCGCCCTTGAGCGGCGAGTCGTCCGCAGCCGCAGCGTCGACCGGCCGGTCCTCGGGCAGCACGTCGAGGTGGACGCCGCGCTCGCGCAGCGCCGCGAGCTCCCGCCGCACCTCCGGGCGGGCGAAGAAGGCCACGATGCTCTCGGCGGCCTTGGGCCCGATGTCGCGGATGGCCACGAGGTCCTCGGCCGTGGCCGCCGCGACGTCCTCGATGCTCTCGTAGCCGGCCAGGCACAGCCGCTTGGCGGTGCCCTCGGAGGCCATCGGGATCGCCAGTCCGATCAGCGCGCGCCGCAGCCCCAGCCCCTTGGAGGCGGCGATCGAGTCGACCATGTTCCGCGCGCTGACCTCGCCCATCCGCTCGTAGCCGAGCAGCTGCTCGGCGGTCAGGTCGTAGAAGTCGCTGCGGTTGCGGAGCACGCCGTCCTCGGCGAGCTTCTCGATCCACGTGTCGCCGACGCCCTCCATGTCGGCCGCCTGGCGCGAGGCCCAGTGCATGAGCCGGCGCGTCGCCTGCGCCGGGCACTGCAGGTTCAGGCACCACCGCTCCTCGCCGGTGCCGCGGACCTCCAGCTCGGAGCCGCACGACGGGCAGTGCGCGGGCGGGACGATCTCGGTCTCGGTCCCGTCGCGCCGCTCGGGCAGCGAGCGCCCCGCGAACGGGATCACGTCGCCGCGCCGCACGACCGCGACCGTGTCGCCGATCCGCAGGTCCCGCTCGCGGATCAGGCGCGGGTTGTGCAGGGTGATGTTCTCCACCGTCACGCCGCCGACGAACACCGGCGCGACCTTCGCGCGCGGCGGGACGCGGCCGATCTTGCCGACCGGCCACTCGACCGACAGCAGCGTCGTCAGCTTCTCCTCCGGCGGGTACTTGAACGCGATCGCCCCGCGCGGCTCGGCGCTGTTGAACCCCGCCGCGTCGAACGCGGCCGGCTCGTGCAGCCGCACGACCGCGCCGTCGATGTCGTAGTCCAGCCCGTCGCGGCGCGCGCCGATGGCGTGGACGGCGTCGATCACCTCGGCGGCGTCGGCGCACACGAACTGGGCGACCGTCTCGAAACCCGCCGGGACCTCCACCGCGGCGCCGTCGCGGTCGGCGCCGAAGGCGAAGAACCGCAGCAGCCGCCTCGCCTTCGCAGCTGCCTCCGGGTCCTTGAGCACCAGCGTCCCCGCGGCGCCCGACCGCGGGTTGGTCAGCGTCCGCGCGGGATGCGCCTCGTTGTAGGCGGACCACACCGACCGCAGCATCACCGCCTCGCCGCGGACCTCGACGCGCCCGGGCGCATCGATCTCGGCCGGCAGCCCCGGGATCACGTGGCGCACCTTCGCGGTCACCAGCTCGCCGACCGCGCCCGTGCCGCGGGTGGCGACGTAGTCGAGCGTTCCGTCGGCGTAGACGACGCTGAGCGAGAGCCCGTCGAGCTTCTCCGACACCCGGAAGACCTGGCCGCCGAACCGCTCGCAGAACGTGCGGATCTGCTCCTCGCTCGTCGCCTTGGCCAGCGAGAGCATCGGGCGCGCGTGCCGGACGGTCGGGCCGGTCAGTTCCGCCGGCGCGTTCACCTTGCCGAGCGGGCTGCCGGCCGGCTCGAGCTCCGGATGCTCGGCGACCAGCGCCGCCAGCTCGTCCTTCAGGGCGTCGTAGTCGGCGTCCGGCAGGGGGCTGTCGCCGGCGCCGTAGTACAGGTCGTTCAGCCGCGTGACCTCGGCGGTCAGCTCGTTGATGCGCTTCGCAACGTCCACACCCCGATTAAACGGCACGGCACCGACAACCCGGCCGGGCGACGACCGGCCGGGCGGGCGACGGGGCTAGGCGGACTTCTCGGCGCGGGCGGTGCGGACCAGCCAGCTCAGCATGAGCATCAGGTCGAGCCTGCCCTCCGGCTCGGTGAACCGGCCGTCGGTCAGCTCGGTGATGCGGCGCAGGCGGTAGCGGACGGTCTGCTCGTGGATGTGCAGCCGCTCCGCCGCGACGACCGCGTTGTCCCCGCACTGCAGGTAGGTCAGCAGCGTCTCGGCCAGCGGCAGCCGGCGGGCCGGCGCCAGGTCGAGCAGCGGCCCGAGGACGGCGCCCGCGGTCGCGCCGACCAGCTCCTCCGCGGCGAGCGTCGCCAGCGGCGCGATGTGGTCGACGCACCGGACCGGGGCGCCGCCGGGCAGCAGCCCCCGCTCCGCGAGCGTGAGCGCGTGCCGGGCCCAGCGCAGCGAGACGGCGCCCTGCCCGACCGGGACGGTCGGCCCGATCGCGGCCGTGCCGAGCCTGCGCAGCGCGGGCCACAGCCGGTCCTGGCCGGGGCCCTCCGGATCGGGCACCACGAGGTACGGGACCGGGGCCTCCCAGTCGGCCAGCACGGCGGGCGGCAGGATCCGCGCCCCGGTGGGCGCCCCCTGCGGCAGCGCGACCAGGCCGATGCTCTTCGGCAGGTCCCAGCGCGCCGCGACCGCCACCTCGGCGATGGTCTCCGGACCGGGCGACGGCTCGGCGACCAGCAGGTCCCGCAGCCGGTCCCGGCGCCGCTCGCGCTCGGTCGCGAGCTGCCCCTGCTCCCGCGCGTACCCCTGCGCGGCGGCGTCGGCGACCCGCGCCAGCAGCATGAACAGCGAGTCGGTCAGCCGGCCCAGCGTCTCGCGCGACCAGCCGAGGCGGTAGGCGTCCATGATGAAGCGGCGGCACGCGACCTGGCTGCTCACCCGCATCGCGTTCTGCAGGGCGTCCAGGCTGCGGCCCTGCCTGGCCTCCTGCTCCCCGAGCTGCATGTACAGCTCGGTCAGCTTCCGCGCGTCGGCGTTCGGGTGGTCGACGGAGTCGACGAAGAACGCGACGGTGTCGCTGACCGTCCGCTCGACCCGCTTGGCGTACTCGCCGCCGTCGTCGCCCGCGTACTCGGGCACCTGGTCGCGGATCTCCCGCTCCATCTCTGCGACGGCGGACTGGAGGTGCTGGCGCAGCAGGTCGGGCAGCTCGGCGGGCATGGGCCCCTGTGTCATCGGCTATCCGTTTCCGCCGGGGGTGGGGGGTGGAACGGCCTCACCCTAGGCAATAAAGGGAAAAGCTGTCATCACACCCGTCCGTCCCCCGGGACCGGGCCCTGGTCACGACCGCGCGGCGGGGCGGCCCGCCGCCCCGTCAGCCGGCGGCCGAGGCGCTGAGCGGGGAGTTCGACGTAGCGGTACGCCATCGCGGCGGCGAGCAGGACGACCGTGACCAGCACGACCCCCCAGCCGAGCCGGACGACGCCGGGCAGTTTCTGCGGATCGCCGCCCGCGGCGTACCAGACGCCCTGGATCACGAGCGGGTGCAGCAGGTAGACCGAGTAGCTGACCGTCCCGGACCACACCAGGAACCGGGGCATGGGCTTGGCGCGCAGGGCGATCCCCGCCAGGAACGTCAGCCAGGCGGCGCCCACGGCGATCGACCAGTCGGCGCCGAGGGGGTTCGGGTTGGCGTGCAGCGCCCAGCTCGTCGGGGCGCGCAGGCCCGCCGCGAGCGTGAAGACGGGGACGACCGCGACCATCGCGATGGCGGGCCAGGTGCGCAGCCGCCCGTCCTGGACGCCGCGGACGGCGGTCCCCGCGAACATCGTGGCGATGATGCACAGGCTCTCGATGGCGCCGATCCGGCTGTTGAGGACGAGCAGCGTGAGCGCGAGCGTCGCCACGACCGCGACCCCGGCCCGGCGCAGCGGCCGCGGCCCGCCGAACATCGCGGCCAGCCCGCCGGCCATGAGCAGCACCGTCACGAGGATCGTCCCGTCCGGCCACCGGGAGGCCAGCAGCCCGGACGGCAGCGCCACGCCCATGATCGCCGCGCCGACGCCGAACCCCAGTGCCACCCGGGCGCTGGACCGGTGGACGCCGGCCACGAACATCGCCGTCACCAGCAGGTAGAAGACCATCTCGTAGGACAGCGTCCAGAAGACGTTGAGGACGTTCGGCACGCCCAGCAGGTCCTGGAGCATCGTCAGGTGCGCGACGGCGGACGCCCACGGCCGCTCGCCGAGCCCGCCGGGCAGCCCGTAGGAGACGCCGGCCGCGCCGAGCGCCAGCGCCAGCAGCACCGCCAGGCCCCAGAGGGGGTACAGCCGGAAGAACCGCCCGGTCCAGAAGTGCCGGACGCTTCCGCGCCGCTCCAGGGAGAACGGCACGACGTAGCCGCTGACGAGGAAGAACACGAACACGCCGTACCGGCCGAAGTCGAACCAGGGGCTGGCCGTCCGGCGGACCTCGGGCAGCAGCACGTCGAGGGAGTGCTCGAAGACCACCACCATGGCGGCCAGGCCGCGCAGGGCGTCGAGCCAGTCCATCCGGGGCGCTGTCTCCGTGCGGGAACCGGTCTTTGCTTGCGGTGGAGTCAGGGTGTTCGCCGCCATCCGGGCCACCCTAGGGGCCGACCGTTCCGGGTTTCGAACGGGCGGAAGGGGCCGGCCCTGACGCGGGCGCACCGGCGGCTGACTCAGCGTGACGGGCGCGGGACCGCCGAAGGGCGCCGGGAGCAGGGCTCCCGGGGGCTCGGCGGCGCGTCCCGGCGGCCGCGGCGGCGGCGTATTGTGATCAAGCCCACACTCGCCGGGCGCCGGGCGGGGGCGGTCAGCGGACGCCCACGGCGCCGTACATGACCGCCTCGGGGGCCGCCGTCCGGAACGCGCCGCCCGGATGCCCGCCGCCGAGCGGGACGAGGCCGGGCGACAGCGGGCGGAACGGTCCGAGCAGCCGCGCGATCTCCCCGGCCCCGCGGGGGAACAGCGGGGCGGCGCCCGCCTCCCGGTGGAGCCGCGCCGCCTCGGCGACCGCGGCCGGTGCGAAGTCGGCGGTGGCGTGCGAGACGACCACGGCGCTGCCCGGCGCGGCCGTGCCCGCCAGCGCGGCGACGAGGCCCCCGGCCGCGGGCAGGTGGTGCAGGACCGAGGAGAAGACGAACGCGACCGGTTCGGCCGGGTCGAGGAGGCGGCGCACCTCCGCGCTGCCGAGGATCGCGGCGGCGTCGCGGACGTCGGCCCGCAGCGCGGCGATGTTGCCGCCGTCGATCAGCAGCGCGCGGGCGTGCGCGATGACGAGCGGGTCGTCGTCGACGTAGACCACGCGGCTGCCGCCGATGTGCCGGGCGGCCATCTGGTGCAGGTTGTCGTCCCTGGGCAGCCCGCAGCCGAGGTCGAGGAACTGGCGGACGCCGCGGCCGGCCAGCAGCCGCACGGCGCGGCCGAGGAAGCCGCGGGCGGCGCGCGCCGCGTCCGCGGCCTGGGGCAGGACGGCCAGGATCCGGTGGGCGAGCTCGCGGTCGGCGGCGTAGTGGTCCTTGCCGCCGAGGAGGTAGTCCTGGACGCGGGCCGACGCGGGCGTGTGCAGGGCAAGGACCGTCTCCGGTGCCCGCGCGGCGGCCGTCGTCATGTCGCTTTCACCTGATGCCTTCACAGAGGGGAGCGGTGTGCCGGCTCCTTCGACGGTAAGCGGCCGGGGGCGGGGCCGGGGCAGCCGCCTGCGGCCGTCCGTCCGCACCGCCCCCGCGGCGTGGCCGCATGGGGTCAGGCGCGTTTGGCGGTGTCGTACCTGTCCGGAGGCGGACGGCGGCGGGCATCAGGCACGGGGCCCGGGCGCGGCCCGGGCGGCCGCCGAGCGGCGCCCAGCGCCCCGTGGCCGTTTCCGGCCGCGATCGGCCGTGCAACGGGAGTGCGCGGCCGGGCGAGGCCGTCGCTCAGTCGCGGCCCCGGCGCTTGGCGCGGGCCCGGCCGAGCTCCTCCAGCAGGAGCGCCGTGCCGATGCCGATGAGCCAGGTGTCCTTGGCGAGCCCGATGCCCTGCGTGGTGGGACGCAGCCCGCCGGGCTCCCGCATGCCGGGTATCCGCAGGTACAGGCCCGTCAGCCCGCCCGCGAACGCGGTGAGCGCGGCGCCGGCGACCGCCGACGGCACCACCGGCAGGATCAGGGCGGTCCCGAGCGCGACCTCGGCCCTGGCGAGGTTGCGCGTGAACTCCTGCGGGCTCTGCGACTTCAGGACCGGGTAGGCGGTCTGGGCCATGCCGTGGGTCTGCTCGGCCGCCTCTTCGTCGCCCTTGAGCTTCGACAGTCCGGAGTTCAGGACGAACGCGCCGACGATCAAGCGGACGGGCATCTGGTGAGCGCGAGCGAGAAAACGCATCGTTCCCCATAAGGATCGGGTGGTTAGGCAGCCCGGATGATTCCCGTGGTGCGTCCACTACACCTGGAAACGGGTCAATTCTCGACATTACGCGGCCTACGCCGCGGGGCGCAGGCGGCGGGCACCGGACTGCGCCGCGGGGAGCAGCGCGAGTGCATCCGGCCGTCCGACGACCGCCCCTGTGACGCCCCTGGACGATCGGGACGTCGGCACAGAGAACCAGGGAGCGTTGAGATGTCCGCTGTCCATACCCGGCCGCCCGCCACCGCCGCCGCCCCGGCGGCGCAGCGGTGGCGGCCCCGCCCGGCCGCCCGCAAGCTGCTCATGGTCGTGCACGTCGTCTCGTCCGTCGCGCTGCTGGGGGAGGTGTGGGGCCTGGTGCTCCTCAACCTCACCGCGACGCTGACCGCCGACGCGACGCTCGCGAACTCCGCCTACCGGCTCATGTCCGTGCTGGTGTTCGGCGGCGGCATCCCGCTCAGCCTCACCGCGCTGGCCAGCGGCATCGCGCTCGCGCTCGGCTCCAAGTGGGGCCTCGCGCGCCACTACTGGGTGTTCGCGAAGCTGCTGCTGCTGATCGGGGTGGTGCTCGCCGGGATGCTGCTGTTCACGCCGGAGGCCATGGCCGACGCCACCGCCGGCGGTGCGGCGCCGCCCGCCGGCCGGGGCTGGTGGCAGGTCGCGGTCGTGTCCGCCCAGCTCGCGATGCTCCTCACCGCCACGGTCCTGTCGGTGTTCAAGCCGCGGCGCCGGATCGCCTGGCGGCGCCCCCGGGCCGCGGCGGACCGGCCCTGAGGCAGTGCCCTCACCTGCGCATGTAGACGCGGATCGCGGTGCCGGCCGGGCCCGTGTGGACGCGGACGAGGTCGGCCAGGTGGTGGACCATCAGGATCCCCCGGCCGCCGTTGGGGCTCATGTCGGCGGGCCGGCGGCCGGCGAGCGGGTCGGTGATCGTCCCGGCGTCGCGGACCTCGCAGAGGACGTGGCCGTTCTCCGCCCACAGCCGCGCCGTGCCCGAGCCGCCGCCGTGCAGGCACGAGTTGGCGGCCAGCTCGTTCACGGCGAGCTCCAGGTCGCCCACCGTGTCCGGGCGGAGGCCGAAGCGGGCGCCCCAGTGGCAGGCGAACTCGCGGACGAGGGGCAGCGCGTCCAGGTCGAACCTCATCGAGACCGCGTCCCGCGGTTCCGGGAACGGCCGGTTGTAGGCGCGGACGACGCGGTCGGGCGCGTAGTCGGCGCTCGCCCGCTCGCCGCCGCGGTCGATCACGACGGGGTGGGTGGCGCGGGCGTCCGCGATCACGGCCGGGTCCAGGCCGGCGACGTCGTAGGGGCACAGGATCGACACCCGGCGCCCCTCGAACGCCATGTTGATCAGCGCCTCGTGCTGGGCGCAGGCCGGGTACTCCTCGGCCGTCCGGCCGGGCCAGATCGGCTCGCCGATGATCCGGACGCGCCCGGCGGTGCGCCGGTCGGCGAACTCGCGCAGCACGCCCGGGATGATGCGGCCCGGGTTGCGCCCCGCCTCGGTCATGTCCAGCCAGGTCACCCCGGCGGCCGCCGGGCCGAGCGCGTCGCGCAGCAGGGCCAGGCGGGCCGGCGGCACCGCGACCGCGACGGGCTCCCCGGCTTCGCGGCCCGCGCGCACGAACGGCACGGTGCCGGCGAGGTACTCGTCGTCGCCGCGGTAGAAGAGGGCGGGGTGGACGAAGGCGCTACGGTTCATGCCCGGCCCCCGGGCGCGAGACTCATAGCGCGGTCACTCCGATCGGGACCTGTTCTCTGACCATGTCTTCCAAGCGAGGGTACGCGGAGGACACCATCGCGCGAGACCGGCCCACACGCGCATCCCCCGAGGCCAAGCTGATCTGTCGAGCTGATCTTTCCGTGGACGACGAACACCTCACGACTACCCGGAGATGACCGTCGAAAAACGGACGATACCCGGGAAATCGCGTTCGGCGATCATCGAATCGCTTCCGCGGGCCGTCGAATCGCTTCCGGGCGCCGGCGGGTCGCCTCAAGATCACCGGTCTGGACCGCCGGCCTGATTCACCGGTCGCGCAGGATCGCGGCGTCGACCACGTCGGTCAGCCGGCCGCGCCTGCGGTAGGCGCCGCGCTGCCGCTCGGCGCCGGTGCCGCCCGTCAGCAGCCGGCGGACGCCCCCGGCGACGGTGCCGAGGTCGCCGCTGTCGCGCAGTGCGGGCAGCACGTGCGCCAGCAGGTCGCCGGCCAGTTCGCGGTGGCGGGCGGGCCGGCCCGTGCGCACGTCCATGCCCGTCCCGGCGAGGCCGTCCCGGGCCGCCAGCCAGTACGCCGCGCGCAGCATCTCCTGGGACGGGTCGGGCGCCCGCTCGCCGGCGTCCACCGCGGCGGCCGAGACCTGCACCAGCGCCCGGATCAGCGCGGCGAACGCGGCGGCGTCCCCGGCGGTCGGGGCGACGTCGGCGAGCCGGATCTCCACGGTGGGCAGCCGCGCCGACGGCCGCACGTCCCAGAAGATCGTGCCGGTGTCCATCAGGGCGCCGCAGCCGAGCAGCGTCCCGACGAGGTCGTCGTAGTGCGCCGCCGACTCGAAGTACGGCGGCGGGCCCGCGACCGGCCACCGCGCCCACGCCATCACCCGCCAGCAGGCGTGGCCGGTGTCGCGGCCGGACCAGTACGGCGAGTTCGCCGTCAGGGCCAGCAGCGTCGGCAGCCAGGGGCGCAGGTGGTTGCTCACCTGGACCGCGCGCTCGCGGTCGGGCATCTCGACGTGGACGTGGCACGAGCAGATGCTCTGCTCGTCGTCCAGGCCGCGGTAGACCGCGCGGCTCTCGGCGTAGCGGGGACCGGCGGCGATCGGCGCGGGGATCACCTCGCCCAGGACGGGCGTTCCGGTCGCGGCGAGCCGGACGCCCTCGGCCGCGGCGGCGGCCGCCATCGCCGACCGCATCGACCGGATCTGCTCGTCGAGCTTGCCGAGGTCGTCGCACGGCGGCGTCTTGGCCTCGGCGAGGAAGTCGACCAGTTCGGTGGAGGCGCGCTCGCCGAGCGCCGCGGCGGCCCGCCGCACGACGGCGGCGGCCCGGGGGACGACCTCCCGGGAGACGGGATCGACGACGAAGTACTCTTCCTCGATACCGAGTCGCAGGGGCATCCCACCACCTCGGGCTCGGGGCGGCGCAGGCGGCCACTTCCCTTCGACCGTACGTCGCCGCCGCCCCGTTCGCACCCGCCGGCCGGCCGCCGGGACGGTCCCGGGGATCCTCTTTACCCCCTTTTGATCCGCCGTTCAGCGGGCAGGATCCGGGGAGGCGCCGCGCTAGGCAAGGAAGGTGATTCCCGTGTCCGGGTCGGCTCTGTTCGGTGTGCTGGCCATCCTGGCCGCCGTCGCGATCTTCGTCCTGGTGGGGCTGTTCTACCTGGGTGACCGGAGGGAGGGCCCGCCGAACGGCTCGGACCGCGGCCGCTGAGCCGGGTCAGGGGCCGGAGTCGACGAAGAGCAGCCCGAGCGCGATCAGGTGGGTGACCACCACGACCCCCATGCTGACGAAGAACAGCATCTTGGCGGGGGCGTGCGGGAACACCCGGCCCGCCTTGAGCGGCCCGCGCTCGCGCTGCCGCGCGGCGATGCGCTCTTCGATGGGAGGGCGGCCGAACAACGCTACTGCCGGGGCTCGTCGACGACGACGTCGGTCATGATGTCGACGGCCATGGCGATGATGCCGCCGATCACGGTCACCGCGGCGCCGATCCCGAAGACGATCCAGTCGGGGCCCATGACGATGCCGACGCCGCCGATGACGAACCCGATGAAGATGATGCTCACGGCGACCCAGGACTTGGGGCGCCCGGCGTGGCTGCCAGTCGACATGCGTCTCGTCTTCCTCACACGGTTCCGTTGGGGCCTACGGCGCCGAACTCTAGCAACGCCCCTTGCCAGAGGGCCCTGCGGGGTGGGCCGTAGGCCCCCTCGGGCGTGCGGCGCGCCGGGGGGCGGGCGCGTCAGACGAAGGCGCCCATCCCGGTGGCGGCGCGCCCGACGATCAGCGTGTTGATCTCCCTGGTGCCCTCGTAGGAGTAGAGCGCCTCGGCGTCGGCGACGAACCGGCCGATGCCGTAGTCGAGGACGATGCCGTTGCCGGCCATCAGCTCGCGGGCCCACCCGACCGCCTCCCGCATGCGGGTGGTGCAGTGGGCCTTCGCGAGCGCCGAGTGCTCGTCGCGGTAGAGGCCCTCGTCCTGCAGCTGGGCCAGGCGCACCACCATCCCGAGCGAGGAGGTGACGTTCCCGAGGATGTTGACCAGCAGGTCCTGGACGAGCTGGAACTTGGCGATCGGCCGGCCGAACTGCTCGCGCTCCACCGCGTAGTCGCGGGCGATCTCGTAGGCGGCGAGCATGACCCCGACGGCCTGCCACGCGACGCCGCTGCGCGTGCGGCGCAGGATCGCGGCGGTGTCCTTGAAACTGTTCGCGCCCGCGAGCCGGTCGGTCTCCGGCACCCGGCACCCGGTCAGGACGATGTCGGCGTTCTGCACCGTCCGCAACGCGATCTTGTTCTCGATCCGGGTGGCGGTGAACCCGGGCGCGTCCTTGGTGACGACGAAGCCCTTCACCTGGTCGTCCGACTCGTCCCGGGCCCAGACGACGGTGTGGTCCGCGAACGTCCCGTTGCCGATCCAGCGCTTGGCCCCGTTCAGCACCCACGTGTCGCCCTCGCGGCGCGCGGTCGTGCGCAGCCCGAGCGCCACGTCCGACCCGCCCTCCGGTTCGGTGAGCGCGAACGCGCCGATCTTCTCCATCCGCCCCATCGCGGGCAGCCACCGCTCGCGCTGCTCGGGCGAGCCGCACCGGCCGATGCTGCCCATGGCCAGGCCGGTGTGGACGCCGAAGAACGTCGACATGGACGGATCCACGCGGGCCATGTCCATCGCCAGGAACCCGGTGAGCAGGCTGCTCGGCTTCTCGCCCGGGCACTCGTCGTGGGCGAGCCCGGCGACGCCGAGTTCCCCGAACTGGGGGATCAGGTCGAACGGGAACTCCGCCCGCGCCCAGCAGTCGTTCGCGATCGGCGCGACCTTCGACTCCAGGAAGGCGCGCACCCGCCCGACGATCTCCTTCTCGCGGTCGTCGAGGAGTTCCTGCATGTGGTAGAGGTCACCGGGGAGGGAATCCAAGGTCATGCCACCCCCCTTCCCGGACGCCGCACCGCTAACCTGCGGCCCGGGGCCCCGCGCGGCCTCCCGCCGGCGCGGCCCCCACCGGGACCCGCGTTAGAGCGGCGTTCGGTCGCTCGCCTACGATCCAGGGCATGACGGTGCCGCCTGAGGAACTGGAACTGGCCGCCGCCTTCCCCCCGGCCGAACGGGGCCGGTGGCGGGAGATGGTGAAGGGTGTGCTGCGCAGGTCGGGCGCGGCGACCGAGGACACCCCCCTCGACGAGATCGAGGGCCTGCTGGCCCGCGAGTCGTACGACGGCGTGCCGATCGCCGCCCTGTACACCCGCGACGACGCCCCGCCCGGACGCCCCGGCCTGGCCCCGTACGTCCGCGAGGTGCGGCCGGACGGCGAGGGCATCGCCGGATGGGACGTGCGGCAGCCGCACGCGCACCCCGACCCGGCGGTCACCCGCGCGGCGGTGCTCGCCGACCTGGAGAACGGCGCCACGTCCGTCTGGCTGCGGCTGGGCGGCGGAGGCATGCCGGCCGCCGGGCTCGCCGAGGCGCTGCGGGACGTCCTGCTCGACCTCGCGCCGGTCGTCCTGGACGCGGGGGAGAGCACCGGCGAGGCCGCCGAGGCGTTCCTGTCCCTGGCCACCGAGCGGGGGAACGCGGCGGAGGTGTCGGGCAACCTCGGCGCCGACCCGCTCGGCCTGGCCGCGCGCACCGGCGCGCCGGGGTCGCTCGACGAGGCCGCCGCGCTGGCCGTCCGCTGCGCCCGCGGGTTCCCGCGGCTGCGCGCCGTCGTCGCCGACGGCACCCCGTACCACGACGCGGGCGGGAGCGACGCCGAGGAGCTCGGCGCGGCCGTCGCCGCCGGCGTCGCCTACCTGCGCGCGCTGACCGCGGCGGGGCTGAGCGTGGACGAGGCGTTCGGGCAGATCGAGTTCCGCCTCGCCGTCAACGCCGACCAGTTCTCCTCCATCGCCAAGCTCCGCGCCGTCCGGCGCCTGTGGGCCCGGGTCGCCGAGGTCAGCGGGGCGTCCGACGGGACGGCGGCCCGCGTCCACGCGGTCACGTCGTCGGCGATGATGACGCGGCGCGACCCCTGGGTGAACATGCTCCGCACCACGATCGCGGCGTTCGCCGCCGGGGCCGGCGGCGCCGACGCGGTCACCGTCCAGCCGTTCGACGCCCGGCTCGGGCTGCCGGACGACTTCGCCCGGCGCATCGCCCGCAACACCCAGACGCTGCTGCTGGAGGAGTCGAGCCTCGCCCGCGTCGTCGACCCGGCCGGCGGCTCCTGGTACGCCGAGAGCCTCACCGAGGACCTCGCCCAGGCCGCCTGGAGCTGGTTCACCGAGATCGAGAAGGCCGGGGGCCTCGCCGCCGCGCTCGACTCGGGCCTCGTCGCCGGCCGGCTCGCGGCGACGTGGGAGAAGCGCCGCAAGGACATCGCCAGGCGCAAGGCCCCGCTCACCGGTGTCAGCGAGTACCCCAACCTCGCCGAGACCCTCCCGGAGCGGGAACCGGCGCCGTCCGCGCCCCGCGGGGAATCGGGCGGCGGCCTGCCAGTCGTGACCTACGCGCAGGACTTCGAGGCCCTCCGCGACCGCTCCGACGCCCACGCCGAGGCGACCGGCGCCCGCCCCAGGGTCTTCCTCGCCACGCTCGGCCCGATCGCCGTCCACACCGCCCGCGCCTCGTTCGCCGCCAACCTCTTCCAGGCGGGCGGGATCGAGACGGTCACCGGCGCCCCCGAGGAGTTCGGGGCGGCCGGGACGACCGTCGCGTGCGTCTGCTCCAGCGACAAGGTGTACGCGGAGCAGGCGGCGGACGCCGTGCGGATCCTGCGCGACGCGGGCGCGGTGAAGGTCTGGCTGGCGGGTAAGGGAACCTACGAGGGGGTCCCCGGGGACGTCGCCGGCGTGTACGCGGGATGCGACGCGATCGAGGTGCTGGAGACCACCCTCCACGATCTGGGAGTGAGCGAATGATCCCCGACTTCACCGAGATCGAGCTCGGGACGGCGCCCCCCGCCGACGAGACGGCCAAGCGCTGGCGCGCCGCGGTGGCCGAGGCGGGCGCGGACCCCGGCGCCCAGACCTGGGAGACCCCGGAGGGCATCGGCGTCAAACCCCTCTACACCGGGGACGACCTCGCCGGGCTCGACTTCCTGGACACCTACCCCGGCATCGCGCCGTACCTGCGCGGCCCCTACCCGGCGATGTACGCCACCCAGCCGTGGACGATCCGCCAGTACGCCGGGTTCTCCACCGCCGAGGAGTCCAACGCCTTCTACCGCCGCAACCTCGCCGCGGGGCAGAAGGGGCTGTCGGTCGCGTTCGACCTGGCCACCCACCGCGGCTACGACTCCGACCATCCGCGCGTCTCCGGCGACGTCGGCATGGCCGGGGTGGCGATCGACTCGATCTACGACATGCGGCAGCTCTTCGACGGCATCCCGCTGGACGAGATGAGCGTGTCGATGACCATGAACGGCGCCGTGCTGCCCGTCCTCGCGCTCTACATCGCGACCGCGCAGGAGCAGGGGGTGGAGCCGGAGGCGCTCGCGGGGACCATCCAGAACGACATCCTCAAGGAGTTCATGGTCCGCAACACCTACATCTACCCGCCGCAGCCGTCGATGCGGATCATCTCCGACATCTTCGCGTTCACCTCGCAGCGGATGCCGAAGTACAACTCCATCTCGATCTCCGGCTACCACATCCAGGAGGCCGGGGCCACCGCCGACCTGGAGCTGGCCTACACCCTCGCCGACGGCGTCGAGTACATCCGCGCCGGCCGCGACGCGGGCCTGGACATCGACGCGTTCGCGCCCCGCCTGTCGTTCTTCTGGGCGATCGGGATGAACTTCTTCATGGAGGTCGCCAAGCTCCGCGCCGCCCGCCTGCTGTGGGCGAAGCTGGTGAAGGAGTTCGGCCCGGCGAACCCCAAGTCGCTGTCGCTGCGGACCCACTGCCAGACGTCCGGCTGGTCGCTCACGGCGCAGGACGTCTACAACAACGTCGCCCGCACCTGCATCGAGGCCATGGCCGCCACGCAGGGGCACACCCAGTCGCTGCACACCAACGCGCTGGACGAGGCCCTCGCCCTCCCGACCGACTTCTCGGCCCGGATCGCCCGCAACACCCAGATCGTCCTGCAGCAGGAGTCGGGGACGACCCGCACCATCGACCCGTGGGGCGGCAGCGCCTACGTCGAGCGCCTCACCTACGACCTCGCGCGCCGCGCCTGGGGCCACATCACGGAGGTCGAGCGGGCCGGCGGGATGGCCAAGGCGATCGACGAGGGCCTGCCCAAGATGCGCATCGAGGAGGCCGCCGCCCGCACCCAGGCCCGCATCGACTCCGGGCGGCAGCCCGTCATCGGCGTCAACAAGTACCGCCCCGACACCGAGCAGGAGATCGAGGTCCTCAAGGTCGACAACGCGGCCGTCCGCGCGCAGCAGATCGACAAGCTGCGCCGGCTGCGCGAGGAGCGCGACGAGGCCGCGGCCGGGGCCGCGCTGGAGGCGCTGACCCGCGCCGCCGAGGCCGCGGAGAACGGGACCCGCGCGCCGGGACTGGAGCAGAACCTGCTCGCCCTCGCGATCGGCGCCGCCCGCGCCAAGGCGACCGTCGGCGAGATCTCGGACGCGCTGGAGAAGGCCTACGGGCGGCACGCCGCGCAGATCCGTACGATCTCCGGGGTGTACCGGGAGGAGGCGGGACGGGTGTCCTCGATCGAGAAGGCCCGCGCGGCGACCGCCGCGTTCGAGGAGGCCGAGGGGCGCCGCCCCCGGATCCTCGTCGCCAAGATGGGGCAGGACGGCCACGACCGCGGCCAGAAGGTCATCGCGACCGGGTTCGCCGACCTCGGCTTCGACGTCGACGTGGGCCCGCTGTTCCAGACCCCGGCCGAGGTCGCCCGGCAGGCCGTCGAGGCGGACGTGCACATCGTCGGCGTCAACTCCCTCGCCGCCGGCCACCTCACGCTGGTGCCCGCGCTGCGCGAGGAGCTGGCCGCGCTCGGCCGCGACGACATCATGATCGTCGTCGGCGGGGTCATCCCGCCCGGCGACTTCGACGAACTGCGCGCCGCCGGCGCCGCGGCGATCTTCCCGCCCGGCACCGTCCTGGCCGACGCGGCGGCCGGCCTCCTGGAGAAGCTCACCGCCGCCCTCGGGCACCCTGCACACTGAGGAGCGGCGGAGGAGTGACGAGGGAAGGCGGCGCCGTCGGGCGCCCGGTCGGCGCGCGGGGAGCACAGTGAGCAGAGGTGTGGACGAGTACGCGGCCGGGGTGCTGGACGGGTCGCGGGCGTGGATCGCGCGGGCCATCACACTGGTCGAGTCGAGCCGTCCCGACCACCGGGAGCTGGCGCAGCGGCTGCTGGTCGAGCTGACCCCGCACGCCGGCGGCGCCCGCCGCGTCGGGATCACCGGGGTGCCGGGCGTCGGCAAGTCCACGTTCATCGACGCGCTCGGCACCCGGCTGACGGAGGCGGGGCACCGGGTCGCGGTGCTCGCCGTCGACCCGTCCTCCACCCGGACCGGCGGCAGCATCCTCGGCGACAAGACCCGCATGCAGCGCCTCGCGACCGACGCGAACGCGTTCATCCGGCCCTCGCCCACGGCGGGGACGCTCGGCGGCGTCGCCAAGGCGACCCGCGAGGCGATGGTCGTCATGGAGGCCGCGGGGTACGACGTCGTCCTGGTCGAGACGGTCGGCGTCGGCCAGTCCGAGACCACCGTCGCCGAGATGGTCGACTCGTTCCTGTTCCTCACCCTCGCCCGCACCGGCGACCAGCTCCAGGGCATCAAGAAGGGGGTGCTGGAGCTGGCCGACGTCATCGCCGTCAACAAGGCCGACGGCGAGCACAAGATGGAGGCCAAGCGCGCCGCGCGGGAGCTGTCGGGGGCGCTGCGGCTGCTGCGCAGCGACGAGCGGGTCCGCGACATCCCCGTCCTGACCTGCAGCGCCAGGGAGGGGACCGGGCTGGGGGAGGTCTGGGACAGGATCGTCGAGCACCAGGAGGAGCTGCGCGAGTCGGGCGAGCTGGAGGCCCGGCGCAGGCGGCAGCAGGTGGGCTGGACGTGGGCGATGGTGCGCGAGCGGCTCCTCGCCGAGCTGCACGCGCACCCCGGCGTCCGCGAGCTGGCGCCCGGCCTGGAGAAGGAGGTCGCCGACGGCTCGCTCACGCCCGCGCTGGCCGCCGAGCGCATCCTGGAGGCGTTCTCGCGCGGCTGCTGAGCTCGGTTCCCGCAGACCGAAACCACCGGTTGCCGGGGGACGCGGCCACGCCGGGTGACGATCAGGTACAACAGTCGGATGGACGTCATCGCGCTCGATGATCCGACGGACGCGCAGCTCCGGCAGTGGCACGACGTGCTCGCCGCCGTGCACGCCGCCGACCCGGCCGCGGGGCCCGAGCCCGATCCGGAGCGCCCGGCGCGGCGGCTGCTCGGCGCCGAGCCGGGGGCGCGGCGGCGGCTGTGGGCGGCCGCCGACGGCGCGCGGCTG
>NZ_BMRO01000002.1:110269-138105 GCF_014648675.1 Actinomadura livida
GCTGCCCGGGGAGCCGGGCGCCGGCCGTCCCGGCGAGATCGACATCCAGGTGCGCCCCGGCGACCGGCGCCGCGGGCTCGGCGGCCGGCTGCTCGCCGCCGCGGCGGGCGGGCTGCGCGCCGACGGGCGCACCAGCGTGATCGCGCAGGTGCTCGCGGGCACCCCGGCCGTCCCGTTCCTGGAGTCGCACGGGTTCGAGTGCGTGCTGACGCTGCGCGGCCTGCTGCTGCGGCTGGACGACGTCCCGCCGGAGCGCGTGGCCCGGCTGCTGGCCGAGGCCCCCGCCGGGTACCGGCTCGTCCGGTGGCGGGGCGTGGTCCCGGCCGAGCACGCCGCCGCGTTCGCCCGCGCCAAGTACGCCATGGCCGACTTCGCCGAGTACGAGGGCACGCCGTGGGACGCGCACCGCGTCCGCGAGATGGCCGAGGTCGTCGCCAAGCGCGGCGACGACCTCTACACCGTCGCGGCCCTGTCCGGGGGCGCCGTCGCGGGGTTCACCGAGGTCGTCGTCCCGGACGGCTGCACCGGACGCGCCGCGCAGTACGACACCGCCGTCGTCCCCGAGCACCGCGGCAGGCGCATCGGCATCTGGGTGAAGGCGGCCATGCTCGAATGGCTCGCCGCGACGCGCCCCGGCGTCCGCGAGATCGAGACCGACAACGCCGGCGACAACGCCCACATGCTCGCCGTCAACGAGGAACTCGGCTTCCGCGTGGAACGCGAGTCGATGGAATACCAGGCCGCGGTCGCGTCGCTGCCCGCCTCCCCCTGACCGCCTCCCCCTGACCGCCTGAGCCGCCGGGCCCCCGGAAACCGCCGGGGGCGAAAACACGTTGCCTCCCCACCGCCGTATCGGCACTCTTAAGGAGGCTTCCGGGAATGCCCGGAATCCTGCAGAATTGCCGAAGTATTCCCCTGTAGTTCAACGGCGGAACGCCGCGCCGTTAATACGGAATATCCAGGTTCGAATCCTGGCGGGGGAGCGGCGGGAAGGTGGGGAGGTGACCCGGTGAACGTGCTCGTCCTGAACGCGTCGTACGAACCCTTACAACGGGTGGACCTGCGGCACGCCATCCGCATGCTGGTGCGCGAGGTGGCGGTCGTCGAGGAGGCGGTCGAGGGCCGGACCTTCGGCAGTTTCCCGGTGCCGCGGGTCCTGCGGCTCGTCCGGTACGTCGCGATGCGCTGGCGGCACGGGAGGCGCCCGCCGTGGAGCAAGCGGGGCGTGTACCTGCGCGACCGCGGCCGCTGCTGCTACTGCGGCAGGCGGGGCGACACGATCGACCACGTGCACCCGCGTTCCCGCGGCGGCGGTGACACCTGGGAGAACACCGTCCTCGCGTGCGGCAGGTGCAACAACCGCAAGGGTGACCGGACGGTCGCCGAGGCGGGCCTGCGGCTGCTGTCCCGGCCGCGGGTCCCGCGCTGGGAGGAGCTCGTCGCAACGTGACGGGGAGCGTGTGACGGGGAGTGTGTGACCGGGGCGCCGCGGACGGGGGCCGCGGCGCCGCCGGCGAAGGGGCCGGGCCGTTGAACCGCGGCCCGGCCCCGGCCGTATGGTTCATCGGTAGCCGGCGGTCACGGTATGTGGTTCTTTGGCGCTTGTGAGGCTAAAGGGGCTGTTGTGGTAATGTGCCGCCAATCTTGAGCTTTGTTATCTAGGAGAGATCTGTGGCGGCCCTCGACCCCCTCGGCAGGACGGCCCGCGCATCGGGCGGGCGCGGCACCGCGCGGCGCCTGGCGGCGCTCGCCCTCGCGGCGGGCGTCACGGTGGCGCTGCCCCCGGCGTCCGGGAGCGCCGCGGCCCTCCCGCAGGCGCCCGAGGACATCAAGAAGAAGTACGCCAAGCTCAAGGCGCAGTCGGAGAAGCTGTCCAAGGAGTACCGCGGTGAGCTCGTCACCCTGGAGGAGGCGAAGAAGGCCGCCGAGCGGGCCGGGGCGGACGCCGCCCGCGCCGACCGCGAGTACGACGCCGCCCGCGCCGACGTCGCGCGCCTCGCCTCCACCTCCTACATGACCGGCCGCCTCGACGTGGTCCCGATCATCTCCTCGGCCGAGCCGGGCGCCGCCGTCCGCGACGCCGCCGTCATCGAGCACATCAGCCGCAACAACGGCCGCCGCCTGGAGAACCTGAAGACGCTCACCGCCCAGGCGGAGAAGTCGGACGAGACCGCCCGCAAGAAGCTGGACGCGGTCGAGAAGGAGATCAAGGACCTCACCAGCCAGCGCACCCGCGTGAAGAAGCTGCTGGCCAAGTACGAGCCCCAGGTGGCCCGGACGCAGGCCCCCTCCGGCGGAGGCGGCGCGGGACGGCCCGACGGCGCGAGCGGCACCAAGTCCCCGATCGTCGGGAACTCCATGACCGCGCGGATGCGGACCGTCCTGGTGGAGGTCGACGGCAGGTTCGGCCCGTTCCCCTCGATCGGCTGCGCGCGGCCCGGCGACCCGCAGGACCACGGCTCCGGCACCGCCTGCGACTTCATGGAGAGCACCGGCGGCGCGATGCCGAGCGCCTCCGCCCAGGCGCACGGCGACAACGTCTCCCAGTACCTGATCAACAACGCGTCGCGGCTCGGCCTGAAGTACATCATCTGGAAGCAGCGCATCTACGACTTCCGCAGCAGCGGCGGCTGGCGCCAGATGGAGGACCGCGGCAGCATCACGCAGAACCACTTCGACCATGTCCACGTCTCGGTCCTCTGATCCCCGGCCCGCCGCCTGGCGGTCCGGGGCGCGCGCTGCAACGCTCGCGCCATGGCCTATGACATCGAGCAGCCGTACGGCCCGCTGATCGAGACGACGGTCCGGGTCGCCACCTGGAACGTCTGGCACCGCTACGGCCCCTGGCGCGCCCGTGAGCAGGCGATCACCGCGACCCTCCGCGACGCCGCGCCCGACCTCGTCGTCCTGGTCGAGGCGTGGGAGGACGACGACGAGGCCCAGGCCGCCCGGCTCGCGGAGGCGCTCGGCCTGCCGCACACCGTGTTCCGCGGATTCCCGTCCGCCGGGGGCGCGGACAGGTCGGGGATCGCCCTGCTGTCCCGCTGGCCGCTCGGCCAGGTGGGGCGGCAGTGGCTCGCCCACGAGGAGCACCCCGCCACGGCCACCGACCCCGGCCTCGCCGTGCACGCCAGGGTGGACGGGCCGCGCGGCCCCCTGCACGTGTTCGGCGCCGCGCTCGGGTGGCGGCTCGGCCACAGCGCGCAGCGCCAGGAGCAGGTCCGCACCCTCGGCGCGTTCGTCCGCCAGGTCGCGGGCGACGACGCGCCGGTCGCGGTGTGCGGCGACTTCAACGCGGCGCCCGACTCCGACGAGATCCGCATGCTGACCGGCCGCGCCGCCGTCACCGCGCCGGGCGTGGTCTTCTACGACGCCTGGGAGACGGCCGGTGACGGGACCGCCGGGTACACCTGGAGCAGGGCCAACCACTGGACCAGGCCCGTGCTGTGGCCCGACCGCCGCATCGACTACGTCTTCTCGGCCTGGCCGCGGGCCGGAGGGGCCGGCCACCCCGTCCGCTGCGAGCTGCTCGGCGAGCGGCCGGTGGACGGCGTCGTCCCGTCCGACCACTACGGGGTGCTGGCCGACCTTCGCTACTGACCGGCCCGCGCTACTGACCGACCCGCGCTACTGACCGTCCAGGGCCGCGACGGTGCCATCCCGGGCGGAGCGGCCGGCGGCCTCGATGACCTCCAGGCCGGTGATCGCGTCGGCGAGCGTCACCGGCGGCGGCGCGCCGTCGCGGAGGGTGCGGACGACGCCCGCGTAGAAGTCCTGGTACGCGCCGGGGGCCGTCGGTTCGGGGGCCTGCTCACCGGGCGTGCCGAGCAGCCCGTACGACTCCGGCGGCGCGATGCCGTAGCCGGGGTGCTTGGGCGTGAGGCCCCCGCGGAGCTGCTCCTCCTGCTCGTCCATGCCGGAGACCGTGTAGGACGCGCGGCTTCCGAGGATGCGGAACCGCGGGCCGAGGTGCGCGGCCGTGGCGCTCATCCACAGGTGGGAGCGCTGCCCGCCGGGGTGCGACAGTGCCACGAACACGTCGTCGGCGGCCGCCGCTCCGGGCCGGCGCGTGTCGGCCTCGGCGTAGACCCCCTCCGGCCGGCCGAACAGCGTGATCGCCTGGTCGATGAGATGGGAGCCCAGGTCGAACAGGATGCCGCCCGCGTCGAGGGGGTCGGTGCTCTCCTTCCAGCTCCGCCGCACATCGGGGCGCCAGCGCTCGAACCGCGACTCGAACCGCTGGACGTCGCCCAGCGCGCCGGAGCCGACCAGCCGCCGCGCGGTGCGGTAGTCGCCGTCCCACCGCCGGTTGTGGAACGGGAACACCGGCAGCCCCCGGACGGCGCTCAGCGCGGCCAGGGACCGGGCGTCCGCCGCGGAGGCCGCGACCGGCTTGTCCACCACGGCGGGGACGCCCGAGGTCAGCGCCGCCCTGGCCAGCGGCACGTGCTGCCGGTTCGGCGCGGCGACCACGACCAGGTCGTAGCCCTCGGGCGCGCTCCACAGCCGGTCGGCGCTGTCGAACACCTCCGCCTCGGGGTACCGCTCCAGGACGGCCTTCCGCCGCCCGGGGTTCCCCGTCACGACCGCGGCGAGCCGCATGCCGGGCACCGACGCGATCAGCGGGGCGTGGAAGACCGAGCCGCCGGTGCCGTATCCGATCAGCGCAACACGCAGGTCCATGCCCCGATCATGGCCGATGCCGAGGGGCCGCCGGGTGCCCGGGGCCGCCGAAGGAAACGTAGGCTTTTTTCCGAGGGATACGCGGGAACGAGGGAGACGCCTTGTCCAAGCCAGTGCTGCTGACGGTCGACGACGATCCGGGCGTGTCCCGCGCCGTGGCGCGCGACCTGCGCCGCAGGTACGCCGGGCCGTACCGGATCGTGCGCGCCGAGTCCGGCCCGCAGGCCCTGGAGGCGCTGACCGAGCTGCGGCTGCGCGGCGACGACACCGCCGTCCTGCTCGCCGACCACCGGATGCCCGGGATGACCGGCGTTGAGTTCCTCGAACGCGCCATGGACCTGTTCCCGTACGCCCGCCGGGTCCTGCTCACCGCCTACGCCGACACCGACGCCGCGATCCGCGCGATCAACGTCGTCGACCTCGACCACTACCTGCTCAAGCCGTGGAACCCGCCGGAGGAGAAGCTCTACCCGGTGATCGACGCGCAGCTCGACGCGTGGGCGCGCACCGACCGGCGCCCGCCGGGGGAGCTGCGCGTCGTCGGGCACCGCTGGTCGGCCCGCTGCTACGAGGTCCGCGACTTCCTCTCCCGCCACCAGGTGCCCTACACCTGGCTGCTGGACGGCGACCCGGAGGGCGCCCAGCTGGTCGCCGCGGCCGGCGACCCGGAGCTGCCGCTGATCGTCACGCCGGACGGGTCGGCGCTGTCGGCGCCGTCCGACGCCGAGCTGGCGTCGGCGATCGGGCTGGCCAGCAGCCCGTCCACCGGGTTCTACGACCTGATCGTCGTTGGCGGCGGGCCGTCCGGGCTCGGCGCCGCCGTGTACGGGGCGTCCGAGGGCCTGCGGACGGTCGTGGTGGAGCGGCACGCCCTCGGCGGCCAGGCCGGGCAGAGTTCGCGCATCGAGAACTACCTCGGCTTCCCCGACGGGGTCAGCGGGACGCAGCTCGCCGAGCGGGCCCGCCGGCAGGCCGCGAGGTTCGGCGCCGAGCTGCTCCAGGCCGGCGAGGTCACCGCGCTGGAGTCGCGCGGCACCGCCCGGGTGGCCCGGCTGGCGGACGGCTCGGAGATCGCCGCGCACGCCGTCATCCTCGCCACCGGCGTCTCCTACCGCCGGCTCGACGCCGACGGCGTGGACGACTTCGTCGGCCGCGGCGTGTTCTACGGCTCCGCGCTCACCGAGGCGCCGGCCTGCGAGAACGAGGAGGTCGCCATCGTCGGCGGCGCCAACTCCGCCGGGCAGGCCGCCGTCTACCTGGCCCGGTACGCCAAGAAGGTGCACATCGTCGTCCGGGCCGGCGACCTCGCCGCGTCGATGTCGCACTACCTGATCCAGGAGATAGCGGAGACGCCGAACATCGAGGTCCACACCGGCAAGACGGTGTGCGCGGCGGAGGGCGCGGGCCGGCTGGAGCGGCTGACGTTCGCCTCGGCGGCCGGCAAGCGGACCATCGACGCGCACTGGCTGTTCGTCTTCATCGGCGCCGAGCCCCGCACGGGGTGGCTGGACGGGTTCGTCGAGCGCGACGCGCGCGGCTTCGTGCTCACCGGGCCCGACCTGGTCGCCGGGGGCCGCCGCCCCGCCGGGTGGCCCCTCGCCCGCCAGCCCTACCACCTGGAGAGCAGCGTCCCCGGCGTGTTCGCCGCGGGCGACGTCCGCGCGGAGTCGATGAAGCGGGTCGCCTCCGCGGTCGGCGACGGCGCCATGGCCGTCGCCCTCGTCCACCGATACCTGGAGCAGGCATGAGCGGCACGGGCATGAGCGGCACGGGCACGAGCGGCACGGGCACGAGCGGCACGGTGTCACCGGAGGAGTTGCGCGAGCTGTTCCTCTTCGAGGACCTCGACGAGGACAAGCTCGGCTGGCTGTCGCGGTGCGGCAAGATCGAGGAGTATCCGGCCGACGGGGTGATCTGCCCGCAGGGCGGGGCCGCGGAGTTCTTCTACGTGCTGCTGGACGGCGAGATCGTCATGACCCAGAACGTCCGGGGGCACGTCATGGAGGTCAGCCGGACCTCGCGCCCCGGCACCTACGGCGGCGCCGTCCAGGCGTACCTGGGCGACAAGATCGAGCAGCGGTACCAGCACTCGCTGCTGGCGTCGCGCCCCAGCCGGATGTTCGCGCTGCCGGCCCGCAAGTTCGCCCACGCGGTCCGCGAGTGGTTCCCGATGGCCACCCACCTGCTGGAAGGGGTGTTCTTCGGGATGACCACCGGGCGGCGCGTCGTCGACCAGGTGGAGCGCCTCACCGCGCTCGGCAGGATCACCGCCGGGCTCACCCACGAGCTGAACAACCCGGCCGCCGCGGCGGCGCGGGCCAGTGACGAGCTCGGCGAGCGGCTGCTCGGCGCGCAGGCCGGCCTGGCGGACCTCGCCGCGGAGGGCGTCGACTGCACGCGGCTGAGCGCGCTCGCCCGGCTGGGGCCCGCGCTCCCGCGCCCGGGCGCCCGCCGCAGCCCGCTGGAGGTCGGCGACGCCGAGGACGAGCTGGGCGACTGGCTGGAGGAGCACGGCGTCCCGGACGCCTGGGAGCTCGCGCCGCGCCTCGTCGCCGCGGGGGCCGACGTCGAGCGGGCCGAGGAGGTCGCGCGGGCGGCGGGCGAGCACCTGCCGGCGGCGGTGCGCTGGCTCGCCGAGGTGCTGGAGGTCGCCCAGCTGCAGCTGGAGATCTCCGAGGCGATGGGCCGCATCACGAACCTGCTGGACTCGGCGCGCCAGTACTCCCAGCTCGACCGCGCCGGCTACCAGCGGACCGACCTGCGCGAGCTGCTGGACAGCACGCTCACGATGCTCAAACGCAAGATCGGCCCGGACGTCGCGGTCAAGACCGACTACGACCCGTCGCTGCCGCCCGTCCCGGTCTTCGCGGCCGAGCTGAACCAGGTCTGGACGAACATGATCGTGAACGCGCTGCAGGCGATGCGGGGCTCGGGGACCCTCACGATCAGGACGGGCGCGGAGAACGACCACGCGGTCGTGGAGATCGGCGACACCGGGCCGGGCATCCCCGAGGAGAACCTCGACCGGATCTTCACGCCGTTCTTCACCACCAAGTCGGTCGGGGAGGGCACCGGCCTCGGCCTCGACATCTCCTGGCGCGTCGTCGTCGGCCGGCACGGCGGCGACATCCGCGTCGAGTCGCTCCCGGGCGACACCCGGTTCCGGGTGCTGCTGCCGCTCACCGAGCGCTGAGGGCGCCGGCCGGGCGGGCCGGCGCCCTCACCCGGCCGTCACTCGAACAGGTCGGGCTGCTCGCGGGTGATCTGGTCGTAGAGGGGCTGGTAGTTGATCCAGCCGACCAGGTCGTTGCCGATCTGCCCGTGTGTCAGGACGGCGTTCTCGTGCTCGATCGGGACGACCGGCCCGGCGGCCTTGGCGAGGAGCTGCACCTGGCACGAGCGCTCCATGGTGATGAACCACCAGGCGGCGGCGTCCACGGTGTCGCCGACCGTGAGCAGGCCGTGGTTGCGCAGGATGACGGCCTTGGTGTCGCCGAGGGCGGCGGCGATGCGCTTGCCCTCCTCCAGGTCGGTGACGACGCCGGTGTAGTCGTCGAACAGCCCGTGGTCCTGGTAGAACGCGCACACGTCCTGCGTGATCGGCTCCAGCTTCTGGCCGAGCGCGGACATCGCCCGCCCGTAGGTGGAGTGGCTGTGCGCGGCGGCCACGACGTCCGGCCGGGCCTGGTGCACCTGCGAGTGGATCGCGAACGCCGCCTCGTTGACGGGGTAGCGGCCCTCGACGACCTGGCCCTGGTGGTTCACCAGGATGAGGTCGCTGACCTTGATGTGCTTGAACGACATGCCGAAGGGGTTGACCCAGAAGTGGTCGGTGCGCTCCGGGTCGCGGGCCGTGATGTGCCCGGCCACCCCCTCCTCGAAGCCGAACTTGCCGAAGATGCGCAGCGCGGCCGTGAGGCGCTCCTTGCGGTGCCGGCGCTCGTCGGCCACGTCGTCGAACGCGGGCGGCAGCCGGAAGATCAGGTCGGTCGGCAGCTTCTCCAGGAACTCGTCTTCATCCGACATCGGCGCACTCCTCGGGTGTTTTGGGACCACCGAACACCATCGTCCGGCGTCCCGGCTAGACCGGGGCCGTCCAACCCCCGCGCGCCCGATTGTCCGTCCGGGACAACGACGGCGCAGAATGGGGCGATGGACGCCAGCGCGAGCGACCGGTTCCTGCGGTTGCTGATCGAGCACAGCGACGACCCGGCGGTGCTGGAGGAGACCGTCCGCGCCGCCCGGAGCAAGTCCGAACTGGTCGCCGCCCTGCCGGCGGAGGAGACCCGCCGGCACACGCGCGCGCTGGTGCGGGGGGTCGCCGCCGCGCTGCGCAGCGGCGGGCCGGGGGAGGACGTGCTGGCCGCGGCCGAGCGGCTCGGCTCGGACCGGGCCCGGCAGGGCGTGCCGGTCGCGGCGTTCCTGGACGGGTTCCAGGCCGGGCGCGCCCACCTCGTCCGGACGCTCATCGCCGAGGGCCGCCGGCTGGGCGTCCCCGACGCCGTCCTCCTCGACGGCGTCACCCGCATCGACGAGATCACCACCGCGCTCGTCCACCGGATGGTGCACGCCCACCGGGTCGCGGAGCTGGAGATGGCCCGCACCGTGCGGGAGGGCCGCGTGCAGATGCTGCGGCAGCTGCTGCACGGCGAGGCGGTCCCGGTGCTCGCGCCGCTCGACCCGTCCGGCGCCTACCACTGCGTGGTCTCCGACGTCAGCGACCCCGCGGTGGCGGCCCGGCTGGAGTCGGAGCTGGCCGCGGCGGGGACGGCGCTGTGCGGGCTGGTCGACGGCCGGCTCGCCGCCCTGGTCGCGCGGCTGCCCGACCCGGGGACGATCGCCGGCCGGCCCGCCGGTCCGCTGCTGGTGGCCGCGCCGCCCGCGCCGCCCGCCGGGATCGCGCCGATGTACGCGCTGGGGCGGCGGGCGCTGCACGCGGGCGCCGCCGCGGGGATGACGGGCCTGCGGGGGCTCACCGAGCTCGCGCTGCTCACCGCGATGGAGGCGGAGCCGGAGCTGGGCGGGCTGCTCGCCGCCGAGCTGCCGGCCGGCCTCGACCCCCACGACCCGTTCCACGTCGAGCTCGCCGAGACGGGGCTCGCCTACCTCGACCACGGCGGGCGGATCGAGCCGACGGCCGCCGCGCTGCACGTCCACGGCAACACCGTGAAGTACCGGGTCCGGCGCCTGCAGGAGCTGACCGGGCGCCCGCTGCTGGACCCGCCGTCCGGGGCGGCGGTGTCCCGGGCCGCGAACTGGTGGTGGGCGCTGCACCACTGGCTCGCGCGCACCCGCCCGTCATCTAGTTTGGTGCGGCGATCCGCCCGGGGCCTCCCGGGCGCCGGACAGGGGAGCGGAGGAGACCGGTGACCACACCGAGGATCAGCACTGTGATGTGGCCGACGCGGTCATGGCCGGAGGCGGGGGAGCTGTGGCGGCGCGCCGAGGACCTCGGGTTCCGGCACGCGTGGGTGTACGACCACATCGCGTGGCGCGGCGCGACGCCCTGGTACGACGCGTACACGACGCTCGCCGCGGCCGCCGCGGTCACCTCCCGGGTGCGGATCGGCACGATGGTCACCTCGCCGAACTTCCGGCATCCCGTCCCGACCGCGCACGCCGTCCGGACGATCGACCACGTGAGCGGCGGGCGGCTCACGGTCGGCGTCGGCGCGGGCGGCCTGCGCCGCACCTCCGACGCCGGCGTCCTCGGCGGCGCGGACTGGACGCCCGGCGAGCGCGCGTCCCGCTTCGCCGAGTGGGTCGAGCTGCTCGACCTGCTGCTGCGCGGGCCGGAGACGACGTTCGAGGGGACGTACTACTCGGCCCGCGAGGTCGTCCAGGACCCCGGCTGCGTGCAGCGTCCGCGCGTGCCGTTCGTGATCGCCGCGAACGGGCCGCGCGGCATGCGGGTCGCCGCGCGGCACGGCGACGCGTGGGTCACCACCGGCGCGGCCGAGGGCATGGGGCCGCAGGACGCGGTGCGCTCCCGCCTGGCGGCGCTCGACGCGGCCTGCGAGGCGGAGGGCCGCGAGATCACCGAACGGATCCTGCTGACGGGCTTCGCCGAGGAGCCGTGGCTGGCGTCGCCCGGCTCGTTCGCCGACCTCGCGGGCCGCTACGCCGAACTCGGCGTCACCGAGATCGTGCTGCACTGGCCGCGGCCCGGCACCCCCTTCGAGTCGGACCCGGCGGTGTTCGAGGCGATCGCCGCCGAGCACGGCGGGGACCGCTGATGCCGTTCGTCCTGCTCGCGTTCGCGATCGCCTTCGAGGTCACGGCGACGCTGGCGATGCGCGCCTCCGAGGGCTTCACCCGGCTCTGGCCGTCCGTGATCGTGGTGGCCGGCTACCTCGTCTCCTTCGTGCTGATGGCGCGGGCGCTGCTGACGCTGAACGTCGGGCCGGTCTACGCGATCTGGTCCGCGCTCGGCACGGTCGGGGCCTTCGCCGGCGGCGTGCTGCTCTTCAAGGAGCAGGTCAAGCCGGTGACGATCGCCGGCGCGGTGATCATCGTGGTGGGCGTGGTCGTGATGAACCTCGGCGGGGGAGTGCGCCAGGGTTAGCGGGCCGCGCCGGCCGGCCGTTCCCCGGCGATCAGCTCGGTGGGCGTGCAGCCCGACAGCGCGCGGAACTCGCGGTTGAGGTGCGCCTGGTCGTAGTAGCCGGCGGCGGACGCGGCGTCGGCGAGGCCGGTGCCGCCGGACAGCAGCTCCACGGCGCGCTGGAACCGCAGGACCCGGGCCATCACCTTCGGCGGCAGGCCGGCCTGCTCCCGGAAACGGTTCGTGAGGTGCTTGCGGCTCCAGCCGACCTCGGCGGCGAGGTCGGCGACGGTGACGGCGAGGTCGCGGTTCAGCAGCCGCCACGCCCGGGCGACCTCCGGGTCGGGGGCGGGACCGGTCGCCAGGCGGCGCAGCAGGAAGTCGTCGAGGAGGTCGAACCGCTCGCCCCACGAGGGGGCGGCGGCCAGCCGCTCCACGAGCGTCTGTGCGCCGCGGCCCAGCAGGTCTGCGAGGTCGACGGCGTCGTTGGTGAACCGGGCGAGCGGGACGCCGAACAGCGTGTAGGAGCCGAGCGGGGTCATGTCGAGCTGGATGCCCCGCTGCCCGCCGGGGCTGCGGTACATGCCGTGCCCGTCGTGCATCCCGGCGACGAACGAGCCGTGGACGCGGCCGCCGGAACCGGGGACCTCCAGGTACAGCGGCGGACCCAGATTGATGATCGTCACGGTGGTCCGGGTGGGCACGGTGCGCCGCCGGGACGGTGCCGCCAGCGTCTCCCAGTAGCCGTCGTACGAGCGCAGGAACGCGCGCAGCGCGGGATGCGGCCGCGCCTGCGCCACCCACCAGCCGCCCCGGTCGCTGAACTGGACCGGCCTGTCGCTCATGCGTCCAGTCCTACCACGCGGGCCGGACAGGACGGGCTACTCGTACACCTGCCCGCACACCGCGATCCTGGCGAGATCGCCCCAGGTCATGGTGGTGATCGTGCGGACGTAGGAGCGGGCCGGGGGATCCCCGGGGCGCGCGGGCAGCGGCACGCGGGCGCCGTCGGCGGCGTCCCAGCCGCCGAGGCTGCCCGCGACGGCGCACTCGAGGTAGGTGGCCGGGTCGAAGTTGTACCAGCGGGCCGGGGTGGCGCGGACGCCGGAGCCGGGCGGGCGCGGCGCGTCCACGCCGAACCGGGCGCGCGGGCCCGGGGGCGCGGTGAGGAAGTCCTCCAGGTCGGCGATCTGGGAGAGCAGGACCCGCTCCCAGTCGGCGTACCCCTCGGGCTCGTCGCCGGGCAGGGACAGGTCCTTGCCGCTCCAGGCGGGGTCGAAGTCGGCGGGCGGGGTGGTGGCGGCCGCGGCGAACATCGCCGCGACGTCGTCGGGCTCCAGGTCCGGCCGGTCGGCGAGCGGGAGGCCGACCTTCCAGAGCGAGCGCAGGAAGGCCGACAGCGACCACGACGCCGCCCTGGCCTCCTGGCCGAGCTGCAGGAACACCAGGTACAGGTCGCGGTTGGTGCGGACGGCGGGGCCGGGCGGGCCCTCGACCCAGTACGTCTGCCGGTGCCGGACGCCGCTCTCGAAGACGAGGACCTGCGCGAGCGCCGAGATCCGCGAGTCGTGCGCGGCCACATGGAACGTGTTGCCGATGTCGTCCCGGCGCATGACGTCCCAGGTCTGCATCCGTGCCTCCACGGTCGGCGGTGCGGTGACACGAGCCCGCCCCAGAAAGTGTCCCATTCCGTCGGCCGACCACCAGTAGTGGCCATGTCACTTTCCGGACTCGAAGTCGTGACCCCACGCACAGGAAGTACGCGCCGGAATGGTGTAGGGGCCCGGCCGGAGGCCGGGCCCCTGCGTCCTCACCCGCTCAGTGCTTGGAGCGGTGGACGACCTGCATCTCGGTGAACCCGTACAGGCCCCACGGGCCGTTCTCGACGCCGACGCCGCTCCACTTGAACCCGCCGAACGGCTGGTGCGGGGCGAGCGCCAGGTGCGTGTTGACCCAGGCGGTGCCGCACTCCAGCCGCCCGGCGATCTCGGCGGCCCGGTCGGCGTCGGCGCTCCACACCGAGCCGGACAGCCCGAAGTGGGTGCCGTTGGCGCGGGCGAGGGCCTCCTCGACGTCGGTGTACTTGATGATCGGCAGGGCGGGGCCGAACTGCTCCTCGTCCACGATGCGGGAGCCGTCCGCGACGTCGGCGAGGATCGTGGGCTCGAAGAAGTAGCCGGGCCCGTCGACGGGCTTGCCGCCCGCCGCCGCCCGCGCGCCGCCCGCGAGCGCGTCGGCGACCAGCTCGCCGACCCGCTCGAACTGCGGCTTGTTGTTGATCGGCCCGAACTGGACGCCCTCCTGCAGTCCGTCGCCGACCTTGGCGGCCTTCGCGCGCTCGGCGAGGGCGTCCACCACGTCGCCGTAGAGCGCCTCCGGGACGTACACGCGCTTGATGGCCGAGCAGACCTGGCCGTTGTTCTGGAACGCGCCCCCGAACAGCTTGTCGGCGATGGCGGCGGGGTCGGCGTCGTCCAGCAGGATCGCCGGGTCGTTGCCGCCGAGCTCCAGCGTCACGCGCTTGAGGTCGGGCGCCGCCGCCGCGGCGACCCGCTTGCCGGTGGCGACGCTGCCGGTGAAGCTGATCTTGCGCGGGACGTCGTGCGAGGTCATCCAGGCGCCGAGTTCGTCGCCGCCGGTGACGACGTTCAGCACGCCGGGCGGCAGGACGTCGCGCAGCACCTCGCCGAGCTTGAGGCTCGACAGCGGGGTGAACGGGGACGGCTTGAGCACCATCGTGTTGCCGGCCAGCAGCGCCGGGGCGAGCTTCCAGATCGCGAGGAGCAGCGGGTAGTTCCACGGGGTGATCGCCGCGACGACGCCCATCGGGCGGCGGACGACCTCGACGAGCGCGTGGTCGTCGTCCTGGATGACCTCGCGGGGCAGTTCCAGGTCGGCGAAGTACTTCAGCCACACGCCCGCGCCGACGACCTCCATCGTCGCGTCGCCCAGCGGCTTGCCCTGCTCCAGGGTCAGGATGCGGCCGATCTCCTCGGACTTGGCGAACATGATGTCCGCCGCGGCGAGCAGCGCCTTGCGCCGCGCGGACTCGTCGCGGCGCCACTCCGCGTAGGCGGCCTGGGCCGAGGCCATCGCCGCGTCGAGTTGCTCCCGGGAGGCGTCGGGCGCCTGCTCGGCCACCTCCCCGGTCGCCGGATTGATCACGCCGAAGGTCGCGGGGGCATCCGCGGCCTGGCCGTCGATGGTCATCGAGTACGTCTCCGACACCGTTGATCCTCCGCTCAGGGGGCTTACCGAATGGGATTCAGTATTCACCCTCCCGCCCCTCCTGACGAGTCCGGGCGGAAGTGAAGCCGCTGATGATTCCCGAGGACGGGCGCACGCGAACCGGGCGCCCCGCGTTGCTGCGGGGCGCCCGGCTCGTCATGGTCAGGGCCGCTCAGGCGGCGAAGATGCGGTCCAGGAGGTCGCGGTAGCCGCGCAGCGCCAGCCGGAGCCGCTCGGTGTCGGCGTCGTCCCGGTCCGCCAGGCCCTCGGAGAGCCTGCGCCGCTGCTCGGCGATCGCGCGGCCGAGGGCGTCGACGGCCTCGGAGGCGAGGTCGTCCGCCTTGCGTACGGAGTCGCCGGGATCGTCGATGAACGCGGACTGCACGTCCCGCCAGCGCTCCTTGAACCGGTCGGACTCGGCGGGGTCGAACAGCTTCGCCGGGGTCCCGCCGGGCGAGGGCGCCCTGCCGGGGGCCCGATTTCCGGAGCCGGACGGCCTCTCGCCGGGAGACGACGCCTCGCCGGGAGCCGGGATCCCGGTGGGGGACGGCGTCCCGCCCGAGGACGGTGAGGGGGTCGGTGACGGGGACGGGGCCGTGCCGCCGGCCGCGGGCCGCCGGTCGGGGGCCGTGTCGGGGACGGTCTCGGGCGCGTCCAGGACGGGGGATTCGGGCGGGGGCCCGGCGACGTGCGCGTCACCGGTCCCGCCGGGCCGCGCCGTCCCGGCGGGCCGGGAGCGCTCGCCGGCGAGGGGGCCGGTGGTGGAGCCGCCGCCCGGCGGCGCGTGGTCGGGTCGCCTGTGTTCCATGGGTCAGCTCCTCGGTGCCTGGTCGTCGCGGCGTCCCGCCGGCCCGGCGGCGGCCGCGTGGCCCGCCTCCCCGGCCACGGGGGCCTGCCCGGTGGCGGGACCGGTGCCGGTGTGGCCGGTGCCGGGCGCCGCGCCGGTGTCTTGGCGCGTGTCATGGCGCGTGTCGTGTCGGGTGTCGTGGTGCGCGTCGTGGTGCGCGCCGGTGTCGTGGCCCGCGCCGGCCGCGGGCGCCGTGCCGGCGTGCCGCTCGCCGGCGGGGACGGCCAGCAGTTCCTCGAACAGCTCGCGGTAGTGCTGCATGGCCTGCCGCAGGTCCTCGGTGGACGCCTCGCCGTTCGCCGCCCGGCCGCTGATGGCGTGGGCGCGGCGGTAGTGGTCCATGGTGCGGCCGTGCTCGACCGACAGGTGGGCCACGTTCTCCTCGAAGCCGTGCGTGGGGTAGCCGCGCTCGCCCATCACGACGGTGACGAGGCCGTTGGCCTGCTCCACCGCCGCCTCGGGGGTGTCGACGAAGCGCTCCTGGACGCGGACCCACTGCTCGCGGTACTGCTCGCGCCGCGCCGGGTCGAGCTCCTTCAGCTGCAGTTCCTCATGGCGCTGCTCGCGGGAGCGCAGCTCCCGCTCGGCGGCCGCGCGGCCGCCCGCGCTGCGCACCGCCCGGTCGTATTCGGGGCCGAACCGCCGCTTCAGCCTTTGCGTCTGCGCCCGGGACCGGGCCACGTACACGACCGCGACCAGCGCGGCGACGACTACTACGGCGATGACGACCCATATCGCGGTGGACATTGCTTCCTCCAACATGCGCCGGATCGAACGCAACGCCGATGCCCGTATAAATGCATTCAAAACGGAATGCCATGAATCGGGCACGCGGAGGTCAGCGGCCGGGGGGCACCAGGCAGTTCAGCGGCCCGATGCGCCGAATGCCGCCGTATCCGGCGGCCCGCAGCAGTTCGAGCCCGCGCTCGTCGCGCCGCCACGCGCACGCCACGTCCACGCCGGTGCGCTCCAGCGCGGCCCTCACCTCGGCGGCGGGCGGCTTGTCGCCCCACGGGCGGCGGACGGCCGCGGTCAGCACCCTGCGGTCGTCGATGAACCCCCGCGGCGCGGGCAGGCTCCGCAGGTAGTGGCCGTTGGGGTTCACCGCGTGCGTGTCGACGGTCAGCAGCGGGACGGCCCGCATCACGGCGGACGGCATGAGCACCAGGCCGCCCGGCCCCGCCAGCGCGGCCACCTCCCGCGCGGTCCAGACGGCCTTCCCCGAGACCTTCCACGACGGGCGCGCCGCCACGACCGAGCCGTTGGACGCCGACCACACCGGAACCCCGCCCGCGGCCAGCGCCACGGCGAGCGCGGCCGCGGGGGCGGCGGCGACCCGGACGAGGCCCGGCCGCGCGGCGGGAATCCGCACCGCGGCCAGCAGCCCGATCAGCACGGGCGCGGGCACGGTCCACATCGTCCGCCAGAGCACCTGGCCCGCCCCGGACAGGGACGCGGCCGCGTCCAGCACACCGGGGAGGACGAGGGCGGTCACCAGCGCCGCGACCCCGGCGGCGATCAGCGCGGGCGCGCCGCGGCGGGCGGTCCAGGGCGACAGCCACAGCGCGCACCCGGCGAGCACGCCGAGCGCCCCCTGCAGCAGGACCCACCCGTAGGCGGACGGGGCGTCGTGGACCCTGCCGGCCACGCTCGTGTCGTCGTTGAACAGCATGACCGCGAGGCCCGCGGCGATCGGGTAGGCCGCGGCCGCGCACGCGGCGAGGCCGGTCCGGACGCGGCCGGCGGCCACCAGCGGGAGGGCGGCGGCCCCGGCGACGAGGGGCACGACGAACGCGGCCGACGAGGTCAGCCCGACCCCGGCGACCCCGGCGGCGGCGAGCAGCGCGAGGTCCCGACGCGAGCGCCGCTCGGCCCACCTGGTCAGGTAGACGAACAGCAGCGGCACCAGCACCGACACCAGCATCGCCTTGCCCTGCCACATCCGCGGCAGGTGGAAGGAGCCGAGCGAGGCCGGGCCCGTGCCGCTCAGCAGCAGGTAGGCCGCCGCCACGGCGAAGCAGAGCGCGGCGCGGCGCGGCGCCCACGCCCGGACCAGCCGCCAGAGCGCCCAGACGGCGAGGAAGACGGCCGCGGGCAGTACCAGGTACCAGAGGAACGACGCGGCGGGGACGCCGAGCACCCGCGCGAGGGCACCGGCGAGGACCTCGATCGAGGCGATCGGCGGCTCGCCCGCGATCTCGTCGGCGGTGCCGGGGGTGAAGATGACGTCCTTGAGGGGGATCTCGCCGGTGGCGGCGGTCGCGACCGAGCGCGAGACGAAGTAGGCGTCGTCGCCGTCGGAGTTCACGATGAACAGGGAGGCGACGGCGAACCCGGCCCCGGTGAGGAGCGCGAGCGGCGTCCCCCGGCGGGCCGGCTCCGCACCGGCGTGCTCGTCCTCGTCCTCGTCCGCGTGCTCGCGGGCCCCGTGCTCCCCGTCCCCGTCTCCGTTCCCGTCCCGGCCGCGGAGGAGGAGGAAGGCCGCGGCGGCGGCGACGCTCACCGTCCCGGCGACACACGTGCACCACCACGGGACGCCGGACGGGTGCAGACCCGCGCACGTCCCCGCCACGGCACCCGCCGCCACCGCGACCACGGCCAGGGGGCGCGATGGGCGCCGTGCCGCCGGGCGCGCCCGCTCCCGCCAGAGCGGGCCGCCGTCCCACCACTCGCGGCCGGCCGCATAGAGCGCGGTGAGCGCCCCCGCGGCGGCGAGCCATGCCAGCAGCAGTGCCCAGGTAGGCGCCCGGAGGAGCAGGCCGGCGTGGTAGACGGCGGTCCAGGCCGCGAAGAGCGCGACGGCGGCGTCGGAGAGGCCGTCCACCAGGCGTGTCGTGCGGGTCTCGCCCGGCCGGCGGAGCTGCGCGTCAGCGGCACGGTCGAGCAACTGAACCATCCGGGTCCCCCCCCGTACGCCCGTAACGATCTTGTTTTGTTAGACGCTGTGCCAGGACCCGAGGTTGACGCCGCAGCGCCTTCCATGTCCCTCGTGCCGTCACGGGAGGGCGCCGCTCCCGGTTATCAGTACGGATTTACTGCGGTATGCCTGATGTGCATGTTCTGATTGAGGCGCCATCGGTTCCCCCGCGCCCGGCGGGCGCATGCGAATGGAAGTGATGCTCGGTGCGCCACGCGTTCGGCTTCGTCCTCGGCGTCCTGCTGACACCCGCACTGGTGTACGGCGCGGCCTGGGGATACGTCCAGGCCGGCCAGTCCTTCAGCGGCACCGGACAGGAGATCACCGACCGCACCCGCATCTACGGGGCGTTCGCCCTGCTCGCCGCCGTGGGCCTGGTGATGGGCGTGATCATCGTCGCGCGCTGGGCGTCGCCGCTGGTCTCGCTGATCCCGGCGCTGGCCCTGCTCGGCTTCTCCGCCTACTTCCTGGTCGACCCGGAGCGCGCCCTCTCCCTGCCGGAGGAGGTGCCGCCGGCCGGCGACATGGACTTCGGGCTGCGCATGCTGCTCGGCTCCGGCGTGTTCGCGATGATGGGGTTCGCGCTGCTGATGCCGACGTGGGCACCGCGCCGCTGGAGCTCCCGCCGCGAGGAGGAGCCGGCCGACGTGGACTTCTACTCCGCCATGGAGCGCCGGCCGGCGTCGAGGACCGGGCCGCCTCGTCCTGGGCTTTGAGCCACCGGTACGCGCTCGCCTAGGTCCCCGGGAACGCCAGAAGGCCCCCGCGGGTGTAGGAACGCGGGGGCCTCCGGGGTCCGGGGGGATCAGACCGGAAGGTGGCTAGCGGGTGAGCCGGCGGCTCAGTGGAACTGGCCCTCTTCCGTCGAGCCCTTCAGGGCGGTGGTGGACGAGTCCGGGCTGATCGCGGTGCTCACCATGTCGAAGTAGCCGGTGCCGGCCTCGCGCTGGTGCTTGACCGCGGTGAAGCCCTTCTGGGCCGCGGCGAACTCGCGCTCCTGCAGGTCGACGTAGGCGGTCATGCCCTCGCGGGCGTAGCCGTGCGCCAGGTCGAACATGCCGTAGTTGAGCGCGTGGAAGCCGGCCAGCGTGATGAACTGGAACTTGAAGCCCATGTGGCCGAGCTCCCGCTGGAACTTGGCGATGGTCGCGTCGTCCAGGTGCGCCTTCCAGTTGAAGGACGGCGAGCAGTTGTAGGCCAGCATCTGGTCCGGGTACTCGGCCTTGACCGCCTCGGCGAACTTGCGGGCCTGCTCCAGGTCCGGGGTGCCGGTCTCCATCCAGATGAGGTCGGAGTACGGCGCGTACGCCTTGGCGCGGGCGATGCAGGGCTCGATGCCGTTGCGGACGTGGTAGAACCCCTCCGGGGTGCGCTCGCCGGTGATGAACTCGCGGTCGCGCTCGTCCACGTCCGTCGTGATCAGGGTCGCGGCCTCGGCGTCGGTCCGCGCGATGATCAGGGACGGCACGTTGGAGATGTCCGCGGCGAGGCGGGCGGTGTTCAGGGTCTTGATGTGCTGCGAGGTCGGGATCAGCACCTTGCCGCCGAGGTGGCCGCACTTCTTCTCGGAGGCCAGCTGGTCCTCCCAGTGCACGCCCGCGGCGCCCGCGGCGATCATGCCCTTCATCAGCTCGAAGGCGTTCAGCACGCCGCCGAAGCCGGCCTCCGCGTCGGCCACGATCGGCGCGAGGAAGTGGGTGTCGCCCTCGCCCTCGGCCCACTGGACCTGGTCGGCGCGCAGGAGCGCGTTGTTGATGCGGCGCACGACGGCCGGGACCGAGTTCGCCGGGTAGATGCTCTGGTCGGGGTAGGTCTGGCCCGCCAGGTTGGCGTCCGCCGCGACCTGCCAGCCGGACAGGTAGATGGCCTTGAGACCGGCCTTCACCTGCTGGACGGCCTGGAGGCCGGTCAGCGCGCCGAGCGAGTGGACGTAGTCCTCTTCCCGCAGGAGCTTCCAGAGCCGCTCGGCGCCGAGGCGCGCGAGGGTGTGCTCCTCCTGGACCGAACCGCGGATCCGCACGACGTCCTCGGCCGTGTAGGTCCGCTCGATCCCCTGCCAGCGGGCATCGGTCTCCCACTGACGCTGCAGCTCTTCGGCTGCGCCCTTGAGGCGACTGTCGCTCATCGTCTCAGCCCTTCCGTGTCGTCCCCTGGGTGCTTGCATCGACTATGCCCCGGCCGCAAGCCCTTAATGAACTCGTGAGTAACAGAAGAACTGCGAAAATTCCGCTACCATGAACCCGTGACGACCTTGCGGCCAGAAGAACCCCTCAACTTGACGAGTGACGTAGATCTCGTGACGTTCGGGCAGCGGCTCCGGCACCTGCGCCGCGCCCGCGGCCTGACGCTCGCGGAACTCGGCGAGCGCGTCGGGCGCGCGCCGTCCCAGCTGTCGCTGCTGGAGAACGGGCGCCGCGAGCCCAAGCTGTCGCTGCTGCAGTCGCTGGCCACCGCGCTGGAGTGCCCGGTGGAGGAGCTGCTGCGGCGCCAGCCGCCCAGCCGCCGCGCGCAGCTGGAGATCGGGCTGGAGGAGGCGCAGCGCGACCCGCTCTACCGGACGCTCGGGCTGTCCCACCTCAAGGTCGGCAAGCGGATGCCGAACGAGGTGATCGAGCACATCCTGGCGCTGTACGGGGAGTTGAAGCGCAGCCGGACCAAGCCGACCGCGAGCCCCGAGGAGGCGCGCAAGGCCAACGCCGAGCTGCGCCGCCAGATGCACGAGCGCGGCAACCACTTCGCCGACATCGAGGCCGTCGCGGCGCAGACCCTCGACGCCGTCGGCTACCGGCGCGGCGCGGTGTCCCAGGGCCTGCTGATGACGCTGGTCGGCCACTTCGGCTTCAGCCTCCGGTACGTCAAGGACCTGCCGCGCTCCGTGCGGTCGGTCACCGACCTGCGCAACCGGCGGATCTACCTGGAGCGCGAGCAGCTCGGCATGCACACGCCGCGGACGATCCTCCTGCAGACCCTCGGGCACATCGCGCTCGACCACGACCAGCCGCGCGACTTCGCCGACTTCCTGCGCCAGCGCGTCGAGGCCAACTACTTCGGCGCCGCGATCCTGATGCCCGAGCGCAGCGTCGTCCCGTTCCTGCAGGAGGCTAAGGCGGCGCGGGAGCTGTCGGTGGAGGACCTCGCGGACGTCTTCTCCGTCTCCTACGAGATGGCCGCGCACCGCTTCACCAACGTCGCGACCCACCATCTGGACCTGCAGCTCCACTTCACCAAGAACGACGAGAACGGGACGATCTACAAGGCGTACGCCAACGACGGCCTGGCGTTCCCCCAGGACGAGGACGGCGCGATCGAGGGCCAGCGGATGTGCCGCGAGTGGGCCGGGCGCCACGTGTTCGGCGCCGAGGACCGCTTCTCGGTCTACTACCAGTACACCGACACCCCGCGGGGCACGTACTGGTGCCTGTCGCACATAGACCCCAGCCACGAGCGCGACTTCGCGATCACGCTGGGCGTCCGGTTCGAGGACTCGCGCTGGTTCCGCGGCCGGGAGACGACCCGGCGGCGCAGGTCCTCCTGCCCGGACGGCGACTGCTGCCAGCGTCCCCCGAAGACGCTGTCGGACCGCTGGGAGGGCATGGCCTGGCCGTCGGCCCGCGCGCACTCGCACGTCCTGTCGGTCCTGCCGCCCGGGGCCTTCCCCGGGGTTGACGAGGCGGACGTCTACGCCTTCCTGGACCGGCACGCCGCCGAATGACGACCGTGTTGTCCCCGCGTTAACTCTTCGGGCCGGTCTGCTGTCTCCCCTCCCGGCGGTGAATGATCTGGGAGGATCTGGCGTTCCTGATAGGTGAGGGGGACGCCCGGTCCCGGGACGGTCCGCACGGGAGGGAGAGCGCGTGCTGCCTGAGGTCGCGTCGTGGTTGCGCCGCCGCACGAGCACCGCGGAGGACTGGCCGCCGCGCCTGCTGCTCGGCGCCAAGGGCGACACCAGGATCAGCGTCGTGCTGCCGGCGCGCGACGAGGAGGCCACGGTCGGCGCCATCGTGGCGGCCATCCGCACCGAGCTGGTCGAGCGGACCCCGCTGGTGGACGAGATCGTCGTGGTCGACTCCCGGTCCCGCGACCGGACCGCCGCCGTGGCCGCCGCGGCGGGCGCCGAGGTCGTCGTCCAGGACGCCGTCCTGCCGGAGGAGGGCCGCATGTCCGGCAAGGGCGAGGCGCTGTGGAAGTCGCTGGCCGCGACGTCCGGCGACCTGATCGTCTTCGTGGACGCGGACCTGCGCGAGTTCACCCCGGCCTACGTGACCGGCCTGCTCGGGCCGCTGCTCACCGACCCGTCCGTCGGCTACGTCAAGGGCTGCTACGACCGCCCGTTCGTCGAGGGGGACCGGCGCGTCGAGGGCGGCGGCGGCCGGGTGACCGAGCTCGTCGCGCGGCCCCTGATCAACCTGCACTGGCCGCTGCTCGCCGGCGTCATGCAGCCGCTCGGCGGCGAGTACGCCGGACGCCGGGCGCTGCTGGAGCGCCTGCCGTTCGTCACCGGCTACGGGGTGGAGCTCGGCCTGCTCCTGGACGTCTACCACGACTCCGGCCTCGACGCGATCGCGCAGGTCGACCTGGGACGCCGGGTGCACGCCCACCAGTCGACCGAGGCCCTCGGCGAGATGTCCGGGCAGATCATGCTGACCGCGTGGTCGCGGCTGGAGCGGCACGGCCGGATGATGCCCCTGGAGGCGCCCGCGACCGCGCTGACCCGCTTCCACCGCGGCCCGGACGGGTACGAAGGCCGCACCGCCGACGTCGCGGTGGGGGAGCGGCCCCCGATGGCCGAGGTGCCCGGATACGCCGCCGCGCGCTCCTTCTCTCCCGGGCGCGGCTGAAAAACCTGTGACTCGGCCCACGGTGTTACCTCCGGTAACTCCAGACGGTGCTACCGTTGGTAACACGATTATTGGAGAGAGGGTCTATTAATCATGACGAGCGCGGAGCAGGCGCCGTTCTCGCTGGAGCCCAGTGAGGACGTTCGCGAGGTCAGGGACTGGGTGCACGAGTTCGCCCGGGACGTCATCCGTCCCGCGGCCGAGGAGTGGGACGAACGCGAGGAGACGCCCTGGCCGCTGATCCAGGAGGCGTCCAAGGTCGGCCTCTACTCGCTCGACTTCTTCGCCACGCAGTGGCTGGAGCCGACCGGGCTCGGCATCCCGGTGGCGTTCGAGGAGATCTTCTGGGGTGACGCCGGCATCGGGCTGTCCATCGTCGGGACCGGCCTCGCCGCCGCCTCCGTCGCCGCCGTGGGCACCCAGGAGCAGGTCGCCGAGTGGGTCCCGCAGATGTTCGGCACCCCCGACGACGTCAAGCTCGGCGCCTTCTGCTCCTCCGAGCCCGACGCCGGCAGCGACGTCGGCGCCATCCGCGCCCGCGCCGTCTACGACGAGGCCAAGGACGAGTGGGTCCTGAACGGCACCAAGACGTGGGCCACCAACGGCGGCATCGCCGACGTCCACATCATCGTGGCGTCGGTGCACCCCGAGCTCGGCAGCCGCGGCCAGGGCAGCTTCATCGTCCCGCCGAACACGCCGGGCCTGCGGCAGGGCCAGAAGTTCAAGAAGCACGGCATCCGCGCCTCGCACACCGCCGAGGTGATCCTCGAGGACGTGCGCATCCCGAGCCGCCTGATCATCGGCGGCAAGGACCGGTTCGACGAGCGCATCGCGCGCGCCCGCGAGGGTAAGAGCTCCAAGGGCCAGGCCGCGCTGAAGACGTTCGAGACCACCCGCCCGTCGGTCGGCGCGATGGCCATCGGCGTCGGCCGCGCCGCCTATGACTACGCCCTGCAGTACGCGCGCGAGCGCGAGCAGTTCGGCCGCAAGATCGGCGACTTCCAGGCCATCGCGTTCAAGCTCGCCGACATGAAGTGCCGGGTGGACGCCGCCCGCCTCATGGTGTGGCGGGCCGCCTGGATGGCCCGCACCGGCAAGGACTTCGAGAACGCCGAGGGCTCGATGGCCAAGCTCATGGCGAGCGAGATGGCCGTCAACGTCACCGAGGAGGCCATCCAGATCCTCGGCGGCAACGGCTACACCCGCGAGTACCCGGTCGAGCGCATGCACCGCGACGCCAAGATCTTCACCATCTTCGAGGGCACCAGCGAGATCCAGCGACTCGTCATCGGCCGCACCGTCACCGGCCTCCCCGTCCGCTAGCCCCGGCCTGCGCAGACGCCCGGTGCGCCCGCGCACCGCGCCCGCGGGCGCACCGGGTTCCGGGCGTGTCAGTCGCGTGTGCCGGCGTGGTCGGAGGGGAAGAGCGGGCGGACCAGGTGGGCGGCCTGGCGGGCGACCTCGTCGACCGATGGGGCGACGTCCAGGAGGGCGCCGTGCTCGTCCGGTTCGAGTGGTTCCAGGGTCTCGAACTGGGAGCGCAGCAGGGTGGGCGGCATGAAGTGGTCGCGGCTCCGCATCCGTTCGAGCAGCAGCTCCTCGGTACCGTGCAGGTGGAGGAAGTAGGTGTCGGGCACCGGGGCGCGGAGCACGTCGCGGTAGGACCGCTTGAGGGCCGAGCAGGCGAGGACCGTGGACGTCCCGGCGGCTCGCTGGTCGGCCGTCCAGCGGGCGAGCGCCTCCAGCCACGGCCATCTGTCGTCGTCGGTCAGCGGCTCGCCGCCGGACATCTTCGCGATGTTCGCGGGCGGGTGGAAGTCGTCGGCCTCGGCCATCTTCAGGCCGAACCCGTCCCGCAGGCGGCGCGCGATCGTGCTCTTGCCGCATCCGGACACCCCCATCACCACGATGTGGACGCTTGCGATCATGGGCTTCTCCGTCCGCGGGTACTCTGGCGGCCATGTCGACTCTGCACGAGGAGGTGCTCGCCAGGCTCGGGCCGCTGATCATCTCGGGCTCGCTGGCGCCGGGGTCGACGGTGAACCTCGAATGGGTGCAGCAGGAGTTCGGCGTGTCGCGGACCGTCGCCCGGGAGGCGGTGCAGGTCCTCGCGTCGATGCGGCTGGTGTCCAGCCGCCGGCGGACCGGCGTCACGGTGCTGCCGAAGGACGAGTGGGACTCCTACGACCGCGCCGTGATCAGGTGGCGGCTCGCCGGGCCGGAGCGCGCAGCCCACCTGCACCAGCTCTCGCAGCTGCGCACCGCGATCGAGCCGCCCGCCGCCGCGCTGGCCGCCCGGCACGCGGACGGCCGCCGGCGGGACAGGATCGTCGAGCTCGGCGCGGCCCTGGAGGCGGCGGGCGCGGCCGGCGACCTGGCCGCGTTCCTCGACCACGACATCGCCTACCACCGGCTGCTCCTCGAAGCGTCGGGGAACGTGATGTTCGCGGGCCTCGCCAACGTCGTGGAGGAGGTGCTGCGCGGGCGCACCCTCCACCGGCTGATGCCGGCGCGGCCCAAGCCCGAGGCGCGCCGGCTCCACCTCGTGGTGGCCGAGGCCGTCGCCGGAGGCGAATGCGAGGTCGCCAGGGCGGCGATGACGGCGATCTGCGTCGAGGTCACCGACGAGATGGGCCGCCTCGGCGGGGACGGCGCCCCCGCGTCCTGACCCGGCCGTGCTCAGGTGACCAGCCACAGCAGCGAGGCGATCGCGAACACCGTCAGCCCGAGCGTCGTCTCGATGACGGTCCAGGTCTTCAGGGTGGTCTTCTCGTCCATGCCGAACAGCCGGCTCACCAGCCAGAACCCGGAGTCGTTCACGTGCGAGAGCACGGTGGCGCCGGCCGCGATGGCGATCACGAGGAGCGTGAGCTTGAAGTCGGAGAGGCCGGCGTCGCCGACCGCCCCGGCGATCAGCCCGCCGGTCGTGGTCAGCGCGACGGTCGCCGAGCCCTGCGCGACGCGCAGCAGGGTCGCGATGATGAAGGCCTGCAGGATCAGGGAGATGCCGAGGTCGGACAGGCTGCCGCTCAGCGCGTCGCCGATGCCGCTGAGCTCCAGCACCCCGCCGAACATGCCGCCCGCGCCGGTGATCAGGATGATGGCGCACACCGGGCCCAGGGCCTGGTCGAGGATCTTGCTGACGGTGGCCATCGACGCGTTGGGCCGGCCGAGCACCAGGATCGCGACGAGGACCGTGATCAGCAGGGCCACCGGCGTGATGCCGATCAGGCTCAGGAAGCCGACCCAGTCCTGCCCCTCCGCGAGCACGCCGGTCTCGACCAGCGTCGAGAGCACCGTGTTGAAGGAGATCAGCACCAGGGGGATGAGCAGCAGCATGAGGACCGTGGCGAAGGACGGCTGCCGCCAGCCGGGCTTCTCCGCGTCCTCGCCGTCCTGGATCTCGCCGAAGACCACGTCCGACACCGGCACGTCGACCCGGCCGGCGAGGAAGCGGGAGACCAGCATGACGCCGACGTACCACGCCACCACCGCGACCGGGATGCCGACGAGCAGCGTCAGCCCCACGTTGGCGCCGATCAGGTTCGCCGCGGCGACGGGCCCGGGGTGCGGCGGGACGATCGCGTGCATCGCGGCGAACGCGCCCGCCGCGGGCAGCGCGTAGTACAGCACGGAGCCGCCGAAGCGGCGCGCCACGGTCAGGATGATCGGGACGAAGATGACGAGCCCGGCATCGAAGAAGATCGGGAACCCGAACAGCAGGGACGCGACGCCCAGCGCCAGCGGCGCCCGCTTCTCGCCGAACCGGCCGATGAGCGTGTCCGCGAGCGTCTGCGCGCCGCCGGTCACCTCCAGCAGCCGCCCGAGCATGACGCCGAAGGCGACCAGCAGCGCCACCGAGCCGATCGTGTCGGCGAACCCGAACATCAGCACGTCGGGGATGTCGCCGGGCGGGAACCCCACCACGACGGCCGTCAGCACGCTCACCAGGACCAGCGAGATGAAGGCGTGCAGCTTCAGCTTCATGATCAGGAAGAGCAGCAGCGCCACGGCGCCGGCCGCGATCAGCAGCAGCGTGAGCGTGCCGAACTGTGGGTCGATGGCTTCCACGGGCGCCTCCGCCGAGTCCGGCCCGGCCGGGCCCGGGCGCTTACCGCCACCCTGCCGCAAAGGTACTACCTTTTACAAGGGTCCAGGATCTGCACTCGGTCATGAAGGCGCAAAGCCCCCTGCCGCCCCGGGGGCGGCAGGGGGCGCCGGGAGCCGGGGTCAGCCGGCCAGCCGGAATCCCTCGTAGCCTGCGGCGGCGACCTCGTCGCACTTCTGCCGGTACACGCCGACGCCGGCGGGATAGGGCATGAACACGCGGGGCTTGCCCGGCACGTTCGTGCCCATGTACCAGGAGTCGGCGGCCGGGTAGAGCGTCGCCTGGGCGACCTCGCCGACGTGCCGGGTCCAGGCGTCCTCGGCCTCGGGCGTGGCCTCGATCGTGCGCTCGCCCCGGGACCGCAGCGCGGCGATCGCGTCGCCCACCCACTCCACGTGCTGCTCGATGGAGACCATCATGTTGGACAGCACGGACGGGCTGCCGGGGCCGGTGATCGTGAACAGGTTCGGGAACCCGGCCACGGCGAGCCCCAGATAGGTGCGCGGGCCCTGCGCCCATTTCTCGGCGAGCCGGACCCCGCCCCGCCCGCGGATGTCGACGGCCGTGAGCGCGCCGGTGATCGCGTCGAACCCGGTCGCGAACACCACCGCGTCGAACGCGAACTCCTCTTGCGATGTGCGGATGCCGGTGGGGGTGATCTCGGCGAGCGG
>NZ_BMRO01000002.1:138119-154116 GCF_014648675.1 Actinomadura livida
GGCGCCCAGCGGATGGTCTCTGGGCTGCAGTTCCCCGGCCACCTCGGGATCGTCGACGACTTCCGCGATCCGGTCGCGGACGAACTGCGCGATGGTGTCGTTGGACTCCTTGCTGATGATCAGGTCGTTGTAGCCGCTGAGCAGGCTGACGAGGCTGTTGTCCCTGTCGTACCAGACTTTCCGGTAGTAGGCGTCGCGCTCGTCGTCCGGCACCTCCATCGCGCCCTTTGTCGCCTCGGGGAATGCGACTCCGAACCCGGACTCGCGGTTCGCCTTGCGCACTTCGGCGTACCGTTCCTTCACCGCCCGCTGCGTTTCGGGGTCGAGCGGATGGTTGTTGGCGGGTATCACGAAATTGGGCGTCCGCTGGAACACCGTCAATTGCGCGGCCTGCTCGGCGATGAGCGGGATGATCTGCACGCCCGAGGACGCCGTGCCGATCACCGCGACCCTTTTCCCGGTGAAGTCCGCGCCCTCCGCCGGCCAGTCACCGGTGTGGTACCACTCGCCGCCGAAGGCGTCCAGGCCCGGCAGGTCCGGCAGCCTCGGCGCGGACAGGCAGCCGGTCGCCATGACCAGGTACTGGGCCGACACCCGGTCGCCGCGGTCGGTGCGCACGTCCCAGCGCCCGGCCTCTTCGTCGAACGCGGCCCCGGTCACCCGCGTCCGGAGCCGGATGTGCGGCCGCAGGCCGAACCGGTCGGCGACGTGGTCGATGTACCGGAGCAGCTCCTCCTGGGCCGGGTACTTCTCCGTCCACTCCCATTCCTGCTCCAGCGCGGGATCGAACGAGTAGGCGTAATCAAGGCTCTTCACGTCGACGCGCGCCCCGGGATACCGGTTCCAGAACCACGTGCCGCCGATCCCCTCGCCCTTCTCGCAGACCTGCACGGACAGCCCGAGACCGCGCAGCTTGTGCAACATGTAGAGGCCGGACAGTCCAGCACCCACCACTACCGCGTCGACCTCGCGTGAGTTCCCGGCGTCCTGCCGCGGCGGTGGTGACGTCTGGGTCATCGTTGGATTTCCTCTCAAAGAGTCCGATGGGTCCGCGAAGCACCGGGCCGACTGAAGCGGGTGCGAAGTACCCGCGCACTTTCAGCGGCCGCGATCTTGAATGCTATATCCCCGGGACCGGCCATGGGGGCGCCCTTCCCCGGTGCCGCTTTTTCGTCGGCGATAATGCGCTCACGGTGAGTGAGACGACCGGCGTCCGGCCTGCGGACAGTCATTCGGGGGACTCAAGGCGCCCCGTTCCGGCCCGGCGTCCGGGACCGATGCGGCACCATGGTCGCGTGCATCCCGTCGAGGTTTCCGAACGCGAGGCCGAGGTGCTGGCCGCCGTGGGCCGGCATCTGACGAACACGCAGATCGCGAGCCGGCTGCACATCTCGGTCCGGACGGTCGAGAGCCACGTGTCGTCCCTCCTGCGCAAGTACGGGGCGGCGAACCGGCGCGAGCTGGCCATCCTCGCGGCCGGCCAGGGCGGGCCGGGCGTGCACGACGGGCAGGACGGGCGCGGGAGGGTCTCCGGGGTGCCCGCCGCGCACACCTCGTTCATCGGGCGGGACGCGGAGCTGGCGGAGATCGAGGCCGCCGCCGGCCGGGCCCGGCTGGTGACGCTCCTCGGCTCCGGCGGGGCCGGCAAGTCGCGGCTCGCCGCGGTGGCGGCGGCCGCCTCCCGGCACGGGGGCGTGTTCGTGGACCTGGTGCCCGTCCGGGACGGCTTCGTCGACCAGGCCGTCGCGGCCGCGCTGGGCGTCGCCGAGCGCCCGGAGTCAGAGCTGCGCACCGTGATCGCCGAACGGCTGGGGCGGGGCCGGGCGCTGGTCGTGCTGGACAACTGCGAGCACGTGCTGGACGCGGTGGCGGAGTTCGCGGACCGGATCCTGGCGGCCTGCCCCGGCACCCGGATCCTGGCCACCAGCCGGGAGCGGCTCGGCATCCCGGGGGAGCGGATCGTCCGGGTGGGGCCGCTGCCGCTCGCCTCGCACGCCGAGGCGCTGTTCACGGACCGGGCCCTGGCCGCCGACCCCGGCTTCGCCGCCGACCCCGCCGCCGTGGCGGAGATCTGCGCCCGGCTGGACGGCATGCCGCTCGCGATCGAGCTGGCCGCGGCGCGCTGCGCGTCGCTGGGCGCGCCCGGGGTGCTGGCCGTCCTGTCCGACCGGCTGCGCCTCCTCACCGGCGGGCGGGGGGCCGACGAGCGGCACCGCTCGCTCCGCGCCGTCCTGGCCTGGAGCCACGACCTCCTCGACGAGGAGGAGCGCGCCCTGTTCCGCCGGCTGGCGGTGTTCGCGGGCGGCTTCGACCTGGCCGCGGTCCTCGCGGTGACCCCGGGCACCGCGGCGGACGCGGCGGCCGACGTGCTGGGCCGGCTCGCCGAGAAGAACATGATCGTCCGGGCGGGGCCGGCCCGCTGGCGGCTCCTGGAGACGGTCCGGGCCTTCGCCGCGGAACGGCTCGCGCTCGGCGGCGAGGAGGCCGGCCTGCGGAAGCTGCACCTCGCGTGGGCGTCCCGGGTCGCCGCCGAACTGGCGGACGCGCCCGCGGGCGGTGGGTTCGACGCCGTCGCGGACGATCTGCGCGCCGCGCTGGCCGCCGCCCCCGCGGACGCGGGGGAGACGGCGCACGGCCTGGCCCGGTCGCTGGGCGGCCTGGCGTACGCGCGGCGGTTCACGCGCGAGGCGTACGACCACTTCATGGAGGCGGCCGAGCGGGCGGGGTCGCCCGCGGAGGCGGCCAGGGACCTCAAGAGCGCGGCGGACTGCACGCACGTCATGCCGACCGGCGGCCACCAGCACTTCGAGCTGCTGTGCGCGGCGGCGGAGCGGGCGCGGGACGCGGGGGACGGCGGCGCGGAGGCGGTCCTCCTGGCCACGGCGGTCGTCACCACGGCGCGCAACCCCGGCTGGTACGCGATCCCGCACGCCGACCTGCTGCGGCTGGTGGAGCGCGCGGAGGCCGCCGGCGACCCGGCCGACCCCGTCGTCGCGGCGTGGCTGGCCGCCGCCCGCGCCTGGACGGCCTCGGCCGAGCCCTACAGCGCCGATCCCGCCCTCGCGGAGCGGGCCGTGGCGGCGGCCCGCGCGGCGGGCGATCCGGTGCTGGTCAGCGCCGGCCTCGACGCGGTGGTCAGCGCCGCGCTGCGCGCGGGCCGGCTGCGCGCGGCGCACCGGACCGGCCGCGAGCGGCTCGACCTGCTGGCCGCCCTGCCCGGCGACGACCCGCGCTGCGCGGCCGAGATCGTCGACATCGTGCACGTGGCGGTGAACTGCGCGACCGCGGCGGGCGACCTGCCCGCCGCCCTGGCCGTCGCGCGGCGGGCGCTGGCGGACGACCTGCTCCATGACCAGTACTACCTGTCGTCCAACACCGTCATCGTGCCGCTCGCCCTGAGCGGGGAGTTCGGCGAGGCGCTGCGGTACGCGGGCGAGGCGTGGGAGAGCTGGCTGCGGGCCGGCCGGCCCGGCGGCGGGATGATGCTGCCGGCCGCGGTCGGTCCCGCGCTCGTGCACGGCCTGCGCGGCGACCGCGCGCGGCACCGGGAGTGGCGGGCCCGGGTGCCGGACGCGGCGACGGGCCAGGTGTTCGACCTCTCGGCGCTGGCGGGTTTCGCCGACGCGCTCGTCGCCGTGCACGGCGGGTGCCTCGACGGTGCCGCCGAGCTGGTCGCCGGGCTCTTCTCCGACGCGACGGACCCGTTCTACGCCGGGTACGCGCACCCGGCCGGCGCCGAACTGGCCGTCGTGGCGGGCCTCCCGGACGCGGCGGCGCTGGTCTCCGCCGCCGAGGCCGCGGCGGCGGAGAACGCGTGGGGTGCGGCGTGCCTGGCCCGCGCCAGGGGACGCCTGCACCGCGACGCCGGCGAGCTGGCCGCCTCCGCCGAGGCGTGGGAGCGCCTCGGCGCCCGCTTCGAACGGGCGGCCACCCTGCTGCTGCTTCCCGGCCGGGCCGACGAGGGCCGCGCCGAGATGGCCCGGCTGATGAAGCACGAATAGCGCATCCCGCCCGGGAGATGCGCCATTCGCCAAGGGGAGGGTCAGCCGGAGAAGAACTTCTCCAGCGCCAGGCCGATCGACGCGGGGTCCGCCTGGCCGTGCGCCTGTCCTTCCAGCCATTCCAGGCGGGCGTCCGGGACCCGCCCGGCGACCTCCCGCGCCGCGTCCTTCATCCGGCCGGAGCTCGCCGAACCCGCGAGGACCAGCGTGGGGACGGAGACCGCGGACACCCGCTCCGGGACCGGCCCGTCGCCCACGACCGCCGCCTCGTAGGCGAGGGTGTGCGCCACGGCCTCGATCCCGGGCCAGAACGGCTGCTCCTTCATGCCCGCCACCGCCTCGGGCGGCATCTCGGCGCCCCGGGTCAGGAAGAGCTCGACCGCGTCCCCGCGCCGGCCCTGCTCGGCGAGCGCCGCGAGTTCCCGGTGGGAGGGCGGCCGGTGGCCGGGCGCGGTCGCGTACGGGGGTTCGAAAACCGCCAGCCGCGTGATCGGCGCGCCCGCGGCGGCCGCCTCCAGCGCCAGCGCGCCGCCGGAGGACCCGCCGAACACCATCGCCCGCCCGCCGGCCGCCTCGATCAGCGCGGTCAGGTCCTCGATCTCGCGCTGGACGGCGTACGGCGCGATGTCGCCGCTGCCGCCGCGGCCGCGCCGGTCGTAGTTGTAGACGGTGAACCGGGCGGCCAGCGCCTCGGCGATACCGGTCATGATCGGGTCGTCGCGCGTCGAGAACGCGCCCTGGAGGAGGACGACCGCGGGTCCAGCGCCGGTGCGGTCGTAGGCGATGGGCGTACCGTCCGCCGAGGTGACGGTGCGGTGCCGGGGCCGGTAGGTGAGCAGCACGACCCCGTCGTCGCCGACCGGCCTGGCCTCCACCAGCCGCAGCGCCGCCTCCTCGGCGCCGTCGCGGAACAGCCGCCGCCCGCCGCCCAGGATGAGCGGGTAGACCATCAGCCGGTACTCGTCCACGAGGCCGCGGGCCGCCAGCGCCTGGACGAGTTCGGCGCTTCCGTTGACGAGGATGTCCCCGCCGGGCTGCCGCTTCAGGTCGGCGACCTCGTCCACTGTGATGACTTTCGTGTTCTCCCACTCGGGATCCCGCAGCGTGCTGGAGACGACGTACTTGGGCATCCCGTTCATCTTCTCTGCGAAGTCTCCGGTCTGCCGGGGCCATGCCTGCGCGAAGCCCTCGTAGGTCGTCCGGCCCAGCAGCAGCGCGCCCGCGGAGCGGACCTCGTCCGCCTTGACGGCGTCGCCCTCCTCGCCGCGGCCGAAGCGGAAGGCCCAGCCCAGCTCGCCGGGCTTCTCGATGACGCCGTCCAGGGTCATGAACTCGGAGACGATGATCTTCCTCATGGTCGTTCCCTTCTCAATCGATCCGCAATGGGTGTCGCGGAGGGTCAGGCGGCGGTGGCAGGCCCGGTCCGGGCCGGCCGGATGAGCGCGCCCCTCCCGCCGAGGAGGGGCAGCAGCATGAGCGCGGCCGTCAGCCCGAAGGCGGCCGGGTAGCCGGTGCGGACGGCGAGGAGGCCGAAGCCGGCGGCGCCGAGGCCGATGCCGGCGTCGTAGGCGATGTTCCAGAGGGCGGTGACGGTCCCGTAGGACGACGCGGGGACGCGGTCGAGCAGCACGGCCATGCTGGCGTTGCCGGTGAGGCCGAATCCGGCGCCGAACACCACCATCCCGGCCAGCGCCGCGGCGGGGTCGGACACCAGCACCAGGACCGCGATCCCGCCCGCCGAGATCAGCAGCCCCGGGACCAGCTGCCGCGCCGCCCCGTTCCGGTCCGCGTCCCGGCCGGCCCACCACCGGGTGGCCGTGGCCGTGAGGCCGTGCGCCAGCAGCGCCCACGCCGCGGCCCCGCCGGCCGCCAGCGGCAGGAAGGTGGCGGTGATCCCGGTCGCCGTCGCCGTCGCGGCGAACACCAGCGCGGGGCCGAGCAGCGCACGGCTGCGGGCGGCGGCGACGATCCCGAGGGGCTCCTCGGGCGCGGGCCGCCGTCCCGGCAGGTCCCGCACCGCCGCCAGGCCGGCCAGCGCAGACAGGCCGGCCAGGACGAACACCGGCGTGTAACCGGCCGCGTCGCTCAGCCACAGGCCCATCGGAAGCGCGGCCATGGCCGGTACCCCGCAGGCGATCCCGTAGACGCCCAGCCCCTCAGCGCGCCGCTCGGGCGGGACGATCGAGGCCACCAGGGCCCCGCCCAGCACCACCGCCACCGCGAACCCGGCGCCCCGCACCAGGCAGACCGCCAGGATCACGGCCATCGACCCGGAGGCCGCCAGCGCCAGCGCCGGAATCCCGAGCAGCGCCAGCCCGGTTCCGAACACCGCCCGGTACCCGAACCGCGCCACCAGCCGCGAGACGACCAGCTCGGTGCCGACGGTCGCCAGCATCATCACGCCCGTGGCCAGCCCGGCTCCCGCCCCGCCGGCCCCGTTCGCGTCCGCGTACCGCGGCAGCGCGGAGAACAGCAGGTAGAAGCTCGTCGCCGAGCCGGTGCCGGCCACCAGCACCAGGGCGAACGCCCGGCTCATCAGCGGCGGCCGCGCGGCGTGCCGCGCTGCCTCTCCCGCTGTGTTCCGGGGTGCGGGGGCCGGCGTTGCGATGGTGCTCATCGCGTCCTCCTCGGCGGTCGGGTGACTGCTGGGAAGCGTCGCCGCCGCGAGCACGGACCGGCATCCGTGGCCACCACGGATCGGCCACGGACCGCACCTCGTACGGCGCGAGGGTCAGGGGGCGCCGCGGGCCTCTTCGAGGGCCTGGTCGATCGCGGCGGCCAGGCCCGCCTGGTCGTGCGGGCCCTCGTGGAGGGTTCCGTTGACGAAGAACGTGGGGGTGCCGGAGGCGCCGCTGCGTTCGCCCGCCTCGCGGTCGGTGTTGACGCGCTCGCGGTGCCGGGCGAGGTCGGCCCACGCCTCCACGCCGAGCCGCTCCGCGTAGGAGGTCAGGTCGGCGTCGGTGAGCGCCAGCTGGTTGGCGAAGAGCAGGTCGTGCATCTCCCAGAAGCGTCCCCGGTCGGCGGCCGCCTCCGACACCACCGCCGCCGAGACCGCGTGGGGGTGGACCTCGCGCAGCGGGAAATGCCGGAAGACGTACCGCAGCCTGTCGCCGTACTGCTCCTGCAAGCGCCTGATCGTGTCCACCGCCCGCCCGCAGTAGGGGCATTCGAAGTCGCCGTACTCGACGAGGGCCACGGGGGCGTCGTCCGGGCCGCGGACATGGTCGCGGGCGGTGACGGGCGGCAGCGGCCCGGGCTCGAAGGCGCCGTCGTCGCCGGGGGCGCCGGGCGGGGCGCACACACCGCCGCGGTCCCAGGCGAGCCGGAAGATCAGCCAGCCCATGACGGCGGCCAGCAGCGAGCCGGCGAGGATGCCGATCTTGGCCTGGCTCTGCATCGCGGGCTCGTCGGCGAACGCCAGGCCGGTGATGAACAGCGCGACGGTGAAGCCGATGCCCGACACGGCCGCCCCGCCGAGGACCTGGCCCCACACCAGGTTGCCGGGCAGGCCGCCCCAGCCGAGCCGCAGCGGGATGAACGTCCCGATGGCGATGCCGCCGAACTTGCCCAGCAGCAGGCCCGCCGCGACGCCGATCGCGATGGGGGACGTGGCCGCCTCGCCCAGCGTCTCGGCGTTCAGCACCACGCCCGCGTTGGCGAAGGCGAAGACGGGCACGATGACGTAACTCGTCCAGGGGAGCAGCCGCAGCTGGAGCCGCTCGTTGATCGACACGGTCCGCTGGACGCTCCGGGTGGCCAGGCGCTCCAGTTCCGGGCTCGGGTCGCGGGACAGCGCGTGCACGATCTCGCTCGCCGTGAGCAGCTTGTGCTCGCTCGGCGCGTACACCGTCACCAGCATGCCGAGGAGCACCCCGGCGGCCGTCGGGTGGACGCCGCTCTCCAGCATCGCCGCCCACACGCCGAGCCCGAGCGCCACGTACGCGGGCGCCCGCCAGATCTGCAGCCACCGCAGCGCCACGATCAGCCCGACCAGGACCGCCACGGCCAGCAGGGCCCAGGGCGAGAGGTCCTCGGTGTAGAAGACCGCGACGATCAGGATCGCCAGGATGTCGTCGACGACCGTGAGCGTCAGCACGAACAGCCGCAGCGGCTCCGGGCAGCGGGCGCCGATCACCGCGAGCAGCCCCAGCACGAACGCGGTGTCGCTGGCCACCGGGATCCCCCAGCCGGCCGCGCCCGGTCCGCCGGCGTTGATCGCCGTGTAGATCAGCGCCGGCGCCGCGATGCCGCCGGCGGCCGCCACGACCGGCACCGCGACCAGCCGCCGGTCGCGCAGCTGCCCGACCCTGATCTGCTGGCTGATCTCCAGGCCGATGACGAAGAAGAACAGCGTCATCAGCCCGTCGTTGACCCATTCCCGCAGCGTCAGCGAGAACCCGCGCTCCCCCAGGGAGACGGCCAGCTCGGTCTCCCAGAAATGCTCGTAGGAGTCGCCGAGCGGCAGGTTGGCCCACAGCAGCCCGGCCACGGTGGCGGCCAGCAGCACGCTGGTGCTGTTCGTCGCGGTGACCAGGAAGGCGCGCAGCCCCGCCGGCAGGGCCGGAACGACGGATCTCTCGGTCACCCGGAGATGATTTCAGGGAACGCGGGACCGTCCTCCGCGCCACGCCGGTCGGCCCGCACGGCCGCCGGCCGGGCCGTCAGATGATCGCCACGTCGTAGAGGATGCGCTTCATCGCGGCCTCCGGGAGGCCCGGGTTGCGGGCGGCGCCTCCGGCGGCGTCCGGGTCGTCGAGGAGCTCCAGCAGGCGGGGGACCGGGAGCCGCTCGTCCCGGGCGGCCGCGGCGCGGACGGAGGCGTCGGGGTCGCGGCTGAGCCGTTCGGCCAGTCCGGCCGTGAGCGCGGGGTCGCGCAGGGCCAGGGCGCGGGCCGTCGCGTCCGCGGAGCCGGCCAGGCGCGCGAGGCCCGCGCGGGGGAAGTTGGGGTGGCCTATGCGGTCCAGGCTGGTGAAGTACGGCGACTCCAGGGCCATGGCGAGCAGGAGCTCACCGGGCGGGTCCGGGTGGTGCTCCGACAGCAGCAGCCGGACGGCGAAGTCGTCGTCGGCCGCGAGGCGGGCGACGAGGTCGGCGGGCAGGTGCGGGCTGTGGGCGGCGAAGCGGCGCAGGCCCACGTGGGCGGACGTGGCGTAGCGGCGCATCAGGCCGATGTCGTCCAGGCGTGCCCAGAACCACTCCGGCGGACGCAGCCGGTCGTCCGGCCCGACGTGGTAGTCGATGGCCGCGCGCTGCTCCTCGGTCAGCTCCGGGCGCAGCGACACCGCGAGCCGCACCGCGGGCTCGGGGTCGGCCGCGAGGACCTCGACGAGGTCGGGCGGCAGATGCGGGTTCGCGGCCGCCGCGGCCCGCGTCTCGGGGCGCGGGTCGCGGCACAGCTCCCGCGCCTGGCCGGCGTCCAGCGGGACGGTGGAGGCCACCGCGAACGCCGGCCCGCTCGCCAGCAGCGGCGCGGCGAACTCGGGGCGCCGGTGGCAGGCCAGCCGCATCGCCAGCCGGCGGACGGCCGGGTCCGGGTCGCCGAGGGCCGCGTCGACGACCTCGTCGGGCGGTTCCGGCCAGGTCCACAGCGCGCCCAGCCGGACCTTGGCGTCCGGGTCGGCGGCCAGGGCGGCCCGGACCCCGGCGGGCAGGGCCGCGTTGTCGCAGAGCGCGTCGCGCACCTGCGCGTCCGGGTCGGCGGCGAGCCGCGCGAGGACGTCGCCGGGCAGGGGCTTGGCGGGCTCCCGGTGCTCGGGCGCCGCGGCCACCGCGCGGCGGACGACGGGGTCGGGGTCGTCGGCGAGGCGCGCCCGGACCGACACGGGCGCGTGCCCGGTGGTGGCGACCAGCCGGCGCGTGCGCGGGTCGGGGTGCCGGGCGGCGGCCTCGTACACGGCGTCCGGCACGCCCTCGCGGCGCAGCAGCGCGTTGCGCATCCGCGGCTCCGCGCGCTCCAGGATCAGCAGCAGCAGGTCGGCCGGGGCGGCGGGGTTGGCGGCCAGGCCCTCCAGCCGCACCGAGTAGAGCGTCCGCACCCCGATCACGTTAGCCGCCGGCGCCGCGTACCGGGAAGCTCACCGGTGCCCGAGTTCCGCCCAGGCCAGGCGGTGTTGTCACCGGGTAACACCCCCGATACCTTTGCGGGCATGACAGGTTCGCGGGGCGGAGCGGGCGCACGGCGCGATCCCGGGCGCCGCCGCGCCCTGCTGGAGGCCGCCGACCGGGTCATCCAGCGGGAGGGACCGGAGGCGTCGATGGCGGCGATCGCCGCGGAGGCGGGGATCAGCAAGCCGATCCTCTACCGCCACTTCGGCGACAAGAGCGGCCTTTACCAGGCGCTGGCCGAGCGGCACACGCGCAAGCTGATCGAGGGGATCCGGGAGGAGTTCTCCCGCGACGACCCGATCCGCGACCGCACCCGCACCACCATCGACACCTACCTGGCGACGATCTCCAAGAACCTCAACCTCTACCGCTTCCTGATGCACCGGGCCAGCGCCGAGGACACCGCCACGCACAGCGCGATGAGCACGATGATCCGCGACGTGAGCCGGGAGCTGGCCGAGGTGATGATCGCCGACGGCGAGCTCGCGGACCGGACCCGCGCGTACGTGTGGGGCCACGCGATCGTCGGCATGGTGCAGACGGCCGGCGACTGGTGGCTCGACCACGGCGAGGACGTCCCGCGGGAGGACGTCGTGGACGGCCTCGTCGACCTCGTCCTCCGCGGCCTGCCGGCCGCCGCGTCCGGTGACCGCGCCCCGGACCGGGCCTCCGACCGTTCCCCCGATTCTCCCGACCCACGATTCCCGAGGTGACTGTGCAGACCGACGCGCGCGTGCAGGCCGACGTGCGGCCCGAGGCGGCCGAGACGGAACCCGCCGTGGAGACCGAACGGCGGCCCTGGGGGAGCTTCGAGCGCTTCACGCTGAACGAGCCGTCCACCGTGAAGATCATCCATGTGCGGCCCGGCCAGCGGCTCAGCCTGCAGCGGCACCGCGACCGTGCCGAGCTGTGGGTGGCGCTCGACCCCGGCGCGGTGTTCGAGGTGGCCGGGCGGCGCATCCTGCCGGAGGTGGGGGAGCGGGTGCTGATCCGCGCCGGCGACGCGCACCGCCTGGGCTCGGACGGCCCGGCCGTGCGCGTCCTGGAGATCGCCTTCGGGCACTTCGACGAGGACGACATCGAGCGCATCGAGGACGAGTACGGGCGCGCCTGAGCGACCCGGAACGGCCCGGCCGTCCGTGTGAACGGGCGGCCGGGCCGTTTTCCGCGCGGGCCCGCGGCTATCGGAGGAGACTCCAGTGGCCTCCGGCGGCGCCGGGCTCCCGGCCGGTTCCCGCACGGGTCGCCCGGTACAGCTCGCCCTGGTGGCTCACCAGCGCGCCGGCCTTGTACGGCGCGCCGCCGTCCCAGGCGGGGACGCCGGCCGGCGAGATGCGGCTGGTGCGGCCGTCCGCGGCGCGGGTGCGGGTCAGCGCGTACGCGCCGACCTCGGCCGGCCCGCCGTACCGCCGCCAGGTCCGGCCGTCCGTCGAGTACTCAATGGCCATGCCGGGGTTGCGGACGTTCGCCGACAGCGTCCCGCCGGAGATCCGCGCGCCGGGCGGCGGGATCCGGTAGTTCACCCCTTCCCCGGCCAGCCCCACCGGCCGGTAGAACGACAGGAGCGGGAAGGTCTTCTGCCCGAGCGTGTTGCTGAAGACCCGCCAGGCGGCCTCCATCTCGCCGGGTGCCGGGGTCTCGCGGTTCCAGGCGCGCTCGGCCACGCCGAGCAGCTTGGGGAACGCCTGGTACTCGCGCAGCTCCGGCGTCTTGCCGTTCTCCCCCCACATCTGGGCCTCCAGGCCGAGGATGTTCCCGCGGCCCTCGGGGGTGAGCCGCGTCCAGGACGGGTTCGGCGTGACGGGGTTGCCCCAGCGGTCCTCGACCGCGTTCGCGTACACGTCGAACGGCTGGTAGGTGAAGGTGCTCCTCTCGTCCACGTAGGCGGCCCAGTAGTAGCCGGGCTCGTCCGGGTCCTTGTTGTAGGCGAGGTCCATGTAGAGGTTGGTCGCGTGGGCGAGGATCACCGGCGTGCCCTCGTTGGCGAACCGGTACGCCCAGTCCTCGCGGCCCCAGCCCCATACGTTCTGCCAGGGCAGCGGACTGAAGCCCTTGAGGCGGAACGAGTGCGTCGGGTCGGTGATGTCCTCCCACCCGGCGGTCTTGCCGGCGGCCTTCTGCGCGATCGCGTTCCAGCGGGTGAAGAACATCCGCTTCAGTTCCTCGCCCGACTGGCCCGCGGTCTCGGGGTTGTCCCGGCACGCGGGCGATCCCGACCACCAGCCCTCCGGCGGGCCGGGCGGCTCGTCGCCGCCGAGGTTGAGGCGCTCGAAGGGGACGCCGGCCCTGGCGTACATCTCCGCCACCTCGGACACGACCTTGTCCAGGAACCTGTAGGTGCTGTCCAGGCACGGGTTCACGAGGTTGTCGTTGTAGTACTGGACGCTGACGTGCCGGCTGGTGTCGGCCGGGTCCAGCAGCCGGTACGTGGAGTCGTGCGTCCGGCGGTGGCGGTGCTCCATCGACTGGACGGCGGCGCGGGCGTGCGCGGGGAAGTTCAGCTCGGGGATCACCTCGATGTGCCGCTCGGCCGCGTAGCGCAGGATCTCCTGGAACTCCCCGACCGTGTAGAAGCCGCTCCCCTTGCCGACGAAGTTGAGCGTGCCCTGCTCGAAGCCCTGGTACGCGGGCCGGTGGCCCAGGTTGGCCTCCGTCTCGTCACGCGGCTTCCGGGCGATGCCGTCACCGGGGTCCAGGTCGTCGGCGGATCCCATGCCCTGGTGCAGGGCGCCCGTCTCCTTCAGGTCCAGCTCCCGCTTGGAGCCGTAGCCCGTCAGCTCGGGCAGCCCCGGGATCTGCAGGCGCCATCCCTCGTCGTTGGTCAGCCCGAAGTGCAGCTTGTTGAGCTTGGTGAAGCTCATCAGGTCGAGGAACTTCTTGACGGTCGCCGCGGTCTCGAAGTGGCGGCCCACGTCGATGTGCAGGCCCCGGTAGCCGAACAGCGGCGCGTCGGCGATCTCGGCCCTGGGGACCCGCACCGCGGCCGGGCGCCGGCCGCGCGCCGCCGCCTCGTAGCCGGCGGCGGGGACGAGCTGCCGCAGCGTCTGGATGCCGTACAGCACGCCGGCGCGGTCGGCGCCGGTGATCCGGACGCCCCGGCCGGTCGCGGTGAGCGTGTAGCCCTCCGGGTCGGCCTCGCCGTCGCGGTCGACGTCGAGACGGGGGTCGACGCGCAGGGAGATCGGCGCGCCCCGCCCGCGGGCGACGTCGCGCAGCGCGGAGCGCAGGTAGCGCTCCTCCCCGCGCAGGGAGCGCGGCGCCGAGACGGGGGAGCCGCCGCCGATCGCGACCGTGCCGCCGGACGCGGCCGCCGACAGCGGCTGCGGGACGAGGCTCTGCTTCAGCGTGAGGTCCGTCTCCGGGGCGGTGTTCGCGGCGTACCGGGTCGCGGCCGACTCCACCGGGCGGTTGTCGCCGGAGAACGCGGTCGTCTGCTTCGGGTCCGCCGGGTCGAGGAGCGACCTGGCCGGCACCCATTGCGGCTTGCCGCCGCCGAAGGCGATCGTCCATCCGGCGGGGGCGTCGGACTTGTGGACGGCCCACAGCTCGACGTTGATGTCGATCTTCCGGCGCTCGCCCGGCGCGACGGGCCGGAAGCCGTCCACCGGCCGCAGCGCGTAGAAGTCGCCGCTCTGCGCCGCGTCCGCGCGGGCCACGGCGAGCCCCTGGGCCGCGAGCTGCCCGCGTGCGGTGCCGCCGTCCTCGCCCGCGAGGACGGCGGCGGGCTGCCGGACGGAGTTGAAGTACAGGGCCCACCCGCCGCCGAGGGCGCAGCGGCGGTCGCGGTTGTCGATGGTCAGCCGCGCGAGGTGGTACCGCGCGTCGGTGACGGTGTGGTCGACCGGCTGGTAGGTCAGCAGGAGGTCGCGGGCGTCGGGATGGCAGGCCGCCGACGCCGCGCCCGGCGAGACCACCGCCGCGAGGGCGGCGGTGAGCGCGGCGGCCGACAGCACGGCCGTGTGTCTGTTCGGCATAAATAGGAAAGTATCCTAATAGTTTGCCGCGGTCCCGTGCCCGAACCGGCCACCGCCGAAGCCGCAGGCGGCGCCGCCCGGCCGCCTCCGGACACCCGTGCGATCTTGACAGGCGGCGCCGGCGCCGCGATCCTCCTGCGCCGTCGGCGGGCGGCGGTCAGCGCAGGGCGAACTCCCAGTTGCCGCCCTTGCCGTACTCCTTGAGGATGCGCCGCGCGGTCGTCGTCACGTGCACCTCGTCCGGGCCGTCGAAGATCCGGCCCGCGCGGGCGTGCCGGTACATGTGGCCGAGGGGCGTGTCGTCGGTGAGGCCCTCCGCCCCGTGGACCTGGACGGCCCGGTCGACGACGTTGTTCAGCATCCGCGCCGCCACCACCTTGACGACCCCGATCTCCACCCGCGCCTCGGCCCCGAGGCCCTGCTCACCAGAGTCGATCTTGTGCGCGGCCTGCAGCGTGAGCAGCCTGGCCGACTGGATCTCGGCGTAGGAGTCGAACACGTGCTGCTGGAGGAGCTGCTTCTTGTACAGCGGCTCGCCGAACGCGGTGCGCTCGTGCAGCCGCGCGCACATCAGGTCGAACGCCCGCTGCGCCTGCCCGAGGAACCGCATGCAGTGGAAGATGCGGCCCGGCCCCAGCCGCTCCTGCGCGATCACGAAGCCGTGCCCGCGCGGCCCCAGCAGGTTGCCCTCCGGGACGCGCACCTCGTCGTACAGCACCTCGCAGTGCCCGCCGTCCAGCCCGAGCACGGGCGTGTCGCGGACGATCGTGTACCCGGGCGTGTCGGTCGGCACCAGGATCATGCTGAACGAGAGGTAGGGGGAGGTGCCCTCGGGCTCCGTCCGGCACATCACCGTCGTGTACGCCGCCCTGTTGGCGAACGTCGTGAACCACTTGCGGCCGCGGACGACCCACTCCCCGTCCTCCAGGGTCGCGGTGGTGGTCAGCTGCGTCGGGTCCGAGCCGGAGATGCCCGGCTCGGTCATCGCGAAGCTCGGGTTGATCTCCGCGCGGACGAGCGGCTCCAGGAACCGCTCCCGCTGCTCCGCGCCCGCGTGCCGGTGCAGCATCAGCGAGTCCTGCAGCGTGTAGGTGCCGAGCGCCAGCTGACCGAACTCGCTGCGCCCCTGCACCTCGTTGACGTAGACGTAGTCGAGGAACGGCAGCCCGCCACCGCCGAGCTCCCTCGGATGGCCGAGCGCCCACAGGCCCTCCGCCTTCGCCTCGCGCTGCAGGTCGGCGACCAGGGCGGCCGCCTCGTCGCCGCCGCGCCGCAGCACCGGCTCGGCGGGCTCGACGCGCTCGGTCATGAAGGCGTGCACGGCGTCGCGCACCGGCCGGACGGACGCCGGGATGTCAAAGGCCATGGGTTCCCTCCAGATGACTAGAACCGCATTCTGTCGCGGAACGGGCGGCGGCGCGACGGGCTCCCGGTCCGCATGGGGAACCTGGTATCCTCGGCGCCATGCGAACCGCAGCCTCCCAGTGGTGGTGGCGCCGCTGAGGCGGCGCCGGTTCGTGATGTAAAGACCCAGGCGACCGCCCTCACCCGGCGGTCGTTTCGCGTATTCGCCGCCTGGGGTGCAGGGCCCGGAAATTCGAGGGGCCACCGCGGTGGAAACCGTCTCACAGCAGCCGCCCGCCGGCGAGTTCGTCACGGCCGGGGGAGTGCGGGTCACCCGCACGGCGACACCGGTCGACCCGGAGCGCAAGTCCGATGTGCTGAACGCACTCGTCGCCGCCGTGGGCGAGCGGCGCGGCGGCGTCCTCAGCTCCGGCATGGAGTACCCGGGCCGGTACAGCCGCTGGCACATGGCCTACGCCGACCCCTGCCTGGAGATCGTCGCCCGCGGCAGGGCGGTCCAGGTGCGGGCCCTGAACGGGCGCGGCCGCGTCGTCCTGCCCGCCGTCGCGGCCG
>NZ_BMRO01000002.1:154142-157035 GCF_014648675.1 Actinomadura livida
TCCCCGAGGAGGAGCGCAGCCGCCGGCCGACCGTCTTCACCGCGCTGCGCGCAGTCGTCGACCTGTTCCGCTGCGACGACCCCCACCTCGGCCTGTACGGGGCGTTCGGGTACGACCTGTCGCTCCAGTTCGAGCCGCTGCGGACGAGCACCGAGCGGCCCGCGGACCAGCGCGACCTCGTCCTGCACCTGGCCGACGAGATGGTCGTCGTGGACCGCAAGCGCGAGACCTCGCACCGGATCTCCTACGACTTCGAGGTCGGCGGGGCCGGCACCGCGGGCCTGCCGCGCCGCACCGGGCCGACGCCCGTGCCGCCGGCCGCGGCGGAGCTCCCGCCGCAGCCCGTCCCCGGCGTGTACGCGCAGATGGTGCGGGACGCCAAGGAGAAGTTCGTCCGCGGCGACCTGTTCGAGGTGACGCCCGGCCACGCCATGTACGCGCACTGCGACGCGCCCGCCGCGTTCTTCGAGCGGCTGCGGGAGACCAACCCCGCGCCGTACGAGTTCCTGTTCAACCTGGGCGAGGGCGAGTACCTCGTCGGCGCGTCGCCGGAGATGTTCGTGCGGGTGAGCGGCGACCGGGTCGAGACGTGCCCGATCGCCGGGACGATCAGGCGCGGCGCCGACGCGCTGGAGGACGCCGAGCAGATCCGCACGATCCTGTCGTCCGCCAAGGACGAGTCGGAGCTGACCATGTGCACCGACGTCGACCGCAACGACAAGTCGCGGATCTGCGTGCCGGGCAGCGTGCGCGTCCTCGGCCGCCGGCAGATCGAGATGTACTCGCGGCTGATCCACACCGTCGACCACATCGAGGGGCGGCTGCGCCCCGGGTTCGACGCCCTCGACGCGTTCCTCACCCACATGTGGGCGGTCACCGTCACCGGCGCGCCCAAGGCGTGGGCGATGCAGTTCATCGAGGACCACGAGGACTCGCCCCGCCGCTGGTACGGCGGCGCCGTCGGGTTCGTCGGCTTCGACGGGTCGATGAACACCGGCCTGACGCTGCGGACCGCGCAGATCCGCGACGGCGTCGCCACCGTCCGGGCCGGGGCGACGCTGCTCTACGACTCCGACCCCGACGAGGAGGAGCGCGAGACGCACCTCAAGGCGAGCGCGCTGCTGGGCGCGCTCACCGCGGGCCGGCAGGAGACCGGGCCCGCCGCGTTGGAGGAGGCCCCGGCGGCGCCGCCGCCCGGGGCGGGTGACGGCCTCACGGTGCTGCTCGTCGACCACGAGGACTCGTTCGTGAACACCCTGGCCGACTACTTCCGCCAGCAGGGCGCCTCGGTGACCACGCTGAGGCACGGGTTCCCGGTGCGGGTGCTGGACGAGTACGCGCCCGACCTCGTCGTGCTGTCGCCCGGCCCCGGCCGTCCCGAGGACTTCGACGCCCGCGCCCTCCTCGACGCCCTCGACGAGCGGGGCCTCCCGGTCTTCGGCGTCTGCCTGGGCCTCCAGGCGATGGTCGAGCACGCGGGCGGTGAGCTGGCGCTGCTGCCCGAGCCGTCCCACGGCAAGCCCGGCCAGGTGAAGGTGACCGGCGGCGAGCTGTTCGAGGGGCTCCCGGACGAGTTCACCGCGGCCCGCTACCACTCGCTGCACGCCACGCCCGACCGGGTGCGGGGCTTCCAGGTGACGGCGCTGACCGGGGACGTCGTGATGGCCATCGAGGACCCCGCGCGGCGGCGCTGGGCGGTCCAGTTCCACCCGGAGTCCATCCTCACGGCGGCGGGCCGGGCCGGGCACCGGATCGTCGCGAACGTGCTGGAACTGAGCCGTCCCCAGACTTGAAGCGCTCGTACAGTTGAACGGCTCCTAGTCCTGAAGCAGGAGATCGGCAGGCCCGAAATACTCCTTAGGTCGCTGTCGCGGGACCGGGGAGACCCGGAAGACTTGGTGACCGGCCACCGCGCCGCCTCCGGGTGGCGCAGGTGATCGCCGTTATCCCGGCGGAGGGGGAGAGGTCGCTCCCCCTCCGTCCATAACGGAGTGTCCGTAACAGGATTTATGGACATCCGTGGCGTGAATCCGGTTTTGTCGTGTATCTACCGGGGATCTCGCGTGCCATGATGACAATTCTGTGGCTCATCGCCGTCGTCCTGGTGATCGCCGGCATCTACGTGATCGTCGCCCGCCGCGACCTGCTCTGGGGCATCGTCCTCATCGTCGTCGGGCTCCTCGTCGGCCCCGGTGGGGTCAGCATCTTCACCTGACGGACAGCCGCCGGCCAAGGGGCGGAAACCTGACGTGACCTGTCAGGTTTCGGTGCGAGCATCGTCCCCATGAGCCGTGCACTGGAAGGAAGGACCGCCCTGGTCGCCGGGGGAACGCGGGGCGCGGGCCGCGGCATCGCCGTGGAGCTCGGCGCCGCGGGAGCGGCCGTGTACGTGACGGGACGGTCCACCCGGTCGAGCCGATCGGAGATGGACCGTCCCGAGACCATTGAGGAGACCGCGGAACGGGTGACGGCCGCGGGCGGCGAGGGCATCGCCGTCCGGGTCGACCACCTCGACCCCGGACAGGTCGACGCCCTCGTCCGCCGCATCGACGCGGAGCGGGGGCGGCTGGACGTCCTGGTCAACGACATCTGGGGCGCCGACCACCTGTTCGAGTTCGGCAAGCCGCTGTGGGAGCAGTCCCTGGAGAACGGGCTGCGGCTGCTGCGGCTGGCCATCGAGACCCACGCCATCACCAGCCACCGCGCGCTCCCGCTGCTGATCCGCGAGCCCGGCGGCCTCGTGATCGAGATGACCGACGGCACCGCCGAGTACAACGCCCGGTACCGCAGGGACGTCGGCTACTTCTACGACCTCGCCAAGAGCGCCGTGATCCGGATGGCGCTCGCCCAGTCGGAGGAGATCGCCGGGTACGGCGGCACCGCCGTGGCGCTG
>NZ_BMRO01000002.1:157052-249809 GCF_014648675.1 Actinomadura livida
GACGTCCCCAACTTCGCGATCTCCGAGTCCCCGGTGTTCGTCGGCCGCGCCGCCGCCGCGCTCGCCGCCGACCCCGACCGGGCGCGCTGGAACGGGGCGTCGCTGTCCAGCGGCGGGCTCGCGAAGGTCTACGGGTTCACCGACGCCGACGGCAGCACTCCCGACGCCTGGCGCTACATCACCGAGGTGGTGGACGCCGGACGTCCCGCTGACGTCACCGGATACCGCTAAGAGGACATGCCTCTGGAAGGCCCGCCCTCCGCACGGCCGCCGGCGATCCCCGGATCGCCGGCGGCCCCGCCCATTACGCCGGTTTGAACGGAATCCGGTCGGTTATGGCGGCGAGCAGACGGAAGGAGGAGCCATGCCGAAGACGACCAAGAGCGGCAAGCCGCGGAAGGAGGAGCTTCCCGGCACGCTGCAGCGCTCCCCGAAGGAGGCGCAGGAGACGTTCGCCAAGGCCCACGACTCCGCGGTCGAGACCTACGGGGAGGGGCAGCGCGCGCACCGCACCGCCTACTCCGCGCTCAAGCACAAGTTCGAGAAGCGCGGCGACCGGTGGGTCCCCAAGAAGCGCAAGGGGCCGTCCGACCAGCGGGCCAAGGACCCGGACGCCCGCCGCGGCAGCGGCCGGAGCGCCGGCGGCGTGGACGTCGAGGGCAGCAGCAAGCAGGAGCTCTACGACCGCGCGGCGGGCCTCGGCGTCCGGGGCCGCTCGAAGATGACCAAGCAGGAGCTGGGCGAGGCGATCGCGCGCAAGCAGGACTGACGGCCCTCCCCCCGAAGGCCGGGCGGCCGGACGCCGGGGCGCTCAGTCCCGCGGCCGGGAGGCGTACAGCCGGGCGAGCCTGGCCGCGCCCTCCGCCATCCGCTCCCGGAGCGCCGGCGGGGCCAGGACCTCGGCCTCCGGGCCGAGCCGCATCAGCTGGGAGGCGGCGACGTCCAGCGACTCGACCGGGAGCGTGGTCACCACCCATCCCGCCTCGTCGGGCTCCCCGGCGTCCTCCACCGCCCGGCGCGCCGCGTACGGCTCGACGGCGTACCGCAGGATCCGCCTTCCGGCGGGGGACAGCCGGACGGTCACCTCCGCGCGCAGGATCGACCGCAGGAACTCCGCCGCCTGCTCCCGCCAGTGCGCGGCGAGGTCGAACCCCTCGTCGCGGTCGAAGACGTCCCCGGTCGGCCGGACGTCCGTCACCCGGTCCACCCGGTAGGTGCGCGGCGCGCCCGCGACCCGCGCGACCAAATACCAGGTGCCGCTCTTCAGGACGAGCCCGTACGGCTCGGCCTCCCGCGCGACCTCGGCGTCCCCGCGCCGGTAGCGCAGCTCGACCCGCTCGTCCTCCCAGACGGCCCGCGCGAGGTCCCGCAGCAGCGGCGGCGGGCCGGCCGCGCCGAACCAGCCGGGGGCGTCCAGATGGAACCGCTGGTTCGCGCGCGACGGGGCGTCCCGCAGGGACGCGGGCAGCGCCGCCAGCACCTTGAGCTCGGCCGCGGCCACCGCGTCGCCGCGCCCCATCTCCCCGGCCGGGCCCGGGAGGCCGGACAGGAACAGCGCCTCCGCCTCCTCGCGGGTGAGGCCGGTCAGCCGCGTCCGGTACCCGCCCACCAGCCGGTACCCGCCGCCGCGCCCCTGGTCGGCGTACACCGGGACGCCGGCCGCCGACAGGGCCTCCATGTCCCGGTAGACGGTGCGCTCGGAGACCTCCAGCTCCCGCGCCAGCTCGCCCGCCGTCATCGTCTCCCGCGACTGCAGGAGGAGCACCATGGAGATCAACCGAGCGGCCCGCACGACTCCCATCCTGCCGCACCGGAACACCGTCCCGGGTGTTTCTGACAATCTTGTGGCAGATTTCACGGATTTGCCTGTCGCGGCGGACCGGGCGGCTGTTAGCTTCGCGGCGTGCTGACCGAAACCACACCCATCGAGGCGTTCATCGACGCCCTGCCGAAGGTCGAGCTCCACGTCCACCTCGTGGGCTCCGCCTCGGTCCCCACCGTCCTCGAACTCGCCCGCCGCCACCCCGACGGACCCGTCCCGGTGGACGAGCGGGAGCTGCGCGCCTTCTACGAGTTCCGCGACTTCCCCCACTTCGCCGAGGTGTACGAGGCCGTCTCCAACCTCGTCCGCACCCCCGAGGACGTCGGCACCCTCGTCCTCGGGACCGCCCGCGACCTCGCCGCGCAGAACGCCCGCTACGTCGAGCTGACCGTCACCCCCTACACCCACCGGCGGGCCGGGATGCCGATGCCCGCGATCACCGAGGCCCTCGACCACGCCGCGCGCGAGGCCCGCGACCGGCACGGCATCCGCGTCGCCTACATCTTCGACATCCCCGGCGAGTTCGGCGCCGAAGGCGCCCGCGGCACGGCCGACCACGCCCTCGGGCACCCGCCGGAGGCGCTCGTCGGGTTCGGGCTCGGCGGCATCGAGCAGTGCCGCCCGCCGCACCGCGACGCGTTCCGCGACGCGTTCGCCGCCGCCCGCGCCGCGGGGCTGCGCAGCGTCCCGCACGCGGGGGAGATGACCGGCCCGGAGACCATCTGGGAGGCGATCGAGGGGCTCGGCGCCGAGCGCATCGGCCACGGCTTCAGCTGCCTGGAGGACCCGCGCCTCGTCGCGCACCTGCGCGAGACGCAGCTGCCGCTGGAGGTCTGCCCCACGTCCAACCTCCGCACCGGGCAGGTCGCCGACCTCGCCTCGCACCCGCTGCCGCGGATGCTGGAGGAGGGCCTGTTCGTCACGCTGAACAGCGACGACCCGCCGATGTTCGACACCACCCTCACCGGCGAGTACCGCGTCGCCGCCGAGGTCTTCGGCCTGGACCGCGCGGGCCTGGCGTCCCTCGCCCGCAACGCCGTCCACGCCTCCTCGCTGGACGAGGAGGGCCGCCGTGCCATCCTCGCCGACATCGACGCCCTGGCCTGACGAGCCCCGCTCGGATCCGGGCATGCGCGGCCGCGGCCTCCGCACCCCAGGTCGCGGCCGCCGGATCCTGGTGGTTTCCTAGGGACGACGTAACGACCCGTGGGGGGAAGAGTGAAGAGCGTTGAGCCCGAGGTGTACCTCGTCGCACGGCCCGAGCTGGACTACGACGAGGTCGCCCGGTACCTGCGGGACGTGGGCGGGGAGAGCTGGCTGGAGCGGCTCGACCGGGGCGACCTGGACGAGGAGCTGAACGACCCGCAGGCCCTGGCCGAGTTCGCCGGCCGGCTCTGCTACCGCTCGTGGGAGCCGGGCCTCAACCCGAACGTGGTCAAGGTCCGCACGGACTCCGGCCAGTACCTGGAGAACATCCTGCGCAGCCTGCACGGCTCGGTGCTGGAGCACGTCAGCTTCAGTTTCGTCCTGCACAACGTGAGCCGGGTGCTGACCCACGAGCTGGTACGGCACCGTCCCGGTGTGGCCATCTCGCAGGAGTCGCTGCGCTTCGTCCGCCTCCAGGACATCCCGTTCTGGTTCCCGGAGTGGGCCCGCGAGGATCCGGAGCTGATGAAGCGCGCCACCGCCATGCTGGAGCAGATGGAGGAGTTCCAGGGCTGGATGGCGGAGCACTTCGGCCTGGACGACGAGGGCGTGCCGTTCAAGGAGAAGAAGCACAAGACCTCGTTCATGCGCCGGTTCGCCCCCGAGGGGGTCGGCACGGGCCTGGTCTGGACGGCCAACGTCCGCACGCTGCGGCACACCCTGGAGAACCGCACCGCTCCCGGTGCCGAGGAGGAGATCCGCCTGCTCTTCGGCAAGATCGGCGAAGTGATGCGCAAGGAGGCCCCGGACCTGTTCGGCGACTACGTCGTCGAGGACGGCGCCTGGATCCCCAAGTGGCGCAAGGTCTGACCACCCCGAGCGGCGCCTGCCCGAACGCCGCAGTGGTCCGGGCAGGCGTTTGGGTCTAGGCGCAAGGCGTGCCGGTGGGGGAGTGTTGGACGCTATGTCGGACATCGTGATTCCCGTGGGTGAGCGGGAGCTGCCCGGGTACCTCGCCGTCCCCGGGGGAGCCGGGCCCTGGCCCGGGGTAGTGATCGTCTTCGAGGCGCTGGGGAACACCGGGGACATGCGCGCCCAGGCGGACCGGTTCGCCGCGAACGGGTATCTCGCCGTCCTGCCGGACCTCTACGACGGGGCCCCCTGGGTGCGCTGCGTCACCAAGGCGATGCGGGAGATGCGGGCCGGCCGCGGTGCGGCGTACGACCACATCGAGGCGGCGCGGTCCTGGCTGGCGGGCCGGGACGACTGCACCGGCGACGTGGGCGTCTGCGGATTCTGCATGGGCGGCGGGTTCGCGCTGGTCGCGGCGGCGAAGTACGACTTCAAGGCCGCCGCGGTCAACTACGGCATGCTGCCGCGCCGGCCGGAGGAGGCGCTGCGCGGCGCGTGCCCGGTCGTCGCGAGCTACGGCGCCGCCGACCCCTCGCTGCGCGGGGCGGCGGGCAAGCTGGAGCGGGCGCTCGCCGGGTCGGGCGCCGCGCACGACGTGAAGGAGTACCCGGGGACCGGGCACTCCTTCATGACCGAGTCCGCGCTGCCGGGGCCGCTCGGCCCGGTGGCGAAGATCGCGTTCGGGATGGGGCGGGGCCGGGAGAACGCGCCGGACGGCTGGAACCGGATCTTCGCCTTCTTCGACGGCCACCTCAAAAAATCTACAATGTAAAGGCGCCGGCCAGTGGCGAGCCGCCTCACGCGAGCAGGACGGCCTGGGTCTGGGTCACCTGCGCCACGCGGCGGTCGGACGCGTCCAACAGGTCGGTCTGCACGACGATCGAGGTCCGGCCGGTGTGCAGGGGGCGGGAGACGCCACGGACCCGGCCGTCCTTCACGCCGCGGAAGAAGTTCGTCTTGGACTCCAGCGTCGTCGTGGACGTGTCAGGCGGCAGGTTGAGGAACGCGCAGACCGCGCCGAGGGTGTCGGCGAGGGCCATGAGCGCGCCGCCGTGCATGACGCCGCCGGCGGTGCAGCGGTCCGGGGTCCAGTCGAGATGGCCGGTGACCTCCTCGGGCCCGGCGGAGTCGATCGCCACGCCCAGCGCGCGGGCGAAGGGCATGGCGTCGGCGAGCTGGTCGGGTGTGAGCTCGGTGGTCAACGGGTCCTCCTCGGGTCGTCGGTGCCCACTCTGGCGACCGGCTCGGGGCCGCGTCCATTACCTCGGACGTCATCGTCCCCATGACGCGGTCCGGGTAGCGTCGGTGCGATGACGACGGCGCTGAGCGATGTGAGACCGATCGGGGAGCAGCTGCGCGCGTGGCGGCAGCGGCGGAGGCTCAGCCAGCTGGAGCTGGCGTCGGAGGCGGACGTGTCGACCCGGCACCTGAGCTTCGTGGAGACGGGCCGGTCGGCGCCGAGCCGGGAGATGGTGCTGCGGCTGGCCGAGCACCTGGACGTGCCGCTGCGCGACCGGAACCTGCTGCTGGTGGCGGCGGGGTACGCGCCCGTGTTCGACGAGACGCCGATGGAGGAGCCGAGGATGGACTCGGTGCGGGCGGCGCTGCGGCAGGTGCTGGAGGGGCACGAGCCGTACCCGGCCGTGGTCGTCGACCGCTTCTGGAACCTGGTCGACGCGAACGGCGCGGCCGCGTTCTTCATGGAGGGCGCGCCGCCGGAGCTGCTGGAGCCGCCGCTGAACGTGCTGCGGCTCAGCATGCACCCCGACGGGATGGCCCGGAACATCCTGAACCTGGCCGAGTGGCGCGCCCACATGATCGACCGGGTGCGGCGGCACGTGGCGCTGACCGCGGACGCGTCGCTCGCCCAGCTGCACCGGGAGCTGCGGAGCTTCCCGGGGGACGTGGGGGAGGCGATCGCGCCGCCCGAGGGCCACGAGGTGTTCGTCCCGCTGCGGATGCGGGTGGACGGCCGGGAACTGTCGTTCTTCAGCACGATCGCGACGTTCGGCACGCCCGTCGACATCACGGTCGCGGAGCTGGCGATCGAGTCGTTCTACCCGGCGGACGGGGCGACGACCGCGTTCCTGCGCGAGCGCGCCGGGTGGTGACCACTCAGTTCTCGGCGGCGAGCAGGTCGTGGTGGATGCGGGTGAGGGACAGCCCCTGCCGCTGCAGCGCGGTGACGGTCCGGCGGACGAGCGGGACGGGGCCCGCGACGTAGGCGTCGTGGTCCTGCCAGTCGGGGACGCCGTCCAAGTAGCCGGGCAGGATGTCGGGTATCCGGCCGTGCAGGCCGCCGGGCGGCGCGGGCGCCCCCGAGAGGACGGGGGTCACCCGCAGCCGCGCGCAGGCCGACTCCAGCCTCCGCAACGCGGGCAGGTCGTACAGGCCGTCCTCGGTGCGGGCCCCGACGAGCAGGCGGACGTCGCGGCCGGACGCGGCGGCATGTTCGGCGAGCGCCTTCATCGGGGCGAGGCCGGTGCCGCCGCCGATCAGGAGGAGCCCGCGGGTGGACCCGGGGGCGAGGGTCATGGTCCCGGTGGCCGGGCCGAGCAGCACGGTGTCACCGGGGGCGCAGTGTCGGACCAGCGCGCCGCTGACCCAGCCGGCGGGCCGGGCGCGGACGTGCAGGCGCAGCGTCCCGTCGGGCCGGGGCGCGTTGGCGATCGAGTAGGGCCGCCAGACGCGGGGCCAGCGCGCGGTCTGCACGCTCACGTACTGGCCGGGCAGGAAGGGCAGCGCCCGCTCGGGCCGCAGCGTGAGCACGGCGAGGTCGTGGGCGCGGCGGTCGTGGCCGGTGATCCCGGCGACCCACCAGGGCGGGTGCGCGGCGGCGTCCCGCTCGGCGGCGGCGATCATGGTCGCGGCGGCGGACCGGTAGGCGGCGGTCCAGGCGGCCTCCGCCTCCGGGGTCCACACGTCGGCGGCGAAGGTCCGCAGCGTCGCCAGCAGCGCGGTCTCGACGGCGGGGTAGTGCTCGCGCAGGACGCCGTACCTGCGGTGGTCGCGCCCCAGCCGGCCGAGGTGGCTGGCGAGCTCGGCCGGGTTGTCCTGGCTCCACACGATCCGCGTGAGCGCCTGGAAGAACCGGTCGTGCTGGGGGCCCATCGCGGGCGGGAACAGGGCGCGCAGCCGCGGTTCCCGCGCGAAGAGGCGGCCGTAGAAATAGCCGGTCGCGCCCGCGGGATCGGCGTCCAGTCGGGCGAAGCACTCCTTGAGCGTTCGCGTTTCCGGTGACATTCTCCAGCTCGCCCCCTCTGGGCTCCTGGCGCGGAATGTACGGGGATCGCGCGGTCGTCGAGGCGCGTCCGATGCCCGGCTTGCTGAGATTCTCGCATTCGTCCGCGCAGGTCATCAAACATGGCGGCCGCGCGGAGCGGAAGATGTCTCCGTGTGTAGTCGCGAGTGAATTCTCTGTGATCGGGTCACGGCGGAAAAGGGCACGCATACTGATCGGTACTCATCGGCGGCGGCGCCGGCCCGGGGACGGAGGACGCGAACGGGGTAGAAAACCACTACCGGGTGGAAGATTTCGGAATTCTGCTGGCCTCCGCCGCCCGGGAGGCCCTCCGGCGGCCCTCGCCGGGGGTGCCGCCGGGGGGCCGCCGCCGGGCCGGTCTCGCCGCTTCCGACTGCGGAGATCCGCCCCGTGCGGCAAGCTGGCCGGTAGGAGGCCGGGGGACGGGACGGCCCGGGGGCGGGTGGCGGCATGAGGGGCAGCCGAACGCGGCACACGGCCCATATCGGAGGTCGTCCCGCGGCCAACGCACGACAGAGGGGAACCGGGCATGTCAGAGGCCATCCGCGGGGGGCCGTCCCCGAACGCCGCCGGTGCCGGCGCGCCGCCGCTCATCGGCATCACCACGTATCAGGAGCCGGCCCGCTGGGGGATCTGGGTGCGCGAGGCCGCGCTCCTGCCGGTGCCGTACGTCCGCGCCGTCGAGCGGGCCGGCGGGATCCCGGTGATGCTGCCCCCGACCGCGAAGCTGCGCGGGGTCGACGCGCTGGTCGGGCGGCTCGACGGCATCGTTTTGGCGGGCGGCGGCGACGTGGACCCCGAGCTGTACGGGGCCGCCCGGCACGCCATGACGGGCCCGCCGCAGCCGCAGCGCGACCGGTTCGAGCTCGCGCTCGCCCGCGCGGCCGTGGACGCCGACCTCCCCTTCCTGGCGATCTGCCGGGGCATGCAGGTCCTGAACGTGGCCCGCGGCGGGGCCCTCGTCCAGCACCTGCCGGAGGCGGTGGGCCATGACGGGCACGCGCCGGAGAGCGGCCTGGTCGGCTCGCATCCGGTGCAGATCAGCGCGACCAGCCTGGTCGGCAAGATCATGGGCGACTCCGCCGACGTCCCCACCTACCACCACCAGGCGGTGGGCCGGCTCGGCAGGGGCCTGGCCGCGGTGGCCTGGGCCGAGGACCAGGTGGTCGAGGCCGTCGAGCTGCAGGGGCACCGCTTCGGCCTCGCCGTCCAGTGGCACCCGGAGGAGGCCGGCGACGGGCGGCTGTTCGACGCCCTGGTCGCCGAGGCCGCCGGCCGCTGAGCCCGGCGACCCCGGGCCGGCGGGGGTTGACCCGGCCGTTCCGGGGAAGTCGATCTGGTGGATCCCGCCGCTGACCCCCGGAGGCCGCCGCATGCCGCTGCACCCGCAGACCGTGAGCTTCCTGGAGTTCGTGGCCGCCTGGACGGCTCTGCCGCCCGGCGCGGGGGACCCGGCGGAACCGACCATCGAGGAGATGCGGCGGCGGGTCGCCGCGGTGCCGTCCCCCGAGGGACGCGAGCTGCCGGAGGTGCGCGACCTCACCGTGCGCGGCCCGGGCGGGCCCGTCCCGGTGCGGCTGTACCGCCCGGTGCCGCCGGGGGGCCGGCCGCTGCCCGCGGTCGTGTACCTGCACGGGGGCGCGTGGGTCCTCGGGGGCGTCGACGACGTGGACGCCGTGTGCCGCGACATCGCGGACGCCGCCGGATGCGTCGTCCTGAACGTCGGCTACCGGCTGGCACCCGAGCACCCGTTCCCCGCCGCCGTCGACGACGCCTGGGCCGTCGTGGCGTCCGTGGCGCGCGAGCCGCACCGGTACGGCGCCCTGCCCGGGGCCGTCGCGGTGGCCGGCGACAGCGCGGGCGGCAACCTCGCCGCGGCGGCGGCGCTGCTCGCCCGCGACCGCGGCGTGCCGCTCGCCCACCAGCTGCTCGTCTACCCGGTGACCGACACGGCCACGGACACCCCGAGCTGGCGGGAGTTCGCGTCCGGATACGCGCTGGACGCCGCGACGCTCGCCCGGTTCATGGGGCTCTACCGGGGCGGCGCGGACCGCGCGGACTTCCGGCTGGCCCCGCTGCGCGCCCCGGACCTCGCCGGCGCCGCCCCCGCGACCGTGATCACCGCGGAGTACGACATCCTGCGGGACGAGGGCGAGGCGTACGCGCGCCGGCTCGCCGCCGCCGGGGTGCCGGTCGAGCTGCGCCGCTACGACGGCGTCGTGCACTCGTTCTTCCTGCTCCCGGAGATCTTCGATGCCGGTGTCCGGGCGCGGGAATTCGCTGTGCGACGATTGCGCGCGGCATTCGACGCGCGGACGCGGGAGGCGAGCGGCCATGGGCAGCGGGCGGTATGACGGCTACGGGCGGCTGAAGATCGACTGGGCGGCGGACGGCGTGCTGCGGGTCGTGATCAGCACGCCCGGCAAGCTCAACGCGGTCGACACGACCGGGCACGGGGAGCTGGCGGAGATCTGGCGCGACGCCGACGCCGACGACGAGGTGCGCGCCGTCGTCGTGCGCGGCGAGGGCACGGCGTTCTCCGCGGGCGGCGACCTCGCCATGATCGAGGAGATGATGGTCGACCACGGCGCCCGCCGCCGCATCATGCGCGAGGCGCGCGACATCGTCATGAACGTGGTGAACTGCTCGAAGCCGGTGGTCAGCGCGATGCAGGGCCCGGTGGTGGGCGCGGGGCTGGCGGTGGCGCTGCTGGCCGACATCTCCGTCGCCGGCCGCACCGCGAAGATCATCGACGGGCACACGCGGCTGGGCGTGGCGGCCGGTGACCACGCGGCGATCGTGTGGCCGCTGCTGTGCGGAATGGCGAAGGCGAAGTACTACCTGCTGCTCAACGACGTCCTGACGGGGGAGGAGGCCGAGCGGATCGGCCTGGTCTCGCTGTGCGTGGACGACGGGGAGGTGCACGAGCGCGCCCTGGAGATCGCCGGCCGGCTCGCCGCCGGGCCCGCGGAGGCGCTGTCGTTCACCAAGCACGCGCTGAACAACTGGCTGCGCCTCGCGGGCCCGTCGTTCGACGCGTCGCTGGCGATGGAGTTCTTCGGGTTCAGCGGCCCGGACGTGCGGGAGGGCGTCTCGGCCATCCGGGAGAAGCGCCCGCCCAGGTTCGGCTGAGCCCGTCCCTCCCGCGCGTCCGCGGCGGTCGGTACGGTACGCGCGCGCTCAGTACGACTTGGGCAGTCCCAGCTCGTGCTGGGCGATGTGGGCGAGGACGAGTTCCTCGGCGACCGGGATGTTCTTGGCGATGCGGGCGTCGCGGAACATCCGGGAGATCGGGTACTCCAGCGAGTACGCCATGCCGCCGTAGGTCTGGAACGCGCGGTCGGCGGCCTGCCAGGCCGCGTCGGCCGCGGTGAGCTTGGCGATGTTGGCCTCCGAGCCGCAGGGGCGGCCCCGGTCCCACAGCCAGGCGGCCTTGTAGGTCATCAGCCGGGCCAGCTCCACCTGCGCCTTGACCCTGGCGAGCGGGAACGCGATGCCCTGGTTCGTCCCGATCGGCTTGCCGAACGGCGCCCGTTCGGTGGCGTACTCGCAGGCGAGGCTCAGCACCAGCTCGCCGGACCCGACGCCGCCCGCCGCGGCCAGGATCCGCTCGGGGTTGAGGATGTCCCACAGGACGGCGAACCCCATGTCGACCTCGCCGAGGACCCGCTCGGCCGGGACGCGGACGTCGTCCAGGAAGACCGTGCTGGACGCGACGGTGTTGGTGCCGAGCTTGGGGATCGGCTGGTAGGTCAGCGTGCCCTCGGCGACGGCCTCCTTGAGGTCCACCAGCAGGACGGTGAAGCCCGCCGTCCGGGGGCGCGCCTCGGCGGCCGGGACCGTCCGGGTGACGAGGATCATGTGGTCCGCGCGCTCGACCCCGGAGATCCAGATCTTCTGGCCGTTGACCACGAACGAGTCGCCGTCGCGGCGGGCGTGCGTGGAGATGTTGATCGCATTGCTGCCCGCGTCCGGCTCGGTGATCGCGAAGCAGGTCTCCAGCTCCCCGGACGCGATCTTCGGCAGGAACTCCTCCTGCTGCTCCCGAGTGCCGTGGCGGGCTATCGTCAGCCCGCCGAACGCGGGCGTCAGCAGGTACATGAACGACGCGGCGCCTCCCGCGCCGCCCTCGGCGAGGGCCTCGAGGGCGACCGCGAGCTCCAGCAGGCCCTGCCCCCCGCCCCCGAACTCCTCGGGGACGGCCAGCGCGTGCCAGCCGCCGGCGACCAGCTCCCGCCAGACCTCCTCGGGCCAGCGCTTGTCCGCGTCGCAGCGGCTCCAGTACTCCTGGTCGTACTTCCCCGCGATCGCCAGTACGCCCTCGCGCACCGCGGCCGCGCTCTCCGGCAGGTCGAAGTCCACCGCGCCTCCCTCGCACTCGGCTGTCGGGCCCCACGGTAGCCCATCGAGTAAGTAGTCACTGACATTCGGGGTCGGCCAATGAACGCCGCCGTCCCGGGTAGGCGACGCATGGAGGACCGAACACGTCGGCTGGGCGACCGCGGGTCCCGGGCGCGGCTCTGCCCGGGAGGAGACGAGGGAGCGATCATGCGACCGCGTGACAGGTGGATGCTCGCCGGGGGGCGCTGGAGCCAGGGTACCGGGGAGCGGATGTTCACGGTCACCGATCCGGCGGACGGCGATCCGCTCGGGGTGGTGCCCCTCTGCGCCGGCGGCGACGTGGACGCGGCGGTGGCGGCGGCCCGGGCCGCCGCGCCCGGCTGGGCGGCGGTCCCGGCGGCCGAGCGCGGCGCCGCCCTGCACGCCGCCGCGCGGGCCGTCGAGGCGGGCGCCGCCGAGCTCGCCGCGCTGGTGACCGCCGAGATGGGCAAGCCGTCCGGCGACGCGCTCGGCGGCGTCGAGGCCGGGATCGGGACGCTGCGCCAGTACGCCGAGCTGGGCCCGCTGCACGGCGGGCGCAGCCTGCAGGGCGGCTGGGACGCGGCGGACTTCATGGTCCGCGAGCCCCTCGGGACCGTCGCGGTGCTCACGCCGTGGAACGACCCCGTCGCGATCGCCTGCGGGCTGATCGGCGCCGCCGTGGTCACCGGCAACACCGTCGTGCACAAGCCGTCCGAGCGGACCCCGCACACCGGCGCCATGCTCGCCGAGCTGATCGCCGAGCGGCTGCCCGGCGGCGTCCTCAACCTGGTCACGGGCGACGCCGAGGTGGGCGAGGCCCTCGCCGGCCACGGCGGCGTGGACGTCGTGGCGCACGTCGGCTCGACCAGCACGGGCCGCCGCATCGCCGAGCTGACCGCCCGGACCGGGGCCAAGCTCCTGCTGGAGAACGGCGGCAGCGACCCGCTGATCGTCGACGCGGGCGTCGACCCGGCGTGGGCCGCCGGGCAGGCGGCCACCGGCTGCTTCGCCAACTGCGGCCAGATCTGCACCGCCGTCGAGCGCGTCTACGTGCACGCGGCAGTGGCCGCCGAGTTCCTGGACGCGCTCACCGCCCGGGCCCGCGCCCTGCGGATGGGCCCGGGCGCGGACCCGGCCACCGAACTCGCCCCGCTGGTGGACGAGCGGCACCGCGCCCGGGTCCACGAGCAGGTCGAGAAGGCCGTCGCGGACGGCGCGCGGCTCCGCACCGGCGGGCGCATCCCCGGGGGTCCCGGCTGCTTCTACCCGGCCACCGTCCTCACCGGCTGCACCGACGCCATGGCCGTGATGGCCGAGGAGACCTTCGGGCCCGTCGCGCCCGTCCGCACCGTCGCGTCCTTCGAGGAGGGCCTGGAGGCGGCGCACCGCACCCGCTACGGCCTCGCCGCGACCGTCCTCACCCGCGACCCCGCGCACGCCCAGGCGGCCTGGCGCACCCTGAAGACCGGCACCGTGAAGATCAACGCGGTGTTCGGCGGCGCCCCCGGCGGGGCCGCGACCCCGCGCGGCGCCAGCGGGCGGGGCTTCGGCTACGGCCCCGAGCTCCTCGACGAGATGACGGCCGTCAAGGTCGTCCACCTGAAGACCGTCATTCCGTGACGGCCGTCATGAAGAGGCGGCGACGTAGCGGGTCACCATGCGGGCGACGAAGTGGGCGAAGCGCTCCGGGGGGCCGGAGGGCAGCATGAGGTGGCTCATCGTCAGCCGCACCGCGGCGTCGGCGATCTCGGTGAGGGCGTCGCGGTCCAGGTCCGGCCAGTGCCGCAGCGCGTGCTCGGCGATCCGGGCGCTGGCGGTGAACAGCACCGGCTCGGCCTGCGTGGTGAGCAGCGGGAGCAGCTCGTCGCCGCCCGCGCCGGTCAGCACGGCCTTCTTGAGCTGGTCGTCCGCGGAGGTCTCCAGCGTGTACATGACCGCCGCGGTCACCGCCGAGTACAGGTCGTCGTGCGCGGACAGCGCCGCGTCGATGCCGTCGAGGTACCGCTCGTTGTCGCGGATCACGACCGCCTGCGCCAGGCCCCACTTGTCGCCGAACTCGTTGTAGACGGTCTGCCGGCTCACCCCGGCGGCCGCCGCGACGTCCCGCATCCGGACGCCGCGGTAGCCGCGCTCCACGAGCAGGGAGGCGGCGGCGTCCAGGAGGGATTCGCGGACGGAACGGCCGGCGGTGCCCATGAGTTCGTCGATCCTCCGGAGGTGAGCGCGGGGAGGCGGCCCTCCCGGACCATTATCACCCGGGCCCCCCGGCCGGTCACCGGCCGCCCGCCGGTCACCGGGACCCGGCCGCCTCTCTAGAGTGAGCCCCAGCCGAGGCGAGGGCGCGGAGCGAGGCGAGGAGGACGGGTGGGCGGGATCCTGGTGGCCAACCGGGGCGAGATCGCGCTGCGGATCGTCCGGGCCGCGGCGGAGCTGGGCCTGCGGACGGTCGCCGTCCGCACCCGCGACGAGGCCCCCGCGCCGCACGCCCGCCGCGCGGACGAGGTGCGGGTGCTGCCCGGCGAGGGGCCGGCGGGCTACCTGGACGCCGGCGCCCTGCTCGCCGCCGCGGAGGACGCGGGCGTCACCGCCGTCCACCCCGGCTACGGCTTCCTGAGCGAGAACGCGGCGTTCGCCGCGCGCTGCGCCGCCGCCGGCCTGACCTTCACCGGCCCGCGCCCCGAACTGCTGGAGCTGTTCGGCGACAAGACCCGCTCCCGGGCGCTCGCCCGGGAGGCGGGCGTGCCCGTGCCGCCCGGCACGGACGGCCCGGTGGGCCTCGCCGGCGCGGAGGAGTTCGCCCGCGAGCACGGGCCCGTGATGCTCAAGGCCGTGGCCGGCGGCGGCGGGCGCGGGATGCGCGCCGTCACCGATCCGGCCGGGATGGCCGCCGCGTACGAGCGGTGCCGGTCCGAGGCGCTCGCCTCCTTCGGCTCCGGCGACCTGTACGCCGAGCGGTACGTGCCGCGCGCCCGCCACATCGAGGTGCAGATCGCCGGGGACGGCACCGGCGCGGCCGTCCACCTGTGGGAGCGCGACTGCAGCGTCCAGCGGCGGCACCAGAAGCTGATCGAGGTCGCGCCCGCGCCCGCGCTGCCCGGGGACGTCAGGGACGCGCTGCTGGACGCGGCGCTGCGCATGGCCGCCCGGGTCCGCTACGACGGCATCGGCACCTTCGAATTCCTCGTCGCGGGCGGGGAGTTCTGGTTCCTGGAGGCCAACCCGAGGCTCCAGGTCGAGCACACCGTGACCGAGGAGATCACCGGGGTCGACCTGGTCAAGACGCAGATCCGGCTCGCGCTGGGGGAGGACCTCGCCGCCGTCGGCCTCGGCGGCGGGCCGCCCCGCGCCGCGGGCTGCGCCGTGCAGGTCCGGGTCAACACCGAGACCCTCGACGCGGACGGCACGCCGCACCCGCGGGCCGGGACGCTGACCGCGTTCGCGCCGCCGTCCGGGCCGGGCGTCCGCGTCGACACCTGCGGGTACGCCGGCTACCGCGCGAGCCCCCGCTACGACCCGCTGCTCGCCAAGGTCGTCGCCCGCGCGGAGGACCTGCCGTCCGCCGCCGCCCGCGCGCACGGCGCGCTCGGCGAGTTCGAGATCGCCGGGGTCGCCACCAGCATCCCGCTGCTGCAGGGCGTGCTGCGCCACCCCGGCTTCACCTCCGGCGGGTTCGACACGTCCTTCATCGCCGACCACCTGCCCGAACTGCTGGAGAGCGAGCACCGCCGCTACTACGTCGAGACCGTCCGGGACGAGGCCGCCGCCCCCGCCGCCGCGGTGCCGGACGCGCCGCCCGGCACGGTCGCCGTCCCCGCGCCCATGCAGGGCACGGTGGTGAGCGTGGACGTGGCCGAGGGCGACCTCGTGCGGGCCGGAGCGCCGGCTCTCGTCCTCGAAGCCATGAAGATGGAGCACGTCATCCACGCGGGCGAGGCGGGCATCGTGCGGAGCGTCGCCGCCGCGCCCGGCGACACCGTCGCGGAGGGCGCCCCGCTGCTGTTCGTGGAACCCGCCGAGGCCGGAGCCGGCCACGCCGCCGAGGACGCCGAGCCCGACCCCGGCGAGATCCGCGCCGACCTCGCCGAGACGCTGCGCAGGCACGAGACCGGCCTGGACGCGTCCCGTCCCGAGGCGGTCGCCAAGCGGCACGCGCGCGGCCGCCGCACCGCCAGGGAGAACATCGAGGACCTCTGCGACGACGGCACGTTCGTCGAGTACGGCGCGCTGGCCATCGCCGCGCAGCGGCGGCGCCGGTCCCTGGAGGACCTGATCGAGCGCACCCCCGCCGACGGCATGGTCTGCGGCGTCGGGGACGTCGCCGGCGCGCAGGCCGTCGTCATGTCCTACGACTACACGGTGCTGGCCGGGACGCAGGGCTACCAGAACCACCGCAAGACCGACCGGATGCTCGACATCGCCCACCGCCGCCGCCTGCCCGTGGTCCTGTTCGCCGAGGGCGGCGGCGGCCGACCCGGCGACACCGACACCTCGACCGTGTCCGGCCTGGACGTCACGACCTTCCACGCGATGGGGCGGCTCAGCGGCCGCGTCCCGTCCGTCGGGATCGCCGCCGGGCGCTGCTTCGCCGGGAACGCCGCGCTGCTCGGCTGCTGCGACGTCATCATCGCCACCCGCGACGCCAACATCGGGATGGGCGGCCCCGCGATGATCGAGGGCGGCGGGCTCGGCGTGTTCGCGCCCGAGGAGATCGGCCCGATCGGCGACCAGGAGCCCAACGGCGTCGTGGACATCGCCGTGGACGACGAGGCCGCCGCCGTCGACGCCGCCCGCCGCTACCTGTCCTACTTCCAGGGCCCGCGCGGCGACTGGACGTGCGGCGACCAGCGGACCCTGCGGAACGTCGTCCCGGAGAACCGGCTGCGCGCCTACGACGTCCGCCGCGCGATCACCCGCCTCGCCGACACCGGGTCGGTGCTGGAGCTGCGCCGCGCCTTCGGGGTCGGGATCATCACCGCGCTGGTGCGGATCGAGGGGCGCCCGCTGGGCCTCATCGCCAGCAACCCCGCCCACCTCGGCGGCGCCATCGACCGCGACGCCGCCGACAAGGCCGCCCGGTTCCTGCAGCTGTGCGACGCCCACGGGCTGCCCGTGGTGTCGCTGTGCGACACGCCCGGCTTCATGGTCGGCCCGGACGCCGAGCGGACCGCCACCGTCCGGCACTTCAGCCGCATGTTCGTGATCGGCGCGAACCTGCGCGTCCCGATCGTCACGATCGTGCTGCGCAAGGGGTACGGCCTCGGCGCGCAGGCCATGGCGGGCGGCGGGTTCAAGGCGCCGCTCGCGACCGTCGCGTGGCCCACCGGCGAGATCGGCGGCATGGGGCTGGAGGGCGCCGTCCGGCTCGGCTACCGCAAGGAGCTCGCCGAGGCGGAGGACCCCGAGGAGCTGTTCCGGACGATGGTCGCCGCCGCCTACGAGAACGGCAAGGCCCTGCACGCCGCCACGGTGTTCGAGCTGGACGACGTCATCGACCCCGCCGACACCCGCCGCTGGATCACCACCGCGTTCGCCTCGGCCCCGCCGCCCGGGGACGGCCGCCGCTGGATCGACACCTGGTGACGGCCGCGTCGTCCGCGCCGGGGGGCGTCAGCTCTCCAGCTGCTCCCGGGTCCACTCCTTGACCCCGGCGACGAACGCGTCGACGTCGGCGGCCTTGCCCGAGGCCATCTCGTGGAACCACCCCGGCACGTACTGCTCGAACCGGCCCTCGCCGAGGACCTCCAGGACGGCCGCGGCCACCTCCTGCGGCGGCAGGCCCTCGGCCACGTCGCTCAGCGGCTTCTCGTTGCCGGGCAGCGTGAACAGCTCGGTTCCCGCGATGAGCGCGGGCTGGACGACGTGCACCTCCACCCCGGTGCCGTCCAGGTCGACCGCCATGCTCTCCCAGAACGCGGTCAGCGCCGCCTTGGACGCCGCGTAGGCGGCCTCGTGCGGCGGCCCGAGCCGCGCCGCGACCGAGCCCACCGCCACCAGGTGGCCGTGCCCGCGCGCGAGCATCCCCGGCAGCAGCGCCAGCGTCAGCCGCACCGGGGACAGGTAGTTCAGCCGCATCACGTCCTCGGCCTCGGCGGGCGCCAGGTCCTGGACGCGGCGGCGCTTCGGCATGCCGGCGTTGTTCACCAGCACGTCCACGGCGCCGAACGCGCGCTCGACGTCCGCCGCGAGCCCGGCGACGCCGTCCAGGTCCGCGAGGTCGGCGACCCACATCGCCGAGTCCGGGGAGTGCTCGCGGCACCGGGCGAGCACCCGCTCCAGCCTGTCCTTGCGCCGCGCCACCAGCCCGACCCGGGCGCCGGCCCCGGCGAGCGCCTCCGCCACGACCGCGCCGATGCCGGACGAGGCGCCCGTGACCACCGCGGTCCGGCCGCTCAGCGTCACCATGCCATCACCATTCCGCTCTCCCCATGGCGCCCAACGTCACACACCGGCCCCCGCCCGGCAAGGAGGAGCGCCGCGCGCAGCCGCACCCGGCCGGAAAACCGGTGGGCGGGAACCGGGGCGTCCCGGTAGGCTCGCGTCTTTGTCCAGCCGCTCTCCTCGCCGCCTGCTTCCCGGCTGCGCTTCCTCGCCGCGCGCCGCCTGTAGTCCGCTCCCTCGCCGTCCGCTTCCTCGCCGCCGGAGGTGTGCCCGCATGCCCGCCGAGTCCGCCGTCCTAGCCGCCGAGCGCGCCCACCTGGCCGAGTCCCGCGCCGCGCTGCGCCGGATGCGCGAGCACGCCGAGAGCCTGTCCGCCGACGTGGCGGGCGACTGGGTGTCCGCGCAGTTCCTGGAGTCGCTGCTCGAACAGCGCGTCGCGGCGCTCGCCGACCACCCCGGCGCGCCGCTGTTCTTCGGGCGCATGGACCGCGACGACGCCGTCGGCGGCGGTGACAGCGGCGCCGGCGACCTGCCCGCGGTCATGTACGTGGGGCGGCGGCACGTCCACGACGGCGACGAGGGCCGCCCGCTCGTCCTGGACTGGCGCGCCCCCGTCTCGCGCGCCTTCTACCAGGCCGGGCCCGCGGACCCCATGGGCTGGCGGCTGCGGCGGCGGTTCGGGTTCAGCGGCGGTGAGCTGACCGCGTTCGAGGACGAGCCGCTGCGCGGCGGCGCGGCCGGCCCGTCCCGGATCCTGACCGAGGAGATCGAGCGCCCCCGGACCGGTCCGATGCGCGACATCGTCGCCACGATCCAGCCGGACCAGGACGAGATCGTCCGCGCGGACCTGCCCCGCACCGTGTGCGTGCAGGGCGCCCCCGGCACCGGCAAGACGGCCGTCGGGCTGCACCGCGCCGCCTACCTGCTGTTCACCCACCGGGAGCGGCTGGCGCGGTCCGGGGTCCTCATCGTCGGGCCGAACCGGGCGTTCCTCGGCTACATCTCGGCGGTCCTGCCCGCGCTCGGCGAGGTCGGCGTCGAGCAGGCCACGATCGACGACCTGCTCGGCGCGCCCACGGCGGAGGAGCCGGCGGAGGCGTCCGCGGTCAAGGGCGAGGCGCGCATGGCGGACGTGCTCCGCAAGGCGCTGTGGCTGCACGTCACCAAGCCCGCCGAGGGCCTCGTCGTCACCCGCGGGTCCGCCCGCTACCGGCTGGCCGACCACGAGGTGCGCGAGATCGCCGCAGCGCTGCGCGGCACGACCCGGTACGGCAGCGGCCGCGCGGCGTTCGCCCAGCGCCTCGCGCACCGGATCCTCGTCCAGATGGAGAAGCGCGGCGAGGCGCCGGACGACCGCGTCCAGGAGCAGGTGGCGCGCAGCAAGCCGGTCAAGCACGTCCTCGACACCGTGTGGCCGAAGGTCACCCCCGAGCAGGTCCTGTACCGGCTCCTGGCGGACCCCGCCTTCCTCGGCAGGGCCGCCAAGGGCCTCCTGGACGAGGCGGAGCAGGCCGCGATCCTGTGGCCCAAGCCCGCCCGGTCGCACCGCTCGGCCCGGTGGACCGCCGCCGACCGCGCCCTCCTCGACGAGCTGCGCGACCTGGTCGAGCGCACCGCCTCGCTCGGCCACCTGGTCGTGGACGAGGCGCAGGACCTGTCGGCGATGCAGCTGCGCGCCCTGGGCCGCCGGTGCGGCACCGGGTCGGCGACCGTGCTCGGCGACCTCGCCCAGGGCACGACCGCGTGGTCGGCGCGGTCCTGGAGGGAGGTCCTCGCCCACCTCGGGCAGGACGGGGACGTGACCGAGCTGACCCTCGGCTTCCGCGTCCCCGGGACCGTCCTGGACTTCGCCGCCCGCCTGCTCCCGCACATCGCGCCCGCGCTGGAGCGGCCGCGCTCGCTGCGTCCAGGAGCGGGCGCCCTCGAGGTGCGGCGCGTCCCCGACCTCGGCGCCGCCGTGGTGGCGGCCGCCCGCGAGGCCCTCGCCCGCCCCGGCTCGGTCGGCCTGATCGTGCCGGACGCGGCGGTCGCCGCCCACGCGGCGGCACTGGAGGCGGCCGGGCTGGAGCACGCCGTCCTCGGGCCCGGCCCGGGCGGCGGGACCCGGCTGCTCGTCGTCCCCGCGACGCTGGCCAAGGGCCTGGAGTACGATCAGGTGGTCGTCGCCGAGCCCGCCGCCATCGCCGCCGCCGAGGCCCGCGGCCTCGCCCGCCTGTACGTCGTCCTCACCCGCGCCGTGACCTCGCTGACGGTGCTGCACCGGGACGAGCTCCCCGCCGAACTGAACGGCTGAGGCTCCCGCCGCCCACCGCCGGACGGACACCGCGCACACGCCGCCGGCAAGTGAAGCCGTTGACAAGTGAAGCTCTGACTTGTAGTGGAGGGTCATGTCCGAGTTCGCCAGCCCCCGGGCCGTCTTCCAGCGGCTCATCGACGGGGTGACCGCGCGGCGGCCCGAGGCGCTGCCGCGGCTGTACGCCGAGGACGCGGTGGTCGTGCACCCGTTCGCCCATCCGACCACCCGCCTGGAGGGGCGCGACGCGGTGCGCGAGCACTTCGCGCGCCTGGAGACGCTGCCGCTGGAGATGACCGCGCGCAACGTCGTCGTCCACCACACCGCCGACCCCGAGGTGATCATCGCGGAGTTCGAGTACGCGGGCCGCAACACCGAGACCGGACGCGAGTTCGTCGTGCCGAACGTCTTCGTGCTGCGGGTGCGCGCCGGGCGCATCGTGGAGTCGCGCGACTACCACGACCATTCCGGGCTCGCCCGCGCCATGGGGGCGGACGGCGGTTGACTCGCCGACCCGGCGCTTCCTAGGCTGGGCGGACCATACCGACCGGTTGGTATGTCCGTGGGGCGGCCCGGCCGCCGCCCCCTCGCCCTGCGGAGGTCCGCCCCGTGAGCACAGCACCGCCCGACGCCGAGGAGCTGGAGAGGCGGGTCGGCGAGTTCCTCGCCGCGCACGACCCCTCCGCCGGCGAGCCCCTGGAGTTCCTGCGGGCCCGGTTCGACGCCGGCCTCGCCTGGGTCCACTACCCCGAGGGCCTCGGCGGCCTCGGCGCCCCGCGGTCCCTGCAGCCCGCGGTCGACCGCGCGTTCGCCGAGGCCGGTGCGCCGACCAACCACCCCGAGCGCAACGGCATCGGGCTCGGGATGGCCGCGCCGACGATCCTCGCGTTCGGCACCGACGAGCAGAAGCGCCGCTTCCTGCGTCCGCTGTGGACCGGCGAGGAGGTGTGGTGCCAGCTGTTCAGCGAGCCCGGCGCCGGCTCCGACCTCGCCGCGCTCGGCACCCGCGCCGTCCGCGACGGCGACGCCTGGACGGTCAACGGCCAGAAGGTCTGGACGTCCATGGCCCACGAGGCGCGCTGGGCGATCCTCGTCACCCGCACCGACCCGGACGTCCCCAAGCACCGCGGCATGACCTACTTCGTCTGCGACATGACCGCGCCGGGCGTCGAGGTGCGCCCGCTGCGGCAGATCACCGGCGAGGCGGAGTTCAACGAGGTCTTCCTCACCGACGTGCGGATCCCCGACGAGCACCGGCTCGGCGAGGTCGGGCAGGGCTGGCAGGTGTCCACGACGACGCTCATGAACGAGCGGGTCGCCATCGGCGGCGCCCGGTCGCCCCGCGAGGGCGGCATGATCGGCGTGGTCGCCGCGCTGTGGCGCGACCGCCCCGAGCTGCGCACCCCGGACCTGCACGACGCCCTGCTGCGGGCCTGGGTCGAGACCGAGGCCGCGCGGCTCACCGGCGAGCGGCTGCGGCAGCAGCTCACCGCCGGGCAGCCCGGCCCGGAGGGCTCGGGGGCCAAGCTGGCGTTCGCCAAGATCAACCAGGAGGTGTCCGGCCTGGAGCTGGAGCTGCTGGGCGAGGACGGCCTGCGCTACGACGACTGGACCATGCGCCGGCCCGCCGAGGTCGACTTCACCCGCCGCTCGCCCGGCTACCGCTACCTGCGCGCCAAGGGCAACTCCATCGAGGGCGGCACGTCGGAGATCCTCCGCAACATCATCGCCGAGCGGGTGCTGGGCCTGCCCGGCGAGATCCGGGTCGACAAGGACGTGCCGTGGAAGGACCTGCCCAAGTGAGCGACCTGCTGTACAGCGAGATCGAGAACGACCTGCGCGCGAGCGTCCGCGAGGTGCTCGACGACAAGGCGCCCTGGACGGCCGTCCTCGCCGGGACCGAGAAGGCCGAGCCGTACGACGCGGCCCTGTGGCGGGCCGTCGCGGGCCAGCTCGGCTGCGCCGGGCTGCCCGTCCCCGAGGACCTCGGCGGCGCCGGGGCCACCTGGCGGGAGACCGCCGTCGTCATGGAGGAGCTGGGCCGCTCCACCGCGCCCGTCCCGTTCCTCGGCAGCGCCGTCACCGCCACGGCCGCGCTGCTCGCCGCGGGGGAGCGCGACCTGCTCGGGCGGCTCGCGTCGGGCGGCACGATCGCCGTCCTGGCCGTGCCGTTCAGCACGGCGCCCGGTGACGGGACGCCGGAGGTCCGGGCCGCGGACGGCGCGGTGACCGGCGAGGTCACCAGCGTCGCCGACGGGATGGCGGCCGAGGTGTTCCTCGTCCCGGCGGACGGGGGCCTCTACGCGGTGGACGCCGCGGACGCCCGCCGCACCGCCGTGACCTCCCTGGACATGACGCGACGCCTGGCCGACGTCGCGTTCTCCGGGGCGCCCGCGCGGCTCGTCGCCGAGGGGCCGGACGCCGTCCGGGCCGCGCTGCTCACCGGTGCCGCGATGCTGGCGTCCGAGCAGCTCGGGCTCGCCGAGCGGTGCCTGGACGACACCGTCGCCTACGTGAAGACCCGCTACCAGTTCGGCCGGCCGGTCGGCTCCTACCAGGGCCTCAAGCACCGCCTCGCCGACCTGTGGACGTCCATCACGCAGGCCCGCGCGGTGGCGCGGTACGCCGCGTCGTGTGTGGCCTCCGGCGCACTTGCCGGGGGGTCTGGGGGGTCGCCCCCCCAGGCGGGACACGGCCATGACGACACGGCGGTCGCCGTGGCGGTCGCGCAGGCCCACTGCTCGGCCGTCGCCGTCAAGGCCGCCGAGGAGTGCGTGCAGATGCACGGCGGTATCGGCTTCACGTGGGAGCACCCGGCGCACCTGTTCCTGAAGCGCGCCAAGGCCGACTCCATCGCGCTCGGCACCCCCGGCCGCCACCGCGCCGCCCTGGCCGGCCTGGCCGACCTGCCTCCCGCCTGACCGGACCGGTGACCGGGCGGCCCCGTGCGCGGCATGCGGGGCCCGCCCGGCCACCTCCGCCGGCCCTCCCGGTCACCCCGTGATGACGGCCAGGACCCGCGCGCCCACGGGGAACGCGCCGCGCTCGGCCAGCGCGAGGACGCCGGACATCATCTTCGCCGTGTAGACGCGGTCGAGGACGACGCCGTGCCGCTCGGCGAAGTCGGCGATGAAGGCGTCCAGCTCGCGCGTCCGCCTGGCGTAGCCGCCGAAGTGGAAGCCGTCCTCGACACGCCAGGCCCCGCGCCGCCCTCCGTACGTCTCGCACTGGAGCCGTTCCACCTCCGCGTGCAGGAAGCCGCCCTTCAGGACGGAGAACCCCAGAGCACGCTGGTCCGGGGCGAGCCCGGCGGCCAGCCCGGCCAGTGTCCCGCCGGTGCCGCACGGGCAGCAGACGACGTCGTAGCCCGGCACCTCCGCGCCGAGCTCCGCGCATCCCCTCACCGCCGCCGCGTTGCTGCCGCCCTCGGGGAGGAGGTAGAAGGGGCCCCACCGCTCGCGCAGGGCGGCGACGACGTCGGGCTCGTGCTTGCGGCGGTAGGCGGCGCGGTCCAGGTAGGTCAGCCGCATGCCCATCCGCTCGGCGTAGGCGAGGGTGTCGTTCAGCGGCAGGTGCTCCTCGCCGCGGATCACGCCGATGGTCGCGAACCCGAAGATCCTCCCGGCCGCGGCCGTGGCCCGGATGTGGTTGGAGTAGGCGCCGCCGAAGGTGAGGACCGTCCCGTGCTCCCGGGCCGGCCCGAGGTTGTGCTTGAGCTTGCGCCACTTGTTGCCGGGCAGCTCCGGGTGGACCAGGTCGTCCCGCTTCAGGAACAGCCGCACGCCCCGCCGGGCGGCCCGGTCGTCGGCCAGCTCCACGACGGGGGAGGTCACAGCGGGTGGCGCAGCCGCCGGCCCAGCCGCCGGAACCGGGAGCCGGGCACGTGGCCGGGGGACTCGTCCTGCACGGCCAGGCGCTCCAGGAGCGTGTCGAACGAGGGCGTCTGCACGCAGACGAGGGTCGCCCGCGCCCGGCGGGCGCAGTGCAGCCGGACCGAGGGCCGCAGCAGCCGCGAGAACGGGCCGCGCGCCCCGTGCCCGACGACGAGGATGTCGCCGTCGCCCGCCAGCCGCACCAGCACCGCGCCCGGCTCGCCCACCAGCGCCAGCGCCGTCATGTCCACGCCCTCGGGCGGGCCGCCGCACACGTCGCCGAGGACCCGGGCGATGAGCTCCGCGCCGGACGCGCGCAGCGCCTCGGTGACGCCGCAGCCGAGCTGCCCCGCCGCCGACACGTGCGGCGGCAGCGGAGCGGCATGGACGACCAGCAGCGGCAGCCCGCGCAGCCGGGCCGCACCGATCGCCCAGGACAGGGCGCCGCGGGCGCCCGCCGAGTCGTCCACCCCGACCACGACGCGGGGTCCGCCCTCCGGTCTCGTGATCACGGTTCCTCCCGAGCCCGCCTGGTGTGCACTCTAGGGTGCAGGCATACCCGTTCCCAAGGAAGGGTCTCGCGTTGGGGAAACGCGGCTTTCCGCAAAAGGCGCGGCCCGCTGGACCGGCCGCGCCCGCGCGGGGCAGACTGCGGGTATGGGAACACCGCACGAGACCGACCCCGCCTGCGCCGTCGCGCACGGCGACGCCCCGGCGCCCGCGGCGGAGCGGACGCTGGTCGCGGTGTTCGCCGGTCCCGTCGCCGAGCACCTGCTGCGCTACGGCGCCGACCTCGGCTACCGCACCTTCCTCGTCGACCCCGACAAGGACCGGGACGGCGCCGCCGACCTGCCGCACCTCGACGCGACGGCCGACGTCGTGGTCACCGACCACCACCGCCCCGAGCTGGGGCCGGTCCTGCGGGACGTCCTGACCCAGCCGGTCCGCTGGGTCGGCGTCATGGGCAACCCGCGCCATCCCGCCCCGCACATCCCGGCGCTCACCGAGCTCGGCGTCCCCGCCGGGGACATCGCGCGGGTCCACCGGCCCATCGGCCTCAACATCGGGTCGCGGACCCCGGCGGAGATCGCGATCGCGACCCTGGCCGGCCTCATCGCCGACCGCAACGGCCGCCCCGGCGGCTTCGAGTTCTAGGGGCGGGGCCTTCGATGCGGGCGGTCGTCTACGCCGGGTTCGGGGCGCCGCCGGAGGTCCGCGAGGTCCCCGATCCGCGGCCGCCCGCCGGCGGCGCGGTCATCCGCGTCGAGGCGACCGGGGTGTGCCGCAGCGACTGGCACGGCTGGCAGGGGCACGATCCCGGGATCCGGTCCCTCCCGCACGTGCCCGGCCATGAGCTGGCGGGCACGGTCGAGGAGGTCGGCGCGGGCGTCGCCACCGCCCGCCCGGGCGACCGCGTCACGGTCCCGTTCGTGTGCGCCTGCGGCCGCTGCGCGGCCTGCGCGGCGGGGGACCAGCAGGTCTGCGAGGCGCAGACCCAGCCCGGCTTCACCCACTGGGGCTCCTTCGCCCACTACGTCGCGGTCGAGAACGCCGACGTCAACCTGATCCGGCTGCCGGACGAGATGTCGTACACGGCGGCCGCCGCCCTCGGCTGCCGGTTCGCCACCGCGTTCCGGGCCGTCCTCGCGCAGGGCGGCGCCTCCGCGGGCAGGTGGGTGGCCGTGCACGGCTGCGGCGGCCTCGGCCTGTCCGCCGTGATGATCGCCGCCGCGGCGGGCGCCCGCGTGGTGGCCGTCGACGTCGCGCCCGGGGCGCTGGAGCTGGCGCGGCGCAGCGGGGCGTCCGCCGTCGTCAACGCCGCGGGCCACGCCGACGTGGCGGGCGCCGTGCGGGAGGCGTGCCGGGGCGGCGCGCACGTCTCGCTGGACGCGCTGGGCAGCCCGGAGACGGCCCGCGCCTCGGTCGAGTCCCTGCGCCGGCGGGGCCGGCACGTCCAGGTCGGGCTGCTCCCGCCCGGCGCGGGCCGCGCGGACCTCCCGATGGAGCGGGTCGTCGCCATGGAGCTGGAGATCGTCGGCAGCCACGGGATGGCCGCCCACGCCTACGGCCCGATGGTGGAGCTGGTCCGGGCGGGGACGCTGCGCCCCGACCTGCTGATCGGCCGCGTCCTCGCGCTGGACGAGGCCCCGGCCGCCCTGATGGACATGCCCGCCCCCGGCATCACGATGATCGAGCCTCACCGGCAGGGCGGGTCGAAGGACGCCGAGGGCAGGTAGCGCCGCCACTCCGCCTCGGTGATCGGCGTCCCGGCGGTGGCGCAGATCCGCGCGGCGACCTCGTCCGGGTCCATCGACCAGAGCCGCACGTCGCGGCCCACGCCGGCGGTGACGAGGAGCGGCCGGTCCGGGACGGCGGCGTCGATGTAGAGGCTCTCGGCCGACCCGGTGAGCGTCGCGAGGGCGCGCGGATCGGACGGGTCGGAGGTGTCCCACAGCCACACGGTCCCGTCCCCGGCGGCCGCGGCGAGCGTGTCGTCCGGGCCGTAGGCCAGCGAGTAGACGTAGTTCGCGGGGCCGTGCAGGCGCCGGGGCAGCGGGCGCGGGCGCGCCCGGTCGCGGACGTCCCACAGGACCACCGTGTTGTCGGCGCCCGCCGTGGCCATGGTCGCGCCGTCCGGGCTGAAGACCACGGCGAAGACGTAGCTCTCGTGGCCGCCCAGCGGCGGCCCCAGCCGGACGGGGTTCCGGGCGTCGGTGACGTCCCAGAGGTGGACCTTGCTGTCGGCGGTGCCGTACGCCAGCGTGCGGCCGTCCGGGCTGAAGGCGGCCTGGTAGGCGTAGTTGGCCGCGCCGGTGAGCTCGGCCGCGCGCACCGGCTCGCGCGGGTCGCCCATATTCCACAGGTAGACGCTCTTGTCGTTGCTCGACACGGCGAGGAGGCGGCCGTCGGGGCTGAAGGCCAGCCCCTGGACGAGGTCGCCCGGCCCGGTGAGCATCCCGGGGACGGCGGTGGGGCGCGAGGGGGAGCGGACGTCCCACAGCCGCGTCTCGCCGCCGCGCGTGCCGATCGCGAGCGTCGCGGCGTCCGGGCTCAGCGCGGCGGCGCCGGACGCCGTGCCGCTCCCGGCCGCCCGCTCGATCACCGGCCCGAGCGGGACCGGGCGGCGCGGGTCGGCCACCGACCACAGCCGCGCCGTGCCGCCCGCCCCCGCCAGCGCCAGCACCCTGCCGTCGCGGCTCAGCGAGACGGCGAAGATCCCGCCCTCCGGGCCCTCGACCACCGGGCCGGGAACGTCCCAGATCCGGGCCGTGCCGTCGGACGCGGCGGTGGCGAGCGACCCCGACCGCAGGAACGCCACCGCCGTCACCGGCCCCGGATGCGGCAGCGTCGTGGTCACGGTCCGCGCGCCGACGTCCCACACCCGGACCCGGCCGTCGGAGCTCGCCACCGCCAGGGAGCGGCCGTCCGGGGCGAAGGCCACCCCGTTGACCCACTGGTCCGGCCCCTTCAGCGGCCGTCCCGACGGCACGGCCGACGAGCCGTCCACCCGCCACAGCCGGACCGTCCCGTCGGCGCTGCCCGCCGCGAGGGTCCGGCCGTCCGGGCTGAAGGCCACCCCGTACACGGTCCGCCCGCCCGCCGCGAGAGTGCGGCCGGCGGGCGCACGCCGGTCCATGTCGACGAGCCGTACCCTGCCGTCGGCGAAGCCCACGGCGAGCGTCTCCCCGCCGGGGCTGAACGCCACGCTGTGCGCGGCGGCGGACGCCTCGGCCACCACGCGGCCGCCCGGCTCGGGGTCGGCGACGTCCCAGGCGCGGACGGTCTCGTCCGCGCTCGCCGCGACGAGGGTCCGGCCGTCCGGGCTGAACGCCACCGCGTACACGGTGTTCCGCGGCCCGGTGAGCGCGACCGGGGCGGCGCCGGGCCGCCGGAGCAGGACGGTGCCCCCGCCGCCCCCGCTGGCGAGCGTCTCGCCGTCCGGGGCGAGCGCCACGCCGTACACCGTGTCTGGATGCCCGGTCACCGGCGGCCCGGCCGGGACGGGGCGCCCCCTGTCCGCGATGTTCCAGAGCCGGACGGCGCGGTCGGCGCCCGCCGCCGCCAGCGTCCGGCCGTCCGCGGTGACCGCCACCGCCTGCAGGACCCCGCGCGCCCCGGTGATCCGGGTCGCGGCCGGGCCGGAGTAGGCCTCCAGCAGGCTGGACCGCGCCTCCGGCGTGCGCGCCACGCGGTACGCCGCGAGCGCGGTCATCCCCGCCAGCGCCACGTCCTCGCCGCGCAGCTTGGCCGACTCGATCGCGACCTGCCGGGACACCGCCAGGTCGCGCTGCGCGTCCGCCGCCGCGGCCTGCAGGTCGGCCGCGTGCCGCTGGCGCAGCGTGACCCCGGCGAGCCCGAGCGTCACCAGCGACACCGCCGACAGCACCGCGATCAGCCGCCGGCCGCGCCGGACCAGCCGGCGCGCAGCCCGCGCCTCCGCGTCCCGCTGCTCGGCCGACGCCCGCAGGAACCGGCGCTCCAGCTCGTTCAGGCCGCCGCCGCGCCGCGGGTCGGCGGCCAGCTCCTCGCCCTCGGCCAGCCACGCGCCGCGCAGCAGCGCGCCGGGGTCGCGGCCCGACTCCTCCCACGCCTGGGCGCCCTCGGTGACGCGGCGGTGGGTGCGCAGCCCGGCCCGGTCGGCGTCCAGCCACCCGCGCAGCCGCGGCCAGGCGGACAGCAGCGCCTCGTGCGCGATCTCGACGCCGTCGGCGCGGGCGGTGACGAGGCGCTGCCGGACGAACCGGTCCAGGACGCCGCGCACCTCGTCCCCGAGCTCCCGCTCGGCGACCCGGCGGCGCGTCACGCCGGTGTCGCCGGTGATGTGGACCAGCCGCAGGAACAGGAGGCGGGCGATGTCGCGCTCGTCCTCGTCCAGGCCGCGGTGGGCCTCCTCCGCGGTGGCGGCGACCGCGTCCGCGATCCCGCCGCTGTCCCGGTAGTCGGCGATCGTCAGCGTCCCGTGCCGGCGCCGCTCCCAGGTCGACAGCAGCGCGTGCGACAGCAGCGGCAGCGTGCCCGTCTCGTGGGCGGCGCCGGGGCGGGCGTCCGGCGCCGGGCTCACCTCGCGCAGCAGCAGGTCGGCCAGCCCGGGTTCGAGCTCCAGCCCGGCCCGCTGCGCCGGCGCCACGATCGCGCGGCGCAGCTCGTCCTCGTTCATGGGCGTGACCACGACCTGGCCCGCCTGCAGCACGCGGGCCAGCCCCGGGTGCCGCAGCGCCCGGCCGTAGAAGTCGGCCCGCAGTGCCATGACCACGGTGGCGGGCAGCTCCAGCAGGGCGGTGACCAGGTCGTCCGCCGCCGCGTCGGAACGGCCCGCGAAGACGTCCTCGAACTGGTCGACGACGACCACGGCCGTCCCGGCGCCGCACAGCCCGGCCACGTCGTCCGCGTCGATCTCGTCGGCCGTGCGGAGGACGATCCCGGTGTCCTCGCGCAGCGCGGGGACCAGCCCGGCGCGCAGCAGCGACGACTTCCCGGCGCCGGAGGGCCCGACGACGACGATCGCGCCGCCGCCCTCGAGCGCCCGCACGCGTTCGGCCAGCACCGAGGTCAGCGCCTCCCGGCCGAAGTACCACGCGGCGTCCTCGGCCTCGTACCGGGCCAGGCCCCGGTAGGGGACGACCGCCGGGCGCCGTCCCGGGGTCCGGCGGACCCTGCGCAGCGCCTCCAGCCACGCCTCCACTTCCGCGTCGCCGGTCACGCCGCACGCGCGCAGCAGCGCGGGGAGCCGCGCCGGCTTCAGCGGCGGGAGGTGCCGCCCGGCGAAGTAGTCGCCCGCGCTCGCGTGCGGGATGCCCGCCGCCCGCGCGACGTCCCTGACCGTCAGGCCCGCGTGGTCGCGCAGCAGCGTCAGCTCCCGCGCGAAGTCCTGCCGCGTGACGACGCGCCGCGGGTCCGGCGCCTCGGCTCCGCTCCTGGACGGGTTGCGCAGCACCATGTGAACCCCCACGGCCTGAATCGCACGGCGAACCGGTGCCGTACGGCACCCCGATTCACACACAGGACGGCGGAGCCGTATGTGGCACATGACATACGTGCGGCCGCTCCCACCGGAATCCGGGTTTCCCCGGAGTGCCTCACGGTGCGTGGCGCCGCGGATCCGCTGCGGGAACGCCGCGCTGTACGGCCTTGTACGGGTATTGGACGAGCCGTTGTGCGCGCCCAGGCCAGGGGGGTCGGCTGGAAGGGACCCGATCATGACAGGGAGGCGGGGCCCGGCCATGACACGAGACGCGGCCGCGACACCGGAACCGGCCAGGAGACCAGACCCGGACACGACACCAGAGGCGGCGGCACCGGAGCCGACGGCGGGGACCCCTGCGACGGCGGGGAAAGGGCCGCCCGCGAACCACTTCCACGGCGCCGTCCACGTCGACGGCGACATCGTCCAGGAGAAGACCGTCCACCTTCCCCCGCCGCGGTTCGTGCCGCCGGTCCGCCAGCTCCCCGCGGCGCCCCGCGACTTCGTCGGGCGCGAGGAGGAGCTCGCGGCGATGGACGCCGCCCGCGCCGCGGCCGGGGAGCGCGGCTCGGCGGCCGTCGTGCAGATCCACGGCATGGCCGGCGTCGGCAAGACGTCGCTGGTCCTGCACTGGGCCCACCAGAACGCCCGCTACTTCGACGACCAGATCTTCCTCGACCTGCACGGGCTGTCCCCGGACGCGGCGTCCCCCGCGCGGGCGCTGTTCCGGCTCCTCGGCGACCTCGGCCTGGCCGCCTCCGAGATCCCGGGGGACGAGGGGCGCCGCGCCGCGCTCTTCCGCTCCCTGGTCGCCGGCCGCCGCATCCTGGTGGTCCTCGACAACGCCGCCGGCACCGAGCAGATCCGCCCGCTGATCCCCGGCGGGCGGGGCTGCCTCGTCGTGGTGACCGGGCGCTCCCTCCTGGAGAACCTCGCCGTCGAGTTCGGCGCGTTCTCCGTCCCCGTCGAGCCGCTCACCATCGCCGACTCCTGGAAGCTCGCGGCGCGGCTGCTCGGCGGCGGGCGCGGCGAGCGCGAGCCGCAGGCGGTCGCCGCCCTCGCCGAATCGTGCGCGCGGCTGCCGCTGGCCATCCGGATCGCGACGGTCGGCCTGGCCGCCGGGCGCTTCGAGTCCGTCACGTCCCTGGTCGAGGAGCTGACCGGCGGCGGCAGGCTCGACGTCCTCGCCCTCGACGGCGCCGGGGTCGCCATCCGCACCGCGTTCGACCTGTCCTACGACAGCCTGCAGCCGCGCGAGCAGGGCGTCTTCCGGATGCTCGGCCTCCTGCACGGCTACGACTTCGGCGCCGAGAGCCTCGCCGCCCTGCTCGCCGTGCCCGTCGAGGAGGCCCGCAGCCTGCTGGGCCGCCTGGTCCGCAAGCACCTGGTCGAGCCCGGGACGGTCGGGCGGTACCGCCTCCACGAGCTGCTGAGCGAGTACGCCGCCGAACGCCTCGCCCGCGAGGACGGCGCGGCGGCCGACGCGGCGGCGCGGCGCCTGCTGGACCGGTACCTGGCCCGCGTCCGCGAGGCCGCGGCGGCGATCGCGCCGTCGGCCGTCGGCCCGGGGTCCGGCGCGGCGGAGGTGTCCCCGCGCAGGGCCGCCTCGTCCCTGGCGTGGTTCGAGGAGGAACGGGCCGCGGTGGTCGCCATGGCCCGGCGCGCGGCGGAGCGGGGCGAGCCCGCCCTGGCCTACGAGTTCGCCGACGCGCTGTTCCAGCTCCTCCGGCGCGACAAGCACGGCGCCGACAACCTGGAGGTCCACCGGCTCGGCCTGGCGGCGGCGCGCGCCGCCGGCGACCGGCACTGGGAGGCGCGGATGCTCGACCAGCTGGCCGTCGTGCACTGCGACCGCGGCAACCACGACGAGGCCGCCGAGGACGCCAGGGCCGCCTACGAGATCTTCACCGGCCTCGGCGACCACCGGCTGGCCGGCTGGGCGCTGAACACCCGCTCCCGCGCCGAGCGGCAGCGGTGCCGCTACCGGGACGCGCTGCTGTACGGCGAGCACGCGCTGCGAATCCTGACCCACGAAGGCGACCGGCACGGCGTGGGCCAGGGACTGGAGCAGATCGCGCAGGTGCACTGGAGGCTCGCGCACTACCGGATCGCGCTGGCGCACGCCCGGGAGTCGCTGCGCGTCCACCGCGAGCTGCACGGCGGAGACGGCGAGGCCGCCGCGCTGGAGATGATCTCCAGGGTCCTGCGCCGCCTGGGCCGGACCGACCGCGCCCTGCACTACGCGCGGCGGGCCCTCGCCGTCCGCGAGCGCCTCGGCGACCGGCGCGGCCAGGGCGAGGTCCTCGACAGCATGTCCCGCACCCTGCGCCGCAGCGGCCGGCTGCGGGAGGCCCTCCGCTGCGCCCGGGACTCGGTGCGCATCCGCGAGGACATCGGCGACCTCGCCGGGATGGCGATGAGCCTGATCAGCCTGTCGCGGGTCCTGCAGACGCTCGGCGACCGGCGCGGCGCGCTGGACGGCGCGAACCGTGCCCTGCGGATCAGCCGCGACATCGGCGACCTGTACCGGGAGGACGAGGCGCTGTCCGCCATCGCCGCCTTCCACCACGACGCGGGACGCTACGAGGAGGCGATCCGGCACGCGCGGCACGCCCTCGCCATCCGGAGGAGGCTCGGGGACGAGCACGGGGTCGCCTCGGTCCTCAACCTCATCGCCATGGTGGAGCGGCGGCTCGGCCGGCACGCCGAGGCCCGCCGGGACGCCGAGCGGGCCATGGCCCTGCAGCGCGCGCTGAAGGACGGCCACGGCCTCGGCAAGACGCTGAACAACCTCGCCGAGATCGAGCGCGGCGCCGGCCGGTACCGCGACGCCCTCGCCCACGCCCGCGCCGCCCTCGCCATCGGCGTGCGGGCGGGAGGCGGCGGCGGCGAGCGGATCGGGCAGGGCGAGAGCCTCGCCACCATCGCCCGGATCCAGTGCAGGATGGGCGACCACGAGGAGGCCCTCGCCCACGCGGCCGAGGCGCTGCGGCTCCAGCGCGAGACCGGCGACCGGCCGGGCCAGGGCGTGACGCTGGACGTCTTCGCCCGCGTCGCCATCCGCACCGGCCGCTACGGCGAGGCCGCCGAGCACGCCGCCGCGTCGCTGCGGATCCGGCGGGAGATCGGCGACCGCCGCGGCAGCGCCGAGAGCATCGCCAAGATCGCGCTCGTCCGGTGGCACCAGAGCCGCTACGACGAGGCCCTCGCCCACGCCGAGGAGGCGCTCGCCGTCCAGCGGGAGATCGGCGACCTCGCGGGGGCGGGGAACTCCCTCTACATCCTCGCCCGGGTCCACGCGCGCACCGCCCGCTACGCCGAGGCCCGCGCGTGCGCCCAGGAATCCCTGGAGCTCTGCCGGCGGACCGGGGACCGCCCCGGCGCGACCGACGACCTCCTCACCCTCGCGCACATCGACCGCAGGCAGGCCGAGTACGCCCGCGCGCTGCGCACCGCGCGCACCGTCCTGAAGGCCAAGCGGGCCATGGACGACCGGACCGGCGAGGCGGAGGCCCTCACCCTCATCGGCCGCCTCGAGAACCGGCTGGGCGGCCACGACGGCGCCCTCCGGCACCTCGCGGAGGCGCTCGCGATCCAGCGCGCGACGGGCGACCGCTACGGCGAGGCGGAGACGCTGGAGACCATCGGCCGCGTCCGCTGCCGGCTCGCCCAGTACTCCGCCGCCCAGCGCGCGCTCAAGGAGGCGCTGCGCATCGACCGGGCCATCGGGGACCGCGCCGCGGCCGGCCGGACCCGCACCATGCTCGCCGACGTGTGCCGCCGCCGCGGCGCGCTGAAGGCCGCCGTCAAGCACGCCCGCAAGGCCATCGCGATCCTGCGGGAGATCGGCGACCTCGACGCGGAGGGCGCCGCCCACACCGCGCTCGCGCGCATCCACCACTCCCTGTCCCAGTACCGCAAGGGCCTGCGGCACGCCGGGATCGCGCTGCGCATACGCACGGACACCGACGACCGCCAGGGCCAGGCCGAGAGCCTCGACATCCTCTCGCTCAACCACCGCCGGCTGGGCCGCAACGAACTCGCCTCCGAACTCGCCGAGCGGGCCCTGGCGCTGCACCGGGAGATCGGCGACCGCCGCGGCGAGGCCGACAGCCTCGCCACGCTCGCCCACGCCCGCTGGCGCCTCGGCGACGAGGACGCGGCCCTCGACGCCGGCCGGGCGGCGCTGCGGATCCGCCGGGAGGCCGCCGACCCGTACGGGGAGGCCGAGATCCTCGACCTGCTCGCCCGCATCCACCGCCGCGCCGGGCGCTGCTCCGAGGCGCTCGGGCTGGTCACCCAGGCGCTCGCGCTCCGCCGCGAGATCGGCGACCGGCACGGCGAGGCCGACAGCCTGACCACGCTGGCCCGCCTCCTGCGGCGGCGCGGCGACGCCGGCAAGGCGCTGGACTACGGCCGGCAGGCCCTCGTCGTCCGCCGCGAGATCGGCGACCGGCGCGGGACGGCCGACACCCTCGACCTCATCGCCCGCGCGCACGCCGACGGCGGCGACCACCGGGAGGCGCGCCGGCACGCCCGGACCGCCCTGGAGATCCAGGCGGAGATCGGCGACCGGTGGGGGCGCGGCCTGAGCCTGCTGCTGCTCGGCCGGATCCACCTCGGCCTCTCCCGGCCGGACGAGGCGCGGGAGTACCTGGCCCAGGCGGCCATCGTGTGCGGGAAGACCGGCAACGGGCAGGCCGCCGCGGAGGCGCGGCGGCTCCTGGACGCCCTGCCGGCCTGACGCCCCGGCCCGCGGGGGCGGTGCCCGGGGCGGGCGGCTCCCGGTGATCCCGCAGGTCGGCGGCGTAGAATGGGGCGGCGAACGTGTTCTGTCGGTGGGTCCGCCTACCGTCGGGAGCGACGGGGCCCGCCGGTGGCACCCGTCCCAGCGACGATGCCCAGCGAAGGTGACGACCACGATGGCGAACAGCACTCTAGAGCGGGACTTCCAGGAACTCGCCGATCCGTACCGGCGGGAGCTGCTGGCGCACTGCTACCGGATGCTCGGCTCCATCCACGACGCCGAGGACCTGGTGCAGGAGACCTACCTGCGGGCCTGGCGCTCCTACGGGGACTTCGAGGGGCGCTCCTCGCTCCGGACGTGGCTGTACCGCATCGCCACGAACGTGTGCCTGACGGCGATCGACCAGCGCGGCAGGCGGCCGATGCCGTCCGGGCTGGGCGCCCCGAGCGACGAGCCCGAGCGGCCCGTCGTCGCCTCGCCCGAGGTGCCCTGGCTGGAACCCGCCCCCGACACCGTGACCGGCGCGGACGCCGCCGACCCCGCGACCATCGTCGCCGCCAGGGAGAGCACCCGGCTCGCGTTCATCGCCGCGCTGCAGCACCTGCCCGCCAAGCAGCGGGTCGTGCTGATCCTGCGGGACGTCCTGAAGTGGCGCGCGGCGGAGGTCGCCGAGCTGCTCGACACCTCCACCGCCGCGGTGAACAGCGCGCTGCAGCGGGCGCGGGCGCAGCTGGAGGAGCACGCGCCGGAGCGGGACGCGCTGGTCGAGCCGACCGACCCGGCGCAGCGCGACCTGCTCGAACGGTACGCCAAGGCGTTCGAGGACGCCGACATCACCGGCCTCCTCGAGCTGTTCAAGAAGGACGTCGTCTGGGAAATGCCGCCGTACCCCGAGTGGTTCGTCGGCGCCGACACCGTCGTGCGGCTCATCCTCGCGCAGTGCGGCCCCGCCCCGGGGGACATCCGGATGCTCCCGACCACGGCGAACGCGCAACCCGCGTTCGGGCTCTACTCGCGCGACGAGGAGGGGGTCCACCGCGCCTACCAGCTCCAGGTGCTCGACGTCACCGAGGACGGCGTCGCGCACGTCTCGGCGTTCTTCGACCCGAGCCTGTTCCCGCTGTTCGGCCTGGCCGAACGGCTCTGATCAGGCGGCTGCCCTTCCGCTCAGCGGAAACCCGGATGTGCCATCGGCGGCCTCTCCTGCCATGGTGGGCGGCGGCACCGGGCGGAGCTGCGCGGCGTTCCCGCCCGCGGCCGGCCGGGCACGACACCACAGAGCCGATCGAGCACGTCGCGGCGGAAGGGAACAGCGCATGACGCATCCTCCATACCTGTCCCCGGGCTACAAGAGCACCGTGCTCCGGGCGCCCGCGCAGGAACTGGTCATGCCGAAGCTCGGCCCGGACAGCGTCGAGCTGGCCTCGCCGGTCTTCGGGCACCAGGAGCTCGGCCGGCTGGACGAGGACCTCACCGTCCAGCACCCCGGCGAGCCGCTCGGCGAGCGGATCGTCGTGACCGGCCGGGTGCTCGACGGGCAGGGCCGGCCGGTGCGCGGGACGCTGGTCGAGGTCTGGCAGGCGAACGCGGCCGGCCGCTACGCGCACCTCGGCGACATCCACCCCGCGCCGCTCGACCCGAACTTCACCGGCGCCGGGCGGTGCCTCACCGACGACGACGGCCGCTACCGGTTCGTGACGATCAAGCCGGGCGCCTACCCGTGGCGCAACCACCACAACGCGTGGCGCCCCGCGCACATCCACTTCTCGGTGTTCGGCACGGCGTTCACGCAGCGGCTGATCACCCAGATGTACTTCCCCGGCGACCCGCTGTTCGCCTACGACCCGATCTTCCAGTCGATCCCGGACGAGCGGGCCCGCGAGAAGCTGATCTGCCGCTTCGACATGGACACCACCGAGCCGGAGTGGGCGCTCGGCTACCAGTGGGACATCGTGCTCGGCGACACCCCGATGGAGGCCTGATGACCACCGCTTCGCACGACGGCGCCCCCGGACCCACGCCGTCGCAGACCGTCGGCCCGTTCTTCGGCTACGCGCTGCCGTACGAGACCGGCCCGCGCGTCGTGCCGGGCTGGCGCCCGGACGCGATCGACGTGCGCGGCCGGGTCCTGGACGGCGCCGGGGAGCCCGTCCCCGACGCGCTGCTGGAGATCTGGCAGGCCGACGAGAGCGGGCGGATCCCGCGGCGGCCGGGCGGCATCGTCCGGGACGGGCACGACTTCTCCGGGTTCGGCCGGTGCGGCACCGACGCGGACGGCGCCTTCTGGTTCACCACCGTCAAGCCCGGCGCGGTCGGCGACGGCGCCCCCTGCATCGCCGTCCTGGTCTTCGCCCGGGGCCTGCTCAAGCCCGTCTTCACCCGGCTGTACTTCCCCGAGGACGAGACCGCCCACGCCGCCGACCCGCTGCTCGGCGCCGTGCCCGCCGAGCGGCGCGCGACCCTGATCGCCGCGCGCGAGGGGGAGCGGAGGTACCGCTTCGACATCCGCCTGCAGGGGGATCGGGAGACGGTCTTCCTTGGCTTCTGAGGAACGCGGCCCCGCGCGGCCGGACGCCGCGCCGCTCGACGCGGGCCTGCTGTCGCCCGTCCGCGCGGGGACCGAGGCCGAGGCCGCGACGGGCGACGCGGCCTACCTGGCCGCGATGCTGGACGCCGAGGCCGCCCTCGCCAGGGCCCAGGCCCGCCTCGGCATCATCCCGGCGGACGCGGCCGCCGCGATCGGCGCCGCCGCCGCCGACGCGGGCCGCTTCGACGCGGCCGACCTCGCCCGCCGGGCGCGCGGCTCCGGCAACCCGGTCGTCCCGCTGGTCGCGGACCTGCGGGCGCTCGCCGGCCCGGCCGGGCGGCACGTCCACCGCGGCGCCACCAGCCAGGACATCGCCGACACCGGCGCCATGCTCGTCGCGGCCCGGACCAGGCGCGTCGTCCTCGCCCACCTCGACCGGGCACTGGACGCGCTGGCCGGGCTCGCGGCGCGGTACCGCGACACCCCGATGCCGGCCCGCACGCTGGGGCGGCAGGCGCTGCCGACGACGTTCGGCGCGAAGGCGGCGAACTGGCTGCTGGGCTGCCTGGAGGCCCGCGGCCGCCTCGCCGCGCTGCCGCTGCCGGTGCAGCTCGGCGGCCCGGCCGGGACGCTCGACGCGTTCGGCGACCGGGCGTTCGACCTCGTCGCGGCCTTCGCGGAGGAGACGGGGCTGGACCGCCCCGTCCTGCCGTGGCACACCCGCCGCACGCCGGTCGCGGAGCTCGCGTCGGCGCTGGCGCTGACCGCCGGGGCCCTCGGCAAGATCGCGACCGACGTGTGGCTGCTGTCGCAGAGCGAGGTCGGCGAGGTCGCCGAGCCCGCCGGGGAGGGCAGGGGCGGCTCGTCGTCCATGCCGCACAAGCGCAACCCGGCCATGTCCGCCCTGATCCGCTCGGCCGCCCTGCAGGTCCCCGCGCAGGCGCAGGTCGTGCTGGCCGCGCAGGCCGCGCCGCACGAGCGGCCGGCGGGGGAGTGGCACGCCGAGTGGCAGCCGCTGCGCGAGAGCCTGCGGCTCACCGGCGGCGCCGCGGAGACGGCCGCCGAGCTGCTCGGCGGCCTGGAGGTGTCGCCCGCGCTGATGCGCGCCGACCTCGACGACCTGCTGGACGTGCTCGGCGACGACCCGGGGACCGGCGCGGCCGCCGCCCTCGTCGACCGGGCCCTCGACGCCTACCGGAGGAGCCGCGCGTGACCGGCCCGCCCGCACCGGCGGGAGCCCCGCCGCAGTACCGCCTCGACGGCCCGGCGGACGCGCCCCTCGTCGTCCTCGGCCCGTCCCTCGGCACGTCCATGGACCTGTGGCTCCCGCAATTGCCCGCGCTGCACCGCGGCTGGCGGACGCTGCGCTACGACCTGCCCGGCCACGGCGGCGCGCCGCCGCCCGCCGGCCCGTTCACCGTCGAGGACCTCGCGGACGGCCTCGTCCGCCTGCTGGACGACCTCGGCGCCGACCGGGCCGCCTACGCCGGGGTGTCGCTCGGCGGCGCCGTCGGCACCGCCCTCGCGCTCCGCGCGCCGGAGCGGGTCGCGAGCCTCGTGCTGTGCTGCACGTCCCCGCGCTTCGGCGAGCCGGGCCCCTGGCACGAGCGGGCCGCGCTCGTCCGCCGGGAGGGCGTCGGGCCGGTGGCGGACACGGCGGCCGGACGCTGGTTCACCCCCGGGTTCACCGGCGCGGAACCGTACGTCGCGATGCTCCGCGCGACCTCCCCGGAGGGGTACGCGGGCTGCTGCGAGGCGCTCGCGCGGTTCGACGCCACCGGCCGGCTCGGGGAGATCACCGCGCCGACCCTGGTGATCGCCGGGGCGCAGGACGGGCCGACGCCGCCCGCGGGCCACGCCGACCGGCTGGCCGGCGGCATCCCGGGCGCCCGCCTCACCGTCGTCGACGGAGCCGCGCACCTCGCCGGCGCGGAGCGGCCGGGCCCGGTCACCGAGGCGATCACCGCCCATCTCGACGCCACATGGAAGGGAGCGGGCCGATGAGCGAGGAGGCCCTCACCGGCAGGGAGCGGCACGCGCGCGGCATGAAGGCGCGCCGCGAGGTCCTCGGGGACGCGCACGTCGACCGCGCCGAGGCCCGCAAGGACGGCTTCACCGCCGACTTCCAGGACATGATCACCCGCTACGCGTGGGGGGAGATCTGGAGCCGCCCCGGACTGGACCGCAGGACGCGCAGCTGCATCACGCTGACCGCCATGGTCGCCGGCGGCCACCTGGAGGAGCTGGCGATGCACGTGCGGGCCGCGCTCCGCAACGGGCTGACCCACGACGAGATCAAGGAGGTGCTCCTGCAGACGGCGATCTATTGTGGAGTGCCGGCCGCGAACTCGGCGTTCGCCGTCGCCCAGCGGGTGCTCACCGAGCAGCAGGAGTGACGGCGCGGAGCCGGCGGAGGAACCACGTGGGACGGGAGACGGCGGGCGGCGGCCCTGCGAGCGGCACCGGGGGCGGTACCGCGGGCGGCGGGGCGGGCCCCGCGCGGCCGGTCAGCGTGGCGGGCAAGGTGATGGCCATCCTGAACGCATTCGCGCAGGGCGGCGTCCGCCTCAGCCTGAGCGAGATCTGCCGACGCTCCGGCCTGCCGCTCGCGACCGGCCACCGCCTCGTGGGGGAGCTGGCCGAGGGCGGGTTCCTGGAACGGGTCCCCGACGGCACCTACCGCATCGGGACGCGGCTGTGGCGCATCGGCAGCCAGGCCCCCGCCGTCATGGGCCTGCGGGAGCTGGCGCTGCCGCACATGGAGGACCTGTACGAGGCGACGCACGACAACGTGCAGCTCGGCGTGCTGCGCGACGGCCACGCGCTGATCGTCGAGCGGCTGCGGGGGCGGCGGTCGGTGCCGGTCGTGACGCAGGTCGGCGGAATGCTGCCGCTGCACACCACCGGTGTCGGGCAGGTGCTGCTGGCGTACGCGCCGCCCGAGGTCCGCGAGCGGGTCCTCGCCGGCGAGCTGCCCCGGCACGCGGTCCGCACCATCACCGACCCGGACGAGCTGCGCCGCTGCGTCGAGCGGGTCCGCCGCGACGGCTACGCGCTGACCCGCGACGAGATGACGCTCGGCGCGTCGTCCGCCGGCGTGCCGGTGCGGGACGGGGCGGGGGAGGTGGTCGCGGCGCTGTCGCTGGTGTCCGGGACGCGCGGCGCCGACCTGCGGCGGCTGCTCCCGCCGCTGACGACGGCGGCGCGGGCCCTGTCCCGGGACGTCGCCGCGCACTGGCACGGACATTCCGATATGTTCTCCGCCGGACGGAACACCGGCGCGTGAACCCGCGGCGGCGCGCGGTGAGAGCCGGGCCGCCCGACGAGGAGGAGGCTTGATGCGTACCCAGGTCGCCGTCATCGGCGCCGGCCCCGCGGGGCTGCTGCTGTCCCATCTGCTGCACCTGCAGGGCATCGAGTCGGTCGTGCTGGAGAGCCGGGACCGCGACTACGTGGAGCACCGGCAGCGCGCCGGGCTGCTGGAGCAGGGCACGACCGACGTGCTGCGCGAGAGCGGCGCCGGTGAGCGGCTCGACCGGGTGGGCCTCGTCCACCACGGCGTGGAGCTGCGGTTCGGCGGCGCCGGGCACCGCATCCCGCTGACCGACCTCACCGGCCGCACGGTCACCGTGTACGCGCAGACCGAGATCGTGAAGGACCTGGTCGCCAAGCGGCTCGCGGACGGCGGCGACGTGCGGTTCGGCACCGAGGTGCTGGCCGTGGACCCGTCCGCGCCGAGCGTGACGTACCGCAGCGGCGGCGAGACCCGCACGCTCGACTGCGACTACATCGCGGGCTGCGACGGGTTCCACGGCGTCTGCCGCCCGGCGGTGCCCGGGGGGCGGACGTTCTCCCGCGAGTACCCGTTCGCGTGGCTCGGCATCCTCGCCGACGTCGCCCCGTCCACCGACGAGCTGATCTACGCCCAGCACGACCGCGGCTTCGCGCTGCACAGCCTGCGCTCGCCCAAGGTCAGCCGCCTGTACCTCCAGGTGCCGCCGGACGAGGACCTCGCGGCATGGTCCGACGCCCGCATCTGGGACGAGCTGGCGACCCGCTTCGCGACCGACGACGGCTGGAAGCTGCACGAGGGCCCGATCACCGACCGGTCGATCACGCCGATGCGCAGCTTCGTGACCGAGCCGATGCGCCACGACCGGCTGTTCCTCGCCGGGGACGCGGGGCACATCGTCCCGCCGACGGGCGCGAAGGGCCTGAACCTCGCGGTGTCGGACGTGATCGTGCTGGCGCGGGCGCTGGCCGAGCGGTACGCCTCCGGGTCGGAGGCGCTGCTGGACGGCTACTCCGACGCGGTCCTGCGGCGGGTGTGGCGGGCCGAGCACTTCTCGTACTGGATGACGCACCTGCTGCACACCGACCCCGCCGCGAGCGACTTCGAGCGGCGGATGCAGCGCGCCCACCTGGACTACGTGGTCTCGTCCGAGGCGGCGTCGGCGTCGCTGGCCGAGAACTACGTCGGGCTGCCCGTCACCTGGCCCTCCGGGGACTGACCGCCGGCCGCCTCGTCCGGCCGGGCGCCGAGCGTGTCGAGCAGCTCGGCGACCGGCTGCAGCTTCTCGTACAGCAGCAGGACGGGCTCGCCGGGCCCGGCCATGTCCAGCGCCGAGGTCAGCGCGCCCTTCAGGTCGCCCGCGGGGTGGTGCCGGACGTCCGGGCGGGCCTCCCGCAGCCCCTCGGCGATCAGCCGGGTCATCTCGCCCGAGCGGCGGCCGCGCAGGTCCTCGTCCTCGTAGACGACGACGCGGCCGAACGTCCGGGCCAGGGCCCGCGCGGTCTCGCCCACCAGCTCGTCGGACCGGTCGCCCGGCAGGGTGACCGCGGCGACCCCGCCGGTGCCCCAGCGCCGCTCGACGAGCGCGCCCATCGCGGCGACCGCCGCCGGGTTGTGCGCGTAGTCGACCAGCACGGGGTTGCCGCTGACCAGGTACACGCAGCCCCGGCCCGGGTTGTGGGTGTGGGGGTCGAACGTGCGCAGCGCGCGGGCGACGGTCTCCACCGGGACGTCGAGGGCGCGGGCGGCGGCGGCCGCGGCGAGCGCGTTGGCCACGACGTGGCCGGCGTGCCCGCCGAACGAGCCCGCCACGTCGGCGGCGGGCAGGATCCGGGTCCGGCGGTCGCCGCGCGCCTCGGTCAGCCAGCCGTCCGCGACGCAGTAGCCGACGCCGCCCTCCCGCAGGTGCGCCGCGAGGACGGGTTCGCCGGGGGACGGCGCGAAGTAGCGCAGCACGGGGCGGCGGTCCCGGACCGCCCGCCGCAGCGCCAGGCCCGCCGCCGGCGGGTCGGCGGCGTTGAGGACGACGTGCCCGCCGCGCCGGATCTCCTCGGCGACCAGGGCCTTGATTCCGGTCAGGTCGTCCAGGTCCTCGGTGGCGTCGACGCCGAGGTGGTCGCGGGTGATGTTGGTGACGACCGCGACGTCGGCGCGCTCGTAGCCGAGCCCGCGCCGCACGATCCCGCCCCGCGCGGTCTCCAGGACGGCCGCCTCCACCGAGCGGTCGCCCAGCACCATCTCCGCCGAGCGCGGCCCGGACGCGTCCGACCGGTGGACGAGCCGGCCCCCGATGTGCACGCCCTCCGTGCTCGTCATGCCGGTCCGCCGGCCGTCCAGCTCCAGCATGCGCGCGATCATCCGGACCGTGGTGGTCTTGCCGTTGGTGCCGGTCACCGACACGACCGGCACCCGCGACGGCGTCCCGGCCGGGTACATCAGGTCGATGACGTCGCCGGCGACGTCGCGGGCGGCGCCCTCGTGCGGGGCGAGGTGCATCCGCAGGCCGGGGGCGGCGTTGACCTCCAGGATCCCGGCGGCGCCGGGCTCGGCGGGCGGCGGGGAGCCGATGTCGGGCAGCCGCAGGTCGATGCCGCACACGTCCATCCCGACGGCCGCGGCGGCGCGCACGCACAGGTCCGCGACGTCCGCGTGCACCTCGCCGGTCACGTCGCGGCTGGTGCCGCCGGTGGACAGGTTCGCGTTGCGGCGCAGCCACACCCGCTCCCCGGCGGCCGGCACCGTCCCCGGGCCGTGCCCCTGCCGCGCCAGCAGCGCCAGCTCCGCCGGGCCGAGCGCCAGCCGGGTCAGCGGCCGGTCGTGGCCCGCGCCGCGGGCGGGGTCGGCGTTGACCCGGTCCACCAGCGCGGCGACCGTCGCGGCGCCGTCGCCGGCCACGCACGCGGCGGTCAGCTCCGCCGCCGCCGAGACCCGGCCGCCCACCACCAGGACCCGGTAGTCCTTGCCGGGGATGTAGGACTCGACGATGACCTCGCCGCCGCCCTCGCCCGCGGCTCCGCCCCCGCCCGCGGCCCCGGCGGCGGACGCGAACGCGGCCACGACCTCCGGCGCCGTCGTCAGCCCGATGTGGACGCCCTCGCCCTGGTGGCCCGCGAGCGGCTTGACCACCACCGGGCCGCCGATGCCGCGCAGCGCCTCCAGCGCCTCGGCCGGCGATGCCGCGACCCGCCCCTCGGGGACGGGCAGCCCGGCGTCGGCGAGGACCCGGTGCGCGAGCCGCTTGTCGCCCGCCACCTCCATGCCGATCGCCGAGGTGGCGTCGGTCATCGCGGCCCAGATCATCCGCCGGTACCGCCCGTACCCGAGGCGCAGCAGGTTGAGGCCGCCGACGCGGCGGACCGGCACGCCCCGGCGGCGCGCCGCCCGGGCCAGCGCGGCGGTGCTGACGCCGAGCCGCTCGCCCTCGTGGACGGCGGCGACGCGGGCCAGGTCCGCGGACGGGTCGGGCACCCGCCCGGCGAGGGCGCCCTGGACGGTCCGCAGCGCGAGCGCGACCAGCTGCTCCACCACCGTGCTGCCGGCGGGCTCGTCGCGCGGGCACTCCAGGACCACGTCGTAGTCGGCGGGCCCGCCCGCGCGGACGGTGCGGCCGAAGAACACCTCGCGGCCGATCGCCCCGGACAGCTCCAGCGTGACGTGCTCGGTGACGTGGCCGAAGTAGGTGCCGCGCGCCATCGCGTCCAGCAGCCCGCCGGGCCGGCCCGCCGCGCAGTGGTGCGTCGCCAGCCCCGGCAGGGCGTCCACCAGGCGCGCGGCGAAGCCCGGGTGGTCGGTGGTCTCGTGGCCGGCCAGGCCCTGGAGGTCGAGCCGGGCGATCGCGACGGGACGCGACAGGTAGACGTTCGGGCCGCTCAGGCGGCGCACATGGTCGAGGCGCACCGCTACTCCCCCTCCGCAGGGCCGCGCATGTTGCCGATCTCCGGGAGCCGGTCGTGCATCTGGAACGCGCAGCCGGCCGGCAGCAGGTGCAGCGACACGTCGAACATCGCCATCGGCTCGTCGTCCGAGGCCGCGTAGGCGACGGTGGACTGCCCCGCGTCGACGACCGTGACCACGCCCGTGCCGACGACGTCGAACCGGCCGTCGCCCACCACGATCGCCGTGTCCTCGTCTATCCCGACGCCGAGCAGCCGGGTGTCCAGCGCTATCCCGCTCATCAGCCGGGGCAGCCGCCCGCGCTCGTTGAAGTGCATGTCGATCAGCACGTTGTCGAGCAGGGCGAGGCCCGGCCCGACCTTCACGCTGGACGCCGCCACCTCGTGGCCGTGGCCGCCGAGGATCATCCAGTGCCCCATGGCGGTCGCGCCGGCGCTCGTCCCGGCGATGACGAGGCCCTCCTGGTCGAGGCGCCGCTTGAGCAGCTCGTTGGTCTTCGAGCCCACCAGCGTCCGGATCCGCGACTGGTCGCCGCCGCTGAACAGCACCCCGGTCGCCGCGTCCAGCGCGCGCAGCGTCGCCGCGCTGTCGGCCGCGGCCCGGCCGAGCAGCCGCAGTTCCCGGACGGCCGACACGCCGAGGCGGCCGAACACCGCGGTGTACTCCTCGGCGACCTCCTCGGGCACCTCGGTCGCGGTCGTCACCACCACGACCCGCGCGTCCTCGCCGCCCGCCAGCCCGACGAAGGTCTCCAGGGGCCCGGAACCGCAGGTGCGGTTCTCCGCCCCGCCGATGATCAGCAGCCGGCCCTTGCGTCCGGCGTCCGCTCGTCTCTCTGTCACAACTGTCGACTACCCCTGATCACTCCGGGTAGTCTCCTGATGACATAAAGCCATGTATCGGCGGATCCCGGCCACCGGGAGCGCGGCGGGAGCACGGGCGGGGCTGTGTCATGCTGAGCGGATGAACGGCAGCCCCGTTCCCCCGGACGGCCCCGCCCGCTCCGCGTCCGGGCCCTCCGGCCGGACGGCCGGTCCCGCCGCCGCGCTCGCGGCCGCGTCCGAGCACTACCTGCGCGGCGAGCCGATCGACATGTCGGCGCTGGCCGCCGAGCTCGGCGTGGGCCGCGCGACCCTGTACCGCTGGGTGGGCAGCCGCGAGCAGCTGCTCGGCGCCGTCCTGGCGGAGATGACAGAGCGCACCTACCGCGTGGCGACGCGCGGGGTGGGCGGCTCCGGCACGGACCGCATCCTGATGCTCCTCGACAGGTTCATGCACGCGGTGGTGGAGGCCGAACCGCTCAAGGCGTTCACCGAGCGCGAGCCGCGGCTGTTCATCCGGCTGGCCACCATGCCGGGCACCATCGAGGACCGCTCGACCGAGCTGCTGACCCGGGAGATGCAGGCCGAGATCGACCGCGGGGCCATGCGGGTGCCGCTGCCCACCCGGACCCTCGCGCAGGCGATCGTCAGGGTCGCCGACTCGTTCATGTACGCGCACTACCTGGGCGGGAACCGGCCGCAGATCGACCAGGCCCTGGAGGTCGTCGAGCTGCTGCTGCGGCCGTGCGGGGACGGTGCGGCGGCCGCCCGGCGGAACGGCCGGGGAATCTCCGGGCCCGCCTGAACGCTTCATATTTTGACGGGGGATGAACGTTTCGTGACATTTCCCCGCGTGAGACCCTGACAGTCATTGGACGCATCGTCGAACGAGGGACGGGCCGTGAGTGACATTCCCCGCCGCGCGGTGACGCGGACCGCCAAGCTGGCGTCCCTGCCGATCGGCTTCGCCGGGCGCACCGCGCTCGGGTTCGGCAAGCGGACGATCGGGCGCCCCGCCGAGGCCGTCGCGCTGGAGGTGCAGCGCCGCACCGCCGAGCAGCTGTTCGCGGTGCTCGGCGAGCTCAAGGGCGGCGCCATGAAGGTCGGGCAGCTGCTGTCGATCTTCGAGGCCGGGCTCCCCGAGGACATCGCCGGGCCGTTCCGCGCCAGCCTCACCCGGCTCCAGGAGGCCGCGCCCCCGATGCCCGCCGCCACGACCCACCGCGTCCTCGCGGAGGGCCTGGGGGAGGGTTGGCGCGAGCAGTTCCTGGAGTTCGACGACCGGCCGGCCGCCGCGGCGTCCATCGGCCAGGTCCACAAGGCCGTCTGGCACGACGGGCGGACCGTCGCGGTGAAGGTCCAGTACCCCGGTGCCGCCAGGGCGCTGATGAGCGACTTCAACCAGATCTCCCGCGTCAGCAGGCTCTTCACCCCGCTGTTCCCCGGCGTCGAGGTCAAGCCGGTCATCGCCGACCTCAAGCGGCGGCTGGAGAAGGAGCTCGACTACGTCGACGAGGCCCGCGCCCAGACCGCCTTCCACGACGCCTACGACGGCGATCCCGACTTCCTCGTCCCCGCGGTCGTCGCCCAGTCCGGCAACGTCCTCGTCACCGAATGGCTGGACGGGACGCCGCTCGCCAAGGTCATCGCCGAGGGCGACCGGGAGCAGCGCGACCGCGCCGGCATGCTGCTGTTCCGCTTCCTGCTGTCCGGCCCGGCCCGCTGCGAGATGATCCACATCGACCCGCACCCGGGCAACTTCCGGCTGCTGGACGACGGCCGCCTCGGCGTCATGGACTTCGGCGGAGCCGCCCACGTCCCGGCCGAGCTGCAGTGGTCGATCGGCCGGCTCACCCGCATCGGGACGCTCGGCGACCCCGGCGAGATCGTCGAGGCCCTCCGCGAGGAGGGCTTTCTCGTCCCCGACGCCGACGTGGACCCCCAGGAGGTCGCCGACCTCATCGGGCCGCACGCCGCCCCGTTCGCGGTGGAGCGCTTCCGCTACTCCCGCGAGTGGATGCGGGAGCAGACCGCCCACGGGATCGGCGTCGCCTCCGACATGCGCCCCGGCGCCCTCGCCCGCCAGTTCCGGCTCCCGCCCCAGTACCTGGCCGTCAGCCGCGCCCTGACCGGAGGCGGCGGCGTCCTCTGCCAGCTGGAGACCGAGGGCGACTTCCGCGCCGAGGTGGAACGCTGGCTCCCCGGCTTCAGCACCGACGCCGACGAGACCGGAGAGCCCGGAGAAGCCACTGCCTGAACCCGTCGGGTTCAGGCAGTGGGCCGGTCCAGATCCGGGGCGGGTCAGGCGAGGGCCTGGGCCTCTTCCTCCTCTACCTGGCGGTTCCAGTCGCGCTTGATCGACCGCCAGCCTTCATCGTCGCGGCCGCGGCGCCAGTAGCCGGAGATCGACAGCCGCTCCAGCGGGACCCCGCGGTCGATCCGGAGATGGCGCCGCAGCGCCCTGACGAAGCCCGCCTCGCCGTGGACGAACGCGTGCACCCCGCCCTCGGGGAACTCCAGCTTCTGGACGGCCTCGACCAGCAGGTCGCCGACGGGGCCGCCGCCCCGGTGCAGCCACACGATCTCCGCGTCCCCGGGCGTGGGCAGCTCCTGCTCCTCCTCGGGGCCGGCGACCTCGACGAACACGCGGACGGGGGCGCCCTCCGGGATCCGCTCCAGCGAGGCGCCGATCGCCGGGAGCGCGCTCTCGTCACCGGCCAGCAGGTGCCAGCCGGCGTCGGCGCGGGGCGCGTAGGCGCCGCCGGGGCCGAGGAACAGCACCTCGTCGCCCGGCCGGGCGCTCGCCGCCCACGGGCCCGCGAGGCCCTTGTCGCCGTGGTGGACGAAGTCGAGGGTCAGCTCCACCGCGTCCGGATCCCACGCCCGGACGGTGTAGGTCCGGGTGACCGGCCACTGCTCGCGCGGCAGCTCGGCGCGGATCCGCTCCATGTCGAACGGCTCCGGGTACTCCACGCCCGGCAGCCGGAACAGCAGCTTGACGTAGTGGTCGGTGAACTCGCCGACGCCGAACCCGGCCAGCTCCGCACCGCCGATGACCACGCGGATCATGTGCGGAGTGAGGCGTTCGGTGCGCAGCACCCTCCCCCGGTTGAGCGTGCGCCCCTTGCGCGCCGGTCCCGTCGCCATGCGGCCTCCTGATGATCCGGATCACACTACTTAGGTAACCCTAACCGTCGAGGCCGCCCTGCTTGTTCCCCGGCTAGCCCGCGCGTGCCGTGCGCAGCGTGCGGGTTCGCGCGACCTCGGCGGCGACGGCCTCGAACGCGGCGTCGGTCTCCTCTCCGCCGACGAGGGTGAACAGCGTCGACTTGACGATGACGACGCCGTACCGAGGCGAGACCCAGATCAGCTGCCCGCCGAGGCCGCTGGCGGAGAAGTCGCCGTCCTCGCCGAGCCACCACTGGAAGCCGTACCCCGGCTTGAACGGCGCGGAGGGGCTCGTGGACTGCGCCACCCACGAGGCGGGCACGACCTGCCGGTCGCCGGCCTTCCCGCCGTTCAGGTACAGCAGGCCGAACCGCGCGAAGTCGCGCCCGGTCGCGTAGTAGCAGCAGTACCCCATGCTGTTGCCGTTGGAGTCGTTGCCCAGGTACGCCTTGGACGCCATCCCGGCCGGTCCCCAGATCTTCCGCTGGACGTAGTCGTGGTACGGCACGCCCGTCGCCTCGGCGACGGCCCAGGCGAGGACGAACGAGTTCATGCTCGTGTACTCGAACCTCGTCCCCGGCTCCCATCCCCGCTTCTGCCGCTTCGCCATGGCGGTGAGCGGATACCCGAGGCTCGCGGCGACGTGCACCGGGGGGACGTCCGCGGTCTCGTCCCACTCGATGCCCGACGACATCCGCAGCAGGTCCCGGAGCGAGACGCCGTCGTAGCCGGACCCCGCCAGTTCGGGGACGTACCGGGTGACCGGGTCGTCGATCGAGTCGATGTGCCCCTCGCCGAGCGCGATGCCGACCGCGGCGGAGGTGAACGACTTGGCCATCGACCACGACTGGAAGAGGCTGTCGCGGCCGGCCGCGACGTAGCGCTCGAAGACGACGTCGGCGCCGTCCAGGACGACGAAGCCCTGGGTTCCGGTGCGGACGAGGTAGTCGTCGAGCGTGCGCCGCTGCCCGCTGTAGGTGTAGCCGACCGCGAGCGGGCGGTGCGCCTCCCGCAGTTCGAGCGGGTCGGACGAGGGGAGCAGCGGGTCGAAGCCCGCCCGGTGCTCGGTGACGGCGGCGGGCGGCGGAGCGGGCGGGGGCGGGGGAGCGGCGTGGGCCGGGGGAGCGGCAAGGGCCAGGGGCAGGGCTGCGAGGGCGAGCGCGAGCGACCAGGGCCTGCGGCGCATGAGACCTCCGTGGGGCGGGATCGGCCGGGGTTCCGCCCTGATGGTGAGCGCGCCGCGGCGCCCCGTCCATGTGGTCAACTAACGAAAACCGGGCCCGGACATGGACATGGACCAACCTAGACAGAACGTCCAATAGCGGTGGCCGGGCGTCCGGGCCGGTCACCCGCTCCGGGCGGGCCGGCTGCGGTACGTTCGTGGCGCACCGCGACCACCTGCCCGTCCCCGCGCCGCCGGAGGCCCGATGTCCCTTCTCGACCAGCTGCTCACCGCCGTCTCCGACGGGCGGGTGGAGATCGTCGACCTGACCGCGCCGCTGTCGGAGCGGACCCCGATCCTCCAGCTGCCGGAGCCCTTCGCCAACACGGTCCCGTTCCGGCTGGAGGAGATCAGCCGGTACGACGACCGCGGCCCCGCCTGGTACTGGAACAACGTCGTCACCGGCGAGCACGTCGGCACCCACTTCGACGCGCCCGTGCACTGGGCCACCGGGCGCGACGGCGAGGACGTCTCGCAGGTGCCGCCCGGCAGGCTCGTCGCCCCGGCGGTGGTGCTGGACGCCTCCGCGCACGCCGCCGCCGACCCCGACTTCCTGCTGGAGATCGACCACGTGCGGGACTGGGAGAAGGCGAACGGGCCGCTCCCCGGCGGCGGCTGGCTCCTTTTCCGCACGGGCTGGGACGCGCGCTCCGGCGACGGGGACGCCTTCCTCAACGCCGACGAGACCGGCTCCCACACGCCCGGCATCTCGGCCGAGTGCGCGCGGTGGCTCGCCGAGGAGACCCCCGTCATCGGCCTCGGCGTGGAGACCGTCGGCACCGACGCGGGCGGCGCGCACGCCTTCGACCCGCCGTTCCCCTGCCACTCCTACTTCCTCGGCGCCGGCAAGTACGGGCTCACCCAGCTGCAGAACCTCGAACGGCTCCCCGCACGCGGCGCCGTGCTGATCGCCTCGCCGCTGCCGATCGTCGGCGGCTCGGGCAGCCCCGCCCGCGTGCTCGCGCTGATCGAGCGATGAACGTCGCGGAGGCCGTGGGCGAGGCCCTGGCGCGGCTCGGCGCCACCACCGTCTTCGGAGTCGTCGGCAGCGGGAACTTCCACGTCACCAACGCGCTCGTCGCGGGCGGCGCGCGGTTCGTCGCCGCCCGGCACGAGGCCGGCGCCGCGACGATGGCCGACGCGTACGCGCGGGTGAGCGGCGAACTCGGCGTGGTGTCGCTGCACCAGGGGCCGGGCCTCACCAACGCGGTCACCGGCATCGCCGAGGCCGCCAAGAGCCGCACGCCGCTGCTGGTGGTCGCGGGCGAGGTGGCCGCCGCCGCGGTCCGCTCCAACTTCCGCGTCGACCAGGCCGCCATCGCGGCGGCGGTCGGGGCGGTCCCCGAGCGGGTCCACTCCCCGCGGACCGCCCTCGCCGACGTGGCCCGCGCCTGCCGGACGGCGGTCGCCGAGCGCCGCACGGTCCTGCTGTGCCTCCCGCTGGACATCCAGGAGGCCGAGTACCCCGGCGACCCGGCGGAGCGGCGGCCCGCGCGCCGGCGGCCGGCCGTGCCGCCGCTGCCGGTGCCGCCGCCCGCCGCGGTCGCCCGCCTCGCCGGCATGCTGCAGGACGCCGCGCGGCCGGTGTTCGTCGCGGGCCGCGGCGCGCGGCTGTCCGGCGCCCGCGAGCCCCTCGCCGAGCTGGCCGGGCGCTGCGGCGCGCTCCCCGCCACCTCCGCCGTCGCACGGGGGCTGTTCGCCGGCGACCCGTTCGCGCTGGACGTCAGCGGCGGCTTCGCCACCCCCGCCGCGGCGGAGCTGATCCGCGGCGCCGACCTCGTCGTCGGCTGGGGCTGCTCGCTGAACATGTGGACGACCCGGCACGGCGCGCTCGTCGCGCGGGACGCGGAGGTCGTGCAGGTCGACGTGGACGCGCGGGCGCTCGGCGCGCACCACCCCGTCGACCTCGGCCTCATCGGCGACGCCGCCGAGACCGCGCGGGCCGTCGCCGCGGAGCTGGAGGCGCGCGGGCACTCCGCGACCGGCTACCGCACCCCGGACGTGGCCGGGCGGCTCGCCCGGGAGGGACGCTGGCAGGACGTCCCGTACGAGGAGCACCCCGCCGGTGACGACGACGCGGGCGGGCCCCGCATCGACCCGCGGACGCTGTCGATCGCCCTGGACGGCATGCTGCCCCGCGAGCGCACCGTCGCCGTCGACTCGGGCAACTTCATGGGGTACCCCGCGATGTTCCTGGACGTCCCCGACGCCGACGCGCTCGTGTTCACCCAGGCGTTCCAGTCGGTCGGGCTCGGCCTCGCCACCGCCATCGGCGCCGCCGTGGCCCGGCCCGACCGGCTCACCGTCGCCGCGCTCGGCGACGGCGGCGCGCTGATGTCCGCCGCGGAGCTGGAGACGGCCGTCCGGCTGGGGCTGGACCTGCTCATCGTCGTCTACGACGACGAGGCGTACGGCGCGGAGGTGCACCACTTCGGCCCCGGCGGGCACCCGCTGGACACGGTCACGTTCCCGCCCGCCGACCTCGCCGCGATCGGCCGCGGGTTCGGCTGCGCGGCGGCGACCGTCCGCCGGCCGGAGGACCTGGCCGCGGTGGCCGGCTGGCTGGAGGGGCCGCGCGACCGCCCGATGCTCGTGGACGCCAAGGTCACCCGGGACCGCCCCGCCTGGTGGCTCGAAGAGGCCTTCCGCGGCCACTGACCTCCGGCGGGGGCGGGGGACGGCCGCCGGGCGGCGGTGTAGGGGTGCTTCACCCGGGCATGATCACGTTCGTGGTCCACTCCGGGGGGTGCTGATGGGCGGGTGCCGACATTGTCGACACGGGGCCGTTGACCGATCTTGTCGGGCGACCTTACCGTCGCGGCGGCTGTGCCTTACGTCACACACCCCCGAGGAGGAGAGATGACGCGAGGGCCGGAGCTCCCCCCGCTGGCCCGGGAGATGGCCGCGGAGTTCGCCGGGACGATGATCCTGATCCTGTTCGGTGTCGGCGTCGTGGCGCAGGTCATCGCCGGCAGCGGGCTCGGCGATCCGCAGAGCCTCGGAGACCACGACAGCATCGCCTGGGCGTGGGGCATCGGGGTCACGCTCGGCGTGTACGTATCGGCTCACATCAGCGGCGGGCACATCAACCCGGCCGTCACGGTCGCCCTCGCGGTCTTCAAGGGGTTCCCCTGGCGCAAGGTGCTCCCGTACTGCTCCGCGCAGCTCCTCGGGGCGTTCGTCGCCGCGCTGATCGTCCGGTGGAACTACAGCGAGATCCTGCAGAAGTTCGACCCCGGCCTGACGGAGAAGTCGCACATCGTGTTCTCCACCATGCCGGGCAACGGGACGCTGCCGATCGGGACCTGGGGGGCCTTCCGCGACCAGGTGATCGGCACCGCGATCCTGCTGTTCCTCGTGCTGGCCCTCACCGACCTGCGCAACGCGCCGCCGCTGGCGAACCTGGCGCCGCTCATCATCGGCCTCATCGTGGTGGCGATCGGGATGGCGTTCGGCTCCGCCGCCGGGTACGCGATCAACCCGGCCCGCGACCTCGGCCCGCGGCTCGTCCAGTGGCTGACGGGATACGACAGTCCGTGGACGGACCAGTACGGGAATCTGTATTTCTGGGTCCCGATCGCGGGACCGCTCATCGGCGGCGTGCTCGGGGCCGGCCTCTACATCCTGCTCATCGGACGCAACATCCCCGGTGACGAGGAGGGCGAGGCGGCCACCGAGCCGACGCCGGAGTACGACGTTTCCTGACGGTTCTGACGGTTTCCCGGCGGGGTCGCCCCCGGGGGGCGGAAAGGGAGAGTCCATGGCCGACTTCGTCGGAGCGCTGGACCAGGGCACCACGAGCACCCGTTTCATGATCTTCGACCACGGCGGCAACGAGGTCGCCCGCCACCAGCTGGAGCACGAGCAGATCCTGCCGCGCGCCGGGTGGGTCGAGCACGACCCCACCGAGATCTGGGAGCGGACCCGGTCGGTCATCCAGTCCGCCATGAACCGGGCGAACCTCGGCCATGCCGACCTCGCGGCGGTCGGGATCACCAACCAGCGCGAGACCGCCGTGGTGTGGAACCGGCGGACGGGCCGCGCGTACTACAACGCGATCGTCTGGCAGGACACGCGCACCGACCGCATCGCCTCCGCCCTCGAGCGGGAGGGCAAGGGGGAGACGATCCGGCACCGTGCCGGGCTGCCGCCCGCCACGTACTTCTCCGGCGGCAAGGTCCAGTGGATCCTGGAGAACGTCGACGGCGTCCGCGAGGCCGCCGAGAACGGCGACGCGATCTTCGGCAACATCGACACGTGGGTGCTGTGGAACCTGACCGGCGGGCCCGACGGCGGCGTGCACGTCACCGACCCGACCAACGCCAGCCGCACCATGCTGATGGACCTGGAGACCCTCGACTGGGACGACCAGCTCCTGTCGTTCTTCGGCATCCCGCGGGGGATGCTCCCGGAGATCAGGCCGTCCTCGGCGCCCGACCCGTACGGCGTGACCCGCGCGGACGGCCCCTTCGGCGGGGAGATCCCGCTCACCGGCATACTCGGCGACCAGCAGGCCGCGACGGTCGGGCAGGTGTGCTTCGCCCCCGGCGAGGCCAAGAACACCTACGGCACCGGCAACTTCCTCCTCCTCAACACCGGTGAGGAGCTCGTCAGGTCCAAGGCGGGGATGCTGACCACCGTCTGCTACAAGTTCGGCGACGCCCGGCCCGTGTACGCGCTGGAGGGCTCGATCGCGGTGACGGGATCGGCGGTGCAGTGGCTGCGCGACCAGCTCGGCATCATCTCCGGGGCCGCGCAGAGCGAGTCCCTGGCCCGGCAGGTCGAGGACAACGGCGGGGTCTACTTCGTCCCCGCCTTCTCCGGCCTGTTCGCGCCGTACTGGCGCTCCGACGCCCGCGGCGCCATCGTCGGCCTGTCCCGCTACAACACCAACGCCCACCTGGCGCGGGCCACGCTGGAATCGATCTGCTACCAGTCCCGCGACGTCGTCGAGGCGATGCGCGAGGACTCCGGCGTCTCCCTGGACGTGCTCAAGGTCGACGGCGGGGTCACCGCCAACGAGCTGTGCATGCAGATGCAGGCCGACATCCTGGGCGTCCCGGTCTCGCGGCCCGTCGTCGCCGAGACCACCGCCCTGGGCGCCGCCTACGCGGCCGGGCTGGCCGTCGGCTTCTGGGACACCACCGACGAGCTCCGCCGGAACTGGAACGAGGACCGCCGCTGGGAGCCCACCTGGGACGAGGAGCGGCGCCGGGAGGGCTACGCCGGCTGGAAGAAGGCCGTCGAGCGCACCTACGGCTGGGTGGACGTGGACTGATTGGAACCAGACCGCTCCGGTCCGCCGCCAGATGTCTTTGACGCCCGGGGCCCTTCTCGGGCGGGCGAACCTGATCTAGCATCCGCCCGGACAGCGTCGTCACCGGCCGGTGCGCCGCCGCCGGCCTTCTCCGAGAGGATCCCCATGACCCGACGCCGCCTCGCCTCCGCCGCCCTCGCCGCCGTACTGGGCGCCGGGACGCTCGCCTTCGCCGGCGCCGCGCAGGCCGCGCCCGCCGCGCCCGCCGCGCCCGCTCCCAGGGCCGAGGTCGACTTCACCGGAATCGTCGCGCTCAGCAACTGCTCCGGCTCCATCGTGCGCGGGCCCCGCACCCGCGACACCGACCGGGCGCTGGTCATGACCAACGGCCACTGCCTGGAGACGGGCATGCCCGGCGCCGGCGAGGTCATCGTGGACCAGAACTCGTCCCGGACGTTCACGCTGCTCGACCGGACCGGGACGAAGGAGCTCGGCAGCCTGCGGGCCACGCGGATCGAGTACGCCACGATGACCGACACCGACGTGGCCGTCTACCGGCTCGACACCACCTACGCCGCCATCCGGAAGCGGCACGGCGTTCCCGCGCTGCGCCTGTCGGCGGCCAGGCCGCACGACGGCACCGAGATCCGGGTCGTGTCGGGCTACTGGCGGACGATCTACGGCTGCAAGATCGACGACACCGTCCACCGGCTGCGCGAGGCGGACTGGACGTGGCAGAACTCCATCCGCTACACGCCCGAGTGCCAGACGATCGGCGGCACGTCCGGCTCGCCGATCGTCGACGCGCGGACCCGCCACGTCGTCGGCGTCAACAACACCGGCAACGAGAACGGCGAGCGCTGCACGCTCAACAACCCGTGCGAGGTCGACCGGAACGGGAACGTGACCGTCCGGCAGGGGATCAACTACGGCCAGCAGACGTACCAGCTCGCCCGCTGCCTCGGCAAGGGCAACGACGTCGTGCTGGACCGGAAGTGCGCGCTGCCCAGGCCGTGACGCACCGCGGCCGGTGACCGGGGCCCGGTCACCGGCCGCGCCGGCTGCGCGCCGGCCGGTCAGCGTTCCGTGAGGAGCCCCGCGCGGAGCTGCTCCAGGGTGGCGCGGAGCAGCCGCGAGACGTGCATCTGGGACAGCCCGATCTGCTCGGCGATCTGCGTCTGGGTCTTGTTGCCGAAGAACCGCAGCAGCAGGATCGTCCGCTCCCGCTCGGGCAACTCGTCGATGAGCGGGCCGAGGGCGTGCCCGTCGATGAAGGCGTCCAGGGCCGGGTCCTCCGACCCGAGGTACTCGCCGACCGTGCCGCTGTCGCCGTCCGGCGACCCGTCCGCCGGGGCCTCCAGCGACAGCGGCCGGTAGGCGTCGCAGGCGACGATGACCTCGACGGTCTCCTCCTCGGTGATGCCCATCAGCGAGGCGATCTCCGCGGTCGTGGGCGAGCCGCCGTGCTCGCGGGTGTACTCCTGGATGGTGCGCTGCAGGATCGGGCGCAGCTCCTGGATGCGGCGGGACACGCGGATGCCCCACGTCTTGTCGCGGAAGTGCCGCTTCACCTCCCCGGTCACCACCGGGTAGGCGTAGGTGACGAACCGGTCGCCGATCCCCGGGTCGAACCGGTTGATGGCCTTGACCAGGCCCAGATAGGCCACCTGCTGGAGATCGTCGATGGGTTCCCCGCGGTTGGCGTAGCGGCGCGCGACGCCGCGGACGAGCGGCGCGTGCATGTCGACGATGCGGGACCGGAGCCGTTCTCGCCGGGGATCTCCTTCCGCGAGCCGGTTCATCTCCGCCAGGAGGTTCTCGGCTTGTCCGTCGTTGAACCTCGTGGTGGGCTGCGCCGACGTCATGCGGATGTTCTCCTTTCCGAGGAGGAGCCGGCGAGGGCAGGGGCGATCGCTCGGTCTGGTCCCATTACCCGGCAATCGATGGATCACACGGAAACCGCCTCCCGCGTGGGGTTTCGGCCCGGCCGGCCGGGTCCGAGCGGGCGGTCTCCGGCCGCCGGGCGGGATACGGGGCGCCCCTCCGGGTACCGCCCCGGTGAACGCCGGAGGTGGAGCCGTGAGCACGATCACCGAGTCGGTCAACGTCACCGTCCCGATCCGCGCCGCCTACGACCAGTGGACGCGGTTCGAGACGTTCCCGCAGTTCATGGAGGGTGTCGAGGAGATCCGCCGGCTGGCCGACGGCACGCTGCGCTGGCGGACGCGGATCGCCGGCGTCACCCGCGAGTTCGACGCTCGGATCACCGAGCAGCACCCCGACGAGCGCGTCGCGTGGAAGTCGCTGGAGGGGCCGACCCACTCCGGCGTGGTCACCTTCCGCCGGCTGGACGAGACGACCACGCGCGTCACCGTCCAGCTCGAGATCGACCCGGAGGGGTTCGTGGAGAAGGCCGGGGACCGGTTCGGCGCCCTCGGCCGGCGCGTCAAGGGCGACCTCCGCCGCTTCAAGACCTTCGTCGAGGGGCGCGGTGCCCGGACCGGCCCCCGGACCGGGGCCCGGCGGCGCCGGGGCGGCCGCCGGACCCCGGATCCGGGCCGGTGAAGCTGGTGCGGCCCAGGCTCGCAGCTCCGAGCACCTGGCTCGGAACTCGGCGAGTGGGCCGCGAACTGACTCTGCCCACCCGGCCGCCTCGGTAAACCGGTAGGTGTCTCAATGTCACGGGACGGGAAGTGCCCGCCGGGTCGGAACGGACGGCGGAGGGCGGTCGGCGTATGCGCGTCCTGGTGACCGGGTGGCCGAGCTTCCTGCACGGCGAGGCGACGGCCGGCGACGTGCTGGCGATGGAGGCGGTGCGGCGGGCGCTCGCCGGCGCCGGGGTGCGGTGCGACCTGGCGTGGAGCCCGGTGTTCCGGCCGGGCGGCCTGGACCTCGGCCGCGCCGATCCCGGCCGCTACACCCACCTGGTGTTCGCCTGCGGCCCGCTGCACGGCCCGCAGGTCGCGGGCCTTCACCGCCGGTACGCCCGCTGCACCCGCGTCGCGGTCGGGGTCTCGGTCGTCGACCCGGCCGATCCCGCGGTCACCGGGTTCGACGCGGTCCTCGCCCGCGACGCGCCCGCGGCGGCGCCGCGGCCCGACCTGGCCGCGCTGCCGGAGACCCCGCCGGTGCCCGTGGCGGGGGTCGTGCTGGCGCCCGGCCAGGCGGAGTACGGGACGCGGCGGCTGCACGACCGGGTCGAGCGGGAGCTGACCGGGTGGCTCGCCGGCCGCGAGTGCGCCCGGCTGCCCCTGGACACGCGGCTCGACCCGCGGGACTGGCGGCTGTTCACGACGGCGGCGGAGCTGGAGTCGGCGCTGCGCAGGCTCGACCTGGTGGTCACGACGCGCCTGCACGGCCTCGTCCTGGCGCTGAAGAACGGGATCCCCGCGCTGGCCGTCGACCCGGTGCGCGGCGGCGCGAAGGTCACCGCGCAGGCGCGGGCGTGGTCGTGGCCCGCCCTCGTGACCGTCGCGGCGGAGGACGCCGGACGGGACGGGCCGCTGCTGGACCCGGCGGAGCTGGACCGCTGGTGGGACTGGTGCCTGTCACCCGGGCGCGTACCCGGGCTGCCCGACGACGCCGCCATGATCGACGAGCTTTTGGACGTCCTCGGCGTCCGCTGATCGGACGGCGCGGGGACGGGCGCCCGGATGAGCGAGCGCCCGTCCGCGCCGAGTCACGCAGGGCGGGCGACCGGAAGCTGCCCCTCGAACCACTCGATCGTGGCGCGCAGGCCCTCCTCGACCGAGACGCGGGGACGCCAGCCGAGCACCTCCTCGGCGAGGGCGGTGTCCGGCCGCCGGACGCGCGGGTCGTCCTCCGGCCGGTCGATGAAGCGCAGCCGGGACCGGGAGCCGGTCAGCTCGATGATGAGCCGGGCGAGCCCGGCCATGGACACCTCGTAGGGGCTGCCGATGTTGACCGGCCCCGGGTGGTCGGCCGTCGCGAGCGCGATGATGCCCCGGACGGTGTCGTCCACATGGCAGATCGAGCGGGTCTGCGTGCCGTCGCCGGTGACCGTGAGGTCCTCGCCGGTCAGCGCCTGCCGCAGGAACGTCGGAATGGCGCGGCCGTCGTCGGGGCGCATCCGCGGGCCGTAGCTGTTGAAGATCCGCACGATCGCGGTGTCGAGGCCGCGGGCGTGCCGGAACGCCGACGTCAGCGCCTCCCCGAACCGCTTGGCCTCGTCGTAGACGCTGCGCGGTCCGACCGGGTTCACGTTGCCCCAGTACGACTCGGGCTGCGGGTGCACGAGCGGGTCCCCGTACACCTCGGACGTGGAGGCCAGCACGAACCGCGCGCCCTTGGCCTCGGCGAGGTCGAGCGCGTTGCGGGTGCCCTGGCTGCCGACCTCCAGCGTCTGGATCGGCAGCCGCAGGTAGTCGGCGGGGGACGCCGCCGAGGCCAGGTGGAAGACGTAGCCGACCTCGCCCGGCACGTGCACCGGCTCGGTGAGGTCGCGTCTCAGGAACCGGAAGTCGCGCCGTTCGGCCAGGTGGGCGATGTTGCGGGACGTGCCGGTCAGCAGGTTGTCCAGGCACACCACGGAGATGCCCCGGGCCAGCAGCGCCTCGCACAGGTGCGAGCCGAGGAAGCCGGAGCCTCCGGTGACGACGGCGCGTGGATGTCTCATGATGTCCCCCTCAGCGGTTGGCGGTGAGCGCTTTGCCCGCGGCCTCGACGGCCTGGCCGGCGGAGATCTCCAGCAGCCCCGGGTCGGGTTCGCGGCCGTGCGGGTCCCCCCGCCGCCCCGCCCACAGGACCAGGTGCTCGGCCCGGTCCGGCGGCCCCCAGCGGGCGGGGGGCGTCGGGCCGAACAGCAGCACCGACGGCGTCCGGTACGCGGTCGCGAGGTGGGCGACGCCGGTGTCGCCGCACACCACGAGCCGGGCTCCGGCGACGAGCGCGGCCAGCTCCGGCAGGCCGGTGCGGCCCGACAGGTCGGCGGAGGCGTCCAGCCCGGCGGTCTCCACGACCCGCCGCGCCAGTGCCGCCTCCCCCGGAGCGCCGGTGACGACGACCCGCTCGCCGCGGTCGCGCAGCGCCGCCGCGACGGCCGCGAACCGCTCGGCGGGCCAGCGGCGTGCGGGGAACGCCGCGCCCGGATGGACCACGACGGCCCCGGTCGCGGGCGACGGCGCCGGCGGCGCGGGCAGGTCCAGGTCGGCGGGGTCGGCGCCGAACCCGTACGCCGACACGAGCCGGCACCACCGCGCCACCTCGTGCTCGGCGGGATCCCAGCGGGGCCCGCCGGTATGGCCTGCCTCGGCGCAGGCGAATGCCAGCAATTGTCCCGGCCGGAGGCTCCCTAAGAGGCGGTGGCTCTGCGGGCCGCGGCCGTGCAGGTTGACCGCCGTGTCCACCGGCCCGGCGCGCGCAAGCGGGGCCAGCCCGTCCGCCGGATGGACGTCGTCGACGGCTCCGGTGGATCGGGCCAGGGGCCCGAGCGCGGCGGGCGCGGCGAGCGTGATCCGCGCGCCGGGCATTCCGCGGCGCAGGGCGCGCAGGGCCGGGACGCCGGTCAGCAGGTCGCCGAGGCCGAGGGCGCGCAGCACCAGGACCCGGGGACCCGTCACGGCCACGACGGTTCCTGCGAGGGGCAGACGACCATCTCCCGCACCTCGCAGCCGGCGGGCTGGGCGAGCGCGAACGCCACGGTCGCCGCCACGTCCTCGGGGCGGTTGAGCTTGGCGTCCGGGCCCGGCTTGTACTGGTCGGAGCGGTCGTCGAAGAACGCGGTGTCCATGCCGCCCGGCACGACCATGGTGACGGCGACGCGGCCGGCCATCTCGGCGGCGAGGGCCCGGGTGAAGCCGACGACGCCGAACTTGGACGCGCAGTACGCGGTCGCGTCGCCGAACGCCCGGAACCCCAGCGTGGACGCGACGGTCACGACCCGGCCGTGGGGCTCGTTCTCCAGGTAGGGGAGCGCGGAGCGGACGACGGCGGCGGTGCCCAGCAGGTTCACCTGGATCACCCGCTCCCAGTCCTCGGCGGGGACCTCGCACAGCGTCCCGCAGGCGTCGATGCCCGCGGCGGTGACGACGGCGTTCAGCCCGCCGGCGGCGCGCGCCAGCCCGTGCACGGCGCGCTCGGCGCATCTGCGGTCGGCGAGGTCGGCCTGCATGTGCTCGAAGTCGTCCTTCGGCGGGTGCCGGTCGAGGACGAGGGGGCGGCCCCCGTCCTCCGCGACCTTCCGCGCGACGGCCGCGCCGAGTCCCGAGGAACCACCGGTGATGAGGACGTTCATGAGGCGTTTCCCTTCGTCGTGGACAGCAGGCGGGTGGTGGAGCGCCCCTCCAGCAGGGGGAGCAGGACCACCTCGCCGTCGTGGGCCCGGACCGTCTCGGCCTCGGGCAGCGTGGTGCCGGCGTAGTCGGCGCCCTTGACCCACACGTCGGGGCGCAGCCGCTCCAGCAGCGGGGCGGGGGTGTCGTCGTCGAACACCAGCGCCGCGTCGACGTCGCTGAGCGCCTCCAGCACCCGGACGCGGTCGGCGGCGGGCGTGACGGGGCGGGTCGGCCCCTTGCGCCGCCGCACGGAGGCGTCGGAGTTGACGCACACGATCAGGCAGTCGCCGAGCCGCCGCGCCTGCTGCAGCATGCTGACGTGCCCGGCGTGCAGCAGGTCGAAGCAGCCGCCGGTCGCCACGACCGTCCCGCCGGCCCGCCGCGTCCGCTCGACGACGTCCCAGGCGTCCTCGCCGCGCTCGGGGACGAGCCGCGCCGTGCCGGTCTCGGCGAGCTGCGCCGCGACGCCCGCGGCGGCCCCGGCGCGGACGAACTCCGACGCGAGGTCGACGCCCTCGGTGACGGCGTCGGCGAGGGACCCGCCGTCGGCGAGCGCGCCCGCGGCGCCGGCCGCGAAGCTGTCGCCCGCGCCGCACGAGTCGCCGCGGGCGGGCCGCGCCGGCGCCAGCAGCGGCGCCTCCGACCCGTCGCACAGCAGCGCGCCCTCCGCGCCGAGCGTGACCGCGACGCCCTCGATGCCCCAGGCGCCGGCGAGGTACCGGCCGGAGCGCCCGGCCGCCGACAGCCCGGATCCGCCGATCTCGGCGCCGCAGGCCGCGGCGAGCCGGGCGGCCTCGCCCGCGTTCGGGGTGAGGAGCCGCACGCCGGGGACGGGCGCCTCGCCGCGCGGGTGCGGGTCCCACACGACGGGGACGCCCGCGGGCAGCCCGCCCAGCAGGGACCGGACGGCGCGGTGCCGGGTGACGCCGCGGCCGTAGTCGGCGACCAGCACCGCGCCGGCCCCGGCGACGGCGTCGGTGACGCGCGGGCCGACGGGCCCGTCGAGGGCCTGCCCTTCCCCGGCGTCCAGGCGCGCCACCGACTGCCCGCCGGACCGGATGCGCAGCTTGCAGGGCGTGCCGCCGTGCAGGTGCAGGGCGGCGACCTCCACGTGCTTCTCCAGCATCGCGCGCAGCCGGCGGCCGGGTTCGTCGTCGGCGAGGGCGGTGACGAGCACCACCTCGCGCCCGGCCGCGCCCGGCTGCAGGGCCGCGAGCAGCGCCGCGAGCCCGGCGCCGCCCGGCCGGGGCAGCTCCTCGGCCTGCTCGACGACGGGCACGGGCGCGTCCGGGCAGAGCCGGCTGCTGCTGCCGACGATGTCGATGTCGAGCAGCGCGTCGCCGACTACCACCAGCGGAGCGGTCATGGTCTCACCCCCAGGGCGTCGTCGATCACCCCGCACAGCAGGTGGATCGCGGCGAGGTGGATCTCCTGGACGGTCGAGGTGGCGGCGGCCTCCACGGTGACGGCGTCGTCGCACGCGCCGGCGAGCGCGTTCGGCCCCGGCCCGGTCACGGCCCACGCGGTGAGGCCGAGCCGCCGGGCCTCCCGCGCCGCCGCGAGCACGTTGGCGCTGCTCCCGCTGGTCGACAGGCACACCAGCACGTCGCCGGGCCGGCCGTGCGCCCGCACCTGCCGCGCGAACACGCTTTGCTGGCCGTAGTCGTTGCCGATGGCGGTGACCGACGAGGTGTCGCCGTGCAGCGGGATCGCCGACAGCGGCCGCCGCTCGTCCTCGAACCGGCCGACCAGCTCGGCCGTCAGGTGTTGGGCCTCGGCCGCGCTGCCCCCGTTGCCGCAGGCCAGGAGCCGCCCGCCACCGCGCAGCACGACGGCGAGGCGCCGCCCCCAGGTCTCGATCGTGGGGACCTGCGCGCGGAACCGCAGCGCGGCCTCGGCGAGGGCCTCCAGCCGCCGGTCCTGCGGGGTCGCGGTCCTGGTGCGGGTGGTGGGGGCGGTCATGCGGGCACCTCGCTCAGCGCGGCGGCGTGCTGGTAGACCTCGGTGGTGGCGGCGGCGACGCGGGCCCAGGAGTAGTGCTCGCGCGCCCGCCCGGCGGCCGCGAGCCCCATCGCGGCCCGCGCGTCCGGGTCGCCGAGCAGCGCCCGGACCGCGCGGGCGGCGCCCTCGGGGTCGCGGGGCCGGACGAGCGTCCCGGTGACGCCGTCCACGACGGTGTCGAGGTGCCCGCCGACCGCGCTCGCGACCACCGGGACGCCGCAGGCCATCGCCTCCAGCGGCACCATGCCGAACGGCTCGTACCAGGGGAGGGTGAGCACGAGGCTCGCCGACCGGAGCAGCGCGGGGACCTCGTCGCGGCCGAGCCGGCCGAGGAACTCCACGCGGCCGGCGACGCCCGCGTCCCGCGCCACCGCGCGCAGCCGGCGGATCTCGGGGTCGCCGGCGAGGTCGCCGCGCGGCGGCCCGCCGGCGACGGCGAGCTCGGTGTCCGGCAGGTGCGCCAGCGCCCGGATCGCGGTGTCGACGCCCTTGCGCTCGACCAGCCGCGACAGCACCGCGAGGCGGTGCCGCCCACCGCGCGGCACCCCGGCGGCGGGCGAGAACAGGTCCAGGTCGACGCCGCACGGGACGACGCGGACGCGGTCGCCGGGGACGCCCATCGCGGCCAGCTCGCCGACCTCGTCCGAGCAGGTCGCGATCACGGTGTCGGCGGCGCGGCCGATCGCCCGCTCCAGCCGCACCCGGGACGCCGGGCTGGTGTCCCGGTCGCGCTGGTGGCGGCGCTTCACGGTGCCGAGCGCGTGGTAGGTCTGCACCACCGGCACGCGCCGCGCCGCGGGCGCCTGCGCGGCCTGGATCGCCGCGAGCCCGCTCATCCAGAAGTGCGCGTGCGCGACGTCGGGCGGATCGGCGGCCCAGCGGTCCTCCAGGTACCGCCCGAAGTCGTGCATCCAGGGCAGCAGGTCGTCCTTGGCGATGCGCTCGGGCGGGCCCGCCGGGACGTGCTCGACGGTCACGCCGGGCGCGAGCCGCACCCGGCCCGGCCGGCCGGGCGCGTCGCGCCGGGTGTAGACGGTGACGTAGTGCCCCTGCCGGCCGAGCGCGGCGGCCAGTTCCGCGACGAACACGTTCTGCCCACCGCCGTCCGCTCCGCCGAGACCCGCGGGACCGCCCCTCGCCGCCAGCGGGCTGGCGTGCTCGGAGACCATGGCTATCCTCATCGCGACACCTCCTGGAGAGTTCGCCGCCAGTCGCGCAGGAAGCGCGGCAGGCCGTACCGTTCGACGGCGTAGGCCCGCGCCTCCTTGCCCATCTGGCGGGCCCGCGCCGGGTCGGCGGCCAGGGCCCGCGCCGCGCCGGCCAGCGTGCCGACGCGCGTGGACAGCACCCCGGCCTCCGGCGGAACCGCCTCGACCGCCTCGGTGGTGGCGAGCGCCACCACCGGCAGGCCGAGCATCATGGCCTCGATCAGCGCGAGGCCCAGGGAGGTCCACCGGTAGGGGTGGACGTAGACGCGGCGGCGGGCGAGCAGCTCGTGCATCCTCGCCTGCGGCAGGTCCTCGAAGGTCCAGAGCGCTTCGGGGGCGATCCCGAGGCGCTCGGGGACGCCCCGCACGTTCATGCCGAACAGGTCCAGGGGGACGGCGGCCGCGAGTTCGGCGAGCAGGTCGGTCCCGGCGACGCGGCCGCGGCGCAGCGGGTCGTTGATGACCACCCCGGCGCGGGGCAGGTCGGCGGTGTACCGGTGGCCGGGATCGACGACGCCGTGCTCGATGACCCTGACCGGGGCCCGCCCGCAGTTCCAGAACAGCCGGTTGAAGTGGGTGACGTGGACGACGGGGATGTCGGAGCGGTCGTGCAGGAAGTGGCGGCTGTCGGGGACGACCTCCTCGGGCATGCCGATGTCGGAGGGCGTGCGGCGGGGGGTGTCGTGCTCGACGTAGACGGCGGGCACGTCGCGTCCGGGGCGGCGCCCGAGCCACTCCTCGGCGAGCCGCAGCTCGCGGGGGCGCTGCAGGACGACGACGTCGACGTCCTCATGCCGGAGCCGCTCCGGCGCGACCTCGACCGCGCGGTCGGGCCAGTGGAACGTGTCGGGCCGCCCCTTCCCGTCGGCGTCCCGGCCGGGGGTGACGGGGACGAGCGTGGTCTGCGGCCCGTGGACGAACGACGTCGCCCACGAGCCGTGCACGTGCCACATCAGCACTCTCACCGGGCGGGCACCTCCTCGACCGAGGCCACGATCTCCACGGCCGCCGCGACCTCGTCGGCGCGGACCGACGCCAGGCAGGGGTGCCCGTCGACCGGGCACTCGCGGGCGCGGCTGTCCTTGCAGGGCGCCATCTGGTCGCCGAGCAGCGCCATCGGGACGCCGAACGGCGCCCACCGGGCCGCGGGCACGGTCGGCGCGAACAGCGACACGACCGGCGTCCCGACGGCCGCCGCCAGGTGCGCGGGGCCGGTGTTGCCGGCGATCGCGGCGCACGCCCCCCGCAGCACCGACGCCAGCTCCGCCAGCGACGTCCGGCCGCCGAGGTCGAGGCCGTCCTCGCCGGCGACGAGGGCGGTCAGCTCCTTCTCGTCCCCGTGGCCGGTGACGACGACGCGGCGGCCCGCCGCGCGCAGCAGCCGGACGGCCTCGGCGCAGCGCTCCGGCGGCCAGGCCCGCGCGGGGACCGACGTGCCCGGGTGCACGACGACGTACCCGGGGCCGCCGGTGAGGTGGTCGGTGTCGGGCAGCGGCTCCCGGACCCGAAGCCGGGTGTCGTCCGGGGCGGGGAACCCGGCGTCCTCCGCCAGCGCGAGCATCCGCAGCGGCTCGGGCATGTCCTCGCCGGGGCGGTGCCGCAGGTCCAGCAGCGAACCGGGGTAGTCCTCGCTGATGCCGCCGATCCACGGCGTCCCGGCGAGGCGCAGCAGCAGCGCCAGCGGCAGCGGCGACTGGTGGAACGAGGTCAGGATCAGCGCCCGGTCGAACCCGCGGAGCCTGCGGACGATCCCGTCGATGTCGGACCGCTCGACCGGCACCCGGTCCGGGTCGATCCAGGGCGCGCACCACTCGATCACGCGGTCGACGCCGGGCAGCAGGTCGGCGGCCGCGCGCCCGCGCGGGCCGCACAGCAGCACGACCTCGCCGGCGCGCGCGGCGACCGCCCGCACGGCCGGGCCGGCGAGCAGGACGTCGCCGATGTTGTCCTGGCGGGCGACGAGGACCCTCATCGGCGCCGCCTTCCGCCGAGGACCAGATCGACGGCCGCCCGCAGCGTCGGCGCCGTCTCGGCCGCGCCCGCGACCTCTTCCGGGCGGGTGCGTCCGGTCGGCACGAGGATGCCGCGCGCGCCCGCCGCCGCGGCGGCCTCGACGTCGCGGCCGATGTCGCCGATGACGGCGCAGTCGGACGGCAGCGCCCCGAGGCGCCGCGCCGCGCGCTCGATCATCCCGGGCCGCGGCTTGCGGCAGTCGCAGCCGTCGCCGCCGTCGTGCGGGCAGAACTCCCACACGTCGAAGCGGCCGAGGAGCCGCTCGACCCGCGCGTTGACGCGCCGGACGTCCCCGGCGGTGAGGCGCCCCTTCGCCACGCCCGACTGGTTGGACACGACGCCGATCCGCACCCCGTGCCGCCGCAGCCGGTCCAGGGCGCGGCGCGCTCCCGGCATCGGCTCCACCAGCTCCGGGTCCCCGTTGTAGGGGACGTCGCGGATGAGCGTGTCGTCGCGGTCGAACAGCACGACCCGCGGGCCGCCCCAGGGCCGCGCCCCGCGGTGGACGACCAGCCCGCGCGCCCGGTGCCACACCGCCGCGGGCGGGATGGCGGCGCTGGTCACCAGCATCTTCACGACCTCCGCGGGCGTCCGCGGCCCCGGCCGGATCCGCCGGTGCGCGAACCCGGCGGTCAGCGCGCACCACACGCCCGCGGCGGCCACCCCGGCCGCCGCGCCGCGGCCGCCGCGCAGCGCCGCGGGCGCGCCCGCGGCGGCGAGGGCGGCCGCGGTGGTGAGCAGGTGGCGGCGGAGCAGGCCGCGGCCCTCGCCGGCGCGCTCGCGCCACGAGGAGCCGTGCACACGCCACATGAGGACGTCGTCGGCGTTGCCCGCCTGCGCGCGCACCGACGCCCAGAAGCCGGCGGGCCGGACCGGGTGCGTCACCCTCCGCTCGCCGAGGACGAGCCCGTGCCCGGCGTCCATCACGCGCAGCGCCAGGTCCGCGTCCTCCCGGTAGGCGCGGCGGAAGCGCTCGTCGAAGCCGCCGGCCTCGGCGAGGACGTCCCGGCGGTAGGCCATGTCGGCGGTGATCCACTCCGCGCCGGCGAGCGCCGCGGTGCCGCGCTCCCAGTCGGTCGGGGCCCGGCCCTCCGGAAGGGGGACCGTGACGCGGCCCTGGGAACCGCCCACCTGGGGCGCCAGGTCCGCGAGGTCGGCGGCCAGCCCGGCCGCCCACCCCGGCTCGGGAACGACGTCGTCGTCCAGGAAAGCGACCCATTCGGTCGCGGCCGCGCGCCAGCCCGCGTTCCGGGCGGCGGCGGGCCCGCGGCCACCGGAGCGGAGCACCCGGATCTCCGGCCCGTCCGGCGGCATGTCCGGAGGCAGGGGAAGGGGCGCGCCGGGCGCGGGCCGGTCGTCCACGACGATGATCTCGTGAATCGAGTGCCGTGCTCGTCCCGGATCACCGGTGAGGCCGGCGAGCAGGGCGCGCAGCGTGCCGCGCAGGCTCTCCCGGCCGATCGTCGGGATGACGACGGTGTGGCTTGCCACCGGGCGGCTCATCGGGCGTGCACCTCCCGGCGGCGGACCACGTACGGGCCGATGGCCAGCACGTCCACCGGGGCGGAGCCGAAGCACTCCAGCGCGTCCCGCGGGTCGTCGACCATCGGGCGCCCGGCGGTGTTCAGGCTGGTGTTGACCAGGACGGGCAGGCCCGTCCGGCGGCGGAACTCCTCCAGCAGCCGCGCGACGAGGGGCTCGTCCCCGGCGTCGACCGTCTGGATCCGGGCGGTGCCGTCCACGTGGACGACCGCGGGGATGCGCTCGCGCCACCCGGGCCGCACCCGGTGGACGAACAGCATGTACGGGCTCGGCAGCGGCCCGTCGAAGACCTCCGCCGCGCGGTCGAGCGCGACCATCGGCGCGATCGGGCGGAACTGCTCGCGGCCCTTCACGTCGTTGAGCCGCTCCAGGTTGGCCTCGTGGCCGGGGTGGGCGAGCAGGGACCGGTGCCCGAGCGCGCGCGGCCCGAACTCGGACCGCCCTTGGAACCACGCCACGATCTCGTTGCGCGCAAGGGCGTCGGCGACCGCGGCGGCCAGGTCGCCGGGCCGCTCGTACGGGATCTTGGCGGTGTCCAGGCACGCCGCGATCTCCCGGTCGTCCCACCGGCGGCCCAGGGCGGCGCCAAGCATGGCCGACGGCGGATCGCCGCCCGCCCGCGCGACGTGCAGCGCGGCGCCGAGCGCAGTGCCGGCGTCGCCCGCGGCGGGCTGGACCCAGATGTCGTCGTACGGCCCGGTCTCGGCGAGCCGCGAGTTCGCGACGCAGTTGAGGGCGACGCCGCCGGCGAGCATCAGCCGCCGGGAGCCGGTGCGGCCGTGCAGCCAGGCCGCCAGGTCCAGCAGCACCTCTTCGAGGCGGGCCTGGACGCTCGCTGCGAGGTCGGCGTGGTCGCGGGTCCACTCGCCGTCCGCGGGGCGGGCCTTCGCCAGCGCGCCCCAGTCGATGTCCGCGACGGCGAAACCGCCGTCCCCGGTGGCGCGGACGTGTTCGCGCAGCTCGTTCAGGAAGCGCGGCTCGCCGTAGGAGGCCAGGGCCATGACCTTGTACTCGTCGCTGGAGCGCAGGAAGCCGAGGTGCTCGGTGAGGTCCTCGTACATCAGGCCGAGGGAGTGCGGGAGGCGTTGGGCGTGCAGCGTGGTCAGGACTCCGCCCTCGTACGTCCCGGCGAGGTGCGAGTGCGACTCGCCGCGCCCGTCCAGGACCAGGACGTCGCCGTCGCCGGGCCCCGGAGCCGCGAGCCCGGCGGACGCGGCGTGCGCCACGTGGTGCGGCACGTACCGCACGATGCCCGGGTCGAGCCCCGGCAGCGCTGTCGACAGGAAGTTCGGCGCCCGCCGCGCGTACAGCGTCCGCAGCCGCTCCCACTGGACGTCGTGCCCCGCCAGTCCCGGCTCGACCAGGGCGGGGTCGTAGGAGTAGGCGACGGCGTCGAGGTCGCCCGGCTCCAGCCCGGCCTCGTCCAGGCACCACCGGGCGGCCTTCTCCGGCAGTTCCCAGCCGGCGAAGGGCACCGGCCGCTTGCCGTGCTTGCGGCGGCTGAAGCGCTCCTCCTCCGCCGCGGCGACGACGGCGCCGTCCACGACCAGCGCGGCGGCCGGATCATGAAATATCGCATTAATTCCGAGCACACGCATATGAGCCCCGTTTCGGCGCAGCATTCGGTGAGCCGCCGATGACGTCGTCGTGGTCACCGGCTCTTGGCGGGTGGAGCGAGAGCGAATCCCCTATAGGTGATTTCGGCATTGCCGATAACAGTGGCGCTAAACACTGGAGTCCGAAAAAGAGGATGTAAGCGATCTGCCAGGTAGAACGCGGGTTGCCGACATGGAGCCGAAAACTGCGGGTATTCGGCGACTTATGCGCTGCACCGTCGTCGTCATCACGCGAGATCGCCGGCAATCGCTGCTGGCCTCTCTTGCGCGGACCCGTAAGATCGCGGAGCGGCCGCCGGTCATTGTGGTGGACAACGCCTCACGGGACGGCGCCCCCGACGCCGTCGCGGCGCAATTTCCCGAGGTCGAACTGATTCGATCTTCGCGCAACCTGGGCGCGGTCGCCCGGAACCTCGCGGTCGACCACGTCCGCACCCCGTACGTGGCGTTCTGGGACGACGACACCTGGTGGGAGCCGGACGCCCCGTCCCGCGCCGCGGACCTGCTCGACGCCCATCCGCGGCTCGCGGTCGTCACCGGGCGGATCCTGGTCGAGCCCGGCGGGCGCGAGGACCCGATCGTGCCGGAGCTGCGGCACTCGCCGGTCCCCGGGCCGCCGTGGCTGCCCGGCCCCGCGCTCGGCTCCTTCCTCGCCGGGGCGTCCATGGTCCGGGCCGAGGCGTTCCGCGCGGCGGGCGGGTTCTCCGCCAGGCTGTGGCTGGGCGGTGAGGAGGAGCTGCTGAGCGCCGACCTGATGGCGCTCGGCTGGCAGCTGTGCTTCGCCGAGGACGTCGTCGTGCACCACGAGCCGTCCCCGCTGCGCGAACCGCACCTGCGGCGCCGCCACGGCATCCGCAACACGCTGTGGTTCACCTGGCTGCGCCGCCCGCTGCCCGCCGCCGCGCGGCGCACGGCCGGGCTGCTGCGCACCCTGCCGCGCGACCGCGTCACGGCCGCCGCGCTCGCCGAGGCCGCCGCGGGGCTGGCCTGGGTGGCGCGCGAACGCCGCACGCTGCCGCCGGACGTCGAAGACCGGCTCCGGCGCCTGGAGGAGTCCCAGCGGGAGTCCAAGGCCCGGCGCTACGTGAGCTAGGGGGAGCCGCCCGTGCCCGATGTCACCGTCCTCGTCGCGACCCGCGACCGCGCCCCGGAACTGCGCCGCAGCCTCGCGCGGCACACCGCCCCGGTGATCGTGGCCGACAACGCCTCCTCCGACGGGACCGCCGCCGTCGCCGAGGCCGCCGGCGCCGCGGTACTGCGGCTGCCGCGCAACCTGGGCGCCGCCGCCCGCACCGTCGCGGCCCGGCACGCCGCGACACGCTACGTCGCGTTCGCCGACGACGACTCCTGGTGGGCCCCCGGCGCCCTGGACCGCGCCGCGGAGATCCTCGACGCCCACCCGCGGACGGCGCTGCTCGCCGCCCGCGTGCTCGTCGGCGCGGACGAGCGGCTCGAACCGGTCTCGGCGGAGATGGCCCGCGCCCCGCTCGGCCGGCCGGACGGCCTGCCCGGCCCGGCCGTCCTCGGCTTCCTCGCCTGCTCGGTGGTCGTCCGGCGCGACGCGTTCCTCGACGCGGGCGGCTTCTCGGAAGTCCTGCACTTCGCCGGGGAGGAGGAGCTCCTCGCCCTCGACCTGGCCGCCGCCGGATGGGGGCTCGCCTACATGCCCGAGCTCGTCGTCCACCACCACCCGTCCGCGGCGGGCCGCGACCCGGCCGCCCGGCGCCGCAGGGAGGCGCGCAACCGGCTGCTGACCGCGTGGCTGCGCCGCCCGCTGCCGGTGGTCGCGCGGGCCGCCGGGTCCGCGCTGGGCACCCGCGCCGGCCGCGCCGGCCTCGCGGACGCCGCCCGCGCCCTGCCGGCCGTGGCCTTCGCGCGCCGTCCCGTCCCGCCCGCGGTGGAGGCGGCGCGCGCCCGGCTCACCGGCTACTGACCCGCCGCACGGGCACGGGTCAGCCGCGGGTCCGCCGGGCGATCACCACCAGGTCGACCGCGGCGATGACGGCGACCACCGCGCACATGGCCGCCGCGGTCCAGGCCCCGTCGCCCTCCGCCGTCAGCGCGAACACGATCGCGGCGCCGACCGCGAGCACCAGCGCGATCACCGACAGGACCGCCCGCAGCCGCAGCGGGCTGCGGGCGGTGAGCGGCTCGCTGCCGCTCGGCTGCCGGTGCCGGTAGCGGCCCCGCGAGCCGGGGCCGCGCCACTGCGGGTCGCGCCACTCGGGTGCCGTCCCGTCGTTCCGGTCGAGGCCGTCCCGGTCGGGGCGGTTCCGGTCGGGGTCGTTCCGGTCGGGTGGGGACACGGGTCACCCCGCGAACGTCGCGGCGGCGCGCGGCATCATCTCGTCCATACGCTGCTCGTGCCCCGTCGTGCCCGGTCGATGCGCGTTCGCGGCGGTCAGCCCGCGCTGGAGGCCGCCCAGATGTTGACGCCCGCCTCGACGGCGTCCCGGTCGATCGCGGCCAGCTCGTCCGCGGTGAAGTCGAGCCGGTCCAGCGCCGCGAGGTTCTCCTCCAGCTGGGCGACGCTGCTCGCGCCGATCAGCGAGGAGGTGACCCGGCCGTCGCGCAGCGACCAGGCCAGGGCGAGCTGCGCGAGCGACTGGCCGCGCCCCTCGGCGATCTCGTTCAGCCTCCGGACGTGCCGGACGTTCTCCTCGGTGAGCAGGCTCGACGAGAACGACGTGCCCTTGCTCGCCCGCGAACCCTCGGGGACGCCGCCGAGGTACTTGCCGGTCAGCATCCCCTGCGCCAGCGGCGAGAACGCGATGCAGCCCACGCCCTCCCGCTCCAGCGTGTCGAGCAGCCCGCCCTCGATCCACCGGTTGAGCATCGAGTACGACGGCTGGTGGATCAGCAGCGGCGTGCCCATCTCCCGCAGGATCGCCGCCGCCTCCGCGGTGCGCTCGGGCGAATAGGAGGAGATCCCCGCGTACAGCGCCTTCCCGGACCGGACGGCGCTGTCCAGCGCGCCCATCGTCTCCTCAAGTGGCGTCTCCGGGTCGAAGCGGTGGCTGTAGAAGATGTCGACGTAGTCCAGGCCCATCCGGCTCAGCGACTGGTCAAGGCTGGCCAGCAGGTACTTGCGCGACCCCCACTCACCGTACGGGCCCGGCCACATGTCGTATCCGGCCTTCGTCGAGATGATCAGTTCGTCCCGGTACGGCCGGAGGTCCTCCCGCATGATCCGGCCGAAGTTGAGCTCCGCGGAGCCGTACGGCGGCCCGTAGTTGTTCGCCAGGTCGAAGTGCGTGACACCGAGGTCGAACGCGCGCCGGAGGATGGCCCGCTGCACCTCCAGCGGCCGGTCGTCGCCGAAGTTGTGCCACAGCCCGAGCGAGATCGCCGGGAGCCGCAGCCCGCTGCGCCCGCACCGCCGGTAGGGGATCCGCTCGTAGCGCTCACTGTCCGCAACATAGGTGGTCATGGCCCGGAGTATCCCAGTGGCGGCGCGGCACCGCATGCCGGGTCCGGGCAGGTGGGGGAGGGCGGCGTCAGTCCAGGGCGTGCTTGAGGACCTTGCCCGCCGGGTTGCGGGGCAGCCGGTCGAGGAACACCACGTCGCGGGGCACCTTGTGCCGGGCGAGGTTGGCGGCGACGTGCCCCTTGACGTCGTCCTCCGTCACGGCGGCGCCCGCGGCGCGGACCACGTGGGCGCGCAGCCGCTGCCCGAACTCGGCGTCGGGCACGCCCGTGACGGCGGCCTCCTCGATGCCCGGGTGGGCGGCGAGGAGGTCCTCGACCTCGCCCGGGTGGACGTTCTCGCCGCCCGACACGATCATGTCGTCGGCGCGGCCGTCGACGTGCAGCCGGCCGTCCGCGTCGACGTGCCCGAGGTCGCCGACCGCCATCAGCCCGCCGACCTCCTCCTTGCCGCCCCCGCCGGTGTAGCCGCCGAACCGTGCGGGGGTGTCGACGAAGATGCGGCCGGTCGTGCCGGGCGCGGCGGGGCGGTCGTCGTCGCCGAGGATCGCCACGGTGGTCCCCGCGGGCGGGCGGCCGACGCACCCGGGCGCGGCGGCGAGGTCGTCCGGCCCGGCGATCGTGATGCAGGACGCCTCGGTGGAGCCGTAGAAGTTGTAGAGGACCGGCCCGAACGCCGCCAGGGCGCGCTCCGCGAGATCGGGGTCGAGCCGCGCGCCGCCCGTCATGACCACCTTGAGGCCGGACAGGTCGCGCTTCTCCGCGCCGGGGACGGCCAGGAGCCGGCTCAGCATCACCGGGACGGCGACGAACGACGCGCACCGGTGCGCCTCCAGGTCGTCGAGGACGCCCGCCGCGTCGAACCGGCGGCGCAGCACCAGCGTCGACCCGAGCCCGAGCGCGAGGATCGCGGAGGTCAGCCCGAGGCCGTGGAACAGCGGCGGGCCGACGAACATGGCCTCCCCGCCGCGGAACGGCACCTTCGACAGGATGCCGCCGGGCAGCGCCATCGACCGGGACTGCGGCCGCGGCGCGCCCTTCGGCCGCCCGGACGTGCCGCTGGTGAGGATCACCATGGAGCCCGGCCGGGGCGGCGCGGGCGGCGGCGCGTCGTCCGCCCCGCCGATGAGGTCGTCCAGGTCGGCGTCGGTGAGGCGGGGCATGGCGAGGCCGTCCACGACGGGGGCGAACTCCTCGTCGTGCAGGACGGCGGTGACGCCCTCCCGCGTGACGGCGTCGCGGAGCTGCGGCGCGGCGAAGTCGGTGTTGAGGAACAGGACGGACGCGCCCGTCTTCGCCGCCCCCGACATGGCCTCCAGGAGGCCGCGGTGGTTGCGGCAGAGGACGCCCACGGTGTCGCCCGCGCCGATGCCGCGCGCCAGCAGGGCGTTGGCGAGCGCGTTGCAGCGCCGGTCCAGCTCGCCGAACGTGAGGCTCCCGCGGTCGTCGACCAGGCCGGTGCGGCGGGGGAAGCGGTGCGCGGGCAGCGCCGTCGCGGCGCCGAGCGGCCCGTACCGCCGCAGCGCCCGCGCCGTCGCGGCGAGGGCCCGCGGAGGCATCGGGCCGATCATCCCGGCGCGGGCGGCGGCGCGCAGCCCGCTGAGCTCGGCGGAGATACGGGTGCGCGTGACCATGACCGGCAGCGTACGCAGGAAGAGGACAGATCCACAAGATCTGTCCTTTTGCTGCGGAGGTGGCGGCGGCGCCGGAGTGCGAGTACACAAAAGCACCGGGTCCCGGCTGTCATGTCTGCGAGGCGTGAACGAGGCTCGTAGGTGGCAGGAAGACTCAGAGCAATGGACGAGGAGGTCCAAAGTGGTCGTGCTGCGCAGTTATGTATCGGGTTCATGGCGTGCTCCGGACGGCGAGGGGGTGCCGCTGCGCGACGCCGTCACCGGGGACGAGGTCGCCCGGATCTCGTCGGCGGGCGTCGACATGGGCGGTGCGCTGGAGTACGGCCGGAGGGTCGGCGGCCCGGTGCTGCGGGAGCTGACGTTCCACCAGCGGGCGGCCCTGCTCAAGGCGCTGGCGTCCCACCTGCGGGAGCATCGCGAGGAGCTGTACGCCCTGTCGGTGCGGACGGGCGCGACCCTGGGGGATTCGAAGTTCGACGTCGACGGCGGCATCGGCGTCCTGTTCGCCTATTCGAGCAAGGGCAAGCGCGAGCTGCCGAACGACACGGTGCTGATCGAGGGGGACGTCGAGCCGCTCGGGAAGGGCGGGACGTTCGTCGGGCAGCACCTGTGCACCCCGTCGCACGGCGTCGCGGTGCAGATCAACGCGTTCAACTTCCCGGTCTGGGGGCCGCTGGAGAAGCTCGCGCCCGCGTTCCTCGCCGGCGTGCCGAGCCTGATCAAGCCCGCGAGCCAGACCGCCTACCTGACGGCCCGGCTCGTCGAGCTGATCGTCGAGTCCGGCATCCTGCCGGAGGGCACCGTGCAGCTGGTCTGCGGCGACCCGGGCGACCTGCTCGACCACCTCACCGAGCAGGACGTCGTCGGGTTCACCGGGTCGGCGTCCACCGCCCGGCTGCTGCGCACCCACCCCGCGATCGTGGGCAACGCGGTCCGGTTCAACGCCGAGGCCGACTCGCTGAACTGCTCGATCCTCGGGCCGGACGCCGCACCCGGCACCGCCGAGTTCGACCTGTACGTCAAGCAGCTCGTCGCGGAGATGACCGTCAAGGCGGGGCAGAAGTGCACCGCGATCCGCCGCGCGCTGGTCCCCGCGGCGCTCATCGACGACGTCGCCGACGCCGTCCGCGAGCGGCTGGCGAAGGTCACGGTCGGGAACCCGGCCGACCCGGAGGTGCGGATGGGCGCGCTCGCCGGCCTCGACCAGCGGGAGGAGGTGCGGCGCTCGCTGAAGGCGCTGCTGGACGCCGGGAGCCTCGTCTTCGGCGACCCCGGCCGCGTCGACGTGCGGGGCGCCGACGCCGAGCGGGGCGCGTTCATGTCGCCGATCCTGCTGCGCGCCGACGACACCGCGCGCGCCGAGCCGCACGAGGTCGAGGCGTTCGGGCCGGTCAGCACGCTGCTGCCCTACGACGGCGCCGAGGACGCCGTGCGGCTCGCGGTGCGGGGCCGCGGCAGCCTCGCCGGGTCGGTCGTGACCGCCGACGCGGAGTTCGCCCGGCACGTCGTGCTCGGCACCGCGCCGTGGCACGGGCGGCTGCTGGTGCTGAACTCCGAGGACGCCAAGGAGTCGACGGGGCACGGGTCGCCGCTGCCCGCGCTCGTCCACGGCGGCCCGGGACGCGCCGGAGGCGGCGAGGAGATGGGCGGGATCCGCGGGGTGGTGCACCACATGCGGCGCACCGCCGTGCAGGCCGGGCCCGCCATGCTGACCTCGATCACCGGGCGGTGGGTCCCCGGAACCGACCGGACGGTCACCGACGAGCACCCGTTCCGCAAGCACCTGGAGGACCTGCGCGTCGGCGACACCGCCGTCGGCGGCCCCCGGGCCGTGACCCTCGACGACGTGGAGCACTTCGCGGAGTTCACCGGCGACGTCTTCTACGCCCACATGGACGAGGAGGCCGCGAAGGCCAACCCGTTCTTCGGCGGGCGGGTCGCGCACGGCTACCTCGTCGTGTCGTTCGCCGCGGGGCTGTTCGTCGACCCCGCCCCCGGGCCCGTCCTGGCGAACTACGGGCTGGAGAACCTGAGGTTCCTCACCCCGGTCAAGCCCGGGGACGAGCTGACCGTCACGCTCACCGCCAAGCAGATCACGCCGCGCGAGGGCGCCGGCTACGGCGAGGTGCGCTGGGACACCGACGTCACCAACCAGGAGGGCGCCTCGGTCGCCAAGTACGACGTGCTGACGCTGGTCGCCAAGCGTCCCAAGCAGGACTGACGAGTCGCACCGGCGGCCCCGCCCGGCCGGGCGGGGCCGCCCGGGTCAGCCCACCCACACGGTCTTGGCGTTGCAGAAGGCGCGCATGCCCTCCGCCGACAGCTCGCGGCCGTAGCCGGAGCGCTTCACGCCGCCGAACGGCAGCTCCGGGTACGAGGTCGTCTTGCCGTTGATGAAGACCTGCCCGGCGTCCAGCTCGCGGACGAACCGCTCCCGTTCGGCGTCGTCGCGCGTCCAGGCGTTCGAGCCGAGCCCGAAGCCCGTCGCGTTCGCGACCTCGACGGCCTCCGCGATCCCGCCGACCCGGAAGAGGGAGGCGACCGGCCCGAAGACCTCCTCGTGGTACATGCGCATATCGGGCGTCACGCCGGAGAGGACGGTCGGCGGGTAGAACCAGCCGGTGCCGTCCAGGCGTTCGCCGCCGCACAGCACCTCGGCGCCCTTGCCCACCGCGTCGGCGACGAGCTCCTCGACCTCGGCGCGCCCCTCCTCGCTGACGAGGGGGCCGACGTCGGTGGACTCGTCCATCGGGTCGCCGACCCTCATCGCCCGCATGTTCCCGACGAACAGCCGCTCGAACTCGTCGGCGCACGCCGCGTCGACGATGAAGCGCTTGGCCGAGATGCAGCTCTGCCCGTTGTTGAGGCACCGCGAGTCGGCCGCCGTCCGCGCGGCGGCCTCGAGGTCGGCCGACGGCATCACCACGAACGGGTCGCTGCCGCCGAGCTCCAGGACGGTCGGCTTCACCTCGTCCCCGGCGATCGCGGCGACGGACCGCCCCGCGGGCTCGCTCCCGGTGAGCGTCGCGGCCTTCACCCGCGGGTCGCGCAGCACCCGCTCCACCTTGGACGAGCCGATGAGCAGCGTCTGGAACGCGCCCTCGGGGAACCCGGCGCGGCGGAAGAGGTCCTCCAGGAACAGGGCCGTCTGCGGGACGTTCGAGGCGTGCTTCAGGAGCCCGACGTTGCCCGCCATCAGGGCCGGCGCCGCGAACCTGATCACCTGCCAGAGCGGGAAGTTCCACGGCATGACCGCCAGCACCGGGCCGAGCGGCTCGTAGCGCACGTAGGCGTCGCTCGCGCCCACGTCCCCGGCGTCGGCCGGGCGCCTGCCGGCGAGGAACTCCTCCGCGTGCCCGGCGTAGAACCGGCACGCCTTGGCGCACTTCTGCGCCTCGGCCACGGCGGCCTTCAGCGTCTTGCCCATCTCCGTCGTCAGCATCGCGCCGATCCGGTCGGCCTCCCCGTCGAGGACGCCGGCCGCCGCGCGCATCCACTCCGCCCGCTGCCCGAGGCTCGTCGTCCGGAAGGAGGCGAACGTCTCCGCCGCCCGCGCGATCCGCCGGTCGACCTCCTCGTCGGCCAGCGCGTCGAAGGTCTTCTCGACCTCCCCCGTTGCGGGGTTGGTCGTGGCGATCGTCGTCATGTCGGGATACTCCCTGGATGTCCGCTGTTCTCAGCGGGGTGCCCGAGGGACCGTCCCGGAAACGCCCGGCGCGGGCGGCCGCGCCAAGCGGCGGGCCGGCTAGCTCCGTGCGGCGCCGGCCGCGGGACGCAGCAGCGCCTCCTGGGCGATCGAGGCGACCAGCGTCCCGTCCGCGGTGTGCAGCGTCCCCCGCGCGAGGCCGCGGGCGCCGTGGTTCGCGACCGGGCCGACCGAGTAGAGCAGCCACCGGTCGGCGCGCGGCGGCCGGTGGAACCACACCGCGTGGTCGAGCGTGACCGCCGTGACCAGGTCGCGCGGCGAGCCCGGCGCGCGGGCGCTGCTGACCACCCCCATGTCCGACAGGTAGGCGACCAGGCAGGCGTGCAGCGCCGGGTCGTCGTCCAGCGGCCCCGCCGCCCGGATCCAGAACGGGTGCGCGACCGGCCACTCGCCCTCCGGGGGCGGGTTCACGACGCGGACGTCGAAGCCCGGCGGATGGCGGAGGAACGCGGGCAGCTCCAGCGGCTCCAGCCCCTCGGGGCCCGGCACCCCGGCCGGGGCGCCGTCCTGCCAGTCGAACCCGTCCTCCGGGTCGTGGAACGAGGCGATGAGCTCCAGGATCGGCTTCCCGCCCTGGCTCGCCGTGACGTGCCGGGTCGAGAACGACCGGCCGTCGCGGGTCCGGGACACGTCGAAGGTCAGCGGCTCGTCCGGCGTCCCCGGGCGGATGAAGTAGGCGTGCAGGGAGTGCGGCGGGCGCCCGTCCGCCGTCAGGCACGCGGCGCGCAGGCTCTGCCCGGCGACCTGGCCGCCGAACAGCCGCGGGCGCCCGACCGGCGGCGAGGTGGCGAGGAAGGAGTCGCCGCCGAGCGCCGCCAGCTCGAACATCCGCGTGAGCTCCGTGGGGACCTCGCTCATCCGGGAACCTCCTGCGCCTCGCACCCCGCCTCGCACAGGGGGCGACCCTACCGGCGGCTCCGGTCGCCTGCGCGGCGGGGACCGGCCCTGATACGGTCACGCGCGGTCGACCTATGATCGCCGGTGGGGCGGCGCGGCACCCGGGGGACATCGGTGCCCGCACGCCCCTGAGGAGATGAGAGAGGCAATGTCAGATATCACCGAGTCGCCCGAGTGGTCCGCGCTGGCGGCGCATCAGGCGGAGATCGCCGGGCGGCACCTGCGCGAGCTCTTCGCGGACGATCCGGGGCGCGTCGGCCGCATGACCGTCACCGCGGGGGACCTCCTCCTGGACTACTCCAAGCACCGCGTCACCGGCGAGACGATGAGGCTGCTGACGGCGCTCGCCGAGCGGGCGGGGCTGCGCGGCCGGATCGAGGCGATGTTCACCGGCGAGCGCATCAACGTCAGCGAGGACCGCGCCGTCCTGCACACCGCGCTGCGGCTCCCGCCCGGCGAGTCGCTGACCGTGGACGGGCAGGACGTCGCCGGCGCCGTCCACGCCGTCCTGGACAAGATGGCCGACTTCTCCCGGCGGGTCCGCACGGGGGAGTGGACGGGCTTCACCGGCAAGCGCATCACGACCGTCGTCAACATCGGCATCGGCGGCTCCGACCTCGGGCCCGCCATGGCCTACGAGGCCCTCAGCGACTACGCGGACGCCGGCGTCGCCTGCCGGTTCGTCTCCAACATCGACCCCGCCGACATCGCCGGGAAGCTCGCCGGCCTCGACCCCGAGCAGACGCTGTTCGTCGTCAGCTCCAAGACGTTCGGCACGCTGGAGACCCTCACCAACGCCAAGGCGGCGCGGCGGTGGCTCGTCGACCGGCTCGGCGACGACGCCGCGGTCGCGCGGCACTTCGTCGCGGTGTCGACGAACGCCGAGCGCGTCGCCGAGTTCGGCATCGACCCCGCCAACATGTTCGTCTTCTGGGACTGGGTCGGCGGGCGCTACTCCTTCGACGGCGCCATCGGCCTCTCGCTGATGATCGCGATCGGCGGGGAGGCGTTCCGCGAGATGCTCGCCGGGTTCCGCGAGATCGACGAGCACTTCCGCGCCGCGCCGTTCGAGGAGAACATGCCGGTCGTGATGGGGCTGCTCGGCGTCTGGTACACCGACTTCTTCGGCGCGCAGACCCGGGCCGTCCTGCCCTACGCCCAGCGGCTGGCGCGCTTCCCCGCCTACCTCCAGCAGCTCACGATGGAGTCCAACGGCAAGTCGGTGCGGGCCGACGGGGCGCCCGTCGTCGCGCAGACCGGCGAGATCTTCTGGGGCGAGCCCGGCACCAACGGGCAGCACGCCTTCTACCAGCTCCTGCACCAGGGGACCCGGCTCGTCCCCGCCGACTTCATCGGCTTCGCCGAGCCGTTCGCGGAGCCGGAGGCCGAAGGGGCGGCGGGCATGCACGACCTGCTGACCGCGAACCTGCTCGCGCAGACCTCGGCGCTCGCGTTCGGCAAGACCGCCGAGGAGATCGCCGCCGAGGGGACGCCCGCGGAGCTCGTCCCGCACAAGGTCATGCCGGGCAACCGCCCGACCAGCACGATCCTGGCGCCGAAGCTCACCCCGAAGACGCTCGGCTCCCTGGTCGCGCTGTACGAGCAGATCGTGTTCGTCGAGGGGACGATCTGGGGCATCGACTCCTTCGACCAGTGGGGCGTCGAGCTCGGCAAGGTCATGGCGATGGACCTCGTGCCCGCGCTCACCTCCGCCGAGCCGCCGGGCGGGGCGCCCGACGCGTCGACCGCGGCCCTCGTCCGCCGGTACCGCGAACTGCGCGGCCGCAGGGTCTGACACCCCGGGTCCAGGACCCGGGTCCCGGAGCGACGGACGGGCCCGCCGGAACGGCCGGCGGGCCCGCCGGTGTCCTGCCGCGGGTTCAGGCGCGTGCGCCGGGCAGCGGGCCCCTCGCCCAGCCCTGGGACTCCAGGATCGCGCGGAACTCCCCGTAGGAGATGAACCCGTCGAGGTTGGTGTCCGCCTTCTCGAACCTGTCCTGCGTCTCGGCGCGCGTCCACGCGAGCCCGAGCTCGTCGAGGACGAGGGTGAACTCCATCAGGTCGAGCTTCTCGTCGCCGCCGAGGTCCGCGCGCTTGAACACGGCAAGAAGGTCGTCCCCGGCCGGTCTCGTCGTCATCTCGCTCCTCGTTCCGGTCCGATGTGGCCACGCATCATGTCATAAGGAGCGAGCCGGTCAATACGCGAAACGCCGCAGGAAGGAAGCCCTTTCCTACTCGCCAGTCAACTCCGGGACGCGGTGCCGGTACCGCTCCAGCAGCGCCGCGTTCACCGCGTCGCCGCCGGGCACGTTCGCGCTCGTCCAGCGGGCGGGGTCCGCGCCGCGCTCCGCCGCGAGGTCGTCGAGGGCGGCCAGGACGCGCGCCCACGCGTACGCGGCGAGCACCGTGGAGACGGCGGCCGTGCGGGGCGCCCCCGCGGGATGCAGGACGTCGCCGGGCGGGACGCGGGTGTCCAGGACGATCCGGGCGTGATCGGCCAGCGTCGTGGCGGTCCGGGCCGCGGCGCCCCGCGCAGCCCGCACCGACGTCACCGCGACCACCGGCACCTCCCGCGCCGCGCACTCCGCGGCGATCTCGACCGGGTAGGGGTTGCGGCCGCTGGTGGAGAACACGACCGCGACGTCGGGCGGGGCGGGCGCCGCTGCTTCCACGACGGCGCGGCCGGCCCCGGCGCGCCGCTCGGCGCGGGTGCTGCGCACGGCGCCGCCGAGCGGGAGGACCCGGGGGTCCCAGACGGGGCGGACCGCGGCGAGGCCGCCGGCCCGGTAGAACGTCTCGCACACCAGGGCGAGGGAGTGCCCGGCCCCCGCGACGTGCACGATCCCGCCGGCCTCGACCGAGTCCAGCAGGAGCGCGGCGGCCTCCCCGATCGCCTCGCCGGAGGCCGTGTCGAGATCGTCCAGCAGTCCTCGGACCCGGGCGGGAAAGTCGGTCATCGGGCAGCTCCTCCTCGCGTTCCACCCGTGGCGACCGGTGGAACCACTTGGTGGTCAACGGGCGGCGGCGTCGCGCGACCCGGCGAAATCTCCCAGCTCCATACGGAAAGGAGAGCACTCAAGGGGAAAAACGGGCAGTCAGTCGACCGGGTTCCGGCTGTACGTTCGACGTAGACGTGTTTGTCAGCCGTGCGGGCTAGGGTCCGGAGGACCGTGCCCAGCCTCGCACCCGGGGGGCCTCGTGACTCAGCAGACCGCGCCGGGCGTGCCGCCGGAGCCGTCCCTCGCCGATCCCTGCGCCGAGCGCGGGCCGGCGGGGGAGCGGCTGCGCGGCGGGAGCGGCCCGGCGCCCGCGCTGGACGTGTTCCTGTCCGGCCGCGTGTTCATGGACATGATCTTCACCGGGCTGCCGGGGCTGCCGCCGCCGGGCACCGAGCTCGTCACCGACGGGCTCGGCTCGGCCCCCGGCGGCGTCGCCAACATCGCCGTCGCGATGAGCCGGCTCGGCCTGCGGGTGGGGCTGGCGGCGCCGTTCGGCGACGACATGTTCGGCGCCTACCTGTGGCGGACCCTCGCCGAGCAGGAGGGCGTCGACCTCGGGCTGTCCCGGCGGGTCCGCGGCTGGCCGACGCCGGTGACGGTGTCGATGGCCTACGACTCCGACCGCAGCATGGTGACCTATGCCCGCCCCGTGCCGGGCCCGGTGGACGACCTGGCGGGCGAGCCGCCGCCGTCCGCCCGGGCGTGCTTCGTCGACGTCGACCGCCCCGTCCCGCCGTGGATCCCGGCCATGCGCGGCCGCGGCGCGCTGGTCTTCGGCGACCTCGGCTGGGACCAGACCGGCGCCTGGCCCGCCGAGGTCCTCGACCGGCTCCGCCACGTGGACGTGTTCCTGCCGAACGCCGCCGAGGCGATGGCCTACACCCGCACGGGCACGCCGCTGGAGGCCGCCGAGGCCCTGGCCGAGCGCGTCCCGGTCGTCGTGGTGAAGCGCGGCGGGGACGGCGCCATCGCGATCGACTCGGCGACCGGGGAGCGGGCCGAGGTGGGCGCGCTGCCGGTCGAGGCGCTCGACCCGACCGGCGCGGGCGACGTCTTCGCCGCAGGTTTCGTGTTCGGCACCCTCGCCGGCCTCCCGCTCGCCGAGCGGCTCCGGTTCGCCAACCTGTGCGCCGGCCTGTCGGTGCGGCACCACAGCGGCTCGCTGGGCTCGCCGTGCTGGGGCGAGATCGCCGCCTTCGGCGAGTCGGGCGAGGTCCCCGAGTCGGTCCTGGCCGACTACGCGTTCGTTGTCCAGTTCATCCCGGATGCGGCCGACGACTCGCCCGTCCGCGCCGAGCCCACCCTCCGCATCGGCGGGTGACCCCGCCCCCCGCTAGCGAGTGATCCGACGGGACGCAAGGCCGGGGCCGCCTGCGGCCATCCGGCGACGAAATCGCTCTCGGAGGTTGACGCCGCACGGGTGCCGGTCTCATCTGGGCCGGAAATTCGCCCGCGTCGCGTTCGGCGGGCGCATGCGGCGGGGCCGCCGTCCGGTATCGGCCCGGCACGGCGACAAAGGCGCGGAGTGCTGTGACTGTTGATCGTGACGCAGTCGCACCGACACGAAACGCACCACGGCGCGAGGGAGCCGTTCATGACCGCGATCGCCCATCAGTCGAAGCTGATGACAGGGCTCAACACCCGGAACCACCGAGCCGCTCTCAACGTGTTCCTGTTCATCGTGCTCGCCCACTGGGCCGAGCACGTCGTCCAGGCCGTCCAGATCTGGGTCCTCGGGCGGCCCGCGGCGGAGTCCCGCGGTGTGGCCGGGCAGTGGTTCCCCTGGCTGGTCACGTCGGAGGCGCTGCACTACGGGTACGCCCTGGTGATGCTGGCGGGCTTCATCCTGGTGCGCCGCGGCTTCACGGGACGGTCGCGGACGTGGTGGAACATCGCGCTCTACATCCAGGTCTGGCACCACTTGGAGCACCTGCTGCTGTTCATCCAGGCGCACGCCGGCGCGAACCTGGGCGGCCGGCCCGTGCCGACCAGCCTCATCCAGTTCCTGATACCGCGGGTGGAGCTGCACCTGTTCTACAACGGGGTCGTGTTCGCCCCGATGGTGGTCGCGATGCTGCTCCACCGCCGCGACGCGCCGGAGCCCCGCGACGGCGCGGCCACCTGCGACTGCGCCGGCGACCGTGGCCGTCCCGCCGAAGTATGACCGGCGTCCGGGAACCAGGCCGGGACCCGGAGGAACCAGGCCGGGACCCGGAACGCGACGACGCCGGGCCGCCGGGCGGCCGGCGCCGCGCCCGCGGGGCGCCGTCGGGATTCACCGTGACGGTCACGGCCGCACTGGCGTTCCTGCTGCTGTTCTTCACTGTGCCGAACCTGGGCGCGGTATGGCGGGCGGCACGCGCCGACGGGGCGTCCGGGACGTTCACCGCCGAGCGCCTGTCGTGCGTCGAGCACCCGGGTCACGAGTCGTGCTCCTGGTACGGCACGTTCATGCCCGCCGCCGGTTCGGAGGCGCACGAGACGAGCATGTACGGCGCCGGGCGCGGCGACCTCTCCGCCGGCGAGCGGGTGCCCGCGATCGACGTCGGGAGACCGAGCCGGGTGTACTCGGTGGACGGGTCGCGGGAATGGATCCCGACCGGGCTCACCCTGATCGCCGCCGCGGGGCTGTGCGTGCCGCTCGCCCGCAGGCTGCTCAGCCGGGTACGGCCGTCCGGGCGGGCGCGGCGGAGCGGTACTCCTGCGGGCTGACGCCGTGCTGGCGCTTGAAGGCCGTGCTGAGCGCGAACGCGGTGCCGTAGCCGACCCGGCGCGCCACCGCCTCCAGCGTCGCGTCGCTCTCGCGGAGCAGGTCCGCGGCCTGGGCGAGGCGTATCCCGGTGAGGTACGCCATGGGCGGCTCGCCGGTCAGCTTCGTGAACCGCTGCGCGAGCGCGGCGCGGGAGACGCCCACCGCGGCGGCGAGGCCGGCGACGGTCCAGGGGTGCGACAGGTCGTCGTGCAGGAGCCGCAGTGCCGGGCCGACGACCGGGTCGCCGTGGGCGCGGTACCAGCCGGGCGCCTCGGCGCCCGGGCGGGCGAACCACGCCCGCAGCGTCCCGACGAGCAGCAGGTCGAGCAGGCGGTCGAGGACGATGTCCTGGCCGGGCTCGTCCTTGCCGACCTCCTCGCCGAGCACGCCGACCAGCGGTGACCGCCACTCGTCGCCGCGGACGACCGCCAGCGGCGGGAGGGCGGCCAGCAGCCGCCGGGTGACGGCGCCGCGCATCTGGTAGGTGCCGACGAGGATGACCGCCGGCCCGCCGGGGTCGTTGCCCCAGGCGCGGACGCCGAGGTCCATCGTCCCCGACATGCTCGTCCCGTCCGGCGTGGTGCACACCTGCCCCGGGTGGATGACGATCTGCGGCTCGGTCCCGGGCGCGTCGCTGACGGTGTAGGGGTCGGGGCCACGGAGGATCGCCATGTCGCCGGGGGAGACGCGCCGCGGCTCGGCGCCGTCGGGGGTCAGCCACGCGTCGCCGCTCACCATCGACAGCAGCGTGATGGGCGCCTCGTCCTGGATCCGCAGCGACCACGGCGGGCTGAACGACGCGCGGAGCATGAACGCGCCTCGTGCCCGAGGCCCGTCGAGGAGGTCGGTCAGGGCGTCCATGCGGCAAGCGTAGACGCCGGCGTATGCGGGCGAGCTTCTCGGCGATGGCGGCCGGAACCGCCCGGCAGTTGACTCGGGGACATGACGAACGACGTGCGGAACATCGAGAACGGCCTCACCCTCGTCCTCGGCGGCACAGGCAAGACCGGCCGCCGCGTCGTGGAGCGGCTGGAGGCCCTGGACGTCCCGGTGCGGATGGGCTCCCGGTCGGCGGCGCCCGCCTTCCACTGGGAGGACGCGACGACCTGGGGACCCGTCCTGCGGGACGTCGAGAAGGTCTACCTGTCCTACTACCCGGACCTCGCGGCCCCCGGCGCGGCCGAGGCCATCGGCTCCTTCACCCGGCAGGCCCGGGACGCCGGCGTGCGGCACGCGGTGCTCCTGTCCGGCAGGGGCGAGGACGAGGCGCAGGAGTGCGAGCGCATCGTCCAGGCGTCCGGCATGGACTGGACGGTCGTGCGGGCGAGCTGGTTCGCGCAGAACTTCAGCGAGGACTACCTCCTCGACCCCGTCCGCGCGGGCGAGGTCGCCCTGCCCTCCGGGGACGTGCCGGAGCCGTTCGTGGACGCCGACGACATCGCGGACGTGGCGGTCGCGGCGCTCACCCGCGGCGGGCACACCGGCGAGGTCTACGAGGTGACCGGGCCCCGCGCCCTCACCATGGCCGAGGCCGTCGCCGAGATCGGCCGCTCGGCGGGGCGGGACATCGCGTTCGTCCCGGTCGCCGTGGACGACTACGCCGCCGTGCTCAAGGAGCACGGCCTGCCGGGGGAGCTGATCGCCTTCCTGACGTACCTGTTCTCGACCGTCCTGGACGGACGCAACTCCCTGCCCGCCGACGGCGTGCGGCGCGCGCTCGGGCGCGCGCCGCGGGACTTCGCCGAGTACGCGCGGCTGACCGCGGCCAGCGGCGTCTGGAACACCTGACCCGGCCCCCGACCCGACCCTTCGAGGGCCCCTTCGACAGATCGGAACGACGATGAGATCCGTACTCGCCGGGACTTCGGTGACCCTTTCCCTCATCATGGCCGCCGGCATGACCGGGGCCTACTTCGCCTTCTCCACCGGCGTGATGCCGGGCCTGAACGCGGCGCGGCCGGCGGCGGCCGTCGAGGCCATGCAGGGCATGAACCAGAAGATCCAGAACCCGCTGTTCATCGCCATGTTCCTGCTGATCCCGGTCGTGGCGATCGCGGCGGGAGTGCTGCTGCTGACCCTGGACGAGAAGTCCGCGGCCGTCCTGTTCTTCGTCGCGGCCGGCGTGTACTTCGCGGGTGCGCTCGTCCCGAGCTTCGCGGTGAACATCCCGATGAACAACGCCCTGGACGGCACGGCGATCCCGGCGGACGCCGCGGAGGCGGCGAAGGTCTGGGCGGACTACTCCGGCCGTTGGACGGCCTGGAACAACCTGAGGGCCGTGGCCAGCTGGGTGAGCATCCTCGCGATGAGCCTGGGCGTCTACTTCTGGGGCAAGGACGCTTGAACGCGCCACGGGGACGCGGCCCGCACTTCACGGGAGCCGGGCCGCGTCCCCTGGTCGAGGCTGAGTCAGGGGACGAGCAGACCCCAGTAGACGGCCCACGGGACGAACACGGCACCCGCGGTGAGCAGGAGGCCGAGCCGGACGCGCTCGGCCACCGGGACGGAACCGGCGGCCCGCCGCCACGACACCGCGGTCGCGGCCCCCGCGCAGACGGCGGCCGCGGCGAGCCCCTGCAGCGCCAGCCACGGCAGCGGACGGCCCGCCAGAACGGGGCCCGGGTCCGGATACCTCCCCGCCGCCATCAGGTAGAAGATGTAGAAGACCAGGCCGGCGGCCGCGGTGAGCCCCGCCCCGGCGAGCAGGCCCGCCCAGCGGCTCACCGGGCGCACCGTCCTGCCGCGCAGCCGGCGCGCCAGGGCGGCGAGCGGGTAGCCGGCGAACGCGACGACGAACAGCGCGAGCGCCGCGGTCTGCATCCAGACGGACGCCCACCACGGCGACGGCGCGATGGCGACGCTCGGGTAGTCCTGCTCCGGGAGCGGCGCGGTATCGGCGTCGGGGAGGCGCCCGCTCGTCACGTCGCGGACCCACGAGCCGACCAGGTCGGCGTAGCCGGGGGCCAGCGCGTCGCCGCGGGTGAGGCCCCGGTCCGGAGTCTCGTGGACGCCGTGGTCGGCCTCCGGGAAGAAGCGGAACGTGTAGTGGGTGTTGCCGCCGCGCCGGAGCGCCCGCGCGAACAGCGGCGGATTGTCCTCGGGCGGGGTCTGCAGGTCGCGGCCGCCCCAGATCCCGAGCACCGGCTGGCGGACCCGCTCCAGGACGCCCGGGGCGTCGTGGAACGCCTCGGCGAACAGGTCCGCGTCCGCCCCCAGCCGGGCGAAGTTGCGCTTGCCGCGGTCGATCAGCGAACCGGACACGCCCGCCCGGCGCAGCCCGGAGGACTCGTTCCAGACCTGCTGGCGGATCGGGGTCATCGCGTTGCCGCCGACCACGATCACGAACGCCGCGTCGGCGGACCGGGACGCGGCGAGCGGCGCCACCCAGCCGCCCTCGCTCAGCCCCCAGAGCCCCACCTTCGCGGGATCGACGCCGGGTTGCGCGCGCAGCTCGCGCACGGCGCCGAGCGCGTCGTCGGCCAGTTCGGAGTAGGAGCGGCGGAACTGGGTGTACCCGGCCGACCTCTTGTCGTAGATCAGGACGGCGAGGCCCCGCCGCGCGAACTCGGTGGCCTCGGTGAGCAGGTACTCGCGCGGGACGCCGGACCCGGACCCCGTCACGAGCACGACGCCCGGCAGGGGCCCGCGCGCCTTCTGCGGCGCCAGCACCGTGCCGCGCAGGGTGAGCCCGCCGAACCCCTGGAAGCTCACCTCGGTCGCGGTCAGGCCGGCGGGCGCCGGGACCGGGCCGGCCGCCGAGGCCGCCGGGGGGCTCAAGACGCTCAGCAGCGCGCCGACGATCAGCGTCAGCGCGGCGGTCATCACTGTTCTCATGCTCGGGACCGTAGTCTGCAGAGAAAGTTCTGCAAAGGATTCTCTGCAAAGATCCTTCTGTAGAACTAGACTGCTCCTCATGAAGGACGATTCCGAGCCCGTCATCCTGGACGACCCCGGACGGATGAAGGCGCTCAGCCACCCGCTGCGCCGCCGGATCCTGCACCGGCTCCGCGTGCACGGCCCCGCGACGTCGACGACGATCGGGGAAGTGCTCGGGGCCAACACCGGGACGACCAGCTACCACCTGCGCCAGCTGGAGAAGCACGGGTTCATCGAGGAGATCCCCGAGCGGTCGGCCGGGCGGGAGCGCTGGTGGCGCCGTGCCGAGACCCCGCGCGACGTGCGCATGCCCCGGCCGGACACCGTCGCCCCGGAGGACCAGCCCGTCATCGACGAGCTGCTGCGCGTCCGCCACGCCGAGGACATGGAGCTCTTCAGCAGGCTTCCCGAGGAGTACCGGCGCGACCACGCCTGGGCCCTGCTCTCACGGGGATTCGCCCATATGACCGAGGAGGGCCTCGCCGAGTTCTTCGAGGCCTACATCCGCCTGCTGCAGGAGCACAGCCACGACCGAGAGGACGCGCCGCCGGGCGCGCGCCCGGTCCACATCCGGCTCTTCACGCTCCCCGCCGACACGGACTGAGGCACCGCCGCGGGAGCCGCCGTGCCGCGCGGGGCTTACGATCCTGGGATGAGCGGTGTCTACGCGATCAGCGACCTGCACGTCGGGTTCCCCGAGAACCGCGCGTTCGTCGAGGAGCTGCGGCCCGCGTCCGGCGGCGACTGGCTCATCGTCGCCGGCGACGTCGCCGAGCGCTTCGCCGACGTCGAGTGGACGCTGCGCACCCTGAGCGAACGCTTCGCCACCGTGATCTGGACGCCCGGCAACCACGAGCTGTGGACGATCAAGGACGACCCGGTGCGGCTGCGCGGGGAGGCCCGCTACCGCAGGCTCGTCGACATGTGCCGCGGCCTCGGCGTCCTGACCCCCGAGGACCCGTATCCCGTGTGGGACGGCGACGGCGGGCCCGTGACGGTCGCGCCGCTGTTCATCCTGTACGACTACACGTTCCGGCCGGACGGCGCGTCCACCAAGGAGGAGGCCCTCGCGATCGCGCACGAGGCCGGCGTCGTGTGCACCGACGAGATTTTCCTCCACCCGGACCCGCACCCCACGCGGGACGCCTGGTGCGACGCCCGGATCGCCTACACCGAGAAGCGCCTCGCCGCCCTCGAACCGGGGACGCGGACCGTCCTCGTCAACCACTGGCCGCTCGTCCGCGAGCCCACCCGCGTCCTCTGGTACCCGGAGTTCGCCCAGTGGTGCGGCACCGAGCGCACCGCCGGCTGGCACGACCGCTTCAGCGCGGTGTCCGTCGTGTACGGGCACCTCCACATCCCCCGGACGATCTGGACCGGCGACGTCCCGCACATCGAGGTGTCGGTCGGCTACCCCCGCGAGTGGCGCAAGCGGGGCGACGCGCCGCGCGGTCCCCGCCGGATCCTGCCCGTCCCGGAGACACAATGACCGGGCCCGTGCTCGGCCTGCCCGTGCTCGGCCTGCCCGTGCGGCGCGGCTAGCGCGCGGCCGCCTTGCCGCGGGCCAGCCCGGTCGCGGCCAGCGACAGCAGCCGCTCCGCCGCCTCCGGGTCGTCCTCGGTGACCATCGCGATCGCGCCCGCGAGCCGGAGCGCGTCGATGAACACGGCGTCCCGCGGCACGTCCCCGGCCTCCTGGGCGCGGGCGAACAGCGCCCCGCCGGCCTCGCGCACCGCCCGGGCCGCCTCCGGCCGGTCGTCGCGCAGCGACACCACGGCCGCCGCCGCCATCCCGCGGAACGCGGTGACCCCCGAGACGAACGCGCGCAGCCACTCCAGGAGCCCGTCACCGGGCGACGGGGAGAGCATCAGCTCGCGCGCCTTGGCGGCCAGCTCGCCGTAGGCGTCGGCGAGCAGCGCCTCCAGGAGGTCCTGCCGAGTCGGGAAGTGGCGGTAGAGCGTCCCGATGCCGACGCCGGCGAGCCGGGCGACGCCCTCCAGGGACGCGTCGGCGCCGTCGCGCCCGAACGTCTCCCGTGCCGCGCCGATCAGCCTGGCCCGGTTGCGGCGCACGTCGGCGCGCAGCGCCCGGGCGGGCGCCTTCGGCGAGTCGTCGCTGGTCAACTGGGTCGTCGATCCTTCCCGGCGGGTCTATGGGCCTGCGGCGATTCGGGGGGATCCGCGGCTTTGGAACGGTCCCTCGATAGTAGCCGCGCCCCTCCGCCGGCCTCGCCGGGGGGATGCGCGAGACCCGCCGCGGCCGATGCCGCGGCGGGTCTCGCGGTCCGCTCAAGGCCGTCCGGGGACGCCGCCGGAGCGGACCGCGCTCGGTCAGGCGCAGCCTGGGCGGGCGCCGCCGGGTCAGCCGCCGCCGGGGGAGAGCGGCAGGTAGACCCGCCCGCCGGCGGCCTTGAACTCCTCGGCCTTCTCCCGCATCCCCTCGCCGAGGGCGGCGTCCTCGGCGAGGCCGCGCTCCTCGGCGAACCGGCGCACATCGCGGGTGATCTTCATCGAGCAGAAGTGCGGGCCGCACATGGAGCAGAAGTGCGCGGTCTTCGCCGGTGCGGCCGGGAGCGTCTCGTCATGGAAGGAGCGGGCCGTGTCCGGGTCGAGGGACAGGTTGAACTGGTCCTCCCACCGGAAGTCGAACCGCGCCTCCGACAGCGCGTCGTCCCACGCCTGCGCGCCCGGATGCCCCTTCGCCAGGTCCGCGGCGTGCGCCGCGATCTTGTAGGCGATGACGCCGGCCTTGACGTCGTCGCGGTCCGGCAGCCCGAGGTGCTCCTTCGGCGTGACGTAGCAGAGCATGGCGGTGCCGTGGTGGCCGATCATCGCGGCGCCGATCGCCGAGGTGATGTGGTCGTAGCCGGGCGCGATGTCGGTGGTCAGCGGGCCGAGCGTGTAGAACGGCGCCCCGTCGCACCACTCCTGCTGGAGGTCGACGTTCTCCTTGATCTTGTGCATCGGGACGTGCCCGGGCCCCTCGTTCATCACCTGGTTGCCGTACTCGGCGGCGATCTTCGTCAGCTCGCCCTGGGTGCGCAGCTCGGCGAACTGCGCCTCGTCGTTGGCGTCGGCGATGGAGCCGGGGCGCAGGCCGTCCCCGAGCGACCAGGTGATGTCGTAGGCCGCGAAGATCTCGCACAGCTCGCGGAAGCGGGTGTAGAGGAAGTTCTCCTCGTGGTGCGCCAGGCACCACGCCGCCATGATCGACCCGCCGCGGGAGACGATCCCGGTCTTGCGGTTCGCCGTCAGCGGCACGTACCGCAGCAGGACCCCGGCGTGGACGGTCATGTAGTCCACGCCCTGCTCGGCCTGCTCGATCACGGTGTCGCGGAAGACCTCGAACGTCAGGTCCGCCGGGTTGCCGCCCACCTTCTCCACGGCCTGGTACAGCGGGACGGTCCCCACCGGCACCGGCGAGTTGCGCAGGATCCACTCGCGCGTGGTGTGGATGTCGCGGCCGGTCGACAGGTCCATGATCGTGTCGGCGCCCCAGCGGGTCGCCCACGTCATCTTCTCGACCTCGTCGTCGATCGACGACGCCACCGCCGAGTTGCCGATGTTGGCGTTCACCTTGACCAGGAACCTCTTCCCGATCACCATCGGCTCGATCTCGGGGTGGTTGACGTTGGCGGGCAGCACGGCCCGCCCCGCCGCGAGCTCCTCGCGGACGACCTCCGGCGCCACGCCCTCGCGCAGCGCCGCGAACTCCATCTCCGGCGTGATCTCCCCGCGCCGCGCGTAGGCCCGCTGGGTCACGGCGCCGCCGGCCGCGCGGCGCGGCCGGCGCGGCGGGAAGCCGCCGGGGGCCGGCGCCCCGCCCCCCGCGGCGCGGCGGGCGGCGTCCTCCGGGCG
>NZ_BMRO01000002.1:249823-252493 GCF_014648675.1 Actinomadura livida
CCGTCGTACGGCGCGGTGTCCCCGCGCTCGATGATCCACGGCTCCCGCAGCGCGGGCAGCCCCTTGCGGACGTCGGTCTCCTGTTCTGGGTCGGTGTACGGCCCGGACGTGTCGTACAGGACGACGGCGTCGCCGTTGGTCAGCGGCACCTCCCGCATCGGGACGCGGATCTCCGGCCGCGAGCCCTGCAGGTAGGTCTTGCGGGCAGCTGGAACCACAGGTTCGGTCATGACGACTCGATCTCTCCCTACGCCGGCATTACCCGGTCAGGTTCATGCGGTCAGCGGCCGTCTCAGCCGCTATCTCAGCCCGGTTCGCCGGACCCCCGCGATCTGTCGCCCCCGACGCTAACCCGCCGCACCCCGGTTGCCGCAACCGGCGTCCATGGGATATGAGGAGCGGCCTGGGAGAATCGGCCGCATGGCAGAAGACTTCACCGTGACGGCGGTCGGGCACGTCGAGTCCCCGCTGACCGACCGGGCGTCCGCGCCCAAGCAGGGCCCGGAGGGCTCGCCCGAGGCATGGCTGGTGTTCGAGGGGGCCGTGCTGCCCGCGCTGGAGGGCCTGCGCCCCGGCGACCGGGTCTTCGTGCTGACCTGGCTGCACCTGTCGCCGCGCGACGTCCTGCGCGTCCACCCGCGCGACGATCCCGCCGTCCCGCTGCACGGCGTGTTCGCCACCCGCTCGCCCGACCGCCCGAACCCCATCGGGCTGCATCCGGTCGAGATCCTGGAGATCACCGGGAACCGCGTCCGCGTCCGGGACCTGGAGGCCCTGGACGGCACCCCGATCGTGGACGTCAAGCCCGTCCTGACCTGCGCCCCGCCCACCTGACGGGGCGGTGCCGCCCGGTGCCGTGCACGGCCATGGGGAGGGCCAGCGCGAGGGTGCGCAGCGGGCCGGGGGCGGACGGGGACCGCTCCAGCCGCAGATGGACGCCGTCGTCGTCGCCCTCGATCCGGAGCGTGGCCGACTCCCGGCCGTCCACGCCGGTGACGACGTGGCGGCCGCCGGTCACCCGGGTGGTGCCGAGGAGCGTCCCGTCGGGCGTGTGGAAGGACGGCTCGAGCGAGCCCCGGATCTCGCCGGCGGGCCGTCCGTCGGCGAGGAACACGCGCACCCGGCCGCCCGCCGCGCGTCCCCTTCGGAACTCCAGCAGCGTGCGGGCCTGGGGATCGCGCAGCACGGTCGTCCGGCCGGGAAGGGGGAGGCCGGGCGACTCCGCGGGCGGGGTGCAGGCCACGGCGAGCAGAGCGCCGGTGCGGTCGTCGCGGTAGCGCCACTCGCCGTCCACGACGACGTGGTCGGCCTCGCGCAACGCGTCCCGGGGGAGCGGGTCCACCTCGCGGCCCTCGTCGTCGAGGACGCGCCAGCAGGCGCCGAGGGTCTCCGTGGCGGTGGCGTGGACGGCCTCCAGCCAGCCCTGGGGAAGCGAGCGCTCGCGCAGCAGCACGGCCGCGCGGCCGTCGACCTTCGTGACCGCGCCGGCGCCCGGTGCCGCCTCGGGGTCGAACCAGACCGTCCAGACCGGGTCGGCGACGGGCCAGGTGATCCCGACCGCGTCCACGGCGGCCGCGGGGATGGCCGCCTCCCTCCCGCGGCGGCGGAGGATCAGGCCGTCGCGGCCGATGGTCACGATGAGGCGGTCCTGGTAGATCACGAAGGCCCACGCGGCCGCCGCCAGGGCGATGAGGGCGGCGCCGCCGCCGCAGACGGCCACGGCGCGCCCGGCCTCCTCGGGCGCCCACGCGCCCGGGCCGGTGAGCGTGGACAGCGAGACGGCCAGGCCGACCGTCAGCGCGGTCAGGCAGATGCGGAGCGGCCACCGGTAGGCGTTCCGGCCCAGGGTGATCGTGAGCGCCGGCGGGGGGACGGACAACTTCAGCCCTTCGTCTGGGAGTGCGCAGAACTATAGGCGGTCGCCGTCCCGCGCTCGCGGGCTGACCAGTGCTGTCAAGCGGGCGGCGGCCCCGCACGTGGCGGTCGGCCGGCCGAAAGGGGGCGACGTCATCGGGAGCTTTCCGGACCCTTACCGGTAGGGTCAGGATCAAGGGACCAGGGGAGGCGAACGCGTCGGTGAGCACAGAGCAGGAAGCCCCGCAGGACCGGATCTTCACGGTGCCGAACACGCTGAGCCTGGCCCGGCTCGTCGGGGTCCCGCTGTTCCTCTGGCTCGTGCTGATCGAGGCCGACTGGTGGGCGCTCGGCGTCCTGGTGTTCGCGGGCCTGTCGGACTGGCTGGACGGCAAGCTCGCCCGCGTCCTGAACCAGACGAGCAGGCTCGGGACGGTGCTCGACCCGGCGGCCGACCGCCTCTACATCCTGGCGACGCTGGTCGGGCTGACGATCCGCGACATCATCCCGGTGTGGCTGGTCGTGGTGCTGGTGGCCCGGGAGTTCGCGATCCTGCCGATCGCGCCGATCATCCGCCGGCTCGGGTACGGCGGGACGCTCCCGGTGCACTTCATCGGCAAGGCCGGGACGATGTGCCTGCTGTACGCGTTCCCGCTGCTTCTCCTCGGCGACCACGACGGCGGCGCGGCGACCGCGGCGAAGGTCACCGGATGGTCGTTCGCCATCTGGGGGACGGGCCTGTACTGGTGGGCGGCCGTCCTCTACTGGGAGCAGACGCGGCAGCTGGTGCTGGCCGGCCGCGGCTCGTCCCCGGCC
>NZ_BMRO01000002.1:252549-387602 GCF_014648675.1 Actinomadura livida
CCGATCATGGAGCACGTGCTGCGGCTGCTGAAGCGGCACGGGTTCAGCGAGACCGTGGTCACCGTCCAGTTCCTGGCGGCGCTGATCCGCAACTACTTCGGCGACGGCGAGGAGCTCGGCATGTCGCTGAGCTACGCGACCGAGGAGGTCCCGCTCGGCACCGCCGGCAGCGTCAAGAACGCCGAGGAGGCGCTGCGCGACGACCGGTTCCTCGTCATCTCCGGCGACGCGCTCACCGACATCGACCTGACCGACATGGTGCGGTTCCACGAGCGGAACGGCGCCCTGGTCACGATCGGGCTCAAGCGCGTCCCGAACCCGCTGGAGTTCGGCATCATCATCGTGGACGACGACGGCCGCGTGCAGCGGTTCCTGGAGAAGCCGACGTGGGGGCAGGTGTTCTCCGACACCGTCAACACCGGCATCTACGTGATGGAGCCGGAGGTCCTGGAGCACGTCGCCGAGGGCGAGTCGGTCGACTGGTCCGGCGACGTGTTCCCCAAGCTGCTCGCCGAGGGCGCTCCGCTGTTCGGCTACGTCGCCGACTGCTACTGGGAGGACGTCGGAACCCACGAGAGCTACCTCAAGGCGCAGGCCGACATGCTGTCCGGTGCGGTCGCGATCGACCTGGACGGTTTCGAGGTGTCGCCCGGCGTCTGGGTCGCCGAGGGGGCCGAGGTCGACTCCGAGGCCGTGCTGAAGGGCCCGCTCTACATCGGCGACTACGCCAAGGTCGAGGCGGGCGTCGAGCTGCGCGAGTACACCGTCCTCGGAAGCAACGTCGTCGTGAAGGAGGGCGCGTTCCTGCACCGCGCCGTCGTCCACGACAACGTGTTCGTCGCGCCGTCCACGAACCTGCGCGGCTGCGTGGTCGGCAAGAACACCGACATCATGGCCGGCGCCCGCGTCGAGGAGGGCGCGGTCATCGGGGACGAGTGCGTGATCGAGGCGGAGGCGTACGTCTCCAGCGGCGTGAAGGTCTACCCCTTCAAGACCATCGAGGCCGGCGCGGTCGTCAACACCAGCGTGATCTGGGAGTCGCGCGGGCAGCGCAACCTGTTCGGCCCGCGCGGCGTGTCCGGGCTGGTCAACGTGGAGATCACGCCGGAGCTCGCGGTGCGGCTCGCCAGCGCGTACGCGACGACGCTGAAGAAGGGCACCACGGTCGTCACCGGCCGCGACGTGTCCCGCGCGGCCCGCACGCTGAAACGCGCGGTGAACAGCGCCCTGACGGCCAGCGCGATCAACGTCCACGACCTGGAGGCCACCCCGCTGACCGTGGCCCGGTTCGAGACCGGCCGCGAGGACAGCGTCGGCGGCATCTACATCCGCACCACGCTCGGCGACCCGCAGGGCGTCGACATCATCTTCCTCGACCCCGACGGGGCCGACCTGTCCCAGGCCGCGCAGCGCAAGCTGGAGCGCGTCTTCGGCCGGCAGGAGTACCGCCGCGCGTTCCCCGGCGAGATCGCCGAGCTGGCCTACCCGCCCCGCGTCGTCGAGACCTACACCCGCGACCTGCTGCGGCGCGTCGACATCCGCGGGGTCCGCGAGGCCGGGCTGAAGATCGTCCTGGACTGCGCGGGCGGGGTCGCGTCGCTCGTGCTGCCCAACCTGCTCGGCAAGGTCGGGGTGGAGGTCCTGACCCGCAACGTCGGCCTGGACGAGGCCAACCCGACCGAGACGCTCGCCGAGCGCATGCGCGACCTGGAGCGGCTCGGCGAACTGGTGTCGTCGTCGCGGGCCGCGTTCGGCGTCCGCTTCGACCCGGTGGGGGAGCGGATCTCGCTCGTGGACGAGAACGGCGAGCTGGTCGGCGACGACCGGGCGCTGCTGGTCATGCTGGACCTGGTGGCGGCGGAGCGACGAGGCGGCAGGGTCGCGCTGCCGGTGACGACGACGCGGGTCGCCGAGCAGGTGTGCCGGTTCCACGGCGTCCAGGTCGAGTGGACGTCCACGTCCCAGGACGTCCTGACCAAGGCCGCCGCCCAGCCCAGCGTGGTCTTCGCGGGGGACGGGCGGGGCGGGTTCCTGATGCCCGAGTTCAGCGGCACGGTCGACGGGATCGCGGCGTTCGTCCGGCTCGTCGGCCTGGTCGCCAGGACGCGGCTGACGCTGTCGCAGATCGACCGCCGCATCCCCGACGCGCACCTGCTGCGCCGCTCCGTCCCCACGCCGTGGGCGGCCAAGGGCAGCGTGATGCGGCACGTCGTGGAGGCCGCGGGCTCCCGCACGATCGACACCACCGACGGCGTCCGCGTGGTCGAGGAGGACGGCCGCTGGGTCCTCGTGCTGCCCGATCCCGCCGAGCCGGTCACCCACCTGTGGGCCGAGGGCCCGGACGCCGACGTCGCCCAGGCGCTCCTTGAGGAATGGGCGGCCGTCGTCGAACGCGCGGGCACCTGACCCGCGCCGTCAGTCGACGGGGCTGTCCTCGGGCGATCCGGCGGCGATCTCGGCGAGGACGCCGAGGGCGTCGCCGAGGAGCTGCAGCGGCGGGGACGCGAGGCCGACGCGCACCGCGCGGGGCGACGAGCCGGTGCCCGCCGCGAAGGCGGCCGCGGGCGTGACGGCGATGCCGCGCCGCGCCGCCGCCGCGACGAACGTCTCCGCGCGCCACCGGGGCGGCAGGTCCCACCAGCAGAAGTACGCGCGCGGCGCGGACCGGCCCGCGGCCCCCGGGAGGCGTTCGGCGGCGATCCGCATGCGGGCGGCCGCGTCCGCCCGCTTGGCCCGGGTCACCGCCGCGACCGTGCCGTCGGTGATCCAGCCGGTCGCCGCGTCCAGCGCGAACGCCGCCGGACCCCACGCACCGGACCGCAGCGCGGCGGCGACGCGGCCGGTCAGCTCGGCGGGCGGCACGGCGAACCCGACGCTGAGGCCGGGTGCGAGGCGCTTGGAGAGGCTGTCGACGACGACCGTGCGGTGCGGCGCCTCCGCCGCCAGCGGCGGCGGGCCGTCCTCCGGGAGGAACGCCCAGACGCGGTCCTCGATCGCGTGGAGGCCGAGCCGCTCCAGTACGGCGGCCAGCTCGGCGCGGCGCTCGCGCGGCATCGTCGTCCCGTACGGGTTGTGGAGCGTCGGCTGGAGGTACACGGCGCCGAGCGGGGCGCTGCGGTGGGCTGAGGCCAGGGCGTCCGGGCACAGGCCGTGCTCGTCGGTCTCGACGGGGACGAGCGTGACGCCGAGCCGCGCCGCGATGCCCTTGATCACCGGGTAGGTCACGGCCTCGGCCGCGAGCCGGCCGCCCGGCGGCACGAGCGCGGCCACGGCGCCCGCGATCGCCTGCCGCCCGTTCCCGGCGAACAGGACGCGCGACGGGTCGGGCCGCCACCCGGGCGCCGCCAGCAGCCCGGCCGCCGCCTCCCGCGCGGCGGGCGTTCCGGCGGCCCCGGCGGGGCCGAGCGCCGCGCCGAGGACGTCGGGGCGGAGCAGCCGCTCCATCCCGGCCCGCATCAGCTCGCTCTGCCCGGGCACGGAGGGATTGCTGAGCTCCAGGTCGACCCGCGCGCCCGCGGGCTCCGCGAGGGCCGGGCCGGGCGGGCGCCGCGCGGCGCGGACGAACGTGCCGCGCCCCACCTCGCCGACCACCAGGCCGCGGGCCGCCAGTTCCCGGTACACGCGGCTCGCCGTCGAGTTCGCGATCCCGTGCCGCCGGGCGAAGGCGCGCTGCGTGGGCAGCCGGTCGCCGGGGCGCAGCCGCCCGGCCGCGATGTCGGCGGCCACCGCGTCCGCGACCGTCCGGTAGTCCGCCATCCCGCCTCCTGAATTGCACCGAGAGCAATATCAGTATTGCACCGAGCTTACTCCGAGATCTAGGCTCGGGTCATCATCGACCGGGGAGTGCAATGATCTCGTCAACCGCGCTGGCGGCCATCGCCCTCGTCGCGCTGGGCCTCGTCCTCACCCCCGGGCCCAACATGATCTACCTCGTGTCGCGGTCGGTGACCCAGGGCCGCCGGGCCGGGCTGATCTCCCTCGCGGGCGTCGCCGCGGGGTTCGGCGTCTACGTGCTCGCGGCGGCCGCCGGGATCACCGCCGTGTTCACCCTCGTCCCGCCGCTCTACACCGTGATCAAGGTGGCGGGCGCGGGGTACCTGCTGTGGCTCGCCTGGCAGACGGTCCGGCCGGGCGGGCAGGAGGCGTTCACCCCGGCGGACCTGCCCGCCGACCCGCCGCGCCGGCTGTTCACGATGGGCCTCGTCACCAACCTGCTCAACCCGAAGATCGCCGTCCTGTACGTGTCGCTGCTCCCGCAGTTCACCGATCCGGACCGCGGTCACGTCGCGGTCCAGAGCGTCCTGCTCGGCCTCACCCAGCTCACCGTCGCGGTCACGGTCAACGCCCTCATCGTGCTCGGTGCCGGGGGCATCGCGGTCTTCCTGGCCCGGCGGCCCGGCTGGCGGCGGGCCCAGCGGTACCTGATGGGGTCGGTGCTCGCCGGGCTCGCCGTCCACATGGGTCTCACCAGGCCCGCCTCCGCCTAACGCGCACCTCCGCACGGGGATTCTTGAGCGGATCCGCAGAGTCCCCTCAGTGCACCCACAGGGCCCAGGGGACAGACTGGCACTGTGAACCCCACCAAGATCCTCGTCGTGGACGGCGACGCCTACGTCGCGGACCTCGTCGCGACCGCCCTGCGCTACGAGGGTTTCGAGACCGCCGTCGCCCGGTCCGGCACCGAGGCGCTGGCGAGCGCCCCCCGCTTCGGCCCCGACCTGATCGTGCTGGACGCCGCGCTGCCGGACGGCCCCGGCCCGGACGTCCGCGCCCGGCTGCGGCGGAACGGCTGCGAGGCCCCGGTCGTGCTCCTCACCGGCCCAGACGCCGCCGGGAACGGGGCCGGAGGGCCGGTGGACGGCGACGACCGCGTGCCCAAGCCGTTCAGCCTGGACGAGCTGGCCGCCCGCGTCCGCGCCGTGCTCCGCCGCACCCGGCCCGGCGCGCGGGAACGGGCGCGGCTGACGTTCGCCGACCTCGAACTGGACGAGGACGCCTACGAGGTGCGGCGCGGCGGCGTCCCCATCGACCTGGCGCCCACCGAGTTCACGCTGCTGCGCTACCTGCTCAGCAATTCCGGCCGGGTGCTGACCAAGCGGCAGATCCTCGACCACGTCTGGCAGTACGACTTCACCGGCGGCGAGGGCGTCGTCCAGACCTACATCAGCTACCTGCGCCGCAAGCTGGACGACCGCGGCCCCCGCCTCATCCACACCGTCCCGCGGGTCGGCTACGTCCTCCGCATGCCGCGGGTCGGCTGAGCCGGGGGCGGGGAAAGCCGCCGACCCTTGCCATGATGGGGCGGTGACCGCACGACAGGACCCCGGCGAGCCCGGCGGCCGCGCCCCGGGACGGCCCCGGCGGCCCGACGCGTCCATGTCGCTGCTCGCCGACCTGCTCGCCGGCAAGCTCCTCGACCCCGGCTACGCGGAGGCGGCGGCGCGCCGGGCCCGCCGCCCGGACGCCCCTGGCGGCCCGCTCCGGCGGGGGCGGCGCGGCGGCGGCGTCCTGCTGGTCCTCGTGCTGACCGGGACGCTGATCGCCGTCGCCGGGGCCGAGGTGCGCCGCAGCGAGCCCGTCGCGGCCGAGCGGCGCTCGCGGCTGATCGACGAGATCGACGCCCGCACCGCCGAGACCGACGCGCTCCGGCGGCGCCTCGACCGGCTCCGCGCCGAGACCGAGCGGCAGCGCGCCGCCGCGCTCGCCCGCGGGGACGCCGGCCACGGCGTCCGGTCCCGGCTCGCCCGCGCGGCCGCCGCGGCGGCCGCCGCGCCCGCCACCGGCGAAGGGCTCGTCGTCACCCTGGACGACTCCCCGCGCGACGACCCGGACGGGCTCGCCGCGCGCGGCGGCGCCCGCGGACGGGTCTATGATCGTGACCTCCAGGTCCTGGTCAACGGGCTCTGGGCCGCGGGCGCCGAGGCGATCGGCGTCAACGGCCAGCGGCTCACGGCGACGACGGCGATCCGCTCCGCCGGGGAGGCGATCCTGGTCGACTACCGGCCGCTGACCCGCCCCTACGAGGTCACGGCGCTGGGCGACCCGGGCCGGCTGCGGGACGCCTTCACCGGCTCGGCCGCCGACCGCCGGCTGCGGGCCCTGGAGGAGCGCTACCGGATCCGGTACGGCACGCGCGGCGCGCCGGACGTGCGGCTGCCCGCGGCGGGGCCGGTCCGGCTGCGGTACGCCGTCCCCCGCGAGGAGGACGGCCAGTGAGCGGACGCCCGGCGAGCGGACGGCCGGCAGGGGAGAGGTGACCCGGAGATGATCGCGCTGATCGGGCTGCTGATCGGTGTGGCGCTGGGCCTGCTGCTCCAGCCGGACGTGCCGCTGTGGCTCCAGCCGTACCTGCCGATCGCGATCGTCGCGGCCCTCGACGCCATGTTCGGCGGCCTCCGCGCCCGGCTGGAGGGCGTCTTCGACGAGAAGGTGTTCGTGGTCTCGTTCGTCGGCAACGCCGTCATCGCCGCGCTGATCGTCTTCCTCGGCGACCAGCTCGGCGTCGGCTCCCAGCTGTCGACCGGCGTCGTGGTCGTCCTCGGCATCCGGATCTTCGCCAACGTGGCGGGCATCCGGCGGAGGGTGTTCGGCGCATGACCGCCCGCGAGGACGAGCGCCCCATCGAGCCCGCGGGCGAGCACGTGAACGAGCCCGCGGGCGAGCGGGTGAACGAGCCTGGGGAAGGGGCTGCGGAGGCGGCCGCGGACGGGGTTCCGCCGGAGCCGGCGGGCCTGCGCGGGCTCGCCGGGCTGTTGCGGCCGCGAGTCAGCCGCGCGCAACTCGCCGGCGGGCTGCTGTGCCTCCTGCTCGGCTTCGCGGTCGTCGTCCAGGTGCAGTCGACCAAGCGGGACACCACCTTCGCCACCGCGCGGCAGGACGAGCTCGTCGGCATCCTGTCCGATCTGGGCCAGCGCTCCGACCGCCTGCAGGGCGACCTGCGCGAACTGGAGGACACCAAGGCGGAACTGGAACGCGACGCCGAAGGCGAGACCGCTCTGCAGGAGGCGCGCGAGCGCACCACCACCTACGGCCTCCTGGCCGGCACCCTTCCCGCCGAAGGGCCCGGCATCGAGATGATGATCAGCGACCCGGGCGGCGCCGTCAAGGCGATCGACCTGCTCGACGCCTTGGAGGAACTCCGCGACGCGGGCGCCGAGGTCGTCCAGGTCAACGACGTCCGCGCCGGGGTCGACACCTACTTCGTGGACGGCCGGCACGGCATCGAGTCCGACGGGGAGGTCCTCACCGCCCCGTACCGGTTCCTCGCCATCGGCGACCCGCACACGATGACGACCGCCATGAACATCCCCGGCGGCCTGGTCAGGACGCTGCAGGGAAAGGGCGCCGGCGTCCTGATCAACCCGCGCGCGAAAGTGACCGTGGGCGCGGTACGGTCTCCGTAGAGGGGAACGGGGGGAGCGGTCGACCGGCGCCGCGGCGCGGCCGTCGCGATCGGCCGTCCGCGCGGCGGCGTAGACCTGCGATCATTGACGAATGTAGTTTGGTCCAGTCGGCTCGCCGTTCCAGTTGACCCCTCGGGTAATACCCGCGTAAGTTGCGGCGACCGTCGCGTGAGCGGCCGGTGAGCTGGACCGTGGTCGGGGGCGGTTCCCCGGCGTGGGTTGGTTGGATGGAGCGCGTGGCGCAGGCGGCTCCCGCTGCGGCGGGAACCCGCGGGCGGTACGCCGAAGGTAGGAGGCCGAGCCGATCGATGCCGAGCGTCTACTGCACGCAGTGCGGTCACGCCAACCCGGATGATGCCCGCTTCTGCTCGAACTGCGGCACCCCGCTGACCCGGAGTTCGCCGTCGCCGCCACCGCACCGCGAGTCCCCCGGCGAGTCCACGTCCACGATCTCCATCGGCGGGTTCGAGGCCCTGGACACCGACGCCGGCGCCGAGGAGTCCCCCGGCCCCGACCAGATGGCCATGGAGGCGCTCCCCCCGGGGACCGCGCTGCTCGTGGTCAAGCGCGGCCCCAACGCCGGCAGCCGCTTCCTCCTCGACAAGGACCGCACCTCCGCGGGCCGGCACCCCGAGAGCGACATCTTCCTGGACGACGTCACCGTCTCCCGCCGGCACGCCGAGTTCTCCCGCCAGGGCCACGCGTTCTCCGTCCGCGACGTGGGGAGCCTCAACGGCCTCTACGTCAACCGGCAGCGGATCGACCAGGCCGCGCTGTCGGGCGGCGACGAGGTCCAGATCGGCAAGTTCCGGCTGGTGTTCCTGACCAACCCCGCGCACGGCTGACGCGGGCGGAAGGACGCGCGACGATGGGAGGGGCCGTGAACGCGCAGCCAGCCCGGTCCCTGATGACGATCGGGGACGTCCTCGGCCTGCTCAGGCCCGAGTTCCCCGACATCACCGTCTCGAAGATCCGGTTCCTGGAGTCCGAGGGGCTCGTCGAGCCGGAGCGCAGCCCGTCGGGCTACCGCAAGTTCTGCGACGCCGACGTGGAGCGGCTCCGGTTCGTCCTCGCCGCCCAGCGCGACCACTACCTGCCGCTGCGCGTGATCCGGCAGCACCTGGAGGCGCGCGACCGCGGCGAGGACGTCCCGCCGCTCGGCGCGCCCGAACCGCGCCGCCCCCGCACCCTCGTCGCCGCCGACACCACCGCCGAGGACCCCGCCGTCCGGCTGACGCGCCGCCAGCTCCTCGACGGCGCCGGCATCGACGAGGCCCTCCTCGCCAGGCTGGAGGAGTACGGGCTCGTCCGCAGGGCCGGCACGCACTACGAGGGCGACGCGCTGAACATCGCGCGGGCCGCCGCCGCGCTCGGCGAGTACGGGTTCGAGGTCCGGCACCTGCGCGCCGTGAAGGCCGCCGCCGACCGGCAGGCCGGCCTCATCGAGCAGATGGTCGCGCCGCAGCTGCGCCGCCGCAGCCGCGGCGCCCACGAGCAGGCCGCCGAGACCGCCCGGGAGATCGCCGCGCTGTCCGTCAGGCTCCACGCGGCACTGGTGTCGGCCGGTATCCGCGAAAGCCTGGACCGATGATCATGTGGGCCGCGGAGGATTTTCCCGCACCCGCGGAATCACGAGCCGTCCGGGCACGGGTGTACGTTGGCTACAGGGTTCGGTCACGAATCGATCCGCTGCACAAGGTGATCGAGACAGCGAGAACCAGCAGGGAGCCGCAGTGAAGCAGATGGAGGTCGTCGGCGTCCGGGTCGAGATGCCCTCCAATCAGCCGATCGTCCTGTTGAAGGAGACGGAGGGCGATCGCTACCTGCCCATCTGGATCGGGGCGGTCGAAGCGACCGCGATCGCCTTCGCCCAGCAGGGGGTGCTGCCGGCCCGCCCGCTCACCCACGACCTGTTCCGCGACGTCCTGGACGCCCTCAGCGTGCAGCTGCGCACCGTCAACATCACCGACCTGCGCGAGGGCATCTTCTTCGCCGACCTCATCTTCTCCAACGGCGTCGAGGTCAGCGCCCGCCCCTCCGACTCCATCGCCCTGGCCCTGCGGACCGGCGCCACGATCTTCGCCAGCGAGGACGTCCTGGAAGAGGCCGGCGTCGCCATCCCGGACGAGCAGGAGGACGAGGTCGAGAAGTTCCGCGAGTTCCTCGACACGATCTCCCCAGAGGACTTCGGCAGAGCTGGCTAGGTGCTAGCCCAGGGGGTGACCCCCTGGAACCCCCGGTCCGCACGGCGCACCGTGCGGCGGCTCGTGCGACCTGCGCTCGCTGCACTCGCTCCGGCCGCACGAGCCGTGGGTGATCATTGAGGTGGTGAGCTGGTATCGCCCAAGGGGCGACCTGTGCCTTCCCGGTTTCGCTTGCGACCCGTGGCGTGGTCATTTGTGCGGGGTGTCGTTTTCGCGTCTCGTTGTGAGGGCGGGGGTGGGGAAGCTTGACCGAATGAACGTCGGGGTCATGCCTGAGCTGGGACTAGGACGGAGTGCGTGGGGAATGTCACTCTCGGGTGTATGTTCATACCGTGGCGCGATTGGTTGTGCATCGCCCTGGACCTGGCGGTTTTCCGTGGGGGAGCATCGGGGTAGGAGAGGTTTGGCGGCCGAGGTGCGCAGTTTGCCCACGTGAAGCCGGTTCATCCGGGCATGCGACGCGCCGACGGTGAACGTTGACCACACCCTGACCGGCACCTACCGTGCTGGTGGAACACCCGTGGTGTAATTCGTCAAACCCCCTTGACGAACCGGCACGGGATGATAGAAGCCGGAGGTCCGCGTGGCGGTGAGCAGCGGCGAGGGCAAGGCGACCCCCGACAGGCACATGGCGTCCCGGCGTGCCGGAGAGCAGGGGCTGCTCTTCGACACGCAGGTGTCGGTGCCGCCGGAGGATGTCGGCTACCGCGGCCCGACGGCGTGCGCTGCCGCGGGGATCACCTACCGGCAGCTCGACTACTGGGCGCGCACCAAGCTGGTGGAGCCGAGCGTGCGCGCGGCGCACGGGTCGGGCAGCCAGCGGCTCTACAGTTTCCGCGACATCCTCGTCCTGAAGGTCGTGAAGCGGCTCCTGGACACCGGGGTTTCGCTGCAGCAGATCCGCACCGCCGTCACCCACCTGCGCGACCGCGGCGTCCAGGACCTCGCACAGATAACCCTGATGAGCGACGGGGTCAGCGTCTACGAGTGCACTTCGGCCGACGAGGTCGTCGACCTCCTCCAGGGCGGGCAGGGCGTGTTCGGCATCGCGCTCGGACGGGTGTGGCAGGAGGTGGAGGGCAGCCTCGCGGAACTACCCGGTGAGCGCGCCGCCACCGGCGACGCCCCGGACGAGCATCCCCACGACGAACTGGCCGGACGGCGGCGCGCCCGCCGCACCGGCTGATCGGCCCTCAGAGCGCCTCACGGCGCTGCAGATAGGTGAACGCCGCCCAGCCGGGCAACACCGGCAGCCACAGCGTCAGAAGCCGGTAGAGCAGCACCGCGGACGTCGCCGTCTCCGCGGTCAGCCCCGAGATCGTCAGCGCCAGCGTCAGGGCGCCCTCCACGGCACCGAGGCCGCCGGGCGTGGGCGCCGCGGACCCGACCGCGTTCGCGGTGAGGAACACCACCACGACCGTCGTCAGTGGCAGCGACCCGCCGAACGCGCGGATCGAGGCGTCCAGGCAGAGGACGAACCCCACCGTCAGCAGCAGCGTCCCGCCCATCCCCGTGAACAGCTTCTTCGGCGTCTGCAGGACGTCCACCAGCCGCGGCACGACCCCCGAGAACATGCTCTTCAGCCGCGAGGCGACCACCCGGCGGACCCGCGGGACGGTCAGCGCCAGCCCTGCCAGCAGCCCCAGCGACAGCACCACGATGACGATCGTCCGGGACGGCGCGAGATCCTGCGTCGCCTTCGTCGTCGACCCCGTCAGGAACCCGAACATGATCAGCAGCAGGACGTGCGTGACCAGCCCCACCAGCTGCGACGCGCCGACGCTCGCCACCGCCAGGCCGGGCCGCACCCCCGAGCGCTGCAGGTAGCGGGTGTTGACGGCGACGCCGCCGACCGCCGCCGGCGCCACCAGCTTCACGAACGACGCCGCGAGCTGGACGAGCACCGTCCGCCCCAGCGGGAGCCGCTCGGGCACGAACCCCATGAGCATGAACGCGGCGGCGAGGTAGGTAAGGGCCGCCCCGCCCAGCGCGGCGGCCGCCCAGTGCCAGGTCGCCGCGGACGCCATCGCCGCCAGGTCCAGGCTCGCCACCTGCGGGATCACGATGTAGGCCGCGATCGACAGCGCCACGATGCTGAAGATCGTCCGGGGCCGGAACCGCTCCAGCCGGAGCGGCGCGACCTCCGTCTCCGGCTTCAGCCGGACGATCTGCTCCCGGATGCCGGTCAGCAGCTCCCGGTCGCGGCGCAGCGCCGTGCGGGTCGCCCGGGACAGCGCCACCGGCTGCAGCAGCGGCACCGCGGCGGCCAGGGCCTCCCCGCCGAGCACCTCCGCGGCGGTGCGCACAGCGCGTTCCGCGCCCACCCGCAGCGCCAGCGTCGTCAGCAGCTGCGCCAGGTCCAGCCGCAGCGCCAGGTCGCCCACCGCCGTCTCCCCGGCCCGCAGGTCGGTGATGTAGGCGCGGCCGTCCGCGCCGACGGCGACCGCCCCGTCCTGCAGCCGCCGGTGCGCCAGCCGCCCGGCCTGCATGGCGCGGAACTGCCGCCACACGTCGGTCAGCAGCGCGCCGGTGATCTCCTCGTCGGGGACGTCCGCCAGCCGCCGTCCCGGCACGTGCTCGTACGCCAGCAGCGCCGCCTCCGTGCCGACCTCCGACGTGCCGACCAGGCGGGGCGTGCGGACGCCCGCCGCCGCCACCGCGTAGGCCATCAGCGACTCCTGCTCCAGGGACCGGCGCAGCGACCGCAGCGCCCGCCCGGTCGTGGTGGAGCGGAGCCGCAGCAGGCGCCAGACCCGGTACAGCAGGCCCGCCGTCTGCTGGTCGCGGTCCAGGACGCGCACTTCCAGGTCCCACTCGCCCGCGTCGCGGTCCGGGGCCGTGTCCCCGTCCGCGGGGCCCGCGGCGAGGACGACGCCGTACCGGCGGGTCTCCTCGCCGCTGTCGGGCGTGCCGTCCAGCCGGACGGCCCGCACCGGGCGCAGCCCGAGCCGCTCGAGCGCCGCGACGACCGCGGTGCCGGGGGGACGCGGGTTCGGCGTCCCGACCGCGTACAGGGTGCCGTGGCCGATGGCGCGGCCGAGGAAGTAGGTGGCCGCCAGCGCGGCGACCGAGGCGTAGGCGGCGGTGAGCCCGGTCAGCGCGGCCAGCCCGATCATCGTCCAGGTCGCGGCCTGCCACCGGATGCGCCCGGCCATCCCCACCGCGCTGACGAAGGCGATCACGGGCGCGATGTCGGTGTGTATGGGGGCCGTCTCCGTGCCGCCCCAGATCAGCGAGTCCAGGACGCCGCCGGGCGCCGCCCGCACCGACAGGTCGTCCAGCCCCACCGTGATCCCGAACGCGATCATGGCGGCCAGCAGCGCGATCGCGACGCGGGTGCCGTCCTTGTGGAACAGCCGCACGATCCCGAACGCGATCGGCGCCGCCAGCACGCCGAAGCTGGACACGAGCGTGGCCAGCGACAGCAGCATCCGGGGCGCGTGCGCGGTGCCCTCCTGGATGTCGGAGTGCAGGCCGTGCGTCGTCCCCTGCGCGACCGACACCAGCAGCATCACCACCGCCAGCCCGGTCACCGACGCCGCGAACCTGATCGCGTCGGACGAGCGGCGGATCCGGTACGGCTGGGCGGGCTCGTCCACGGGCACGCCCGCGTCGGCGCCCTCCCGCGGGCGCACCGCCTTGTCGTGGGTCTGCGTCACGCGCTCCCGCCGCCCTGACCGTCCGTCATCGTGATCAGCGTCCCAGAACCGGCGGCGCGCAGTCGAGCGGCCGGCGCCTTCGCGAGCCTCGCGTCGGCACTGCGCGGCCCCGGTTCGTCCAGAGGTCCGCGGCCCGTCCTATCCCAGGTCAAACGTATATAGCTTACTCGCCGGTACCGCGCGGACGCGCGCCGGGGCACGGGCGGTGCCGGTCCCTTCGACCGGATTTGGGTAGGGTTCGTGGTGGACATGCCGTCGACCCTGGGCGGGAGAGATCCCATGCCGCCAGCATGGGGCGCCGAAGGGGCAACCTCCCCGGAACCTCTCAGGCAAAAGGACCGCTCGGGCGAGGCACCTCTGGAAAGCAGGCGTCGGTCCCCGCACCCGGGGAAGGGCGGCTCACCGAAGGGGAAACCCCGCCGCGCGGGTGAAGCTCTCAGGTGCCGATGACAGAGGGGGAGACCGGCCGCCGGGCCCGCGCCGGCGCCGGACCTGAGCGACCGCAGCAGCCAGGAGGCTCTCCATGACCGCCCAGTTCTTCGCCCCCGTGGCCTCGCCGCAGCATCCCCGCACCGCGTTCGCCGACCGGCACATCGGCCCGTCCCCGGACGAGCGGGACCGGATGCTCGCCGCCATCGGCTACTCCGACGCCGAGGCGCTGATCGACGCCGCGGTCCCCGCCGCGATCCGCACCTCCCGCCCCCTGGCCCTGCCGCCCGCGCTGAGCGAGAGCGCCGCGCTCGACCGGCTGCGCGAGCTCGCCGCCCGCAACACCGTGCTGACGTCGATGATCGGCCTCGGCTACCACGGGACGATCACCCCGGGCGTCATCATGCGCAACGTCCTGGAGAACCCCGGCTGGTACACCGCCTACACCCCATACCAGCCCGAGATCTCCCAGGGGCGCCTCGAAGCCCTGCTCAACTTCCAGACCGTCGTCAGCGACCTGACCGGCCTGCCGGTCGCGAACGCGTCCATGCTGGACGAGGGGACCGCCGCCGCCGAGGCGATGGCCCTCGCCCACCGCGTCTCCAAGCGCAAGGACCCGGGGACGTTCCTGGTCGACGCCGACGCCCTGCCGCAGACGATCGAGGTCGTGCGGACGCGGGCGGTCCCGCTCGGCATCGACGTCGTCACCGCCGACCTGTCCGGCGGGCTGCCGGACGGCGACTTCTTCGGCGTGCTCCTGCAGTACCCGGGCGCGTCCGGCGCCGTCCGCGACCTGGAGCCGGTCATCGCGCAGGCCCGCGAGCGCGGCGCCGCGGTCGTCGCCGCCGCCGACCTGCTCGCGCTGACGCTGCTGCGCCCGCCGGGCGAGTCCGGCGCCGACATCGCCGTGGGCTCGGCGCAGCGCCTCGGCGTCCCGTACGGGTTCGGCGGCCCCCACGCCGGCTACATGGCGGTCCGCGAGGGCATCCAGCGGCAGCTCCCGGGCCGGCTCGTCGGCGTGTCCGTCGACGCCGACGGCGCCACCGCCCACCGGCTGGCGCTGCAGACCCGCGAGCAGCACATCCGCCGCGAGAAGGCCACCAGCAACATCTGCACGGCGCAGGTCCTCCTCGCCGTCATGGCGAGCATGTACGCCGTCTACCACGGGCCGGAGGGCCTGGCCGCGATCGCCCAGCGGACGCACCGCCGGGCCGCCGAGATCGCCGCCGGGCTGCGCGCCGGCGGCGTGGAGATCGTCCACGACGCGTTCTTCGACACCGTCCTCGCCCGCGTCCCCGGCCGCGCCGCGGACGTCGTCGCCGCGGCCCGCGAGCGGGGGATCAACCTGCGCCGCGCCGACGCCGACCACGTCGGGATCGCCTGCGACGAGACGACCGTGCCCGCGCACGTCACCGCCGTCCTGGAGGCGTTCGGCGTCCCCGCGGAGGGCGCCGCCGCGGTCGCCGAGGCGATCCCGGACGGCCTGCGCCGCGAGAGCCCCTACCTGACCCACCCCGTCTTCCACGCGCACCGCTCCGAGACCGCGATGCTCCGCTACCTGCGCAGGCTGCAGGACAAGGACATCGCGCTCGACCGCTCCATGATCCCGCTCGGCTCCTGCACGATGAAGCTGAACGCCACCGCGGAGATGGAGCCGATCACCTGGCCGCAGTTCGCGGACCTCCACCCGTTCGCCCCCGTCGACCAGGCCGCCGGGTACGTCGAGCTGATCGGCGAACTGGAGGACGCGCTCGCCGAGATCACCGGGTACGCCAAGGTGTCCGTCCAGCCGAACGCCGGCTCCCAGGGCGAGCTGGCCGGCCTGCTCGCCATCCGCGGCTACCACGCCTCCCGCGGCGAGGAGCACCGCGACGTCTGCCTGATCCCGTCGTCGGCGCACGGCACCAACGCGGCCAGCGCCGTCATGGCCGGGATGCGCGTCGTCGTCGTCAAGTGCGACGAGGGGGGCAACGTCGACCTGGACGACCTGCACGCGAAGATCGCCAAGCACGGCGAGCGGCTCTCGGCGATCATGGTGACGTACCCGTCCACGCACGGCGTCTTCGAGGAGACGATCACCGACGTGTGCGCCGCCGTGCACGACGCGGGCGGCCAGGTCTACGTGGACGGCGCCAACCTCAACGCCCTCGTCGGCCTCGCCCGCCCGGGCGAGTTCGGCTCCGACGTCTCGCACCTCAACCTGCACAAGACGTTCTGCATCCCGCACGGCGGCGGCGGACCCGGCGTCGGCCCCATCGGCGTCCGCGAGCACCTGGCCCCGTTCCTGCCGAACCACCCGCTCCGCGCGGAGGCCGGCCCCGGGACCGGCGTCGGCCCGATCTCCGCGGCCCCGTGGGGCTCCGCGGGCATCCTGCCGATCTCCTGGGCGTACATCGCGATGATGGGCCCCGACGGCCTGCGCGCCGCCACCGAGGGCGCCATCATCGGCGCGAACTACCTCGCCGCCCGGCTCGCCCCGCACTACCCGGTCCTCTACACCGGCCGCAACGGCCTCGTCGCCCACGAGTGCATCGCCGACCTCCGCAGGATCACCAAGGAGACCGGCATCACGGCCGAGGACGTCGCCAAGCGCCTCATCGACTACGGCTTCCACGCCCCGACGCTCTCGTTCCCCGTCGCCGGCACGCTGATGATCGAGCCGACCGAGTCCGAGGACCTCGCCGAACTCGACCGCTTCTGCGACGCCATGATCGAGATCCGCCGGGAGATCCGCCGCGTCGCCGAGGGCGCCTACGACCGCGAGGACAACCCGCTCAAGAACGCCCCGCACACCGCCGCCGCCCTGGTCTCCGACGACTGGAAGCACGCCTACAGCCGCGAGGAGGCCGCCTACCCCCTCCCCGCTCTGCGCGAGAACAAGTACTGGCCCCCGGTCCGCCGCATCGACCAGGCCTACGGCGACCGCAACCTGGTCTGCTCCTGCCCGCCCCCGGACGCCTACGAGGAGTAAGGGCGCCCGCTTCGGGTGGCGCGGTCACAGGTAGCACGACCCGCCGAGCCGGGCGACCGCAGCGACACTCACACATCCCGCACGGTCACGCCGGACCACCACGGTGGCGTGAGGATCGACCGGCTCGCAACGGGGTTCCAGGGGATCGCCCCCTGGGCAGTTTTGTGATCTTGGTGGGGGTTTCTGGGTGTCGTCGCGAGACGCGGGGGTGCGGGCTCGCTAGGCTCTGGGCGGACCCCGACCTCCAGAGGGCGAGAGACCGATGAGCGAGTCACCGGAGCGCGTGTCCGACGACCCGGCGCAGGTGTGCGAGGAGGCCCGGAACCTCGCGGAGAACGGCGAGCCCGAGCGGGCGGCCGTGCTGTTCGAGGAGGTGCTCGCCCTCGGCGAGACGGACTGCAGGGCGCAGGCCGCCCTCGGTCTCGCGGTCGTCCTGGACGACTCCGGCGACGTGGAGCGGGCGCGCGAGGCGGACCGGACCGCGATCGCCACCGGGGACCCGGAGTACGGGCCGCGCGCCGCGTACCACCTGGCCCTCACCTACGAGCGGGCCGGCGAGCAGAGCCTGGCGGCGCCCGCGTGGCGGGTCGTGGTCGACTTCGGCAACGCCGCGTACCTCCCGCCCGCCCATCTCGCGCTCGCCCGGATCGCCGACGACGCCGGCGAGTTCGACACGGCGCGGGAGCACTGGGAGGCGGCGGTCGCGACCGGCGACCCCGAGTACGGGCCGCCCGCCGCGCACGACCTCGCGCAGCGGCTGCTGGAGCGCGGCGATCCGGCGCGTGCCCAGCGGGTCCTGACCGCGGGGCTCAAGCTGATCGACCGGGCCGGCGCCCCGTACGCGTACGCGCGGCTCGCCGTCGCGCTCGGGATCTCCTACCTCGACCAGGCGATCGGCGCGTTCGGCGCGGCGCTGGGGGAGGAGCCGCCCGACGCGGAGGTGGGGCCGCTGGCCACCGAGCTGCTCGCGCGGACGCTGCCGCTGCGGGGGCGCGCCGCCGAGGCGGGCGAGGTGTGGCGGCGCGGGCTCGCCGACCCCGGCATCGCGGGGCAGGTCCGGGCCCGGCTGCGCCGGGACTTCGGCGAGGACGGCGACCCCGACCTGTGGTGGGAGCCGGTCCTGGAGGAGGCCGCGGCGGACGGGACGCTCCCGGCGCTCACCGGCGAGGCGTTCGGCGCCCTCGACCACATGTACGCGCTGCTCGCCGTCCGGTACGCGGAGGACCCGGCCGAGCGGCGGCCGGGCGAGACGCACGAGGTGCTCGGCAAGGCGGTGCGGGTCCCGGACGGCTACCCGTGGGGGCCGCTGCTGCACGAGAGCTTCGCCGAGCGGCTCCGCCTCGCCATGGGCGGGCCCGGCGCCTGACCGCCCGGCGCCCGTCCGGCCGGTGCGCGGTCAGTCGGCGATGTCGCGTTCGGCGATCACCTTGGTGATGCGGGCGCGGACGAGGTACTCGGTGGGGACGGCGTTGCGCGCCCCGAACTCCTCGGCCCGGCCGTCGCCCATGTAGCGCCCGCCGATGGCGGTGGCCCAGCGGCGCATCTCGTCCAGGTCCTCGATGAGGGCCGCCTCGGCCTGGATCTGCACGTAGGAGAACGGCGGCTCCTGGTCGTCCACGCAGATCGACAGGCGCGGGTCGCGGGCGAGGGCGCGTCCCTTGACGGTCTTGCGGCCGGTGTTGAACAGCACGTCGTCCCCGTCGAGCACGAACCAGATCGGCGTGACGTGCGGTGAGCCGTCCTTGCGGACGACGCCGGCCTTGCCCGTGCGGGTGCCCTCGGACACGAAGGCGCGCCATTCGCTCTCGGTCATCTGCTCCATACCGGCAGTCTGCCTCACTGGTCGTTCCATGGTGGGGCTACGGTGAGCGGCATGGAGATCGTGACGGCGCACGGGCCCGCGGAGGCGGTGCTGGACGAGGCCGCCGACCCGGCGTTCCTGCTGGTGCTGACGCACGGGTCGAACGGGGGAGTGGACGCGCCCGACCTGCTCGCCGTCCGGGAGACCGCGCTGGGCCTCGGCGGCTCCGTCGCGCGGGTGATGCAGCCGTTCCGGCTCGCCGGCCGCCGCGCGCCGGGACCGGCGGCGAAGCAGGACGAGGCGTGGCTGGAGGTCGTCGGCCGGATCCGGGAGCGGGCGGGGGACGTGCCGCTGGTCCAGGGCGGCCGGAGCAACGGCGCCCGTGTCGCGTGCCGGACGGCGCGGGCCGCCGGCGCGGTGGGCGTCCTGGCGCTGGCGTTCCCGCTGCACCCGCCGCGGGACCCGGCGAAGAGCCGGGCGGACGAGCTGCGTTCGGCGGGGGTGGAGGTGCTCGTGGTCAGCGGGGACCGCGACCCGTTCGGCGTGCCGGACGCCGCGGACGCGGCGCACGTCGAGGTGCTGGCGGGGGAGCGGCACGATCTGAACCGGGACCCCGCCGCGGTCGGGAGGGCGGCGGAGCCGTGGCTGCGGAGGTGGGCGGCCCGTCCGGTGCGGACGGGCGGCCGGGAGTAGTGGGTTCAGTGGGTCTGCTCCGGGCCCGGTGCGGGCCCGGATGCGGCGGCTGGGCGGCCGTGCCCCCGAGGATGATCATCCGTTCGAACTAGTCCCCCGTGGAGACCGTTCAAGCGGCGGACGGAGCCTGCAGGTCCGTCGGCCGGTGCGGCGCGATGACTCCCCCGTCGGGCAGCAGCTCACCGGTGTCCTCGAAGAGCACGACGCCGTTGCACAGCAGGCTCCACCCCTGCTCGGGGTGCGAGGCCAGCGTCCGGGCGGCGTCGCGGTCGGGTGCGTGGTGCGCGGGACAGGGCGGCTGGTGCGGGCACATCGTGTGCCTCCGGTCTCGAACTGGTCGGTTGTGGTGCTTTCCTTTATTGACGCACCCAAGTGTGAAGCGGTTCGCCATCACCGGCCATAGCCCGTTGGGACGGTTGTCCGTTGGTCCCGAGGTACCGGAGACCTGTGACCCCGCTCACTCTGAGGTGCCAGGCATAGCGTCTCTCTCCGACGTAACGGACGAAGAACGACACGCCGACGGGAAGGGAAACCGCCACGATCTTCGGCAGGAGGCGCCGCGCCGGCCGATCGCGGCGGCCTCCTCGTCCCGGCGGACGAGCCGTCATCCGCCGGGACGAGGTCCCCGCCGCGCCGAGGCGGTCAGCGGACGCCGCCGATGACGAGGCCGAGGCCGGCGTCGAAGCGGGCGTCCCAGTCGACGGGGCGGTCCGCGCCGTCCTCGCGGGTGTCGCGGACCTCCAGCGCGGCGTGGCCGATGACGTAGCCGAGCAGGGTGTGCGCCGCGACCGCGGCCGTGTCGTCCGCGACGCCGCCGCGGCGGAGGACCTCCCGCAGCGACCCGACGGTGGTGCTGAGCGCGGCGGGGTTGCGGCGGGTGACGAGCAGGGGCAGCACGCCGGCGTGCGCCAGCAGCCGCGCGCGGTAATCGGCCGCCCAGGCGCGCAGGACGTCCCGCCAGTTCGCGGCCGTCACGCCCGCCGCCTCCGCGGGGCCGGAGGCGACGTGGACCACCAGCCCGTCGAGGAGCTGCTCCTTGCCGCGGGGGAGGTGGTGGTAGATCGCCATCGCCTCGACCTCGAGCGCGTCGCCGAGCCGGCGCATGGTGAGCCGGCCGAGGCCCTGGCCGTCGACGATCCGCAGGGCGGCCTCGATGATGCGCTCGGTGGACAGTGGCGTGCGGTGCTGCGCGTTGATGCTGGGCTGCCTGACCATGAGCATCGACCTTACTGCGTAAAGGGCCGGAGCCGGGTGTCCGGCGCCACGACACGCCCGTGGCCCGCGTACCCTGGCCTCGACCTGATGTTGGAGACCGCTGAGGGAGTACCACCATGCCGCTGGGCCGACGGGTGAGCAAGGACGTCGCGGAGCTGTACGAGGCCGACCGGCGGCTGGCGGACGAGTACGAGGCGCGGCTGGCGGCGGCCGGCGAGGCGGAGCGGGTGCTGCGGGACGCCCAGGGCGAGGGGGTGCCCGAACCGGAGCTGCGCGAGCTGACGCGCGAGTTCGACAAGGCGCTGACGTCGGTGCTGGCCGCGGCGGAGGCGGCCGAGCGGGTCGCGATGGGCCCGAAGACGTACGCGACCGACGCGCAGGACGCCAAGACCCGCCGGGCCGCGGAGATCAGCGCCCGCAAGGCCAAGGCGCGCCCGTCGGTGCGCCCCTGGACGGACGAGGTCGACCGGCTGCGCACGGCCCGCGAGGTGCACCGGTTCGGGTACCGGACCCGGCCGGGCGTCCTCGCGTGAGCCGCGGGGACGTGTGACGACACAGCGTCACCGGGTGGCACCGGCCACCGAACTCTGAGAGTCTGCCCTCTCGGGGAACGCCGGGGGAGCCCCGCGCCGCATGTCGCGACACCGCGACGGGCGCGGCCGCGCCCCGGCGGGGAGGGCACACGGTGCTCTGGACGCGGGGGGAAGTCACGTGGAGCGCACGCCACCGGACCGGTGCCGCGTTCTCGAGTGCTATCAGGACGGGGTCCGGGCGATCCGGGCGCTGGCGGAGCGGGCCGCCGACTGGGACGCGCCGACGCCGTGCCCGGACTGGCGGCTGATCGACCTGGCCGGGCATCTGCGCTGCGTCGCGGAGAACTTCCTGGAGTACCTCCAGGACGCGCCCGACAGCAGGCTCGCCACCCTGTTCGCCCGGGACGCCGCGGCGGCCGTGCTGATCAGGCAGCAGGCGCGGCAGAACGCGGCCGAGCTGGCGGTGCTGCCGCCCGAGCCGGGACCGGCCAGGATCATGGCGTTCGGGGTGTCGGCCGGGGCCTACGCCGACCTGATGCCCGACATGTGGGACCGGACGCACCTGATCTACCGGGGCACGAAGTACACCGTCGGCGACCACGCGGGCGCGGCCTGCGTGGAATGGCATCTGCACGCCTGGGACATGGCGCGCGCCATGGGGGAGGCGTACCAGCCGCGCGATCCGGACCTGCTGGTGTCGGCGTGGCACTGGGGCGTGCCGCACCTGCCGCTGACGCCGGGGGACGCGTGGGAGGCGGTGCTGCGGTCGTCGGGCCGGTCGCCCCGCTGGCCGGACCCCGCGGAGGGGCCCGGCCGGCCGCGCGGTCGGCGCGCGGGCAGGGCGGCGCAGGCGGCGCGGGGCGTCGTCAGACGCCCACCGGCCGCCCCGGGCGGGGCCGCAGGTAGACCAGCCAGGTGATGACGCAGCACACGGCGTAGAAGGCGATGAAGGCCAGGTACGCGCCGTCGCCGGTCCCGTAGGCGAGGAACGACTGGCGGAAGGCGACGTTGACCAGGACGCCGCCGAACGCGCCGACGGCGCCCGCGATGCCGATGAGCGCGCCGGAGAGCCTGCGGGCCTCGTGCTCGGCGGCCCGCGGGTCGCCGCCGTCCGCGACGGCGCGCCCGGCCTTCGCGCGGAAGATCGCGGGGATCATCTTGTAGGTCGAGCCGTTGCCGGCGCCGCTGAAGGCGAACAGCAGGACGAAGCCGGTGAGGAACAGCGCCAGCGACCCCTGCAGCGAGGCGGTCAGCACCAGGCCCGCCGAGGCGGCCATCGCGACGAACGTCCAGAAGGTGACCGCGGCGCCGCCGAGCCTGTCGGCGAGCCATCCTCCGGCGGGGCGGGTGAGGGAGCCGAGCGCCGGGCCGAGGAACGTCAGGCCGGCGGCCTTGACGGGGGTGTCGAAGTCGGAGGCGAACTGCACCTGCAGGACCTGCCCGAACGCGAAGCCGAACCCGATGAACGACCCGAAGGTGCCGATGTAGAGGACGGACATGATCCAGGTGTGGGCGTCCCGGCAGGCGTCGCGCATGGCCCGGCGGTCGTTGCGGACCTGCGTGAGGTTGTCCATGTAGAGCGCGGAGGTGAGGGCGGCGAGGACGATGAGGGGGATGTAGACGCCGGCGACGAGCCCGGGGTGGTCCTTGCCCGCGGTGGCGAGGACCATGAGCCCGACGAGCTGGACGACGGCGACGCCGAGGTTGCCGCCGCCCGCGTTGATGCCGAGCGCCCGGCCCTTGAGCCGCTGCGGGTAGAACGCGTTGATGTTGGCCATCGAGGACGCGAAGTTCCCGCCGCCGACGCCGGCGGCGGCCGCCAGGATCAGCAGCGTGGTGTAGGAGACGCCGGGCCGGATGAGGAACGCGGCGGCGACGGCGGGCACGAGCAGCAGCGCCGCGCTGAACACCGTCCAGTTGCGTCCGCCGAACCGGGCGACGGCGAGGGTGTAGGGGATCCGCAGCGCGGAGCCGATGAGCGCCGGGACGGCGGTGAGGGTGAACTTGCCGGCCGGGTCGATGCCGTAGGCCGGTCCGAGGAACAGCACCAGCACCGACCACAGCGTCCACACCGAGAACCCGATGTGCTCGGCGAAGATCGAGAAGGCGAGGTTGCGGCGGGCGACGCGGGCGCCGCCGTCCGCCCAGAAGGCGGGGTCCTCGGGCCGCCAGTCGCCGATCCGGCGGCCCTTCGGCGGGCGGCCGCGGTCGCCGCGGGCGGCTGGGGTGGTGACGGTCATCGCTTCTCCCTTGGGTCGCTGAGCGGGCACGACCGTAGGAGCGCGGGGTTTCACCGCCGTGTGAACGGTCATACGGACCGGATAACTCCGCCGCACAGCGCCTCTCCGCCGGCTGTGAGGCGGGTTTGCCCGGGCGCGCCCGGGAAGGATGGAGACCGCGACGCGGCGGGGGGACTGGAGACGTGAACGATGGCGATGTGCGAGGTCTGCGGCAACGACTACGCGATGGCCTTCGAGGTGCACGCGCAGGGCGAGGTCCACACGTTCGACTCGTTCGAGTGCGCGATCACCCGGATGGCGCCGGTCTGCGAGCACTGCCAGTGCCGGATCATCGGGCACGGCGTGGACGTGGACGGCCACTTCTACTGCTGCGCGCACTGCGCCCGCGCCGCCGATCCGGAGCGCGGACGGCAGGCCAAGGACGCGGTGCTCGCCTGAGGGGCGCGGTACCGGCCTGAGTGAAGGAGCCGGAGCCGGGCCGGGGACGTTCGCCCGGCCCGGCGGGCGGGCGCCGCCCGCCGGGTGGGCCGGTCAGCCGAGCGCGGCGCCGAACGGCTGCTCGCGGCCGTCCTCCAGGTAGACGGCGCGGCCCGCCGCCATGGCCCGCAGGCTGGGGTCCATCCGGCGCGCCACGTGCGGGGGCGCCAGCTCGGGGATCTTCTCCGGGGCGACGAGGATGTGGTCGGACAGCTCCTCGGGCGGCAGCCGGATCCTGGCGATCTCCTCGCCGGTGATCGTGCCGCCGAACACGAACACGTTGACCGAGTCGACGCCGTCGGCGCGCGGGGAGCCCCAGTCGACGCAGGCGAGGCCGTCCAGCCGGGGAACGAGCCCGAGTTCCTCCATGCACTCGCGGACGCAGGCCGACAGGGGGGACTCGTCGGCCTCGATGACGCCGCCGGGAAGGTACCAGCCTTCGCTGTAGGTGGGCTTGACCAGCAGGACCCGCCCGAGGTCGTCCAGGAGGAGCGCCGCCGCGGCGCCGCGGGAGCGCGGCAGTGAGGCGTAGTAAGCAAGGTCGGGCATGTACCGAGGTTAGGCGTGATCATCGCGGTGCCGCCGGGGCGGGGCGGCGGCCGGGGCCGCTTCCGTGTGGAAGATCACCGCGCCGCCGTGAATCCGTTCGAGAACCGGGTGAACGGCGACGAAACGGCCATGACCGGGGTCGACAACGCTTGACACGAGCTCGTCAAGGCCGTCCGGCCCCGGGTGGACGCGCGCCGTGAAGCGCAATTAACGCCGGGGTCACACCGGGGACCCGCGCGCGAAACGGCGCACGCCGAGTCTCGGGCGCATGATGGGGACTCCTGCGCACTGTCCGTACTGCGCCCTGCAATGCGGCATGACCCTGACCCGGGACGCGACGGGCACGGGCGGGACCGCGGTCCGGGTGACGCCGCGCGACGACGTGCCCGCCAACCGCGGCGGGCTGTGCCAGAAGGGCTGGACGGCCGCGGAACTGCTCACCGTCCCGGACCGGCTGACCACGCCCCTGATGCGCGCCCGCCGCGACGCGCCGCTGGAGCCCTGCACGTGGGACGAGGCGCTCGACCGCGTCACGGCGGAGGCCGGGCGGCTGCGGGCGCTGCACGGCCCGGACGCCGTCGCGGTGTTCGGCGGCGGCGGGCTGACCAACGAGAAGGCGTACCAGCTGGGAAGGTTCGCCCGGATCGCGCTCGGCACCTCGCAGATCGACTACAACGGCCGCTTCTGCATGTCGTCGGCCGCGGCGGCGTCCGGCCGGGCGTTCGGCATGGACCGGGGGCTGCCCGGCCCGGTCACGGACCTGGCCGCGTCGGGCGCCGTGCTGCTCGCCGGGGGCAACGTCGCCGAGACGATGCCGCCGTTCATGCGGCACCTGACCGAGATGCGCGACGGCGGCGGCGCGCTCATCGTCGTGGACCCGCGGCGCACCGCCACGGCCCGCCGGGCCGACCTGCACCTGCAGCCCGCGCCCGGCACCGACATCGCCCTCGCCAACGGGCTGCTGCACCTGGTGATCGCCGAGGGCCTGGCCGACGAGGAGTACATCGCGGCCCGGACCACCGGGTTCGACGCCGTCCGGACGGTCGTGAACGGATACTGGCCCGGCCGGGTCGAGCGGATCACCGGGGTGCCCGTCCCGCTGATGCGCGAGGCCGTCCGGCTGCTGGGCCGCGCGTCCCGCGCCCACGTCCTGACCGCGCGGGGCGCCGAGCAGCACGCCCGCGGCACCGACATGGCCGGCTCCTTCATCAACCTGGCGCTCGCGCTCGGGCTGCCCGGCCGCGCGGGCTCCGGCTACGGGTGCCTGACCGGGCAGGGCAACGGGCAGGGCGGCCGCGAGCACGGGCAGAAGGCCGACCAGCTTCCCGGCTACCGCCGGATCGACGACCCGGCGGCGCGCGCCCACGTCGCGGAGGTGTGGGGCGTCGACCCGGACGACCTGCCGGGGCCGGGGCGCTCGGCGTACGAGCTGCTGTCGGCGCTCGGCACTGAAGGGGGGCCGCGGGCGCTGCTGCTCTTCGGCTCCAACCCGGTGGTGTCGGCCCCGCGCGCCGCGGCCGTGCAGGACCGGCTCGACGCCCTCGACCTGCTGGTGGTGGCCGACTTCGTGCCGTCGGAGACCGCGCGGCGCGCCGACGTGGTGCTGCCGGCGGCGCAGTGGGCCGAGGAGTCCGGGACGATGACGAACCTGGAGGGGCGGGTCCTGCGGCGGCGCCGGGCCGTCCCGCCGCCGGACGGCGTCCGCACCGACCTGGAGATCATCGCCGCGCTCGCCGGCCGGCTCGGGGCGCCGGGGAAGTGGAGCACCGACCCGGCGGAGGTGTTCGGCGAGCTGCGCCGCGCCAGCGCGGGCGGCACCGCCGACTACTCCGGCATCACCTACGAGCGGATCGAGGCGGAGGGCGGGGTGTTCTGGCCCTGCCCCGCGGAGGACCACCCCGGCACCCCGCGGCCCTACCTCGACCGCTTCCCCACACCGGACGGGCGCGCCCGGTTCGTCCCCGCCGAGCACCGGGGCGCCGACGAGGACGTGGACGCCGACTACCCCGTCTACCTGACCACCGGGCGCGTCCTGGCGCAGTACCAGTCCGGCGCGCAGACCAGGCGCGTCGCGGCGCTGACCGAGGCCGCTCCGGAGCCGTTCGCCGAGCTGCATCCCGACCTCGCCGGGCGGCTCGGCATCGAGGACGGGGCCCGGGTCCGGGTGGCGAGCCGCCGCGGGGCCGTGACCGTCCGGGCGCGGCTCACCGCCGACATCCGGCACGACACGGTGTTCATCCCGTTCCACTGGGCGGGGGAGGGCCGCGCGAACCTGCTGACCAACCCCGCCCTGGACCCCGTGTCGCGGATGCCGGAGTTCAAGGTATGCGCCGTCCGGCTGGAGCCCGAGGTCCCCCCGGCGGCGTGAGCGCCTTTTAACACGCCGGTGACAATGGGGACCCAATCGCGAAACGGCTCCTGCCGAGGATCAGTCCATGAACGCCGGGGCCGCGCGACGGGACCCACTGGCCACGACACTCGGTACCGCCGCCGGGCCGAGTCGCGGGGCGCCGGCGACCAGGACCCGCCAGGAGGTTGCCGCGCGATGACCACGACACCCGAAGCGACGATCACGAGGGGCACGGCCGCCCGGCCCGCAGCCGGGCCCGGGCTCCGCTGGTCCGACATCTGCTCCTACGCCGAGCTGACTCCCGAGCGCGGCGCGTGCGCGATGGTCGACGGGACGCAGGTGGCGGTCTTCCGCACCTTCGACGGCGCCGTGTACGCGCTGTCGAACCTGGACCCCTTCAGCGGCGCCCACGTGCTGTCGCGGGGGATCCTCGGCACCCGCGACGGCGCGCCGACCGTCGCCTCCCCCATGTACAAGCAGGTGTTCGACCTGCGGACCGGGGCGTGCCTGGACGATCCGAGGGTGGCCGTCCCGGCCTTCCCGGTCCGCCGCGCGGGCGACCGGGTGGAGGTGGCGCTCCCCGATGAGCACCGGCAATGAGCCGCTGGCCGGGTTCGCCGTCGGCGTGACCGCGGCCCGCCGCCACGAGGAGCTCGCCACGCTCCTGGAACGGCGCGGCGCCCGGGTCGTGCTCGCCCCCGCCATCCGCCTCGTCCCGCTCGCCGACGACGCCGAGCTGCTGGAGGCCACCCGCGCCTGCGCCGAAGGTCCCCTGGACCACGTCGTCGTCACCACCGGGATCGGTTTCCGCGCCTGGCTGGAGGCCGCCGACGGGTGGGGGATGCGCGACGCCGTCACCGCCCGGCTGGCCGAGACGGGGATCGTGGCGCGCGGCCCCAAGGCGCGCGGCGCGATCCGCTCGGCGGGCCTGCGGGAGAGCTGGTCGCCGGAGTCGGAGGAGTGCGCCGAGGTGATCCGGCACCTGCTGCGCGAGGACCTGGCCGGCGCGCGGATCGCCGTGCAGCTGTACGGGGAACGGGAGCCGGAGCTGACCGGGGCGCTGCGCGCCGCGGGCGCCGAGGTCATCGAGATCCCGGTGTACCGGTGGTCGCGGACCGAGGACCCCACGCCGCTGCGCCGGCTCGTCGGGCAGGCCGTGGCGGGCACGGTCGACGCGGTCACCTTCACCAGCGCCGCCGCGGTGGCCGCGACGCTCGCCGTCGCCGCGGAGGACGGGCTGGAGGAGCCGCTGCTGGACGCCATGCGCTCCCAGGTGGTGGCGGCGTGCGTCGGGCCCGTGACGGGGCGGGCGCTCACCGGGCGCGGCGTCCCGACCGTCCAGCCGGAGCGGGCCAGGCTCGGCGCGCTCGTGCGGACCCTGGTGTCGGAGCTCCCGCGCCGCCGGTCGCGGCGGCTGTCGGTGCGCGGGTTCTCGCTGGAGCTGCGCGGGCACGCCGTCGTGCTGGACGGGCAGCTGCGGCCGATCGCGCCCGCGCCGATGGCGATCCTGCGGGCGCTCGCGCGGCGTCCCGGGCACGTGGTGTCGCGGGCCGAGCTGTGCGGCGTGCTGCCGGGCCGGCTCGTCCCCGGCGGCTCGGCGGCCAGGGACGGGTGGACGCGGGAGCGCCTGCGCGAAGCCCGGCCCCAGGCCGACGAGCACGCGGTGGAGATGGCCGTGGCGCGGCTGCGGCGCGGCCTGGGACGCCCCGGGATCGTGGAGACCGTCGTCAAGCGCGGCTACCGGCTGGCGTGCGACCCGCGCATGGCGGACCGGCTCGCGGCGGGCGCCGGTGGCTGACCGCTCCGCCCGCCCGCCGATCCCCGAGCCGCCGGCGCCCGCGCTGCCGGCGCCCGCGCTGCTGGCCGTCGCGCACGGCACCCGGGACCCGGCCGGGCCCGCCGCCGTCCGGGACCTGCTCGCCCTGGTCCGCGCGCTGCGGCCGGGCCTGCGGGTCGCCGAGTCCTACGGCGAGCTGTCCGCGCCGTCGCTGGAGGACGCGGCGGCCGGGCTGCGCGGGGGCCCGGTGGTCGTGGTGCCGCTACTGCTGGCCCGCGGCTACCACGCGCTGATCGACGTTCCGGAACGGGCGGGGCGGCTGCTGCCGGGAGCGGTGACCGCCCGGCCGCTCGGCCCGGACGCCCTGCTCGCCGGCGCGCTCGCCGACCTCCTCACCGGCCTCGTCGCACCGGCCCGTGCAACGGCCGGGGCGGCGCCGTACCCCATGCTCCAGCTGCGCCGGACGGACACCGTGGTCCTCGGCGCGGCGGGGTCCGCCGACCCGGCGGGCATCGCCGACGTGCGGGCGGCGGCGCGGCTGCTCGCACGTCGGCTGCGCCGCCGCGTCCCGCACGGTTTCGTCGCCGCGGGCGGGCCGCCGCTGGACGAGGTCGTCGCCGGGCTGCGCCGCACCGGCGTTGAACGCGTCGCCGTCGCGTCCTACCTGCTGGCCCCCGGCCGCTTCCACGACCGGATCGCGGCGTGCGGCGCCGACGCGGTCACCCCGCCGATCGGCGCGCACCCGGCCGCGGCCCGCCTCGTCCTGCGCCGCTACGACGAGGCCCGCGCGCGGCTGGCGGCCGCCGCCGCGGTGTCGTGACGATGCCCTGACCCTCCCCCGGAATGCCGGAAAATGGGGCGTATGCTCCAACCCGGAGGGGAGGCCCATGCCGGACGGGGAACCCGCCGTCGAGGTCGACGGCCTGAGCAAGAGGTTCGGCGACGTGGAGGCCGTGCGCGGTATCGAGTTCAGCGTGCGGCCGGGGGAGGTCTTCGGTTTCCTCGGCCCGAACGGCGCGGGCAAGTCCACCACGATCAACATGCTCTGCACGCTGCTGCGGCCCAGCGGCGGCCGCGCGCTGGTGGCCGGGCACGACGTGGTCCGCGAGCGCGACGCCGTCCGCCGCAACATCGGCCTGGTGTTCCAGGACACGACCCTCGACGGCTACCTGTCGGGCGAGCAGAACCTGCGCTTCCACGCCGAGCTGTACGGGGTGCCGCGGCAGGCCGTGGGCGAGCGCATGCGGCAGGTGCTGGAGATGGTCGGGCTGTGGGACCGGCGCGGCGACCTGGTGCAGAACTACTCCGGCGGCATGAAGCGGCGCCTGGAGATCGCCCGGGGGCTGCTGCACTCCCCGCGCGTGCTGTTCCTGGACGAGCCGACCGTCGGCCTGGACCCGCAGACCCGGGCGTCGATCTGGGACTACATCCGCCAGCTCAAGGACGCCGAAGAGATCACGATCTTCATGACCACCCATTACATGGACGAGGCCGAGTTCTGCGAGCGGATCGCGATCATGGACTCGGGGACGATCGTCGCGCTGGACACCCCCGAGTCGCTCAAGGCCGGCATCGGCGAGGACCGCGTGCGCATCCAGACCTCCGACGACGACGCCGCGATCGCCGCGCTCGAGGAGCGGTTCGGCCTGGCGGCCGTGGTGTCCGAGGGCGCCGTGACGTTCTCGGTGGCGGCCGGTGAGGCGTTCGTCCCGCGGCTGTTCGCGGAGCTGGGCGTGCCGATCCGGTCGGTGAACGTGTCCCGCCCGTCGCTGGACGACGTGTTCATGTCCTTCACCGGCACCACGATCCGCGACGCCGAGGCGGGGGCGGGCGACCGCAACCGCCTGACGATGCGCGCGATGAGGAGGTGACCGTGCCGGGTTCCTCCGCCGCGGGCCCCGGCGGGCGGGCCGCTCCGGTCGCCGGCATCGTCCGCGTCCGGGTGCCCGAGCCCGGCCTGCGCCAGGACCTGCGCGCCGTGAAGATCGTCCTGCACCGGGAGCTGCTGCGGTTCTGGCGCGACAAGCTGCGGATGGTCTCCGGGCTGGTGCAGCCGGTGCTGTGGCTGCTGGTCATGGGCACCGGCCTGTCCAACCTGATGGCCACCGGGGGAGCGGGCGGCGGCGTCGACCTGCGGACGTTCATCTTCCCCGGCGTGTGCGCGATGTCGGTGATGTTCACCGCGATGTTCTCGGCCGGGTCGATCGTGTGGGACCGCGAGTTCGGGTTCCTGCGCGAGATGCTCGTCGCGCCGGTGAGCCGCAGCTCCATCGTCATCGGCAAGTGCATCGGCGGCGCGCTCGTCGCGACGATGCAGGGCGCGGTGATCGTGGCGCTCGCGGGCCTCGCCGGAGTGCCCTACGACCCGGTGCTGCTGGCCCAGCTGATGGGGATGATGTTCCTCGGCGCGTTCGCGCTGACCGGTTTCGGCGTGATGATGGCCGCGCGGATCACGCAGATGCAGTCGTTCTTCGCCCTGATGCAGATGGCGATGCTGCCGATGATGTTCCTGTCGGGCGCCCTGTACCCGCTGAACGGCCTGCCGACGTGGCTGAGCATCCTCACCAAGCTGAACCCGCTCACCTACGCCGTGGACCCGATGCGCCGCGCGGTGTTCTCCCGCCTGGACCTGTCGCCCGAGCTGCAGCGGACCTTCAGCTCGGGGGTGACGTGGAACGGGTGGCTCGTCCCGGTCTGGCTGGAGCTCGTCCTCGTCGCGGGCATCGGCGCCGGGCTGCTCGGGGTGGCGATCCTGCAGTTCCGCCACACGGACTGACCCCTGCCCGCGGGGCGGTGCCCGGAGACGGCGGAGGGCCCGCCGAACCGGATCCGGTTCGGCGGGCCCTCCGATCGTGCGGGCCGCGCGGGGTCAGACCGCGAAGTCCAGCAGGGGGCGTGCGTTGCTGGGGTGCCGCAGCTTCGACAGCGACTCCTTCTCCAGCTGGCGGATGCGCTCGCGGGTCAGCCCGAGGGCCTTGCCGATCTCGTCGAGGGTGCGGGGCGTCCCGTCGTACAGCCCGAACCGCATCGCCATGATCTTGGCCTCGCGGGGGGACAGGATGTCCAGCGTCCGGCGCAGCTGGTCGGCCATCAGCTGCCGGTCGACCAGCTCGGACGCCTCGGGGCTGTCGGTGTCCTCGATGAGGTCGCCGATGCGGGTCTCGCCGTCCTCGCCGATGGTGGAGTCCAGGCTGATCGGCTGGCGGCTGGTGCGCAGCAGCTCGCGGATCTGCTCGGGGCTCTTGTCCAGCTCGGTGGCCAGCTCCTCCGGGGTGGGCTCGCGGCCGAGCCGCTGGTGCATGTCGCGCTCGACGCGGCTGAGCTTGCTCAGCATCTCCAGGACGTGGACCGGCAGCCGGATCGTGCGGGCCGAGTCGGCGAAGCCGCGCTGGATGGCCTGCCGGATCCACCACATCGCGTACGTGGAGAACTTGTAGCCCTTGGAGTAGTCGAACTTCTCGACCGCGCGGATCAGGCCGAGGTTGCCCTCCTGGACGACGTCCAGCAGGGACAGGCCGCGGTCGGAGTACTTCTTGGCGACCGACACCACGAGCCGGAGGTTGGCCTCCAGCATGTGGGCCTTGGCGCGCCGGCCGTCCGCGGCGACCCATTCCAGGTCGGCGCGCATGGCGGGGGAGTGGTCCCCGGTCTCCAGCTTGTGCTCGGCGTACAGGCCGGCCTCGATGCGCTTGGCGAGGTCGACCTCCTGCTCGGCGGTGAGCAGCTGGCGGCGCCCGATGGCCTTGAGGTAGGTGTGGACCGAGTCGCCCATCGTGGTCGACTGGTCGTCCAGGTCGGCGGCCTCGGGCTCGGCGGCCTCCACCTCGGTGACCTCGAACCCCTCGTCGGCGGCGGCGCCGGCGGCGCTCCCGGCCGCGCGCCCGCCGGCCGCCTTGGCGGCCGTCTTGCGGGTGGCGCGCTTGGCGGACGGCGCCGTGGCGGATTTCACACCGCCGGACTTGGCAGGGCCGGACTTGGCAGGGCCGGATGCCGCCTGAGCGGTGTCCCCTCCGTCGTGGTCGGCGGCCGCGGCCATCTTGCGGGCGGCGTCGGACTCGCCGGCGAGGTTGATGCCGGCCTCGGACAGCTCGCGCAGGATGGAGCGCCCCTGCGCCGGGCTGATGCCGGCGGTCTCGAAGGCCCCCCTCACTTCGTCGAGCGAGAGGCGCCCTTGGGCGCGGCCACGCTTGAGGAGGTCGTCGAGCGCGGGGCCCGCCGACTCCGTGAGCGGGGTCTCGACGGCGCTTCGCGGCATGGGGACACCCCTCTCCCTTCGGTGTGTGAGTGCGGCGCGGATTGTCGATACCTGGTGGCGCACGCACTTAACGGAACGTCGCACGGCCGGGTTCTTGTTCCCGGCGCCCTGGGGAGCGGCGCTCCGCGGGGGATCGCGGGGGAGCGATCCAAGACGCCGTGATACCCGCATACGGGCGTTCACACTGCCCGGTGCCATACCGGACGGACCTTACTACGTAAAGGCCCCGGGCCGGTGCGATATCAGGATATAGACGTAACGAGGCGCGCGCGGTCAGGCTTCCCAGACGGCAGCAGCGGAAGGGCCTCTACCAGCTCCAGCTCGTGGGGCGCCGCGTACGCCGGCAGCGTCTCGCGGACGAGGGCCCGCAGCTCCCGCAGACCGGGCGGAGCGGCCGCGCCGGGGGAGGGGACCACGACGGCGGTGACGCGCTCGCCCCATTCGGGGTCGGGACGCCCGACCACCACGACGTCGCGGACCGCCGGATGGCGGGACAGCGCCGCGGCGACCTCGCCCGCCACGACCTTCTCCCCGCCGGTATTGATCACGTCGTCGACCCGGCCGCGGACGCGGAGCCGGCCGTCCTCCAGGGCTCCGAGATCGCTGGTGACGAACCACTCGCCGTCCATGGCGGCGGCGGTGTCGGCGGGCCGCAGCCGGTAGCCGGTGAACAGCGACGGGCCCGCCAGGCGGATCCGCCCGTCGTCCCCGACCGCGACGCGCATTCCGGGCAGCGGGGTCCCGTCGTAGACGCAGCCCCCGCTGGTCTCGCTCATCCCGTAGGTGGTGAAGACCCGGGCGCCGCGGGCGCGGGCCTCGGCGAGCAGCCCGGGCGCGGCGGCGGCGCCGCCGAGGACGATCGCGCCGGTGCGCGACAGGTCGGTCCCGGCGTCCAGCAGGCGGCGCAGCTGGGTCGGCACCAGCGAGACGTGGGCGCCGTCCGCCCGGGCCACGTCGGCGGGGTCGAAGCGCGGCGCGATGACCGGGTCGCTCCCGGCGACGAGGGAGCGGACGAGGACCTGGACGCCGGAGATGTGGCTGGTGGGGACGCAGCACAGCCACCGGTCGCCGGGCGCGGCCCCGATGCGGGCCAGGGTGCCGGCGGCCGAGTGCCGCAGCGCGTCGCCCGCCAGCTCGACGAACTTGGGCGCGCCCGTGGAGCCGGACGTGGCGATCAGCACAGCGGTGCCGTCCGCCACGGGCGCGCGCCCGCCGCGGGGGGTGTGCGGGACGGGCCCGTCCGGCGTCTCGACCGCGTCGGGGGCCAGGGCGTCCAGGAGGCCGCGGAGCGCGGGCGCCGGCAGGTCGGGGGAGAGCGGGCAGATCGCCGGGCCGCCGTCGAGGGCGTCCGCGAGGGCGCGCAGCAGGCGGGGCCCGGATGGCAGAACGGCGGCGTGCAGCGGGCGATCCATGATCTCATCAGGGTAGACGACCCCGCTGAACGCGTTCGAATCCCGGGCGGGTTGAATGGGACCGCGGGCCGCGGACCTGCCGGCGCGGTCGCCCCCAGGGGAGAGGAAGACGTGGAGGAAATGGTCTCGGAGCTGTTCGACGCGGACGCGTGGAAAGAGGTCGAGGGGTTCGGTTTCACCGACATCACCTACCACCGGGCCGTGGACCAGGGCACGGTCCGGGTGGCGTTCAACCGCCCCGAGGTGCGCAACGCGTTCCGTCCCCACACGGTGGACGAGCTGTACCGGGCGCTGGACCACGCGCGCATGTCGAGCGACGTCGGCTGCGTGCTGCTGACGGGCAACGGGCCGTCGCCGAAGGACGGCGTCTGGTCGTTCTGCTCAGGCGGCGACCAGCGGATCCGCGGCAAGGACGGCTACCGGTACGCCGAGGGGGAGACCTCGGAGACGATCGACCCGGCGCGGGCGGGGCGGCTGCACATCCTGGAGGTCCAGCGGCTGATCCGGTTCATGGGCAAGGTCGTCATCTGCGTGGTGCCCGGCTGGGCCGCGGGCGGCGGGCACAGCCTGCACGTGGTGTGCGATCTCACCATCGCGAGCCGGGAGCACGCGCGGTTCAAGCAGACCGACGCGGACGTGGCGAGCTTCGACGGCGGTTTCGGGTCGGCGTACCTGGCGCGGCAGGTCGGGCAGAAGTTCGCCCGCGAGATCTTCTTCCTGGGCGACGCCTACGACGCCGAGGCGGCGCACCGGATGGGCATGGTCAACGCCGTCGTCCCGCACGCCGAGCTGGAGGCGACGGCGCTGGAGTGGGCGCGCAAGGTCAACGGCAAGAGCCCGACGGCGCAGCGGATGCTGAAGTACGCGTTCAACCTGATCGACGACGGGCTGGTGGGGCAGCAGGTGTTCGCCGGGGAGGCGACGCGGCTGGCGTACGGGACCGACGAGGCCGCCGAGGGCCGGGACTCCTTCCTGGAGAAGCGCGATCCCGACTGGTCGCGCTACCCGTGGTACTACTGAATGTCCGAACGCGCGGTGTGATCCGGAATACCGTGATTCGGTGGCGCAGGTCAGGGGGTCGTGCGGGTGCGGGTCTTCTCCATCCCGATGCGGACGCGGTTCCGCGGTCTCACGCGGCGGGAGGGTGTCCTGGTCCGCGGCCCCGCCGGATGGGGGGAGTTCTCGCCGTTCCCCGAGTACGGCCCGGCGGAGTGCGCCCGCTGGCTCGCCGCCGCCCGGGAGGCCGCCCATGACGGCTGGCCGGCGCCCGTCCGCGACACCGTCCCGGTGAACGTGACGATCCCGGCGGTCGGCCCGGAGCGGGCTTACGCGATGACGAAGGAGTCCGCCTGCCGCACCGCGAAGGTCAAGGTCGCCGAGCGCGGCCAGTCCGACGCCGACGACCTCGCGCGGGTGGAGGCCGTCCGTGACGCGATCGGCCCGGACGGGCAGGTGCGGGTGGACGTCAACGGCGGCTGGGACGTCGACCACGCGGCCCGGATGATCCGCACGCTGGACCGGTGGGAGCTGGAGTACGTCGAGCAGCCCTGCGCGACGCTGGAGGAGCTGGCGCTGGTGCGGCGGCGGGTGGACGTGCCGATCGCCGCGGACGAGTCGATCCGCCGCGCCGAGGACCCGCTGAAGGTGCGGGCGGCGGGCGCCGCGGACGTGGCGGTGCTGAAGGTGCAGCCGCTGGGCGGGGTCGCGGCGGCGCTGCGGGTCGCCGAGGCGTGCGGGCTGCCGGTGGTGGTGTCCAGCGCGGTGGAGACGTCGGTGGGGCTGGCGGCGGGCGTGGCGCTGGCCGCGGCGCTGCCGGAGCTGCCGTTCGCGTGCGGCCTGGGGACCCTGTCGCTGCTGAAGGGCGACGTCGCCGGCGATCCGCTGGCGCCGGTGGCGGGCGAGATCGCGGTGCGGCGCCCCGCGGTGGACGAGGAGGCGCTGCGCCGCTGGGAGGTGCCCGGCGACGCGCGGTGGCGCGGCCGGGTCGCGGGGGCGCAGCAGCACCTGGGCGGCCCCGAGGTGATCGGGGCGGCGCCGTGAACCCGGCGACCGCGCTGGCGACCGTCCTGGTGGACGAGCTGCAGCGCTGCGGGATGACCGACGCGGTGGTGGCGCCGGGGTCGCGGTCGGCGCCGCTGGCGCTGGCGCTGCACGCCGCCGCGGAGGCGGGGCGGGTCCGGCTGCACGTGCGGATCGACGAGCGGTCGGCGTCGTTCCTCGGGCTCGGCATCGCCAAGCGGTCGGGGCGGCCGGTGGTGCTGGTGTGCACGTCGGGGACGGCGGCGGCGAACTTCCACCCCGCGGTGATCGAGGCCCACGAGTCGGGGGTCCCGCTGATCGTCATCACGGCGGACCGCCCGCCGGAGCTGCGCGACACCGGCGCGAACCAGACGGTCGACCAGGTGAAGCTGTACGGGACGGCGGCGCGGTGGTCCACCGAGATCGGGGTGCCGGAGAACCGTCCCGGGATGGTGGCGTACTGGCGGTCGCTGGTGAGCCGGGCGTGGGGGCTGGCGCAGGCGCCGTCGCCGGGTCCGGTGCATCTGAACGCGGCGTTCCGGGAGCCGCTGATCCCCGACGGCGACGAGTCGTGGTGCGAGCCGCTCGACGGCGACGCGACGGGCGCGTGGACGAAGGTGCGGCCGGCGACGCCGGGGTCGGTGCTGCACGTGCCGCCGACGCGGCGGGGCGTGCTGGTGGTGGGGGACGGGGCGTCCAACGTCAAGCGGTACGTGGCGGCGGCGTCGATGGCGGGCTGGCCCGTGCTGGCCGAGCCGCAGGGCAACGCCCGCTACGGCGATCACGCGCTGACGGCGCACCATTTCCTGCTGGGCGTGCCGGAGTTCGTGGAGCGGCACCGTCCGGAGGTGGTGGTGACGCTGGGCAAGCCGGGCCTGTCGCGTCCGCTGCTCTCGCTGCTGCGCCGCGCGGAGGAGCACATCGTCCTGGCGCCGGACCTGGCGCACTGGCCCGATCCGGTTCGGTCGGCGACGCAGGTGGCGCCGGAGGTGGAGATCCCGGTGGTGTCGGGCGACGACGCGTGGCTGCGGTCGTGGCGCGACGCGGACCGGGCCGCCGCGGCGGCGGTCGACGAGGTGCTGGACGCGGTGCCGGAGGTGAGCGAGCCGCGGCTGGCGCGCGACCTGGTGGCGGCGCTGCCGGGCGGGTCGCTGCTGCTGGCGGCCGCGAGCATGCCGATCCGCGACCTGGACCAGGTGATGCGGCCGCGGCGCGGCATCCGGATCATGGCGAACCGGGGCGCGAGCGGGATCGACGGCCTGGTGTCGACGGCGATGGGCGCGGCGCTGGCGCACAGCGGCCGCGCGTTCGCGCTGCTGGGCGACCTGGCGTTCCTGCACGACCAGAACGGGCTGATCCTCGGCCCGCGCGACCGCCGGCCGGACCTGACGATCATCGTGGTGAACAACCGGGGCGGCGGGATCTTCTCGCTGCTCCCGCAGGCGGCGCTGGCGGATCCGTTCGAGCGGGTCTTCGGCACCCCCCACGAGGTGGATCTGGAGTCGCTGGCCGCCGCGCACGGCGTGCCGTACCGGCGGCTGGAGGCCGCGGCGGACGTGCCGAAGGCGCTGGTGGGGGAGGGGCTGCGGATCGTGGAGGCGCGCACCGATCGGGAGGCGAACGCGGTGCTGCACGCCGAGATGCGCAAGGCCGCCCAGGCCGCCGTCCGCACCGTCCTGTCCTGACCGGGGCCGGCCCGCGCCGGGCTCCCCCTTTGCTTCAGCTTTCAATTTACAACGTAAAGGCACCAGGTGATGTGCCTCTCTCATCTCACCTACAAACACCGACAGCGACTACGGAAGCAGGTGTCTGTCGTAGGCGGTGGCCACGGCGGCGGCCCGGTCGCTGACGTCGAGCTTGGCGTAGATGTGGGTGAGGTGGGTCTTGACGGTGGCCTCGCTGATGAACAGCTCGCGGGCGATCTCGCGGTTGCCGGTGCCGCGGGCGACCAGGCGCAGCACCTCCAGTTCCCGGGTGCTCAGGTTGCCGCTGCGGGGTTCGCGTACGCGGGAGACGAGCCGCGACGCGATGGCCGGTGACAGGACCGAGCGGCCCTGGGCGGCGGCGCGGACGGCGTCGAACAGGTCGTCGCGGGGTGCGTCCTTGAGGAGGTAGCCGGTGGCGCCGGCCTCGATCGCGGGGATCGTGTCGGTGTCGGTGTCGTAGGTGGTGAGGACGAGGACCCGGCAGGGGAGGCCGCGGCGGCTGATCTCGGTGATGGCCTCGACGCCGTCTCCGCCGGGCATCCGGAGGTCCATGAGGACGACGTCGGGGCGCAGTTCCTCCGCGAGGGCGACGGCCTGGCGGCCGTCCGCGGCCTCGCCGAGGACCTCGAAGCCTCCGGCGGCGGAGAACATGCCGCGCAGGCCGTCCCGGACGACGGGGTGGTCGTCGACGATCAGCAGGGTGATGTCAGGCATGGCGGGTCAACGGTACTGGCGGATCAGCGGTACGCGGGCGGAGACGGCGGTGCCGCGGCCGGGTTCGGATTCGATCTCCAGGGTGCCGGCGACGCGTTCGGCGCGTTCGCGCATGGCGGTGAGGCCGAAGCCGGAGGAGGGCCGGGTGAAGCCGCGTCCGTCGTCGCGGATGTCGAGGGTGACCTCGTCGTCCATGTAGGACAGCGTCACGCCGATGCGGTCGGCGCGGGCGTGGCGTTCGGCGTTGGTGAGGGCTTCTTGGGCGATGCGCAGGAGGGTGGCTTCGAGTTCGCCGTGGAGGGGTTCGGCGGTTCCGGTGACGGTGAGGTGGGCCCTGCCGTCGGTGATCTTCTTGAGAGCTTCGGGGAGCATGTCGTGCTCCAGGTGGGTGGGGGCGAGGTCCTGGACGGAGCGGCGGGCTTCGCGGAGGCTCTCGCGGGCGAGGGCCGTGGCGCGGCGGACGTGTTCGCTGTCCTCGGCGGCCTGGAGCTGGGTGATGATGCCGGTGAGGCCCTGGGCGATGGTGTCGTGGATCTCGGCGGCGAGGCGGCGGCGTTCGTCGCTGATGCCGGCCTCCCGTGCCTGGACGAGGAGCTGGGCCTGGAGGCCGGCGTTCTCGGCGAGGGCCTGTTCGAGGCGGGCGTTGGTGCGTTCGAGCTCGTCGATGGTCTCGGCTTGGACGAGGCTCTGCTTCTCCTCTCTTTCGGCCATGCGGCCGAAGATGACGATGAGTCCGCAGTTCAGGGCGAAGAGGCCGCCGAGGGCGGCGGCCTCGGTGGGGTCGTCGGGTGGGAGGCCGCCCGCCTGGGCGCCGGCCATGGTGACCGCCGTGATGAGCAGTCCGGTCATGGCCCAGCGGCGGGTGAGGTAGTGCTGGGCGTCGAAGTAGCCGACGACGGCGTAGATGCAGAAGAAGGGGTTGAGCCAGGAGAGGGTGAAGGCCAGGCCGGTGCGGGTCCAGTAGTAGACGTGGCCGGGGATCTTCTCGGTGAGGTGGAGGGTCTGGAGGACCAGGGCGGTGATGAGGAGGGTCGCGGCGGCCCGCTCCTGCGCGGGCGTCATGACGACTTCCCGGATGAGCAGGGCCAGGAAGGTCCCGAGGGCCAGCAGGCCGAAGGGTCCCCAGCGGTAGAACCGTTCCCACTGCTCCTGGATGGTCGCCATAGATGCAGTGTGTCCTATTCCTGTGTGCGTCCTATTCCCAGCGGAACCAGCGGACGGCGGCGGCGATGAGGAGGGCGGTCCAGGCGGCGGGGACGCCGAGGTCGCTCCATGCGGGCCAGCCGCCTTGGGCGGCGTCGTCGAGCGCCTGGGCCGCGGCGCCGAACGGGAAGTACCCGACGATGTGCTGGAGGAGTTCGGGCATGGCCTGGACGGGCACCCAGACGCCGGCGAGGAACATCGTCGGGAAGAAGACGATCGTGCCGGCGACGTTGGTGGCCTTGGCGGTGGGGGTGATCGCGGTGATCGCGGAGCCGAGTGCGAGGGCGCTGAGGGCGCCGAGCAGGAGGGCGAGGATGTAGCCGGGCGGGTGGGCGGGCAGGTCCACGCCGAAGGCGAGCCGGCCGGTGGCGATGGCGAGCAGCGCCGAGACGAGGGCGGCGGCGAAGTGCAGAGCGATCTGGGCGGCCAGGAGTGCGGCGGGGCGGACGGGCGTGGTGGACATGCGGCGCAGGATGCCGCGTTCGCGGTAGCCGGCCAGGACGGGCGGGAGGGCCATGAGCCCGGCCATGATCGTGGCGAGGAGGACGCTGACGGGGACGTAGAGGTCGATGACGCGGTTTCCGCCGAGTTCGGCGCTGGGTTCGCGGAAGGAGGGGATGAGGCCGAGGATCGCGAGCAGGAGGGTGGGGAAGACGACGATCCAGAAGAGGCTGAAGGGTTCGCGGAGGAAGAGGCGGAGTTCGGCTTTGAGGACGGCGGTGGGGGCGGACACGTCAGTTCTCCCGGTCTTCGGTGAGCTCGAGGAAGGCGTCGTCGAGGGTGGAGTCGGTGACGCGCAGCTGGTGGGCGGTGATGCGGTGGCGGGCGAGGAGGGAGATGACGGCGTTGACGGTGGTGTCGCCGCCGTGGATGGTGAGTCGGCCGTCGCGGCGTTCGATGGTCTGGGCGTCGGGGAGGTGGGCGAGGTCGTCGTGGTCGAGGGGGCGGGAGGGGGTGAAGGAGATCACGGTGTCGCCGGCGCTGCGGCCGATGAGGCCGGCGGGGGTGTCGAGGGCGGCGATGCGGCCCTGTTTGAAGACGGCGATGCGGTCGCAGAGGCGTTGTGCCTCTTCCATGAAGTGGGTGACGAGGACGACGGTGACGCCGGAGTCGCGGATCTCCTCGATGAGTTTCCAGGTGTCGCGGCGGGCGCGTGGGTCCAGGCCGGTGGTGAGTTCGTCGAGGACGACGATGCGGGGGCGGCCGATGAGGGCGAGGGCGATGAAGAGGCGCTGTTTCTGGCCGCCGGACAGCTTGCCGAAGCGGGTGGTGAGTTTGGTGGTGAGGCCGAGGCGTTCGGCGAGGGCGTGCGAGTCCTCGGGGGAGGGGTAGAAGGCGCTGTAGAGGTCCAGGGCTTCGCGGACGGTGAGTTTTTCCTGGAGTTCGCTTTCCTGGAGTTGGACGCCGAGGATCGCGGTGAGTTCGTCGCGGTCGGTGGCGGGGTCGAGGCCGGCGACGCGGATGGTTCCGGTGTCGGGGCGGCGGAGTCCTTCGAGGCATTCGACGGCGGTGGTCTTGCCGGCGCCGTTGGGGCCGAGGATTCCGAAGATCTCGCCTTCGTCGACGGTGAAGGTGACGTCGTCGACGGCGGTGTGCGCGCCGTAGGTCTTGCGCAGGCCGTTGACTTCGATGATCGGCATGGTTCGAGGATGGCGCGGGGCGGTGCGGTGGGGCATCGTCCGGGGCGCTGGTCCTGCCATCGGCCGATCGGTTGATGGGGGGCTACGACCGTGCCGTTCCGGCCGTCCTCGTGGGGAAGCCTTGCGCGTGTTCAGTCGAGGAGGCGGGTGCGGAGGGCGTCGGTGTCGTCGGGGGTCCAGCCGTGGCCGGCGAGCCAGCCGAGGGTGCCGCCGAACTGCTCGTCGATGCGGGCGAGGAGTTTCTCCATGATGGAGGCGTGGGGGAGGTGGGAGTCGGCGGGGCGGGAGTCGAGGTCGGCGGCGTAGGTGTCGCTGGCGCGGAGGCGGCTCAGGACGGCGTCGATGCGGTCGCCGGTCTGGGCGTAGTCGGCGACGATGGCTTCGCGGGTGACTCCGGCGGCGTCGAGGGCGAGGGCGCAGACGACGCCGGTGCGGTCCTTGCCGGCGGCGCAGTGGACGAGTGCGGCGCCGTCGGTGCGGGTCATGACGCGCAGGGCGGTGACGATGGAGTCGCCGCGGTCGTTGAGGTAGCCGAGGTAGTGGCCGGTGGGGCGGTCCGGGCCGGGGCTCTGGGCGGGGCCGTTCTGCCAGGGGAGGACTTTGTCGATCTCGATGGTGTCGGCGGCGGCGTCGGTGTGGCGGCCGCCTTCGGGGAACAGGGACAGGTGGTGGACGGTGATGGACGGTACGCGGGTGAGGGGGCCGGGTCCTTCGAGGCGTACTTCGGCGCTGCTGCGCAGGTCGATGATGTTCTTGAGGGCGTAGTCGTCGAGGAGGAGCCGTACGTCGGCGACCGTGAGGTGCTGGAGGTTGTCGGAGCGCAGGATGCGTGCGCGGCGTGTGGTGCGTCCGTCGGTGGTGGGGAGTCCGCCGAGGTCGCGGGCGTTGACTGCTCCGTTGAGGTCGATCCAGCGCGTGCCGTCGTCCATGGTTTGTGACCCTATATGGCGGTTGTTGGGGCTGTTTTTCGCAGGGTCGTGTTGTGGGGAGGGGTGTGCGGGGGAGGACCGGGACTTAGGAGCCAGATGGGGGATGGCTCTGCAGCGTGGTGACCGGCAGGTTACGCGGCCCGTAGCTTCAAGTGATCGTCCCGTTCCCCGAATGGAGGCTTCATGCCCTCGACCCTGCACGCCGCGCCCCCTCCGGTGACCCGGGCGGCCGGCAGTGATTTCGCGCCGCTGGCCCGGCGGGTCCGTGAGAGCGGGCTGCTGGATCGGCGCCGCGGCTACTACGTGCGGGCGGTGGGGCTGAATCTGGCGGCGACGGCTGCGGTGTGGGGGGCGGTGGCGTGGGCGGCGCCGAGCTGGTGGGCGGTGCTGCTGGGGGTTCCGCTGGCGGTGCTGGCGGCGCGGACGGGGTTCCTGGGGCATGACGCGGGGCACCGGCAGATCGCGGGGAGTGCGCGCGGCAACCGGTGGCTGGGGTTGCTGCTGGGGAACCTGCTGCTGGGGATGGGGCATGGGTGGTGGAGCGATAAGCACAACCGGCACCATGCCAACCCGAACCATGTGGGGAAGGACCCCGATGTGGGGGAGGGGATCCTGGCGTGGACGCAGGATCAGGCGGGGCGGCAGCGGGGTCCGCTGCGGTGGGTGGCGCGGCATCAGGCGCTGCTGTTCTTCCCGCTGCTGACGCTGGAGGGGCTGAATCTGAAGGTGGGGAGCCTGCTGTTCCTGCGGGGGCGGTCGCGTCGTGACCAGGTGGTCGAGGGCGGGCTGCTGGTGGCGCATGCCGTGGGGTATCTGGCGCTGGCGTTCACGCTGCTTCCGGTGCCGCAGGCGCTGGTGCTGATCGCGGTGCAGCACGCGCTGTTCGGGGTGCATCTGGGTGCGGTGTTCGCGCCGAACCACAAGGGGATGGCGATGCCGGAGCCGGGGGTGCGGTGGGATCATCTGCGGCGGCAGGTGCTGACGTCGCGGAACGTGCGGGGTGGGCTGTTCACCGACTGGTTCATGGGCGGGTTGAACTACCAGATCGAGCATCATCTGTTCCCGAGCATGCCGCGGTGCAATCTGCGGGCGGTGCGTCCGCTGGTGCGGGAGCACTGCGCGGCGGTCGGGGTTCCGTACGCGGAGACGGGTCTGGTGGCGTCGTACCGGCAGGCGCTGGGGCATATGCGTGAGGTGGGGGAGCCGCTGCGGTAGGGCGGGCTATGCTCCGGGCATGCCGGAGGGACATACCGTTCATCGTCTGGCCGCCGAGCATCAGCGGATGTTCGGCGGCCGTCGTGTCGCCGCGTCGAGTCCGCAGGGTCGTTTCGCCGAGGGGGCGGCGCGGGTGGACGGGCGGGTGCTGGTGGAGGCGGACGCGCACGGGAAGCATCTGCTGGTGCGGTTCGACGATGAGCGGACGCTGCACGTCCATCTGGGGATCTACGGCAAGTACGTGTTCGGGGCGGTGCCGGCGCCGGAGCCGGTGGGGGCGGTGCGGCTGCGGCTGGCGGGTGCGGCGGGTTTCGCGGATCTGCGGGGGCCGAACGCGTGCGAGCTGCTGGAGCCGGGTGATGTGAAGGTGCTGCGTGATCGGCTGGGGCCCGATCCGCTGCGTGCGGACGGTGATCCGGAGGTGGCGTGGCGGCGGGTGGGCCGGGCGCGGACGCCGATCGCGGTGCTGCTGATGGATCAGTCGGTGGTGGCGGGGCCGGGGAACATCTACCGGGCGGAGGTGCTGTTCCGGCGGGGGATCGATCCGCGGTTGCCGGGGCGGCGGCTGACGCGGGAGCAGTGGGCGGGGATCTGGGACGACCTGGTGGTGCTGATGGCGGCGGGGGTGCGGGCGGGGCGGATCGACACGGTCCGTCCGGAGCACATGCCGGAGGCGATGGGGCGGCCGCCGCGGGTGGACGGGCACGGCGGTGAGGTGTACGTGTACCGGCGGGCGGGGCTGCCGTGCCTGGTGTGCGGGTCGGAGGTGCGGACGGTGGAGCTGGCGGCGCGGAACCTGTTCTGGTGTCCGGGGTGCCAGCCGTCCGCCGTGTGAGTGCGGCGGGGTGGGACGGGTCTGCCGCTAGCCGCTGAGGGCGTCCTGCATGGGGCGGAACTTGGTGCGGGCCTCGGCGAGTTCGGCGCCGGGGTCGGAGTCGGCGACGATGCCGCAGCCGGCGAACAGGCGGGCGCGGGTTCCGTCGATCTCGGCGCAGCGCAGGGCGATGCCCCATTCGCCGTCGCCGCGGGCGTCGACCCAGCCGACGGGTCCGGCGTAGCGTCCGCGGTCCATGCCCTCGAGTTCGCGGATGAGGTCCATGGCGGTGCCGGTGGGGGTGCCGCAGACGGCGGGGGTGGGGTGCAGGGCGGCGACGACGTCGAGGACGGAGCGGTCGGCGGCGAGGCGTCCGCGGACGGGGGAGGCGAGGTGGGTGAGGTTGGGGAGGGTGAGCAGTTCGGGTTCGGCGGGGACGGTGAGGTCGGCGCAGAGGGGGGCGAGGGCGTCGCGGACCATGTCGGCGGCGTAGCGGTGTTCCTCGCGGTCCTTGGCGGAGGCGAACAGGCGTGCGGCGCGGTCGCGGTCGTCGGCGGGGTCGGTGCCGCGGGCGGTGGTGCCGGCCAGGACGAGGGATTCGATGTCGTCGCCGGTGCGGCGGATGAGGAGTTCGGGGGTGGCGCCGACGAGGCCGGCGCAGGAGAAGGTGTAGCAGGCGGGGAAGCGGGCGGCGAGGCGGTGCAGCAGGACGCGGGCGTCGATGGGGGCGGCGGCGCGGACGGTGAGGTCGCGGGCGAGGACGACCTTGCCGAGGTGGCCGTCGCGGATGCAGTGGACGGCGGTGGCGACGGCCTGCTTCCAGGCGTGCTCGGGGAGGGCGCCGTCGTGCCAGCGCAGGCCGGTGGGGGGCTGCGGGGGGTTGGGGAGGGTGAGGGGGTCGGTGTCGCCGCCGATGGTGGTGAGCCATGCGGTGCCGTTGCGGCGGCCGAGGATGCGGCGGGGGATGATCAGGGTGGAGTCGGGGGATTTGGGGTCGAAGCCGAAGGAGCCGAACGCGACGGGGCCGGTGCCGGGGACGCCGACGGGGTCGTCGATGGTGGCGGCGGCGAACATCTCGCGCAGGAGGCGGGCGGCGGCGGTGAAGCGGCCGGGGCCGCCGGGCAGGTGGATGCGGGCGGCCTCGCCCCAGCCGGCGATGCCCTCGCCGCGGTGGATCCAGGCCAGCGCGGAGGGGTGCGGAAGCCGCGCGATGAGGTCGCCCGGGTCGGGGACCGGGACGGTGCGGACGGACAGGCGCTCCGGTGCTGTCACGGCGAGCTTCACGCAAGCCACTGTACGCCAGATTTGAACCTGTTCAAACGGGTGTGGAGGGGGTGCGGTGAGGTGTGCGCCACACGCCCGGTGCTCCCGTGCCGTCCGGTGGGGCCGTCCGGCGGGCGCTCCGGTGCCGTGTCCGGTGCGGGGGCATATGCCCGCCCGCGCCGGGCTCATGCACGGAACGCGGGCGGGCGGTGCGCGGCCGGGGGCCGGCCTCGGCGCGGGGCAGCGGGGCGGGTCAGCGGCCGCGGGCGGTCCCGGTCAGCTTCCATGCCGCGGGCAGCAGGGCCGCCGCGAGCAGGACCTTCAGCGCGTCCCCGGCCAGGAACGGCGTGACGCCGAGGTCCAGGGCCCGCCCGAGGTCGATGTCCAGCGACGCCATCAGGTACGGGACGCCCGCCGCGTACATGATGACGGTGCCGGCGAGCATGGTCGCGACGGTCCGCAGCGGGGTGCGGTCCCCGCCGCGGCGGGCCAGCGCGCCGACCGCGGCCGCGGCGGCGACGAACCCGATGACGTACCCGAGGGTCGGGACGCCGGTCCCGGAGCCGCCCTCGGTGAACCAGGGCATGCCCGCCATCCCGGCCAGCAGGTAGACGATCATGGCGAGGCCGGCGCGTCCGAAGCCGAGGGCGGCGCCCGCCAGCAGGACCGCGAAGGTCTGCCCGGTCACCGGCACCGGGGTGCCGGGCAGCGGGACGGCGAGCTGCGCGGCCGCGCCGACGAACGCGGCGGCGCCGACGACGAGTGCGGCGTCGCGGGCCAGTGAACCGGGCAGCAGGTCGCCCAGGACGGCGGGGCGCCGCTGGGCTGCGTGGGCAGTGGCCACAGGGTCCTCCCAAAAGGTGTTGTCAGTCCGGAAACCTAGCGAACGGGACGTCGGAGCTGATGAAGGGGGTTACCGGAACCGGGCCGCGAACCCCCGGGATGTGCGGCCGGAAGCGTCAGCCGGCCGGGCGGGGGCCGGTCGCCAGGTAGACGACGTCGGGTTCGCCGCGCGGCACCGGCACCGCCCGGGTCCGCACGCGGCTGAACCGGCCGCGCAGCAGCGCCTCGAACGCCGGTGCGGCGCCGGCGCTCCACACCGCCAGCGTCCCGCGCGGGGTGAGCCGCGCGGTGAGCAGGTCCAGTCCCGCGGCGCCGTACAGGCGTGCGTTGCCGGGGGTGACCGTCCAGTCGGGGCCGTTGTCGATGTCCAGGCAGAGGGCGTCGTATCGCGGGCCGTGCGGGGCGGCGAGGTGGTCGAGCAGGTCGGCGCGCTCCACGGTGACGCGGGGGTCGTCGAGCGCGCCGCGGGAGAAGGGCCGCAGCTCGGCGGCGTGCCAGGCGATCACGGCGGGTTCGCGTTCGACGACGGTGACGTGCGCGACGGCGGGCAGGGTGAGCGCCTCGGCGAGGGAGAACCCGACGCCGAGGCCGCCGATGAGCAGCCGCACCGGCCCGTCCAGGCCCTGCACGGCGGCGCGGACCAGCAGCCGCTCGGACGCGCCGCCGCGGGTGTCCATGAGGAACACGCCGTTGCTGATGATCTCGTAGTGGGCGCCGGCGCGGCGCAGCACCAGCTCCCCGCCGACCCCCGCGGCGCGCTCCACCACCACCGGTTCCACCGCGCCCGGCTCGAACTCGCCCGGCTCGAACTCGCCCGGCTCGGCCACCGCCGGCCCGCTCGCCGTCCCCGCGCCATCGCCCATGCCCCGCACCATAGCCCGGGGCGGGGGCCTCCGGGTCTGGGCGGCGGCGGGCGGTGTCCAGTACGGTGCCGGTCATGCCCGATCCCTCCCTCCCGGGCGGCCTGCTGCGCGGCCGCCGGATCCTGGTCGTCGGCGCGGGGACGCGGCCCAGCGACGAACCGGACGCGCCGGTCGGCAACGGCCGCGCCATCGCGATCACGGCCGCGCGGGAGGGCGCCCGCGTCGCCTGCGCCGACGCCGACGAGGACTCCGCCGGCCGGACCGCGGCGATGATCGCCGGCGAGGGCGGGGACGCGTGCGTCGCGGTGGCCGACGTCGGCGACCCCGAGTCCTGCGACCGGGTGGTGTCGCAGGCGGCCGAGCGGCTCGGCGGGCTGGACGGGGTGGTGTTCAACGCGGGGATCGGCATCGGGTACGGGCTGGCGGGCACGGCGCTGGCCGACTGGGACCGCGTCCTGCAGGTCAACCTCCGCGCCCCGTTCCTGGTCGGGAAGGCGGCGATGCCCGCGCTGGACGACGGCGCCGCGATGGTGTTCATCGGGTCGCTGGCGGGGACCAAGCCGGGGTCGCGGTCGCCGTCCTACGACGCGTCCAAGGCGGGCCTGGCCGGGCTGGTGCGCCACATCGCCGCCGAGGGCGCGCCGCGCGGTGTCCGCGCCAACGTGGTCGCGCCCGGCCTCATCGACACCGTCATGGGGCGCGAGGCGTCCGCCGGCGACCGGAACCGGGACCGCGTGGCGGGGCTGATCCCGATGCGGCGGCAGGGCACCGCGTGGGAGGTGGCCGACGTGGCGGTGTTCCTGATGTCGGACCGCGCGTCCTACGTCACCGGGCAGGTCGTCCACGTCGACGGCGGCCTGTCCACCCTCCGCTGACACCGCCGCTCCCGGACGCGCAGGTGGGCGCGCCCGAGCGGCGCGGAACACCTCTTCCCCTCCCGTGGTTACCGTGTAACGATGTAATCATCCGGGAGGTGCGATGATCCCCGATCCCCCTGACGGCGGTCCGCCGCTGGACGCCTACTCCCGCGTCGTGTCCGCCGTCGCGCGCGAGCTGACCCCGCGGGTGGCGGCGCTGCGCGTCCGGCACCGGGGCGGCGAGGGCGCCGGCTCGGCCGTGGCGTTCACCGGCGACGGGTTCCTGCTCACCAACGCCCACGTCGTCGGCGCCGCGCACGGCGGCGACGCCGCGTTCGCCGACGGCTCCACCGCCCACTTCACCGTCGTCGGGAGCGACCCCCTGTCGGACCTGGCGGTCGTCCGCGCCGACGGCCCCGTCCCCGGCCCGGTCACGCTCGGCGACAGCGACGGCCTCGTCGTCGGGCAGCTCGTCGTCGCCGTCGGGAACCCCCTCGGCCTGTCGGGGTCGGTCACCGCCGGGGTGGTGTCGGCGCTCGGCCGGTCCCTGCCGACCTCGCAGCGCACCCGCACCGGCACCGCCGTCCGCGTCATCGAGGACGTCATCCAGACCGACGCCGCCCTCAACCCCGGCAACTCCGGCGGCGCGCTCGCCGACGCGCACGGCCGCGTCGTCGGCGTCAGCACCGCCGTCGCCGGGATCGGCCTCGGCCTGGCCGTCCCCATCAACGCGACCACCCGCCGCATCATCGGCGCGCTCATCCGCGACGGCCGGGTCCGCCGCGCGTTCCTCGGCCTGGCCGCCGCGCCCGTGCCCGTCCCCGCCGCGCTGCGGGCCCGCACCGGGCAGGAAGCGGCGCTGCGGGTCGCCGAGGTCGTGCCCGCCAGCCCCGCCGACCGGGCCGGGCTGCGCCGCGGCGACCTGGTCCTGACCGCCGGCGGGCAACCGGTCTCGCACGCCCAGTCGCTGCAGAAGCTCATGTTCGCCGAGGCGATCGGCCGGCCGCTGCCCATCACCGTGCTGCGCAACGGCGCCATGGTCGACGTCATCGCCGAACCCGTCGAACTCGACTCCGAACACGCCTGACCCCGCCCCGCCGCCGCGCGCGGGCCGGCGGGGTCAGCGGCCGCGGAAGGTGGCCCGGTAGGCGGTGGGCGCCACCCCCACCGCCGCCTGCAGGTGCGCCCGCAGCGACGCCGCCGTCCCGAACCCCGCCCGCGCCGCGACCGCCTCCACCGGCAGGTCGGTCTCCTCCAGCAGCCGCCGCGCCCGCTCCACCCGCTGCCCGGCCAGCCACGCCTGCGGCGACACCCCGGTCTCCTCCCGGAACCGGCGGGTGAACGTCCGCACGCTCATCGACGCCCGCCCCGCCAGCTCCGCCAGCGTCACCGGCCGGTCCAGCCGCTCCAGCGCCCACGCCCGCGCCGCCGCCGTCGACGAGCCCCGCGGCTCGGGCACCGGCCGCGCGATGAACTGCGCCTGCCCGCCCTCGCGGTGCGGCGGCACCACCGTCCGGCGCGCCACGTCCCCCGCCACCGCCGCGCCGTGGTCCCGGCGGATCATGTGCAGGCACAGGTCGATGCCCGCCGCCTCGCCCGCCGAGGTCAGCACGTCGCCCTCGTCGGCGTACAGGACGGCCGCGTCCACCCGCACCCCCGGGAACCGCGCCGCGAACCGCTCGCACGACAGCCAGTGCGTCGTCGCCCGCCGCCCCTCCAGCAGCCCCGCCTCCGCCAGCACGAACGCGGCGGTGCAGATCGAGGCGATCCGCGCGCCCCGCTCCCGCGCCGCCACCAGCGCCGCCGGCACCGGCCCATCGCCCGGGCGCACCTCGTCCACCGCGGGCGCCGCCGGCACGACCACCGTGCCGGCGTCCTCCAGCACGTCGAGCCCGTGCGCGACGACCACCGCGAAATCGGCGGCCGTTACCACCGGCCCCGGCTCCACCGCACACGACACCACCTCGTACAGCGGCTCCCCGCCCGGCGACCACGCTCCCCCGAACAACTGGTGCACCAGCCCCAACTCCATCGGCTGCACACCCTCCCGCACCACCACCGCCACCCGATGCCGCCCACCCCCACCCACACCCATGGTCCGATCCTCACACACCCCCACCCCCGGCCACCCCACCCCCGGCCTCGCGCGACCACCGAGACGACGACGGAGACCACCCCACGAACCCCCGCATGGACGCCCGGCACCGGGCGCGCCACCTCCATGGACGACGACCCCTCGAACAGCGGCGCGCCGGCCGGGCGTGCCCGGTGGCTGGCGCCCGGCGGCCGCCGGTGCGGGGCGGGGCCGCCGGGCGGCCGGTCAGAGCAGGGAGAGCTGCTGCGGCGCGGCGGGCGGCGGGGGAGCGGCGCGGGCGGGCCGGTGGCGGGTGCGGCCGGTGATGCCGTACTCGGCGGCCAGGTCGCGTACGCGCTGGGAGACGGCGTCCTGGTACTCCCTGGGCGCGTACGCGCCGCCCCGGTACAGCCGCGCGTAGGGGACGACCAGGCCGGGGTGGTGCTCGCGCAGCCACGCCAGGAACCATTCGCGGGCGCCCGGACGCAGGTGCAGGGTGATCGCCGACACCGACGTGGCGCCGGCGTCGGCGATCCGCCGGACCGCGGCGCCGAGCTGGGCGGGTGAGTCCGACAGGTAGGGGATGACCGGGCCCATCAGCACCCCGCAGCCGATACCGGCCTCGTTCAGCGCCGCCACCACCTCCAGGCGGCTGCGGGGCGGCGCGGCGCCCGGCTCCACCAGCCGCGCCAGGTGGGGGCGGGGTGGTGGGCGGGGAGGTGTTCTGTACGCAGCATCGCTCCGCGTGGGTAACAATGGGCGCGCTATGTGGCGATCCAAGTTCCGAGCGGCGGCGGCGGCACTCACGGCGGCGATGGCGGCCGGTGCGCTGGCCGGCTGCGGCATCCCCGTATTCGGCGGCACCGACGAGCGCGGCGGCGGCCGCGCGCCCGTCCCGGCCGGCGCGCGCGCCGAGTGCGCCGACGTCCCCGCGCCCGGCGACTCCAAGGAGCGCGAGCTGCGCGCCATGTGGATCGCCACCGTCGGCAACATCGACTGGCCCAAGGACCCCCGCGCGTCCGCGGCGGAGCAGAAGAAGCAGTTCACCCGGCTCCTGGACAACGCCCGGCAGATGAACATGAACGCGGTGTTCGTGCAGATCCGCCCCAACTCCGACGCGTTCTACGACTCGCCGATCGAGCCGTGGTCCACCTGGATCACCGGGACGCAGGGCAAGGACCCCGGCTACGACGTCCTGGAGTTCATGCTCAAGGAGGCCCACGCCCGCAACCTGGAGTTCCACGCCTGGTTCAACCCCTACCGCATCGCCCGCCACACCGACCTGGACAAGCTGGACGCCAAGAGCCCCGCCCGCAAGAACCCCGGCTGGGTCCGCGAGTACGGCGGCGGCATGTGGTACGACCCGGGCATCCCGCAGGTGCGGGAGCTGGCCACCAAGGCCGTCATGGACGTCGTCGGCAAGTACGACATCGACGCCGTCCACTTCGACGACTACTTCTACCCCTACCCCGAGGGCGGCGAGTTCCCCGACCAGGCCACCTACAAGGCCCACGGCGGCGGGATGGACAAGGGCGACTGGCGGCGCCGCAACGTCGACCTGCTGATCGAGGACCTGTCCCGCAAGATCCACGACGCCAAGCCGTGGGTGCAGTTCGGCATCAGCCCGTTCGGGGTGTGGCGCAACAAGAACAGCGACCCCGCCGGATCCGACACCCGCGCGCTGCAGAGCTACGACGACATCTACGCCGACACCCGCAAGTGGATCGAGAAGGGGTGGGTCGACTACATCACCCCGCAGCTGTACTGGCCGATCGGCGACCCCCGCGCCGACTACGCCGAGCTCGTCGCGTGGTGGGCCGAGCAGGTCGAGGGCACCGACGTGCAGCTGACGATCGGGCAGGGCGCCTACCGCGTCGGCGCCGACGCCGCCTGGAAGGACCCCGCCGAGCTGTCGCGGCACCTCACCCTCAACGACAAGTACCCGCAGGTCCGCGGCGACGTGTACTTCAGCGCCACCGACATCACCGAGAACCGCCGCGGGTTCGCCGAGCGGCTCCGCGACGACCACTACCGCCGCCCCGCCCTGCGGCCCGCCGGCGCCGGCGGCGACGCGCCCCAGCCCGTCCAGGAGACCGCCGCCGAACCCCACGACGACGGCGTCAAGGTCACCTGGCGGCCGTCCCGCGACGCCGCGACCTACGCCGTGTACCGCGCCGACGGCGAGCGCCCCGGCTGCGCCCCCGTCGACCCCGGGCACCTCATCGCCGACGTCCGCGGCGGCGGCATCGTCGACCCCGGCGCCGAGCCCGGCCGCACCTACACCTACTACGTCACCGCGCTGGACCGCCGCCACCACCAGAGCGCCCCCGCGCGCGGCGTGACGGTCACCGCCCCGAAGGGATAATGATCATGCTCCGGGGGGAGGAAGAAGACACCTGACCCCCCGGAGGTATGAGCATGGCGCTGTCGATGGAGGAGCAGCGGATCCTCACCCAGATCGAGGTCCGCCTGAGCGAGGACGACCCGCGGCTGGCCCATCGCCTCGCACGGCTCGGCGCACCCCGCCGCCGTGCCCGCACCGTCGTCCTCGCCGCGGCCGCCGTCATCATCGTCCTCGCCGCGGTCGGCGCCGCCGTCGCGGCCGCCGCCCTATGACCCCCCGCCCCGACCCCCACGCCCCGCCCTAGACACAGCGCCGTCCGAGCGCCGCCCCCGCGGCCGGAGACACGAACGCCGAGCCCCCGGCGAGTTGCGATACTCGCCGGGGGCTCGGCGTTCAAGCCGGTGTGGTGGTCGCCTCACGGCGAAAGGCACAACGAAGCTCCAGCCCGGACCGCATGGGACCGGCGGTATTCCCCGAAGGCATCAGGTAGAGCCCGGGGGACACATGCCACACCGACCCGTCCACTGTAACGGCTCCCGGGCGGTGCCTCCTCCACCGCACCCCCCGGCGCGCCGGCCCTGGCCACCGACCACGGCGCCCGCCCCGAGGAGACCGGCAAGACCGTCTGGTTCACCCGCCTGCTCAACCCGTCCTGACCACGCCCCCGGCCCGCTCCGCCCCCGGGCATCGCCCCACGACCCTGCCGGGAATCTCGGTTCAGATTTTTTCCGCGGGGTGTCGGATGGCGCCGAGTGCGTTCGTGGCCATGGTGAGAGACCGGCAACGGGCCGGTCGCCGCACATCGGAGACAACGATGTCCGTCACCACCACCGCTCCCGCGAAGTCCGTCACCACCACCGCTCCCGTGCGGCCGCTGGTCATCGGCGGCCCGACCGCCGCGGTCGCCGCCGTGATCGTGATTCCGGTCGTCGCCCGCCGCCTGTCCGCCTGATCCCAGGGAGCCCGCACCGCCTACGACGAGGCGGTCACCCCGGCCGCCCCCTGGCCCGCAACCCCACACGCTCGGTCACCGGACACGAGGAGAACACCATGACCGCCACCTACACCTTCGACGTCTTCTCCACCCTCGACGGCTACGGCGCGCACCATGGCGACTGGGGCGGCTACTGGGGCAGGCAGGGCCCCGAGCTGCTCGACCACCGCCTCGCCCTGTACAGCGGGGATCTTCGCATGGTCTTCGGCGCCGCCACCTACCGGGCGCACGCGCAGATGCTGGCGTCCGGCACGGGGGAGCCCGAGTCCCGTGACCCGTGGGTCACCCGGATGAGGGACCTACCGGCGACGGTGGTGTCGAACACCCTGCGAGGCCCCCTCGACTGGCCCGACGCCACCATCGCGAGCGGCGACGCCGCCGACGTCGTCGCCCGGCTCAAGCGGGAGTCCGAGGTGCCGCTGCGCTCGCACGGCAGCCTGTCGCTGAACCGGGCGCTGATGGCCGCCGGGCTGGTCGACCGCGTCCAGGTGACGATCTTCCCCGTCATCGCCGGCCGGACCGGGGCGGACCCGGTCTTCAAAGGCGCGCCCGACTTCGACCTCGAACTGCTCGAAAGCCGGACACTCGACGGCCGCACCCAGGAGCTCACCTACCGGCCCGCCCTGCACGGCTGAGCCCGGTCAGCGCCCGGCACGCGGTGCGCCTCCGGCGCCGTCAGGCCTGCAGGGGGCAGCGGTCCACGACCCACACGTCCTCGTCGTCGCCCGACGGCGCCGGCGGCGGCTCGTCGGACAGCCGGTCCAGATGCCACTCGATGTGCGCCAGCGGCCCCCGCCACCCCGCCAGCAGATCCGCCAGCGGACGCGGCGGGCCCGGCGCGCCGAAGGGCCGCGGATCGGGCAGCTCGGCCTCCCACAGCGCGTCGTCGCAGCCCGCCGCCCAGTGCCCCGCCGCCTCCAGCACCTCCTGCAGGTCCCGCGCCAGATCCGCCAGCGACCGCAGCGCCATCGCGTCCTGGATCATCCGCTCCCGCGCGTCGTAGGGCATCTCCCGGCCGAACTCCGCCGGGAACGGCGGGCGGCGCCCGTCCAGGACGGGCTCCTCACCGGTCGCGGCCGCCCGGACCGCCGCGACCTGCCACCGCGTCCACTCCGCCAGATGGCCCAGGACCGCGCGCAGCGCCGCCGCGCCGCCGCCACCGCCCGGCGCCGCGGGACGGACCTCCGCCGCCGCGTCCCGCAGCCGCGACCGCACGAACTCCAGCCGGTCCAGCGTCCACGCCCGCGCCCGCGCCGCGCCCGCCGGGCCCCGCGGCTCCGGCCCCGGCGCAGGACGCGGCATCGGCACCCGCAGCGCCGCCAGCAGCTCGTCCAGATCGCGGACCTCCGCGCCCCGCCCCGACAGGTACGCCGCGCCGATCCGGTCCAGCCGGAACATCCGCGGCCCGTCCCGCATCCGGCACCACCCCACCAGGTACTCGGCGTAGGGGGCGACGACCAGGCCGTGCGCCTCCACGTCGCGGAAGCTGCGCGCCCCCGACTGGTCGGTGTAGGCCAGCCGGACCACCCGCCGGGTCCGGACCGCCTCGGCCAGCGTGTCGTGCACCGGGCCCGTCAGCGACCCCGCCTCGCTCAGCGGCTCGGGCTCCGCCGCGCCCGGCAGCGCGTGCCCGCGGCCCTTCACCTGCCGCACCGGCAGCCCGCCGTGCGTCAGCAGCTCCAGGTCGCGGCGGACGGTCCGCTCGCTGACCCGCAGCCGCCCCGCCAGGACGGCCGGATCCACCGGCTCGGGGGAGGCCGCGCGCAGCTCCGCGATGAGCGCCAGCAGCCGGTCGACGCGATCCACGAACCCATCGTGACCCCCAGGACCGACAATCCGCCGCCCGGAGGGGGCCCAGATCCCCTCAGGGCAAGGCGAATCGGGCCACCGCGGCACCCCCGCACCCTCGGGGCGGGACGGGTCAGCGGCCCGACAGCTCCGCGGCCAGCCCCTCGAAGTCGGCCGCCGTCAGCGACAGCGCACCGCCGATCGCCCGTGTCTCCTCCGCGCTGCCCAGGTGCCGTGTCGCCGCCCGGTCCAGGTAGGCCTCCACCAGCCGCGCGCCGGTCAGCCGCCCCCGCGGGCGCAGCTCCGCCACATCGCGGTCCACCACCGCCCGCGCGTCCGGCGCCAGCCGCAGCCGCCGCTCCTCGGCCAGCAGCCCCACCAGCGCCGCGCGCGCCTCCGGGGCGTTCAGATCCGGCAGCCGCACCGCCCGCAGGTCCGTCACCAGCTCCGGCGACGCCGCCGACAGCTCACCGACCCGGTCCGGCTCGCACGTCGCCAGCAGCGCGGTGTCGTTGACGCCCTCCAGCCGCGTCCGGTAGAGCACCGACGCGTACGCCGGGCCCTGCGACTCGTCCAGGATCAGCGAGTCCAGGCCGTCCAGGAGCAGGACGTGGCCCGCGTGCTCGTCCAGCACCGCGCGCAGCCCGTCGGGGCCGTGCTCGCGCAGGTCCTCGGCGTGCGCGGCGCGGACCTCGCCGCTGGAGGCCTCCACCTCCGCCAGCGCCGCCGCGACCATCCGCGCCAGCCGCCGCTGCCCGCTGGACGGCGCCCCGATCAGCAGCAGCGCCGGCGCCGACGCGCTGGACACCTCCTGACCCCGCAGCCGCCGCGCCCACTTGCCGCGCCGCCGCACCTCGGTCACCACCCGCTCGATGTCGTCGGCGCCGCACAGGAACCGCGTCCCGTACGCCTCGGCGATCTGCGGGCCGTGCTCGGGGACTCGCGCCGGCGGCATCGGCGGCGGAGGCTCGGGCACCGGCACCGGAGGCGGCGGCAGATCCGCCTGCGGCTCGGCCGCCGGAACCGGCGACGGCGACGGGGGCGGGGGAGGGGGCTCGGGCGGTGCCGCATGCGAGTCCGCGCCGGGCCACGCCGGGCCCGGGTCGAGCTGGGTCTTGAACGCGTCGGTGTCCAGCTGCGTCGCCTGCTCCGCCGCGGGCGGCGGCGCAGGGGGCGGGGCGGGAGCCGGGGCGGGCGGCGCGAACGGCGGCGGGGAGTCCGCCGTCGTCGCGTCCGCGGTCGTCGCGTCCGGCGGCGGCCAGCCCGCCGCGGGCGGCTCCGGAGCCGGCGGCGGGACCGGCGGCCCCGGCCGCGCCGGCGCCGGGGGCGCGGGCTGCTCCGTCCCGGCGGGCGGCGCCGGCGGCCGCGGCTGGAAGGGCGGCGGAGAAACCGGCGGCGACACGGGCGGAGATACGGGCGGAGATACGGGCGGGGGCGGCGCAGGGGACGCCGCGGGGCCGGGCGGTTCGGGGGCGGCCGGGGGAGGGGCGGGCGCGACCGCGGGCGGCGGGCCCGGCGCGTCCTGCGTCGGCTCGGGCACCGGCGCCACCGGGCGGTCGCCGCCCGCGGCGCGCTCGGCGGCCATGTGGGCGCGGGCGGCCTTGATGATGTCCCACGCCGACAGCTCGTCGGTCGACGGCGGGGTGTGCATCGCCGGGGACGTCAGCTCCGCCGCGACCGCCTGCGGCACCGCGAACCCCGCCGCCGGCGGCGCGACCTGCGCCAGCCGGCACCACGTCAGCCCCAGCGTGTAGGTGGTGGCCAGCAGCGCGGCCAGCGCGTCGGCGTCGCCGCTGCGCAGCGCCTCCGGCAGCCGCCCGTCGCGCGGCCACAGCGACCGCAGCGGGCTGGCCGGGTCGTTCAGCACCGCCTGCAGGGTGCGGGCGCTGTCGGGGTCGAGCCACCGCTGCAGCGCCGGCAGCGCGGCCGGCGCGGCCTGCAGGTCGGCGGCCAGCACCGCGACCCCCGCGCGGCGGACCTCGTCGTGGCCGCGGCCGGGAGGGGCGGCCCGCGGGCCGGTCAGCCCCGCGACGATCTGCTGCAGGTCGTACAGGGCCAGGCGCAGGAACTCGCCGGGCGCGGTGTCGCGGAGCATCGGCGCGGCGAACTCGGCGGGGCAGCGGCGGCGCCACTCCTGCAGGATCGCCTGCGGCCCGTACCGGACGGTGGCCATGTCCTGGTTGACCATCCGCAGCGACGCCGCCGTCACCGCCGCCAGCGCGTCCGCGCCGGGCCGGAACCGGGCGTCGGCCTGCAGGCCCGCGGCGACCTCGTACATGACGCGGGCGACGTGCGCGGCGCCGCCGCCGTCACCGGCGCCGAGGCGGTGGATGTAGTAGCCGGTCAGGGTGGCGAAGTCGGGCGGCATCATCCAGTGCAGCTGCTCCGCCGAGGTCGTCAGGAACGGGACGAACGACTCGATCAGCGGGTTCTCGGTCAGCACCACCGGGGACCCGGCGCACCACAGCAGCGCGCCCCACGCGGCGGCGACGGTGCTGGGCGTCCCGGGCTGGAACATGGGGTCGCGCTGGGTGAACTGGTTCGGGTCGACCGCGAGCGCGGTGGTGAGGGCCTGGGAGATGCGCGCCACGACCGCGGTGTCGGGCACCGGGCCGAGGAACCCCAGCGGCGCGACCCGCCCGGCGGCCAGGTCCGGGCCGGTGGGGAACAGCTGCGGCGGGACGGGCGGCGTGCCCGCCCCGGGCGGCGCGGGCACCGCGACGCGGCGGTCCTCGAACGCGGGCGGCGGGGGGCAGGGGTGCCAGGTGCCGTCCAGGCCGCACCGGTACCAGCGGCCCCACGCCCCGAACAGCCACCATTCGCCCGCGCCCCACAGCATCCGCGCGGCGATCTGGCCGGCGCGGTCGGCGGGCGGTGCGGTCTGCCACCAGGGGGAGGCGACCAGCTCGCGCACGTTGCCCTCGACCGATGCGAACAGGTCCCCGCTCGGCCCGCCTCCGGTTCCGCCGGGCGCCGCCCCGGCCGCCTGCCAGCTCATCCGGCGAATAGTAGTCCCACCGGGTCGCCGGTCCGGCATCGCCGCAGTCACGTCCCTGTATCGCCGCCCGCGCCCGCGTCCCGGCGCGCCCGGGCCGCGTCGACGTGTAAGGAGCGTTATGGCAGGATGCTCCTTGCGGGAACGGGTGGCGCGACGGGGGTGAGGCGTGGGGTCGGCGGGCGGTGCGGCGGGTGACGCGGCGCGCACGCGCGCCTGGGGCGTGGGCCTGGTCCTGGCGGCCTCGGTGTGCTTCGGCGCGTCCGGCCCGTTCGGCAAGGCGCTCATCGAGGCCGGGCTCGGCCCGCTGCAGGCGGTGTGGCTGCGGATCGCGACGGCGGCGCTGGTGCTGGTCCCGGTCGCGGTGCTCCTGCGGGGCCGCGCCGCCGCCCGCGGCCTGCGCCCCCACCTGCGGCTCCTGGCCGTCTACGGGCTGACGGGCGTGGCGGGCTGCCAGGCGTTCTACTTCGTCGCCGCGTCCCGCCTGCCGGTCGGCGTGGCGATCCTGCTGGAGTTCAGCGGCCCGGTGATCGTGCTGGCGTGGCTGCGGCTGGTGCGCCGCGTCCCGGTGCACCGCGCCGCCGCCGCGGGCGTCGCGGTCGCCATGGCCGGGCTGTCGATGGTCGTGCAGGTGTGGGCGGGCCTGTCGCTGGACCCGCTCGGCCTGGCCGCCGGGCTCGGCGCCGCCGCCTGCCAGGCCGCCTACTTCCTCATCGTCGACCGCCTCGCCGGGCAGGTCGACCCGCTGGTCATCACCGCCTCCGGCACCGCCGTCGCCGCCGCCGCGCTCACCGTCCTCGCCGCGCCCTGGGCGCTGCCGTGGGGCGTGCTGCCCGGGCCGGTCCCCGTCGCCGGGTTCACCGCGCCCGGCTGGACCCTCGTCGCCTGGATCGGCGTCGTCAGCACCGTCCTGGCCTACCTCGCCGGCGTCGCCGGGCTGCAGCGGCTGCCCGCGCAGGTCGGCGGCGCCCTGTGCTACACCGAGGCCGTCGCCGCCGGGCTCATCGCCTGGGCGGTGCTGGGCGAGCGGCTCACCCCCGCGCAGATGACCGGCGGCGTGATCGTCCTCACCGGCGCCTACATCGCCCAGCGCGCCGCGGCCCGCTCCACCGCCCCCGGGCCCGTCCCGGCCGCCGCCGCGGGCTCCGGGACGGGCCCGGGGACGGCGGCCGCGCCCGCCCTGGGACACTGACCCCGCCGCCGAACCCGCCCTGCCCGGCGGAAAGCACCGGCGGAAAGCACCGGCGGCGGGCCGCCCCGCGGAAAATGAGTGTCGGGGCGCTCACGATCATTCCTACACTCCATGGTTGCGGAGGCGAACAATCATGGACACCCCCACGCTCCTTGCCCACCTGCAGAACCACGACACCCCCCTCACCCTGCCCAGGGGAGGGACCCTGCACTGGGACGACGCGGACCTGCACCGCGCCGCGCACACCCTCGACCCCGAGGGCTACGCCCTGGCCGGCCTCGCCCCGGGCGTGCGGCCCTGGCAGCGCGCACGCGTGCTGCTGCAGATCCTCGCCGCCTCCCAGGCCGGGCTGGACGAGCGGGCCCGCGCCGTGCCGGCCCGCGTCGCCCGCGTGCTGACCCTCGGCCTGCCGCCCGCGCACGTCATCACCGTCCTGCTCGCGCTGCGGCGGCTGCGCGCCAACCACAAGCACACCACCCGCACCGCGCTCCGGTTCGTCCTGGAGCACCCCGACGCCGACGCGCTCATCGCCGCGCGCCGCCCCGCCCTGCTCGACTGCTTCGAGCACGCCCTCGGCAAGGCCGCCGCCCGCGGCTGCGCCCGCCGCATCGGCGAGGGCGACACCGGCTCGGAGTACCTGCGGCGCCGGCTGCTGCGGTTCCTCACCGCGCCCGCCGCGGCGCCCGCCCGCGTCCGCGCCCTCTACGGCGCGCCCCACCCCGACCGCCACCCCGGCCGCCACCCCGACCGCCACGACGGGCCGCAGGGCGCGCCGCGGGCGGTGCCGCACGAGGCGCCGCTGCCCGTCGACGCCCCGCGCGAGCGGCCGCGGACCATCACCGCCACCAACCGCGGCGACATCGCCGCGACCCTGGTCCACCTGTACCGGGGCGGCCCCTCCGAGGACCTGTACGCCGCGCTCGGCCGCTACGTCGCCGCCGCCGCGGCCGCGTTCCCCCGCTTCGAGGGGACCGTCGCGCTCGTGCTGGACGCCTCGGCGTCCATGCGCGGCTACGGCGACCGCGAATGGGCCGTGCTGTCGCAGGCCGCCGCGCTGCGGATGGTCCTGGCGCAGGTGTGCGCGCGGCTGGAGGTCGTCGAGGCCGGCGGCGACGAAAGCGACCCCCGCGGCGCGACCGACCTGGCCACCGGCGTCCTGGACGCCCTCGGCACCGCCCCCGACCTGGTCGCGGTCGTGTCCGACGGGTACGAGAACCAGTTCCCCGGGGACCTGGCCCGCGTCGCGGCGGCCCTGCCCCGCGCCGGCGTCACCACCCCCGTGGTGTTCTGCCACGCCCTGTTCACCGGCAGCGACGACCTCGCCCTGCGGACCCCCGCGCCGTCCCTGCCGCACCGCGGGTTCTGGCACCAGGACGACTTCGCCGAACTGCTGCCGTGGATGTTCGGGCACTGCGCCGCCGGCGCGCCCTGGCTGCGCACCGCGCTGCGCGCCCGCCTGGACGATCTCGACCGGCGGGCCGACGGCCTCACCGCCCGCCTGGCCGCCTGACCGGCCCCCATATCGACGCGTCCCACACCGGCGCCCGCGCCCCGCCCGCCCCCACCGGCGGGCGGGGCCGCGCCGCACGAAGAACGGAAAGGAGCACCGCATGGCACCGATGACGGCGCTCGACACCCTCGTCCCCGGCGCGCCCGGCCTGACCGGGCACCGCCTCGGCACCCCCCAGCAGGCCGGGGCGCTGACCATGGTGCCCGTCACCGGGCCCGCCGCCCCCGGCTTCACCCCGCCCCGAACCGGACTGAAACTGTCCAGGGTCGCCGGGTACGGGCGGGTCGAGCTGGCCAACACCGCCGAGTCCGGCGTCGCGATCGTCCCGCTGCACATCGGCTACATCCAGGACCGCGCCCAGAACCACGCCCTGTGCCGGTCGGCGTTCCTCGCGCCCGGGCAGAGCCTGATGTTCGAGGACGCCTGCTGCGTCCAGGAGTCCCAGGGCGGCTACCTCGCCGGCGCCGACCAGTGGTTCTTCATCCTGCCGGTGGAACTGCGCGCCCGCGCCCTGGAACTGCGCGGCGTCCACGGCTACGGCAAGCTGTGGGACGACATCGCCGCCCTCAACGCCCGCTACGGGCTCCCGCGCCGCGGGCACCTGGAGCAGATCCTGTCGCGCAAGCGGCCCGTGCTCACCCAGTTCCGGTCGCGGCTGGAACTCGCGCCCGGGCAGGTCGGCGCGCTGTTCTTCGTCGCCGGGACCTTCGCCGGCCTGGAGATCGCGCCCGACCCCGGCTACTTCGCCGAGATGTGGCCCGCGCTGGTGTGCTTCGCCTACGGCGCCGCCGCCTGGCACGCCGAGGCCCCGCCCGCCGACCCCGCGCCCCTGGAGACCGCCCCGTTGGAGACCGACGGGGACGGCGGCGGGCTGGACGGCCTGCGCGGCGCCCTGGAACGCGACCGCGCCGCCCGCCTCGCCCGGATCGCCGGCCGGCTCGCCGACGTGCCCGCCGGACCCGCCGAACTCCACGAGGAGGACCGCTTCCTCGACCTGCGGCTGTCCACCGTCACCGCCCCGCACCTGGCCGGGCAGATCGTCACCGGCGGCGGCCGCACCCTCTACGCGTCCCTGTTCGCCCGCTGACCCCCCGGGGCCGCCCCTGAAAAAGGGTTGCCCCGGGGGAGCGGCACCCACTTGAATCGGATGCGCGGGAACTGTGCCGGGCACGTCAGGCGGAACCCCGATTCCAGATCCGGGATTCGCGCGATGCCACGGACATCGTCAGGCGACTACGAGCCTGACGGCGCGCCGGCCGCCTGTCCCGCCCCCTCCGCGCCGGACCCGCCCGCGCCCGTCCTCTCCGGGGCGGTGCCGTGCGGGGCGGCCATGAAGGGCTCCAGCGCCGACCTCACCCGCGGCGGCATCTCCCGCTTGGACTTCGAGGCCGGGTCGATGAACACGTGCCGCACCTCCCCGTCGGCGATGAGCCGCCCCTCCACCCGGAACACCGGCCGCACCACCATGCTCGTCACCCCCAGATGCGCCACCGGCATCGACACCTCCAGCAGCTCGTCGAACCGGGCGCCCTCCCGGAACCGGATCCGCGCCTCGGCCACCACCAGGTCGTAGCCGTTGCCCACCATCTGCCCGTAGTCGCCGACGACCTCGCGCCACATCTCCGTCAGCGCCACGTCGTAGAAGAACAGGTAGTGGCCGTTGAACACCACGCCCTGCTGGTCGCACTCGCTGTACCGCACCCGCAGCCGATGCGTGAACACATCCCTCATACCGGGCATCCTGCCTCATCCGGTGAGGCGCGCGGCGCGGCCGCGCAGGTACCGCCGCTCCGGCACGCTCGTCGTCAGCCGCGCCGCCGCCCGGAACTCCGCCAGCGCCCCCGCGCCGTCCCCCGCCATCTCCAGCAGGTGCGCCCGGACGGCGTGCAGCCGGTGGTGCCGCGCCATCCGCCCGTCGCCCGCCAGCGGCCCCAGCAGCTCCAGCCCCGCCCGCGGCCCCCGCGCCATCGCCACCGCGACCGCGTGGTTGAGCCGCACCACCGGCCCCGGGTCCAGCCGCTCCAGCAGCTCGTACAGCGCGACGATCTGCGGCCAGTCGGTGTCCTGCGCGCGGGCCGCCTCCGCGTGCACCGCCGCGATCGCCGCCTGCGCCTGGTACGGCCCGAGCCGCGCCCGCGCCAGCGCCCGGGTGACCAGCGCGGTGCCCTCGGCGATCGACGCCCGGTCCCACAGGCCGCGGTCCTGCTCGGCCAGCGGGACCAGGCTCCCGTCCGCGGCGGTGCGGGCCGGGCGGCGCGCGTCGGTCAGCAGCATCAGCGCCAGCAGCCCCGCGGCCTCCCCGTCCCGCGGCAGCAGCCCGTGCAGCTCCCGCGCCAGCCGGATCGCCTCCCCGGTCAGCTCCGCGCGGTGCAGCTCCGGCCCCGAACTGGCCGTGTACCCCTCGTTGAAGACCAGGTACAGCACCCGCAGGACGGCGCGGACCCGCGCGTCCCGCTCACCCGCGGGCGGCATCGCGAACCGGCCGCCCGCGGCGCGGATCCGCTGCTTGGCGCGGGCGATCCGCTGCGCCATCGTCGCCTCCGGCACCAGGAACGCCCGCGCGACCTCCGCCGTGGTCAGCCCCCCGGCCGCCCGCAGCGTCAGCGCGACCTGCGACGGCGGCGTCAGCGCCGGATGGCAGCACAGCAGCAGCAGGGTCAGCGTGCCGTCGCCGCCCGCGGCGGCGTCTGCGGCGGCGTCCGCGGCGGGCGCGACCCGCTCGTCCGGCGGGACCCGCGCCGCCGCCCGCTCCTCCCGCCGCCGCGCCGCCGCCTCACCGCGCAGCAGATCGGTCATCCGCCGCGACGCGACCCGGATCAGCCACGCCTCCGGCCGGTCGGGCACCCCCTCGCGCGGCCAGTGCTCCGCCGCCGCCAGCAGCGCCTCCTGCACCGCGTCCTCGGCGGTCTCGAACCGGCCCGAGCGCCGCGCCAGCGCCGCCACCGCCCGCGGCGCCGACCGGCGCAGCAGCTCCTCGACCCGCCCCGCCGGGACGGCCGCGTCCCCCGGCCCGCTCACATCCCCGGGCCCGCTCACATCTCCAGGCCGGACGCCGTCATCACCGGGCGCACCTCCACCGCCGCGAACCGCGCGTCGGGAATCCGCGCCGCGATCTCCGCCGCCCGCTCCGGGGAGTCGCAGTCCACCACCACGTATCCGGCCAGCTGCTCCTTGGTCTCCACGAACGGGCCGTCGGTCGCCACCGGCACCCCGTCGCGCACCCGCATCGTCCGCGCGGTCACCGGATCGCCCAGCGCCGTCCCGGCCACCAGCTCGCCCGACTCGGAGATCTCGGTGAACAGCTCCTCGGCCCGCGCCGCCAGCGCGTCGCGCTCCTCGGGCGGCAGCGCCAGGAACGCCGGGTCGCGCAGGAACAGCGGATGCTCCCAGTTCTCGGCGTTGCTGTAGATCAGCAGCAGGTACTTCATCGCGTCCCCCTCCCGCTCACCCTACGACCGGCGGGCCGGCGACGCCGACGACGTTGCCCTCGGGGTCGGCGAACCACCCGACGCAGAAGTCGCCGCCCGTCCGCGGCTCCGGGCCCATCCGCCGCGTCCCGCCGAGGCTCTCGGCGCGGGCCAGCGCCGCTTCGACGTCGTCCACGCCGACGTAGAACAGCACGCGCGGCCCGAAACCGTCGCCGCCGCCGACACCGCCGGCGATCTCCGCCGCCCCCTGCCGGACGAACCCGTAGCCGCCCGGCCGCGACACCTCCGCGGTGGCGGCGTCGCCGACCTGGAACTCCCAGCCGAACAGCCCGCCGTAGAAGGCGCGCAGCCCCGCCGGGTCCGCGCCGAGGATCTCGAAGTGCACCACAGGTGCTCCCATGGCCGTGTCCTTTCTCCGGTCGCGCCCCATCTCGGGCGCCTCACCCAGAGGACGGACCTGGCCGCGCTCCCCTCGACATCCCCGGCCGAACTTTTTCCGCTACCGCGGTGCGACGAACTCGGGCTGGTCCAGGACGCGCAGCCAACTGCCGTCGGGCTGGCGCCGCGCGACCTGCGCGCGGGCACCGGCCCCGTCCCGCGGCGGCGTCGAGGTGAGCGCGAGGTCCCCGCTGACCAGCGTCGGCAGCGGCTCCTCCGGCTCGAAACGCGGCCGGCGCTCCAGCACCCGCTCCCACAGCTCCCGGATCGCCTCGCGCCCCACCGTCCGCGCGCCCGGCGGATAGGCCAGCACCGCGTCCGCCTCGTAGAGCGCCGCGACCCCCGCCGCGTCCCCGGCGTTGGATCGCTCCACGAAAAGCCGGGTGATGTCCTCGGGCCGCATCGCCTTTTCCGGCATGGCCTTCTCCTGCTCCGTCATGGTCCCCCCTTGTCTCCGGTCTCCGTCATCTCCATCGTCGGCGCCGCCGTCGGCAGAAGTCAAAGAGATGAAACTTCTATGGACCAGAAGAAAGGCTTATGGGTTCAGGAGCCGGGCCGCCGGGCCTGGCGCCGCTTGTCCCGCACGTAGAGGATCTTCGACTTCCCGTCGCCGGGGCTGCGGTGGTCCAGCTCGAACAGCGTCGTCGCCCGGATCAGGTCGCTGAGCTTGGCGTAGCCGTAGTTGCGGGAGTCGAAGTCGGGACGCTGCTTGGTGATGATGTGCCCCACCGACGCCAGCGCCGCCCACCCGTCCTCGTCGGACGCCCCCTCCACGGCGTTGCGCAGCAGGTTCACCAGCGACGAGTCCTGCTTCAGCGCGGCCGCGGACGACGGCGGCGCGGCCTTGAGCGCCGCCGCCTCGGGCTCGGCCGAGACCTGGTCGTAGATCAGGTTCTCGATGTAGATGAACTTGTCGCACGCCGCCACGAACGGCTTGGGCGTCTTGCGCTCCCCGAACCCGTACACGGTCAGGCCCGACTCGCGGATCCGCGCGGCCAGCCGGGTGAAGTCGCTGTCGCTGGAGACCAGGCAGAACCCGTCGAACCGGTCGGAGTACAGCAGGTCCATCGCGTCGATGACCATCGCCGCGTCCGTGGCGTTCTTCCCGGTGGTGTAGGCGAACTGCTGCACCGGCTGGATCGACTGGTCGAGCAGATGCTCCTTCCAGCTCCGCAGGCTCGTCCCCGTCCAGTCGCCGTAGGCGCGCTTGACGTGGGCGGTGCCGTACTTGGCGACCTCCGCCAGCAGCCCCTCGATCATCGCCGCCTGGGCGTTGTCGGCGTCGATGAGCACCGCCAGCCGGTCGGCGTTGTCGTTGACCATGTCACTCCCTCCCCGGGGCCTCCGCGCCGCGGGCCGACCGCGTCGATCCGCCCGTCACTTGCCCTGTGCATTCCCGTGCCGCCTTGACGCGCTCCCCGGTCTGAAGGCCGGGGATTCAGCCTGTGTCGCGTGTGCGGCACTTCTGCGGCTTCCTGTTTCACCGGGTCCCGCCCTCCGCTACGCGGAAGGTCTTACGGTCCCTCCGCAGGCGTCTAGCCTGTCCGCCCGTCCGGCGGCCGGAATGTTCTTTGCGGCGTTTAAGTCGCGGTCGTGGACCGCGCCGCACGGACACGCCCACTTGCGGACGTTCGGCGGCATGGCCTGGGCGACCGTCCCACACGCCCCGCAGAGCTTGGAGGAGGGGAACCAGCGGTCCACCTGCGCGAAGGTACGACCGTACCGGGCCGCCTTGTACTCCAGCATTCCGACGAACTGGGACCAGCCCGCGTCGTGCACGCTCTTGGCCAACCGGGTGCGGGCGAGGCCGTTCACCGCGAGGTCCTCCACGTAGACCGCTTGGTTGTCGCGGACCAGCCGGGTGGACAGCTTGTGGTGATGGTCCCGCCGCGCATCGGCCACGCGGGCATGCAGCCGCGCGACCCGGGCGGCCGCCTTCTTCCGATTCGCCGACCCTTTCTGCTTGCGCGACAGCGCCTGCTGCGCTTTGCGGAGACGGCGTTCGGCGCGGCGCAGGAACCTCGGGCTGGTGATCTTCCGGCCGTCCGACAGCACCGCGAAATGCGTCAACCCGAGATCGATGCCGACCTCGGCGGTCGTCTCCGGCAGGGGTTGGTCGGTCGTCTCGACCACGAACGAGGCGAAGTACCGTCCGGCCGCGTCCTTGATCACCGTCACGCTCGACGGCTCCGACGGCAGCGGACGGGACCAGCGCACCCGCACGTCCCCGATCTTCGGCAGGCGCAGCTTCCCGCACGCGGTGACCTTGAAGCGGGCGTTGCGGGTGAACCGGATCGCCTGCCGCTGGTCCTTGCGCGACCGGAACCGGGGCGGCGCGACCTTCCCCTCTTTCCGCTTGCCCGACACCGATGCGAACAAGTTCCGGTAGGCGGTGTTCAGGTCCGCCAGCGCCTGTTGAAGGACGACGGCCGAGACCTCGCCCAGCCATGCCCGCTCGGTGGTCTTCTTCGCCTCGGTGATGACCAGCTTGGACAGGTCGCCGTCCGACAGGTACGGCATCCCGGCCGCGTGCGCCTCCCGCCGTGCGCGGAGCGCGTCGTTGTACACCGTCCGCGCGCACCCCAACGCCCGCGCCAGCGACTGCTGCTGGCCGGGGGTCGGGTAGAGCCGGAACTGGTACCTGAGCTGCACGCCGTGACCCTACCAACGGTGTATGGCTGGACATAGCGACATCAGGGCCGGCAGGGACTGCGTCTTCGTCCTGCACGCAAACTTGGTCTTCGTGACCAAGTTCCGACATCCGGTGTTCACGGGGACACATCTGGAGCGTGGGCGGCGCACCCCTCACCGTGCTGCGGCAGTACATCGAGCAGCAGAACCGGCCGGGTTAGAGCACGCCCGGGTCTGGCCGCCCTCGGGGGCGCGGTGGTGAACGCCGTCGGGCGGCTGGGCCGGCTCGGCGCCGCGCTGGCCGGGGTGGTCGTGCCCGGTCCCCGCAGGCGCCGGTTGTCGGTGCGGAGTGCCATCCTGGGACGATGATGCACTTCGCGGACGCCGCCGAGTGGGAGGCGTGGCTGGCCGCCGACCACGAGAGCGACGGCGGCGCCTGGCTGAAGATCGCCAAAAAGGGGTCGGCGGCCACCTCCGTGACGATCGGCGAGGCGCTGGACGTCGCGTTGTGCTACGGGTGGATCGACAGCCAGCGGAAGTCCTGCGACGAGCACTTCTACCTGCAGCGGTACTCGCGCCGCCGCAAGGGCAGCCCGTGGTCGCGGGTCAACGTCGAGCGGGTCGAGGCGCTGACCGCGGCCGGGCGGATGCGTCCGCCCGGCCTCGCCGAGGTCGCCGCCGCGAAGGCCGACGGCAGGTGGGACGCCGCCTACACCGCCCAGCGCCACGCCGACGTCGCCACCGGCGACCTCGCCGCCCAGGCCGCCCTGGAGGACCCGTACGTGCGCGGCTTCTTCCAGCCGAGCGGCCACTGACCCCGCACGGCCGTTGCCGGCACGGGCGCGTGCCGGGGAGGGCGCGGGCGGCTTCTCCATTTCCCCGTAAAGATCGGGCACGGGGCGGGGCGGGACGTCCGGAATGCGCGGCGGGGCACGGTTAGCGTGCGGGCATGGCGCAGCCGTCCGGCGACACGCCCGCCGACGTCCCGCCCGGGATCCGCGCCGCACCGGACGGCGGCGGCGCGCACAGGATGCCGCCCTGGCTGCCGAAGGCGTTCGTGCTCGCCGGGGCCGTCGTGCTGGGCTTCATGGCGCTGCTGTGGCTGCTGCAGCGGCTGCGGGAGCTGCTGCTGCTCCTGCTGATCTCGCTGTTCCTGTCGTTCGCGATCGAACCGGCCGTCAACTGGCTGGCCCGGCACCGGTGGCGGCGCGGCCCCGCCACCGCGGTGATGTTCCTGGTCATCGGGGTGCTGGGCGCGGGGTTCCTCGGCGGCATCGGGTCGCTGCTGGCCCTGCAGGCCGCCAACCTCATCGAGGGGTTCCCCGGATACGTCCGCCAGGTCACCGGATGGGTCAACTCCACCTTCGGCACCGACCTGCGGCAGGACAACCTGCTGGAGCGGCTGCCCACCGTCACCGGCGGCATGTCGCGGTACCTGTCGTCGCTCGCGACCAACGTGCTGGGGATCGGCGCCACCGCGTTCGGCGTGGTGTTCAAGGCCCTCGGCGTGCTGCTGTTCACCTTCTACCTGTCGGCCGAGGGCCCGCGGTTCCGCCGGACGGTGTGCTCGCTGCTGCCGCCCCGCCACCAGCTTCAGGTGCTGCGGGCCTGGGAGATCGCCGTCAACAAGACCGGCGGGTACATCTACTCGCGCGGGCTGCTGGCCCTGATCTCGGGCATCGCGCACTACGCCGTCATGGCCGTGCTCGGCGTCCCGTACGCGGCCGTCCTGGCGGTGTGGGCCGGGGTGGTGTCGCAGTTCATCCCCGCCATCGGCACCTACCTCGCCGGCGCGGTGCCCGTGCTGATCGCGCTGACCGTGGGGGCCTCGACCGCGCTGTGGGTGCTGCTGTTCATCCTCGGCTACCAGCAACTCGAGAACTACCTGCTGCAGCCCCGCATCACCGCCCGCACCGTCGACGTCCACCCCGCCGTCGCGTTCGGGCTCGTCCTGGCCGGCGCCGCCGTCGCCGGGCCCATCGGGGTGCTGCTGGCCGTGCCGTTCGGCGCGACCCTCCAGGCGTTCGGCAGCGCCTTCGTCCCCCGCTACGGCATCGAGGAGCACCCGCTGACCGAACCCGACCCGCCCGGCGGGCACTGGTGGCGCTGGCTGCGCCGCAACTGAACCGGCGGGCGCCGAACCGCCGGGCTCCGAAACGGCCGGGGCGGTGACCTGGTCCGGTCAGCGGCGCCGGGCCGCCGGCGGTGAGCGCTTATTTTCGGGGGATGGCGGAGTTCGCGCGGCGGAACCTGTGGCTGCTGCTGGCGGTCGCCGTCGCGGTCGCCGGATCGGCGGCCTGGCACCTGAGCACCGGCCCCGAACGCGTCGACTGGCTGCCGCCGCGGACCACCGGGCAGGACTGGTACCCGGTGTGCGAGGGGACGGCGTTCACCCGCGCCGCCGCCTACCGGGGCGGCGGACCCCACCCGATCGTGATCTACGGCGGGATCGGCGCGGGCGCCGGCGCCTCCGTGGACCCCGACAAGCCGCCGTCCACGTGGCGGCCCGGCACCCCCGCGCAGGTGCGGCTGGTGTCGTGCGCGGAGCCGATCGGGGAGCGCGGCGGGCTGGAGGAGGTCGCGAGCTGCCCGAAGTACGCCAGGCGCACCGTCTTCAGCTACGCACCCGCCGGCACCGCGCCGATGTACCGGACGCGGTACCTGGTCCGGCTGCTGGAGGCCCGCACCGGGCGGGAGGTGCGCCGCTTCGAGATCACCGGCGCCGACGAGGTGTGCCCCGCCAACCCGCCCCAGCGGACGTTCACGCTGCAGACGGGGATCCTGCCGTCGCAGTACCGGGCGGTGCTGGCCCCCTACGTCGAGGGCCCCGCCCGCTGAGAGCGCGCCCAGTCCGGCGTCCGCCGCCACGCCCGGACCGCGCGCGGCGCCAGCGTCACCGCCGTCCACACGACCGCGGCCGCCGGTACCCACGCGACCGGCGCGCCCGTCACCGCGAACTTCACCAGCACCGCCGCCAGCACCGCCGGCGCCGCGAGCACCGTCGCCTGCCAGCCGCGCCGGTCCCGGCGCGCCGGGCGGATCAGCGCGACCGCCGTCACCGCGCCCAGGCCCAGCGCCCACGCCAGCCGCGGCCAGTACGGGGCGGGGTCGCCGCCGGTCGACGCGAGCGCCGCCACCCCCGCCATCACCGCCAGCGCGCCCGCCAGCCGCAGCAGCGCCCGCGCCGGGCCCACCCTGCCGGGCGCCCACGGCGCCGCCTCGCCGTGCACCGCCGGAGCCGGCATCAGCAGTCGTCCTCCAGCATGCACGGGGAGATCGACGGCAGCGGGACCCGCGGCACCAGCGTCGGCGGCAGGGTCGGCAGGAACGTCGGCGCCCCCGGCTGCAGGAACGTCGGCTCCGCGGGCGGCTCGGGCGTCCCGGTGCGGGGGGCCACCGCCGGCACCACCTCGGCGTCCGGGCCCGTGCACCCGCGCAGCGGCACCGACACCACCGCAAGCACGCCCACCGCCACCAGCGCCGCGCGCGCCGGCCGCCACCAGCGCGGATCGTCCGCCGGCGGCGGCGCGGACGGCGCGGTCAGCTCGGGATCGCGCAGCGCCTCGCGCGCCCGCTCGGCGGTCGTGCGGCGCGCCGGGTCGGCGGCCAGCAGCCCCATCACCAGGTCCGCGAGGCGGGGCGGGCCCGGGGGCGGCGGCGGGGTGTCGGTGAGCACCGCGCCCAGCGCCGCCATCGGCTCCTTGCGGGAGAACGGAGCCTTCCCCGCCAGCGCCGCGTACAGCAGCACCCCCAGCGCGAACAGGTCCGACGGCGGCTCGGCCGGCTCACCGCGCAGCCGCTCGGGCGCGATGTAGCCGGGCGTGCCGATCGGATACCCGGTCCGGGTGATCTTCTCCTCGTCGTCCATGGCGGCGATGCCGAAGTCGGTGAGGACGATCCGCCCGTCGTCGCAGCAGAACACGTTGCCCGGCTTGACGTCGCGGTGCACGACTCCGTGCGAGTGCGCCGCGCACAGCGCCTCCAGGACCCCGCGGCCGATCTCGGCGACCCGCACGGGCGGCAGCGCGCCCTGCCGGCGGATCTCGGTGTCCAGCCCGTGCCCCGACAGCAGCTCCATCACGATCCAGGGCCGGCCGCCCTCGGCGAACACGTCGTGGACGCGGATCGCGTTCGGGTGGCGGACCCGGGCGGCGGCGCGCCCCTCCCGTAGCGCCCGCTCCACCAGCATCGCGCGCTGCCCCGCGGACGTCCCGGCGGGCAGCAGCAGCTCCTTCACCGCCACCTCCCGCTCCAGGACGGTGTCGGTCGCGCGCCACACCGCGCCCATCCCGCCGCGGCCCAGCAGGCCCTCCAGCCGGTACCGCTCCCGCAGCACGGTCACCCCGTCGCCCCCATGCCTGTCGTTCATCCAGTCACCTCCGGGTGGCGCGCAGGACGGCGACGACCTGCTCGGCGGTCGCGGTCAGCCCGGCGCGGACCGCGGCGGGGTCGTCGCTCCCGGACACCTCGGTCCGGACGCTCAGCACCACGTTCGAGTCGCGGAAGGTCACCTCCAGGAGGCGGAGCTCGCCACCCGAGTCCGCCCCGGAAGTCTCGGTGCGGACCTCGCGGACGAACGCGTCGTCGCCCACACCGTCCAGCGGGCGGGGACGCCGCGCGGCCAGCCGGGACACGAAACCCGACAGCGTCGCCGACTCCTCCTGGTACGTGAACGGATACCGCTGCTCGTGCTCCACGTCGAACCCGTGCAGGAACCGCAGCCAGCGGTGCGCGGCGCGGACCGAGGAGAACCGCAGCGCGCCGGGCGCGCCGTGCTCACCGCGGTACCCCTCGTACCAGCGCAGGCCGTACCGGTCGCCGGAGCAGCTGTGCACCCCGGACGCGGCCGTGTCGGCGGCACCGAACCCGAACCCCGCCAGCGCCATCGGGCACGGCCGGACGCCCGCGCCGTAGGCGCTCGGGCCCCGGGGGCCGGTGACCGCGTCGGGCAGCAGGAACACCCCGGCCGCGACGGCCATGGCCGCCAGCCACGCCGTCTCCGGCAGCAGCCGCCCCCGCAGTTTCAGCCGCGGGCGGCGCGGCCGGCCCGCCGCGATCCGCCGCAGCGTCCGGTCCAGCGCGGCCGGATCGGGACGCTCGGCGGGGTCCTTGCGCAGCAGCGCCGCCAGCACCGGCCGCAGCGGCCCCGCCCGCCGGGGACGCGGCGGCGCCTCGGTCAGCGTGGCCGCCAGCGTCGCCGCGTCGCTGGACCGGGCGAACGGGCCGCGGCCCTCCACCGCCGCGTACAGGGTCACCCCGAGGGAGAACAGGTCGCTGCGGCCGTCGACGGGCCCGCCGCCCAGCCGCTCCGGGGCGATGTGCCCGGGGTTGCCGACCACCGTCCCGGTCCGGGTCAGCGCCGTATCCCCGTCCGTCACGGCGATGCCGAAGTCGGTCAGGACCACCCGCCCGTCCTCGGCCAGCAGCACGTTGCCCATCGACACGTCCCGGTGCAGCACCCCGGCGGCGTGCGCGGCGCGCAGCGCGGCCAGCACCGCGGCGCCCACCCGCGCGGCCTCCGCGGGCGGCACCGGCGCCGCCGCGCGCAGCGTCACGCCGTCGACCAGCTCCGTCACGATCCACGGCCGGTCGTCGTGGACGAACACGTCGTGCACCACCACGATCGACTCGTGCTCCAGCCGGGCGGCCGTCCGCGCCTCCCGCGCGGCGCGCTCCACCAGCCGCCGCCGCTCCTCGGACGCCAGGCCCTCCGGCAGCAGCACCTCCTTGACCGCGACCCGCCGCCGCAGCGCGCGGTCGTCGGCCTCCCACACCCGCCCCATCCCGCCGCGCCCGATCTCGCGCAGCAGCCGGTACCGGCCACCGCCCGGCACCCCGCCGTCCGGCATCTCACCGCCCGGTATTTCACGGTCCGGCATGGCGGCGGAGTCTGTGTCGGCGGGACGCGTCTCAGCGGGGGTCTCATCGCCCGGGGCGGTGGCGGACGGCCGCGCGGTGTCGCCGACCGGGCCGACGGGAAGCTCCAAGGTCCACGCTCCGGCTGGGAGGCACACGCGCGAGCGGATCGTGCACAACGATAAGCAGCGCCGGCGGCGACTATGATCATTTGCCCTGTTTCGGCCACGGGTGCGGGGGACGCGGGCGCCGTGTCGTCGATCCTTGCCGTGGACGGCGCCGCCGCCGGGGGTTAGCGTGCCGGGAGGAAGCTTGATCATCCGCAGGCTCGGGGGCCGGAGGGAGCCGACATGTACCGTCCCCGCACGCGCCGCCGCCGGTGGCTCGCCGGACTCACCGCGGGCGCCCTCGCCGTCACCGGGCTGACCGCCGTGACCACGCCCGCCGCGCAGGCCGCGCCGCCCGGCGGCCCCGGCGCCGGGCAGGGCGCCGGGCACGGGAAGAACCCCGCGATCATGCGGATCCTGCGGTCGATGACGCTGGAGGAGAAGGCCGCCCAGCTGTTCGTCCTGCAGATCCACGGCCTCAGCGCCGACACGACCGACCCCGCCGCCGTCGCCGCCAACCGCAGGCTGTACGGGGCCGACAACGCCGAGCAGGTCATGGCCCGCTACCGGCCCGGCGGGTTCATCTACTACGGCGAGAACGTCCGCGACCCCCAGCAGGTCGCCGCGTTCTCCAACGGCATCCAGCGCGCCGCCGCGGCCCAGCCCCACCGGATCCCCGCCACGATCGCCACCGACCAGGAGGGCGGCATCGTCGCCCGCCTCCAGCCGCCCGCGACCCAGTCGCCCGGCGCGATGGCCCTGGCCGCCGGGCGCCGCACCGCCGACGCCCGCGCCCTGGCCCGCATCACCGGCCGGGAACTGCGCGCCGTCGGCGTCAACCAGAACTACGCGCCCGACGCCGACGTGAACGTCAACCCCGCCAACCCCGTCATCGGCGTCCGGTCCTTCGGCTCCGACCCCGGCCTGGTGGCGTCCATGGTCACCGCGCAGATCCGCGGCTACCGCTCCGCCGGGGTCACCGCCACCGCCAAGCACTTCCCCGGCCACGGCGACACCACCACCGACAGCCACGTCGGCGTCCCGGAGATCGACCACACCCGCGAGGAGTGGGAGCGGCTCGACCTGCCGCCGTTCCGCGCCGCCATCGCCGCCGGCGTCGACTCGATCATGACGGCGCACATCGTCGTGCCGTCCCTGGACCCCTCCCGCGACCCCGCCACCCTGTCGCGGCCCATCCTCAGCGGGATCCTGCGCGACCGGCTCGGCTACCGCGGCGTCGTCGTCACCGACGCGCTCGACATGGACGGCGTCCGCGCCAAGTACGGCGACGAGCGCATCCCCGTCCTCGCGCTCAAGGCGGGCGTCGACGTGCTGCTCAAGCCGCCGGTCGGCGAGGACGGCGACGGCGTGTTCCCCCGCCAGTTCGCCGCCGTCGTCGACGCCGTCCGCTCCGGCGAGCTGACCGAGCGGCGCATCGACGAGTCGGTGTACCGGATCCTGGCGCTCAAGCACGAGCGCGGCCTGTTCCGCGACCCCTACGCCGACCCCGCCGAGGTCGGCGAGATCGTCGGGTCGCCCGCGCACCTGGCCGCCGCCCAGCGCGCCGCCGACCGCACCACCACCCTGGTCAAGAACGACGCCGGCGTCCTGCCGCTGCGGCCCGGCGCCCGCGACGTCCTCGTCACCGGATGGGGCGTGTCCACCACCGCCGCGCTCGGCACCGAGATCGCCCGCCGCGGCGCCACCACCACCATCAGGCAGACCGGCGCCGCCCCCACCCGGCCGCAGATCGACGAGGCCGTCGCCGCCGCCCGCGGCCAGGACCTCGTCGTCGCCGTCACCAACCGCGCCTGGGACGTCAAGGAGGAGCCCGGCCACAACGGCCCCGGCCAGATGAACCTCGTCAAGGCGCTGCTGGCCACCGGCACGCCCGTCGTGGTCGTCGCCGTCCGCGACCCCTACGACATCGCCTGGTTCCCCGAGGCCGGCACCTACCTGGCCACCTACTCCTACACCGCCGAGGCGCTGCGGTCGGCGGCCGCGTCGCTGTTCGGCGAGCTGAACCCGCGCGGGCGGCTGCCCGTCACGATCCCCGTCCGCGACGAGCCCGGCACCGCCCTCTACCCCTTCGGGCACGGGCTGGGCTACCGCCGCTGACCCCCGCCCGCGCGGCCGGGAGACACCGGCGGTCCGGTTCCGGGACGGCAGCCGCTGCCGTCCCGGAACCGGACCGGGTCATTCACCGGGGGGCGACGGTCAAACCTTCTGCGCGCCGATCGACTTCATCAGCGCCGGCCACACGAACTGCGCCTCGCGGATCCACGCCGGCCAGTTGTGCCGGCCGTCGCCGTAGATGTGCGCGGTGTAGGGGATCTTCAGCTCGTCCAGCCGCTTCTTGAACTCCTTGTTGTTGGCGCCGACCGCGATCTCGCTCAGCAGCCCGATGTCCCACGGCGCCACGTTCGGGTCGCCGGGGCCGGGCCGGCCCGTCGTGCCGGCGGAGAAGAACAGGCCGGTGCCGCGCAGTCTCGGCGCCAGCGCGTGCGGGTCGTGCGCCGCCCAGTTCGCGTCGTCGGCCCACGGGATGCCCCAGATCGCGAACGGGTCCTGCCCGTTGCCGGCGTTGGTGAACATCAGCAGCGCCGGCATCCCGATCGACCGCATCGACAGCACGCCGCTCAGCGACGCCGCGTACTTGAACAGCCCCGGATGCCGCGCCGCGTAGCTCATCGCGCCCGCGCCGCCCGAGGAGTTGCCGATGGCCGCGCGCAGCGCGCCCGCGCCGTAGTTGCGCTCCATCAGCTGCCGGACCTCGGCGGTGTGGAACGTCTCCCACTTGGGCGTCCCGCCCCGGCCGTAGTTGTGCCAGTTGGCGTACGAGCCGTCGGCGCCCTCGGGCATGACGACGATGACGTTGTACTTGGCCGCCCACGCCTCGATGTCGGTGCTCCGCGTCCAGGACGTGTAGTCGTCCTGGCCGCCGTGGAAGGCGTACAGGACGGGCCACGTCGCCTGCGAGCCGCGCTTCCAGTTCTTCGGCAGCAGGATGCGGGTCTTCACCGACCGGCCGAGCGAGGGCGAGTTGATCGTGATGTCGACGGCCCTGGTGCCGACCTCCTGCTCGGCGGTGATCCGCGCCCCGGTGTCCGCCGGGACCGGAGCCGCCGCCAGTGCCCCGGCCAGTGCCCCCGCCGCTGCCGGTGCCGCCGCGTGCGCGGCGCTCACGCCCACCCCGCCGACCCCGGCGGCCAGGATCGCGGCGGACGCGCCCGCCGCCAGCGAGCGGCGCAGCGGAGAGCGGAGCGGCCGACGGCCGACGGAGGGTGTCATCTGCTCACCTCGCGGAACTGGCCCGACCCCCGTGGCCGCGCGACTCCCGCAGAGTGTCCTCGCCTCCGCCGGAACGATCTACAGGCACGATTAACAAGAAATACATCGCACCCTGTGAACATGTGAGTCATCCGCCCAGCTCCGGAAGGGGTCGGACGCGCGCAACGGCGCCACACGCCCCCCGGGGCGCCCCGCCCGGCGGGTTCGCGTCACCGCGCGGCGGCTTCGACGAGCAGCGCCGCCAGGTCGCGCGGCCGCGACAGCATCGGCCAGTGCCCCGTGGGCAGCTCCCGGTAGGTCCAGCCCGGCCCGGTCATCTCCGCGAACACCGGATGGCCCTGCTCGGCCATCGCCCTGACCGCGGCGAGGGGGATCGTGGTCGCGATCAGCGTCCGCGGCGTCGCCGGCAGCGGGTCGGGGCGCTTGAGCGGCTGCGTCGCCGTGCCGAACGGCTGCGGGGTACCGCGCTCTTGCAGGACGGCGAGCTGCTCCTCGGTCAGGCCGGCCAGCTCGCCTGAACCGGCGTCCGAGCCGGCGTCCGTGGTGAAGGGCGGCACCGGGATCTTCCACCCCTCGCCCTCCTCGGCGACCTGCCTCTCCAGCTCGGCGCGGGCCTCGGGCTCGTGGAAGTCGATGCCGGCCATGCCCGACGGCATCGGCCCGGTGTCGACGTAGACGATCCGCGCGATCCGCCCGGGGATCCGGTCGGCCGCGCCCGTCGCGGCCATGTTCGCGCCGCTGTGCGCGACGAGCACGACCCGCTCCAGCCCGCCGCCCTCCACGACCTGCACGATGTCGGCGATGTGGGTGTCGACGCAGACACCCGGAGCGGCCTCGGCCGCCCGCTCACCCTGCCCCGCCGGTGTCACCGCGTGGACGTCGTGCCCCGCCGCGCGCAGCTCGGCCGCCACTTCGTCCCACGCCCACGCGCCGAGCCAGAAACCCGGGACCAGCACGAACGCCGCCCTGTCACCTGTCGCCGTATTGCCTGTCGCCGTATTGCCTGCCGCCATGTCAGCCGTCCCTTCCTCGATGGGTACGGCTTCACGCTACGGTCGATACCGGACAGGAACCGCCCGGATTTGGTGGGTCATCTCGTGTCGTATCCCTCGCCCTCGCATCCGACGACCCGGGTCCTCGCGATGCTGGAACTGCTGCAGGCCAACCACCGGATCGGCGGAGCGGAGCTGGCCCGGCGGCTCGGCGTGGACGAGCGGACCGTGCGCCGCTACGCCGCGCGGCTGGGAGACCTCGGCGTCCCCGTCGTCGCCGAACGCGGCCGCCACGGCGGCTACCGCCTCATGCCCGGCTACAAGCTGCCGCCGCTCATGCTGACCGACGACGAGGCCGCCGCCGTGGTCCTCGGCCTGCTCGCCGGACGCCGCGTCGGGCTGCCCGGCCAGGCCACCGAGAGCGCCCTCGCCAAGGTGCAGCGCGTCCTGCCCGCCGCGCTGCGCGACCGGGTCCAGGCACTGCGCGAGACGCTCGGGTTCACCCTCCCCGCCCGCGAGCCCGCCCCGGACACCGCGGCGTCAGCGGCCGGGGGAGTGCCCGGCATCGGGACCGTCCTCACGCTGGCCGCCGCGACCCGCGAGCGGCGCCGCGTCCGGCTGCGGTACCGCTCCCGGCAGGGCGAGCCCACCGAACGCGACCTGGACCCCTACGGGCTGGTGTTCCACTCCGGCCGCTGGTACGTCACCGGCCACGACCACCGCAGCGGCGAGACCCGCACCTTCCGGGTCGACCGCGTCGCCTCCGCCGAGCCGGGCACCGCCCGCTACGAGATCCCCGCCGGCGTCGACCCCGTGCGGCAGGTCGCCCGGTCGCTGGCGAGCGTCCCGTGGGCCCACGAGGTCGAGGTGCTGCTGGAGACCACCCTCGCCGAGGCGCGGCGCCGCATCCCCGCCACCGCCGCGACGCTCACCGAGCAGGACGGCGGAGTGCTGATGGAGACGCGCGCAGAACGCCTGGACGGCATGGCGCAGATGCTCGCCGGGCTCGGCTTCCCGTTCGCCATCCGCCGCCCCGGCGAACTGCGCGACCACGTCCGCGACCTCGCCCGCACCCTGCACGAGCAGGCCGGGCGCTGACCGGTCAGGACGCGGAGCGGGCCTCCCACTCGTGGCGCAGCATCGCGTAGATGATCTCGTCGGTCCACTCGCCCTTGACCAGCTCGTTCTGCACCAGGTGCGCCTCACGGCGGAACCCGAGCCGCTCCAGCACCCGCGCGGACGCGGTGTTGCGGCCGTCCAGCCGCCCCACCACGCGGTGCAGGCCCAGGCCCTCGAAGCCCAGCCGCAGCACCACCTCGGCGGCCTCGGTCGCGAAGCCCTTGCCGTGGTAGGCGGGATTGAAGATGTACCCGATCTCGCCCTGCCGGTGCTCCCGGCTGCGCCACTGCAGGTTCACCTCGCCGATCAGGTCGCCGGTCTGCCGCCGCACCACGGCCAGGACGAGCCAGTCGCCCTCCTTCTCCACGGTGGACGCCATCATCTTCTGCTTCAGGAACGCACGCGACTCCTCCATGTTCCGGGGTTCCCAGTACAGGAAGCGCGCCACCTCGGGCAGGGACTGGTAGGCGTACAGGCCCTCGAGGTCGTCCGCGCAGAACGGCCGGAGCGCCAGCCGCTCGGTCTCGATCGGGTAGGCCGGACGGAGCATGCGAAGGATCCTATTCACCGTGTTCGGCCTTGTGCGACCCGTGATTCCCCGGGATCGGCCCCGGCGGGCGATGTCAGCGTGCGCTCACGAGCGTCCCGCGCCGGGGCGCTGCTCGCGCGGGCCCGGCGCCGGCTCCGCCCCGGACCGGTGCGCGCCGCCGTCCGCTCCGCCGTTCGCGCCGGAGGGGTCGTCGAGGCCCATCTCGCGGCGCTGCGCGTCGCCGAACGCGCGGGTGTCGCGGAACTCCACGTACGGCTTCTCCTCGGGGGACTGCCCGCCGGCGATGGCGCGGCCCCGCTCCAGCTCCGCGTTCAGCTCGGCGCCCAGCAGGATCGCCAGGTTCGTGATCCAAAGCCACACCAGGAAGATGATCACTCCGGCGATGCTGCCGTAGGTCTTGTTGTAGGAGCCGAAGTTGGCCACGTAGAGCGCGAACAGGCCCGAGGCCGCCAGCCACAGCACCACCGCCAGGATCCCGCCCGGCGTCACCCACCGGAAGCGGCGCTTGGCGTTCGGCGCTACCCAGTACAGCAGCGAGAACAGCAGGCTGACGATCAGCAGCATCACCGGCCACTTGGCGATGTTCCAGACGGTCACGGCCTGCGACCCCAGCCCGAGCGCGTCGCCGACCTCGCGGGCCAGCGACCCCGACACCACCACCGCGACCGCCGACGCCGCCAGCCCGATCAGCGACACCAGCGTCACCGCGATCCGCAGCGGGATCGTCTTCCAGAACGGGCGGCCCTCGGGGATGTCGTAGATGATGTTGGACGCCTTCATGAACCCGCCGACGTACCCCGACGCCGACCACACCGCGCCCGCCAGGCTCAGCACCGCGACCACCCCGGCGCCCCCGGTGCCCTGCAGCCCCTCGATGGCGCTGATCAGCAGGTCGCCGACCTCGCCCGGCGCCAGGTCCTCGACGCTCTTGATCAGGTCGTCGGTGGCCGACCGGCCCGTCAGGCCGACCAGCGACACCACCACCAGCAGCGCCGGGAAGATCGACAGGATGGCGTAGTAGGTGAGGGCGGCGGCCCAGGCCGCCAGCTCGTCGTTCTTGAACTCGGTCACCGCCCGTTTCAGCGCGTCCTTCCACGAGGTGGCCGAAAGGGCGGTGGGGCCGCCGGGGTCGGGCATGACCGGGCCTTCTCTCACACTGGCGTCACGGGGGCGGTGCTCTACAGGGCCGCTCTCACAAGGGCATGCGGCTGCGCTTCACCTTGACGGGCTCCTTCTGAGCGGAGCGGAAGACGACCCGCACCGGGGCCCTGCGCCCGCGGCCCGGCATCGACACCGACCCGAACATGCCGGATCCGAACATGCCGGACCTGCCCGAGCCGAGCCTCTTCAGAACCGGCTTGGACCCGCCGCCCAGCTTCGAGCCGGTCCGCAGCTTCGACGCGGCGCCGTGTTTCACCTTGTAGCTCAGCCGCGACCTGGCGGCGCGGCGCCGGTGCACCAGCACCGCGGCCAGCGCGACCGCGCCCGCCGAGGCGATCACGACGCCGCCCCGCTTGGCCGACTCGCCACCGCCCGCGTCCTTCGCCCGCGCGGTGGCCTCCCTGCGCCGGGCCCGCGCCGTCGCCGCGGTCTCGCGCATCCTCGCCTTGGCCTCGGTGGCCTTCTGCCTGGCCATGGCCTTGACGTCGGCCTTGGCGGCCAGCTGCTCCACCGTCTCGCCGAGATCGTGGCGCGCCCGGTCGACCTCCTGGCGCAGCTCCTCGGTCCCGGCCTCGGCGCCGTGCTTGCCCTGCGTGGTCATCGGTGCGTCGCCCTCTCCTTCAACTCGGCCACCGCCTGCTTCGCCTCGTCCATGGCCTGCTCGGGCTTGGCGGGGCCGGCGCGCCTGGTCTGCGACCGGCCGAGCATCGCCAGGATGCCCGCGACGAGCATCAGCACCGCGCCGACGATGAGCGCGGACGCCCACACCGGCAGCGCCACCGCGATCGCGGCGATCGCCGCGGCGATCAGCGCGCCGCCCCCGTACAGCGCCACCAGGGCGGCGCCGCCGAACATGCCCGCGCCGGTCCCGGCGTGGCGGCCCTTGTCCTTCAACTCGGCCACCGCCAGGCGCACCTCGGCGCGCAGCAGGTCCGACACCTGCCGTGTCGCCTGCCTGATCAGCTCTCCGGTGCCCGCCTCGTGGTCGGTGCCGCGGAACTCGGGGGCGCGCCCGTAGTCCTGGCGGTGCACGCCCGCGGCCTCGTCCGCGGTCGCGGCGTCCACCGCGGCGCCGGGTGCGGCGCCGGGTGCGGCGCCGGGTGCGGCGCCGGGGGCGGTGCCGGTCCTGCCGTCCTGTGCCGGCCGCGCGATGCTCATAGCTCCGGCCTCCTCGCGTCGTCGTCGAAGCCTGGCCTAGAGCCCGTTCCCCCTGCTCGTGGGCTAAACGTGGCGGCGCGCCGACCCGCGGTGATCGGCCCGCCCGCGCGGCCCCGGGCCGCAGGTCAGCCGCCGGTCAGCCAGTCGACGCGGTGCGCCTCGGTCGGATCGGGGGTCTCCCAGCGGCGGACGAGCCGGTCGACGACCGCGTCGGGGACGGGCGACTCGCGGCGCCGGTTGCGGTCGCGGAGCACGGGCGGCGGCGCCTCCAGCGCGACGATCTCCACCCGGCCGCGGTAGCGGGCGACGAGCCCGGTGCACAGTTCGCGCTGCGCCCGCGACACGTTGGTGGCGTTCCACACGAACGACCTCCCCGCGCGCAGGTGCCCGCGGGCCAGCTCGTACGCGGCGGCGGCCACGGCGCGCTGGTCCCCGGCGGGGGAGACGCCCATCTCGGCGCGGAGCCGGTCGAGGCTGACGACCGGCCGGTCCGGGCGGTGCGCGGCGATCCAGTGGTCCTTGCCGGCGCCGGGCAGGCCCGACAGGACGGTCGCGGTGAGGCGGGTGTCGTCGTAGGCGGCGTAATCGGCGTCGCGGCCGGGCTTGCGGAAGAACCAGAACCGGGCGTGGTCGGACGGGAACGCGCGCGCACCGTCCAGGCACCGCTGCTCGTCGCAGTACTCCCCGTACAGGGCGACGTTGTCCAGCAGCTCGGCCGTGTCCGGGCACACCCGCCCGAGGATGTCGGCGGACGCCAGCAGCACCAGGTCGTCGTTGCGGGCCAGCAGGCTGACCCGGAACGCGATCTGCTGCAGGTCGGGTCGCTCCAGCGCCCAGAACGGCACCTGGTGGTGGCGGATCAGCGCCGCGACGTGCTCGCGCCAGGCGACCGGCGCGCCCAGCTCCCACAGGATCCGCCGCGCCATCAGGTCGCCGCGCCGCGAATGGCCGCGGGCGGTGATGCGGCCGTCGTCGTCGACGCTCGTGCAGTGCGGCTTGGCGATGTCGTGCATCAGCACCGCCGCGAACAGCCGCACCCGCTCGGCGCGCGGGCGGGCCCGCCACTGCGGCAGCGACGCCAGCGCCTCGCACGCCATCCGCGTGTGGACCTCGACGTCGCCCTCGCCGTGGTAGACCGCGTCCTGCGGGACGCCGGCCATGTCGCGGACCCATCCGAACGCGTCGCGGATCCGCGCCCAGGGCAGGTCCCAGTGCGGCGGCGCGGGGCACAGGTCATCGAACACCCGCATACAGCACCTCCGGATCGGCGAGGGCGTTGGCGATCACGGGCCGGTCCTGCCAGTGGGTGCCCGAGTCCAGGATCGCGGTCAGGAAACTCGGCCGGACCCACTTGTAGCGCCCGACCGTCTCGCCGCCCTCCTCCACCTTGATGTAGAGGCCCTCCATGTCGTCGGAGTCGTCGGTCTCCCCGGCGACGCGGGCGGGGTCGGCGCCGGCCGCCTCCGCCGCGGCGCGCAGCGCGCCCCGCCACGCGGCGGTGCGGCAGGTGGACGGCCCGGCCAGCGCCGTCAGCGCCGCCGCGTCCGGCAGCGGGCCCTCGTGCAGGACCGGCACCGCCACCACCGGCGTCCCGGCGAGCAGCTCCCGGCGCCGCGCGGTGGACAGGAACGTCCCGTCGGAGCGGTCCACCACGTCGAACTCGCAGAAGTAGTGGGGGAGCGCGTCGTAGAAGACGGTGTGCTTGGCGTAGAGCCACTCCCCGTACATGACGTACCGGTCCCGGAGCCGTTCCCGCAGCACGTGCTGGACGGAGGCGGCCCACGCCTTCAGCGGCGCGAACTGGCGTTCGCGGGGGCCGCCGGTCAGGTAGTGGCCGCGGCTCTGCAGCCGCAGTTCCCCGCCGGCGGTGAAGCTGATGCCGGAGTTGGCGCCGTCGAGCTTCTCCTCCACCACCAGGTACCGCCCGGCGATCTCGGAGAACGGCACCGAGGCGAGGTCGTGGTCCCCCGGCTGGAGCCGGGAGCCGACGATGTGCCGGGTCCGGGGGTACTTGCGGAGCATGCGGCCCGTTGTATCCGACCCTGCCGTTGCCGCCCAACCGGTTTTCGCGCCGGCGGGCGCCCCCGCGGCGGTTCGGCGGCGGTTCGCCGGCGGCCCTGCGGCAGGTCAGCCGGGGGTGACGCGGGCGATCGCTCCGGTCCGCAGGGTGACCCACAGCGTCCCGCCGGGGCCGGGCGCGATGCCGAGCGGCCCGCATCCCGGGGTGGGGAGCGGGTGCTCGTCGATGCGGCCCTCGGGGGTGATGCGGCCGACGTGCGCGGTGCCGCGCTCGGTGAACCACAGGTCGCCGCCCGGGCCGGTGACGATGGCGTGCGGGCGGGCGTCCGGATCGGGCAGGGGGAACTCGGTGACCTTGCCGCGGGTGGTGATCCTGCCGATGTGCCCCGTGCCGGTCGCGGTGAACCAGAGGGCGCCGTCGGGCCCGGCGGTGATGCCGGCGGGCGCGGACCCCTCGGTCGGCAGGGAGTGGACGGTGACGCCCCCGCCGGTGGTGATCCTGCCGACGGCGTCGCCCCGGTGGAGGGTGAACCACATCGCCCCGTCCGGGCCCGCGGTGATCATCGAGGGCATCGCGGCCGGGGCGGGGAGCGGGTGCTCGGTGACCTGCCCGTCGGGGGTGACGCGGCCGATGCGGCCGGTGCGCTGCTCGGTGAACCACAGCGCGCCGTCCGGTCCGGCCGCGATCCCGCACGGGCCGGAGCCGCCCGGCGCCGGGAACCGTTCCGCGTCGCCGCGGGGCGTGATCCGGCCGATCGCGTCGCCGTCGAAGGCGGTGAACCACAGCGCGCCGTCGGGACCGGCCGTGATGGCCGACGGACCGCGCAGCAGCGGGCCGGGATGGTGCAGGACGACCCGGCCGTCCGGTGCCAGCGCGCCCACGCGGCCGTCGCCGGCCAGCGTGAACCACGCCGCCCCGTCCGGCCCGGCGGTGATCCCGTGCAGGCCCGCGTCCCGGTCGCAGACGGCGAACTCCCTGATGGTGGCGTACGAACCCTGCGTCATGAACGTCCCCCTCGTCCCTGACTGCTCTATCCGCACCGGCGCCCGGATAACGCGACACCCGCGGCGTTACCCTGGCCGGGTGCGGAACCCCCGACCGATCACCCGGCGCCGCGGGGGCCGCCGGTGACCGGCCCGGGGACGGCCCGTCCCGGCGGCCGGACCGCGCGGGTGCGCGACGCCGTCCGGCGCGCCACCCTCGCCGAACTGGCCGAGCGCGGCTACGCGGGCCTCACCGTGGAGGCGGTCGCCGCCCGGTCCGGCGTGCACCGGACCACCGTCTACCGGCGCTGGCGCAACGCCGACGGGCTCGTCGCCGACGCCCTCGACCTCGCCGCCGGGGAGCCGTGGCCGGTGCCCGACACCGGCACCCTGGAGGGCGACCTGCGGGTCATCGCCCGGCTCGTCCTGACCGGCTACGCCGATCCCGAGCAGGGACCCGTCGCGCGCGCGTTCGTGCTGGCCGCCGCGCAGAGCGCCGTCGCGGCCCGCGCCCTGAACGCCTTCTTCGCGCGGCGGCACGAGCAGTCCGCGGTGGTGGTCGAGCGCGCGGCCGTGCGCGGCGAGGTGCCCGCCGGGACCGACGCCGCCGAGGTCGTCCGGCTCGCGGTCGCGCCGCTGTACTACCGGCTGTTCGTCACCGGCGAGCCGGTCGACGAGGCCGCCGCCGACCGCGCCGCCGGGGCCGCGGCCGCCGCCGCACGGGCCGGGGCACTCGTCACCTGACCCCGTGCGGCCGCTCCCGGATTGCCGGGCGGCGCAAAAAGAAAAGGCGGGGAGATCGCTTCTCCCTGCCACTCTCAATATATAGCACACGGGGGCCCTTGCGGCAAGACCCCGGTCGTGCTGCACAATTTCCGTCCGAGGCCGGATTCCCCGCAATATCGGGGGTTCGGGAAATGGGCGTGTCGGCAGGTCAGCGCCTTGCGGAATGCGCGGGGCCTAGGGCCGGAATGCGGCCCGGGAAAATGGGGGCTTCATGTTCGACGTGATCATCGCCGGTGGCGGGCCGACCGGAATGATGCTGGCCGCGGAGCTGCGGCTGCACGGCGTCCGGGTCCTGGTGGTGGAACGCGACGCCGAGCCGGGCAAGATCGTCCGCTCGCTCGGCCTGCACGTGCGCAGCATCGAGATCATGGACCAGCGCGGGATCCTGGACCGGTTCCTGGAGCGCGGCACCGAGTACCCGCTCGGCGGCTTCTTCGCCGCCATCAGCAAGCCGGCGCCCGAAGGGCTGGACACCGCGCACCCCTACGTCCTCGGCATCCCGCAGTCCATCACCGACCGCCTGCTGGAGGAGCGCGCCGCCGAACTCGGCGCCGAGATCCGCCGCGGCCGCGCGCTGACCGGGCTCGACCAGGACGAGGACGGGGTGACCGCCGGGCTCGCCGACGGCACCCGGCTGCGCGCCCGGTACCTCGTCGGCTGCGACGGCGGCCGCAGCACGGTCCGCCGGCTCCTCGGCATCCCGTTCCCCGGCGAGCCCGCCACCGCCGAGACGCTGCTGGGCGAGATGGAGGCGGCCGAGGACCCGGAGCAGATCATCAAGATCGTCGAGGAGGTCCGCGAGACCGAGAAGCGGTTCGGTCTCGGACCCATCGGGGACGGGATCTACCGCGTCGCCGTCCCCGCCGAGGAGGTCGCCGAGGACCGCGCGGCCCCGCCGACCCTGGAGGACTTCAGGCGGCGGCTGCGGGCGGTCGCCGGCACCGACTTCGGCGTGCACTCCCCGCGCTGGCTGTCGCGGTTCGGCGACGCCACCCGGCAGGCCGAACGGTACCGGGAGGGGCGGGTGCTGCTGGCCGGCGACGCCGCCCACATCCACCCGCCGGCCGGGGGGCAGGGCCTCAACCTCGGCGTCCAGGACGCGTTCAACCTCGGCTGGAAACTCGCCGCCGAGGTCGGCGGCCGGGCACCGGAGGGCCTGCTGGACACCTACCAGACCGAGCGGCACCCCGTCGCCGCCGCCGTGCTGGACAACACCCGCGCGCAGATGGAGCTGATGTCCAACGCGCCGGGGCCCCGGGCGGTGCGGCGGCTGGTGTCGCGGCTGATGGACTTCAACGAGGTCAACCGGTACCTCACCGAGCGGATCATCGCGACCGCGATCCGCTACGACTTCGGCGAGGGCCACGAGCTGCTCGGCCGGCGGATGCCGGACGTCCGGCTGAAGCGGGGCCGCCTGTACGAGCTGACCCGCGGGGGCCGCGGGCTGCTGCTCGACCAGACCGGCCGGCTCTCGGCGGCGGGCTGGGCGGACCGCGTCGACCACGTCATCGACACCGTAGACATCGCCGACGGAGGTGCGGGCCTGGACGTGCCCGCCCTGCTCCTGCGGCCCGACGGGCACGTGGCGTGGACCGGCGAGGACCAGGCCGGACTGGAGGACGCGCTGGCCCGCTGGTTCGGCGCCTCCGCGGACTGAGCGCCGGGCACGCGGGTCACCGGGGCCGGGCCGCGGCGGAATGTCCCGCCGCGGCCTTGCATCCGGTACCCGGGTACGGGGTTACCGTCGAGGCATGGACGTCAACGAGGTCTGGTCGCCGCAGGCGTGCACGCTGCCGACGGCGCAGCGGCCGCTGCGGGTGGCCGAGTTCGACGCGCTGTTCGCCGAGGCGGCGACCGGCGTGGAACGCATCGGCGCGGGCCGGACGCGGGTCCGGCTGCGGGCGGAGCCGGCCACGGCCGAGCGCGCCGCCGGGCTGGCCGCCCGCGAGACCGCCTGCTGCTCCTTCTTCACCTTCACCCTGACCGCCACCGGCGGCGACCTGACGCTGGACGTCGCCGTGCCCGCCCGGCACACCGACGTCCTGGACGCGTTCACCGGCCGGGCCGCCGAGGCGGTCGCGGCGGCGGCCCGGCCCGGCGGGGGCGGCGATGGGTGACGGCGGGGCCGCGGGGCTGCGCAGCGGGCAGGTCGCCGCGGCCGCCGGCGTCAACCCGCAGACCCTGCGGTACTACGAGCGGCGCGGGCTGCTGGACCGCCCCGTCCGGACCCCGGGCGGGCACCGCGTGTACCCGCCGGAGACCGTCACGCTGCTGCGCGTGATCAAGACCGCGCAGCGGCTCGGGTTCTCCCTCGACGAGGTCGCCGCGCTGCTGGAACCGGGCACCCGGCACCGGCGGCCCGCTCGGCGGCCCGGCCCGGGTGGGCGGGACGGGACGCGCGCCGATCTCGCCGGCAGCGCCCGCGCCAAGCTCGCCGAGGTGGAGGCCCGCATCGAGGAGCTGGCCGCCGTCGCCGCCACCCTGCGGTCCGCGCTGGCCGCCGGATGCGACGACCTGGTCGCCTGCTCCGCCGAACCGGCCTGCCCGCTGCCGTTCCCCGCCCCTCAGAGTCCCTCCGCGCGGCCGGCTAGATGAGGCCGGCGTCGTGGGCCAGCAGGGCGATCTGGGTGCGGTTGTCCAGGTCCAGCTTGGTCAGGACGCTGGAGACGTGCGCCTTGACCGTGGCCACGCTCATGAACAGCTCCGCGGCGATGTCGGCGTTGGAACGCCCACGCGCGATCGCCGCGACCACCTCGTTCTCGCGGGGGCTGAGGCCGTCCAGCGCGGCGCGCGCCCGCAGCCCGGCGCCCGCCTCCACCGCCGCGCGGTCCATGAGGCGGCGGGTGATCCGCGGGGACAGGATCGGGTCCCCGGCCGCGACCCGCCGGACCGCCTGGACGATCTCGCCGGGCGGGGTGTCCTTGAGCAGGAAGCCGCTGGCGCCGGCGCGCAGGGCGTGCAGGATGTTCTCGTCGGTGTCGAACGTCGTCAGCACGATCACCTCGGGCGGGTCCGGCCGGGACCGCAGCCTGCGGGTCGCGGTGATGCCGTCCACCCGCGGCATCCGCAGGTCCATGAGGACCACGTCGGGGGCGTGCGCGTCGGCGGCCGCGGGCACCTCGTCGCCGTCGGCGGCCTCCGCGGCCACGGTGATGCCGCCCGTCCCGTCCAGCATCATCGACAGCCCGGCGCGGACGAGGGCGTCGTCGTCCACGATCAGCACGCGCAGGGGGCGGGTCACGCCGGCCATGGTAGCCACGCGCGCAGCCGGAACTCCCCGGCGGCGGCCTCGTGGTCCAGCCGGCCGCCGGCCAGCCGGACCCGCTCGGTGAGCCCGACCAGGCCCGTCCCGCTGCCCGGTGCCGCGGGCCCGGCGGCGGGCGCGGCGGGCAGCGCGTTGCGGATGTCGATCACCAGCCCGGTGCCCGGCCGGCCCGCCAGCGCGACCCGGACCCGGCGGTCCGCCGCGTGCTTGCGGGCGTTGGTCAGCCCCTCCTGGACGACCCGGTAGGCGGTGCGGCCGACCGAGGCGGGCAGGGCGGCGTCGGCGACGTCGTCGCGCAGCTCCACCGCCGCGCCGGCGTCGCGGGACTCGGCCACCAGCCGCGGCACGTCGGCCAGGACGGGCTGCGGGCGCCCCTCGTCCCCGTCCCCGTCGCCGGTGTCGTCGGTGCGCAGCAGCAGGATCACCTCCCGCAGCTCCTCCAGCGCCTGGTGCACCCCGGCGCGGACGACCCCGGCGGCCCGCGACAGCTTCTCCGGCGGGGCGTCCGGCCGGTACTCCAGCGCGCCCGCGTAGGTGGCCAGCAGCGACAGCCGGTGCGCCAGGACGTCGTGCATCTCCCGGGCGATCCGCGTCCGCTCCATCATGCGGGCCTCGGCGACCCGGCGGCCCTGCTCGGCCTCGGCGCGGCGGGCGCGTTCCTCCAGCGACACCAGCAGCGCGCGGCGGGCCCGGGCGAGCGCGCCCCAGCCGATCAGCGCGCCGTAGCCGGCGGTGATCAGCAGCAGCCACCAGCCGAAGGAGATCCCGCCGGGCGGCCGCCACAGCCCCTGCGCCGCGTGCGCGGCGATCCCCGCCGCGCCGATCGCGGCGGCGACGCCCGCCGGGCGCCGCTGCGCCACCTGCAGCACCGCGAGGGTCGCCGCCGGGGTCGCGGCCGGTGACACCGCCGCCAGCGCGGTGAGCGCCACCGCGACCGCGACCGGGCGCCACAGCAGCAGCGGCGACAGCAGCCACGCCGCGACACCGGCCGCGGCGTCCAGGGCGAACCGGCCGTCCGCCGCGCCGGTCCCGTGCCGGGCCCAGAGCGTCGCCGCGACCAGGACCCCCACGATGGCGAACACCAGCGCCGCACCGGCGCGGCGGCGCCGCCGCCAGGGGTCGGCGTCCGCCTCGGGAAGGGTCTCCTCGTCCATCGGGCAAAGGCTAGCCGCGCACGTCACGGCGCCGACACCGACCAAAGTCGGTCTCCGCCCCCTCCGCGGTCGGAACCCCTATGGCCGCGCGCCCGATGCGGGGGAGGCGCCGCGGCGGCGACGCTGGCGGAGCCCGATGAACCCCCGGAACGAAGGAGACCGACATGGCTCAGACTGACATGGCTCGCACCGACCACGCCGGCGGCGCCGCCCGCAGGGCGGTGACCGTCGCGGGCGGCGCCGTGGCCGCGCTCGTCCTGTGGACGCTGACCGGCCCGGTGGCGGGGCACACCCCGTCCGCCGAGACCGGCGGGGAGATCCAGCAGGTCGGGGCGGTGGCGGTCGCCGCCGGCGCCCTGGTCGCCGGGCTGGCGGCCTGGGCGCTGCTGGCGGTGCTGGAGCGGACGGTCGGCCGCCCCGCCCGCGCCTGGACGACCACCGCCGCCGCCGTGCTGGCCCTGTCGCTGGCCGGTCCGCTCGGCGGCGCCGCCGACACCGCGAGCATGGCGGCCCTGACCGGGATGCACCTGCTGGTCGGCGCGGTGCTCATCGCCGGCCTCGGCACGTCGGCGCGCGGCCGGCGGGGCGGCCCGCGCGCGGCCCGATGAGTTCCGCGCCTCGCTCCGGTCAATAGGGGGACGAGGAGGAGATGATGAACCTGTCAGGCAAGCGGCTCGGCCGGATGCGCGAGGTGCTCGGCGGGCACGTCGGCAGCGGCGGCGTCCCGGGACTGGTCGCCCTGGTGGCCCGGCGCGGCGACGTCCACACCGAGGTCCTCGGCACCGCCGAGGCGGGCGGCGGCCCGCCGATGCGCCGCGACACGATCTTCCGGATCGCGTCGGTCACCAAGCAGCTCACCGCCGCGGCGGCGATGACGCTGGTGGAGGAGTGCCGGCTGCGGCTGGACGACCCCGTCGGCGACCTGCTGCCCGAGCTGGCCGAGCCGCGGGTCCTGTCCCACCCCGCCGCGCCGCTGGACGACACCGTCCCCGCGAACCGCCCGATCACCGTGCGGGACCTGCTGACGTTCCGGCTCGGCACCGGCGCGATCATGGCGCCGCCCGGCACGACCCCCGTCCAGCGGGCGATGGACGAGGCCGGCGTCGCCCCCGGGCCCGGCGGCCACTCGCTCGAGCCCGGCGAATGGCTGGCGCGCCTCGGCGGGCTGCCGCTCGTCCACCAGCCGGGGGAGCGGTGGATGTACGACACGAGCGCCGACGTCCTCGGGATCCTCATGGCCCGCGCCGCCGGGCGGCCGCTGGCCGACCTGCTCGCCGAGCGGCTGTTCGAGCCGCTCGGGATGACCGACACCGGCTTCCACGTCCCCGCCGGGAAGCTGGACCGGCTGGCCGCCGCCTACCGGCCCGACCCCGAGACCGGGACGCTCGTCCCCGCCGACGACCGCGCCGCGTGGACGAGCCCGCCCGTGTTCCCGTCCGGCGCCGGCGGCCCGGGACTGCTCTCCACCGCCGACGACCTGCTCGCCTTCTGCACCATGATGCTGAACGGGGGCCGCAACGGCTCGGAGCGCGTCCTGTCGCGGCCGTCGGTGGAACTGATGACCACCGACCAGCTCACCGCGGAGCAGAAGGCCGACAACCACCTGTTCTTCGGCGGCAACAGCGGCTGGGGCTTCGGCGTCGGCGTCATCACCCGCCGCGACGGCCTGGCCGCCGTCCCCGGCCGCTTCGGCTGGGTCGGCGGCACCGGCACCTCGGTCTACACCGACCCGGCCGAGGAGCTCATCGGGATCCTGCTGACGCAGCGCGCCCTCACGTCCCCGGCCCCGGCGCCCTGGTTCGACGACTTCTGGACCTGCGCCTACCAGGCCATCGACGACTGACCAGCACGCCCACATGTGGCCTGGGCGAACAGGAGCAGGTTCCCGGACGGGTCCAAGGCGCAGTCGCGGGATCCCCGGGCGGTCGATCGGCTCCTGCATCACCTCGGCGCCGGCGGCTTCCAGGCGGTCGAAGACGGCGTCGCAGTCGTCGGTCGCCAAGACCAGGCGGCGGACGAGGCCGTCCGCGACTCGACCCACCAAGCCGAGGACGCCACTCCCGCCCAGCATCCGAAACCGACGAAGCCCGAGCCCTGGGCCGCAGTGCTCGGCGGGTCCCGGCTCCTGCCGAAGGTGAGGCCGGGATGCGCCCGAGTGCACCGGCCGCAGACGGTCGTGGAGGTCTGGCGGGCTACTCGAAGACGGCTGCGGCCCGGTCGGCGTGCGCCGCGGCCCGCTTCCCCTGGTTGCGGCGTTCCCAGTAGCCGATGGTGGTGGCGGGGTTGACGTGGTCGGCGAACTCCTGCACCTCGGCGAGCGGGACGCCGTCGTCCAGCATGTGGGTGATGCGGGAGGCGCGCCACACGTGCGGGGTGAGGTCCCGGCCGGGCGGCACCCCGGCGGCCCGGCCGAGCCGGGTGCTGATCCGGTCGACGTCGTGGCGGTCGAGCCGGTCGCCCTTGGCGTCCAGCAGCAGCGGCCCGGCGGTCCGGTCCCCGACGTGGCGGCGCAGCAGGTCGGCGCAGCGCGGCGGCAGCGGCAGCCGGCGCCGCTTGCCGCCCTTGCGGGTCACGACCAGGTGGACGCGGTCGCCGTCGTCCACGAGGTCGCCGACGTCGGCGGCGCACAGCTCGGTGACCCGCCCCGCCAGGCTGTACAGGAGCATCACCACGAGCAGGTCCAGCTCGGCGGACGCCGCGGCCGCGACCGCCCGGACCTGCTCGGCCTCCAGCACCGGGGTGGATCCGGCGCCGCGGCCCGCCTCGATCCGCGGCCGGTCGTCCTGGGTGACCGGGTTGCGCGGCGGCGGGTCCAGCCGCTCGGCGGCGTAGGTGTGCAGCGACGACAGGCACGCCACGTAGCGGCCGATGCTGCGCTTGGCGACCCCGGCGCCCTCCTGCCGCAGCCGCCACATCCGGACCTGGTCGCGGGTCAGGCACCCGACGGAGAACGCGTCGTGGCCCACCTCCCGCGCCAGCGGCGCCCAGACGCGCCGCAGGTCGTCGGCGTAGTTGCGCTTGGTGGCGGGGGAGGCGCGCCGGGTGCTGCTCAGCCAGTCCAGCACCAGCGCGAAGGTCTGCGGCGTGCACGCCTCGGCCAGCAGCTCGATCCGGCGCCGGTGGATCCACCGCCCGCCGACCCGCGCGACCTGCACCTGCCCCAGCTCGCCGTCCAGCCGGCGCAGCGCGTCAGCCGCCAGCCCCGCCCCCGGCCGCGCCGGCGCCCCGCCGAGCCGCGCGGCAAGGTCGGCCCCCGGCTCATGCCCCGGGTCAGACGAGGCAGGACCGTCCGGCGGCCGCCCGGTCCCCTCCGCACCAGAGCCGCCCAGGGCGCTGCGCCCGTCGTCGCTCTGCGATGCATCGACGGTGCCGGAACCGGCGTCTTCCATCGGAGCGGCGGGCAGCACGACCCCTTCGATGATCGGCGCCGCACCCAACGACCGCGGCATCCGCGACCCGGACCCAGCGGCCGGTACAGACCCCAGCTCCCGCTCGGGATCGACATGCCCGCTGCCGCCGTCATTAGTGCGGGGCGCGGCGTCGTCCACGGTCACGTCTCAGTCCCCAAGGCTCGACCTCTCCGAAACATCCGTCCCATGCCCCACCCGGTCAGATGGCCCGCGTCCCGCACGGAACCGGAGCCGCCGCCGCCCCCCGCGGACGTCTCCGCGCCAGGCCCTTCCCCTCCAAGACCGCGCCACCCTCGACCGCACGAGCGGCGCTGAGCCAGGGTAGCGCATAACCGCGATTATGCGCTGCCTGCATTCCTTGGTCTAAAAATAGGAATCAGGTCTTCGTTTTCTCGGGGAAGGAATGTGAGATGGTGTGCGCATGCGTGATCAGAAGGACCGGGCGGCCGGGGCCGCCAGTACGTCGACCGCGAACGCGCTGGACGAGGAGGCCGCTGTCCTCTCCGCCGAGGAGGGCCGCGGCGAGGACGGAGGGGAGACGGGGGAGTCCGGTGGGCGGCGGCCGCCTGCGGGGGCCGATCCGGCGGCGCCGTGGGGGCGCTGCAAGTACTGCGACACTCCGCTGCCGAGGCCGCCCAAGGCCCGCGGGCGGCGGCCCGAGTACTGCCCGCCCGAGCGAGACCCCGGCGGGCAGGTCGTCAGGGACTGCCAGGCCGAGGCGCATGCCGCGGGGCGCAGCCCGGCCGCCGCTGCGGTCAAGGAACCCCTGGCCGCGCTGCGGACGGTCCTGGCCGGACTGGCCGCCGACGCCCGATCCCGCGCCGCCCGCGAGACCGCCGCCGCCGACCGGCTCGAAGAGATCATCACCACCGTGGTGGACCGCAACACCGCCCTGGAGCAGCAGGCCGCGCAGGCGCACGCCGAAGCCCGCGAGGCCGAGGCGGCCCGCCGCCGCGCCGAGCAGGGCCATGACGCCGCCCGGGTCGCCGCCGACGCGGCCGCCGACGCGCAGCGCCGGGCCGAGGAACGCACCCTGGCCGCCGAGGAGATCGCCCGCGCCGCCCGCGACACCGCACAAGTCCAGGCCGAGGCCAGGCAGGCCGCCGAGGCCGCCGCGCAGGCCGAAGCCGAACGCGCCCGGCAGCAACTGGACGCTGCTCACGAACGCCTCACCTCCGCGGAGCAGGCCCTGGCCCAGACCCGCGAGGACATGCAACGGGCCCTGGACGAGGCCCGCCACGCCCACGAACGGACCCGCACCGAGCTGGACCAGTGCACCGGCCGGCTCACCGAGACCCGTGCCCGGCTGTCGTCCACCGAGGAGGAACTGACCACGGTCCGGGCGGAGCTGGCCGCCGCGCGCACCGCGCTGACGACGGCCGAGCAGGCCGCTCAGGCCGCCACTGCCCGCGCCGAGGACGCCGAGCGTCGCGCCGAGCACGAACGCACCGCCGCCGCAGATGCGGTCACCGCCGCGCACCGGGAACGCGACGCCGCCCGCGAGGCCGAGCTCACCCAGACCACCCGCCTGCAGGTCCGACTGGAGACCGCCGTCGCCGAACGCGACGCCGCCCGAGCCGAAGCAGACGCGAACCTGGAACGGGCCCTGCGCGCCGAACACACCACCGCGTCCCCCGACCAGGCGTCGTCAACGAGCGTGCCACCAGCCGCAAACGAGAGCCAGGTTGACCGCTGAACAATGGACCGGCCCGCGAGGAGGATCGAACGGCCGGCAGCGACTCGGCCGTGTGACGCAGCGCGGCGCCCCTCCGCGACGCCCACCAGACGGAGCCGACGACCGCGCCCGTCCTGTGACACCCGACCAATCCCGCCCCGGCCCCGGGCCCACTCGAGTTCTCGGACGCGGGTTCCCGGGAGCCCTGGTCGCTTCGGTGGCCTGTCGGTTCTTGTCGGGCGATCGCCGCGTCGTTGGCGGAGACGTCGCCCGCAGTAGTCCGTTTTGTGTACAACCACAGCCCGCTGTCAGGCTGAGGCCATGCGTCACCCTCTTGACACGCTGGACTGGCCGATTTCCACTGAGCGGCTGCTGTTGCGCCGGGCCTCCCCCCACGACGTGGACGCGACCTGGGCCTACCGGAAGCTGCCGGAGACCCACGAATGGGTCGCGGCCGCCACAGACACCTACGACGACTACCGTGAGCGCTTCCTCCGCGAGGAGCGGCTCGCAGACCTGCTCATCGTCGAACTGGACGGCCGGGTGATCGGCGACCTGACACTGAGGGTCCAGGACGGTTGGGCCCAGGAAGAGGTCGCTGACCAGGCGAAAGGCGTCCAAGGAGAGCTCGGGTGGACGCTCGATCCCTCCTACGGCGGCAAGGGCTACGCCACCGAAGCGGTACGCGCCCTCATCGACATCTCCTTCGAGGGACTTGGCCTGCGCCGCCTGCACGCGGACTGCTTCTACGACAACGAATCCTCGTGGCGGCTGATGGAGCGGGTCGGGATGCGCCGCGAACAGCACACGGTCAGAGACTCACTCCACCGCACCAGAGGATGGCTCGACGGTCTCTCATACGCGCTCCTGGCCGAGGAATGGCCCGCTCACGAGTGACTACGGCGGCGACGCTTGAGAGCCCTCGCCGGGACGAAGATCACGCTGTCACTCATACACGCGGTCGCTCTCCTCCCGGCGCTGCGGCTGCTGGAGCCCAGGACGCCACCGCACCGTTGACGGATCCCGTGGTGGGCATATCATCACGATATGGCGATTGATCGTGATTGTGGGATTACTTCGTTGGACGGGCTGGTGCCGGCGGCGGCGTTGTTCCACTCGCTGGCCGATCCGGTGCGGTTGTCGATCGTGCAGCGGCTGGCTCGTCAGGAGGCGCGGGTGGTGGACCTGACCCGGGAGCTGGAGCTGGCGCAGTCCACGGTGTCCAAGCACCTGGCGTGCCTGCGCGGCTGCAGGCTGGTGGACTACCGCGCCGAGGGCCGCCAGTCGTTCTACTTCATCGCCGCGCCCGAGCTGCTGGACCTGCTGCGCTCGGCCGAGCACCTCCTTTCCGCGACCGACCGCGCCGTGGCGCTGTGCCCGACCTACGGCAGCGCCGCCGATCAGCCGGTGGGCGCCTGCGCGCCCGAAGCGCAGGTTCGGGCATGACCGCGATCTCGTTGGGGCGCCGAACTGGGAGGACATCGTGGCGGTCGCCGCACTGGTCATCTATCTGATCTGGGCCGCGCTGGCGTTCGGGCTGCGCACCTTCCTGCAGTGGCGCCGCACGGGTGACACCGGATTCCGCGGCGGCGGCCTGGCCAAGGGAAGTGCTCAGCGGTGGGTGCGAGCCTTGTTCAGCGCCGCGCTGCTCGTCGGCGCCGCCGGTCCGGTCGCCGCGCTGGCCGGCCTGCCCGCCACCGGCGTGCTCGACCACCTCGCCGTCCACACGATCGGGGTGGTGGTGGCCCTGGCCGGGGCGGCGGCCACGCTGGCCGCGCAGGCCTCGATGGGCGACTCCTGGCGGATCGGCGTGGCCGAGGACGAGCGCACCGACCTGGTCACCGGCGGGCCGTTCGCGCTGGCCCGCAACCCGATCTTCACCGCGATGATCGCTTCCGCCGCCGGCCTGGCCGCCATGGTCCCCAACGTGGTCGCGCTGGTGGGCCTGGTGGTGACCGTGGCGGCGATCGAGATGCAGGTCCGCGCCGTCGAAGAGCCCTACCTGCTGCGCACCCACGGCGCGGCCTATGCCGACTATGCCGTTCGGGTCGGCCGGTTCCTGCCCGGCCTCGGCCGCCTCCATCACGCCGGCCGGTGATGCGTACGCGCACGCTGCGGCGGGTGCTGCCCGGCCCGCCCGGCAAACCGCTTCCACCGCCCGAGACGACCGCCATGCTGCGCGCCTTCGCCCGCGACCGCGCGGCCGGACGGCCCTGGACGGGTGAGGCGGCGCGGTTCTTCACCGACCTGTTCGATGAGCTCGCCGCCACCTGGGACACCGGCCTGGCCACCGGCCGCGACGAGCCCCTGCGCGACGCCCTGACCCGCGGCGGCCCGATGCCCGCCGGGCCCTGCCTGGAGATCGGGTCCGGCACCGGCGCCCACACGCCCCTGCTGACCGCCGCCTTCCCCGCCGTGATCAGCCTCGACATCTCCGAGCAGATGCTGCGCAGGGCGGCCGGACGCTCTCCGGCCAGGGTCCGCGCCGACGCCGCCGCGCTCCCCGTCACCCACGCCGGGGTGGCCGCCGTGGTCGCGGTCGACATGCTGCTGTTCCCCGAGCAGATCGCCCGCGTCCTGGCTCCCGGTGGCGTCCTTCTGTGGATCAACCAGCTCGGCGCCGACGGCCCTCTCCACCTGCCCGCCGATGCCGTCGCGGCCGCCCTGCCCGGACGCTGGGACGCCACCGAGGCCGAGGCCGGCTGGGGCACCTGGGCGGTGCTGCGCGCCAGGAGCTGAGCCGGCGCCTCCCGGTCGGCCGTGGCGTCGCCGGCCGGGGGCGGCATTACGGGCCGGGGGTTTTGCGGGTGCGGTAGGCGCGCTGGCGGCATCCGGGGGAGCAGTATCTGCGGGGGCGTCCGGTCGGGGTCTCGGGGACGTCGCCGCCGCACACGGGGCAGGGGGTGGCCGGGGCGGCGTCGTTCGTGGTTCCGCTATGGGTGGATCCTGTGACGAAAGTTTCGTCACGTGGGCGAGGCTCATGCGGTGACGAAAGGGGGGTGGCCAGGCAGTCCAGGACGCGTTCCAGCCCGTAGCGGAAACGGTCGCCGGGGTCCAGGTGCGGCTGGCGCGCCTCCAGCACGATCTTGGTGAACATCGGGTACTCCCCGCTGTCCACCAGCCGCCGGACGTAGGGGGAGTTGCGCGTCATCCACTCCGCGGCGGTGAGCCCGCTGCGGCGGGCCTCCTCGGCCTGGCCGACCTCATCGCGCGCGGCGCTCTCCACGTACCCGGTCAGGATGGACATGAGGCTGAGGCCCTCGTCGACCGAGACGTACAGGTCCAGGACCGCCGCGACCCGCTCGATCAGCCGCAGCTGGTTGGGGCCCAGGCCGGGCAGCGACCGGTGCACGGCGGCGATCCACGGGTGCCGCAGCCACATCGCGCGCAGCCCCTCGGCGTAGCGCGTCAGGTCGGCGCGCCAGTCGCCGGACGGCACGCCCTCCAGGTCGATCTCGCCCATCACGCGGTCGGCCATGAGCTCCACGAGGTCGCCGCGCCCGGGGACGTACCGGTAGAGCGACATCGCGCCCGCGCCGATCTCGGCGGCGATCCGCCGCATGGTGGCGGCCTCCAGCCCCTCGGCGTCGGCGACGCGGATCGCGGCCTCGGTGATCTGGGCGCGGCTGTAGGCCGGCCGCGGCCCGCGGGCCGGGCGCTCGGGCCGCATCCAGATGTTCACGTGGTCGGTGCCGGCCATCCCGCCTCCTCGGTTGCGTACATGGTACCCAGTGTTCTACTCTCGACGGATGACCGCGTACAAAGTACCCAGTGGAGGGGTCATGGCGGATCCGGTCGTGGTCGCCGAGGGGCTGCACAAGTCCTTCGGCGGCGTCCGCGCGCTGCGCGGTCTGGACCTGAGCGTCCCGAGGGGGACGGTCTGCGGCGTGCTCGGGCCGAACGGCGCGGGCAAGACGACCGCGGTGCGCATCCTGGCGACCCTGGCCGACCCGGATGCGGGGCTCGCTCGCGTCGCCGGGTACGACGTCGTCCGCGAGGCCGACGAGGTGCGGGCCAGGATCGGGCTCGCGGGGCAGTACGCCGCCGTCGACGAGAAGCTCACCGGCCGCGGCAACCTGCGGATGTTCGGGCGGCTGTCGCACCTGTCCCGGCGCGCGGCGCACCGGCGGGCGGACGAGCTGCTCGAGCGCTTCGGGCTGCGGGACGCCGCCGACCGCCGGGTCGCCGGGTACTCCGGCGGCATGCGGCGCCGCCTCGACCTGGTCACCAGCCTCATCCTGCGTCCCGAGGTGCTGTTCCTGGACGAGCCGACCACCGGCCTCGATCCGCGCGGGCGCGGCGAGATCTGGGACGCCGTCCGCGAACTGGTGGCGGACGGCACCACGGTGCTGCTGACCACGCAGTACCTGGAGGAGGCCGACCGGCTGGCCGACGACATCGCCGTCGTCGACCGCGGGAAGGTGATCGCCACGGGCACTCCCGACGGGCTGAAGGCCGCGATCGGGGACCGCCTCGACGTCGTCCTCGAAGACCCCGCCGCGCTGCGTCCGGCCGCGGCCGTCCTGCACGCCCTGGCCGGGAACGCCCCCGCGGCGACGGGCGCCGGGCGGCTCAGCGTCGCCCTGCCCGCCGGCGGGCCGCGGCTCGCCGGGGTCGTCCGCGAACTCGACCGCGCGGGGGTCGCCGCCGCCGACGTGAGCCTGCGCCGTCCCACCCTCGACGAGGTGTTCCTGCGCCTCACCGGCCGTGAGGAGCCCGTCCGTTGACCGCCCCCACCGCGCGCGCCTGCCACCGCCTTCGCTGGACGGTCGCCGACGGGCTGACCCTCGTCGGCCGCGAGCTCGGGCGGGTGCGCCGGGAGCCGGGGGAGCTCGTCGCCGCGCTGGTCTTCCCGGCCGTCATGGTGGTGCTGTTCGGGTACGTGTTCGGCAGCGCGATCGGGGTGCCGGGCGGCGGCGACTACCGCGAGTTCCTCATGCCGGGGCTGTTCTCGATGGTGACGTTCGCGGCGGTGACGGGCGTGATGGTGCGGGTGGCCGCCGACGCGTCCCGCGGTGTGATGGACCGGTTCCGCTCCCTGCCGATGTCGCGGGCGGCGGTGCCGTTCGGGCACGCCGGCGCCGACCTGCTGACGGGGCTGCCGGCCCTGGGCATCATGGCGGGGGCGGGCCTGCTGGCGGGCTGGCAGCCGCATCGCGGGGCGCTCCCGGCGGCCGGGGCGTTCCTGCTCATCGTGGTGCTGCGGTACGCGCTGAGCTGGGTCGGCGTCTACGTGGGCCTCGTGGTGCGGAACGACCAGGCCGCCGACCAGCTGGTGCCGCTGTTCCTGCCGCTCACGATGCTGTCGAACGCGTTCGTCCCGACCGGCGGCATGCCCGCGTGGCTGCGGTTCCTGGCCGACTGGAACCCGGTGAGCGCGCTCACCGCCGCGACCCGCGAGCTGTTCGGCAACCCGGGCGTCCCGTCCGGCGAGGTGGCCTGGCCGCTCGCGCATCCGGTGGCCGCCGTCCTGCTCTGGTCTGCGGCGCTGCCGGCGGTGTTCGTCCCCCTGTCCGTCCGCACCTACAGGCGCAGGGGCCGGTGAAGGCGCCGTCCGGCGCGGAGGTGACCGCGCCGGAAAACCGTTTGAGCCCGGCTTCCGCCTTCCCGTAGGTTGCGCGCGGATCGCCGTAGTGAGGACAGAGGACAGACCGCGTGACCCCGCCTGCTCGCCAGACCTGACACCTTCCCGCTTCCTGTAAGCCGGCCCCTCCCGGCCGGCTCCGCCGGGCTGCCCGTGCGCGCCCGGCCCTACGGCGTCTGAGGCCGCGCGCAATCGGCCTCGTGTCAGGTCAGAGGGCTCATGTCTTCACAACCTCATATCGTGCTGCCCTGGGTCGTTCACCGGACCCGGCTGCCCCTGCTGTCGCTGCGGTGCGCGGACTGCCCGTCGGAGACGGCCACCACCGGCGACGGCAGGTTCCGCGTCAACGCCAACCGCCGCCTGCTGGACGTGTGGCTGCTGGTCCGCTGCGCGTCCTGCGAGCGGACGAGCAAGCTCACCGTGCACGAGCGGGTCCCGGTCGGCTCCCTCGATCCGGCCGAGCTCGGCGGCTACCACGCCAACGACCCGGAGCTGGTGGCGTCCAGGCTGCTGGATCCGCTGCTCGCCCGGCGCAACCGCTTCACCCTCGACTGGACGGGGGCCTGGCGGCTCGCCTCCTCGACCGTGCCGCTCGACGAGCCGTGGCCGGTCACGGTGGAGGTCGTCTTCGAGGATCCGGTGCCGGTGCGCCCGGACCGCCTCATCGCGCAGGGGCTCGGCCTCAGCAGGAGGGAGACGCTGCGCAGGATCAAGTGCGACGTTCCGCTGCGCCGCGCGAGGAGCGCCGGGTTCGCCTTCACCGTGATGCCCGGGGAATGAGCACGAGCGGTCATCCCGCGGAGATGGCCAGGACGCCGAGAAGGGAGGTGGCGATCCCGGCGCGCTGCGGACGTGCCAGCCGCTCGCGCAGGAAGACCCTGGCCAGGATCATCGTGACGACGGTGTGCAGGGAGCCGAGGACGGCGGCGATGCTCACCAGGCCGTGGGTCGAGGCGGTCGCGTAGAGGGCGTCGGCGGTGACGATGAGGGCGCCGATCGCCGCGATCGCGGGCAGATCGGTGCGGGAGAGGGCGACGCGGTGGCGCCTGAGCACGACGGCTGCCGCGACGGCCGCCGCGACGGCCGTGCACGCGGTGAGCCGGGCGGTCAGCAGGGCCCAGCCGACGTCGCCCTCGCTCGCGCCGCCCATGGCGATGAAGAACGCGCCGAAGCCGAGGGCCGCCAGCAGCCCGTACAGAACGCTCGGCAGGGCGCGCGAGGCCGCGCCGTCGTCGGCTCGGGACCGCCATGAGGTGACGACGAGGCCCAGCAGCGCCAGGCCCAGGCCGCCGCACTGGAGCGTCCCGGGGACCTCGCCGGCCGCCAGGCCCGCCAGGAGCGGGACGGCCGGCGCGGTCGCGGCGACGGGGGCGACGATGCTCATCCGGCCGGCCGCGAGGCCGCGGTAGAGCGCGGCGACGGCCACCGCCTCGAAGGCGCCCGCGGCGGCGGCCTGGCCGAGCGGCCCGGCGCCCGGCGGGCCCGCGCCGCGGACGGCCACCAGGGCCGTGACCAGGAGCAGGGCGGCCGACTGCGAGACCAGCAGGACCGTGAGCAGCGGCGCGGTGCGGCTCTTCAGCCCGCCGAGGAAGTCGGAGGCCCCCCAGCCGAGGCTCGCGCCCAGCGCCAGCGCGATGGCGATCACGGCCGGGTGTGCCGCAGGATCGCCGGGACGACGGCGTCCCAGCAGTGCCGGGGGAAGACCTCGTGGCCCGTCCCGTCCAGGGGGACGAAGCGGGCGCCGGGGATCTCCGCGGCGAGCGCGCGGCCGTGGCCGGGCGGGAACAGCGGGTCCTCGGTGCCGTGGAGGACCAGTGTCGGGGCGGTGATCCGGCCGAGCCGCCCGCGCCAGGGCTCGCCCGCGTCGATCATGAAGGGGTTGGTCAGCTGCGCGGCGATGTCGGCGGCCCGGTCCACGACGCGCCCTGCGGCGGCGCGCATCCCGGCCCGGTCGAACGGGCGGGAGCGGGCGGCGAAGGGCCGCTCGGCCTCGACCAGGTAGTCGGCGGCCGCGTCCCGGTCGGACCAGTCGGGCTCGGCGGGCCCGCCGGCGAGCAGGTCCGCGAGCTCCGGCGTCGTCTCCGGCAGGTCGGGGTGGTGGTGGCCGGGGCCGCCGGGCGTGGCGGAGGCGAGCGTCAGCGAGGCCACCCGGTCGGGGTGGTCCAGGGCGAGGAGCTGGGCGACCGCCGCGCCCTGCGACATGCCGAGCACGTGGGCGGCGGGGATGCCGAGCGCGTCGAGCAGTGCGGCGGCGTCAGCGACCAGGTCGGCGAGCCCGTAGGCGGGTGCGCCCGGCGGGGAGGCGGTCGAGCGGCCCGCGTCCCTGCCGTCGTACCGGATCACCCGCAGGCCGCCCGCCGCGAGCCGGCCCGCGAACTCCGCGTCCCAGGCCAGCATCGAATGGCCCGCGCCGTGGATCAGGAGCAGTGCCGGATCGGCGGGGTCGCCGAACGACTCCGCGCACAGTTCCACGCCGTTGGCCTTGATGATCCGCTCACCGGTCGGCATCGCGCCTCCTCCAGTTCGTTACATGTAACGAAGAACCTAGACCGGCGACTCGTTACATGTAAAGAGAATCCCGGTAGACTTCTGCGCATGTCGCCGACGCGCCGCCCGGAGATCGCCGCGCAGGAGGCCTGGCGGGCCTACCGCCGGCTGCAGCTGCTCGTGGACGCCGAGGTCGCGCGCGACCTGGAGCGCGCGTCCGGCCTGTCGCTGCCCGACCACGAGGTGCTGGCCGCCGTGGTGGAGATGGCCGGCGGGGAGCACTGCATCCGCGTCGGCCGGCTGACCGCCCGGATGGGCTGGGCCCATGCCCGCCTGTCCCGCCAGCTCGGCCGGATGGAGCGCCGCGGCCTCATCGCCCGCGAGCCCTGCGAGCTCGACGGCCGCGGCGACGACGTGCTCCTCACCGATGCGGGCCGCGACGCCTACGAGAGGGCCGCTCCCGCGCACGCGGCGTCCGTGGAGCGGCACCTCACCGGCCTGCTGACCCCGGAGCAGCTCGACGTCCTGATCGGCATCGAGCAGACGATCGCCGACCGGCGCTAGGCGCCCGGCCTCGTCCCACCGGGACCGGGGCGCCGTCACGCCCGGAGCCGGGGACGCCGGCGGCCCCGCGGGCAGTGGGGGAGACCCGCGGAGCTTGAGCGGGCCGGTGCCGCAATCCCCCTTCGGCGGGGGCGCGGCACCGGCGCCGCGTCGGTGGGGTGGGGTCAGGCGCCGGTGTAGGACGCGAGGTGCTCGCCGGTGAGGGTGGAGCGGGCGGAGATGAGCTCGGCCGGCGTGCCCTCGAAGACGATCTGGCCGCCGTCGTGGCCGGCGCCGGGGCCGAGGTCGATGATCCAGTCGGCGTGGGCCATGACGGCCTGGTGGTGCTCGATGACGATGACCGACTTGCCGGAGTCGACGAGGCGGTCCAGCAGGGCGAGCAGCTGCTCGACGTCGGCGAGGTGCAGGCCGGTGGTCGGCTCGTCCAGGATGTAGACGCCACCCTTGTCGGCCATGTGGGTGGCCAGCTTGAGGCGCTGGCGCTCGCCGCCGGACAGGGTGGTGAGCGGCTGGCCGAGGGTGAGGTAGCCGAGGCCGACGTCGGAGAGCCGCGCGAGGATCTTGTGCGCGGCGGGCGTGCGGGCGTCGCCGGAGCCGAAGAACTCCTCGGCCTCGGCGACCGGCATCGCGAGGACCTGGGCGATGTCGCGTCCGCCGAAGGTGTACTCCAGCACCGAGGACTGGAACCGCTTGCCCTCGCACTCCTCGCAGGTGGTGGCGACGCCGGCCATCATGGCCAGGTCGGTGTAGATGACGCCGGCGCCGTTGCAGTTGGGGCAGGCGCCCTCGGAGTTGGCGCTGAACAGCCCGGGCTTGACGCCGCTGGCCTTGGCGAACGCCTTGCGGATGGGGTCCAGCAGGCCGGTGTAGGTGGCGGGGTTGCTGCGCCGCGAGCCGCGGATGGCGGCCTGGTCGACCGACACGACCCCGGCGCCGGCGGGGATCGAGCCGTGGATGAGGGAGCTCTTGCCGGAGCCGGCGACGCCGGTGACGACGGTGAGGACGCCGAGGGGGATGTCGACGTCGACGTCGCGCAGGTTGTGCTTGTTCGCGCCGCGGATCTCCAGGGCGCCGGTGGGTTCGCGGACCGTCTTCTTGACGGCGGCGCGGTCGTCGAGGTGGCGGCCGGTGACGGTGCCGCTGGTCCGCAGGCCCTCGACGGTGCCCTCGAAGCAGACGGTTCCGCCCGCGGTGCCGGCGCCGGGGCCGAGGTCCACGACGTGGTCGGCGACGGCGATGGCCTCGGGCTTGTGCTCCACGACCAGGACGGTGTTGCCCTTGTCGCGCAGCCGCAGCAGCAGGTTGTTCATCCGCTGGATGTCGTGGGGGTGCAGCCCGATGGTGGGTTCGTCGAAGACGTAGGTGACGTCGGTGAGGGAGGACCCCAGGTGGCGGATCATCTTGGTCCGCTGGGCCTCGCCGCCCGACAGGGAGCCGGACGAGCGGTCCAGGGACAGGTAGCCCAGGCCGATCTCCACGAAGGAGTCCAGGGTCTGCCGCAGGGACTCCAGCAGCGGCGCGACCGACGGCTCGTCGAGGCCGCGGACCCAGTCGGCGAGGTCGCTGATCTGCATCGCGCAGGCGTCGGCGATGCTGATGCCCTTGATCTTGGAGGAGCGGGCGGCCTCGTTGAGGCGGGTGCCGTCGCATTCGGGGCAGGCGGTGAAGGTGATCGCCCGGTCCACGAACGCGCGGATGTGCGGCTGCATCGCCTCGCGGTCCTTGGACAGGAACGACTTCTGGATCCGCGGGATCAGGCCCTCGTAGGTGACGTTGATGCCGTCGACCTTGATCTTGGTGACCTCCTTGTGGAGGAGGTCGTGCAGCTCGGTGCCGGTGTAGTCGCGGATCGGCTTGTCGGGGTCGAAGAAGCCCGAGCCCATGAAGATGCGGCCGTACCAGCCGTCCATGGTGTAGCCGGGGATGGTGAGGGCGCCCTCGCGCAGCGACTTGGAGTCGTCGTAGAGGGCGGTCAGGTCGAAGTCGGTGACCGAGCCGCGGCCCTCGCAGCGGGAGCACATGCCGCCGGTGATGTTGAAGTCGCGCCGCTCCTTGACGGTCTTGCCGCCGCGCTCGTAGGTGACGGCGCCGGCGCCGCTGATCGAGGCGACGTTGAAGGAGAACGCCTTGGCGGTGCCGATGTGCGGCCGTCCGAGCCGGCTGAACAGGATGCGCAGCATGGCGTTGGCGTCGGTGGCGGTGCCGACCGTGGAGCGGGGGTCGCTGCCCATCCGCTGCTGGTCGACGATGATCGCGGTGGTGAGGCCGTCGAGGACGTCGACGTCGGGCCGCGCCAGCGTCGGCATGAACCCCTGGACGAAGGTGCTGTAGGTCTCGTTGATCAGCCGCTGCGACTCGGCGGCGATCGTGTTGAACACCAGTGAGCTCTTGCCCGAGCCGGACACGCCGGTGAACACCGTCAGCCGCCGCTTGGGGATCGCGATGCTGACGTCCTTGAGGTTGTTCTCGCGTGCCCCGTGGACGCGGATCAGGTCATGGCTGTCGGCGGCGTGCGCCGCGGCCGGGGGTGTGTCGTCGGTCTTGAGGGCCATGCTCATTCGTCTCCATCTGTTGCGGCGCCGCCTCCCCGTCTCGTCGGCGTCGCCGGGTTCGATTCAACCAGCTCCGGCGGGTGCGTCCGCCGCGCTCGCCGCGGCCCGCGGGCCGGGTGTCAGGGCAGCCAGCGGCCGTCGCGCATGAGGTCGCGGCCGGGCAGTTCGTCGGCCTCGCGCCAGGCCTGGACGCGGCGCGGGCGGACGCGGAACCACAGGTACGGGGCGTCCTCGGCGCGGGGGTCGAAGCCGGTGCGGGCGGCGAACCGGTCGGCGGCGGGCCGCGGCAGGTCGCCGATCTCCAGGATTTCGACCGCGCCGTCGATCACGGTGACGTCGCGGGTGGGGCCCAGGCCGAGGCGGACGGTGCGGGCGGCGGCCAGGTTCCGGCCGGTGGGGCTCGCCGCGAGGGTGGCCAGCAGCAGCGCCTCGCCGTCCCAGTCGAACGACAGCGGCACCAGGTGCGGCGTCCCGTCCGGCGAGGCGGTGGCCGTCCAGAGGTCGACGTCGTGGGCGAGGCGGTGCTCGGTGTCGCGGCGGCGCCGGGCGCGGGAGCGGGGTCCGGCGCTCATCGGGCCCGGACCGGCGCGCCGCGGCCGGGCGTGGGGACGGGCGCGGGGACGGGACCGGGACGGCGGCCCGGCGGGAAGGGGCGGTACATGATGATCACGTTATCGGCGGCGCCCGGGCCGCCGCTTCTCGGATTCTGATCGGTCCGGAGGGCGCCGGGCAGGAAGACCGGGCCCGGGGGCCGGGGGAGCGGGCGTCAGGGCGCCGGCCAGTTCCGCAGCGCGCTGTCGAGGGCGTCCAGGGTCCTGGACCAGGAGGCGTCGGCCTCTCTGGGGTGGTGGGCGAACGCCCCGGAGGTCTCCAGGCTCACGAAGCCGTGGAACACGCTGCCGAGCATCCGCACCGCGTCGGTCTGGTCGGGTTCCTCCAGCGCGTAGCCGCGCAGGATCGCCCGGGTCATGTCGGAGTGCCGCCTGCCCGCGCTGCGGGCGGCCGTCTCGGGGTCGAGTTCCAGCCGCGCGGCGGTGTACCGGCCGGGGTGGCGCTTGGCGTAGTCGCGGTAGGCGCCGGCGAAGGCGACCAGCGCGTCCTTTCCGGCGCGGCCGGCGATCGCGTCGGCGACGGTGTCGGCGAGTTCGGCCAGGGCCAGCAGCGCGACCCGCGTCCGCAGGTCGCGGGCGTTCCTGATGTGGGAGTACAGGCTGGCCTCCCGGACGCCGAAGCGCCGCGCCAGCGCCGCGACGGTCACCTCGCCGAAGCCGACCTCGTCGGCCAGTTCCGCCGCCGCCAGGGTGAGGCGTTCGGCGGTCACGCCCGCGCGCGCCATGGGTCCCTCCGGATCCACCTAGAAAGATTATGTATTTGCCTAATCCTATTAGGAAAGCTAGCCTCGCCGCACATGGAACCCGTCACCGAACGTGACCTGCGCGCGTCCTTCGTCAACTGCTCCCGGGGTGAGGCGCGGCGGCTGGCCCTGCCCAGGGACTTCGCCGACCTGCCCTGGGACGACCTGGACTTCCTGGGCTGGCGGGACCCCCGCGCGCCCGAACGCGCCTACCTGGTCGCCGACCGCGGCGGGCGCCCCACCGGGATCGCGCTGCGGGCGGCGTCGGGCGCGTCCCGCGGCTTCACCGCGCGCAGCATGTGCTCGCTGTGCCTGACCACCCGCACCGGCGGCGCGGTGTCGCTGATGACGGCCCGCCGGACGGGTGGGGCCGGCCGCCAGGGCGACTCGGTCGGGCGGTACCTCTGCGGCGACCTGGACTGCTCGCTGTACGTGCGGGGCAGGAAGCAGTCGGTCGCGGGCGGGGAGTTGGAGGAGACCCTCTCGGTGGAGGACAAGGCCGCCCGCATCCGGGTCAACCTGGACGCGTTCCTGGACACGGTGACCCGCTGACCGCGGTTCCCGCCCTCGGTCGGTCGCGCTGCCGTTCGGGCGTTTCGCGCCGCGACCGTTCCCCGATTGATAATCTCAACGTTGAGATTATCCGGGAGGGGCGGGCGATGGCCGACGCGGTGGACGCGATCCTGGCGCAGTGGGCGCGCGAGCGTCCCGACATGGACGCCTCCCCGATGGGCGTCGTCGGGCGGATCTCCCGGGCGCAGCAGCTCCTGGGCCGGGAGTTGAAGTCGTTCTTCGCCGAGCGGGGCCTGGAGACGTGGGAGTTCGACGTCCTGGCGACGCTGCGGCGGCACGGCGCCCCCTACGAGCTGACGGCGGGGGCGCTGCTGAAGGCGTCGATGGTCACCTCGGGGGCGATCACCAACCGGATCGACCGGCTGGAGGCCAAGGGGCTGGTGGAGCGGGTCCGCGACACCGGGGACCGGCGGTCGGTCCGGATCCGGCTGACCGGCCGGGGGCTCGCCCTGGTGGACGAGCTGGTCGGCGAGCACTCCGCCAACGAGGACCGGCTGCTGGCCGCGCTGGACCCGGCCGCCCGCGAGCACGTCGCCGGCGCCCTGCGCACCCTGCTGGAGTCCTTGGGCGACACGTCCCTGGAGTGACCCGCCCCCGGCCCCCCGGGGGGCCCGTCGTCCTTCCGATCTTTGCGCGCTCATGTCACAGGCGGGCCCGCCGTCTCGTCTCGGGTGGTGAAGGGAAGGTTTCCGGACGGGAGGTGACGTCATGCGGGTGTTCGTTGCGGGCGGCAGCGGTGTCCTCGGGCGGCGGCTGGTGCCGCAGCTGGTGGCGCGGGGGCACGAGGTGACGGCGACGACGACGAGCGCGGCGAAGCTGGAGGCGCTGGCCCGGCTGGGCGCCGAGGGCGTCGTGATGGACGGGCTGGACGCGCAGTCGGTCGGCGAGGCGGTGGCCAAGGCGCGGCCGGACGTGATCGTGCACCAGATGACCGCGATCTCGGTCGGGCACGCCGGCAAGCCCGACATGAAGCACATGGACCGGTGGTTCGCCGGCACCAACCGGCTGCGCACCGAGGGCACCGACCACCTGCTGGCCGCGGCCGAGGCGACCGGCGTGGGCGGCTTCGTCGCGCAGAGCTACGGCGCCTGGAACGGGATCCGCTCGGGCGGCTGGGTGAAGACCGAGCAGGACGGGGTGGACCCCATGGCGGGGACCCCGGCCGAGCCGGGGATGGCGGCGCTCGCCCACGTGGAGGACGCGGTCGGCGGGGCCGGCGGCGCGGTCCTGCGCTACGGCTGGTTCTACGGGCCCGGCGCCACCGACGACCTGGTCGAACCGGTGCGCAAGCGGCAGTTCCCGGTCGTGGGCGGCGGCGCGGGGTACTGCTCGTGGGTGCACCTGGACGACGCGGCGAGCGCGACCGTCCTGGCGGTGGAGCAGCGGGCCTCCGGGGTGTTCAACATCGTCGACGACGAGCCGGCCCCGGCCGCGCAGTGGCTGCCCTACCTGGCGGAGTGCGCGGGCGCCAAGCGGCCGATGCGGCTTCCGGCGTGGCTGGCGCGGCCGCTGGCGGGGGAGGCCGCGGTGGCGATGATGACGCAGGGCCGCGGGTTCTCCAACGCCAAGGCCAAGCGGGAGCTCGGCTGGCGGCCGCGGTACCCGTCGTGGCGGGAGGGGTTCAAGGAGGAGCTGGCGTGACCCGCGCCGAGGAGTTCCAGGAGCTGCGGCCGCTGCTGTTCTCCATCGCCTACCGCATCCTCGGCAGCGTGGGGGAGGCCGAGGACGCGGTCCAGGAGAGCTGGCTGCGGTACGCGGCGTCCCCCACGGCTCCGGTATCGGCCAAGTCGTACCTGTCGGCGGTGGTGACCCGGATCTCCATCGACGTGCTGCGCTCGGCCCGGGTCCGGCGGGAGGAGTACGCCGGGCCGTGGTTCCCCGAGCCCCTGCTGGCCGACCCCTACCAGGACCCCGAGCGCTCGGCGGAGCTGGCCGACTCGGTGTCGATGGCGGCGCTGCTGCTGCTGGAGCGGCTCAGCCCGCTGGAGCGGGCGGTGTTCGTGCTGCGGGAGGTGTTCGGGTTCGGCTTCGCCGAGATCGCGCCCGCCGTGGGGCGGTCGCAGGCGGCGTGCCGGCAGCTGGCGGTGCGGGCGCGCCGCCACATGGACGCGGGCCGGCCGCGGTTCGACGCCGACCGCCGCGACGGCGAGCGGCTCGCCGGGCGGTTCCTGGACGCGTTCCGCAACGGGAACCTGGACGGGCTGCGCGAGCTGCTGGCCGCGGACGTGCGGCTGGTCGCCGACAGCGGCGGCAAGGCCCCGCGCTGGGGCGAGGGCGTCGTCGGCGCCGCGAACGTGGCGCGGACCCTGGCGGCGCTGGTGGGGCCGTTCACGCGGATCGGCGGCACCGTGCAGGCGCACCGGGTGAACGGCCAGCCCGGCGCGATCTTCCGCGACCGCGACGGCAGGGTCGTCAACACCTGGACCCTCGACGTCGCCGGCGGCCGGATCCAGACGATCCGCACCGTCCTCAACCCCGACAAGCTCGGGCACGTGGGCCCGGTCGCCGACGCCCGCGCGGTGCTGCGCGAGGCGGCCCTGGCGCGCCGCGCCGCCGGCTGAACACCCGACCCGGGCCGCCCCCGGTCGCACCTCGGGCCCTGCGGGCGCCGCGGCCCGAGCACGTCCCACCTTCTTCTCTCTAAGGAGTCCTGTCATGAGCATGCACACCACCGGCCGGGTGGCGCTGGTCACCGGCGCCAACAAGGGGATCGGCCGCGCGGCCGCCGAGCGGCTCGCCGGGCTGGGCATGACGGTGCTGGTCGGTTCCAGGGACGCGCGCCGCGGCCGGGAGGCGGCCGCGGCGGTGCGCGCTTCGGGGGTGCGGGCTTCGGGCGTGCGGGCTTCGGGCGGCGACGCGCACGCGGTCGCGCTGGACGTGACCGATCCGGCGGTCGTGCGGGAGGCGGCCGCGTGGATCGGGGAGCGGTTCGGCCGCCTCGACGTGCTGGTCAACAACGCCGGCATCACCGGATCCGGGCGGGTGCAGCCCCAGGACGCCCTGGACCAGATCCCGAGCACCGTGGACGTGGACATGGTCCGGGCGGTGTTCGAGACCAACGTGTTCGGGGTGATCACGGTGACGAACGCGGTGCTGCCGCTGCTGCGGCGCTCCCCGGCGCCGCGGATCGTCAACCTCAGCAGCGGCGCGGCGTCGCTGGCGATCACCGCCGCGCCCGGCGGGCCGCTGGCGGAGCTGCCGGCGTCGGCGGCGTACGCGCCGTCCAAGACGGCGGTGAACGCGCTGACCGTCCAGTACGCCAACGAGCTGCGCAAGGACGGCGTGCTGGTCAACGCCGCCGATCCCGGCTACGTCGACACCGAGATCAACGACCACAGCGGGTTCCTCACCCCCGCGCAGGGCGCGGAGGTGGTGGTGCGGCTGGCGACGCTGGGCGCGGACGGGCCGACCGGCGGGTTCTTCAACGCCGACGGCCCGCTGCCCTGGTAGCGGCGGTCTCCGGCCCGCAGTGACCGGGCTTCAAGGCGCCGGAGCTTCAGGGGCCCGGGGGCCAGGGGTGAAGTCGCGGACGGCGCCGGCGGCGCGGCGGGCGATGGCGGCCAGGTGCCCGGCCAGCTCGGGCGGGTCGAGCAGGGTGTACTCGAAGGGCAGCAGGGTGATCCGGTGGGCCAGGAACCGCAGGGAGTCCGAGGCGGTGTGCAGGCGGCAGGTGCGCCGGTCGACCGGTTCCAGGACGCCCTGCCAGGCGGTGACGTGCTCGGCGGCCTCCTCGGCGGGGACGTGCAGCAGCAGCCGCGCCCGGATCGTCCCGGATCCGCCGGCGAGGGCGTCCATGGCCCAGGCCGCGGCGTCGGCGCCGCCGGGCAGCCGGCGTTCGGGGCCGCGCATACCGGTGGCGTACGGCTCGGTGATCCGGTCGGCGCGGAAGGTGCGCCAGTCCGCGCGGTCCTCGTCGTAGGCGACCAGGTACCAGCGGCGCGCGGCGGTGACCAGCCGGTGCGGCTGCGCCAGCCGCCGCGTCCGGTGCCCGCCGGCGGCGGTGTAGGCGAAGCGGACCTTCTCTCGGGTGACGCACGCGGCGGCGAGCAGCGCCAGCACGGCGGGGTCGGCGGCGGGCGGGCCGTCCTGGGGCGGCAGCGGCACCGCCGCCTCGCTCAGCGCGGCCACGCGGTGCCGCAGCCGGTGCGGCAGGACCTGCTCCAGCTTGGCCAGGGCGCGCAGGGAGGCGTCCTCGATGCCGGTGACGGCCCCGGCGGCGGCGGTGCGCAGCCCGATCGCGATGGCGGTGGCCTCGTCGTCGTCGAGCAGCAGCGGCGGCATCGCGGTGCCGGCGGTGAGCCGGTAGCCGCCGGTGCTGCCGCGGGTGGCGCGGACGGGGTAGCCGAGCTCGCGCAGCCGGTCGATGTCGCGGCGGACGGTGCGGGCGGTGACGCCGAGGCGGCCGGCGAGTTCGGCGCCGGGCCATTCGCGGGGCGTCTGGAGCAGGGACAGCAGCCGCAGCAGCCGGGCGGACGGATCGCGCATGCGTTCCATCCTGCCGCCCCATTAGGACTTTCGCCGTCCTATAGGGGTCCTAGCGTCGTGAGGGACGGGCCGGGCACCGGTTCCCGGCCCCGCGTGAACGGAGGAACGCCATGCTGCGGGGATTCGCCACGATCAGCTTCTGGGCCGACGACCTGGAGGCGGCCAAGGACTGGTACGCCGAGCTGCTGGGCGTCCAGCCGTACTTCAGCGTGCCCGGCCCCGACGGCCGCGCCGGGTACTACGAGTTCCGGGTCGGGGACTACCAGCACGAGCTGGGCCTGATCGACAACCGGTTCCGTCCCGGCGGCGCGGACCCCCGGCCGGGCGGCGCGGTGATGTTCTGGCACGTCGACGACCTGGAGGCGGCGGTGGAGCGGCTGCTGTCGATGGGCGCCGCCCTGCACGAGGAGATCACCGAGCGGGGCGAGGGGACGGGGTTCGCCACCGCGTCGGTCGTCGACCCGTTCGGCAACATCCTGGGCGTGATGACCAACCCGCACTACCTGGAGGTCCTGGCCGCCGCCGCTCCCCGCACCTGACCTGCCCCCGACCCGCCCGGGCCCGCCCCGACCTGAACCCGCCGTGCAGCGGGCGGGCGTTCAGCCCAGGGACCGGGCGGACGGCCGGGCCGCGGGGGCGGCGTGGCGGGCCCGGGGCCGGGGGGCGCGCCCGGGGATGGCCAGGGTGACCGCCGCGGCCAGCAGCGCGACGCCGCAGCCGAACAGCATGCTGGTGCGGAACCCGGCCTCGGACGGCAGGACCCGCCCGCCCATGGTGGTGGTCATCTGGGCCAGGACGACCCCGACGACGGCGGCCGACACGGTCGTGCCGACCGAGCGCATCAGCGTGTTGAACCCGTTGGCCGACGCGGTCTCCGAGGCCGGCACCGCGCTCATGATCAGGGCGGGCATCGCGCCGTAGGCGAGCCCGACGCCGGCGTTGCACACGACGGTGACGACCAGCAGCCCCCACGTCGAGCCCATCAGGAGCACCGAGGATCCGTAGCCGAGTGCGATGACGAGGCTGCCGGCGCCGAGGGTGACCTTGGGCCCGGCGGCGGCCGACAGCTTGGCGCCCAGCGGCGAGACCGCCATCATCATCAGCCCGGCCGGCGCCAGCCACAGCCCGGCGGCCAGCATCGACTGCCCGAGGCCGTACCCGGTGGCCTCGGGCAGCTGCAGCAGCTGCACCACGATCAGCGCCTGCGCGTACATGGCGCAGCCGACCAGGATCGAGGCCAGGTTGGTGAACAGGACCTGGCGCCGCGCGGTGACGCGCAGGTCGACCAGCGGGTCGGCCGACCGCAGCTCCCACCACGCCCAGGCCGGCAGGACGACCGCGGCGGCGGTGAGCAGGCCGAGGGTGGGTGCGCTGGCCCAGCCCCAGTCCGAGCCCTTGGAGAAGCCCAGCAGCATGCAGACCAGCCCGGTGCCCAGGCCGAGCGCGCCGACGACGTCCAGGCGTCCCTCGGCCTGCGGGGGAGTGGGCGGCACCAGCCGCCAGATCAGCACGCCGATCAGTGCGCTGAGCACGGCCGAGCCCCAGAACAGGGCGCGCCAGCTGGTGTGCTCGGCGACGGCGGCCGCGATGGGCAGGCCGAGGGCGCCGCCGATGCCGAGGGAGGCGCTGATCAGCGCGATCGCCGAGCCGAGCCGTTCGGGCGGCAGCAGCTCGCGCAGGATGCTGATGCCGAGCGGGATCAGGCCCATCCCGACGCCCTGCAGCCCCCGCCCGACGATCATCGGGATGACCGAGTCGGTGAGCGCGCACACCAGCGACCCGGCGGTCAGCGGCACCGCGCAGGCCAGCAGGACGGCGCGCTTGCCGTGCAGGTCGCCGAGCCGCCCGGTCACCGGGATGGACACCGCGCCCGCCAGCAGCGTGACCGTGACCACCCAGGAGGCGTTGGAGGCGCTGGTGTCCAGCAGGCGCGGCATCTCGCCGACGAACGGCACCACCAGCGTCTGCATGAGCGCCGCGACGATGCCGGCGGCCGCCAGCACTCCGACGGTCGCGCCCGGGCGGACGGCGGGCTCGGCCTGTTTCACGCGGTTCTCCTCATTCTGCGGCTCGGTCCGGCGCTCGGCGACGGGAACCTGTGCACAATACATACGATGGGGTGGGTGCACAATGCACAGATCGCCCGTCCGGGGCCGCGCGGCGGGGTGAGATGCGTCTCCCGCGGCGCCCGCGATGTCACATCGGCCCCGGCAGGGAGGTCTTATCGGCATGGGAGCATTCGCGACGCGGCCGCGCGAGGTGATCTGCCACACCCTCGTCCGCGCCCCGCACGACGCGTTCCGCCGGGACCTGGACCGGCTCGCGGCGGCAGCGGCGGCGGGCAAGGGCGGGCGCCCGCACGTGCGCGCGGGCTGGGACAACCTCAAGGAGCAGATCCGGCTGCACCACGACCTGGAGGACGCGGTGCTGTGGCCGCGGGCGGCGCGTGCGGACGGCGGCCCCGCCGGGCGGGCCGTGCTCGCGCAGATGCACGCCGAGCACGCGCGGATCGGGCCGCTGGCCGGGCGGGTCGACGCCGCGATCCGCGCCATCGGCGGGCGGGACGGTGCCGAGCGGACGGGTGACCTGGCAGCGGCGGTGCGGGAGCTGCGCGAGGCGCTGGAGGCGCACCTGCGGCACGAGGAGATGAGCGCGGTGCCGCTGGCGGAGGCGGTGCTCGGCCCCGGGGACTGGCGGGCGGTCGCCGAGGAGGCCGGCGGCCGGTGGGGGGCGGGCGCGTCGCTGTTCGTCCCGTGGGTCGTGGACGGGATCGCGCCGGTCGAGCGGAGCCGGTTCCTGATGGCGCTGCCGGCGCCGGTGCGCGAGCGCAACCGCGTGATGTGGGAGCCCCGCTACCGCAAGCGGCGCCTGTGGAGCCTGTGACCCGCACCCCGCCGCCCCACGCCTTGCCGCCCCGTGCGCCGCTGCCCCGCGCGCCGTCGTCGCGGGGTCACCAGGGGAAGGCGCGTGCGGTGATGCGGTGGTCGGCGGGGTCGTAGTAGGTCAGCACCAGCGTGTCGCGGGTGCTGAGGGCGGGGTGCCCGATGAGGGCGCGGCACTGGTCGAGGCCGGTGCCGCCGGAGCAGGGGACGGAGCCGTCGCCCGCGGGCGTCCAGGGCCCTTCGGGGGCGGGGGCGCGCCAGCGGCGGAACCGCCCGGACAGGCTGCGCTGCTCGACCATGACCAGGCCCTTGCCGACGCCGGTGTAGTCGGCGACGTGGACCAGGTAGGGGGCCGCGCCGTGGACGACGGTGCCGGCCTGGGCGGCGTCGCGGGTCCAGCCGCCGGGCGTCCAGTACCGGTAGGCGCCGGGATCGCGCCAGGCGTCCGGGTCGGCGGGCACCCGGGCCAGGGTGACGCGCCCGCCCTGGCAGGTGCCGAGCGCGGAGTTGTCGCACACCGAGGCGAACAGGTGCAGGTGGCCGCGGCTGAACACGGGGGAGCCGAGGTTGTGCTGGAACGGCAGCCCGCCGGGGGAGCTGAACAGCCGGGTGCGGCCGGTGAGGGCGTTCCCGTCGGGCCGGTAGGTGACCAGGCCGAATCCCTGGGTGCTGATGGTGCTGCCGTGCACGCACACGTCGGTGTAGGTGATCAGGAGGGTGGAGGTGCCGGGCGGGCGGGCGGCGCCTGAGGCCCAGGATGCGCCGTAGGCGGTGCCGGGGACCTGGCAGGACGCGCCGCCGGGCAGGACGAGGCCGGGCGGCGCGCTGAGCATGCCCTGCGGCGGCCGCACCGACGCCCCCGCCCCCGCGGAGGGCACCGGGGCCGGGGGCGCGGGCGGCGGTGCGTGGGGGTCGCCGGCGGGGGTGGGCAGTTCGGTGAGGGCGGTGGGGACGCGGCCGGGGACGGCGGGTCCGGTGGCGGCGGTGGTGCCGAGCCACAGGCCGGGCCGGGCGCCCTTCCAGACGGTGTCGCAGAACAGCCAGAGGGCGCGGCCGGGCGAGCCGGGCAGCGCGGTGCTGTAGCCGCAGTCGCGGTCGATGGTGTTGCCGGGGGCGGCGGTCTCGTAGGCGGACCGGACCTGGGCGGGCGGCGCCGCGCCGGGCGGGGCGGAGGAGGTGCGCAGCGCGACGGCGGCGACCGCGGCGAGCAGGACGGCGGCCAGTGCGGCGGCGATGAGGGCGGTGCGGGCGCGGGGGAGGCGGCGGTCCATCGATGCCCCTCCTTCCCTGGACGCGGATGCGGCCGGGCCTTTGCATGGGCTCGGCCCGGCGGCCGGTCTCACAGCCTGCCCCGCCCGCGCCCGGCGATCAACCTGGCCGGTGGCGTGCGGCGCTCCCGTTGGCCTCGGCGGGCCGTCCGGTGCCGCCTCCGGGGGCGGGGGCGCATGTTTGCGCGTGTCAGTGGGGGTAGCGCTGTAGTGGCCCGGCTTCGCGGCCCCCGAGCCGGTACGGCGCGGGGCGGCGCGCCGGGCGGCATGCCCCCCGATGGAAGGAATGACGATGGATACCCCCTCGGAGACCGGGGACGGGCCCGCCAAGGCCAACGGGAGCGCGGCCAAGTCCGGCAAGTCCGGCAAGGCGGGCGCGGGCACCGCGCGCAAGGCCGCCGGAGGCGCGGCGAAGACCGCGGGCGGCACCGCCAAGGGCGCGAGCGGCACCGCCAAGAGCACGAGCGGCACCGCCAAGAGCACGGGCGGTGCGGCCAAGAGCGCAGGCGGCGCCGCGAAGGGCGCGGGCAGTGCCGCCAAGGGCGCCGGTGCCAAGGGCGGCGCGGCTGCCGCGAAGGGCGCCAGTGGCGCCAAGGCGGGTGCGGCCAAGGGCGCCAAGGGCACCGCGGAGGGCGCCAAGGGTGCCGCGAAGGGCACGGCGCAGGGCGTCGGCAAGGGCGCCGCGCAGGTCGGCGGCCAGGTGAAGGCGCTGCCGGGCCGTGCGGCGGGGCTGGCCAAGCTGATGACGCTGGGCCGGCTGCTGCGCGCGGTGCCGGTGGCGGGGGCCGCGGCCGCGGGCGTGGTCGTCGGCCGGGTGACGGCCCGCAAGCGCCGCTGACCCGCCCGCAACCGCCCGCACCCGCCCGCGGGCACCGCGACCCGCGATTTCCGACCCGCCCCGGCGGCGGGTCCACGCACGTCCCCGGGGGGCCGGTTTCTTCGGCCGTCCCCCCGGGGACGTGCGTTTTTGACCGGCGGGTGACCGAATCGCGGTGACCTGTTTAGGCAGATAAGTGGGGGTAAAGAGGTGGCGTGCACGGAACGGAAAACCTCGGAGACCACCTAGCCCCCACACACAGGGAGATATGACATGACTGGGCCGATCGCCCAGCAGACCTCGGGCACCAACCAAGTCCAGCGCGGCGGCTCCGGCAGCGGCCTCGCCGACGTGGTCGACCTGATCCTGGAAAAGGGACTGGTCATCGACCTGTACGCCCGGGTGTCTCTGGTCGGAATCGAGATCCTCACCGTCGACGTGCGGATCGTCGTCGCCAGCGTGGACACCTACCTGCGCTTCGCCGAGGCCGTGAACCGCCTCGACATCGCCCACGACGGCACCTCGCAGGGGCTGCCGGAGTTCGTCGGCGGGATGCAGGAGTCCGGCGCGAAGAAGAAGACCCGCGGCGCCCTCGAGGGCGCGCAGGAACGCCTCAAGGAGACCTTCGGCGGCGACGAGGACTCCGACGAGGAGAAGCAGTCCGCCCGGCGCCGCTCGTCCCGCAAGAAGGAGGACGAAGAGTCATGACCACGCCGCAGTCCCCCGGCGGCAGCACCTCCGGGGACGCCCCCCAGGACGAGCGGGCGCCGCAGTACATCTACGGCGTGACCCGCTCGGGCGCCGCCCTGCCCGGCGACGTGCTCGGCCTGGACGACAAGCCGGTGACGCTGGTCGAGGACGGCGGCGTGTGCGCCGCGATCGTCAGCGACCTGCCGCAGGGCCGCGCCCTCGGCGAACGCGCCGACCTGGTCGCCCACCAGCGCGTCCTGAACGCCCTGGTCGACGCGGGCACCGTCGTGCTGCCGTTCCGGTTCGGCGCGGCGCTGGCCGACCGCGCCGCCGTGGAGAAGGAGCTGCTGGCCGGCAACTCCGAGCGGTTCGGGCAGATCCTGGAGCAGCTCGACGGCATGGTCGAGCTGCGGGTGAAGGCCACCTACGTCCAGGACGCGGTCCTGCGCGAGATCATGACGGGCGACCCGGAGATCGCCGAGCTGTCGCAGCGCCTGCGGGAGGTCCCGCCCGACGCCGCCGACGCCGTCTACTACGACCGCATCCGGCTCGGCGAGCTGATCGCCCAGACGATGGAGCGGATGCGCGAGGCCGACGGCCAGACTCTGCTGGACGGCGCCGCCCCCGCGGCCGAGGCCGCCGTCACCAAGACGCCCGCCCGCGAGGAGGACGTCCTGGACGCCTCGTTCCTGGTCCGCGCCGACAAGCGCGCCGAGTTCGAGCAGGCCGTCGACAAGCTCGCCACCGACCACGGCGAGCGCGTCAAGGTCCGGCTGATCGGGCCGCTCCCGCCCTACGACTTCGTCCCGGAGGAATGACGATGGGACTGTTCACCGGGCTGGTGACGCTGCCGCTCGCACCCGTGCGCGGCGTGATGTGGCTGGCCGAGACCCTGACCGAGCAGGCCGAGGCGCGGCTGTACGACCCGGGCCGCATCGCCGCGGAGATGCAGCAGGTCGCCGACGAGGTCGCCGCGGGGGAGATCACCGAAGAGGAGGCCGCCGAACGCGAGGAGGAGCTGATCCAGCGGCTCAACGAGGGCCGCGCGCGCGAGCAGGCCCGCCTCGCCGGCGGCGGCTAGGAGGCCGCCATGATGTCCGCGTCCGAGGCCGCCAAACGCGCGGCCGAGCACGTCACCGCGATGACCGGCCGCAGCATCGAGAGCGTGGTGGGGCTGGAGCGCACCGACGAGGACAACTGGCGCGTCATGGTGGAGGTGGTGGAGACCCGCCGCATCCCCGACTCCGCCGACGTCCTCGCGGTCTACGAGACCGAGGTCGACGCGGACGGCGAACTCGTCGGGTACCGGCGCTCCCGCCGCTATCTCCGCGGACGGACCGAGCGGAACTAGCCGCACCCCGCCTCGGACCGCCCCCGGCCGCCCCCGGGGGACGGCCCGGAGACGGCACAGACCCGGTGGGGGGCTCGCGCCGAGGGCCGAGCCCCTCACCGGCCCCCACACCGCCGGCCCCACACCGCCGGCCCCCACACCGCGGCCCCCGGCTCACGCCGGGAGGGTCGCCACGGCCTTGAAGAACGTGTAGCAGAACGTCCCGTCCTCGCCCGCCGCGCGGCGCAGGTCCGCCACGCCGCGGTCCCAGTCCGCGGGCGTGGACAGCCCCGCCGCGACGGCCTCGGCACCGACCGACTCGACCATCGCGGTGAAGGTGTCCAGAGTGAACCCCCGCACCAGCCCCGGACGGGACGCGTCGGCGTACACCGTCCTGGGGGACACCTCCACCTCCCCGAACCCGGCGCCGGCCAGCAGCGGATGCAGCCGCCGCCCGATCAGCGCGTCCCCGCCGGCCCTGGCCTGCAGCGCCACCAGGTGCCCGATCGCCGCGCGGGCACGGGCGCTGTCGGGATGCAGGAACGCCGACCCGTGGTCGCCCTCGATCACCGTGAGCGTCCCGCCCGGCCGCAGCACCCGCCGCAGCGCCGCCAGCGCGGCACCCGGATCGGGGAGGTGCTCCAGCACGAAGCACACGAACAGGTGGTCGAACTCGCCGTCCTCGAACGGCAGCTCGTGCAGGTCCGCCCGCACCCACGCCACCTCGGCGCCGGGACGGGACGCGCCGACGCGGGCGCGGGCCTGCGCCAGCGACGCGCCGGAGACGTCGACCGCGGTCAGGCGCATGCCGGGGGAGCGCCCGACCAGATGAACCGTCTGCGCGCCGACCCCGCAGCCGACCTCCAGCACGCGGCTCCCGGCCGGGTAGGAGGTGCCCTCGTGCAGCAGGCCGGCGAGCGTGTCGGCCTGGTCGCCGAGCCGCCGCGCCTCCCGCCCCGAGTACCCGTGCACGTAGTCGCCCGTCTGTTCGCCGCCCGTCTGTGCGCCGCCCGGTTCCGCCGTCATCGTGGTGTCCATGGCACCACCGTGCCGCGGGCAATGGTCCCCGGAGAAGGTCCAATCACCGGCAGGAAAACCGGACCAACCCCGGATGGGCGGCCGCCGTCACGCCGCCAGCAGCTCCGCCTCCCACAGGTCCCGGTACGCACCCGGCACCGCGAGCAGCTCATCGTGCCGGCCGCGCTGCACCACCCGGCCCCCGTCCAGCACCACCACCTCGTCCGCCGCGTCCAGCGCCGCCAGCCGGTGCGTGACCAGCAGCACCGTCGCCCCGCCCGGCGACTCCAGCAGATCCCGCGTCACCGCGTCGGCCGCCACCGGGTCCAGCGCCTCGGCCGGCTCGTCCAGCACCAGCACCGGCGGATCGGCCAGCAGCGCCCGCGCCAGCAGCAGCCGCTGCCGCTGCCCGCCCGACAGGCCCCGCCCGCCCGCGCCGACCACGGTGTCCCACCCGTCCGGCAGCGCGTCCACCACCTCGGTGAACCGGGCCCGCGCCGCCGCGTCCCGCAGCCGCGCCCCGCCCGCGTCCGGCCGGGCCAGCAGCAGGTTCTCCCGCACCGTCGCGGCGAACACGTACGCGTCCTGCATCAGCCCCCGCACCGGCGACCGCGCACCGCCCGCCGCGCACCCGCCCAGCAGCACCGAGCCCGACGACACCGGCACCCGCCCCGCCACCACGCCCAGCAGCGTGCTCTTGCCCGCGCCGCTCGCCCCCACGACCGCGACCCGCCCGCCCCGCCGCACCCGCAGATCCACCCCGTCCAGCCCGACACCGCCGCCGTCGTAGCGGACGCCCACACCCCGCAACTCCACCTCCAGCGGCCCGGACGGCGGGGAAGCAGACGGCAGCGGGCCGGGCGGCGGGGGAGCGGCCAGCACCGCCCCCACCCGCCGCACCGCCGGACGCACCTCCGCCAGCCGCTGCGCCGCCGACGCCACCGGCAGCACCGCCTCCACCGCGACCAACGCCGTCAGCGCCGACACCGCCACACCGACCTCGCCCGCGCCCGCACCCAGCCCCGCCCACACCACCGCAGCGGCCGTCACGCCCTGCACCACCAAACCCGCCGCCGCCACCATCGCCGACACCCCCGCCGCCGACCGCTCCGCACGCTCCAGCCCCGCCGCCGCGTCACCCGCCCGCGCCGCGAACCGGCCCGCCGCACCGAACACCGCCAGATCCGCCGCACCCTCCAGCACGTCCAGCGCCCGCACCGCCAGCACCTCACGCTCCGCCGCGGCCCGCGCCGCCGCACGACCACCCGCCACCGCCGCCGCCCACGGCAGCACCGCCCCCGCCAGCAGCAACCCCGCCGCAAGAACCGGCGCCGCCGCCGGCACCAGCACCCCGCACACCACCACACCCGCCGCGGCGCACACCGCCGCCGCCACCGCCGGCAGCACGCACCGCAGCAGCAGATCCTGCACCGCGTCCACGTCCGACACCATCCGGGTCAGCGCATCACCGTCCCGCACCCGCCGCCCCTCCGGACGCGCCGCCGCCAGGGCGTCGAACACCCGCCCCCGCAGCTCCGCCAGCGCCCGCAACGCCGCATCGTGCCCCGCCAGCCGCTCCACATACCGCAGCGACCCCTTCGCCAGCGCGAACCCCCGCACCGCCACGATCGCCAGCGACAACGCCGCAAGCTCCGGCCGCTGCGCCGCCCGCGCCACCAGCCACGCCGCCGCCGCGATCAGCCCCAGCCCGCACAGCTCCGCCGCCGCCCCCGCCGCGCACGCGCCCACCAGCCGCACCGCATGCGGACGCACCGCACCCCACACAGCCCCCGAACCGTCCACGCCCCGCAGGCCCTTCACGCCGCGACCTCCCCGCGCGCCACCTCACCGGCCACCCGGCCGCCCTCCAGCCGCACCACCCGGTCCGCGACCCCCAGCAGCGCCGTACGATGCGCCACCAGCACCGCCGTCCGGCCCTCCAGCAACCGCACCGCCGCGTCCACCAGCAGCCGCTCGCTCCGCAGATCCAGCCGCGCCGTCGGCTCGTCCAGCAGCATCACATCGCCGCCCGCCAGATACGCCCGCGCGACCGCCACCCGCTGCCGCTGACCCGCCGACAGACCCGCACCGCCCTCACCCAGCACCGTCGCGTACCCCTCCGGCAGCCCCGCCACGAACTCCGCGGCCCCCGCAGCCCGAGCCGCCTCCACCACCCGCGCGTCCCCGGCGCCCGGATCGCCCAGCCGGATGTTGTCGGCCACCGACGCCGCGAACAGGTGCGGACGCTGCGGCACCCACCCCAGCCGCGCCCGCCACGCCTCGAGATCCAGGTCCGCCAGATCCACCCCGTCCACCAGGACCCGCCCCGACTCCGGACGCACCAGCCCCGCCAGCACCAGCAGCAGCGTCGACTTGCCCGCCCCCGACGGCCCCGCCACCGCGACCCGCTCACCCGCCGCCACGCGCAGCGACACCCCCGACAGCGCAGCCTCCCGCGACCCCGGATACCGCACCGTCACGTCCCGCAGCACGATCTCCGGCGCACCCCCCGCCACCACCCGCCCGCCAGCCGACCCCACGACCGGCGACCCCGCGGACGTGTCCAGCACCGCGAACGCCTCCTCCGCCGCGGCCACACCCTCCGCACTCGCATGGAACCGCTGACCCAGCGCCCGCAACGGCAGATACACCTCCGGCGTCAGCACCAGCACCAGCAAACCCGCCGACAACGCCATCCGCCCCTCCAGCAACCGCAACCCCACCGGCACCGCCACCAGCGCCACCGACAGCGCGCACACCAGCTCCAGCACCAGCGACGACAGGAACGCCACCCGCAACGCCCGCACGCTCGCCCGCCGATGCCCATCCGCCAGCCGCCGCACCACACCCGACTGATGCTCAGCACGCCCGAACGCCCGCAACGTCGAAAGCCCCGCCACCACGTCCCGGAAATGCCCCCCGAGCCGCCGCAGCGACTCCCACTGCCGGACCGTCACCGCCGCCGTCCGCATCCCCACCAGCGCCCCGAACACCGGCACCAGCGGAACCGTCACCGCCACCACCACCGCCGACGCCCAGTCCACCGACACCAGCCGCGCCAGCACCACCACCGGCACCACGCACGCCGCCAGCAACTGCGGCACGTAACCGGTGAAGAACGGATCGACCGCGTCCAGCCCCCGCGTCAGCAACGTCACCCGCCCACCCGGCGACCCCGCACCTGACGGCCCGGCACCCGGCACGGCCAGCAGACCCTCCCGCAGCCCCCGCTTCACCCGCGCCGCCGCCCGGCCCGCCACCACCGTCACCACCCACGCCAGCGCCGCCCGCCCCGCGACCGCACCCGCCAGCCACGGAAGCGGACCCGCGTCCAGCCCCGCCACCGCCCGCACCAGCAGCTCCGCCTGCACCACCACCAGGACGCCCTGCCCCGCCGCCAGAACCCCCAGCACCACCGTCACCCACCGCGGAACACACCCCAGCAGACGCCGCTCGACCCCCTTCACACCACACCCACTCCCTACAGGTACGACGGGGAGTCGACCCGCCCCCGGAACGTCCACCACACCAGCGCCTGCGAACCCAGCAGGAACGGCAGCACCGCCACCGTCGTCACCGCCGTCACCGCCAGCCCGCCGCCCACGGTCACCACCTCCGACCACGGCAACCGCAGACCCGCCGCAACCGGCAACACCGCCAGCACCGCACCCGACACCCCGTACCGCGCCGGCACCCGCCCCGCACGCGCCGCCAGCTCCACCGGCAACCGCCACCGCGCGAACCCCGCACCGTGCCACGCGAACACCGCCGCCAACGGCAGACCCAGCACGCTCCCCGCGTTCAGCCCGCCACCGAACACCACCGACCCCAGCACCGAACCCCACGCCAGCGCCAGCGCCCAGCTCCCCGCCGCGATCGCCGCATCACACAGGCCGCGCCACGCCACCGCGTCCACCCGGCCCCGCAGCCACAACCCCATGTCCCGCACGACCCAGCCGATCAGCAGCACCACCACCAGCGGATACAGCTCCTCCAGCAACAGGTGCTCCAACCCCGGGAACGCCCCCGCCACCAGCCCGGCCGACGCCACCAGCCACACCTCGTTGCCCAGGAAGAACGGCGCGAACGACGCGATCACCAGCCGCCGCTCCCGCTGATCCCGCCCCAGCCACGGCAGCAGCATCCCCACCCCGATATCGGCACCGGCCAGCACCAGATACCCGGCGGAGAACACCGCCAGCAACACCACCGCAACAGACTCCATCACCAGGCTCCCGTCACAACGTCCCGCTCAGCACCGGCGCTTGCTCCGCCGGGGGAGAGGCCCCAAGGCCCGCACCCTCCGGACCCCGCCGCGCGAACCGCACAAGCAGCCACGCGTTCACCACGAACAACACCCCGAACAGCACCGTGAAAGCCGCGAACGACGCCACCACCGTCCCCGACCCCACGTCCGACAACGCGTCCCGCGTCTTCAGCAGCCCGTACACCACCCACGGCTGCCGCCCCACCTCACGGAACACCCACCCCGACACCATCGCCACATACGGCAACGGCACCGACACGATCATCAGCACGTGGAACACCCGCCCCCGCACCAGCCACCCGCCGAACGGCAGCTTCACCAGCGCGACCGCCGCCACCAGCATCATCAGCGACCACATCGTCATCATCAGCGCCTCACCGGCCCCCGCCAGCCCAGGCGCCATGTACTCGTCCGGCCCGAACCGCGCCGTGAACCGCGCGACCTCCGCCGCCGCCGACTCACCGCCGAGCTTCGTCGGCTGCACATACGCGAACTGCACCCCGCCGAAGATCACCACCGGCATCACCGACAGCACGACCGTCAGCAACCCCACCCGCATCGACCGCCGGAAGAACTCCACCTCCGCCGTCCGCCGCAGCAGGTGGTAGCCGCTCACCCCGGCCATGAAGAACCCCGCCGTCAAGAACCCGCCGAACAGCACATGGAAGAACGCCAGAACCGCCGTCGGATTCGTCAGCAACGCCGCCGCATCGGTCAGCCGCGCCGCACCGTCCACCATTTCGAAACCCACCGGACGCTGCAGCCACCCATTGGCCACCAGAATGAAATACGCCGACAAGTACGCCGTCAGCGTCACCACCCAGATCAGCCCCAGATGCAGCCACCGGTTCAGCCGATCCCACCCGAAAATCCACAATCCCAGGAACGTCGACTCCACGAAGAACGCGACGATCGTCTCCATCGCCAGCGGCACTCCGAAGACCCCGCCCGTCATCCGCGACATCCCCGCCCAGTTCAATCCGAACTGGAACTCCATCACCAGCCCGGTGACGATCCCCACCGCGTAATTGATGACGTACAACTGCCCCCAGAAACGCACCATCCGCGCATGCACCGCACTGCCCGACACCGTCGCCCGCGTCTGCATCAACGCCACCAGCGTCGCCAGGCCAAGCGTCAACGCCACGAACATGAAATGCGTACCGGCCGTCAACGCGAACTGGATCCGCGCCAGCAACAACGCGTCCGCACCCATAAGCACACGCCCCCAGGACCGCTCCGAAAACGACCCCCCAATCCTCGGCGCGCGCCCCTCACCGGCGAATCAGGCGCAAGCGGTCAACCGCACTGCACCTTTCGCGCAGCCACCACCCCGCCACTACAACCCGGGATGTACACGGCCGCCCCGGCCCCCCAACCCCAGGACGACCACCGCCGGCAGGGGAGTGGCCACCGGCAACCACCGATCCGCCCGCCAACCGGACGGCCGCTCACGGTGCACGTCGTAACCGGCCAGCTCACGAACAACGACGGGGGAGGGGAGTGGCCCCCACATCAACCACCGAACGGATCACGACCGAACAGCGCCAGCAGCCGCGCCTGATCATCGGCGTCCTCCGAAAGAGCGCACTCGGGACCGACCTGACCCGCCGCACGCCCCCCAGGCGCCAACCGCCTCGCCGTCACCAGCGCGGGCCCCACCAGATCGGCATCGAACACCACCGACTGCCCGGTCGCCCGAGCGAGATCCCACGTGTGGACGAGCAACTCCAGCGGATACTCCTCGAGGAACTCCCGCAACGTGACCTCTTGCCCCGTCGCCAGCCCGATCCGGCGCCCCAGCGCCCCGGGACCGAGCTCAGCCGTCATCCGGGCGCGCACCGTACGCCACGACGCCACTGGATCCTCGCCGGCCACCTCACGCCAGTCAGGATCAGCCTGGGGGAGAGGCCGACCCGCGGCACGCATCTCGATCACCAGCAGCCCCGCCGTGACATGCCCCGCGACGTCGACGGCGCACCAGCCCTCACACGGCGACGGCGACAACCACCTGTTCGGCGGCGTCGCGACGAGCACCGCCTCAAAACCGTCCAGCGCGCGAACAAATCGCTCAGGAATCACGGCGCCCCACTCGGTAGCCGCCAGGGAACACTTGCACTGTAACGAGGGCACCCACTCCCGTCAGGCACCAAAGCAGAGCAACGGCACAGTGCCGTCGCCGCGTACCAGGCACTGGCACCAAGCCCGTCAAGCTTCCGGATTCTCAGATCCAGGACCGTTGGCGAGCGGCACCGTGCACGGCATGTGCGCCAGAGGGCGAGGTGAGGAGAGGCGGCCGCGACCGGGCGGCATGGACGAGGGCGACGCCACCACCCGAATCCGCTCTACTTAACATAATGTACATTATCGACCAACGATCAAGCTGTCTGGAAGCGGGGCGATCCGGGCACAACCTCGGGCTCGCGCTAGCGCATGCGCCGACCCGCTGCAGGGTTGTCACGGACGGGACGCCGGCCAAAGCGATGGCCCTGTCGTCGTCCAGTCTTACGGCATACGCCTTTCTGTAGATGTCGTCGTAGCGTTGCAGTTCGCGCGTCTGGCCCGCACTTCGGAGTGTGCGCTTCCAGCGGCTCCGTTGTGGACGTCGTTGGCCGCCAGCCACGCAACGACCGCTTTCCGACGCGGTAGCGGGCCACGTCACGGCCGAAATGGTCGGGTGACCTCGACTGGTTTTGCTGTGAATTGCCTGGTCAAACCGCGTTTCCGGTTTCCCGGGCGCCCAAGTCCGCCTTGCAGGCTGCCGCCAGGATGAGCATTCGGGGACGTTCGTTGCGCGGCTGCCCAGTCCCCTCGGCCTGCTTCCCGGCTGGGAACGGAGTGGGTGGCGTCGTGTGAGGGTTTGTTGCCGTGCGAGCCGGCGGCTGATTCGCGTCCAGCAGATGCACGCGTTCCCCTGCCTTCTCCTCGGGTCGGCCAGAAGACTGTCTAACCGGACAGAAGCTGAATTCTGTTGGGTTTGAGATGAAGGTCGCGAACCGCTACTTTCTGGGACTTTTCACTCGTCAGGGTGGCGTTTGGGTGCTGCGCGGACGTGGGTTCGTTCGCCTTGGCGTCCGATGAGGCTCAGGTACTCGACGGGGCCGGCGCTGGTGGCGCCGAACCAGTGCGGGGTGCGCGTGTCGAACTCCGCGGCCTCCCCCGGCTTGAGGGTGAGGTCGTGTTCGCCCAGGACGAGGCGGAGTATCCCGTTGAGGACGTAGACCCAGTCGTATCCCTCGTGTGTGCGCAGGTCCGGTTCGGTGTCGTCGCTTCCGGCCGGGAGGACGAACTTGTACGCCTGGATGCCTCCGGGCCTGCGGGTCAGCGGCAGGATGACGGAGCCGTCGCTGCAGGGAATGGGCCGCAGGTTGACGCGGGGGTCTCCGGTCGGCGGCGCGTCGACGAGTTCGTCGAGTGAGACCCCGTAGGCGCGGGCGAGCGGGAGCAGCTGCTCGAGCGTGGGGCGCCGCAGGCCGGACTCGAGCCGGGACAGGGTGCTGGCGGAGATACCGGTCTGCTCCGCGAGGCCGGCGAGTGTGATCTCCCGTTGCCGGCGGAGGCGTTTCAGTCTCGGTCCGACGGCGTCCAGGGTGCGGTCGATGGCTTCATCCACCTCACGATTTTGCCATTCGGCAACGAGGTTTGCGGTTCGGTGCCGTCCGTCAGCATCGTGAAGGCCGAACCCGAGGGAAAGACCCACCGGGATCGTCGTAACCGAGGAGGACGGCCGATGGCGCACGGGCCCGACCATGCGTTCGACAGGGAGTACTGGGAGCGGCACTGGCAGCAGAGCGGCGGTCCAGAAGGGGCGCACGACGTCCCGCCGAATCCGTACCTGGACCGGGAGGTCGGCGGCCTGGTGCCGGGCACGGCGCTGGACGCGGGGTGCGGCGCCGGTGCCGAGGCGGTCTGGCTGGCCGCGCGCGGCTGGGAGGTCACCGCGGTCGACATCTCGGCCGAGGCGCTGGGCCGCGCGGCCGGCCGGGCGGCCGCGAGCGGGGTCGGCGAGCGTGTGCGGTGGGTCGAGGCTGACTTGGGCGTCTGGGATCCGGGGACGCGGTTCGACCTGGTCACGACCCACTATGCCCATCCGGCGATGCCGCAGCTGGACTTTTACGAGCGCGTCGCCGGGTGGGTGTCCCCCGGCGGCACCTTGCTGATCGTCGGGCATCTGCACTCCCCCGGCGCCGCCGGCCACGGCCATGGGCCTCCGGCTGAGGCGTCGGCGACCGGCGCGGGCATCGTGGCGCGGCTGGACGGTGCGGAGTGGGAGGTCGTCGTCGCCGAGGAGCGGCAGCGCATGCTCACCGGTCCTGGTGGTCGTGAGGTCGAGTTGCACGACGTGGTCGTGCGGGCCGCCCGGCGCGGCTGACCACGTCGCGTCCGTTTCGTTCCGGTGCCGTCTGCCTTCTGGGTTGCGTGCGGGTCCCGTGGCGGCGGGCCGAATACGCGACGGGGTCGTGCTGGGGCGGCGGGCGGGGTCCGTAGGGTGTGCGGCATGAGCGTGCTCCGGTCGGTCGGGTTGTTCGTGGTCGCCGCGGTGGCGGAGATCGGCGGGGCGTGGCTGGTGTGGCAGGGCTGGCGTGAGCAGCGCGGGGCGCTGTGGATCGTCGGTGGTGTGCTGGCGCTCGGTGCGTACGGGTTCGCGGCGACGTTCCAGCCCTCCCCTGATTTCGGGCGGATTCTGGCGGCCTACGGCGGGGTGTTCGTGGCGGGGTCGCTTGCGTGGGGTGTGGTGGTGGACGGGTTCCGTCCGGACCGCTGGGACATCGCGGGTGCGCTGATCTGCCTGGCCGGGGTGGCTGTGATCATGTACGCGCCGCGGGGGTGACGCCTCTCCCCCGGCTAGGGGCGGGCGGTGAGTTCGGTGAAGCGGAGGGCGTTGCGGACGGCGGCGCCGCCGGGGTCGTTGTTGAAGTAGACGTAGGCGTCGTCTGCGGTGCCGAGTTCGTCGGCCCAGGCTCGGAGGGTTTCGTCGTCGTAGTGGGGCCAGGGTTGGGCGGGGCCTTCGTGGAGGCGGAGGTAGAGCCAGTCGGTGGTTCGCCAGAGGGGTGTCCGGGGTCGGCCTTGGCGGTCGGTCCAGCTGAGGGCGGCGCCGTGGTGTTCGAGGGTGCGGCGGGTCTGGTCGGTCCACCAGGAGGTGTGGCGGGGTTCGACGGCGACGCGGATGTGGTGGGGGAAGCGGCGCAGGCATGCGTCGAGGCGTTCGTGGTCGGCGCGGAGGGTGGGCGGGAGTTGCAGCAGGACGGGGCCGAGTTTGGTGCCGAGGCCGGCGGCGGCGTCGGTGAGGCGGGTGACGGGCTCGGCGGGGTCTTTGAGGCGTTTCATGTGGGTGAGGTAGCGGCTGGCCTTGACGGCCATGATGAAGCCGGGCGGGGTGGCGTCGCGCCATAGTTCGAAGGTTTCGCGGGGAGGCAGGCGGTAGAAGGCGTTGTTGTTCTCGACGGTGGCGAAGACGTCGGCGTAGTGGTGGAGCCAGCGGCGTTGTGGGAGGCCGGGCGGGTAGAGGACGTCGCGCCAGTCGGCGTACTGCCATCCTGATGTGCCGATGCGCATCGGCCTCTCCCCTGCTGTGCGGCGTGTGCGGGGTGCTTATACCCGGCGGTGGGGTTCGAGGGCGCGGATGTAGTCGACGAGGCGGACGCCGATGTCGAAGGGGATGTCGGGGTCGTCGAGGTCGGGGTCGGGCCATGTTTCGGAGATGCGGCGCCAGGTGTCGCGGCCGAGGAAGGGGCCGGTGACGGGGTCGTCGCCGAGTTCGGTGCGCCAGGTCGTCTCGGTGGTGAGCAGGTGGGTGAGGGCGGCCTGGTTGTCGGGTTCGTCGCGGTGTTCGGCGTGGAAGCCGATTTCGATGGCGTGGGTGCGGGTGGCGGGGGCGATGTCGGCGGGGATGGTCTGGGCTTCGTAGTGTTCGCGCTGGGGTGCGGGGTCGCCGAACCAGGCTTTGACGCCGTTGTGGCGGACGTGGACGTGCGGGCGTCCGAGGCGGGGTGGTGTCGAGCCTCGGATGATCTCGCCGACCTGTTCGAAGAGGTCCCTGCCGGTCATGGGGGTCGATCCTATGGCGGGTTCTGCCGGTGGCGGTTCTGTCGGTCGCGGGCGGTAGCGTCCGGCGGGTGCGTCCCTCTGATGTTCAGCGCCTGACCGTTGCCGAGTGCGTCGACCGGTACGCGGGGATGGTGCGGGCGAAGACCTCGACGGGTGCGTTGTCGCCGAAGACGGCGGAGGTCTATGTGCGGGACGTGGTGACGTTCGCGGCGCTGGCGGGTGCGGACCGGGTGCTGGACGATCTGACGGGTGAGGACGTCGATGAGGTGCTGCTGGGGTTCGCGCACAAGCCGGATGGGCGGCGGCGTGGGGCGGGTGGTGCCGTGCCGGGGGGCGGTGCGGTGCAGAGCGGGGCGTCGCAGGCGCGGTTCCGCCGGTCGGTGTCGGCGTTCTTCAAGTACGCGGTGGTGGCGGGGTGGGTGCAGCTGAATCCGATGCAGGCGGTGACGGTGCGTCCGAGGGAGCGGGGCGGGTTGCGGGCGCAGCGGCGGGCGTTGACGGTGGAGCAGGCGGAGGGGTTGCTGGGGGCGGCGCGGGGGCTTGCGGAGGCGGGTCCGGTGGTGCCGGGGAAGCGGGCGGATCAGCGGACGGAGCTGCGGGACGGGCTGGTGGTGCTGCTGCTGGCGGCGGTGGGGCCGCGGGTGTCGGAGTTGACGGCGGCGAACGTGGAGGACTTCTTCGTCAACGGGGGGACGCGGTACTGGCGGATCTTCGGTAAGGGCGGGCGGACGCGGGATGTGCCGTTGCCCGGTCCGGTGGTGGACGTCCTCGACGCGTATCTGGCGGAGGGGCGGGGGTTGCTGGACCGGGGGCGGGAGCCGAAGGCGCTGCTGCTGTCGTGGCGTGGGCGGCGGTTGGCGCGGGGGGACGTGCAGGCGGTGATCGACCGGGTGCTGGCGCGGGTGGAGCCGGTGCGGCGGCGGAGCGTGACGCCGCATGGGCTGCGGCATACGACGGCGACGCATCTGCTGGCGGCGGCGACGGACATGGACGCGGTGCGGCGGGTGCTGGGGCATGCGGACCTGTCGACGCTGGGCCGTTACCGGGACGAACTGCCGGGCGAGTTGGAGGCGGCGATGCGGGTGCATCCGCTGCTGGGCCGTGTCGACGGCCCCCGCCGCGGCTAGCCGTTCTGCCCTGGCGGGCTGGTGGCGCGGCCGGCTGGTGGTCGTCCTGCCGGCGAGGTGTGTCCGCGGTGATGGTCGTGATGTGCGGCCAGGGCGCCCGGGGGTGGGTCGGCTGGCTTCATGTCGGCGGGGGCGGCGCTGCGGGCCGGGGCCGGCCCCGGCGTGATCGTCCACGACCCCGGCAAGGCGGGCGGGACGCCGGCGGCCTCGCCGGGCTCGGCCGCGACCTTGTGGCGGCGGGGCGGCCGCCGGCGCGCCCCCGGTCCCCAGCACGGCGGCGCGTGGCGTGGCGAGGCGTGGCTGGCCGTGAGGTCGCGGCGGCGGGGGGCGGTGGTCAGGCGGGTTGGAGGGTGCGGGCGAGGGTGTAGGCCTCGGTGAGGTCGGTGCCGCGGTAGTCGAGGGCGGCGATGTCGGCGAGGTGGTGGTCGGCGTTGACGGCGACGGTGTTGGTGAGGTGCCGGAACAGCGGCGCGTCGGACATGGAGTCGCCGTAGGCGGTGCACTGGGCGGCGGTGAGGCCGTGGCGGGTGCGGAGTTCCTCGGTGATGCGGACCTTGTCGCCGGGGGTGAGGATGCCGGCGGGGTCGAGGGTGCCGGTGAACGGCATCGGGGGGAAGCGGGAGGCGATGACGTCGTCGAAGCCGTGGTCCAGGAGGCGGCGGGCGAAGAAGTCGGGCGACATGGTGATGACGGCGGAGTGCTCGCCGCGGGCGCGGATGTCGGCGCAGACGTCGGCGATGCCGGTGAGCCAGGTCGCGGCGGTGTAGGCGGTGGCGACGATGTCGGGGGTGAGGTCGCGCCAGAGCCGGTGGATCTGGGTGGAGAAGCCGCGGGTGTCGAGGGTGCCGGCGGCGAAGCGGGCTTCGAGGTCGCGGAGTTCGGTGAGGGTGCCGAGGTGCCGTGCGACTTCGAGGTTGGCGGTGGTGCCGGTCAGCAGGGTGCCGTCCATGTCGAAGATGTGGAGGTGTGTCACGGTCGGCAGTGTGGTGGAGGGGCCGGGCGGGATGCGACCGATATTTCGGGGGTCAGTCGTCGTCGGAGGGCCAGATGGCGTAGGAGACGAGGACGGCGGCCCAGATGCCGAGTGGTGCGGCGGGCCAGTAGCGCGTCCAGTCCCCTTCGCGGAGTGCGGAGACGGCCCAGATGGCGGTCATGATGACCGCGGCGCCGGCCCAGTAGGACCATTCGCTGCGCCAGGCGCGCCGGTCGGCCCGGGCCTTGGCGGTGCGGCGGGCGGTTTCGGCGCGGTCGCGGGCGGCGGGTGAGGCGGGCAGGTCGGCGGTGAGGCGGTGGAGGTCGGCCTGGGTGGTGGCGGTGAGGGCGTGGTCGAGGCGGCGGCCGTATTCGGTGTTGTCGAGGGCGCCGTCGCCGAGTGCGTCGCCGAGGCGTTGGACGGTGGCGTCGCGGTCGTGGTCGGAGGCGCGGAGCCGGTGGTGCGCGGGTGTGTGGTTCATGGCCGGTTTCCCCTGGTCGGTGGTGTGTTTCCAGGGTGGCCCCGGGCTGGGGCGGGGTGCGTCCTCCGGGGTGAGGATCCGGGTGTACATCGTTCGCAGGACGGGTGCGGGGCGGGTGCGGGACCTGTCGAAAGTCGGGGGTGGCGGTGGTCGTCCGGCCGATACGCGGGCGGGTGGTCGTTTCCTAGCGTCGGGGCATGGGTTTGGACGTGGTCATGGGGGCGGTGGGCACGGCGGTGTCGTCGCCGTGGTTCTACCTGGTGCTGTTCGCGGTGGCGGCGCTGGACGGGTTCTTCCCGGTGGTGCCGAGCGAGAGCCTGCTGATCACGGCGGGGGTGTACGCGGCGTCGGGGCGGCCCGAGCTGGTGTGGGTAGTGGTCGCGGCGGCGCTGGGGGCCTTCGCGGGTGATCATGTGTCGTTCGTGCTGGGGCGCGGGTCGGGCGGGCGGCTGGTGCGGGGGCTGCGGGCGGGAACGCGGCGGCATGCGGTGTTCGGGTGGGCGCGGCGGACGATGGACGAGCGCGGCGGCCTGATCCTGGTGGTGGCGCGGTACGTGCCGGGCGGTCGGACGGCGGTGACGCTGACGATGGGCGCGGTGGGGTACCGGGCGCGGTCGTTCGCGTTGTTCGCGGCGGTGGCGGCGGTGTCGTGGGGGCTGTACGGGGCGGTGCTGGGGTATGCGGGCGGGGTGGCGTTCGAGGACGAGCCGCTGAAGGGCGTGGCGGTGGGCCTGGGGCTGGCGCTGTCGGTGACGGCGGTGGCCGAGGCGGTCCGGTTCGCGCGGCGGCGCCGGTCGCGGGACCGGCTCCGGTCGCGGGACGGGCGAGTGGTGTCGGGCGTGTGATCGGCCGAAAGTACCGGGGGTCGCGGGCGCGGGGCTCTAGGGTGAACTTCTGCGGAGCGCGGGGTGTCCAAATGGTGTCGGCCGAGGGCCGTTGAGCGTGAGGGAGAGCATGGAAGCGCCGGATTTCAGCGCCGATCTGTACCGGGAGATCACCGAGTTCGCGGAGGGCACTCCGTCGTGGCTGCATACGGTGGCCGAGGTCGGGACGGACGCGGGGCTGCTGCTGTTCGCGGCGCTGTTCGTGGTGGGCTGGTGGCGGGCCCGGATCGGGGACGCGCGGGCGATGGCGCTGGCGCTGGCGGCGCCGTTCGCGGTGGTGGCGGCGTATCTGGTGAGCGAGGTCTCCAAGACCTTCATCGAGGAGGAGCGGCCGTGCCGGGCGGTGCAGGGGGCGGTGCACATCGCGGCGTGCCCGGCGCCGGGCGACTGGTCGTTCCCGAGCAACCACGCGACGATCGCGGCGGCGTCGGCGGCGGTGATCGTGGTGGCGTGGCGGGCGATGGCGCCGCTGGTGCTGCCGATGGCGGCGCTGATGGCGTTCTCCCGGGTGTTCGTGGGCGTGCACTACCCGCACGATGTGGCGGCGGGGTTCGTGCTGGGCGTGGTGGTCGCTCCGCTGGTGGTCGTGGCGCTGGTGGTGGCGTTGCGTCCGCTGGTGGAGTCGATGCGGGGGTTCCCGCTGTGCGGGACGGTGCTGGGTCCGCCGTCGGCGGCCGCCGGCGGGGCGCCGGGGAGCGGGGCTGGGCGGCCGGTG
>NZ_BMRO01000002.1:387612-420607 GCF_014648675.1 Actinomadura livida
GGTGGCGGGTCCGCGGGCCGGGTGAACGAGGCGTCGGTGACGATGCCGGACGTGATGGGCGGCGTGACCAGGCGGGACCCGCTCCCCTGACCGGGGCCGGGGTCGAGGATCTCGACTGGGGCCGTCCCGGGTGGTGCGTGCGCACCGCCCCGGGGCGGCCTTTTTCGCGTGTGCGGAGGGCGGCCCGCCGGGGGTCAGGGGGTGTCGCCGGTGGGGGCGACGAGGCCGGCCTCGTAGGCGACGACGGCGGCCTGGACGCGGTTGCGGGCGTCCAGGCGGGTGAGGATCGCGCTGACGTAGGCCTTCACGGTCCCTTCGACGACGTGGAGGCGGGCGGCGATCTCGGCGTTGGACAGCCCGGCGCCGAGCAGGGCCAGGACCTCGCGTTCGCGGGGGGTGAGGGCGGCGATGCGGTGCCGGGCGCGGGCGCCGACCGCGAGGCGGCCGCCGCCGAGTTCGGTGATGACGCGGTGGGCGACCCGCGGGGACAGGTAGGCGGCGCCGCCGGCGACGGCGCGGACGCCGGCGATGAGTTCGAGGGGGTCGCCGGACTTGAGGAGGAAGCCGCTGGCGCCGCCGGACAGGGCGCGGGCGATGTACTCGTCCTCGCCGAAGGTGGTGAGCATGATGACGCCGGTGCCGGGGGCGGCGCGGCGCAGTTCGGTGGCGGCGGCGAGGCCGTCCAGGCGGGGCATGCGGATGTCGAGGAGGGCGACGTCGGGGCGGTGCCGGAGGGTCTGCTCGACGGCCTCGCGGCCGTCGGCGGCCTCGGCGACGACCTCGATGCCGGGGTCGGCGGCGAGGATCGCGCGGACGCCCGCGCGGATCATGGCCTCGTCGTCGGCGAGCAGTGCCCGGATCATGGCGGGTTCCTCTGTCGGTCGTGTTCGGCGCTGAGCAGGGTGGTGTCGTAGGCGTCCTTGGCGGTGAGGCGGCCGCCGGTGAAGCAGAGCCGGTAGATGCGGGACACGCCGAGCAGGTCGGCCTCGGGGCGGTAGTAGCGGCAGTCGGCGCGGGCGGGTTCGGGGACGAGGCGGCGGACGGTCCCGGCGCCCATCGTCTCGCGCGGCGGCAGGGTCCGCTGGACGCTGGCCTGGGGGGCGCCGACGCGCAGCGCGGCGTAGTCGGCGGGCGGCAGGACGGAGTTGAGGGTGACGTAGGCGTAGTAGGCGGCCATGACGGTGCCGAGGGCGGCCATGAGCGCGGCGGGGACGGTGATCGCGGTGATCAGGCCGCGGCGGACCTGGCGGCGTTCGCGGGCCAGGTGGCGGGCCGATTCGGAGGGCCACTCCCCCGGCGGTGTGCGGGTGAGGCCGAGGGCGGCGCGCAGCGCGGTCCCGGCGGTGGGTGCCGCGGTGGGCGCGGCGCGGTGCCCGCCGGACGGGTCGGCGGGTGAGTCGAAGGCGCGGGGTGCGGGCGGGGCGCCGGGCAGGTCGGCGGTGACCTCGAAGCCGCCGCCGGGGGCGGGTCCGGCGTGCAGGGTGCCGCCGAGGACCCGGACCCGTTCGGTGAGGGCGGCGAGCCCGGTGCCGCCCGGCGCCGACGGCGCCGGCCTCCCGGGCGGCGGGCCGTTGGTGACCGTCACCGTGACGCCGCCTCCGTGCGGTGCGTCGCCGGCGGGCGGGTCGCGGCGGGTGAGGTGGACGGTGACGGCGGCGCCGGGGGCGTGCTTGGCGGCGTTGGTGACGGCCTCCTGGACGACGCGGTGCGCGGTGAGCGCGGCCATCGGCGCGAGTTCCGGCAGGTCGGCGGCGGTGCCGGTGAGGTGGACGGGGACGCCGGAGGCGCGGGCGCGTTCGACCAGGTCGCCGATGCTCTCGTGCGGGGGCCGGACCGGCGCGAGCCCGTCCGGGCCGTGCGGCGTGCCGGGGCCGGTGGCGGTGTCCTCGCGGAGCACGCCGATGATCTCGCGGAGGTGCTCGGTGGCCTCGGCCGCGCCGCGGCGCAGCTGCGCGGCGGCGTCGCGGTGCCGGTCGTCGAGGCCGGGCGCGACCTGCAGGGCGCCGGCGCGGACGGCGATGAGGGCGAGTTCGTGGCCGAGGGAGTCGTGCATGTCCTGGGCGATGCGGGCGCGTTCGCGGAGCCGTTCGCGTTCGGCGATGATGCGCTGCTGGTGCTCCAGCCGCTCGGCGCGTTCCCACCCGGCGTGCAGGAGTTCCTGGTACTGGCGCCAGTAGCGGCCGGTCAGCCAGGGCAGGACGCCGAACAGCACCAGCCAGACCGTGGAGGGGAACCAGGTCTCGACGGCCTGGCCGCGTGCGATCGCCAGGGCCGACCCGGCGACGAACACGGCGGTGAACGCCCACAGCGGCGGCTGCGCGCGGATGGTCCGCCGCCCGGTCAGGTAGGCCAGCACGGGCATGGCGAACACGAAGTTGCCGTGGACGGCGATCAGCGCCATGGCGGTCAGCAGCGCCGCGGTGGGCCGGGCGCGGGACACCGCGACTGCGGCGGCCAGGACCGCCAGGCCGCCCACGCACAGCCACCACGCCATCCGGTCCGGGTCCAGCGGCGAGACGATGCCGGCGACGACGGGGAGGGCCAGCGCCCCGTACAGCAGGGCGTCCTTGACCAGCGCGGCGCGCGTGGGCCGCCGGACGGCCTCGCGCAGCGCCCGCGGGCGGACGGCGCCGGCGGGCGCGCGGCCGCGGCCCGCCGCCGCCGTCACGGCCCGCCCGACGGCGTTCCGCCCGGGGGGGCCGGTGGGCGCGCCGGGGGCGGGACGGGAGGAAGCCGCGTCGGTCACGCGCTCCACGCTACAAGCGGGTGAACTGCGGCGTTACTGACGAAAGTCAAGGGTGCGCTCCCCCGGCCGCGTCCGGGGGCGTCCGCGGTGGTGGTCTCGGCGGCTGTGTGGGCGGGACGCGGCTGAACTACCGTTGCCCCGTGACGACTCCCCCGTCCCGTCCCCCGTCCCGCACCCGGGGCCCCGGCGCGTCCCGCGCCGTGCGCGCCGTGCGTGCGGCGGGGTGGCCGCGCGGGCAGGTCGCCGACGCCGTCCTCGCGGTGGCCGCGCTGGCGGCGACCCTGGTGCTGAGCGCCGCGGCGGTCAAGCCCGGGGACCGTGCGCTGTGGCCGGGCGGGGTCGCGCTGATCGCCGTGGCCACGCTGGCGCTGGCGGCGCGGCGGCGGCATCCGGTGGCGGTGCTGGTGGTCTGCGTGGCGGTGCCGCCGCTGTACTACCCGCTGGGGTATCCGGACGGGCCGCTGGCGCTGGTGCTGTGGGCGGCGCTGTTCACCGCGGCGGTGGAGTGCCGGCTGCTGGTGTCGCTGGGCGCGGTCATCGTGGTGAACGCGGGGTTCCTGGGGGTGGCGCTGCTGCGCGGCGGCGGGGGCGGCGACCCGGACGCGATCGTGGACGCGCGCGGGGTGGCGTCGCTGTCGCTGGGGCTGCTGGTCGCCATCGCGCTCGGGCAGTACGTGCGCAGCCGCCGGGACCGGGCCGAGGCGGCCGAGCGGCGCGCCGCAGAGGCCGAGCGGAGCCGGGAGGAGGAGGCGCGGCGCCGCGCGATCGCCGAGCGGCTGCGGATCGCGCGGGAGCTGCACGACGTGCTGGCGCACCAGATCTCGCTGATCAACGTGCAGGCGGGGGCGGCGCTGCACCGCCGCGACGACCCCGAGCGCGCGTATGCGGCGCTGGAGGCGATCAAGTCGGCGAGCCGGGAGACGCTGCGGGAGCTGCGCGGGGTGCTGGGCGTCCTGCGGCAGGTCGACGCCGCCGGGGAGGGGGACGCGGCGCGGGGCGGGCCGCTCGCGCCGCCACCGTCCCAGGCGCCGTCCCAGGCGCCGTCCCAGGCGCCGTCCCAGGCGCTGCCCGAGACGCCGTCGCTGGCGGGGATCGGCGCGCTGCTGGAGCGGACCGCGGCCGCGGGGCTGGCCGTCCGGCGGGAGGGGGACCTGGCCGCCTCCCCCGGCGGGGCGGCGGACGCGCTGGCGGGCCTGCCGGCGCCGGTCGGGCTGGCGGGGTACCGGATCGTGCAGGAGGCGCTGACCAACGCCGTCCGGCATTCGGGGGCGGAGCGGGTGACGGTGTCGGTGCGGCGCGAGCCGGGCGCGGTGGTCGTGCAGGTCGACGACGACGGCACCGGCCACGTCGAGACGGGACGCGCCGCAACGGGCGCCGGGACGGGCGGGAACGGGTTGCGGGGCATGCGGGAGCGGGCCGCGTCGGTGGGCGGGCGGCTGACGGCCGGCCCGGGCCCGGCGGGCGGGTTCCGGGTGTGGGCGCGGCTGCCGGTGGGCGGCGGCGCCGCGGGCGCGGAACCGGAGAGGGCGCGGACGGAGGGGGCCGGGTGATCCGGGTGCTGCTGGCCGACGACCAGACGCTGGTGCGGGCGGGGTTCCGGTCGATCCTGGAGGGCGAGGACGACGTCGAGGTCGTCGCCGAGGCCGGGGACGGGGAGCAGGCGGTGCGGCGGGCGGCGCTGCTGCGGCCCGACGTGGTGCTGATGGACGTGCGCATGCCCGTCCTGGACGGCCTGGAGGCGACCCGCCTCATCACCGCCGACCCGGCGCTGCACGCCGTCCGGGTGGTGATCCTGACGACGTTCGACCTGGACGACTACGTCTACGGCGCGATCAAGGCGGGCGCCAGCGGGTTCCTGGTCAAGGACACCGAGCCGGCCGAGCTGGTCCGGGGGGTGCGGGTCGTGGCGCGCGGCGACGCGCTGCTGGCGCCGACCGTGACGCGGCGGCTCATCGCCGAGTTCGCGTCCCGGCTCGCCGCGCCGCCGCCCGCGGCGGACCTGGAGTCGCTCACCGACCGCGAGCGGGAGGTGCTGGAACTGGTCGCGGCGGGGCTGTCGAACGAGGAGATCGCCGGGCGGCTGGTGCTGTCGCCCGCCACCGCCAAGACCCACGTCAGCCGCATCCTGGCCAAGCTGGGGGCGCGGGACCGGGCGCAGCTGGTGGTGCTGGCCTACGAGACCGGCGTGATCCGTCCCGGCTGGCTGCGGTGACCGGGCCCGCGCGGCGGGTACGGTCGGCGGGGACGGCCCCGGGGGCGGGCGGGGCGGCCGGTGCAACCGGCCGGGGCGCGGCGGTGTTGAGCGGATGTGACGGTTACGGACGAGGTTCCCACCTCCCACGCGGGCGGCGCCGCCGACACGGCGGGCGCGCGGGTCGTCGCGGCGCTGTCGGACGACCTGGACGGCGGGTTCGCGGTGCTGTACGAGGCGTACCGGGGCGCGGTGTTCTCGACCGCGCTGCGGCTGTGCGGGCGGTGGGCCGAGGCCGAGGACCTGTCGGCGGAGGCGTTCCTGCGCGCCTACCGGGCGCTGTGCGGGTACGGTCCGGAGCGGATCGAGGCGCTGCGGCCGCGGGCGTGGCTGCTGACGATCCTGGCGAACGTGTGGCGCAACAGCCTGCGGTCGGCGTCGCGGCGGCCGCAGGCGGGCCCGATCGAGGAGGCGCCCGATCCGCCGGACCCGGGTGAGGGCGTGGAGGACGCCGCCGCGCGCCGCGAGACGGGCCGGGAGCTGGCCGCGCTGCTGGCGCGGCTGCCGCACGACCAGCGCGCCGCGGTGGTGCTGCGGCACGTCACCGACCTGCCCGTCGCGGAGATCGCCGCGGTGCTCGGGATGCCGGAGGGCACCGTCAAGTCGCACATCTCCCGGGGCCTGGCGCGGCTGCGCGTGCTGCGCGGCGCCGGGCGGCCGGGCGAGGAGCAGAAAGGGGGCGTCCGATGACCACAGACGAGCGCGGGGCCGCGGGGCCGCCGGCCGGTGACGCGGCGGACGGGCTCGCCGCGGAGCTGGCGGGGCTGGGCGCCGACGCGCCCGCGGGGCTGCTGGACCGCATCGCCGCGCGCCGCGTCCACGTCCCCGGGCCGCTGCCGGGCCCGCACGCCGATGTGCAGGTGGCGTTCACCGACCACGGTGTCGCCTACCTGCGCGCCGGGATGGACGAGGCGGAGTTCGCCGCCGCGTTCCGCGCCCGGTTCGCGCGGCCGCTGCTGCCGGCCGCGGCGCCGCCCGCCGGGCTGGTCCCGGCGCTGCGCACCGGCCGCCCGGGGGGCCTGCGGCTGGACCTGCGCGGCCTCGGCGAGTTCGAGGCGGCGGTGCTGCGCGCCGCCGCGCGGATCCCGCGGGGGCAGGTCCGCCCGTACGCGTGGGTGGCGCGGATGGCGGGGCGGCCGCGGGCGGTCCGCGCGGTGGGGTCGGCGCTGGGCCGCAACCCGGTCCCGCTGCTGATCCCGTGCCACCGGGTGACCCGCTCGGACGGGACGCTCGGCGAGTACGTGTTCGGCGCGGAGGCCAAGGAGCGGCTGCTGCGCGCCGAGGACGTCGACGTCGACGGGGTCGCCGAGCTGGCGCGGCGCGGGGTGCGGCTGGTCGGCAGCGACACCACCGGGATCGTGTGCTACCCGACGTGCGGTGACGCGCGGCGGATCACGCCCGCGCACCGGCGCGGGTTCGGGGACCTGGCCGCCGCGCTGGCCGCCGGGTACCGGCCGTGCCTGCGCTGCCGCCCCGGCGACTCCCGGCCCGCGTGATCACCCGGCCCGCCTGATCGCGCGGGTCCCGGCGCGCGGCTGCGGCGCGCGACACCGCGCACAGGGGGCCCGGCCGGGGCGCGGCGGGCGGAACCGTGCGGGGGGCGGGCGCATAGAACGGTGCGGGGCGGGAATGGGGCGGTCCCGTCCACCTGCGGGAACGGGCCCGCGGGGACGGCCGACGAGGGGGAGGCCGCCATGCGCGTCGTCGTGACCGGCGCGACCGGCAACATCGGCACCAACACCGTCCGCGCGCTCGCCGCGGACGCGACCGTCACCTCGGTCACCGGCCTGGCCCGCCGCGAACCCGGCCCCGGCGCGGTCCTGGGCGAGGACGCCCCGGACGGCGCCGGGAAGGTCGAGTGGGCCGAGGCCGACGTCACCGACAGCGACCTGGTCCCGCTGCTGCGCGGCGCCGACGTCGTGGTGCACCTGGCGTGGCTGTTCCAGCCGACGCACCGCCCGGCGGTGACGTGGGACGCCAACGTGGTCGGCAGCTCCCGCGTGTTCGACGCCGTCGCCGAGGCCGGCGTGCCCGCGCTGGTGTACTCCTCGTCGGTGGGCGCCTACTCCCCCGGGCCCAAGGACCGGGGCGTGGACGAGTCGTGGCCCACGCACGGGTGGCCCGGCGCCGCCTACAGCCGCGAGAAGGCCTACGTGGAGCGGCTGCTGGACACCTTCGAGGCCGTCAACCCGGGCTGCCGGGTGGTGCGGATCCGGCCCGGTTTCATCTTCGAGCGGCAGAGCGCGTCCGAGCAGCGGCGGCTGTTCGCCGGGCCGCTGCTGCCGGGGCGGCTGGCCCGCCCCGATCTCATCCCCGCCGTCCCGGACCTGCCGGGGCTGCGGCTGCAGGCGCTGCACTCCGCGGACGCCGGCGAGGCGTTCCGGCTGGCCGCCACCCGCGACGTCCGCGGCGCGTTCAACATCGCCGCCGACCCGGTGCTGGACGCGGCCGAGCTCGCCGACCTGCTGGGGGCCCGCACCGTGCGGGTCCCGGCGCGGGGGGTGCGGGCCGCGCTGGCGGCGGCGTGGTCGCTGCACCTGGTGCCCGCCTCGCCCGGCCTGTTCGACCTGGCCATGGAGATCCCGGTCATGGACGTGTCGCGGGCGCGGGACGAGCTGGGCTGGACACCGCGGCACACTTCCCGCGACGCGGTCCGGGAGCTGCTGGAGGGGCTGCGCACCGCCGCGGGGCGCGACACCCCGCCGCTGTCCCCGCGGACCGGCGGGCCGGGCCGGATCCGCGAGTTCGCCACCGGCATCGGCCGCAGGCCCTGAGCCTCGGCCGCGTCACCACACCGGGCCGGACATCGACGCGATCCGGCGAGGATCAACCGGAGGTCACCACATGCCCACGATCACATCCGACCACCTGCACGCCCTGCTGGCCTCCAGCGAACGCGACGCCGCGCTCGTCGTCGTGGGCGGTGAGGCCACCGTCGTCCCCGCCGACCCGTCCCGCGGCGACGGCCCCGAGGAGGCCCTGGTCGTCACCACCCGGGACGCGGTGATCGCCGAACTGGACACCGGCGCCAACGAGGAGCAGATCGAGCGGCTCGCCCAGCGCCTGGACGTCGCCCTCGACAGCCTGGGCGGCTGACCGCCCCAGCACCGTCCCGCCGCCCCCGTCCCGCTGCCCGCCGGGGCGGGGGCGGCCCGCGTCGCCGTCAGACGTCGCCGTCGCCGCGCTGGCCGCCGTCCTGGTCGCCGTCCTGGTCGCCGGTGCGGACGCGGCGGCGGTGGCTGGTGTCGCAGAACGGGTAGGAGCGGCTGCGTCGGCACGCGCACAGCGCCACCAGGAACCGGTCGGAGGTCACGGTCCGCCCGTCCTCCAGGACCACCTCGACCGGGCCCTCCACCAGGACGGGCCCGCCCGGCACCATCCGCACCCGCCGCGCGGCCGCGCCCCGCGGCCCGGCGGCGCCTTCTACCGTGGCGGTGTCACGCGGCGCGGCGGCCATCGGCCTCACCTCCGCTCCCCTCGTCCGCGGACCGCCCGCCCGCGGGTTCCCCGCCGGTTTCGGCGGTGTCCTGGACGCGGTCGGCGCGGATGACGACGAGTTCCTCGTGCGCCTGGCCCGGGGGCAGCAGCCCCTGCGCCCGGAGCAGGTCGGCGCGGGCGCGCATCACCGGGCCGAGCGGCTCGTGGTGCCGCGCGACCACCGACGCGCGCATCCCGGCGCTGCGCAGCGACACCAGGGTGGCCGCGACCCCGTTCAGCGCGGAGTGCACCAGCAGCAGCGTGCCCGAGGGCGTCAGGTGCCGCGGCGCCCCGGCGCAGATGCGGTCCAGCAGGGCGCGGCCGCCGGGGCCGGCCTCCCAGGCGCGGGCCCGTCCCCGCACGGTCGCGGGGTCGGCGGCTCCCGCCACGTACGGGGGGTTGGCGACGATCACGTCGAACCGCTCGCCGGCGACCGGGGCGAACAGGTCGCCGCGCAGGACGCGGACCGGCAGGCCCCGCACCAGCGCGTTGAGCCGCGCGGCCAGCACCGCCTGCGCCGACACGTCGACCGCGACGACGCGGCAGCCCTCGCGGGCGGCGGCCATCGCGACCGCGCCCGTCCCGGTGCCCAGCTCCAGCACCCGCGCGCCCCGCGGGACGCCGGCCGTGCGCAGCGCGCCGGCGAGCAGGTGGGTGTCGGACTGGGGGCGGTACACCCCCGGAGTTCTCAGCAGCAGCATCCCCGTCCCCCTCACTCGCCGCTCACCGAACCGGACACAGGACCGTTCGCGGGGCCGCGCACCGGCCCGGCGGGGAGGCCGGGCGGGGGGTGGCGCAGCGCCGAGCGCGGCGGGCGGCTCCGCCAGTGGTCCAGCAGGTGCGCGGCCAGGCGGTCCTCCAGCAGGCAGGTGGCCTGCACGCCGAGGACCACGTCCCCCGCCAGCTCCGGCTCCTGCTCCAGCAGCCCGCCGATCACGTCGTGGCGCAGGACCTGCTCGTGGACGGCGTCGGCCTCGATGTGCTCGGTGTAGAACAGCACGGCGCGGGGCCCGGCGCCCAGCCGCTCCAGCGCCCGCGCCATCCGCCGCGCGGACGGCGCGGTGGTGATCTCGGCCGCGGCGAAGTGGCCCACCAGCGCGGCGCGCAGCGAGCGCCGCAGCCCGAACAGCGACATCATGTTCACCGTCGCCAGCATCACCGCGGGCGCCGCGTCCACGTAGGCGCCGTAGGAGGGGTCCAGGCCCAGGTCGTCGAGCAGGCCGGCGTACAGGCCCTGGTGGATCATCTCGGGGCGGCCGCCGCCGAACTCGTCGTGCTCGACGGCGACCAGCGCCGTCTTGGCGCGGCCCCGCAGCCGCGGGATCACCCAGGCGTGCGGGTCGGCCTCCTTGAGGTGGTACACCGACCGCAGCGCCGCGTGCTCCAGCAGCTGCCACCACTCCCCCGCGCCGCGCAGGTGGTGGGTGACGCCGGACGCGTCGACCGGCTCGGTCAGCAGCCCGGCGAGCGCGGCGTCCACGTCGGACCCGCCGGGGACGTCGCGGCGCAGCGCCGCCAGGAAGGCCTCCTCCATCGCCCGGCGCAGCCGCAGCAGATCCGGGTCCCACTCCCAGTCCGGGTCGACGCCCGCGAACCCGCGGTAGTGCAGCTCGAAGCAGGTGTGCAGGGCAAGTTGCAGGTCGTCCCCGTAGGGGTCGGCGGCCCGCACCGCCGCCCACGCGTCCCGCCCCGGCAGGACGTCCGCTACCGCCGGGTCAGGCGCGGGACCATGTCGGGGGTCGGGGGGCGGGCCCGCTGACAGGACGTCCGCGACGGCCCGCGACAGCGGCCCGCGCGGGGCGGGCAGCGACGGCACCGCCGCCGGCTCCCCGCGGGCCCCCCGGACCGGGGCCCGGGCGGCGGCCCGCCGGAGGGCCTGGGTGGGTGCCTGCCGAGGGGCGGCGGCGTGCTGAGCGGTCATGCGTCCTCCGTGGTCCCATGCGTGTCCGGCTGCGGTACCCGCTCACGCGCATCCCATACGCCCGTTTCCTCCCCAGGTGCCGCTTGTGTCCCCCGGCTCGGGCCGCCGGCGGGCCCGCGGGCGGGTGCTTCGAAGGAGCCGAGGGCGTCGCCGAGGACGCCGGACTCGGTGTGCCGGGCCAGCATCTCCACCACCGCGCGGGGCCCGCCCCGCCCGGCCGCGCGGCGCTGCCGGTCGGCGCCGGTCCCGGCCCGCCGGACGCCGTCCAGCAGCGCGCGGACGGTGTCCAGGTCGCCGGTCTCGGCCAGCGCGGGCCGGGTCCTGGCCAGCAGGTCCTCCACCATCCGCCACGGCGGCACGCGCCGCCGGGTGAAGGGGTCCAGGGCGTGGCCGCGCATCCCGTGCCGCGCCGCGCTCCACAGCGCCGCCGCGCACACCTGCGCGTCCACGGGCGGGGCCTCCCGCCCGGCCGCCAGGTCCCGCAGCGCCGCGCCGACCAGGCCCCGCGACAGCGCCGCCTGCAGGACCGCCTCGTCGGCGGTGGCGGCCGCGTCCGCCGCGCGCACCTCCACCGTCGGCCACCGCGGCGACGGCCGCGCCAGCCAGAACGTCATCGCCTCGTCCACCAGCGCGCCCGCCTCCACCAGCGCCGCGACGCGCGCGTCGTACTCGGCCGCCGACGCCGCGAACGGCGGGGTGCCCGCGCCGGGGAACCGCCACATCTCCACGATGCGGCGGCCGGCGAAGCGCCCGGCGCGGCCGTGGTCGAACGGGGAGTTCACCGCCAGCGCCACCAGCGTCGCCAGCCACGGCCGCAGGTGGTTCACCACCGCCACGGCCGTCTCCCGGTCCGGGACCGCGACGTGGACGTGGCAGCCGCACGCCTGGTAGTCCGCCACGACCTCCCCGTAGGTCCCGGTGATCGCGGCGAACCGGTCGCCGGGCGTCGCCGGCGGGGGCGGTCCGCCGAGCACCGGCGCGCCCGCCGACACCAGCCGCGCCCCGGCGGCCCGTGCGGCGGCGGCCAGCCGCGCCCGCCCGTCGCGCAGCTGCGCCCGCAGGGCCGCCAGGTCCCCGCACACCCCGGTCGCCGCCTCCACCTGCGAGGCCAGCAGCTCGGTGTGGAACCCGCCGCCCGACGCGCGCCACGGATGCTCCCCCGCCGCCGCGAGGACCTGCCCGGCGCGCGGGACGCACGTCCCCGACACCGCGTCGACCAGGAGGAACTCCTCCTCGACCCCGACCGTCGCGCCCGCCGGGCGCGCCCGGCCGCGCGCACCGCCCGTCTCGGACGCGCCGCCCGCGCGGGCCGCGCCTCCGGCCTCGTGGCCGCCCATGCCGCATCCCCCTGTTCCCGAAACCCGCCCCGGCGCACGCCGGCCGCCGCGCGCCGCCCCTGTGCGCAGACCCGTACGCCGGCCCGTGCGCCGCGCTGTGCGGACGGGGACGGCGCCGCACCCCGGGGCGCCCGCCACACCGGGGATTCCCGGACAGAACGGACTCTCCCTCCCGCGGGCCGAAATAGTTGCGGCGGGCCCGGTACCGCTGACCGGATCGTTCCGCATCGTGCCGTGATGATGCCTGCCGCGCACCCCGGGCCGCGGGCAGCATCGGGGCCATGAACAGAGCCCTCCTCGTCATCGACGTCCAAGAGTCCTTCCGCCGCCGCCCGAACTGGCGGGCGGTGTCGGCGCCCGACATCGACGCCCGCGCCGCCCGGCTCGTCGGCGCGGCCCGCGCCGCCGGGGACCTGGTGGTGTGGGTGCTGCACTCCGAGCCCGGCAGCGGCACGGTGTTCGACCCCGAACTCGGCCACGTCCGCCTCATGGACGGCCTGGAGCCGGCGGCCGGCGAGCCGGTCCTCACCAAGACCTCCCGCAACGCGTTCACCACCACGAACCTGCAGCAGCTGCTCACCGAGCGCGGCGTCGGCGAGGTGGTGGTGTGCGGCATCCAGACCGAGCAGTGCTGCGAGACCACCGCGCGGGTGGCGGCCGACCTCGGCTACAAGGTCGTCTTCGTCACCGACGCCACCGCGACCTTCCCCATCCCGCACCGCGACGCGCCGCCCGGACGGCCGCTGGCCGACGTCCTGGCAGACCCCGCCACGATGACCACCGCCCAGGTCATCACCCGCACCGAGTACGCCCTGGCCGGGCGGTTCGCCGACATCGCCGCGCTGGACGACCTCGCCCCGCCCCGCCCGGCGGCCGTCCGGTAGCCTGACCGGATCGTGCACCGGATCGCGTTCCTTCTCGTCCCGGGCGTGCACCTGCTGGACCTCGCCGGGCCCGCCCAGGTGTTCTCCACCGCCGCCCGCGACGGCCTGCCCTACCGGCTGACCTACATCGCCGACCACCCCGCCGGGGACGGTTCCGGCGGGGACGGTTCCGGCGGGGACGGTTCCGGCGGGGAGCTGTGCGACGTCGCCACCGCGCAGGGCGTCGCGCTGCGGGCCCCGGCCGCCTGGCCGGACCTGACCCCCGACGACGTCGTCGTGGTCCCGGGCTGGCGGTGGGCGGCGGGTGCGGCCGACGCCCCGCACGCCCCGCCGGTCTCCCCCGGCGCCGCCCGCCGGCTGGCCGCCCACCACGCCGCCGGCGGGCTGGTCGCCAGCGTCTGCTCCGGCGCGTTCGCCCTCGCCCACGCCGGGCTCCTGGACGGCCGCCGCTGCACCACCCACCACGAGCTGCAGGACGCCCTCACCCGCCGCCACCCCCGCGCCACCGTCGTCCGCGACGTCCTGTACGTCACCGACGGCCGCGTCGTCACCTCCGCCGGGATCGCCAGCGGCATCGACCTGGCGCTGCACCTGCTGGCCGCCCGCCACGGACCCGGCGCCGCCGCCCGCGTCGCCCGCACCATGGTCGTGTACGCGCGCCGCAACGGCGACGAACCGCAGGCCGGGGTGATGTTCCGGCACCGCGGGCACCTGTCCGACGCCGTCCACCGCGCCCAGGACATCATCGACGCCACCTACACCCGGCCGCTGCCGCTGGCCGACCTGGCCGCCGCGGCCGGCGTCAGCGAGCGCACCCTCACCCGCCGCTTCACCGCCGCGACCGGCCTCACCCCGCTGCGGTACCAGCAGGAGCTGCGGCTGGAACGCGCCGGGCACCTGATCGGGCAGGGCGCCACCGCCGACGCCGCCGCCCGCGCCGTCGGCTTCACCGACGCCCGCATGCTGCGCCGCCTGCGCGCCCGCGCGGGAGGCGCCGCCGCCGGAGCCCCGCCCGTATGAACCGAGGACCCCGCTCTAGGTGACGGCGCCGTCCCCGCTCAGCCGGACGCGGGCGGCGCGGACGGCCGCTCCGGGAACGCCACCGGCGGCGGTGGCGGTGTGGCAGGTGGCGGCGGGGGTGCGGGCTGCGGGGCGAGCGCTCCCGACAGGAACAGCGTGGTGGCCGACGCGCTGGCCTCCTCCACGCTCAGCCGGTGCCGGATCACCCGCGACACCACGCCCTCCAGGAGGCTGAAGTACAGCTCGGCCAGGGTGTGGACGGGCAGGTCGCGGCGGAACGCGCCGCTGGCGGCGCCGCGTTCGAACACCGCCCGCAGCGGCGCGGCGAGCTGCCGCTCGATGCGCCGCGCCTCCCGGGGCGTCCGGTCGAACAGGCCGAGCGCGCGGTACCGGGCGGTCGCCGCGATCGTCGCGCGGGTCATCCGGGCCACGGCCTCCTCGGTCGGGACCGCGTCCAGCCGCGCGTCGGCGAGCCGCCCGGTCAGGTCCGCCAGCGCGGCCTCGTACAGGGCGTACAGCAGCGCCTCGCGGTTGGGGAAGTAGCGGTACAGCGTCGCCCGCGCCACCCCGGCGGCCTGCGCGATGTCGGTCATGCTCACCGACGTGCCGCGCTCGGCCAGCACGGCCGCCGCGACGTCGAGGATCCCCGCCCGCACGTGGTCCCGCAAGATCATGTTCCTGCTCATCGCGCGGCACGCTACACCACCGTCCCATTTCCCGACCGCCTGTATCACCGAAGAGACACGCTGTCTTGCCGGTGGTGGTCACGGGGTGGTGGTCACGGGGTGACGGGGACCTCGATGTGGCCGGGCGCGCCGCGCCGCAGCACCGCGCGGCCGGCGGTGACCCGGGCGGCCCACGCCTCGAACTCGGCCAGCTCGGTGAGGGGCACGGCGACGTCGGCCTCGACGTCCTGCCCGTAGCGGACGTCGGCGGGCTGGGCGCCGCGGGCGTGCAGGTCGCCGAGGAACCGCCCGGCCTGCGCGTGGCCGACGCCGACGGTGACGGTCACGACGGGGCGCAGCTCCACCACCCCGACGGCGTCGACGGTGTCGGCGACGGCCTTGGCGTAGGCGCGGACCAGGCCGCCGGCGCCGAGCTTGACGCCGCCGAAGTAGCGGGTGACGACCGCGGCTGTGCCGGTCAGCCCGCGGCGGGTCAGCACCTCCAGCATCGGGATCCCGGCCGTGCCGGCGGGTTCGCCGTCGTCGCTGCTCTTGGCGATCTCGCCGTGCTCGCCGACGACGTAGGCGGTGCAGTTGTGGGTGGCGTCGCGGTGCGCGCGGCGGTGCCGGGCGAGGAACTCCACCGCCTCGGCCTCGTCGGCGGCGCGTGCGAGCGTGCAGATGAAGCGGGACTTGCGGATCTCCAGCTCGCGGGAGCCGCCCCGCCTGATCGTGCGCATGGTCGTCCCCGAGTGTAGAGGTGCCCGGCGGCGGGCGGTTTGACGCGGGCCGCCGGGGGCACCGAGCGTAGGATCATGGACGCTTTGGACGAGCTGTACCGCCGCTGGCTGTTCGAGGTGTGGACCGGCGACCTCGCCGTCGCCGATCGGATCCTCACCCCCGATTTCGTCGGGCACTGGCCGAACCTGGAGGTGCACGGCCCCGCCGGGGCCGCCGAGCAGGTCCGCCGCTCCCACGAGTACTTCGCCGACGTCCGCACCGCCCTGGACGCGGGGCCCGTCGTCGGCCCCGTCCCCGGCGACCCCGGCGGCGCCGCGGGCGGGACCGGCATGGTCGCCGCGGGGTGGACCTTCCACGGCACCTACCGCGGCGGCCTCCCGGGCGCGACCGCCGAGCCCGGCACCGCCGTCTCCTTCCGCGGCCAGGACATCTTCCGCGCCCGGGACGGGCGTTTCGCCGAGTACTGGGTCGTGTCCGACGTCATGGGCATGATGACCGCGCTGGGCGCCTTCGGCTGACCCCGCCGGCCCGGCCCGCCCGGGACGGGTCAGACCAGGTCGATGAGGTCGGCGACGGAGTCGACGACGCGGCCGGGGCGGAACGGGAACCGCGCGATCTCGTCCTTGCCGGTCACGCCGGTCAGCACCAGGATCGTCTCCAGCCCGGCCTCCACGCCGGCGACGATGTCGGTGTCCATGCGGTCGCCGATCATCGCGGTGGACTCGCTGTGCCCGCCGACGCGGTTCAGCGCGGTCCGCATCATCAGCGGGTTGGGCTTGCCGACGAAGTAGGGCTCCACCCCCGTCGCGCGGGTGATCATGGCGGCGACGGCGCCGCAGGCGGGCAGCGAGCCCTCCGGGGACGGGCCGATCGGGTCGGGGTTGGTGGCCACGAACCGCGCGCCGCCCTCGATCAGCCGGATCGCGCGGGTGATCTGGGAGAAGCTGTAGGTGCGGGTCTCGCCGAGCACGACGTAGTCGGGGTCGATGTCGGTCAGCGTGAACTCCGACTCGTGGAGCGCGGTGGTGAGCCCGGCCTCCCCGATCACGTACGCCGAGCCCTGGGGCCGCTGGTCGGCCAGGAACCGGGCGGTCGCCAGCGCCGAGGTCCAGATCGACTCGGCGGGCACCGCCAGCCCGGCCGCGGCCAGGCGCGCCGACAGGTCGCGGCGGGTGTAGATCGAATTGTTGGTCAGGACCAGGAACGGCTTGCCGGACGCCGCCAGTCGCCGGATGAACTCCTCCGCGCCGGGGACGGGCCGGCCCTCGTGCACCAGGACGCCGTCCATGTCCGACAACCAGTACTCGATCGGCCCGCGTTCGCTCATGCCCCCATTGTCGCAGGCAGGGATCTTCCCCAGGACCACCGCTTTCCGCCGCCCGGAACAGGCGTCCACACGGCGCCGCTTCCCGCGTCCGCGGCCGCACGGGCACAGCCCGAAGTCGGCTGAGGGGCGGCGGAGGTCGTTGACCTGCGCGTGACGCGGATCATAGATTTCGGGCACGGCGCACCGAACCGTGTTCGGCGATCGGGCCGCGCGGGGCGCGCCGGTGACCCCGCGGGAGGCGCGACGTGCACGACCAGCAATCACCGGCCACGGAGGCACCGACCGGTGCTGCGGCGACTGGTACCGGAGCGGCCGGGGCCGGGGCGGCGGCGCTGCCGGGCATCGCCGAGGTCAGGGCCGCGATGACGGCGCCGGGGCGGCTGTTCGAGATGGACGAGGTCGACGTCCGCGGCGTGCGGACCCGCGTCTGGAAGAACGCGCCGCCGACGCTGCGGGAGATCCTGGACATCTCCCGGCTGCACGGCGACGCCGCGTTCCTGGTCTACGAGGGCGACCGGCTGAGCTTCGCCGAGCACTACGCGCGCGCCGCGGCGTTCGCGCGGGCCCTCATCGGCCGGTACGGCGTGGCCAAGGGCGACCGGGTCGCGATCGCGATGCGGAACTATCCGGAGTGGTCGGTGGCGTTCTTCGGCGCGGCCGTCGCGGGCGCGGTCGTGGTGCCGCTGAACGCCTGGTGGACGGCCGCGGAACTGGAGTACGGACTGGCCGACAGCGGCGCGAAGGTCCTGGTCGCCGACGCCGAGCGCGCCGACCGCCTCGCGGGCGCGCTGCCGGGTCTCGGCGTGCCGTGCGTGGTGGCCCGCGGGGACGGCGCCGTCCCGGAGGGGTGCGAGGCGTTCGAGGACGTCCTGGGCGACGTCGGCGACCCCGCGGCGGCGTCGCTGCCGGACGTGGCGATCGATCCCGACGACGAGGCCACGATCTTCTACACCTCCGGCACCACGGGGCGCCCGAAGGGCGCGCTGGGCACGCACCGCAACATCACCACCAATCCGGTGAGCCTCGCCTACGGCGTCATCTCCGGCGGTGTCCGGGCGGGCCGCAGCCTGGAGGAGCTGACGGCGCCGCAGCGGCGGGTGACGCTGCTGAGCGTGCCGTTCTTCCACGCCACCGGGTGCCATTCGGTGCTGGTCACCAGCGCGCTGCAGGGCGGCACGGTGGTGATGATGTACAAGTGGGACGTGCGGGGCGCGCTGGAGCTGATCGAGCGGGAGCGCGTCACCGGGTTCGGCGGCGTGCCGACGATGGCGTGGCAGGTGCTGACCTCCCCCGACTTCGGCGAGTTCGACACCTCCAGCCTCACCGGCGTCAGCTACGGCGGCGCGCCCGCGGCGCCGGCGCTGGTCGACAAGATCCGGGAGCGGCTGCCCGAGCGGGTCCCCGGCAACGGCTACGGGCTGACCGAGACCTCGTCGGTGACCACCTACAACGGCGGTGTGAACTACCTGGAGCGGCCCGAGAGCGTCGGCCCGCCCGTCGCGGTGTGCGACGTGAAGGTGGTGGACCCGTCCGGCGCGGAGCTGCCGCCGGGCGAGGTGGGCGAGCTGCTCATCAAGGGCCCCAACGTGATCAAGGGGTACTGGAACAAGCCGGAGGCGACCGCGCAGGCGTTCGTGGACGGCTGGTTCCACAGCGGCGACCTGGCGCGGCTGGACGAGGACGGGTTCGTCTACATCGTCGACCGCGCCAAGGACATGCTGATCCGGGGCGGGGAGAACATCTACTGCGCCGAGGTCGAGGCGGCCCTGTACGAGCATCCCGCGGTGGCGGACTGCGCGGTGATCGGCGTCCCGCACGAGGTGCTCGGCGAGGAGGTCGGCGCGGTGGTGGTGCCGCGCCCGGGGGCCGCGGTGTCGGAGGAGGAGCTGCGGGGGTTCCTGGGCGAGCGGATCGCGGGGTTCAAGGTGCCCGTCCACTACTGGTTCCGCGGCGAGGGCCTGCCCCGCAACCCGGGCGGGAAGATCCTGAAGACGCGCCTGCGCGAGGAGCTCCTCGGCTGACCGCGCCGCCCGGCCCCGCCGCCGCGTGCGGCGGGGCCGGAACGGCGGCGGGGCGCCGCGGGACCGGGTCCCGGGGCGCCCCGCCGCGATGCGGCTCCGCTCAGACGTTGACGCCGAAGTCGGAGGCGATGCCCGACAGGCCCGAGGCGTACCCCTGGCCGACGGCGCGGAACTTCCACTCGGCGCCGTTGCGGTAGAGCTCGCCGAAGACCATCGCGGTCTCGGTCGAGGCGTCCTCCGACAGGTCGTAGCGGGCGATCTCGCTGTTGTCGGCCTGGTTCACCACCCGGATGAAGGCGTTGCGGACCTGGCCGAAGCTCTGCTGGCGGCTGTCGGCGTCGTAGATCGACACCGGGAACACGATCTTGGCGATCTCGGCGGGCACGGTGGCCAGGTTCACCTTGATCTGCTCGTCGTCGCCCTCGCCCTCGCCGGTGAGGTTGTCGCCGGTGTGCTCGACCGAGCCGTCGGGGCTCTTGAGGTTGTTGAAGAACACGAAGTGCTGGTCCGACAGCACCTTGTTCTCCGCCGAGCACAGCAGGGCGCTGGCGTCGAGGTCGAAATCGGTCCCGGTGGTGGTCCGCACGTCCCATCCCAGTCCGACCACGACGGCGGTCAGTCCGGGAGCCTCCTTGGTCAGCGAGACGTTGCCGCCCTTGCTCAGACTGACTCCCACTGTGTCTACCTCCGTATCGGCCTGTGCGGGTGCGGTCCACCCGCGCACGGTTCGTCTGTCTTACGAGAACGGTAGCCACCTCGTGCTGGTTCCCCCGCCTCCTTGGCAAATTCACGGCGTGGCGTGGCCCTATTCCTCCCCTGCCCCCGGCAAGGGAGGACCGGCCCGTCACCGTGCGCGCCGGGGTCGTGGCCGCGGGTCACGGGCCGCCGAGGAACGCGGCGGGCGCGGTGACCTCGGGCGGCAGCTCGAACGCGGCGGCCAGGTCGCCGGCGCGGGGGGCGAGCTCGTCGCAGGCCCGCCGCCGCGCCGCCCAGATCTCGTCGACGATGCCGGGCGGTGCCGCGCCCTCGTTGAGCAGGTCGGCGGCGCGGCGTTCCAGCAGGTCCAGGGCGTGCAGGCCGAGGACGGCCCGCAGCTCGGGGGGCCCGGATTCGGCGGCGGCGGCGCAGATCTCCAGGACGATGCGGTCGGCGCACGCCGACGCGGTCCGCCCGGCCAGGGCGAGGTTGCCGTTCCAGGCGGTGAAGGCGTCGTCGCCGGCCGCGGCGGCGTCGCCGATCCGCGCGGCGAGGCGGTCGCGCATGCGGCGCTCGGTGTCGCGGGCCAGGAACAGCCACACCCGCGGGGACCGCAGGTCGCCGTCGTCGGGCGGTCCCGCGCCGGGGTCGGGCGGGGTGTAGCGGTCCAGGTCGGCCATGGCGCGGGCGGTGTCGTAGCGGATGAGGTCGTTGTCGCCGCCGGCGTTCTGGTAGGCGTGCGACAGGCCGCGGTAGGCGTTGAGGCGCTCGACGGCGGCGAACCCGGGGGCGCCGCTGTGCACCCGGCACGCCGACACCGTCCGCTGCGCCTGCGCGGTCGCGGCGGCCTTCAGCAGCGCCAGGTCGCGGTCGACCGCCGACCACGGCGCCCACGCGGTCTCCGGCCCGCCCTGCCCGCCGCCCTGTCCGCCGTCTCGCCCGCCGTCCTGCCCGGGCGGGGCGTCGGCGGCGGTGCGGCGGGCCTGGGCGTGGGCGGCGACGGCGGTGAGCGCGTACCCGGCGGCGAGCGCGCCGAGGACGGCCTCCTGCTGGTTGCGGTAGTCGGTCAGGGGGCGCTGCGGCGCGAGCCGCCCGAGGGTGGCGCGGCCCGCCGAGTGCGCCAGCAGCATGCCCGCCGACGCCCGGGTGATCGCGGCCGAGGCGGAGATGACGGCCCGCCACACCGCGGGGGCGATGCCCATGGAGCGGGTGAGCCGCGCGGCCGGGTCCCCGGCGGGGTCGTGGAACCCGCCGGCGGCGTCGATGGACGCGCCGTCGCGCAGCCACGCCTCGTAGGGGACGCGCAGGCCGTCCAGCAGCACGGCGGCGTAGTCGACCTGCAGGCCGGTGGTCTCGGGCGCGGCGACGACGCGGACGCCGGGCGGGACGTCGCCGCCGGGGCCGCGCAGCGGCACCACGAACACGAACACGCCGCGCTCGGCGCCGCCGTGCACGAGGGTGGCGTAGACGGCGGCGGTCTTCGGGACGCCGGGGTGGGCGGTGTTGGTGGGGAACTTGGCGGCCTGCGCGTCGGGGGTGGTGAGGACGAACCCGCCGGTCGCGGGGTCGTGGCGGGCGACGGTGCGGGGCGACAGGTGGCTGTTGCTGCGGCCGACCTCGGTCATCAGCAGCGTCCCGAACGAGGTCATCGACTCCAGGTCGTCGCGGGCCCGCCGGGGGCCGTCCCGCCCGGCGCCGAACCGCAGGATCGGGCCGAGCGCCAGGGTGTAGTGCAGCAGCATGACGTGGAACAGGGCGGGGTCGGCGATCGCGGCGCGTTCCAGCAGCGCGCACAGCGCCGGGGGGTCGTCGAGCAGTTCGGGGGCGGGCGGCGCGGCGAGCCCGGCGCGGCGCAGCCGCCGGTAGGTGAGCTCCTGCCGGTCGCGTGCGGTGAGGCCGTCGGGGACGGTGAAGAACTCGGCGGGGACGGCGTCGGCGATCCGCGCCCGCGTCTTGGCGTCCGGGGCGGTGCCGCGCACGAAGGCGGCCAGGCCGTCCACGGGGCCGGTGCCGTTCGAGCGGCCGGTGAAAAGGTCCATGGCGGTTCCTCCGTCAGTCGCGGTGCGGGGCGGCGGGCGCGGGGGCACCTGGTCCGGTTCCGGGGCGGGGTCCGGGCGGGCGGCCGCGCAGCGGGGCCATGGTCCGCGCGCCGGGCAGCGTCAGCCGCGCGCACTGGCACAGCGCGTCGCCGGCGCCGGCCTCGGTGAACACGGTGGCGCCGGCGTCGTGGACGGCGCGCAGCGCCTCCGGCAGCCGGACGGGCTTGACGATGCAGTCGGCCAGCGCGCGGTGCAGGTCGTCGCCGTCGTGGTAGGCGCGGCCCCGCACCGGCGAGTGGACGGGCAGTTCCAGGGGCCGCTGCGGGTGGCGGCGGATCATGGAGTACCACTCGTCGTCGGCGCCGGCCATCGCCGGGTGGTGCGACAGGTAGGGGACGGCGAGCCGCACGGCCCGCACCCCGCGGCCGCGTGCGGCGTCCAGGACCCGTTCCAGTGGCTCGCCGGGCCCGGACACGACGGTGACCGACGGCGCGTTCAGGCACGCGACGACGACCTGCGGGGCGTCGGCGGCGCCGATGCAGGCGTGCGCGCCGTCCTCGCCGGTCTCCAGCAGGCCCAGGCCGCCGCCGCGGCCGCGGCGGCTCAGCACGCCGACGAGGCTGACGGCCATGCGGGCGCCGTCGGCGATGGCGAACGCGCCGGCGCTGACCAGCGCGGCGATCTCGCCGAAGCTCTGCCCGACCGCGTAGGAGGGGTGCACGCCGGCGGTGCGCAGGGCGCGGTCGACGGCGACGGCGGCGGCGTAGGCGGCGAGCTGGGCGACGCCGGGGGTGCGGGACGCCTCGCGGTAGGCGGCGGGGTCCTCCAGCAGGACGGCGCGCAGGGACGGCCATCCGGTGCGGGGCAGGCCCTCCTGGACGGCGTCCAGGACGTCGGCGGCGGCGCGTGCGGCGGCGGGTCCGGTGCGGGCGAGGGCGGGGAGGTCGGGGGCCCCCGCCGAGCCGGTTCCGGCGAACAGGAACGCGCACGCGTCGTCGGGTTTGAGCTCGTCGGCCGGGCGAACGGGGGGGAAAGACACGCGGGGTCTCCTTACCTCGAAGGAAGGCTGCCTTTTCTGTTCGGTAAATGGCCGCTTAACTCCTAGTTATGGAACCAAACCCTGAAATGGGATTATTCGCTCATGGAATCGGTCTGGCAACCGTCGGTGGCACGAACGAGTCACGGCCCGCACCCGCACGGCGGGCACCGGGGGTGGGCGATCCGGGGCACGGGGTCGTACCTGCCCGCCCGGCGCGTGCCCAGCGGGGAGCTGTCCCGGTCGCTGGGGCTCGGGCCGTCCTGGATCGAGGAGCGCACCGGGATCCGCAGCCGCCACGTCGCCGACCCGGGGCAGGCGTCCTCGGACCTGGCCGCGGCCGCCGCGGACCGCGCGCTCGCGCGGGCGGGGGTGGCCGCCGCCGACATCGGCCTGATCGTCCTCGGCACCTCCACCCCCGACGAGCTCGGCCCCTCCACCGCCTGCCGCGTGCAGGCCCTGCTGGGCGCGGGCCGCGCCGCCGCGTTCGACGTCTCCGCCGCCTGCACCGGGTTCGTCTACGGGCTGTCGGCCGCGGTCGGCTGGCTGGCGGGCCGCCCCGACCCCGCGCCGCATGCGCTGGTCATCGGCGTGGAGGTGTACTCGCGGTTCCTCAACTCCGCCGACCGCGCCACCGCGGCGCTGTTCGGCGACGGCGCCGCGGCGGCGGTGATCGGGCCGGTCGCGGCGCCCCACGGGATCGGGCCGGTCACGCTCGGGTCGGACGGCTCGCGCGCCGGGGACGTGCTCATCCCCGCCGGCGGCAGCCGCGTCCCCGCCAGCGCCGGGACCGTGGCGGGCCACGGGCACACCATCCACATGGACGGGCGGGCGGTGCGCGACTTCATCACCGGGGTGTTCCCGCGGCTGGTGGCCGGCGCCGCCGAGGACGCCGGGATCAAGCCCGCCGACCTGGCGCTGGTCGTCCCGCACCAGCCCAACCCGCGGCTGGTCGCCTCGCTGGCCGGCGAGGCGGGCCTGGACCCGGCGCAGCTGATGATCGCCGGGCACGACGTCGGCAACATCGGCGCCGCCAGCCTCCCCTACGCCCTGGACCGGGCGGTCCGCGAGGGGCGGATCGCGCCCGGGGACCTGGTCCTGCTCGCCGGGTTCGGCGCGGGCGTGACGTGGGGCCGCGCACTGGTCGCCTGGCCTCCCCCCGACCCGCACTCCCCCGACCCGCCCGCCGGGCGGCCATGACGCGGGCGTCCCCGGGGCCGGCCGGTCCCGGGGACGCCCGCGTCGCTCCGGCTCGGGGTCAGCGGCGCAGCGCCCCGCGCAGGGCGTGCAGCACCTGGCGGGACTCGGCGCGGCGGTCCCAGGCCACCGCGGCGAACACCGCGGCGAGCACGGCGGGCATCAGCGCCCACGCCGGCTCCAGCACCAGGATCTGGGTGAGGGCGGCGCCGGCCATCAGGCCGATCAGCGCGATCCCGGCGAGCCCGGCCAGCCGCGGGACGACCAGCGCGATCGCGCCGGCGGCCTCGACGGTGCCGGTGACGTAGCGGAACCACTGGCCCCAGCCGATCAGGTCGAAGCTCTCGACCGCGTCGGCCTGCCCGGCGAACTTCGGCAGCGCCGAGGCGAAGAACAGGAACGCCGCCAGGAAGATCTGCAGGCCCCACAGCACCTTGCGCCGCGCGGACATGCGGGCGCCGGCGCCGTTCGCGGCAGTGGCGGTGGTCGTGGCGGTCGTGGCGGTCGTGGTGGGGATGCGGGTCGCGGTCATGGCGGTGGTCCTTCCGTGCGGTGCGTCTCATCGGCCTTTCACTGACGCGTCGCACGGCGGCCCCGCGGATCGACATCTCCCCGGATTTTTCTTCGAAGTTTTTCCGCGCTCGTGTCTGTGCAGGTCAGCGCGGGTGCGCGCCGATGATCGGGGCGAGGAGCCCGGCCGCCTTGTCGACGTCGGCCTCGGTGGTGGTGAGGTGGAACGCGCAGCGCAGCCGTCCCGCCCGCACCGAGGCGGCCACGCCGCCGGCGCGCAGCGTCTCGGCGGTGCCGGCGGGGACGGGCACCGGCACGATCGCCGAGTCGCCGGGCGGCAGGCCCAGCGCGGCGCGGAAGCGGCGCGCCAGGCCGGTGTCGTGGTCGTGGATCGCGGGGACGCCGACGCGCACGAGCAGTTCCAGGGCGGGGGCGTGCCCGGTCCAGCACTGCCACGCCGGCGACAGGTCCAGGCGGCGCGCGTCCTTCGCCAGCCGCAGCGGCAGCCCGTAGACCGAGTCCCAGATGTCGGCGCCGGCGTACCAGCCGGCGCCGATCGGGGGCAGCGCGTCCAGGGCCTCGGGGGTGCCGGTGAGGAAGCAGGTGCCGCGCGGGCCGAGCAGCCACTTGTAGCCGCCGCACACCAGCCAGTCGACCTCGCGGGCGGGCAGCGGCAGCCACCCGGCGGCCTGGGTGGCGTCCAGCAGGATCCGGGCGCCGTGCGCGCGGGCGGCGGCGATGAGGGCGTCCATGGGGGCGATGCGGCCGTCGGCGGACTGCACCGCCGACACCGCGACCAGGTCGACGCCGCCGGCGGCGACGGCGTCGGGGATGCGCTCCAGCGGGACCTGCCGGACGGTGAGGCCGGGCCGCGCGGCGAACGGCCACAGCAGCGAGGTGAAGTCGCCCTCGGCGGTCAGGACGGCGGCCCCGTCGGGCAGCGACGCCGCGACCAGCCCGGTGAAGTACGACACCTGCGGCCCGCACGCGACGTGCTCGGGGCGGACGCCGAGCAGCCGCGCGAACGCCGCGCGGGAGCGGGTCACCGCCTCGTCCATCGCGGCGGCGGTCATCCGCCCGGCGGCGCGGTCCCGCTCGGCGGCGAGCATCGCCTCGTGCGCCGCGCGGGGCGGCAGGCCGTAGGAGGCGGTGTCGAGGTAGGCGACGCCCGCGCCGAACTCGCGGCGCGCGTCGTCGATGGAAAGGGGGGCGTAAGAGGAGGTGTCGTCCGGGAAGGCGGTGTCCGAGGGGCGCGGGCCGGTGGGAACGTTCATGCGTCGATCGTCGGGCACGCACCGCCCATAGGACAAAGTACGTTTTTCTGGGCTTCCCATCAGTGCGGTTGATACCTTGCGGGGATGCTGGACCTGCACCGCGGCCGGATCCTGCGGGAGGTGGCGCGGCTCGGCTCGATGACCGCGGCCGCCCGGTCCCTGGCCTACACCCAGCCCGCCGTGTCGCACCACATCGCGCGGCTGGAGGCCGAGGCCGGCACGCCGCTGGTGGTGCGGCACGGCCGCGGCGTGCGGCTGACCGAGGCGGGGCGGATCCTGGTCGAGCACGTCGAGGACGTCCTGGCGCGGATGGCCGACGCCGAGGAGCGGATCGCCGCGGTCGCGGGGCTGCGGGCGGGGCGGGTGCGGGTCGCGGTGTTCCCGACCGCCGCCGGCGGGCTGCTGCCGGACGCGCTGGCGCGGCTGCGGGCCCGCGCGCCGGGGGTGTCGGTGCGGCTGGCGGACGCCGAGCCGGGCGAGGCGCTGGCGGCGCTGCGCGCCGGGGAGACCGACGTGGCGGTGGTGTTCCGCTACCCCTACATGCCGCCCGACACCGGGTCGCGGTTCCGGGAGATCGTGCTGGGCGAGGACCCGATCCGGCTGCTGGTCCCGGCGGGGCATCCGGTGGCGGACGCGCCGCGGCCGCGGCTCGCCGACCTGGCGGGCGAGACGTGGGCGTCGGGCTGCGCGCGGTGCCGCGACCACCTGCGGTGGGTGTGCGAGCGGGCGGGGTTCGCCCCCGACATCGCGTTCGCCACCGAGGACCATGTCGCGATCCAGCGGCTCGTCGCCCGCGGCCTGGCCGTCACGACGCTGCCGGGGCTGGCGCTCGGCCTGCACGCCGAGCCGGGCGTGGCGCGTCCCGCCGTGCCGATGGCCGGGCGGCGCCGCATCGCGGCGCTGGTCCCGGCGGGGCCGCGGCCGCCCGCGGTGGCGGCGCTGCTGGAGGAGTTGGCCGCCGTCGCCGCGGCCCGCCTGCCCGCGGACGCGCCGGGCGGGAACGGAACGGGCGAGGAGGGGGCGGGCGGGGCGCTAGGACAGGTGGCGGTGCAGGTCGGTGAGGCGCCCGGCGGCGGCCACGACGGCCTCGGCCAGGGCGGGCAGCCGGTCGTCGCCGAACCGGACCGCGGGGCCCTGTAGCGCGACGGCGGCGAAGACGCGCCCGCCGCCGTCGCGGACGGGCGCGGCGACCGCGCGGACGCCCGCCAGCCGCTCCTCGTCGTTGACCGCGTGGCCGCGGTCGCGGACGCGGGCCAGGTCGGCGTCCAGGGCGGCGCGGGTGGTGAGGGTGGCGGGGGTGTAGCGGTCGTAGGGCTCGCCGCCCGCGAGGGGTTCGCCGCCGAACGCCAGCAGCGCCTTGCCCATCGCGCAGGCGTGGACCGGGTTGCGGTCGCCGGGCGGCTGCACGTACCGCAGCGGGTGCGCGGAGGGCAGGTGCAGCAGGACGGCGACCTCGTCGCCGGTGCGGACGCCGAGGCTGACGGCCTCGCCGGTCCCGTCGCGCAGGGCGGTCAGCTCCGGCTGCAGCAGGGTGGCGCCCATCCGCTCCAGCGCCAGCCGCCCGAGGATCGCGGTGGTGGGGCCGAGGAAGTACCGCTCGGTCGCGGGGTCCTGCCCGAGCATCCCGGTGGCGTGCAGGGCGTGGACGATGCGGTGCGCCGTGCTGACCGACAGCCCGACCCGGTGCGCGATCTCGGTGGGGGTCTGCCGGGCGGTGCCCTCGAACGAGCGCAGCACCGCCACGGAGCGGTCCACCGTCCGCGTGCCGGGCTTGGGGTCCGCTCCGGGCCGCGCGCTCACCGGCCCGCCGGCGTCGAAGTCGTTCACGTGCCCAATACTCCCACCGCCGCTCCGGCCGCGGCGCGGCGGGCGGCCCGCGGGGGCGTGCCATAGTGGGCGCGTGACTCCCCCATCCCCGGCAGGCAGGGCACGCGCGGCGGGCCCGCCGCGAACCGCACGCGCGCGAACCGGACGGGCGCGGGGGGCGGTCCGCCCGCCGCTGGCGCTGACGGTCCGGCACGGCATCGCGTTCTCCGCCGACCCGTGCGCGAGCCTGCTGCGGCTGCACGCCGAGGCCGGCCCGGTCGCGGCGGTCGGGCCGCGCCGCAAGCCGCTGGTGCACCTGTTCGGCCCGGACGCCAACGCGTTCGTGTTCGCCAACTCGGGCCTGTTCCGCTGGCGGGAGGCGTTCGACCTGCTGGTGCCGGTGAACGGGGAGACCGCGCTGATCGTCAGCGACGGCGACGACCACCGGCGGCGGCGCCGCCTGGTGCAGCCGGCGTTCCACCACCGCCGCGTCGGCGCCTACGTGGAGCGGATGGCCGCCAACACCGACGCCGCGCTGCGGACGTGGCGGCCCGGCCGGACGCTGGACGCCTACGCCGAGCTGCGGTCGGTGATCCGGCGCAGCACGGTCGAGGTGCTGTTCGGCGACCGCCTCGCCGCCGACGCCGAGGTGATCGGGCGGCGGCTGCAGGTCGCGCTGGCCGCGGTCGACCGCAACTTCGTGCTGCAGATGATGCTGCGGCAGGTCCCCAACCCCTACATGCGGCGCGTCGCCTCGGCCCGCGCGCAGGTGGCGCGCCGCGTGGACGAGGAGGTCGAGCGCCGCCTGCGCGAGGACGCCGCCCAGGACACCGCCCAGGCGGACGGGGAGGCGCATGACGACGTGCTGGCGATGCTGATGGCGGCGCGGGACGAGGACGGCGGGGGCCTGACCCGGCAGGAGCTCCAGGACCAGGTCATCAGCCTCATCTCCGCCGGGTACGACACCACCAGCGCGGCGATGGCGTGGGCGGTGTACGTGCTGGCGACCCACCCGGAGGCCGAGGAGCGGGCGCGGCGGGAGGTGGCCGAGGTGGTCGGCGACCGGCTCCCGCGGGCCGGCGACCTGCCCGGGCTGACGTTCCTGGACGGGGTGGTGAACGAGACGCTGCGGCTGTTCCCGCCCGCGGTGCTCAGCGCACGGGTGCCGGTGGAGGACTTCGACTACGGCGGGCACCGGATCCCGGCAGGCGCGATGGTGCTGTACTCCCCCTACGTCACGCACCGGATGCCGGAGGTGTGGCCGCAGGCGGGGCGGTTCCGTCCCGAGCGGTGGGACCCGTCGTCGGACCTGCACCGCCCGGCCACGCCGGCGACGTACCTGCCGTTCGGCGGCGGCCCGCACCGCTGCATCGGCTCGACACTGGCGACGGTGGAGATCAAGACGATGCTGGCGTGCCTGCTGCGCCGCACCCGGCTGCGGCTGGTGTCGCCCGCGGTCACGCCGACCAGCGTGACGGCGATGCGTCCCCGCGGCGGCCTCCCCGTCCAGATCATCGGCTAGCCGGGCCGGGTCATGGGCCGGGCGGTCCGGGCTGCGCGCTGCCGGTTGCGCGGGCGAGGCGGCCGGCCATCGCGGTGAGGCGCTCGGCCAGCTCGGGCGGCCCCTGCACCTCGAAGTCGAGGTCGAGGTAGGCGATGCGCAGCGCCGTCCATTCCAGGGAGTCGGCGGTGGTGCGCAGGACGCAGGTGCGCTCGTCGACGGCCTCGACCTCGGTGCCGCTCACCCGGAACCGGTCGGCCAGCTCGGCGGCGGGCGCGTGCACCTTCAGCACCGCCCGGACCTGCGGTGCCCGCGCCCGCGAGCGGGCCACGAACGCGGCGGGGTCGGCGGCGGGCAGGTCGCGCGGCGGGACCCGCACGCCGGTCGGGTGCGGGCGGGCGATGCGGTCGACGCGGAAGGTGCGCCACCCGCCGCGCCCGGTGTCGAAGGCGACCAGGTACCAGCGGCGCCCGGCCGCGACGAGCCCGTGCGGCTCGGCGGTGCGGGCGGACTCGGCGCCGTCCCCGCTCCGGTAGGTGAAGCGGAGCCGTTCGCGGTCGCGGCACGCGGCGGCCAGGACGGTGAGGGTCCGCGGGTCGGCCCCCGGACCGGCGGGCGGCGTATCCAGGGGGGTGGTGGCGGTGTGCAGGGCGGTCACGCGGCGCCGCAGCCGCGCGGGCAGGACCTGTTCGAGCTTGGCCAGCGCCCGCACCGACGCCTCCCCGATGCCCTCGACCGCGCCGCCGGCGGCGGTGCGGAGCCCGACGGCGATCGCTACGGCCTCCTCGTCGTCGAGCAGCAGCGGCGGCATCGCCGCGCCCGCCGCCAGGCCGTAGCCGCCGGCGGCGCCGGGGGCGGCGTGCACGGGGTAGCCGAGGTCGCGCAGCCGCCCGATGTCGCGGCGGACGGTGCGGGCGCTGACCCCGAGCCGCTCGCACAGCTCGGGGCCGCTCCATTCGCGGCGGGCCTGCAGCAGCGACAGCAGCCGCAGCAGGCGTTCGGACGGCGGCATGCCCTCCAGTATGCGCGGGAACGCGGCCAGATCCTGACCGCGTTCCCCGGGATCGGGCCCGGTGTGCGGTGCGGGCGATGATTTCGCGGGCTCGGCGGGGTCTTCATCTGCGGACGCTCGATCGTGAGGAGGGACGACGATGACCGACCGCGAACCCGCGCAGACCCGCAACCTCGACATCTACGGCGACGGTGTCCTGACCTGGGACACCGCGCGCGCGGCGCTGCGGGAGGCGCTGCCGAAGCCGGAGACGCCTGTGTTCCTGGGGACGGTCCGCCCCGACGGCCGCCCGCACGCGGCGGGGGTGGGCGCGCTGTGGCACGACGGCGACCTGTACTTCACCAGCGGGCCCGGCACCCGCAAGTCCCGCGACCTGGCGGCGAACCCGGCGTGCACGCTGTCGGTGCGGGCGCCGGGGGTGGACCTGGTGCTGGAGGGCGAGGCGGTCCGCGTCACCGATCCCGCGGTGCTGGAGCCGGTCGCGGCCGGGTTCCGGGAGGGCGGCTGGCCGGCGCGGGTGGACGGCGGCGCGCTCACCGCCCCCTACAGCGCGCAGAGCGCGGGCCCGCCGCCGTGGCACCTGTACCGCTTGACGTTCCGCACCGCGGCGGGGGTGGCCACCGCCGAGCCGTTCGGCGCGTCGCGGTGGCGCTTCGACCCCTGACCGGCCCCTGACCGGTGCCTGGCGTGCCGCGCCTGCCCGGGGCGCGGCCGCTCCCGGGCGCGCCGGCTCGTAGACTCTGCGGTCATGAGCGATCGGCCGTCCCCCGCGTCGTACCTGTCGGAGCTGTTCTCGCTGGAGGGGCGGGTCGCGGTCGTGACGGGCGGCAGCTCGGGGATCGGGCGGGCGGTCGCGGGGGCGCTGGGCCGGGCGGGCGCGTCGGTGGTGGTCGTGGCGCGGCGGGCGGCGGAGCTGGCCGCGGCGGTGCGGGAGCTGGAGGGCCACGGGTGCCGCGCGGCGGCCGTCAGCGCCGACCTGGGCACCCGCGAGGGGGTGGCCCGGGCGGCGGAGGAGGCGGCGGCCGCGTTCGGGGAGCCGGACATCCTGGTGAACTCGGCGGGGGTGAACCTGCGGCCTGCGATGGGCGAGCTCGGCGACGAGGTGTGGGACGCCACGATGGCGGTGAACCTGGAGGCGCCGTTCCTGCTCGGGCGGCGGTTCGGGCCGGGGATGGCCGAGCGGGGCTTCGGGCGGCTGATCCACATCTCCTCGCAGCAGGCGTTCCGGGCGTCGCTGACCAGCGGTGCGTACGGGGTGTCCAAGGCGGGGCTGGTGGCGCTGGCGCGGTCGCAGGCCGAGGCGTGGTCGCCGCGGGGCGTCACCGCCAACACGCTGGTGCCGGGGTTCGTGATGACGCCGCTGAACGCGCGGGTCTCGGCGGACCCGGAGCTGGTGCGGACGCTCGCCGGGCGCACGCTCACCGGCCGCAACGGGCTGCCGGAGGACTTCGCGGGCGCGGCGGTGTTCCTGGCCTCGCCGGCCGCCGGCTACGTCACCGGCCAGTCGATCTTCGTGGACGGCGGGTTCTCCGCGCACTGAGGGGTCTCGGCGCACTGACGCGCCGTCAGCGGGCGGGCGGCGGGCCGAACAGGCCGGTGGCCGCGACGGCCTCGGCGGCGTCCGCGGCGTGGACGATGCCGGGGGCGGGACGGCCGTCGTGGTCGTGGACGCGCCAGCCGCCGATCTGCACGACCGGGACGGCGGCGCGCCGCATCGCCAGGGCCAGTTCCGACAGCGTCCCCCAGGACCCGCCGATGACGATCACGGCGTCGGCGGCGTTGACGATCACGTTGTTGCGGGCCTGCCCGAGGCCGGTGGGCAGCGCGACGGTGAGGTCGGTGCCGGCGGCGGCGCGGTCGGTGCCGGGCAGGACGCCGACGACGACGCCGCCGGCGGCGCGGGCGCCCGCCGCGGCGGCGGCCATCACCCCGCCGAGTCCGCCGCAGACGACCACGGCGCCGTGCCGGGCGAGCAGCCGCCCGGTCTCGCGGGCGTGGCCGCGTTCGCGTCCGGTGCACTCGCCGGGCCCGCACACCGCCACCTGCACCGGGCCCCGGCCGGGCCCCTCGCCCGGGTGCTGGGCGGGCACGGGGCTATTCGGCGCCGTGCCGGGCGGCGATCCGGTCGATCGCGGCGGCGAGGTCGAAGTCCTTGCCGGTCAGCCCGCCGGCGCTGTGGGTGGTGAGGGCGAAGGTCACGGTGCGCCAGCGGATGTCGATGTCGGGGTGGTGGTCGGCGTCCTCGGCGGCGCGGGCGACGTCGCCGACCAGGTCGATGCCGGCGAGGAAGGCGGGCGCCTTCACCGTCCTGCGGATGAGGTCGCCGTCGCGCTCCCAGGCGGGCAGGTCGCGCAGCCGTCCGGCGACGGCGGCGTCGTCGAGGGTGTCGGCCATCCAGATCACTTCCCGTTCGTGTCGTCCGCCGGCCGGGACGGCCCTTCCCCTCCGAGTACATCACGTCCGGCTTCGGGGGTCTCCCCGGTGGTGACCTGCGCCCACACGTCGGTGGTGCGGGTCCGCCCGGCGGGGGCGTCCTCGACGGTCTCCTCGACGATGACGGCCGCCGCCACGCGCGGGCCGGCGCCGGGGGCGGGGCGGGTGGCGGTGGTCCAGGTGGTCTTGGCGACGTCGACGACGACGTCGCGGGCGACGTCGGCGACGATGCCGCGCAGGGTGTCCTGCATGGCGAGTTTGAGGGCGTCGCGGAGCAGTTCGCGCAGGACGGCCTCGATCGCGGCGGTGGCGGCGCGGGACGCGGTGCGCAGGGCCAGGTCGCGGGCGGTGCGGGCGACGGCGCTGCCGGTGAGGTCGGTGACCAGGGCCGCGGCGTCGCGGGCGGCGCCGCGGACGGCGGGGTCGGCCGCGGCGCGGGCGGCGAGCCCGGCGGCGGCGCCGGTGAGGGGGGCGAGCTCGGGCGCGGCGGCGGCGGCGCGGGCGCGGTCGCGGACGGTGCCGGCCAGGTCGCGGGCGGCCTGCTCGGCGGTCTCGCGGACGACGCGGGCGACGACGTCGCGGCCGGCGGTCATCGCGGCCTCGGCGGCGGCGTCGGCGACGGTGTCGACCGCGGCGTCCACGACGGTCCTGGTGGCGGCCTGCACGACGGGCGCGGCGGCGGTGCGGGCGGCGACGTCCAGGGCGGCGTCGGCCGCGGCGCGGGCGAGGGGCCCGGCGGCGAAGCGGCGCGCGGCGGCCGCCATGGGGTGCCGCGCGGTCTGCTGGGCGGCCTGCTCGGCGAGGGCCAGCGCGGTGGCGGCGGCCTGGTAGGCGCCCGCGGTGGCGGGGTTGGCCGCGGCGGCGGCGCGGGCCTCGGTGACGGCGCGTTCGGCGGCGGCGGAGGCGGCCTTGACCGCGGCGTCGCGGGCGGCCTGCTCGACGGCCTTCATCGCGGGCGTGCCGGCGAGCTGGTCCAGGATGCGGGCCGCGGCGACCGCGGCGGCCCGGCGGGCGGCGGCGACGGCGGGTTCCCCGGCGGTGGCGGCGGTCCGCGCGGCGGTCGCTGCGGCCGGGGCGAGCCCGTCCCAGATCTCCTCCAGC
>NZ_BMRO01000002.1:420617-432797 GCF_014648675.1 Actinomadura livida
CCGCACCGCCGCCCGCACCGCCGTTGTCGGCGTCTCCGTCGCGGTTGTCTTGCAGGTCCTTGTCGTCCACAGCCACGCCCCTCAGCACGATCCGCCCCCCAAATCACCATAACTTCCGAACGGCGCCGCGGGTTCCGGCCGGGACGCCGGGGCGGCGAGGTCAGCGGCCGCAGCCGGGGCAGGGGACGCGGGTGCGGCGGGCGTAGGCGCGGGCGGCCACGGCCATCCCCGCGCCCCACAGGACGTAGGCGGGGACGGCGGCCCAGAAGAACGCCTCGGGCAGGTCGAGGCCCCCTTCGGGCGGGAACGGGTCGCGGCCGTGGAGCCGCTCCCAGCACATCAGCAGCAGCATCAGCCCGAAGTAGACGGTCAGGCCGGCGGAGACCGCGGCGGCCAGCCACAGCACCAGCCGGCGCGGGACGCGGCGCCCGCCGAGGACGGGCAGCGGGCGCGGCCACGTCCGCCCGAAGGGGTGCACGAGCGCGAGCGGCAGCAGGGTCCCGCCGAGCACGAACCCGGCCTCGAACAGCAGCGCCGACGCGCCGCCCGACAGCGGCGCCCCCCCGAACCCGACGGCGGCCTGCGCCGCGACGCGGGCGGCGCAGCCGGCGACGGCGAGGTAGGCGGCCCGGTACGCCCACGCGGGGGTGCGGTCGAGCGGGCCCGCCGCGGCGGCCGCGCGCCCGCATCCGCCGCATCCGCCGCGGGTGCGGCGGCGGTGCGCGCGGGCCGCGAGGCCGGTCAGGACCGCGGCGGCCGCGCACGCGGCGCGGCTGAGCGCGCCCAGCGGGTGGAAGGCGACGCCGAGGCCGGGCAGGACCGCGCCGATCACGTCGAGGAGCAGCATCGCGGCCGCGGCGGCGAGGGCCGCGGCGGCCGTCCACGCGGCGAGCCGCAGGACCCGCCCGGTGCGGTGCCGCGCGGCCGGGTGCGCGAGGGCGAGCAGGACGGCCGCGGCGGCGCCGCACAGCGCGACGCCCCGCCAGCCGGTGAACACGACCAGGTCGGGCCCGGCGGGCGACATGTCCTGCGGCTGGTTCCCGGCCGCCCAGTAGGCGCGCAGGACGCCGTAGGCGAGCAGCCAGGCGGCCGCGGCCCACGGCACGACGCGGTCGAGGTCGCGGCGCGCTTTCCCGGGCGCGGCGGCGGGGCCGGTGAGCTGGGTGGTCATGGCCCCGATCCTGCGGGCCGGGGGCGGGGCGGCGCCTCCCCGCGGCGGCCGATCCCGCTCCCCCGCGCGGGGGAGCGCCCGCCCCGGACGGGCGCCGGGGGACGGGGCGGCGGATAAATGGCTGGCGCGGGTGCGGGGGCGGCGAGTACAGTCGCGGGCGGAACCGGAAAGGGGAGGTGGAGACGTATGGCCGTCGTTGCGGTCGCCGCCGTGCGCGGCACTCGGCCCGTCCTCCTTCCCCGGGCCGCCGGCTGACCCGTCCCGCCTCACCGGCCGGACGCGTACGCGCCGGGGCCCCTTTTCACGCAAGGGTTCCAAGACATTGCCTTCCGCATCCGCGGGGTCGTCGCCGCTGGCCGCCTACGGCTGGGACGACGCCCTCGACAACGCGTTCATCTCCTATGGCGCGGCGGGGCTGATCCCCGCGCGCGTGGCCGCGGTCGACCGCGGCCTGTGCGACGTGGTCACCGGGCAGGGCCCGATGCGGGCCGTGACCGGCCCGGTCCCCGCCTCGCCCGCCGACCCGCCGGCTGATCCGTCCGCCCATTCATCCGCCGGTCTGTTCAGCGATCCGCCCGCCGGTGCGCCGGGCGGGCCGCCGCTGGTGCCGTGCACGGGCGACTGGGCGGCGCTGCGTCCCGGCGGCCCCGGCGGGCGGCCGGTGGTGGCGGCGCTGCTGCCGCGACGGACCGCGATCGTGCGGTCGTCGGCGTCGCGGGACTCGCGCGGCCAGGTGCTGGCCGCCAACGTCGACACCGTCGCCATCACGGTGTCGCTGGACGCCCGCCTGGACCTCGGCCGCGTCGAGCGGCTGCTGGCCCTGGCGTTCGAGAGCGGCGCGCGGCCGGTGGTCGTGCTCACCAAGGCCGACCGCGTGCCCGGCACCGCCGGCGCCGAGGCGCGGGTCGCCGAGGCCGCGCCGGGCGTGGACGTGGTCGCGTGCAGCGCCGCGTCCGGCGGCGGCGTCGGCGCCGTCCGCGCCGCCCTGCACGGGACGGTGGTCCTGGTCGGGCCGTCGGGGTCGGGCAAGTCCACCCTCGGCAACGCGCTGCTCGGCCGGGACGCGCTGGCCACCGGCGCGGTCCGGGCGGGCGACGGCAAGGGCCGCCACACCACCGTCCGGCGCGAGCTGCTGCCGCTGCCGGGCGGCGGCGTCCTGATCGACACGCCGGGCCTGCGCGGGGTGGGCCTGTTCGAGGCGGCCGACGGCCTGGAACGCGCGTTCGCCGACATCACCGAACTGGCCGCGGACTGCCGGTTCGGCGACTGCGCGCACCGCACCGAGCCGGGCTGCGCGGTCCTGGCCGCCGTCGAGGACGGGACGCTGCCGCGGCGGCGCCTGGACAGCCACCGCAAGCTGCAGCGCGAGAACGACTGGATCGCCTCCCGCGCCGACGCGCGCCTGGACGCCGAGCGCCGCGCCCGGTCCAAGGAGATCTCCCGGTGGCAGCGGCGGATGTACCGGGAACGGGGGCGGGGCCGGTGACCTGGGTGACCAGGCCGGAGGGCCCCGGCGACGCCGCGGCGGTCCGCGCCGTGGTCGCGGCGGCGTTCCCGACCGAGGAGGAGGCCCGCCTGGTCGACGCGCTGCGCCGGGACCCGGCCTGGGTGCCGGGCCTGGCGGCGGTCGCCGAGACGCCCGGCGGCGTGGTCGCCGGGTACGCGCTGCTCACCCGCTGCCGCGTCGGCGGGGCCGCTGCGCTGGCGCTGGCGCCGGTGGCCGTCCTGCCCGCCCGGCAGCGGCGGGGAGCGGGCGGCGCCGCGGTCCGCGCGGCGCTGGCCGCGGCGGCCGCGCGCGCCGCCGGCGGGCGGGGCGAGCGGCTGGTGGTGGTGCTCGGGCATCCGGGGTACTACCCGCGGTTCGGGTTCGCGCCGGCGTCGTCGCTGGGGGTCGCCGCGCCGTTCGAGGTGCCGGAGGAGGCGCTGATGGCGCTGGTGCTGGACGGGCCGGGCCCGGTCCCGTCCGGCACGATCGCCTACCCCGCCCCGTTCGGCGTGTAGCGGCCGGCCGTGGACGGTGCCCGTCCGCCGGGACGCGCCGCCCGCGTCCCGGCGGACGGGAGAGCCGCCCTTTTGGGTATGGCGTACGCAACTAGGATGCCTGGGGAGAGCATCAGGAGGTCCGGTGACAGGCGGCGAGCACGTCAGCATCTGGTCGGTCCCGGAGCGGCCGGGCCGCGGCCCCCGCCCCGCCTACAGCCGCGTCCAGATCACCGAGGCGGCGATCCGCATCGCCGACGCCGACGGCCTGGAGGCGGCGTCGATGCGCCGGATCGCGGCCGACCTCGGCACCGCCGCGATGTCGCTGTACCGGTACGTCTCCTCCCGCGACGACCTGGTCGAGCTGATGGCCGACCACGTCCTGGCGGAGATGGACGTGCCGCCCCGGCCCAGCGGCGACTGGCGCGCGGACCTGGCGCTGATCGCCGAGAGCACCCGCGCGATATGGCTGCGGCACCCCTGGCTGGCGGGCCTGGACGGCACCCGCGCGATGCTCGGCCCCAACCGGCTGCGGCTGATGGAGTTCGCGATCGGCGCGCTGGACGTCGGCCCGCCCCTGGACGACGTGATCACGCTGATCGACATGCTGAACGGCTACGTCCAGCACGTCGTGCGCGGCGAGATCGCGGCGGCGGCCCGGGGCGGCGGGCAGGGCCGGACGCCGCCGGGGCCGTGGCGGACCCACGACGACCCGCACCTGGACCCCCACCTGCTGGACCTGCTGGCCACCGGCGACTTCCCCAGATTCGAGCGGGTCGTGCGGGAGGCGCGGCTGCCGCGCATGTCCGGCGACGAGCAGTTCCGCCACGGGCTGGAACGCGTCCTGGACTGCATCGCCCGCGCCCTGCCCTGACCGCCCTGCCCTGACCGGGCCGTGACCGGCGGCTCGGGGTCTCCCCGGCAGGAATCGAACCTGCGGCTCCCGGCTTCGGAGGCCGGTGCTCTGTCCGCTGAGCTACGGGGAGCGGGGCTCCGCCCCCAGGGTGACGCGGGGGCGGAGCCGAAGACGCCGGCGGGAGTCGAACCCGCCCGCGGCGGCCGCGCGGACCGCCGCCCGGCTCCGGCGCCATGGACCGGTGCGGTGCCTGCGCGATCCAGACTGCCCCGGCCGCCCGCACCGCGGCAAAGGGTTTTCCGCCGCCGGGCGGGCTCCTCCGGCCCGGCCGGCGCTACCCCGACTGGGCGGCCGTGTGCGGGTCGGTGCCGTTGCGGTCGTGCCCGGGGCCGGTAGCGGGCAGGACGCCGGCGAGGTAGCCGCTGACCGCGGCGCGCAGTTCGGCGGGGCCGGGGTCGGGTCCGGCGCCGGGATCGGCGGGCTCACCGCCGCCGCGGCCCTGCACCGCCGCGGCCCTGCACCGCCGCGGCTGGGACGTCCAGGTGCACGAACGCTCCGCGTCCCTGCGCCCCGCCGGGTCGGGCCTGGCCATCGGCCCCAACGCCCTGCGCGCCCTGGACACCATCGGCGCCGGCGACGCCGTCCGGGACCTGTCCGCCATGCAGGGCGACGGCGGCGTCCGCCGCGCCGCCGGCGGCTGGCTCAGCCGCACCTCCGCCGAGGCCGCGCACGCCCGCTACGGCGACCCCACCGTCGCGCTCCTGCGCACCGCCCTCGTCGGCGAACTCGCCGCGCGGGTCCCCCCGCAGGCCCTGCACCTCGGCTCGCACGTCACCGCGGTCACCCCCGGCGGCACCGTGACCGCCGGCGGCGCCGAGCACGGCGCCGACCTGGTCGTCGCCGCCGACGGCATGCGGTCGGGCGTCCGCGGCACGCTGTTCCCCGCGCACCCGCCCGTCCGCCACACCGGGCTGACCGCCTGGCGCGGCCTCACCGCCGGACCGGTGCCGGGCGGCACGCCCGGGGAGGCGTGGGGACGCGGCCGGGTGTTCGGCATGACGCCGCTGGCCGGCGGCCGCACCTACTTCTACGCCACCGCCCCCGCCGCCGAAGGCGCCCGGGAGCAGGACGCCGCCGCGGAACTCGCCGAACTGAAACGCCTGTTCGGCGGCTGGCACGACCCGATCCCCGCGCTGCTGGACGCCGTCTCCCCCGACGCGCTGCTGCGCAACGACATCCACCACCTGCCCGCGCCCCTGCCGTCCTTCCACCGGGGCCGGGTCGTGCTCCTCGGCGACGCCGCGCACCCCATGACCCCCAACCTCGGCCAGGGCGCCTGCCAGGCCATCGAGGACGCGGTCGTCCTCGCGCACGAGGTCACCGCCGGCGGCGGGCCACCCGGCTACACCGCCGCACGGCTGCCCCGCACCACCGCGGTGATGCGCCGCTCCCACCGGGTCACGCGCCTGACGGCCCTGTCGGGCGCCGCGCCGGTCGCGGTCCGCGACGGCCTGATGCGGCCGGCCGGCCTCCTCGGCCCCACCGCCGTCCTGCGGCAGGCCGACATGCTCTACCGGTGGCACCCGCCGGCCGGCCCCTGACCGGCACGCACCCCGAACGGAGGCCGGCGCGGTTCCCCGGTCCGGCGGGGACCCGTAGGCTCGGCCCCCGGGAGGGTTTCATGGGCCGCGATCCGGAGTACCTGGCGTTCATGCGCCGCCGCCTCGCCGAACCCGCCGCGCCGCCCGGCGGCGGCGTCGAGGATGCACGCCGCGAACTCGCCGCCGACCTGGCCCGCTCCCCGCGCCCACCGGTCGGCACCGTCAAGGACCTCGTCGTGGACGGCCCAGCCGGGCCGCTGCCCGCACGCCTGTACCGGCCCGGCTCCGGCGAACCCGCACCGGCGCTGGTGTTCTTCCACGGCGGCGGCTGGATCCTCGGCGACGTCGCGTCCTACGACCCCGTCGTCCGGGCGCTCGCGCTGGCCAGCGGCACCGCCTGGGTGTCGGTCGGCTACCGCCGGCCGCCCGAGGACCCCTACCCCGCCGCGGTCGACGACGCCGCCGCCGCGGTCCGCTGGGTCACCGGGCACGCCGCCGCCCTCGGCCTGGACCCCGCCCGGATCGGCGTCGCCGGCGACAGCGCCGGCGGGCAGATCGCCGCGGCCGCGCGGCTCCGCGGCCCCGGGCCCGCGCGCCCCGCCCTGCAGGTGCTGCTCTACCCGGCGCTGGACCTGCGCGCCGTCCCGCCGCGGCAACCCGACCCCGACGGCCTGCGGTTCCCGCCCTCCGGCGTCGACCGCGCCCTGCGCGCCTACCTGCGCGGCGCCGACCCCGCCCACCCCGACGTGTCGCCGCTGCTGGACCCCGACCCCCGCGGCCTGCCCCCCGCGGTCATCGCCACCGCCGAGTACGACCGCCTGCGGCCCCAGGCCGAACGGCACGCCCGGCGGCTGCGGGACGCCGGCGTCCCGGTCACCCTGATCACCGGCACCGGCCTGGACCACGGATTCCTCGGCTGGGGCGCGTTCGCGCGCCGCCCCGCCGAGGCCATCGCCGAGATCGGCGCCGCCGTCCGCGACGCCCTCCGCCCCGAACCCCCGGTTTAGGGCGGTAGGCAAAATAACGAGACCTCGACCATAAAGACCCTTGCCTCAACCGTTTAACCCGGTTGACGTGGGCAATCACCTACTAATCACCAGGTGACCGGAACCGGTCCAAGGTCGAGGAGAAACCACCGTGTACAGCACGCACGAGATGCGGATGATCCAGGCCGACGCCTCCGGACTCGAACAGTGGGCATGCTCCACCTGCGGCCGCCGGATCCAGCTGCGCTGGCCCCCCGACTACGAGAAGCGCGTCCTCGACCCCGGCGACCAGGCCGCCTGCCACGTCGGAGCCACCGCCGACGCACCCCAGCCGCCCGACGCCCCGCCCGGCCCGGGACAGGCGCTGCGCAGCCGGCGGCTCCGCGAAACCGGCATCGCCGACGTCGCGACACCCTGACCCCGGCCTGCCCCGCCCCAGCTCACGGACCCGTCAGCTCGGCCCGCATCAGATCCAGGCCCATCGGCCCCAGATCCAGCGCCCGGCGATGGAACTCCTTCAGGTCGAACGCCGCCCCCGCACGCCGCCGCGCCGCCTCCCGCGCCTCCAGCCACAGCCGCTCCCCCACCTTGTAGGCGATCGCCTGCCCCGGCCGCCCCAGATACCGGTCGATCTCGAACGCCGCCGACACGCCCGACTCCGGACCCATCCGGCCGCGCAGGAACTCCAGCCCCAGCTCCGGCGACCACCGCTCCCCCTCGTGGAACCCCGCCCCGCGCGGAATCTCCAGCTCCAGGTGCATCCCGATGTCCAGCACCACCCGCGCCGCCCGGAACCGCTGCCCGCCCGCCAGCATCCCCAGCCGGTACGCCGGCTCCCGGTACAGGCCCAGCTCGTCCATCAGCCGCTCCGCGTACAGCCCCCACCCCTCGCAATGCCCCGGATGCAGCTCCCCCGCCACCCGCTGGAACCGGTTCAGCGCCGGATTCAGCACCGTCACCCCCAACTGCAGATGATGGCCCGGCACCCCCTCGTGGAACATCGTCGCCGGAACGCTCCACGTCGCCACCCCGCCGGGCGCGTCCGGCACCGTCCACCACACCGTCCCCGGACGCGACAGGTCCTCCGCCGGCGCCAGATAGTAGATCCCCGACTCCACCGGCGGAATCCGGCACTCGATCCGCCGCAGCGGCGCCGGAATGTCGAAATGCACCCCGTCCAGCTCCGCGATCGCACCATCGGCCAGCTCCTGGATCCACCCCAGGAACGCCTCCGCCCCCTCGATCCGGTACGCCGGATCGGCGTCCAGCGCCGCCAGCACCGCCGGCAGCGGCTCACCCGGCAGCACCCGCCCCGCCGCACCCGCCATCTCCGACTCGATCCGCGCCAGCTCCTCCCAGCCCCACGCGTAGGTCTCCGCCAGATCCAGCTCCGTCCCCAGCAGCTCCCGCACCCCCAGCCGGTACCGGTCCGCGCCCAGCGCATCCCGCTCCGGCGCCCGCGCCGCCACCGCACCCGACAGAAACGACGCGAACTCCCCCAGCGCCGCCGACGCCGCCCCCACCGCCCCGTCCAGCGCCGCCCGCAGCGGCCCGTCCCCGTACCGCGCCGCCAGCCCCGCCAGATACCCCGGCACCTCCGCGCACTCCCGCGCACTGCGGACCACCTGCCGCCGCGCCGCCAGCCGCCCCGCCCGGCACGCCTCCTCCAGCGTCACCCGCAGCCCGCCCAGCGCACCCGCGACCGCGCCCACCCGCGACACCACCGCCGGCCAGTCGGTCTCCGGCCCCCGGTCCAGCAGCTCGATCGACGTCCTGATCCGCTGCACCGGCCCGTCGATGGTGTCCAGCACGCCCTCGCGAACCCCCGCCTCGCCCAGCGCAGCCTCCACCCGCAGCCGCTCGGCCAGCACCGCCGCAGCCACCCGCTCCGCCGCGCCCTCCACCGGCGTCCGCTCCAGCTCCGCCAGCGTCCGCCGCGTCAGCTCCGCACGCGCCGCCGCGCCCTCCGGGCCGTAGTCGGTCAGCCGCCCCTCCTGCCCCGAAACGCCCATCCCCGCCGCCATGCACGGATCCAGCGCGGCGAACTCGTCCACGTACCGGTCAGCGAGGTCGTCAAGAGCCGTCATCGCCCCAGGCTACGACCGCCCACCCCAAATGTGATCATGAGAATCTGCCAAATCCGGCGCCCCGCTTCAGCGCACCGCCACCGCCAACCGCACGCCCAGCGCCACCAGCACCACACCGCACACCTGCTCCAGCCGGCGCCGCACCTCCACCCGGTCCAGCACCCGCCGCGCCGCACCGACCAGCCACACCACCACCGAGTACCAGAGCAGATCGATCAGCGCCCACAGCACCGAGAACGCCACCAGCACCACCGGCACCGGCCACCCCGCCGGCACGAACTGCGGAAGGAACGACACCGCGAACACCCCCGCCTTCGGATTCGCGAAGTTCGTCACCAACCCCAGCCGGAAACACCCCCACCCCGACCGGCCCACCGCACCCGCCGCCCCGTCCCCCACCGACGCGTCCCCCGCCGGCACTGAACCGCCCCGCCGCGCATGCCACAGCGCACGCGCCCCGAACCACACCAGCACCACCGCGCCCGCGACCCGCAGGCCGTCATACGCCAGCCGCGACGCCGCCAGCAGCGCCGACAACCCCACCGCCGCCGCCAGCCCCCACGCCAGCACCCCCGCCTCGTTGCCCAGCACCGTCGCCAGCCCCGCCCGCCGCGACCGCATCGACTCCCGCATGATCACGACCGTGCTCGGCCCCGGCGCCATCGCGATCAGCACCGCCGCGCCCGCGAAGGCGGCCACACTCTCCAGCATCCCCCCATGCTGACCACCGCCGCCCGGCCCCGCAACGCCGTTCCCCGCGCCACCCGCCCACCACAAGGCCACGCCTCCACACGGCCCCGAGCTCACACGGCCCCGCGAACAGGCCCCTACAGCGGCGCTCCGTCATCCCCGCCCGTACCCGACGGCGACGGAGACGGCAGCGGCCTCGAACCCGACGGCGACGGCGTCGGCGAAGGACGCCCCGGAAACGGCGACCGCGACGGCCGCTCGAACGTCGGCGTCGGCTCCACAGGCTCCGGCGGCGGCTCCGTCGCCTCCGGCTGACACGCGAACAACACCCCCATCAGCACCGCCAGCACAGCCAGCAGCACCACCAACCCCAGCACCACCGCCACCAGACTCCGCTCCGGCGCCCGCTCCCCCACCGGCACCGGCCCCGGCACCACACCCGGCGACGGCTCCGCACGCTCCAGCGCCGGCTCACCCGACCCCAGCCAATACGGCTGGAACTGCGGCCCACGCCGGCGACCACCCCACCACGACCGCCCCGCCCCCCGGAACATCACCGGCTCCAGGAAACGCTCCGCCCCCGCCCGATCCGCCTCATACGCCGTCGCCACCCACGGCGCCGGCCCATCCGGCTGCGCCGCCACCACCGGCGCCCCATCACCCGGACCCGCCCCTGACCCCGGCGCCGGCCCACCCGCATACCCCGACGCCGGCACCGCCGCATTGATCGCCGCCCGGAACCGATCCCGCGCCGCCGCATCACCCGCCGCACCCCGGTTCAGCACCGCCACACTCGCGCGCCGCCCCTCGGCGTCCACCCCCAGGAACACGATCCCGGCAGCCGACTCCGACAAGCGCGCCGACAAACGAAACGGCCCCAGCCGAACAGGATCACCCGGGGGCAACGGCCTCGACATGGCCGCAACACTAACAACCACGCCCTACGATCGGCCCAGCGAAAACCCACCGCCCCCGCCGCCCCCCGAACCGATCACCGCCCGCGCGCACGTATCCCCAACGAACGGGTACAAGTGATCGCGTAGGGTCGAAAAAGCGCCCAGCCCCGGCACCCAGGGACTAGGACTAGTGAGGGAAAACCCACCATGACCATCGCCGCCACCGACGTCGACGAGGCCGCGGCCCTCCTCCAGAACACCCTCACCGAGGTCAAAAAAGTCATCGTCGGCCAAGAACACATGGTCGAACGCATGATCGTGGCCCTGCTCGCCCGCGGCCACTGCCTCGTCGAAGGCGTCCCCGGCGTCGCCAAGACCCTCGCCGTCGGCACCCTCGCCAAAGTCGTCGGCGGCACCTTCGCCCGCCTCCAGTTCACCCCCGACCTCGTCCCCTCCGACATCGTCGGCACCCGCATCTACCACCCCTCCACCGAACAGTTCGACGTCGAACTCGGCCCCGTCTTCGTCAACTTCGTCCTCGCCGACGAGATCAACCGCGCCCCCGCCAAAGTCCAGTCCGCCCTCCTGGAGGTCATGGCCGAACGCCAGGTCTCCCTCGGCGGCAACACCTACCCCCTCCCCGCACCCTTCATCGTCCTCGCCACCCAGAACCCCATCGAATCCGAAGGCGTCTACCCCCTCCCCGAAGCCCAGCGCGACCGCTTCCTCATGAAGGTCGACGTCCACCACCCCGCCGCCCACGAGGAACTCCAGATCCTCCAGCGCATGAGCGTCGACCCCCCCGAAGCCGCCCAGATCCTCGACACCGACCGCCTCGCCGGACTCCAGCGCGCCGCCGAAGAGGTCTCCGTCCACGAACTCATCGCCGACTACATCGTCCGCCTCGTCATGGCCACCCGCGAACCCGACCAGTACCGCCTCCCCGACCTGCGCGGCGTCATCGACATCGGCGCCAGCCCCCGCGCCACCCTCGGCCTCGCCGCCACCGCCCGCGCCCTCGCCCTGCTCTCCGGACGCGACTACGTCCTGCCCGACGACGTCCGCGCCGTCGCCCGCGACGTCATGTCCCACCGCCTCGTCCTGACCTTCGACGCCCTCGCCGACGGCGTCGACGCCGCCGACGTCATCGCCCAGATCCTCACCGCCGTCCCCCCGCCCCGCGTCGTGTGGAACCACTCCGCAGCGGCGGTGACCACCGCATGACGGGAACCGGCCGGCAGCGGCGCAGCGGCAAGATCGCCCACCTCGCCCCCGAACGCACCCTGCGCCGCCTCCAGCTCCAGGTCACCCGCCGCCTCGACGGCCTCCTCAACGGCGAACACCTCGGCCTCCTCCCCGGCCCCGGCACCGAACTCGCCGAAGCCCGCCTCTACCAGCCCGGCGAGGACGACGTCCGCCACATGGACTGGGCCGTCACCGCCCGCACCACCACCCCCCACGTCCGCGACCTCATCGCCGACCACGAACTCGAAGCCTGGGCCCTGGTCGACCTCACCCCCAGCATGGACTTCGGCACCGAGACCATGACCAAACGCGATCTCGCCGTCGCCGCCCTCGCCGCCGTCGGCTTCCTCACCGTCCGCCTCGGCGACCGCGCCGGCGCCTACCTCCTGCACACCGACGGCATCCGCCGCTGGCCCGCCCGCACCGGCAAAGCCGCCCTCTACGCCCTCCTCCAGGCCTGCCTCGACGCCCGATCCGTCGACGACGGCGCCCCCCGCAACAGCACCGGAGGAACCGGCGGCACCGGCGGCACCGTCCCACGCGACCTCGCCGCCGCCATCACCTCGCTCGACCGCGGCCAGACCCGCCGCGGCCTCCGCGTGGTCATCTCCGACTTCCTCACCCCCGACGGCGGCGACCCCACCCCCGGCCTCGACCCCGCCGACCCC
>NZ_BMRO01000002.1:432817-444175 GCF_014648675.1 Actinomadura livida
ATCATCGACCCCCGCGAACTCGACCTCCCCGACATCGGCCTCGTCGAGATGACCGACCCCGAGACCGGAACCGTCCACGAGATCGTCCTCAGCGCCCGCACCCGCGAACGCTATGCCGCGGCCGCCGCCGCCCAGCGCGAGCGCACCCGCGACGCACTGCGCCGCACTGGCGCCCACCACCTCGTCCTGCGCACCGACCGCGACTGGATCGCCGACATCGCCCGATTCGCCCTCCGCCAACGCCGCGCCGCAGGCCGGTCGGTCTCCACCGCGGGAGCGCGTCCATGACCTTCCTGTCACCCGACCGCCTCTGGCTCCTCGGCCTGCTGCCGCTCCTCGGCGCCGCCTACGCGCTGCTCCAGTTCCGCCGGCGCAGCTACGCCGTCCGGTTCACCAACCTCGCGCTGCTCTCCCAGGTCGCGCCCCGACGGCCCGGCTGGCGCCGGCACGTCGCCGCCGCCCTCTTCCTCATCATGATCGCCTTCATGATGGTCGGGTTCGCGCGCCCCGCCGACGAGGTCAAGGTCCCCCGCGACCGCGCCACCATCATGGTCGCCGTCGACGTCTCCCTGTCCATGATGGCCAGGGACGTCTCACCCAGCCGCTTCGACGCCGCCAGGGCCGCCGCCAAGAAGTTCATCGGCGAACTCCCCGCACGCTTCAACGTCGGCGTCGTCGCCTTCGCCGGCAACGCCAACCTCATCGCCGCGCCGTCCGACGACCGCGCCACCGCCATCGCCTCCCTCGACCGGCTCACCCTGGCCAAACGCACCGCCATAGGCGAGGCCGTCTTCACCTCCCTGCAGGCCGTCCAGTCCTTCGACGCCGAAGCCCGCCAGGACCCGCCGCCCGCCCACATCGTCCTGCTGTCCGACGGGGACAACACCACCGGACGCACCGTCCAGGAGGCCATCGACGCCAGCCGCGTCGCCCAGATCCCCGTCTCCACCATCGCCTTCGGCACCCCCTACGGCACCGTCGACATCGAAGGCGAGACCACCAGCGTCTCGGTCAACAAGGAGACCCTGCGCGCCCTCGCCGACAACACCGAGGGCAAGGCCTACGAGGCCGCCGACGCCGGCCAGCTCGGCGAGGTCTACGCCAACATCGGCACCTCCCTCGGCTTCGAGACCGAGCACCGCGACGTCGCCGCCCGCTACATCGGGATCGCGCTGCTGTTCGCGCTGGCCGCCGGCGGCGCCTCGCTGGCCTGGTTCTCCCGCCTCCCCTGACGGGCCGGCCCCCGCGGCGCCCCCTGCCGTGCCCGCCGGGACGGCGCCGGTACCCGCCCAACGCTGATACGGTCGGCCGACGTGGGGGAACACTACTTCGCCGAACGGCCGGACGCCGCCAGCCGCCGCCGTTCCGTCGACCTCGTCCTGCCCGACCTGCACCTGCGCCTGGACACCGACAGCGGCATGTTCTCCCCCGACCGCATCGACCCCGGCACCCGCATCCTCCTGGAGACCGCGCCCGCCCCACCGGCGGCCGGCGACCTCCTCGACCTCGGCTGCGGCTACGGCCCCATCGCCCTCACCCTGGCCAGCCGCTCGCCGCAGGCGAGGGTTTTGGGAGTGGACGTTAATCGGCGGGCCATAGAGCTGGCTGAAGGCAATGCCAATGCCGCCGGCCTTGACAATGTAAGGTTCGTGTTGGGGGACGAGGCCGACCCCGCCCTCCGCTTCGACGCGATCTGGTCCAACCCCCCGATCCGCATCGGCAAGGCCGCCCTGCACGACCTCCTCCTCACCTGGCTCCCCCGCCTCACCCCCGCGGGCCTCGCCCATCTCGTCGTCCAGAAGCACCTCGGCTCCGACTCCCTCCAGCGGTGGCTGAACGGCCAGGGCTTCCCCACCGAACGGATCGCCTCCCGATCCTCCTACCGCGTCCTGCGCGTCGCCGCCCGCACGGACGCCCCCACGGAAGGCCCCACCACCCCATGACCGCCCCCGACCCCGCCCAGGGACGCAGGCAGCTGCGCGCCACCGACGTCAAGCGCCTCAACCGCGAATGGCGCCGACGCACCAATGCCCGCCTCGGGCTCCTGGTCGAATCGGTCACCCAGCCGTTCAACGTGGGCTCCATCGTCCGCAGCGCCGCCGTGTTCGGCGTCGATCACCTCTGGCTCGCCGGCAACACGACCCCGCCGACCCACCGCAACGCCGCCAAGACCGCGCTCGGCACCGACCGCCTCGTCCCCTGGGAGCACGCCGGCACCCCCGCCGAGGCCGCCGCGGCCGTCCGCAAGGAGGGCCTGCGCCTCGTCGCCGTCGAGCTCACCACCGACGCCGTCCCCCTGCACGAGGCGCCCCTCGACGGCGACGTCTGCCTCGCCGTCGGCGGCGAGGACCACGGCTGCTCCCCCGCCCTCCTGGCCGCCGCCGACGCCGTCACCTACATCCCGCAGATCGGGCGCGTCGGCTCCCTCAACGTCGCCGTGGCCGCCGCCATCGCCCTCGCCGAGGCCCGCCGCCGCGAATGGAGCGACTAGGGCCTGTCCCGTGATCATGTGTTGGGACGGTCAGGCTCCAGGGGCGGGGTCGGCATAGGGCCCGGAGAAGGTGCGGAGGTGCGCGGGTGTTAGTTTCCCTTCCCGTGACGGAGCACCAGGGCGAGACCAGAGCGGCCTATGACGGGGTCGTCGAGCTGTATGCGTCGATGTTCGCCGATCGGTTGGAGGATCAGCCGTTCTCGCGGAACATGATCGGCACCTTCGCCGAGTTGGTGCGCGGGATCGGGAAGCCGCGGGTAGCCGACGTCGGGTGCGGGCCAGGACATCTGACGGCCATGCTGCACGATCTGGAGCTGGACGCCTTCGGGCTCGACCTCTCCCCGGGCATGGTCGAACACGCCCGGAGGGCCCATCCGGCGCTGCGGTTTGATGAGGCGCGGATGGAGGCCTTGCCGGTCGAGGACGGCGCTCTCGGCGGCGTGCTGGCTCACTACTCGATGATCCACACCCCGCCTGGGGAAATGCCCGCGCTCCTCGCCGAGCAGGTACGTGTCCTGGCCCCAGGGGGCCTGCTCCTGGTCTCGTTCTTCGCGACGGACGGACCCGAGCCGGTCCGCTTCGACCACAAGGTGACGCCCGCCTATAGCTGGCCGGTGGACCGGCTCGCCGAGTTGCTGGCCGGGGTCGGGCTTGTCACGTTCGCCAGGCTGCTCCACGATCCGGCCTCCGAACGGGGCTTCCTCGACGCCCACTTGCTGGCACGCCTCCACTAGGGACTGCCCCTTGATCATTTGGCGGGGTGGCGGAGCCAGATGCGGATCGAGGCGACGTCGATGGTGCCCTGGTAGATGCGTTCTCTCTTGTCGTAGCGGGTGGCGACGGCGCGGTGCTGGCGGAGTTTGTTGACGCAGCGTTCGACGGTGTTGCGTTCTTTGTAGGCGTCACGGTCGAAGACCGGCGGCCGTCCGCCCTTGGAGCCGCGGCCGGCGCGATGGGCGGCCTGGTCTTTCTTGACCGGGATAACGGCCTTGATACCGCGTCGCCGCAGGTAGCGACGGTTGGCGCGGGAGGTATACGCCTTGTCAGCCAAGGCGCGTGCCGGCTTCTTGCGAGGACGGCCAACGCCGCGGCGCGGGATGCGGATGGACTCCATCAGCGCGATGAACTTCGGGCAGTCGGCGTGCTGTCCGGGCGAGGTGAGCCGGGCGATCGGACGGCACCGCCGATCGGCGACCAGATGAATCTTCGTGGTCAGACCACCCCGGGACCGGCCAAGCGCTTCGCGACCGCCGTTCGTCATCCGTTCGTGATCTTTACCGGCCCCTTTGGGTGATGTCGACGGCCGGGGCGTGCCGCGCCCCGGCCGCGTGCTGGTGCGCCCGCACGATCGTGGAGTCGGCGCTGACCGTCCAGTCCTCGCCCTCGGCTTCGTCGCACCCGGCGCGCAGCCCGTCGAGGATCCGCTCCCACGTCCCGTCCAGCGACCACCGGCGATGCCGGTTGTAGACCGTCTTCCACCTGCCGTAACACGGCGGCAGGTCCCGCCAGGCGCAGCTCGCCCGGGTCCGGAAGAACACCCCGTTGATCACCATCCGATGATCGCTCCACCTAGCCCCGTGCACGTTCTGCATAGGGAGCAGCGGCGCCAGCCGCGCCCACTCCTCGTCCGTCAGGTCATGACGCTTCAGACGCTCCTCATCCACACGGATCATCTACAACAAACCGCCATCAAAGATCACGGGACACGCCCTAGCCCCGCTCAGTACCGGACCCGTCGCGCAGCGGCACCGCATGCGTACCGGGCCCCGCCCAAATGGGTGTCACCCCCCATGGACGTTCGCCTCCTTCCCGCCCATGGTGGAGATTCGCCGACCCCTATCCCCAGCGGCGAGCGAAGGGAGCCCGAGTGCCATGACGGTGAACAGCGCGGTCAACGACGCGTCCGGCTACCCGCCGGACGGCGCGCGAGCCCGCCGGGCCCGCGAACTCCTCCAGGAGGAGCGCCGGACCCGGGTCGCGCAGCTCACCGTCCTGGAGCACGCGGAGGACGCCGCGCCCGACCAGGGGACCCTCGCCCGCCGCGAGAGCCTGCAGAGCACGCTGGAGGAGATCGACGCGGCCCTCGCCCGCCTCGACGACGGAACCTACGGCCTCTGCGAAGACTGCGGCGAACCCGTGCCCGAAGGCCGGCTGGAGATCATCCCGTACGCGCGCCGCTGCGTGCAGTGCCAGCAACGACGGCGCTGATGAGGACGACCGCATCACCCGGGCCGCACGCCGCCATCGACCTCGGCACCAGCCGCATCCGCGCCTCCGTGCCCGCCCGCGCCGTTTTCGTCGACCGCCCCTCCGCGGTCACCGGGCCCGTGCCCGCCACATCCCCCGGCACCGCCCCCGGCCGCGCCGAGCGGGCCCGCCCCATCGAGCACGGGATGGTGATCGACGCGGGCGCCTGCACGCGGCTGGCCCGGCTGACCCTCCTCGAAGCCGACCCCGGCCACGAACTGCGCCAGGTGCTGATCGCGGTGCCGGCCGCCGCGAACGGCACCCAGCAGAGCCGCGCGGTGACCGCCGTCGGCGCCGCCGCCGACCGCCCGGTCCGCACCATGCAGGCCCCGCTCGCCGCCGCCATCGGCGCCGGGATCGACTCCGCCGACCCCCGGCCCCGCCTGATCCTCGACATCGGGGCGGGCATCGTCGAGACGGCCGTCATCATGCGGGGCCGCGTCCACGCCGCGCGGTCCGTCCAGTACGTCCCAGAGCGGCCCGCGGGCCACCGGATGCCCCGCCTTCCCGAGCACGTCCGGGAGCAGGTCGCCACCGCGCTGCGCCACATGCTGACCGACCTGCCGGGACCGCTGCGCCACACCGCCCGCGCCGGCGGGCTCCTGCTCACCGGCGGCGGCGCCTGCCTGCCGTCCCTGCCGGGACGGCTCACCACCGAGATGGGCCTGACCATCTCCGTGGCCCGCGACCCGGCACGCGCCACCATCCGCGGCCTCGCCCACACCTGCCGCTCCCCCGCGCTCTGGCGGCTCACCCGTGCCTGACCGCCCTTGTTGCCGTTCCGGCAACAAGGTTCGGCGGATCGCGCGGTGGCGGCGCATCATCGGGCCATGGAGCACACCACCGACCAGGAGTTCTGGGACGCGCGCTACGCCGAGCACGAGCGCGTGTGGAGCGGCGACCCCAACGCCGTCCTCGCCGAGGAGGCCGCCGATCTGGAGCCCGGCACCGCACTGGACCTCGGCTGCGGCGAGGGCGGGGACGCCGTCTGGCTCGCGCGCCGGGGCTGGCGCGTCACCGCCACCGACGTCTCCGGCGTCGCCCTCGAACGCGCCGCACGCCACGCCGAAGCAGCGGGCGTCGCCGGCCGCATCGACTGGCAGCGCCACGACCTCGGAACGTCCTTCCCCGAGGGCCGCTACGACCTGGTCTCCGCCGCGTTCCTGTACTCCCCCATCGAAGGCATGCCGCGCGAGCGGATCCTGCGCACAGCCGCAGCGGCCGTCGCACCCGGCGGCGTCCTGCTCGTCATCGGGCACGCCGGCCCGCCGCCCTGGGACCCCGACGCCCACCCCGGGGTGCACCTGCCCACGGCCGAAGAGGTCCTGAAGTCCCTGGACCTGCCCGACGGCGAATGGGACGTGCTGCGCGCCGGCGAGCACGACCGCGTCCAGACGGCCCCGGACGGCCGCGTCATGACCCGCACCGACAACGCCGTCATGCTCCGGCGCCGCCCGGCCTGACCGACGATCCGGCCGCCGGCGCGGAGGTCAAGAGGGAGCGGTCCGCTGCATGAGGGCGGTGAACTCCTCCAGGGAGATCTTCCCGTCGCGGTTGGCGTCGGCGGCCACGACGACCTCCACCGCACGCGTGCCGGTGATCTCCTCGCCGAGCGCGGCCATGAGGTTCTTCAGCTCGCCGGTCGAGATGTACCCGTCGCCGTCGGCGTCCACGAGCTCGAACGTCGCCCGGTAGTCCTCCACGTCCGCCATGCGGATGCTCCCTCGTCGATCGGGCTGGGGGATCAGACGGTAGCAGCGACCGTCTCGACCCGGCGCCTTTACGCAGTAAGGTCCGGTCGGATCGCGCCGTCCGCCATAATCGGACGGGTGCGCCGCTCGTACGAGTTCCTCGACCATCCCGCGCCGATCCCCTTCGCACACCGGGGCGGCGCGGGCGGCGGGCCCGAGAACTCCATGGCCGCGTTCCAGCACGCCATCGAGCTCGGCTACCGCTACCTGGAGACCGACGCCCACGCCACGGCCGACGGCGTCGTCGTCGCCTTCCACGACCGCACCCTCGACCGCGTCACCGACCGCGCGGGCACCATCGCCCAGCTCCCCTACTCCGAGGTCGCCAAGGCGCGCATCTGCGGGACCGAGCCGATCCCCCTCCTGGAGGACGTCCTCGGCTCCTTCCCCGAGGCGCGCGTCAACATCGACATCAAGGACGCCCCCGTCATCGGCCCGCTCGCCGCGGCGCTGCACCGCACGGCCGCCTGGAACCGGGTGTGCATCACGTCCTTCTCCACCCGCCGGCTGGCCCAGATGCGCGCCCGCCTTCCCCTGTTCACCAAGGGCGACGTCTGCACCGCCCTGGGCCCGCGCGGGGTGATGGCGCTGCGCGCCAGGTCCTACGGCGGGCCCGCCGCCAAGCTCGTCCGGCTCGCCGCCACCGGCGTCGCCTGCGCCCAGGTGCCCTACGGCCTCGGGCCCCTCCCCTTCGTCACCGAGTCGTTCATCGCGCACGCGCACGAACTCGGTCTCCAGGTCCACGCCTGGACGGTCAACGAGCCCGCCGACATGGAACGCCTCCTGGACCTCGGCATCGACGGCATCATGACCGACGAGATCGACACGCTCCGGCGGATCATGGCGTCCCGCGGGCTCTGGCAGGGCCCCGCACCCGCCGGCTGACCCGCTCGCCGGGCCGGCCGGTCAGCGGTTGAAGCCGGGCGGGCGGTACTCGGCCGCGATGCGCAGCGGCGACGGCTGCGGACGCTCCGCCGGCTGGGCCGGCTGGGCGGGCTGGCCCTGCTGCTGGGCCGGCTGCTCGCGGGCCGGGTCGCGCGCCAGGTCGAGGCGCCGCGACCGCACCAGCTCCAGGAGCTCGAGGTCCTCCGGAGACACCAGGGCCGCCATGACCCTGCCGCGGCGGGTGAGCCGGACGGGATCGCCGGTGTAGGCGACCCGGTTGACCAGATCCGCGAACTGGGCCCGTGCTTCGGTAACCGGAACATCCACGTGATTCATCGTATAGCGAAACGGGGGAAGGTCCCCTGGTCCGCCTCGTCCCCCGGCGTTAGTGTCCATACGTACGGAGTGTACGTAACGTACAGATCAACTCGGAGGTGCACGTGAACGGAGAGCCAGCGCACCGCGCGGCCGAGCGGCCGGCGGAGACCTACATCGGGCGGTCGCGGCCCAGCACCGGCGACCTGCCGCGGCTGGCGGACATGCAGCTGGTCGAGCGCCTGCTGGCCCAGCGCATCGTCTTCCTCGGCACCGAGATCGACGACCAGGTCGCCAACCGGGTCAACGCCCAGCTGCTGCTCCTCGCGGCACAGGACGCCGAGCGCGACATCACGATCTACGTCAACTCGCCGGGCGGGGTCGTGGACGCCGGGATGGCGATCTACGACATGATGCAGTTCGTCCCGAACGACATCTCCACCGTCGCGATGGGAATGGCCGCCTCCATGGGACAGACACTTCTGTGCGCGGGAACGGCGGGCAAGCGGTACGCGCTGCGCCACGCGCGGGTCATGATGCACCAGCCGCACGGCGGGATCGGCGGCACCGCGTCCGACATCAAGATCCAGGCGGAGCAGTCGCTGTACCTCAAGCGGACCCTGGCGGAGCGGACCGCGTTCCACACCGGGCAGACGCTGGAGCAGATCGAGGCCGACAGCGACCGGGACGCGTGGTTCACCGCGGAGGAGGCGCGCGACTACGGCTTCGTCGACCACGTGGTCGACAGCACGGACCGGGTGGGCACATGACCCGCGCGGAGAGGCGCTACCTCGTCCCCGAGTTCGAGGAGCGGACGAACTACGGGCGCAAGGACACCAACCCCTACGACAAGCTGTTCGAGGACCGGATCGTGTTCCTCGGCGCGCCGGTGGACGACACCAGCGCCAACGACGTCACCGCGCAGCTGCTCGCGCTGGAGGGCATGGACGCCGACCGGCCCATCGCCCTGTACATCAACTCGCCGGGCGGGTCGCTGACGGCGATGCTGGCGATCTGCGACACGATGCGGTACATCGCGCCGCCGGTCGAGACCACCTGCGTCGGGCAGGCCGGGTCGGCGGCGGCGGTCCTGCTCGCGGCGGGCTCACCGGGCCGGCGGGCCGCGCTGACCGGCGCGCGGATCCTGCTGCACGAGCCGGCGATCGAGGTGTCCCGGGGCTTCGCCACCGACCTGGACATCCAAGCCCGCGAGGTGCTGCGGCTGCGGGCGCAGACCGAGGCGATCGTGGCGGAGGCGACCGGGCGCGACCCGGAGACCGTCCGCCGCGACCTGGACCGGGCGCGGTTCTTCAGCGCCGCCGAGGCCAAGGAGTACGGGCTGATCGACGAGGTGATCACCTCGCGCGCCTAGCGTCTCCGGGGGGCGTTTCCTCCCCCGGCCCGGTGCGGCCGCAAACAGCAGGGTTGGATCACGCTGGGTGCGGGAATCTTGTCACGGTATTCAGCGTTGGTCAGGGCAAGACCGCAAGCCGTCTGGGAGGCACGTGACGATGGCCGAGCGCGCACTTCGCGGCACCCGACTCGGAGCGACGAGTTACGAGAACGATCGCAACACCGATCTCGCCCCTCGGCAAGAGGTAGATTACACCTGCACCAAGGGCCACCGGTTCACCGTGACGCTCGCCGCCGAGGCCGAGGTGCCGATGACCTGGGAATGCCGTAACTGCGGCGCTACGGCCCTGCGGGTAGACGGGGAACTGCCCCAAGCCAAGAAGGGCAAGCCGCCGCGGACCCACTGGGACATGCTCATGGAGCGCAGGACCGTCGAGGACCTGGAGGAGGTCCTGGCCGAGCGCCTTGAGATCCTGCGGGCGGGGCGCAGGAAGTCCGCATGAACATCTGAAACACCTGGTTCTCGAGTCGAACGAGGCGGGCCCGTACCGGCGGCGGTACGGGCCCTTCTCGTGTCCGGGGCGCCGGAACTCCGGATACCGTTCAGCCGCCCGTCCGGGGGTGGACGAGGCCGCTCTCGTAGGCGGTGACGACGGCCTGGACGCGGTCGCGCAGCCCGAGCTTGCGCAGGATCCGGCTGACGTGGGTCTTCACCGTCTCCTCCCCCACGACCAGGCGGGCGGCGATCTCGGCGTTGGTGAGGCCCCCCGCGACCAGGCGCAGCACGTCGGTCTCGCGTGCGGTGAGGACGTCCAGGACGCCGGGCCCCCGCGACGGCGGGCGGGGCCGCAGCCTGGCGAACTCCCCGATGAGGCGGCGGGTCACGGCGGGCGCGAGCAGCGCCTCCCCCGCGGCGACGACCCGGACGGCGTCGAACAGCCGCTCGGCGGTGACGTCCTTGAGCAGGAACCCGCCGGCGCCGGCGACCAGGGCGTCGTAGACGTGCTCGTCGAGGTCGAACGTGGTGAGGATCAGGATCCGGGGGGCGCCGGGCCCGGCGGTGATGCGGCGGGTGGCCTCGATGCCGTCCATCACGGGCATCCGCACGTCCATCAGCACCACGTCGGGCCGGTGCTCCCGGCACGCGCGGACGGCGGCGGCGCCGTCGGCGGCGGCGGCGACGACGTCCAGGTCCGGCTGGGTGCCGAGCAGGGCCCCGAACCCGGCGCGGGCGACCTCCTGGTCATCGGCCACGACGACCCGGATGACCCCCGCGTGCTCGCCGCTCGCCTGCCCGCCGGTCATGGCGCCTCCGCCGCGGGGAGGGTCGCCTCCACCAGGAACCCGCCGAGCGGGCCGGGACCGGCGCGCAGGCGGGCGCCGACGGCGGCGGCGCGCTCGCGCATGCCGAGGACCCCGAGGCCGGCGGGCGCGGCGCCGGACGCGGGACCGGGCCCGTTGTCGCGGACGCTGACGCGCAGCGCCCCCGGCGTGTACTCGATCTCCACGTCCACGGCGGCGCCGGGCGCGTGCCTGCGGGCGTTGGTGAGGGCCTCCTGGACGATCCGGTAGGCGGCCAGTTCCAGACCGGGGTCGAGGACGGTGACGCACCCGCGCAGGATCAGCCGGGCGCCGGCGGCCCCCGAGTCGCGGGTCTCGTCGACCAGGTCGAGGAGCTGGCGCAGGCCGGGCTGCGGCCGGCGGGTGGACTCGCCGCCGGCGTCCTCGCGCAGCACGCCGAGCAGCCGCCGCATCTCGGTGAGCGCGGTCCGGGCGGTGTCGCCGATGGCCGACAGCCGCTGGGCGCCCTCCTCGGGCATGCCGGGCACGGCCAGGCGCGCCGTCTCGGCCTGGACGGAGATCATCGAGATGTGGTGGGCGACGACGTCGTGCAGTTCGCGGGCGATGCGGGCGCGCTCGCCGCGCGCGGTGTGCTCCAGCAGCGTCGTCTCGAACGCGCGCCGGGACGCCTCCAGCGCCGCGCTCTCGGCACGGCGCCGGACGATCGCGCGGCGGGCGAGCTCCGCCCAGACGGCGGCCAGCGCGGCCAGGGCGGCGACGGCGGCACCGCCGTGCAGGACGCACGCGGCCGGTGCGGCGGCGGTGACCGCGACGGCGGCGGCGGTGATCCGGTCGCGGGCCAGCGCGAGCGGCAGGGTGGCGGCCACGTCCACCAGGATCGCCAGGGACAGCAGCGCCCCGGACCCGTGCGCGCGGTAGACGGCCTCGGCGGCCCCGGCCGCGGCCAGGCACGCGCCCGCCACGGGCCACGGCCCCGGCCGGCGCGCCGGCCGGCGCCCGCCCGCCCTCCCGGAC
>NZ_BMRO01000002.1:444185-470914 GCF_014648675.1 Actinomadura livida
GGCGCCATTGTGGCGTGAACGGCGGCGCGGCGCGTCCCTCCCCAGGGGGACGCCGCGTCCCCCGGCGGCCCCGCCGGAGAGCGCTCCGCGGTGGGACGACCGCGGGCCGCGCCGGACCCTAGCCTCCCGGACCATGGACGCGACAATCGAAGTGCGGGGCCTGCGCAAGCGGTACGGGCCGACGCTCGCCGTGGACGCCCTGTCGTTCACGGCCCGCCCGGGGCAGGTCACCGGGTTCGTCGGCCCGAACGGCGCCGGCAAGTCCACCACGCTGCGGATGATCATGGGGCTGGACCGGCCCGACGCCGGATCGGCGCTGGTCGGCGGGAGACCGTACCGGTCGCTGCGGACGCCGCTGTGCCGGCTCGGGGCGATGCTGGACGCCTCGGCGGTGCATCCGGCGCGGCGCGCCCGCGACCACCTGCGGTGGCTGGCCCACGCCGGCGGCCTGCCGCGCCGCCGGGTCGAGGAGGTCATCGAGCTGACCGGGCTGGCGAGCGCGGCGGGACGGCGGGCGGGCGGGTTCTCGCTCGGCATGCGCCAGCGGCTCGGGATCGCGGCGGCGCTGCTCGGCGACCCGCCGGCGCTGATGTTCGACGAGCCGGTCAACGGGCTGGACCCCGAGGGCATCACCTGGATCCGGGGGCTGCTGCGGTCGCTGGCCGCCGAGGGCCGGGCCGTGCTGGTGTCCAGCCACCTGATGAGCGAGCTGGAGGGCGGCGCCGACCGCCTGGTGGTGATCGGGCGGGGCCGGCTGATCGCCGACACCAGCGTCGCCGACCTGCTGGAGGCCGCGTCCGGCGGGCGGGTCGAGCTGCGCACCGCCGAGCGGCAGGAGGCGATGACCGTCCTGGCGCGGGCGGGCGCCACCGTGACCGCGGCGGGTCCCGGCGCCGTCACGGTCGCGGGCCTGCCCGCGGAGAGGATCATCGCGCTGCTCACCGGGGAGGGCGTCGCGTTCAGCGGCGTCTCCGAGCACCGGGCGTCGCTGGAGGAGGCCTACATGGAGCTGACCAGGGACGCGGTCGAGTTCCGGGCCGTGGCCGGGCGGGAGGCGCCGTGACCGCCGCGACGTCGTACCGCAGCACCGTCCAGGCCGAGGCCCGCGACGGGTTCGGGCGGCTCCTGCTGGCCGAGTGGACCAAGTTCCGCACCGTCCCCCGGTGGGTGCTGGCGGTCGGGGCGTCGGTGGCGCTGACGGTGCTGGTCGCGCTGCTGACGGCCGCGGGCAGCGCGTCGTCCGGCACCGGGGAGGGCACGGCGGACCCCGCCCGGTCCGGAATCTTCGACATGGGGCACTTCACGTACCAGCCGCTGGAGGGGGACGGCACCGTCACCGCCCGCGTCACCGCCCAGGAGGGCGGCGCCCGGGCGAAGGCCGGGCTGATGATCCGCGGCAGCGCCGAGCGCGGCACCCCGTACGCGGCGCTGGCGGTGACGCCCGGGGACGGCGTCCGGCTGCAGACCGGCTACCGGGACGGCGGCGCCGGAGGCGGGCCGGGCGCCCTGCCGCGCTGGCTCCGGCTGACCCGCTCGGGCACGACGGTGACGGGGTACGAGTCGCCGGACGGGCGCGCCTGGAGCCGGGTCGGGTCGGTGCGGCTGGAGGGGCTGCCGCGGTCCGCGCTCGCGGGCATGTTCGTCGCCGCCCCGGACGACGTCGTGGTCGAGCGCCGGTTCGGCAGCGAGAGCATCTCCGGGGAGCCCGCCGCCGCCACCGCGGCGTTCGACCGGGTGTCGATGGTCCCGGCGCGGCCGGGTGCGGCGTGGCAGGACCGGGGCACGCCGGGCGGGCCGGGCGGGCCCGCGGAGCCCGGCGCGGGAGGCAGCACCCTGTCCGGGGGGACCTTCACCCTGTCCGGGTACGGCGACATCGGGCCCAACGCGTTCGCCGACGACCTCACCAAGACGATCCTCACCGGCGTCCTCATCGGGCAGACCGCGATCGTCGCGGCGGCGGTCCTGTTCGTCACGTCCGAGTACCGGCGCCGGACGCTGCGCACCACGTTCGCCGCGAGCCCGCGCCGCGGCCGGGTGCTGGCCGCCAAGGCCCTCGTGGCGGGGCTGGTGTCCCTCGCCGCGGGACTGGCCGCCTCGTGCGGCGCGATGCTGCTGGCGCGGCCGATGCTGCGCTCCAACGGGGTGGCGCCTCCGCCGCTGTGGGACGCGGCCGTCCTGCGGGCGGTCCTCGGCACGGCGGCGCTGCTCGGGGTGATCGCGGTGTTCGCCGTCGCGGTCGCGGTCATCGTGCGCCGCAGCGCCCCGGCGATCACGATCGTCCTGCTGCTGCTGCTCGTCCCGCAGATCGTGGCGACGGGACTGCCGCTGTCGGCGGCGCGGTGGCTGGAACGCCTGACCCCGGCGGCGGGCTTCGCGATCCAGCAGACGGTCGCGCGGTTCGACCGGGCGATCGGCCCGTGGGCCGGCTTCGGGGTGCTGTGCGCCTACACGGCCCTGGCGCTCGCCGCGGCGGCGTTCCTGCTCAGGCGGCGCGACGCATGAGCGCGCTGCACGCGGAGTGGACGAAGCTGCGCACGCTGCCGAGCACGTGGTGGCTGCTGGCGGCCCTGGCGGGGATCACCGCGGCCGCCGGCGCGGCGGTGACCGGGGCGGTCGACACCTCGGCCTGCCCGGACCCCGCCGCGTGCCGGGAGGACACCGCCAAGCTCGCCCTGTCGGGCGTGCAGATCGGGCAGGTCGCCGCGGTCGTGCTGGGCGTGCTGGCGGTGGGCGGCGAGTACGCCACCGGGACGATCGCGGCGACGCTGGCGGCGGTCCCGCGCCGCGGGGCGGTCCTGGCGGCCAAGGCCGCCGTGGTCGCGGCCGCGGTCGCGGCCGCGGGGTCGGCGGGGGTGCTGGCGTCGCTGGCTGCGGGGCGCGGCATCCTGCCCGGCAACGGGTTCACGGCCGCCAACGGCCATCCGCCGCTGTCGCTGCTGGACGGCGCCACGGCGCGGGCCGCCGCCGGGACCGTCCTCTACCTGGTCCTGGTGGCGCTGCTGTCCCTCGGGGCGGGCACGGCCGTGCGGGAGCCCGCGGCGGCGATCACGGCCGTGCTGGCGCTGCTGTGGATCGTCCCGGTCCTCACCCGGCTCGCCGGCGACCCGCGGTGGCAGGAGCGGCTGGAGCGGCTCGCGCCGATGACGGCGGGGCTGGCCGTGCAGGCGACCCGGGACCTGGACCGGCTGCCGATCGGGCCGTGGGCCGGGATGGGCGTCCTCGCGGGCTACGCGGCGGCGGCGCTGGCCGCGGGCTGGATCCTGCTCGCGGCGCGGGACGCGTGAGGCGCGGTCAGGCGCGGGGCTTGGGGTCGTCGTCCTCGACGACCTCGCCGCGGACGACCGGGCCGGGCGGCGTCTCCACCGGCTCGGGGCCGGGCCGGCGGCCGAAGGGGTCGTAGCCGGCGCCGCCGAAGCCGGGCGGCGGGATGATCGTGGCGGCGCGGACCTCGGCGGCGCGCATCCGGCGCTCGGCGAACGCCGACAGCGCCCGCCGCAGCAGCGGCCGGGTGAACGGCAGGACCAGCGCGGCGCCGAGCACGTCCGTGCCGAACCCGGGCAGCAGGATCAGCACACCGCCGCCCATGACCAGCACCGCGTCGCCGAGTTCCCGCTCCCGCAGGACGCCGGTGCGGACGGTCTCGTACAGCGCGCCCCAGGCGCGCCTGCCCTCCCGCCGGATGATCCACGCGCCGAGCACCGCCTGGGCGGCGAGCAGCCCCGCCGTCGGCCAGAACCCGATCAGCTGGCCGACCTGGATCAGCAGGTAGATCTCCAGGACCGGCACCAGCACGAACGCCAGGAGGAACAGCAGCGGCAGCATGGCTCCCTTTTCGGGGTCGGTCGAAGCCCCGCACGATACGTCGGGGCATCACCCTGTACAACGCGACGGCGGCGCCGTTCGTTTCCCCCGGCGGGCGCCGTCTTCCGCGGGGCGGCGGCGGTCAGCGGGGCGGGCGGAGCTTCGCGGCGCGGTCGGCGACGCCCCACTGGGTGATGCGCAGCGCCGCCTCGGCCATGACGTCCCGGTTCATCTTGCTGGTGCCGTGGACGCGTTCGACGAAGGTGATCGGCACCTCCACGACCCGCAGCCCCTGCCGCAGCGCCCGCAGCGCCAGGTCGATCTGGAAGCAGTAGCCGCGCGAGTCGACCTCCGCCAGCCCGATCTTCTCCAGGGTCGCGGCGCGGAAGGCGCGGTAGCCGCCGGTGGCGTCGTGGAGCGGGATGCCGAGCATCAGCCGCGCGTAGGTGTTGGCGCCCCGCGACAGGGCCTCGCGCCGCTTGGGCCAGTTGCGCACCTTGCCGCCCGGTACCCAGCGGGCCCCGATGACCAGGTCGGCGTCCTCCAGGGCCGACAGCAGCCGAGGCAGCTCCTCGGGCTGGTGGGAGCCGTCGGCGTCCATCTCGACCATGACGTCGTAGCCGTGCTCGGCGGCCCACCGGAACCCGGCGATGTAGGCGGGCCCCAGCCCGTCCTTGCCCGCGCGGTGCAGGACCCTGATCTGCTCGTCCCGCGCCGCCATGGCGTCGGCGACCTCGCCGGTGCCGTCCGGGCTGGCGTCGTCCACGACGAGGACGTCCACCGACGGGACGGCCTCGCGGACCCGCCCGGCGATGTCCTCGATGTTCTCCCGCTCGTTGTACGTCGGGATGATCACGAGCACCCGGCCGAGGTCGGCTGGGATGTCCATCGGTGTCAGTTCCCCTCGTTCGAGCCGGCGGTGCCCCCGCCGGCGCGGTTCCCGCCGGTGGAGGTCCTCCTCGCCGGCGCCCATGCCGCCGCGCAGAGCGCACCGAGCGCGAGTGCGGCGAGCACCCACTCGGGCGCGGCGCCCAGCCGGTCCGCCGGCGTCGTGGACGTGCGCGCCGGTACGGTCGCCACCTGGATGTCGGGGACGAACTCGCGGGACCGGTCGACCACCCGTCCGTCCGGGGCGACGATCGCGCTGATCCCGCTGGTCGCGGCAACCAAGATCGTACGGCCATGTTCCACCGCGCGCAGCCGGGACATCGCGATCTGCTGCGGCGGCAGGCTCGTGCGGCCGTAGGTGGCGTTGTTGGTCTGCACGACCAGCAGGTTCCCGGCCGACACGTCCCGGACCTCCTTGTCGTAGGCCACCTCGAAGCAGATGACGTCGCCGACCGTGACCGGCCCGAGCCGCATGACGCCCGAGCGGGTGCCCTTGGCGAAGTCGCGCGGGATCCGCTCGAACCGCGTGATCAGCCTGGTGAGCACGTCGCGGAACGGCAGGTACTCCCCGAACGGGACGGGGTGCCGCTTGACGTAGTAGTCGCCGGGCCCGCTCCGCGGGTCCCAGACGATGCCGCGGTTCTCCACCTGCTCGCCGTCGGGGGTGTCGGTGAGGGCGCCGACGAGGACGGGGACGCCGACGTCCTTCACCGCGGCGTCGATGGCGTTGTACGCCTCGGGGTCGCTGTAGGGGTCCAGGTCGCTGGCGTTCTCCGGCCACACCACCAGCTCGGGCCGGGCGACCTCCCCCGCGCGGACCCGCGCGGCCAGCTCGCGGGTGACCCGGACGTGGTTGTTCAGGACGGCCTTGCGCTGCCCCTGCCAGTCCAGGCCGATGCGGGGCACGTCGCCCTGGATCACGGCGACCGTGACGGGCCGTCCCGACACGGGGGTGGGGATCAGCGCCCCGCCGCCGACGACGGCGGCGATGCCGGCGAGGGCCGCGGCGGCGGGCAGCAGCGTCCGCCGGGGGCCCGGGGACGGGCCGTCATCGCCGGTGCGGGCCCGGTGCGCGCGGTAGGCGCGGTGGGCGGCGACGGCGCCGTAGGCGAGCAGCCCGCCCACCAGGGCGGTCAGGAAGGTGACCAGCGGCGCGCCGCCCCAGGAGGCGTAGGGGGTGAGCGGTGTGGCGGTCTGGCTGAAGGCGAGCCGCGCCCACGGGAACCCGCCGAACGGGACCCGGCCGCGGATCAGCTCCTCGGCGATCCACAGCGCGGCCGTCCACACCGGCCAGCCGGGCAGCCGGGTGACCAGCGCGATCCCGGCCCCGAGGGGCAGGAAGTACAGGGCCTGGACCAGGGCGAGCCCGATCCACGCGTCCGGGCCGATGTTGCCGATGCCCTCCAGGACGGGGATGAAGAACGCGGCGCCGCAGACGAATCCGAGCCAGGCGCCGGTGCGGGCGGTGAGGCCGCGCAGCGCGAGGGTGAGCAGCGCGACGCCGGCCGGGGCGAGGGGCGTCAGGTCGAAGGGCGGGAACGCGAGCCACATGGCCAGCCCGGCGGCGACGACCAGCAGCGTGCGGGCCCATCCGGCGCGGCCGCCGCGGCGCAGCCGGGCGCCGAGACGCGCCGCGCGGCCCGGCCGTTCCGGCGCCGTGTCGCCGCCCGCGCCCGTGCGGGCCCCGGCGCCTTCGGCCGGCGACCGTTCCGGGAGGGTCTCCTGGGCCACGTCCCACCTCGTTCCCCTTCGTTCCCTGCGGGGAACGCTACCGGGCCGCGGGCACCGCGGCGACCACGGCCGGTGCGGGGAGGGAGGGCGGGCACGCGGAAGAGGGCCCGCGACACCCGTCGGGCCGGAGACGTCCCACAGGCGGTGAGAACGAGGCTCCGTTTTCTACTGGATGCCGGGGCCCTTCCCGGGTCCAACCCCCCGCCCGATCGGGCGGCTCCGTCCGGGCACGGCTCCGGTCCACCACGCTGGTTCGGGCGGGCACGGCGGCGGTCACTCGCGTGACCCCGGTCCCCGTCGCGGCGCGGTGCCCGGCGGCGCCTCGGGCGGCCGATCGGTGAGTCCCGTGCTGGACTGCAGCAAAACTACCGGCTTCAGCCACCTTGTCAACCACGGCATGTTCTGCGATGACACCATGTCGCCGCAGGTCAGCGCCATGATCACCGGCCCGGCGTTTTCCCCGCGCAAGATCGGCGATCACCGCGCGGCGGGCGGCCTCAGGACCCGGGCGCGGTGACGACGACGGTCCCGGTCGCGGTGACCGCGACGACCGGGTCGGGCAGCACCTCGGCGGCGGACCCGCCCTTGTCCGGGCGGCCCCGGCACACCACGCGGGCCTCGAAGTCCATGACCCGGCTGCGGGTCCCGGCGCGGGTGAGGACGGCGGTGGTCTCCAGGACGTCCCCGGCCCGGACGGGGGCGCGGAACTGCACGTCGGAGTAGGACGCGAACAGCCCCTCGTCGCCGTCGGAGCGGATGCACAGCTCCGTGGCGGCGTCCCCGAACAGCCCGAGCACGTAGGCGCCGTCGACCAGGTCGCCCGCGTAGTGGGCGTGGGAGTAGGGGATGTAGCGGCGGTGCGTGACGGTCAGCCCCTCGCGCGGGTCGCTCATGATTCGTCCTCCTGGTCGGCGGGGTCGGCGGGGTCTCCGGAGCCGGAGTCGGCGGGGAGCAGGGCGTGCACGAGGTAGCTGGCGACCTCGGCCGGGGTGGTGCCCTTGCCGAAGATGCGGTCGACGCCGAGGTCGGCCTCGGCGACGGTGTCGAACCGGGGGCCGCCGACGACCAGCAGCGGCCGCCCCATGCCGCCGGCGACGGCGGTGGGGTACTCGGCGTGGAACGCGGCGGCCATCTGCTTGGTGTTGTGCAGGTGCGCGTTGCGCTGGGTGACGACCTGGGACACCAGGACGGCGTCGGCGTTCTCGGCCTTGGCGCGCTCGACCAGCTCGGGCACGGTGACCTGGGCGCCCATGTTCACCACCTGGATCTCGCGGTAGTACTCCAGGCCCTTCTCCCCGGCGAACCCCTTGACGTTGAGGATCGCGTCGATGCCGACGGTGTGGGCGTCGGTGCCGATGCAGGCGCCGACGACCACCAGCCGCCGGTTCAGCGCGCGGCGGATCGCCAGGTTCACCTCCTGGGAGGTCAGCAGCGGGTACGCGCGCTCCTCGGGGACGGGGATGGAGGCGTAGTCGACGAGGTGCCGGACCTTCCCGTAGACGATGAAGAAGGTGAAGTCGGGGCCCATCGGCTTGGCGTGCACGACGCTGGCGGGGTCCAGGCCCATCTTCCCGGCGAGCTGCAGCGCGGCGGCCTCGGCGCGCTTCCCGGCCGGGACGGGCAGGGTGAACGACATCTGCACCATGCCGTCGCCGGTGGTGTCGCCGTAGGGGCGGATCACCTGCCGGGTGTCGGCGGGCTCGGCCGGGGTTCCGGCCGGGGCCTGGGTTCCGGGGCTCTCGACCGTCATGCGGGCACCTCCTGCTCGGCCGCGCCGGCGGCGGCGTGCGGGTCCTCGGTGTCGAGGATCTCGATCGCGGGGTTGCAGTATCCGGGCGCGCGGGGGACGACGCCGTCCAGGCCCTTGCCGCCGTCGGGCGGGCGTCGGGTGACGCCGAAGGTGCCCTCGGCGATGGCGGTGAGCAGGCCGTCGTCGCTGACCCGCTCCAGCAGCTCCACCGACTCCGACAGCACCCGCTTGGCGCGCTGGACCAGCATTCCGTCGGGACGGGGCATGAAGTCCTCGGCGAGGTCGCCGCACGCGTCGCGGACGTAGCGGACGTTCTCCAGCGCCAGGTCGCGGTCCGACAGCCAGGGCGTGTGGATGCCCTCGGTCATCATCCCGATCAGGATGATCGACTGGCCCGTCATGACGCCCGCGAGGTTGAAGAAGGCGTCCAGCAGGTAGCCGGCGAAGATGTTGCCGGTCATGTGCTTGGTGGGCGGCATGTACTTCAGCGGCGCGTCGGGGAACAGCTCCCGGGCGAGCTGGGCGTGCGCGAGCTCCAGCCGGAACGACCCGGGCACGGCCGGGTCGATCTCGAAGGCGTGGCCGAGGCCGAGCTGGTGGTCGGCGAGGCCCGCCTCGTGCCCGAACCGCTCGTTCAGCAGCTGGCTGACGGTGACGGTGTGCGCGGCGCCGACCGCGTCGGCGGTGGTGAGGTAGTTGTCCTCGCCGGTGTTGATGACGATGCCGGCGCGGGCGTGGATCTGCCGGGAGAAGCGCTGGTCGATGAACGTGCGGCGGGGGTTGATGTCGCGGAAGATGATGCCGTACATGCAGTCGTTCAGCATCATGTCCAGGCGCTCCAGCCCGGCGAGCGTCGCGATCTCCGGCATGCACAGCCCGGAGGCGTAGTTCGTCAGCCGGACGTAGCGGCCCAGCTCGCGGGACACCTCGTCCAGCGCGGACCGCATCAGCCGGAAGTTCTCCCGCGTCGCGTACGTGCCGGCGTAGCCCTCGCGGGTGGCGCCCTCGGGGACGAAGTCCAGCAGCGACTGGCCGGTGGAGCGGATCACCGCGACGACGTCGGCGCCCTCGCGCGCGGCGGCCTGCGCCTGCGGGACGTCCTCGTAGATGTCGCCGGTCGCCACGATCAGGTAGACCAGCGGCTTGGGCGGGTCCGCCGCGTCCGGCGGCGGCAGCTCGCGCAGCAGCGCGTCGCGTTCGGCGCGGCGGCGGTCGATGCGGGAGATCCCGCCGCGGGCGGCCTCCCCCGCGGCCTTGCGGGCGAGCGCGGCGTCGGTGCCGGACGGGAGCCGGAACGCCGCCCGGCCCGCCGCGGCGGCCCGGGCGAGGTCGCCGAGGGAGCCGTGCGGGCCGTTGAGCAGGGCGTCCCAGACGGGCAGGGCCACGCCGTGCTCCAGGCCGACCTGGTCGCGGACGGCGTCGGCGAGGTGGTTGGCCCAGGGGCGCCCCCCGTCGTCGGCGCCGGTGAGCCCGGCCAGCCGCAGCAGGGCGCGCTCGACCGACACGGTGGTGTGGGAGCGCGCCATCTCGATGATGGGCTCGGCGGCCCGGGCGGCCAGCCGCCGGGCGGTGCGCACCACCTCGGGATCGAGGTCCAGCTTTCCCTGCGGCGCCATTGCCGTCTCCCCTCACGCGGCCGCCCACTCAGGCCGGTTACATCAATCGTCCTTCGTACCGGGTTCTCTACGAGAGATCTTCCGGCATGGACACCATATTTCACAAGAACTGGTAGCAATCACCGCGGACTCTCCACCGCGCACATGTTCACCTTCCCTGGCCGGGCGGTCACCTCACCTCCACGTGACAACCAAGCGAAACCCGCCGGTAGCCACCGTAGGTAAATCTACAATCACCCACGGTGATGCCACGTCGTTCCCCGGGAGGGACATGATCGTTTACTGTGCCGCCGCCGCGTGCGCGGTCGCCGTCGTGATCGTCGCGAGCCGGCTGGTCCGGCGCGTCCGCGGCACCATCGACGATCCCGACCCCGACGGCCCCACCGCCTCGCACAGCGGGGCGATGCTGTCGGCGCTGTTCCTGCTGGCGTTCGCCATCGCCATCGTCGTGCCGTGGACGACCGCGGACGCCGCCCGGGCCAATGCCTATGCCGAGACCCAGGCGATCACCGAGGCGTACTGGACGGCCGGGCGGCTGCCCGCGTCCGACGCCGGGTACGTCCAGGACGGGCTGCGCGAGTACGTCGAGCAGGTCCGCGGCCCCGAATGGCGGCTCATGCGGGACGGGCGGCGGCTCAGCCCGCGCGGCTGGCGGCAGCTGGACGACCTGCGCCGCCACGTCACCGCCCTCGACACCGGCGACGACGACGAGCTCAAGGAGGCGCGCGGCACCCTGCTCGCCCACCTCGGCGAGATCTCCTCCGCCCGCCGCCAGCGCGCCAATGACGCCCGGACGACGCCGCCCGCCGGGCTGCTCGCCGTCACCGTCGTGACCGGCACCGCGGTCGTGCTGCTGCCGTTCATGGCGGGCGCCCGCCCCCGCGGCATGACGCTGGTGCCGCTGGCGCTCATGGCCGGGCTCCTGGCCGCCGGGGCGTACCTGACCATCGACATCTCGCACGTGTTCAGCGGCGCCCTGGCCGTCGGCCCCGAGGCGTTCACCGCCGTGGACGGCGAGCTGCGGCGCATCGCGGGAGGTGGCTGAGCGTGCGCCGCCTCGCCGTCCTGCCCGCCGCGCTCGCCGGCGCGCTCGCGTTCCCGCCCGGCGCGCTCGCCGACCCGCCCCCCGGCCCCCAGATCAGCCTGTGCATCGAGATCGGCATCGGCGTGGACCCGGGATCGGTCACCGGCTGCGCCCCGCCGGACCCGCCGCCGCCTCCCCCGCCCGAGCCCGAGCCGGAACCCGAGCCGGAACCCGAGCCGCCGGATCCCCCGGAGCCGTCACCGCCGCCGCTCGCCGACCCGCCGCCGCCGCAGGCCGCGCCCCCGGCCGAGCCACCGGCCGCCAGGCCGGCCCCGGCGCCGCCCGCGAGCGCGCCGCCCGCTCCCCCGCCCCCGCCCAGGACGCGGCAGCAGCCGCCCCCGCCGGAGCCCGCGCCGGAACCGGAACCGACCGGGGCCCGCTCGGTCGTCCGCACGGCGAAGGAACCGCCGGAGCGCCGCAACCCGCTCGGCACCACGCTGGTGCTGGTCGTCGTCGCGGTCGTCATCAGCGCGGGCACCGCCATCGCCTTCGCCCGCTGACGACCGCCCCGCATGCCCCCAGAATCGGGGCAGGACGCTGCCGCGGCTCACCGAGGCCGAAGAACGGATGTGGACGGCCTTCCCGCGAGGCGAATGGGTCGACCTGCGCACCGGCGACCCCGAGCAGGACGACGTCGCCGCCGCCGGGCACTGGGACGACGACCGCGTGGTCCGCGCCGAGGTGATCGCCGCGCTGCTGCTCGGCGGCGTGGCCCGCGTCCTGTCCCGCCGCTGACGGGCACCGGCCACGGCCGGCGGAGCACCTGTGCCGGGCCCTACAGGCCGGGGATCTGGTGGTTGCGGAAGGCGTCCACGAAGTAGGTGTGGTCGTCGCGGACGATCTCGGCGTACCGGGTGCCGAACGCGACCATCGCCTCGACGAACGCCGACTCGTCGTCGCCGATCACCGCGTTGATGGCGTCCTCGACCTGGAAGCCGACGAGCGTGTGGTCGGAGTCGCTGTCGGAGACGCAGTGCACCTTGGCGGTGGCGCGGCCGAGGTCGTCCAGGACCGACAGCATGTCCTCCGGCTCGGTGAGGCCGCCCCAGTCCAGGTCCTCCTCGTAGGGCGACAGCTCCTGGACGACGTAGCCGACGCCGCCGATCCGGGTGTGGCCGAGCCACGGGTCGGCGTTGGCCTGCAGCGCGCGGCGGGACACCGCCGTGCGGTGCCCGTGGTGCTGGAAGTACTCGCGGATGCGCGCGTCGTCGACGACGCGGCTCGGGGCGGCGACGTTGCCCTGCTTCATCGACAGGACGACGTCGTTCTCCAGCGCCTGGGTGTTGCCCTCCACCAGGATGTTGTAGGCCGACAGCCCCGCGGACCCGATGCCGAAGCCGGACGCGCCGACGATGTCCTTGATTTGGTAGGTGAGGCTGCCGAAGCGCTTGTCGTCCGGGATCGTCGTCAGGTACTCGGCGTAGGCGGCCTCGACCTCGGCGCGCTCGGCCTCGTCGAGGCGGCGCACGCCGGGGCGGTCGCGGAACCGGCGCTCGGCCCCCGCCACCTCGGTCATGCCCTCCAGCAGCCCGATGCGGGTGCCGCCCATCGCGGCGACCAGCACGTCCCGCACGTACCCGTCGGTGGTGTCGAGGGTCAGCGCGAACTTCTCGTCGCCGTCGTGGGCGGCGAACCGGCGGACCTGGTCGACGTAGGCGCGCACGTAGGTCTCGATCAGCCGGCGGATGTCGTCGTCGGAGATCGCCTTCTGCCACGCCAGCAGCGCCAGGCTCGCCACGAAGCGCTTGACGTCCCAGCTGAAGTGCCCGACGTACGCCTCGTCGTAGTCGTTGACGTCGAAGACGAACACGCCGTCGTCGTTCATGTAGGTGCCGAAGTTCTGCGCGTGCAGGTCGCCCTGGATCCACACGCGGGACGTGCGCTCGTCGGCCCACGGGTCGTCGTCGTGGACGATGTCGGCGTAGAACAGGCAGGCGCTGCCGCGGTAGAACGCGAACGGGTCGGAGGCCATCTTGCGGAAGCGGCGGCGGAACTCGGCCGGGCTGCGCTCCATCAGATCCGAGAACGCGTCGACGAGGACGTCGACGATCTGCGCCTGACGCTCCTTGGGGTCCCGCCCGCGCAGTTCCTCGGTGATGCTCGCCATGCTCGACTCTCCTCGATGGTCGGGTGCTCCCCCGCCGCTGCCGGGGCTTTCCCGGATCATTGTGCCGAATCGCCCGCGGTCCGGGCGGTGAACAGCGCGCGAACGGCCGGCTCGGAGCGCACCAGGTCCAGCGCGGTCTCGGCGTGCCCGGGAACGTAGCCGTTGCCGATGAGCATCGTGACGTCGGCGGCGAGGCCCTCCGCGCCGAGCGCGGCGGCCGGGAACGACGTCGCCATCGAGAAGAACACGACGGTGCCGCCGGGCGCGGTCGCCAGGATCGCGCCGTGCTCGCAGCCCGGCACGTCCACGCAGACGACGGTGACGTCGGCGGGTCCGCCGTTCGCACGCTGGATCGCCGCGGCGACGGCGACCGGGTCGCGGGCGTCAGCCCGCACGACGGCGTCGGCGAGGCCCGCGGCGGCCAGCCGCTTCTCCTCCTCGGCGGTCGGCACCAGCCCGATCACCCGGGACGCTCCCGCGCGCCGCGCGGCGGCCAGCGACAGCGAGCCGCTCTTGCCCGCCGCGCCGAGCACCGCCACCACCGGTGCGCCCTCCTGCGACGCGACGACGCGGTGGGTGAGGGCGGGGGCGCCGCACACGTCCATGACGGCGAGGGCCAGCGGGACCGGGAGGTCACCGGGCAGCACGGCGGCGATGGACCGGGCGAACAGGATCGCGTGCCCCTGGGCGGGCACCTGCTCGGAAAGCCCGTCCCAGCGGGCCAGCCCGTCGGTGATGGCCAGCGGCGTGAGGGTCAGCGAGACGAGGGTGGCGACGCGGTCGCCCGGCCGCAGCCCCAGCGGCGACTCCGGGCCCGCCTCCTCGACGACGCCGACGAGCATGCCGCCCGACCCGGTGACCGGGTTGTGCATCTTGCCGCGCTCGGCGACGATCCGCAGCACCTCGGCCCTGATCGCGCCGGGGTCGCCGCCGTGGGCGGTGTGCAGCTGCCGGTAGGACGCGGCGTCCAGGTTGAGGCGCTCAACGCCGATGCGGACCTCGTCGTCCCGGATCCGCGGGTCCGGGTCCAGCCGGTCCGCCGCCTGCGGCAGCACGCCCGCGGGCTCCAGCACCCGGTGCAGCCCCACCGCCGTGCCCGTTCCGCCGTCGCTCATCGCCGTCCCGCCTCCCTGACACCACCCGATTTTGTACAAGATGTATCGGGTACAACTGGTTTCATCGAAAGTCTTCCCGTAACGTCGGCGACCTACAAGAGTTTTATGCGATCACGAGGCGAGGAGGCGGTCAACGATGACCACTGCCCTGCATCCGGACCGGGACACCGCCCGGTCCGCGGAGACCGCGCGCCAGCCGTACGCCTACCGGCGCCGGCCCCTGGAGGAGCCGGACTGGCGCCGCTTCCCCGGCTGGCGTGACGTCACGCGGGAGGAGTGGGAGTCGGCGCAGTGGCAGCGCGCCAACTGCGTGAAGAACCTGCGGCAGCTCCGCCGGGTCATGGGCGATCTGCTGGACGAGTCCTTCTACGCCGACCTGGAGCGGGACCAGGCAGAGCGCGCGACGATGTCGATGCTGCTGCCGCCGCAGATGCTCAACACGATGGACTGCTCGTCCACCGGCGCCTTCCACGCCGATCCGGTGCGGCGCTACATGCTCCCGGTGTTCAGCGACCGGCGCACCGACTGGCCGTCCCACCCCCACGCCAGCCGCGACTCGCTGCACGAGGCCGAGATGTGGGCGGTCGAGGGCCTCACCCACCGCTACCCCACCAAGGTCCTCGCCGAGATCCTGCCGACCTGCCCGCAGTACTGCGGGCACTGCACCCGCATGGACCTGGTCGGCAACTCCACCCCGAGCGTCGACAAGCACAAGTTCACGATCAAGCCGCCGGACCGGCTCGGCGCCATGCTCGACTACCTGCGCCGCACGCCCGGCGTCCGCGACGTGGTCGTCTCCGGCGGCGACGTCGCCAACATGCCGTGGGCGCGGCTGGAGTCGTTCGTCGGCTCCCTGCTGGACATCGACAACATCCGCGACATCCGGCTGGCCAGCAAGGCCCTCATGGGCCTGCCCCAGCACTGGCTGCAGGACGACGTCCGCGCCGGCATGGAGCGCCTGGCCGCCAAGGCCCGCGAGCGCGGCGTCCAGATCGCGATCCACACCCACGTCAACGCCGCCCAGTCGGTGACGCCGCTGGTGGCCCGGGCCGCGCGCGCCATGCTCGACACCGGCATCCGCGACGTCCGCAACCAGGGCGTGCTGCTGCGCGGCGTCAACGACACCCCCGAGGCGCTCCTCGACCTGTCGTTCGCGCTCCTCGACGAGGCCGAGATCGTGCCGTACTACCTGTACATGTGCGACATGATCCCCTACAGCGAGCACTGGCGGCTCGCGGTCTGGGAGGCGCAGGAGCTGCAGCACGCCATCATGGGCTACCTCCCCGGCTTCGCCACGCCGCGGATCGTGTGCGACGTCCCGTACGTCGGCAAGCGCTGGGTGCACCAGCTCGCCGGCTACGACCGCGAGCGCGGGATCTCCTACTGGACGAAGAACTACCGCACCGCGCTGGAGATGTCCGACCCCGACGCGCTGGACAGGCGGTACGAGTACCACGACCCGATCTACACCCTGCCGGAGCGGGGCCGCGAGTGGTGGCGGGAGCAGCTGGAGGCCGCCTGACCCGGGCGGGCGTCCGGCCCGGCGCCTTTACATTGTAGATCAATAACCGGCGGACTATCCTCGGGCACGTGACCTCAGCCCCGACCTCCCGGTTCCCGGCCGGCGCCGCCGTCACGGCGGCCGCGCTGGAGGACGACCCGCACCCGCACCTGGCGCGGCTGCGGGCGCGCGAGCCGGTGTCCTGGCTCCCCGCGCTGGGCGGCTGGCTGGTCACCTCCCGGGAGCCGGCGCTGCGGGTGATGCGCGACGCGGACGCCTTCACGGTGGACGACCCGCGCTTCTCCACCGCGCAGGTCGTCGGCCCGAGCATGCTGTCGCTGGACGGCCCGGCCCACACCCGGCACCGCGACCCGTTCGCGCGCCCCTTCCGGCCGGCCGCGACCCGCGAGCGGTTCACCGCGTTCACCGAGGCCGAGGCCGCCCGGCTCGTCGGCGGCCTGGCGCCCGCGGGGCGGGCCGAGCTGCGCGGCGAGCTGGCCGGGCCGCTGGCCGTCGCCGTCGTCACCGAGGCGCTCGGCCTGGCCGGGGTCGACGCGGCCACCGTCCGGTCCTGGTACGGGGCGTTCGTGGAGGCCGTCTCCGCCATCACCGCGGGCGGCGCCGCGCCCGCCGGCGCCGCCGAGGCGTACCGGCTGCTCGGCTCCGCCGTCGCGGACGCCGTCGCCGCCTCCCGCCCGGGGTCGCTGCTCGCCGACGCCGCGCGCGACGAGACCGGCCTGACCACCGACGAGGTCGTCGCCAACGCGGCGGTCCTGATGTTCGGCGGCATCGACACCACCGAGGGCATGATCGCCAACGCCGTGCTGCACCTGGTCGGCCACCCGGACCAGCTGCGGCTCGTCCTGGCCGACCGGGACCTGCTGCCCGCCGCGATCGAGGAGTCGCTGCGGCTGGAGCCGTCCGCGTCGGTCGTGGACCGGTACGCCACCCGCGACACCGGCCTCGGCCGGGCGCCGGTGCGCGCGGGCGACCTGGTCCGCGTGTCGATCGCCGCCGCCAACCGCGACCCGGCCGTGTTCCCCGACCCGGACCGCTACGACGTGCGGCGGGAGAACGCCGCCGAGCACCTGGCGTTCGCGCACGGCCCGCACTTCTGCTTCGGGTCCCACCTGGCCCGGCTGGAGGCCCGGGCGGCGCTCACCGCGCTGCTGGACCGGCTTCCCGGGCTGCGGCTCGACCCGTCCCGCCCGGCGCGCCCGCGGGGGCTGGTGTTCCGCAGGCCGCCGCGGCTGGACGTCTGCTGGGAGACCTGACGGCCGGTTCCGGTCTGCGCAAAATATGCCGCTGACCTCGCCTTTATGGGAGCATCCCTCAATGGACGCCGAACGCCGAGTCGTACTCCGCTTCGCCGAGGAGAGCCGGGAAGCCGAGACGCACACCAACCTGTCCGCCGTGCGCCAGGACGGCCGCTGCCTGTGGGTCGCGGGCGACGAGACGGCCACCGTCGAGCGGCTGACCGCCGTCCACGACGCGGACGGGCGCGTCACCGGCTACGCCGGCCAGCGGACCGTGGCGCTCGCCGACCTCGTCCCGCTGCCCGCGGGCCCCGACGAGGAGGCCGACATCGAGGGGCTGGCGCGCGGCAACGGCTGGCTCTGGGCGATCGGCTCGCACAGCCTCAAGCGCAAGCGGATCAAGCCGGAGCACAGCGGCGCCAAGTCCCGCCGGCGGCTCGCCAAGGTCGTGCGCGAGGACAACCGCTTCATCCTGGCGCGGCTCCCCCTGGTCACCGGCGACGACGGGCTGCCCGAGCCCGTCCGCGAGGACGGGGACCGCACGGCGGCCGTGCTCGGGCTGAACAAGGACTCCATCACCGACCTGCTGGGGGACGACCCGCACCTGGCGCCGTTCCTGGCGATCCCGAGCAAGGACAACGGCATCGACATCGAGGGCGTCGCCGCCCACGGCGACCGCCTCTACGTCGGCCTGCGCGGGCCGGTGCTGCGGGGCTGGGCCGTCCTCATCGAGATCCGCCCCGACACCGACCCCGGGGACCCGAGCCGGCTGCGGCTGCTGCCGCTCTCCGACGACGGCGCCCTCTACCACACGCACTTCATGGACCTGGGCGGCCTCGGCATCCGGGACCTGTGCCCCCACGGCGACGACCTGCTCGTCCTCACCGGGCCCAGCATGGACCTCGACGGGCCGGTGCGCGTCGTGCGCTGGCGCGGCGCGGTCACCGCCGACGCTCCGGAGATCGTGACCTCCGACGACCTGGAGGTATTGGGCGACCTCCCCTACGGCGACGGGGACGACCACGCCGAGGGGATCGCCGTCCTGGAGGAGTCGGACGGCTCCGGGCTCCGGCTGCTCGTCGTGTACGACAGCCCGGCCCCCGGACGGCTGACCGAGGACGGCGGCGTCATCGCCGACGTGGTGCGGATCGGCGGCTGAACCGCGGTCCCACCCGAATAAGCGCTCGCTTGCGCCGGTCTGCTTGGATGGGGACGGACACCCCCAGGAAGGCAGAACGAGCATGATCGAGTGGTCCGACGAAGACCTGATGATCCGGGACGCGGTGCGCGGCTGGATCGACGCGGAGGTCCGGCCGAATCTGGACGCGCTGGAGTCGGGCGACCTGCCGCCGTACGACCTGCTCCGCAACCTGTTCAAGACGTTCGGCATGGACGAGATGGCCCGCGCGTCCTTCCGCGCCCGGCAGGAGCGCGGCGAGTCCGGCGGCGACGGCGGCAGTGACGGCGAAGGGGAGCGGAGCGGCGGCGGCAACGCGGCGATGTCGATGCTGCCGATCATCGAGCTGTGCAAGGTCGCGCCGGGCCTGGTCTCGGCGATGGGCGTCGGCCTCGGCCTCGCCGCCGGGACGATCATGAAGCGCGGCACGCCCGAGCAGCGCGAGCGCTGGGCCCTCGACCTGCTCACCCTCGACAAGGTCGGCGCGTGGGCCATCACCGAGCCCGGCTCCGGCTCCGACGCGTTCGGCGGCATGCAGGCCACGGCCAGGAAGGCCGGCGACGAGTACGTCCTGAACGGCAGCAAGACGTTCATCACCAACGGCCCCTATGCCGACACGATCGTCTTCTACTGCAAGCTCGACGACGGGCGGGACCCGCGCGACCGCGAGATCCTCACGTTCGTCCTCGACCGCGGCATGGAGGGGCTGGAGCAGAGCAAACCGCTGCGCAAGATGGGCCTGCACTCCTCCCCCACCGGCGAGCTGTTCCTCAGCGACGTCCGCGCCGGCACCGACCGGCTGCTCGTCTCCGGGTCCGGCAGCGGCAAGGACTCCGCCCGGCAGAACTTCGTCACCGAGCGCGCCGGCGTCACCGCCATGGCCCTCGGGGTCATCGAGGAGTGCCTGAAGCTGTCGGTCGAGTACGCCAAGACCCGCGAGCTGTGGGGGCAGCGGATCGGCGACTTCCAGCTCATCCAGCTGAAGCTGGCCAAGATGGAGGTCGCGCGGCTCAACGTCCAGAACCTGGTGTTCCGGCACATCGAGATGCAGCGCGCGGGCCGCACCCCGACCCTCGCCGAGGCGTCGGCGATGAAGCTGTACTCCGCCCAGGCCGCCAGCGAGGTCGCGCAGGAGGCCGTGCAGCTGTTCGGCGGCAACGGCTACATGAGCGAGTACCGCGTCGAGCAGCTCGCCCGCGACGCCAAGTCGTTCCAGATCTACGCCGGGACCGACGAGATCCAGATCACCCACATCGCCCGCGACCTGCTGTCGTCCTGACCGCCCCGCGGGGTGCGCGCGGGGCGTGCTCCGCCGCGAACTTTCGCGGGCGGCCCGCCGTCGAACAGGTGGGGGGCGGGTGAGGGCGATCACCCGTCCCCCGCCCGAAGTCCTTTCTGGACAAGCCGACGATGGGGACTGGATACTCACAGCTATGGACGGTCAGCCCTCATTCCCGGTGAGAGCGTCCGACGTGGAACGGGACCGGGTCCTGCGCGTCCTCAGCGACCGCGTGGCCGAGGGCCGGATGTCGAACGAGACCTTCGAACGGCGCGTCGACCAGGTGCTGCAGGCCCGCAGCCGGGCCGAGCTGGCCGACATCGTGCACGACCTGCCGCCCGCCGGCCGCGTCGTGCGCCGGCTGACCGGCATCATCTCCTCGGTGTCGCAGGTGACCGCGCGGGTCGAGGCGGCCTGGCGGGCGCCGCGGCTGCCGCGGTTCATGCTCCCGCCCGGCGACCTCGGCCGCATCGTCGTGGGCCGCGCGCCCGGCTGCCAGTTCATCCTCCCGGACCTGACCGTCTCGCGGTTCCACGCCGAGATCTACCGCGCCGACGAGGGCTGGATGATCTCCGACCTCGGCTCGATGAACGGCACCCGCGTCAACGGCTGGCGGCTCACCGGCCCCGCCCGCGTCCGCCCCGGCGACGAGGTCGGCTTCGGCAACTCCAGCTTCATCGTCACCGCGCCCACGTCCCCGGGCGGCCCCCCGGGGGCCTGAGGGCCCCTCACAGGGGCGGGCGGCGCGCCTCCCACGGCGTGCTGAGCACGACCGTCGTCCGCGTCGCGACGTTCGCCGCGGCGCGGATGCTCTGCAGCAGTTCCTCCAGCTCGTTCGGCGACCCGACGCGGACCTTGAGGATGTAGCTCTCCTCCCCCGCCACCGAATGGCACGCCTCGATCGCCTGGAGGTGCGCGAGCCGCTCGGGCGCGTCGTCGGGCGCGGCCGGGTCGATCGGCTTGATCGACACGAACGCGGTCAGCGGCAGCCCGATCTGCCGGCTGTCCAGCTGGGCCGCGAACCCCAGGATGACGCCGCGCTTCTGCAGCCGCCGGACGCGCTGGTGCACCGCCGACACCGAGAGGCCGGTCTCCTTGGCGAGGTCGGTGAAACTCATCCGCCCGTCGTCGGCCAGCAGCGCCATGATCTGACGATCGATGTCCTCCACGCGGGAAATCTAGCGTGCCCGGACCCGTGCACGGGCCCGATTCGCCCGGCATCCGCCGCCCGCGGCCGGTGCGCTCAGCGGCGGGCCGGGCGCAGCGGACCGCAGCTGCCGCGCACGACCAGCTCGGTGGGCAGCAGCACGGGCCCGCCCCGGCCCCGGCGGGCGGGCTCGCGCAGCAGCATCTCGCACGCGCGGTAGCCGATGTCGCGGCCGGGGCGCGCGACGGCGGTGAGCGGCGGGTCGCACAGCTCCGCCCACGCGACGTCGTCGATCATCGCGATCGACACGTCCGCGGGGACCCGCAGGTCCAGCTCGCGGGCCACCAGCACCGCGGCCTCGCCGAGCCGGTGCCCGGCGGCGAGGACGGCGGTGACGTCGTCGCGGCGCTGCAGCAGCCCGGCGGCGGCCGCGTAGGCGGCGTCGCCGGCCGGGCGGGCCCCGACGACCAGGTCCTCCTCGACCGGCACGCCGAGCTGGGCGAGGGTGTCGCGGAACGCGCCCTCCCGCACGCGCGACGGGCTGCGCGGCGCCTCGCCGAGGAACCCGATGCGGCGGTGCCCGAGCCCGGCGAGGTACTCGGTGAGGGACCGCACGCCGCCGGCGTCGTCGGCCAGCACGGCCGGGATCTCCGGCAGGCCGGGCAGCGCGCGGCCGGCGAAGACGACGCTGGAGCACACCCGGGCGGCGCCGCGCCAGTCGGCCTCGGTGCCGGCGGGCTGGGCGATGACGCCGTCGACGCGCTGCTCGACGAGCCGTTCGACGATCTCGGCCTCGCGGGACGGGTCGCCGTGCGCGGCGTCCACGATGACGTGCTCGCCGAGCGTGCGGGCGCACGCGAGGACGCCCGCGACGAGCTCGGCGCAGAACGGGTCGGTCACGTCGGGGACGACCAGGCCGATGCCGCCGCTGCGCCGCAGCTTGAGGCCGCGGCCGAGGGCGCTCGGCCGGTAGTCCAGCTCGCGGGCCGCGGCCAGGACCCGCTCGCGGGTGGCGGCGCCGACCGAGCCGGTGCCGGAGAACACCCGCGACACCGTGGCGATGCCGACGCCCGCCGCCGCCGCCACGTCTTTGATCGTCGCCGGCCTGCGCGGTGCCATGGACCGACCGCCCCCCTCCGCCCGTTTTCGATCACCTTCTCATGACACTCCCTCCCTTGGAAACGTTTCCATGAGGTTTACTCCAAAAAGTGCAATGAACGCCCTGCTCGGCAGGGTCAATTGGAAACGTTTCCATGAAGGGGTTCGGATGGCGAAGATCGTGCTGGACCGGGTCGACAAGGTCTACTCCGGCGGCGTCAAGGCCGTGGACGGCCTCGACCTGGAGATCCGCGACGGCGAGTTCATGGTCCTGGTCGGCCCGTCCGGCTGCGGCAAGTCGACCGCGCTGCGGATGATCGCGGGCCTGGAGGAGATCACCGGCGGGAAGATCTCGATCGGCGACCGGATCGTCAACGACCTCGCGCCCAAGGACCGCGACATCGCGATGGTCTTCCAGAACTACGCGCTCTACCCGCACATGACCGTCGAGCAGAACCTGGCGTTCGGCCTCAAGCTGCGCGGCACGCCGAAGGCGGAGATCAAGCAGAAGGTCCGCGAGGCCGCCAAGATGCTGGGGCTGGAGCAGTACCTCTCCCGCAAGCCGGCCGCGCTGTCGGGCGGCCAGCGGCAGCGGGTCGCGATGGGCCGCGCGATCGTCCGCCAGCCGCAGGCCTTCCTCATGGACGAGCCGCTGTCCAACCTGGACGCCAAGCTCCGCGTGTCCATGCGCGCCTCCCTCAGCCAGCTGCACGAGCGCCTCGGCGTCACCACCGTGTACGTCACCCACGACCAGGTGGAGGCCATGACGCTCGGCTCGCGCGTCTGCGTGCTGCGCGACGGCCAGCTGCAGCAGGTCGACACCCCGCAGCGGCTGTTCGACAACCCGGTCAACCTCTTCGTGGCCGGGTTCATCGGGTCCCCCGCGATGAACTTCGTCTCCGCCCAGCTCAGCGCCGGCGACGGCGGCGCCCAGGTCTCCTTCGCCGGGTACACGCTGCCGGTCCCCGCCGCGGCCATCGACGACCGCCCGGGCCTGCGGGACTACCTCGGCGGGACCGTCGTCCTCGGCATCCGCCCGTCGGACTTCGAGGACGCCGCGCACGCCAAGCCCGAATGGGCGCCGATGTCGGTGCGCAGCAGCGTCACCGAGGAGCTCGGCAGCGAGATCAACGTCATCTTCACCATCGACGCCCCGCCGGTCGAGCACAAGGACACCGCCGACCTGGCCTCCGACGCCACCGAGGGCGAGGAGGACATGGCGATCCCCCTGGTCGACAACAAGGCGCTGTGGACGGCCCGGGTCAACTCCCGCTCGCACGTGCGCCCGAACCAGCACGTGGACCTCGCCGTCGACACCCGGCGGCTGCACTTCTTCGACCCGACCAGCGGCCTCGCCATCGGGCACCCCGGCGCACGGCAGCACGCCGCCGCGGCGTCCCTGGACAAGACCTCCTGACCCGGCCCGGCGGACGGCGGAGCCCCGCGGCCCTTCCCGGGCCGCGGGGCTCCGCCGCGCTCACGTCACCGGACCCGCGGTCACTTCACCGGTGCGGTCACTTCACCGGTGCGGTCACTTCACCGATCCCGCGAGGACGCCCTGCACGAAGTACCGCTGGAAGGCGAAGAACACCGCCAGCGGGACGATCAGCGACAGGAACGCGCCGGGCGCGAGGATGTCGATGTTGCCGGTGAACTGCCGCATCTGCGACTGCAGCCACTTGGTCATCGGCTGCGCCTCGGTGTCGGCGAACACCAGCGCGACCAGCAGGTCGTTCCACACCCACAGGAACTGGAAGATGCCGAGCGAGGCGATCGCCGGGCCGCCCAGCGGGAAGATCACCCGCCGGAAGATCGTCCACTCCGAGCCGCCGTCCATCCGCGCGGCCTCCAGCAGGTCCCGGGGGATCGCCGCGAAGAAGTTGCGCAGCAGGAAGATCGCGAACGGCAGCCCGAACGCGACGTGGAACAGCACCACGCCGGTGACGGACCCGAACATCTGCCAGCCGCCGAACTGGATGTTGCCGTACAGCTTGGCGACCGGGATCAGCGCGACCTGGACCGGCACCACCAGCAGCGCCACCACCAGCAGGAACAGCCAGTCCCGGCCGGGGAACTCCATCCAGGCGAACGCGTAGGCGGCCAGCGAGGCGATCGCGACGACCAGCAGCGTCGCCGGGACCGTGATCAGCACGGTGTTCCAGAACGAGTCGACGAAGTCGGGCTTGTCGAGCAGCGCGGAGTAGGACTCCAGCGTCAGCTGCGTCGGCTCGGTGAACACGTTCCACCAGCCGCTGGCCGCGTTGTCCTCGTTGGAGCGCAGCGACGCCACCAGCAGCCCGAACGTCGGTACCAGCCAGAACAGCGCGATCAGGACCAGCACGGACTGGGCGGCACCGCCGCCGATCCTGCCGACGACGCGGGCTGCCACGCCGCGGCGCGGCGACCCGGCCGCGCCGTTCCCGCCCGCCGCGGCCCCGCCCGCCGCCGTCCCGCCGGCCGGGCCGTCCGGCCGGTCCGGGTTCTTGGCGGCCTTCTCCCCGGTGCTCATGTGCGCTCCTGCCGGATTCGCCGGATGTTGAACAGCATGGCGGGCGCGACGAGCACGAACAGCAGCACGGCGATCGCGCTGCCGGCCCCCTGGTCGTTCCCGCCGCCGAACGCCTCGGTCCACATCTCCAGCGCGAGCACGCTGGCGTTCGGATCGCCGCCGCCGATGATGTACACCAGGTCGAACACCTTCAGCACGTTGATGGTGAGGGTGACCGCCACCACCATGAGGACCGGTGCGAGCAGCGGGATCGTCACCCGCCGGAACACCTGCCACTCGGTGGCCCCGTCCACGCGCGCCGCCTCGAGGGCGTCGCGGGGGATCGCGGCGAGCCCGGCGGCGATCAGGACCATCGCGAAGCCGGACCACACCCACAGGTACGACCCGATGATCGCGGGGGTGATGAGCGTGCTGCCGAGCCACTCCGCGCCCCGGTAGGGGGCGGTGAAGTTGTCGGCGGGCAGCCGGATCGTGTACGCCCCGTCGGGCACGTCCGCCATCGTGAACGTGCCGTCGGCGTTCGTGGTGGCGGTCGCGACGACCTCGCCGCCGCGCACCGCCTCGACCTTGACGCCGGGCAGCCCGGTCTCGCCGGCGTTGGGGACGTTCGGCTCACCGCCGCCGCCCCGGGTGAAGTCGAACCAGACCGTCCCGGTGACCTGCCCCGCCTGTGCGGGCGGCGGCTGCGCGGCCGGCTCGGCGCCGTCCGGCACGTACTCCGGCTTGACCTTCACCAGCGGCATGAGCACGCTCTGCCCGGCCGAGTGGGTGCCGGTCGTGGCCACGCCGCCGGCGTCCTCGCGCAGCGGCTGGTCGCCGCCGCCGCGGGGGCCGGCGCCCGGGTAGCCGGTGTCCTGCGCGAACGTGTCGTGGATCGCGACCATCGCCGCGTTCGCCACGCCCTTGTCGGGGTCCTGCTGGTACACCAGCCGGAAGATCACGCCGGACGCCAGGAACGAGATCGCCATCGGCATGAACACCACGAGCTTGAACGCCGTCGCCCACCGGATCCGCTCGGTGAGGACGGCGAAGAACAGGCCGACGATGGTGACCAAGCTCGGGGCCACCACGACCCAGATGGCCGTGTTGCGCACCGCGATGAGGTTCTCGCGCCCCTGGAAGACACCGGTGTAGTTGTCCACGCCGGCGAACGCGTCGCCGGTGGCGTCGAAGAGGCTGCGGATCACCGAATAGACGATCGGGTACACCACGAGGAACCCGAGCAGCGCCAGCGCCGGCAGCAGGAACAGCAGGGCCAGCCACGAGGGCGGGGTCAGCCGCTCGCGCGACCGGCGCTTGCGGGGCGGGTCGGGGGCGGGGTCGGCGACGGCGGCGGCGCCGCCGGCCGTGGCGGCCGGCGGCACCCCGTCTTTCGGAGCCTTCATCCAGGTTCCCTACTTGTTCCCTACTTGTACGCCTCGGCGGCCTCGGCCTCCAGTTTCTTCTGGGTGCCCGCCACGTCGTCGGGCTTCTGCACGAAGGTGCGCAGCGCCTCCCACATGCCGTCGCCGGGCGTCGCGCCGAAGGCGGCGGGCGTCAGGTCGGACATGTCGTAGCGGGCGGCGTCGCCGGCCTGCTGCAGCTGGCCGATCAGCTCCTTGGCGACCGGGTCGGCGTAGGCGTCCGGCGGGACGTTCTTGTTCGGGGTCAGGTAGCCGCCGAGCCCGGCCCAGACCTTGCCCGCCTCGGGGGAGGCGAGGAACTTCATGAGCTCCTGGGCGCCCTCGCCGTCCTTCAGCGCGACGGCGACGTCGCCGCCGAGGATCGCGGGCGCGGTGTCGCCGGCCTTGGGGAAGGCGAAGACCTTGGCGTCGGTGCCCACCTTGGCGTTGGTGGTGGCGATGTTGGCGGCGGCGAAGTCGCCGCCGTAGACCATGGCGGCCTTCTCCTGCCCGAACGCCTGGGTGACCGACTCGTCGAACTTGGTCTTGGTCGCGGTCGCGACGCCGCCGTTGAGGAAGTCGGGCTTGCCCCAGATCTCGGCGAGGGTCTCCAGCGCCTTCTTGACCGTCGGGTCGGTCCACTTGATCTCGTGCTCGGCCAGCTTGTCGTAGTTCTCCGGGCCGGCCTGCGAGAGGTAGACGTTCTCGAACCAGTCGGTCAGCGTCCAGGAGTCGTCCGGCCCGGCGGCCAGCGTGAACGGCGTGGTGCCGGCCTCCTGCAGCGTGCCGGCCGCGGTGACCAGCTCCTGCCACGTCGTCGGGGGCTGGACGCCCGCGTCCGAGAACGCCTGCGGGCGGTACCACAGGATCGACTTGTACGCGGCCTTGATCATCACGCCGTAGGTCTTGTCGCCGGAGGAGCCGAGCTCCTTCCAGTACGGCGAGAAGTTCTTGTCGACCTCCGACACCACGTCCGGGCTGAGGGGCTTGAGCGAGCCCTTCTCGGCGTACTGCTTCATCAGGCCCGGCTGCGGCAGGATCGCCACGTCCGGCGGGTTGCCGGCCTCGAGGCGCGGGCCGAGGAACGCGTCGGTGTTCTCACCGGTGGAGGCGTAGTTGACGGTGGCGCCGGTCTTCTTCTGGAACGCGTCCAGGACCTTGCGGAAGTTCTCCTCCTCAGGGCCGGTCCACTTGGCCGCGACCTCGATCGTGGTGCCCTTCAGCTCCCCGCCGCCGGCGGGCGTCGACCCGTCGCCGCCGCCGTCGTCGTCGCCGCCGCACGCGGCGG
>NZ_BMRO01000002.1:470939-477358 GCF_014648675.1 Actinomadura livida
GCGAACCGGCGGCGTCGTCTGCTCCCCAGATCGACGCGCCGGACTCGATATCGAAGAAATGCAGGCGACCGGTGTCGACGCGGATCGTCACCGGGTCGCCGACCTTCACGCGGGTGCGCGGGCTGAACCGCGCGACGAGGTCCGTACTGGGGCTCTCCAGCTCCCCCAGCACGTCCGTGCCCGCGTCGCGGGCGAGCTCCCTGGTGTCCTCGGTGACGACCGGGGATGCCTCAATCGCGAAATGGACGAGCACGTCCGAGCCCATCGCCTCCACCAGGTCGGCGGTGGAGGTCAGGGTGGACCCCTCGGGGGCGTCCACGAGCTCGGAGTCCTCCATGTCCTCGGGGCGGATGCCGACGGCGACGTCTCGCCCGAGGTGTGACGCCAGGGCCGGGCGCTCGGTCAGCACGCGGGCCGGAAGCGCCAGGGTCGTGTCGCCGATCGTCAGGCGCGGGTTCTCCGCGTCCTCCGACAGCGTGCCCTGAAGCAGGTTCATGGCGGGTGAGCCGATGAAGCCGGCGACGAACAGGTTCACCGGCCGGTCGTACAGCTCCTGCGGCGGCGCGACCTGCTGCAGCTCGCCCTTCTTCATCACCGCGACCCGGTCGCCGAGCGTCATCGCCTCGGTCTGGTCGTGGGTGACGTAGATCGTGGTGACGCCGAGGTCGCGCTGGATCCGCGCGATCTCGGCGCGCATCTGGACGCGGAGCTTGGCGTCCAGGTTGGACAGCGGCTCGTCCATCAGGAACGCCTGCGGCTCGCGGACGATGGCGCGGCCCATCGCGACCCGCTGCCGCTGCCCGCCCGACAGGTTGCGGGGCTTGCGCGACAGGTGCTCGGTGAGGCCGAGGGTCTCCGCCGCGCGGTCGACCCGCTCCTTGATCTCGGCCTTCGGCAGCTTGCGCAGCGACAGCCCGAACCCGATGTTGTCGCGGACCGACAGGTGCGGGTAGAGGGCGTAGCTCTGGAACACCATCGCCACGTCGCGGTCGCGGGCGGGCACCCGGTTGACGACGCGGCCGCCGATGCTGATCTCGCCCTCGGAGATGTCCTCCAGCCCGGCGACCATCCGCAGCGCGGTCGTCTTTCCGCAGCCCGACGGACCCACCAGGACGAGGAACTCCCCGTCGGATATGTGGAGGTTCAGGTCGGTCACGGCCCGCGTGCCGTCGGGATAGACCTTCCCGACGCTGGTCAGATCGACCTCTGCCACGGCGTCTCCTCTTCGTTTACGGCACGGACTCGTCCGGCGCGGCGGGAACGGGCCCGCCGCACGGCAGGAACGCGACTTACCCCCGCGTAACACTGAAGGTGGTACATGGCCGACGCCCCGCCCCGCAACAGGCACGGTGCCCGCTGACCCATTTGGTGCGTAGATCGTTACCGACCTGTTCTTTCTGTGGAAAGATGTCGTCCGAAACGCCGCGGGGGCGCGGACGGAAACCCGTCCGCGCCCCACGCGTCCCAGGGGGGCCGAAGCCCTCGCTCAGCCCACGATCACGAGACCGCGTCCGGTGTGGTTCACCGACTCGTGGCCGTCCTCGGTGCACACGACGATGTCCTCGATGCGGGCGCCGTGCGGGCCCGGGTAGATGCCCGGCTCGATCGAGAACGCCATGCCCGGCTCCAGCGGCTCGCGGTTGCCGGCCACGATGTAGGGGTCCTCGTGCGACTCCAGGCCGATGCCGTGCCCGGTGCGGTGGAAGAAGTGCTCGCCGTGCCCGGCCGCCGCGATGAGGTCGCGGGCGGCGGCGTCCACCGCCTCGGGCGTCACGCCGGGCCGGACGGCCGCGCTGGAGGCCCGCTGCGCCTCCTCCAGCACCGCGTAGTACTCGCGGTACTCGGCGGGCGGCTCGCCCACGCAGTAGTTGCGGGTGGAGTCCGAGCAGTACCCGCTCGGCATCGTCCCGCCGATGTCGACCACCACCGGCTCGCCCGGCCGAATGACCCGGTCCGACGGCTCCGCGTGCGGGCTGGCGCCGTTCGGACCGGACCCCACGATCACGAAGTCGACGCGCGTGTGGCCCTCGGCGAGGATCGCCTCGGCGACGTCCCGGGCGACCTCGCGCTCGGTGCGGCCGGCCTTGATGAGGTCCGGGACGCGGCGGTGCACCCGGTCGATCGCCGCGCCCGCCTCGCGCAGCGCCGCGACCTCGGCGGCGCTCTTGCGCATCCGCAGCCCGCGCAGCACTCCCCCGGCCGCGACCTGCCCGGCGTCCGGCATCGCGGCGCGGAACCGCAGGGCCATGACCGCCCACATCCGGTCGCCCACGCCCACCGTCCGCACGCCGCGGGGCAGGCGGCGGGCGACGAGCTCGTACGGGTCGTCCGTCTCGTCCCAGGGCACCAGCTCCAGGCCGAGGGAACCGGCCGGCGACTCCTGCGCCGCGGGCAGCTCCAGCCGCGGCACGACCAGGAACGCCTCCCCCTCGGCCGGGACCACCAGGCACGTGAGCCGCTCCAGCTCCTTGGCGTCGTACCCGGTGACGTACCGCAGGTCCGGGCCGGGGGTCAGCAGCACCGCGCCGAGACCGGCCCGCGCCGCCGCGTCGCGCACCAGGCCGGGACGCTCACGCGGATACAACTCCGTTGTCACACCCGTCTCCAATCTCGCGTTCTTCTCCGGTACCAGGATCCCAGAGGCGCGCCCGCGCGCCGACGTCGTACCGGCGTGGCAGCATGTTCTCGCATGAGCGGGTTGATGCTGCTGGACACGCCGTCGCTGTACTTCCGCGCCTTCTTCGGGGTGCCCGAGTCGGTGACGGCGCCCGACGGGACGCCGGTGAACGCGGTGCGCGGGCTGATCGACATGATCGCGCGGCTGGTGCAGGACCGGTCGCCGGAGCGGCTCGTGTGCTGCATGGACGCCGACTGGCGGCCCGAGTTCCGGGTGGCGGCGCTGCCGTCCTACAAGGCGCACCGGGTCGCCGACGACGGCGGCGACCAGACCCCCGACGCGCTGGAGGCGCAGCTGCCCGTCATCGACGCGGTGCTGGACGCGTTCGGGCTCGCCCGCGCGGGCGTCCCCGGCTACGAGGCCGACGACGTCATCGGGACCCTGGCGACGCGGGGCGCGGCGGACGGGCCGGTCGACATCGTCACCGGGGACCGCGACCTGTTCCAGCTGGTGGACGACCGCGGCCCGGTCCTCGTCCTGTACACGGCGCGCGGCATCCGCAACCTCCAGGTGATGGGCGAGAAGGAGGTCGCGGCCAAGTACGGCATCCCCGGCCGCGGCTACGGCGACTACGCGACGCTGCGCGGCGACCCGAGCGACGGCCTGCCGGGCGTCCCGGGCGTCGGCGACAAGACCGCCGCCGCGCTGGTCACCCGGTTCGGGTCGGTCGAGGGGATCCTCGCCGCGCTCGACTCCGGCACCGCCGAGGGGTTCCCGGCGGGCGCGCGGCGCCGGATGGAGGCCGCGCGCGACTACCTGGCCGCCGCCGAGACGGTGGTGCGGGTCGTCACCGACATCGAGGCGCCGGTGCTGGCCGCGCTGGACGACCGGCTCCCCGCCGGGGCGCGCGACCCCGAGGCGCTGGTGGAGCTGGCCGACCGCTGGAACCTCGGCGGCCCCGTCAACCGGCTGCTCAACGCCCTGGCCCGGTGACGGGCGGGGCGGCCCGCCCGCCCCGATGCTGCAATTTTCGCCAAAAGTGTCAGATGACGCAGACAGGGCGTCCTTCCGCGTGCAACATCCTCATCGGTGAGGGGTTCTCATGGGCTCATGCACGATGCGCACGCGAGCGGCCGCCGTCCGGGCGGGGTCACGGACGGAACGGGCCGCATGAACGACCGGTACCCGCGGCACTGGGCCTCACCGCCCCACTCCCCCCAACTGCCGTGGGTACCGGTTCACGGCACGCCCGCGGCCGGGGACGCGCGGCGGTGAGCGGGCGGCCCGGGGGCGCGGGGGGCGGCGGGCCCGCCGCCGGCGTGTCCGACGCGTTCTGGGACGCGCTGGACGACGCGGAGCGGGCGGCGCTCCGGCGGGTCGCGCGGCCCCGCGGGTACCAGGCGAGGATGCCGCTGTGCTACCAGGGCGACGACTCCGACCACCTCATCGTCATCGAGTCCGGCTGGGCCAAGGTGACCTCGTCCGGCGCGGACGGCCGCGAGGTGGTGCTCGCCGTCCGCGGGCCCGGTGACCTGGTCTGCGAGAGCGCGGTCCTCGGCGGCCGGGAGCGGTCGGCGACGGTGGCGGCGCTCGGCCCGCTCCGGGCCCTGGTCGTGCCCGCGTCCCGGTTCACCGGCTTCCTGGACGCCCATCCCCGCGTGTGGCGGCTGGTCAGCGGCACGTTCGTGCGCCGCCTCGACGACGCGGGCCGCCGGCTGCAGGCGCACGTGTCCGCGCAGGGTGCGCGGCGGCTGGCGATCCTGCTGGCCGACCTGGCGGACCGGTCGGCGCCGCACAGCGCGCCGGACGTCTCCGGCGGGGTGGTGCTGGGCCCGCCGCTGTCCCAGGAGGAGCTCGGGAGCTGGATGGACGCCTCGCGGGAGACCGTCGCGCGGGCCCTCGCCACGCTCCGCGCCGAGGGCCTCGTCCGCACCGGCTGGCGGAAGATCATCGTGGTGGACCCGCCGAGGTTGCGGGCGTTCGCCCGGGATTCCGGGTAGCCACCGCCCGGCGCCTTTACATTGTAGATTTTTTAGCGGTCCCGCTGCGCGAAGGGCCGGGCACACGAAACCGCCGGGCCGCGCGACCCGGCGGGCGCGCGGCCCGGCGGCCGGACGGGTCCGGTGCGGGCGGGTCAGCGGCGGGCGCGGGTGCGGCCGCGGCCGCGCGAGCGCCAGTCGGTGCCGGCCCCGACCCCGCCGAGGTGCAGCGCGAGCAGCAGCAGGCCGAGCACGGTCAGCGTCCCGTTGTTGATGGCGTCCGAGGTGATGTCGGCCAGGTCGAACAGCAGGGCGAGCGCGAAGACGATCGCGGCGACGATCGCGAGCATTGTGGACCTCCGGTCGGTCGGGGACGTCTTCCCGCCCCTCGGTTGCCTACCGGATGTCCAGGTCAAGCCCCGGCAAACCGCGACCACATTCCGGTCAGCCGAAAATGCGTGAAGTGTGATGTCCGCTTTAGCGTCAGGCGGCGCTGGGCCGCAGGCCCTCGCCGAGTTCCTCGGTGAGGGCGGCGTTGAGGCGGTAGGCGGTCTTGACCTCGCGGATGACGCGCTCCTGCTCGGCGGCGTCCCAGGGAGCGGCGTCCAGGAGGTCGCGGTAGCGGTCCTTGTACGCCTTGGGCTTGCCCGGGAAGCGGTAGAAGCGGACGCCGTCGTCGCCCGCGGACAGGTCGAGCGTCTTGCGGACCTGCAGGCCGATGTACTGCCCGCCGGACAGGTCGCCCATGTACCGGGTGTAGTGGTGGGCGACGAAGCCGCCCGGCCAGGTGAAGCACACCTCGCGGAGCCGGTCGCAGTAGCGCGCGGTGGCCGCGCTGGGCTCGATCCTTGCACGCCAGCGGGGGCCGTAGAAGAACGCGAGGTCCGCCTCCAGCGCCTCGAGGCGGCGCAGCCCGGGGAGGTCGAACGGGCCGGCGGCGGGGTCCGCCGCCATCCGGTCGGCGGCCCCCTCCAGCAGTTCGTACACCGGGTGGAGCCGCGCCACCAGCACCGCGTACTCGTCGCGGCCGAGCCGGCCCTCGACCAGCGCGCTCATGTAGGCGGAGGTCTCGTTGTCGCCGTGGTCGCTCCAGGTCGCGGCCCTCAGCCGCGCCGAGAACGCCTCCGCCGTACCGGCGCCGTCCCCTTGCGCACCGTCCGTCCGAGCACTGTCCATCCGGCCCCTCCTTCATCCGGGAATTAGGCTAGCCTTACCTAACTTCCCTGGGAAGGTGTTGCGGCGAATCTTCCCGACGTGACGTCGGCTACTTTACCGACGCGCTGTCGGGAAAGTCCAGTCACGCGCTGAGCGCGGCGCGGGCCTCCTCGGTCATCCGGACGACCTCGCGCCTGACCTGGGGCCGCTCGGTGAGGCGCTCACTGAACGGGATCCGCACCCGGTGCTCGGCGCCGCCGTCGGTGACGGCGAAGTCGATGCCGCCGGCGTCCATGCCGGTCATCCGGGCCGCGGTCGCGCCGGGCCGGCCGGCCAGCGCCCGGCAGATCGTCAGGCAGTCGGCCGCGTGGTCGTCGTTCATGTGCCGCATGATCTGGTGCACGACGTCCTCGGTGAACGGGCCGGGGTCGGTCATGGAGCGTCCTTTCCTGCGGGCCGGTCGGCCAGCCCCTTGTAGATCCGGAGTGCGTTGCCGCCGAGGACCAGCGAGACGGTCTCCTCGTCCAGGCCGAGCGCGGCGACGGCGCGGGCGTTGCGGGCGATGCCGGGGACGCCCGGCCAGTCGGTGCCGTACACGAACCGGCGCGCGAGGCGCCGCAGGTCGTGCCGGGCGTAGTACTCGGGCAGCCGGCGCGGCGGCAGCCCGG
>NZ_BMRO01000002.1:477379-478883 GCF_014648675.1 Actinomadura livida
CGAGCACGACGGTCAGCGAGGGGAACAGCCGCAGCACGTCGTCGAGGGGCGCCGGGTCGGCGTACCGGTTGGCCGAGCCGGGGAACGAGCTGGTGCCGCAGTGGACGACGACGGGGACGCCCGCGTCCCGGCACACCTCGTAGGCGGGGTACAGGTCGGGGTCGGCGACGCTGAACCCGGCATGCACCGGGTGCAGCTTCAGCGCCGCGGCGCCGAACGCGAGCTGCCGTTCGACCTCGGCGCCGATCGGGTAGTGCAGGTGCGGGTTGACGTTGGCGACCGGCCTGAAGCGGCGCGGGTTGTGCTCGACCAGCGGCACCAGGTCCTCGATGGGCTGCATGCCGGTCGTCTTCGGGCTGTACTCGCAGAACAGGAGCGCGATGTCGACGCCCTCCTCCGCGAAGTGGGCGTCGACGCGCTCGGGGACGAGCGTCCCGCCTTCGTCGTAGAGGTCCGGCCAGGGGTTCGCCGCGCCGAACTCGCCGGCCCACTCCCGCCACGCGGGCGGGAGCGTCGGCAGCCGCGCGGCGTGCACGTGCGCGTCGACGAGCGGGCGTCCGTCAAGCATGCACGGGTCCCGGCGGAGTTCCCGGCGCGAACCCTCTCGCGATGGCGGCCATGCGGCGGAGCCTACCCGCCGCGCGTCAGGCCACGTCGGCGGACTCAGGCCCGTCCGCCGACTCCTGCCCGTCCAGCCAGGAGACGATGCCCTCCAGCGCTCCGCGGCAGCTCCCGCACCCGGTGCCCGCCCTGGTCTCGCGGGCGACGTCGCCGGCGGTCCGGGCGCCGGCCTGCCAGCAGGCGCGGACCTGGCCCTTGGTCACGTTGTTGCATTGGCAGACCGTCGCGGCGTCCGGCATGCGGACCGGGGACGAGGTCTCGACGGCGCCGCCGAGGCCGGGGAACAGCAGGCCGAGGCGCTCGGCCGGCAGCGGGTCGGCGCGGTCGTAGAGCTGGGTGAGGGTGCCCGCCGTGGAGGTCTCCCCGAGCAGGATCGCGCCGATGAGCCGCCCGTCCCGGATGACCGCCTTCTTGTAGGTGCCGCGCGCCGCGTCGGTGAACCGGACGACCTCGACGCCGTCCTCGTCGTCTCCGTGGTGCGTCTCGCCCATCGAGGCCAGCTCGATCCCGGCGGCCTTGAGGCGGGTGATCTGCCGGGCGCCGGTGAACCGCGCGGCGGGGTCGGTGCCGGCCAGCAGCCCGGCGAGCACCCCCGCCTGCTCCCACGCGGGCGCCACGAGGCCGTACACCTCGTCGCGGTGCTCGGAGCACTCCCCGATGGCGCGGACGGACGGGTCGGTGACCGAGCGGAGCTCGTCGTCGACGAGCACGGCGCGGCCGATGGCGAGGCCCGCGTCGCGGGCGAGGGAGACCTCGGGCCGGACGCCGCACGACAGGATGACGAGGTCGGCGGCGATGGTCTCCGTCCCGCCGCCGGGCAGGGCCAGTTCCACGCCGGTCACCGCCCCGCCGCCGGTGTCCAGGCCGGTGACGTCGGCGCGCA
>NZ_BMRO01000002.1:478956-489579 GCF_014648675.1 Actinomadura livida
GTCTCGGCCAGCTCGGAGATGCGGCGGCAGTCGTCCAGGGTCCGGAACGCGAGGGCGCCCATGGGCAGCCCGTCCTCCAGGCCGGGGAACGGGGGGATGAACGCGGTGCTGCCGGTGGCGAGGACGAGGGTCTCGTACGGGGTGGCGGTCCCGTCGGAGGCGTGCACGGTCTTCGCGGCGCGGTCGATGCGGGTGACCTCGACGCCGAGGCGCGCGTCCACGCCGCAGGAGGCGTACCAGGCGGCGTCGACCAGGCTGATGTGGTCGGGCCGCGCCGCCCCGGCGAGGACGTCCGACAGCAGCACCCGGTTGTAGGGGCGCTGCGGCTCGGCGCCGAACACCGTCACGGGCGTGCGGCGGTCGCGGTCGCGCAGCTCGGTCACGAAGCGCGACCCGGCCATGCCGTTGCCGACCACGACGATGCCCGCGCCCGCCCCGGCGCCGCCGTGAACGCCGGTGCTGCCGCTGCCGCCGGTGCCGCTCATCGGGGCACCGCCGGCGGGACCGGCTTGATCTGGTCGCGCTCGACCTCGAACGCGATGCTCGGGTCGGGGGTGCCCGGCGCGTTGACGAACGAGACGAACCGGCTGAGCCGGCCGGGGTCGTCCAGGGTGTCGCGCCATTCGTCGGAGTAGGCCGCGACGTGGGCCTCCATCGCGGCGTCGAGCTCGGCGCAGATGCCGAGCCGGTCGTCCACGATGACCTCGCGGAGGTAGTCCAGGCCGCCGTCGAGGGACTCCAGCCACGTCGCGGTGCGCTGCAGCCGGTCGGCGGTGCGGATGTAGAACATCAGGAACCGGTCGATGTAGGTGATGAGCCGGTCGTCGGTGAGGTCGGTGGCGAACAGGTCGGCGTGCCGGGGCCGCATGCCGCCGTTCCCGCCGAGGTAGAGGTTCCAGCCGTTCTCGGTGGCGATGACGCCGAAGTCCTTGCTCTGCGCCTCGGCGCACTCGCGGGCGCATCCGGACACGGCCGACTTCAGCTTGTGCGGGGCGCGCAGGCCCCGGTAGCGCAGTTCGAGGCGGATCGCCATGGCGGCCGAGTCCTGGACGCCGTAGCGGCACCAGGTGGACCCGACGCACGACTTGACCGTCCGCAGCGCCTTGCCGTAGGCGTGCCCGGACTCGAAGCCGGCGTCGACGAGCCGCCGCCAGATGTCGGGGAGCTGCTCGACGCGGGCGCCGAACATGTCGATGCGCTGCCCGCCGGTGATCTTGGTGTAGAGCCCGAAGTCGCGGGCGACCTCCCCGATCACGATGAGCTTCTCGGGGGTGATCTCCCCGCCGGGGACGCGCGGCACCACCGAGTACGTGCCGTTCTTCTGCAGGTTGGCGAGGAAGTGGTCGTTGGTGTCCTGCAGCGCCGCCTGCTCGCCCTCCAGGATGTGCCCGGTGCCGAGGCTCGCCAGGATGGACGCGACGGCGGGCCTGCAGATGTCGCAGCCGCGGCCCCTCCCGTGCTCCTGGACGAGCTGGGTGAAGCTGGTGATCCGCCCGGCGCGGACGATGTCGAACAGCTCGGCGCGGCTGTGGTCGAAGTGCTCGCAGAGGGCCGTGCCGACCTCGATGCCGGCCGCGGTCAGCTCGGCGTCCAGGATCCGCTTGACCAGCGGGACGCAGCTGCCGCAGCTGGTCCCGGCCCTGGTGCGGTCCTTGACGTCGGCCATGTCGGTGAGGGAGTTGTCGGAGATCGCGCAGCGGATGCCCTCGGCGGTGACGTTGTTGCAGGAGCAGATGACGGTCGCGGCGGGCAGGTCCTCCCCGGCGGTCTCGGTGCCGCCGAAGAGCATCTGCTCGGGGGTGCCGGGCAGGCCGCCGCCGACGTGGGCGCGCAGGGTCCCGTACGACTCGGCGTCGCCGACGAGGACGCCGCCGAGGAGCGTCTGCGCGTCGTCGCTGACGACGAGCCTCTTGTAGACGCCGGCGACGGGGTCGGTGTAGGTGACGCCGAGCGCCCCCTCCCCCGGGCCGGCGAACGGGTCGCCGAAGCTGGCGACGTCCACGCCGAGGAGCTTCAGCTTGGTCGACGTGTCGGCGCCCTCGAACACGGCGGTGCTCGCGTCCGACAGCAGCCGGTCGGCGACGACCTCGGCCATGGAGAAGCACGGGCCGACAAGCCCGTACACGGTGCCGCCCACGAGGGCGCACTCGCCGATCGCCCAGACGGCCGGGTCCTCGGTGCGGCAGGAGGCGTCCACGACGACGCCGCCCCGCTCGCCGACGGGGAGGCCGCAAGCGCGGGCGAGCTCGTCGCGCGGCCGGATGCCGGCGGAGAACACCACGACCCCGGCGTCGACGGCCGAGCCGTCCGCCAGCACGATCCGCGCGACCGCGCCGTCCTCGCCCGCCTCCAGGGCGCGCAGGGGGACGCCCGCGTGGACGGCGATGCCGAGGCCCTCGATGTGGCGGCGCAGCATCGCGCCGCCGCCCTCGTCCAGCTGGCGGGGCATCAGCCACGGCGCGGCCTCCACGACGCCGCTGCGCAGGCCGAGGTTCTGGATCGCGCGGGCGGCCTCCAGGCCGAGCAGCCCGCCGCCGACGACCGCGCCGGTCGCGCGGTCGGCCGCGTACTCGCGGATCGCGTCCAGGTCGTCGATGGTGCGGTAGACGAACACGCCCGGCAGGTCGCGGCCGTCCACCGGCGGGACGAACGGGGCCGATCCCGTGGCCAGCACGAGCGCGTCGTAGCCGGCGACGCGCCCGGCGGAGGTGGTGACGGTCCGGGCGGCGCGGTCGATCGCGGTGACCCGCTCCCCGGTGACGACCGTGACGCCGCCGCCGTGCGCGGGGTAGGCGAGGTCGGCGCCGTCGAGGTGCGAGGTCAGCGCGACGCGGTCGTAGGCCGCGCGGCCCTCCTCGCCGATGACGGTGATCGTCCATGTGCCCGCGGTGTCGCGCTCGCGCAGCGCCTCCACCAGGCGGTGCGCGGCCGGGCCGTGGCCCGCCACGACCAGCCGCCTGTCCGTTTCGCTGTCGGCTCCCATGAACCCCGATGCTGGGCGGCCCGTATTTCCCGCCGGGAACCCGGACGTCACCCGCGCGTTAACTGCGCCTCACGCCCGTCGCGGACCCGATGCTGGGCCCGCGGTTGTCAGTTCGTGAGCAGGAAGCGTTCCTTTCGTGAGGGGGACACGAGAGGATCAGTGCGATAAATCACACTAATTCGGCGAGTCCGATGTCCGGCCGGGAGGCTGCAGTGCGAAGGATCATCGGCGTATCACTCATCGGTATCGGCGCGTTCCTCGTCGCCGCCGGTGTCCTGGTGCGCTTCTACGTGGCCCCCATGCTGATCGGTGCTCCGACGGACATCTACCAGGTCACGCGGCTGCAGGCCGAGAACGCCACCTACCTGGACGCGTCGTCGGTCACGGTCCGCACCGGCGCGACCGTGGCGGCCACCGCCACCGCCCGCGGTGACGTCAAGGCCGCCGGCGACGGAACCGCCGTTTGGGACACCACCACGGTCGTGCAGGACCTCGCCCGCGGCTACACGATCGACATCCAGAACGCCCGGTACGCCTTCGACCGCCGCACGGGCGGGCTGAAGGACTGCTGCGAGGCGGCGGTCCAGGGCGACAAGACCGTCCAGATGTCCGGGGTCGGGCTGTTCTGGCCGGTGGAGGCGAACAAGCGCGACAAGAGGCTGTTCGACACCACGACCCGGCAGACCTGGCCGGCCGTGTTCGAGGGCGAGGAGCGCATCGACGGGCGGCTCACGTACCGGTTCGTCCAGCACATCCCGGAGACCAAGGTCGCGGGCGACGTGCCCCCGCTGCCCGCCGGGCTGTTCGGGCGCCCCGACGGCGACCCCGCCGTCGAGGCGGAACGCCACTACCGGGTCGACGCCACGTACTGGATCGACCCCAGGACCGGCGCCCCGGTCGACCAGCGGCGGCACCTGGTGACGACGCTGCGGCCGAAGGAGGGGCCGGGGAGCCTCGTGGTGGCGGACCTGAACCTGCGGATGACGCCGGAGTCGCGGAAGGCGCTGCGCGAGCGGTCCGACGACGGCGCCGGCAAGATCCAGCTGCTGGAGACCGTCGTCCCGCTGACCGCGGCGGGCGCGGGCCTGGCGGCCGTGATCGCCGGGCTGCTGCTGACCCTGCCGGGCGGGCGGCGCACCTCGCGCCGCGGCACCCGCCGCGCCTCCTCCTGACCGGGCCTCCTCCTGACCGGGCCGTTAGCCGCCGGATGGGCGGGTAGGGGCATCCGAGACCCGAACATCCGAACTGGGGGGCAGTGATGGGCGAGTCACACCATCCGATCCAGGGCGAGCACCGGTACCAGCAGGAGGTGACCTCGCCGGACCAGCACGAGGAGCGGCCCGGGCGGAGCCTGGTGACCACCGACCACGAGGTCATCCGCCGCTGGGCCGAGGAGCGCGGCGCCGAGCCGTCGACGGTGCCGGGCAGCGACTACGAGGGCAGGCCGGGCCGGCTGCTGCTCGACTTCCCCGGCTACGGCGGGGAGAACCTGGAGCACATCTCCTGGGACGACTGGTTCCGCACCTTCGACGAGCGGAAGCTGAACTTCCTCTACCAGGAGCACCGGAAGGACGGCTCCCAGAGCAACTTCTTCCAGCTGGAGAACCCGGAGCGCGGCGGCGACGGCGGCTGAGCGGCGCCCGCCGCGCCTCGGGGGCGGCCTGCCCACCCGTCCCGGTCGTGCAGGATGGAGGGGTGACGCAGGTTGCACAGGGCCGCCCGGCCGGCGACGGGGAGACCGCGCGGCTGCCGATGCTGGCCGACCTGGTCTCCGACGGCGACGTGGTGGTGCTGAGCGGCGCGGGCCTGTCGACCGAGTCGGGCATCCCGGACTACCGCGGTGAGACGGGGCGGCTGCGGCGCGCCGATCCGATGACGTACCAGCGGTTCACCGGGTCGGCGGCCGCGCGCCGCAGGTACTGGGCGCGCAGCCACCTCGGGTGGCGGCACATCGCCGGCGCGCGGCCGAACGCGGGCCACCGCGCCGTCGCCGCGCTGCAGCGGCGGGGCCTGCTCGCGGGGATCATCACCCAGAACGTCGACGGGCTGCAGCAGGCCGCGGGCGCGGACGGCGTGATCGAGCTGCACGGCGCGCTGGACCGGGTCGTGTGCCTGGACTGCGGCGACCGGACCGCGCGGGAGCGGCTGGAGGAGCGGCTGGAGGCCGCCAATCCGGGCTGGGCGGAGCGCGTCGCCGCCACCGCGGTCAATCCCGACGGCGACGCCGTCATCGGCGACGCGGACGTCGAGGCGTTCCGCACGGTGGACTGCGAGCGCTGCGGCGGCCCGCTCAAGCCCGATGTGATCTTCTTCGGGGAGAACGTGCCGCCGGCGCGGGTCCGGGAGTGCTACGCGCTGACCGAGCGCGCGGGCGCCCTGCTGGTGCTCGGCTCGTCGCTGGCGGTGCTGTCGGGGTACCGGTTCGTCCGGCACGCGGCCGGGCTCGGCATCCCCGTCGCGATCGTCAACCGGGGGCCGACCCGGGGCGACGAGCACGCGCTGGTCAAGATGGACGCGCCGCTCGGGGCGACCCTGGAGCAACTGCTGGCCGAGCTCGGCCCGTAGCCCGGCGGCCTGTACCCCCGGCGGCCTGTACCCCCTGGCGACCCGCGGCGTCAGCGGCCCGAGAGGACGGACGTCGCGGCGGGTGCGGGCGACGCCCGCCGCCCCGGCACGCCGGGCGGGGGCGCGCCGGTGACGGTCGGCGGGTCGGGCAGCGTGTCGACGGTGACGAAACCGGTCGCCTCCAGCAGTTTCAGCTGCCCGTTGAGGAACGCCTCGACCTGCTGGGCGTACTGCCGCATGGTGGTGTTGCGGGTGCTGGCCCGGACGGCGGCGGTCCGCGCGTACAGCAGCCCCTGCGCCGTCCGCATCCGCGCCACGGCGGTCTTGTCGTAGTCGGTGCCGGACTTGCCGGTGATCTCCGACATCCAGCTCTGCTGCTCGGCGTTCGGGCTGTTGGGCAGCGGGACGTTCAGCTTGGCGGCCGTCCTGCGGTTCACCGCGTCGAACTGGATGTGCCGGGCCGCGATCTGGCCGAGGTTCTTGCGGGTGGCGCCCTGGGAGCCGCGGCGGGCGGCGGCGCGGCCGACCGGGATCTCCCACAGCGCGGCCTGCCTGAGCTGCACGAGGAGGAGCCGGTCGGCGGTGGAGAGCGTGCCCCCTTCGGCCGGGGCGGCGCCCGCGCCGGCCCCGCCGGCCGCCCCGCCGCCGGCGCCGCCGGTGGCCTGCACCTGCTGGACGCCGCCGTCGGTCGTCTGGCGGCCCATCGGCGCGCAGCCGCCCACGAGCAGCGTCACGGCCAGCCCGCACGCCGCCGCGGTGGCCGGGCGGGGTCCTCGCATGCGCCGCCGTCCTTTCGGTCGGGAGGAGAGAGACGTCACCCGGCAGGTACGCACGCGGGGGCGGCGGCGGTTCAACGCGGCCGCGGTCCGGTTCCGGTGTCCGGCGGGTCAGGTCCAGCCGAGCCGGGCGAGGCCGCCGACCGGGGGCTCGCCGCCGGCCTCGGTGAAGGCGCGCAGGGCGGCGACCAGGGCGTGCCGCTGGCCGGGCGGCATCCGGGAGACGACCTCGGCGATGCCTGCGCGGCGGCGGGCGGTGACGTCGTCGACGAGGGCCCGGCCGGCGTCGGAGAGCTGGATGCGGATCTCCCGCCCGCTGTCGGGGCTGGCCTGCCGGTCCACCAGCCCGGCGGCGGCGAGCCGGTCGACCATCCGCATCGCGGTGGACGGGTTGACCTCCAGCAGCCCGGCGAGCGTGACGAGCTTGGCCGGGCCCTGCGAGGCGAGCACGACCAGCAGCCGGAACTGCGGCATCGTCACGGTGTCCTCGACGGCGGCCAGGGACCGCACGGAGATCGCCACGAGCAGCCGCGACGCGGTCAGCAGCGCCGAGGTGACCTCGTCGATCCCGTCGTCGTGGCCGCCGCCTCGCCCGCTCATGACGACTTTCTACAACGCCGGGACCGCGGCGCGCCATCACCTCGTCCGGGGCGGGGCGTCCCGGGTCAGCCGGTGCGCTCCCGGACGAGCCCGCCGAGGTCCATGCGCGCCAGGCCGCGCAGGCCGGGCCGCTGCGCGAGGTGGGCGACCGCGAGCACCGCCAGGGCCGACCAGGCGTACGTGGCGGGCCGGATCTCGGTGTGGAAGGCCATCAGGTCGCTGTCGAACGCGCCGAGGAACGCCCCGGCGGCGATCCGCCCGACGACCAGGCCGGGGACGATGCCCGCCGCCACGACGAGGAGGTTCTCGGCGGTGACGAGGCGGGCCAGCCGGCGCCGGCCGACGCCGGAGGCGCGCAGCGCGGCCAGTTCGGTCGCGCGCTCGGCGAGGTTGACCGACAGGGTCGCGAACAGGACGGTGAAGGCCAGCAGCCCGCCGAACGCGAGCATGACCGCGACGAAGACGTAGAACAGGTCCATGTACTCGTCCATGGTCTTCTTCAGGGCCTGGGAGTCGGTGTAGGCGACGACGGCGGGGTGCGACGTCAGTGCCCGTTCGGCGGCGGCGCGGTCGGCGCCGGGCTCGAACTCGACGAGGACGGTGTCCGGCCCGGCCTCCGGCGCCCAGGCGGCGACCTGGTCCAGGGTCGCGTAGGCGTAGGTGCCGAGCGGCTCGTCGACGAATCCGGCCACGGTGGTGCGGACGGTCCCGCCGCCGGGGAGTGCCAGCCCGATGCGGTCGCCGGTCCGCACGCCGAGCTCCTCGCGCAGCGCCGCGCCGAGCAGGGCGCCGCCGCGGGGCAGGGACCGTTCTCCGCCGCCGGGTGTGAGGAACCGGTGCATCCGCGTCCCGGCGGGCAGCCCGACGACGGTGGTGGAGTAGCCGCGGTCGCCGGCGGTGACCGTGGCGGTGAGGCGGGTGGAGGGCTCCGCGGCCCGGACGCCCTCGGTCCCCGCCAGGGCGCCGAGGGCAGCGCCGTCGAGGGGCCGGCCGAGGGTGAGTTCGGCGTCCTGCCGCTGGACCTGGTCGAACTGGCGGGACACGGTCGCCCGGGACGAGTCGAGCATCCCCCAGGAGACGAGCACGAGCACGAGGGCGAGGACGACGCCGGCCATGGTGTAGAGGGTGCGGCGGAACTGGCGGGTTGGGCCGCGCAGCACCAGCCAGGCCCCGGCGGGCAGCCGCCCGGCGGCGGGCACGGCCCGTTCCAGGCGCGCGATCCACCCCGCTCCCCCGGTGGCGGGGACGGCGCCGCGCATCGCCTCGGCGGGCGGGACGCGGGCGGCCGACACCGCGGGCGCCAGGGCCGCCGCGGCCCCGGCGGCCAGCCCGAACGCGAGCCCGTACAGCAGGGTGGCGGCGCGGACGGTCACCGTCGTCTCGGGCAGGCCGATGGCGTCGCCGTACAGGCGGGTGAGCGGCCCGGCCAGCGCCAGGCCCGCGGCGGCGCCGAGGACCGCGCCTGCGGCCCCGACGGCGGCGCCGGTCGCCAGGTAGTGCGCCACGACGGTGCGGCGCCGGAACCCGCTGGCGCGCAGCGTCCCGATGACGACGCGGTCGCGCGCCACCCGGCGGGTCAGCACGACGTAGGCGGCGACGCCGGCGGCGCTGAGGAACAGCAGCGGGAACATCACCGCCAGCTGCGAGAACCCCTTGATGTCCTGCGCGAGGGCGGCATTGCTGGGCTGCTCGGCGCGGGTGGTGGCCGCGCCCGCGCCGTGCGCCCGCGCGGCGGCGGTGAGGGCGGCGTCGAGGCGGGCGGCGCCGGCGCGCCCTTCGGGGGTGTAGCGGACGGCCACCTCGTTGGGCGCGGCGGAGCCGGCGAGCCGGCGGGCCAGGTCCTCCGGGACGTACAGCACGCCGAACGAGCCGGGCGCGGGCAGGACGTTCTGGCGGCTCGGCGCGGGCCACAGGTACTCGGGCGAGGACGCGGTGCCGCGCACGCCGAGGTTCCGCCAGGCCCGCCCGTCCCACACCGCCACGGCCGCGCCGGGCCGCAGGCCCGCGTCGTCGGCGAGGTGCCGGTCGGCGAGGACGCCGGTCGGCGCCGCGGGGTCCAGGTACCGGCCGTCGAGGACCCGCACGCGGTTGACGGGCGGCTGCGTCCCGGCGGGCAGCCCGACGACGCGCCCGACGAGCGTGCCGCCGTCCGGGGTGCGCATCGGCACGTCGGCGACGGTGCGGACCGCGGCCGCCGCCACGCCGGGCGCGGCCCGCGCCTCCCGCGCGATCGCGGCGGTGTCGCCGCCCGCCAGGGTCAGGTCGGCGAACCGGTACTCGGTGAACAGGTCCTGGTAGCCGGCGTCCAGGTTCTTGTAGGCGTCATAGGACGCGCCGAACAGCGCGACGCCGAGCATCACCAGCACCACCACCGACACCAGCTGCGCGGGGCGGCGGCGCAGGTCGCGGCGGAGTTTGACGTTGAGCGTGCTCACCAGGCCACCTCCCCGGCCGCCGCGGGCGCGGCGGTGGTGGTGACCTCGGCGACGCGGCCGTCGCGCATCCGCACGACGCGGTGCGCGATGGCGGCGATCGCGGCGTTGTGGGTGACGACCATGACGGTGCGGCCGCGGCGGTTGAGGTCCTGCAGGACCCGCAGGACGCCGCGCCCGGTCTCCAGGTCCAGCGCGCCGGTCGGCTCGTCGCACAGCAGCAGCTCCGGGTCCTTGGCGATGGCGCGGGCGATCGCGACGCGCTGCTGCTCGCCGCCCGACAGCTGAGCCGGGAAGTGGCCGCCGCGGCCGGCGAGCCCGACCGACTCCAGCGCGGCCGCGGCCCGCTCGCGGTCGCCGCGGCCGGTGAGCTCGGCGACGAGCCGGACGTTCTCCAGCGCGGTCAGCGAGGGGACGAGGTTGAAGAACTGGAACACGAACCCGACGGTGTCGCGGCGGTAGGCGGTGCGGGCGTCCTCGTCCAGGCCGGAGAGGTCGCGGCCGCCGGCGACGACGGTGCCGGAGGTGGCGGGCTCGATGCCGCCGATCAGGTTGAGCAGGGTCGTCTTGCCGGAGCCGGACGGGCCGAGCAGCACGACGAACTCGCCGCGCCGCACCTCCAGGTCCACGTCGCGCAGCGCGCGCACTCCGGCGCGGCCGCCGCCGTAGGTCTTGCCGACACCGTGCAGCAGCACCGCGGGGGCGCCGCCATCGCCGTGCTCGCGGTCGGGATCGAGTTCGGGGTCGTTCCGGGCGGCCGCCCGCCCGCGGTCATGACGCGTCATCGCCGTCTCCTCCGGCTGCGTGGGGTTCTGGGGCGGGGCCGCCGGGCGGGCGCAGCAGGTCCAGGAGCCCGGCGGCCGCGCCGGCCGCGTCCGTGCCGGGGTCGATCAGCACGTGGACGAGCAGGCCGTCGAGGAGCGCGCCGAGCACCACGGCCAGTCCGGCGGGGTCGGCGTCGGCGCGCAGGAGTCCCGCGGCCCGGTTCTCGGCGAGCCGGGCCGCCAGCATGTCGCGGAACGCGCGGAGCTGGCGTTCGGTCCCGGCGCGCAGCTCCGCGTCGCGCATGCCGTGCGTGAGGGCCTCGACGAGCACGCGCTGCCCGTCGGTGCGCTCGCCCGTGCGTCCGCCGCCGTCCTCGCTCCCGGTGAGCTGCCGGACGGCGGCGGCGACGCCGTCCAGCGCGTCGTCGGCCCGCAGAATCGCCTCGACGGGACCCTCCAGCTCCCTCTCCACCGCGTGCATCACCGCGGCCCGGCGCAGCGCG
>NZ_BMRO01000002.1:489600-490127 GCF_014648675.1 Actinomadura livida
GACCAGCCGCCCTCGGCCAGCACCGCGACGGCCGCCTCCAGCAGCCGGACCCGCGTGGGCACCTCGTCGCCGGGCATCCGCCCCTCCGTTCTTGGTCGTCCGCTTTAAGCAACTGACCAAAACCACGGTACGCCGGATCTTTGCACCGTGCAACGTTCGGCGGAGAGGCCCCGGAAACGCGGAACGTCCCCGCGTCCGCCTGGTCGGCGGGGCGGGGACGCGGGGCGCGCGGGGTCAGGCGTCGCGGCGTTTGAGGAGGTAGGCGGCGATCGCGAGGAGGGCGAACGTCCACAGCGCGAACACGCCGTAGCCCTCCCAGGGCGACAGCAGGTCGTCCTCGCCCTGCCGCGCCGAGGTGATCAGGTAGCCCGCCTCGGACGGCATGTACCCGTAGACGTAGTCGCCGATCTTGCCGGGCAGCAGCATGGCCAGCGGCCCGACCACCAGCACCAGCCCGATGACGCCGGTGATGGCGCCGGCGGTGTGCCGCACGATCCCGCCGACGGCGAGGGAGAACAGCCCGAGCA
>NZ_BMRO01000002.1:490146-509170 GCF_014648675.1 Actinomadura livida
GGATCGCGATGCCGATGAAGTACGACACGAACGACACCGCGAGGCCGGCGACCAGGATGATCACGGTGAACACCAGGGCCTTGGCCCACAGCATCGGCAGCCGCCGCGGCACCGCGAGCAGCGTGGCCCGGATCATGCCGGTGGAGTACTCGGCCGAGATCACCAGGACGCCGAGGACGCAGACGACCAGCTGGCCGAAGAACCCGCTGCCGAGGATGAAGCTGACCGGGTCCCCGGTGATCGCCGCGCGGTCGCCCTCGGCCGCGTCGTCCCACGACGCGGAGATGAGGCTCACGAGCAGGGTGGTGAAGCCGAGGCTGAGCAGGACGTAGAGGATCAGCGACCACATGGTGGAGCGGACCGTGCGTATCTTCGTCCATTCGGCGAGCAGGAGCCGCGCGAACCCCGGCCGCTTGTGCGCGGTGGGGCCGCCGGCGGGCTGCGCGGCGTGCTCGGTGGCGGCGGCGGTCATCGGGCCTCCCCCTTCTCAGCGGGACCGGCGGGCTGGACGGCGGGCTGCGCCGCGGCGGGGGCCGCGGCGGGCGCGGCCGCCGCGTCGTACTCGACGCTGTCGCGGGTCAGCTCCATGAAGGCGCTCTCCAGCGAGCCGCGGGTCGGGGTCAGCTCGTGCAGGACGAGTCCCTCGGCGGCCGCGAGCTCCCCGACGCGGGGGGCCTCCATGTCGATGACGGTGAGCAGCGCGTCGCCGTCGGGCCGGATCTTGGCGCCCTCGGCCGCGAGGACCTCCGACAGCCGCGCGGCGTCGGGGCTGCGGACGGTCACCGCCTTCTCGGTGCTGCGCTCGACGAACTCCTCGGTGGAGCAGTCGGCGATGAGCCTGCCGCGGCCGATGACGATGAGGTGCTCGGCGGTCACGGCCATCTCGTTCATGAGGTGGCTGGAGACGAACACCGTGCGCCCCTCGGACGCGAGCCGCTGCATGAGCGTCCGGATCCAGACGATGCCCTCCGGGTCGAGGCCGTTGACGGGCTCGTCCAGGATCAGCACCTGCGGGTCGCCCAGCAGCGCGGCGGCGATGCCGAGCCGCTGCCCCATGCCGAGGGAGAAGCCGCCGGCGCGCTTGCGGGCGACACCGGTCAGCCCGACGAGCTCGACGACCTCGTCGACGCGCTTGCGGTCGATGCCCTGCGTCTGGGCGAGCACCAGCAGGTGGTTGTAGGCGCTGCGGCCGGTGTGGACGGCCTTGGCCTCCAGCAGCGCCCCGACGGTGCGCAGCGGCGACGGGAGGTCCCGGTAGTGGACGCCGTGGATGCGGGCGTCGCCGCGGGTCGGTTTGTCCAAGCCGAGCAGGAGCCGCATCGTGGTCGACTTCCCGGCGCCGTTGGGGCCGAGGAAGCCCGTCACCCGGCCGGGGACGACGGTGAAGGAAAGGTCATCTACGGCGACCTTGTCGCCGTAGCGTTTTGTGAGGTTCTTCGCCTCGATCATGCACACATCCTGGATGTATTGCCGACGTACAGTGCGATCGAATCACCGTAGCGTCCCGGGCACCGGGGGCGGTTCCTCCTCAGGGTGGAGTCCCGCCCCACCGGGGCTTGGAGAAATGGCCCGCGGAGACCACTTCCCGCCTCCGGGCCCGCAGAACCATTTCCGCGGGGCCCAGCGTGCGGGATCCTGCGCGGCGGCCCCCTGACCTCGGACGCGGACCCCGCGCGGCACGTTATTGACCGTTTGCCAATAGGTGGGCGAGGATGACCGGGCCCGCCCCCGACCCCACGGGAGGTCCCGTGCCCGCCACCCCGCAGATCCCCGCCGAGGAGCAGCTCGCCGAGCGGCTCGCCGACCGGGACGTGCTGCGCCGGGTCGCCGCCGAGCCGCTCATCGGCCTCGGCGCCGGCCGCGCCCTGCTGATGCAGCTGGCCCATCCGCGGGTGGCGCTGGGCGTGGCCGAGCACAGCGACTTCGCCGACCGGCCCCTCGCCCGCCTGTTCGGCACCCTGGACTTCCTGCTGATCGTGACGTTCGGGACGCCGGAGGAGGTCGCGCGGATCGCCGCGAAGGTCCGCGGCATCCACAACACCGTCCGCGGCGACGGCTACACCGGCAACGACCCCGACCTGCAGCTGTGGGTGAACGCGACCCTGATCGACTCGGCGCTGCACATCTACGAGCACGTCCTGCGCCCCCGCGGCGGCGAGGCCGGCCTGGCCGCGGAGTACTACCGCCAGTCCCGCGTCGTCGCCGAGGTCCTCGGCTGCCCCCTGGACGCCCAGCCCCCGGACCTCGCCGCGTTCCGCGCCTACATGGCCGGGACGCTCGCGGAACTGGAGGTCACCGACACCGCCCGCGAGGTCGCCGACGCGGTGCTGTGGCCCCGCAAGCTCCGCGCCCTGGCCCCCGGGCTGGCCGTGTTCCGGCTGCTCACGGCGGCGCTGCTGCCCGAGGAGCTGCGCGACCGGTACGGGCTGCCGTGGAACGACCGCCGCCGCCGCGCCGCCGGGATGATGCTGGGCACCGCCGCCCGCGTGCACCGCCTGACGCCCGGGGTGCTGCGCCGGCCGCCGCAGCCGCTGCTGGTGAAGTTGGCGAGCTTCCGCGTGAACCGCACGCTGTCGGCCCGCCGCGCCCGCCGCCGCGCCTGACCGCGGGCCGCGGCGCCCGCGGGGAGGCCGCCGGTCAGGCGACCGAGGAGTACGCCACGACGCCGCGGCGCATGGCGTCCATGGCGCGGCGGGCGGTCCTGCGGATGTGGCTGTTGGGCGGGGCGGCGTCGGCGACCTGGCCGAGCAGGTCCAGGAGCTGCTTGACGGCGCGGACGAAGTCGCCCGCGGTCAGGTCGCTCTCGAGGAGGACCGCGTCGAGGTCGTCGCCCTTCGCCCACCGGTACGCCGTCCACGCGAACCCGAGGTCGGGCTCGCGCAGGAACGCGACCCGGTTGTCGCGTTCGACGGCGTCCAGCTCGCCCCACAGCCGCACCATCGCCGCCAGCGCGTCCTGCGCGGCGCCCCCCGGGGTGCGGGGCGGCGCGGCGTCGTCGGGCTGGCGCGACTCGTACACCAGCGCGGACACGCACGCGGCCAGCTCGGCGTGGCCGAGCTTCTCCCAGAGGCCCTCGCGGAGGCTCTCGGCGGTGAGCAGGTCCAGCTCGTTGTAGATGCGGCCGAGGCGGCGCCCCTCCTCGGTGACCGAGTCGCCGTCCAGGTAGCCGAGCTGCTGCAGGACGGCGCACACGCGGTCGAACGTCCGCGCGATGACCTGGGAGCGGCCCTCCACGCGGCGCCGCAGCTGCTCGGTCTCGCGGTCCAGGCGGTGGTACCGCTCGGCCCACCGGGCGTGCTCCTCGCGCCGGTCGCAGCCGTGCACGGGGTGGCGGCGCAGCTCGGCGCGCAGCGAGGTGACCTCGGCGTCCTCGGCCGCCGCGGAGTCGGCGCGGGTCCGCTTGCGGGCCCGCACGTCGTCGGGGACCTTGTTGCGCAGCGTGGACGCGAGGTCGCGGCGGTCCTGCGGGTTGCGGGGGCTGAACGACTTGGGGATGCGCAGCCGCTCGACGGGTTCGACGGCGCGGGGGAAGTCCTGGATCGACAGCCGCTGCACCGACCGGTTCACCGTCAGCACCAGCGGCGCGGGCCCGTCGGAGCGGCGGCCCACCCCGGGGTCCAGGACGACGGCGAGGCCGGAGCGCCGCCCGGACGGCACGACGATGACGTCGCCGGGCCGCAGGTGCTCCAGCGACCGGGCGGCCTCGGCGCGGCGGGCGCCGGCCCGCTCCCGCGACAGCTCGGCCTCCCGGTCCGACAGGCGGCGCCGCATCGCCGCGTACTCCATGAAGTCGCCCAGGTGGCACTCGGCGGCCTTCGCGTACCCGGCGAGGGCCTCCTCGTTCTTGTGGACCTGCCGGGCGAGGCCGACGACGGCGCGGTCGGCCTGGAACTGCGCGAACGACTCCTCCAGCAGCGTGCGGGCCCGTTCGATGCCGACGGCGCCGACGAGGTTGACGGCCATGTTGTACGACGGCCGGAAGCTGGAGTTCAGCGGGTAGGTCCGGGTGCTCGCCAGGCCCGCGACCGACGCCGGTTCGACGTTCGGGCCCCACACCACGACGGCGTGGCCCTCCACGTCGATGCCGCGCCGCCCGGCGCGGCCGGTCAGCTGCGTGTACTCGCCGGGGGTGAGGTCGACGTGCGCCTCGCCGTTCCACTTGTCGAGCTTCTCGATCACGACGGTGCGGGCGGGCATGTTGATGCCGAGCGCGAGCGTCTCCGTCGCGAACACCGCCTTGATCACCCCGCGGGTGAACAGCTCCTCGACGATCTCCTTGAACGTCGGCAGCATCCCGGCGTGGTGGGCGGCGACGCCGCGCTCCAGGGCGGCGAGGAAGTCGCCGTACCCGAGGATCCGCAGGTCCTCGGCGGCGATGTCGGCGGTGCGCAGCTCGGCGTGCGCGCGGATCTCCTCGGCCTCCTCCCGGGAGGTGAGCCGGATCCCGGCGTGCAGGCACTGCATGACCGCGGCGTCGCAGCCGGCGCGGCTGAAGATGAACGTGATCGCCGGGAGCAGCCCGGCGCGGTCCAGCCGCTCGATCACGTCCGCCCGCGCGGGGGGCCGGAACCGCTGCGGGCGGGGCGCGCGGCGGCGGCCGGTGCGGCGGCCCTGGTTGACCTTGGCGCGGCGGACCTCCTCCACCGCCATCCGGGTCAGCTGCGGGTTCAGCCGGGCCTGCCGGTCCCTGCCCTTGCCGGTGTCGACGAACAGGTCGTACAGGCGGGTGCCGACGAGCATGTGCTGGAACAGCGGGACGGGGCGGTGCTCGTCCACGATCACCGCGGTGTCGCCGCGGACCTCCTGCAGCCACTCGCCGAACTCCTCGGCGTTGCTGACGGTCGCCGACAGCGCGACGATCCGCACCGACTCCGGGACGTGGATGATCACTTCTTCCCAGACGGCGCCGCGGAACCGGTCGGCGAGGTAGTGGACCTCGTCCATCACCACGAACGCCAGCCCGCCGAGGGTGTGCGACCCCGCGTACAGCATGTTGCGCAGGACCTCGGTCGTCATCACCACGATCGGGGCCTCGCCGTTGACGCTGTTGTCGCCGGTGAGCAGCCCGACCTTCTCGGGCCCGTAGCGGCGGACGAGATCGGCGTACTTCTGGTTCGACAGCGCCTTGATCGGCGTGGTGTAGAAGCACTTGGTGCCGCCGGTGAGGGCGAGGTGGACGGCGAACTCCCCCACCACCGTCTTGCCGGAGCCGGTGGGCGCGGCCACCAGCACGCCGCTGCCGCCCTCCAGCGCCTTGCACGCCTCGATCTGGAACGGGTCCAGGTCGAAGTCGTACAGGGTGCGGAAGTCCAGCAGGGCCGGGCCGCTGCCCGCGGTGCGCTCGCGGTAGGAGGCGTACCGCTCCGCCGGGCTCTGCCCGGCCGGCGTCGTATCGGGGGAGGTCATGCCTTCGAGCCTACGGTTTCGACAGGCCCGATTCCCAATCGATTGACCGGCCGCCGTGTCCGCCGGCGCGTCAGCCGGTGCGGCCGCCCTTCTCCAGTTCGGCGTCGATCGCCTCCAGGTCCAGCGGGGAGGCCTCGTCGTCGGACAGGCCGGCGTACTCGTCGCCCGGGCGGACCCTGCGGCGGTCGTGGAAGTACGCGAACAGCTCGGCGAACTCGAACAGCACGATCGTCGGCAGCGCCAGCGCCAGCATGGTGACCGGGTCCTGGCTGGGGGTGGCGACCGCGGCGAACACGAACACCCCGAACACCAGCAGCCGCCGCGACTTGCGGATCCGCTCGTGGGACAGCACCCCGACGAGGTTGAGCATGACGACGAACAGCGGCAGCTCGAACGTCAGCCCGAAGATGAACAGCATCGCCTGGGCGTAGCCGAGGTAGTCCTGGACGCCGACCAGGACCGTCGTGTCGCCCGGCGCGAGCCCGATGAAGATCTGCAGGCCCTTGTCCATCGTCACGTACGCCAGCGCGGCGCCGAGGAAGAACAGCGGCACCGCGGCCGTCATGAACACGTAGGTGTAGCGCCGCTCCTTGTTGTACAGCCCGGGCGCGATGAACGCCCAGAGCTGGTACAGCCACACCGGTGACGACAGCACCGCGCCGATCATCAGCGAGACCTTCAGCCGGACGAAGAACCCGTCGAAGATCCCGTGCACCACCAGGTCGCACTTGCCCTCCAGGCAGTGCTCGGGCGGGATCTGCGTGTACGGCTGCTTCAGGAAGTCCCAGATCGGCTCGAACAGGATCCAGCCGATGACGGCGCCGACCACGAGGCCGAGGATCGCCTTGATCAGCCGGTTGCGCAGCTCGCGGAGGTGCGCCATCAGCGGCATGCGGCCATCGGGGGCGGCGGTGTCGCGCCTGTTCAGCCTCTTCATCGTCGCATTCAGGCTCGGGGGTCGGTGGTCGTCGCGGGGCGGCGGTCAGCCGCCGTCGCGCACACGGCCCGGGTCCGACACCGGGACGCCCTGGATCGGCTCACCGGAGCCGAGCGCGCCGCGCGCCTGCTGGGAGCCGTCGCCGTGCTCGCGCGCCGGGGGGTTCTGCGCGGCCGGGGCGGCCTTGGCGGACCTGCTGTCCTCGTCGCCGTCATCGTCGTCGTGCAGGCCCTTCGTCTCGGCCTTCAGGATCCGGGCCGACTTACCGAGCGAACGCGCGAGCGTGGGGAGCTTCGCCGATCCGAACAGCAGCAAGACGACGGCAAGGATGATCAGAATCTCGGTCGTGCCAAGTCCAGCCATGACATTCCTTCTCAGCAGGGGTGCTCAGGTAGATCGTACGCCGTCCTCGGGCGGTTGTGGGGCCCGCGTTCTCTCCATCCGCGAGACTTCGTCGCGCAGCGCCGAGTGTTCGTGCTCCAGCCGCCGCCTGGTCCGCTCCAGCTCACGGCCGAAGCGCCGCACGCCCAGCCACACCTTGAACGCGCACCAGGCGAGGACGGCCAGGCCCACGAAACCCAGCGACACCGACACCGCAACCCACGCCACCCGGCCACGGTAGCCGATCCGCTCAGGCCATGCCGTAGCGGGCCAGGGCCCGCGCCGCGTCCTCGCGGATCCCCGAGGCCAGCGGCTCGGGCGCCACCACGCGCCCCTGGTCGCCGAGCCGCAGCGCCAGCCCCCGGATCCAGCGGCTGTCGGGCGTGCGCAGCACCACCCGCTGCCGCCCCTCCCCCAGCTCCTCGACGCTCTCGCACGGGTAGTAGTCGGCGACCCACCGGCCCCGCGGCGTCAGCTCCAGCGTCACCGCCTCGTCCTGCGGCGACGGCCGGAACAGGCCCGCGTCGACGTCGATCGGCTCGGCGTCGTCCGGCACCCGCGCCGCCACGTCCAGCACCTCCAGGCCCACGATCCGGTCCAGCTTGAACAGCCGCACCGCCTCCGCCCGCCGGCACCACCCCTCCAGGTAGGTGTTGCCCTCCACCACCAGCAGCCGCATCGGGTCGACGTCGCGCTCGGTGTTCTCGTCCCGCGCCGGGACGTAGTACGTCAGGTGAACCCGGCGGCCGCCCGCGATCGCGTCCCGCAGCCGCCCGAGGACCACGCCGCCGGAGTCGGCCGAACCGCCGCGGGCGTCGACCTCCACCGCCACCTGCCCCGCCACCGACGCCGCCGCGCCCGCCGCGGTCTCCAGCTTGGCGATCAGCCGGCTGAGCGCGTCCCGGTCGTCCAGCCCCGGGATGCCCGCCAGCATCCGCAGCGCCACCAGCAGCGCCGCCGCCTCGTCCACCTTCAGCCGCAGCGGCCGCGCGATCGACTCGGCCTCCGCCACCGTGATCTCCCCGCCCTCGTAGGACAGGTCGATCGGGCAGTACGGGTCCGGGGCCCGCAGCTCCACGCACCACAGCAGGTTCAGGTCGTCGATCAGCTGCTTCTCGGTCACCCCGAACGCCGCGGCGGCCTCCCCGAGCAGCACCGAGTCGCGGTTCACCACGTACGGGACCAGCGCCAGCAGCCGCCCCAGCCGGTCCGTCGACGTCGTCGCCTGCCCCCGGGCCGGCGCCTTCGCCGCGCCCCCGGGGGTCTTCGCCGGAGTCCGCGCCGTCATCGCCCCTGCACCGTCCCCTCCGGCCCCGTCCGCCTGCCCTGCTCCGCCGGGCCCTCCGGCTCGGCCGGACCCTCCGGCTCGGCCGGGCCGTGCCCGCACGCCAGCACCGACTTCAGGTGCTGGATCACCGCCTCCCGCAGGTCCGGCGGATCGAGCACCACGACGTCGTCGGCGAACCGCGCCAGGTACGGCGCGAACCGGTCCGCGTCCCGGAACGTCAGCGTCGCCTCGTCCCACTCCCCGTCGGCGGGCCCGTCCTGCGCGGGACGCACGTCCCTGGCCCACCGCCGCGGCCCCTGCGCCGCCCCGGCCCGCAGCAGCACCGCCGCCGGCCGCGGCTCGCTCACCGGGTCGCCCCAGTCGAACGCGATGCGCCGCACGTCCACCCCGTCGGGCACCGTCACCGACCCCGCCGGGCCGTCCGCGGACACCTCGCCGGCGATGCGGCTCAGCCGGAACACCCGCTGCTCGCCGCGGTCCCGGTCGAACCCCACCACGTACCAGCGGCCCCGGCGGCTCACCACGCCCCACGGCTCCAGGTGCCGCCGCGCCACCGACGTCCGCCCGATCCCCCGGTAGTCGAACGCGACCGGCCGCCCGTCCCGCACCGCCTCCCACAGCGCCGGGAACGCCGGGTCCTGGGTGTTGACGCGCGGCTCGATGCCCACCGCCGCCGGCGCGTCGGTCTCCACCCCGGCCGCCCGCAGCTTCAGCAGCGCCCCCGACGCCGCCTCCGCCATGCTCGCCCGCTGCCACACCCGCGCCGCCAGGCCCAGCACCGCAGCCTCGTCCGGCGTCAGATGGATGTCGGGCAGCTCGTAGTCCTGCGGCGGGATCCGGTACCCGATCTCCTCGCCGCCGCCGCCCAGCTGGTCGCTGCCCACCTCAAGCGGCACGCCCAGCTCGCGCAGCTCCTCCTTGTCCCGCTCGAACATCCGCTTGAACGCCTCGTCGGACTCCGGATAGCCGGGCACCGCGCGGCGGATCTGCTCGGCCGTCAGATAGCGCCGGGTGGCGAGCAGGCAGACCACCAGATTGAGCAGGCGCTCGGTCTTGCGCCGCGACACTTCGCCACCACCCTCTCGCTTCCACCGCCCCGGACACGTGTCCGCCGGGCCCTCGCCGTCTCCGCGGCGCCCCTTCCGCCGGTCGACCGCCGGTCCTTCGCCGGTCAACCGCCGCGCCCCGCCGTTGAGGACGCTACCGTTTCCCGGTGTGATCCGATGGCGCAAAGGCACAGTTGAGGACATCCGCCGCGAATGGCCCGGGGCGGTCGAGCTGACCGTCTCGATCGGGGACGACGGAACGCACCGCGCCCTGGCCTACCCCGAACTCGTCGGACGCCCCGAACCGGGCGATACCGTCCTGCTCAACACTACGGCCTTGGCGATGGGCCTCGGCACCGGCGGCTACGCCATGGTCGTCGCCGTCCCCGACCGGCTCCCGCCCGACCCGAGCGGCCCCGGCCACCTCGTCAAGGCCCGCTACACGCCCCTGCAGGCCACCGTCCTCGGCGCCGACGAGCAGGACTCCCCCCACCACCGCGTCCTCCGCGACGCCGACTCCCTCGACGGCATGCCCGTCGTCGTCGCCGACCTGCACTCCGCGCTCCCCCCGATCCTCGCCGCCCTCCGCGCCGAGCGGCCCGCCGCGCGGATCGTCTACGTCATGCCGGACGGCGGGGCGCTGCCCGCCTGGTTCTCCATGTCCATCGCCCGCCTCAAGGACGCCGGCGCCCTCGCCGCCACCGTCACCGCCGGGCAGGCGTTCGGCGGCGACCTCGAAGCCGTCACCGTCCACACCGGCCTCCTCGCCGCGCGGCTCATCCTGCGCGCCGACGCCGCCGTCCTCGCCCAGGGCCCCGGCAACCTCGGCACCGGCACCCGGTGGGGCTTCTCCGGCGTCGCGGCGGGCGAGGCCGTCAACGCCGCCTCCGTCCTCGGCGGCCGCCCGGTCGGATCGCTGCGCGTCAGCGAGGGCGACCGGCGCGAGCGCCACATCGGCGTCTCCCACCACTCCCTCACCGCCTACGGGCGCGTCGCCCTCGCCCCCGCCGACGTCCCCGTCCCCGAGCTCGGCGGCCCCTTCGGCGCCCGCGTCGCCGCGGAGGCCGCCCCCCTCGGCGAGCGGCACCGCCTCGTCCCCGTGCCCGTCGACGGCCTCCACGAGACCCTCAGGACCGCGGAGAAGGACTGGGGCGTCCGCCTGTCCACCATGGGCCGCCGCCTCGACGAGGACCTGCCCTACTTCCTCACCGCCGCCGCCGCGGGCCGGCACACCGCCGCCCTCCTCGCCTGACCGTCAGACGGAGGCCGCCCCGGCACCGGCGGCGCCGGCTCCGGCGGCTCCGGCCGCGGCCGCCTCCTCGGCGGTGTAGGACGAGGCGAACGTGAACGCCCGCGGCGAGGGGCCCCGGTCCCGCAGCAGGGCGAGCCGCTCCAGCGCCTCCCCGACCGTCGGTGTCCGGCCCGCGGGCACCCACCACAGGACGAGATGCGCGTCCGCGTGCCGCCCGAACCACTCCCGGCGGCGCCGCATCGTCTCCAGGTGCGGGCTGCGGTACACGAAGTCCCACAGCGCCTCGGCCGACTCCCACACCGAGTAGTTGATGATCACGTCGTCGCCGGCGGGGCGCATCCCGGTGGCGTCGGGCTCCCCCTCCTCCGTCAGCCGCCACACGAACCCGGGGGCGGCGTCGGCGAGCGCGTTGACCGGCTCCAGCTGCGCGACGAACTCCGCCATCCGCGGATCGCCGAGCGGGAAGCGGAGCGTGGCGACGTTGAACTGCGCGAGGTGGAACCGGGTGGAGGCGGGGCGCGCGGAGGCGGGGGTGTGATCGCTCATGCGCCCCACTCCACCACGGCCGCGGTTTCTATGTCAATGTTCGTTGTTTTTAGAAGGTCCGACCGCTTCCGCCGCCACACAGCACCAGCCCGGCCGCGCGTCCATCCGCACCCGCACCCCGGAAGACCCCTCCACCAGCCCCTCCAGCAGCGCCAGGTTCATCCCGCACACCAGCGGCGGGAACGCGTCGGCGACCGCGCCGAACGGGCAGTTCCGCATGCGCAGCACCGCACCGCCCTCGTCCGGCACCGGCTCGTAACCGCGCGCCGCCAGCACCTCCGCCAGCTCGTCCAGGCCCCCGCACGGCCCCTCCCCGCCCAGGGCCCGCCCGCGCCGCCGCGCCGCGTCCCGCACCTCCACGTCCAGGCCCGCCGCCTCCGCGGCCTCCGCCAGCAGCCCCGCCGCCGTCCGGTAGTCGCGCGCCGGGACCGACACGCCCCGCTCCCCCGGCGACCGCCGGTACACCTTCGCCGGACGCCCCGCACCCGGCCCCGAACGCCCCGTCAGCCGCCTGCTGCCCGCCTCCAGCAGCCCCCCGGCCACCAGCCGGTCCAGATGGAACGCCGCCAGCGTCCGCGCGACCCCCGCCGCCTCCGCCGCCTCGTTGCGCCCCACCTCACGGCCCTGCGCCGCCACGAACTCGTACAGCCGCCGCCGCACCGGATCCTGCAGCAGCGCGATCACGTCGATGTCCTCCACCCCGCCATTCTAAGAACAACGAGGGTACGACTTAGAACGACGGGACCGGACCGCCGTCAGTGCGCGCCCAGGAGGTCCACCACGAACACCAGCGTGTCGCTCCCCTTGATCCCGAACTGCGCCAGGCCCTTCTTCCCGTACCCCAGCGACGGAGGCACCACCAGCAGCACGCGGCTCCCCACCCGCTGCCCCACCAGGCCCTGGTCCCAGCCCTTCATCACCTGGCCGGTCCCGATCGCCACCGCCGCCGGATGCCCCTCCGACCACGACGAGTTGAACGCCTTCCCGTCCCGCCAGAAATACCCCGCGTACTGCAGCGCCAGCAGCTGGCCCTTCCGCACCGCCGGGCCACCGCCCCGCACCAGCGTCCGCACCTGCAGCCTCCCCGGCGCCGCCGCACCCGGCACCGTCACCCGCGGCACCTGCCCCGCCGCCGCCTCCGCCACCTTCGGCAGCCCCGGCTCGTCCAGCGGCGCCGCCCGCTCCCCGCGCGGCCCCGCCGCCTTCGCGTACACCGCCCGCACGTCCAGCACGTACACCAGCGTGTCGTCCCCGCCCACCTGGTGCTTCGGATCGCCCTTCTCCCCGAAGCCCTCCTTCGGCGGGATCCGCGCCACCACACGCGACCCCGGACGCGCTCCCTCCAGCGCCTTCGTCAACCCCGGCACCAGCTGCCCCGTCGGGAACGCCCCGGGAGTCCCCTTCGAATAACTGCTCGCCAGCAGCTTCCGCCCGGAGTCACTCCACCGGTAGCCGACATAGTCGGCCACCACCAGATCGCCCTTGCGGGCCGCCGACCCCTCGCCCTCCTTCAGCGTCTCCACCGCCAGCGACTCCCCCGGGCCGCCCTTCGGGAACTCCACCTCGGGCAGCTTCCCGAAATCGCCCCGCACCGTGACGTCCAGACCCCCGCCGCCCCAGCACCCCGACAGGGCCAACGGCGCGGCGAGCACGACGACCAGGGGCAGCAACCGGACACGACGCATACGGGGGTCCTCCGCGGGGGGTGAGCGCTACTGCGCGCTCACCCTACCGCCCAAGTAACCCGCCGGTAGGGCCAGGTCGCACAACACGACCGGACCAGAACCGGCCCCTCCGCAGCAGCCGGCCGCCCGCCTCACATCCCCGCGATCAGCTTGTCCACCCGCTCGTCCACCGACCGGAACGGATCCTTGCACAGCACCGTCCGCTGCGCCTGATCGTTCAACTTCAGATGAACCCAGTCCACCGTGAAATCACGCCGCTTCTCCTGCGCCTTCCGGATGAACTCACCCCGCAGCCGCGCCCGCGTCGTCTGCGGCGGCACCGACTTCGCCTCGAAGATGTCCAGATCCCGCGTGACCCGGTCCACCGCCCCCCGCTTCTCCAGCAGGTAGTACAGACCCCGCTCACGATGCACATCGTGATACGTCAGATCCAGCTGCGCCACACGCGGCGACGACAGCGGCAGATCGTACTTCCGCCGATACCGCTCGATCAGCTTGTACTTCGTCACCCAGTCGATCTCCCGCTCGACCAGGTCCAGATCACCCGTCTCCACCGCCCGCAGCGTCCGCTCCCACAGCTCCAGCACCCGCTTCGCCGTCGCGTCCCCGCCGCGCGCGTCCACGAAATCGCGCGCCTTCCCGAAGTACTCCTGCTGGATCTCCAGCGAACTCGCCTCCCGGCCGTTCGCCAGCCGCACCTTCCGCCGGCCCGTCATGTCATGACTGACCTCGCGGATCGCCCGGATCGGATTCTCCAGCGTCAGATCGCGCATCACCACGCCGGCCTCGATCATCCGCAGCACCAGATCGGTCGCACCGACCTTCAGCAGCATCGTCGTCTCACTCATGTTCGAGTCACCGACGATCACATGCAGCCGCCGGAACCGCTCCGCGTCCGCGTGCGGCTCGTCCCGCGTATTGATGATCGGACGCGACCGCGTCGTCGCCGACGACACACCCTCCCAGATGTGCTCCGCCCGCTGCGACACGCAGTACACCGCCCCGCGCGGCGTCTGCAGCACCTTCCCCGCACCGCTGATGATCTGCCGCGTCACCAGGTACGGAATCAGCACATCCGCCAGCCGCCCGAACTCCCCGTGCCGGCCCACCAGGTAATTCTCATGGCAGCCGTAGGAGTTCCCCGCCGAATCCGTGTTGTTCTTGAACAGATAGATGTCGCCGGCGATGCCCTCCTCGCGCAACCGCCGCTCGGCATCGACCAGCAGACCCTCGAGAATCCGCTCACCGGCCTTGTCATGCGTCACCAGATCGACGACGGAGTCGCACTCCGGCGTCGCGTACTCCGGATGACTCCCCACGTCCAGGTAGAGCCGTGCCCCATTCCGCAGGAACACGTTGCTGCTACGACCCCACGACACCACCCTCCGGAACAGATAGCGCGCCACCTCGTCCGGTGACAACCGCCGCTGACCCCGGAAGGTACAGGTGACGCCGTACTCGTTCTCAAGCCCGAAGATGCGCCTGTCCACACCCTGACCCTATGCGGCCCGGCCCCGACTTGGCAGTGTCTGCGCCCACCGGTTCCCCCGGCACCGGCCCCCGCCGCACACGCGACAGGCCCGCCACGGCAAGGCGGCGACCACCACCCACCACGACGGGCCCATCCCCGGCCCGGCGCACCGCCGAGGCGGCGCCACCGGACGAGGAAACTCAGTCCTCACCGCCCCCGGCGTCCGAACCCGCATCCGAACCCGCGCCCGAGCCGGCCGCACCCGGCTCGCCGCCCTCGCTCTCCGCCAGCAGCTCACCGATCCGCGCCGCCGCCAGCCGCTTGAACAGCCGATGCTCACGATTGCGGTCCAGCACCGCCACCTCCAGCGACGTCGCCTCCAGATGCCGGTCCGAATCCTGCGCCTCCAGCGCACGCACCGCCGTCCGCAACGCGTCCGACAGCGACGAACCCTCCCGGTAACCGTCCTTCAGCGACTGCGCCACCGCATCGGCCTGACCGCCCATCGCCACATAGCCGTGCTCGTCCGCCACCGAACCGTCGAACGTCAACCGGTAGATCTGGTCCGTCTCCGCGTCATCGCCCACCTCCGCGACGACCAGCTCCACCTCGTACGGCTTGTTCGTCTCCGTGAAGATCGTCCCCAGCGACTGCGCGTACACGTTCGCCAGCCCCCGCGCCGTCACATCCCGGCGGTCGTACTGGTACCCGTTGATGTCCGCGTACCGGACCCCCCCGAGCCGCAGATTCTCGAACTCGTTGTACTTCCCCACCGCCGCGAACGCGATCCGGTCGTAAATCTCACTGATCTTGTGCAGCGCCCGCGACGGATTGTCCGCCACGAACAGGATGCCGTCGTCGTACTGCAGCACCACGACACTGCGGCCACGCGAAATACCCTTCCGCGCGTAATCCGCCTTGTCCTTCATCTGCTGTTCGGGCGACACATAGAACGGCATGGACACCGGTCTGGATCCCTTCTATCGCAGCGGGGCGGTCGGACCGCCCGGCGAGTCGTAACGTCCATCGACGACGGCCTGCGCCAGCGCGCCCACCTCGTCCTCGCCCAGCCGGCGATACCCGTCCGACGTCACCGACGCCACCACGGGGAAGATCCGGCGCGTCAGATCGGGCCCGCCGGTCGCCGAATCGTCGTCCGCCGCGTCGTACAGCGCCTGGACGCACACCAGCCCCGCGTCCTCCGCCGACAGATCCGGCCGGTACAGCTTCTTCAGCGCACCCCGCGCGAACACCGACCCCGAGCCCACCGAGTGGAAGTCCCGCTCCTCGTACCGGCCCCCCGCCGGGTCGTACGAGAAGATCCGCCCCTCGTCCCGCTCCTCGTCATAGCCCGCGAACAGCGGCACCACCGCCAGCCCCTGCATCGCCATCGCCAGGTTCTGCCGCACCATCGTCGCCAGCCGGTTCGCCTTGCCCTCCACCGACAGCGTCCGGCCCTCGCGCTTCTCGTAGTGCTCCAACTCCACCTGGAACAACCGCACCATCTCGATGCCGATGCCGGCCGTGCCCGCGATCGCGATCGCCGAGAACTCGTCCGCCCGGAACACCTTCTCGATGTCCCGCTGCGCGATCACGTGCCCCGCCGTCGCCCGCCGGTCACCCGCCATCACCACACCGCCGGGGAAGGTCACCGCGACGATCGTCGTCCCGTGCGGGATGTCGTCCCCCGCCCGCGACGCCGGCGGCGTCCGCCCACCCGGCAGCGACCTCGGCGAGTACGCCCCGAGAAACTCCGTGAACGACGACATATCCGGGTTAGCGAACAACCCCGGCAGACGCCCGGTATGCGATTCGTGGGACGCCACGCGACTCCCTTCCCCTCCACCATGGCGCCGGCTCCCTCACGACCTCCACCGGCGCGGACGAGTACGACCCTACTGTTCAAGGTCGCCCGCGCGCATGCCGCATGATCCCCGGCCGAGTCAGCCCACGGCGAACCGCGCAACGCGTTCCCCGCGCTCACTCCACCCAGACGGGCCCCGTGCGCACCATCCCAACGTGCGGATTCGCCTTGCGGTGCCGCCCGTCCGCCTCCCAGTACGCCGCCCAGCCACCGTGAGGCACCTCCGCCGGATCCACGTCCGGAACGGTGAACGACAAGCGCGTCCCGCCCCCAGGAGCCGGGACGGACATGACCAGGCCGCCCGTCAGGTAGTCCGCTGCACGGCGGAGAACGACCGGGTCGTCGCAGAGCTGCCCCATGCCGGTGTTGCACCCATGGCACGCGATACCCCTCACGGCACCGCTGTCATGGTCGTGGTCGACATGCTTCGCCGGGAAGTCGAAGCAGACGGCGCAGAGGCCGACCTGCATATTCAGCATCCAGCCGGCGTCCTCATCGTTGATCCCGTACTTCTGCCGGAGGTGGTAGTGCCTCGCGGACGCGAGCGAGTCCGCTCTCTTCCGCCAGTCAGGGTCCGAACGCACCCGCTGCGGACCGCCGAACACCCTGGCGCCGGTTTCGAGCTCCAGCCTCCGCGCGTGCGAGCCGCCCAGCTCCAGGTACTCCGCCGCGAGCCGCAGCCGCTCCGGGTCGTCTTCGAACTGGCCGAGCCCGCCGTTGCACTTGAAGCACAGGATGCGGCGGACGAGCCCCGTCATGTGGTCGTGGTCGACGTGCCTCGCCTCCGACCGGAGGCAGATGACGCAGATGCCGCCCTGCTCGGCGATCATCCGCTCGACCTCTTCCTCGGTGACGCCGTAGCGCAGCTTCAGAAGGTAGTTCCGCTCGCTCCCGTGATTGCGCCGCCGGTTCTCCACACCGGTCTCCGTGTGACAAGGGCGGCAATAGGCGGTCAGTCCGGACTTCTTCGAGCGGTTCTTTCCGAATTCGGCGACCGGTTTCTGCGCCCGGCAACGCGGACAGTACTTCATGCCCGCCGGTACGTCCGAGTGCCTGCGGTAGGCCCGCGGCTCATTGCCCAGCGCCGCCTGCTTCTTCCGATATGAGCGGCCGTTCCGTAAACCGAAGCAGGCCTTGCAGTAGTACGCCAGGCCGTCCTTGGAGGATTTGAGCTTCCAGAACTCGGCGGCGGGCTTGACTTCACCGCAGTCCGAACATCGTTTCGAATACATGGGCGAGACCTTACCGGTCCCGCCCATGCATCTACGGCCGCTTTATGCTATGTGGGAATTGCCCAGCAATGGGGCCTACTCAATGTCCGCTTAAATCGGACATTTCGTATCATTCCCCACCTTTTTGGACATATGAACGGACGAAGTCTTCTGCGTTCTCTTCCAATACTTCGTCGATTTCGTCCAGAATTGAGTCCACGTCGTCGGTGAGCGCCTCCTGGCGCTCCTGCACGTCCTCGGTGGTCGTGGCCTCGGTCTCCTCGACCTCTTCCGTGCGCCGGGTGGTCTGCTTCTGACCGCCGGTGTCCTTCGTGGCCATCTCGTACCTCCGCTCTGCCGGTCCTTCCGACCCTATCCCCGATCTTCGGCGGTTAGCGGATCTTGAAATCCGTTTCGCCGCCGCCGTGCCCGGGGGGCCGGGGACTTGCTCGGGTTATCGCCGGTCCACCGCCCACTGAAACGGGCATAGCAGTCACGAAACCGAGACCTCGCCCATCGGTGCAGGTCAGCGGTGCGATAGGACTCGATAGTCACACTATCCAATGGCCACGTTCAAGAACCCGGACGACACACGCGCGTCGTCCGGGCTCGGCGGTCCGGGTCAGCCCTGACCGGTCAGGGTGGCCACCAGGTCGGCCGCCGTGCGGCAGCGGTCCAGGAGGGGCCCCACGTGCTGCTTGGTGCCGCGCAGGGGCTCCAGGGTGGGGACGCGCTGCAGGGACTCGCGGCCCGGGACGTCGAAGATGACGGAGTCCCAGGAGGCGGCCGCGACGGAGTCGGCGTACTGGCGCAGGCAGCGGCCCCGGAAGTAGGCCCTGGTGTCCTCTGGCGGGTCCTCGACGGCGGCCTCGACCTGGGCCTCGGTGACGACGCGTTCGATCCGGTCGCGGGCCACGAGGCGGTTGTAGAGGCCCTTGTCGGGCCGTACGTCGCTGTACTGCAGGTCGACGAGCTGCAGGCGCGGGTGGGACCAGTCGATGTTGTCGCGGGTGCGGTAGCCCTCCAGGAGGGCGAGCTTGGCGACCCAGTCGAGTTCGCGGGAGAGCTGCATGGGGTCCTCGCCGAGGCGGTGCAGGACCGATTCCCAGCGGTCGAGGACGTCCTTGGTCATCTCGTCCACGTCGGCGCCGAAGCGGTCCTCGACGTACTTGCGGGACTGCTCGAGGTACTCCATCTGGAGCTGGACGGCGGTCATCTTGCGTCCGTCGCGGAGCGTGAGGAGGTGCTTGCAGGACGGGTCGTGGGAGATGGCCCGGAGTGCCGCGACGGGCATGTCGACGGAGAGGTCGACGGTGAGGAAGCCGTCCTCGATCATGGCGAGGACGAGTGAGGTGGTGCCGAGCTTGAGGTAGGTGGACAGCTCGGCCATGTTCGCGTCGCCGATGATGACGTGCAGGCGGCGGTACTTCTCGGGGTCGGCGTGGGGTTCGTCGCGGGTGTTGATGATGGGCCGCTTGAGGGTGGTCTCCAGGCCGACCTCGACCTCGAAGAAGTCGGCGCGCTGGCTGATCTGGAAGCCGTCGCCGCGTCCGTCGACGCCGATGCCGACGCGGCCGGCGCCCGCGACGACCTGGCGCGAGACGAAGAAGGGGGTGAGGTGCCGGACGATGTCGGCGAAGGGGGTCTCGCGGCGCATGAGGTAGTTCTCGTGGCAGCCGTAGGAGGCGCCCTTGTTGTCGGTGTTGTTCTTGTAGAGCTGGATGGGGTGGGTGCCGGGGACCATGGCGGCGCGCTGTGCGGCGTCGGCCATGACGCGTTCTCCGGCCTTGTCCCAGATGACGGCGTCGCGGGGGTTGGTGCATTCGGGGGCGGAGTACTCGGGGTGGGCGTGGTCGACGTAGAGGCGCGCGCCGTTGGTGAGGATGACGTTGGCGAGGCCGAGGTCCTCGTCGGTGAGCTGGGTGGGGTCGGGGGGC
>NZ_BMRO01000002.1:509192-527618 GCF_014648675.1 Actinomadura livida
GCCCGTGCGGCCGATGCCGCGAGGTAGGCGTTGACGACCTGTGAGGAGGTCACCATCGCGTTGGCCCCTGGCTGCCCGGGTACGGAGATGCCGTACTCGGTCTCGATGCCCATCACCCGCCGAACACTCATATCGTCGAGCCTATCGGGGTGTGCGGGGTGGAGCCATGGGGCCGGGGGTTCGCGGGGGGTGTGGCGGGGCACGCGGACGCGGCGGCCTCCCGTTCGGGGGGCCGCCGCGCCGGTGTCACGGTGTGGGCCTCGTTACAGGTACTGGCCGGTGTTGGCGACGGTGTCGATGGATCGGCCGGCTTCGGAGCCCTTGGTTCCGGAGACGAGGGTGCGGATGTAGACGATCCGTTCGCCCTTCTTGCCGGAGATGCGGGCCCAGTCGTCGGGGTTGGTGGTGTTGGGCAGGTCTTCGTTCTCGCTGAACTCGTCGACGCAGGCGGCGAGGAGGTGGGTGACGCGCAGGCCTTTCTGGCCGGTGTCGAGGTACTGCTTGATGGCCATCTTCTTGGCGCGGTCGACGATGTTCTGGATCATTGCTCCGGAGTTGAAGTCCTTGAAGTAGAGGACTTCCTTGTCGCCGTTGGCGTAGGTGACCTCCAGGAAGCGGTTCTCCTCGCTTTCGGTGTACATCCGCTCGACCGTGGCCTGGATCATGGCTTCGACCGTGGCCTCGGCGGAACCGCCGTGCTCCTTGACGTCGTCGGGGTGGAGCGGGAGGCCGTCGAGGATGTACTTGGAGAAGATGTCCTTGGCGGCTTCGGCGTCGGGCCGCTCGATCTTGATCTTGACGTCGAGGCGGCCGGGGCGCAGGATCGCCGGGTCGATCATGTCCTCGCGGTTGGAGGCGCCGATGACGATGACGTTCTCCAGGCCTTCGACGCCGTCGATCTCGCTGAGCAGCTGCGGGACGATGGTGTTCTCGACGTCGGAGGAGACTCCGGATCCGCGGGTGCGGAAGATGGAGTCCATCTCGTCGAAGAAGACGATGACGGGTGTTCCGGCGGACGCCTTCTCGCGGGCGCGCTGGAAGACCAGGCGGATGTGCCGTTCGGTTTCGCCGACGTACTTGTTGAGCAGCTCGGGGCCCTTGATGTTGAGGAAGAAGCTCTTGCCCTCCTGGCCGGTCTTCTCGGCGACCTGTTTGGCGAGGGAGTTGGCGACGGCCTTGGCGATGAGCGTCTTCCCGCATCCGGGGGGCCCGTAGAGCAGGACGCCCTTGGGCGGCCTGAGCTGGTGCTCGCGGAAGAGGTCGGCGTGCAGGTACGGGAGTTCCACGGCGTCGCGGATCAATTCGATCTGGCCGCTGAGGCCGCCGATCTCGTTGTAGGAGATGTCGGGGACCTCTTCGAGGACGAGTTCTTCGACCTCGGCCTTGTGGATCTTCTCGTAGGCGTATCCGGATCGCGGTTCGAGCATGAGCGAGTCGCCGGCGCGGAGGGGTACTCCGCGGAGTGGTTCGGCGAGTTTGACGACGCGTTCCTCGTCGGCGTGCGCGATGACGAGGGCGCGTTCGCCGTCGTCGAAGAGTTCCTTGAGCATGACGACTTCGCCCTGCTCTTCGAACTCGAGTGCTTCGACGACGTTGAGGGCCTCGTTGAGCATGACCTCTTGGCCGCGCTGGAGGTCGTCGATGTCGACGGCCGGGCTGACGTTGACGCGGAGTTTGCGTCCGCCGGTGAAGATGTCGACGGTTCCGTCGTCGCGGGTTTCGAGGAAGACTCCGAATCCGGATGGTGGTTGTGCGAGCCTGTCGACCTCCTCCTTGAGCGCCACGATCTGCTCGCGAGCCTCTTTGAGGGTCGCTACGAGACGCTCGTTCTGACCGGTTACGGCGGCCAGGTTGGCCTGTGCCTCATGGAGGCGTTCTTCCAGCACACGTACTTGGCGCGGGGACTCCGCGAGCTTGCGGCGCAGCACGGAGATCTCCTCCTCCAGGAAGGAGATCTGCGTTTGGAGGTCCCTGACCTCCTTTTCGTGCTGCGCCTTGCGCGCCCCAGCATCGTCACGAGCGGCCACGCCCCGTCACCTCCTCACGAAGAGAGCCGACGACCTACTGAGACCCTACCTATCTGGAGGGCTTCCGTAACCTGCCCATTCGGTGTTCGTGTCGTGCGGGGGTGTTCGGGGGGCATTGGGAGGGGTGTTGCGGGGGCGGTATGGGGCGGGGTGTTACGGGTCGTGGACCTGGGGGTTCGTGCTCGCGGGCGTGTCGTTGCGGGGGGTTTGCCGAGTTCGGTGGCGTTCGGGGGGCGGGACAGAGATGTGCCGTGGGGGGTGGGGCGGGGGCGGTGACGGGTGGGTGACGCGGGCGGGGGTGTGATCTACGCCTCGGTGTGCGGCCGGGCGTGGCGTGCCCGCCGGGCGCGGCGCTCTGGGCGCTATGTCCGGTGGCGTCAGTCTTGCGGTGCGGTGTCTCCCGGTGCCGCGTCCCCGGCTGCTGCTGCGCCGCCTTCCGGTCGGGCGCCCGCGGCGCCCTGTGCCGCGGCGCCGTTGCTCCGGGGGTGGGCGCCCTTCGCGGGGCGGCGGCGCCGGGCGGGCGGGGTGACGCCGTCGGCGAGGCGGCGCGCGGTGACGAGGAAGCCGGTGTGCCCGATCATGCGGTGGTCGGGGCGGACGGCGAGGCCGTCGACGTGCCAGGTGCGGAGCATGGTCTCGGACGCGTGGGGCTCGGCGAAGCCGCCGTGGCCGCGGAGGTCCTCGACGATGCGCGACATCTGGGTGGTGGTGGCGATGTAGGCGCAGACGATGCCGCCGGGGATGAGGGCCTTGGCGACGGCGTCGAGCGGTTCCCAGGGGGCGAGCATGTCGAGGACGACGCGGTCGGCCTCGGTCTCGGCGAGGGCGTGTTCGAGGGAGCCGACGGTGAGGCGCCAGGCGGGGTGGGGGCCGCCGAAGAACTTCTCGACGTTGGCGCGTGCGATGTCGGCGAAGTCGGGGCGGCGCTCGTAGGAGGACAGGAGGCCGTGTTCGCCGACGGCGCGCAGGAGGAAGCAGCTGAGGGCGCCGGATCCGGCGCCGGCCTCGATGACGCGGGCGCCGGGGAAGATGTCGGCCATGGCGATGATCTGCGCGGCGTCCTTGGGGTAGACGACGGCGGCGCCGCGGGGCATCCGGAGGGTGAAGTCGGTGAGGAGGGGGCGGAAGGCGAGGTATTCGGTGCCGCCGGTGGTGCGGTAGACGGTGCCTTCGGGGCTGCCGATGATGTCGTCGTGGGGGACGGAGCCCTTGTGGGAGTGGTACTGCTTGCCGGGCTGGAGGGTGATGGTGTTGACGCGGCCCTTGGGGTCGGTGAGCTGAACCTGGTCTCCGGGCCGGAAGGGGCCGTGGGGGACGCGGCCGGTTGCGGGGGCGGGGCCGTTCGGCCGGGGTTCGCTCATGGGGGTCAAGGTTATCGGCGGTCGGGGAGCCGCCGGACCGTCGCCCGGCGGGGTGCGGGGACGGGTCAGATTCCGGTGAAGGTCTTGTCGACGTCGGTGGTGGCGAGGACGCCGTAGAGGCTTCCGTCGGGTTCGACGAGGAGGTATTCGGAGGCGGGGGTGCGGCGGAGGGCCTCGATGAGGTCTTCGCCGGAGAGGTCGGCGGAGAGGGTGAGGCCGCCGTCGATGCCGCGGGACAGTTCGCCGGCGCTGATCCAGGGGCGGCGGTGCTCGGGGGTGGCGGTGACGGCCTTCTCGTTGACGAGGCCGAGGGGGCGGCCTTCGTGGTCGGCGATGACGATGGCGCCGGCCTGGTCGTGCTGGGCGCGGCGGATGGCCTCGGCGAGGGGGACGTCGGCGGTGACGAGGGTGGCGCGGCGGGCGAGGCCGCGGGCGTCGAGGTGGGGGATGCGGTCGCGGACGCGCTCGGCGCGGAGGGCCTGGGTGGCGCCGACCCAGATGAAGGAGGCGACGAGGGCGGACCACAGGAGGGCGAGCCAGCCGATGCCGCCGTTGGCGTTCGCGTCGGGGGCGGCGGCGCCGTAGGTGGCGAGGTAGGCGCCGGCGACGAGGCAGGCGATGGCGACGCCGCGGCCGACCCAGCCGGCGATGATGGCGCCGCTGCGGCTGCGGCCGGTGGCCTTCCAGACGGCGGCGCGGACGAGGCGTCCGCCGTCGAGGGGGAGGCCGGGCAGGAGGTTGAAGAGGCCGACGAGGAGGTTGGCGAAGGCGAGGGCGTCGACGAGGAGGAGGGCGACGTCGGGGAGGGGGAGCAGGATGTGGGCGAGGATGCCGAGTCCGGCGAGGACGAGGTTGACGAGGGGGCCGGCGAAGGCGATGAGGAATTCGCGGCCGGGGGTGGGGGCCTCGCGTTCGATGGCGGTCTCGCCGCCGAGGAGGTGGAGGGTGACGGAGCGGACGGGGAGGTGGAAGGCGCGGGCGGTGACGGCGTGGCTGAGTTCGTGGATGAAGACGGAGCCGTAGAGGAGGACGGCGTAGGCGAAGGCGACGAGGTAGCTGAGGGGGCGTTCGACGACGTCGTTGACCTGGCCTTCGAACAGGATGGTGATGAGCGCGGCGACGAGGAACCAGCTGGGCGAGACGTAGACGGGGATGCCGAAGGGGCGGCCCATGAGGATGCCGGGGCGGGGGCCGCCGCCGCCGGGGCCGGGGCCGGTGGCGGGCGTCTTGTCCTCGGTCGGTGGCGCGCTGCGTGTCACGTGACCGATGCTACGGCCCCGCGGCGGCGGACCGGCCGGTGGTGTGCGGGTCGCGGGCCCGTGGCGTGCCGGTGGCGGTGGGCCGCGGAGGGGCCGGTCCCGGGGCCGGGGGCGGTTTTCGGCGGTGCGGGATTTCGTCGTGGGCGTCCCCTAGTGTGCTGTGCCATGACGACGACCGAGGCGGGTAGTGCTGCGTCCGTTCCTCCGGCGGGCGGCGGGGCGGGGCCCGGGAACGCGCCCGGTGAGGGGGCCGCCGAAGGGGCGGTGGCGGTGGTGGGGTCGTTGTCGCCGTCGCGGGCGGGCGACTTCATGACGTGCCCGCTGCTGTACCGGTTCCGGGTGATCGACCGGCTGCCGGAGCGGCCGAGTGCGGCGGCGGCGCGGGGGACGCTGGTGCACGCGGTGCTGGAGCGGCTGTACGACCTGCCGCGGGGTGGGCGGACGGCCGAGGCGGCGGTGGGGATGCTGGGGCCGGAGTGGGAGCGGCTGCTGGCGGCGGAGCCGGAGCTGGCGGAGCTGTTCGCGGAGGGGGACGCCGGGGACGCGGAGCGGGCGGAGTGGCTGGGGCAGGCGCGGCGGATGGTGGAGCGGTACTTCACGCTGGAGGATCCGCGGCGGCTGGAGCCGGCCGAGCGGGAGCTGTTCGTGGAGACGGTGCTGGATTCGGGGTTGAAGCTGCGGGGCTACATCGACCGGGTGGACGTGGCGCCGAGCGGGGACGTGCGGATCGTCGACTACAAGACGGGGACGGCGCCGCGGGCGGATTTCGAGGCGCGGGCGCTGTTCCAGATGAAGTTCTACGCGCTGGTGCTGTGGCGGCTGCGGGGGCGGGTGCCGCGGTTGCTGCAGCTGATGTACCTGGGGAACGGGGAGGTCCTGCGGTACGAGCCGGACGAGGCGGATCTGCGGGCGACGCAGCGGAAGGTGGAGGCGCTGTGGCAGGCGATCCGGCGGGCGATGGACACCGGGGAGTGGCGGCCGCGGGCGGGGCGGTTGTGCGACTGGTGCGATCACAAGGAGCGGTGCCCGGAGTTCGGCGGCACTCCCCCGCCGCTGCCGGTGGTTCCGGGTGCGCGGCCGCCAGAGCCGGTGGACGCGGCCGAGCCGGCGGGTTCGACGCGGGAACGTGACGACCTGTAGTTCCGCGATGACAGTAGGTGAGGCTTTGTCATGTGGGTACGCCCGTGTCCTCCTTGGGGAGGATCGCGGATCCCCGTTCAGGAGGGCTCGCGACCTGGTGCGACCTCCTAGGGTGAGAGCGTGTCACCCCGCATCCGTGGTCTTCGTGCTTTCCGCGCCTGGTTGAGGACGCGTCCTCGGGCCGCCGACGCGTTGCTGGCCGTGGGCCTGCTGCTGGTGGGGCTGCCGGAGCTGTTCCTGGAGGAGCTGCCGGACCATTCGGGTTACGAGCAGTTCCGCGACCCGGACGTGCTGAACGCGCTGCTGGTCACGGTGGTGACGATGTCGCTGGCGTGGCGGCGGCGGCATCCGCTGCCGGTGCTGCTGTTCATCATCGGCGGTGAGCTGGCGATGGCGGTGGCGGGGTATCCGCCGTCGGTGGCGGACGTGGCGGCGTTCCTGATCGCCGTGTACAGCGTGGCGGCGCACCGGGGGCTGGCGCAGAGCGCGCTGGGCGGGGTGCTGGGTTCGGTCTATTTCCTGGTGTACCTGGTGCTGGCGCCGGTCGAGTCGTCGCCGCTGGTGATCGTGACGGACTGCGCGCTGGTGGTCGGGGTGTGGGTGCTGGGCCGGAACCTGCGGCTGCGGCGGGCGTACTTCGCGGAGCTGGAGGACCGGGCGGCGCGGCTGGAGCGGGCGCGGGGCACCGACGCGCGGGCGGCGCGGATCGAGGAGCGGTCGCGGATCGCGCGGGAGCTGCACGACGTGGTGGCGCACCATGTGAGCGTGATGACGGTGCAGGCGGGTGCGGCGCGGCGGATCATCGACCGGGACGCGGGGAGCGCGCGTGAGGCGATGTCGACGATCGAGGAGGTCGGGCGGACGGCGCTGAGCGAGATGCGGCGGATCGTGGGGGTGCTGCGGACGGACCGGGACGCCGAGCGGGAGGGGCGGGAGCTGGCGCCGCAGCCGGGGCTGGGCGATCTCGGGGAGCTGCTGGACAACGTCCGGGAGACGGGGCTGGCGGTGCAGCTGTGGATCGAGGGTGAGGCGCGGTCGCCGTCGCCGGGGGTGGACGTGGCGGCGTTCCGGCTGATCCAGGAGGCGCTGACGAACACGCTGAAGCACGCGGGCCCGCAGGCGCGGGCGTGGGTGCGGCTGTACTACGGGGATCGCGATCTGACGGTCGAGATCGAGGACGACGGGCGCGGCACGGCGACGTTCGTGGCCGACAACGAGGACAATCCGGGGCATGGGCTTGTCGGCATGTACGAGCGGGTGGCGCTGTACGGTGGCGAGTTGAAGATCGGGCCGCGGGTCGGCGGCGGGTTCGGTGTCCGGGCGCGGTTCCCGCTGGAGGCGTGAGCGTCGTGCGCGTTCCGCGGCGGCCCGGACGGCCGGATTCGGTCTCCCGGTGCCGGGAGGCCGTAGGTTGGGCGGGCCGTAGGTTGGGCGTGTGGCGCCGCCGGAAGGGCGGGCGCGCGGTGAGGCGAGGAGCGGGGACGATGGTGCGACCGGGACGCCGGGCGGGCGGTGCGGTGCGATGAGCGCGGTGCGGGTGCTGCTCGTCGATGATCAGCCGCTGCTGCGGACGGGGTTCCGGCTCATCCTGGAGGCCGAGACCGACATCGCGGTGGTGGGCGAGGCCGGGGACGGCGCGGCGGCGGTGGAGCTGACGCGGTCGCTGCTGCCGGACGTGGTGCTGATGGACATCCGGATGCCGGGGGTGGACGGGATCGAGGCGACCCGGCGGATCGTCCGGGACGGTGCGGCCGCGCACGATCCGAAGGTGCTGATCCTGACGACGTTCGACCTCGACGAGTACGTGATCGAGGCGGTGCGGGCGGGGGCGAGCGGGTTCCTGCTGAAAGACTCGCCGCCGGAGGACCTGGTGCAGGCGATCCGGATCGTGGCGGCGGGCGACGCGATCGTGGCGCCGAGCGTGACGCGGCGGCTGCTGGACCGGTTCGCGTCGCGGCTGCCGGCGGTGCGGGACGAGGCGCCGCCGCCGGGGCTGGACACGCTGACCGACCGGGAGCGCGAGGTGCTGGCGCACGTGGCGCGGGGGCAGTCGAACGCGGAGATCGCGGCGGAGCTCGTGGTGAGCGAGACGACGGTGAAGACGCACGTGGGGAACGTGCTGGCCAAGCTCGGGTTGCGGGACCGGGTGCAGGCGGTCGTGTACGCGTACGAGACGGGCCTGAGCAGGCCGGGCCAGAGCTGACCCGCCCGCCCCGGGGCCGCGGGCGGGTGGTGGCCGCGGCGGGCGCTGGGGGCGGTCTCAGGGTCGGACCCTGATTCGCCCCTGTCTTCCGGCGGGGCGGGACTACTCCGGTAGGACGAGTGCCGCGGGGCTTCTCCTGCCTCCGGGGGACGGGCAAGTCCGTTCCTGGGGTCCATCACAGGAGTTCGTCGGCCTTCTACTGTTTTGGTACGCCGGGCCGTCGGGGGCCAGCACGGCCCGGCCGCATGGCTCTGCTCACTCGACTACGGGAGTTTCACGTGACGAACACCGCCCCATCGACCGCCGGCGCGCACACCGTGCCCGGGGAGGGCGACTTCGCCGCACGCACCCAGGGGATCACCAAGGTGTACGGGCACGGCGACGCCCAGGTCATCGCGCTCGACGGGGTCACCGTCGGGATCCCCCGGGGCCGCTACACGGCGATCATGGGCCCGTCGGGGTCCGGGAAGTCGACCCTCATGCACTGCATGGCGGGCCTGGACTCGGTGGACTCGGGTGAGGTGTACATCGGCGACACCGAGCTGACCCGGCTGAAGGACAAGCAGCTGACCAGGCTCCGGCGCGACAAGGTCGGTTTCGTCTTCCAGGCTTTCAACCTCGTGCCGACGCTGACGGCGCTGGAGAACATCACGCTGCCGATGGACATCGCGGGCCGCAAGGCGGACCGGGAGTGGCTGGACACGGTGATCGACACGGTGGGGCTGCGGCCGCGGCTGAAGCACCGCCCGTCGGAGCTGTCGGGCGGGCAGCAGCAGCGGGTGGCGTGCGCGCGGGCCCTGGCCGCCCGCCCGGAGATCATCTTCGCGGACGAGCCGACGGGGAACCTGGACTCGCGGTCCGGTGCGGAGGTGCTGGGGTTCCTGCGGGACTCGGTGCGGCGGATGGGCCAGACGATCGTGATGGTGACGCATGACCCGACCGCGGCGGCGTACGCCGACCAGGTGCTGTTCCTGTCCGACGGGCAGATCGTCGACACGATGGCGGAGCCGACGGCCGAGCGGGTGCTGGAGCGGATGAAGGGCTTCGACTCGGGGCCGGCCGCCGCGCAGGGCCCGGACGCGCAGGGGCCGGGGGTCGCGGCGCGATGATGGGCAGGGTCACGCTCCGCAACCTCGCGGCGCACAAGATCAGGCTGGTGCTGACGGCCGTCGCGGTGATCCTCGGCGTGGCGTTCGTCGCCGGGACGCTGATGTTCACCGACAGCATGAACAAGCAGTTCGACGATCTGTTCAGCAGCATCAGCGAGGACATCGCCGTCGACGTCCGGGCGGAGAAGGTCGTGGGCGGCGACGACGACGGCATGTCGGCGCAGCCGGTGCCGGCGTCGGTGCTGGAGACGCTGAAGGGCGTCGACGGCGTCCGGGACCCGATCGGGAACGTCACCGGGTACGCGGCGGTCGTCGGCAAGGACGGGAAGATCGTCGGGACGCCGCAGAACGGCCCGCCGCAGCTCGGCGTGAACCTGACCGAGAGCGCGTTCTACGACCTGACGTCCGGCCGCGCGCCGCGGGGCCCGGCGGAGGTCGTCATCGACGAGGCGACCGCCGAGCACGGCGAGCTCGCGATCGGTGACACCACGCAGGTCGTCACGGCGGGCCCGCCGCAGCGGATGAAGATCGTCGGGCTGGTCGACACCGGGAACATGATGGGCGCGACGGTCACCGCGTTCGACACCCCGACGGCGCAGCGGCTGCTGCTGAAGCCCGGCTACTTCACCGACATCGAGATGAAGTCGGCGGGCCCGTCGGAGGCGGAGCTGCGCGACCGCGTCGCGGCGGCCCTGCCGCCGGGCCTGGAGGCGATCACCGGGACCGAGCTGCGCGAGGAGGCGCAGAGCGACGTCGCGGAGATCATGGGGTTCTTCCGGACGTTCCTGCTCGCGTTCGCGCTGATCTCGATCTTCGTCGGGGCGTTCATCATCTTCAACACGTTCTCGATGCTGGTGGCGCAGCGGACCCGTGAGCTGGCGCTGCTTCGCGCGATCGGCGCGGCCCGCGCGCAGGTGACGCGGGCGGTGATCGGCGAGGCCGTCGCGGTCGGGGTCGTGGGGTCCACGCTCGGGCTGGCCGCGGGGGCCGGGCTGGCGTCGCTGCTGCAGACGCAGATGGGCGACGCCGGCGAGGGCGGCCTGACCCTCACCGCGAACGCGGTGTTCTGGTCGTACGCGGTCGGGATCGTGGTGACGGTCGTGTCGGCGTACTTCCCGGCGCGCCGCGCCGCGAAGATCCCGCCGGTGGCGGCGATGCGCGACGACGTGGCGCTGCCGCAGCGGTCGATGCGGATCCGGATCGCGCTGGGGTCGCTGCTCACCGCGATCGGCGCGGCGCTGATCGCGGTGGGTCTCGCCGGCGCCGGCGGCAACCCGGCGGTGCCCGTCGGGGCGGGCGCGTTCGGGGTGTTCATCGGCGTGGCGATGCTCGCGCCGGTGATCAGCGTGCCGGTGCTGCGGGTGCTGGGCGCGCCGGCGGCGCGGCTGCTCGGGGCGCCGGGGCGCCTGGCGCGGCAGAACGCGCTGCGGAACCCGCGCCGCACCGCCGCGACCGCCGCCGCGCTGATGATCGGGCTGGCGCTGATCACGACGGTGAACGTGCTGGGCTCGACGATGCGGGCGTCGATCGACGAGCAGATCAACGCGCAGTTCGGCGCGGACTACCTGGTGCAGGCGCAGGGCGCCGGGGGCGTGAACGCCGAGGCGCAGCAGCGGGTGAAGGACGCGCCGGGCGTGGTGGCCGCGACGCCGACCTACGGCGGCGAGGTCAAGGTCGACGGCAAGGACGTGTTCTACGTCGCGGGCGACGCGAGGGTCATCACCGAGGCGGCGCGGCTGAAGATCGTGTCGGGGAGCGCGGCGGCCGGGCCGGCCGACCTCATGGTCGACGAGGACACCGCGAAGGACCGCGGCTGGGAGGTCGGGGCGGCGGTGCCCGTCCAGTTCCCGGACGGGAAGACCGAGCGGCTGACCCTCAGCGGCGTGTACTCCAGGAGCGACCTGATCGGGCCGCGGCTGATGTCGCAGGAGATGCATCTGCGGCACACGCTGAACCCGACCGTCGACATCATGGTGGTGGACACCGAGCGGGCCGACGCGGCGACGAGGACGGCGCTGGAGTCGGCGCTGCAGGGCTACCCGAACCTGGAGGTCGCCGACCAGGCGTCGCTGAAGGAGGACGCCCGCGGCCAGGTCGACGGGTTCGTGACGTTCCTGACGATCCTGCTGGTCATGTCGGTGGTCATCGCGGCGGTCGGGGTGATCAACACCCTGGCGCTGTCGGTGATCGAGCGGACCCGGGAGATCGGGCTGCTCCGCGCGATCGGGATATCCCGGCGGCAGTTGCGCCGCATGATCCGGCTGGAGTCCATCATGATCGCGGTGTTCGGGGCGGTGCTCGGCATGGGCATCGGGATCGCGTTCGGCGCGGCGCTGCAGAACGCGCTCGCCGACGACGGCCTCGGCGTCCTGTCGGTCCCGTACGGGACGCTCGTGGTCTACCTGGCGATCGCCGCGGTGATCGGTGTGCTGGCGGCGCTGTGGCCGGCGTGGCGGGCCGGGCGGATGGACGTGCTGAAGGCCATCTCCACCGAATGACCCGATGACCGCCCCGCGCGCCCGCCCGCCGAGCGGGCGGGCGCGCGGGGCGGACGCACGAGCAAGGCGCGCGCAAGGCGATGCGCAAGCGGAAGGCCCGGTCCCCTCGGGTGAGGGGCCGGGCCTTTCCGGTGCGGGAGGCGCGCCGGGAGAGCCGGCGGGCGGTCCGCGGGTCCGGGCGCTACTCCGCGGAGTCGGCGGCGGACGCGGAGCCCGCGTCGCCGGCCGCGGCCGCGCCGGGCGCCACCGCGGCCTTGGCGACCGCGTCGGTCGCGCTGACCGTGGTGTTCTCCGGGAAGTGGCAGGCGGCCTGGTGGCCGGGGCTGAGCTCGACCAGCGGCGGCTCGACCTGCTTGCAGATGTCCTGCGCCTTCCAGCAGCGGGTGTGGAAGCGGCACGCGGGCGGCGGGTCCAGCGGGCTCGGCACGTCGCCCTGCAGCCGGATCCGCTTGCGCTCCCCGCGCTGGGCCGGGTCCGGGATCGGCACCGCCGACAGCAGCGCGTTGGTGTAGGGGTGCATGGGCCGCTCGTACAGGTCCGTGCGGTCCGCCAGCTCGACGATCTTGCCGAGGTACATGACGGCGACCCGGTCGGAGATGTGCCGCACCACCGACAGGTCGTGCGCGATCACCACGTAGGTGAGGTCGAGCTCGTCCTGCAGGTCCTCCAGCAGGTTCACGACCTGGGCCTGCACCGACACGTCCAGCGCCGACACCGGCTCGTCCGCGATGATCAGCTTCGGCTTCAGCGCGAGGGTGCGGGCGATGCCGATGCGCTGCCGCTGCCCGCCGGAGAACTCGTGCGGGTACCGGTTGTAGTGCTCGGGGTTGAGGCCCACCAGCTCCAGGATCTCCTGGACGGCCTTCTTCACGCCCTGCTCGGCCTCGAGGTTCTGCAGCCGGAACGGGGCCCCGACGATCGCGCCGACCGTCTTGCGCGGGTTCAGCGACGAGTACGGGTCCTGGAAGATCATCTGGAGGTCGCGGCGGAGCGGCCGGAGCCGGCGCTGCGACATCTTCGTGATGTCCTGGCCCTCGAAGGTGATCTTCCCGAAGCTGGGGTCCAGCAGCCGCATGATCATCCGGCCGGTGGTGGACTTGCCGCAGCCCGACTCCCCCACCAGCCCGAGGGTCTCGCCCTTGCGGACGGAGAACGACACGCCGTCCACGGCCTTGACCGCGGCGACCTGCCGGCGCAGCAGCCCCGCGGTCACGGGGAAGTGCTTGCCGAGGTTCTCCACCTCCAGCAGGTTCTCGCCCTCCCTGATCGGACGGGGCTCCCCGGCCGGGGCCTTGTCGACCGAGACCTTCTCGGCCGGCGTCTTGGATGTGCTCACAGTCTCGTTACCACCCGTGCTCGTCACAGCTTCGGCCGGATCTCGTCGGTCCAGATCTCCCGCCGTCTGCCGAGCGGGAGGTGGCACGCCGCCTTGTGGCCGGGTTCGACCTCGACCAGCTCGGGCCGCTTGGTCTCGCTCTTGCCCTCGTTCAGGTCCCGGTACGGGCAGCGCGGATGGAACGCGCAGCCGGAGGGCACGTTGATCAGGCTCGGCGGCGACCCGGTGATCGGCAGCAGCCGCTCGGACCGGTCGCGGTCCAGCCGCGGCATCGAGCCGAGCAGCCCCCACGTGTAGGGGTGCAGCGGCCGGTGGAAGGTGGCGTCCACGGACGCCTGCTCCACGGCGCGGCCCGCGTACATCACCAGGATGTCGTCGGCCAGCTCCGCGACCACCCCGAGATCGTGGGTGATCATGATGACGGCGGAGTTGAACTCCTGCTGCAGGTCCCGGATGAGGTCGAGGATCTGCGCCTGGACGGTCACGTCCAGCGCCGTCGTCGGCTCGTCGGCGATCAGCAGCTCCGGGTCGCACGACAGCGCCATCGCGATCATCGCGCGCTGCCGCATGCCGCCGGAGAACTGGTGCGGGTAGTCGTCGACGCGCTGGTCGGGCCTCGGGATGCCGACCTTGCCGAGCATGTCGATGGCGTGCTTGCGCGCGACCTGCTTGGACACGTCGTTGTGGACCCGGTACGCCTCGATGATCTGTTGGCCGACCGTGTAGAACGGGTGCATCGAGGACAGCGGGTCCTGGAAGATCATCGCCATGTCGCGGCCGCGGAGCCGGCGCACCTCGGACTGCGAGGCGCCGACGAGCTCCTTGCCGTCCAGCCAGATCTCGCCGGACACGTTGGCGTTGCGCTTGTTGTGCAGGCCCAGGATGCCGAGGCTCGTGACGCTCTTGCCGGACCCGGACTCCCCCACGATCCCGAGCGTGCGGCCGCGCTCCAGCTGGAACGACAGGCCGTCGACCGACTTGACCAGCCCGTCGTCGGTCGGGAAGTGGATCTTCAGGTCGCGGACCTCGAGGAACGCCGTGGGAGCCTCGCCGGTGCCCGCGGTGTCCGCGGCGGGCGCGGTGCCGGTCATCAGGCCAGCCTCACTCTCGGGTCGACGATGGCGTACAGCAGGTCGACGATCAGGTTGATCACCACGATCGACGTCGAGGTGATCAGCGTGACCCCGAGGACCATGGGCAGGTCGCCGCTGCGGATCGAGTCGATCGCGAGCCGGCCCAGTCCCGGGATGCCGAAGGTGCTCTCGGTCAGGACCGCGCCGCCGAGCAGGAGGCCGAGGTCGAGGCCGAACACGGTCATGATCGGCGTCAGCGACGCGCGCAGTGCGTGCTTGGTGACGACGGTCTTCTCCGGCAGCCCCTTGGCGCGGGCCGTGCGGATGTAGTCCTCGTTCATCGTCTCCAGCATGCCCGCTCTGGTGAGCCGCGCGTACATCGCCGCGTACAGGAACGCGAGCGTGACCCATGGGAGCACGAGGGCCTGGAACCACTGCACCGGATTCTCGGTGATGGAGGTGTAGCTGCCCCCGCCCGGGAATATCGGTATCGAGTACGAGAACAGCGCCAGGGACACCAGGCCCGTGAAGTAGATGGGGAGCGACACGCCGCTCAGCGCGACGATCATCGCCATGCGGTCCCAGAGGGTGCCTCTGCGCAGCGCCGAGATGACGCCGACGGTGATGCCGCCGACGAGCCAGATGACCGCGGCGCCGACCGCGAGCGACAACGTCGCGGGGGCGCGGTCGAGGAGCGTCTCCAGGACCGGCTGGCTGCTGCGGTAGGAGTACCCGAGGCACGGGGCCGGGCAGTGGTCGGTGACCGGGCCGGCCTTGAAGTCCTTGCCGACGATGATGGCCTTGAGGTAGTCCGCGTACTGCACCACGACCGGGTCGTCGAGCCCGAGCCGTTCCTTGGTGTCCTCGATGGCCTGCTGGGTCGGTGCCTTGCCGACGTATCCGGCCGCGATCTGGTCGGTGGTCTGCCCCGCCAGCTTCGGCAGCCAGAAGAAGATGCCGAAGGTCACCAGGCTGACCAGCAGCAGCATGAGAAGGGCACCGATGAGGCGCCGGACGATGTATGCGAGCAAAATTCGCGGCCCAGCTCACCGGCCGGGCGGGCCTGGTAGGCCCGTCCCGGCCGGTGAGCGTCGCCTTCACCTGCCTTCAGAGGGACGCACGGACGAGCGGGGTGTTACTCCGACACGCCCATGTTCAGGTAGTCGTACATTCCGCCGTAGGAGAGCGTGATCCCGGCGTTGGTCACCCGCTCCGGCCGGTACATCAGGGCCTTGGCGTAGACCAGCGGAACGTTCGTCGCCGTCTCCATCACCATCTTGTCGACCTCGCCGTAAGCCTTGAGGCGGGCCGCCTTGTCCGGGTTGGTGATGGCCTGGTCGAGCGCCTTGTTGATCTCCGGGTCGTCCAGCTCGGCGAGGTTGGTGTTGCCCGAGGGCTTGATCGCGTCACCGTGGACGACCTGCTGCAGGAAGCCGTAGCCGGTCGGCCAGTCGGCCGCCCACGCCCAGATCATCATGCCGACGCCGTGGTCGTGGACGTACTCCGGCACGCCGGCGTACTTGTTGAAGTAGTCACCCGCGGGGAACTGGACGATCTCGGTCTCGATCCCGACCTTCTTCAGGCTCTGCTGGATCGCCTGGGCCATCGCGACTTCCTTCGGCCGGTCGGACCGGGCCGAGATCTTGGTCTTGAAGCCGTCGGGCTGGCCGCACTCCTGCAGCTCCTGCTTGGCCTTGTCGAGCGTGGCCTGGTCCAGGCCGCCGTTCTCGGCCTGCTTCTGCGGGTACAGGTCGAACTTGGTGTAGCCGTCGACCGCCGGGGGCAGGATCGTGGTGCCCACGTCACCGCCGGCGAGCGGGCCGCCGTAGGCGGTCTGCGCGGCGACCTTGTCGGTCGCGTACTGCACGGCGCGGCGGCAGTGCAGGTTGTCGAGCGGCTTGACGTTGACGCTCAGCGACATGAACCGCAGGAAGCCCTGGATGGGGTTGTCCACGTACGGCTTCTGGTCGTCGGCGAGCACCTTCGGCTGCGTGCCGGCCTGGACGCCGACGCCGGAGATGTCCATGTCGAGCGAGCCGGCGAGGAGCCGCTGGTCGATGTCGTCCGCGTTCTGCTTGGCCTGGACCTCGATCGTGTCGGGCAGCGCCTTGCGGATCGGGTCGGTGTTGGCGTCCCAGTGGGGGTTGCGGGACAGCGTCATCGACTTGCCGCGCGTGTAGTTGTCGACCTTGTACGGGCCGCTGGAGACCATGGCGTTCTCGTACTTCAGGCCGGTGTCCTTGGCCTTCGGCACCGGCATGGTCTGCGACATCGCGACCAGGTAGTCGAACTCCTGGAACGGCTCCTTCAGGTGGAACACGATCGTCTGGTCGTCCGGCGTCTCGATGGACTCCAGGCCCTTGTCGCCCTTGTCCTTGTAGGGGCCCTTGTACGCCGGGTCGTTGTCGACCAGGTACTGCTTGAAGTACTTCGGCCCGAGCTGCAGCTCCTCGGTGTAGTTGCTGCGCTCCACCGCGTACTTGACGTCCTTGGACGTGACGGTGGTGCCGTCGTCGTACTTGACGCCCGTGCGCAGCTTGTAGGTCCAGGTCTTGCCGCCGTCACTGGCCTGCCCGAGGTCGGTCGCCAGGTCGGGGATGACCTCCAGGCTCTCCTTGCCCGCGCCCGGCTTGAACGTCGTCAGCGCGCGGCCGTACAGGCGGGCGAAGTTCTGCGAGAAGGCGTAGTAGGTGTTGCCCGGGTCCGGGGAGTCCCAGTCGTCGGAGTGGGCGAGCTTCAGCGTGCCGCCCTTCTTGTCCGACTGGTTGACGACCTCGTTGACGCCGGCGTTCCAGCCGGGGCCGTCCCCTCCCGTGGAATCGCCGCCGCCGCAGGCGGCGAGCGAGGCCGCGAGGACCCCGGCCGCGAGCACCGCGAGCGGTCTCATCTTGTTCATGTGCAGGCGCACCCTTTCAGTTAGGCGGGTCGGATGAACCCGAATCACTTGGCCCGAGGGTCGAGAGCGTCCCGGAGCCCGTCACCGAACAGGTTGAAGGCGAGGACGGTGATGAAGATCGCCATACCTGGAATGATCATGAACATCGGGTCCGAGGAGTAGATCGGCACCGCGAGCGTCAGCATGCCGCCCCACGACGGGGTCGGCGGGATGACGCCGACGCCGAGGAACGACAGCGCCGCCTCGAACAGGATGTTCACCGGGATCAGCAGCGTCGCGTACACGAGGATCGGCGCGACCAGGTTCGGCAGGATCTCCTTGAACAGGACATAGGAGTTGCTGGCGCCCATGCTGCGCGCGGCGTCGACGAACTCGCGTTCGCGCAGCGAGAGCGTCTGGCCGCGGATGATGCGGCCGATGTACGGCCAGTTGAAGAAGCCGATGACGATGACCAGGACCGACACGCGCAGCCCGTTGCCGGTCATCCCGAACGCCCCGTCCGCGACGACGCCGACCAGCGCGATCGCGAACAGCAGCAGCGGGAAGGCCAGGAACGCGTCCATGGCGCGGCTGATGATGTAGTCGACCCAGCCGCCGAAGTAGCCGGCGATGACGCCGGCCACGGTGCCGATGACCACCGACATCAGCGTGGCCAGGAACGACACCAGCAGCGAGATCCGGGCGCCGTGCACGATGCGGGCCAGCATGTCGCGGCCGGTGCCCGGCTCCACGCCGAGCGGGTGGTCCATGCTGATGCCCGAGTGCCAGAAACCGTACTTGGGACGGTTGTAGGTCGGGTCGATCAGGTTCTGGTGGTAGGTCAGCGGGTTCTGCACGAAGTACGGGCCGAAGATCGCGATCAGGATCAGCAGGATCACCACGACGGCGCCGGTGAGCGCGATCTTGTCGCGCTTGAGCCGCATCCAGGCGATCTGCCCCAGGGAGCGCCCCTGGATCTTCTTGCGGTCGACGCCCGAGAGCACCGCTTCCGGATGCGCCTCGGTGTCGGACCCGCTCACCTCGATGGGTGCGGCCACGCTCCATACCTCCTACCGTCCGGCCACTGGTTCGGCCCTGCCGCCGGCGCTGGGCCGGCCGGCGCCGGAGATCATCCGCCGCCCCGTACTCGGCACGCCGCGTTCGCTGAAGGGAAACGTAGTCCTTCGACCACGACTGTCCATCCGTGTGAGGACCTATGCCAGTACCCGTATCTGACTTGTGATCTCGTCGTCATCTGGGCAACACGCGGAGCGACAGCACTTCCGACAAACCGCCCGAATAGTACGTTCGGGACAGGACCGACAGGGGCCTCGATCCGGTCTAGACCGGGAAGCTTTACCGTTCCGAGTCCGTTCCGATATCGATTCTCCGCAGGTCAGCGTCCCGGCGGACACAATCCCCGGCATCCCCCGTCCCGGCACGCCCCAACCGCCACAGGCGTCACAGCGATGGCCCACGGCGCGGGCATCAGGCAGCGGGCTCGGGCGCGGGAAGCGGGCGGCACACGCGAACGGGGGGGCGGGG
>NZ_BMRO01000002.1:527646-540329 GCF_014648675.1 Actinomadura livida
GCGCAGGATCCGCTCGATCTCGGCCATCTCGGGGTCGCCGCCGCCCGGCGCGGGACCCTCCACGGCCTGCTGCCCGCCCGAGCGCCCGGCGGGCTTCTGCTTGCCGCCCCCGGCGGCCTTGCGCCCGCCGGAAGCGGCGCCGCCGGACGCGCCCGCGCGGCGGCTGATCATCGCGCCGGAGACCAGGTAGAGCAGCACGGCCACCCCCGCCACCGCGACGCCCGCCCACCGGGCCGGGCTGAACGCCAGGTCGACGAAGAACTCCGTGACGCCCGTCATCGCCGCCGCGAGGGGCACCAGGGACAGGGCGGCGCCGCGCAGCCCGGTCCCCGCGCCGCGGCGGCGGTAGACCCCCCAGCTGACGACCAGCCCGACCAGGGTCACTGCGAGACTGATCGCGAAGATCGCTGTGTCACTCATGCCGGCCCCTCATTCCATACGGTGCTGCGTCACTGCGGTGATGCCTCACTTCCATCGTCACACGTCGGGGGCCGGTTCCGATCCTCCCGGCGGACGGTTTCCGGGCGCGCGGCCCTCCTCCTCCCGCGTGACCCGTCCCTTAAGGACCGCCCCGCAGGTATCGGCTCCGCGGTATCGGGCGCCGGGCCGGTCACGGGCGCTTCGCTGGGCCGCGGCGCCGGGCCGCGGCGCCCCGTCCGGGCGGGGCCGGTTCTCAGGCCCCGGTGAACGCGGGCAGGGCCCGCAGGGTGTCCAGGGTGACCTCGCGCAGCGAGGAGACCACGACGCGGCCCGGTGCGGGAGGGATCGGCAGGACGCCGGGGACCGCGACGGTGACGCAGCCCGCCGCCTCGCCCGCGGCGACGCCGTTCGGGGAGTCCTCCAGGACGACGCAGCGGGCCGGGTCTGCGCCCAGGCGGGCCGCGGCCGTCAGGTAGGGCTCGGGGTCGGGCTTGGTGCGCGCGACCTCGTCGCCCGCGACGCTCAGCGCGAAGTGCTCGCGGCCGATCGCGTCCAGCACCGGCTCGATCAGCCGACGGTGGCTGGAGGACACCAGCGCCGCGGGGACCCCGGCCGCGCGGACCTCGGACAGCAGGTCCTTCGCGCCGGGCATCATCGGCACGCAGGCGCCGAGCCGCTCGGCCATGCCGTCCAGCATCCGCCGCCCGACCTCCTCGGGGGAGGCGGCCGCGCCGGTCAGCTCCAGCATGTAGCGGACGGCGACGTCCAGGGAGCCGCCGACGAGCTTCTCCTGGTGGGCGGGGCTCCACTCGCCGCCCAGCCACGCCATGACCTCCGACTCGACCTCCAGCCAGACGCGCTCGGAGTCGATGAGCAGGCCGTCCATGTCGAACAGCACGGCCTGCGGGCCGCCAGGGGTCACGGTGCTCCTCCAGGGTGTCGCGAACATCACGCGCGCCGGTCCCCGCCGCGGCGTTTCTTCTTGGACGGGCTGTGCAAAGAGACGGTGACGGATGGGTCGGCCGACCGATACCGTGCCCCTAAACTACTATCCGGTAAGGAACGGTATGAGCGCCTACCGCATCATCCTCGTCGGCACCGACGGCTCGGACTCCTCGTTCCGCGCGGTCGACAGGGCCGCCCAGCTGGCCGCCGCCACCGGCGCGACCCTCCTGCTCGCCTCCGCCTACAGCCCCATGCCCGAGCGGGAGCGCGCGAGCGCCGCCGACCGCCTCGGTGACCTCGCCTACAAGGTGCAGGGGTCCACGCCGGCCGACGACGCGCTGCGCGCCGCGCGCGAGCGGGCGGTCGCGGCGGGCGCCACCGACATCGACCAGATCGCCGTCGAGGGCGACGCCGTGGACGTCATCTCCAAGCTGGCGAAGGAGCGCGGCGCGGAACTCGTCGTGATCGGCAACCGCGGGCTGAACAGCCTCGCCGGGCGGATCCTCGGGTCGGTCCCGGCGAACCTCTCGCACCGGTCCCCCTGCGACGTGCTGATCGTGCACACCACGGACGGCAAGTGAGACCGTCCTGAGGACGAGATTCCTTCGGCTTTTTCCGCTGCGGGCGTAGGGCGCGGGGGTCTGCCGCCGGGAGGGTGGGGTAGGCCGTCCGCAGGACGTAGGCTGACAGCCACCGATCATGAGCGGGGCCCCCGCCCCGGGAGATGACGGCCCCCGCCGGTGGTGCAGTACCTGGGCGTCGGAAGGAGGCAGCGCGTGGTCGAGCTCGAAGACGTGCCGGAACTCGTGGATCCGGTGCTCGTGGCCGCCTTTGAGGGGTGGAACGACGCCGGGGAGGCCGCCAGCGGCGTGATCTCGCACCTGGAGTCCACCTGGGAGGCGGTGCCGATCGCCGAACTCGACCCCGACGACTACTACGACTTCCAGGTCAACCGGCCGATCGTGGAGATGACCGAAGGGGAGACCCGCGGCATCACCTGGCCGACCACCCGCGTGTCGTGGGCGCGGCTGCCGAACGGCAAGGACGTGGTCCTGCTGCACGGGATCGAGCCGAACATGCGGTGGCGGTCGTTCTGCCGCGAGCTGGTCGGGCTGATGCTGGAGCTGGAGGTCCGCAACGTCGTGCTGCTCGGCGCGCTGCTCGCCGACTCCCCGCACACCCGGCCGGTGCCGGTCACCGGCGCCGCGTCCGAGGCGGGCCTCGTCAGCACCCTGCACCTGGAGCCGGCCCGCTACGAGGGGCCGACCGGGATCCTCGGCGTCCTGCAGGACGCGTGCGCGAAGGCCGACCTCGACACGGTGTCGCTGTGGGCGGCCGTCCCGCACTACGTCGCGCAGCCGCCGTCGCCGAAGGCGACGCTGGCGCTGCTGCGCCGCGTCGAGGACCTCCTGGACGTCACCGTCCCGCTCGGCGAGCTGCCCGAGGAGGCCCGCGCGTGGGAGCACGGCGTCAACGAGCTCGCCGAGGAGGACTCCGAGGTCGCCGACTACGTCCGGACGCTGGAGGAGCAGAAGGACGCGACCGAGCTGCCCGAGGCGAGCGGCGACGCCATCGCCCGCGAGTTCGAGCGCTACCTGCGGCGCCGGGACCCGGGCCGCGGTTAGGATCGGGGAGAGTCCCGTCCCCGGTGAAGGCCCGCGCACGCCGCCAAGTGCGCCCACCATGACTCTTCTCATCCTTGAGGGCGGAGGCGCCCGCGGCCGGTGAGCCGCCGCGCCGCCGGCCCGGCGATCCGGGTCCGTCCGGCCCGTGAGGTCCGCCACCAGCGCCGACGCCGCGCCCATCCCTGCTGGGACCACCTCATCGCCGCGCCCCTCTGGCCGCTGCACGGCGCCAACCTGGGGACGCTCCTCCGCACCTGCGACGCGGTCGGCGCGTGCATGGCGGTGCCCCGGTTCTCCTGGGTGCCCGAGGCGCTCGCGCGCGGCAACACGCTGCGCCGCCCCGCGTGCGTCCACTGGGTGAACGATCCGCTGGGCTGGCTGGAGCGCCAGCGGAACGCGGGTTCGCGGGTCGTCGGGGTGGAGCTGGCCGACGAGGCGGTGCGGCTCGCGGACCTGCCCGCGGCGCGGACCCGCACCGTGGCGGTGCTCGGGCACGAGCAGTCCGGCATTCCGGGCGAGGCGCTCGATCTGCTCGACCTGGCCGTGGAGATCCCTATGGTGGGAGGCGGCGCCAGCCTGAACGTGGCCGTCGCCGGCTCGCTGGTCCTGTACCGTCTCGCGGGCCTGCTGTGACGGGCGCCGCCCGGTGACCGGAGGAAGGAGTCCACGTGCCGGAAGGCCGACCGGAGGCGCGGCCGCTGCGCCCCCACGACCCGGCCCGCCTCGGCCGCTACGACCTGGTCGGGCGGCTCGGATCCGGCGCGCAGGGCACGGTGTTCCTCGGGGTCGGCGCGGACGGCGAGCACGTCGCGGTCAAGCTCCTGCGGGTGCACTTCGACGACGACGCCACCGCGCGCGCCCGGTTCGCCCGGGAGACCGAGGTCGCCAAGCAGGTCGCCCGGTTCTGCACCGCCCAGTTCCTGGACGCCGAGGTCGCCGGGGACACCCCGTACCTGGTCAGCGAGTACGTCCCGGGCGAGCCGCTGAACCGGCTCGTGGCGCGGGACGGGCCGCTGGCGGGCGGCGCGCTCGACCGGCTCGCCGTCAGCACCGCCGGCGCGCTGGCCGCCATCCACCGCGCCGGGGTCGTGCACCGCGACCTCAAGCCGCACAACGTGCTGCTCGGCCCGGACGGCCCGCGGGTGATCGACTTCGGGCTGTCGCGGGTGCTGGACACGGCGAGCACGGTCAGCAGCCGCACCGTCGGGACCCCCGCCTACATGGCGCCCGAGCAGGTGTCGGGGGCGGACGCCGGCGCCGCCTGCGACGTGTTCGCCTGGGGTTCGACGATCACGTTCGCGGCGACGGGGCGGCCCCCGTTCGGGTCCGACTCGATCCCGGCCGTGATGTACCGGGTGCTGCACCACGAGCCCGACCTCGGGGACCTCGCCGGCGAGCTGCGCGAGCTGGTCGCGGCGTCGCTGGCCAAGGACCCCGCGCTGCGGCCCACGGCGGCGCAGCTGCTGCTGCGGCTCGTCGGCCACGAGGACGCCTTCGACCTGCCCGCCGGCGCGGTGCCCCCGCCGCCCCCGGTGGGCCACGACCGGCCGCGCGCGGACGCGGAAGGCACGCAGACCGCCGGCACTGGAACCGCGGGCGCGGACGGCACGCGCACGGACGGCACGGCCGCGGATGGGACGGGCACGGGCGGCGCGGGCGGGGCCGGGGAGGACACCGTGCCGGGGCCGCGCGGCCGCCGCGTGCGCCGCCGGGCGGGACGGGCCGCTGCCGCCGCCACGGGCGCCTGCGTCGTCGCGGCGCTCGCCGGAGCCGGGACCTACCTGCTGCTGGGCCGGTCGCCCGACGCGCCCGACGGCGGCGCGGCCCGGGGCGGCGGGCAGGTCACGGCCCCGGTGACCACGCCCGGCCGGTCGTCGAAGCCGCCCTCGGCGGCCCCCTCCACCGCCCGCACCGGCCGGCCGCCGGCCTCGCGGGCCCCGGCGCCTCCGGGTCCGGGCGAGGGCACCCGCCCCGGCGGCGGGGACGACGGCGGCCCGCCGCCCTCCGGCGATCCGCCGCCCGAGGCCGTCGTGCTCGGCTCGCCCGATCCCGGCCGGTACTGCGGCACCCGCGGGCGCGACGCCGAGTTCCGCTCCGGCGAGTGGTACTGCGTGCCGCGCGGCGGCGACATCGGTGTCGACACCCACATCACGATGACGCAGGTGTGCGCGTCGCAGTACCGCCCGGACGCCGAGGCCCGCACGAGCGGCGGCGCCGGCGACCCGTCCGCGTGGGAGTGCTACGTGATGCGTTAGAGCGCGACGCCGAGGAGGGCGTCGGCGATGGCCTTCACCTGGGCCGGGGCCGTGTCGTCGGTGCCGTCGGCGGCGGCCCAGGCGTCGACGGCCGCCAGCGCGGCGGGGGCGTCCAGGTCGTCGGCGAGGCCGTCGCGGACGGCGGCCGCGACCGGGGCGGCGGGCGGCCCGGACGGGCGGGACGCCGCGGCGCGCCACCGGTCCAGCCGGTCCTGGGCTGCGGCGAGGCCGTCGTCGGTCCACTCCCAGTCGGACCGGTAGTGGTGCGCCAGCAGCGCCAGCCGGATCGCCATCGGGTCGGTCCCCGCCTCGCGCAGCCGCGACACGAACACCAGGTTGCCGCGCGACTTGGACATCTTCTCGCCGTCGAGGCCGACCATGCCGGCGTGGACGTAGGCGCGGGCGTGCGGGCGCTCCCCGGTCGCGACCTGGGCGTGCGAGGCGCTCATCTCGTGGTGCGGGAACGCCAGGTCCGAGCCGCCGCCCTCGACGTCGAACGCCATCCCGAGGTGCTCGATGGAGATCGCCGAGCACTCCACGTGCCAGCCGGGGCGGCCGACGCCGAACGGCGAGTCCCAGCCGGGCTCGCCGGGGCGCTGGGCCATCCACAGCATGGCGTCGAGGGGGTCGCGCTTGCCCGTCCGGGCGGGGTCGCCGCCGCGCTCGGCGAACAGCGGCGCCATCTCCTCGCTGGTCAGCCCGCTGACCTGCCCGAACGCGGGGTCGGCGGCGATGGGGAAGTAGACGTCGCCGTCGACCTGGTAGGCGGCGTCCCGGCCGCGCAGCTTCTCGATCATCTCGATGATGAGCGGGATCGACTCGACGGCGCCGATGTAGTGCTCGGGCGGCAGGACCCGCAGGGCGGTCATGTCGGCGCGGAACAGCTCGATCTCCCGGTCGGCCAGCTCGCGCCAGTCCTCGCCCGTCTCGCGGGCACGTTCCAGAAGCGGGTCGTCGACGTCGGTGGTGTTCTGGACGTAGAGGACGCGGTGGCCCTGGTCGCGCCACACGCGGTTGACGAGGTCGAAGGCGACGTAGGTGTTGGCGTGCCCGATGTGGGTGGCGTCGTAGGGGGTGATCCCGCACACGTACATCCGGGCGGTGCCGCCGGGGCCGTCCGGGCCCGCGGGACGCGCCGTCCCCGTCCCGGTGTCGTGGAGTCTGAGCGGCCGTGCCGCGGCGGGCAGTCCCGCGTCGGGGAGGCTGGGGACATCGGAGGCGGGCCACGATCGCATACGGAAAGCTTATCCATGCCCAGCTAGATGGGTTACGCCGAGATCGTCGGCGATTGCCCGGACCTGTCCGGACCTGGCGGGGCTCAGCGGTGCCGGAGGCGGGGGTCGAGCAGCGAGTAGCAGATGTCCACCACCAGGTTCGCGGTGATCACGCACACCGTCACCAGCAGCGTGACGCCGATGATCACCGGGGTGTCGCCGGCCGCGATGGACTGGTGGACGAGCTGCCCCACGCCCTGCAGCCCGAACACCTTCTCGATGACGATCGTGGAGCCGACGAGCGCGCCGAGGTCGATGCCGAACTGGGTGACGACCGGGGTGAGCGCCGGGCGCAGGACGTGCCGGCCGACGACGCGGCGCTCCGGCAGGCCCTTGGCCCGCGCTGTGCGGACGTAGTCCTCGCCCAGCACGTCCAGCATCGCGGCGCGGGTGAGGCGCGTGTAGGTGGCGAGCATCAGGAAGGACAGCGCGATCCACGGCAGGATCATCCTGCGCAGGAAGTCGGCCTCGAGCGGCGGACCGGCCTCGAACAGGTGGACGCCGCTCTCGGTGAGCCTGGTCGAGAACACGTACAGCAGCGCCAGCGCCATCACGAACGGCGGGGTCGCCAGGCCCAGCAGCACGAACGCCGCGGCGGCGCGGTCCCAGAGGGTGCGGGCCTTCACGGCGCCGAGCATCCCGAGGGCGACGCCGCCGGCGAACCACAGGACCGCCCCGCCGGCGATCAGGCACAGCGTCGTGGGCAGCCGGGCGGCGATCAGGGCCGTCACCGGCGCGCCGGTGACGTAGGAGTCGCCGAGGTCGCCGCGCAGCAGCCGCCCGGCGAAGCACCAGTACTGGACGGGGAAGGGCCGGTCCAGGCCGAGGTTCGCGCGGATCTGCGCCAGCGTCTCGGGGGTGGCGCGGGGCCCGCCGAGGACCCGCTCCACCGGGACCGGCGACACGTGCACGAACACGAACACGAGGGTCGCCACCAGCCACAGCATGAACACCGCGTGCAGGACGCGGCGGGCGGCGAGGCGCGCCATCCCCCGGTCACCTCCCCCGGGCGGCGGGGCCGCCGCGCGGGTCGAGGGCGTCGCGGACCGCGTCGCCGATCATGGTGAACGACAGCGTGGTCAGCAGCAGCAGCGCGCCCGGGACGGCCAGCAGCCACCACGCCGTCTGGAACACGTCGCCGCCCTCGCCGAGCATCGACCCCCAGCTCGGCATCGGCGGCGGCACCCCGGCGCCGAGGAACGACAGCGTCGCCTCGAACACGATCGCCGCCGGGATCAGCAGCGCGGTCAGCACGGTGACCTGCGCGGTCAGGTTCGGCAGGATCTCCGCGACCATGATCCGCGCCCTGGAGGCGCCGAGGAGCCGGGCGGCCTCGACGAACTCCTGCCGGCGCAGCGCCAGCACCTGGCCGCGGATGACACGGGCGAACGCCGCGACGGAGAAGAACGCGACGACCAGGATCGTCATCGTGATGCCGGCGCGGGCCGAGGTGATCTGGAACGTGGTCGACAGCAGCACCGCGACCAGCAGGTACGGCAGCGCGAGCGTGAGGTCGATCAGCCGGGACAGCAGCGTGTCCAGCGCGCCGCCGGCGAGGCCCGCGAGCATCCCGGCGAGGGTGCCGGCGACGGCGGCCAGCAGTGCCGCCGACAGCCCGACGGCCAGCGAGATCCGGGCGCCGTAGGCGGCGCGGACGAGGACGTCGCGGCCGAGCTGGTCGGCGCCGAGCGGGAACTCCCCGCCGGGCCCGCGCGGCTGCCCGGAGGCTTCGAGGCCCGTCCCGGGGAACGTGGCGTGGTAGGGGTGGCCGGTCAGGTGCTCCCACAGCGGCGCCAGCGCGGCGAACGCCGCGATGAGCAGCAGGACCGCGACGGACGCGGCGGCGGCCCGGTCGCGCTTGAACCGCTCCCATGCGAGCCGGGACGGGCCGCGCGCCCGCACCGGGCGCCTCCCCCGTTCCGGGCCGGTGCCCGGGCGGGCCCGCCGGCCCCCGCAACGCCGCCAAGATCGCATTGAGTGGCCAAGGTAGCACCGACCGTCACCGTTCCGCCGCAGCGTTGCCGAAACGGCTCTGAGTCACCGCACGCTTACATGGCGCGGGCCCGCCCAGGATCGCGGGCGCTACAGGATGCGGGTCTTACAGGATGCGGGTCCAGGCGGCACCGTCGCCGGGGGCGGCGGAGAAGTCGTACCGGACGCCGCCCGGCGCGAGCGCGGCGAGGGTGACGGAGGTGGTGCCCCAGACCCGGCCGTCGCCGAGGTCGAGCAGGGGCAGCAGCGCGCGGTGGTCGGCGCGGGGCAGGCCGTCGCCGTTGACCAGCGCCGTCCAATCGCCCCATGCCCGGTCCACGGGGTCGTCGCGGCCGGGCTCGGGGCGCGGCGCGGCGGCCAGCCGGGGCCGGAAGTGCGCGAGCCGCGCCGCCATGTAGGCGTCCTCGGTGTCGCCCTCCGGCTGGCCCTCGCCCTCCAGCCCGCTGTTGACGATCATGTGCAGTCCGGGGCCGAGGTCGCGTTCGGCGAGGTCGTCGCCGTCCCAGCTCCACAGCCGCACCCGGCCGGGGTCGGCGGCGACGAGGTGGAACGGGTCGTAGACCCGCAGGTCCGACCGGCCGAGCTTGCCGTCGGCGGCGGCCCGCAGCGGCAGCTCGCCGCGGGAGACGCGCCCCTCCTCGGGCGCCATGCGGCCGCGCCCGTTGAGGACGAGGCCGACCCGGGGCGCGCCGGGGTCGACGGCGAGCCACGTGCCGCCCGCGCGCAGGTCCCGGCCGCCGACGAGGCCGGGCCGGTCCGGCCAGTGCCGCCCGGGCGGCTCCCAGTCTCGGGCGACGAACTCGTCCCGCACGCCGACCAGCAGGACGGGTACCGGGGAGGCGGGGTCGATGCTGATGATCGCCGTGCACATGCCCTAATTGGAGCACTTGCCGCAGATCACCCGGACGGCGGGGTCGCCGGGTCCGTGCCCGCGGTCAGAGCGGCGGCCAGGGGATGGCCGGCCAGTCCTCGGGAGGGTAGGGGTGGATCCGGTGCTTGAGCATGAGCTCCACGCGGCGGCGGGTGGCGTCCACCTCGTCCGGGGTGAGGAGCTCGGCGAGGCGCGCGCCCAGCGGGCCGCGCATGGCGGCGTCCACGCGGCCGAGGGCGTCCAGCGCCTCGGGCGTCAGCGGCTTGCCGCGCCACTGCCACAGGACGGTGCGGAGCTTGTAGTCGACGGAGAAGCAGACGCCGTGGTCGCAGCCGTAGACGTGGCCGTCGCCGGGCGGGAGCAGGTGCCCGATCTTGCGGTCGGCGTTGTTGACGACGGCGTCGAACACCGCCATGCGGCGGACGGCCTCGTCGTCCGAGCGGGACAGGGCGACGAGGTCGATGTCGGGGTCGGGCTCCACCCACAGCTGCACCATGCCGGGCCCGTAGGGGCCGTCGCGGTGCACGGTGGGCGGGACGGTCGCCCACCCCATGGCCTTGGAGACCTCGTAGGCGGCGACCTCGCGCTCGGCGAGGGTCCCGTCGGGGAAGTCCCACAGCGGCCGCTCCCCCGCGACGGGCTTGTACACGCAGGCGGCGGCGAGGCCGTCGCGTTCGACCGAGCAGTACAGGGTGGCGTTGGACGCCTGGACGAGCCTGCCCTCCACGCTGAGCCGCCCGGCCGACAGCAGCTCCTCGGCGGCGGCGGCGTCGCGGGGCGAGACGCGGCGCCCGGGCTCGCCCCGCCCGGCGTCGTCCGCGGTCGCCCGGTCGCGGGAGGACTGCGTCATGCGCCCATTCTCCAGGCCCGGTGATCCATGATCCAGTACAACGGAGGCGTCATCTCAGCCCAGGTATCCGTTCTGGCGCGGGCACACGTGGCCCTCCGTGTCGAGGGGGAGCCCGCACAGCGGGCAGGGCGGGCGGCCCGCGGCGACGACCTTCAGGGCCCGCTCGGCGAACGCGCGGGCCTGCGCGGCGCTGATCCGCACCCGCAGCACCGCGATGGCCGGGTCCTCCTCGCCGACCTCGGCGTCCTCCTCGGCCTCGGTGACCTCCTGCGCCTCGATGACGACCTGCTCGTCCTCGGGGTCCCACGCCAGCGCCATCGTGCCGACCTTGAACTCCTCCTCCACCGGCTGGTCGAGGGGGGCGTCGTCCTGCAGCTCCGAGGGGGCCACCGCGGGGACCGGCACGTCGCCCCCGCTGCGCCGCAGCACCTCGTCCAGCAGCTCCTCCAGCCGCTCGGCCAGCAGCGTCACCTGGAACTTCTCCAGGCCCACGCTGGTCACGCGGCGGCCCGAGCGCGCCTGCAGGTAGAAGGCGCGGTCGCCTGGCCGTCCGACGGCGCCGGCGACGAAGCGCTCCGGCAGGTCGTAGGAGATGACGGGCATGACACCGACCCTACGCGCCGCCGCCCACGGGCGCTTCCCCCGGCCCGAGTCCGGCTTTCCCGGAACCTTCCTCCGGCGGCTTGGGAACCAGACCGGCCACATCGCCGCCGGTGTCGTTGACGCGGACGACGAACGGGCGCGTTTCGGTGTAGCGGATGACGGTGAGCGAGGCGGGGTCGGCCTGGATGCGCTGGAACTGGTCCAGGTGCAGGCCGAGCGCGTCGGCGACGATCGACTTGATGATGTCGCCGTGGCTGCACACCAGGTAGAGGGCGTCGGGGCCGTGCTCGGCGGCGACGCGGCCGTTCCAGTCGCGGACGGCGGTGACCGCGCGGTGCTGCGCCGCGGCGAGGGACTCGCCGTCCGCGCCGGGGAACCGCGCGGCGCTCGGGTGCGCCTGGACGACCCGCCAGAGGGGCTCCTCGGCGAGCTCCTTGAGGGGGCGGCCCGTCCAGTCGCCGTAGCGGACCTCGCCGAACCGCTCGTCGGTCTCGATCTCCCCGACCGGGTCGCCGTGCCCGGCGGCGATCGCCTCGGCGGTCTCGGCGCAGCGCTCCAGGGGGCTGGTCACGACCGCGGCGAGCGGGAGGTCCGCCAGGCGGGCGGCGAGCCGGGCGACCTGGCCGCGGCCGCGGTCGTCGAGGCGCACCCCCGGCGTCCATCCGGCGAGCACGGGTCCGGTCATGGCGGTCAGGCCGTGCCTGACCAGGAGGAGGGTGGTCACAGCGGCCACTGTAGGAGATGCCCGGCACCCGGCCGGGCGGCGGGCCCGCGCGCCGATGCGGGAGAATGCGAATCGTGATCGTCGACCGGGCCATCTACGCGGACGGGACGCGCCGCGCCATCGGCGGCGACATCAGCGACGCCTTCGACGTGGCGCGCCGGGATCCGGGCGCCTTCGTCTGGATCGGGCTGTTCGAGCCCGACGAGGCGGAGTTCGACCTGGTCAAGGAGGAGCTCGGGCTGCATCCGCTCGCCGCCGAGGACGCCGTGTCGGCGCATCAGCGGCCGAAGCTGGAGCGCTACGACGACACGCTGTTCATCGTCCTGAAGACGCTCACCTACATCGACGAGACGTCCGACATCGAGGTCGGCGAGATCATGCTGTTCCTCGGCGAGCAGTTCGTCGTCACCGTCCGGCACGGCTCCGGCAACCCGCTCGGCCCCGTCCGCCGGCGGCTGGAGGAGTCGCCCGAGCTGCTCAAGCACGGCGCCACAGCCGTGCTGTACGCGGTGTGCGACGAGGTCGTCGACCACTACGAACTGGTCGCCCACGAGGTCGAGATCGACATCATCGGGCTGGAGACCGCGGTGTTCGACCCCCGCGCGCGGGACGTCACCGCCGACATCTACTCCCTCAAGCGGGAGGTGCTGGAGTTCCGCGCCGCCGAGGACCCGCTGATCCCGGTGATGGACGAGATCGTGCGGGGCCGGGTCCGCGAGTGCGCCCTGACCCGCGAGTACTTCCGCGACGTCCTGGACCACCTGCTGCGCGTGGACGAGCAGGTCGACGCGCACAACGAGCTGCTCAACAGCGTCCTCAACGCGCACCTGGCGCTGCTCGGCAAGCGGCAGAACGAGGACATGCGCAAGATCTCCGCGTGGGCCGCGATCATCGCGGTGCCGACGGCGATCGCCGGGATCTACGGCATGAACTTCGACAACATGCCCGAACTGCACTGGACCTTCGGGTACCCGCTGGTCCTGGGGGTGATGGCGGTCGTCTGCGTGGTGCTGTTCCGCCGCCTCCGCAAGAGCGGCTGGCTCTAGCCGCCGGGCGGGACGTCCCCGATGCGCATGGGCGGGGCGAGCAGCGCGGCCCACAGGTGCGACTCGGCGCCCCGGGCC
>NZ_BMRO01000002.1:540354-660887 GCF_014648675.1 Actinomadura livida
AACCCTGCGGCGAACACCAGCTCGCTGTGGCCGACCATCGCCAGCGGCAGGCCCATCAGGATCACGGCCTCGGCCAGCGCGAACCGCAGCAGCACCGCCTGCCGGAACACCATCAGCGCGGTCCGCGCCGCCCGCCGCGGGTCGGGCTCGGGCGTCATCGGGCGCGGTGCCCGCGGCCCGGCCAGCAGCGCCACCAGCGCACCGGCCACGAGCGGGAGGTAGATCCACGGCTGCACGTCGTCGCCGGGGCCGTCCGCCACGATCAGCGGGGTGATCGCCAGGATCAGGACGGGGGCGCCCAGCAGGAACAGCATCATCGCCCGCATCCGGCCGAGCTCGGTCCCGCCGCGCAGCGAGGCGACATAGCCCGGGTCGTCGGCGGCGGACGCGCCGAACCTCGGCGTCATGTCCGGCCCGCCGTCGCCGTCCGGCGTCTTCGGTGAGTACATCGAGAACGGGGGTGGCGCCATGGCCGAAAACTCTAGCCGGGCGCCGGGCCCGGCAGTAGACCTCACCAGGATCTATGCGCGGGCCGCGCGGCCGGGCGCGCCGCTCGCCCGCTTCCCGCCCGGCTCCCCCGGAGCGCTACATTGACCGCCTATGAAGGAGCGTCACCTCGGGCGGAGCGGGCTGCTGGTGTCCCGGCTGGGCCTCGGCACCATGACCTGGGGGCAGGACACCGACCCGGACGAGGCGGCGGCGCAGCTCGCCGCGTTCGCCGAGGCCGGCGGCACGCTGGTGGACACCGCCGACGTCTACGCCGACGGCGCCAGCGAGCAGATCCTCGGCCATCTGCTGCGCGAGACCGTCGACCGGGACGGCCTGGTCATCGCGACCAAGGCCGCGATCCGCCCGAACGGCCGCTACGACGGCTCCCGCCGGCACCTGCTCCGCGCCCTGGACGCCTCCCTCGACCGGCTCGACCTGGACCACGTCGACCTGTGGCAGCTGCACGTCTACGACCCGGCGACGCCGCTGGAGGAGACGCTGTCGGCGCTGGACGAGGCCGTCGCGTCCGGCCGGACCCGCTACGTCGGGGTGTCGAACTACGCGGGCTGGCAGGTGTCCAAGGCCGCCGCCTGGCAGCGGGCCTGGCCGGGCCGCGCCCCGATCGTGTCCGCGCAGCTGGAGTACTCGCTGCTGCGCCGCGACATCGAGCGGGAGGTCGTGCCCGCCGTGCTGGACGCGGGGGCCGGGCTGCTGCCGTGGTCGCCGCTCGGGCGCGGGGTGCTCACCGGGAAGTACCGCACCGGCATCCCCGCCGGGTCCCGCGCCGCCGCCCCGCACTTCGCCGAGTTCGTCCAGCCCTACCTCGACGAGGAGTGCGCCCGCATCGTCGAGTCGGTGGTGACCGCCGCCGAGGGCCTCGGCCGCTCCCCCCTCGCCGTGGCGCTGGCGTGGGTGCGCGACCGGGAGGGCGTCGCCGCGCCGATCGTCGGCGCGCGCACCGCCGCGCAGCTCACCGCCATACTGGACAGCGAGGACCTGACCCTGCCGAACGAGATCCGCGGCGCGCTGGACGACGTCTCCGACACCTCGTCCGCTCCCTGACCGGCCGCGACGGGAAGCCTGTGACCGACACACCTGAACCCGCCTCCGCCCCCACGTCCGCCGAGCGGGCCGCGCGCGCCGCGGAGGCCCTGCGCGCCGCCGAGGCCGCCGCAGGGCGATCACCCGCAGCAGCCGCGCCCGCGCCACCCGCTCCCGCCCCGCCCGCGGCGGACGCCTCCGCGGCGGGCACGGACGCGCGGGACGGGCTGCGGGCCCTCGCCGACCTGTTCGCCGCGACCGGCGTCCCCGCGCCGCTCACGGCCCGCGCGGCCGCCCGCCTCGGCCCCGACGCCGCGGCCCGGCTGCGCGCCGACCCGTGGCGGCTGCTGCGCGTCCCCGGCGTCCGGCCCCCGCAGGCCGACCACTTCGCCCGCGCCGTCCTCGGACCGGACGCGCGGCCCGGCGACCCGCGGCGCGGCCGCGCGCTGGTGCTGCACCTGCTGACCGAGGCCGCCCGCGACGGCCACACGGTCACGCCCGCCGCCGACGTGCTGTCCGCGCTGGAGCGCGCGAACGTCCCCGACCCGCAGGGCGCCGTGGAGGCCGCGCTGGACGAGGCGGAGGTCCTCACCCTGACCGAGGAGCCCGACTTCGCCGGCGAGGAGTTCGACGAGGACGCCGAACTCCCCGAACCCGAGGAGACGCTCGGGCCCGCCCGGTGGGCGCTCCCCGAGGAGGCGGCCGCCGAGGGCTTCCAGCGGCTGAGCCTCACCGCCGCGCCGCTGCTGGACGACGCGGCCCTGAAGGAGCTGCGCGACGGGCTGCCCGAGGACCGCTCCCTCGCGCTCACCGCCGCGCTGCGCACCGGCGTCAGCATCCTGCGCGGCACGCCCGGCGACCTCGCGAGCGCGGCCGTCGGCATCGCCGCCGCGGCCGCGGGCCGGGGCGTGCGGGCCGCGGTGGCCGCGCCGACCGACCGCGCCGCCGCCGACCTGCGCGGCGCCCTGCCCGAGGACGCCGCGGACGTCGCCGTCAGCAGCCTGCACCGGCTGCTGGAGCCCCGCGACGACCCTTCGGCCGCGCCCGGCGCCGTCGTGTACGGGCGCGGCGAGCCGCACCCGTTCGACCTCGACCTGGTCGTCGTCGCGGACGCCTCGGCACTCGACGCCGAACTGTGCGCCGTGCTGGTCGAGGCGTGCCCCGACGGCGCCCACCTGGTGCTGTGCGCCGAGCCGGGCGCGCCGCCGCCTTCGGGGCCCGGCCGCCCGCTGGACGACCTGGAGGAGTCCGAGACCGTCCCGGTCGTCACGCTGGACGCCGCGCCGTCCGGCCCGCTCGGCACGCTGACCGAGGCCGTGCGCGGCGGCGACCTGGCCGCCGTCGACGCACCCGAGCGCGAGGTCGTGATCGTGCCCGCCGCGAGCCCGGGCGAGGCGGTGCACCGGGCCGTGCAGCTCGTCACCGACTCGATCCCCCGCACGTTCGGGATCGCCGCCGAGGACGTCCAGGTCGTCGCGCCCGCCGCGAGGGGTGAGGCGGGGACCGGCGCCCTCAACGCGGCGCTGAAGGAGCGGCTGAACCCCGGGCCCGGCCGGTTCGGCGGGCTGGACCCCGGCGACCGGGTGGTGGTCGCCGCGCCCCTCCCCCAGGCCCCGCTCGGCGAGACGGGCGTCGTGACCGGCGGCGGCCCCCACGGCCTGGACGTCGACTTCCCCGGCGGCCCGGCCGTCATCGCCCCGGCGGACGCGTCCCGGCTGCGGCACGGCTGGGCGGTAACGGTCGCGCAGGCCCGCGGCACGCGGCGCCCCGCCGTGGTCGCGGTCATGTCGCCGGACGGCCTGTCACGGCCGCTGGTGGCCACGGCGTTCGGCCTGGCGAGGCGGCACCTGTCGGTCGTGCAGGCGGCCGGCCCCGCACTGGCCAGGGCCGTCCGCGAGGACGGCGCGCCCCCGCGCCGCACCAGGCTCGCGAAACTGGTGGTCCACTGAGGCCGGGGCGAGGTAAACAAACCCCCGTGTCGCGGTTTACGTGCCCGTCCGTATGGGACACGATGTCAACAGGGTCAGCGCTCACAGGGGCGGCGGCATCGGTGCGGGTGGAGGAGCGACATGCCTCAGCGGCTCAGGCGGGCGGGCACGGCTTCGGCGGCGGTCTCGGCGGGCGCGCTCGTCCTGGTCCTCGCCGCCCCCGCGCAGCCGGCCGCGGCGGCCGAGGAGTGCAAGAAGGGCGTCGACCCGGAGACCACGATCGAGAACTGGAAGTGCAACCTCGGCAACCTCCGCGAGGCGCTCACTCCCAAGACCCCGACGCCGACGCCCACCCCCACCCAGTCGAAGGCCCCGGCCAAGACCGCCCCGAGCAAGACGACGAAGAAGACGACCCAGGCCCCGGCGGCCAAGCCCCGCAAGCAGTCGTCGGCCCCCAGGGCCCAGGCCCCGTCCGGCAACGCCCCGGCCCCGATGACGGCCCCCGGCAGCGTCCGGGTGCACCCGGGCACACCGGCCACCCCCGGGCTCCCCGGCGTCCTCCCCACCCCGGAGATCGCCGCCGATCCGAACGCCTACCAGCTCCTGCAGGCGAATGCGGCCGCGATGCCGCAGACCCGCCTCATCTCCCCCGCCGCGGTCCCCCAGCAGGACAACCGCCACATCCTCCTGATCGCCGCGGCCGCGGGCATAACCGGCGCCGCAACGGCCCTGAACCTGACCGTCGCCGCCCGAACCCTACGCCGCCGCCACACCCGCTGACCAAGACTCAAGCCCACGGCCGGTTGCTCGCAGACCCCAGCCACCACCCCAACCACGCAACGGCCCCAACACCTGCGATCGCGCCCAAAGGCAAGGTTTCGAGCCCGCGAGAAACCTCGTCGCGCAGCAAGCTCCCCCAGGGCGAGCCCGCCACGCCAAACCCACGGTCCGTTGCTCGCCGACCCCAGCCACCGCAGCAACCCCGCAACAACCTCGACGCTTGCGATCGCGTCCGAAGGCAGGTTTCGAGCGAAGCAAGAAACCTGATCGCGCAGCGAGCCGCCAGGCGAGCCGGAGCGATGCAGCGATCGCGCGCATTGCCCGCCGAAGGGAAGGCGCTCTAGCGCCTGACCGCCAAGGGCAATGCAATCAGTACGCGCCGATGGCGTGGATGCCGCCGTCTACGTGGACTATTTCGCCGGTGGTGGCGGGGAACCAGTCGGACAGGAGGGCCGCGCAGGCGCGGGCGGTGGGGTCGCTGTCCTTGATGTCCCAGCCGAGCGGGGCCGCCTTCGGCCACATGTCGGTCATGCCCTCGAAGCCGGGGATGCTCTTGGCGGCCATGGTGGCGAGGGGGCCGGCGGCGACGAGGTTCACCCGGATGCCCTGGGGGCCGAGGTACTTGGCGAGGTAGCGGGCGCACGACTCCAGGCCGGCCTTGGCGACGCCCATCCAGTCGTAGACGGGCCATGCCTTGGTGGCGTCGAAGTCCAGGCCGACGACGGAGCCGCCGTCCTTCATGAGGGGCAGGCAGGCCATCGTCAGGGACTTCAGGGAGTAGGCGGAGGCGTGCACGGCGGTCGCGACGTCCTCCCAGGGCGTTTCGAGGAAGTTGCCGCCGAGGGCGCTCTGCGGCGCGAAGCCGATCGCGTGGACGACGCCGTCCAGGTGGTCGAAGCCGCTGTCGCGCAGGTTCCCGGCCAGGGCGTCGAGCTGCTCGGTGTTCATGACGTCCAGCTCGATCACCGGGGGCGGCGAGTCGGGGCCGGAGGGGAGGCGCTTGGCGGTGCGGGCGGTGAGGGTCGGGCGGGGGTAGGCGGTGAGGACCACCTCGGCGCCCTGTTCCTGCGCGACCCGCGCGACGTGGAAGCCGATCGAGGCGTCGGTGAGGACGCCGGTGACCAGGATGCGCTTGCCTTCGAGGATTCCCATGCCGTCAGTGCCCCATTCCCAGGCCGCCGTCGACCGGGATCACGGCCCCGGTGATGTAGGCGGCGTCCTCGCTCGCCACGAACCGCACGGCCTTGGCGATCTCGTCCGGCTGCGCGATCCGGCCGAGCGGGATCGCCGCGGTGACGGCCTTGTGCTGGTCCTCGCTGAGGACGGCCGTCATGTCGGTCTCGACGAAGCCGGGCGCCACGACGTTCACGGTGATGCCGCGCGAGCCCAGCTCGCGGGCGAGGGACCGCGCGAAGCCGACCATGCCGGCCTTGGACGCGGCGTAGTTGGTCTGCCCCGCCGACCCCGACAGCCCGACGACCGAGGAGACCAGCACGATGCGGCCCCTGCGCTTGCGCATCATGCCCTTCACGCCGCGCTTGGCGACGCGGAACGCACCGGTCAGGTTGGTGTCGAGCACCGACGTGAACGACTCCTCGCTCATGATCGCCAGCAGGGTGTCCTTGGTGATGCCGGCGTTGGCGATGACCACCTCGACCGGGCCCTGCTCCGCCTCGACCTTGCCGAAGGCGGCGTCGACGTCCTCGGCGCTGGTCACGTCGCAGCGCACGCCGAACAGGCCCTCGGGGGGCTCGCCGGACCGGTAGGTGACGGCGACCGCGTCGCCCGCGGCGGCGAGCTCGCGGGCGATCGCCAGGCCGATGCCCCGGTTCCCCCCGGTGACGAGGACAGAGCGACTCATCACGACCCTCTCGTTGCTGTTCGTGGTGCACCGCGTCGCACGGTGATGACAGCGCACGACACTAGCGGCCTTCCCGCAGCCTGCGGATGTGCCGAACCGACAAGATCCGCCATCCGTGTTTGTTCGGCCGCGCGCCGTACCCGGCGGGTAGGTTGCCAAGGGTGCATGACATCGATCCCGCCTTCACCGCGCTGCCGCTTCGCGCGCTGGCCGACGCGGCCCTGTCCCGGGCCCGGGAGCTGGGCGCCGAGCACGCCGACTTCCGCCTGGAGCGCATCCGCAGCCAGACCCTCCGCCTGCACGACGCCGCGCTGGAGACCGCGCTGGACGCCGACGACGTCGGCCTGTCGGTCCGCGTCGTCAAGGACGGCACCTGGGGCTTCGCCGCCGGCATCGACCTGACGCCCGAGGGCGCCGCCGGGCTGGCCGCCCGCGCGGTGGAGGTCGCCGCGGTCGCCAGGCCCGTCAACCGGGAGCCGATCGAGCTGGCCCCCGAGCCCGTGCACGGCGAGCGCACCTGGGTCTCGGCGTACGAGGTCGACCCGTTCGACGTGCCGACCGCCGAGAAGGCGGCGCTGCTGGCGGACTGGAGCCGCCGGCTGCTCGGCGACGACCGCGTCGACCACGTGGACGCGACGCTGCTGCAGGTCAGGGAGAACAAGTTCTTCGCCGACCTGGCGGGCACCGTCACCACCCAGCAGCGCGTCCGGGTGCACCCCGGCGTGAACGCCGTCGGCATCAGGGACGGCCTGTTCGACACGATGCGGACGCTCGCGCCGCCCGCCGGGTACGGGTGGGAGTGGCTGTCGGGCGAGCACTGGGACTGGGACGGGGAGCTGGCCCGCATCCCGGAGCTGCTCGCCGAGAAGCTCGCCGCCCCGTCGGTCGAGGCGGGCGTGTACGACGTGGTGGTCGACCCGTCGAACCTGTGGCTGACGATCCACGAGTCGATCGGGCACGCCACCGAGCTCGACCGGGCGCTCGGGTACGAGGCCGCGTACGCGGGCACCTCGTTCGCCACGCCCGACAAGCTCGGGAAGCTCCGGTACGGCTCGGAGGTCATGAACGTCACCGGGGACCGCACCGCCGAGCACGGCCTGGCCACCATCGGCTACGACGACGAGGGCGTGCGGACGCAGTCGTTCGACATCATCTCCGGCGGGCTGTTCACCGGCTACCAGACCGACCGCCGCATCGCCCGGCTGACCGGCGCCGAGCGCTCCAACGGGTGCGCGTTCGCGGACGCCGCGTCCAGCATGCCGATCCAGCGGATGGCGAACGTCTCGCTGCGGCCCGCCGAGGACGGCCCGTCCACCGACGAGCTGATCTCCGGTGTCGAGCGCGGCGTGTACATCGTCGGCGACAAGAGCTGGTCGATCGACATGCAGCGCTACAACTTCCAGTTCACCGGCCAGCGGTTCTACCGGATCGAGAACGGGCGGCTGGCCGGGCAGCTCCGCGACGTCGCCTACCAGGCGACCACCACCGACTTCTGGAACTCGATGGAGGCCGTCGGCGGCCCGCAGACGTACGTGCTGGGCGGCGCGTTCAACTGCGGAAAGGGCCAGCCGGGGCAGGTCGCGCCGGTCAGCCACGGCTGCCCGTCGGCGCTGTTCCGCGGCGTCAGCATCCTCAACACCCTGAAGGAGGCGGGCCAGTGAGGGCTCAGGAGGCCGTCGAGCGGGCGCTGGCCGCGTCGCGGGCCGACGACTGCGTCGTCATCGCCGAGGAGTCGAGCACCGCGAACCTGCGGTGGGCGGGCAACACGCTCACGACCAACGGGGTGACCCGGTCCAGCCGCCTGACGGTCATCGCGCTGCGCCGGACGGCGGACGGCGTCGCGGCGGGCGTGGTGTCGCGGTCGGCCGTCGGCGCGGACGGCGTCGAGGACCTGGTGCGCGCCGCCGAGGCCGACGCCGCCGGCAACGAGCCCGCCGAGGACGCCGCCCCGCTGATCACCGAGGGGCCGCCCGCGGCCGGGTGGGACGACGACCCGGCCGAGACCGGCATCGGCGTGTTCGAGGGGTTCGCGCCCGCGCTGGGCGAGGCGTTCGCCGCCGCGGAGGCCGGGGACCGGCGCCTGTACGGGTTCGCGAACCACATGCTGACGTCGACGTTCCTGGGCAGTTCGGCGGGGCTGCGGCTGCGGCACGACCAGCCGACCGGGCTGCTGGAGGTCAACGCCAAGGGCGCGGGCGGCTCGGCGTGGGCGGGGGTCGCCACCCGCGACTTCACCGACGTCGACGTCCCCGCGCTGACCGGCGGCCTCGCCAGGCGGCTGGAGTGGGGCGAGCGGCGGGTGGACCTGCCGGCGGGGCGGTACGAGACGATCCTGCCGCCGTCCGCGGTCGCCGACCTGATGATCTACCTGTACTGGTCGGCGGGCGCGCAGGACGCCCACGACGGCCGGACGGTGTTCAGCGCCCCGGGCGGCGGCACCCGGGTCGGGGAGCGGTTCGCGGACCTGCCGGTCTCGCTGTCCAGCGACCCGGCCGCGCCCGGCCTGGAGTGCGCCCCGTTCGTCGTCGCGCACGCCTCCGGCCGCGAGTCGTCGGTGTTCGACAACGGCCTCGCGCTCGGCGCCACCGACTGGATCAGGGACGGCGTGCTCACCTCGCTCACCCAGACCCGGCACTCGGCCGGGCGCACCGGGCTGCCGGTCACCCCGGCCGTCGACAACCTGGCGATGGCCGGGCCGGACGGCGGCGCGTCGCTGGAGGAGATGGTCGCCCGCACCGAGCGGGGGCTGCTGCTGACGTGCCTGTGGTACATCCGCGAGGTCGACCCGCAGAGCCTGCTGCTGACCGGCCTCACCCGCGACGGGGTCTACCTCGTCGAGGACGGCGAGGTCGTCGGGGCGGTGAACAACTTCCGGTTCAACGAGAGCCCCGTGGACCTGCTGTCCCGCCTCACCGAGGTCGGCGAGACGGGCCCGACGCTGCCGCGCGAGTGGTCCGACTACTTCACCCGCGCCGCGATGCCGGCCGTGCGCGTCCCCGACTTCCACATGTCGACGGTGAGCCAGGCGACCTGATCTCCGGCTCATTCCCGGCTGACGCCCCGCTGGGGCCCGGCTCCGGTCCGGGGCGGGCCCCAGCGGGGCCTCAGCGGCGGCTCAGGCGTCTTCCAGGCGGAAGCCGACCTTCATGGTGACCTGAATGTGGGCGACCTCCCCGTCCTCGATCTGGCCGCGAACCTCGGTCACCTCGAACCAGTCCAGGTGGCGCAGGGTCTGCGCGGCGCGGCGGACGCCGTTGCGGACGGCGCTCTCGACCGACTCCGGCGAGGTGCCCACGATCTCCGTCACCCGGTACGTGCGATCGGTCATGTCGTTCCTCCGATGCGATGATTTGACCCGCACTGCTGTCGCCAGCCGGACCCCATGGGCTTACCGTGGAATGGTGAAGGTCAATCACCAGCGTGGGCCGGAGGTCTACACGGTCACCGACGCTCCCCGCCCCATGTCCGAGGACATCGAGCACCGGCAGCGGCGGTACCTGGTGTCCATGGGCGCGCGGACGGTCTGCTTCGTCGGCGCGATACTGGCCGCGGTGGCCGGTGCGCCGGCGTGGGCGGTGCTGATCCTCGTGGCCGGGGCACTGGTGCTGCCCTACGTCGCGGTGGTCGTCGCCAACGGCGGACGGGAGCCGGTGGCGCCCGCGAGCTTCGGCGACCACGCGAAGCAGGGACAGAAGCCGGTTTCCGGACAGCGACCGGAAATCGGGTCGTGACATTCTCTTGACTAACCGCGGGGGGTTTCGGTGTACGATTTGTACCGGCGCTCTGGTCCCCCGTCGGAGCGCCCGTGCCGGTGTTCCGGGCCCCCGTCGGAACACCGATGATGCGGCGCCGGGTGGATTGCCCCCGTATCCACCCGGCGCCGCTTTTCATATCCAGGGGGTTTCCCTGGTACTTCCCCGGCTCCGCGCGGAGCCGCGCTTGCCCCGCGCTTGCCCCGCACCAGCCCCCGCGACCCGGCCCTGACCGCCCGCGGCAGGCCTGAGCACATCCCGGCGAAAAGGCAAGACCCGGCCGTGGCCTGCTTCGGCCACAGTCCGAAAACCCGCCGAAGCGAACTTTTCGCCCGGGAATCCGTGGGCAGCGCGGCGTTTCCGGGCGGGCACCGTCCGTCAGAAACACCTGGACGCGCACCGAGCCATTCCGGGTCCGCGCCGCGTACTGATGAACGGCGGCAACCCCGCCCCCGCGCCTCGAGGGGAGGTCCCGTGGACCCAGGTCTCCGGCCGGACGGCCGCACGCGGATGGAGCACCGCGCCGAACGGCCCCACCGCGCCCAGTGGCCGCGCACTTGCCCGGCCGGCCGCACCCCGCAGCCGCCCCCGGCGGCCGGCCGGGCGCGCACCGGAGGCCCAATCCGTTCCTGAGCCGCCGAAACACTTGACGGAGGACGCCGATGAGACGAACATCACATCTGGCCCTCTTGAGACATATTCCCCATGTGTCTCACCGGCGGGCCGCCACGACGCGGCGAGACGGCACCCGGCGCCCCCGCCCGGGAAACGGAGAACGGCGATGAGCGGACACGACGACGTGCCCGAGTGGGCACCGCGCAACCTGCCGGAGAGCGGCGAGCCCGATGCGCCCTACACGTTCCTCGGCGCCTCCCAACCCGGCGGCGCGCCCCTCCCCTCCCCCTCCTCCTCTCCCGGTCCGGCGGGCGGCACCCCGCCGGGCGGCCGGCCGTTCGAGCCCTTCGAGAGGCCCGGCCCCGCGGCCCGCCCGCCGGGCCCGGCGCACGCCGCGGCCGGGCAGGGCCGCCGCAGGTTCCGGCCGCCGCAGCGGTTCGGCGGCGTCCTGCTCGGCCCGCTGGCGGGCGCGGTCGGGCTGGTGCTGCTGACGGGCTTAGGCGCGTACGCGCTCACCTCGACGGGCGACGAGTGCTCCGGCGACGAGGCCCTGTCCATCGGCGTCGCGGCGGCACCGGAGATCGCCCCCGCCGTCATCCGGGCGGCGAGGCGCTTCAACGACGCCCGCCACGAGGTCGCCGGCAAGTGCGCACGCGCGGACGTGCGGTCCGCCGACCCGGCCGCGGTCGCGACGCTCCTGTCGGGCAAGGGCGTCTCCGGCATCACCGAGAAGCCGGACGTGTGGATCCCCGACTCGTCCCTCTGGACCAGCCTCGTGGCGGGATCGGGCCGGGACGGGGCAGCCCCGGGCTTCACCCCCCTCGGCGGCATGGCGTCCACCCCGATCGTGCTGGCCATGCCCAGCGCGCTCGCGCTGCAGCTGCGCAACCTCGGGGCGCCCGCGCAGCCGTCCTGGAAGGACCTGCTCGCCGCGGCCGGGACGGCGGCGAACGCCGAGCAGGAGCCCGGCGGCGCGCGGCGGAGCGCGATCCCGCCGCGGCTGATCCGGCTGCAGGTGCCCGACCCCGACCGCACCGCCACCGGCATGGGCGTGCTGGTGCTCGCCGACGCGCTGGTGGGCGGCGACCCGCGGGGGCAGGCGCTGTTCACCGGCGCGGTGCGGACGTTCCGGGAGGGCATCGTCCCGTCGGTCAACGCGGAGTTCGCGGTGCTCGGGCAGGAGGCGGGCGACCGGTACCCCGTCGCGCTGGCGCCGGAGCAGGCGGTGTACTCCTACAACGCGAAGCGTCCCGGTGAGCTCGCCGCCGCGGTCTACCCGGCGGAGGGGACGGTCTTCCTCGACCACCCGGTCACCGTCCTGGCCCGGGACCCGGCGAAGCTCAACGCGGGCCGCCTGCTCGGCAGGGAGCTCTCGTCCGTGACCACCCGCGAGGACGTGCGCAGGCTGGGCTTCCGGAGTCCCGACGGCGCCGCGCAGGCCGGGTTCACCGAGAAGACCGGGCTGAGCGCCAGGCCGCCGAAGGCGCTGCCCGCGCCGGACGCGGACCGGGTGAAGCGCATCACGCAGCGGTGGGCGCAGCTCTCGCTGAGCATCCGGATGCTGAGCATCATCGACGTCTCCGGCTCCATGGACCGGCGGATCGCGCCCGGCGCGAGCCGGCTGCAGTCGACGATCCGCACGGCGCAGAACGGCCTGTCGCTGCTGCCGGACGACAGCGAGCTGGGCCAGTGGGTGTTCTCCACGAGGCTGCAGGGCGGGCAGGACTGGCGGGAGCTGGTCAGCGTGGGGCCGCTGAACGAGCGGCTCGGCTCGGCCACCCGCCGCCAGCTCGTGCTGAGCGCGTTCGCGCAGATCAGGGTGAAGGAGAACGGCGGCACGGGCCTGTACGAGACGACGATCGCCGCGTTCGACCACATGAAGCGGACCTACAAGCCCGAGTACGTGAACTCGATCCTGCTGTGGACGGACGGGAAGAACCAGGACCGGGAGGGCCCGTCCCTGGACGAGACGCTGAAGCACATCCGCCGCGCCTACGACTCGGAACGGCCCGTCCAGATCAACATGTTCGGCCTCGGCGGCGGCGTGGACGTGGACGAGCTCCGGCGGATCGCCCGGCTGACGAACGGCGACGCGTACGTGGCCGAGACGCCGGGGCAGGTGCAGGCCCTGTTCCTCAAGGCGCTGTCCCAGCGGGTCTGCGAACCCGACTGCTGATCCGCCGCATTGCGATTTCCGGGGGCCGGGGAAAATGCCCGGCCCCGCGCCGCCGTCCGATTCCGGTCCCGGCGCACTATTCGACAGAAAGCCAACAACACCGCCCACTATCTGGACAATGAGACAATGCTTGACTTTCGTCTCATGAGTCGATGGGACTTCTCCGGCGCGGCATGCCCCGGCGGGCCGTTCGACGGTTTCGAGAGGCCGGACCGCCGCTCCCGCCCGCCGGGCCCGACCGCTGCGCCCGCCCGACCCGTATTTGATTCTAGAACTGGATTCGAGTTAGGTTAGCGTTCTGTTAACCGTGCAGCGAAAGGGGTCGAGAGCGTGCGCCGCACCGTGTTCGACGAGGACCATGAGGCGTTCCGGGAGACGATCCGGGCGTTCATCGAGGCGGAGGTCGCGCCCGTCTACGGGGAGTGGGAGGAGGCGGGCCACCCGCCGCGCGACTTCTACAACAAGCTCGGGGAGCTCGGGGTGTTCGGCATCCAGGTCCCCGAGGAGTACGGCGGCGCCGGGGAGACCAGCTTCAAGTACCAGGCCGTGATCTCCGAGGAGTGCGCCCGCGCCGGGGTGAGCTTCGGCGGCTACGGCGTGCACGTCAACCTCGTCCTGCCGTACCTGCTGAAGTACGGGTCGGAGGAGCAGAAGAAGCGCTGGCTGCCGCCGTTCGTGTCCGGCGAGATGATGACGGCCATCGCGATGACCGAGCCCGGCACCGGCTCCGACCTCGCCGGGATGCAGACCACCGCGAAGCGCGACGGGGACCACTACGTCCTCAACGGCGCCAAGACCTTCATCACCGGCGGCGTCCTCGCCGACCGGGTGCTCGTCGTGGCGCGCACGTCGCCGGCCACGCCGGAGAACCGGCGGGCGGGCCTGTCCATCCTGGCGGTGGACACCGGGAGCGAGGGCTACGCGGTCGGCCGCAAGCTGGAGAAGATCGGGCTGCGCAGCTCCGACACCGCCGAGCTGTCGTTCACCGACGTCCGCGTCCCGGCCGAGGACCTGCTCGGCGAGGAGGGCCGCGGGTTCGAGTACCTGACGCACAACCTGGCCGAGGAGCGCCTCGGCATCGCGACCAGCTCCTACGCGTCCGCGGCGGCCGCCGTGGAGTTCGCGCGCAGGTACGTCCGGGAGCGGACCGTCTTCGGCAAGACCGTGTCGTCGTTCCAGAACACCAAGTTCGTCCTCGCCGAGTGCGCCACCGAGGTCGAGGCGGCGCGCTCGCTCGTCGACCGCTGCATCGAGGCGCTGGACGCCGGGGAGCTCACCCCCGCCGACGCCGCCATGTGCAAGCTGTTCTGCACCGAGGTCCAGGCCCGCGTCGTCGACAAGTGCCTGCAGCTCCACGGCGGCTACGGCTACATCCTTGAGTACCCGATCGCGCGGCTGTACGCCGACGCGCGGGTAACCCGCATCTACGGCGGCACCAGCGAGGTGCTCAAGACGATCATCGCCAAGGACATCCAGGTCTGAACGGGCCGGTGCCCAGGGAGGAGCACGAAATGACCGACACCAGGGTCGCCATCGTCACGGGCGCCGCGCGCGGCATCGGCGCCGCCACGGCCGTCCGGCTCGGCCGGGAGGGCTTCGCGGTCGCGGTCTGCGACCTCGACGAGGCCGCCTGCGCCGGCACCGTGGAGGAGATCGAGAAGAACGGCGGGAAGGCGCTCGCCGTCGGCGTGGACGTCGCCGACTCCGCGCGGGTCTCCGCCGCCGTGGCGCGCGTCGCCGCCGAGCTCGGCCCGCCGGTCGTGCTCGTGAACAACGCCGGCGTCACGCGCGACAACCTGCTGTTCAAGATGTCGGACGACGACTGGGACACCGTCATGGCGGTGCACCTGCGCGGCTCGTTCCTGATGAGCCGCGCAGCCCAGGAGCACATGACGAAGGCCGGGTGGGGCCGCATCGTCAACCTGTCGTCGGTGTCGGCGCTCGGCAACCGCGGGCAGGTCAACTACTCGGCCGCCAAGGCGGGGCTGCAGGGCTTCACCAAGACCCTCGCGATCGAGCTCGGCAAGTTCGGCGTGACCGCCAACGCCATCGCCCCGGGCTTCATCGCGACGGAGATGACCGCCGCGACCGCCGCCCGGGTCGGCGTCGAGTGGGAGGACTTCAAGGCCGCCGCGGCCAAGGAGATCCCCGTCCGCCGCGTCGGCACCCCGGAGGACATCGCCGGGACCGTCGCGTTCCTGGTGAGCGACGACGCGTCGTTCGTGTCCGGGCAGGTCATCTACGTCGCGGGCGGCCCCCGGGCATGAACCGCGCGCCGCGGGCGGCCGGTCCCCGGCCGGGGGCCCGGCCGTGACCGCACCGCGGACGGCGGGCCGGCCGGGCCCGGCCGGGGACCGGGCGGCGACCGAGGAGTCGCTGCGCGCGGCGGCCATCGCGCTGCTGCGGCGCGGCGGCGTCCTCGCCGGGCTGAACCTGCGCCAGGTCGCCGACGAGGCCGGGGTGAACCGGGGGCTGGTCTACCAGTACTTCGGGTCGCGGCGGGCGCTGCTGCGCTCGGCGCTGTTCCACCGGTCCCGCCCCAACGCCGAGGACGCCGTGGACGCGGCGGGCCTGCCGCTGCGCAAGCGGCTGTCCCGGCTGTTCTGGAAGAGCCTGCGCAACCCCGAGCCGGTCGTCCTGGCGTCGCTGCTGGTGCTGGACGGCGACGACCGGCCCCGGGTGCTGCTCAACCGGGGCGCGGGCCGGGCGGACCTCGCCGCGGAGGCGGCGCGGGGCGAGCTGCCGGTCGAGGACGTCGAGGCCGTGCAGGCGGCGATCGCGTCCACGATCTACGGGTACACGCTGCTGCGCGAGCATCTGGCGCGGGAGATCGGCCTGCCGGCGGCGGAGCTGGACGGCCGCATGGCCGCGTGCGTGGAGGCGATGTTCACGCGCTCGCCGGCCCGCGACGGCGAGTAGTCCCGGGCGGGCGGCCCCGAGGGGGCCGCGGTCAGCGGACCCGGGCGGCGGCGAGCTGCCGCGCCAGCGCCGCCGGGGCCTCGGCGAGGGACGGGCCGTACCAGGTGAGGTGCCGGCCGTCGACGAGCGCGACGTCGGTCCCGGGGAAGGACTCGGGGCCGTCGTCCTCGGTGAACCGGTAGGGCTCGTCGGGGAGGACGACCAGGTCGGCGCCCGCCGCGTTCAGCTCCGCCAGGGCGATCTTCGGGTAGCGCTCCGGGTGGCCCGCGTACACGTTGGCCACGCCCAGGCGGGACAGGACGTCCCCGGTGAAGGTGTCGCGGCCGACGACCATCCACGGCCGCCGCCAGATCGGGACGATGGCCCTGCGGCGCGTGCCCGGGGCGACGCCCGCCCAGACGCGGGACGCCTCGTCCAGCCAGCCCGGCACCGGGACCCGGCACGCCTCGGCGAGCATGCGGCGCAGCGACGCCAGCGCCTCGTCCACGGTGCGGATCTCCGTCATCCACACCGCGATGCCAGCCGCGCGCAGCGCCGCGACGTCGGCGGGCCGGTTCTCCTCGGTGTTGCCGAGGACGACGTCGGGCCGCAGCTCCGCGATGCGGTCCAGGTCGGGGTTCTTCGTCCCCTTGACGCGCGGCACGTCCAGGTCCGCCGGGTGGGTGCACCAGTCGGTGGCCCCCGCGAGCAGGCCGGGCGCGGTGACCGCGACGGTCTCGGTCAGCGACGGGACGATCGACACGACGCGGCGCACCCGGTCCGGGACGGGGACCGGGTGGCCGGTGTCGTCCAGCGGGGCCGTCAGCGGGGCCATCGGCGGCTACACGTTGCGGCGGTACTGCCCGCCGACCTCGAAGAACGCGTCGGTGATCTGCTGCAGGCTGCAGACGCGGGCGGCGTCCATCAGCACCGCGAACACGTTGCCGCCGGACCGGGCCGCGTCCTTGAGCGCGGCGATCGCCTCGCGCGCCTCGTCGCGGTGCGCCTCCTGGTAGCCGCGGACCCGGTCGAGCTGGGACCGCTTCTCCTCCTCGGTGGCGCGGGCCAACTCGATCGTGTCCGGCGTCCCGTCGGCGGCGTCCGGGCCGCGGAACGTGTTGACGCCGACGATCGGCAGGGAGCCGTCGTGCTTGCGCTGCTCGTACAGCATCGACTCGTCCTGGATGCGGCCGCGCTGGTAGCCGGTCTCCATCGCGCCGAGGACGCCGCCGCGCTCGCTGATGCGGTCGAACTCCGCCAGCACCGCCTCCTCGACGAGGTCGGTCAGCTCGTCGATGATGAACGACCCCTGCAGCGGGTTCTCGTTCATGGCGAGGCCCCACTCGCGGTTGATGACGAGCTGGATCGCCAGGGCGCGCCGCACCGACTCGGCCGTCGGCGTGGTCACGGCCTCGTCGTAGGCGTTGGTGTGCAGACTGTTGCAGTTGTCGTAGATGGCGATGAGCGCCTGGAGCGTGGTGCGGATGTCGTTGAAGGCCATCTCCTGCGCGTGCAGGGACCGCCCGGACGTCTGCACGTGGTACTTGAGCTTCTGGCTGCGCTCGTTGGCGCCGTACCGGTCGCGCATGGCCACGGCCCAGATGCGGCGGGCGACGCGTCCGAGGACGCTGTACTCGGGGTCCATGCCGTTGGAGAAGAAGAAAGACAGGTTGGGGGCGAAGTCGTTCACGTCCATCCCGCGCGCCAGGTACGACTCGACGTACGTGAAGCCGTTGGCGAGGGTGAACGCGAGCTGGCTGATGGGGTTCGCCCCGGCCTCGGCGATGTGGTAGCCGGAGATGGACACCGAGTAGAAGTTGCGGACGTTGTTGGCGATGAACCATTCCTGGATGTCGCCCATCATCCGCAGCGAGAACTCGGTGGAGAAGATGCAGGTGTTCTGCCCCTGGTCCTCCTTGAGGATGTCGGCCTGCACGGTGCCGCGCACGGTGGACAGGACGCGGGCGCGGATGGCGGCGGCCTCCTCCGCGGACGGCTCCCGCCCGTGCCCCTCGTAGAAGGCGTCGAGCCCCTGGTCGATGGCCGTGTTGAGGAAGAACGCGAGGATCGTGGGCGCGGGGCCGTTGATCGTCATCGACACCGACGTCGTCGGCGCCACCAGGTCGAACCCGTCGTACAGGGCCTTCACGTCGTCCAGCGTGGCGATGGACACGCCGGACGTGCCGACCTTGCCGTACACGTCGGGACGCTCGTCCGGGTCCCGCCCGTACAGGGTGACCGAGTCGAACGCGGTCGACAGGCGGGTCGCGGGCTGGCCCTCCGACAGCAGCTTGAAGCGGCGGTTGGTGCGGAACGGATCGCCCTCCCCCGCGAACATGCGGGCGGGGTCCTCGTTGTCGCGCTTGAAGGGGAACACGCCGGCGGTGAACGGGAAGCGGCCCGGCAGGTTCTCGTTCCTCAGGAACCGCAGCAGCTCGCCGTGGTCGGTGTAGCGCGGGAGCGCGACGCGCGGGATGCGGCTGCCCGACAGGGACTCCCGGGTCAGGACCGTGCGGAGTTCCTTGTCGCGGATCCGGACGACCTGCTCGTCGCCCGAGTACGCCTCCACGACCGCGGGCCACTCCTCCAGCAGCGCGGCGTTCTCCGGGGCGACGTCGCGGCGCGCGTTCTCCAGCAGGCCCTCGACCTCGGACGCGTCGGCGAGCTCCGCGCGCACCTCGTCCAGCCGCTGGACGCGCCGGACGGCCTCGATCTGCCGGACGGTCGCGGCGTGGTATCCGCGCACGGTCTCGGAGATGTCGGACAGGTACCGCACCCGGCCGGGCGGGATGATCGTCGCGGCGCCGGTGGAGACCTTCGTCGCGACCTTGGGCAGGGCGCCGTCCGCGAGCTCCAGCCCGTGCTCGCCGAGCAGCCCGCCCAGGTGCTGGTAGAGGGCGGTGACGCCGTCGTCGTCGAACGTGGCCGCGCTGGTGCCGAACACCGGCATGTCCTCGGGCCGCCGCCCGAACGCCTCCCGGTTCCGGATCAGCTGCCGCGACACGTCCCGCAGCGCGTCCGCCCCGCCGCGCCGCTCGAACTTGTTGATCGCGACCACGTCGGCGAAGTCGAGCATGTCGATCTTCTCCAGCTGGGACGCGGCGCCGAACTCGGGCGTCATCACGTACAGCGAGACGTCGACCAGCGGCACGATCGCCGCGTCGCCCTGCCCGATGCCGGGGGTCTCCAGGACGACCAGGTCGTAGCCGGCGGCCTTGCACGCGGTGACGATGTCCTCGATGCCGTCGGGCAGCTCCCGGGCGCCGCGGGTGGCCAGCGAGCGGAAGAAGACGCGGTCGCCGTCCAGCGCGTTCATCCGGATCCGGTCGCCGAGCAGCGCGCCGCCGCCGCGCCGCCGGGTGGGGTCGACGGCCAGCACCGCGACGCGCAGCCCGTCCCGCTGGTCGACGCGCAGCCGCCGCACCAGCTCGTCGGTGAGCGACGACTTCCCGGAACCGCCCGTCCCGGTGATGCCGAGGACGGGGACGCGCCGCCCGCGCGCCGCCTCCGCGAGCGCGGACCTGGCCTCGGCCGGGAGCTTCCCGGCCTGCAGGCAGGTGATGGTCCGGGCCAGGGCGCGCCGGTCCCCCGCGAGCACGGCGTCCGCGGGGACGGGCTCGGCGGCGAGGTCGACGTCGCAGTCGCGCACCAGCTCGTTGATCATGCCGGGCAGGCCGAGGCGCTGCCCGTCCTCGGGCGAGAAGATCCGCACGCCGGCCCCGGACAGCCGGGCGATCTCCTCGTAAACGATCACCCCGCCGCCCCCGCCGAAGACCTTGACGTGCTCGGCGCCCGCCTCCTTGAGGCTGCGCGACAGGTACTCGAAGTACTCGACGTGGCCGCCCTGGTAGGAGCTGATCGCCACGCCCTGCGCGTCCTCCTCCAGGACGGCGCCGACGACCTCGCGCACCGAGCGGTCGTGCCCCAGGTGCACCACCTCGGCGCCCTGGGACTGCAGGATGCGCCGCATGATGTTGATGGCCGCGTCGTGGCCGTCGAACAGCGCCGCGGCCGTCACGAACCGCACCGGGTGCACCGGCGTGTGAAGCTCCCCCGTCACCGTCCCCACCCCAAACCTTGGACATCCAATATTTGGAAGTTAAAGTAGTTTGCATGCGCGAGCCGGTCAAGACCGCATACGGTGGGGCGGTGCCTCACACCCCCGACCCGATCTCCGAGGCCCACCGCCAGTGGAGCCTGCGCTGGCCCGACCACGCCGACCACATGGCGGCCGTCACCTCCGTGATGCGGGCGCAGCAACTCCTGCTGAGCCGGATCGAGGCCGTCCTCAAACCGTACGCGCTGACGTTCGCGGCCTACGAGGCGCTGCGCCTGCTCGCCTTCACCCGGACCGGGACGCTCCCCATGGGCAAGATGGGCACCCGCCTCATGGTCCACCCGGCCTCGGTCACCAACGTGATCGGCCGCCTGGAGCAGCGGGGGCTCGTCGGGCGCGGCCCCTCCCCCGACGACCGCCGGGTCGTGCTGGCCACCATCACCCAGGCCGGGCGCGACCTCGCCGAGGAGGCCACGCTCGCCCTCAACGAGTCGGGCTTCGGCATCGCCGGCCTGCCCGCCGGGCAGGCCGCGGAGATCACGACGGCGCTGCGCGCCGTCCGCGTCTCCGCCGGGGACCTCGACTGAACCTGCCGGGGGACTGACCCTGCCGGGACGGAAGCGGCGGCAGCGCCGCGGGTACCTGCGGGACCGGCCGCGGATGCCCGGAATGACATCCCTTATGCTGCGGACACATCCGTTGTGTCGCAAGGAGGCGTGATGGCGGATTCGCCGACAATGACGTACGGCGGCTACCTGAAGCTCGACGATCTGCTGGCCTGCCAGGAGCCGAAGACCCGGGCCCACGACGAGCTGCTCTTCGTGATCATCCACCAGGTCTACGAGCTGTGGTTCAAGCAGATCCTCCACGAGGCGGACCTCCTGCAGCGCAGGCTGGAGGACGGCAACAGCGCCGGGTCGCTGCACACCGCCCGCCGGATCGCCAAGATCCTCAAGACGGTCGTCGGGCAGCTGGACGTGCTGGAGACGATGACGCCCCGGCAGTTCGCCGCGTTCCGCGACGTCCTCGGATCGTCCAGCGGGTTCCAGAGCGAGCAGTTCCGCGAGATCGAGGCCGTCCTCGGGCGGCGCAAGTTCCCCGCCTCCGACCTGCGCGACGACGAGCGGCTCCAGGCCGCGGTGGCGCGCCGGTCCGTGTTCGACTCCCTGCTGCGCTACCTGGACGGCCACGGCCTCCCCATCCCGCGCGAGGCCTTGGAACGCGACACGTCCCGGCCCTGGGAGCCCGACCCCGGGGTGCAGAAGGCGCTGCTCACCGTCTACGCCGACGAGTCCGGGCCCGCCGCCGAGGTCTGCGAGGCGCTCGTCGACGTGGACGAGGGCGTCCAGGAGTGGCGGTACCGGCACCTGAAGATGGTCGAGCGGACGATCGGCGCGAAGATCGGCACGGGCGGGTCGGCCGGCGCCGACTACCTGCGCCGCACGCTGTTCGCCCCCTCCTTCCCCGACCTGTGGGAGGTCCGCTCGCAGACCGAGGCGCCGGGCGGCGCGGAGGTCCCCGCCGATGGCGGCTGACGGCGGCGAGCGGATCGCGATCGTCGGCGCGGGCCTCGCGGGCTGCCTGCTGGCGGTGCTGCTGGGCCGGCGCGGCGTCCCGGTGACGGTGTACGAGCGGCGTCCCGACCCGCGGGTCTCCGGCGCCGAGCGCGGGCGGTCGATCAACCTGGCGATCTCCGCCCGCGGCCTCGCCGCGCTGGAGGAGGTGGGCCTGCGGGACCGGTGCCTCAAACTGGCCCTGCCGATGCACGGGCGGATGGTGCACCCGCCGGTCGGGGCGACGAACTTCCAGCCCTACAGCGCGGACGGCGAGCGCGCCATCAACTCCATCGGCCGCGCCGACCTCAACCGGTCGCTGCTCGACACCGCCGAGGCCACGCCCGGCGTCACGCTCCGGTTCTCCTCGCGCGTCACCGGCGTGGACATCGACGCCGGCACGGTGCTGTTCCAGGACGCCCCGGCCGAACGGGCCGACGTCATCCTTGCCGGGGACGGCGCCTACAGCGCGGTCCGCCGGTCCCTCGACCTGGACGTCGACACCGACTTCCTGGAGCACGGCTACAAGGAGCTGACGATCCCGCCGAGGGACGGCGAGTTCGCGCTCGACCCGGACGCGCTGCACATCTGGCCGCGGGGCACCTCGATGATGATCGCGCTGCCGAACCTCGACCGGTCGTTCACCTGCACGCTGTTCTGGCCGAAGGACGACTTCGCCGCGCTCGACACGCCGGAGAAGGTCACCGCGTACTTCGAGCGCCACTATCCCGACGCCGCGGGCCTCATGCCCGCCCTGCTGGACGACTACGCGCACAATCCGATCGGGTCGCTGGTGACCGTGTGGTCCTGGCCGTGGACGCGGCGGGGCGACGGCGCCGTCGTCGCGCTGCTGGGCGACGCCGCGCACGCGATCGTCCCGTTCTACGGGCAGGGCGCCAACTGCGCGTTCGAGGACTGCATCGAGATCGACCGGTGCCTCGCCGAGACCGGCGGCGACTGGACGCGGGCGCTGGAGCGCTACCAGGAGCGGCGCAAGGCCAACACCGACGCGATCGCCGAGATGGCGCTCGACAACTTCATCGAGATGCGCGACCGCGTGGCGTCCCCGGTGCACCGGGCGAAGCAGGCCGCGACGCACGCGCTGGAGCGCCGCCTGGCCGGACGGTACGTGTCCCGCTACGAGCTGGTCTCGTTCTCGACGATGCCGTACGCGCGGATCCCGGCGCGGCTCAGGCGCCAGAACCTGGTCCTCGCCGGCGCCGCGGCGGGCACCGCGGCGCTCCTCGCGCTGACCGCCCGCGCGCTCCGCCGGCGGCGCTGACCCGGGGTCAGCCCCGGTGGGCGCGGCGGTCGGCGAGCAGGTCGGCGACGGCCGCCGCCAGCGCCGCGAGCACGAACACCAGGATGACGACCAGCCCGCGCCGGAACGCGGCCGCCCAGTCCCCGCCCGTCCCGGCGAGGGCGGCGAAGAACACGTAGCCGACGGCGGCGATGCCGACCGCCGTGCCGACGCGCTGGCCGGTCTGCAGCACGCCCGCCGCGCTGCCGCCCTCGGTGAAGGGCACCTCCGACAGCGTGATCGTCTGGTTGGGCGCGATGACGAGGCCGCTGCCGAGGCCCGCCACCAGCAGCGGCGCCGCGATCGCCCACGCCACGCCGCTCCCGGGGTTCAGCTCGACCGCCACCCACGCCGCGGCGATGCCCGCCACCACGAGCGCGAGGCCGCCGGCGACGATCGCGCGCCCGAACCGCGCGACGAGCCGTCCCCCGGCGAGGGACCCGAACCCCGATCCCACCGCGAACGGCGTCATCGCGAAGCCCGCGCCGAGCGCGCTGTAGCCCAGCCCGCTCTGCAGGTAGAGGGTGAGGATGAAGAAGATCGCGGTGAACCCCGCGAAGTACAGCAGCGCGATCGTCGAGCCCAGCGCGTACGAGCGGAACCGGAACAGCGCCAGGTCGATCATCGGCGTCCTGGCCCGGCGCTCCCACGCGGCGAACGCGGCGATCAGCACCGCGCCCGCGAGGACCAGGAGCCACTTCAGGTCGCTCCGCCACTGCTGCTCCTGGACGAGCGGCAGCAGCAGGCACACGACGCCCGCGCCGAGCAGCAGCACCCCGATCGGGTCGAGGCCCTGCCGCTCCCCGTAGACGGGGGCGGGCAGCAGCCGCCAGGCCAGCACCAGTGCGACCACTCCGACCGGGACGTTGACGTAGAACACCCAGCGCCAGCCCTCCTCGGGGCCGGCGAGGGAGATCAGCCCGCCGCCGAGCATCGGGCCGACGGCGGTCGCGATGCCGATGACGGCGCCGAGCGCGCCGAACGCCCGCCCCCGGTCGGCCCCGCGGAAGAGCTGCTGGATGAGGCCCGCGACCTGCGGGTTGATGATGCCGCCCGCCACGCCCTGCACGAGCCGGGCCAGGACGAGCATCAGCACCGACTGCGCGATCCCGGCCAGGGCGCTCGCCGCGGTGAACAGGGCGAGGCCGAACATGAACACGGCGCGGCGGCTGCGGGCGTCGCCGAGCCGCCCGGCGGGCACCAGGACGAGGCCGAACGTCAGCGCGTAGCCCGACAGGATCCACTGCAGCCCCGCCTCGGACGCGTCCAGCCCGTCGCGGATCGAGGGCAGCGCCACGTTGACGATGCTGACGTCCAGCAGCGTCATGAACGCCGCGACGAGGCAGACGGAGAGCGCCTGCCAGCGGCGCCGCCGGTCCCAGCCGGAGGTGTCGGTGGGCTCGCTCCGCACTGCAGCGTCCTAACCGTGAGGCCGATGGGTGAAACACGAGCCCGGGAGCCTCCCGCGCGTCCGGCTGTGCCACAGTTGGCCGATGACCGACTCCGCTCCGGGAACCGGCCCCGACGAAATGCTGTGCTCCGCCAAGGGCTGCCGCGCCGACGCCGTGTGGGCGCTGCGCTGGAACAACCCGAAGATCCACACACCGGATCGGCGGAAGATCTGGCTCGCCTGCGACGCGCACCGCGAGAGCCTGTCGGCGTTCCTGTCCCGCCGCGACTTCCTGAAGGACGTCGTGCCCGTCGCGGACCGGGAGGCTCCCCCGGCCGGGGGCTAGCAGCCCTCCCGGCGCCCGGGTCAGGCGTCGTCGAGGACCGGTTCTCCCTCCTGGCCGCGTTCCCGGCGGGGGACCTCCGCCTTCTCCGCCGCCCCGGCGTTCCAGGTCTCGGCCATCTCCGTCAGCCTGGCGGCGGCGTCCCGCGCGGGCACGCCCCGCCCGACCGCGAGCCCCAGCAGGTACGCGGTCAGCGGCGCGCCCGGGCGCGCGACGCCGTGCGCGACGTCGCGGGCCAGGTCCAGCACCAGGTCGCGGTCGATCTCGCAGCGTTCCAGGCCCAGTTCCCCGCAGGCAGCGTTGATCCAGTCCTCAAGCACAGACATGGGTCCCCCTCACGCATGGTCTCGGCGAACCTGCCCACTCTCGCACGATCAAAGCAGGCGCTCGGCGGCGGCCAGCTCCTCGGGGGTGTCGCAGTCGAACCAGGCGGGGCGCGTCCCCGCGGGGAGCGCCACCGCGGCGGGGCCGAGGGGGCCGAGCAGCCCGCGCAGCGACGCGCCCGTGTAGGCGCCGAGGGCCGTCCGCAGGGCGTCGGCGCGCCAGCAGCCGGCGAGCCACTGCTCGCGGCCGTCCTCGTCGACCAGCACGGCCCCCCGCCGCCCGCCCATCGCGTCCAGGAGCCGGGCCAGGTGCGCGGGGCGCAGGAACGGCATGTCGGCGGCCAGGAGCGCCAGCCGCGGCGCGCGCACCTCGGCCAGCCCGGCGCGCAGCGCGGGCAGCGGCCCGGCGCCCGGAGGGTCCTCGCGGACGAGCACGGCCCCGGGCAGCACGTCCCGCGGCGGCCCCACGACGATCAGCCGGGACGCCCCGGACGCGGCCGCGGCCGTCCATTCGATCAGGGCGCGGCCGCCGAGCGGCGCGGCGGGCTTGTCGGCGCCGAACCGGCGGGCGCGCCCGCCGGCCAGCACCACGGCGTCGAACGGCCCGGCGCCCGGGCCCATCAGCCGCCGATCGCCGACATGGGCCGCGCCGGCTGCAGGAACGACGGGTCGTCGATGCCGTGCCCGGCCCGCTTGGCCCACACCGCCTTGCGCCAGCGGTCGGCGAGCTCTGCGTCGGCGGCGCCGTCCCGCAGCGCGTCGCGCAGGTTGGACTCCTCGGTGGCGAACAGGCAGTTGCGGACCTGCCCGTCGGCGGTGAGCCGCACCCGGTCGCACGCGCCGCAGAACGGCCGCGTCACCGAGCCGATCACGCCCACCGTCGCGGGGCCGCCGCCGACCGTGAACGACTCGGCGGGCGCGCTGCCGCGGTCGTGCTCGGCGTCCGGGGCCAGGTCGAACTCGGCCGACAGCCGCTCCAGGATCTCGTCCGCGGTGATCATGTTCTCGCGGGTCCAGCCGTGCTGGGCGTCCAGCGGCATCTGTTCGATGAACCGCAGCCGGTAGCCGCGGTCCAGGCAGTACCGCAGCAGCGCGGCGGCCTCGTGGTCGTTGACGCCCCGCATCAGCACGGCGTTGATCTTGACCGGTTCCAGGCCGGCGGCCTGCGCGGCGGCGAGGCCCTTGAGGACGTCGTCCAGGCGGTCGCGGTGCGCCAGCCGCTTGAACGTGTCGCGGTCGAGGGTGTCGAGGGAGACGTTGACGCGGTCGAGCCCCGCCTCCGCCAGCGGCGCGGCGAGCCGGTCCAGCCCGATCCCGTTGGTGGTCAGCGAGACCTGCGGCCGGGGATCGAGCTCCGCCGTCCGGCGCACGATGTCCGGGAGGCCGCGCCGCAGCAGCGGCTCGCCTCCGGTGTAGCGGACCTCGGTGACGCCGAGGTCCCGGACGGCCAGCCCCACGAGCCTCAGCACCTCGTCGTCGGTGAGCAGTTCCGGCTTCGGGAGCCAGTCGAGGCCCTCGGGCGGCATGCAGTACGAGCAGCGGAGATTGCAGCGGTCGGTGAGGGAGACCCGCAGGTCCGTCGCGGTTCGGCCGAATGTGTCGACCAGCACGGGCGCCCCTTTCCTGCAGACCGGCCGTCCACGCTCGCGGGCGGCCGGGGATTGCGGTCGCACTGTCCACCCTATTCCGGTGGTTGACGTTCCGTCGCCTCACGGGAGACGGTTACGTTGCGTCGACCATCGAGGAGGCCAGCGTGACCACGTCGCGGGAGTGGGAGTTCGCGGGGACGCGGGGTGCGGTCACCGCGCGGATCTGGGCGGGCGGGGAGCCGCGGTACGTCGCGGTCCTCGTGCACGGCTACGGCGAGCACCTCGGCCGCTACGACCACGTCGCGGACGTCCTCGTCCGGCACGGCGCCGTCGTCTGCGGACCCGACCACATGGGCCACGGCCGCTCCGCGGGCGAACGCGTGCTGATCGAGGACTTCGAGGACGTCGTCGCCGACCTGCACACGCTCGTGGAGTCGGCGCGCGGCGACCATCCCGGCCTGCCCGTCGTCATGATCGGGCACTCCATGGGCGGGCTGATCGCGACCCGGTACGCCCAGCTGCACGGCGGGCTCCTCACCGCGCTGGTGCTGTCCGGGCCGGTCCTCGGCAACTGGCACGTCGCCGAGCAGCTGCTGCCGCTGGACGAGATGCCCGACGTGCCGATCGACACGGCCACGCTGTCCCGCGACCCGTCCGTCGGCAAGGCGTACACCGAGGACCCGCTCGTCTGGCACGGCCCGTTCAAGAAGACCACCGTGCGGGCCCTCGACACCGCCATGCGCCGCATCGGCGAGCACGGCTCCCTCGGCGCGCTCCCGACCCTCTACGTGCACGGGGAGGACGACCGGCTCGTCCCGCCCGACGCCACCCGCGTCGGCATCGAAGCCGTCCGCGGCGAAGACCTCACCGAGCGCATCTACCCCGGCGCGCGCCACGAGGTCTTCAACGAGACCAACCGCGACGAGGTCCTCACCGACGTGACCGGCTTCATCGAGAGGCAGCTGCCGAAGTAGCCGCCGGACAAGAGACCTCGACCACGCACGCGAGCGCAGTGGGCCGTTACTGAATGAGCTCAGCCCTTGACGCAGATGAGCTGGCGGAGGTGGGCGACGACCTCGACCAGGTCGGACTGGGCCTCGATCACCGTCTCCAGGTCCTTGTAGGCGCCGGGGATCTCGTCGATGACGCCGCTGTCCTTGCGGCACTCGACCCCCCGCGTCTGCTCGACCAGGTCGTCCACGGTGAAGTGCTTGCGGGCCTTGTTGCGGCTCATCCGGCGGCCCGCGCCGTGCGAGGCGGAGTTGTAGGCGGTCTCGTTGCCGAGGCCGCGCACGATGTAGGTGCCGGTCGCCATCGAGCCCGGGATGATGCCGAGATCGCCGGCCCCCGCGCGGATGGCGCCCTTGCGGGTGACGAGCAGCTCGACGCCGCCGTACTCCTCCTCCGCCACGTAGTTGTGGTGGCAGGAGATGGCCTGCTCCCAGCGGCACTGCCGCCCGGCGAACCGCCCGGTCACCACGTTCTGCGCGAGCGCCATCATGACGGCGCGGTTGCGGCGCGCGTACTCCTGCGCCCAGAACAGGTCGTGGCGGTAGGCGTCCATCTTCGGCGTGCCCGCGATGAACACCGCGAGGTCGTCGTCCGGCAGGTCCTGGTTGTGCGGCAGCTTGCGGGCGGCCTCGATGTGCCGCTCGGCCAGCTCGTTGCCGATGTTGCGGGACCCCGAGTGCAGGACGAGCCAGATCGCGCCGTGGTCGTCCGCGCACAGCTCCAGGAAGTGGTTGCCGCCGCCGAGCGTGCCCATCTGGCTCCGGGCCCGGCCGAGGCGGGACTGCACCCCGCGGTGCAGGCCGTCGAACGCGTCCCAGAAGTCGTACCAGCCCCGCTCCTTCAGGTTCGGCAGCGCGGACGGGTCGACGGCCTCCCGGTGGGACCCGCGGCCGACGGGGATCGCCTTCTCCAGCCCGGCGCGCAGGCGGGACAGGTCGTCGGGCATGTCCTCGACGGTGAGCGACGACTTCGCGGCGGTCATCCCGCAGCCGATGTCGACGCCGACGGCCGCCGGGGACACCGCGTCCTTCATCGCGATGACCGAGCCGACGGTGGCGCCCTTGCCGTAGTGGACGTCGGGCATCACCGCGAGGCCCTCCACCCACGGCAGCGCGGAGACGTTGCGGAGCTGGTCGAGGGCCTGGTCCTCGACGGTGGCGGGGTCGGTCCACATCCGGATGGGAACGCGGCCGCCCTTGATGGTCTGGTACGGCATGCCTTCTCCTTGATCGACGGGATCCGAACCGTGATCTATGACGCCAGACTAGCCACGCGTACTCAACCGGTTTTCAGGTCCGCCGCTCGGTCAGGCCGAGTCCGTCGAGGTGGCGCAGGAGGGCGACGGCGACGCGGCGGCTGGCCGACAGGGCGTCCCCGGCCTGCCCGGGGGTGAACGGCTGCGGCAGGGCGGACAGGATGCGCAGCGCCTCCTGATCGGCGCCCGGCAGCAGGACGATCGCGTCCCCGCTGCCGTCCCCCGATCCGTCGCCGGAGGCGGGGTCGTCGATCCGCAGGACGGCGCCCGCGCTCGCCGCGGCGGCCAGGAGCGGGCCGGTGAGGCCGAGTTCGGCGAGCCGGTCGGGGCCGGGGGCCGCGAAGGGGGCGTCCGCGAGATCGGCGCGGAGCCGCTCCACGGCCTCCGCCCAGGGCGGCGGCGTCGCCGCGACCGCCGCCGGTGCCGCCGGCTGCGCCTCGGGGGCGGGGGCCGGGCCGTAGACGCGGCCGGCCTCGACGCGCAGCGGCGGCCGGACGAGCGCCGCGACGAGCTGCCGTGCCGGGAGGCCGAGCCGCAGCCGGACGGTCTCCAGCGGGAGTCCCGGGGCGCGGGGGCTCTCGGCGGCGTGCCGCGCCGTCTCCTCGGCGAGGCGCCGGAAAAGCGAGTCCCAGTGCGCGGGGTCGGCGAGCCACTCGCCGTTCAGCGCGACGGCGTCCGGCGGCGCCGCGCACCCCATGACCGACAGCTCGGACCTGCGGAGCACGCCGTGCCGGCGCAGGACGATCGCGCCGTCCGGCCGGTCGGGCCAGGACGCCAGCTCCCGCGCGCGGGCGGCACCGGCGCCGCGCCGCACGAGCGTCGGCGGCCGCACGTCCAGGACGCTCACCCCGGCGATCGAGCGGCGCTCCGGGTCGCGCAGGATCCCGGTGTCGCCGAGGTGCAGCGCGAGCCGCTGGTTCAGCGTGAGGCGGGCGGTGTCGGGCCCGAGGGGCCGCAGCCGGACCGGGACGGCGGCCGAGCCGAGGTGCAGGGTCATCCGCCGCGCGAGCCGGCCGGACGCCTCCCCGAAGCGGGTGCGGACGTCGACGCTGGTGGTGTGGGTCCAGGCGCCGGCGGTGACGAGGGCCATGCCGGCGTCCACGCGGCCCGCGTCGCGCAGGGTCAGCACGATCCGCGAGACGCCGCCGACCGACTCGCACGGCTCCCCCGCGCGGCCGATCGTGCGGACGCGGACGCGTGCGCCGGCGGGCATGAGGAGCAGCTCGTCCCCGACGGTGATCGTCCCGGCGGCGAGGGTGCCGGTGACGACGGTCTGCCGCCCGGCGGTGAAGGCCCGGTCGATCCACAGCCGCACCGGGGCGGCGGGGTCGGGGACGGGGAGCCGGCCGGCGAGCCGGTCGAGGGCGGCGGCGAGGCCGTCCATCCCGGCGCCGGTGACGGTGCTGACCGCGACCGCCTCCACGCCGCGGAGCGCGGTCCCGGCGAGCCGCTCGCGGACCTGGCGGAGCGCGAGCTTCGGGTCGGCGGCGTCGGCCTTGGTGACCGCGGCGACCCCGAAGCGGACGCCGAGCGCGCCGAGCGCCTGCAGATGCTCCCGCGTCCCCGGCATCCAGCCCTCGTCGGCGGCGACGGCCAGCAGGACGGCGGGCGCGGACGCGGCGCCCGCGAGCATGGCCGGGACCGAGCGCTCGCCGCCGGGGACGTCGACGAACGCCACGCGCCTTCCGGAGGGGAGCTCCGTCCAGGCGCCCGGTTCCTCGGGCTCCTTGCCGGTGAGGGCGCGCACGAGCGCCGACTTGCCGTGCCCACCGTGGCCGGCGGTGGTGACGACCTGCATCAGGGCCCCTCCAGGGGAGGGACGCGCAAGGGCGCGGGCCGGCGGCCCGTGCGGGGGGAGTCATCGCGGGGGTTGTGCAGACGGAGGTCCACGGAAGGCAACCCTATGGAGGCCGGTGCCCGCGGCAAAACCCGGCCGTCCCCACACCGCGGCCTGCAATTTCTCACCAAGCTCACGTACACCACGAACGAGGAGGAATCGTCGGCGGTTCAGTGCCGGCCGGACCCGGCGCGGCCGGTCGGCGCCGCCGCTTCCGTACCGCCGGAGGCCGGCGGACCGGGGTCCGGATCACCGGCGGCAGAGTCGGTCGCGGAGGTGGCGGCGGAGTGCGACTCGAAGTCGTCGACCATCCGGTTGACGAGCCCGGCCAGCCGCTCGCGCTCGGCGGGCGACCACGCCGCGAGGGCCTCGCCGATCCAGCGCCGCCCGGACGCCCGGATGGACTCCACGGCCGCCCTCCCGGAGCCGCTCAGCCCGACCCGCAGGCACCGCCGGTCGTCGGGGTCGGGCACCCGCTCGACGTACCCGGCCCGCTCCAGCCGCTGCAGCTGCCGGGTGACGTGCGGCGCCTCCACGGCCAGCCGGACGGCGAGTTCGCCGGGCCGCATGGGCCCCTCGTTCTCCGCGAGGGCGCGCAGCAGCGGGACGGCCGCGCGGTCGACCGGGACGCCCGCCGCGACGACGGTGCGGTCGTGCTGCCTGAACCGGGTGAGCATGTGCGCCACCCGGCTGATCGCCCGCTCGATCTCCACGATGTCCGACGGCACCCGTGCTGACATGTCATCCAACCTACCGCTCTACTATTACTTAAGTTAATTAACAGGATTTGCCGATCGGCCGGCCCCTCCGCCGACCGGTCGATGGAGGTTTCGCATGACGGGTGCCCCCACCACGGCGCGCGAGGCGGCCGGGCGGCCCGCCGCGCGCCCCGGGCACACCGGGCGCACCCTGCTCGCCCTGGCGTTCGCCGGGATGACCGTGGCGGTGCAGCAGACCCTCGTGCTGCCGTTGCTGCCCCAGCTCATGCACATCTTCGACGCCCCGATCACCGACGTGACGTGGGTGTTCACCGCCTCGCTGCTGGCCGGCGCCGTCGCCACCCCGCTGCTGACCCGGTTCGGCGACATGTACGGCAAGAAGCGGATGCTCCTGCTGTCGCTGTCCCTGCTGGGGGCCGGCTCGGTGCTCTGCGCGCTCTCCGGCTCGCTCGTCGTCCTGATCGCCGGGCGCGCCCTGCAGGGCGTGTCGACCGCGCTGATCCCGCTGGCCATCGGCATGATCCGGGACACGTTCCCGCCCGAGCGGGTGACCACCGCGATCGGCGTCGTCAGCGCCACCATGGGCGCCGGCGGCAGTGCCGGGATGATCGTGACCGGGCTGATCGCCGCCCGCACCGACAGCCACCGCCCGGTGTTCTGGGTCGCCGGCGCGATGGCCGCCGCGGGGCTGGTGCTGGTCGCGGCCGCCGCCCGGGACGTCGGCGTCCGCGCGGGCGGGCGGCCCGACTACCCGGGGGTGGCCGTCCTCGCCGTCTGGCTGACCTGCCTGCTGCTCGGCATCAGCCAGGGCAACATGTGGGGCTGGACGTCCGGCGGCGTCCTCGGCCTCTTCGGCACGGCGGCCGTGCTGTGCGCCGTGTGGGTCGTGATCGAGCGGCGCGTCCGCGCCCCGCTCGTCCGGCTGAACCTGCTGGTCGGCGCGCGGTCGCTGTCGGCCAACGTCGTCTCCGCCCTGCTCGGCTTCTCGATGTTCGCCGCGTTCACGCTGATCGCGGGCTTCGTGCAGGCGAGGCCGGAGGAGGTCGGGTACGGGCTGAACGGCTCGGTGCTGGACGTCGGCCTCTACATGCTGCCGAACACGGTCACGATGCTGGTCTTCTCCTCCTTGGCCGGATGGATCGCCGCCCGGATCGGCCCCGCGTTCACGCTCGCCATCGGGTCGCTCTTCGCGAGCCTGTGCTACGTGTGGCTGGCGGTGTCGAACTCCCACCCGCTCGACATGGTCGCCTTCAGCTCCATCCAGGGCGTCGGGTTCGGCATCGCCTACGCGGCGCTCGGCACGCTCGCCATCCGGCACGTCCCGATGGACCAGAGCGGCATCGCCAGCGGCATCAACTCGCTGGTGCGCACCGCGGGCGGCGCCATCGCCGGCGCGGTCACCGCGTCCGTCCTGGCCGGGCAGGTGCTCGCGGGGACCGCCGTCCCCACCCTCGCCGCGTACGAGCTGTGCTTCTGGATCGTCGGCGCGGGCGCGGCGGTCGCCGCCGCGGTGGCCCTCGCGCACGGCCTGCGCCACCCCCGCTGACCGGGGCGTTCCGGGCCGTCCCGGGCACACGCGGCGGCGGGGGGCCTTGACGAACGGCACCCGCGCCATGCCCTATAGGGGTGGGCCCGAATCCAGTCCGGGCCGGATCGCAGTCGGGCACGGGACCCGCAACCGGGAGGACGACATGGGCGCCTACGCGGCCGCGTACGAACGCAGCATCGCCGATCCGACCCGATTCTGGGGCCTGGCGGCGCGGGACGTGCGCTGGCTCGTCCCGCCGGACCGGGTCCTGGACGACGGGGCGCCCCCCTTCTACCGGTGGTTCACCGGCGGTGAGCTGAACACCTGCGACAACGCCCTGGACCGGCACGTCGAGGAGGGGCGGGGCGACCAGGCCGCGCTCATCTACGACAGCCCCGTCACCGGGACGGTGCGGACCTACACCTACCGCGAGCTCACCGACCTGGTCGCGCGGTTCGCCGGGGCGCTGCGGGCGCAGGGCGTCGACCGCGGCGACCGGGTGGTGATCTACCTGCCGATGGTGCCCGAGGCCGTGATCGCGATGCTGGCGTGCGCGCGGCTCGGCGCGGTGCACTCGGTGGTGTTCGGCGGGTTCGCGGCGCGCGAGCTGGCCGTCCGCATCGACGACGCCCGGCCCAAGGCCGTCGTGTCGGCCTCCTGCGGCATCGAGGCCGGCCGGATCGTGCCCTACAAGCCGCTGCTGGACCAGGCGCTGGAGATGGCCAGGCACAAGGTCGACCGGTGCGTCATCCGGCAGCGCGAGCAGCTGCACGCCGACCTCGTCCGCCCGCGGGACGTGGAATGGGACGAGGCCGTCGCCGCCGCGCAGCCCGCCGAGTGCGTGCCCGTCGCCGCCACCGACCCCCTCTACATCCTGTACACGTCCGGGACGACCGGGCGGCCCAAGGGCGTCGTGCGCGACAACGGCGGGCACGCGGTGGCGCTGCGCTGGTCCATGGAGAACGTGTTCGGCGTCGGGCCGGGCGACGTGTTCTGGGCCGCGTCCGACGTGGGCTGGGTCGTCGGGCACTCCTACATCGTGTACGCGCCGCTGCTCACCGGCTGCACGACCGTCCTGTACGAGGGCAAGCCCGTGGGCACCCCGGACGCGGGCGCCTTCTGGCGGGTCGCGGCGCAGCACCGGGTGAAGGCGCTGTTCGCCGCGCCGACCGCGATCCGCGCGGTCAAGAAGGAGGACCCGGAGGGCGCGCTGCTCGCCGGGCACGACCTGTCGGCGCTGGACACGCTGTTCCTCGCCGGGGAGCGGCTCGACCCCGAAACGTACCGGTGGGCGTCGCGGGTCCTGGACCGGCCGGTCATCGACCACTGGTGGCAGACCGAGACCGGCTGGCCGATCGTGGCGAACCTGCGCGGGCTCGAGCCCCTGCCGGTCAAGCCCGGGTCGCCGTCGGTGCCGGTCCCCGGATACGACGTGCGGATCCTCGGCCCGGACGGCTCGCCGCTGCCGCCCGGCACGGACGGCGACATCGCGATCCGGCTGCCGCTGCCGCCCGGGACGCTGCCCACGCTCTGGCAGGACGACGAGCGCTTCGTCGAGTCCTACCTGACCAAGTTCCCCGGGCACTACCTGACCGGAGACGGCGGGCACATCGACGAGGACGGCTACGTCTGGGTGATGGGCCGCACCGACGACGTGATCAACGTCGCCGGGCACCGGCTGTCCACCGGGACGATGGAGGAGGTCATCGCCTCCCACCCGGCCGTCGCCGAATGCGCGGTCATCGGCGTCCACGACGCGCTCAAGGGGCAGGTGCCGCGCGGGCTGGTCGTGCTGAAGAGCGGCGTACTCGCCGAGCCGGAGGAGCTGTGCCCCGAGCTCATCGGGATGGTGCGCGAGCAGGTCGGGCCCGTCGCCTCCCTCAAGGAGATCAGCATCGTCCCGGCGCTGCCGAAGACGCGGTCGGGCAAGATCCTTCGGGGCGTGATGCGTGGCATCGCCGACGGGCAGGACGTCACCGTCCCGTCCACGATCGAGGATCCGGACGTCCTGGAGACCCTCCGTCCCGTGCTGCGGAAGGCGCCCTAGCCATCCGGGACGGGGGCGGCGGGTCCTAGCGGCGGGTCCGCTTCGGCCAGAGCACCGTCACCACCAGGACGCCGACGACCGCGGCGGCGACCTGCAGGGCCGTCTCCCCGAAGCTCCAGCCGCCGTCCGTAACGCCGGACACGTCGGCCAGGCCCGTCCCGGCGAACGCCGCGACGATGCCGGCCGCCATCCCGAACCACACCGGCATGCTCTCCCGGTTCGGCACGATCAGCCGTCCGAGCGTCCCGACGGCCGCGCCCAGCACGACGGCCGCGACGAGCCCGCCGATGGTCATGTGCGCTCCCTCCCCCGCTCCGGAGTCCTCACGGCGGTGCCCTACCCGCGGCGGGATCGGCGACACGGGTGCCGGGACGCGTGGGTCAGCTCACGACCAGCGTGCGGCGCCCCGGCGGGACCAGCTCGCCGATGACGCGCGCGCCGGGGATCTCGCCGGCGATCAGCAGGCCGCCGGAGATCTGCGCGTCGGCGAGCAGCAGCCGCTCCTCCTCGCCGATCCGGCGGAAGTCGGTGTGCGGGGTGACCCACGCGAGGTTGCGCCGCGACCCGCCGGGGACGAAGCCGTCGCGCACGGCGGCCGGCGCCCCGTCCAGGTACGGCACGGCGGAGGCGTTCACGACGGCCGTGACGCCGCTCGCCCGCGCGAGCTTGTAGAGGTGGCCGAGCAGCCCGAAACCGGTCACGTCCGTCGCGCAGGCGACGCCGCGCTCCAGGGCGGCGAGGCCGGCGTCGGCGTTGAGCGCGGTCATCGTCTCCACCGCGTGCGGGAAGGACTCGCCGGTGGTCTTGTGGCGGGCGTTGAGGACGCCGACGCCGAGCGGCTTGGTCAGCGACAGCGGGAGGCCGGGGCGCGCGGCGTCCAGCCGCAGCAGCCGGCCCGGGTCGGCGACGCCGGTCACGGCGAGGCCGTACTTGGGCTCGGGGTCGTCGACGCTGTGCCCGCCCGCGATGGCGCAGCCCGCGAGCGCGGCCTGGTCCCGCCCGCCGCGCAGGACCTCGCGGGCCAGCTCGGCGGGCAGCGCGTCGCTCGGCCAGCCGAGCAGGTTGAGGGCCATCACCGGCGTGCCGCCGACCGCGTAGACGTCCGACAGCGCGTTCGCCGCGGCGATGCGGCCCCAGTCGTAGGCGTCGTCGACGACGGGGGTGGAGAAGTCCGCGGTGGAGACCACCGCGCGGCCGCCCTCGATCCGCACCACGGCGGCGTCGTCGCCGTCCGGGCCGCCCAGCACGAGCGCGTCGCCGCCGGTGAGGCCGGTCACCAGCCGCTCCAGCTCCGCCGGGGGGATCTTGGACGCGCAGCCACCGCCGTGCGCGTACTGCGTGAGGCGGGCGACGGGGGCGAGGCGAGTCACCGCATGATTTAACGCACAACCATCGCAAATGATCAAGAAACGGACAGTGGCCGGGTGGTCACCCACGGCCCGGATCGCTCTCCGACCAGCCCCGAAATCCCGGAAAGACTTGTCCGAACGGTGTTCGGCATGGTGCGATCTGACTCTGCAAGTCATCACTTACTAGTAGGGGCGACATGGGGATCCAGGAAGACCGGGCCGAACTCGATCAGGCCCTCGCGGGACAGACGATCTGCACCGGCCTCGCCGAGACCGCCGAGCGGCACGGCGACCTGCCGGCCTACTCCGACCGCGTCGACGGCGAGTGGAAGACGCTGACATGGGCCGCCACCCGCACCCGCGCGCTGGAGACGGCCGCGGGCTTCGCCGCCCTCGGCCTCCAGGCGGGCGACGTGGTCGCGCTGATGATGCCGAACCGCTCCGAGCACATCCTGGCCGACCTCGGCGCCGTGCACGCCGGCGGCATCCCCACCACGGTGTACGCCACCCTCGCGCCGGACCAGATCGCGTTCGTCGCCGGCGACTGCTCCGCGAAGTACGCCGTCCTCGACGGCAGGGACCAGCTCGACCGCTGGGAGCCGGTCCTGGACCGCCTCCCCGAGCTGCGCAAGGTCATCGTCGTGGAGGCGGCCGACTGCCCCGCGGGCGACCGCTTCATGACCTGGGACGCGCTCACGGAGCTCGGCCGCGGGGAGCTCGCCGCGGACCCGGCCGCCATCGACCGTCGCTGGCAGGCCGTCAAGCCCGAGGACACCGTCACCCTGCTCTACACGTCCGGCACGACGGGCGACCCCAAGGGCGTCCTCATCACGCACTCGATGGTGCTGCACGAGGGCGCGATGGTGAAGCGCAGCTCGGTGCTGCCCGACCACCCGGCCGGCGTCTCCTACCTGCCGTTCGCGCACATCGCCGACCGCGTCCTCAGCTACTACCTGCCGGTGGGGCTCGCCTCCCACATCCACTTCTGCCCCGACCCCGCCCAGCTCACCTCGATCCTTCCCCAGGTCCGGCCGCACTCGTTCTTCGGCGTGCCCCGCGTCTGGGAGAAGATCATGGCGGGCATCCAGGCGGTCCTGTCGGCCGAGCAGGACCAGGCCAAGAAGCAGGCCGTCGCCGCCGCCCTCGACGCCGGGCGCGCCTACGTGCAGGCCCAGGAGTTCGGCAACACGCCCACCCCCGAGATCACCGCCGCGTTCGAGAAGGCCGACGCGGCGGTGCTCACCCCGATGCGGGCCATGCTCGGCCTGGACCGCGTGATGCAGGCGTCCAGCGCCGCCGCCCCGCTGCCCGTCGACGTCGCCCGGTTCTTCGCGGGCCTCGGCCTGAAGATCTTCGACGCCTACGGGATGACGGAGACCACCGGCGCCATCACCGCCAACCTCGCCGACTCCTTCAAGCTCGGCACGGTCGGCCGCCCCTTCGCCGGCGTGGAGCTGAAGCTCGCCGAGGACGGCGAGATCCTCGTCCGCGGCCGCACCTGCACGCCCGGCTACCTGGGCCGCCCGGAGGCGACCGCCGAGCTGATCGACTCCGGCGGCTGGGTGCACACCGGCGACGTCGGCCGCCTCGACGACGACGGCTTCCTCAAGATCGTCGACCGCAAGAAGGAGCTCATCATCACCGCCGGCGGCGAGAACATCGCCCCGTCCATGATCGAGAACCATCTGAAGGAGCACCCGCTCATCGGCCAGGCCCTCGCCTTCGGCGACCGGCGCCCCTACGTCGTCGCGCTCATCACCCTCGACGGCGAGGTCGCCCCCGTCTGGGCGGCCGCCCACGGCGTCGACACCACCGACCTGGCCGCCCTCGCCGACAATCCCCTCGTCCTGGAGGAGGTCGCCAAGGCCGTCGAGGACGCCAACGCCCGCCTCGCCCGCGTCCAGCAGGTGAAGAAGTGGCGCCTGCTGCCCGCCGAGTGGACCGCCGAGAGCGAGGAGCTCACCCCGACCCTCAAGCTCAAGCGGCGCGTCGTCCACACCAAGTACTCCGCGGCCATCGAGGACCTCTACCAGGGCTGAGACCGGCGACGGCTAAGATCGTCGGCGGAGGCGTGCGAGTGCCTGGTGGCCTCCCCGGCCTTCAAAGCCGATGGTCCCGAGGATCTCGGGACGGCGGGTTCGATTCCCGTACGCCTCCGCGGGCCTCCGCCGGGCCCGGGCCGTCACGGCCCGGGCCCGGCGTCCTCACGTCCGCGCGGTCACCGGGCGCCGACGTAGTCCCAGGCGCGGGCGATCTCCCGCAGCTCGGGCGGGACATCGTCGGCGGGCGGCAGCGGGCGGGCCGGCTGGATCTCGCCGGACTTGAGCTTCGCGCCCCAGTCGCCGAAGGCGGCGCGGTAGGGGCCGTGGCTGAGCCGGCCGTAGTCCAGCATCCCCGGCTCCCACTCCACGCCGAGGTAGGAGCAGATCTCCGTGGTCACGCGCTCGGGCTCGGCCGTCAGCTCCTCGTACCGGACGGTGAGGCCGGAGAGCGCGTTCCTGGCCTCCTCGATGTGCTCGGCGTAGCGGAGGATCTCCGGGACGACCGTCTCCGGGACCGAGCCCTTGCGCCTGGCCAGGACCGACTCGACGATCGAGGCGGGGTGGCGGAGCAGGAAGAGGTAGCGCGCCTCCGGCCACGCGGCGGCCAGCCGGCGCCAGATCAGGGCGTTGGACGGCGTCTTCTCCACGATCTGCGTCTTGCCGCTGCGCTGGAGCTCGTACGAGAGGACGTTGTCCCAGAGCATGTACTGCAGCTCGCGGACGTCCAGCCCCAGTTCGCCCATGATGTCGTAGGTGAACTCGCGGCCCGGCTTCACCTTGAGGTGGCGCAGGTGGAGCTCGTGCGGGGCGCGGATCTTCGAGTGGCTGTTGAGGAGCACGCGGAGCAGCGTCGAGCCCGAACGCACCGAGCACAGGACGAAGACCGGCGACTCCACGATCCGGGGAACCTTCGAGGGGACGATCGCGCCCGCCTCGTCCTCGCCCGGGGGCGCGTCGGACGCCCCCTCCGGCCCCTGCGCGCGGCCCGGCGGCCGCAGGGCCGCCGCGAGGAGGGTCCCTCGGCGCTTGAGTCCGGTTGCGACCTGGTTCTTCTTCCCTGGTGACGTGCTCATGATGGGGTGCCGGATACCACTCTCTGCTGGGCGGAAGGGGTAAGGACCCAAATCTAGACGGTTCCTCGCCAGGAGGCCCATACACCTCCCGGTTCCCAGCTGAACCCCGTTCACCCGCCCGGGGCGCCGGCCGGGCTCCCCCTCGCCCGGCCGGCGGCGCCGCTACGCCTCCTTCATCGTGAAGTTGACCTGGTCCCCTTCGACGGAGGTCACGGTCACGATCATGCGGTACTCGCGGCCCGTGGCGTCGCGGACGGTGCACTCGAGCGTGGCGCCGACCTCGCCCTTGAGGCTCTCCGGGCACTCGCTGGTGGCCGGGCCGATGCCGGCGTCGTCGAACGGCGGGCCGAACTTGGCGTCGAGCTGCTCCTCGACCTTGGCCGCGGAGACGGTCTTGCTGACCTCGACGGTCTTGGAGACCTCGCATCCGGCGGTGGAGAGCACGAGGCCACCGAGCAGGACGGGCAGGACAAGGAACTTGCGCATCGGTGTCTTCACTCCTGTGTGCCAGCGGCGTCCCCCCGTGGGCCGCCTGATGCACTCTGATGATCGATCTCCCGGGCGGGCCCGGACCAGGGTGCCCGGTCCCGAGAAAAAGGGGACACAAATCAGGACGTTTCGGAGAGAACTTTTCGTTACCGCCCGGTTTCCCGGGTACGTTCACGCCATGGGGCGGATCACCGTGCGCAGGCCCGTGCTGCGGCTGAGTACCTCCGGGTCGCGCGGGCGCCGCCCGGACACGCTCGCGGTCGAGGAGCCGCTGGAGATCCGCGTCGCGGGCAAGCCCCTCACGATCACCATGCGGACGCCGGGGCACGATTTCGACCTCGTCGCCGGCTTCCTGGCTGCCGAGGGCGTCATCGGGAGCGCGGACGACCTGGCGACGATGCGCTACTGCGCCGACACCGCGGAGCAGAACACGCTGGACGTCGCGCTCGCGCCGGGAGTGCCGCCACCCGACGACTCCATGACCAGGGCTTTCACCACGACGAGCGCGTGCGGGGTCTGCGGGAAGTCCAGCGTGGAGGCGCTGCGCGCCGACCGGCCCTACGAGGTGGGCGCCGATCCGGTGCGACTCACCCCCGGCGTCCTCGCGGCGCTCCCCGGCCGGCTGCGCAAGGCCCAGCGGGTCTTCGACCGGACGGGCGGCCTGCACGCGGCGGGCCTGTTCGACGCCGGCGGCGAGCTGCTGGCGCTGCGGGAGGACGTGGGCCGGCACAACGCGGTCGACAAGGTGATCGGGTGGGCGCTGCGCCAGGGGCGGCTGCCGCTCGCCGGGACGGTCCTGATGGTGAGCGGGCGCGCGTCGTTCGAGCTGACGCAGAAGGCGATGACGGCGGGCGTGCCGGTGCTGGCGGCGGTCTCCGCGCCGTCGTCGCTCGCGGTCGATCTCGCCGAGGACGCGGGAATGACGCTCGTCGGGTTCCTGCGGGGTGAGACGATGAACGTCTACACGGGAGCCGAGCGCCTCGCCCCATAAGCGCCCACTTGTCATCACGGGGCGAAAACCAGACGGTAACTTGTTGGGTCCTTCTCAAGAAACCTGCGGCCCACTCCAGTTGACTCGTCCACCAATGGACACACGCGTGCGCGCCCCCGCGCCGCGCGCCGGCATGCGGAAGCGAGGGACGGGATGACGAGGCCCCTGACAGGCGGCGGACCGGCGTCCGGGATCGACGAGCGCCATCCGCCGATCAAGCCTCGGCGCGTGTCCTTCGACTGGTCGGAGACGCCGCTGCACTGGGTGCCCGGCGACCCGGTCGCCACCCACATCATCAACTCGTTCCACATCGTCCTGCCCGAGGGCGAGAAGTGGTTCATCCAGTGCGTCAAGGACGCCCGCCCCTACATCAAGGACGAGCGGCTCCTGGAGGAGATCAAGGGCTTCATCGGGCAGGAGATGGTGCACGCCCGCTCCCACCAGGGCGTCCTCGACCAGATCCTGGAGGCCAACGGGATCGACGTCTCCAAGATCACCGACGCGGCGGCCAAGGGCAACGCGGACCGGCCAGCGCAGATGGCGGCGCTGAAGGAGAAGAACCCGCGGGTGTGGCGGCGCCGGCTGCGCTTCGAACTGGCCGCGGTCGCCTCGATCGAGCACTACACCGCCGTCCTCGGCCAGTGGATCATGGACAACGACAGGTTCGAGAAGGCCGGGGTCGACCCGACGATGCTGGACCTGCTGCGCTGGCACGGCGCGGAGGAGGTCGAGCACCGGTCGGTCGTGTTCGACGTGTACAAGGCGGTCGGCGGCGGCTACCTCACCCGCGTGGCCGCCTGGGTGGTGTCGCTGTTCTTCCTGTACTGGGCGCTGATCGGCGGGTCCCTGTACCTGCTCAAGCAGGACCCCACGATCAAGAAGAGGGTCACGCCGCTGCGCGTGTACCGGTCGTACCGGCGGTCCGTGCGGCTGGGGCACGTCCCCGGCATCGTCCGGCTGCTGCTCGGTGAGGCGCCCGTCTACCTCCGGCCGGGCCACCACCCGTCCAAGGTCTGCTCGACGCCGCGGGCGCTGGAGTACCTGATGCAGTCCCCCGCCGCGAGGGCGGCGGGTTACGACCCCTACTAGAGTCCTCTAGACTCCCCTCACCCCCTAGCCCCTCCAGAGACACAACGACATGACACCCCCGGCGTCCCCCGTCATCCGGCGGCGGGTCCGCGGCGACGGCGTCGACCTCGCCGTCTACGAGCAGGGCGACCGGTCGCGCCCGACCGTCCTGCTCGTCCACGGCTACCCCGACACCCATGCCGTCTGGGACGAGGTCGCCGAGCGGCTCGCCGAGCGGTTCCACGTCGTCCGGTACGACGTGCGCGGCGCCGGAGCGTCCTCCAGGCCGGCCGGGCGTCGGCGCTACATGTTCGAGTACCTGATGGGCGACATGCAGGCCGTGCTGGACGCCACCGCGCCCGAACGCAAGGTGCACCTGGTCGGGCACGACTGGGGCTCCATCCAGTCGTGGGAGGCGGTCTGCACGATGCCGGACCGCTTCGCCTCCTTCACCTCGATCTCCGGGCCGTGCCTGGACCATGTGGGGCACTGGATGCGCCGCAACCTCACCCGTCCTGCGCCGTCGAACCTCCGGCGGGCGGCCGGGCAGGCGGCGCGGTCCTGGTACATCTACGTCTTCCAGACGCCGCTGCTGCCGGAACTGATGTGGCGGGCCGGGTTCTCCCGGGTGTTCACCCGCGCGCTGGAGCGGGGTGAGGGCGTCCCCGCCCGTCCCGGGCATCCGGCCGAGAGCCTGGCGCGCGACGGCGCGTCCGGGACCGGGCTGTACCGGGCGAACATGCTGCGGCGGCTGCGCGGGCCGCTCGACCGGCGGACGGACGTGCCGACGCAGGTCATCGTCCCCACCCGGGACCTGTTCGTCTCACCGCACCTGGTGGGAGGGCTCGCCGGCCGCGTGCCGAACCTGTCGGTCCGGCCCGTAGCCGCCGGCCACTGGGTGCCCCGCAGCCATCCGGACGCCGTCGCTCGCTGGATCGGCGAGCACGTCACCGGCGTCCAGGGCGGCCCGCTCTCCGCGGCCGAGTCCCGCGCGCTGCGCGGGGCCAGGGTGGCCGAGGGGCGGCGCGCCTTCGACGGCTCGCTCGTCGTCGTCACCGGCGCGGGCGGCGGCACCGGTCGCGCGACCGCGCTGGCGTTCGCCGAGCGCGGCGCCGAGGTCGTCGCCGCCGACATCGCCCCGGCCGCCGCGCAGCGGACCGCGGAACTCGCCGGGCTGCTCGGCCCGGCGGGGCACGCCTACACGGTGGACGTGACCGACCCCGCCGCCATGGAGGACTTCGCCAAGTCGGTGCTGCACGAGCACGGGGTGCCGGACGTCGTCGTCAACAACGCGGGCGCCCCCACGGCCGGGGCGTTCTTCGACCACTCCGCCGAGGACTGGAAGGCGGCCCTGGACGTCGATCTCTGGGGCGTCATCCACGGCTCGCGGCTGTTCGCCGCGCAGATGGCGGAGCGCAAGCAGGGCGGCCACATCGTCAACACCCTGTCCGCCGCCGCGTTCGCGCCGTCGCGCGCGCTGCCCGCCGCCGCCACCGGCGATGCGGCCGCGCTGATGCTGTCCGAATGCCTGCGCGCCGAGCTGAAGGGCAAGGGCATCGGGGTCAGCGCCGTCTGCGTGCCCGGCGGCGGCGCCGGGCGCGGGCCCGGCCCGGACGAGGTCGCGAAGCGGATCGTCGCCGCGGTCCGCGCCGACCGGGCCGTCGTGCCGGTCACGGCCGGGGCGAGGCTGCGCCGGGCGGCCTACCGCGTGTGCCCGCGCATCGTGCGCCTGCTGGCCCGCCGGGGCTGAACACCGCCGTCCCGGGTACCCGTAGGGCGTCGCCCACCGGGAGGGACGGTGCCCCATGGCGGAGGCCGTGGTCATCGGAGCGGGGCCCAACGGGCTCGTCGCCGCGAACGTGCTGGCCGACGCCGGCTGGGACGTGGTGGTCCTCGAAGCGCAGCCCGAACCGGGCGGGGCCGTGCGCAGCGACCGGGGCGTCCACCCGGACTACGTCAGCGACGTGTGCAGCGCGTTCTACCCCCTCGGTGTCGCGTCCCCCGCCATGCGCGCCCTCGGCCTCGAACGGCACGGGCTGCGCTGGCGGCACGCGCCCGCCGTCCTCGCGCACCCGCTGCCGGACGGGCGGTGCGCCGTCCTCGAACGCGACCGGGACGCGACCGCCGCCGGGCTCGACGCGTTCGCGCAGGGCGACGGTGAGGCGTGGCTGCGCCTCTGCAGGCTCTGGGACGAGCTGGGGGACCCGCTCCTGCACGCCCTGCTCACACCGTTCCCGCCCGTCCGCGGCGCGCTCCCGCTGGCCGCGGCGGCGCGGCGCGCGGGCGGGCTCCGCGTCCTGCGCTCGCTGCTGTCGCCCGCGCGCACGTTCGGCGAGCACGAGTTCACCGGGCCGGGCGGCCCGGTGATGCTCGCCGGCGGGGCGCTGCACACCGACATGGCCCCGGAGACGGCGGGCGGGGCGCTGTTCGGCTGGCTGCTCGCCATGATCGGGCAGCGGTACGGCTGGCCGGTGGCCGAGGGCGGCGCGGGCGAGCTGACGGCGGCGCTGGTGCGGCGGCTGGAGTCCCGGGGCGGGCGGGTCCGCTGCGGCGCCCCGGTCGCGTCGGTCGTCGTCCGCGGCGGCCGGGCGCTCGGCGTCCGCACCGCGTCGGGCGAGCCGGTGCGCGCGACCCGGGCGGTGCTGGCGGACGTGGCGGCGCCCCTCCTCTACGGCGGGCTGGTCGGCTGGCAGGACCTGCCCGGCACGCTCCGCGCGGACATGGACCGCTTCGACTGGGACCACGCCACGTTCAAGGTCGACTGGGCGCTGTCGGGCCCGATCCCCTGGGCGTCGCCCGGCGCTGCCCGTGCCGGGACCGTCCACCTCTCCCCCGGCATGGACGCGATGAGCGACTACAGCGCGCAGCTCGCCACCGGCCGCGTCCCGGCCGAGCCGTTCGCGATCCTCGGGCAGCTCACGACCGCGGACCCGTCCCGCTCCCCCGCCGGCACCGAATCGGCCTGGGCCTACACGCACGTCCCCCAGCGGGTGAAGGCCGACGCGGGGCCGGACGGCATCACCGGCATCTGGGACGAGCGCGAACGGGCCGCCATGGCCGCGCGCCTGAAGGACGCCCTGGAGCGTCTGGCCCCGGGCTTCCGCTCCTTGATCGCCGACCGCCGGATCACCGCCCCGCCCGCGTTCCGGGAGCACGACGCCAACCTGCGGAACGGCGCCCTCAACGGCGGCACCGCGATGCTCCACCAGCAGCTCGTGTTCCGGCCCGTGCCCGGCCTCGGCCGCGCCGAGACCCCGGTCGCCGGCCTGTACCTGGCGTCCGCGTCCGCCCATCCGGGCGGCGGCGTGCACGGCGCGTGCGGCGCGAACGCCGCCCGCGCCGCACTGGCCCACGCCTCCCCCGCGGGCCGCCTGCTGACGCCCGCCCTCGGCGCCCTCGGCCGCCTGCTCGCGCCGTAGCCTCTCCAACCGCGAGGTTTACCGCCGCGGGGTTTTCCCCGGCGCCGGAACGTGCGACCTTTGCAGAAAGCCCGGCGACCGGCCCGCCCCCGGCGGGCGTCGCCCCCCGGGCACCCGAACCGGCACCGGAGCGTGACGAATGCGGATTCGCGACATCCTGCGGAGGAAGGGAGACGCGGTGGCCACGGTGCGGCCCGAGGCCACCGTGCGGCAGCTGCTCTCCGTCCTGGCGGAGCACAACATCGGGGCCGCGGTGGTCTCGCCGGACGGCACGTCGATCGCCGGCATCGCCTCCGAGCGCGACGTCGTGCGGTCGCTGCACGAGCGCGGCGCCGCGCTGCTCGACCGCCCCGTCTCCGACATCATGACCGCGGAGGTCCGCAGCTGCGGCCCGTCCGACAAGGTGGAGGACCTGCGCCGCGCCATGACCGAGCACCGGTTCCGGCACGTGCCCGTCGTCGAGGACGGGCGGCTCACCGGCATCGTCAGCATCGGCGACGTGGTCAAGAGCGCCATCGACGAGCTCGAGAGCGAGCGCGAGCACCTGGTCGACTACATCCAGCGCGCCCCCTAGCCGGCGCGAACGCCGCTCCGACAGCGCTCAGAGGGCGCTCAGACGTAGGCGGGGAGGGACCGGGTCGCGGGGGCGGACTCGGCCTCCCGGTGGGCCAGCGCCAGGCGCTCGACGGCCGTGCGCAGCGTCTCCGGGGGCAGGACGTAGGGCAGCCGGACGTAGTCCTCCAGCACGCCGTCGACGCCGAAGACCGGGCCGGCGACGACGCGGAGGCCGAGCCGCTCGGCCGTCTCGGCGAGCGGGGTGGCGATCGGCGCGCCGAGCCGCGCCCACAGCGACATGCCGCCCGCGGGCAGCCGGAACTCCCAGCCGGGCAGCAGCGCGCGCAGCGCCCCCGCGAGCGCGTCGCGGCCGCGCAGCAGGCCCTCCGCGCGCTCGGTGCGCACCTCCGCCACCCGCAGCAGCAGCTCGCGCACGATCAGCTGCTCCAGCACCGGGCTCGCCATGTCGAACGGCTCGCGGGCCAGCACCAGCCGGCGCGCCAGCGGCGCGGTCGTGCGGATCCACCCGATCCGCAGGCCGCCCCAGAACAGCTTCGACGCCGAGCCGATGGTGATGACCCGCCCGCCGGAGTCGAAGGCCGCCAGCGGCGGCTCCCGCGGCGCGTCGAGGTCGTGCGCGAGGTCGGCGAAGGTCTCGTCGGCGACGAGGAACGCGTCGGCGCGGCGGGCGGCGTCCACGAGCGCGGCGCGGCCGGCGGCCGGCATCAGGTGCCCGGTGGGGTTCTGGAAGTCCGGGATCGTGTAGGCCATCCGGACGGCCGCCTGCCGCATCGCGCCGGCGGCGAGCTCGACGTCCCAGCCCTCGTTGACGCCGACGGGGACGAGCCGGGCGCCGCGGCGCCGCAGCGTGCCGAGCGCGTGCGGGTAGGTGGGACGCTCGATCATGACGGCGTCCCCGGGCTCGATGAGGGTCTGCGTCAGCAGCGTGAACGCGTGCTGCGCGCCGGTGGTGACGACGATCTGGTCCGGGCCGGTGGGGACGCCGCGCGCGGTGTACCCGTCGGCGATGATCCGGCGGAGGCCCAGCAGCCCGGCGGGCTCGTAGCCGGGGCCGGAGCTGTAGCGGGGCAGCTCGTCGACGGCGGCGGCCACGGCCTCCCCGAAGATCGCCGGGGCGGCGGGGGTGGCGCAGCCGAGGTCGATGAAGTCGGCGTCGTCGGGCGGCGGGTGCGCCTTGCCGAAGCGCGCGCCCGCCTGCGCGGTCCGCGGATCGGCGGACGACATCCGCACCGGGGGCAGCACCGTCCAGCTCCCCGCGCCCTGGCGGCTCTGGATGTAGCCCTCGTCGCGGAGCCGGTCGTAGGCGGCGGTGACCGTGGTCCGGCTGACGCCGAGGGCGGCGGCCAGGTCCCGCTCGGCGGGCAGCCGGGTCCGCAGCGCGAGCCGCCCGTCGAGGACGAGGCCGCGCACCGACCGGGCCAGCGCGCCGTAGACGGGGCGCTCGCCCGACACGTCGCCCACCAGCCGCGCCAGGTGCTGCCCGCTCACATATCGAGTGCTCACGCAAACCACTTTCGCACATTGGACCTATCATTACCAGGCCACTTTCCGTCAGAGTGGATCGATAGCTGGCCGATCGTTGCGAGGAGTAGGTAAATGGCCTTGATGGTGCGCCGCCTGGTGCAGCTCTACGCGGGATTGGCCTTGTACGGGCTCGGGATCGCCCTGCAGGTGTCGTCGGGCCTCGGGAACGGGCCCTGGGACGTCCTCCACGAGGGACTGTCGCGCCGCCTCGGCCTGTCGATCGGCGCCTGGGTCGTCATCGCCGGCGCGGTGGTGATGCTCGCGTGGATCCCGCTCCGCCAGCGGCCCGGGATCGGGACGGTCAGCAACGCCCTGCTCATCGGCGTCTTCGCCGACCTGTTCCTCTGGCTGCTGCCCGCGCCGGAGGCGGCCGGCGCGCGCTGGGCCTACCTGATCACCGCCGTGCTGGTCGGCGGCTTCGCCACCGGCTGCTACATCGGCGCCGGGCTCGGCCCGGGGCCGCGCGACGGCCTGATGACCGGGATCGCCGCGCGGGGCCACTCGCTCCGGGCGGTCCGGACGGGGATCGAGCTGACCGTGCTCGCCAGCGGCTGGCTGCTCGGCGGAACGGTCGGCGTCGGAACGGTCCTGTACGCGGTCGCGATCGGCCCGCTCACGCACGTCTTCCTGCCCGCGCTGACCATCCGGCCCCGGACCCCCGAGGCGACGCCCGAGACGGCACCGGCCGAGACGGGCCCGGCGGCGCAGGCGGAGCCCAGCCGCTCCTGACCCGGGATCAGCGGGCGAAGAGCCGGACGGCCTGCTCGGCCAGCGCGGCCAGCAGCGGCGCGGCCCCGGCCTTGAGCCCGGCCAGGTCGCGGGGGCCGTCGGCGATGCTGAACGCGGCGGTGAGCCCGAGCGCGTGCAGTTCGTCCAGCGGCCCGGCCACCCCGCCGGCCAGGGCGACGCACGGGACGCCGCGCTCCGCGGCGAGCGCGGCGACGGCGGAGACGACCTTGCCCGCCGCGCTCTGCCCGTCCACCCGCCCCTCCCCGGTCAGCACCAGGTCGGCGCCGTCGAGGGCGGCGGGAAGGCCGACGGCCTCGGCCACCAGGGGCGCGCCGGGGGACGGCTCGGCGCCGAGGAGGCCCACGAGGCCGCCGCAGGTGCCGCCGGCCGCGCCCGCCCCGGGCAGGTCGTGGACCCGGACGCCCGAGTGGGCGGCCAGCACGTCCGCGAACACGGTGAGGGCGGCGTCCAGCTCCCGCACCTGGGCGGGGGACGCGCCCTTCTGCGGGCCGAACACGGCGGCGGCGCCGGCCGGCCCGACGAGCGGGCTGGTCACGTCGCAGGCCACCCGGAAGCGGGTGGCGCGCACCGCGTGCGGCAGCCGGGAGCCGTCGATGCGGGCGAGGCGGGCGAGCGCCGCCCCGCCCGGCGGCAGCTCGGCGCCCGCGGCGTCCAGGAAGCGGACGCCGAGGGCGCGCAGCAGCCCGGTGCCGCCGTCGGTGCTGGCGCTGCCGCCGACGGCGACGAGGACCTCCCGGGCGCCGCGCCGGACCGCGTCCGCGATCAGCTCGCCGGTGCCGGTGGTGTCGGCGCGCAGCGGATCGGGCGGGACGTCCGCGACGAGCGGCAGCCCGGACGCCGCGGCGAGTTCCACCACGGCGGAGCGCCCGTCGCCGGAAAGCGCGTAGCGCGCCGCCACCGGCCGCCCGAGCGGGTCGGTGGCGGCCGTCTCGACCAGCTCGCCCGCGCGGGCGGTGCGGAAGCAGTCCAGGGTCCCCTCGCCGCCGTCCGCCATCGGCACCGCGGTCACCCGGGCGCCGGGCACGGCGCGGCGGACGCCCTCCGCGACGGCGGCGCAGACCTGCGCGGCGGACAGGCTGCCCTTGAACGAATCGGGCGCTACGACGACCCGCACCGGCGGCCCGCGCTCAGTGTTCCGCGGCCAGCGTGGCGAGGACCGAGGAGAACTCCTCCGGCAGGACCAGGGAGTCGCCCTCGTAGCGGGTCTCGAGGTAGGTCAGCTCCCCGCCCCGCCACCAGTACAGGTGCGGGCTGAGGGAGCCCGGCCCCTCCTCGTAGGCGCGGTGCGCCTGGGCCTGCAGTTCGTTGGCCGCGGCCACCGCGGCGCGGTAGCGGGCCCTCGGGCACCCCTCGTTCAGGCGGAGCGGGTGGGCGACGATGAGGCTGCGGTTCGGGGCGATGACCAGCGCGCCGTACGGGCCGATCGAGAGGTACTCCTCCAGCCAGGCCAGGTGGGTCACGGCGTAGAACGTCCAGCCGTGCAGGACGGAGACGCGGACGCCGCCGAGGTCCTGCTCGTCCACCTGGAGCGGCCCGTCGCCGCGGACGTTGGCGCGGCCGAGCATGAACAGCGCGTCGCCGGAGACCGGCCAGCCGTTCATCTCCTCGGTGCTGACCGTCCGGACCGACGTGGGCGTGTCGACGACCACGACCTCGATCAGGCCGGGCGCGAACGGCCGGGCGGCCAGGACGCCGTTGTCGGCCTCGGCCGGGTAGATGCGGGTGCGCAGCAGGTGCTGGGCGAGGTCGAAGTCGCTGAGGTCGAGCGGCTCCTCCATCGCGGTGACGATCGTGGTGACGTGGTCGGAGACCAGCGCGGGCCAGTCGTCGCGGGGCACCAGCCGCGCGAGCTGCCGCAGGTCGCGCATACTGACCGGCAGCCGCTTGGCGCCCTCCAGGATGACGACCTCGCCGGGCGCGTGGTGGCAGGAGTAGCCGAGGCTCTCGGCCACCAGGACGAGCAGCGAGTCGAGTGTCCCGTCGTCCCATGGGTCGGGGCGGGCGTGCCGGCCGCTCATCGTGCACCTCCCGGCGCTCGGAGGGTGAGCGCGGCCGCGTCCGGCGCGGCCGCGTCCGTGCCGCCGGTCACCGCGGCCGTGTCCAGGACGGCGGGCGCGCCGAGTTCCAGGGTGCGCTGGTGGGGGCCGTGCCCGGCGGGGACTCCCGCCAGGACGGGGACGCCGAGCGGCCCGAGCCGCGCGGCGAAGACCGAGTCGAGCTCTTCGGGGTCGCCGCAGTTCCGCCAGGTGCCGAGGGCGATGCCCGCGGCGGCGTCGAGCCGGCCCGACTGGAGCAGCTGGACGAGCATGCGGTCGACCCGGTACGGGGCCTCGTCCACGTCCTCCAGGAAGACGATGTGGCCGGCGGCGGGCGGCGGCGCGTACGGGGTGCCGAGCAGGGCCGTCAGGAGCGACAGGGTGCCGCCGGTGAGCGGTCCTTCGGCGCGGCCCGGCCGCAGCGCGTGCGTGCCGGGGAGGGCGACGGTGCCGCCGAACAGCGCGGTGCGCAGGCCGTCCAGTGTGGCGGAGCCCTCCCCCGCGTCTGCACTTGTGTCTGCGTCGGCGGGGGCCGGGCCGAGGTCGGCGAGCACCCCGGCGGGCATCGGGCCGAAGGACGTCGTGACGCCTAGGCGCGTTCCAAAAGCGGCGTGCAGGGCCGTGACGTCGCTCGATCCGTGCAGGATCTTCGGGCCGCGGGCGGACCCGGCGGCCTCGTCCGACGCGGCGCGCAGGGCGTCCCAGTCGAGGTGGTCCAGGACGCGGGTGGCGCCGTAGCCGCCCCGCGCGCAGACCACCGCGCGGACGCGGGGATCGCACCAGGCGGCCTGCAGGTCCGCGGCCCGGTCGGCGTCGCTTCCGGCGAGCCGGTGCCAGCCGTCCCGGACGGGGCCCGGCGCGCCGAGGTTGACACGGTCGAGGGCGTGCTTTCCGACCACCGCGTCAAGACCGAGGTCACGGAGGACGGCGCAGCCGGCCTCCAGCCGGGCGGGCGCGGCGGGGCCGCTGGGCGCGACGACGGCGACCCGGTCGCCGGGGCGCAACCGCCCGTACCTGCGGGTATGTCGCGTTCGCGGTCGTCCGCCGGGCATGCCGACGGCGGGCGCGTCGGCGGTCCCTTCGACCGCCTCCGCGCGGGCGCCCCCGCTTCTCAACCCGATCCCTCCTCGCACCGCGACGGATAGAGCTTGTCAGGATCCGGACGCCAGTGGAAGAGGCGCACGGTCACGACCCGCCAACAGATCATCGGCCCCCGGATCACCGCCCGCCGCCGAGCGCGATCCCGGCCAGGCGCGGCAGCGTCTCCCCGATCGGCCGGCGCAGGACCGCGTCGGCCAGGCCATCGTACGGCGTCTCCTCCGCGTTGATGATCACCAGCCGGGCGCCGTGCTCGACGGCCTCCAGGCACAGCCCGGCGGCGGGCTGCACGGTCAGCGAGGTGCCCACGGCGAGGAACAGGTCGCAGGAGCGCGCCGCGGCGACGGCGGCGTCCAGGACGTCCCGGTCCAGGGCCTGGCCGAAGGAGATCGTCGCGGACTTCTGGACGCCGCCGCACTCGGCGCAGGGCGGGTCGTCCTCGCCGGCGTCGACCCGCCGGAGGATCTCGGGCATCGGGGTGCGCAGGCCGCAGGCCAGGCAGACCGCGTCCCGCATGGTGCCGTGGATCTCGAGCACCGTCCCCGCGCCCGATCCGGCGCGCTGGTGCAGGCCGTCGATGTTCTGGGTGATCAGGGCGCGGAGCCGTCCCGCCCGCTCCAGCTCGACGAGGGCGGCGTGCGCGGCGTTCGGCTCGGCGTGCCAGACCGGGTTGTCGCGGCGGGAACGCCAGGCGCGGCGCCGCACCTCCGCGTCGGCGAGGTAGGCGCCGATCGTGGACATCGCCTCCGCCGCCGGGTCCTTCGTCCAGACGCCCTGGGGACCGCGGAAGTCCGGGATGCCGCTGTCGGTGGAGATCCCGGCGCCGGTCAGCACGGTGATCGCCGCGGCGTTCGGCAAGAGCTCGGCGAGCGTCAGGGGAGCGTCCACCGTCCCCATGGTAGGCGCCGGACGGGCATGCCCGTCCGGCCGGAGGGCCTGCTTAACAGATGGGTATCGGTCGCCCCTTACGGAGCGTCACGGACCGACCGGGCCATAAAAGGTGACAAACTTGGCCCCGTATGAGGTCGACGCCGCACATCCTGGTGATCAACGGCACCAAGGTGCGCCGCCCGGTGTTCATCCTGGGGGCGCCGCACTCGGGTGCGGTGCCGCTGGCGCGCGCGGTCAAGCGCTCCCCCGGGTTCCACCTGACCACGAGCCGCCCCGGCGTGCTGCGCGTCACCTACGCGTTCGCGCGGCAGCCGTCGATCGCGACGGAGCGCGGGAAGGGCGCGGCGCGGGTCATCCGGGACGCCTACGCGGAGGCGTGGCTGGTGTCCGGCCGGGCGTGCGCGCAGTGCCCGGACGACTGCCGCGAGCTGGCCGGGCTGCCGCCCCGCCCGCCCGCCGCGGCCGGTCGCCCCGCCGACCAGGGCGCCCGCCAGGAGCCGTGCGTCGAGCCGCAGGGGCTCGCCCGGTTCGCCGACGCCTCCCCCGACCTGATCTACAGCGCCGACGTGCTGCTGGACGCCTTCCCCGACGCGCAGCTCGTCCAGGTGATCCGGGACGGGCGGGACGTCGTCGCCGACATGCTGGACGACGAGCGCTGCCTGGCCTGGTTCAAGCCGGGCCTGGCCAACCTGGACACGGTGTTCCCCAACCCCTTCCTCGGCGTCGAGGACCACACCGAGCGGAACCGGTGGCCGCGCGCCGCGGCGGCGGTCAAGTGCGCGCTGCGCTGGCGCGGCTCGGTGCGGCTCAGCGCGCGGCTGCGCCGCCAGGTCCCGGAGGACCAGCTGTTCACCGTCCGTTACGAGGAGATGGTGGCCCGGCCGCGCCGGGTGACCGCGGAGCTGGCGGAGTACCTGGACGCTCCGCTGCCGAAGACCGCCCTGTCCGGGCTGGTCCGCGCCGGGGCGCCGGACGCCGCCGACCACGGTGTCGGCTCGTGGCGCGACCGGCTGACGCCGCGGCAGGTCGCGCAGGTCGAGAAGGTCGCCGGGACCGAGCTGCGGCGGCTCGGCTACCGCCCGGCCGACGCCTGAGCCGCCGGGCGCGGGCCCGTCACTCAGCCCCGAGGGGCTCGGTCGGCCGCTCCTCGTCGCGCTGGTGCGCGAACTGCGTCCGGTACAGCTCGGCGTAGAGGCCGCCCTGGAGCAGCAGTTCCTCGTGCCGCCCGCGCTCGGCGATCCGGCCGTCGTCGATCACCAGGATCTGGTCGGCCTCCCGGATCGTGGACAGCCGGTGCGCGATCACCAGGGACGTCCGCCCGGCCAGCGCCGTGCGCAGCGCCCGCTGGACGGCCGCCTCGGACTCGGAGTCCAGGTGCGCGGTCGCCTCGTCCAGCACGACCACGGACGGCGCCTTGAGCAGCAGCCGCGCGATCGCGATCCGCTGCTTCTCTCCGCCCGACAGCCGGTAGCCGCGGTCGCCGACGACGGTGTCGAGGCCCTCGGGCATCGCCTCGACGAGGTCGCCGATCTGCGCCGCCTCCAGCGCCGCGCGGATCTCCTCGTCGGTCGCGTCCGGGCGCGCGTAGCGCAGGTTCGCGCCGATCGAGTCGTGGAACAGGTGCGCGTCCTGGCTGACGACGCCGACCTCGCCGCGCAGCGAGGCGAGGGTGACGTCGCGGACGTCGACGCCGCCGATCCGCACCGCGCCGCCGGTCACGTCGTACAGCCGCGACACCAGGTGCGTGATCGTCGACTTGCCCGCGCCGGACGGGCCGACGAGCGCGACCATCCGCCCGGGGGCCGCGGTGAAGTCGATGTCGTGCAGGACCGCGCGCCCGGGGGCGGTGTCGGTCCGCGCGATCGACTCCAGCGAGGCCAGCGACACCTCCTCCGCCGACGGGTAGGCGAAGCGGACGTGGTCGAACTCGATCGACGGGGCGTCCGGCTTGGTCAGCCGCACGCCGTTGCCCGGGGCCGCCTCCCGGCCGTCGAGGGGCCCGTCCTTCTCGGACGGGCGGACCTCGCCGAGGGTGCGGGCGCCGTCGCGGTCGCGGATGAGCGGCTTGAGGTCGAGCACCTCGAAGACGCGGTCGAAGCTGACGAGCGCGGTCATCACGTCGACGTGGACGTTGGACAGCGCGGTGAGCGGCCCGTACATCCGGGTCAGCAGGGTGGCGAGCGCGACCAGCGTGCCGAGCTCCAGGGCGCCGTTCACGGCGAGGACGCCGCCGACGCCGTAGACCATGGCGGTGGCCAGGGCGGCGACCAGCGTCAGCGCGGTGAAGAAGACCCGCCCGTACATGGCGGCGACGATCCCGACGTCGCGGACCCGCGCGGCGCGCCCGGAGAAGTTCTCCTCCTCCTCGGCGGGCCGCCCGTAGAGCTTGGCCAGCATCGCGCCCGCGACGTTGAACCGCTCGGTCATCAGCGAGCCCATCTCGGCGTCCAGCACCATCTGCTCGCGGCTGACGCGCTGGAGCCGCTTGCCGACCCACTTGGCCGGCAGGATGAAGATCGGGAGCAGCAGCAGCGCGATGAGGGTGACCTGCCACGACAGGATCAGCATGGTGACCACCACCAGGACCAGGCTGATCACGTTGGACACCACGGACGACAGCGTGGTGGTGAGGGCGCGCTGGGCGCCGATGACGTCGTTGTTCAGCCGGCTGACGAGCGAGCCGGTCTGCGCCCGCATGAAGAAGGCGACGGGCTGCCGCTGGACGTGCGCGAACACCTGGCTGCGCAGGTCGTAGATCAGCCCCTCCCCCACCCGCGCCGAGTACCAGCGCTGCACGAGGCTGAGCACGGCCTCCACCAGCGCGAGCCCGGCGACGGCGAGGGCGAGCCAGACGACCAGGCCCTGCCGCCCCGCGACGATGCCGCTGTCGATGATCGACTTCAGCAGCAGCGGGTTGGCGACGACGATCAGCGCGGACAGCGAGTTGAGGGCGAGGAAGAGCACCAGCTCGCGGACGTAGGGACGGGCGTACCCCGCGATCCGCTTCACCGTGCCGGGCTTGAGCTTCTGCCGGGTGACGGAGCTGTCCCTGCGGAACGAGGCCATCACCTGCCAGCCGTTGCCCGGCATTCCCGGCATTCCCACACACGCCTCCGAGGTCCGCCGCGCGGCCGCGGGGGCCGCCGCGCGCATCGACGTAATCAAGTAAGCATCTCAGTACCCGGCGGGCACAACGCACGTCCGGCGGGCCGCCTTCCCGCGTCCGCTCCTGGCGTAACCGGCGGTGCGCGCGGCGGCCCGCGAAGCGCTTATGGACTTCGCTCCACGCGCGGAGTAAAAGTGATCAACCCCTTACGTCAGGCTCATACCCCCCAGGAGCCCCAGTGATACGACGCCTCCCGCGCGGTGGCGCCGGCGTGATCACCATCACCGCCGCGCTGCTCACCCTCACCGCCCTCCCCGCCGGCGCGGCCGTGCCCGGCGCGTCCGCCCCGCCCGGCCAGCGCTCCCCCGGCGGTTCCTCCGGCGGTTACTCCGCGCTCACCGTGCGGGGCGGCGAGACCCAGCCGGTGTTCTCCCGCGCCGACGCCGTGACCCAGACCGTCGACATCGAGACCACGGCCGACAGCGACCGCGACGGCGTCCGGGACCGGGTGCAGATGCGGATCATGCGCCCGAAGGAGACCGACACCGCCGGCCTCAAGGTCCCGGTGATCGTGGAGCCGAGCCCGTACTGGGCCGGCGGCAACCCCGTCACCAACCACCCCGTCGACATCGACGACGCCCGGGCCAGGGCGTTCGCCGCGCCGCAGCGCGACCTCGCGGCGGTCTTCTCCGGCTACTACGACAACTACTTCCTGCCGCGCGGGTACGCGGTCGCCCATCTGGACAGCATCGGGACGGGCGGCTCCACCGGCTGCCCGACGTCCGGCGACCGCGCCGAGCAGGCCGGCGCGAAGGCGGCGGTCGACTGGCTGAACGGCCGAGCCCGCGGCTGGGCGCCGGACGGGACGCCCGTCCGGGCGGACTGGTCGACCGGGAACGTCGGCATGATCGGACAGTCCTACAACGGGACGCTGCCGAACATGGCCGCCGCGACGGGCGTGCCGGGGCTGAAGGCCATCGTCCCGGTCGCGGCGATCTCCAGCTGGTACGACTACTACCGCGCGAACGGCGGCGTGGTCGCGCCGGGCGGCTTCCAGGGCGAGGACCTGGACGTCCTCGCCAAGTACGTGCTGACCCGCGAGAACCCGGAGGTCTGCGCGAAGGTCATCGAGGAGATCGAGGCGACGCAGGACCGGGAGACCGGCGACTACGGCGAGGTCTGGGCCGCCCGCGACTACGTCGGCCAGGCGCGGAAGGTGCGGGCCGCCGTCATGGTCGTGCACGGCGTGAACGACTGGAACGTCAAGGTGAAGAACTCCGTCCAGTGGTGGAACGCCCTCAAGGAGGCCGGGGTGCCGCGCAAGCTGTGGCTGCACCAGGGCGACCACGCGACGCCGTTCCGCTGGCGGCTGGAGGAGTGGCTGCGGCAGACGCACCGCTGGTTCGACCGCTACCTGTACGGGATCCGCAACGGCATCGAGCGCGAGCCCCGCGTGGACGTCCAGCAGGCGGACGGGACATGGGAGACGGCGCGCGACTGGCCGGTCCCCGGGACCACCACCGTGCCGCTCAGCCTGAACGCCGGCCCCTCCGGGCAGCCGGGTCGGCTGGGCCTGCTGCCCCGGCACGGCGCGACGCAGTCGTTCACCGACGAGGGGAAGACCCGCACCGCCGAGCAGCTCCTCGCGAACGAGGACGCGGCCGATCCCGGCCGCCTGGCCTACCTGACCAGGCCGCTGCCCGCCCCGCTGCGGGTGAACGGCACGCCGAAGATCACGCTGCGGGCCTCGCTGGACGGGCGCTCGCCGTACCTGACGGCGCTGCTCGTCGACTACGGCACCGCCGCCCGGCCCACGGGCCGCCGCACCGACACCGGTGAGCGGGTCTGCTACGGCCAGGGCGTCCCGGGAGACGACGGCTGCACGACGCGCCAGGCGCTGGAGACCGCGACGGCCCCCTTCAAGATCATCACGCGGGGGTGGCTGGACGCGCGGAACCGGCGCGACCCGGCCCGCACCGAGCCCATAAGCCCCGGCAGGACCTACACGTTCCGCTGGGACTTCGAGCCGACCGACTACACGGTCGAATCCGGCCACCGGCTCGGCGTGATCGTGCTGTCCACCGACTACGACTACACGCTCCGGTACCCCGCGGGCACGAAGGTGACCGTGGAGCCGGGCGTGAGCCGGGTCCTGCTGCCCCTCGCCAGGGGCGACCGCAAGGCCCTGAGGTAGTCCTGGCCCGGCCGGTGGCGGACCGCCGCGGGGAGACTCCCAGAGCGGGCCGCCGCCGGCCGGGCGCGTCAGCGTCCGAAGACCTCGCGCAGCCGGCCGATCTGCTCGCGGCGCTCGGCGGCGCACTGCTCGTCGAGGCTGTTGCCGGGCGCCCCCCACAGCAGCCGCTTGGTCGCGACGGCCGCCCCCGGGTTCACCGCCAGCAGCGCGGTGACCAGGTCCTGGACGGCCCCGTCCAGCCCGTCGCGCGGGACGGAGATCTCGGCGAGCCCGATCCGCGCGGCCTCCTCGGCGTGCACGGTGCGGGCGGTGAGGCACAGCTCCAGCGCCCGCCCGATGCCCACGATCTCGACGAGCGGCTTCGTGCCGGTCAGGTCGGGGACGAGCCCGAGCGCGGGCTCCTTCATGCAGAACCTGGCGTCGTCGGCGACGACGCGGATGTCGCAGGCGAGGGCGAGCTGGAACCCGGCGCCGATGGCGTGGCCGTGCACCGCCGCGACGGTGACGATCTCGGGGCGCCGCAGCCAGGTGTAGCCCTCCTGCAACTCGGCGATGAACCGGTCGGTGCCGGCGGCGTCGGAGCCGTCGGTGAAGCCACCGCCGCCGCCCTCGCCGGAGAACATGCCGAGGTCGATGCCCGCGGAGAAGCTCGGGCCCGCGCCGCGCAGGACGACCACGCGGACGTCCGCGGGCAGCGAGCGCCCGATGGCGGCGAGACCGCGCCAGGTGGCGAAGGTCATGGCGTTGCGCCGCTCGGGCCGGTCCAGCGTCACGGTCGCGACGGCACCGGCCACCTCTAGGCGCAGACCGGCCTCCTTGAGGGCCGCCCCGTCCGGAGCGGTACCGCCCGGAGCCGTCCCGCCATCCGCGCGGTCCGTGACCGTTTCCGGCCGCCCGTCCGTGTTCGCGTCCGCCATTGGCCTCCCTTTCGATGAGCGCGACGGGCCCGCCCCGCCGTCCACGGAGCGGGGCCCGGCGCCTGTCCCGCCGCCGCGACCGAACCTTACTCGGCCGGTCGCGGCGCCGGTTCAGGCGGTGCGCTCATCCGGGGGCCGGTGTCCGCTCAGGACTTCTTGCCCCGGGTCGCGCCGCCGCGACCGCGCAGGTTGACGCCGGACTCGGTCAGAATCCGGTGGATGAAACCGTACGAGCGGCCGGTGGCGGCTGCCAGGGCGCGGATGCTCTCGCCGGAGTCGTACCTCTTCTTCAGGTCCGCCGCCAGCTTGTCGCGCTCGGCACCGGTCACGCGGGTGCCCTTCTTAAGGGTCTCGGCCACGAGTACCTCCCGTAGTGATGTGGTGACCGCTGCGTTATCCCCCGCCATGATCAGTCATTCCCGCCGGTTCGGCTACCCACTCGGCCAGAAAAGATCTGCGGAAGTCACTCCCCAGGTCACGCGAGCGCCACCAGATCGGCAAACTCGTCACTCCAGATGTCTTCCACCCCATCCGGCAGCAAAATCACTCTTTCCGGTGCGAGCGCCTCCACGGCCCCCTCGTCGTGGGTCACCAGGACGATGGCCCCGGCGAACGTCCGCAGCGCGCCCAGGATCTCCTGGCGGCTGGCGGGATCGAGGTTGTTGGTGGGCTCGTCGAGCAGCAGGACGTTCGCGCTGGACACCACGAGCATCGCCAGTGCCAGCCGGGTCTTCTCGCCGCCGGACAGCACGCCCGCGGGCTTGTCGACGTCGTCGCCGGAGAACAGGAACGAGCCCAGGATCTTGCGGACCTCGACGGGCGCCATGCCGGGCGCGGCCGACTGCATGTTCTCCAGGACGGACCGGCCGACGTCCAGGGTCTCGTGCTCCTGGGCGTAGTAGCCGACGCGCAGTCCGTGCCCGGCCACGACCGACCCGGTGTCGGGCTCGTCGACGCCCGCCAGCAGGCGCAGGAGGGTCGTCTTGCCCGCGCCGTTCAGGCCCAGGACGACCACGCGGCTGCCCCGGTCGACGGCGAGGTCCACGTCGGTGAAAATCTCCAAAGATCCGTACGATTTCGACAAACCCTCCGCGGTGAGGGGGGTCTTGCCGCACGGTGCCGGATCCGGGAAGCGGATTTTGGCGACCTTGTCGGCCTGCCGTTCGCCCTCCACGCCCGCGAGGAGCTGCCGGGCGCGCCGGTCCATCTGCTGCGCCGCCTTCGCCTTCGTGGCCTTGGCGCGCATCTTGTCGGCCTGGGACAGCAGTGCCGACGCCTGCCGCTGCGCGTTGGCCGTCTCGCGCTTGCGGCGCCGCTCGTCGGTCTCGCGCTGCTCCAGGTACTTCTTCCAGCCGACGTTGTAGATGTCGATCACGCTGCGGTTGGCGTCCAGGTGGAACACCCGGTTCACGACCGCGTCCAGCAGCTCGACGTCGTGGCTGATGACGACGAGCCCGCCCTGGTGGCCCTTCAGGAAGTCGCGGAGCCAGACGATGGAGTCGGCGTCCAGGTGGTTGGTCGGCTCGTCCAGCAGGAGGGTGTCGGCGCCGGAGAACAGGATGCGCGCCAGCTCCACCCGGCGCCGCTGGCCGCCCGACAGCGTCCCGAGGGGCTGGGTCATCACCCGGTCGGGCAGGCCGAGGCTGGAGGCGATCGAGGCGGCCTCGGCCTCGGCGGAGTAGCCGCCGAGCACGTGCAGCCGCTCCTCCAGCCGGCCGTAGCGGCGGACGGCCTTGTCGCGGTCGGCGCCCGCCGCGGACGCCATCGCGTCCTCGGCGGCGCGCAGCTGCCGGATGACCTCGTCCAGCCCGCGGGCGGACAGGATCCGGTCGCGGGCCAGCTCGGCGAGGTCGACGTCGCGGGGGTCCTGCGGGAGGTAGCCGATGGTGCCGGAGGAGGTCACGGCCCCCTGCGCGGGCAGGGCCTCCCCGGCCAGCACCCTGGTGAGGGTGGTCTTGCCCGCGCCGTTGCGGCCGACGAAGCCCACCCGGTCGCCGGGGTTGACCCGGAACGTGGCGGATTCGATCAGCAGCCTCGGCCCGGCGCGCAGCTCGATGTCTTTCGCGATGATCACAGTGACAGGGCTCCCCTGACGGACGGCTCGGAGGACAGGCACGAAGAAGCGCGCCTCTCGGTCCTGGACGACCGGGGCGCGCTGGGGCGCACTGTCAGTTCGGGAGCGGAACCATCCGCCCAGTGTACGCGACCGCGGCCCGCTCCCCGCCCGGCGAGCGGGCGCCCGTGGCCTGTCCCGGCAAGATCGATGTGTGAAGCCGCAGCCCGGGGCCAGGATGAGGGGCGGGGGCGAGCGACGGACGCCACGGGGAGTGTGAGCGAGATGACGCAGGTCACGAGCAATCCGCCGGAGGGGACGCCGAACTGGCTCGACATCGGCGTCCCGGACATCGAGCGGGCCAAGGCGTTCTACGGGACGCTCCTCGGCTGGGAGTTCCAGGACTCGGGCCCCGAGGCGGGCCACTACAACCAGTGCACGCTGCGCGGGATGCCCGTCGCCGGGATGATGCAGAACCCGGAGGACCAGCCCGACGTGTACTGGTGGTCGGTCTATTTCGCCGCCGACGACTGCGACGCCGTCGTCCAGCGCGCCACGGAGGCCGGCGCGGAGGTCGTCGTCCCGGCCATGGACGTGATGGACCTCGGCCGAATGGCCATCCTCAAGGATCCGCAGGGCGGGCACTTCGCCCTATGGGAGGGCCGGGCGCACCACGGGTCGGAGATCGTGAACGAGCCGGGGTCGTTCGTCTGGAACGAACTGGTCACGCCCGACCTGGAGCCCGCCGCCGAGTTCTACGGGGCGCTGTTCGGGTTCGAGACGGAGCCGATGCCGGGCGACATGGAGTACGCCGTCCTGCGCCGCCCCGACGGCCGCTACGTCGGCGGCGTCGAGGGCGGGCGGGGGCTCGTCCTCGGGGGCGGCGGCGACCCGGTCCCGTCCTGGACGACGACGTTCGCGGTCGAGGACGCCGACGCGGCGGTCCGCGCGGTCCGGGACGGCGGCGGCACGGTCGACGCGGAGCCGCAGGACAGCCCGTACGGCCGGTACGCCTCCGTCCGCGACCCGTTCGGGGTGCCGTTCAACGTGATGAAGCCCGCGCCCGAATCGGGGACGTGACCGGGCGGGCGCCCGGCCGCGTCCCCCGGCCCGGTCAGCTCCGCCCGGTCAGCTCTGACGCTCGGCCGCGAGCCGCTGGGTGATCGTCTGGTGGAGCCGCTGGAGCCCGGACGTGCCGACCAGCCCGATCTGGCCTTCGAGGTCGCGCAGCAGGACGTCCTCGTTCATCACGACCTCCGACGACTGCATCAGCACGGTGCCGGCGCCGGTGAAGTCGAACTGGTGCTCCTCGCCGGACCGCCCGCCGATCCCGAACGCCATCCGGGCGGCGCCGAACGCGCCGCGCATGTAGGTGTGGTCGTAGTGGTGGCACGGCGAGGGGCAGTCGGCCCAGCCGAGCAGCGCCTGCGGGTCGACCCTGATCGGCGGCTCGACGAAGTGGACGGGGCCGTTGGAGGCCGCCACGAACCGCCCCGTGCCGATCAGCGTCAGGAACCCGGGGATGATCGACTGCTTGAGCTCCAGGCCCGGCTCGAAGGCCAGCAGGTTCCCGGCCCGGACGGTGAGGTTGCCGTCGTCGAGATCGAAGGAGTTGACGTCGAACCCGCGGTCGGCGAGGACGAGCTTGCCCTGCCCCTGAGCGACGATCCAGTCCTGCGCGTACAGCGGGGAGTTGAAGGTGTGCGCGACCAGGGAGTCCAGCGGCCCCGCCGACAGCGCCTCGAACCTGATCTGCCCGTAGTAGGCGATCATCTTGCCCTTCTGCGCGAACCACTGACCGTTGAGGTCGACGCTGAAGGCGTAGGGGTTGACGTTGTCGTTGGACGGGAGCGTCCCGGCGTTCCAGGTCTGCGTGCCGAACATGCCCACGGGTCAGATCTTCCTCTCGCTGGCCTGGACGTAGACGACGCCGTTGCCGCTCAGCTGGAGCTGGAAGCCCTCGCCTGAGCCCCGCCCGATCATCTCGCGCAGCCCCACCGCCGTCGTGAGCCTGTTCTCCACCTGGCCGCGGTGCGCGACGTACGCCTGCGGGTCGACGTGCACGGGGCGCTGCGGGCTGATCGGCATCTCCATCACGCCGCCGTGCGACAGCAGCGCGCAGGAGCCGTGGCCCATGAGCGTCGTGGTGAACAGGCCCTGCCCGGTGACCGCGCCCCGGACCATGCCTCGCACACCGCCCTGCTCGCCCATGAACATCGTCCCCACCTGGAGGGACGCGTCGTGGACCAGGAGCCGGTCGGCCTCCGCGTAGAGGGTGTCGGCGCCGTGCAGGTCGACGACCGTGATCTCCAGCCCGCCGTGGCCGAACAGCACGCTCCCGTGGCCGGTGACGTGCATCATCGCGGTGCGCTCGCCGGCGACGGCGCGCCCGATCGTGCCGCCGATGCCCTGCCCGGCGGTCGTGGACGGGGCGAACGACACCTGCCCCGTGTAGCCGAGCATGGCCCCGCGCTTGCTGTAGACCTCCTGGCCAGGCCCGATCGGCACCTGGAGCATCTTCGAGTTGATCGCTTGATAGCCCGGCATCTATACCTCCCGAGGGGGGACGACCCCCCACGCCCCCCGAGCCGACTCCGTCGGCATCAGATCTCCAGAATCCCACCGCGTTCAGAGGGCTGTACGTACACCAGCCCGTGTCCTGAGTACCGGAACTGCACGCTCTCCCCCGACCCCTGACCGAGCACCGTGCGCCAGTTGACGTCGGTGACAACGTCCTGCTGGAGCTGCCCGTGATGGCAGACGTAGGCGTGGGGGTCGACGCACAGCGGCATCTGGGGCGTCACCTCCAGGGCGATCGCCGCCCCGTCCGAGAGGATCGCGACCGTCCCGTGCCCGTCGACCTTGGTCGTGGCGAGCCCCTGGCCGGTCCCCATCCCCCGCAATCCGACGAAGTGGACCCCGGTCTGCAGGGTCCCCTCAAGGGCCAGGAGGCTCTCCGACTCCACGTACAGCGTGTCACCGGTGAGCTGGACGAGCGTCACCTCGGCCGCCTCGCTCGCCAGGTACACCGTGCCGTGCCCGGTGACCTCCATCAGGGTCATGCCCTCACCGGCGATCCTGCGCTTGAGGGCGCCGCGCAGGCCCTCTCCGCCCGTCATGCCCTGCCGCTTGAACGCCATCTCGCCCTCGTAGGCGACCATGGACCCGTTCAGCGCCCTGATGGTCTCGCCGGCGAGGTCGACGGCGAGCATCTTCGAGCCGTTCATCCGAAATTGCGCCACGAAGCGAGAAGATACAGGCCCGGCGCGTTGAGGGACGCCCTGAGCTCGGATCGGAGAGGATGGCACCATGTGGATCGCTCCCGAACGCCGCAGTCTCGGCCGGTGGGCCGTACCCGGGATCGTGCTGAGCGCCGGGGTCGTGGTCGGGGCCGTGCTCGCCGCCGACGGGCGGTCCGGGACGGCCCTCGTCGCGCTGGCCGCGCTCGCCGGCTACGCGGCCTACCTCGCCTACCGGCGCAACGAGCCCGCGCTGCCGCTCAGCGAGGGCTTCGGATCCGGCACCCGGGCCCGCGCGCACCTGCGCGCCGCCGCGATGACCGGGGACGTGCTGACCGTCGCGGTCGTCGGCGCGCTGATCGTCCAGGCGCTGCGCGGCGCCGACATCACCGCCTACGCGTGGCTGGCCGCCCTGGCGGGCGTCACCTACCTCCTGTCCGCCCTCGCCGGCGGCCGGGGCCTGTGAGCCGGACGGACTCCCCGCCGCGCTGAGATGGTTTCTGCGGCGCCGGCCGCGTCAGGGGATCTCTCGGGAAGGGGCCGCCCCCGAAATGCCGGGCAGGGCCGTCTCCTGGGCGAGGATGGCCGCCTGGACGCGGCTGGCGAGCCCGAGTTTTCCGAGGATGCGGCTCACGTGCGTCTTGGTGGTGGTCTCGGCCATCCGCAGCCTGTCCGCGATCTGCCCGTTCGACAGGCCCTCGCCGAGACACGCGAACACCTCCCGCTCCCGCGGCGTGAGGTCGGCCAGGCCGGGCGGCTCCGCCGGGGACGCCGGCCGGCCCGCGAAGGCGCCGATCAGCCGCCGGGTGACCTGCGGCGCGATGATCCCGTCCCCCGCCGCGACGGTCCGCACCGCCTCCACCAGCCGGTCGGCGTCGACGTCCTTGAGCAGGAACCCGGCGGCGCCCGCCCGCAGCGCGCCGAACACGTACTCGTCCATGTCGAAGGTCGTCAGCACCAGCACGTCGGTGAAGCCCGCGATCTCCCGGGTCGCGGCGATGCCGTCCAGCCGGGGCATGCGGACGTCCATGAGCACCACGTCCGGGCGCAGCTCGCGGGCCATCGCCACCGCCTCCGCCCCGTCGGCGGCCTCCCCCGCCACCCGGACGTCCGGGGCCGCGCCGAGGATCAGCACCAGCCCCGCCCGCACCGCCGCCTGGTCGTCGGCGACCAGCACCTCGATCATGACGCCCGCTCCGCGCCGTGCAGGTCGACCGGCAGCTCGGCGTGGACCCGCCACCGGTCGCCGTCCGGTCCCGCCTCGAACTCCCCGGCCAGCATCGCCGCGCGCTCCCGCATCCCGACGAGACCGCTGCCCGTGCCCGGCAGCCGCGACCCGTTCCGCCCGAGCGGGCTCAGCACGTCGATCACCACGCTGTGCCGCCCGTACTCGACGCGCACCGCGGCGCGGCCCGGCCCCGCGTGCTTCAGCGCGTTCGTCAGCGACTCCTGGACGATGCGGTAGGCGGCCAGCTCGACCGCCGCGGGCAGCTCGGCCGGCTCACCGGCGATCTCCAGCTCCGCCGCCAGGTCGGACCGCGCCGTGGTCCGGACGAGCGGCTCCAGCTCCGTCAGCCGGGGCCGCGCCGCGGGGTCCGCGCCGTTGCCCTGCCGCAGCAGCCCGATCATGCGGCGCATCTCGGCGAGGCCCCGCACGCTGTTCTCCCGGATGACCTCCATGGCCCGCGCGACCTCCGCAGGGTCGAGGTCCCGCACCTTCAGCACGGCCGAGGAGTGCAGGGCCACGGCGCTCAGGTGGTTGGCGACCACGTCGTGCAGCTCCCGGGCCATCCTGGCGCGCTCGGCGTCCACGGCGGCGAGCCGGTCCATCTCGGCCAGCCGCGCCACCTGCTCGGCGCGCTGCCGCTCCGCCTCCGCCCGGAAGCGGTGCTCCCGGACGGCCATCGCGGTCATCACCGGCCCCACCCAGACGACCCCGGCGACCGCGCCGCCGACGATGCCGCCGGCGACCTGCCCGATCGCGATCCCGACGCCGGCCGTCACCGCCAGCGACGCCAGGACCGTCACGCCGAGCAGCCACTCCGCCGTCCGCCGCCGCCCGTACAGGCTCGCCGCGTACAGCGCGTCCCCGTAGATCATCGCGGTGGCGATGCTCGGGCCGAGGACCACGTCGGCGAAGTTGAACGGGGTCGCCAGGGCCAGCCCGGCCAGCGGCGCGGTCCGCCTCAGCAGCATCGCCGAGCACAGCCCCAGCAGCGGGACGAGACGCACCCAGCGCGACGGGTTCCACTCCTCCATCGACCAGATGGAGTAGCCGCGCACGGCGAGCATCAGCAGCCCGCCGGCCAGCGCCGCGGCGGCGATCAGAACGTCCTGGCGGGTCGTGAGGCGTCGGACCTTGTCCACGGATACATCTCAGCATCCCCGCGCGGGTGCCCGCTCCACCCGCGTGAGGACCTTCCGTACATCCTTCGGACGACCCGCGAAACCTCACACCGGACGACGATCCCGCGCCGTCGCCGCGCCACGCTGGAGTGACGCAAGAAGGGATTCCACGTGCTCATCGCGATCATCGTCGGCTGCGAGATCGGCTTCTGGGTCGTCCTCGGGGCCGGGCTCCTCGCCCGCTACCCGCTGCGGCTGCGGCGGACCGGCGCGGCGCTCCTGCTGTGCGTCCCGCTCATCGACCTCGTCCTGCTGGCCGCCACGGCGATCGACCTGCGCGGCGGCGCGACCGCCGGCACCGGGCACGGCCTCGCCGCCGCCTACCTCGGCTACTCGGTCGCGTTCGGCCACAGCATCGTCCGCTGGGCCGACGAGCGTTTCGCGCACCGCTTCGCGGGCGGCCCGCCGCCCCGCGGCAAACCGAAGTACGGCCGGGCGCGCACCCGGTACGAGTGGCGGGAGTTCGGCAAGGCCGCCCTCGCCACCGCCATCGCCTGCGGCCTGCTCCTGGCGATGATCGCCCTGGTGGACGACCCCGATCGCACCGCCGCCCTCAGTGCCTGGCTCGGCCGCCTCGGCATGGTCCTGGCGATCTGGTCGATCTGGCCCGTCAGCCACACCCTCTGGCCGGCGAAGCCGAAGAGGACGGACGCCTCCCGGCCGCCCGCGGAGCACACCGCGCCGAAGTGACCGCCCCATGCGAGCCGCGCATGCGAAGGGGCCGCACCCCGAACCGGGGTGCGGCCCCTTCCACACGCGCGATCCGCGCCGGGACGCGGGGTCAGATGTTGAAGCCGAGGGCGCGGAGCTGGTCGCGGCCGTCGTCGGTGATCTTGTCGGGGCCCCACGGCGGGAGCCACACCCAGTTGATCTTGACGTCCTTGACCAGGCCCTCCAGCGCGCTGTGCGTCTGGTCCTCGATCACGTCGGTGAGCGGGCACGCGGCGCTGGTCAGCGTCATGTCCAGCGTCGCGACCTCGTCGTCGAGGTTGACGCCGTACACGAGGCCGAGGTCGACGACGTTGATGCCGAGTTCGGGGTCGACGACGTCCTTCAGGGCCTCGAGGATGTCCTCCTCGGGGACGGTGCCCGTGGTGGGCGAGCCGGTGGCGGGCGTGTCGGTCATGATGCCTCTCCGAGTGCGCGGGCGGTCGCGTCCTTCCACGCCATCCAGGCGAGCAGGGCGCATTTGATCCTGGCGGGGTACTTGGAGACCCCGGCGAAGGCGATGGCGTCCTCGAGGACGTCCTCGTCGAAGTCGGCGTCCTGGCCGCGCGACTGCATCAGCGTCAGGAACTCCTCGCCGACCGCCATCGCCTCCTTGACGGACTTCCCGATCAGCAGGTCGGCCATCACCGAGGCGCTGGCCTGGCTGATCGAGCAGCCCATGGAGTCGTAGGAGACGTCCGCGACCGTGGCGTCCTGACCGTCGCCGGACAGGTGGACGCGCAGCGTCACCTCGTCACCGCACGTCGGGTTGACGTGGTGCGCCTCCCCCTCGAACGGCTCCCGCAGCCCCTTGTGAAGGGGGTTGCGGTAATGGTCCAGGATGACCTCCTGGTACATCGCCTCCAGCTGCATGTCGTCCTTTCAAGCCTTTATCCCTACAACCGGGCCCCGGCCCAGCGTGTTCCACAGTTCCCTTCAGGGGGGACGCCCCCCCTGCCATCCCCCGGGATCATGAGGTACCGAAGAACTTCTGGGCCTGCCGGACCCCGTCGGTGAGGGCGTCCACGTCGGCGAGGGTGTTGTAGAGGTAGAACGTCGCGCGGGTGGTCGCCGGGATGCCGAAGCGGCGGCAGATCGGCCACGCGCAGTGGTGGCCGACGCGCACTTCGACGCCCAGGTCGTCGAGGACCTGCCCGACGTCGTGCGGGTGGATGTCCTCGACGGTGAACGACACGGCGCCGCCGCGGGCCTCGGTGGTGCCGGGGCCGATGATCCGGACGCCGGGGATCTCGGTGAGCCGCTCCAGCGAGTAGGCGACCAGCGCCTCCTCGTGCGCGTGCACCCGGTCCATGCCGATCTCGGCGAGGTACTCGCACGCCGCGCCGAGGCCGATCGCCTGCGCGGTCATCGGGACGCCCGCCTCGAACCGCTGCGGCGGCGGCATGAACGTCGACTCCTCCAGCTGGACGACCTCGATCATCGAACCGCCGGTGATGAACGGCGGCATCGCCTCCAGCAGCTCCGACCGCCCCCACAGCACGCCGATGCCGGTCGGGCCGAGCATCTTGTGCCCGGAGAACGCCAGGAAGTCGGCCCCCAGCGCGGACACGTCCACCGGCTGGTGCGGCACGGACTGCGCGGCGTCCAGCAGGACGAGCGCCCCCACGGCGTGGGCGCGCGCCACGATCAGGTCGATCGGCGGGACGGTGCCCAGCACGTTCGACTGGTGCGTCAGCGCGACGATCTTCGTCCGCTCGTTGACGAGGCCGTCCAGGTCGGCCAGGTCGAGGCGGCCGTCGTCGGTGATGCCGAACCAGCGCAGCGTCGCCCCGGTCCGCCGGCAGAGCTGCTGCCACGGGACCAGGTTGGCGTGGTGCTCCATCTCCGACACCACGATCTCGTCACCGGGGCCGACCGCGAACCGCGCCGCCTCCGGGCCCGCGGTCACGGCGTTGCTCATCGCGTAGGCGACGAGGTTGATGCCCTCGGTGGCGTTCTTGGTGAACACGATCTCACCGGGCGCCGCGCCGATGAACCGGGCGATCGACGCGCGGGCCTGCTCGTAGCCCTCCGTCGCCTCCTCGGCCAGCAGGTGCGCGCCCCGGTGCGGCGCCGCGTTGTGCCGCTCGTAGAACTCGCGCTCCGCGTCCAGCACGCGCAGCGGCTTCTGCGACGTCGCGCCCGAGTCGAGGTACACCAGGGGGCGCCCGCCGCGCACCGTGCGCTGCAGCAGCGGGAAGTCCTTCTTCAGCTCCTCCGGCAGGAGGGCCGGGCCGCCCTGCGGCGCGGCCTCCGCCCGCGCCCCCTGGGGCGCTCCGCTCGGCGTCATAGGGATGCGCCCGCCTTGGTGTACTTCTCGTAGCCCTCTTCCTCAAGCTCGTCGGCCAGTTCGGGCCCGCCCTCGGCGACGAGGCGGCCCGCGGAGAAGACGTGCACGAAGTCCGGCTTCACGTACCGCAGGATGCGCGTGTAGTGGGTGATGAGCAGGACGCCGGTGTCGCCGGACGCGAACCGGGTGATGCCCTCGGAGACGACCTTGAGGGCGTCGACGTCGAGGCCGGAGTCGGTCTCGTCCAGGATGGCGACCTTCGGCCTCAGCATCTCCAGCTGCAGGATCTCGTGCCGCTTCTTCTCACCGCCGGAGAAGCCCTCGTTCAGGCTGCGCTGCGCGAAGGCGGGGTCGATGGCGAGCGCGTCCATCGCCTGCTTCATCTCCTTGGAGAACTCGCGGAGCTTCGGGGCCTCGCCGCGGACGGCGGTGACGGCCGAGCGCAGGAAGTTCGACACCGACACGCCCGGCACCTCGACCGGGTACTGCATCGCGAGGAACAGCCCGGCGCGGGCCCGCTCGTCGACCGACATGGCGAGGACGTCCTCGCCGTCGAGGGTCACGGACCCGGACGTCACCTCGTACTTGGGGTGCCCGGCGATCGCGTACGCCAGGGTGGACTTGCCGGAGCCGTTCGGCCCCATGATCGCGTGGGTCTCGCCGGCCTGCACGGTCAGGTCGACCCCGCGCAGGATCTCCGTCGCGTCGGCGCCGTCGCCGACGGAAACGTGGAGGTCGCGGATCTCTAGCGTGGCCATGTGCTCGTGGTTCCTTCGTCGTGGGGCCTAGTCGCCGGCGGCGAGCGACACGTAGACGTCGCCGCCCTCGACCTTGACCTTGTATGTGGCGACCGGCTGCGTGGCCGGCGGGTTGGTGGGCTTGCCGCTGCGCAGGTCGAAGCAGGACCCGTGCAGCCAGCACTCGATGGTGCCGTCGTAGACCTCGCCCTCGGAGAGGGAGACCTCGGCGTGCGAGCAGATGTCGTTGACGGCGTACACGTCGTCACCGCTGCGCGCGATCGCGACCGGCGTGTCGTCCACCTCGACGGCGATCGCGCCGTCGGCGGGGACGTCGTCGAGCGCGCACACCTTGATGTAGCTCATCGAGCCGCTCCCCGGTCCAGCTCCTCCTCGATCGCCTCGATGACCTTGTCGCGGACCTCGGCGACCTCGATGCGCTCGATCAGCTGGCCGAGGAAGCCGCGCACGACCATGCGGCGCGCCTCGTCGAAGGAGATGCCGCGCGCCTGGAGGTAGAACAGGTGCTCGTCGTCCAGCCGGCCGGACGCCGAGGCGTGCCCGGCGCCGGCGACCTCGCCGGTGAGGATCTCCAGGTTCGGGACGGAGTCGACCCGCGTCCCGTCGGTGAGCACGAGGTTGCGGTTCAGCTCGTAGGTGTCGGTGCCCTCCGCCTCCGCGCGGATGATCACGTCGCCGATCCAGACGGCGTGCGCGTCCTGGTCCTGCAGCGCGCCGCGGTAGTCGACGCGGCTGCGGCAGTTCGGGACGGCGTGGTCGACCAGGAGGCGGTGCTCCAGGTGCTGGCCGCCGTCGACGAAGTACACCCCGTACAGTTCGGCGTCGCCGCCGGGCCGGTCGTAGGCCACGGACGGCGAGATCCGCACGACGTCGCCGCCGAGCGAGATGTTGTGCGACACGAACCGGGCGTCGCGGCCGAGCCTGGCGTGCTGGTGCGACACGTGCACGCTGTCGTGGGCCCAGTCCTGGAGGCTGATCACCGAGAGGCGGGCGCCGTCGCCGACGACGAACTCGACGTTGTCGGCGTAGGTCGCCGAACCGCGGTGCGCGAGCACGACGGTCGCCTCGGCGAACGGCTCCACCACGACCGTGGTGTGGCCGTAGGCGGCCGAGGAGGCGTCCTCGCCGCGCACGCGCAGGATGGTCGGCGCGGACGCGACGGCCTCCTTCGGAACGGTCACGACCGTCGCCTGGGTGAAGGAGTTCCACGCCTGCGCGCTGACGCGGTCGGCCGGCACGTAGGACTTGCCGATCCGGGCGTCGTCGCGGCCGACGCTCTCCACCGTCACCTCCGGCGCCGCGTCGGCCTCGACCAGGACCTTGCCGTGCGGCTCGGCTGTGCCGTTGTGCAGGCCGCGGAGGCGGCGCAGCGGGGTGAACCGCCACTCCTCCTCGCGGCCCGCGGGCACCTCGAAGTCGCCCAGGTCGTACGACGACCTGTCGTGCAGCGTCGAGAGCGGCCGCTGATCAGACCGGGTTTCCAGTCCCATCAACCCACGGCTCCTTCCATCTGCAGTTCGATGAGCCGGTTCAGCTCGAGGGCGTACTCCATCGGCAGCTCGCGCGCGATGGGCTCGACGAACCCGCGCACGATCATCGCCATGGCCTCGTCCTCGGTGAGACCGCGGCTCATGAGGTAGAACAGCTGCTGCTCGGACACCTTGGAGACGGTGGCCTCGTGGCCCATCTCCACGTCGTCCTCGCGGACGTCGACGTAGGGGTAGGTGTCGGACCGGCTGATCTGGTCGACGAGGAGCGCGTCGCACTTGACGGTGGACTTGCTGCGCGCCGCGCCGTCCTGGACCTGGACCAGGCCGCGGTAGGACGTGCGGCCGCCGCCGCGCGCCACCGACTTGGAGATGATGGTGCTGGAGGTGTTCGGGGCGGCGTGCACCATCTTGGCTCCGGCGTCCTGGTGCTGGTCCTCGCCGGCGAAGGCGATCGACAGGGTCTCGCCCTTGGCGTGCTCGCCGAGCAGGTACACCGCCGGGTACTTCATGGTGACCTTGGAGCCGATGTTGCCGTCGACCCACTCCATGGTGGCGCCCTCGTAGGCGACGGCGCGCTTGGTCACCAGGTTGTAGACGTTGTTGGACCAGTTCTGGATCGTCGTGTAGCGGACGCGGGCGTCCTTCTTCACGATGATCTCCACGACCGCGGAGTGCAGCGAGTCCGACTTGTAGATCGGCGCGGTACAGCCCTCGACGTAGTGGACGTAGGAGCCCTCGTCCGCGATGATCAGCGTCCGCTCGAACTGCCCCATGTTCTCGGTGTTGATGCGGAAGTACGCCTGCAGCGGGATCTCCACGTGCACGCCCGGCGGCACGTAGACGAACGAGCCGCCCGACCAGACGGCGGTGTTGAGCGCGGCGAACTTGTTGTCGCCGACGGGGATCACCGAGCCGAAGTACTCCTGGAAGATCTCCGGGTGCTCGCGCAGGCCGGTGTCGGTGTCCAGGAACAGGACGCCCTTCTCCTCAAGGTCCTCGCGGATCTTGTGGTACACGACCTCGGACTCGTACTGCGCGGCGACGCCGGCGATGAGGCGCTGCTTCTCCGCCTCCGGGATGCCGAGCTTGTCGTAGGTGTTCTTGATGTCCTCGGGGAGCTCCTCCCAGGACGTGGCCTGCTGCTCGGTGGAGCGCACGAAGTACTTGATGTTGTCGAAGTCGATGGCCGACAGGTCGGAGCCCCACGTGGGCATCGGCTTCTTGTCGAACAGCCGCAGGCCCTTGAGACGCAGGTCGAGCATCCAGTCGGGTTCGTCCTTCTTGGCCGAGATGTCGCGGACGACTTCCTCGTTCAGGCCGCGGCGGGCCGAGGCACCGGCCTCGTCAGAGTCGGCCCAGCCGAACTTGTACCTGTCGAGCCCTTCCAGCTCAGGGTGGGCTGCAGTAGTCATTGGGGCGTCCCTCCGGACTCCTCGTCATTTATGTGTGTTCGTTCAGGGGACCGCTCCCCCGCGTCCCCGCCAGGGGCGACGCTCGCGGCGGGATCACCGCCCCCGTCCTTCCCGCTCAGGGAGCGGGAGCTGACGTGGGTGGTGCAGATCCCGTCGCCGTGGGCGATCGTGGCCAGCCGCTGGACGGGCGTGCCCAGCAGCCGGCTGAACGCCTCGGTCTCGGCCTCGCACAGCTGCGGGAACTCCGCGGCGACGTGCGCGACCGGGCAGTGGTGCTGGCACAGCTGCTCGCCGCCGCCCGGCTGCGGCGCCTTGGCCGCGGCGGCCGCGTAGCCGTCGCCCGACAGCGCCTCGGCGAGCGTGCGGACCCGCTGGTGGGGCGGGGCGTCCTGCACGACGGGCCGGTAGCGCCGCTCCAGATCGGCTATCTGGCGCCGGGCGAACTCGGCGACCGCGTGCTCGCCCGCCGTCTCGGCGAGGAACCGCAGCGCGCTGGTCGCCAGGTCGTCGTAGGCGTGCACGAACGCGCTGCGCCCCTCGTCGGTGATGGCGAACCACTTCGCGGGACGTCCCCGGCCGCGGCGGGCCTGGGGCGTGCGCGCCTTGCGGACCTCGATCATGCCCTCGGCCAGCAGCACGTCCAGGTGCCGGCGGATCGCGGCCGGCGTGAGGCCGACGCGCTCCCCCAGCGCGGACGCCGTGACGGGCCCGTGCTCGAGGATCAGCCGCGCCACCCGGGCGCGGGTGTCGCGCTCGGTCCCGGCGCCGGTCAGCGACGCGCCGGAGCCGGCGTGACCGGGGCCGGACGGCACGCCGGAAGGCCGCACGACGGCGGCCCGGGCATGCGTCTGGTCCTCGCTCACGTATTTCACAACATCAGTGTGCCGTAATTCCTTCCCGAGAAACACCGGATCGCCGATGTCGTAGCTCACGCAGGTAAGCCTTACCTAACCTGGGCTTTCCCCGCGGCGCGCGGCAGGACCAGCACCGGGCACGGCGCGGCCCGCACGATCTTGCCGGAGCTCTCGCCGAGGAAGACCTTGCGCAGCGGCGCGTCATGGCTGGAATGGCAGGCCAGCACTTCCCCGGGCAGCATATCGACGGTGCCGAGGGCCTTGTCGATGCCGGTCCCGACGGCCGTCAGCCGCTCCACCGGCGCGCCGCCGCCGAGGAACCCGGCGGCCTCGCGCAGGTCCTCGTCGGCCTGCGCCGCCTGCCGCTCCAGGACGCCGCCGGCGGCCTGGAACCGCGCCGCGAGCCCTGGAGGCCGCAGCACGAGCGTGAGCAGGCGCATCGGCAGGCCGAGGACCCCGGCGAACTCCGCGGCGGTGCGCAGCGGCCCCTCGACGTCACGGCGGCGCCAGTACGCGATCGTCAGCCGCTCCAGCTTGCCGGGCGCGTTCCCTGCGTAGCCGCGGGGAGCGAGCATCACCGGGGCGGGCGAGCCGTGCAGGAGCTGGTCGGCGGTGCTGCCGATGGCGATGCGCCCGCGCCGCCCGCGCGGGGCCGAGCCGATGACGATGAGGCCGGCGCCGACCTCCCTGGCCACCTCGGCGAGCCCGCGGCCGCTCCCCCGGTGGGGGTGGGCGCGCACGGTGAGGCGCTCCTGCGGCACCGACAGCTCGCGGAGCCGCTCGGCCGCCTGGGCCAGGGCCTCGTCCGCCTGGCTCTTGAGGTAGGCGACCCATTCGGCGTCCACCCTGCCGGGGCCGTGGGCGGGCCACGGGGGCGGGTAGACGTGCGCGGCCGTGAGCGACGCGCCCGCGGCCTCGGCGACCAGGGCCGCGAGGGCGAGGGCGTCCTCGCCGCGGTCGTCGGGCGAGTATCCGACCAGGACCCGCATCGCGTTCCGCCCGCTCATGGCGACGTCCTTCCCGAGGGTCCGGCCGCCAGGCGCGACCGCCGGTGCCCGTACAGGAAGTACGCGGCCAGGCCGACGAGGATCCAGAGCCCGAAGACCACCCAGGTGACGCCGCCGAGGCCGACCATCAGGTACAGGCAGAACCCGACGCCGAGCAGCGGCGTCACCGGGTAGAACGGGACCCGGAAGCCGCGCGGCAGGTCGGGCCGGGTGCGGCGCAGGACGATGACGCCGACGCTGACGAGCGCGAACGCGAACAGCGTCCCGATGCTCGTGGCGTCCACCAGCCGGCCGAGCGGGATCACCGCCGCCAGCACCGAGATGAACAGCGCCACGATGACCGTGTTGGCGACCGGCACCCGCCGCGACGGGCTCACCTTCTGGAAGACGGGCGGGACGAGGCCGTCCCGCGACATCGCGAACAGGATGCGGGTCTGCCCGTACATGACGGTGAGGACGACGCTGGCGATGGCGATCACCGCGCCGAGCGACAGGACGATCGACGGCCACGTGGCCCCGGTCGCCGTGTCCAGCACCTCCGCCAGCGACGCCTCGGAGCCGCTGATGTCGAACTCCGTCCAGTGCATCGCGGCGACCGCGGCCAGCGCGACCAGCACGTAGATGGCGGTCACGACGACCAGCGAGATGATGATCGCGAGCGGCAGGTCGCGGCGCGGGTCCTTGGCCTCCTCGCCGGCGGTGGACGCGGCGTCGAAGCCGATGTAGGAGAAGAAGACCCTGGAGCCGGCGGCGCTGAGTCCCGCCCAGCCCATCGGCGCGAACGAGGCGAGGTTCTGCGACCGGAACGCGGTGAACGCGACCGCGCAGAAGAACAGCAGCACGGCGATCTTGAGGAACACCATGATCGTGTTGGCGGTGGCGCTCTCCGACGCGCCGCGCAGCAGCAGGAACGTGGCCAGCATGACCACGACCACCGCCGGGATGTTGACGAGCCCGCCCTCGCCCGGCGGGCTGCTGACCGCGTCCGGGATCGTGAAGCCGAACGCGGCGTCGAAGAACGCGTTGAGGTAGGAGCCCCAGCCGACCGAGACGGCCGACACCGACACCGCGTACTCCAGCAGCAGGCACCAGCCGCACACCCAGGCGACGAGCTCGCCGAGCGTGGCGTAGGCGTAGGAGTACGACGACCCGGCCACCGGGATCGTCCCGGCCAGCTCGGCGTACGACAGGGCCGAGAACAGCGCGGTGACGGCGGCGAGGACGAACGACAGCATGACCGCCGGGCCCGCCAGCGGCACCGCCTCGCCGAGCACGACGAAGATGCCGGTGCCGAGGGTCGCGCCGATGCTGATGGCGGTGAGCTGCAGCAGGCTCAGCGAGCGCTTGAGCTCGCCGCCCTCGCCGGCCCCGCCCTCGGCGACGAGCCGGTCGACGGACTTGGTCCGCAGGAGGCTGCGCGCGAACGAGCCCGGCGCGGTCCCGGCGGTCACGGCGTGCTCGCAAGCGGCCAGGTCCCGCTGGGAGTGACGATCGTCCCGGCGGTTCCGTCGAGGATCTCCGCGCACTGGTCGAGCAGCCCGATCGCGGCCATGTCGCCCGTCCGCTCGACGAAGGTCGCGGCGGCCTCCACCTTGGGCCCCATCGACCCGGCGGGGAACCGCTCGGCCCGCAGCTCGTACGGGGTGGTGTGGACGATCTCCTTCTCCCGGTCGGTGCCGAAGTCCCGCATCACCCGGGGCACGTCGGTGAGGATCAGCAGCGCGTCCGCGTCCATGCTCTCCGCCAGGAGCGACGCCGTGTGGTCCTTGTCGATCACCGCCTCGACGCCCTCCAGCCGCCCGACGTCGTTGCGGACGACCGGGATGCCGCCGCCGCCCGCGCAGACGACGATCGTCCCGAGCCGGACCAGCTCCCTGATCAGCCGGGTCTCGATGACCCGCTGCGGCCGCGGGGACGGGACCACGCGGCGCCAGCCCTCCCCGTCCCGCCGGACGGTCCACCCGTACTCCGCGGCGAGCTTCTCGGCCTCCACCCGGCCGTAGAGCTGCCCGACGAACTTGGCCGGGTCGGCGAACGCCGGGTCCACCGCCGACACCAGCGTCTGGGTGATCATCGCCATCACCTGGCGGCCGGGCAGCGCGTTCTGCAGCGACTGCAGCATCCAGTACCCGATCATGCCCTGGGTCTCCGCGCCGACGGTGTCCAGCGGGTACGGGCGGGTCAGGCCGGGGTCGTTGAGGCTCTCCAGCGCGAGCACCCCCACCTGCGGCCCGTTCCCGTGCGTGATGATCAGCTCGTGCCGCTCGGCGAGCGGCACCAGCGACCGGACCGCCCGGTCGACGTTGCCGCGCTGCGGTTCGGCGTCCGGTGTCTCCCCCCGCCTGACCAGCGCGTTCCCTCCGAGCGCGACGACGACGCGCATGTCCCCTCCCCCGTGCCCCGGCCCTCCCGGGGCGGTGCCCTCAGGCGTCCCGTTCGATCGGGCAGGTCATGCAGCGCGGTCCGCCGCGTCCCCGCCCCAGCTCGCTGCCGCGGATCGTGATGACCTCGATCCCGTTCGCGGTCAGGTGGTTGTTGCTCGTCGCGTTGCGCTCGTAGGCGACGACCACGCCCGGCGCCAGGGCCAGCACGTTGTTGCCGTCGTCCCACTGCTCGCGCTCGGCGGCGAACACGTCCTGCGTGGGGGTGAGGACCTTCACGTCGTCGACGCCGAGGGCGGCGGCGATCGCCTTGTACATGTCCTCAGGGGGGTGGTCGGTGATCTTCAGTTCCTTCTCGGTGTCGCCCGGCTCGACGGTGTGGGACGGCAGGAGCCCCAGGCCCGCGTAGGTGGTGAACACGCCGTGGTCGACCATCGTCATCACGGTGTCCAGATGCATGAACGCCCGTTTCTGCGGCATCCGGAGCGCGACGATCCGGGAGCAGGAGCCGGCGGCGAACAGCGACTGCGCGAGCATCTCGACCGCCTGCGGCTGCGTCCGCTCGCTCATCCCGACCAGGACCGCGCCGTTGCCGATGACCAGGACGTCGCCGCCCTCCAGCGTCGCCGGGGCCATCCGGGTACCGCGGTTCCACACGTGGTAGCCGCCCGCCTCAGGGGCGTCGTGGCCGCCCGCGAACATCGGGTGCCAGCGGTAGACGGCCTCCATGTTCACCGTCTCGCGCATCCGCGCCTTCTTGCGCATGGCGTTGATCGAGACGCCGTCGTAGATCCAGCAGGACGGGTCGCGGGTGAACAGGTGGTTGGGCAGCGGCGGGAGGATGAACCCGTCCGGCCCGATCGAGTGGAACGCGATGGACGCCGGCGCCTGCATCCGCTCCAGCATCTCGCGCTTGGTGACCCCGCCGACGAGGTACGACGACAGCTCGTCCAGGTCCATGGCGTCGAAGCAGTTGCGGATGGCGTCGGTCGCCAGGGGCCCGTAGAAGTGCGGGTCGACGACCGCGTCGAGGATGTGCTTGCGCGCCTCGGGGATCTCGACCGTCTCCCTGAGCAGGTCGATCAGCAGGTACGTCCGCACGCCCGCGGAGCGCAGGACGTCCTCGAACTCCTCGTGCTCCTCCACGGCCCGCCGCACCCACAGCACGTCGTCGAACAGCAGGCCGGCGGCGTTGGACGGGGTGAGGCGCTTCAGCGAGAGCTCCGGCCGGTGCAGCAGGACCCCCCGCAGCGGCCCGACCTCCGAATCGACGTGAAACGGCATCCCCACCTCCTCGGCGCGGCCGCGGTGCCGCGAAGCCCCGGCTCGGCGCGGACCACCGGCGACAGGCGGTGACCTCCCCCGGCCCGCGCGAACGAAACTGCCGCGTACCGCGCCGTGTGCGGCGGACCGGCGCGGCCGGGCCCGGCACCGGGCGGCTTTACCCGATCTTCACGCGGCGCACCGGCGGGACCCGGAACGAACCGGTCAGGCCCCAGATCTAAACTCGTCGGCATGACACCCCCCGGAGGCGGCGCCGTCGAGCTGGACTCGCTCGTCAAGCGCTACGGCGCGGTCACGGCCGTGGACGGCCTGTCGCTCAGCGCCGCCCGGGGCGCCGTCACCGCGCTGCTCGGCCCCAACGGCGCCGGCAAGACCACCACGATCGAGATCTGCGAGGGGTTCCGGCGGGCCGACTCGGGCACCGTCCGCGTCCTCGGGCTCGACCCGGCCGCGGACGGGCGGGCGCTGAAGCCGAGGGTGGGCGTGATGCCGCAGTCGGGGGGCGTGCCGGCGACGGCCCGCGCCGGGGAGTTCCTCGACCTCGTCGCCTCGTTCCACGCGGCGCCGCTCGACCCGCGGGCCCTGCTGGAGCGGCTCGGCCTGTCCGGGCACGCCCGCACCCCGTTCCGCCGCATGTCGGGCGGGCAGCAGCAGCGGCTCTCGCTGGCCGTCGCCGTGGTCGGGCGGCCCGAGCTCGTCTTCCTGGACGAGCCCACCACCGGGCTCGACCCGCAGGCCAGGCGCTCGACCTGGGAGCTCATCGGGGAGCTCCGGGCCGCCGGGGTGTCGGTCGTCCTCACCACGCACAACATGGAGGAGGCCGAGCACCTGTCCGACCGCGTCGTCATCGTCGACCACGGCAAGGTCGTCGCGGAGGGCGCGCCCGAGGAGCTGACCGGCGCCGAGCGGCAGCTGCGCTTCCGCGCCCGGCCCGGCCTCGGCCTGGAGGAGCTGCTGTCGGCGCTGCCCGCCGGGTGCGCCGCGAAGGAGTCGCCCGCCGGGCACTACCTGATCGAGGCGGACGTCCGCCCCGAGCTGCTGGCCACCGTCACCGCCTGGTGCGCCTCGCACGGCGTCATGACGGAGGACCTGCGCATCGAGCGCCGCACGCTGGAGGACGTCTTCCTGGAGCTGACCGGACGGGAGCTGCGCCCGTGACCACCCCGTACGAGGCCGCGCCCCCGAAGGCGGCGCCGCTGGACTTCACCCCGGCACCGGCCGCCGTGCCGCTGCCGGGGATGGTCCTGGCCCAGACGCGCTACGAGCTGCGCACGATGCTCCGCAACGGCGAGCAGCTCCTGCTGACGCTGATCATCCCGGTGGTGCTGCTGGTCCTGTTCGGCGCCACGTCCCTGCTGGACCTCGGCGCCGGGTCCCGCGTCGGCTTCCTCACCCCCGGCATCCTCGCCCTCGCGGTCATGTCGACGGCGTTCACCGGGCAGGCCATCGGCACCGGCTTCGAGCGGCGCTACGGCGTGCTCAAGCGGCTCGGCGCGACGCCGCTGCCGCGCGCCGGGCTCATCGCCGCCAAGACCCTCACCGTGGTCGCGGTCGAGGCGCTGCAGGCCGCGGTGATCTGCGCGGTGGCGCTGGCGCTCGGCTGGGAGCCGCACGGCGACCCCTTCTCGGTGGTCGTCCTGCTGCTGCTCGGCACGGCCGCGTTCAGCGGGTTCGGGCTGCTCATGGCCGGGACGCTGCGCGCGGAGGCCACCCTCGCCGCCGCGAACCTCGTCTACGTCCTGCTGCTGGCGGTCGGCGGGGTCGTCTTCCCCCTGGACGAGTTCCCCGCCCCGGTCCGGGACGCCCTGGAGCTGCTGCCGATCTCCGCGCTGGCCGAGGGGCTGCGCGACGTTTTGCGCGACGGCGCGGCGCTCCCGGCCGGCCCCGTGCTCGTCCTCGCGGTGTGGGCGGTCGCGGGGCTCGCGCTCGCGGCCCGGTTCTTCCGGTGGGAGTAGCCGATGGCACTCGCTGAGACGCCCGAGCCGCTCGGCGGGGCGTCCGCCCCGTCGTGGCGCGCCCGGATCCTGTCGCTGGGCTCGGTGCCGCCGCCCGCGCTGGTCGTGCTCGGCATCATCTCCGTCCAGGTCGGCGCCGGGCTCGCCAAGCACCTGTTCGACCGGCTGCCGCCGAGCGCCGTCGTGTCGATGCGGCTGCTGACGTCCGCGATCGTGCTGGGCTTCCTGGCGCGCAAGGCGCTCCGGACGGTGCTGCGCGACCACTCCAGGTCCAGCCTCGCCATCGCGGCCTGCTTCGGGCTGGCGCTGGCGCTGATGAACGTGTCCATCTACCAGTCGTTCGCGCGGATCCCGCTCGGCGCTGCGGTCACGATCGAGTTCCTCGGGCCGCTCACGGTGGCGATCGTGGCGTCGCGGCGCCCGCGGGACGCGCTGTGGGTCGTGCTGGCGGGGGCGGGCGTCGTGCTGCTGGCCAGAGGCGGCACCGAGGGCCTGGACCCCGTCGGCGTCGCGTTCGCGCTGCTGGCCGGGGTGTGCTGGGCCGCCTACATCCTGCTCACCGCCGCCACCGGCAAGCGGTTCTCCGGGACCACCGGCCTCGCGTTCGCCAGCATCGTCGGGACGGCGGTCGTGCTGCCCGCGGGGGCGGCATCCGCCGGCGCCGCCATGCTGGACCCCGAGCTCCTGCTGATCGGCGTGGGCGTCGGCCTGCTGTCGTCGGTCATCCCGTACTCGCTGGAGCTGGAGGCGCTGCGGCGCATGCCCGCCCGCGTGTTCGGGATCCTGATGAGCCTGGAGCCCGCGGCCGCCGCGCTGGTGGGGATGCTGCTGCTCGGCGAGTTCCTCACCTTCCGCCAGTGGGTCGCCGTCTGCTGCGTGGTCGCCGCCTGCGTGGGCGTCACCCGCGGGCAGCGGAATCCGCCGGAGGCCCCGGAAGCTTGAGCGCCGGCGAACCGGGGGGTGTGGGGGCGCCCCCCACAAGCCACAGGCCTAGCGGTGGCGTGTGAGTGGCAGGTCCGTGTGGCAGCGTGGAAGGATCGGGACCGCGAGATCGTCAGGACGACGGAACGGAGAGGAGCCGCCGTGATCGGCCGGAGCCAGGACCAGGGGATACCGCCCGAGTTCTTCGAGGCGGGGCCCGCGTCGTTCGTGGACCTCCTGCGCCTCCACTCCCCGGAGCTGCTGCCCGTCAACCGGGTGCCGGAGGGGGACGTCCCCGAGCTGCCGCACGGCACCACCGTCCTGGCGCTGACGTTCCCGGGCGGCGTCATGATGGCCGGCGACCGGCGCGCCACCCAGGGCAACCGCATCGCGTACCGCGACCTGGACAAGGTGCAGCGCGGCGACGAGTACTCCGCGGTCGCGTTCGCCGGGACGGTCGGGCTCGCGCTGGAGATGGTCCGGCTGTTCCAGGTGGAGCTGGAGCACTACGAGAAGATGGAGACGGTCCCGCTGTCGCTTCCGGGCAAGGCCCGCCGCCTCGGCGCCGTCGTCCAGGCCAACCTCGCGCAGGCGCTGCAGGGGCTCGCGGTCGTCCCGCTGTTCGCCGGGTACGACCCCGACGCCGGCGAAGGCCGGATCTACACCTACGACATCACCGGCGCCCCGCAGGAGGCACGCGACTACCACGCGGACGGCTCCGGCTCCCCCTACGCGACGGGCGCGCTGAAGAAGCTCTACCGGCGCGACCTCTCCGAGGAGGACGCCGCGACCGTCTGCGTGCACGCCCTCTACGACGCGGCCGACGACGACTCCGCCACCGGCGGGCCCGACCAGTCCCGGCGCATCTACCCGACGATCGCGGTGGTCACCGCCGACGGCTACCGGCGGCTGCCCCAGGACGAGGTGTCCGCGATCGCCGACGAGGTCCTGCGCGGCCGGATGGACAATCCGGGCGGACCGCTCGCCCCGCTGCGCTGACCTCCGGGGCCGGGCCCGGCGGGCACGGGAAACGTCGGTGCCGGCTCCTAGACTCGGGGCATGGCACGGGCGAACGACGAGGCCGCTGACCTCATCCAGGAACTGGCCGACCTCCTCTCGATCACCGGGGGCGACGCCTTCAAGATCAGGGCGTACGAGAAGGCCGCGCGGGCCATCGCCGGGCATCCCGACGACATCTCCGGCCTCGACCTGGCCGGGCTGCGCAAGATCCCCACGGTGGGCGAGGCGATCGCCAAGAAGGTGCTCGACTACACCACCACCGGCACCATCCGGCAGGTGGAGGAGCTGCGCACCCAGATCCCGGCCGGGGTCAGGGCGCTGACGGCCATCCCGACCCTCGGCCCGAAGAAGGCCCTCGCCCTCTACGAGGAACTGGGCGTCTCCTCGGTGGACGAGCTGTCCACCGCGATCCGCGAGGGCCGCCTGCGCGGCCTCAAGGGCTTCGGCCCGAAGACGGAGGAGAACATCCTCCACGGCATCGAACTGCTGCGCAGCTCCGGCGAGCGCGTGCTCGTCGACGCCGCCGCCGGCGTGGCCGACGAGATCGTCGCGGCGCTGTCCGCGCTGCCGGAGGTGGAGCGCTGCGAGCACGCGGGCTCCCTGCGCCGGATGCGGGAGACGATCGGGGACGTGGACGTCCTCGCGGCGTCCCGCGACCCGCGGCCGGTCATGGCGGCGTTCACCGCGCTGCCGCTCGTCGCCGAGGTCATCGCGAGCGGCGAGAAGAAGACCTCGATCCGCACCGCCAAGGGCCTCCAGGTCGACCTGCGCGTCGTCCCGCCCGAGTCGTGGGGCGCCGCGCTGCAGTACTTCACCGGGTCGCAGGCGCACAACATCCGCACCCGGGAGATCGCCGTGAAGGCGGGCCTCAAGCTGTCGGAGTACGGGCTGTTCCACGCCGAGTCGAACGAGCTGATCGTGTCCGGGACCGAGGAGGAGGTCTACGAGCGGCTCGGCCTCCCCTGGATCCACCCGGCGCTCCGCGAGGACACCGGCGAGATCGAGGCGGCCCTGGCGGACGAGCTGCCCCGGCTGGTCACCGTCGAGGACCTGCGCGGCGACCTGCACAGCCACACCGACCTCACCGACGGCATCGCCTCCCTGGAGGACATGGTCGCCGCCGCGCACGCCCGCGGCCTGGAGTACTACGCGATCACCGACCACGCGCCGAACCTGTTCATGCAGCGGATGACGGACGAGAAGATGCTCGCCCAGCGGCGGCGGGTCGCCGAACTCCAGGCCGAGTACCCCGGCATGACGCTGCTCCACGGCACCGAGCTGAACATCGACCCGGACGGCGGTGTCGACTGGGACGCCGACTTCCTGTCCGGCTTCGACATCTGCGTCGCCTCGGTCCACTCGCACTTCACCCAGGACCGGGACGCCATGACCCGGCGCCTCGTCCGCGCCTGCGAGAACCCGCACGTCCACGTGATCGGCCACCCGACCGCCCGCAGCATCGGCCGCCGCTCGCCCGTCGACGCCGACTGGGACGAGGTGTTCCGCTGCGCCGCCCGCACCGGCACCGCCATGGAGGTCGACTCGTTCCCCGACCGGCTGGACCTGCCCGCCGACCTGATCCGCCGCGCCAAGCGGTACGGGGTGAAGTTCTCCGTCGACACCGACGCCCACTCCGTGGGCCACCACCGCAACATCCGCTACGGCGTCGGCACCGCGCAGCGCGGCTGGCTGACGCCCGACGACGTCGTCAACACCTGGCCGCTGGACCGCCTCCGCGCCTTCCTCCGCAAGACCTGACCCGGCACCGACGCAGGTTCGACTCGCCCGACCCGCTACGCGGGCTGAGGGCTCTCGCTCTTGCTCTGGGCGGAGGGCGCCCCGGCGGCGGGCGGTGCGACGGCGGGCACCTCGCCGCGGTCGCGGAGGGCGAAGAACAGGCGGAAGGCCGCGATCCACATCAGCACCGACCCGAGCATGTGCAGCAGCACGAGACCCTCGGGGACGCCGAGGAAGTACTGGACGTAGCCCACGACGCCCTGGAAGACGATGAGCGCGGCCAGCTCGTGGGCGCGGCGGCGGGCGGCCGCGGGGGCGCCCGTCCGGTAGAGGGCGATGATGACGAGCACGGTCAGGGCGGTGGTCACCCAGGCCAGCGTGCTGTGGACGCGGGCGACGTCGGTGATGTCGAAGCCGTACCGGCGGGAGTCGGCGTCCCCCGCGTGGGGGCCGGTACCGGTGACGACGGTCCCGGCGACGAGGACGGCGGCGCACGACACCAGGAGCGCGGCGGTGAGGCGGCGCGTCCACGGGCCCGCGAGCGGCCGGGGCGGGGCGTCGCCCTCACCGGCGCGGATCCACAGGGCCACGCAGAAGACCAGCAGCGCGGGCGACACGAGGAAGTGCAGGGAGACGGCCGTCGGGTGCAGCTTCGTCAGGACCACGATCCCGCCGATGACGGCCTGCGCGACGACGCTCATCGGCTGCGCCAGCGCCCACCAGACGAGCTCCCGGCGGCGGGGGCGCAGCCGCAGCGCCGCGATGAACACCAGCAGCCCGGCGGCCAGCACGACGAAGGTGACCAGCCGGTTGCCGAACTCGATCGACATGTTCAGCACGTGGTGCTCGGGGTTGTGCGTGGGGACGAGGCTGTCGCCGGAGCAGCGGGGCCAGTCGGGGCAGCCGAGCCCGGACTTGGTGACGCGGACGGCGCCGCCGCTGACGACGATCAGTACGTTGCCGATGACGCCGAGCAGCGCGATCAGCCGCAGCGACCCGGAGGTCGGGCGCCACACGGCGTTCCACATCCGGGACGGGAGGTTCGACGACGATCGCTCTGCCACGGCACTAATCGTATGGCCGGGTCCGGGTGGCCGTGATCCGGCCCCCGGTCACCTGCCGTACGGGCCGGGAGGATCCGGTGGCCGGGGCGGCAGGAACCCGGACCGGCCCTGCCCCGCCCACGGCGGGACTCCAGCCCGCCGCGCCCTGGCGCCCGCCTGGGTGCGCAGGAACGCCTGCCGCGACAGGCCCATCAGGCTGAGCAGCGCGTCGCGGCGGGTGACGAACCAGTTGGGGTCGGCGACGCCGCGGTCGGCGCGCTTGTGCAGCAGCACCAGCTCCGTCGCCGCGAGCTGGTAGTCCGCCATGGCCTGCCCGGCTACCGGACCGCCGACAAGGCGGGCCCAGCGGCGGGCGGCGCGACGCGCCGGGAGGGAGCGCAGCATCCGGATGTCCTGCTGCGTCACCAGTCCCGTCGCGGCGTACGTCGGCAGGTAGGTCTCGATGCGGCGCACGGTGCTCCGGCGCTCGAAGAAGACGATGGCGACCAGGGCGACCAGGATGCAGAAGTCCAGCGCGTAGACGATGGCCAGGCCGCCGAGCCCGCCGAGCGTGGCCGCGCCGTTCCACAGGCCGTGCAGGACGATCGCGCCCAGCAGCCCGGCGAGCGGCGCGACGAGCTGCCCGCGCCGGTGCGTGGCGGCGTAGGCGACGCCGAGGCCGGTCATCGCGGTGAACAGCGGATGGCTCAGCGGCATGATCAGGCCGCGCAGGATGAACACCGCACCGAGCTGCTCCGTGCCGCCCTCCTCGTACGCCCGCATGTAGTAGGTGATGTTCTCCATCATCGCGAAGCCGAGGCCGACCATGGCGGCGTAGACGATCCCGTCGGCGAAGCCGTCGATCTCGTTGCGGCGGACCCAGAGCATGACGAACAGGGCGGCGCCCTTGAGCGTCTCCTCGATGACGGGCGCGCCGAAGGTGGCGCTGACGAAGTGGCCCTCGCTCTCACCGAAGATCGGGACGGTGACGTACAGCAGCCCGGCGGTGTTGAGCACGAGCGCGCCGAGCACGGCGACGCCCGCGCCCCACATGAACGAGAACGCCAGGGCGCGGGGCGGTTCGGGCTCCAGGCGGTCCAGCGTGAGGGCGAGCGCGATCAGCATCGGGATCGGGACGATCGCGAGCAGCGCGCCGACCCAGAATCCCGGCCCTCCGTAGAGGGCGGTGATGCCGAGCGCGATCGCGGCGCACAGCCCCGACACGGTCATGCCGACGATGAGGGCGACCGGGGGTCTGCCCGGGATCCGCCCCTCCAGCACCGCCTTGGGGTCCACACGCGCCATGCCGCGAAGCGTAACGGCCGGTAGCGCGAAGTGCTAAGCCGCCGCCGAGGGGATGATCACCTTACGTGCGGTGCCGCCGTCCGGGCGCGCCGCCGTCAGAACAGCAGCGGGTCGACGGCCACCGCGGTGAAGAGCAGCGCCAGGTAGACGTTGGAGAGGTGGAAGAACCGCATCGGCCGGAGATGGACGCCGGTCACCCCGGCGCGCACGGCCCTCAGCAGCCGGTGCCCCTCGGCGACGAAGACCATGCCGAGGACGACCGCGACGGCACCGTAGACCGGGCCCATGCCCGCGACCGGCCACAGCAGCAGCGAGCAGGCCACGGTCGCGTACGTGTAGGCGAGGCTCTCGGTGACGACGCGCCGCTCCCCGGCGACGACCGGCAGCATCGGCACCTTGGCGACCGCGTAGTCCTCGCGGTAGCGCATCGCGAGCGTCCACGTGTGCGGCGGCGTCCACAGGAACACGACGCCGAACAGGACGAGCGGGGTCCAGGCGAGCCCGCCGGTGACCGCGGCCCAGCCGATGAGGACGGGCATGCACCCGGCGATGCCGCCCCACACCACGTTCTGCGACGTGCGCCGCTTGAGCAGCAGCGAGTAGACGAAGACGTAGAACAGGATCGCGAACAGCGACCCGGCCGCGGCGACCGGGTTGACGGCGAGCAGGAACCCCGCCGTGGACAGCACCGCCAGCGTGATCCCGAAGACCAGCGCGCGGGCGGGGGTGACCTGGTGGCGGGCCAGCGGGCGCCGCCGGGTGCGGCGCATCTTGGCGTCGATGTCGCGGTCGATGTAGCAGTTGATCGCGTTGGCGGCGCCGGCGGACATGGTCCCGAAGGCCAGCGTCAGCAGCACGGTGGACAGCGGGGGCACTCCCCCGGCCGCCAGGAACATCACCGGGATGGTGGTGATCAGGAGCAGCTCGATGACGCGCGGCTTGGTCAGCGCGACATAGGCCCGCACGCTCGCGCCGATCGTCCTGGGAGGAGCGTCCGCCTGCGCCGCGGGCACCGGCACGAGAGCCGCCAGAGGCGCCCCCGGACCCTCGTCGCCGAGGTCTCCGGGGTCGTCGAGCTCGGCCTCGACCCCGCGCTTGTTACTGAGCACCGTCACAATCGGGTCCACGTTGGCTAGGAATGAGAAATCGCGTACCACCTCGGCGGCGCCCCCGCGTTCCGGGCCGGCCTCGGCGTGGTGCAACTTCGACTTGCGTCTTGCTGCCGCGGCCGTGTCGTCAACCGCGCCATCACTGTAGTCCGACCCCTCCCGGAGCCGTGCACCGGGTCACCGGATCACCCGCTGGATCACCCGTCCGGGGGGTTAGTCCCGAATGCCTACGGGCAAGGGTGCATGAGCGGTACGGCCCCGACGGCCGGGACCCCCCTGGCCGGACCGCGGTGGCCGGACGCGCGGCCCCCGGCGGTCGCGTTTCGCGCCAGCCTGCGGCGGCCCTCCCCCGCGATAGGCTCGCTGCGGGCGCGGCGCGGCTCCGCCGGCCGCGGAAAGCGCCGCCGCACGGGGCCGACGGGAGACAGGGCCGCGCCGCGGGCGGGCGCGGCGAACGATGTGCCGCGCGCCGGGCGCGCGGCACCACAGATTGTTCAGTACTACCGGTTCGAGAGGAGCCTGGCGTTCCGTGAGCAGGGACAACAGCACGTTTGAGTGGTCCGACCAGGATCGGCGGGCGGTGGACGTCGTCCGCGCGCTCGCCATGGACGCGGTCGAGGAAGCGGGCTCCGGGCACCCAGGGACGGCGATGAGCCTCGCGCCCGCCGCCTACCTTCTGTTCCAGCGGTTCCTGCGGCACGACCCTACGGACCCGCACTGGCCGGGCCGGGACAGGTTCGTGCTCTCCTGCGGGCACTCCAGCCTGACCCTCTACATCCAGCTCTACCTGTCGGGCTACCCGATGACGCTGGACGACCTGAAGGCGCTGCGCAAGTGGGGCAGCCTCACCCCCGGCCACCCCGAGCACGGGCACACGGCCGGCGTTGAGACGACCACGGGCCCGCTCGGGCAGGGCCTCGCGAACGCGGTCGGCATGGCCATGGCGGCCCGCCGCGAGCGCGGCCTGTTCGACCCCGACGCGCCGCAGGGCGAGTCCCCCTTCGACCACACCGTCTGGGTGTTCGCCTCCGACGGCGACGTCCAGGAGGGCATCAGCCACGAGGCGAGCGCGCTGGCGGGCCACCAGAAGCTCGGCAACCTGGTCGTGCTCTACGACGACAACCACATCTCCATCGAGGACGACACCGCGATCGCGCTGTCGGAGGACGTCCAGGCCCGCTACGCCGCGTACGGCTGGGACGTCCACCGCGTCGACTGGACGGAGAACGGCGACTACGAGGAGAACGTCGCCGCGCTCGCCGAGGCGTACGCGGCGGCGCGGGCCGAGACGTCCCGCCCGTCGTTCATCGCGCTGCGGACGATCATCGGCTGGCCGGCGCCGAACAAGAAGAACACCGGCAAGATCCACGGCTCCGCGCTCGGCGCGGACGAGGTCGCCGCGACCAAGCGGATCCTCGGCATGGACCCGGCCGAGCCGTTCCACGTCCCCGAGGACGTCCTGGACCACGCCCGCGCGGTGACCCAGCGCGGCCGCGCCGACCACGCCGCGTGGAAGGGCTCGTTCGACGCGTGGCGCGAGGCGAACCCCGAGCGGGCGGCCGAGTACGACCGGATCGCGGCCCGCGAGCTGCCGTCCGGCTGGGAGGGCGCGCTGCCCGAGTTCGAGGCCGGCTCCGACGTCGCGACCCGCAAGGCGTCCGGTGACGTCCTGGCGGCGCTGGCGCCGGTGCTGCCCGAGCTGTGGGGCGGCTCGGCGGACCTGGCCGACAGCAACAACACGACGATGAAGGGCGAGCCGTCGTTCGTCCCCGAGGAGTTCCAGACCAAGGAGTTCCCCGGCCACCGCTACGGCCGCACGCTGCACTTCGGCGTCCGCGAGCACGCGATGGGCGCGATCTGCAACGGCATCGCCCTGCACGGCGGCACCCGCCCGTACGGCGGCACGTTCCTGGTCTTCAGCGACTACATGCGCCCGGCCGTCCGGCTGGCGGCGCTGATGAAGCTGCCGGTCACGTTCGTGTGGACGCACGACTCGATCGGCCTCGGCGAGGACGGCCCGACGCACCAGCCGGTCGAGCACCTGTGGGCGCTGCGCGCGATCCCCGGGCTGGACGTCGTCCGGCCTGCGGACGCCAACGAGACCGCGGTCGCCTGGCGGACCATCCTGCGGCACACCGACCGCCCGGCCGGCCTGGCGCTGACCCGGCAGAAGCTGCCGACGCTGGAGCGCGGCGGCGAACTCGCGTCCGCGGAGGGCGTCGCCAAGGGCGGCTACGTGCTGGCGGACGCCGACGGCGGCCGGCCCGAGGTGATCCTCATCGCGACCGGCAGCGAGGTCGCGCTCGCCCTGGAGGCGCGGACGGCGCTGCAGGCCGAGGGCACCCCGACCCGCGTGGTGTCGATGCCGTGCGTCGAGTGGTTCGATGAGCAGTCCGACGCCTACCGGCAGGAGGTCCTGCCGCCCGGGGTGCACGCCCGCGTGTCGGTGGAGGCCGGGATCGCCCTCGGCTGGCGCACCTACGTCGGCGACACCGGGGAGTCGGTCAGCCTGGAGCACTTCGGCGCGTCCGCCGACTACAAGACGCTGTTCCTGCAGTTCGGCATCACCGCCGAGCGGGTCGTCGCGGCGGCGAAGGCCAGCCTGATCAAGGCCGGGGTCCGGCACGCCGGGCGCGGCGAGACCACCGGCAACTGAAGACGCGACGAGGAGGACACGATGAGTGAGATCCTGAAGCGGCTGTCGGACGAGGGCGTCTCGATCTGGCTGGACGACATCAGCCGCGAGCGGCTCCGGACGGGCAACCTCGCGGAACTCGTCAAGGACAAGCACGTGGTGGGCGTCACGTCCAACCCGACGATCTTCGCCAAGGCGCTGAGCAAGGGCTCCGCCTACGACGACCAGGTCCGCGACCTCGCGGTCCGCGGGGTGGACGTCGAGGAGGCGTCCCGCGCGATCACCACCTACGACATCCGGTGGGGCTGCGACGTGCTGCGCCCGGTGTACGACCGGACGGACGGGCTGGACGGCCGCGTCTCGATCGAGGTGGACCCGCGGCTCGCCCTCGACACCCGCCGCACCGTCGCCGAGGCCCGCGCGCTGTGGTGGCTGGTGGACCGGCCGAACCTGTACATCAAGATCCCCGCGACGGAGGCGGGCCTGCCGGCGATCACCGAGGCGCTGGCCGAGGGCATCAGCGTGAACGTGACGCTGATCTTCTCGCTGGAGCGCTACGGCAAGGTCATCGACGCGTTCTTCGAGGGGCTGGAGAAGGCCCGGGAGAACGGCCGCGACCTCTCCAAGATCGCCTCGGTGGCGTCGTTCTTCGTCAGCCGCGTCGACACCGAGATCGACAAGCGGCTCGACAAGATCGGATCCGCCGAGGCCAAGGCGCTGCGCTCCAAGGCGGCCCTGGCCAACGCGCGGCTCGCCTACGCCCTCTACGAGGAGAAGTCCGGCACCGACCGGTGGAAGGCGCTGAAGGACGCGGGGGCCCGCCCGCAGCGTCCGCTGTGGGCCTCCACCGGCGTGAAGGACCCCGACCTCAGCGACACCCTCTACGTGGACGAGCTGGTCGCGCCGGGCACGGTCAACACGATGCCGGAGGCGACGCTGGTGGCCGTCGCCGACCACGGCCAGATCCGCGGCGACACCGTCCGGGGCACCTACGACGACGCCCGCGCCCACATGGCCGCCCTGAAGAACGTCGGCGTCGACTACGACGACGTCGTGCGGGTCCTGGAGGAGGAGGGCGTCGAGAAGTTCGCGGTGTCGTGGAAGGAGATGCTCGACTCGATCCGCGGCGAGCTGGAGTCCAAGGGGGCCGGCGCGTGACCTCGGTGGTGACCGCCGGGGGGATCTCGGTCACCATCCGCGGCCCGGTGCTCGACGAGAGCGAGACGGTCCTCGACCGGCTCGTCTCCGACGGGGTGCCGGGCTCGCTGGCGTCGCGCAACGCCAAGCTGTGGGGCCCGGACGCGGCCGCGCTCGCCGCCCGCCGCCTCGGCTGGCTGGAGCTGCCGGAGACCTCGCGGTCGCCGGCGGACCTGCCGGCCGGGCCGGCGGGCGAGGCCCGCGACCGCGGCCTGGACCGGGTCGTCCTCGCCGGGGCGGGCGGTGCCGCGGTCGCCGCCGAGGCGATGTACCGCACCCACTTCCGGGACGGGGCCGCGCCGGCGGAGCTGGTCGTCCTCGACACCACCGACCCGCACGAGGTGTCGGGCGTCCTCGCGGGCGACCTGCACCGGACGATCGTGGCCGTGGTCGGCGAGAGCGCCGAGGCCGATTCGCTGCGCCGCGTCTTCGGCCGCGCGTTCGCCGAGGCCGGGCTGGACGGCGCCGAACTGGCGCACCGGTTCGTCGTCGTGGCGGAGGATGGGTCCGCGCTCGCGGAGGCCGCCGGTGAGGCGGGGCACCGCCTCGTGCCCGCCGAACCCGACGTCGACGGGCGCTACGGCGCGCTCGGCGCGCGGGCGCTGGTGCCGGCCGCGCTCGCCGGCGTCGACGTTGCCGCGCTGCTGGACGACGCGTCCCGGCTGCTGGCGGTGCTCCGGCAGCCCTACGACAACCCGGCGCTGGCGCTGGGGGCGGTGCTGGCCTCCTCCGCGCTCGGCACCCGCGACAAGCTCGTGATCGCCGACCACGGCTCGGGCCTGCACGGCTTCGCCGGATGGGCGGAGCAGCTGGTCGGCGGCGCGCTGGGCAAGGACGGCAGGGGCCTGCTGCCGGTGGTGGTGGAGAGCGTCGACGCGCCGGGCTTCGAGCTGACCGCCGATCTGCGCCGCGTCATCCTGGGCAGCCGGCCGGACGAGCCCGGTGCCGGGCGCGAGGCCGGCGTGACCGTCGCGGGCCCGCTCGGCGCGCAGTTCCTGCTGTGGGAGTACGCGGTGGCGGTGGCCGCCCGGGTGCTGGGCGTCGACCCGTTCGACGAGCCGGACACCGGCCAGTCGGCGGAGAGCACCGCCGCGCTGCTGCGCTCGGAGGAGGGCACCGCGCCCACGGTCGTGCGGAGGCCGCCGGAGCTGGTCTCCGGAGCGGTGGAGGTGCACGCCGGCGCGGAGGACGCGCTGCGGGGCGCGCAGACCCTCACCGAGGCGCTCGAAGTCGTGCTGGAGAGCGTCCCGGAGGGCGGCTACCTCGCCGTCCTCGCCTATCTGGACCGCCGCGGCGACGCGGCGGCGGCCGGGCTGCGGCCGCTGCTGGCGGCGCGGGCGGCCAAGGCCCGCAGGCATCCGGCCCCCGTCACGTTCGGGTGGGGTCCGCGCTACCTGCACACGGTCGGCCAATACCACAAGGGCGGGCCGCGCAACGGCGCGTTCCTCCAGGTCACCGGCGCCGTCACCGGCGACGTCCCGGTCCCGGGGCGGCCGTACTCCCTCGGGGAGCTCCAGCTCGCGCAGGCGTTCGGCGATCTGCGCGTGGTCCGGTCGCTGGGCGCTCCCGCCTTCCGCCTCCATCTGCGGGACCGCGCGGAGGGCCTCGCCCAGCTCACCGAGGCGCTCGCCTGACGCGGTGTTCGCCTGACGCGGTGTTCGCGGCGCGAAGAAGATCGAGGGAGAGGTCGCCAATGTCCGTTCTCTCCTGAAACGATGGGGGCCAGGAGGGATCGGTGTCCGGATTCGACGTATTGACGCGCGGCGACGTGCTGGACTCGGCGCTGCAGGCGAGGGACTACCTCGTCAGCTGCGGCGTCCCCGGCGCGCTCGCCGCCAAAGATCCGCGGCTGTGGGGGCGGCGCGCGGTCGACCACAGCAGGCTGGGCTGGCTCGACCTGCCGTTCGCCTCCCGCGGGCTGCTGAACCAGGTGGACGGCATGGTCGCCGAGGCGCGCCAGTCGGGCCTCGACCACATCGTGCTGATCGGCGTGGGGGCGGAGAGCCTCGCCGCCCAGGCGATCATGGAGGCGCACGCGGCCTCGGTCACCGCCGGGGCTCCGGAGCGGGGCGCCGGCGACCGGCCCACGGGCGAGCTGACCGTCCTCGACGGCGGCGACACCGCGGCGCTCGCGTTCGCGATGGAGCGGCTCGACCGGACGCTGGTCGTGCTGGCCAGCAAGGCGGGCGTGTCCCTGGAGGGCGACGCCTACCGGCGGATCTTCGCGGCCGCGTTCCGGGAGCGGGGCCTGTCGGAGCGGGAGATCGCGGGCCGGTTCCTGGTGATCACCGACCACGGGAGCCCGCTGCACGACTTCGCCCGGCAGTGCGGCTACCGGATCGGCCTCACCGACCCCTACCTTCCGGGGCACTACGGCGCGCTGTCGGCGTACGGGCTCGTCCCGGCGGTGCTGGCGGGGGCCGACGCGGAGCGGCTGCTGGAGGAGGCGGCGTCGCTGGTGCCGTCGCTCGGCAAGGACGAGGACAACCCGGGCCTGCTGCTCGGCGCGGTCCTCGGCGGCTGCGCGCAGCAGGGGCCGGGCGGCCTGGCCCGCGACAAGGTGCTGCTGCGCGAGGCCGGCGGGCCGGGCGCGCTGAGCGGCTGGATCTCCCAGCTCCTCGCGGTCGGCACCGGCAAGCGGGGCCGCGGCGTGCTGGCGTTCGAACCGCCGGGCGGGCGCGGTGACTTCCCCGACGTGCACGGCGTGTCGATCAACCCGCGGTCGGCGGCGCAGGACGAGTCCGACACCTCGGTGTGGGCGCCGCTCGGCGCGCAGTTCCTGCTGTGGGAGTACGCGACGGCGGTCGCCGGGTGGCTGCTCGGCGTGAACCCGTTCGAGGCGGGCAGCACCGTCGTGCAGGAGTCCGAGGACGACGCCGCGACGATGCTGCGCACGGCGGGCGGCGGGCCGCTCACCGCGGAGCGCCCGGTGTACGTGGAGGACGGCATCGAGGTGCACGCCGACTTCCCGTGGCCGCCGGGCGCGGAGCTGCAGACCGTCCTCGGCGGGCTGGTCGCGTCGGTGCCCAACGACGGGTACCTGGCGGTCATGACGTACCTGTCGGGCGACTTCTCCGGCCGGTACCTCGCGCCGTCCATGGCCCGCGCGTCCGGGCGTCCCGTCGCCTACGGACCGGGCCCCGGATACCCCCACGCCACGGGGCCGGTGCACAAGGACGGGCCCGGCAACGGCGCGTTCCTCATCATCACGGGCGACCCTGCGCCGGGCGACACGCTCGCCACCCACCCCGTCCCCGGCCGGCCGTACAGCCTGGCGCAGCTGCAGCTCGCACGGGCTCTGGCCGAGCTGCGGGCGCTGCGCGACCGCAGGCTGCCGGTGATCCGGCTGCACCTGCGCGACCCGGTGGAGGGCGCGGGCAGGCTCACCGAGGCGATGCGGGCGGTGGCGGGGGCGCGCCGGCCGTGACGTTCAGCGCCGTCGTCTCGGGGGAGACGGCCACCACCGCCCGCGGGCCGCTGCCGGCGGCGCGGACCGGGACGGCACGCCGGCACGAGAGGGCAGGATGCTTGAAGGGGTAGTACCACAGGGCGCCGCGGCACCGGAGACGGTGCGGCCACGGGCGGCGCCGGAGCACGCACGATCGAAGGGGGCCTCGTGACCGACCCAGCCAACCCGCTCCGCGACCCGCGGGACAAGCGCCTCCCCAGGGTGGCCGGGCCGTGCGTGCTCGTGCTCTTCGGCGTGACCGGCGACCTGTCCCGCAAGAAGCTGCTGCCGGCGATCTACGACCTGGCGAACCGGGGGCTGCTGCCGCCCGGCTTCTCGCTGGTCGGCTTCGCCCGCCGCGAGTGGGACCACCAGGACTTCCGGGAGATCGCCCACGAGGCGGTGAAGGAGCACGCGCGGACCCCGTTCCGCGAGGACGTCTGGACGCACCTGTCGGAGGGCATGCACTTCGTTCCCGGCACGTTCGACGATCCGGGCGCGTTCGACGCCCTCACGATGGCGGTGAAGGAGCTGGACGCCACCCGCGGCACGGGCGGCAACTACGCGTTCTACCTGTCGATCCCGCCGAAGTTCTTCCCGCAGGTGGTGGAGCAGCTGCAGCGCTGCGGCCTGGCCGACCGCACCCCCGACTCCTGGCGCCGGGTCGTCATCGAGAAGCCGTTCGGCCGCGACCTGAAGTCGGCGGTGGAGCTGAACGACACCGTGCACCGCGTCTTCCCCGAGGAGTCGATCTTCCGGATCGACCACTACCTCGGCAAGGAGACGGTGCAGAACATCCTGGCGCTGCGGTTCGCCAACAGCATGTTCGAGCCGATCTGGAACCGGTCGTTCGTCGACCACGTGCAGATCACGATGGCCGAGGACATCGGCATCGGCGGCCGGGCCGGGTACTACGACGGGATAGGCGCGGCCCGCGACGTCATCCAGAACCACCTGCTGCAGCTGCTGGCGCTGACGGCGATGGAGGAGCCCACGTCGTTCAGCGCCGAGGCCGTCCGCGCGGAGAAGGCCAAGATCCTCTCCTCGGTCCGGGTGTCGGGCGACATGGCCACCGCCACCGCGCGGGGGCAGTACGCGGCGGGCTGGCAGGGCGGCGTGAACGTCCAGGGGTACCTGGAGGAGGACGGCATCCCCGCCGACTCCCGCACCGAGACCTACGCCGCGGTCAAGCTGCAGATCGACAACCGCCGCTGGGCGGGCGTGCCGTTCTACCTGCGCACCGGCAAGCGGCTGAGCCGCCGGGTGACGGAGGTGGCGATGGTGTTCCAGAAGGCGCCGCACCTGCCGTTCTCCGAGACCGACACCGAGGAGCTCGGGCAGAACGCCCTGGTCATGCGGGTCCAGCCGGACGAGGGCATCACGGTCCGGTTCGGCTCGAAGGTGCCGGGCACCTCGATGGAGATCCGCGACGTCAACATGGACTTCGCCTACGGCGAGTCGTTCACCGAGACCTCCCCCGAGGCGTACGAGCGGCTGCTGCTGGACGTCCTGATCGGCGACCCGCCGCTGTTCCCCCGCCAGGAGGAGGTCGAGCTGTCCTGGAAGATCCTCGACCCGATCGAGGAGTACTGGGCGAGCCGCGGCGGACTCGACCAGTACAAGTCCGGCGGCTACGGCCCCGCCTGCGCCGACGAGCTGATGGCGCGCGACGGGCGCTCCTGGCGGCGGCTCTAGAGGAAACGGGGGCTGTAGATGAACATCGACCTCACCGGCACCACCACCCGCAAGATCCAGGACGCGCTGACGCAGTCGCGGCACCTGATGGGCGGCCCGGCCGTCGGCATGGTACTCACCCTGATCATCGTGACGGACGAGTCGGCGCAGTACGACGCGGTGCGCGCGGCGACGGAGGCGGCCCGCGAGCACCCCTGCCGGGTGCTGACCGTCATCTCCCGCGACCCGCGCGGCGGCTCGTCCCGGCTGGACGCCGAGATCCGGATGGGCGAGACCGGGCCGGGCGAGACCGTGCTGCTGCGCATGTACGGGCCGCTGGCCGAGCACGCCGACTCGGTCGTCGTGCCGCTGCTGATGCCCGACACGCCCGTGGTGACGTGGTGGCCGGGCGGCAAGGTCCCGAAGGTCCCGGGCAAGGACCCGCTCGGGACGCTGGCGCAGCGGCGGGTGACCGACTCCTACGCGGCCCGCGACCGGCTCGGCACCCTCGCGCAGCTCGCCGAGGGGTACCGGCCGGGCGACACCGACTTCGCGTGGACGCGGCTGACGTCGTGGCGGTCGCTGCTGGCCGCCGCGCTGGACCAGCCGCACGACGAGATCGTCGGCGGCGAGGTCGAGGCAGAGCCGGACAGCCCGAGCGCGGAGCTGCTGGCGGCGTGGCTGTCGATCCGGCTGGGCGTCCCGATCAGCCGGACGGTCTCCGAGGGCCCCGGCCTCACCGGCGCCCGGCTGGCCACGACGGGCGGCGACATCCAGATCCACCGGCCGGACGGGCGGGTCGCGACGCTGTGCCGTCCCGGCCAGCCGGACCGGCAGGTGTCGCTGCTGCGGCGCCCGATGGCCGAGCTGCTGGCCGAGGAGCTGCGGCGCCTCGACCCCGACGAGGTGTACCACGAGTCCGCCGTCCGGTTCGCGAAGGACCTCGCGGGCGGGACGGAGGACGGCGTGGCGAGCGAACCGCTGTCGGCGACGGCGGAGGCGGCGCGGACGCGCCCCGCCGAACAGCGGGACGGCGAGGCCGCGGAACAGGCCGGCGAGGAGGACGGGGCATGAGCGTTCCCGAGGTCCTCCTCCACCGCGACCAGGGCGTGCTCGCCGAGGCCGCCGCGGCCCGGCTGATCACCCGCATCGCGGACGCCCAGGCGGCGCGGGGCACGGCGTCGGTCGTGCTGACCGGCGGCGGCGTCGGCACGGCGGTCCTGGCCGCGCTGGGCGGCGGCGCGGCGCGCGACGCCGTCGACTGGGGACGCCTGGACGTGTGGTGGGGCGACGAGCGCTTCCTTCCGGCCGGGGACCCGGAGCGCAACGAGACCGGTGCCCGGGAGGCGCTCCTCGACCGCGTCCCGCTGGATCCGGCGCGGGTGCACCCGATGCCGGCCGCGGACGGGCCGGACGGCGCCGACCCGGAGGCCGCGGCGTCCCGGTACGCCGACGAGCTGCTGTTCGCCGCGCATCCCGGAGCGGCGCCCAGGTCGGCGTTCGCCGTCCCGTCGTTCGACGTGCTGATGCTGGGCGTGGGCCCGGACGCGCACGTCGCGTCGCTCTTCCCGGGGATGCCGGAAGTGGCGGAGACGCGGCGTCCGGCGGTGGCCGTGCACGACGCCCCGAAGCCGCCGCCGACGCGGATCTCGCTGACGTTCCCGGTGCTGCGGGCCGCGCGGGAAGTGTGGGTGCTTGCGGCGGGCGACTCGAAGGCCGAGGCCGTCCGGCTCGGGCTGTCGGGAGCGGACCCGGTGAAGGCGCCGGTCGCGGCGGCCCGGGGGCGGGAGCGGACCCTGTTCCTGCTGGACGAGGCCGCGGCGTCGCACCTCCCGGCGGGCCCCTCCCCCGCGCGCTGAGCGGCCCTCCGCGCCCTTGACCCGGGTTGGCGGAACCGCTGCTCCACCATGGGGAACAGAAAGAGTGCCGCGACTCCCGCATGCCTTCCGCTGAACCGCGCATACCCTGACCATGAGGTTGCCCGCGTCGAGCGTGAGGAGTTCGCAGGTGGCTAAGGGTCGGACCGGGACGAGGATCGCGGCGGTCATCGGGGCGGCGGTCATCGCGGTCGCCGGCTGCTCCTCCGGCGGCGACGGCGGGGGCGGAGCCGGCGAGGGCGGCGGCAAGGGTTCGGACGCGGTGACGCTGTCCATCACGCCCGCGACCGGCACCAAGCAGGTCGCGCCGGAGAAGCCCGTCACCGTCACGGCGGACAACGGCAAGCTGACCGACGTGACCCTCACCTACGGCAAGAAGAACGCGAAGGCCGAGGGCACGCTCGCCAAGGACGGCACGTCGTGGAAGTCGTCGTGGTCGCTGAGGCCGTCGACGACGTACACGGTCACCGCCAAGGGCGCCGGCGACGACGGCAAGCAGGTCACCGAGACCTCCACCTTCACGACGCTGAAGCCCCAGGGGAAGCTGGAGAGCGGGATGTCGCCGCTGGACGGCGAGACCGTGGGCGTCGGCATGCCGGTCCAGGTGCTGCTGTCCAGGCCGGTGACCACGAAGGCCGGCAAGGTCGCGGTGGAGAAGTCCCTGGAGATCCAGATGTCGGAGCCGGTCCAGGGCGCCTGGTACTGGATGAGCGACAAGGAGGTCCAGTTCCGGCCGCGCGAGTACTGGCCGACCGGGCAGAAGGTGAAGGTCACCGCGCACCTCGCGGGCGTGAAGATCGCCGACGGCGTGTACGGCGTCGCGGACCGCACCGCGAGCTTCACGGTCGGCGAGCGGCACATCACCACCGTGGACGCCCGCAAGCACCGCGCGACGGTGACGAAGAACGGCGAGACCGTGAAGAGCATCAACGTCAGCCTGGGCAAGCCCGGCCACGAGAGCTACACCGGCACGATGATCGTCCAGGAGAAGGCGAAGGACATCATCATGGACTCCGCGACCACCGGCAACCCGGGCGAGTACCGGATCCCGACGAAGTGGAACGTCCGCCTCACCTACAGCGGCGTCTTCGTGCACTCGGCGCCGTGGTCGACCACCTCTCAGGGCAGCGACAACGTCAGCCACGGGTGCGTCAACATGTCGCCGGGGAACGCCAAGTGGTTCTACGACTTCTCCAACCGGGGCGACATCGTCAAGGTGACCGGGACGTCCCGCAAGCTCCGGTTCGGCAACGGGCCGACGCCGTGGGCGAAGTCCTGGGAGGACTGGCTGGCGGGCAGCGCGACCGGCGAGCCGGTCACCGGCACCCCGCTGACGTGACGCCCTCGGGATGACCCCCGCCTCGCGTGCGGCCGGTGAGATCACTGGCAGACTGGGGGCATGCAGAAGCTCTCGTTGGACGCACACGCACGTGACCAGCTGAAGCGCGCCGCGGCCGGCTCCACCGGGCGCAGCGCCGACACCGTCTACGGCGGTCACGAGCGCGTCCTGCGCCAGACCGTGATCGCGCTGACCGCGGGAACGACGCTGGCCGAGCACGAGAACCCCGGCGAGGCCACGATCGTGGTCCTGCAGGGGCGGGTCCGGCTGCTGAGCGGGGAGCACTCCTGGGACGGGATCTCCGGGGACCTCCTCATCATCCCGGACGCGCGGCACAGCCTGGAGGCCCTGGAGGACTCGGCCGTCCTGCTCACGGTCGCCAAGACCCGCTGAGACGGGGCCTGCCGGTCACCGGCGCGCCGGGCCTCAGCCGCGGCGCAGGTGCGCGAGGCAGGCGCCGGGTTCGGCGAAGGGCTCCAGCCGGTGCGCCTCGACCGGCGCGTCCAGCTCGGTGAGCGCCCCCTGCATGAGCCCCAGGTGGACGTCGCAGACGAGCGGCCCGTACTCCTCGGCCAGTTCGAGGAACGGGCAGTGCCGCAGCCGGATGACGTCCCCGGCGGGCTTCGGGGCGAAGTCCAGGTCGTCCAGGAGGGCGGTCAGCCGGTCGGCGGCCTCCTCCTCGGTCATCCGCTGGAACGGCGGCGGGCGTTCGACGAGGAACCGGCCCCACTCGCGTCCCGCCTGCGCGGCGTTCTCGCGGCCCTCCGCACCGTCGGCGGCGAGGCGGCTGAGCAGGATCTGGGCGAGCAGCCGGTAGCCGCGGGCGCCGCCGCGGTCCATCCCGGGGCGCGCGGCGTAGACGGTGCGGGGGCGCCCGGGGCCGGAGGGCTGCTCGACGGTGCGCTCGACCGCGCCCTCGGCGGCGAGGGCGTCCAGGTGGAAGCGCGCGGTGTTGGCGTGCACGCCGAGCCGCTCCGCGACCTCGGTGACGCCGAGCGGGGCGCGGGCGTCGCGCAAGACGTCCAGGACCTCGCGGCGGCGCGGGCGTTCGCGCTCGCTCGCCATGCCGTCACCCCTCCCCGCAGCCGTGGCGCCGCGCTCCTCGTCCCATGTTTTTACGAATACTACTGTATTAATGGTGGAATGAGGAGCGGCGGCGGCCGGCCCGCCTGCCGACCAAAGTCGACGCGGTGGCCGACCTGCGGACGCATACCGGGACGGGCGGCGTGGCTACCGTTGACCTCGTGAACCTCAGGCGCTCGTGGCGCGACTGGCTCGGGGACGCGGGGATCACCGCGGCGGCCGGCCTGCTCGGCCTGTTCCTGCTCCAGGCGACGATCGAGGACCCGCCCTACCCCGAGGAGGAGATCTCCCTCGGCCTCGAACTGGCGGCGGGCGCGGTGTCCCTCGTCATCCTGCTGCTGTTCCGGCGCCGCCACCCGCTCGCCGTCGCGGTGACGATGATCGTCCTGCAGTGGGCGGCGACGACGGTCTTCGGCACGGCCGCGGTCGCCGTGTACTCCCTGGCGATGCTCCGGCCCTGGCGGGTCGCCCTGCCGGTCGCCGCCACGAGCCTGACGCTGATCATCGCAATGTTCTGGCTCGTGTCGGCCCCGGACCTCCTGGAGGGCGCGGTCGTGTTCGCGCTGCTGTACGCGGTGGCGGTCACGACGGGGATGCTCGTCCGGTCCCGGCGGATGCTCATCGCGTCGCTGAAGGAGCGGGCCGTCGCCGCCGAGACCGAGCAGCGGCTGCGCGTCGAGGAGGCCCGGCTCCTGGAGCGCGAGCGGATCGCCCGCGAGATGCACGACGTCCTCGCGCACCGGATCTCGCTGCTGGCGGTGCACGCCGGGGCGCTGGAGTTCCGCCCGGACATGCCCGACGACCAGCGCGAGGCCGCCGGGGTCATCCGGCAGAGCGCCTACGAGGCGATGGAGGACCTGCGCGAGGTGATCGGCGTGCTGCGCGACGACACGCCCGGCGCGGACCCGCAGCGCCCCCAGCCGACGCTCGCCGACGTGTCCGGGCTCGTCCAGGAGTCGCGGCGCGCCGGGAGCCGCGTCACGCTGGACGAGCGCATACCGGACCCGGCCGGGGTCCCGTCCCGCGTGGGCCGGCACGCCTACCGGATCGTCCAGGAGGGGCTGACCAACGCCCGCAAGCACGCGCCCGGCGCCCGCGTCGAGGTGCGGCTGGACGCCGGGACGGACCTGGACATCGAGATCGTCAACGCGCTGCCGCCGGACCGGCCCGCGCTCGCGATGCCCGGCTCGGGCGCGGGCCTCGTCGGCCTCGCCGAGCGGGTGGCGCTGCTGGGCGGCACGCTGGAGCACGGCCGCACCGGCGACGGCCGCTTCCGGCTGCGCGCCCGCCTGCCGCTCTAGACCGCCTAAGATCACGCATGTCCCCGCCGGACGGAGGGAAGGGTCACCGGCATGGCAGCGAACTCCTCGTCCTCGCCCGACCTCGAAGAACTCGACCGGGCCCAGTGCATGGCGCTCCTCGGCGAGGGCGGCATCGGCCGGATCGCCTTCGACGACGGCGAGGGGCCCACGGTCGTCCCGGTGAACTACGCCGTCGACGGGGACGCGGTGGTCTTCCGCACGTCGGTCTCGGGCCGGCTGAACCGCAGCCTGCTGACGTCGGTGGTCGGCGGCGAGGTCAGGGCGGCGTTCGAGGTCGACCGGTACGACGAGGCGAGCCGCGAGGGGTGGAGCGTCCTGCTGCGCGGCGGCGTCCACCCGCTGAGCGACGAGGAGAAGACGGCCGCCGCGCAGGTCGAGCCGTGGCCCGGCGGCGAGCGCGAGGCGTGGTTCCGGCTGGCGGCGCGGGAGGTCAGCGGGCGGCGGGTGCACCGCCCCTAGCCGCCGGGAAGGGCCCCCGGAGGCCATAGGGTTGCGCAATGGACTCCCCGCCCATCCGGGTGCTGATCGTGGACGACGACGCGCTCGTCCGCGCCGGCCTGTCGATGATGCTGTCGAACGCCGACGACCTGGATATCGTGGGGGACGTCGCCGACGGCGCGGAAGTCATCGCCGCGGTCAACCAGTACCGGCCCGACGTCGTCCTGATGGACATCCGGATGCCGCGGCTGGACGGGCTCGCGGCGACCGAGCTGCTGCGCTCCCGCCGCGAACCGCCCGAGATCATCATCCTGACGACGTTCGACTCCGACGACCACATCGTGCGCGCGATGCGGGCGGGCGCGAGCGGCTTCCTGCTGAAGCACACCCCGCCGCCGGACATCATCCGGGCGATCCGGGAGGTCGCGGCCGGGGAGCCGATGATGTCCCCGGCGGTGCTGCGCAAGATGATGTCCTACGTCGCCGGCTCCGGCGCCGACCCGCGCCGGGCCCGCGCGCGGGAGCTGCTGGACCGGCTGAGCGAGGGCGAGCGCGCCGTCGCGGCTCTCGTCGGCCAGGGCCGGACCAACAGCGAGATCGGCGGGGAGCTGTCGCTCAGCGTCGCCACGGTCAAGGCGTACGTGTCGCGGCTGCTGACCAAGCTCGAGCTGAACAACCGCGTGCAAGTGGCCCTCCTCGTCCACGACGCCGCCCTCGACGACTAGTTCCGCCCGGCCTGCGGCCCGCGCGGCCTCAGCGGGACGTCGCGCAGGAGCAGCGCCGCGGCGAGGCCCACCGCGAGGACGGGCAGCGCGGTGAGGAAAAGGTCGGAGAAGGCCGCCGCGAACGCCTCCAAGACGCCGTCCCGCACGGGTCCGGGGAGGGTGGCGAGGACCTCCGGTCGGACGGCGTCGTCGAACGCGGGCACCTGGCCGCCGGGGACGCGGTGCGTGACCTCTTCGGCGAACCGGCTCGACACGATGCCGCCGAACACCGCCATGCCCGCGGCGGTGCCGAGCATCCGGGTCGCGAACACGCCCGAGCTCGCCGCGCCCAGGTCGCGGTGCGGCGCGGCGTTCTGCGCGATGAGGACGACGACCTGCTGGGACAGCCCCGCCCCGAAGCCGAGCAGCGCCATGTAGCAGCCCGCGGTGAACAGGCGGGTGCCGGCGTCCATCGTCGCGAGCAGCCCGACCCCGGCGGCGCTGAGCGCCATGCTCGCCGCGGGCAGCCGGCGGTAGCGGCCGGTCCGGGAGATGTGCCGTCCGGCGAGCACGGCGGCGGCGACGAGGCCGGTCATCATCGGCAGCACGAGCAGCCCGGAGTCCGCCGCCCCCACTCCCCCGACGACCTGGAAGAACATCGGCAGGTAGGTGGCGAGCCCGAAGCCCGTCGCGCCGCCCGCGGCGGCGACGGCGCACGCCACCGCGAACGACCGGTCGCGGAACAGCCGCAGCGGGATGACGGGCTCGGCGGCCCTGCGCTCGGCGATGATCCACGCCGCGAACAGCGCCGCCGAACCCGCCGCGAGCCCGGCGGTGGCGGGCGAGGCCCACGCGTACCGGGTCCCGGCCCAGCTGGTGAACAGCGTGAAGCAGGTGACGGCCGCGCCGAGCAGGACGATCCCCGGGTAGTCGATCCGCGGCCTGCCCTCCGGCGCGGGCAGCCGCAGGAACAGCACGGTCGTGGCCGTGGCGGCCAGGCCGAGCGGCAGGTTGACGTAGAACACCCACCGCCAGGACGCGTGGTCGGTGAGCAGGCCGCCGATCAGCGGCCCGGCGACGCTGGACACCGCGAAGATCAGCGCGGAGTAGCCCTGGTACTTCGCCCGCTCCCGCGGCTCGAACAGGTCGCCGGTCACCGCGAACATCGAGCTCATCAGGCATCCCGCGGCGGCGCCCTGGACGGCGCGGAACGCGATCAGCCAGCCCATCGACGGCGCCGCCCCGCACGCGGCCGACCCCGCCAGGAACCCCAGCAGCCCGACGAGCAGGACCGGCCGGCGCCCGAACAGGTCCCCCAGCCGCCCCGACAGCGGGACGGTGACGCTGGTGGCCAGCACGTACGCGGTCGACACCCAGGCGAGGCGGTCGAGGCCGCCGAGGTCCCCGACGATCGCGGGCAGCGCGGTGCCGAGCACCGTCGCGTCCAGCGAGGACATGAGCCCGGCGAGCATCAGCCCGCCGAACGCCGCCAGCCGGTGCCGGCGGCTCATCGGCGCGGTCCGCCCGGACGCCATATTCATGTGCACCTCACAGTTATATGCTTAGAGCAAATGAATGCTAAGCGCACGCATATGTGGAATGCAACCTAGCTAGACTGGTCCCCATGCGCGACGAGGCGGGCCACGAGCGGGCCGGGGACGACCGGGCGGTCGACGTCGTCGAGCGGAGCATGGTCAAGCTGCGGCGCGGCATGTCGCGGCAGCGGCTCGGCAAGGCGGCGGTCCGCGAGCACAACCTCCCGGTGGACGTCCAGGTCCTGCACGTCGTGGACGTCGTCGACGAGGGCCCCGACCACGACGGCCAGGAGATGAGCGTCGGCCTGGTCGCCGCCCGCCTCGGCGTGGACGCGTCGCGCGGCAGCCGCATCGTGGCCGAGGCGGTCAAGGCCGGCTACGTCCGGCGCGTGGCGTCCCAGGAGGACGGCCGCCGCATCCACCTGGAGCTCACCCCGGCCGGGCAGGCCGTCGTGGACGCCACCCGCCGCACCCGCCACGAGCACTTCGCCAAGGCCATGGCCGGCTGGACCGACGAGGAGCGCGCCGAGTTCGCGCGCCTCCTGTCCCGCTTCGTCCGCACCTACGACGGCTGACCGCCGGTCACGCCCCGGTGGTCAGGTGAGGCGCTTGCGGAGCAGGCAGAACTCGTTGCCCTCGGGATCGGCGAGGACGTACCAGCTCTCCTCGCCCGTCTGCCCGACGTCGGCGTGCCGCGCCCCGGCGGCCAGCAGCCGCTCGAGTTCGGCCTCCTGGTCGCGGTCGGTGGGGCTGACGTCGATGTGCAGCGGCAGCTTGCCCGGCCTGGGATCGTCGCTGCGGCTGAGGACGAGCGTCGGCTGCGGCCCGCCGAACCCCTCGCGGGGGCCGATCTCGACGTCGTCGCCGTCCCGGCCGAGCACCACGAACCCCAGCGCCGCGCACCAGAACTCCGCGAGCGCCTCCGGATCGCGGCAGTCGAGCACGAGCTCACTGATCCGACACGCCACGGGCCGCCTCCAGATTCTCGTCACCACCGGCCTCTCACACCGTAGGGGCTCCGGCCTACACCCGTGGTCGCCGCCGGGCGGCGCGACGTACTCCAGAAGTTGCGGGCGGCGCCGGAGCGGGCGCGACGTGCGGGGGAATCCCCTGGCCGGGAGGCCGTCTAGGCTGATCGCATGGGTGGCTGGCCGGAGATGCGCGGACGGCTGACGGACAAGGCCGCGGCCGTGGGCGTCCTGCTGCTGGTGTCCGTCGGCAGCCTCAATTCGGTGTTCGCCCCCGGGGACGAGCCCTGGGCGCGCATCGCCCTCAGCTGGGTGCTGATCGCCATCGGCTGCGGGGCGCTGTTCTTCAGCCAACGCGCTCCCCTCGCGGCCGCGCTCGTGTCGGTGGTGGCCACGGGCGTGTACTACGTCACGAGCACGCACGACGGCCCGCTGATGATCGCGCCGATCGTGGCGCTGTACATGATCGCCGCACAGGGGCGGCTGCAGTCCGCCATCGCCGTCGGCGCGCTGATCGTCATCGGGACGGGCGCCGGGACGCTCTCCGGCAACGACGACGTCAACGGCGTCGCCCTGTTCATGCTGACCGGGTGGGTCGTGGCGATGGCGGCGCTGGGCTGGGTCCGGCACAGCCGCCGGGTGTACCTGCGGGAGGCCCGGGAGCGCGCGGCGGGCGACGAGCGGCTGCGCATCGCCCGCGAGCTGCACGACGTGGCCGGGCACCACATCTCGCTGATCAACGTCCAGGCCGGGACGGCGCTGCACCGCTTCAAGCGGGATCCGGCGCAGGCCGAGGCCGCCCTCGCGGCGATCAAGGAATCGAGCCGGGACGCGCTGCGCGACCTGCGCGCGACGATCGGGATCCTGCGCAAGGACGACGAGGACGCGCCGACGGCGCCCGTGCCTGGCATCGACCGCATCGGCGACCTCGTCGAGTCGGCGCGGGCGGCGGGGCTCACGGTCCGCGCCGAGATCACCGGCGACGGGGAGCCGCCCCCGACCGGCGTGGAGCTGGCCACCTACCGCATCGTCCAGGAGTCGCTGACCAACGTCGTCCGGCACGCCGCCGCCGGCACGGTCACCGTGCGCATCGAACGGGGGCCGCGGGACGTCGTGATCGAGGTCGCCGACGACGGGCGGGGCCCCGCCGCCGGCACGGCCGGGTCCGGCGTCCACGGGATGCGGGAGCGGGCCCGCGCGCTGGGCGGCGAGCTGACCGCGGGTCCGGGGCCGGGCGGGGGCTTCCTCGTCCGGGCCCGCCTGCCCCATGGGAACGGAGCTGCATGATCAAGGTTCTGCTGGCCGACGACCAGCGGCTGGTGCGCGCGGGGTTCAGGTCCATCCTCGACGACGAGGACGACATCACGGTGGTGGGCGAGGCCGCGGACGGCGAGCAGGCCGTCGCCGCGTGCCGCGAGCTGCTGCCGGACGTCGCGCTGATGGACATCCGGATGCCCGGCACGGACGGGCTGGAGGCCACCCGGCGGATCACCTCCGACCGGCGGCTGGACGGCGTCCGGGTCGTCATCCTGACCACGTTCGACCTCGACGAGTACGTGTACGGCGCGCTTCGGGCCGGCGCCTCCGGGTTCCTGCTGAAGGACACCGATCCGGAGGAGTTGATCCACGCCGTGCGGGTGGTGGCGCGGGGCGACGCGCTGATCACCCCGTCCGTCACCCGCCGCCTGATCGCCGAGTTCGCCGGGCGGGTCGAGACGCCCGTGCCCGGCCCGCGCCTGAAGTCCCTCACCGAGCGCGAGCGCGAGGTCATGGCGCTGGTCGCGGCCGGGCTCAGCAACGACGAGATCGCCGCCCGCCTCGTACTGAGCCCCGCCACCGCGAAGACGCACGTCAGCCGCATCATGTCCAAGCTGGACGTGCGCGACCGCTCCCAGCTTGTCGTGCTGGCCTACGAGTCCGGCATGGTCAACCCGGGCTGGCTGACCCGGAACCCGCAACCGCCGCGGTAGCCGGGCCGCGGCCCCGCAACCCACGGGGTACCGCAAGTGCCCGCCGGAGGCCGATGCCGCGCGGCATGCCGTGATCGGAGCCTGGCGGCATGAGCGCAATGTCCAGACAGGCCACCGGCGGCGTCGTCGGCTTCCTCGCCGGCGGGGCGGCGGGGTTCGTCCTCACCGAGGCGGTGGCCGTGTTCTTCCATCTCGTCCTTGACCACACGCTCGACGTGGACGGCACCGGCTCCCTGCTGGCCGTCTTCATCGGCGTGCCCGTCCTCTGCGCCGTGCTCGGCGCCGTCATCGGCGTCCGCCTCGGCGGACGCCAGGGGGGGTGACCGCAATGTCCGCGAAGACAGAATCCTCCGGCGGGGGCGCCACGGGCGCGCAGGCCCGTACCGGCGTCTTCGGCCGGGTGGCCGCCTGGTCGCAGCGCCACCGCTGGGCCGCGCTCCTGCTGTGGGCGGTGACGGTCGTGGCGATCACGGCCGGGTCGCAGGCCGCCGGCTCCGCCTACCACAACGACTTCTCGCTGCCGGGGACCGACTCCCAGGCCGCGGCCGACCTCATGGAGGAGCACGGCTCGCTCCAGGCGGGCGCCACCGTCCAGATCGTCCTCAAGGACCGCCAGGGCCTGGGCGGCGACCGCGCCGCGATCGACGGGATGCTGGCGAAGGTGCGCGCGCTGCCGAGCGTCGCCGACGTCCAGCCCCCGGGCCCCGGGTCCATCACCGAGGACGGCACCATCGGCTACGCGACCGTCACCCTCGACGGCTCGGCCGAGGACGTGCCGTCCGAGCACGTCACGAAGATCATCGAGACCGCCCAGGGCGCGAGCCAGGACGGCCTCCAGATCGAACTCGGCGGCGATCCCGTCCGCGGCGCGCAGGAGGAGGGCGGCGGCGGCGCCGAGGGCGCGGGGATGCTGGCCGCGCTGGTCATCCTGGTGCTGCTGTTCGGGTCCCTCATCGCCGCGGCCGTCCCCCTGGTGACCGCCGTGTTCGCGGTCGGCGCGGCGGTCGGGCTGATCGGGCTCGCCTCCCACGTGTTCACCGTCGCCGACTTCACCCCGCCGATCATGATGCTGATCGGGCTGGGCGTCGGCGTGGACTACGCGCTGCTGATCTTCTACCGGTACCGCCAGGAGCTGCGGGACGGCGCGGAGCCCGCGGCCGCCACGCGGGTCGCGCTGGACGTGGCCGGCCGGACGGTCTTCTTCGCCGGCTGCACCGTGATCATCGCGCTGATGGGGCTGGTCGTCCTCGGCCTCGGCTCGCTGCAGGGCGTGGCCCTCGCCGTGGCGCTGATGGTGCTGGTCACCATGGCGGCGTCGCTGACCCTGCTGCCCGCCCTGCTCGCGGTGTTCGGGAAGCGGATCCAGCGGAACGTCCTCAAGCGCCCGGGCCGGACCGGCGACGACGGCTGGCGGCGGCTGGCCTCGGCCGTGCAGCGGCGGCCCGTCCCCGCGCTGCTCGTCGCCACCGCGGCCCTGCTCGCCCTGGCGGCCCCCGCCCTCGACATGCGCCTCGGCTTCGCCGACGCCGGCAACGACGCGCCCTCCTCCACCAGCCGGCAGGCGTACGACCTGCTCGCGGAGGGGTTCGGGCCCGGGTTCAGCGGCCCCCTGGTCGTAGTCACCGAAGGCTCGGCCGCGCAGCTCCAGCCGACGCTGGAGCAGACCGAGGGCATCGCGGCCACGACCCCGGCGCTGCCGTCGAAGGACGGCGCGGCGCACACCGTGATCGCGTTCCCCGAGAGCGCGCCGCAGGACGCGGCCACCGCGGATCTCGTGCACAGCCTGCGCGACGACGTCCTCCCGGCCCTGTCCCAGCAGACCGGGGCGGAGTACCTCGTCGGCGGCCCCACGGCCGGCACCCTGGACTTCGCCGACTCGGTGTCGGAGCGGATGCCGCTGTTCGTCGCCGTGGTCGTCGGGCTCTCCGCGATCCTGCTCATGGTGGTGTTCCGCTCGGTGCTGATCCCGATCAAGGCGGCGGTGCTCAACCTGCTGTCGATCGCGGCCGCCCTGGGCGCCATCACGCTGGTCTTCCAGGACGGGCGGTTCGGCGCGCAACCCGGCCCGATCGAGGCTTTCATCCCCGTAATGATCTTCGCGATCGTGTTCGGGCTCTCCATGGACTACGAGGTGTTCCTGGTCTCCCGGATCCACGAGGAGTGGGAACGCACCGGGGAACCCGCGCACGCCGTCCGCGAGGGCCTGGCCGCCACCGGCAGGGTCATCACCGCGGCGGCCGCCATCATGATCGTCGTGTTCGCGGCGTTCATCCTGAGTCCCGGCCGGATGCTGCAGCAGTTCGGCCTGGGCCTCGCGGTCGCCGTCCTCCTGGACGCGGTGGTGATCCGCTGCCTCATCGTCCCGGCGATCATGCAGCTCCTCGGGAAGTGGGCCTGGTGGCTGCCGGGGCCGGTGGCCAGGCGCCTCCCGCGGGTCGCGCTGGAGCGCCCGAGCTGACGCGGCGCCGATGGGCGGGCGTCACGTCTAGGATCTCGTTGAAGATCGTCCGGAACGACGGAAGGGAGCCCCATGAGGCACCTCGGCATACTGGCCCACAGCGCGGAAGGCGCCGCGCTGTGCTTCCGGACCTTCTGCCAGGAGGGCTTCCGCGAACTGGGCCCCGACGACCATCCCGACGTGACGCTCGACCTCATCGCCCTCGCGCGGAGCATGCCCGCGTGGGAGGCCGGGGACCACGACCCGATCCGGGCGACGCTCGCGGAGAGCGTCCGGCGCCTGGCGGCGGCGGGCGCGGACTTCTTCGTGTGCCCGGACAACACCGCGCACATCGCCCTCGAACGGCCCGGCGGCGACCTGCCGCTGCCCGGCCTGCACATCGCGCAGGTCGTCGCCGGCCGGGCCGCGCGGGACGGCCGCAGGCGCGTCGGCGTCCTCGGCACCCGCTACACGATGGACGGCCCGGTCTACCCGCGCGAGCTGGCGGCGCGCGGCATCGCCGCCGAGGTCCCGGACGCCGCCGGCCGGGACACCGTCCACCGGATCATCTTCGAGGAACTGGTCAACGGCGTCTTCACCGAGGAGTCCCGCCGGGAGTACGTGCGGGTCATCGAGGACCTCGCCGAGCGCGGCTGCGACGCCGTCGCGCTGGTGTGCACGGAGATCCCGCTCCTGGTGACGCCCGACGTCTCGCCGCTGCCCACGCTCGACTCCACCCGGCTCCTCGCCCGCGCCGCCTTCGACGTGGCGGCCGGCCGCGACCCGCTGCCGGAATGGCGCGGCGGCCCGGTCTCCGCCGCCTGAGGCCCGGCTCCCCGGCGCGACACTTCGGCCGGCGTCGAAACGTGGCGGCCCTAGAGTCGGCGGCATGCGCCGCGGCCCGGCGGGAATGCCGCCATCGGACGCCAGGCCGCGAACCAGGCGGTTCACACGGGACGGAGGGCCGCCGGTGGGATTCCACGAACTGCACCACGGTGATCATCCGCTGGTCCTGCCCAACGCGTGGGACTTCGCGAGCGGCGCGGCACTGGTCAAGGCCGGGTTCCCCGCCATCGGGACGACCAGCCTCGGCGTCGCCGCGGCGGCGGGCAAGACCGACGCGACCGGGGGCACGCGGGAGGAGACGCTGGCGCTGGCCCGGGTCCTGTCCCGCCTTCCCGTCCCGGTCACGGTGGACATCGAGGGCGGGTTCTCCACGCGGGCCGAGGACGTCGCCGCACTCGTCGCCGAACTGGCCTCGCTCGGGATCGCCGGGGTCAACCTGGAGGACGGGCGGGCCGACGGCACCCTCGCGCCGGTCGCCCACCAGACCGCCGTGATAGCCGCGGTGAAGGAGGCCGCGCCGGCGGTTTTCCTCAACGCCCGCACCGACACGTTCTGGCTGGGCGACCCCGACCGCGACGAGACACTGCTTCGGGCCCGCGCGTTCGCGGAGGCGGGCGCGGACGGGATCTTCGTCCCCGGCATCGTGGACGACGCCGACATCCGCGCCGTCCTCGACACCGCGAACGTCCCGTTGAACGTGCTGTACCTGCCGGGCCGGACCGAGTACGCCCGGATGGACCGCCTCGGCGTGCACCGCGTCAGCACCGGCTCGCTGCTGTTCCGCAGCGCGCTCCAGGCCACCGTCAACGCGGCCCTCGGCGTCACCGGCGATGACGGCGGCCGCCCCGCGCCGTCGTACGGGGACGTCCAGCGGCTCGTCCGGCCCTAGGCGGGCCTGAGGGAGCCGGGGACCGCGTCGACGGCGCGGCTGGACCCGACCCAGCGGGAGCGGTCGGCCGCGTAGTAGGCGGCGCCGTCGGGACCGGCCGGTCCGTCGGGCCCGCGGCGCATCCCGAGCTGCAGCGCGATCTCCGCCGACGCCGGGTTCGCCATGTCGATCTCTGCCGTGACCCGGGGCACGCCGACCACGCCGAAGGCGTAGTCGAGGACCGCGCGGGACGCCTCGGCGGCCAGGCCGTGGCCCCAGCGGTCCGGCTGCAGGCTGTAGAGGATCTCGACGTCCACGCCGTGGCCGAGCGGCCCGTCGCGGTGGCCCAGCCCGGCCACCCCGATCAGCGGCTCGCCCGGGGCCGGCCCGTCGATCCCGCCGCTCCAGCGCGCGGGACGCAGCGCCCACAGCCCGTACCCCTCGGTGGCGAAGTCCCGCTCGCTGGCGTCGATGATCTCGCGCACCTGGGCGGCGGAGACCGTCCGGTCGCCGAACAGGTGGCGGCGGACGAGCGGTTCGGTCCAGTGCGTCAGCAGCGCGGCGTGGTCGCCCATCGTCACCGGGTGCAGGACGAGCCGGACCGTGCGCAGCACCTCAGTCATCCGCGGCGCCGTCCTCGGCCGGCCACTCGGGCGGGGTCATGCCGTCCGGGACGCCGACCCGGAAGACGCGCATCTGCAGCGCCAGCGCCCGGTAGTAGCCGACGAGCGTGACGAGCTCGACGAGGGCGGGGCGGCCGAGCGTGGCGGCGGCCTCGGTGAACACCGCGTCGCCGAGGTCGTCCTCGGCGACGAGCTGCCGCGTCGCCTCGTAGACGACCCGTTCACGTACGTCGGCGAACATGGGCGCGCGGCCCTCGCGGAGCGCGTCCATCTCGTCGTCGCGGAGCCCGGCGCGGCGCCCGATCCGCTCGTGCGCGTACCACTCGTAGTCGGAGCGGACGTGCGCGGCGACGACCAGCGTCGCGATCTCCCGCTCGCGCTTGGTGAACGCGGTGCGGAACCGCAGCGCGGCGCCGAGGTCCTGCAGCGGCAGCCCCACCGACGGGCTGTACAGCATCGCGTTGAACGGGCCGAGGAGCCGGCCGGACTCGTCGGCCATGAACGGCGGCAGGCGGTCGCCGGCGCGCGGCCCGCCGGTCAGCGCCTCGTACAGGAGCCGCTGCTCGTCGCTGAGGGAGCCGGGGGACAGCAGCGGGAGCCGGGCCGGTGCGGGCCCGCGCGGAGGCCGGTCGTCGACGTGCTCACCGCTCACGGGGTCGATCACCCACCGCACGCTAGGCCCTCGGCGGGGAGGGCTCAAGTACCCGTCCGGTATGTGAAACCGCGGGCACACCATGACGTAGCGGCCGCGTAACAAGCGTCGGCGAACCTGGTCGCCGACACGAGCCGGGATCGAACGGGCGCCGGCCCCGCGAAGGGAACGCTCCAATGCCACTGTTCCGCATCCGCACCGAGATCGAGGACAGGCCCGGCCGCCTGGCCCAGCTCACCGCCGCGCTAGGCCGGCGCGGCGCCAACATCCTCGGCCTGTCCGTCCAGCTCGACGCCGAGGGCGTGGTGGACGAGTTCATCGTGGACGTCCCGCGCGGCGGCCCCGGCGCCCGGGAGCTGGCCGAGACGCTGGGCGCCGCCGGCGGGGTCCGCACGGCCGTCCGCCCCGCCCGGCCGCACGAGCTGGTGGACGAGCCGACCCGCGCCCTGGTCCTGGCGTCCCGGCTGCGCGCCGAGCCGCACGCCGTCCCCGCGATCCTCGGCGAGCTGCTCCGCGCCGACGACGCCTCCTGGGGCGACCCCGGCGGGGACTGCGCGGAGCCGGACGTGCTCGTCGTCCCGGTGGGGCGCGGGCGCGCGGTCCGGCTCCGCCGGTTCGGGCTGCCGTTCACCGCGACCGAGGCGGCGCGGGCCGACGCGCTGGTCCGGGCCGCGCTGCCCGCCCCGCGGCGCAGTACCGTCCCGCGCCGCGTCGTGCTCCGCGACGGGACGCAGGTCGTCGTGCGCCCCCTCGGCGAGGACGACGCCGACGGCGTCCGGGCGCTGCACGAGCGCTGCTCGCCGGACAGCCGCCGGATGCGGTACTTCAGCCCGATGCCGGCCCCGCCGCGCCGGGCGATCGAGCGGTTCCGCGACCCCGCCTACGGCCGGACGCTCGTCGCCGAGGGACCGGACGGGTCGCTGCTCGCGCTCGCCCACCTCATCCACGTCCTCGACCCCGGCGTCGCCGAGATGGCCTTCCTGGTGGAGGACGACTGGCAGGGCCGCGGCCTCGGCCGCGCCCTCGCGGACCTGCTCGTCGCGCTGGGCCGGGACCGGGGCGTGGTGGAGCTGCGCGCGCTCGCGCTGAGCGAGAACACCCGGATGCGCCGGTTGCTGACCTCGCTCGGCGGCCGGACGCGCCGCACCGCCGACCCCACCGTGGTGGAGATCCGGCTGCGGCTGGACGGGCGCCCGGCGGGGACCGGCGCGCTGGCAGGATGGCCGGGTGACCGGCATCTATGACAACCCCTGGGCGTACGAGCTGGCGTGCTCGTTCCGCGACGTGCCCGCCGAGGTCGACGTGCTGCTCGCCTGGTGCGCCGAGCACCGTCCGGGCGGCCCGGCCTCGGCGGTGCTGGAGCTGGCCGCGGGCCCGGCCGAGCACGCCCGCGAGTTCGCCCGCCGCGGCCTGGCGGCGACCGCGCTCGACCTGAACCCGGAGATGTGCGCCCACGCGGCCCGCGCGGCGAAGAAGCAGGGCGTCGAGCTGCAGGTCGTGCGGGACGACATGACCCGGTTCGACCTGGGCCGCCGGTTCGGCCTCATCGTGACCATGCTCGACTCGACGTCCCACCTGATGACGCTGGACGCGTTCGTCGCGCACCTGCGCCGCGCCGCCGCGCACCTGGCCCCCGGCGGCCTCTACATCGTCGAGATGTCGCACCCCCGGGACCGGCTCGGCGACGAGCCCACCGTCAGCACCGGCTGGACGGTCGAGCGCGAGGGCGTCCGCGCCGACGTCCGCTGGGGCGAGCCCACCGACCGCCTCGACCCGGTGACGCAGATCGCCGGCGACCACGTCACGGTGACGGTCGAGTCCGGCGGCGAGACGCTGGTGATTCGCGACGTCGTCCCCTACCGCTTCTGGTCGGCCACGGAACTCGACGCGGCCGTCCGCCTCGCCGGCGGCCTGGACGTGGTGGCGCAGTACGGAGACTTCGGGGCCGGTGAGGACGCGGTGGCCCTCACCGACCCCGGAGCGTGGCGCATGATCACCGTGCTGCGCGGCGCCTAGGGCGCGGACGTCCAGCCGGGCATCGGGTAGCCCGCGAGCAGTTCCCGGATCTGCCCGGCGACGCGCTCGACGACCGTCTCGTCCTGCTTGGCGGTGGCCTGCACGACCTCGTCGATCCAGGCTGCGACCTGCGGCATCCGCTCCTCCCCCAGCCCGCGGGTAGTGATCGCGGCGGTGCCGAGCCGCAGCCCGGACGGGTCGAACGGCTTGCGCGGGTCGAACGGGACCGCGTTGTAGTTCAGCTCGATCCCGGCCCGGTCGAGGGCCTGCGCGGCGGGTTTGCCCGCGACGCCCTTGTTGGTGAGGTCGATCAGGATCAGGTGGTTGTCGGTGCCGCCGGAGATCAGGTCGTAGCCGCGCTCCACCAGCGCGGCCGCCAGCGCCTTCGCGTTCGCGACGACCTGCCGCGCGTAACCGGAGAAGTCCCGCTGCGCGGCCTCCTTCAGCGCGACGGCGATCGCGGCGGTGGTGTGGTTGTGCGGGCCTCCCTGCAGGCCGGGGAAGACGGCCTTGTCGATCGCCTTCGCGTGCTCGGCCGTCGACATGATCATCGCGCCGCGCGGGCCGCGCAGCGTCTTGTGCGTGGTGGTGGAGATCACGTCGGCGTGGCCGACCGGGGACGGGTGCGCGCCGCCCGCGATGAGGCCGGCGATGTGCGCGATGTCGGCGGCCAGGACCGCGCCGGTCTCCCGGGCGATCTCGGCGAACGCGGGGAAGTCGATCGTCCGCGGGATCGCGGTGCCGCCGCACCAGATGAGCTTCGGCCGCTCCTTGAGGGCCAGGTCGCGCACCTGGTCCATGTCGACCCGGCCGGTGTCGGCGCGCACGTCGTACCGGACGGGCCTGAACCACTTGCCGGTGGCCGACACGGACCAGCCGTGCGTGAGGTGCCCGCCCATCGGCAGCGACAGGCCCATCACCGGGTCGCCGGGCTCCAGGAACGCCATGTAGACGGCGAGGTTCGCGGGGGACCCGGAGTAGGGCTGGACGTTGGCGTGCTCGACGCCGAACAGCTCCTTCGCCCGGTCGATCGCCAGCAGCTCGATGGGGTCGACGTTCTGCTGCCCCTCGTAGTACCGCTTGCCCGCGTAGCCCTCGGAGTACTTGTTGGTCAGGACGGTGCCGGTGGCCTCCAGGACCGCCGGCGACACGTAGTTCTCCGAGGCGATCAGCCGGATCTTCTCGTACTGGCGGCGGGCCTCGTCCTCCACCAGCCCGGCGATCTCGGGGTCCTGCTCCAGCAGATGGGGTACGGCCGGTTCGTGCATGGTGAGCCTCCGCGCTGTCGGCGCCGGGACTTCGGGCGCCCCGACGAGGGGGCCCGTACACCCAGGCGCGCGGTGTGCGGACTACGTACGCTCCCCGGTGGTCGCCTCCACCTTGACTGCGCCAGTCGCGTGCGCCCCATCATACCGAGCCGCCCGCCGCCCGCGCGGTGACCGCGCTGGGACCGACACGACGAACAGGCCGCCCAGCAGGAGCAGCGCCCCGGCCGCGACGGGCGCCGACATGCGCTCGCCGAGCAGCAACACCGCGAGACCGGCGGCCACGAGCGGCTCGACCAGGCTGAGCGTCCCGGCGGCCGCCGCCGTGACGCGTTCAAGGCCCGTGACGAAGCACATGTACGCGGCGGCGGTGGCGGCGATCCCCAGCCAGGCCACGAGCACCGCCGACCGGGGCGCGGCGAGCGCGGGCAGTTCGCTCAGCGTCCACGGCAGCAGCACCGCTCCCCCGGCGAGCAGCGTCACCGAGACCGCGGCGGCCATTCCCGCGGCACGCCCGGTGAGGACCTTGGCCGACACGGTGTAGACGCCGAAGCACGTCCCGGCGACGAGGCTCAGCGCGATGCCGGCGGGGTCGGCGCCGCCGGCCGAGGCGGGGGCCATCAGCAGCGCGACGCCGCCGATCGCGCAGGCGGTTCCCGCCCACCAGCGGCGGCTCAGCCCGGTCCCCAGGACGATCCGCTCGCAGAGCCCCGTCGAGACCGGCGCCAGCCCGAACACGACGGCGGTCGCTATGGCCGCACCCGTGAGGTTCACCGATGTGAAGAAGGCCGCCTGGAACGTGCCGGTGGCGGCCGCCGCGGCCAGCAGCGGCCCCCAGGTCCGCCGGGTCAGCGCGAGGAACGCCCGCCGCCGCGTCACGAGGACCAGCGCGGCGAGGATCAGGCCGCCCGAGGAGATCCGGGCTCCCCCGACCGCGACCGGACTCGCCGCCGACTCCGCCAGCACCTGCGCCGGCCCGACCGTCCCCCAGAGCACACCCGCGACGAGCACCAGCAACGCCCCGGACGATTCATTCCGTCGATACACACGATCGAACCTAGAAGGATCTGCGCCACTGCTGCCCGATCCCCGCACTTCCTTCGGTTAGCGACTCTATAGCCATCAATCATTCGCCAACACAACAATCATCAACGAGTCACCCGTGAGTTGTTCGGCCCTACGGCCGTCCCGCCGATGGAAGTTCGCCCTGCTCGACCGGCTGGACGTGGTCGTAGACGACCGTGGTGCGGACGTCCACGAACTCCTTGCGGCGCGCCAGCCGGTCGAGGACGAAGTCGCGCAGGTACGCGGTGCTCGGCACCGCCACGTGGACGAGCAGATCCTCGTTGCCGGTCACCACGAACACCCCGACGGCCTCGGGCATCGCCGCCATGCCGTCGCGCGCGGACTCGATCGCCTCCCGGGACTGCGGCCGGATCCGGATCGAGATGAGCGCCTGCACGCCCCGGCCGAGCCGCTCGAAGTCGACGGCGGCGTGGAATCCCGTGATGACGCCGCGCGAGCGCAGCGCACGCGTCCGCTCCAGCGCCGTGGACGGCGCGATCCCCACCGCCTCCGCCAGCTCGCGGTTGGTCTGCCGCCCGTCCCGCTGCAGCCGCCGCAGAATCGCCTGATCGACCGCGTCCATGCCACCTCCCGAGATCCCCGCCACAAGCCGAACCCAAGGTGCAGAAGCGCACAAAAAACGCCGCTCCTCCGAAGGATATTCGGAGGAGCGGCGACGTCCACAAGATCCCGGCCACGCCCAGACCTCAACGTTCGCGATCGCGCCCAAAGGCGGTTCCGACCTGCGAAACGGCAAGCCACCGCGCTAACGCGCGCCCCCGTTACCCGCAAGCCCCAGCCGACACCGCAACCCCGCGACGACCCCAACGCCCGCGATCGCGTCCGAAGGCAGGTTTCGAGCCTGCGAGAAACCTGATCGCGCAGCGAGCCCCCAGGGCGAGACGGAGCGATGCAGCGATCGCACGCATTGCCCGCCGAAGGGAGGGCCTCCAAGGCCCGACCGCCAAGGGCAATGCATTAGCGACTCGCGGACTCCAGGGCCTTCTTGACGGCGGCGCGCTTCTCGCGGAGCTTGGCGAGCGCCTCTTCGAGGATGGCCTCGCCGTCCTCGTCGCTGCGGCGCTCCTTCACGTAGGCGAGGTGCGTCTTGTACGGCTCGGTCTTCGGCGGGGCCGGGGGGTTCTCCGAGTCCTGGCCGGCGGGGAACCCGCAGCGCGGACAGTCCCAGGTCTCCGGGACCGCGACGTCGGTCGCGAAGCTGGGCCGGGTCTCGTGCCGGTTGGCGCAGTAGAACGTCACCCAGACGCGGGGCGCGGCGTCGCCGCGCTCTGCCTCACCCATCGGACCGGCCCCGACACGGCTGCCCCGAATCGCGTTGCCACTACCCACGGAGTACTCCTCGCTCAGTGTTTCCGCCGCCGCCCGCGGTCTCCGGAGGGCGGCGCGGCGCTCGCATGGTGTCTGACGGGTGGTTCAGGGGGTGCCGTCACCCTTGAACAGCAGCCCGAGGACGATGATGGAGGCGAACCAGACCAGGCCGACGGCGACGGTCAGCCGGTCGAGGTTGCGCTCCACCACCGACGACCCGCCCAGGGACGTCGAGATGCCGCCGCCGAACATGTCCGACAGCCCGCCGCCCTTGCCCTTGTGCATCAGGACGAGAACCACCATCAGCAGGCTCGACAGGATGAGCACGATGGACGTTGCGATGATCACGATTCTTCAGCGCCTTGTCGTTCGTAGTTCAGGACGGTGGATCCGGCCGGGCGGTTTACCCGTCAGGTACGAAGGGTACGACGAACTACCCGCTGGTTCGGCAAGAACCCCCAGTTCACGCAGAATTGATCAGTTTTGATCAGACGGGGAGATCCCGGTACCGGCAGATCTTGACGAATTCTCCCGGGTCCAGGCTGGCACCACCGACCAAGGCGCCGTCCACGTCCTCCTGCGCCATGAGCTTGGCGACGTTGCCGCTCTTCACCGAACCGCCGTACAGGATACGCGCCTGGTCGGCCAGTCCGCCGTCGTAGAGCTCGGCGAGCCGCGTCCTGATGGCGCCGCAGACCTCCTGCGCGTCCTCCGGGGTTGCGACCTCGCCGGTGCCGATGGCCCAGACGGGCTCGTAGGCGATCACGGTGCGCCGCGCCTGGTCGGCGGGGACCTTCTCCAGCCCGCCGTCCACCTGCGCCAGGACGTGCGCCACGTGCTCGCCGGCCTTGCGGACGTCGAGCCCCTCGCCCACGCACAGGATCGGAGTGAGGTCGGCGGCGAGGGCGGCCTTGGCCTTGGCGTTGACGATCGCGTCGTCCTCGGCGTGGTACTGGCGGCGCTCGGAGTGCCCCACGGCGACGTAGGTGCAGCCCAGCTTGGCCAGCATCGCGGCGGAGATCTCACCGGTGTAGGCGCCGGAGGCGTGCTGGGAGACGTCCTGCGCGCCGTACTGGATCCCGAGCTTGTCGGCGTCGACCAGCGTCTGCACCGAGCGGATCGCCGTGAACGGCGGGAGCACGGCGATGTCGACGGCGTCGTGGTCGGCGTCCTTGAGGGCGAACGCCATCTTCTGCACGAGCTTGATGGCGTCGAAGTGGTTGTTGTTCATCTTCCAGTTGCCCGCCATGAGCGGCTTGCGGCCGCTCTGCGCGCCGGAAGGGGTCGTTCGCGCCACGTGTCAGTCCTCCAGGGCCTGCAGGCCGGGCAGCGTCTTGCCTTCGAGGTATTCGAGGCTGGCGCCGCCGCCGGTCGAGATGTGCGAGAAGGCGGCCTCGTCGAAGCCGAGCCGCCGGACGGCCGCGGCGGAGTCGCCGCCGCCGACCACGGTGAACGCGCCGGAGTCGATGAGGCCCTGGGCCACGGCGCGGGTGCCGTGCGAGTAGGGCTCCATCTCGAAAACGCCCATCGGGCCGTTCCAGAACACCGTGCGGGCGTCGGCGAGGCGCGCCGCGAAGAGCTTGCCGGACTCGGGGCCGATGTCCAGGCCGAGCCGGTCGGCCGGGATCGCGTCGGCCGCGACCACGCCGTGGTCGGCGTCCGCGGAGAACGCGGTGGCCGCGACGATGTCGACCGGGAGGACGAACTCCACGCCCGACTCCTCGGCGCGCCGCAGGTACTCGCGGACGGTGTCGAGCTGGTCCTCCTCCAGGAGGCTCTTGCCGACCTCGTGCCCCTGGGCCTTCAGGAACGTGAACACCATGCCGCCGCCGATCAGGATGCGGTCGGCCTTGCCGAGCAGGTTGTCGATCACGCCGAGCTTGTCGGACACCTTGGAGCCGCCGAGCGCGACGGCGTAGGGCCGCTCGACGTCCTCGGTGAGCTTCTTCAGCACCTCGACCTCGGCGGCGATCAGCCCGCCGGCGGCGTGCGGGAGCCGCCGCGGCACGTCGTACACCGACGCGTGCCTGCGGTGCACGGCGCCGAACCCGTCCCCGACGTAGATGTCGGCGAGCGCGGCGAGCCGGTCGGCGAACGCGCCGCGCTCGGCGTCGTCCTTGCTGGTCTCGCCGGGCTCGAAGCGCAGGTTCTCCAGCAGCGCGACGCCGCCGTCGGGGAGCCCGTCCGCGGCGGCGCGGGCGGAGTCGCCGACGACGTCTGCGGCGGCCGCCACGTCCGTGCCGAGCAGCTCGCCG
>NZ_BMRO01000002.1:660897-711172 GCF_014648675.1 Actinomadura livida
GCGGCGACGGGGGCCAGCGAGAACTCGGGCTTCACCTCGCCCTTCGGGCGGCCGAGGTGGGCGCAGACGATGACCTTGGCCCCGCGGGTGCGCAGCGCCTCGATCGTCGGCAGGCTCGCGCGGATCCGCCCGTCGTCGGTGATGGAGCCGTCCTCGAGCGGGACGTTCAGGTCGGCGCGGACGAGGACGCGCCTCCCGGCGACGTCGAGATCGTCAATGGTCCGCATCGGGATGTCGGTGTCCTTCCGTACACGGCCGCGCCGTGGCCTCGCGCCCTTCTGTGCACGGTCTCCGTGCACGGTGCGCGGCCACGGCGCCGACGGCTGCGATCAGTGTTCTCCCGGGGGGCGGCCCCCTAAGCCCCCCGGGGCTGCGCCCTGAGGCGCGTTACAGCTGCGCGCCGACGAGCTTGACGAGGTCGACGAGGCGGTTGGAGTAGCCCCACTCGTTGTCGTACCAGCCGACGACCTTGACCTGGTCGCCGATGACCTTGGTCAGCCCGGAGTCGTAGATGCAGGACGCCGGGTCGGTGACGATGTCGGCGGAGACGATCGGGTCCTCGGTGTAGGTGAGGTAGCCCTTCAGCGCGCCCTCGGCCGCGGCCTTGAAAGCCTCGTTGACCTCCTCGACGGTGACGTCGCGGGAGACCGTCACGGTGAGGTCGGTGGCCGAGCCGGTCGGCACCGGGACGCGCAGCGCGTAGCCGTCGAGCTTGCCCTTGAGCTCGGGCAGCACGAGCCCGATGGCCTTCGCGGCGCCGGTCGAGGTCGGCACGACGTTGATCGCGGCGGCGCGGGCGCGGCGCAGGTCCTTGTGCGGCGCGTCCTGGAGGTTCTGGTCCTGCGTGTAGGCGTGGACCGTGGTCATCAGGCCCTTCTCGATCCCGAAGGAGTCGTTCAGGACCTTCGCCAGCGGGGCCAGGCAGTTGGTGGTGCAGGAGGCGTTGGAGATCACCGTGTGGTTCGCGGGGTCGTACTTGTCCTCGTTGACGCCCAGGACGACGGTGAGGTCCTCGTTCTTGGCCGGTGCGGAGATGATGACCTTCTTGGCGCCGTTGTCGGCGTGCACCTTGGCCTTGGTCGCGTCGGTGAAGAAACCGGTGGACTCCACGACGACGTCGGCGCCGACATCGCTCCACTTCAGGGCGGCGGGGTCGCGCTCCGCGAACGCCTTGATGCCCTTGCCGCCCACGACGATCTCGTCCTCGGTGGCGCGCACGTCCTCGGGGAAGCGGCCGAGGATGCTGTCGTACTTGAGCAACTGGGCCAGGGTGGCGTTGTCGGTCAGGTCGTTCACGGCCACGACCTCGATGTCGGCCCCGGACGCCTTCACGGCGCGGTAGAAGTTGCGGCCGATCCGGCCGAACCCGTTGATGCCTACTCGGATGGTCACGGAAAGGCTCCTCGCACGTCGATAGCGTCCGGCGCTGCCGGACTGTCAACTACGGTCGATCCAGGGGATCTCCCCTACGCTCGACCCTATCCAATGACCCGCGAGTAGCTTGACACCGGCGGCGTGGGAATCCCGGGGTGAGCGCGCCTCCCCCGGTCGGGGGATGGCTCCCGTTCCGCCCCCGCTCACGGCATATGGCACGTCTTTCACTACACTCGCCGTCCATGCGCGGCGGGTGGCTCGTCCTGATCTTGAGCGGGGTGGTCCTGCTGGCCTGCCCGCTGCCCGCCGTCGCGCGGGAGCGCGCGGAGCCGGTGTCCCGCGCCGACCACATCGCCGCACAGCTCCGCCGCGACCCCGTCTACGTCACCGACCACGCCCCGCGGGCGCTGCCGCCGGACGCCGCCGAGCGGATCAGGGCGGCCGTCGCGCGCCTCGGCGTCCCGGCGTACGTGGCGGTCACGCCCACCGTCGGCCTCAGCACGGGGCGGCACGATGAGTCCCTCCTGCCGCTGCTTCGCGACCGGCTCCGGAGGGACGGGGTCTACATCGTGGCCTCCCCGTCCTCGCCCGGCGGCGAGGTCCGCCAGTACGGCGGTTCCCGGCGGGTGCCGCTGGAGGACGCGTGGCGGGCCGCCGAGAACGAACTCGCCTACGACGCGAGCACCCCCGAGCGGATCGAGCTCTTCGTCGACATCGCACTGTCGGGCCGGGCACGGGAACGCGCCGAGAACCCGCCGCCGAGACCGAAGTCGGAGGTCCGCAAGGCGCTGGACGCCGACGATGCCGCGGACCGGCGGGCCGCCTTGATCGAGTGGGGCGTCTTCGGCGGGGGCACCGCGCTCAGCGGAGTGCCCCTCCTCGCCCTCCTGACCTTCCTCCGCGTCCGCCGGGGCACGCGGCGACCGAAGGGGAGACAGGCCGCGAAACAGCGGCAGAGACCGAAGAAGCCGGCGAAGGGCCGCAGATGAGACGCGCGGGCACCGTGGCGATGCTCGCCGCCCTCCTCCTCACCGCCCTCGTCCTGACCACGAAGGCCGCGGGCACCGCGGCCGCGGACGACCCCCCGCACGCCTACCACCGCCTGGACCGGATCTCGGCGTCCCTGGCGAAGGACCCCCTGTTCGTCGACCCCGACGTCAGCCACGCCCTCGACGAGTCCGAGCGCGCCCGGGTCCGCCGGGCGATCGGCGAGACCTCCCGCAGCCTCGGCGTGCCCGCCTATGTCGTCGTCGTCCCGAACCAAGGCGACTCGGAGTCCCAGGGCCGCGACGAGGCGTTCCTGTTCGCGCTGCACAAGCGCGCCGGCCGCGACGGCCTGTACCTCATGGCCAATTCGCGCGGCGGCCTGGAGTCCGAGGCGTTCCGGGTCCCGCGCCGCCACCGGGACTCGGTGCTGGACGAGGACGAGCCGGGTTCCTGGCGGCCCGCCGACACCGACCGTCCGTTCGACGACCTGGCACAGCGGATCACCGAGCGCCTGAACGGCTACGCGACGGCCCCTTCCGCGTCGCCCGCGATGCCGAGGCTGTACTCCACCCCCGACCCGTTCGGGAAGGAGAACGAGCTGACACCGGCCGAGCCGGAGATCTCGGCTCCCCTCCTCACCGGTCTCCTCCTCGCCGGGCCCGCCGCGGCCGTCCTGCTGTACTGGGCGGGCATCGGCGTCCTCGCCCTGCTGCGCCGCGAGAGCACGCCGCGGGACAAGCGGAGGCCCGCGCGGCACAGCGCGGCCTGGACCGAACCCAGCATGCGGCGGCTGCGCCGCCTGGCGGCCAAGGACGTCGGCGCGCTCCGCCAAGCGCTCGCCACGGCCGACGCCGAACGCGGACGCTCCTACGCCGTCTCCGCCTACGATGCCGCCCAGATCCTCTACGACGACGCCAAAGAGGACGAAGACCGCGCCATCGACCTCGTCGGCGCGATCGTCCTCGCGCGCCAGGGGCAGGTCGCGCTCAGCCGGGACAGCTCGGACCCGCCCGTCCCCTGCGCGGTGAACCCGCTGCACGGCGACTCCGTCACGCGCAGGCGGCTGGCGAAGCTCACCCACAAGGTCCTCCCGAAGCCGTGCCCGCTGTGCGAGAGCTGCGCCGACGTCGAGAAACGGCAGGGACTGACCGACCGGCACCTCCTCAAGGTGCCGGGCCCCGGCCGGCCCCGCCCCCACACCGCGATCCCCGGCGTGTGGCGGGACACCGCATGGGGGGCCACCGGCAAGAAGTTCCTTCCGCGCGTGATGAGGTATCTCGGTGTTGAGTGAACCGTCCCCCGGCGAACGGCTGGCGGCCGCGCTGCGCCGCTCCCCGATCTACGTCGACCCGTCGCTGGCGGCCGCGCTCCCCCGGGCGGAGCGGCGTGGGCTCATCGCGAAGTTCGGCAAGGCGCCCGCGCCCATCTTCGTCATTCTCGTCCCCCTGGTCGCGGGCGGCACCTGGTCCGACGCCAAGGAACTGGCGACGGTCGTCCACGACCGCCTCGGCCGCGACGGCGTCTTCATCACGTTCGACGACAGCACCGACGAGCTGGCCGCCCGCGAATGGGGCGGCGAGCATCAGGCCCGCGACGCCGCCTGGGCCGTCGCCCTCGACCGCGCGATGGACGACGCGTCGCTCGCGGACAAGCTGTCGCGCATCATCGACCTGATCGTCTCCGGCACCGGCACCCGGGAGTACAAGCGGGTCTCCGCCGAGATCAGGGCACGCATCAGCAGGCGCCCCGAAACCCGCGACAGCCCGGCGCCGGACGAGGACGGCGGCCTGGCGCTCCCCCTGGGCGCGGCGGGAGCGGCGGGAGCGGCCGCCGCCGGCGTCGCGGGCCTCCTGCTGTGGCGCCGCCGCCGCATGGCGTCCGCCGCCCGGCGCGACGTGGAGGGCGAGGGCGTCCTGATGCCCCGCACGGTGTTCGAGACCGCGAGCCGCGCGAACGAGGACCAGCTCCGCGAGCAGGCGTCCCGCGAGGTCATCCACTTCGGCGAGCTCCTGGACGAGACCAGCACCCCGACGAACGAGCGGGCCGGCACCCTGATGGCCCGCGCCCTGGACGCCTACCAGGCCGCGGGCAAGACCCTCGACGCGGCCCGCGGCATCCCCGACCTGGCGGGCGTCCTGGTCCTGGTGGACCAGGGCCGCGACGCCCTGGCGTCCGCGCAGGCCGTCGCGAAGGGCAAGCCGGAGATCCCGCCCATGCCGCTGTGCTTCTTCAACCCCCTCCACGGAGACGCCACGACGAAGCTCGACTGGCGCCCCCTAGGCTCCCGCGAGCGCCTCCGCGTAGAGGCGTGCCGCACCTGCGCCCGCGCGACCCGCAACAAGCAGACGCCGGACGTCCTGACAGACACCCGCGAAGGCCGCCCCGTCCCCTACTACGAGGCCGACCCGAAGAAGAGCATCTGGGCCGAAACCGGCTACGGCCAACTACGCGAAGACCTGATCCACAGAGTCCTAAGAGGCGACCTGAACAACCCCAGGTAACCCACAAACGAACAAACGCGGCCGAGTCCCCCAAAGGAACTTGGACAAGACCCAAGCCCCGGGCTCACGGGTCGTGCGGCCGGAGCGAGCGCAGCGAGCGCAGGCCGCACGACCCGCCGAGCCGGGCGACCGCAGCGACACCAAGAACCCGCACGGTCACACCAAACCGCAACAGTGGCGTGAGGATCGACCGGCTCGGACCGGGGGGTTTGGGGGGTCGCCCCCCCCAAACGACTAAGGCGCCAGCATGTCCGCCGTCAGGTTGGCGTCGGTGCCGGGGATGCCCTGGTCGCCGGCGCGCTTGTCGGCCATGGCGAGGAGGCGGCGGATGCGGCCGGCGATGGCGTCCTTGGTGAGGGGCGGGTCGGCGAGCTGGCCGAGTTCCTCCAGGGACGCCTGCTTGTGCTCGAGGCGGAGGCGGCCGGCGTTGACGAGGTGCTCGGGGGCGTCGTCGCCGAGGATCTCCAGGGCGCGGGCGACGCGGGCGCCGGCGGCGACGGCGGCGCGGGCGGAGCGGCGGAGGTTGGCGTCGTCGAAGTTGGCGAGGCGGTTGGCGGTGGCGCGCACTTCGCGGCGCATCCGGCGCTCTTCCCAGGCGAGGACGCTGTCGTGGGCGCCGAGGCGGGTGAGCAGGGCGCTGATGGCGTCGCCGTCGCGGACGACGACGCGGTCGACGCCGCGGACCTCGCGCGCCTTGGCGTGGATCTTGAGGCGGCGGGCGGCGCCGACGAGGGCGAGCGCGGCCTCGGGGCCGGGGCAGGTCACCTCCAGCGACATGGACCGGCCGGGCTCGGTGAGCGAGCCGTGCGCGAGGAACGCGCCGCGCCAGGCGGATTCGGCGTCGCAGGCGGCGCCGGCGACGACCTGGCGGGGCAGGCCGCGGACCGGGCGGCCGTTGTTGTCGATGAGGCCGGTCTGCCGGGCGAGGGACTCGCCGTCGCGGAAGACGCGGACGACGTAGCGGTTGCCCTTGCGCAGACCGCTGGGCGCGAGGACGACGACCTCGGAGGTGTGCCCGAACACCTCCGCGATGTCCCTGATGAGGCGCCGCGCCGCGACGCCGGTGTCGATCTCGGCCTCGATCACGATGCGGCCGCTGACCAGGTGCAGCCCTCCCGCGAAGCGCAGCAGCGTCGAGACCTCGGCCTTGCGGCAGCACGGCTTCATGACCGTGAGCCTGCTCAGCTCGTCCTTGACCACACCGGTCATCGCCATCTGATGAACCCTCCCCCTATCGGACTCCCAGCAGTGTGGCCGATCCCGGCCGCGCGGGTCGTCAGTCGGTGAATATCTTGTAGAAGGCTTGGGCCAGCCGGGCGGGTTCATGACGCGGCGAGCCGTCGTCGGCGGCGACGTCGGCGAGGACGAGGCGCCCGCCGATCTCCTGGACGGCCTTGTCGAGGGCCGCCGGGTCGTCGACCACCCCGTCGTCGGCGAGGACGACGTCCACGCTGAGGTCGGGGGCGTGCGCCCGCAGGACCTCCAGGTGGGTCTGGGGGGAGAAGTCGTCGGTCTCGCCGGGCTGGGGGGCGAGGTTGAGCGCGACGGCGCGGCGGGCGCGGGTGGCGGTGAGGGCGCGCGCCAGCGCCGGGACCTTCAGGTGGGGCAGGACGCTGGTGAACCAGGAGCCGGGGCCGAACACGATCCAGTCGGCGTCCTCGACGGCGGCGAGGGCTTCGGGGCAGGCGGGCGGGTCGGCGGGCACGAGCGACACCCCGAGCACGGTGCCGGGCGTCTTCGCGCAGGCGACCTGCCCTTTGACGTGGGTGATCTCGTCGGGGCGGGCGGGGTCGGCGCCGCGGACCTCGGCGACGATGTCCATCGGGACCGCGGCCATCGGCAGCACCCGGCCGTGCGCGCCGAGCAGCCGCCCGACCCAGTCGAGCCCGGCGACGGTGGAGCCGCCGGGCGCGTCGGCGGCGCCGGCCCCGAGGAGTTCCCACAGCGCGACGATGAGGAGGTTGCCGACGGCGTGGTCGCGCAGGTCGCCCTGGGTGCGGAAGCGGTGCTGGACGACGTCCCGCCAGGTCTGGCCCCATACGTCGTCGCCGCACAGCGCGGCGAGCGCCATCCGCAGGTCGCCGGGCGGCAGCACGCCGAGCTCGCGGCGGAGGCGTCCGCTGGAGCCGCCGTCGTCGGCGACGGTCACGATCGCGGTCAGCCGGTCGGTGACGCGGCGCAGTGCCGACAGCGAGGCGTAGAGGCCGTGGCCGCCGCCGAGCGCGACGACCTTCGGGCCGTTGGGCTTCACCGTGCCGTTTTCCTGCTCTCCTCGTGCGGGGCCCGCGCCGGGTTCCGGGCGGGCGTCACTCGCGGCCGAGGTCACGGTGGGCGACCTGCACCTCGATGCCCTCGTCCCGCAGGCGGGCGGCGATCTGTTCCGCCATGGCCACACTACGGTGTTTGCCGCCGGTGCAGCCCACGGCGAGGGTCACGTAGTGCTTGCCCTCGCGCTCGTACCCGGCGGACAGCAGGCGCAGGACCTCGGCGTAGGCGTCCAGGAACTCCTTGGCGCCGCGCTGGCCGAGCACGTAGTCGCGGACGGCGGTGTCGCGGCCCGTCTTCGGCCGCAGCTCCGGCACCCAGTGCGGGTTCGGCAGGAACCGGCAGTCGACGACGAGGTCGGCGTCGACCGGCAGGCCGTACTTGTAGCCGAACGACACGACGGTCGCGCGCAGGCTGGACTCGCCGGTGTCGTTGCCGAAGAACCCGATGATCTTGTTGCGCAGCTCGTGCACGTTGAGGCCGCTGGTGTCGATCACCAGGTCGGCCTCGGCGCGGACCTCGCGGACCAGTTCGCGCTCCCGCGCGATGCCGTCGACGAGGCGCCCGTCGCCCTGCAGCGGGTGGGGGCGGCGCACGCTCTCGAAGCGGCGCACCAGGTCGGCGTCGCTCGCCTCCAGGAACACGACCCGGGGGTGGACCCCGCGCGCCTCCAGCTCCGCGATCGAGGAGTGCAGGTCCTCGGTGAAGGCGCGGCTGCGCACGTCCACGACGACGGCGATGCGGGGCACCGCGTCCTTCACCCGGCCGCCGAGGTCGGCCATCGTGGCCAGCAGCCCCGGCGGCAGGTTGTCGACCACGAACCAGTCGAGGTCCTCCAGCGACTTGGCCGCGGTGCTGCGGCCCGCCCCGGACATGCCGGTGATTATCACGATGTCCGGGATCTTCGTCTCGGTGCTCATGACCGCCTCCCCCTGTGCTCCCCGTCCACGCCGGCGCCGATGCCGCCGCCGTCCCCGCCGCCCGCGCCGGGCCGTCCCGGCGGGACCCCGGCGCCGTGCAGGGCCGCGACGATGCCCTCGGCGCTGCGCATGCCGATTCCCGGGACCTCGGCGACCTGCTCGGGCGTCGCGTCCTTCAGCCGCTTCAGCGAGCCGAAGTGTTTCAGCAGCGCCGCGCGGCGCGCCGGTCCCAGACCAGGAACGTTATCGAGTTCGCTCATCGTCATGGACTTGGATCGCCGTTGCCGGTGGAAGGTGATGGCGAAGCGGTGGGCCTCGTCGCGGATCCGCTGGACGAGGAACATGCCCTCGCTGTTGCGCGGGAGGACGACCGGGTCGGCCTCGCCGGGCAGCCACAGCTCCTCCAGCCGCTTGGCGATGCCGCAGACCGCGATGTCGTCGACGCCCAGCTCGTCCAGCGCCCGCTGCGCGGCGGCGACCTGCGGCGGGCCGCCGTCGACGAGCACCAGGTTGGGCGGGTAGGCGAACTTGCGCGGCCGCCCGGTCTCGGGGTCGATCGGCTGGTGCGCGCCCTCTTCGAGGTCGGCGGCGTCCCCGAGGTGGTCCAGTTCGCCGGTCTTCTCGGTCTCGGCGAGGTAGCGCTTGAACCTGCGGGTGATGACCTCGTGGATGGAGCGGACGTCGTCCTGGCCCTCGACGGCCTTGATCGTGAACCGGCGGTACTCGCCCTTGCGGGCCAGGCCGTCCTCGAACACGACCATCGACGCGACGACGTTCGTGCCCTGCAGGTTCGACACGTCGTAGGACTCGATGCGCAGCGGCGCCTCGTCCAGCTCCAGCGCGTCCTGGATCTCCTGGAGGGCGCGGCTGCGGGTCGTCAGGTCGGACGTGCGGCGCGTCTTGTGCAGCTTGAGCGCCTCGTGCGCGTTGCGGGCGACGGTCTCCAGCAGGGCCTTCTTGTCGCCGCGCTGCGGGACGCGGAGCCGGACGGGCCCGCCGCGCTGCTCCGACAGCAGCTCGGTCATGGCCTCCTCGTCGGGCGGGAGGGCCGGGACGAGCACCTCGCGCGGCACCGACTCGCTCTCGCTGTAGATCTGGATGAGGAAGTGCTCGACCAGGTCGGCGGTGGTGACGTCCGCGACCTTGTCGACCACCCAGCCGCGCTGCCCCCGGATCCGGCCGCCGCGCACGTAGAAGACCTGGACGGCCGCCTCCAGCTCGTCCTCGGCGAAGGCGATCATGTCGCAGTCGGTGCTGTCGGGGAGGACGACCGCCTGCTTCTCCAGGGCGCGCTCCAGGGCGCGGATGTCGTCGCGGAGGCGGGCGGCGCGCTCGTACTCCTGGGCCGCGGCGGCCTCGCGCATGTCGCGTTCGAGGCGCTTGATGAACCGGGTGGTGTGGCCCGCCATGAAGTCGCAGAAGTCCTCGGCGAGCAGGCGGTGCTCCTCCGGGGAGACGCGGCCGACGCAGGGCGCCGAGCACTTGCCGATGTCGCCGAGCAGGCAGGGGCGGCCGAGCTGGTGCTGCCGCTTGAACACGCCCGCGCTGCACGTCCGGACGGGGAACACGCGCAGCAGCTGGTCGACCGTCTCCCGGATCGCCCACGCGTGGGAGTACGGACCGAAGTAGCGCACGCCCTTGCGTCTGGCGCCCCGCATCACCATCACCCTCGGGAAGTCCTCGTCCAGGGTGACGGCGAGATACGGATAGGACTTGTCGTCGCGGTAGCGGACGTTGAACCTCGGGTCGAACTCCTTGATCCAGGAGTACTCGAGCTGGAGGGCCTCGACCTCGGTGGCGACGACCGTCCAGTCGACGCGGGCGGCGGTCCGCACCATCGTCTGGGTGCGGGGGTGCAGCGCGGAGAAGTCGGCGAAGTAGGAGTTCAGCCGCTGGCGCAGGTGCTTCGCCTTGCCCACGTAGATGACCCGGCCGTGCTCGTCGCGGAATCTGTACACGCCGGGGGATTCCGGGATCGAGCCCGGTGCGGGTCGGTAGGTCGCCGGATCTGCCACGTCCACGAGCCTAGTCGGCGGGGCCGACACGCCGTGCGTCGCCCGCGCGCCGGTCCGGGGTGACGGAGATCTCGCCGCCCGGCCGGGGTGATACCGGAGGCTTCGGAAAGGCAGAATCAAATGTACGTTGTGCGGACGGAGATCGTCGCAGCCTGAGGGGGTCGTCGCGCAAGTGTCCGCGTTCTGGGGATGGGTCGTGCTGGCCGCCGTCGTCGCCACGTCGGTGATCGTCGTGGAGGCCGGGCGGCGGCTGCTGGCCGGGCGGCTGTCGGCGCGCTGGCCGGGCGCCGGACGCGTCGCCCGCCGCGTCGCCGCGCCGGCGTTCGCGTTCGCGGCCGTCGTCAGCACCAACGCCGCGATGCCGTACCACCTGCTGGGAGACGGCGCGGAGGGCGCGGTCCGGCACGTGCTGCGGATCGCCGCGATCGGCGCCAGTACCTGGCTGCTGCTGCGGATCGTCTACGCGCTGAGCGATCCGCCGCTGGAGCGGCTGATGCACATCGAGGGCGAGCGGAACCGGCGGGCCCGGCGGGTCCGCACCCAGATGCTGCTGCTGCGCCGCATCGCCGCCGTGGTGATCGTGGTCCTGGCGGTGGGCGCGGCGCTGTTCACGTTCCCCGGCGTCCGGGCGATCGGCGCCGGGGTGCTGGCGTCGGCGGGCGTCGCCGGGCTGGTCGTCGGCATCGCGGCCCGGCCGACGCTGGGCAACCTGCTCGCCGGGCTGCAGCTGGCGTTCAGCGACGCGCTGCGGCTGGACGACGTCGTCGTCGTGGACGGCAACTGGGGCCGGGTCGAAGAGCTGACGCTGTCGTACGTGGTGCTGCGCCTCTGGGACGACCGGCGGATGATCTACCCGGTGTCGCACTTCACCGAGCAGCCGTTCGAGAACTGGACCCGGCACTCCAGCCGGCTGCTCGGCTCGGTCGAGCTGCACGTCGACTGGTCCGTACCGGTCGACGAGCTGCGCCGCGAGCTGTACTCCGCGCTGAAGGAGAACCCCCTGTGGGACCGCCGCGAGTGGATCCTGCAGGTGGTCGACGTGCAGCCGAACGGGCTGGTGACGCTCCGGGCGCTGATGAGCGCCGCCGACTCGGCGAGCACCTGGGACCTGCGCTGCGACATGCGCGAGCACCTGGTCTCCTACATCCGCGACAACCACCCCGGCGCGCTCCCCCGCTTCCGCGTCGGCCATGAGGACGGCGCCGTCGGCGCCTCCCCGGACGGCGCTCAACCGGACGGTGCTCAACCGGACGGTGCTCGCCCGGACGGCGGGCGCGCGGACGGCGGGCGCGCGGACGGCCGCGAGGCGGCGTACCGGGAGGTCGTCGGCGGGGAGGCCGCCGGCGGCCCCGGGGACGGCGAGCGGGCCGCCCGGCGCGAGGACGGCCCGCGCGAGGACGGCCCGCGCGGGGACGGCCCGGCGCGGCCGAAGACGCTCAGGCGAGCATGATCTTGTCCCCCTGGACGGTGATCCGCCGCTCCTCCAGGGGCTTGTCCGCCGGCGGGCTCACCACCGAGCCGTCGGTGATCTTGAACTTGCTGCCGTGGCAGGGGCAGTTGATCGTGCCGTCGGCGACCGCGTCCACGTCGCATCCGCGGTGGGTGCAGGCCGCGGAGAACGCCGTGAACTCGCCCTGCGCCGGCTGGCACACCACGACCTCCGCGTCCTTGAAGACCTTGCCGCCGCCGACCGGGATCTCCCCGGCGGATGCGAGCGCCTCGCCGGTGCCGCCGCCATCGGTGCCGCCGCCCGTGTCCCCGCCACCGGAGCCGCCCGCGTCGTCACCGTCCCCGGAACCGCCGCACGCCGCGGCGAGCCCGGCGAGGCCGGCGAGCCCCGCCCCGAGCAGGACTCCCCGGCGGGTGTTCCCGCCGTCCGGCGCGTCCCCCGGCCCGCGCTCCGCCTCATCGGCCCGCGTCCCCGACTCCTGTGGCATGTTCACCCTCCAGTGACCTCTGCGGTTCCGTCGTGTCACCAGTGATCACGCGCGGGAGGGGGAGGTGGTTCAAATCAGAACCAGTTTTTCGGGTCCCGCCGGAGGGCGCCGCTCAGGTGACGACGATGCCGCCGTTCCTGACCTCGACGGGGTACTCGGTGAGCGGCCGGTCGGCGGGCCCCTTCTGCACCGCCCCGTCCGCGATCTTGAACTCGCTGCCGTGGCAGGGGCACCTGATCAGCCCGTTCTGGACCTTGTCCACCGAGCAGCCCTGGTGGGGGCACACCGCCGTGAACGCCTTGTACGTGCCCTCGGCCGGCTGCGTCACGACGACCTTCTCGCCGGCGTAGACCTTCCCGCCGCCGACCGGGATGTCGGCGGCCTTCGCGATCTCCTGCCCCCGGAGGTCCTCGGCGGACTTCTCGTCCCGGCCGCTCGCGCAGCCGGCGAGCAGGGCGGCGCCCGCGACCCCGGCGCCGCACAGCACGGTGCGGCGCCCGATTCCCCCGTCCCCGGCCGATCCCGCCACCTGCGGGGCTCCGGGCGTCACTTCGTCAGTCATGGCTCCATGATCCTGGACCCGGCCGCGCACCCCGCACCGACCCACCGCCTTCACCGGCCCCGGAACCGCTCCGGGGATCCGGGCGGTCAGCCGAGCATCTTGGCGAGGAACTGGCCGGTGTGGCTGGCGTCGATCCCGGCGACGTCCTCGGGGGTGCCGGTGGCGACGACGGTGCCGCCGCGCGAGCCGCCCTCGGGGCCCATGTCGATGATCCAGTCGGCGGTCTTGATGACGTCCAGGTTGTGCTCGATGACGATCACCGTGTTGCCCTTGTCGACCAGGCCGTTGAGGACGCCGAGGAGCCTGCGGATGTCCTCGAAGTGCAGGCCGGTGGTCGGCTCGTCCAGCACGTAGACGGTGCGGCCGGTCGAGCGCTTCTGCAGCTCGGACGCCAGCTTGACCCGCTGGGCCTCGCCGCCGGACAGGGTGGGGGCGGGCTGGCCGAGCCGGACGTAGCCGAGGCCGACGTCGTTGAGCGTCTTCAGGTGCCGGTGGATCGCCTTGATCGGCTCGAAGAACTCGGTGGCCTGCTCGATCGGCATGTCGAGCACCTCGGAGATCGTCTTGCCCTTGTAGTGGACCTCCAGGGTCTCCCGGTTGTAGCGGGCGCCGTGGCAGACCTCGCACGGGACGTAGACGTCCGGCAGGAAGTTCATCTCGATCTTGATGGTGCCGTCGCCGGAGCAGTTCTCGCAGCGGCCGCCCTTGACGTTGAAGGAGAACCGGCCCGGCTGGTAGCCGCGGACCTTCGCCTCGGTCGTCTGCGCGAACAGCTTGCGGATGTGGTCGAACACGCCGGTGTAGGTCGCCGGGTTGGAGCGCGGGGTGCGCCCGATCGGGGACTGGTCGACGTGGACGACCTTGTCGAGCTGGTCGACGCCGTTGACGCGCTTGTGCTTGCCGGGGACGAGCTTCGCCCCGTTCAGCTTCTTCGCCAGCGCGCTGTAGAGGATGTCGTTGACCAGCGTCGACTTGCCCGAGCCGGACACGCCGGTCACGGCGGTGAGGACGCCGAGCGGGAACGACACGTCCACGTCGCGGAGGTTGTTCTGCTGCGCGCCCTTCACCGTGACCTCGCGGCCGCGGGTGCGGGGCCGGCGGATCTGCGGGACCGCGATCTCGCGGCGCCCGTCCAGGTAGGCGCCGGTGATGGAGCGCTCGGACTTCTTCAGCTCGTCGAGGGTGCCGGACACGACGATCTCGCCGCCGTGCTCGCCGGCGCGGGGGCCGATGTCGACGATCCAGTCCGCGGCGGCGATGGTGTCCTCGTCGTGCTCCACGACGATCAGGGTGTTGCCCATGTCGCGCAGCCGGAGCAGCGTCTCCAGCAGCCGGTGGTTGTCGCGCTGGTGGAGGCCGATGGACGGCTCGTCCAGCACGTACAGGACGCCGACCAGCCCGGAGCCGATCTGCGTGGCGAGCCGGATGCGCTGCGCCTCGCCGCCCGCGAGCGTCGCGGACGCCCGGTCGAGGGTGAGGTAGTCGAGGCCGACGTCCAGCAGGAACCCGAGGCGGGCGTTGATCTCCTTGAGGACGCGCTCGGCGATGTGCCGCTCGCGCTCGTTCAGCTCCAGCGCCAGCAGGAACTTCGCGGCCTCGCCGATCGGCATCGCGGCGACCTCGGCGATCGACCGCCCGCCCATGGTGACGGCGAGCACGACCGGCTTGAGCCGGGCGCCGTCGCACGTCGGGCAGGGGATCTCCCGCATGTAGCCTTCGAGCTTCTCCCGGCTGATGTCGCTCTCGGCCTCGGCGTGCCGCCGCTGGATGTAGGGGATCACGCCCTCGTACGCGGTGTAGTACGACCTCGTCCGGCCGTACCGGTTCTTGTAGCGCACGTGGACCTGGGTCTCGTGCCCGTTCAGGATCGCCTTGCGCGCCTTGGCGGGCAGCTTCTCCCACGGGGTGTTGAGGTCGAAGCCCATCGCGTCGCCGAGCGCGGACAGCAGGCGCAGGAAGTAGTCGCTCACGTGGCCGTTGGACCACGGCTGGATCGCGCCCTCGCCGAGCGTGAGCTCGTCGTCGGGGACGACGAGCTCGGGGTCGACCTCCATGCGCGTGCCGAGGCCGGTGCAGTCGGGGCACGCGCCGTAGGGCGAGTTGAACGAGAACGACCGCGGTTCGAGCTCCTCGAACGACAGGTCGTCGTAGGGGCAGTAGAGGTGCTCGGAGTACATCCGGGTGCGGTTCTCGTCGTCCTCGGGGACGTCGACGAAGTCGAGGACGATCGTGCCGCCCGCGAGGCCGAGCGCCGTCTCCACCGAGTCGGCGAGCCGCTGCCGCGCCGAGTCCTTCACCGAGAGCCGGTCGACCACGATCGCGATGTCGTGCTTCTCCTGCTTCTTCAGCTTCGGGGGCTCGTCCAGCCGGATCGCCTGCCCGTCCACGATCGCCCGGGAGTAGCCCTTCGACTGCAGCTCGCGGAACAGCTCCAGGTACTCGCCCTTGCGCCCGCGGATCACCGGCGCCAGCACCTGGAACCGGGTGCCCGGCTCCAGTTCCAGCACCCGGTCCACGATCTGCTGCGGCGCCTGGCGGGTGATCGGCCGCCCGCACTCGGGGCAGTGCGGGTGCCCGATCCGCGCGTACAGGAGGCGCAGGTAGTCGTACACCTCGGTGATCGTCCCGACCGTCGACCGCGGGTTCTTGCTGGTCGACTTCTGGTCGATCGACACCGCCGGGGACAAGCCCTCGATGAAGTCGACGTCGGGCTTGTCCATCTGCCCGAGGAACTGGCGGGCGTACGCCGACAGCGACTCGACGTAGCGGCGCTGGCCCTCCGCGAAGATCGTGTCGAACGCCAGGCTGGACTTGCCCGAACCCGACAGACCGGTGAACACGATCAGGGAGTCACGCGGGAGGTCGAGCGAGACGTCCTTCAGGTTGTGCTCGCGTGCTCCACGCACGATGAGTCGGTCATGCACGGTGTTGATCCGGTTCCTCTTCTGGGCGCGGCCGTGGGATGAGACAGGCCGGTCTCAAGGCTAGCCAGGGGGTCCGACAGAATCCCCCGAGTTGATAACGGCGGCGGCCGCCGCCGCATTTCCCGGCGCTCCCCGCCCGTCCCCGGAGAGCCCGGACGGACCACCGTACCGTACACGTGTTCGAACGATGCCCGCCACCGGAACGGCTCCGGCGGCGGACGCGCCGCCGCGGCCGTCGGAAAGTTTCAAGATCGCTTGGGTGGGGCGCGGGCGGGGCGGTGCGAGGATGGAGGCTCTTTCCGGTGCTGGGAGGCGCGTCATGGACTGGCGGGAAGTGATCGACGAGCTGGATGCCGGCGTGGAGCGCATCGCAGGCACGCTCGCGAAACTGGACGAGCAGGACCTGCGCGGCGCGTCGGCGCTGCCCGGCTGGAGCCGCGGCCACGTGGCCACGCACATCGCCAGGAACGCCGACTCCCTGTGGAACCTGCTCGAATGGGCGCGGACGGGCGTGGAGATCCCGCAGTACCCGAGCATGGCCGCCCGCAACGCCGCACTCGACGAAGGCGCCGGACGCGGACGGGACGAACTGGTCGAGGACGTCCGCACGACCGGCGCGCGGTTCGTCGAGCAGGCGAGGACGCTCCCCGAGGCCGCGTGGAGCGCCACCGTGCAGTCCATGGGGGGCTGGGAGCATCCGGCGTGGTACACGCTGTACCGCCGGTGGAACGAGGTCGAGGCCCACCACGTGGACCTCGCCGCCGGGTACGGCCCGGCCGACTGGCCCGAGCCCTATGTCCGGTGGGCCCTGACCAGCACGCTGGCGGACATCGCCGCGCTTCCGGACGAACAGCGCGGGGAGCTCGGCGGGTTCCGGATCACCGCGACGGACTCCGGGGAGTCCGCCGACCTCGGGTGGACTCCCGGCGGCCCGGAGGCGTCCGGGTCCGGGCGGGCGCTGCTCGCCTGGCTGAGCGGCCGCACGGACGGCTCCGGCGTGAGCGTCCGCCCCGACGGCCGGCCGCCCCTGCCGCCGCCGTGGCCGCACCGGCCCGCGGGGTTCTGACCTCAGTCGGTGTCGTGGCCCGCGAGGCGGTGCAGGGCGTCCACCGAGCGGACGACGATCGCGTTGCGGGCGACGGTGAGGCCGCCGCGGACCGGCTCGGCGGCGAGGATCTGCGCGACCTTGCGGCGGCTCATGCCCGCCCAGCGCCCGAGGTCCTGCTGGGTGAGCGGGATCCGGACCTGCACGCCGCCCGCCTCGTCCGGCACCGTGGCCGGAGCCGGAGCCGGGGCCGTGGCCGCGCCGTCCGACCGCTCCTCCTTGACCGGCGACCCGAAGCGCGACACCAGGCGCAGCAGCCGGCTCGCGAGGCGGCGTTCGGGATCGTCGGGGAAGTGGGCGATGCGCAGCTCGTTGGAGTCCCGCAGCCGCTCGGCGAGGACGGCGGCGACGGCCCAGGCGGAGCCGGGATGGTCGTCCAGGACGCCGCGGAACCGCGCGGCGGGCAGCACGAGCGCCTCCACGCGGGTCAGCGCCTCGACGTTGGCGTGCCGGACGCCGCCGTCCACCGCCTCCACCTCCCCGGCGATGTCGCCCGGGCCGAGGACGTCGAGGATGGCGGTCTCGCCGTCCCGGTCGACCCAGACCTTCGCCACGCCGGTGCGCAGCACGAAGACCTGGGACGCGCGGGTGTGCTCGCGCATGAGAAACGCGCCCTGCCTGATCACCACCGGGGTGCCGTCCCGGCGCAGGGCGTCGCGGACGCGTTCGGGCAGCGCGTCCCAGAAGGGGGTGGTCTCCATCTCGCCTCCTCCCCCGGGCCGCGCCCGGGGTCACGAGGTCCAGTGAACGCCGCGCTGCGCCGGTGGACCAGGTCGTCGGTCACATGCCGAGGGATCTGTCCGGTTCGAGCCAGCTGTCGAGGGCGCGGATCCGCCGGACGCAGTCGGCCGCCGCGGTCTCGTCGCCGAGCGCGAGATGGCAGTCGCGCAGCAGCTGCAGGGCGCGGCGCAGGCCGCGCCGGTCGTCCATGTCGCGGCGGATGCCGGCCTCGGCGGTGACGTGCTCCACGGCGCGGGCGTGCTCGCCCAGCAGTCCGCAGGCGCGGGCCATGAAGTGCAGCGCGGACGCCTGCGCCCGGGTGTCGCCGAGTTCGGCGGTGAGGTCGTGGGCGCGCCGCCCGGCCTCCAGGGCGTCGCCTGCGCGGCCGAGGTCGAGGTGGATGGCGGCGAGGTGGGCCAGGGCGGTGCCCTCGCCGTGCCGGTCGCCGACCTTGCCGAGGAACTCCAGCGCCTCCAGCTCGCGTTCGAGGGCCTCCTCGGGGCGGCCGGCGCGGCGCAGCACGGCGGCGAGGGTGTCCTTGCCGACGCCGAGGCCGTGCCAGTCGCCGCCCGAGCTGCGGATGTGCAGCGCCTGCCGGGCGGCGCGCTCGGCGTCCTCGGGCAGGCCGAGCCGGGAGTAGGTGCGGGCGAGGCTGCCGAGGGTGCCGGCCATGCCGCCCTGCGCGCCGAGCTGGTGCCACAGGTCGAGGGCCTCCAGGCCGAGGACGAACGCCTCCTGGGGCCGTTCGAGCCGGCGCATGATCACGGACAGGTGCTCCAGGTCGTGGGCCTCGCCGTGCTGGTCGCCGATCTCGCGGCGGATCTCCAGGGCGCGCAGGAGGTGCTCGCGCGCCTCCGGGAACCGTCCGAGGCGCCAGTGGACGATCCCGATCTGCGCGAGCGTCTCGGCCTCGCCGTGCCTGTCGCCGGTGTCGCGGTGCAGGCGCAGCGCCTGCCCGCAGTAGGTGAACGCCTCGGCGAACTTGGTGGCGTCGCACATGAGCCTGGCGAGCGTGGTGAGCGTGCGCGCCTCCCCGTGGCGCGCGCCCAGGGAGCGGTAGGTGGCCAGGGCCTGTTCGGCGTCCTGCCGTGCCATGTCGCGCAGGCCGAGCGTGGCGTTCATGCGCGCCAGCTCCGTGAGCGCCTGGGCGGCGCCGTGCATGTCGGCGAGTTCCTGCCGGATGGAGAGGGCCTCCAACGCGTGCGACACCGCCTCGTGGACGTTCCCCTGGCGGCGGTGGACCTGGGCGATGGTGAGGAGGGTCTCCGCCATTCCCGGCAGGTCGTCGTTCCGGCGCCGTATGCCGAGCGCCTGCGCGGCGTGTTCGAGGGCCTTCTCGTAACCGCCGAGGCCCAGGTACGCGCGGGCGAGGGTCTCGTGGCCCTTGGCGACCGCGCCGCCGCCCCTTTCGCCCCCGAGTTCCCCGTGGACGGCCAGCGACAGGCGGGCCTGGTCGATCGCGGTCAGGTAGCGGCCCAGCACCACGTGGACGTCGGCGAGGGTGGCGAGGGTGACGGCCTCCCCGTACCGGTCGGGCGGGTCGACGGCCCGGAAGCCGCGCCGCGCGTCCTCCCCGTACCCGATGGCCTGGACGGCGTCGCCCAGCTCGAAGTGCGCCATCGCGAGGTTGTGCAGCATGACGGCGGCCGCGGCCCAGTCCTCCTCGGTGCGGGCCGCGTGCAGCCCGGCCTGGTGGACGGCGATGTTGTCCTCGCTGTAGCGCCGGAAGTCCTGGAAGTCGAAGAGGGCGTCGGCGAGTTCCCAGCACGTGCGGTGCAGGCCGAGCCGGGCGGCCTGGTGGACGGCGGCGACGAGGTTGCGCCGCTCGGCCTCGAACCAGGCGAGCCCGGCCGCGCGGTCGGCCGCGGGCGCCGATCCCTGCGCGTCCCCCTCCTGTGCTTCGTCCCGCCGCGGCGGCGGCGTCCTGTTGAGGCTGTTGAGGGTCGGGCGGGGCCGTCCCGGCAGGGCGGTGCCGGCGGCGCGGGCGTCGGCGAGGTAGGCGGCCAGGAGCCGCTGCTGTGCCGCCAGCTGGTCGCCGTCGGAGTCCTTCAGCAGCCCTTGCTCCCGCGCGAAGTCGCGCAGGAGGTCGTGCATGCGGTAGCGGTCCGGTCCGACGTCCTGCACCAGGTACGCCTGGCGGAGGCCCTCCAGGAGGTCGCGGGCCTCGTCCACCGTCCGGTTCTGCAGGGCGGCGAGCGCGGTGGGCGTGAAGTCGGGGCCGGCGACGAGCCCGAGCATGCGGAACGCCTCCCGCTGGTCCCGGCGGAGGCTCCGGTAGGCGACGTCGAAGGTCGGGCTCACGGCGGCCCGCACCCCGGGCCCGGACCCGCCGTGCACCGCGCCGTCGCCCAGCCCGCCGCCGGTCAGGCCCGGCCCGTACGGCGCGGCGTCCTCGGCGTCGCGGGCGGCGAGTTCCCGGACGGTCGCCGCGACGGACTCGCCGGGGTTCTCGGCCAGCCGCCCGGCCATGACGCCGAGCGCAAGCGGCAGGTGCCCGCACTCGCGGGCCAGCCGCACGACCGCCTTGTGCTCCTCGCGGACGCGGGCGTCCCCGGGGCCGAGGACGTTGGAGATCAGGTCCACCGCCTCCTGCGACGCCATCTCCTGCAGTTCCAGCGTCCGGATGTCGGCGTTCTCCAGCAGCGCGGGCAGCCGCTGCCGGCTCGTCACGATCACCAGCCCGGACGTCGCGGCGGCGAGCAGCGGCCTGACCTGCTCGGGACGCGACGCGTTGTCCAGGATCAGCAGCATCCGCCGGTCGGCCAGCATCGACCGGCACTGCGCCGCGAGCTCCGCCTCGGTGCGCGGGAGCCGGTCGCCGGGCACGCCCGCCGCGCGCAGCACCTGCCCCATCGCCTCCGCCGGGGTGGCGGGGCCGCGCCGCGTGCCGCGCAGGTCGGCGAACAGGACGCCGTCGGGGAACCGGTCGACGACCCGGTGCGCCCAGTGCAGCGCCAGCGTCGTCTTCCCGACGCCCGCCATCCCCTGCACGATCACGGCGCGCGGCCACTCGGACTGGCTCACCAGCAGGTCCAGCTTCCCGAGGCTGATCGCGCGGCCGGCGAAGTACGGGTTGTCCGGGGGCAGGCTGACCTGGGGCGGGCCGGCGCCGTCCGGGCGCACCGGCCCGGGCGCCGCGATCCCGGCGTCCTCCCCGGGCCCGGCGGTCCGCGCCGCCTCCCGGTCGGCGGGCTCGTCGGCGGCGGGCCACTCGTCGCCCCACGGGCTCGCGGCCCGGCGCAGCCGCTCGGTGTCCAGGATGGTGAGCGGGCGGGGCCTGCCGTCGAGGATGCCCCGCGCCCGCCACAACCGGAACCACCGCACCAGGGTCTCGCGCGAGATGCCGGCCCAGTTCGCCAGCTCCGCCTGGCTGAGCTTCAGCGGGATCCGCGTCCCCTGCCCGGGGGCGGGCTCGCCGAACCGGTGCGCCAGTTCGAGCAGGTGGTACGCGAGCCGCTGCGGATGGTCGGCGGCCCGCACGGCGTGCCGGCGGCCGCCGTAGGTGACGGTCTGGGAGATCGCGTGCATCATCGCCTCGGCGACGTGCGGGCTGGCCGCCAGGAGGCTGCGGAACTTGCGGCGGTCGACGCGCAGCGCCGCGACGTGGTCGAGCGCGGCGACGGTGCCGCGCTGCGGATGGCCCCACGGGGCGAGGGCGCCGACGAGGTCCCCCGCGCCGAACAGGTCGATGATCGACTCGTCGCCCTCGCTGGAGTCGACGAACTCCTTGGCCACCGCGTTGCTCGCCGCGGCGGGGGACGCCTTGAACACCACGTACACGGCGGGCGCGACCGACCCCTGGTGGCACAGCATCCCGCCGGGCGGGATGTCGGTGCGGCGGCCCATCGCGCGCAGGGCCTGCCGGTCGGACGGTTCGAGCCGCTCCCAGAAGCTGCCCGGGCGCACGCCCATGACGGGCCGGGGGGCCGTCCCGTTCCGCGGGACCTCCTCGATCAACCGATCACCCTCCCGCCATCGCCGCGGCCAGCGTCCAGAAGAGGAAGAGGACCGAGGTCGCCACCGCCCACGCGACCGCCTGCCAGGACAGTTCGCCGCAGCGGTGCGCCGCCGACAGCAGCCGCCGCAGCTCCACGTCGCGGATCCGCTCGTCCAGCGCGACCGCCGAGCCGAAGGGCGTCCAGGGCACCCCCGGGTCGACGGGCGAGCCGGTCCGGCCGCGGACCTCCGCGAGCACCGCGAGCAGCGTGCGGCGCGAGCGGACCGCGGAGCCGGCCGAGATCGCGAACGAACCGGCCAGCACGGGCAGCAGCGCCAGCGCGGTGCCGCCGGGCGCGCCGGCCGCCAGCCGGGTCGCGGTCCCGACCAGGACGAGGGCCAGGAACACCGCGGCGATGGCGGAGTCCCGGCCGCACAGCCGGACCAGTGTGCAGGCGTGCCCGAGGAGGTCCTCCGGCTTCTCGCTGTCCGGTCCGGGACGGAATGCGGTAACCAACTCCCTCACCGTCCTCCCGCTCGATTCGATCTTCCAAGGACAATGATGCGCTGGCAATACGGAGATTTCCGCCCGTGAGCGCACGGTTCGGCTGCGTCTGGTGACTCATTCGCGCCGGGTGCGGGGTACGGCGGAGATCCCGGGCGCCGATGCTGGAGGATGGATCTCCGCACCACCGACGGGAGGACGCATGACGTACACGGGAAACGTCGAGACGGGGGGCCGTCCGGACGTCCGGGAGCTGCCCGGGCTGACGGTCACGAAGGTCTCGGTCGGCCCCTACGACAACAACGCCTACATCCTGCGCTGCACCGCGACCGGCGAGCGGCTGCTCATCGACGCGGCCAACGAGGCCTCCCGGCTGCTGGAGCTGGTCGGCGACGGCCCGCTGACCCGGATCGTCACCACGCACCGCCACCAGGACCATTGGATGGCGCTGAGCGAGGTGGTCCGCGCCACCGGCGCCCCGGTCGCCGCGCACCCCCGCGACGCGGAGGCGCTGCCCGAGCCGGTGGCCGAGCAGGTCGAGCACGGCGACACCGTCCAGGTGGGGCAGGCGACGCTGGAGGTCATCCACCTCCGCGGCCACACGCCCGGCTCGATCGCGCTACTGTACGACGCGGGCGGTGAGCTCGCGGACCGCCCGCACCTGTTCACCGGCGACAGCCTGTTCCCCGGCGGCGTCGGCAACACGTGGGGTGACCCGACCCGGTTCAAGCAGCTGCTCGCCGATGTCGAGGAACGCGTCTTCGACCGGCTCCCGGACGCCACCTGGTTCTATCCGGGCCACGGCAAGGACTCGACGCTGGGTCGCGAGCGTCCCGCACTTCCCGAATGGCGCGCCCGCGGCTGGTGATCCTCCGTCCCGGCCGGAACAAGCGGTGCTGAGCGTTCGTTGCTCAGACGCCGACTGCCCGGGCCGAGACCAGGAGACGACCATCCACGAAGTCCACGAGGTGGATCCGGGGCCCTCTCTGCATTACCCGGCGGGGTCGCTGGTGCTCGTCGCCGGGCTGCCCGGCGCGGGCAAGAGCACCCTGCTGAACCGGCTGTACGGGCTGCACGGCGACGAGACGGCCCCGGTGTGCGCGGGCGACGTCCGCGTGATCGACTCCGGGCAGTCCCGCAACTGGTGGTCGCGGGCGCTGCGCCCGCTGCCCCGCCGGCTGCGCACCCCGCTCGTCCACGGCACGCACGTCTGGCGGATCGGCCGCGCGATCCTCGCCGGCCACGGCGTCGTCGCGCACACCCGCGGCACCTGGCCGCACATCCTGTACCTGTTCGCGTGGATGGCGCGCCGGCGCGGCCACGACCTGCACCTGATCCTCATCGACGTCGACCCGGGCACGGCCCGCGCGGGCCAGTTCGCCCGGGGCCGCGTCGTCACCCACACGACGTTCGCCCGCCACTGCCGCCGCTGGCGCCCGCTCATCGACCGCGCACGCGGCGGCGGCGCACTGCCGCCCGCCGCCGGCGTCACCGTCCTCGACCGCGACGCCGCCGACAAACTCGAGGCCATCCGCTTCACCTGAGCCCCGCCTCAGGCGGCCTCGGCGACCCCGTCGTCCCCTCGACGACCGGCGGCCCCCTCCTTCCGGGACCCGCCGCGCACGCGTCCTGGCCCGGTGCCCGCGGGTTCCGGCCGGTGGAAGCGGACCGGCAGGTCAGCGGGGAGGTATATAGGGTCGGGGGAAGGTCTAGGCGTAGAGAGGCGGCAGCATGGCGCAGCAGGTACGCGGGGTCGTCGCACCGGGCAAGGGCGAGCCGGTGCGCATCGAGACGATCGTCGTTCCGGACCCCGGGCCCGGGGAGGCGGTCGTGAAGATCCAGGCGTGCGGGGTCTGCCACACCGACCTGCATTACCGCGAGGGCGGGATCAACGACGAGTTCCCGTTCCTGCTCGGGCACGAGGCCGCGGGCGTGGTGGAGCAGGTCGGCGACGGAGTCACCGAGGTCGGGCCCGGCGACTTCGTGATCCTGAACTGGCGGGCGGTGTGCGGCCAGTGCCGGGCCTGCGTGCGCGGGCGTCCCTGGCACTGCTTCGACACGCACAACGCGACGCAGAAGATGACCCTCGCGGACGGCACGGAGCTGTCGCCCGCGCTCGGCATCGGCGCGTTCGCCGACAAGACCCTCGTCGCGGCGGGGCAGTGCACGAAGGTCGACTCCCGGGCCAGGCCGGAGGTCGCGGGCCTGCTGGGCTGCGGCGTGATGGCCGGGCTCGGCGCGGCGATCAACACCGGCGGGGTCGGCCGGGGCGACTCGGTCGCGGTGATCGGCTGCGGCGGGGTCGGCGCGGCGTCGGTGCTCGGGGCGCGGCTGGCGGGCGCGGCGACGATCATCGCGGTGGACCTGGACGAGCGGAAGCTGACCACGGCGTCCTCGCTGGGCGCGACGCACACCGTCAACGGCAAGGACGAGGACGTCGTCGAGAAGGTGCGGGAGCTGACCGGCGGGTTCGGCGCCGACGTCGTCATCGACGCGGTCGGCCGCCCGGAGACCTACGAGCAGGCGTTCTACGCCCGCGACCTCGCCGGGACGGTCGTGCTGGTGGGGGTGCCGACGCCGGAGATGCGGCTGGAGCTGCCGCTGCTGGACGTGTTCGGCCGCGGCGGGTCGCTGAAGTCGTCCTGGTACGGCGACTGCCTGCCCTCGCGCGACTTCCCGATGCTCATCGACCTCTACCTGCAGGGCCGCCTGGACCTGGACGCGTTCGTGTCCGAGACGATCGAGCTGGACGGCGTCGAGGCGGCGTTCGACAAGATGCACCGCGGTGACGTGCTGCGTTCGGTGGTGATGCTCTGATGGCCGCGCGGATCGACCACATCGAGACGTCCGGGACGTTCTCCCTGGACGGCGGTACTTGGGACGTCGACAACAACGTCTGGATCGTCGGCGACGACGGCGAGGCGGTCGTCATCGACGCCGCGCACGACGCCGGCGCGATCGCGGAGGCGGTCGGCGGGCGGCGGCTCGCGGCGATCGTGTCCACGCACGGCCACGACGACCACATCGACGCGGCGCCGGAGCTGAAGGCCCGGACCGGCGCGCCCGTGCTGCTGCACCCCGACGACCTGATGCTGTGGAAGCAGAAGCACCCGGACGCGAGCCCCGACGGGGACCTTTCCGACGGGCAGGTCATCACCGTCGCGGGCACGGACCTGCACGTCCTGCACACGCCGGGCCACAGCCCGGGGGCCGTCTGCCTGTACGCCCCCGACCTGGGGACGGTGTTCTCCGGCGACACCCTGTTCAACGGCGGGCCGGGCGCGACCGGGCGGTCGTTCTCCGACTTCCCGACGATCATCACCTCGATCCGGGAGCGGCTCCTCACGCTGCCCGCGGACACCGAGGTCCGGACGGGGCACGGCCCGTCCACCACGATCGGCGCCGAGGCCCCGCACCTGGAGGAGTGGATCGCCCGCGGCCACTGACCCGCCGGCCCTTCCCCGGGCCCGCGGTCAGGCGAGTTCCTCGATGAAGGCGGCCAGCTGGGTCAGGTTGCGGCACTCGTACATCGGGACGAGCTCGCCGTAGCGGGACGCGGCGGAGTCGCCGGTGTCCCACCGGCCGCGCGGCTCGGGGTTGAGCCAGTACGCGTGCCGCGCGCGGTCGACCATGGCGCGCAGGATCGGCAGGGACAGCTCGCCGTAGTTGGAGCGGGCGTCCCCGAGGATCAGCAGGGACGTCTTGGGCGTGATGGCGTCGCGGTACCGGTCGTCGAAGACCTTGATGGCGTGGCCGTAGTTGGAGCGGCCGGTGATCCAGACGAGGTCGGCCTCGGCGGCCAGCCGCGCCATCGCGTCCGCGACGTCCACGCCCGGCGCGAAGAAGCGGGTGATCTCGTCGGTGGCGTCGATGAACGCGAACGCGCGGACCTTGCTGAACTGCTCCCGCAGCGCGAACGTCAGCAGCAGCGTGAAGTGCGCGAACGCCGACACCGAGTCACTGGCGTCGCACAGCACGACCAGTTCGGGCTTGTGCGGGCGGCGCGGCCGGTGGTGGGTGGTGAGCGGCACTCCCCCGCTGGCGAGGGACGCGCGGACCGTCCGGCGGAAGTCGAGCCGGCCGCGCCTGCCGTGCCGCTGCTTCTGGACGAGCCGGGCCGCGAGCTTGCGCGCCAGCGGGTACACCTCGCGGCGCAGCGCGGCCAGCTCGGCGCGGCTCGCGCCGGAGAAGTCGAGGCGCTCCAGCGGCGGCCGGACGGTGATCCGGGCGGTCCGCTCGACGCCGGTGTCCTCGGCGATGCGGCGCCGCACCTCGCCCGCGACGAGGTCCTCGAACCGGGCGATGCGGTCGCGGAACGTGCGGCGGGCGACCCGCTCGGCCATCCCGCCGCGCTCCTGCCCGGTCAGCACCGCGTTGAGCAGCCGGGCCATGAGCGTCTCGGGCGACATGGCGCGCAGGACGCCGAAGGAGAACCACGACTCCTGGCCCGGGGTCCGGCCGTACTCGCCGACGGCCAGGCGGGCGAACTGCCGCAGCCCCGCGTCGTCGCCGGACAGGAGGAGTTCGGCCAGCTCGTCGCGGCGGGCCTGCACCTCGGGGTCCAGCGCCGGCGGGACGGGGCGCCCGTCGTCGTCCAGCGTCCGGGCGGGGCGGTCCCGCTCGCCGGACCCGGCGCCGTCCCCGACCGCGGCGGGGAACCACAGGTCGAAGAGCGTGTCGAAGGTCGGGCGGTGCTGGGGCCGCTTGACGAGCGTCGCGGCGTAGGCGGCGCGCAGCGACTCGCGGTCGAGGAGGTCGACGACCTGCATGGCGCGGACCGCGTCCAGGCCCTCGGCCACCGACACCGGCAGCCCGGCCCGGCGCAGCTCCGCGACGAAGCCGGTGTGGCGGTCGATGAGGGAGGCCACGCGGATCAGCCCCGCAGGCCCAGTTCCTTGGCGGCGCGCTCCTGGTCGGAGACGTGCTTGAGGACGACGCCGAGGGTGCGGGAGACGGCGGCCTCGTCCAGCTCGTCCAGGCCGAGGGCGAGCAGGGTCCGCGCCCAGTCGACGGTCTCGGCGATCGACGGGGCCTTCTTGATCTCCAGGTCGCGCAGCGTCCCGACGGTGCGGACGAGCTGCTCGGCCAGCTCCGCCTCGATGCCGGGGACCTGGGCGAGGACGATGTCGCGCTCCCGCTCGGGCGCCGGGTAGCCGAGGTGCAGGTAGAGGCAGCGGCGCTTGAGCGCCTCCGACAGCTCCCGCGCGGCGTTGGAGGTGATGACCACGAACGGGCGGCGGGCGGCGGCGACCGTCCCCAGCTCGGGGATCGTCACCTGGAAGTCGGACAGGACCTCCAGCAGCATGCCCTCCACCTCGACGTCGGCCTTGTCGGCCTCGTCGATCAGCAGCACGGTCGGCTCGGTGCGGCGGATGGCCGCCAGCAGCGGCCGCTCCAGGAGGAACTCCTCGGAGAAGATGTCGTCGTGGGTCTCCTGCCACGCGCGGTCGGAGGGCGCGGCCTGGATCGCCAGGAGCTGCTTCTTGTAGTTGAACTCGTACAGGGCGCGGGCCTCGTCCAGCCCCTCGTAGCACTGGAGCCGGATCAGCTCCGCCCCGGTGGCGGTGGCGACGGCCTTGGCCAGCTCGGTCTTGCCGACCCCGGCGGGCCCCTCCACGAGCAGCGGCTTGCCGAGCGCCTGCGCGAGGTACACGGTCGTGGCGATCGACTCGTCCGCGAGGTAGCGGACCTCCGCCAGCCTGCGGTCCACGTCGGCGGGGGACCCGAACGCCCCGGCCCCTGTCTCCACCGTGCCTGCTTCCCCGGTGCCTGCTTCCCCGATGTCCGTCATCCCCTGCCCCTCGTCGCGGGCGCCTGCTTGGCGGGTGCCTTCTTGTAGGTCTGGTTGGTCCCGGCGAACACGAGCGACCTTCCGTTCTCGGCGAGGGTGACGCCCCAGTAGGACGCGACCTGCGGGTCCCCGCCCTTCCAGGAGAAGCGGTACTTGCGGCCGCCCTCGGGAATGACCGTCCCGGTCCAGAGCCGCTGCTTGCCCTTCACCCACACCCCGGCACCGTCCAACCGGAACTGGAAGAAGTCGTCCGCGGTGCCGATCCACCGTCCGACCAGCGGTTTCATGTCGGACGGCTTGACCACCGGCACCGGCCCGAGCGTCGTGGGCGGGGCGGCCGAGGCCGCGTCCGCGCCGCCTTCCGCACCGCCCCCCGAGCCGCCGCAGCCGGTCAGGGCGAGCGCGGCGGCCGCGCAGACGGCGAGGACGGTGACTCTCACGAAGACCTCCCGGGCGATCTGGGGTGAAGCGGCAGTTTACCGGCGGGCCGCCCGCGCTCCCCGCCGAGACCTGCGGGGTAGGCGGCGGTTGGCCCCGCCGGGTGACGCGCGGCGGGAACGCGGCGGCCTATAACCGGAGCATGACGACCCCACGACTCCCCCGCGACGACCTGGCGGCCGCGATGGCGGCCCGGCGCGAACTGGGCCCCGAATACGACGACGCCTTCATCGAGACGGTCGTCGAGCGCATCCAGGAGACCCTCGAAGCGCGCCCGGCCGCCGCGCCCGCGCGCCGGCCCCGGCCGGGACGGGCGCACGGGCGCGGGGACCGCGATCACAGCCTGGCCACGGCGGTGCTGTCGCTGCTGGCCGCGATCCCGCTGAGCGCGATCGCGGTCGTCAACGCCGGCCTCCCCGGCCTGTTCGTGGCCATGGCCGCAATCGTCATGGTCAACGTCACCTACACCTACCGCCCTCGTTAGCCCAGGGGGCGACCCCCTGGAACCCCCGGTCCGAGCCGGCCGATCCTCACGCCACCGTCGCGGTCGATGCGACCGTGCGGGTCGTGCGGTGTCGCCGCGGTCGCCCCGCTCGGCGGGTCGTACGGCCTGCGCTCGCTGCACTCGCTCCGGCCGCACGACCCGGAACCGTCGCCTCGGGTTCAGAGCCTGTCGGTCATTTGCCCGGTTCGGGGTCGCGGGGGAGGCCGAGCAGGCGCTCGCCGATGATGTTGAGCTGCACCTCGGTGGTGCCGCCGTAGATCGTCATGGCCCGGCTGAACAGCATGTGCCGCGCCACGATGCCGCTCTCGGCCATCGGCACCTCGGTGACCGACGCCGCGCCCTGCGCCGCCCAGCAGTAGTCGGCGACGTCCTGGTTGAACTGGACGCCGAGCAGCTTGCGGACGCTGGCCTCCGCGCCCGGCTCCACGCCGTTCAGCTGCTTGAGCGTGGTGCGCAGGCCGAGCAGGTCGATCGACTGCCCCTGGGCGATCAGCTTGCCGACCTCGACGGCGGCGACCGGGTCCGGCGTGCGGTTCTTGAAGAAGTCCAGCAGCTCGGGGACGCCCATGCCGAGCCCGCCGCCGGTCGACAGCGACACCCGCTCGTTGGACAGCGTGTTGCGCGCGACCTGCCAGCCCTTGTTCACCTCGCCGACCACGCGGTCGTCGGGGACGAACACGTTGTCCAGGAAGACCTCGTTGAAGATGGCCTCGCCGGTCAGCTCCTTGAGGGGCCGCACGTCGATGCCCTCGGACTTCATGTCCACCAGGAAGTAGGTGATGCCGTCGTGCTTCGCGGCGTCCGGGTCGGTGCGGGCGATGCAGAAGCCCCACTGGGCGTAGTGCGCGAGCGACGTCCAGATCTTCTGGCCGGTGAGCCGCCAGCCGCCCTCGACCCGCTCGGCCTTCATCGACAGCGACGCCAGGTCGGAGCCGGCGCCCGGCTCGGAGAACAGCTGGCACCACACGATCTGCCCGCGCAGCGTCGGACGGAGGAACGTCTCCTTCTGCTCGTCGGTGCCGTACCGGACGAGGGACGGCACCAGCCACGCGCCGATGCCCAGGTTCGGGGCCTTGACCTTGGCGGCCTTCAGCTCCTGCTGGATGAGGATCTGCTCGACCGGGCCGGCCTCGCGCCCCCACGGCTTCGGGAAGTGCGGGACGCTCCAGCCCTCGTCCCCCAGCTTCGCGTGGAGGTCCCCCTTGTCCTCGATGGCGGCCAGCTCGGCGACCTCGGCGCGGATGCGCTCGCGCAGCGGCTGGGCGTCCTCGTCCAGCTCCAGGACGACCTCGCGGCGGGAGCCGTCCAGCGCGAGCGCCGCGATCCGGGCGGCCCAGTCCTTGGCCGGTCCGAGCAGCGACCGCAGGGTGAGGGCGCGGCGCAGGTAGACGTGCGCGTCGTGCTCCCAGGTGAAGCCGATGCCGCCGAGGATCTGGATGGCGTCGCGGGCGGTCTGCACGCCCGCGTCGAGCGCGATGACGGCCGCGACCGCGGCGGCGAAGCGGGTCTGCTCCGCGCCGGCCGCCTCGGCGCCCTCGTCCAGGACGCGGGCGGCGTCCCAGGCGGCGGCGCGGGCCTGCTCGAGCGCGATGAGGCTGCGCGCGGCCTTGTGCTTGACGCCCTGGAACTGCCCGATCGGGCGGCCGAACTGCTCGCGGACCTTGGCGTACTCGGCCGCGGTCGCCACCAGCCAGCCGGCGAGACCGGCCGCCTCGGCGCCGAACAGCGCGGCGGCGACGTCCTTGACGCGCTCGGTCGTCAGGCCGTCCAGCACGCGGTCGGCGGCGACGGCGAGGCCGGAGACCTCGACGGCCGCGACGCGGCGGACCCGGTCCAGGCTCGCGACCGGGGTGACCGTGACGTCGGCGGCGTCGACCGCGACCCACTGCTCGCCGTCGCCGTCCGCGACCGGCAGCACGATCACGTCGGCGAGGGCGCCGCCGAGGACCGTCGCGGACGTGCCGGACACGACGAGGGAGTCGCCCTCGCGGCGGCCGGTCAGCTCCCCGTCCAGCGCGACCGCGCCGGTCTTGGACCCGTCGGCGAGGGCGGGCAGCAGTTCGGCGCGCACCTTCGCGTTGCTGGACGCCTTGACGACGGTGCTCGCGAGCACGGTCGGCAGGAACGGGCCGGGCGCGGCGGCGCGGCCCAGTTCCTCCAGCACGACCGACAGCTCCAGGAGGCCGAAGCCCTGGCCGCCGTGCTCCTCGTCCAGGTGCAGGCCCAGCAGGCCCTGCTCCGCCAGGGCCGGCCAGAAGCCGGGCCTGCTCTCCTCGTCGGCCTCCAGCGCGGCCCGGACGGCCGTCGCGGGAATGTTTCGCTCGGCGAAGCCCCGCACCGATTCGGCGAGCGCCTCGTGCTCCTCGGTCAGCCCGATGGCCATGCGTGAACCCTCTCTCAGCCGCTTTTGACCGCGATTCTAGAACAGGATTCGGTGCTGTGGTCCAGTGTGGGGGACTTCACCCTTCGCGGGTGGCCGAGATCTCGGCATCCGCCTCCGCTGGGACCTCCGTCAGCGCCACCCGCTCCCCGCCGTCACCGGCCTTGCGGCCGAAGGCCAGGCTCGCCACGGTCGTCGCGACGAGGGTCCCGGCGATCACCGCGAGGGACAGCCAGATCGGCACCTCGGGCGCCCATCCGGCACCGTACTCGTGCGCCGCGTGGAGGATCAGCTTGACCCCGATGAAGCCGAGGATGAACGCCAGCCCGTGGGACAGGTAGACGAGCCGGTCGGTGAGCCCGCCCAGCAGGAAGTACAGCTGGACCAGGCCCATCAGCGCGAACGCGTTGGCGGTGAAGATCAGGTACGGCTCGGTCGTCAGCCCGAAGATCGCCGGGATGGAGTCCACCGCGAACAGCACGTCGGTCGAGCCGATGGCGATCATCACGATGGCCAGGGGGGTGACCACCCGGACGCCGTCCCGCCGGGTGAAGAACCGGGTGCCGTCGTACTCGTCGGCCGTCGGGATGACCCGCTTGGCCCACCGCAGGAGGGCGTTCTCCTTGAGCTCGTCCTCGTCCTCGCCGCCGCCGCGGACCATCCCGAACGCCGTCCAGAGCAGGAACAGGCCGAAGATGAAGAAGACCCACGTGAAGGTCGAGATCGCCGCGGCGCCCACGGCGATGAAGATGCCGCGCAGCACCAGCGCGATGACGATGCCGGCCATCAGGACGGTGTGCTGGGCGTGCTTCGGCACGGCGAACCGGGTGAGGATCACCATGAACACGAAGAGGTTGTCGACGCTGAGGCTCTTCTCGGTGACGAATCCGCCGAAGTACTCGCCGGCGTACCGGGCGCCGGAGAAGACCCAGACGCCGACGCCGAACAGGACGGCGAGGCCGATGTAGACCACCGACCAGAACGCGGCGCGCCGGGTGGTGAACTCCCGCGTCTCGTTCCGGTGGATCAGGAAGAGGTCTGCGGCGATGACGACGAGGATCCCCGTGATCGTCAGGGCCCACACCAGGGGGGAGACGGACAACGCATACCTCCAGCGGACACGAACGGGCGCTGGAGGTCTCTCCCGCCCTGCACGAGCGAGGGCCGCGGACCCGGGCCGGTATGGACCGGCCGTATTGACGGGAACCGTGCGCGGGGATACTCCCCTCCACTTCCCTCTCTAACGCGACCCCCGCAGGCGCGGTTCCCCCTCTCAGGACACTTTTTCCACTTTTCTCGAACCGGCGCCGCGGGGACGGCGTCCAAGGTCCTGTCACCGCCCGCCCTCCGGGTCAGCGGCGGGGGCCCGCCAGTTCCCGGTACAGGTCGGCCAGCTGGGCGACGGCGTCGTCCTCGTCCGGCAGCATCGCCGACCGCTGCGCGGCGGCCGACCCGAGCCGCGCCGCGAGCGCCGGGTCGTCCAGGACGCGGCTCACCGCGCGTTCCAGGGCGCCCGCGTCGCCGGACGGCACCAGCAGCGCCGCCTCGCTCTCGGGCCCGTGCAGCAGCTGGCCGCCCGTGCCGCCCGCCGGGGAGCCGTCCGCGGCCCGGCCGGCCGCGCCGACCATGCCGGGGATGCCGCCGACCCGGGTCGCGACGAGCGGCAGCCCCGCCCGCAGGATCTCCTGGACGATCAGCGGCTGCCCCTCCCACACGCTCGGGACGACCGCGACGTCCGAGGCGGCCAGCAGCCCGGCGACGTCCGAGCGGCGCCCGAGCAGCCGCACGGGCAGCTCCTCGGCGTCGATCCGGGAGCGCAGCTCGTCCTCCAGGGGCCCGTCCCCGACGATCGCGACGAGGGGCGGCGGCGTGCGGCCCGCCCAGTCCCGCGCGGCGTCCAGCAGCGTCGGCAGGCCCTTCTGCTCGGCCAGCCGCCCCACCGTGATGATGAGCGGCCGGTCCCCCACGCCCAGCTCCGCACGCAGGTCGGCGCGGACGGCCGGGCCCGGCGGCGCCTTCGGCGCGGGCGCGGGCACGATCGCGTGCCCGGCGGACCGGGCGCCGAGGGAGCGCATCCGCTCCTCGAGGTCGGGCGAGACGCCGAGGACGCGGGCCGCGCCGCGTGCCACGACGCGCTCCAGCGCCCCGTAGACCGCGGCCGTCCGCCCGCCGGCGATGACGGCGTTGTGCAGCGTGACGACCACCGGCGTCCGGCCCCGCGAGAACCGCAGCGGGCCGGGCGCCACCTGCGCGCACGCGGCGACGGCGATCGCACCGGCCCGCAGCCCGTGGGCGTGGACGACGTCGGCCCCGCGCACCAGCGAGCGGAGCCGGGCGACGGCCTTGGCGTCGCGCGCCGGCCGGGGCCGGTCGGCGAGGTCGACCTCCGCGAACCGGGCGCCGGCGCCGCTGAAGCCGAACAGCTCCTCCGTCGACGCGGGCCCGCAGACCACCACGCGGGCGCCGCGGCCGGCGAGGCCAGCGGCGACGGACCGCACGTGCCGCCCGACCCCGCCCGCGCTGGTGCCCAGCACCAGTGCCACGCGCAGGCCCTCCAGATCTAGCGCGGAGCGTTCGGGGGGTCCGGGGGTCCGCCCCCAGGTGCGGCACGGATCCTTCTCAGACATCGCGGGTGACCCTTCGGTTGAGGACGGCCCGCAGATCCCGGCCGTCGATCATGAATGCGATGAGCAGGAACGCCGCGCCGGCGGCGAGCGCGGCCACCGCCCCGGTCCCGATGCTGTGCAGCTGCCCGCCCGTGCCGAGCAGGGCGGCGGTCGCGTACCCGGCCGCGCCTCCCCCGGCGCCGCCCGCCAGCCCGGCAGCCAGGGCGCGCGGCGTCCCGGCGACGGACGCGGCGCCCCGGGTGCGGACGAGCGCCGCGATCAGCAGGACACCGCCGACGGTCATCCCGGCCGCGTTGCCGATGCCGAGCGCGGCGACCACCCACTCCCGGTCGACGGTGAGCACGAGCGCGACGTCGGCGGCCATCACGACCAGCCAGCCCGTCACGACCGCGCCGGCGGCCGCCCTCCCCCGGTGGCAGGCGTACAGGACGCGTCCCAGGTGCGCGACGAGCCCGTAGCCGACGAGACCGGGCGCGAACGCCAGCACCGCCCGCGAGAGCACGTCCTGCTGGTCGGGGAGGCCGGGGTTGAACACGGCCGCGATCGGCACCGCGACGGCGGCGAGCACGGCGGCGCCCGCGCACGACACCAGGACGATCGCGCGGGTGGTGGACGCGGTGACCCGGTCGAACCGCTCGTGCTCCCCGGCGCTCATCCGCGCCGACAGGGCCGGGAAGGCGCTGGTCGCGATCGGCACGGCCAGGATCGCCCACGGCAGCAGGTAGATCGCCCACGCGTACTGGTAGTTGGCGAGGGCGCCGCCCGTGCCCTCGTAGCTGAGCCGCACGACCAGCAGCGCCGACAGCTGCTGCGCGGCGACCGTGGCGAGCCCGGCGGCGGCGAGCCGCCGCACCTTCCGCGCCACCCCGTCCGGGAACCGCAGCGTCGGGCGCAGCCGGAGCCGCAGCCGCCACGCCGCGATCCCGGCGGTCGCCGCCATCGCTACGCCGCCGAGCGCCGTGCCCACCGACAGCGTCAGCTCGGCGCTCAGCGGCAGGCCGGCCAGGTCGTTCTCGTACCCGCGGCCGAGGGGCGCGAAGACGAGGTAGGCGCCGATCACCACCAGGCTCGACATCAGCGGCGCGAGCGCCGGGGCGACGAACCGGCGGTGGGACTGCAGCACCCCGTACAGGACGACCGCCATCCCGTACATCACCATCTGCGCCGACATGACGGCGAGCATCGAGGAGCCGACGTCCACGATGCCGTCGCGGGAGCAGCCCTCCAGGTCGCGGCCGACGAGCAGCTCCATGACCGGGCGGGCGCCGAGCGCCATCAGCAGCGAGAGCGGCAGCATCAGCACGACGATCCAGGTCAGCAGCGCCGACCCGATGCGGCGGACCTCGTCGCGGTCGCCGCGCTCGGCGGCCCCGGCCAGCACCGGCACGACCATGGCGGTGAGGGCGCCGCCCGCGACGATCTCGTAGACGATGAACGGGATCTGGGTGGAGGTGAAGTACGCCTGGCTGAGGCACGAGGTGGTGACGGTCTGGGAGAACGCGTAGGTGCGCCCGAATCCGGCCAGCCGCGCCAGGACCGTGATGATCGCTATGACGACGGCGGCGCCGGCGAGGCCGCCGGTCAGGCGGCGGAGAGTTGACGGTGACACGCTGTTCGAATGCGGCGGGGGGTGTCTCGTGCGCCTATGCGGGGCCGGCGGTGACGCCGTCGCCCGCCACTCCGCTGCCCGCCGGACCGGACTGCGGCGGGACGGCCGGGCGGAACTCGTCCTCCATGTCGGGCTTGCCGTCCTCGGCCGAGGCTGCCGCCGTCGCGGGGGCCGGCGCGGCGACCGGGCGGCGGCCGAGCATGTCGATGCGGTTCAGCACCGGGTTGCCCGCGATGACCTTGGTGAAGCTGACGAACTCGCTGGCGGCGTTCAGCCCGACGAGGCCGGTCAGCACGGCGAGCCTGGGGCCGCGGCCGAGGCGGGTGGCGGCCAGGCCGAGCAGCGCGCCGAGGGCGTTGGACCCGGTGTCGCCGAGCATCGCGCGCTCGCCGAGGTCCTCGGGCAGCAGCGCGGCTGCGGCGCCGAGCGGCGCGGCCACGACGGCGGCGGACGGGCGCGCCAGCGCCAGCGGCGTGCCGGTGATCAGGCCGACCTTGACGGCCCGGCCGGGACGCAGGTCGAACAGGTTCATCAGGTTCGCGGACCCGGCGATGATCGCGCCGTTGACGAGGGCGTCGAACGCGCGTCCGGTCCGGGTCGGGGCGGGCGACCCGGCGATGGCGGCGGCGGCGAGCCCGGTCGCGCCGATGCCGAGGATCTTCACGGCGCCGCTGGTGACCTCGCCGCGGGCCAGCGCGGTCAGGTGGCCCTTGAAGCCGCGCGAGGACGCCGAGCCGGCCAGGTCGTCGTAGCCGCCGAGGACGCCGGATCCGGCGCCGGCGAGCAGCGCGGCGGCGCGCATCCGGCCCGTCGCGCCGGGCGCCAGCAGCCCCGCCGCGGCGGCGCCCGCGACGACCGCGGGCCCCTCCAGCAGCGTCACCGGCTCCCCGCGGTGGTTGGTGCGGCCCCACACCTCGTCGCCCGGCACCCCGTTCAGGCCGGGCGGGTTGCGGGCCAGCGCGCCGTAGGCGGCGCGTGCGGCGGCGGCGCCCAGGGCCGCGCCGGCCACCGCGCCGAGCCGTCCCGCCGAGCCGGCGTTGCGTCGCTTCATCAGGTCACCCGTTCTTCCCCGCCGTCGGCGCGGGCGAGGGCAGGTAGCCGCTCGCGCCGGCGCCCGTGCCGTACTGCCCGCTCTTGCCGTTCATCTCGTTCTGCAGCGCCAGGATCGTGACGACCTGGCCGGAGGGGGTGTCCACCACGTCGACGGTGGAGACCTTCTCCTCGGCGTCGGAGTCGCGCAGCGCCGCGATCAGCCCGCCCTCCTGCGCGGAGGTCGAGGGGCCACCGACGACCGTACCGCGCCCGGCGGCGTCGAGGGCGGATGCCAGCGAGATCAGGGCCTTGTTGTCGTCGCCGCCGCCCTCGTAGGCGTACGGGGTGGCGGGGCCGACCACCACGGCGAGCGTGGCGTGCTGGCCGGGCTTGCCGGTGGCGGTGATGTACCCGGCCTCCTTGAAGCCGTTGAGGACGGCCCCGCCGGCGGCGTCCTCGCGGCCGGACTCGTCGGGGTTCCGGGTGACCAGGGCGCCCGCAAGGACCGCGCCCGCCTTGTCGTAGGCGTTCGCGTCCTCGGGGAACTCGACGTCGTCGGCCTTGAGCTGGGTGGCCAGCTCCTCGATCGTCATCAGCTGGTCGTCGTCCAGGAGCTTCTTCTGGATCGTGACGCGGCCGGTGACGGCGGCGCCCGCGTTCTTGGCCAGCTCGCCGACCTGCTCGATGCTGTCGTCCCCGGCGCCGGGCGCCTCGACCATGACGACGGACTGGCCCTTGAGCCGGTCCGCGACGATCTGCGGCGACAGCGCGCCGGCGAACTGCTCCTGCCCGTTGACCTGCTCCTGCAGCTGCCGCTGCTGGTTGCGGGCCTGCTGGGCGGTCTTCGCGGCCTGGTTGGCCTGCTGCCGCAGGGTGTCGCTCACCGAGTCCGACAGCGTGGTGGAGCCCAGCACGATGCCGAGCGCCAGCGCCAGGAAGATCGCGACGATGGAGACGAGGTGGTAGCGGAAATCGATCACGTGAAGAGTCCGGTCAGCCAGAAGACGAAGGCGTGCCAGCGGTCGGCCAGGAGGGGACTGATGACGTCCCCCGCCGGGGAAACCGCGACGGCGATGACGATGGCGACGAGCGCGCCGAGGACGAGGAACAGCAGCGACCAGGTGGAGATGCGGCTGCGGTAGAGCCGGCTGACGCCCTTGGCGTCGACGAGCTTGCTGCCGACCCGCAGGCGGGTGAGGAAGGTGCTGGCCATGCCGGCGCGGCCCTTGTCGAGGAACTCGACCATGTTGGCGTGCGTGCCGACCGCGACGATGAGCGAGGCGCCCTTGTCGTCGGCGAGCAGCATGGCGATGTCCTCGCTGGTGGCGGTGGCGGGGAACGTGACCGCCTCCAGGCCGAGCTCCTCCACCCGTTTCAGCCCCGGGGCCCGCCCGTCCCGGTAGGCGTGCACGACGATCTCCGCGCCGCAGGTGAGCGCGTCGTCGGAGACCGAGTCCATGTCCCCGACGATCATGTCGGGGCGGTAGCCGGCCTCCAGCAGCGCGTCGGCGCCGCCGTCGACGCCGATCAGGACGGGCCGGTACTCGCGGATGTAGGGCCGCAGGGTCGCGATGTCCTCGCGGTAGTGGTAGCCGCGGATCACGATGAGCGCGTGCCGCCCGGCGAGCTTCGTGGTGACGTCGGGGACGCCGACGCCGTCGATGAGCAGGTCGCGCTCGCGCTTGACGTACTCCATCGTGTTGGCGGCGAACGCCTCCAGCTGGCTCGCGAGGCCGGCCTTGGCCTCGACCAGCGCGGTCTCCACCGATTCGGGGGTCTGCTCGGTGCCCTTGACGATGAGCTCGTCGCCGCGGTGCACGGCGCAGCCGTCGACGCGGACCTGGTCGCCCTCCTGCAGCTTGGCGAAGATCTCCGGGCCGACGTCGTCGACCAGCGGGATGCCGGCCTCCAGGAGGATCTGCGGGCCGAGGTTGGGGTACCGGCCCGAGATGCTCGGCGCGACGTTGACGACGGCGCCGGCCTCGCAGGAGACCAGCGCCTCGGCGCTGACGCGGTCGAGGTCGACGTGGTCGATCACCGCGACCTCGCCCGGCTGGAGGCGCTTGGTGAGGTCCTTGGTGCGGCGGTCGAGCCGGACCGTGGCGTTGACCCCGGGCAGGCCGTCCTCGCGGCCGCGGCCGAGCGCGAGCGCGCGCAGCGGCAGTTTCTGTGCCAGCCGGACGCGGCGCTCGGTGGTGGGTGACGGGTCGCTCATCACTTGCCATCCTGCCAGAGCGCGGATGCGGACGCCCGAAAAGACGGGCGTCCAGGCGTGTCCGCTCGTGTACCCTCTGTGATTTTGCGGGGTGCTCGTCCCCCGGCGGGAGCGCCCTGTTCGTCCGGGGGGCTCTCCGATGCGGTCAACGTTCTTCGGAGGCCATGGCCAGGAGTTCCTCCGCGTGGGCGCGGCCCAGTTCGGAGTCCTCCAGGCCGGCGAGCATCCGGGACAGCTCCCGCACGCGCCCCTCGCGGTCCAGGGCGGTGACGCCGCTGCTGGTGACGCTGCCGTCGTCGGACTTCTCCACCAGCAGGTGCTGGTCGGCGAACGCGGCGACCTGCGGCAGGTGTGTGACGACGATCACCTGGGCGTTGCGGGCGAGCCGCGCCAGCCGGCGCCCGATCTCCACGGCGGCCTTGCCGCCGACGCCGGCGTCGACCTCGTCGAACACGAACGTCGGTACCGGGTCCGCGCCGGCGAACACGACCTCGATCGCCAGCATGACGCGGGACAGCTCGCCGCCGGAGGCGCCCTTGTGCAGCGGCAGCGGCTTGGCGCCCGGATGCGGCGCGAGCCGCACCTCGACCTCGTCGACGCCGTGGGGGCCGTAGTCCTCGGTCGGGGTGACGGTGACGACGACGCGGGCGTGCGGCATCGCCAGCGCCGTGAGCTCCGCGGTGACCGCGCCGGAGAACCGCTCGGCGGCGCGGGTGCGGACCTCGGTCAGCTCCGCCGCCTCGGCGGCGAGCCGCTCGGTCAGCTCCGCGTGCTCGGCCCGCAATTCCTCGATGCGGTCGTCGTCGCCCTCCAGCTCGGTGAGCCGGGCCGCGGACCTGCGCGCCCACTCCAGGACCTCCGCGACGGTGCCCTCCGCGCCGCCGTACTTGCGGGTGAGGCCGGTGAGCTCGGCCCGCCGCTCCTGGACGGCGGCGAGCCGGGCGGGGTCGGCGTCGACGGACTCGGCGTAGGACGCGAGGTCGGTGCCGACGTCGGAGACCAGGTAGCCGGCCTCGGCGAGCCGGTCGGCGAGCGCCGCCAGATCCGGGTCGTGCTCGCGGACGGCGTCCAGCGCGTTGCGGGCCTGGCCGAGCAGGCTCGTCACGTTCGCGGCCTCGAACGCGGCGGCGGCGTCGCCGAGCAGCGCCTCGTGCGCGGTGTCGGCGGCGCCGCGCAGCGCGTCGGCGTGCCCGAGGCGCTCCTCCTCGGCGGCGAGGCCGACGTCCTCGCCGTCCTTCGGGTCGACCTTCTCGATCTCCTCCAGGCCGAAGCGGAGCACGTCCGCCTCCTGGACCCGCTCCCGCGCCCGGGTCGTCAGCTCCTCCAGCAGCGCGGTGACCTGCCGGTGCCGCTGGTACGCCTTGGTGTAGGCGCGCATGGGCTTGGTGAGCGCCGCGCCCGCGTACCGGTCGAGCGCGCCGCGCTGCCGCGACGACTGCAGCAGCCGCTGCTGGTCGGACTGGCCGTGCACGGCGACCAGGTCGTCGGCGAGGTTGATCAGCACGTTGACGGGGACGGACCGCCCGCCGAGGAACGCGCGGGACCGGCCCTCCGCCGACACCGACCGGGTGACGATCAGCGCCCCGTCGTCCAGCTCGCCGCCGGACTCCTCGACGCGCTCGACCACCCGGCCGCCGGGGTCGACGACGATCCGGCCCTCCACGGTGGCGCGGTCGGCGCCCGGCCTGACCCGCTGCGGGTCGGCGCGGCCGCCGAACAGCAGCCCGAGGCTGGTGACGACCATGGTCTTGCCCGCCCCGGTCTCGCCGGTCACCACGTTGAACCCCGGGGACAGATCGAGCACGGCCTCGTCGATCACTCCGAGGCCCTGGATCCGCACCTCATCGACCATCGGGCGCACCAGCGTCACAACCCTCCGCAAAACAGATCCCGGACCAGCGCCTGTGGAGATTATCTCCTCTCCCCGCCGGACGCTCCCCCGTCCGGCGCCGCGGGCCCCCCGCCCGCGGCCGTGCCCGGCGCGGGGCGGCCGGGGTCGCCGCCCGCCGCCGGAGCGTCTCCGACCTGCGAGTCCTCCAGCGAGGGCGAGGGGCGCGCGGGCTGGCGGACCCGGCCCCGCCAACCCGTCACGGGCAGCCCGAACTTAGTTACCAGCCGGTCGGTGAACGGGGTGAGATGGAGCCGCGCGAGCCGCACCGGCTCGACGCCGCGCCGGACCTCGACCCGCGCGCCGGGCGGCAGGTCGAGGGTGCGCCGCCCGTCGCACCACAGGACGGCGCGGGGCGTACCGGGCAGCACCTCCACCGCCACCGACGAGCGCGGCGACACCACCAGCGGGCGCGCGAACAGCGAGTGCGCGCTGATTGGCACGACCAGCATCGCCTCGACCTCCGGCCACACGACCGGGCCGCCGGCGGAGAACGCGTACGCGGTCGAACCGGTCGGTGTGGCGCACACCACGCCGTCGCAGCCCCAGTTCGACAGGGGGCGGCCGTCGATCTCGGCGACGACCTCCAGCATCCGCTCCCGCTCGCCCTTCTCGATGCTCGCCTCGTTCAGCGCCCACGTCGTGCCGAGGACCGTGCCGTTGCGGCGCGCGGTGACGTCGATCGTCATGCGCTCCTCGACGTCGTAGCGGCGGGCCACGACCCCTTCGACGGTGGCGGCGAGGTCCTCGCGCTCGGCCTCGGCGAGGAACCCGACGTGGCCGAGGTTGACGCCGAGCAGCGGCGTCCCGGACGTGCGGGTCAGGTCGGCGGCGCGCAGCAGCGTGCCGTCGCCGCCGAGGACCATGACGACCTCGGCGTCGTCGGCCGCGGCCGCCGTGCTGGGCATGACGTCCACGCCCGTGCCGCCGATCGCGGCGGCCTCCTCGTCGAGGACCCGCACGCAGATGCCGGCCTCGCTGAGCCGCTCGATGACCAGTTCGGCGCTGCGGATCGCCTCGGGACGCCCGGTGTGCGCCACGACAAGCACCGACCTCTTGCTCATGCTCTGCCCCACTCCCGTCGCGCTACGGCGTACAGACGGCTGGACGAACGTCCCGGTCGGGGACGTTCCCGGTTCGGTCGCCCTCTGTACGGTCCCGCGGAGCCCTGCCGATCACTGCGCTGCCGATCACTGCGCTGCCGCTCATCACGCTGCCGCTCATTGCGCTGCCGATCACTGCGGGCCCTCCGCGATGGCCGTGGCGAGGTCGGCCGGGTCGAGCGGCGGGGCGCCGGCGCGCAGCCACAGGAAGTACTCCACGTTCCCCGACGGGCCCGGCAGGGGGCTCGCCGTCACGCCCCGGACCCCGAGCCCCATTGTCGCCGCATGCCCGGCCACGCGGCGCACCGCGTCGGCGCGGAGCTCCGGGTCGCGCACGACCCCGCCCGCCCCGACCCTGTCCTTGCCGACCTCGAACTGCGGTTTCACCATGAGCGCGAAGTCGGCGCCGGGCGCCGCGCAGGCGTGCAGCGGCCCGAGGACGAGCCTCAAGGAGATGAACGACAGGTCGCCGACGACGAGTTCCGGGGGGTCGCCGTCGAGCATCTCCGGCGTCAGCTCGCGGATGTTCACCCGTTCCATCACGGTGACCCGTTCGTCCGTCCGCAGGGACCATGCGATCTGGCCGTACCCGACGTCGACCGCGTACACGCGGGCCGCGCCGGCGCGCAGCAGGACGTCGGTGAACCCCCCGGTGGAGGCGCCGGCGTCCAGGCAGACGCGGCCCTTGACGTCCGGCCCGCCGAACGCGTCGAGCGCGCCGGCGAGCTTGTGCCCGCCGCGCGAGACGTACTCCGGGCCGTCGGCCGCCTCGGCGACCACGATCGCGGCGCCGGTCTCGACCTGCGTCGCCGCCTTCGCCGCGGTCTGCCCGCCGACCCGTACCCGGCCGTCGCCGATCAGCTGCCCGGCGTGCTCCCTGGACCGGGCGAGGCCGCGGCGCACGAGTTCCGCGTCCAGGCGGCGCCTGCTCATCGCCGTGCCTCCGTCCGGCGGGCCTCCGCCGGGTTCACGGACGGGCTCACGGGCGGGCTCACGGGCGGGCTCACGGGCGGGGGCGGAGGGCGTCGGGGAAGGCGGGGCGGGGCCGCTCGGGCTCCGCGGGCCGCCCGGACGGCTCGTGCCCCTCGGCCGGGTCGGCGGAGTCGGCGGACGCGAGCAGGTCCTGCAGGCGCTGGTGGACGTCCTCGTAGATCTCCACGTGCCCGGAGACGGGCCGCGCGCCGAGTTCGCCGAGGCGGGCCACGGCGGCGTCCACGCGCGGGTCGCCGGTGGGGTCCGGCGGCGCGACGGCGGGGAAGTCCGGCTCCTCGCCCGCCGGCTCGTCCGCGACCGGGTCCGCCTCCGGTGCCAGCGCGGCGGCCGGTGCGACCGGCACCTCCGCGACCTCGTCGGACATCACGTTTACCTCCCAGTAGACCCCGAGCGCCCGCGACAGGTCGCCTCCGGCTCATGCTGAACGCTACCTTCCCTGAACGACATCGTCGTCGGAGGAACGGGGAACGGCCTGACCATGGCGAACGAGGAGGACTGCCGGGCGGCGCTCGGCCATGTCGCGGCCCGCCTGGGGGAGGTGGACGCCGACCGGTTCGCCGAGCACGCGGTCGAGCGGACGATCAGCTGCGTCATCCCGGACCTCGGGCTGGCGTACCGCACGCGCTTGCACGCGGGCGGGCTGGACCCGTTCGAGCCGGACGGCGACCCGAAGGCGGCGCAGGTCCGGCTGACCATGGACAGCGACGACCTCGTCGCGATGGCCCGCGACGAGCTGAACCCCGCCAAGGCGTGGGCGGCGGGCCGTCTCAAGATCGAGGCGAGCATCTTCGACCTGCTCCGCCTGCGCAAGCTCCTCTGACGTCAGAGCGCGAGGCTCCCCAGGGCCTCCGTGAGGGCCTCAGCGGGCGGCGGGGCGCCGGTCTCCCAGACGGCCGACGCGAGCGCCCGGAGGCCGTCGTAGGGGTCGCCGGAGCCGTCGACGGTGATGGCGTCCCCGTCGCGGCGGGCCGTCCAGCCCCCGCAGCGGTGGCCGCCGTCCGCACGGACGACCTCCGGGTGCGGGACGAGGAGGCCGTTCAGGTCGGGCGCCAGGTAGGTGGGCCGCCGGTTCGGCGGCGCGGTGAGGGCCTCCAGAGGGCCTGTGACACCGGTGAAGACGAGGAGGCTGTCGGCGCCCCCGTTGTAGGCGCCCTCGATGTCGGTGTCGAGGCGGTCCCCGACCACGAGCGGGTTCCGGGCGCCGGTGCGCCGGACCGACTCCTGGTGCAGCGGCCGTTCCGGCTTGCCGGTGACGATCGGCTCGACGCCGGTCGCGGCGCTGATCACGCGGAGCAGCGAGCCGTTCCCGGGGTGCGGCGGCCCGTCGCCGCCGGGGATGGTCAGATCGCCGTTCGAGCCGACGAACAGCGCGCCCATGGCGACGGCCTGCGCGCCCTCGGACAGCAGCCCGTACCCGAGGCCGGGGTGGTAGCCCTGCGCGACGGCGGCGGGCCGGCCGGCCGCGGTCGACACCGGGCGCAGCCCCTGCGCGTACAGGGCGTGGCGCAGGCCCGTACCGCCGACGACGAGGACCTCCGACCCGGCGGGCAGTCGCTCGGCGAGCAGGCGCGCCGCCGCCTGCGCCGAGGTGACCACGTCGTCCGCGTCCGCCGGGACGCCGACCTCGGTCAGCAGCGCCGCGACGGCCGACGGCGTCCGCGAGGCGTTGTTGGTCACGAACGCCAGCCGCTGCCCGGCCGCGCGGGCCTTGGCGAGCGACTCCGCCGCCGCGGGCACGGGCCTGCGGCCGACGTAGACGACCCCGTCGAGATCGAGCAGGGCGACGTCGTACGCCTCGCTCAGGGGACGGTCGCTGCCTTTCATGGGGCTCCTCATGACCGTGATCGTACGGGGATTGTTACCAGTGGGTAGGCGTGGAGGGGCGCGGCGCGCACCCGCGCCTTGGAATCAGCGGCGCGACTTGAGCGTGGCCCTGGCGTGCCGCAGCGCCTTCGCGTAGTCCTCGTTCTCGGGACGCATCGCCGCCGCGAGCGCCAGGTGCCGCGCCGCGCCCTCGAAGTCGCCGAGGCGGCTCAGGGACAGGCCGAGGCCGAACCGCGCGTAGTCCTCGGCGGGCTCCTCCTCGACGATCGCCCCGAAGCTCTGGGCGGCCGCGGAGAACCGCCGCGTCCCGAACTGGGCGCGGGCGAGGGCCTCGCGGATGCTGTGCGACGCCGGCTCGGCCTCGGCGGCCCTGGTCAGCAGCTGCAGCGCGGCGCCGGGGCTGCCCGACCTCAGCAGCTCCAGTCCCCGCGTGTACCACTCGTAGACCCCGCCTTCCGGAGGGGTGGTGTAGCCGCCTGGGCCGTCCGCCGGGGAATCCTCCGGCCGCCCGGAACCTTGATGACTCATGTGGACCTCCCCTCGCATTCCGACCGTACCCGCACAGCCGTAACACGCCCGGCGGTGGTTAGCATGCCCAAGGTGGACGACCTCCCCACCGGCCTGACGCCCCGGGAGTTCAGCGCCCGGGTCTTCGGGACGTCGGAGCCCCCGGCGGGCCGCGGCCTGGAGCTGGCGCCGTTCCACGGCGTCCGCTACGCCGCCGACGTCGCGGGCGACCCGGCAACGGTCACCACGCCCCCGTACGACCTGATCGACGAGGCCGGGGCGCTGCGGCTGCTGGCAGGCGGCGGGTACAACATCGTCCGGATCAACCTCCCGCGCGCGGCCGGGGAGAGCTACGCCACGGCGGGCGAGAGGCTGCGCCGCTGGCTCGACGAAGGCGTCCTCACCGTCGACCGGGACCCGGCCCTGTACGTCTACGAGGCGTCCCGGGGCGAGACGGTCCTGCAGCGCGGCCTGATCGGCGCCCTGGGCCTTCGCGCGGAGTCGGAGGGCGTCGTGCTGCCGCACGAGGACGTCTTCCCCGGCCCCGTCCGCGACAGGCTCGCGCTGATGGCGGCCGCGAAGGCCAACCTGGAACCGATCTTCCTGCTGTACGACGGCGGCGGCGGCGACGCCATCGCCGGGATCATCGACGACGCGGCGGACCACGAGCCCCTGATGGAGTTCTGCGCCGACGACGGCCTCACCCACCGGCTGTGGCGCGTCACCGACCCGGCACTGCACGCCCGGGTCGCCGCCGACCTCAGCGGCAAGCGGGCGCTCATCGCCGACGGCCACCACCGCTACGCCACCTATCGCGCCCTGCAGGCCCGCCATCACGCCGCGGGCGACGGCCCCGGTCCCTGGGACGCCGGGCTGGCGCTGCTCGTGGACTCCTCGCGCTACCCGCCCCACCTGGGTGCGATCCACCGGGTCCTGCCCGGCCTCCGACCGGAGGACGCCGTCGAACAGGCCCGCAAGGCCTTCCGTGTCACCGACTTCAGGGACGAGGCCACCGCCCTCGAAGCGCTCGCAGGCGAAACCGGTCCCGCCTTCCTTCTCGGCGGGGGCGACACCCTGCATCTCCTCTCGGACCCCGATGATGATGCCCTGAGCCGCTCCATGCCGTCCGAGCGCTCGCCGCGCTGGCGGCGACTCGACACCGCGGTGCTCGACCACGTCCTCATCGGGGGCCTCTGGAACGTCCCTGAGAACGAGAACGCCATCGAGGTCGTGCACGACGACCCGTCCGCCGCCCTGGCGCGCGCCCGGCGGGACGGCGGGACGGCCGTCGTCCTGAACCCCCTCGAGGTCGAGGACGTCGTGGCGGTCGCCGAGGAGGGCGAGCGCGTTCCCCGCAAGTCCACCTCGTTCGGCCCCAAGCCCCGCACCGGTCTCGTCCTCCGCCTACTTCGGGACGATTTCCGCTAATAGGGGGCGGGGTGGCCGGTATGGGCGGTAAGGGCCGATGATCGGGGGATGAACACGACGACCACGGTCACGCCCCTCGGCGGGGACGTCTACGAGATCGACACGCGGATGGCGGGGTACAGCGGCATCACCGCCGGCTATTTGATCATGTCCGACCGGCCGTGCCTGGTGGAACCGGGAACGTCCGGGTCGGCGCCCGTCGTGCAGGCCGCGCTGCGGGAACTCGGCGTCGGCCCCGACGACCTGGCGACGGTGGTCGTGACGCACATCCACCTCGACCACGCGGGCGGTGTCGGCGACATCGCGCGGATGTACCCGCAGGCGGAGGTCGTCGTCCACGAGAAGGGCGCCCGGCACCTGGCCGACCCGTCCAAGCTCATGCGCAGCGCCCGGATGGTGTATGGGGACGCCCTCGACACGCTGTTCGGCGAACTGAAGCCGACGGACGCGGCGCGCATCCGGGCGGTCGAGGACACCGGCACGGTCGACCTCGGCGGCGGGCGGCGCCTGGACTCGCACTACTCCCCCGGCCACGCCAAGCACCACGTCGGGCTGATGGACTCCCACACCGGCGACCTCTACGTCGGCGACGCCGCCGGGATGTACATCCCGGAGACGGCGGACGTGAAGCCCGCGACGCCGCCGCCCGACTTCGACCTCGACACCACGCTCGAGTCGATCGGCAAGTTCCGTTCGCTGGGCCCGCAGCGGCTGCTGTTCGCGCACTACGGGCCCGTGACCGACGTGGACGACACCCTCGAACGGTCGGCGGAGGAACTGCGGGTCTGGGTGGACGCCGTCCGCGACGCCAGGGACCAGGGCCTCGACCTCGACCACGCCGTCGCGATGGTCGTCGACCGCACCAAGGACCGCTACGCCATCACCGCCGACGGCGTCGACCCGGAACTGGCCGCCAAATACGAGGTCCTCACCAGCGCCGAGAGCAACGTGGCCGGCATCATGCACGCCCTGGACAAGAACGCCTGACGCCCCGTCCAGGGCGGGCGGTCCTCAGCGGCGGAAGGGGCCGGTCACCTCGAACGTGTAGCCGTCCGTGCCGGCGATGAACCCGCTCTTTCCCCGCTGGGACGAGAAGTACAGGCGCGAACCGTCCGGGCTGAACGCCGGGCCGGTGATCTCCGAGTCGCCGTGGCCGTTCAGGCGCAGGAACGGGGTCACGATCCCGTCGGTGGTGATCAGGTTGATCTCCATGTTGTCGCCGTCCTCGGCGACGAAGAGGTCCCCACCCGACGTGGCGGTGACGTTGTCGACGCCCTGCAGCGGCGCCTCGCCCTCCGCGACGAGGTCGTCGTCGTAGGCGATGTCCAGCCGCTCGGCCGCCGCGTCGTAGGCCCACACGCGGTTGTCGCCCTTCGTGGTGAAGTAGCAGACGCCGTGCGTGTAGTAGCAGCCTTCACCGCCCCTGAAGTGCATGGCCTCGGCCACCTGCTCACGGGTCGGGGTGAGCCAAACCTCCGGGTTGGGCACCCTCGCCCACTGGACGGGGCCCGTTCCCGAGCCGACGAGCACTTCGAGGGTCCCCGACGACAGGTCGCCCCACGTCTGCGGCCGGAAACGGTAGAAGCACCCGTCGGACTGGTCCTCGGTGAGGTAGACGACCTTCCGCTCAGGGTCGGACGCCGCCGCCTCGTGCTTGAACCTGCCCATCGCGGGACGCGCAACGGCCGAGTTCTGGCCTCGCGGGTCCGTCTCCCACACGAGACCGAGGTCGTGCTCCTCGCACGACAGCCACGTGTTCCACGGCGTCGAGCCTCCGGCGCAGTTCAGCGTGGTGCCGTTCAGCGTCCGGTACGCGGACGTGATCCGGCCGGACACGTCGAACCGGATGGCGGACACGCCGCCGACGAGCGGGACCTCCGAGTTGCTGACGTAGATCCAGCCGTCCCCGTCGCTGAAGCACGCACCGCCGTCGGGCGCGGGATGCCAGGTGTACCTCGTCCCCTCGACGCGCCGGAGCGAGCGCGCGACGACCCGGCTGGTGAACCCTTCCGGAAGCGCCAGGCCGTTGCCGTCCGCCGCCCGCAGCGGCCCGTACGGGCTTGGACCGGGCTGTGCCGGGCCGGACGCGAACGCCTGGTGCCACAGGGCTCCCGAGAAGGCGGCGGTTCCGCCGGCGACGGCGGTGGCGCGCAGGAACATACGGCGGTTCAGGGGCATGGCGAACTCCAAGAGTCGATCACCACCGGACGTGTCCGGCGGCCCCCGATCGGCGCGATCCCGTGAATATCGAGCGAAACCTACCCGCCAGTCAAGTAGGGCAGGTCATCCGGTGTGCGGCGGCTGCTCCCCGTCGGCGGGCTTCGGCTCCAGGAACACCGCGGGCACGTCCGGCACGTCCTCTTCGGGCGTCTCCGGCACCTCGGGGTCGGCGGCCTTGAACTCGATCCCGGTCGCCGGCGCCCCTTCGGCGGCGGCCACGTCTCCGGGGACGGCTTCGTCCTCCGTGACGACGTCCCCGCCGTCTTCGAGGGAGCCCTCCCCGGTGTCGATCTCCTCGGCGCCGGCGTCTTCGACGTCGCCGTCTACCGTGTCGATGATGTGGAGGCCCTCGAGTTCGGCGTACCGCTCGGCTGCGTCGGTCTCGCCGTCCCGGTCGGCCGCCGCGGCGCGCGCGAACCAGTCGGACGCCTCCTCCGCGCGTCCCGCCTCGGCGAGCGCGTCCGCGTAGGCGTAGAACAGCCGCGCCGACCACGGCCGTAGCCGCCGGTCGCGGAGCTCGGGGATCTGCAGCGTGACGACGGCCGCGTCGTACTGCCCGAGGTCGCGGCGCACTCCCGACTCCACGATGCGGAGCTCGACGAGCCCCATCGGGTCGAGGTTCTTCGCCTCCGGCGACTTGATCAGGTCGAGGGCGCGCTCGGGACGCCCGAGCCCGCGTTCGCAGTCGACCATCACCGGCAGGTAGGAGACGTCGCCCGCGCTGAGCCGGCGCGCGGCCCTCAGCTCGGCGAGCGCCTCCGCCCATTCGCCCGCGTGGTAGGCCGCGATCCCGGCCGCCTCCCGGACGACCCCGACCCGCGACGCGAGCCGCCGCGCGGCCCGCGCATGCTTGTAGGCCCGCTCCGGCTCCTCGTCGGCGAGCCGGCCCGCCATGACGAGATGACGGGCGACCTTCGTGGCCAGTTCCTTCGGCAGCGTGCGCAACTCGGTGCGCGCGTCGACGTCCAGCTCCTCGCCGGTGACGTCATCGGGCAGGATCGGATCGTCGTGCTTCGGTGCGGGACGCTCACGCTCGTCCGTGCGCGTCCGCCGGTCGGGGCGGTCGCCACGCGGCCCGGAAGGGCGTCCTCCGCCGTCCTGCGGGCGCTTCGGGCCGCCGCGGCCCTTGAAGGGGCGGTCGCGGTCGCCGGGGCGTCCCTCGCGCCGGCCTTCGAACCGCCGTCCCCCGGCACGCCGCTCGTCGCGCCCGCCACGGCCGCCACGGCCGTCGCGGCCGTCGCGGCCGTCGCGATCCTGGAAACGTCGCTCTCCCTGGCCGCTACCGGCCTGCCGTCCACCCGGGCGTCCCTCGCGGCCCGGGCCTCCGCTCCGAGCGGGGCGAGGACCGCCCCTGGACGCCGGAGGCCGCCCCTCGCGGCGCTCTCCGCCACGAGGTCCGTCGAACCGGCCTTCGCTCCGCTCACCGCGCGGACCGGCGGGACGGCCTTCCCGGCGATCGTCGGGCCGCCGCTCACGGGACTCGGTGCGCCGGTCGTCCGCCCGCTTGAACGGACGGCCCGGCTTGCGGTCGTCACGCTGACCGCGAGCGTCGCGGTCCTTGCCCTTCCAGCCCCCGCCGTTCGGACGGCCCCGGCCGCCTGGCGCACCGCCGGCGCGGGGCGACCCCTGGCGGGGCCCACCGCTCCTGCGGTCCCCGGAACCACCCGGGCGGCCACGAGCGCCGCTCCCGCGACGGGGCGGCGTATTCCGCCCCCCGTTGTCGCCCCGCCGCTCGCGGCTGTCGTCGCCGCGGCCGTCCTCTTCCGCGCTCATCACGTCCGTCACTGTTCTTGAAGGTGGTCCGTGGACTCTTGCAGCCTACTTTGCAACCCCACGACATGCGTCGAGGGCCGCCCCATGAATCGGGGCGACCCTCGACCAATATATGTCCGGCGGCGTCCTACTCTCCCACACAGTCTCCCATGCAGTACCATCGGCGCTGAAGAGCTTAACTTCCGGGTTCG
>NZ_BMRO01000003.1:0-132175 GCF_014648675.1 Actinomadura livida
CATCGCAGGCCACGGGGCATCCCTTTTGCTGTTCCCGACTCCTGGACGATCATTCACCGGTGGATCGAGGCTTAGGCGTCGGTGGACCATGGACTGAGGTCGAGTTCGGGATACCGGAGGGCCATCCCGGCCAGTGTCCCGGGTGTCCAGTAGGGATGCCCCGGCGGCGGGAAACCGAAGGCTTGGAGTTGGCGAGGGGTGGCGCGGTGGACGAAGCCGACCCATTCCCGACCGAAACCCTGCGCGGCCCATCCAGCCCGCTGCCCGCACTGGAGGCCGGAGGGGCGCAATCCGAGGTGCATGCTGGAGCGGGCGCCGCGAGGCGCGGTGAGCCGGGTGCCTCGGTGGAGCGTCCCGGTCTCGAAGGCGATGACCGTTCCCGCCGGTCCGGCACCGGAGACCTCCGCGGCGTAGAGCTCCGGGCTGCCGCTGTCGTCGATGAAGCGCCCGCCGCCTTCCCGCCCTGGTCGCAGGAACCAGTTGGCACGGCGGGCAGTTCCGCGGTGTGCTCGCGGGGAACCAGATGCGGCGGGCCGAGGTCCTCGGGTACGTCGCTCAGGAAGACGAACATCTCCACCTGGCGGCACCCGGCCGCTCTGCTCGGCACCAGCAGAGTGTGATTGAGATAGTCGCGATGGAGGTCCTGGTCGTAGTCACACGCGCCGGTGTATTTCGCCCAAGCCTCCGCTGAATAGAGGTGGACGTCGTCATCATTCAGGAGCCGCTCGGCCAGGTCCAGGATCCGGTGGTGGACGGCCAGCAGGCTGATCGCGGTACTCGCAAAGGGAAACGTGTCGATCGGCTCAGGATCAGCGAGGGCGAAAGATACACGCAAATCCTTTTCCGCTCTGAAGTGATTCGGCGCTAACGAAACCGGCATATCACGATGATCAGCTCGATAGCCTGACGAGATGAGCAACGATGATCGGCTCGCCACGGGGATCGGGCCGGCCGCGGTGACCGCGCTTCCCCAGGCCGCGGCCGAGGACGACACGGACGCCGCGTCTCTCTGGTGCGCACGGCTGGCCCAATTCGGGATGATCGGGGCGGCTCAGGACCATTTCCGTCCGGCGGCCGAAGGCGGTGACCTCGCCGCCGTCAAGTGCCTGGTCTGGCTGGCCTGGGAGGCGGGGCAGGACGGGGACGCGGTGACGTGGCTCCGCCGGGCCGCCCGGGCCGACGATCCCTGGGCGATGTTCGAGCTGGGACGCTCCCTCCCCGACGAGGCGGAGCAGTGGTACCGCAGGGCCGCGGAGAAGGGCGACGGCCTGGCGATGAACAACCTCGGCTCCCTGCTCAGCCGCGCCGGTCGCCGCGAGGAGGCGATGGACTGGTACCGCCGCGCCGCCGAGGCCGGGGTCGAGCTCGCGATGAACAACCTCGCCATCCAGCACGTCCTCCAGGGCGACACAGAGAACGCCGGGCAGTGGTTCCGCCGGGCCGCCGACGCGGGCAGCGTCGACGGGATGGCCAACCTCGGACGCCTGAAGCTGGAGACCGACGACCTCCAAGAAGCCGAGACCTGGCTGACGCGCGCGGCCGAGAGGGGCCACGCGGGCGCCGCGGAACTGCTCGCCGATCTGCTGACGCGGACCGGCGAACCCGATCGCTAGGGCCGAAGTGCCCGGAGGACCACGCCCCCAGCGTTCTCAGAGGGTGTCGAGGGGGGCGGAGGGGAGCCCGCCGGAGAGTTCGGGGTAGCCCGGGCCCCGGTCGAAGAAGGGGGCCGGGCCGCGTTCGGTGCGGAGGCGGTCGCGCAGGGCCGTGGTCGCTTCCTCGTCCACGGTGCCGTCGGTCAGGATGACGCCGTAGTCGGTGCGGGCGCCTTCGATCGAGACCTTGCCGTCGCGGACGTCGGCCGCCACGCGCGACGGGTCGCGGTTCAACGGGTCGCCCCAGCCTCCGCCGCCCGTGGTGCGGATGCGGATGACCTGCCCCGCCTTCACCGGGTGGTCGTCCACGAGGCCCTCCATCTCCTCGCCGTCGATGTCGACGCGGAAGGGGCGTCCCGCGCGGCCGCCGTTGACGCCCCAGCACGACAGGATCGACCGGTCGGCGATCGACATGAACGAGGCGTCGCGGAGCATCCGGATGTGCTTGTCGTAGCCGAGGCCGCCGCGGTACTCCCCCGGGCCGCCGGAGTCGACGGCCAGGCCGAGGCGCTCGACGACGAACGGCCAGCGGGCCTCGGCGAACTCGGCGGGGATGTTGCGGGAGTCGGGGACGACGTGGATGGTGTCCTCGCCGTCGGCGTAGTACCGGCCGCCGGAGCCGCCGCCGAGGACCTCGCGCATCAGGTACGGGCCGCGGTCGTCCTCGCCGTAGACGCCGGTGTAGCGGATCGTCTCCTGGTCGGCGGGCATCCGGCCGTTCGTCGCCTTCGCCAGGACGCCCGCCAGGACGCCGAGGAGGCGCAGGATGACGAACGTGCGGGCATTGGTCGGGGCCGGGAAGACGGGCGTGAGGAGGGTTCCCTTCTCCGGGAAGCGCATCTCGATGAGGGGAACCACGCCCTCGTTCACGTCGAGTTCGGCGGCGCGTTCGGGGGTGTCGGCCAGGTTCCGCAGGACGGGCGCCAGCCACTTCTTCAGGAACACGCCGTCCGCGTAGTCGCCCGCGTGGTTGATGGGTCCCTTGGCCTGCGGCGATGTGCCGGCGAAGTCGATGACCAGGGGGACGTCCGCCGACTTGTCGACGGTCAGCGTGATGCGCTGCGCGTGCAGGCGGGGCGGGTCGACGCCGTCGTGCTCGGCGTAGTCCTCCCAGACGAACGTCCCGTCCGGGATCTTGGCGAGCAGCTCGCGGCGGAACGTGTCGGTGGTCTTGTCGATGATGGCGTCGAAGCACGCCTCGATGGCCGCGCGGCCGTAGCGGTCGAACAGCTCGCCGAGTCGCCGGGCGCCCATGAGGCACGCCGAGCATTCGGCGTCCAGGTCGCCGGCGAGGGAGTCGGGCATCCGGGAGTTGCGGGTCATGATGGTCAGCGCGGCCTCGTTCGGGACGCCCCGGTCCCACAGCTTGATCGGGGGGACCATCAGGCCCTCCTCGAACGCGCTGCGGGCGTGGCTCGGCATCGACCCCGGGACGGCGCCGCCGATGTCGTCGTGGTGCCCGAACGCCTGCACGAACGCGACGACCTCGCCGCCGTGGAACACCGGGACCGTCACGCACAGGTCGGGCAGGTGCCCGATGCCGCCTTCCGACAGGTACACGTCGTTGTGGAAGAACACGTCGCCCGGACACATCTCGTCGAGGGGGAAGTCGCGGGCGACCGGCTGGACGAGGGCGGAGTACGAGCGCCCGGTGAGCTTGCGGAGGCGGCGGTCGTGGATGCCCGCGCGGAAGTCGTGCGCGTCCCGGATCATCGGGGAGCGGGCCGTGCGCGCGATGGCCGTCTCGACCTCGCGTTCGACGGACGCGAGCGTCCCCTCGACGATCTCCAGCAGGATCGGGTCGATGCCGGTGCCCATCGCCGTGTTCGCAACCTCGCCGTTCATGGCCTCGCCGTTCATGGCCGCACCCTTCCGCCGCTCGCGGTGATCACGAGGTTGCCGCGGGGGTCGAGTTCCGCGGTGAAGCCCGGGTGGAGCGGGACCGTCGAGCCGAACTCCTCGATCACGGCGGGCCCCTCGATCACGTCGCCCGGGGCGAGCCCCTCGCGCCGGTAGACGGGCGTCTTCTCCCAGTCGTCGAAGAAGACGGGCCGCCCGCCGGTGCGGGCGCGCGACGGGTCGCCGTCCCCCGGCGGACGCTCCGGGGGGCGGGGCCGGGCGATCGGGCCGATGCCCGAGACGCGCAGGTTGACCCACTCGACGGGATGGCGCGGGTCGTCGCGGTGGCAGTAGCCGTACAGGGACTCGTGGGCGTCGTGGAAGCGGCGGACGACCTCGGCGCGGAACGCGTCGTCCGGCTCGCCGGCGGGCGCGGGGACCCGCACCTCGAACGCCTGCCCGTAGTACCGCAGGTCCGCGGAGCGGGCGGCGCGGCCCGCACCGGGCGCGAAGCCCTCGAGCGCGAGGGCCGCGGCCGCCTCCGCCTCCAGGTCGGCGTAGATCCCGGCGAGGAGCGCGGGGTCGAGTTCGGCGTCGCGGACGACGCGGGTCCGGACGTAGTCGTTCTTCACGTCCACCGTGAGCAGCCCGAACGCCGACAGGTTGCCGGGGTTCTCCGGGACCACCGCGGCGGGCATGCCGAGGACGTCGAGCAGCCGGCACGCGAGCAGCGGGCCGGAGCCGCCGAACACGACGAGCGGGTAGTCGCGGACGTCCAGGCCGCGCTTCACCGTGATCTGCCGGATGGCGTTGGCCTGGTTCCACGCCGAGATCTCCAGTACGCCCGCGGCGGCCTCCTCGAACCGCAGGCCCAGCTCGCCGGCGAGGGCGTCGACGCCCGCCGCGGCGGCGCCCACGTCCAGGGGCACCTCACCGCCGAGCAGGTGCGGCGGGATGCGGCCGAGGACGGCGTGCGCGTCGGTGACCGTCACCTCGGTGCCGCCGCGCCCGTAGCAGAGCGGCCCCGGGTCGGCGCCCGCGCTGCGCGGCCCGACCTTCAGCGCGCCCGCCGGCGAGCGCCACGCGACCGAGCCGCCGCCCGCCCCGACCGTCACGATGTCGATCATCGGGATCTTGACGGGGTGCCGCCCGATCGACCCCTCGGTGGTGAGGGCCGGCTCGCCGTCCAGGACGACCGCGACGTCCGTGGACGTCCCGCCGCCGTCGAGCGTCACCACCGACCCGTGCCCGCTGCGGGCGACGACGAACGCCGCGCCGAGCGCGCCCGCCGCCGGGCCGGACAGCACGGTCGTGATCGGCTGCCGCGCGACCTCCTCCGCCGACAGCACGCCCCCGTTGCTCTTCATCACCAGCAGCGGGGCCGTCACCTGCCCGGCGATACGGGACAGGTAGCCGTTCATCGCGGGTTTGACGGCGGCGTCCACGAGCGTCGTGACCGACCGCTCGTACTCGCGGTACTCGCGCAGCACCTCGCACGACAGCGACACCACGGCGTCCGGGTGCTCGCTGGCGAGGATCTCGCGCATCCTCAGCTCGTGCGACGGGTCGGCGTAGGAGTGCAGGAGGCACACGCCGATCGCGAGGATGCCCGCGTCCCGGAACCAGCGGGCCGCCGCGACCGCCGACTCCTCGTCGAACGGGCGCAGCTCCGCGCCGGTGTGGTCGAGCCGCCCGCCGACCGTACGCACCCGGTGCACCGGGACGATCCGCGGCGGCTTCACCCAGAAGTAGCTGTTGCCGTAGCCGTCCGGGACGCTCTGCCGCGCGATCTCCAGGATCGACCCGAAGCCCTCGGTGGTGATGAAGCCGAGGTCGTCGAGGCGGTCCTCCAGGAGCCGGTTCGTCGCGACGGTCGTGCCGTGCGACAGCGCCGCGACGTCGCCCGGCTCCCCGCCGAGCAGGCCGAGGACCTTGGCGACGCCCGCCGCGAACCCCTCCGCGGGGTCCGCGGGCGTCGAGGGCGTCTTGGTGGTGACGAGCCCTCCCCCGTCCTCGTCCAGCGCGACGACGTCGGTGAACGTCCCGCCCGTGTCGATCCCGATCCGCAGCCGCCGTGCCATGCCCAAGGTCTACCGGACGGCCCCCACCTGCGGAACCGTCGTGATCTGCCAACGGACGGGATGTTCTTTCGTCAGGCCCCGCTCCCGCTAGGCTGGGCGGTTCCATCCGACCGACGCATTAGACGAGACCGCTGGAGCCCCTACATGGCGCTTGAACGCCCCGAGATCGACTTCCCCGAGGGCCGGCCGCCCGAGTACCTCGACATCACCGACATCACCGAGGGCGACGGCCCCGAGGCCGCCAAGGGCTCGAACGTGTCGATGCACTACGTCGGCGTGTCGTGGTCGACGGGCGAGGAGTTCGACGCGTCCTGGAACCGCGGCTCCACCCTCGACTTCGAGCTCGGCAGCGGCCGCGTCATCAAGGGCTGGGACATGGGCATCGTCGGGATGAAGGTCGGCGGGCGCCGCAAGCTCGTCATCCCGCCGCACCTCGCCTACGGCGACCGCAGCCCGAGCCCCGCCATCAAGCCCGGCGAGACCCTCATCTTCGTCGTCGACCTGGTGGGCGTGAAGTAGCTCAGCGGTTGCGGGACCTGCCCAGGAGGTAGCCGAGGGCGACGCCGGAAAGGGCGGCGGCCGCGCCGGCGCCGAACGCGGCGGCCATCGGCCAGGCCGCGGACCGGAGCTCCGGCCGGGGGGCCGGTGCCGCCGCGGCGCGTCCCGCGTAGACGGTGCCGGTCCCGGTGGGAGTCCCCGGGGCCGGTGCCGCGGCCCCGGGGGTGGCCGCTCCGGGCTGGGCCGCCTCGGGCGGGGCGGCGGGGCCGGCGGCCGCGGCGAGGGCCGTGAGGTCGCGTTCGACGGCCGCGAAGAACTCGCCGGCGGTGCGCTTGGCGACGCTGCCGAGCATCCGCTGGCCGACGCCGCCGACCATGCCGCCCACGGTCGCGTCCGCGTCGTAGTCGATCCGGGTCGAGCCGTCGCCGTCGGTCAGCCGCACCCGGACGACGGCGTCCACCGTGCCGGGCGCGCCCTGCCCGCGCGCCCGCAGGACGAACGAGCGCGGCGGGTCCGGCTCGGCGAGCTCGACCTGGCCCACGTAGGTGCCCTGGATCGACGCGACGCCCGCCGTGACGGTCATGCGGTACCTGTCGGGGCCCGTCTCCTCCAGCGAACTGCATCCCGGGATCGTCCTCGCCAGGACGGCCGGGTCCTGGAGCGCGTCCCACACGCGGTCGAGCGGCGCGGCGACGGTGACACTGCCGTTGAGCTGCATGACCCGACTTTAGGCAATGACGCCGCCGGGCCACACGGCAACTTCTGCCGACCACACGCCGAGGTTTGGGCGAAGCTGTTCCGGAGCCGCCGGGAAATGGTCAGATAAGTCCGGCGGATTCCGTCGGCTGCGAACTCCCGCCGGCACCGGCGCGTCAACCGAGGAAGATCGCCGAACTGACCGGCACACTGAACGCCGAACTGAAGAACAGGTCTCCGACCGAACGAACGGGGTACGCGGCAGATGCGAGGGAAGACGCCCGTCATCACCATGGTGGCCGCCGGAGTGCTCGGCGCGGCCGCGGGCGGCTGGCCCGTCGCCGCCGCCGTCGCGGGCGGGTCGGAGCCGCCGATGCGGGCGCAGCTCGCCTCGGTGATCGGGCACCAGACGTGGGCGACGCCGAAGCCGGGCTCCTGGACGGTCCCGCAGCCCGCCAAGGACGGGCTCCCCGCCGTCATCAAGAACATCGAGACGAAGGAGCGCGTCGTCTTCCTCACCATCGACGACGGCTACACCTACGACTCCGAGTTCGTGGACCTCGTCCGCAAGGAGAAGGTCCCCATCATGACGTTCCTGACCTCCACCTACATCAAGGGGCAGGGGCAGTACTTCTGGGCCATGCGCAACGCGGGCTCGGTGATGGAGAACCACACCGTCAGCCACCCCAACATGGCGACGCTCGGGCCCGAGGAGCAGAAGCGGCAGATCTGCGAGGCGTCCGACCAGATCGCGAAGAGCTACGGCCGCCGCCCCGAGATCCTCCGGCCCCCGTTCGGCAGCTTCAACGAGACCACCCGCCAGATGGCCAAGGAGTGCGGCATCAAGTCGATCCTGCTGTGGTCGGCGGAGTTCTACAACGGCACGTCCGGGCCGGGCGTCGGCTTCAACGGCTTCGCCCGCGGCGACGGCGGCAAGGGGTTCAAGCCCGGCGACATCGTCCTCATGCACTACCGCAAGGGCCTCGCCGGGCAGCTCAAGATGATCCTCAGCTGGATCGAGCAGGCCGGATTCCGACCCGCCGCCGTCGAGAACTACCTGCCGCGGTCCCTCGGCGGCAACGCGCCCGACAAGCCGCCGGCGCACGGGTGAAAGGCGACCTTCCCGGAGGAATCCCGTTAACGCCGAAGGCCCAGGTCAGCGTTCACTAGGGTCTACACGCTGGCGGGGTTGAGGTCCCCCGCAACCCGAGCCGACCCCGCCAGCATCACCCCCACCCGCCAGGAGCACCTCTGGGCCGCGTCACCCCGTCCGGACGTCCTCCCCGACGCGCAGCGACGGGTCGGCGGCGGCGCGCAGCCGGAGCGTGTAGAGCTCGTCCGGGGAGATCGGCATCGCGTCCACCCGGACGCCCTCCGCGTCCTCGATCGCCGAGGCGACCACCGCCGACACCGGGATCACGCCCGCCTCCCCCGCGCCCTTGATGCCCAGCGGGTTCAGCGGCGACGGCGTCTCCAGATGGTCGGTCTCGATGCGGGGGACCTCCGTCGCGTACGGCATGAGGAAGTCCATGAACGAGGCGTTCAGCAGCTGGCCCGCCTCGTCGTAGACCATCCGCTCGTACAGCGCCCCGCCGATGCCCTGCGCCACGCCGCCGTGGATCTGCCCCTCGACCACCATCGGGTTGATGAGCCGACCGCAGTCGTGGACGACCGCGTACCGCAGAATGCTGACCTCCGCCGTGTCGGGATCGACCTCCACGATCGCGGCGTGCGCCCCGGCCGCGAACGTGGAGCGGACCGGCGAGTAGTAGTCGCGCCCCTCCAGGCCGGGCTCGTCCCCCTCCGCGACGGGCGGCTCGGTCACCGGGCGGCCGACCGCGAACTGCGTCGCCGCCGCGGCCTCCTCGTCGAACGCGTACCGCAGCGGGTTCGACAGCACCGCGACCGTCCGCAGCGGAACCGCGGCCGACGGGTCGCCGCGCACGTGGACGACGCCGTCGGTGATGTCGAGGTCCCCGGGGTCGGCCTCCAGCGCCTCGCCGGCGATGCGCAGCGCCTTGGCGCGCACCTTCCGGGCGGCGAGCGCGATCGCGTTGCCGCTCATCACGGCCGCGCGGGACGCGAACGTCCCGACCGCGTACCCGAACCGGCGGGTGTCGCCCGTCGTGACCCGGACGTCGTCGATCGGGACGCCGAGCTCCGCGGCGGCGATCTGCGCGAAGACGGTCTCGTGGCTCTGCCCCTGCGAGGTCAGGCCGGTGGAGACGTGCACCCGCCCGGCCGTGTCGATCTCGACGTGCCCGCCCTCGTACGGGCCGACGCCGGTCCCCTCGACGTAGATGCCGAGTCCGATGCCGACGCGGCGGCCCTCGGCCTCGGCGGCGGCGCGGTCGGCCTCGAAGCCGTCCCAGCCGATCAGCTCCCGGGCCTTGCGGAGCAGCTCCGGGTAGTCGCCCGAGTCGTAGATGAGGGGGCGGCCGTCCTGGAACGTCAGGCCCTGGTCGTAGGGGAACTCGTCGGGCTGGATGAGGTTCGCCTCCCGCACCTCGGCGCGGTCGCGGCCGAGGTGGCGGGCGACGCGGTCCATCGTCCGCTCCATGCAGAACACGCCCTGCGGGCGGCCCGCGCCCCGGTACGGCGTGACGATCAGGGTGTTGGTGTAGAGGCTGACGACCTCCGCCCGGTACGCGCCGATCTTGTACGGGCCGAGCAGCTGGGTGGACGTGATGATCGGGATGATGATCCCGTACGGGGTGTAGGCGCCGTGGTCGTGCCGGATCCGCACGTCCAGGCCGAGGATGCGGCCCTCGTCGTCGAAGCCGACCCGCACGTCCTGGAGCTGGCCGCGCTCGTGGGCGGCGGCGACGAAGTGCTCGCGGCGGTCCTCGGTCCACTTGACCTCGCGGTCCAGCAGCCGCGCCGCCCACGGGACCAGGATCTCCTCCGGCCACGGGTGGACGATCTTGACGCCGAACCCGCCGCCGACGTCCGGCGCGACCACCTCGACCTTGCCGTTCGGGAGCCCGAGCCGCGCGGCGATCGCGGCGCGCACGCTGGTGGACGCCTGCGTGGACGAGTACACGCGCAGCGACCCGTCGTCGGCGTCCCACCGCGCGTACACGCCGCGCCCTTCGAGGGGCATGGACGCGCTTCGCTCGATGGCGAGGCCGAACTCCAGCACGTGGGGGGCGGCGTCGATCGCGGCGGCCGCGTCCCCGTTCTCCTGGAGCAGGACCGCGCCGACGTTCCCCGGCACGTCGTCGTGGACGAGCCGTTCCGCCCGCGAAGCCGCCTCGATGCCGACGACGGCGGGGAGCGGCTCGTACTCGACGCGGATGCGCTCGGCGGCGTCCTCGGCCAGGTACCGGTCCCGGGCGACGACCATCGCGACGGGCTCGCCGACGTGCCGGACGACGTCGCGCGCCAGCGGATAGCCGGTGCGGCCGTGCGTCAGGGACGGGTGCGGGATCAGCAGCGGCAGCGGCTCCCCGACCCGGCCCGGCAGGTCCTCCCAGGTGTAGATGGCGACGAGGCCGTCGACGTCGAGCGCCTCCGAGACGTCGATGTCGGCGATCCGGGCGTGCGCGTGCGGGGACCGGACGAACGCCGCCGCGAGCGCGCCGGGGCCGAGGTCGTCCAAGTACCGCCCCTGGCCGGTGGTGAGCCTGCCGTCCTCGCGGCGCTCGACCGGTTCCCCGAAGAATCGCGTCGCCACTCAGCCCTCCCCCTCCTGCAGCAGTTCGGCGGCGCGGTGCACCGACTTCACGATGTTCTGGTAGCCGGTGCAGCGGCAGAGGTTCCCGGAGATCCCCTCAAGGACCTGGTCGTCCGTCGGGCGCGGCGTCTCCCGCAGCAGCGCGGTGACGGTGCACAGGAACCCGGGCGTGCAGAAGCCGCACTGCAGGCCGTGGCATTCGCGGAAGGCCCGCTGCACCGCCGAGGGGGTGCCGTCCTCCGCGGCGAGGCCCTCCACGGTCGTGATCTCGTGCCCGGCGGCGGTGACGGCGAACATCAGGCACGACCGCACCGGCTCCCCGTCCAGCAGGACGGTGCAGCAGCCGCACACGCCGTGCTCGCAGCCGACGTGCGTGCCGGTGAGCCCGAGGTCGTGCCGGAGCAGGTCCGACAGCAGCCGCCTGGCCGGGACGCTCGCCGTGCGCGGGATCCCGTTGACGGTCAGCGCGACCTCGAAGCACTCCTCCATCAAACTCCCGCCCTCCGCAGCGCCTCGGCCGCCGCGATGCTCAGGGTGCGCTCGGTGAGCACACCGGCCAGATGGCGCCGGTACTCGGCGCCCGCGTGGATGTCGGGCTCGGGATCCATGCTGTCGCGCGCGTGCGCGGCGGCCGCCGCCCAGTCGCCCGCCGGTCCCGCGGCGCCGGCCAGGTCGAGGACCAGCGGCACCCCGCAGATGCCGAGGTACCCGGCGCGGGCGGCCGACACCCGCAGGTCCTCGTCCAGGGTGACGACGGCGGCGACCCCGGCGAGCGCGTAGTCGCCGTGCCGCCGCGCCGTCTCGGCGAACGCGGTGCCGGTGCGCGGCGGCGCGGCCGGGAAGAACGCCGACACGGCCAGCTCGCCCGGTTCGAGCGCCGATTCCAGCGGGCCCCGGAAGAACTCGGCGGCCGGGATCGTCCGGCGGCCCCGCGCGGACGCCGCCTCCACCGTCCCGCCGAGGACCGCCAGCACGGCGGGCATCTCCCCGGCGGGATCGGCGTGCGCGAGGCTCCCGACGACCGTGCCCCGGTTCCGGATGACGGGGTGCGCCACATGCCGGAGCGCCCGCCCGAGCAGCGGCTGGATCGCCGCGGCCTCCGGCGAGCGCTCCACCCGGGCGTGCCGGGCGAGCGCGCCGACCCGCACCCCCTCGTCGCCCGCGTGGACGGTGTCGAGCCCGGCCACGCGGTTGATGTCGACGAGGTGGGACGGGGCGGCGAGCCGCATGTTGAGCAGCGGGATGAGGCTCTGGCCCCCGGCGAGCACCTTGCCCGACGGTACGGCGGCGAGCGCGTCCAGCGCCTCGTCGAGCGTGCGCGGGGCGCGGTATCCGAACGGGGGTGGTTTCACCGGCCGCCTCCTCAGCCCGGCCCGCCGCCGGGTTCGTCCTTCGATTGGCTCGACTCGCCCTTGCCGGACCCGCTCTCGCCGGGCCCGTCCGCGCGGCGCACCGGCCCGCCGATCTCCTCGCCCGGGGCGATGATCCCGGCGCCCGAGGCGTCCGGCCGGCGCAGCGCGTTGAGGACGTGGTACCCGAGCAGGACGGCGATGGTGCCGAACGCGATGCCCTGCAGCGGGAAGTCGTCGGTGACCTTCAGGGTCACGTCCCCGATCGCCAGGATCACGCCTGCCGCCACCGGGACGAGGTTGACCGGGTCGGCGAAGTCCACCCGGTTCTCGACCCAGATCTTCGCGCCGAGCAGGCCGATCATCCCGTAGAGGACGACGGTGATGCCGCCGAGCACGCCGCCCGGCGTGGCGGCGATCAGCGCGCCGAACTTGGGGCACAGCCCGAACAGGATCGCCACGGCCGCGGCGACGTAGTACGCGGCCGTCGAGTAGATCCGCGTCGCGGCCATGACGCCGATGTTCTCGGCGTAGGTGGTGGTGGGCGCGCCGCCGACCGCGCTGGCGAGGGCGGTGCCGACGCCGTCCGCGCCGATCGCCCGGCCGAGGACGGGGTCGAGGTCCTCGCGGGTCATCGCGGCGACGGCCTTGACGTGCCCGGTGTTCTCCGCGAGCAGCGCGATGACCGCGGGCAGCGCCAGCAGGATCGCCGAGGTCTTGAAGTCGGGGCCGTGCATGCTCGGCAGCCCGAACCAGTCGGCCGAGCTCACGCCGCCGAAGTCCACCCGGTCGTGGGGGAAGGCGGTCGCGACGCAGTACGGCCCCTCGGCCGTGCACGGCTGGCCGTTGGCGTCCAGCAGATTCTGGCCCGGCAGGACGGAGGTGATCTGGCCGACGGTCTTGTCGAGAATCCACGACAGGGCGTACCCGAAGACCAGCGCCAGCAGGATCGTGATGCGTCCCCAGAACCCGCGCAGCAGCACCGCGCACAGGACGGCGAAGCCCAGCGTCGCCAGCCCGACCCACTGGTCCTGCGGCCAGTAGACGTTCGCGACCACCGGGGCCAGGTTGAACCCGATGAGCATGACCACGGCGCCGGTGACCACGGGCGGGAAGACCTTGTGGATGACTTCGCCGCCCACGAAGTGGATCAGTAGGCCGATCAGCGCGAGGACGAGCCCCGCGACGAGGATCGCACCGGTCACCGTGGCGGTGTCGCCGCCCGCCGCGCGGATCGCCGCGACCGCGCCCACGAACGACGCGCTCGTGCCGAGGTAGCTCGGCACCCGGCCGCCGACGATGAGCAGGAACAGGATCGTCGCGACCCCGGACATCATGATCGCGAGGTTCGGGTCCAGGCCCATCACCACGGGGAACACGAACGTCGCGCCGAACATCGCCACGACGTGCTGCGCGCCGATCCCGGCGGTGCGCGGCCACGACAGGCGCTCGTCCGGTCTGACCACCTCCCCTGGCGGCGGTGTTCGTCCGTCGCCGTGCAGCTTCCAGCCGATCGCCATCGGGCCCCTCCCTGCTCAACCGTCCGCGCTCAACCCTCCGCGGTATGCGGGCAAGGTAGATCTACCCTGGTGGGCGGGCATCGGCGACTTCTGCCAAAGCCCGCGCCCCCGATTGGGAGGAGCGGCCGGTGCAATCGGCCGCACGGCGCGCCTGGCGGACGCGCCGGGGTGGGCGTACTACCGTCAGATACCTCGCATGCGCAGAACGTGAAGAGCGAGGGTGAGGTTGAGCCGCAGATGCGCGTCCTCGGTGAACGCGCCGAGCATCCGTTCCAGCTTCCCGATGCGGTAGCGCAGCGTGTTGTAGTGGAAGTGGAGCCGCCGCGCGGTCTCGGCGACGTTGAGGTTGGTCTCCAGCAGCACCTGGAGGGTGCGGCGCAGGTCGACCAGTTCCGGCTCGTCGTCGGCGGCCAGGTCGCCCAGCGTCTCCCGGACGAACGCGTGCAGCTCCTCCGGGTCGGACACGAGGCTCAGCAGCCGGTACACGCCGAGCTGGTCGAAGTGCGCACGCGCGCCCGCGCCGTTGAGCTGCCGCCCCACCCGGACGGCCTTGACCGCCTGCTCGTACGCCTCGGGCAGCGCCGCCGGGGACGACACCGTCCGGCTGATGCCGGTGGAGAACGTGCGCCGCACCGGCAGGTGCTCGGCGAAGATCGACGACGCCTCCTTGACCATCGCCTGGACCGGACCGGCCGTCAGCTCGGCGGAGTCGAAGCCGTCCGCGCCGACGACCGCGACGACCTCGTGCGCGAAGCTCGCGACGGCCGCGCCCCGGTCGTGCCGCCGGACGGCCGTCGTCCACGCGGCGGCGAGGCGCTCCTGCGCGGTGCGCTCCTCGGCGCCGCGGCCGCGGTTGCCGCCGTCGGCGTCGGCCCCCTTGCCGCGGCCCTTGCCGTCGGCGTCGGCGCCCGCGGCCGGCGCGCCGCGCGGCCGGCCGTCGAGCTCGGCGACGACGACCATCACCGGGCGGTCCAGGTTCCAGCCGAACCCGTCGCAGTGCGCGATCACCCGGCCGTCGTCGCCGGCGCGGCCCGCGAGGATGTCGCGCAGGAAGTCGGCCCGGTACTTGCTCTCGACGGCGGCGACGGCCTGCTGCTTGGTCACCACCAGCGCGGCGACGGTCGCGGCGCGCTCCAGGATGCCGAGGTCGGTGCCGCGCAGCGTGCCGGCCGGGGTGAACGCGACGATCCGGCCGTGGTCGAAGCCGCCCGCCATCACGGGCACGACCAGGTGGTCGCCGGTGCCGTGCGCGCCGATGATGCCGCAGCCGCCGCGCCCGCACGCCGCGTGCCGGCCCGCGTCGAACGCGCGCATCGCCTGGACGTGCTCGTCCGGCCCGGCGCCGGCGAGGACGCGCTGCTCCCCGTCCAGGACGACGACCGCCACGTCGAGGAGGGTCGCGACCTCGTCCACGACCTCCTGGAGGCCGCCGCCGCACAGCACGATCTGGACGAGCGCCCGGTGCACCTCCTCGGTGCGCGCGAGCACGGCCGCCTGCCGGTTCAGGATGTCGGTCAGGACCTGGTTCAGGATGTCGTCGAAGCCGACGTCGTTCGGGAGCAGGATCAGGGGGAAGCCGCGCCGGTCCGCCTGCGCGATCATCTCGGCGGGCAGCGAGTCGAGGTAGCGGCCCAGCTTGATGGCCAGCGCCGCGAGGCCGCGCTCGTCGAGGTCGGCGACCAGGTTGTCGAGCGACTGGGGCGTGTTGCGCAGGGGGTAGCCGGTGGTGAGGAGCAGCTCGTTGGGTTTGACCCACGACAGGATGTCGGGGACCTCCATCACGTTGAGCCGCTGGACGATGCGGTCGAGTCCGGTCCGTCCCGCGATGAGGCGGGCGCCGTTGAGGGTGCTGACGCCGAGGACCTCACCGACCGACAGGCCATAGGTCAGTGTTCCGGTGCTCGCGAGCCTGAGGGCCGGTGGGCCCGGGTCCGCGCTGGTGTAACTCATGCCAGGGGTCACCTCGCCTTTTGGTGCGTACATCGCCCGTTACGGCGTGATCGCTACCTGTTCCTGATCAACAGTGACAACAAAGACGAACGATGACAACCATCCTTGGCAGCTTTCCCCATACGTCCGCCGCGGGGGCCGTTCTACGGTCTCCGCAGAGGCCGGTCCGCCCGCGTGCCGGACGGCCACCGTCACCGGCCTCGGGAGGATCCGTGACTGCCCTCGTCCGCGACCCGATCCCGCTCCCGGCACGGCCGGGCGGACGGCCGCCCGCCGCCGGCGCGGCGAGCCTCGCGCTGCGGCCGCTGCTGGACCCGCCGCGCCGCCCGGCGCGGGTCATCGCCGTGTTCCCCTCGGCGCTGTACCTGGAGATGCGGGGCGGCCCCGAGCCGCGCGTGCTCGCCGTCGTCACCTCCGACGCGCACCGGCTGCCGAACGCCGTGGTGCTCGTCGCGACGCGCCGCGAGCACCCGTTCCGCGCCGTCCGCGAGGGCGGCGACGCGCTCGTCGGCGACGGCCGGGTGGAGGCCGACGGGCTGCGGGTGCGCGTCCGCCGCTGGTGGGACCCGTCCCCCGCGCTCGGCACGCTGCAGCCCGCCGCGCTCGCCGCCGGCGTCCGGTCCCTGGAGGCCGCGCTGGAGGCCGCACTGGACGGCGCCGGGATGGCGGGCGGCGGCCTCGCCGGCCACCCGGACCCGGTGGATCTCGCCGCGGCCTGCGCCGCCGGCGACCTCGCGGGCGCCGTGGAGGCCGCCGAGCGGATCGTCGGCCTCGGCCCCGGACTCACGCCGAGCGGGGACGACATCCTGTGCGGCCTGCTGGTGTCGCTGCGGCTGGTCGGCGGCGCGGTCCGGCACGGCCGCCCGGTCCCCCTGCATGACGCGGTGCGGCTGGCCGACTGGCTCGGCGCCGCCGTCACCGCCGACGCCGGCACCCGGACGACCGCGCTGGCCGCGACGCTGCTGCACTGCGCCACCGCGGGCGGCGCGGGCGCCGAGGTCGCCGCCGTCCTGCGCTGCGTCGCGGGCCACGAGCCGCCCGACACGGCGGTCCGCCGCCTCCTCGCGGTCGGCCACACCTCGGGCACCGACCTCGCGCAGGGCGTCCTCGCCGGCTGCCGCGCCGTCCTAACGCTGACGGCGCACGCCTCCCGCGCCGGCCGCCCCACCCCGAGGGTGTCCGCATGAGCGGCCCGGAGCACGGAGCGGGCGAGCAGGGCGACGAGAAAGGGCGGCGCCGGAAAGCGCCCCCGGGGCTCGCGGGAGGCACCGGACGGTCCGCGGGAGGCGCCACGTGAGGGACTGGGTCGAGGTGCGGCGGGGGGCCTACCACGATTCGGTGACGCTCATGCGGGTGAGCCGGTCGCTGTCGGAGCGGCCGGGGGTCGCCGGGGCGATGGTCGCGATGGGCACCGAACTCAACCGCGAGATCGTCGAGGGCATGGGCTTCGAGGTGCCGGCGGGCGCGGGTCCGGACGACCTGGTCGTCGCGATCCGGGTGGCCGGCGCGGCCGGCGGCGGGGAACTCGACGCGGCGCGCGAGGCGCTGGACGGGCTGCTGCGCGACGCGTCCCGCCCCCCGGCCGGAGCCGGGCTGCTGGGCGCCGCGGTACCGGCCCGGACGACGGGCTCCGCGGCGGCGCGGGCCGATGCGACCGTGGCGCTGCTGTCGGTGCCGGGCCCGCACGTGTTCCCGGAGGCGATGGACGCCCTGGACGCCGGCCTCAACGTGATGATCTTCAGTGACAACGTGCCGCTCGGCCAGGAGATCGCGCTGAAGGAGGCGGCGGCGCGCCGCGGCCTGATCGTGATGGGCCCGGACTGCGGCACCGCGGTGATCGGCGGCGCGGGCCTGGGGTTCGCGAACGCGGTCCGCCCGGGGCCGGTCGGGATCGTCGCGGCGTCCGGGACGGGCGCGCAGCAGCTGATGTGCCTGCTGGACGCGGCCGGCGTGGGCGTCGGCCACGTGCTGGGCGTCGGCGGGCGCGACCTGTCGCCGGAGGTGAGCGGCCGCTCGGCGCTGTCCGCGCTGGCGGCGCTGGACGCCGACCCGGGCACCGAGCTGATCGTGCTGGTGTCCAAGCCGCCCGCACCGCAGGTGGCGGACCTGATCCGGGAGGCGGCGCGGCGGCTCGACACCCCGGTCGTCTTCGCGCTGCCGATGCCCGGCGAGGACGACATCACGCAGGCGGCGGAGAAGGCGCTGCGGGCGCTCGGCCGGCCGGTCCCGCGGTGGCCGCGGTGGGCGGCCGAGCGGCGTCCGGAGCCGGGGAGCGGCCAGGCGCTGCGCGGGCTGTTCGCCGGCGGGACGCTGCGCGACGAGGCGGAGATGATCGCGCGGGGCGCGCTGGGCTGGGACCTGGAAGCGCGGGGCGCGGAAGCACCCGGCCACCGGTTCACCGACTTCGGCGACGACGCCTACACGCGCGGCCGCGCGCACCCGATGATCGACCCGACGCTGCGGCTGGAGGCGGTGCGGGAGGCGGCGTCCGACCCGGGGGTCGGCGTCCTCCTGCTGGACGTGGTGCTCGGGTACGGGGCCGAGCCGGACCCGGCGGCGTCGCTGGCCCCGGCCATCGCCGAGGCGGTGAAGGACCGCCCCGACCTGGCCGTCGCCGTGTCGCTGTGCGGGACGCCCGCGGACCCGCAGGGCCGCGACCGGCAGGCGGCGGCCCTGTGCGGGGCGGGCGCGGACGTGTTCGCGTCCAACGCCGAGGCGACCCGGCACGCCCTCGCGACGGTGGAAGGGACGCCCGAATGAACGACCAGCGGCACCGGCTGGGCGGCCTGCTCACACGGGAGACCAGGGTCGTCGCCGCCGGGGTGGAGGTCCTCGCCGGGGCGCTCGCCGAGCAGGCGGTGCCGGTGGAGGCGGTCGACTGGAGGCCGCCGCCCGCCGGGACGGAGCAGGCGCTCGCGGCGGTGCTCGGCGACCCCGGCCACGCGGACGCCAACGCCCGCGCCGTGCGGCGCATGGTGACGGCCCGTCCGCACCTCGTGGACGTCCGCCCGGCGCGGGAGGTCCTCGGCCTGGACGCCGGGACGTTCCTGCACGCGGGCCCGCCGCTGGAGTGGGAGCGGGCGTCCGGGCCGATGCGCGGAGCGCTGATGGGCGCGATGCTGCTGGAGGGCCTGGCCGCCACACCCGAGGAGGCGGAGCGCGAGCTGGCGCGCGGGGCGGCGGCGCTCGAACCGTGCCACCACCACGCCACGGTCGGGCCGATGGCCGGGGTCGTCAGCCCGTCCATGTGGATGTGGGTCGTGGAGGACGCCGAGCACGGCGGCAGGTCGTACTGCTCCCTCAACGAGGGCCTCGGGAAGGTCCTGCGGTACGGGGCGTACGGGCCGGAGGTCATCGAGCGGCTGAGGTGGATGGGCGAGTTCCTCGGCCCCGCGCTCCGGGCCGCCGTCCGCCGCCACGGCCCCCTCGACCTGATGGCGCTCATCGCGCAGGCGGTCCAGATGGGCGACGAGCTGCACAACCGGAACCGGGCGGCGACGTCGCTGCTGCTCCGCGAGCTGGCGCCCGACCTCGCCGCCGCCGAGGACGTGCCGCGCGACCTGGCCGCCGAGGCCCTGCGGTTCGCGGCGGGCAACGAGCACTTCTTCCTGAACCCGGGCATGGCCGCGGCGAAGGCGTGCGCCGACGCGGCCCGCGGCGTCCCCGGGTCCAGCCTGGTCGTGGCGATGGCCCGCAACGGCACCGAGTTCGGCATCCAGGTGTCCGGCACGGGCGACCGCTGGTTCACCGGCCCGGCGGGCGTGCCCGACGGCCTCTACCTGGGCGGCTACGGCCCGGACGACGCCAACCCCGACATCGGCGACTCGGCGATCACCGAGACGGCCGGGATGGGCGGGTTCGCGCTCGCCGCCGCGCCCGCGATCGTCCGCTTCGTCGGCGGCGAGGTGCCGGACGCGGTGGCCGCCACGCAGCGGATGTACGAGATCACGCTGACCGAGCACCCGGCGCTGCAGATCCCCCTGCTGTCGTTCCGCGGCACCCCCGCCGGGATCGACGTGACCCGCGTCGTCCGCACCGGGATCCTGCCGGTCATCGACACCGGGATCGCGGGCCGCGAGGCGGGCACCGGGCAGGTCGGCGCGGGCCTCGTCGAACCGCCGCCGGGCGTGTTCACCGACGCCCTGCACGCCCTCGCCGAGATCGCGTAGCGGTCGCGGCAGGGGGTAGCGTCCCCGGCATGAGCGAGTCGATCAGCGGGGAGCGGATCATCGGAGAGCAGATCACCGGGGAGCAGTACGCCCTCAGCGCCGGGCCGTACCAGGCGGTCGTCACCGAGTCGGGCGCGAGCCTGCGCGAGCTGACCCACGACGGCCGGCCGCTGGTGCTGTCGCACGGCGCCGACGAGCCCGCCCCGGCGGCGTTCGGGCACCTGCTGCTCCCGTGGCCGAACCGCGTCGACCGCGGCCGCTACGACTACGGCGGCGTCCCGCACCAGCTCGACATCTCCGAGCCCGCCCGCGACTGCGCGATCCACGGGCTGGTCCGCTGGGCCTCCTGGCCTGCCGCCGAGCACGAGCCGGACCGGGTGCGGCTGACGCACCGGCTGCTCGCGACGGCCGGGTACCCGTTCCGCCTCGACCTGGAGGCCGAGTACACCCTGGACGCCGGCGACGGCCTGCGCGTCCGCGTCACCGCCCGCAACGCCGGGACGGCGACCGCCCCGTACGGGCACGGCGCGCACCCCTACCTCACGGTCGGCGAGCCGATCGACGCCTGCGAGGTGACCCTCGGCGCCGACCGCTACATCCCGGTGGACGAGCGGATGATCCCGTCCGGGCCGTCCCTGGACGTCACCGGCACCCGGTACGACCTGCGCACGGGCGCGGTCCTGGGCGACCGGGTGATCGACAACGCGTTCGCCGACCTCAACCGCGACGGCGACGGCCGCGTGCGGGTGACCCTGTCCGGCGGCGGCCGCGCGGTGCGGCTCTGGGCGGACGAGGCGTACCCCTGGATGATGATCTACACCGCCGACAACGCCCCCGCCCCCCGCGCGGGGCTCGGCGTCGAGCCCATGACGTGCCCGCCGAACGCGTTCGCCTCCGGCGAGGGCCTGATCGACCTGGCGCCCGGCAGCGAGCACACCGGCACGTACGGCATCCAGGCGGTGTCCTGACCCGGTCCCCTTTCCGCTCCGAAGGGGACAATTCCCCGGCAAGCCGGTTTCCCAGCAGGTGGGGGTTGCGGGATCATTGCGGGGTGGTGAATCTCAGCGTCTCCTCGTTCGACGACCTGTCCGCGCGCATCGCCGCCGTCCGCGACGAGCACCGCGAGCGCCACCCCGGCGGCGCCGACGGGCGGCAGCCGGTGCACACGGTGTACGTGCCGGCCGACCGGTTCTCCCGCTCGACCCCGGCCGACTTCGGCGCGGAGGCCCTGCGGCTGCTGAACACGCACACGCCGGGCGCCGGGTCGTTCGGCGCGGCGTTCGGGCTCGACCCCGAGATCGCGGGGCTCGTCCGGGAGCGGGTCGCGGCGAAGCTGTCCGCCGAGCCGGTCGAGGACGTGCGGATCGACTTCGAGGACGGCTACGGCGTGCGCCCCGACGCCGAGGAGGACGCGCACGTCGCGCAGGTCGTCGAGGCCGTCGCCGCCGCGTACCAGGTCAAGGGCCTCCCCCACTACTGGGGCGTGCGGGTCAAGTCGTTCGCCGACGGCGGGCACGAGCGCGCGATGCGCACGCTCGACGCGTTCCTCACCGCGCTGCGCGACCGGCTCGGTCGGCTGCCCGGCGGGTTCACCATCACGTTCCCGAAGGTCGTCGCGGCCGAGCACGTCGCGCTGTTCACCGAGTACCTGGAGCGGCTGGAGACCGCGCTCGGCCTGCCGGCCGGCATCCTGCGGTTCGAGGTGCAGGTCGAGACGCCCGAGTCGATCCTGGACGGCGAGGGCCGGACCGCGCTGCGCGCCATCGCGGCCGCCGCCGGGGGCCGGCTCACCGCCGCCCACTTCGGGGTGTTCGACTACACCGCCGCGATCGGGCTGCCGCCGCACGAGCAGCGCCTCGACCATCCCGCGTGCGACTTCGCCCGGCACGTCATGCAGGTGTCGTTCGCCGGCACCGGCGTGCGGCTGTCGGACGGCTCCACCAACGTCATCCCCCGCAACGACGGGCCCGACGAGGTCAACGCGACGTGGGCCGCGCACGCCGCGCACGTGCGGCACTCGCTGCGGCACGGCTTCTACCAGGGCTGGGACCTGCACCCCGCGCACCTGCCCAGCCGGTACGCCGCCGTGTACGCGTTCCACCTGAGCGGCGTCGACGACGTCATCGGGCGGGTCCGGGCGTGGCACGAGCAAATCGCCGGCAACGCGGGCGTCCTGGACGAGCCCGCCACCATCAAGGCGCTCACCGCCCGCCTCCGCCGCGCCGTCGACTGCGGCGCCCTCGACGAGAGCGCCCTGCCCGCCACCTAGCCCCTACCGGCCGTCCCCGCCCGGTCCTCCGGCGCGGCGGTCCAGCGCCGCCCGCTCGACCGTGCGCAGGTCGTCGGGGGTGTCGATGTCGTCGGGGGCCGCGACGCCGTCGCAGGGGACGCGCGTGATCCGGTCGGGGTGGGCGCGCAGGTAGGCGCGGGCACCCATGTCGCCGACGGCGGCCTCGGCCGCCGCGGCGAAGTGCCCGGCGCTCAGCAGCACGGGGTTGCGCGGCGCTCCCCCGTAGGTCGCGACGGCGATCTCGGCGCCGTCCTCGTAGGCGGCGATCAGCCGTGCCACCGCCGCGGAGGTGACGAGGGGCTGGTCGACCAGCGCGACGACCACCGCGGGGCAGCCGGGCGGCAGCGCGGCGAGCCCGGCGCGCAGCGACGACCCCATGCCGTCGCGCCAGCCGGCGTTGGGCACCACGACGGCGCCGATCACCTCGACCGGCTCGGCCCCGGCGACCACCAGGACCGGGGAGCAGCCCCCGTCCCGCAGCATCCGCACGCCCCGGTCGACCAGGCGCTCCCCGGCCAGCTCCACCGTCGCCTTCGGACGCCCGAGCCGGCTTCCCTCACCCGCCGCGAGCAGCAGTCCCGCCGGCGGCTCCGCACCGTGCAACGTCATTCCGCGAGGGTAGTGCCGTCACGGCGCGTCGGCGTGGATCCGGCCCGTGGTGTCGGTGAGCGGCCGCCCGGAACCGCCCCAGCGGAGCTGCACGAGCTCGGCCGCGATCGACACCGCCGTCTCCTCCGGCGTGCGGGCGCCGAGGTCGAGGCCGATCGGGGAGCGCAGCCGGCCCAGCTCGGCCCCGGTCAGGCCCGCCTCGCGGAGCCTCGCCAGCCGGTCGTCGTGGGTGCGGCGCGACCCCATGGCGCCGACGTAACCCGCGCCGGTGCGGAGCGCGACCTCCAGCAGCGGGACGTCGAACTTGGGGTCGTGGGTCAGGACGCAGATCGCCGTCCGCTCGTCGACGGCGGACGCCGTCTCCTCCAGGAACTTGTGCGGCCACTTCACCACGACCTCGTCGGCCTCCGGGAACCGCTTGGGCGTCGCGAACACCGGCCGCGCGTCGCACACCGTCACGTGGTAGCCGAGGAACTTGCCGATGCGGGCGACGGCGGCGGCGAAGTCGATCGCGCCGAACACCAGCAGCAGCGGCGGCGGGGCGAACGAGTGCACGAAGACCGTCAGGTCGTCCAGGCGCCGCTCCCCCTCCGCGCCGTAGTGCCGCTGGCCGGTGAGGCCCTGGGCGAGCATGCCGCGGGCGTCGTCGTCCACCGCGGCGTCGAGGCGCCCGGCGTGCGGGGCGCCCGGCGCGAGCGACCCGGAGGCGCGGTCGGCCCAGATGACGCGGCGCGCGCCGATGCGCCCCGGGCCGGCGACGACGGTGGCGACGGCCACGGGCTCGTGCCGCTCGATGGCCGCAGTGACCTCCGCGAACTCGGGGAACGTGGCGGGGCCGACCGGCTCCACCAGGACGTCGAGTATCCCGCCGCAGGTCAGGCCGACGGAGAACGCGTCGTCGTCGCTCACCCCGTACCGCTGGACGACGGGCTCGCCGCTCTCCATCACCGACTGCGCCAGGTCGTACACGGCGCCCTCGACGCAGCCGCCGGACACGCTGCCCGCGACCTCCCCGCCCGGCGACACCGCCATCGCCGCGCCCGGCGGGCGCGGCGCGCTGCGGAAGGTGTTCACCACGGTCGCGAGCCCGAACGTCTCCCCGGACGCGTACCAGCCGGCGATGTCGCCGAGGACGTCACGCATGTGCCCTCCCCTTTCCGAGGTTCCCTGAGCCACGTCCGGCGCCGGCCACCAGGCGGGCCAGCGCTTCGAGCGCCGCGAGGCTGTGCCCGGACGTGAAGTCGTCGACGTGCGGGAGCGCCGCGGCCATCCCCGCGGTCAGCGGCTCGTACCCGGGGCGCGCCTTGTGCGGGTTGGCCCACACCACCCGGTGCGCGAGCCGGTGCAGCCGCGCCATCTGCTCGCCGAGCAGCGCCGCGTCGCCGCGCTCCCAGCCGTCCGACGCGATCACGACGATCGAGCCGCGGGCCAGGCCGCGCTGCCCGAACCGGTCGAGGAACTCCTTCAGCTCCTCGCCGAGCCGGGTGCCGCCGCTCCAGTCGGGGATGGCCGCGGACGCCGCCGCCATCGCCGCGTCCGGGTCGCGGTGCCGCAGCTCGCGGGTGAGGCGGGTCAGCCGCGTCCCGGCGCTGAACACCTCGACGTCGCGCCCGCCGGAGCGGGCGGTGGCGTGCGCGAACCGCAGCAGCGCGTCGGCGTACGGGCTCATCGACCCGCTGACGTCCACGATCAGCACGACGCGGCGGGGGCGGGTGCGGTGCGTGCGGTGCCGCAGCAGCGCGGTCTCGCCGCCGCGCCGCAGCGTCTCCCGGACGGTCCGCGCCGGGTCGAGCCGCCCGGTCGCGGCGGCCGTGAACCGCCGGGACCGGCGCCGCTCGGCGCCCGCGTCCAGCATCGCGATCAGCCGGGCGACCTCGGCGCGCTCGGCGGCGCTGAGCCGCGCCACGTCCCGGTCGCGCAGCACCTCGACGGCGCTGGCGGTGACGGCCTTCATGTTCCCGGACTCCTCCGCGCCGTCCCCGGCGCCCGGGTCGGGCACCGTCACCCGGCGGACGACCACGGGCGGCGGCGGGCGGCGCCCCGGGCGGGCGGTCGCGCCGGAGAAGTACGCGGCGAAGCACCGGTCGTAGCGGGGGAGGTCGTCGGGGTCGGCGCAGAGCGTCAGGCGGCCCGCCCAGTACACGTCGGACGGGTCGAGGACGTCGAGGTGGTCGAGGGCGGCGAGCATCGCCTGCACCCGCTCGGGATCGGCGCTCCCGCCCGCCGCGCGCACCGTCCGGGCGAAGCCGACCATCGTCTCGGTGACGTCCCGCTCCACGCCCTCACCCCCCGTTGAGCAGGGCCTCTAGTCCGCCGCCGAGGACGCGCTGCTGGTCCTCGCGGTACTTCAGGACGGCGCCGAGCGTCACCGCCGCGGTCCCCGGGTCCAGGTCGCGGACGCCGAGGGCGACGAGGGCCTCGGTCCAGTCGATGGTCTCGGCGACCCCGGGCGGCTTCAGCAGGTCGGTCTCGCGCATCCGCTGCGCGGCGCGGGCGACCTGCCCGGCGAGCCGCTCCGCCGCGCCGGGGAGCCGCCGCCGGATGATCGCCACCTCGCGGTCGAACGACGGGTGCTCCAGCCAGTGGTACAGGCAGCGCCGCTTCAGCGCGTCGTGGACCTCGCGGGTCCGGTTGGAGGTGACCACGACGACCGGCGGCCGCTCGGCCCGGATCGTGCCCAGTTCCGGGACGGTGATGGTGAAGTCGCTGAGGACCTCCAGGAGGAACGCCTCGAACTCGTCGTCGGCGCGGTCGAGCTCGTCCACCAGCAGGACGCTCGGCGAGGTCTCCAGGGCCTGGAGCAGCGGGCGGGCCACCAGGAACCGCCGGTCGTACAGCTCGCCCTCCAGCCGCGCCACGTCGCTGACGCCCGCCGCCTCGGCGGCGCGCAGGTGCAGGAGCTGGCGCGGGAAGTCCCAGTCGTAGAGGGCCTGGGACGCGTCGAGGCCCTCGTAGCACTGCAGCCGGATCAGTGGCGCGCCGAGGCCCCGCGCGAGCGTCTTGGCGAGCTCGGTCTTGCCGACCCCGGCCTCGCCCTCCAGGAACAGCGGACGGCCCATGCGCAGCGCGAGGAAGCACGCCGTCGCGAGCCCCTCGTCGCACAGGTAGGCGTGCCTGTCGAGCAGGCCCGCGAGGTCCGCGGGCGATCCGACCTGGTCCAGTGTCATCGGTGCCGTCTCCCCCACGGCTTTCAGGCTACTCAGCCCGAGGCGCAAGTCACACGGTCCGGACCCTTGCGTTTTCGCCGCCCACGGGGGCTCGCCGCGATGACTCGTGCGACGACGCGCGGGCTGGACGCTGACCATGTGAGCGACGGCGAGGAGCCCGGCCGCGTGCGGCAACCGCCGTGGAGGCCGGGCCCGTGAACGACGGGTCGCTCGCCGCGTCGACGGTGCCGGGCGCGTTCCACGGCGTCGACCCCGCGATCGGCCAGCTGTTCGCCGGGGCCCGTGGACCGGGATGCTCTCCGGCGCAGCCGGCCGCCCGGAGGTATGCGGATCGCTACCGGCGCTGGCCGATGGCGGTCAGATCGATCTCGATGTCGAACGGAGCGGTCACCTTGAGCCGGTCATGGTGAATGCCCGTCAGAGCGTAGGCGGCGTCGCGGGGGTCGAACTCGTACACGTAGACGACGGTCCTGTCCCCGTCCCGCTCCGCGCGCCAGTAGTGCCTGATCCCCGCGGCCAGGTACCGGCGAGGCTTGATCTCACGATCACGCTCGACCGAGTCCGCCGAGACGGCTTCGACCACCAGCACGACGTCCTCCGCCAGAAAGTGGGTGCAGGAGGGGCCACGGTCGAACGCCTCGGCCGTCACGACCGCGACGTCCGGCTCGGGTGCCTGTCGTTCCCCCAGCCGGACGGTCATCTCCCGGACGGCTCGCAGGTGTGCGGGCGCCTGGCGGTCCAGTTCGTTCTCCAGCAGCTTGAGCACTTGTGCATGCCACATCGTCTGCGGGCTCACGAAGACCAGACTCCCGTCGATCAGCTCGGTGTGCCGGGGCAGCAAACCGTCCATGCGAAGGAAGTCGGCAGCGGTGAAGCCCCCCGGCGGGGGGATCACCCAGTCTGGCAGCGGCTCACCGTCCATGTAGCCACTTTCTGCGATCGTCTCAACACTCTGAGCTGTCATGAGTCCACTGTGGCACACTGCGCGCTCTCGGACTGGACAACAGCCTAGAACAGACGCGGTCAGGTGGGGTCGGGGGCTTCGCCTCGGGTGTGCAGGAGGGTTTTCAGTTCGGTGAGCTGGCGGGCGGCCAGGGCCTTTTCGGTGCCGTTGATGCCCATCGCGCTCATCGAGGTGCCGTCGGCCAGGTCGAGGGTGGGCCAGGGCTCGCCCTCGGACATGGTGACGTCCAGGACCTCGGGCCATTCGAAGGTGCGGGTGCGGAACGCGTTGACGACCGTGAGGCCCGACTCGTCGGCGGCGACGCGGCAGCGGGCGAGCATGTGCAGGACCCATGCGACGAAGGCGCCGAACACGACGATGAGGATGCGGTCGAACAGCTTGAACTGGGGCGCCACCACCACGGCGAGCACGATCAGGGCCAGCATGATCACGCCCGCCGTGATGTAGGCGACGATCCGGGTGACGCGGGGACGCCACACGGTCGGGAGCACCGGGGTCTCAGTCAACGATCTTCGCGATGGGGATCTCGAGGATGTCGTGCGCGCCGGCCGCCTTCAGCGCCGGGATCAGCCGGTTCACGCCGCGCTTGGCGACCACGGACTCCACGGCGTGCGAGTCGCCGCCCGCCAGGGACGTGACCGTGGGCGAGGACATCGACGGCATGATCTCCAGGACGCTCTGAAGGTCGGCCTGGGCGACGTTCAGCTTCAGCAGGACCTTGCCGCGCGCGCGGATCGCGCCCTGCAGGAGCAGTGAGATGTCCTCCATCGCGGCGCGCTTCTCGGCGTCCTCGTAGGCCGCGCGGTTGGCGACCAGCTCGGTGTAGCTGGTCAGGAGCGTGTCGAGGATGCGCAGGCCGTTCTTGCGCAGGGACGAGCCGGTCTCGGTGAGGTCGACGATCGCGTCCACGATGTCGGGGACCTTCGCCTCGGTCGCGCCGTAGGACGGGACGACCGTGGCCTTCACGCCGTGCTTGTCGAGGAACCGCCTGGTCAGGGCCGGGAACTCGGTGGAGATCCGGACGCCCTCCGGCAGGTCGGACACCTGCTGCCACGGCGCGCCCTCCGGCACCGCCATGATCACGCGGACGGGGTTGGACGTCGCCTTCGAGTACTGCAGCTCGCCGAGGCTCACGACGTCGGCGTCGGTCTCGGTGATCCAGTCGCGGCCGGTGATGCCGAGGTCGAACAGACCCTGCTCGATGTAGGTGGGGATCTCCTGCGGGCGCAGGACCCGCACCCGGTCGATGCGGGGATCGTCGATGGAGGCGCGGTAGTCGCGGTCCGACGAGCGCTGGACGGTGAGGTCGGCGGCGTCGAACAGCTGCATGGTCGCCTTCTCCAGCGACCCCTTGGGCAGGACCAGTGACAGCACGGAATTGCCTTTCGATGAGATGGAAGTGCGAGGGCCCGGAGGCTCAGAAGCTCGAATGCGGTCGTTCCGGACCTACATATGCTTCTGGTCGCTCCCGGCGTGACCGTGATGCCGCAGACCTCGCAGGGTCAGTGCCGTGTCGAGTGCGGCCACCGTCGCCTCCCATCCCTTGTCCTCGGAGCTGCCGGGCAGCCCGCTGCGTTCCAGTGCCTGCTCAATGGTGTCACATGTGAGAACTCCGTTGCCCACCGGAGTCGCCTCGTCGAGCGCGACACGGGTCACACCCGCGGTGACCGAGTCGCAGACGTAGTCGAAGTGGGCGGTGGCGCCGCGGATGACCGCGCCGAGGCAGACGACGGCGTCCAGGTCGCGGGCGAGCTGCTGCGCGATCACCGGCAGCTCCAGGGCGCCCGCGACGCGGGTGACGACGGGCTGGTCGACGCCGCAGGACTTGGCGGCCGCGAGCGCGCGGTCGAGGAGCTGGTCGGTGATGCGCGCGTGCCACCGGGTGCAGACGATGCCGAGCGTGACGCCGGCGGCGTCGACCGTGCTCGCCTCGGGGCGTCCTTCGCCGCTCATGTGAGTCCCTCGATCTGGTGTCCGAGACGGTCGCGCTTGACCGTCAGATAGCGCCGGTTGTGCTCGGTGACGATGACGGGCATCGGCACGCGGCCCCGCACGTCCAGGCCGAAGCCGTCCAGGCCCTTGAGCTTGGCGGGGTTGTTGGTGAGCACCCTCACCGAGCGTACGCCGAGGTCACGCAGCATGTGGGCGGCGTTGGAGTATTCGCGCGCGTCGGCGGGGAGCCCGAGCTCCAGGTTGGCGTCGACGGTGTCGGACCCGTTGTCCTGGAGCGCGTACGCCTGCAGCTTGGCGAGGAGGCCGATGCCGCGTCCCTCGTGCCCGCGCAGGTAGAGGACGATGCCGCGCCCCTCCTCCGCGATGCGCTCCATGGCGGCGTCGAGCTGGGTCCCGCAGTCGCAGCGTTCGGAGTGCAGGACGTCGCCGGTGAGGCACTCCGAGTGGGCGCGGATCAGGACGTCCTCGCCGTCGCCGATGTCCCCGAGCACCATCGCCACGTGCTCGCCGCCGTCGATCGCGCTGGAGAACCCGACCGCGCGCCACTGCCCGTACCGGTTGGGCAGGCGCGTCTCCACCACGCGGGCGACCATCGCTTCGGTGCGCCTGCGGTACTCGGCGAGCTGCTCGATCGAGACGAGCTTGAGCCCGTGCTCCTTGGCGAAGATCTGGAGCTCCGGCAGGCGCGCCATGGTGCCGTCCTCGTTGACCACCTCGGCGAGGACGCCCGCGGGGGTGAGCCCGGCCATCCTGGCGAGGTCGACGGCCGCCTCGGTGTGCCCTCGCCGGCGCAGCACGCCGCCCTCGCGGTAGCGCAGCGGGAAGATGTGGCCGGGGCGGACGAGGTCGCGCGGCTCGGACGCCGAGTCGCACAGCGTGCGGATCGTCCGGGCCCGGTCGGCGGCGGAGATCCCGGTGGTGACGCCGAGCCGCGCGTCCACGCTGACCGTGTACGCGGTGCGCATGCGCTCGGTGTTCTGCGCGGTCATGAGGGGGATGTGCAGGCGGTCGAGGTCGGCGCCCTCCATCGGGACGCAGATGACGCCGCTGGTGTAGCGGATCGTGAACGTCAGCAGCTCGGGCGTCGCCTTCGCCGCGGCGAAGATGATGTCGCCCTCGTTCTCGCGGTCCTCGTCGTCGACGACCACGACGGGACGTCCCGCCGCGATGTCCGCGAGCGCCGATTCGATGGAGTCGAAGATCCCCGTCTCGCTGGTCCCCGTCTCGCTTGCACTGCCGTTGCCGCTCATGCGGTCACCGCCTTCCGCCCGGGGGCGTGCAGGGCCCGGGCGTCCCGGAGCCGCTGGTCGGAGCTGGTCGTCTCGAAGCTGAGCGTCCCGAAGCTGATCGTCATCGTCGTCGCGCGGTCGCGCCGGGGCCGGTTCATGAGCGGTCCCCCAGCATGCGCTCGACGTACTTGGCCACGACGTCCACTTCGAGGTTCACCGGGTCGCCGGGAGTCTTGTGGCCGAGCGTCGTGAGCGCGAGCGTCGTCGGGATGAGGGCGACGCTGAACCGGTCCGCGCCGGCCTCCACGACGGTGAGGCTGATGCCGTCCACGGTGATCGAGCCCTTGTCCACGATGTAGCGCGCGAGGTCGTGCGGGAGGGACACCGTGACCACGTCCCAGCGCTCCCCCGGCTCGCGGGAGATGATCGTGCCGACGCCGTCCACGTGGCCCTGGACGAGGTGGCCGCCGAGCCGGTCGGAGAGCCGGAGCGGGCGTTCGAGGTTGACCTTGGAGCCGGGTTCCAGCGCGCCGAGGCTGGACTTGCCGAGGGTCTCCTTGATGACGTCGGCGGTGAAGACCTCGCCCTTGACGTCCACGACGGTGAGGCAGACCCCGTTGACGGCGATCGACGCGCCGTGCACGGCGTCCTGCGTGACGAGCGGCCCGCGGACCGCGAGCTCGACGGAATCCCCCTGGGGCTCGACCCCCGTGATCTCGCCGAGTTCCTCGACGATGCCGGTGAACATCTACCCGGGCCTCCTAGGTCAAGGCTCCGGGGACGTCCATACATCGGCGCACGCCCCAGGTCAGGGACGTGCCGCGCGCTGCCTCCCATCCGGACTTTGACCGTCGGTCCCGGAGTTCCACCGGGTCAACCGGCCGATGGCTTCGGCCGGGTCGCGGACTGTAACCGCCGGTTCGGAATTTCACCGACCCCGGAGCACGCGTTCATGCTTTGCCATCCAGTGTGCCACGCCGTCCACAGGCGCCCGATGTGACCATCGCCACGAATTCGGCACGTTCCACAGCACGCAGCAAGTTGATTCAACGTTCAACGATCATGACGGTGGGGTAGATCGCGGGACAGAAGTGACGCATGACAACAATCCCCCAGGAGGCAGTCATGGACGTCGTCGCCCTCATCGCCCGCATCGCGTTCACATCGATCTTCATCGGGGCAGGCGTCGGGCATCTCACCGCCACCGGCGCCATGGCCGGTTACGCGGCGGCCAAGAAGCTTCCGCAGCCGAAGCTCGCCGTGCAGGTCTCGGGCGTCTACATCCTCGTGGCCTCGGCCATGCTGGTCCTCGGCATCTGGCCCGACCTCGCCGCGCTGGCCTTCGTCCCGTTCCTGCTGATCACGGCGTTCGTGTTCCACGACTTCTGGAAGCAGGAGGCCCCGGAGACGCGCCAGCAGGAGCAGCTCCAGTTCCTCAAGGACCTCTCCCTGGCCGGCGGTGCGCTGGCCCTCTTCGCCCTCTACGCCGCGGAGTCCCACCCCGGCCTGAACCTCGTGGGCCCCCTCTTCGGCTGACGCGCCACCTCGCCGCCGGAGCCCGGCCCCAGCGGCGAGGTAGGCCGCGCAAGTCGCTCAACCGGCGCTCGTCCAGAAGACCTGGGAGCGCTCCAGATCCCCCTTACGGGGAGTCTTGCCGAAGGTCCGGCCAAGGGTGAAACTCGGTGACGAAACCCTCCGCCACCGACTCGGGGAACAGGCCCATGGCCAAACTGACTCTGTCGCCGAAAATCCTGGACGTGCTCGATTTCGGCACCCCCTCCGCCGAGCGCGACATCTCGCGGGGGCTGGAGAAGTACTTCGTGGAGTCCCCCGCCTACCAGCGGGTGCGGACGGGCGCGAAGACGATCCTGATGGGCAACCGCGGGTCCGGGAAGAGCGCGATCTTCAAGGTGCTGGCCAAGCGGGAGCGCGCCGCCGGCAGCCACGTGATCGAGCTGTCGCCCGAGGACTACTCGTACGAGCTGCTCAACGCGACGATGGCCGCGGAGGACGCGGGCTCGTGGGCGAAGCAGGGCGCCTACGCCGCCGCCTGGAAGTACCTCATCTACGTCCTGGTCATGAAGGCGCTGGCCAGGAAGGGGATGCGGCTGACCAAGGGCGGCGGCAGGGAGATCCACAAGTACGTCAGGGACAGCCACGGCGCCCAGCAGCTCGGCACGCTGTCGCTGCTGATGTCGTACCTGAAGCGGCTGGAGGCCGTGAAGATCGGGCCGATCGAGGCGGGGCTGCGCACCCGGGAGCTCGACCGGCTCTACAAGCTGGAGGAGATCCAGAACCTGCTCCCGGCGCTGCAGAACGTCCTGGAGAGCCAGCGTGTCGTGGTCCTCGTGGACGAGCTTGACCGCGGCTGGGACTCCTCCGAGGACGCGAAGGCGTTCGTGTCCGGGCTGTTCCAGGCGTGCGTCTCCGTCAACGCGCTGCACCGGAACCTGCGCGTGTACATGTCGCTCAGGCAGGAGCTCTACGACGACATCCCCGCCCTGTACGAGGACGCGCAGAAGCACCGGGACCTGGTGGAGAAGATCTCCTGGTCGGAGGAGTCGCTGCTCGAGCTCATCGCCAAGCGGATCCGGTACTCGGCCCACGAGAAGGGGTTCGACGTCGAGGCGCTCGAGCGGGCCGGGGACCGGGCCTGCTGGTCCGCGGTCTTCGCCCCGCCGCCGCCGGGCATGGCGCGGGACGGCTCGTTCGGCTACATGGTGGACCGCACGCTGTACCGGCCTAGGGAGCTCATCCAGTTCTGCTCGGAGGCCCTGGATCTGGCCAGGGGGCGGACGTCGCGCCTGCCCGTGCCGTACTCGGCGATCGAGCGGTCCGAGTACGGCTACTCCGCCGAGCGCACGAAGGACATCGCGGCCGAGTACCGCTCCCAGTACCCGGGCCTGCTGAGCGTCTTCGAGGTCTTCCGCAGCCATCCGCACACCTTCGAGCGCGCGGAACTGGAGATGCTCTGCCTCGAACTGGCCTTCGGCGACATCCCCACACGCGGCACGCAGTCATGGCTGCCCCTGCGCGAACCCAACGACCTCATCGAGATCCTGTGGCGTTCGGGGCTGCTCACCGCGCAGGCCGTCGACAACGGCCGTTTCCTGGGAAGCCATCAGGTACAGCACCTCAACCTGGCGGCCGTCCGGCGTTTCCGCGTGCACGAGATGTTCCACGCCTCCCTCGGGATCGTCCCCGCGAACGGGTGAGAACCGAAGGGTCCGCCGGTCAGCCGGCGGCGAGGCAGAGGCCGTCACCCGCGGGCCGGGGTTCGACGAGGGGCGTCGGGTCGACGAGAGTGCCGTCCACCGGTGCCGTCCACGTCGAGCAGGACGGCGTCGCAGGGCAGGATCACCAGTCCGCCTTGGCCGTCGCCTCCTCGGCCTGGCCGCGGAGTCGGCGGACGGCCTCGGCGGGGTCGTCGGCGCCGTAGACGGCGTTGCCCGCGACGAACACGTCGGCGCCCGCCTCGGCGCAGCGTTCGATGGTCTCCGTGCTGACGCCGCCGTCGACCTGGAGCCAGACGGGCAGGTCGCGGCCCTTGATGAGCTCGCGGGCGCGGCGGACCTTCGGCAGGACGACGTCCAGGAACTTCTGGCCGCCGAAGCCGGGCTCGACGGTCATCAGGAGCAGCATGTCGATCTCGCCGAGGATGTCCTCGAAGCCGTCGACGGGGGTGGCGGGGTTGACGCCCAGGCCCGCGCGCGCGCCCGCGGCGCGGATGGCGCGCAGGGTGCGGATCGGGGCCTTCGCCGCTTCGGCGTGGATGGTGACGCTCTTCGCGCCCGCCTCGGCGTACTCAGGGGCCCAGCGGTCCGGGTCCTCGATCATGAGGTGGCAGTCGAGGGGCAGCGCGCTGTGTTCGAGCAGCGCCCGGACGACCGGCAGCCCCAAGGTGAGGTTGGGGACGAAGTGGTTGTCCATGACGTCGACGTGGACCCAGTCGGCGGAGTCGGCGATGCGCGCGATCTCGTCGGCCAGGCGGGCGAAGTCCGCGGACAGGATGCTGGGTGCGATCTGAGGAGCCATGATGATCCGAGTCTATTGGCGCAGTTCCGACTGCTCCTCACCCGGCCGGGTGAGAGCGGGGGTGGGGCGGGCGGCCAGGCGGAGGCGGACGAAGGCCTCCGGCGCACCGGCCGTCACCCACAGGCCCAGCGCCGCCTGGACGGCGAACACCGGGAACAGCCCGGACGCGTCGAGCAGGAGGGCGGGCAGGTAGATGACACCGGCGCCGGCCATGGCCACGGCGAGGCGTGCCAGGAGCTGCCACGGTCGCCCGCGGGGGTCGAACCAGCCGCGGGCCGCCAGGATGGACAGCCCCGCCAGGACTCCGCAAAGCCCGCCCGAGGCCCGGGCCGAGTCGACGAGCGTGATGGGTTCGGTCTCGCCTCCGGCCTCCCTGATCTCCTGCGCCCACCCGTGCGGCCACCGCCACCCTTCGAGCGGCTGTATCGCCGCCCACGCCGCCCCAAGGAACAGCAGGGAAAGCCCCAGAGCGAGCGCCACTTGGATGCCCAGGGGGCGTCGCGTCCACCACGCGACGACGAAGGGCTCCGCGAGGAGGGCGACCAGCAGGAGGGTCAGCCCTATCCCCCAGCCGCCCAGGACCTGCCCCACAGAGTGGACACCCAGTTGGACGCGGGAGACCCCGATCAGAACGATGAGCACCGCGGCGGCCGCCCACAGGGCCCGGCGCCGGGTCAGGGTGGCGGCGAAGCCCCAGCCCACCACGGCGTTCTGCGAATGGCCCGAGGGCATGCCGAACGACGAATACGCCTGCTCGCCCTCGACCGAGGGGTTCGTCCAGTAGGGGCGGGGGTCGTGGAAGACGAACTTGAGGACCGTGTTGACATACCCGCCGATCAGCAGGAGCACAGCGGCCCGTGCCGCCACCCGTGGAGCCGCGCACCAGAACAGCACGAGGAGCACCGGTACGTAGAAGCCCGCGCTGCCCAGGAATGACACGGCGTGCCAGAAGCCGGTCAGCACGGAACCTCCAGGAGGTCAGGTGCGGCGCAGCAGAGCCAGGAACATCGCGTCCGTCCCGTGGCGGTGCGGCCAGAACTGGGCGTAAGGGCCGTTCCCCAATCCGGTCAGGTCATGCGCCACCGACGCCAGGACGGACGGCGCGTCCAGCCGTTCCACGTCGTCGCGCTTGCGCAGGACATCGTCCACCACCACCCGGGTCTCGGCGATGTGCGGCGAGCAGGTGACGTAGGCGACGACACCGCCCGGGCGGACGGCGTCCAGGGCCGAGGCGAGCAGCCCGCGCTGGAGGGGGCCGAGTTCGGCGACCGACTCGGGGCCGCGCCGCCAGCGGGCCTCAGGGCGGCGCCGGAGCGCGCCTAGGCCGGTGCAGGGCGCGTCCACCATGACCCGGTCGAAGGAACCGGGGCGCCACGCGGGCGCGGTGCCGTCGGCGGCGACCACCCCGGCGCGGTCGTCGACCGCGCGGCGGACGAGGCCGGCGCGGTGCGGCTGGATGTCGGCCGCCAGCAGGCGCGCATCGCGCTGGGTCGCGAGGCCGGAGAGCAGGCCCGCCTTGCCTCCGGGCCCGGCGCAGAGGTCGGCCCAGCGCGCATCTGGGCCGTCCAAGGGAGCTTCGGTCAGGGCCAGGGCGACCATCTGGCTCGCCTCGTCCTGGACGGCGGCGCGCCCGTCACGGACGGCGGCGATATCCGCCGGGTCCCCTTCGCCCAAGATGGCGGCGTACGGCGAGTACGGCGCCGGCTTGGCACCCGCCTCCTGCAGCTCCTGCACGGTGGCCCGGCCGGGGCGGGCGATGAGGGTGACGCGCGGACGGTCGTTGTCGGCGGCGAGCAGATCCTCGATCTCGGCGGCGCCGACGGCGTCCCGCAGAGCGGACACGATCCATTTGGGATGGCTGTGCGCGATCGACAGGCGAGTCAACGTGTCGGCGTCGGCGGGTGCCACGATCGCCAGCCACGCGTCCAGGTCGCGGCCGGCGACCTTGCGGAGCACCGCGTTGGCGAACTTGGCCTGCCCCGGGCCGGAGACCGACCGCGCCAGCTCGACCGTGGTCGCCACCGCGGCGTGCGAGGGGATGCGGGTCGCGAGAATCTGGTGCGCGCCGAGGCGCAGGACGTCCAGGAGCGGCGCGTCGATGCGGCGCAGTTCGCGGTCGCTGCATAGCGCGAGCACTGCGTCGTAGGTACCGCGGCCCCGCAGCGTGCCGTAGGTCAGCTCGGTGGCGAGGGCCGCGTCGCGTCCGGTGAGCCCGCGGTCGCGGAGCCGGGATGGCAGCAGCAGGTTGGCGTAGGCGTCGCGTGTCTCCACGGCGCGGATGACGTCGAACGCGGTGCGGCGGACGAGGTCCTGCGGACGTCCCGTCTTGCGCGGCCCGCCGGGCCTGCGGTTCTGGGTGTGTCGGCGGTTGCGTGCGGGCGGCATCAGTGCAGCGCGTCCTTGCCGGTGAGGTCGAGCCCGCGTACCCAGTCGGCGGCGCCCATGCGGCGCTTCCCTTGCGGTTGGACCTCGCCCAAGGCGACAGGATGTGTGGCCGTCCCCACCAGGACCTCGTTCTTCCCAGGGCGCAGTTCACCTGGGGAGAACTTCTCTGCGTCGGGCCTGAGGCGGACCGGCCCCAGCTTGACCCGCATGTCACGGAAGGTCGTCCACGCACCCGGGGCGGGGGTGCAGGCGCGGACGAGGCGATCGATGTGCATGGCGGGGCTGTTCCACTCGACGCGGGCGTCCTCGGGGGTCAGCTTGGCCGCGTGGGAGACGCCCTCGGTGGGCTGCGGCCGGGGCTCCAGGACTCCCTGCTCGATGCCGTTCATCGTGTCCAGCAGGAGGGCGGCGCCGGCGACCGCCAGCCGGCCCAGCAGGTCACCGGTGGTGTCATCGGGCCGGATCGGCTCGGTGAGGACGCCGTAGACGGGACCCGTGTCCAGGTCCTCCTCGATCTGGAACGTGGCCGCGCCGGTCATTTCATCGCCGTGCAGGATGGCGCGCTGGACGGGAGCGGCGCCGCGCCACGCGGGCAGCAGCGAGAAGTGCAGGTTCACCCAGCCGTGGCGCGGGATGTCCAGGGCCGCGCGGGGCAGCAGCGCCCCGTACGCGACGACCGGGCAGCAGTCGGGCGCGATCTCGCGCAGCCGGTCGAGGAACTCGGGGTCGCGGGCCCTGGCGGGCTTGAGCACCTCCAGGCCGGCCTCGGCGGCGAACGCACCCACCGGGCTGGCGCTCAGACGGCGCCCACGGCCCGAACGCCCGTCCGGACGGGTCACGACCGCTGCGACCTCGTGCGAGGACTCCAGAAGCGCTCTCAGCGACGGGAGCGCGGTCTCGGGGGTGCCCGCGAAGACGAGCCGCACCTAGATCGCCTTCCCGAAGGTCCGGTGCGGCGACTCCTTGACGACGGGGACCGGGTCGCCGAACCACTCGGCCTCCCTGATCGCCTTCATCGCGGCCTTGCGCTGCTCCGGATCCATCCGGTCGATGAAGATGACGCCGTCGAGGTGGTCGGTCTCGTGCTGGACGCAGCGGGCCAGCATGTGGGTGCCCTCGAGCGTGATCGGCTCCCCGTGCATGTTGAAGCCCTTCGCCACGGCGCGGACGGCCCGCGGCGTGGGGAACGCGAGGCCGGGCAGGGAAAGGCAGCCCTCGTCGTCGGTCTCCTGCTCGTCCGACAGGTCCAGGGTGGGGTTGACCACGTGGCCCAGCCGGTCGTCGACGTAGTAGGTGAACACCCGCAGGCCGACGCCGAGCTGCGGCGCGGCGAGGCCGGCGCCGGGCGCGTCGATCATCGTGTCGGTGAGGTCCTTGACGAGCTGCCGCAGCTCCTTGTCGAAGTCCTTCACCGGCTCAGCGGGCGTGCGCAGCACGGGATCACCGAAAAGGCGGATGGGCTTGACGGCCAACGAAGGCTCCGTTTCCTACGAGATTCCCCGGGAGTTCCTGCGGTTCGTGCACGGCGGGATGCTCCGTTCAGTCTACGGAGGCGAACCGTGAACATTCACACGCTGCGACCGGCTCCCTGGTTGGCCGAACGCGCCTTGTAGGCGGCGGTACGGGCCGCCTTGGCGGTCGCCCTGTCGGGGTGGTGCGCGCCCAGGGCCTCCAGGACGTCGGCCACACCGGGATGGTCGGTGCGCCACAGTTCGTCGACCATCTGCTCCATCTCCGTCCCCGGCGGGGTGTCGAGGAGCGCCGCCTCGACCGCCTCCTCGGGTTCGGCGGTCTCCAGCATCCCTGCGACGGTGTCGACGAACACCCACAGGTACTCCTCGCGGGCCAGCTCCCGTCCCGATGGGTCCCCCGTGGCGTTCAGCCAAAGCGCGGCGTAGGGCGAGACGAGCGGATGCTCCTGCGCGGCGCGGACCACGCCGGCGGCCTCCGGGCCGATGCGGTGCAGGACGGCCGCCGCCAGGTTGCGCGCGCCCGGACCGCCGGTGCGCATGACGTCCAGGAGGTCGGCGGCGGCGTCCTTGGGGTCCTGGCCGGCCAGCCAGCCGTCGATCTCCTCGTCCGCGGCCTCCGGCCGGTACCAGGTGAGGCCGGCGATGAGCTCGGAGGCCCTGGCGCCGGCCAGCTCGCCGACGACCGGCGCGGTGAAGCCGTCCGCGATGAGCAGCTCCCGCACGGCCCACACGCCCAGCGGCGTCAGCTCGCGCCCCTCACCGGACTCTTCCGCACCGGACTTCTGGACGACGCCCCATTCCTCCAGGGTCGCCAGTTCGAGGTGGAACGCGTCCGACACGAGCGCCGGCATGCCATCGGCGTCGGACAGGTCGTAGGCCTCCTCAACGTGGTCGAGCAACGCGCCGAGAAGGGTCGCGGGCTCCGTCGGCTCTTCCTGCTCGTACAGGTGGATGAGGACGCCGGTCATCTCGTTCTGGACGAGTTCCACCGCGTCCAGGCCGTCGGCATAGTCGTGGCCGGGCACCGCCAGAGCGTCGAACAGCGGCAGCCAGGCGCCGAGCAGCGTCGTGTCATCGGTGGAACGGAGGCCGTCCAGGGCGGGGCCCGGGCCGGCCGTACCGTCGTCGGCCGTGATCATTTCCGCCTCGACGGCGGCCCACCAGAACCGCTCCAGCTCCCCCGAGTCCTCCATCTGGCCGTGGCGCCGCGGGGTGTCCAGGCCGAGCACGGCACCGGCGGCCTCGGCGTCGGCCTCGGTGAGCGTGTCGTGCTCGGTGAGGTCACGCTCGCCCGTCCAGTCGGCCAGGGCGAGGGTGAGGCGGGTCAGGCGGGACCGGCGCACGGCGTCCGCCAGCTCCGCCTGCGGGGCGAGATGCACCGGCGGGACGACCAGCTCCTCGACCTGGCGCAGGTAGCCCTCGGTGCGGGCGTAGCGCTCGTGGTCGGGCAGCGCCTCGAAGTCGCTGATCCACGCCTCGACCGCCTCCTGGTCGTCCAGGGAGACCCCGTCGGCCTGCATCAGCCCGCCGATGACCTCCGCGGCGGCCTGCCGCTCCTCGGTGTCCACCGAGGCGACGAGCTCCTCGAACTCGGGCCCGATCCGGTCGATCTCGGCCTCCAGGCCGGCGGCGGCGTCAGGCGTGACGGCCTTCGTGTCGCGCAGGTACGCGGCGATCCGGCGGAGGACGTCCAGGATCGTGGGGACGTCCTCGCGCCCGGCGACCACGGACTCGGGGAACACCTTCAGCAGGAGCTCGCGCAGATGCTCCGGAGTGAGCGCATCCGGGCCGGGCAGGCCCATCTCCTTCTGCGCGAGGTCGAGCAGGATCCGAGCTCCCGGCTCGTCCAGCGCCTTGCCGTGTTCGTCCGCCCACCGCCGCAGGTCGCCCACGGTGGTCTCCACCCAGTTGTCGGCCACGCGAGAACCCTATTGGTCAGATCAACTCCAGGGGGTCGATCTGGACTCGTACGGTCTCCGTGGCCTTGCGCGCGCTGCGCACGCCCTGGGCTTCCTTCAGCGCGCGCGCCAGCGCGTGTCCTGCGGCCCGGGGCACGCGGATCAGTGCGCGCTCCTTGTCCTGGGCGTCGGTTCCCGCCTGCGGGCCGGGAGCCGGCGGGACGGGGACGGGCCCGAGCACCTCCGCGCCTTCGGGCAGCCGGGCGTCGGCCAGGAGGTCCCGGATGGCCGCGGGCGTCCCGGTCAGGGAGGCCATCCGCGCCGCGGGCGGGAAACCGACATCCCTGCGCTCGGCCAGCTCGCGCTCCGCGTAGGTGACCGGGTCCCACCGGACGAGGGCCTGGACGGCGGGCAGCGTCCCTTCCGCTGCCACCACGACCGGCCCCTGCGCGCGCACGAGCGCCGCCGCGTTCATCCAGCGCCGCAGCGTCTCCTCCCCGGCGCGAAGGTCCGGCCGCCCTAGCAGCACCCAGCCGTCCAGCAGCAGCGCGGCCCGGTAGCCGTCCTCCGCGGGCGGTTCCGCCCCGGGCGTGGCCACCACTAGAGCCCGTTCTGGGCCGACCCGTTCGAGGATGGCGTCCCGGCCGGAGGTGCGCACCGGCACGCCGGGGAACGCCCTGCCCAGCTCCTCCGCCGTGCGTTTGGCGCCCACCACCACGGCACGCACCTGGAAGAAGCCGCACTCGGGGCAGTGCCAATCGCCCGCGATGCGCCCGCACCACCGGCAGTGCGGAGCGGCATGGGACGACGGCAGCGACAGCGGCCCCTGGCAGGCCGCGCACTGGGCCGGGGTACGGCAGCGCCCGCACGCGATGCCCGGCACGTATCCGCGCCTCGGCACCTGCACCAGGACGGGCCCGTCCTGCAACGCCTGCCGCGCCGCTTCGAACGCGACGTTCGGCAGGCGCGCGGTACGGGCGGCGGCGTCCCGGGCGAGCTGGGCGTCCTCGCCGACGTAGCGGACGCGGGGCATCGCCGTCCGGACGCGCTGCCGGTCCGCCGCGAGCGCGTGCGCCCAGCCGGTCTCGACGAGCTGGGTGGCGTCGGTGGTCCGCGTGTACCCGCCGATCAGCGCCGCCGCGCCCGCCCTGTGGGCGCGCAGGGCGAGGACCTCGCGCGGATGCGGGTACGGCGCGTGCGGCTCGGCGTGGACGTCGTCCCCGTCGTCCCACAGCACGACCAGGCCGAGATCGGCGACGGGGGCGAACATGGCGGCGCGCGTGCCCACCACCGCCCGCGCGGAGCCGCGCAGGACGGCCAGCCACCTCCGGTAGCGCTCCGCCGGGCCGAGTTCCGCCGTCAGCGCGACGTGCAGGCCCTCCCCCAGCTCCGCCTCCAGCGCGGCGTCCATCCGCGCCACATCGCGGCCGTCGGCCACGACGACCAGTGCGCCGCGTCCACTTCGCAGGGCCACGGCGACTGCGCGCGCTATGGCGGCCGTCCAGTCGGGCCCGGGCAGGGCCGTCCACACCGCCCGGGGCGCCCTGCCATCAGCCAGAGCGCTCAGGAACGACGCCCCCGCCGGGTAGTCACGCCATACGCCGACGTCCACTTCGGCGCCGTCATCGGGCGGTTCGGCGTCGTCACCGGGCGCGGCCCCAGGTTCCGCCTCTACACGGGCGTGCCGCGGTGGGACGGCGAGCCGGAGCACGTCCGCGAACGTCCCCGCGTACCGGTCGGCGACCTCCCGCACCAGCGCCGCCACCTCCGCGGTGAGCACGGCCTCGGACGACGTGACCCGCTCCAGGTACAGGAGCTTCCCGTCGTGGCCGCTCTCGGCGACCCGCTCCAGCAGGAAACCGTCGACGAGCTGCCCGGCGAAACGCACCCGCACGCGGCAGCCGGGCACGGCCTTGGCGGCCAGCTCGGCGGGAACCAGGTAGTCGAAGGGCCGGTCCAGGTGGGGCAGGGACATGTCGACCGCGATCCGCGCGACGGGGAGTTCCTCGGCGGGCCGCCGCGCACCCTTCTTCGCGGCCTTCCCCGACTTGGCGGACCTGCCCGGCTTGGCGGACTTGCCCGGCTTAGCGGACTTGCCCGGCCCGTCCACGGGCCGCTCCGGCAGATCGCCCAGCCCCGGGATGAGGTCCGTCCCCCCGCCGTCCTTCGTCACGACCCCGTCCTACCAGATCAGCCCGACAGCCGACCGCGCACGCTAGGGTTGATCCGTTCGAACGGGGTGCGCATCCGCCGGTCGCGCCGGTCGACCGCCCGATGCCTCCCGAGCCCCAGCCGCCCGACGAGCCCGTGCAGGCGATGACAACCAGGCGATGACAACACCGCATACCCGAGAGCGGGCGGACGCTCCTGCCCTGGAGAGCGCGTCGCGCCGCTCCCCGTCCCCGGCGCCCTGGAGAAAGTGGGCGAACCCGCGTCACCCCGTGGTGGCGGCCACGTTCGCCTCGGCCGTCCTCCACCTCGTGTGGGCGCTGTACCTGGCGACGGAAGGCGGTGACCTCGCGGCGCAGGCCGCGTGGACGGACTTCGTCTGGCAGCACCCAGACGCCGCGTACAGCTTCGCCTGGTACGGCGGGATGCACCCGGCGTCCTACAGCGTCCTGTCCCCGCACCTCATGGCGCTGTTCGGCATCCGCACGGTCGCCGTGGTGACAGGCACGGTCTCGGCGGCGCTCACCGCGCACCTCCTGCGGCGGTTCAAGGCGCCCGTGGCGCTGCCCGCCTCCCTCTGGGTCGCGTTCGCGCTGGCATGCAACGCCGCGTCCGGCCGGACCACGTTCGGGCTGGGCCTCATGTTCGCGCTCCTGGCGACGATCGCGGCGTTCACCCGCCGCGGCACCCCCGCCCTGCGCGCGGCGGGGATGGTCGTCCTCAGCCTCCTCGCGTCGCTGGCGAGCCCGGTCGCGGGCCTCTTCCTCCTCGTGCTGGCCGCCGCGCTGTTCCTGACCGGGCGCCGCCGCGCCGGGGTCTGCCTCGCCGTGGGCCTGCCCCTCGTCGTGGGCACGACGAGCCTGCTGTTCCCCTTCGACGGCATCCAGCCCATCTCGTTCACCGCCATCGTCCTGCCCGCCGTCACCGGCGTGATCGCCGTGCTGACGTGCGCGCCGAAGAACTGGACCCTCGTCCGGGTCGGCGCCGCCGTGTACCTGGCCGGGATCGTCCTGACGTGGCTGATCCCGTCCCCGGTCGGCAGCAACGTCGAGCGGCTCTCGCTGCTGTTCGGCGGGATGTTCCTGCTGTCGGCCGTCGCGCGCGCGCAGGGCCGCCTGCGGATCGCCGTCCTGTCCCTGGCCTTCATCGTCACCGCGTCCTGGCAGGTCGTGAAGCCCGTCGACGACCTCATCCACACCGAACCCGCCGACGAGGCCGCCGCGCACGCCAGCGGCCTCGTCACCGAGCTGACGAACCTCGGCGCCGGCAAGGGGCGCATCGAGGTCGTCCCGCTGCGCTCCCACTGGGAGGCGGCGGGGATGAGCCGCCACTTCAACCTCGCGCGCGGCTGGAACCGCCAGGTCGACGCCGAACGCCACGGCCTGTTCTACGAGGACGGCGCGCTGACGTCCGACTCCTACCGCGACTGGCTGCACAAGTGGGCGGTGCAGTACGTCGTCCTGCCCGAGCAGGAGAACGACTGGGCGGCGCAGGAGGAGGCCGCGCTCGTCGCCGAGGGCCAGCCGTACCTGACGGAGATCTGGCACGACGAGCACTGGCGGCTGTACCGCGTCCTGCGGGCGACGCCCCTGGTCGACCGCCCGGCGTCCGTCCACGAGCTCGACGCGGGCGAACTCGTCGTGGACATGCCGTCGAGCGGTTCCGTCCTGGTGCGCGCCTACTGGTCGCCCTGGCTGAGGGTGACGGGCGGGGACGCGTGCCTGGCGCGCGAGGGCGAGTTCATCCGGCTGCAGGCGGACGGGCCCGGCCGCTACACCATCGGCGCCCGCTACGGCCTCCGGCGCGGCAACCACTGCGCCCCCTGAGCGGACACGGCCGACCGCCACGCCGAACGAAACACCGCACGCACGAAGAAGAGCCCCGGGCGACGTCCCCGGGGCTCTTCCCGTTTGCCGGACCACGGTCCGGACGGTCGGCTACAGGCCGGCGGCGGAGGCCAGGTCCTTGGCGCGGTCCGTCGACTCCCAGGAGAAGTCGGGCTCGCTCCGGCCGAAGTGGCCGTACGCGGCGGTCTGCTGGTAGATCGGGCGGAGCAGGTCCAGGTCGCGGACGATCGCGGCCGGGCGCAGGTCGAAGACCTCGGAGATCGCCTTCTCGATCTTCTCGGGGGCGACCTTCTCGGTGCCGAAGGTCTCCACGAAAACCCCGACCGGGTGGGCCTTGCCGATCGCGTAGGCGACCTGGACCTCGGCGCGGTCGGCGAGCTGCGCGGCGACGATGTTCTTGGCGACCCAGCGCATCGCGTACGCGGCGGACCGGTCGACCTTGGACGGGTCCTTCCCGGAGAACGCGCCGCCGCCGTGCCGCGCCATGCCGCCGTAGGTGTCCACGATGATCTTGCGGCCGGTGAGCCCGGCGTCGCCCATCGGGCCGCCGATCTCGAAGCGGCCGGTCGGGTTGACCAGCAGCCGGTAGCCCTCGGTGTCGAGCTCGAACCCGGCGAGCACCGGGTCGACGACGTGCTCCTTGATGTCCGGGGCCAGCAGTTCCTTCAGGTCGATGTCGGGGGCGTGCTGGCTGGACACGACGACGGTGTCGAGGCGGACGCCGCGGTCGCCGTCGTACTCGATGGTGACCTGGGTCTTGCCGTCGGGGCGCAGGTAGGGGACGTCGCCGCTCTTGCGGACGGCGGACAGCCGGTGCGCGAGCCGGTGCGCGAGCGTGATCGGCAGCGGCATGAGGTCGGGCGACTCGTTGGTGGCGTAGCCGAACATCAGCCCCTGGTCGCCGGCGCCCTGCCGGTCCAGCTCGTCGACGCCCTCGCCCTCGCGGGCCTCGTAAGCGTCGTCGACGCCCTGCGCGATGTCGGGCGACTGGGCGCCGATGGACACCGACACACCGCAGGAGTGGCCGTCGAAGCCCTTCTTTGACGAGTCGTAGCCGATCTCCAGGATCTTCTCGCGGATCACGCCGGGGATGTCCACGTAGGTCTCGGTGGTGACCTCACCGGCGACGTGGACCTGCCCGGTCGTGATCATCGTTTCGACGGCGACCCGGCTCTTCGGGTCGTCCTTGAGCATCGAGTCGAGGATCGCGTCGCTGATCTGGTCCGCGATCTTGTCCGGGTGTCCTTCGGTGACGGACTCGGAGGTGAACAGGCGGCGAGGCACGTACGTGAACTCCTTGCAGCGGCTGCTGACTGTCGTCGCAGGGACGGATGTCTTGTCGAGTTCGGCAGGGGACCCCGCCCCCCGCCGGGTTTCCCACGGGTGTCATTGCGGAGTCTAGCGGGAACGCCGAACGCCGCCGCGATCGCCGGGAGACGCGGGGGCCTCCGCCGCGCCGGCCGGCGGCGCACCGGCCGCGGGCCGCCGGGCGGGGACGGCGTCAGCCGGCCGGCGGCGGGACGAGGCGTGCGGCGACCTGGTCCCAGACGACCTCGGCCAGCGCCTCCTTGGCGCCGCGCGGCACCTCGGTCTGCGAGCCGTCCGCGCCGAGGATCACCGCGGCGTTGTCCGGCCGCCCGAACGTGAGCCCCTCCCCGACCTGGTTGACGACGAGCAGGTCGCAGCGCTTGCGGGCGAGCTTGGCGCGGCCGTTCTCCAGGACGTCGTCGGTCTCGGCCGCGAAGCCCACGATCACCTGCCCGGGGCGGCGCCTCTCGCCGAGCTCGGCGAGGATGTCGGGGTTCTTGGCCAGCCGGATCGGCTCCGGCTCGCTTCCCTCGGACTTCTTGATCTTGGAGCCCTGGTAGCCGGCCGGGCGGAAGTCGGCGACGGCGGCGGCCATGACGACCGCGTCGGCGGCGCCGGCGGCCTTCAGGACGGCCTCGCGCATGTCCTCGGCCGACTCCACGGGCACGATCTCGGCCCCGGCCGGGTCGGGCAGGGCGACGTTGGCGGAGACGAGCGTCACGCGGGCGCCGCGGGCCACGGCGGTGCGGGCGAGCGCGTAGCCCTGCAGGCCCGACGAGCGGTTCCCGAGGAAGCGGACGGGGTCGAGGGCCTCGCGGGTGCCGCCGGCCGAGACGACGACGTGCCGCCCGGCGAGGTCGCGGCCGTCCGCGCCGCGCGCCAGCACGTGCCGGGCGACCTCGAACAGCTCGGCGGGCTCGGGCAGCCGGCCGGGGCCGGTGTCCTTGCCGGTGAGGCGCCCGGACGCCGGTTCGACGACGACGGCGCCGCGGCTCCGCAGCGTCGCCGCGTTCGCCCGCGTCGCGGGATGCTCCCACATCTCGGTGTGCATCGCGGGCGCGAACACGACCGGGCAGCGGGCGGTGAGCAGGGTGTTGGTGAGCAGGTCGTCCGCCAGGCCGCCGGCGGCCCGGGCGAGCAGGTCGGCGGTGGCGGGGGCGACGAAGACCAGGTCGGCCTGCTGCCCGAGCCTGACGTGCGGGACGTCGGCGACGCCGTCCCACACCCCCGTCGAGACCGGTTTCCCCGACAGGGCGGCCCAGGTGGGTTCGCCGACGAAGCGGAGCGCGTCCTCGGTCGGGACGACGGTGACGTCGTGGCCCGACTCGGTGAGCCGCCGGAGCAGTTCGCACACCTTGTACGCGGCGATGCCGGCGCTCACTCCGAGCACGACGCGCGGCTTGGGGGAGGTCATGCCGCCCACTGTGCCATCAGGCACCGGACGGGTTCCCGCCGGGGTCGCCCCGGGCGGGGCCGCTCTCAGCCCTCGATGGGCTCGGCGTTCAGGAGGCCCTCGCGCGTCTCGCGGAGCGCGATCGACAGGGGCTTCTCCTGGACCTGCGTCTCGACGAGCGGGCCGACGTACTCCAGCAGGCCCTCGCCCAGCTGGGCGTAGTAGGCGTTGATCTGCCGGGCGCGCTTGGCCGCGATGCTCACGAGGCCGTACTTGGTGTCGACGACTTCGAGGAGCTCGTCGATCGACGGGTTGGTGATGCCCTCATTGCTGGCTGCCACTCGGTGGCCTTCCCTAGGTCTCGCTCCGGTGTTGCGTTCCGCGCCCGCCGGACGCGGCGGACGCACTAGTGAACAGCCATCAAGGCTAGCAGCTCATCGCACACGTCCTGGACGGACGTGTTGACGAGCGTGACGTCGAACTCCTTCTCGGCGGCGAGCTCGACGCGGGCGGCCGCGAGGCGGCGCTCGACGACCTCGGGGGGCTCGGTGCCGCGGCCGGTCAGCCGGCGGACGAGCTCCTCCCAGCTGGGCGGCGCGAGGAACACCAGCAGCGCCTCGGGCATGGTGCGGCGCACCTGCCGGGCGCCCTGGAGGTCGATCTCCAGGAGGACCGGCTCGCCGCGGTCCAGGCGCTCCTCGACGGGCCGCCGCGGGGTCCCGTAGCGGTTGCCCGCGAACTCGGCCCATTCGAGGAGCTCCCCCTCGTCGACGAGCCGGTCGAAACCGGCGTCGTCGACGAAGAAGTACTGCACACCGTGGGTCTCACCCGGCCGGGGGGGCCGGGTGGTCACCGAGACCGACAGCCACACCCGGGGGTGCGCTCGCCGGATCTCGGCGACGACCGTGCTCTTGCCGACGCCCGACGGCCCGGAGAGGACCGTCAGGCGCCGCGAGAGCGGGCCAGGCGTTTCGGAGCCTTCCGGAGCCGCGTCGAACATTCTCATCCGGCCCGTCCGGGGACGTGCGCCCCGCGAGGGGCGGCCGGTGATGGGAGGCGTTCGGCGCGTGCGCCGGAGCCGGGCGGGATGGTGCCGGTCCCGGGTCGCCCCGGTCCGGCCGCGGCGGCCTGGCCGCAGCGCCCGCCCGTGAGTCGCGCGTCAGCGGTTCGCACTTCCGCCGAACTCACGCTCCAGGGATGCGCGCTGGTTGGCGCCGAGGCCCCGCACACGGCGGGACTCGGCGATGCCCAGGCGCTCCATGATCTGCTTCGCACGGACCTTGCCCACACCGGGCAGTGATTCGAGGAGCGCCGACACCTTCATCTTTCCGATGACGTCGTCGGACTGACCCTCTTTGAGAACCTCGGCGAGCGAGGTTCCCCCGTGCTTCAGCTTGTTCTTAACCTCGGCCCGCTCCTTGCGAGCCTTGGCAGCCTTCTCCAGGGCTGCGGCGCGCTGTTCGGGGGTTAGGGGCGGAAGAGCCACGCCGGGTCACCTCAGGTTTCCACTCGACGGAGTCGGACGGGTTGGGAAACTAGCGAGTTCACCGCCCTTTAGGCAACGTGAAGTGCCGTTTAGCCCGCCACAAATTCATGAAAATCACTCCTTGGAGTGTCCTGAATACAGAGTGTACCCAATCGAGGCCCCTCGGCCGCCCATCCCGGCGCCTTGCTGGGACTTTCGCTTGATCGTGAAAATCCCCCCTTTCTGACCCCATATGCGGCACTCGGTACCGGTTTGCGGGCGGGGTTCGCGCCCCCGCCGCGGCGCCGTCCGGCGCCCCGCGAACCCTCCGCAGGGCCCCGCGGACGGGGCCTGTGAGGTCCCCCACAAATGATCCCGACCGAGTGACACTCGTCACGCCGCGCCGTTCCGCACGTCGCGCCGGGAGGGTTACTGTCATCCTCGACAACACCCCGACCGCCGAGATCGCGCCAGCCACCGGAGGGCACCGCCACCGCTCCAGCTCCCCGCCCGCCGCCAGGGCATCGCACATGGACGCGGAACCGCCGGCGATCCGCCGGGGACGTTCCCCGGCATGAATCGTCGCCCCGCGTGAACGAGTTCGTCGTTCGGTACGTATCGCAATGCGGAGGAGTCCGTCTCCGTAATCGCATGCGAGTAAAACCACAAAGTGCGATACCGCACGTCCTAGAACCCCTTAGCAAAACCTGCTCAGAAAGCAGAACCCGTCACTTGTTCACCGGGGAGGCCCTCCGGATGCGCGGCGGCCGGGCTCCGCGCACCGGGGCCGCCGGCGCGGGCCCGCGCGCTCACGGTGCGCCGGCGGACGTCCTGCGGAGGGCGGCGGCTATGGCGGCCGCGGCGGCGCCGGGATCGGGCGCGGCGGTGATGGGACGGCCGATGACCAGCAGGTCCGCCCCGGCGGCCAGGGCGTCCTCCGGGGTGGCGACGCGGGCCTGGTCCTGGTTGGCGGAGCCCTCGGGGCGGACGCCCGGCGTGATGAGCGTGATGCCTGGGCCGACCTCCGCGCGGACGGCCGCGGCCTCCTGCGGGGAGCAGACGAGCGCCTGGGCGCCCGCCTCGACGGCGAGGACGGCCAGCCGGCGGACGGCGTCCGGGGCGGGGCCCGCGAGGCCGAGGGCGGTGAGGTCGGCCTCGCCGAGGGACGTCAGCACGGTCACCGCGGCGATCTTCGTGGCGGGGGCCGCCTCGACGGCCGCGCGGATCATCGCGGGCCCGCCCGCGGCGTGCACGGTCAGGTAGGACGGCTTGAGGCGGGCGACGGCGCGGGCGGCGCCGCGGACCGTCGCGGGGATGTCGTGCAGCTTGAGGTCCAGGAAGACCTGGACGCGGCTGGCGCCCCGGACGCTGGCGACGACGTCCGGCCCGTAGCGCAGGTAGAGCTCCAGGCCCACCTTGACGGTGGAGACGTGCGGCGTGACCAGGGTGGCCCAGCGGGCGGCCGTCTCCAGGTCGGGCGCGTCGAGCGCGACGGCGATGGGGGCGGTCACAGCTTCTCCTTCTCGGGCTCTTGCGGGCGCACCTGGGGCGGGACGTACCCGGCGGGCTTGTGCGCGAGTCCGACGGCGTCGGCGAGGCGCCCGATGCGGCGGGCCGCGAGGGCGTCCTCCAGCTCGCGCAGGACGCGGGGCCCGGCGGAGGGGTCGTGGAAGACGGCGGTGCCGACGGCGACGGCGGAGGCTCCGGCCAGGATGAACTCCAGCGCGTCCAGGCCGGTGGCGATGCCGCCGACCCCGATGATGGGCGTGCTCGGCAGCGCCGCGTGCACCTGGTAGACGCAGCGGACCGCGATCGGGCGGACGGCCGGCCCGGACAGGCCGCCCGACACGCCGGTGAGGGCGGGCCGCAGCGTCTTCGGGTCGATCGCCATGCCCTCCATGGTGTTGATGAGGGTGAGGCCGTCGGCGCCCGCGTCGACGCAGGCCAGGGCTATGGTGACGATGTCGGTGACGTCGGGGGCGAGCTTGGCGAAGACGGCCGTGCCGGGCCGGGCGTGGTCGCGGACGGCCCGGACGACGGACGCGGCGGCGGCCGGGTGCCAGGCGAACACGCGGCCGCGGTCCTCGGCGTTCGGGCAGGCGACGTTGACCTCGATGGCGGCGACGCCCGGGACGTTGCGGAGGCGGCGGCCGAGGTCGGCGTACTCCTCGACGCTGTTGCCGGCGACGGAGACGATCGTGCGGACGTCCTGCTCCATGAGCCAGGGAAGGTCACGTTCCAGGAACGTCTCGATGCCGGGCCCGGGGAGGCCCATCGCGGTGAGGAGGCCGCTGGGCGTCTCGGTGACCCGTGGTGTGGGACGTCCCGCGCGCGCTTGGGACATCACAGACGTGGTGACGAAGGCGCCCAGGCGGGTGAGGGCGAAGAACTGGGCGAGCTCCCGTCCCGTCCCACCGCACCCGGAGGCCGTCATGACGGGGTTGGGCAGTTCCAGGGGCCCGAGTGAGGTCCTGACCCGGTCGCTCATCGAGGACCCCTTTCGGAGACGCTCAGGACGCGCGGCGCGCCGAGCGCGTCGAACGGGATGGTTCCGAGGTCGCCCCACCGGACGCGGTCGCCGCGCAGGACGGGCCCGTCCGCGCAGGCGCGGACCATGCGGGTCACGCCGTCGTCGCCGTGCACGGGCAGCATGCAGGTCATGCAGACGCCGATGCCGCAGGCGCCCGTCCGCTGGAGGAACTCCTCGACCGACACCTGGGAGGGCAGGCCGAAGTCGCCCGCGACCTGGGTGACCGAGCGGAGCAGGTCCGTGGGGCCGCAGCCGTAGACGACGTCGGCGCCGGTCTCCTCGATGACGCGCGGCAGGACGTCGCGGACGGTGCCGGTCTCCCCCATCGACCCGTCCTCGGTGGCGACGGTGGAGCTGTCGCCGATGCGCTGCGCCATGCGGGAGCCGAACACCTGCCGGGCGGACGGCCCGCCGAGCACGAAGTGCACCTGGCAGCCGCGGCGCAGCAGCGCGTCGGCGAGGGCGAACACGGCGGCCGCGCCGGGCCCGCCGCCGACGAGCAGGCAGCTCACCGGGTCGCGGGGCAGCCGGAACGGGCGGCCGAGCGGCCCGACGAGGTCGATCTGGTCGCGGGAGCGGCGCCCGGCGAGCCAGGCGGTGCCGGGCTCGGTGTCGGCGAACACCAGCTCGACGGTGCCGCCGTAGTCGGACTTGACCTCGTGCACCCCGAAGCAGCGGCGGACCAGCCGGGACGTGTGCTCGCCGCCGACGGCGAGCGCCAGGAACTGGCCGGGCCGGAACCGCTCGGCGATGGCCGGGGCCACCAGCGTCAGCGCGTGGTAGTCCTGCACCTGGCGGACCGTCAGAACCGTCCCCGACGTCTGCACCGGTGTGTCGGACACCCGTCTCCCTCTCCTCGTCGCGTGCGCCGGCCGGGCGGGGCGCGGCACGTCCCGCCCGGCCCCGCCCGTCCCGGCTTCTGTCACCCGGAGGCCATACTGCCGTCACCGTCCGGGGACGGCCCGCCGACGCGCCCACGGGACCCGCCGAGCCGCTCGGCGTGCTCCTGGAGGGAGCGGACGCCGACCTGGCCTCCGGCGACGGCCTCGATGCCCTGCACGGCCGCCGCGAGCCCCTGCACGGTCGTCACGCACGGTACGCCCCGCAGCACCGCCGCGGTGCGGATCTCGTAACCGTCGAGCCGCGGCCCGGACTGGCCGGGGCTGCCGAAGGGAGTGTTGACGATGAGGTCGACCTCGCCGTCCAGGACGCGCCGCACGATCGTGGGCTCGCCGGACGGTCCCGGACCCTCGCTGTGCTTGCGCACGATCTTGGCACGCACGCCGTTGCGGCGCAGGACCTCGGCGGTCCCCTCCGTGGCAAGAATCTCAAAGCCCAGGTCAGCGAGGCGCTTGACGGGGAACACCATGTGCCGTTTGTCGCGGTTCGCCACCGAGACGAAGGCGCGGCCCTTGGTCGGCAGCGAGCCGTAGGCGGCCTGCTGCGACTTGGCGAAGGCGGTGCCGAACACCTCGTCGATGCCCATGACCTCGCCGGTCGACCGCATCTCGGGGCCGAGGACGGTGTCGACGCCCTGGCCGCGCTCGTTGCGGAACCGGTCGAACGGCAGCACGGCCTCCTTCACCGCGATCGGCGCGTCCAGCGGCAGGGACCCGCCGTCGCCCGCCGCCGGGAGCATCCCCTCGGCGCGCAGCCCGGCGATGGTCTCGCCCATCATGACGCGGGCGGCGGCCTTGGCGAGCGGCACGGCCGTCGCCTTGGACACGAAGGGGACGGTCCGGGACGCGCGCGGGTTGGCCTCCAGGACGTACAGGACGCCCGCTGACAGCGCGTACTGCACGTTCATGAGCCCGCGCACCCCGATGCCGCGCGCGAGCGCCTCCGTCGACTCGCGGATGCGGCGGATGTCGTCGTGCCCGAGCGTGATGGGCGGCAGCGCGCAGGCCGAGTCGCCGGAGTGGATGCCGGCCTCCTCGATGTGCTCCATGACGCCGCCGAGGTAGAGCTCCTCGCCGTCGAACAGGGCGTCCACGTCGATCTCGATGGCCTCGTCCAGGAAGCGGTCGACCAGGACGGGGTGCTCCGGGCTCGCTTCGGTGGCGCGGGCCATGTACGACTCCAGCGTGGCGTCGTCGTACACGATCTCCATGCCGCGCCCTCCGAGGACGTACGAGGGACGCACGAGAACGGGGTAACCGATCTCGCCGGCGATTTCGAGGGCCTCCCGGTAGGACGTGGCCGTGCCGTGCTTGGGCGCGAGCAGCCCCGCCCTGTGCAGGACGCGCCCGAACGCGCCGCGCTCTTCCGCGAGGTGGATGCTCTCGGGCGAGGTGCCCACGATGGGGACACCGGCGTCCTTGAGCTTCTGGGCGAGCCCCAGGGGCGTCTGCCCGCCGAGCTGGACGATGACGCCCGCGACCTCACCGGTCTGCTGTTCGGCGTAGACGACCTCTAGGACGTCCTCCAGGGTGAGGGGCTCGAAGTAGAGCCGGTCGGAGGTGTCGTAGTCGGTGGAGACCGTCTCGGGGTTGCAGTTGACCATCACGGTCTCGTAGCCCGCGTCGGCCAGCGTGAACGACGCGTGGACGCAGGAGTAGTCGAACTCGACGCCCTGGCCGATGCGGTTGGGGCCGCTGCCGAGGATGAGCACCTTGGGCTTGGTGCCCGGCGGTACTTCGGTCTCCTCGTCGTAGGCCGAGTAGAGGTAGGGGGTCTGCGCCTCGAACTCGGCCGCGCAGGTGTCCACGGTGAGGTAGACGGGGCGGACGCCGAGGGCGTGGCGCACTTCCCTGACGACGTCCTCGGAGAGGTTCCGCAGCTCGCCGATCTGCGCGTCGGAGAACCCGTGCCGCTTGGCGCGCAGCAGCTTCTCCCTGGTGAGCGCGTCGTCGGCGGTGCGGATCTCCTCGGCGGTCTCGTTGACGGCCGCGATCTGGTCGAGGAACCAGGGGTCGATGCCGGTCGCCTCGTAGAGCTCCTCGATGCTCGCGCCCGCCCAGAGCGCCCGCTGGACGTCCTTGAGGCGTCCGTCGTGCGGGCGCCGGGCCGACTCGACCAGCGCGGCGGCGTCCGGCTCGCCCGCCCAGCTGAACGACGAGCCCTTCTGCTCCAGCGACCGCATGGCCTTCTGCAGCGCCTCGGTGAAGCAGCGGCCGATGGCCATGGCCTCGCCCACGGACTTCATGTGCGTGGTGAGGGTGCCGTCCGCGCCGGGGAACTTCTCGAACGCGAACCGGGGCACCTTCACCACGACGTAGTCGAGCGTGGGCTCGAACGACGCGGGCGTCTCCCGGGTGATGTCGTTCGGGATCTCGTCCAGCGTGTAGCCGATCGCCAGCTTCGCCGCGATCTTCGCGATCGGGAAGCCGGTGGCCTTGGACGCCAGCGCCGACGACCGCGACACCCGCGGGTTCATCTCGATGACGATCATCCGGCCGGTGCCGGGGTGCACGGCGAACTGGATGTTGCAGCCGCCGGTGTCGACGCCGACCTCGCGGATCACGGCGATCGCGACGTCCCGCATGTTCTGGTACTCGCGGTCGGTCAGCGTCATCGCGGGCGCGACCGTGATCGAGTCGCCGGTGTGCACGCCCATCGGGTCGAGGTTCTCGATCGAGCACACGATCACCACGTTGTCGCGGCGGTCGCGCATGACCTCCAGCTCGTACTCCTTCCAGCCGAGGATCGACTCCTCCAGGAGCACCTCGGTGGTCGGGGACGCGTCCAGGCCGGTGCCGGCGATGCGGCGCAGGTCGTCCTCGTCGTGGGCGAACCCCGAGCCGGCGCCGCCCATCGTGAACGAGGGCCGCACGACGAGCGGGTACCCAAGCTCGCCCGCCGCGGCGAGGCAGTCCTCCATCGAGTGGCAGATGCGCGACCGGGCGGACTCGGCGTTCAGGCCCCGCTCCCGCGCGACCTTGGCGACGACGTCCTTGAACTTCTCCCGGTTCTCCCCCGCCTGGATCGCCGCCACGTCGGCGCCGATCAGCTCGACCCCGTACTTGGCGAGGACGCCGCCCTCGTAGAGCGCGATCGCGGTGTTCAGGGCCGTCTGGCCGCCGAGCGTGGGCAGCAGCGCGTCCGGGCGCTCCTTCGCGATGATCTTCTCGACGACCTCGGGGGTGATCGGCTCGACGTAGGTCGCGTCGGCGAACTCGGGGTCGGTCATGATCGTGGCCGGGTTGCTGTTGACCAGCGTCACCCGCAGGCCCTCGGCCTTGAGCACCCGGCACGCCTGGGTGCCGGAGTAGTCGAACTCGCACGCCTGGCCGATGACGATCGGCCCGGAGCCGATGACCAGGACGGACTTCAGGTCGTCCCTGCGCGGCATTACTCCGACCCTCCCATCAGCTCGCAGAAGTGGTCGAAGAGCCCCGAGGCGTCGTGCGGGCCGGCCGCCGCCTCCGGGTGGTACTGCACGCTGAACGCCGGACGCTCCAGGAGTCTCAGCCCCTCCACACAGCCGTCGTTGAGATTGACGTGGGTGACTTCGGCGGGGCCGTAGGGGGTGTCGAACGGGCCGTCCTTGGGGGCGTCCACCGCGAACCCGTGGTTGTGGGCCGAGATGTGGACCCTGCCGCTGGCGCGGTCCTGGACGGGCTGGTTGACGCCCCGGTGGCCGAACCGCAGCTTGTACGTGCCCAGCCCCAGGGCACGGCCGAATATCTGGTTGCCGAAGCAGATGCCGAAGAACGGGGTCCCGGCGTCCAGGACGCCTTTCAGCGCGTCCACGGCGTAGCCTGCGGCGGCGGGGTCGCCGGGGCCGTTGGAGAAGAACACGCCGTCCGGTTCGAGGGCGAGGATCTCCGCGGTGGTGCTGGCCGCCGGGAGGATGTGCACCTCGCACCCGCGCAGGGCCAGCCGGTGCGGCGTCATGGCCTTGATGCCGAGGTCGACGGCCGCGACCGTGAAGCGCTTCTGGCCCTCGGCCGGGACGACGTACGGTTCGGTGGTCGAAACGTCCCTCGCGAGGTCGGCGCCCTCCATCGAGGGGCTCTGCCGCACACGCTCCAGCAGCGCCTCCACGCCCGGCTCGGCCGCCGTCCCGCTGAACACTCCGGCGCGCATCGCGCCCCTGTCGCGCAGATGGCGCGTCAGCGCACGGGTGCCGGGGATGGCGATGCCCACCACGCCCTGCTCACGCAGCGCCGAACCCAGCGACCCGGTGGCGCGCCAGTTGGACGCCACACGGGCGGGCTCACGCACGACGTAGCCGGCGACCTGGATCCGCCCTGACTCGGGGTCCTCGCCGTTGATGCCGGTGTTGCCTATGTGGGGGGACGTCATGGCCACGATCTGGCGGGCGTACGAAGGGTCGGTGAGCGTCTCCTGGTAACCGGTCATCCCGGTGTTGAAGACCATCTCGCCGAAGGTCTCGCCCTCGGCGCCGTACGCGGCCCCGTGGAACACCCTGCCGTCTTCCAGAACGAGCAGAGCAGGGGTCATTGCAGTTTCCCTTCCAGGACGGTCGGCTTTCCGCGCAGGAACGTGGCGACGACCCGTCCCGGCAGTTCCAGGCCCGCGAACGGGGTGTTGCGGCTCTTGGACGTCATCGCCGTCGGGTCGACGGTGCCGCGGGGCGACGGGTCGTACAGCGTGATGTTGGCGGGCGACCCCGTCTCCAGCGGGCGGCCCTGGCCGGAGAGGCGGCCGATGCGGGCGGGCGCGGCGGACATGCGGTCGGCGACCCCGGCCCAGTCGAGCAGCCCGGTCTCGACCATGGCCTCCTGGACGACCGGCAGCGCCGTCTCCAGGCCGATCATGCCCATCGCCGCCACCGCCCACTCGGTCTCCTTGGCCTCGACGGGGTGCGGGGCGTGGTCGGTGGCGACGCAGTCGATCGTCCCGTCCGCGAGGGCGTGCCGCAGGGCGGTGACGTCGTCGGCGGTGCGCAGCGGCGGGTTCACCTTGAAGATCGGGTCGTAGGTCACGGCGCGGGCGTCGTTCAGCAGCAGGTGGTGCGGGGTGACCTCGGCGGTCACCGGGCAGCCCTTGCTCTTGGCCCAGCGGAGGATCTCCACCGAGCCCGCCGTGGACACGTGGCACACGTGCAGCCGCGACCCGACGTGCTGGGCGAGCAGGACGTCCCGCGCGATGATCGCCTCCTCGGCGACCGCGGGCCAGCCGCGCAGCCCGAGCGCGGCGGACATCTCGCCCTCGTTCATCTGCGCGCCCTCGGTGAGGCGCGGCTCCTGCGCGTGCTGGGCGACGACGCCGCCGAACGCCTTCACGTACTCCAGGGCCCGGCGCATGATGACCGCGTCCGACACGCAGTGCCCGTCGTCGGAGAACACCCGGACCCGGGCGGCGGAGTCGGCCATCGCGCCCAGCTCCGCGAGCTGCTCGCCGGCGATGCCCCGCGTGACCGCCCCCACGGGCTGGACGTCGCAGTACCCGGCCTCGCGCCCCAGGCGCCACACCTGCTCCACCACGCCCGCGGTGTCGGCGACGGGCTCGGTGTTGGCCATCGCGTGGACCGCGGTGTACCCGCCCATCGCGGCGGCCTTCGTCCCGGACTCGACGGTCTCGGCGTCCTCGCGGCCCGGCTCGCGCAGGTGCGTGTGCAGGTCCACCAGACCGGGCAGCGCGACGAGCCCCTCGGCGTCGACGACCTGCGCCCCGGCGGCGTCCAGCCCGGACCCCACCTCCGCGATCACGCCCTCGCGCACCAGGACGTCGGCGGCCTCCCCGCCGAGGATCCGCGCGCCCCTGATGATGTACTTCACGGCTTCTCTCCGCTCGCTCACTGGGTGGCCTCCTGGCCGATGGCGGGCTCGGAGCCGCCGAGCAGGAGGTAGAGGACGGCCATGCGGGCGCTGACGCCGTTGGCGACCTGGTCGACGATGGTGGAGCGGACCGAGTCGGCGACCTCGGCGGCGATCTCGACGCCGCGGTTCATCGGCCCGGGGTGCATGACGATGGCGTGCTCGGGCAGCTCGGCCATGCGCTCGGCGGTCAGGCCGTAGCGGCGGCTGTACTCCCGGACGGTCGGGAAGTAGGCGGCGTTCATCCGCTCCTGCTGGACGCGCAGCATCATGATGACGTCGCTCTTGGCGAGGACGGCGTCCAGGTCGTAGGAGACCGAGCACGGCCAGGTGTCGATCGCGACCGGCAGCAGCGTCGGCGGCGCCACCACGGTGATGTCGGCGCCGAGGGTGTCGAGCAGCAGGACGTTGGATCGTGCCACCCGGCTGTGCAGGACGTCGCCGACGATCGTGACCCTGCGGCCGTCCAGCTCGCCGAGGCGGCGGCGCATCGTGAACGCGTCCAGCAGGGCCTGCGTCGGGTGCTCGTGGGTGCCGTCGCCGGCGTTGATCACGCTGCCCTGCACCCAGCCCGCCAGCCGGTGCGGCGCGCCCGAGGCGCCGTGCCGGATGACGACGCCGTCCGCGCCCATCGCCTCCAGGGTCAGGGCGGTGTCCTTCAGGCTCTCGCCCTTGGAGACGCTCGACCCCTTCGCGGAGAAGTTGATGACGTCCGCCGACAGCCGCTTGGCGGCCGCCTCGAACGAGATGCGGGTGCGGGTGGAGTCCTCGAAGAAGAGGTTGACGACCGTCCGGCCGCGCAGCGTCGGGAGCTTCTTGATCGAGCGGCCGGCGATCTGGGCGAGCTCCTCGGCGGTGTCGAGGACGAGCAGCGCGTCGTCGCGGCTCAGGTCGGCGGCGGAGATCAGATGGCGGTTCATTCGGCGCCCCCCGTCGGGCCGGGCGGGACGGGCCCCAGCAGGACCGCGTCGTGCCCGTCGTTCTCGTCCAGCAGGACCTTCACGGTCTCGCGCATCGAGGTGGGCAGGTTCTTGCCGACGTAGTCGGCGCGGATCGGCAGCTCCCGGTGCCCGCGGTCGACCAGCACGGCCAGCTGGACCGCGCGGGGCCGCCCGAGGTCGTTGAGGGCGTCCAGCGCGGCGCGCACCGTCCGGCCGGAGAACAGCACGTCGTCGACCAGGACGACGACCCGGTCGTCGATCCCCTCGGCGGGCAGCTCGGTGCGGCCGAGGGCGCGGGCGGGCCGCATCCGCAGGTCGTCGCGGTACATCGTCACGTCGAGCGAGCCCCAGGGCACCGGGCGCCCCTCGACCTCGCGCAGCGCGCCCGCCAGCCGCTCGGCCAGCGTCACGCCGCGGGTCTGGATGCCGAGCAGCAGGACGTCGTGGCCGCCCTTGGTGCGCTCGAGGATCTCGTGTGCGATCCGGGTCAGCGCGCGTCTGATGTCCGGTCCCTCCAGCACGGCTTTTTGCCGAGGGTCACCGTCCGCCACGCGCGCCCCGGCAGGCCGTTCCGGCCTGGAGGCAGCATTCACCACCGGAACCTCCTTTCCCGCCTCACTGGACGGGCTTTAAAGGACGTCTTGTCGTGCACACGTTAGCAGCAGGCCAGGAGCGCCCCGGCACCCGGACCGCTCCACGTCTTCGCAGGTGAGAGGGGTCACATTCGGTCCGCCGCCGGGCCGTCGCCCGGCCGTGCGGGCGGCCGTGCGGGCCTGCGCCCGCGCGGCCCGGGGACGATCCGGACCGTCCGCATCGTCTGCGGCGGATTCGACCGCTTTTTTCCAATCAGCTTGACCTAGGGCCTTCTCCGTTTTACCGTCACTGTCCGTAACCATCCCTGGGGACAGGCTCCTGTGGCGCGAGAGCGCACCAAATCTGTCCCCCTCCGGCGACCGCCGGGGTCCGACGACGACGAAAGTGAGCCTGGGGGCCGCACAATGCCGTCTGAATACGCTAAGGCTCTCGGCGCGCGCCTGCGCGCCATCCGCACCCAGCAGGGCCTGTCCCTGCACGGTGTGGAGGAGAAGTCACGCGGCCGCTGGAAGGCCGTCGTCGTGGGTTCGTACGAGCGGGGCGACCGCGCCGTCACCGTTCAGAAGCTGGCCGAGCTCGCCGATTTCTACGGCGTGCCGGTATCCGAGTTGCTGCCCGGCGGAGCCGCGCCGAGCCCGCTCGGGCCTACACCCAAGCTCGTGATCGATCTAGAGCGGTTGCAGCAGCTTCCGAAGGACAAGGCCGGTCCTCTCGCCCGATACGCCGCGACGATCCAGAGCCAGCGGGGCGACTACAACGGAAAGGTCCTGTCCATCCGCCAGGAAGACCTGCGTTCACTCGCGGTCATCTATGACAAGTCACCGACGGAGCTGACCGAAGAGCTCATCGGCTGGGGCGTCCTCGACCCGGAGGCGCGCCGCGCCGTCGAGTCGTTCTGATACGACCCGTTCTCCACCGCGGACGGGGCCCGGCACCGCGCCGGGCCCCGTTTCGCGTCTCAGGGCCGTCAGCGTCGCCTGCCCGCCGCCGAGGACGCCCCCGGCATGCGCACGGGTTCGAGGGTCCGCACCGCTCCCCCTCGGTGGCGTCCGCGGCGCGGGACGAGCAGGGCCAGGGGGATCACCACGACCATGACGGCGGCGCTCATCGCGAAGCCCGCGGTGTAGCCGCCCTCGCCGGGGAGCGTCACGAGGATGACCGCGCTGATCTGCGGCCCGAGCGAGGCGCCGACCGTCCGGATGAGGGTGTTGACGCCGGTGGCCACGCCCGTCTCGCTCGCGGGCACGGCGGCGACGACGAGGTTCGCGACGGCGGCGTAGGCGAAGCCCAGGCCGATGCCGCGGGCCACGCTCCCGGCGTAGAGCTGCCACATGGCGTCGTGCTGGACCGCCACGTAGCCGTAGCCGATCCCCGTCATCAGGGCGCCGGCGAACAGGACCATGCGGGACCCGACCAGCCGGTCGAGCAGGCCGGCCGTCAGCCCGGCGGCGGTCATGCCGATGCTCGCGGGCAGCTGCAGCAGCGCCGCCTGGGTCGCCGTCCCGCCGAAACCGTGGCCGGTGTCCTCCGGGAGCTGGACGAGCAGGGGGAACAGGAGCCCGCCCGCCATCAGCGAGTAGCCCGCCAGCAGGGACGCGGCGTTCGCCGTCCAGACGCCGCGGATCCGCATCAGCCTCAGGTCGATCAGCGGTTCGCGGACGCGGCCCTCCACCCGCAGCCAGGCGCAGGCGCTCACCAGCGCCAGCGCGAACAGCCCGAGGACGCCCGGGGACGTCCAGCCCCAGTTCGTCCCCTCGCCGACGGCCGTCAGCGCGGCCACCAGCCAGGCCGCGAACAGCACGGCGCCCCACCAGTCGACGCGGGCGCCCGTCCGGCGCTTCGGTTGTGGAACGATCCACCACGCGAGGACCAGTCCGGGCACGAGGCCGGCCACCGGCACCCAGAGCAGCCACCGCCATCCCAGCAGGTCGATGACCGGCCCGGCGATGCACCAGGAGACGGCCCCGCCGAGCCCCAGCATGGACGACATGAGCCCGACGGCCGAGGCCCGCCGCGCGGGCGGGATGACGTCCCTGATGATCGTGTAGGCGAGCGGGAAGACGCCGCTGCCGATGCCGCTCAGGGCGCGCCCGGCGAGCATGACCGGCACCGTCCACGCGAGGGCGGCGACGACCGTCCCGACCGTGGCGATCGCGAGGACGGCGAGCAGGACGCGGCGCGGGCCGTACAGGTCCCCCAGGCGGCCGATCACCGGCGTGGCCACGGCCGCGGAGAGGGTCATCGCGGTGAGCGCCCACGCGGCGCCCGTGGGCGTCGTGTCAAGCCCCTCCTGGATCTGCGGGAGGGCGGGAGTCACGACGGCCATGGACAGCGAGTACGCCATCACGCCGAGGAAGGCCAGCAGGGGCACCAGCCCCCGCCCCTCGCGCGCCGCCACCGTGCCCCTCCTCTTAGTTCGCCTGTCTAACAATCTCATAGGACGGCGAACAACCGGCGAACGGACCGAACTTGGCGGAGTCCGGTCAGGCCTCGCCGGCGATGCGGCGGGCGCGGAGGGCGTCTGCCTCCTCTGGCGACAGGGACAGGACGTCCCGCAGGACCTCGCCGGTGTGCTGGCCGAGGTCCGGGGCCGGGGCGGGCGGCACGGACGCTTCACCGATGCGCAGCGGAGAGCCGGGGGCGAGGTGCGCGCCGATCCCGGGCTGCTCCAGTTCGGCCATGAGGGGTTCGGCGTCCAGGCCGGCGGCCACTTCCGTGAAGTCGCGGTAGCGGGACCACAGGACCGACGTGCCCTTCAGGGCGTCCTCGACCTCCGCGCAGGTGCGGGACGCGAACCAGGGGGCGAGGACGCCGGCGAGCGTCTCGCGGTAGGCGTACCGGTCCCCGGCCCCGCGGAAGTCGGCGCCGAGCGCGCGCTCCAGGGCCGCGGTCACCTCGCCGAACCCGGTGGCGTCCACGAGGTCGCGCCAGTGGCGGGCGGTGAGGGCGACCACCATGACGCGGCCGTCGGCGGTGGCGAAGTCGCGGCCGAAGTCGCCGTACAGGCTGTTGCCGAGCCGGGGGCGCACCCCGCCGAGCTGCGCCTCGGCGAGGTAGCCGAGGTTCCCCGCCGTGGCGAGGGCGACGTCCTGCAGCGCGACGCGGATGCGCCGCCCCTCCCCCGTGCGCAGGCGGTGCCGCTCGGCCGCCAGCAGCCCGACGGCCAGGTAGAGGCCGCACGCGACGTCCCAGGCGGGGAGCGCGTGGTTGACCGGGGCGGCCTGATCGGACGGGCCCGTGATGAAGGGGAAGCCGAGGGCCGCGTTCACCGTGTAGTCGACGGCGTTGCCTCCGTCCCGGCGGCCCTGGAGCTGGACGTGGATCAGGTCGGGACGCCTCTCCCGCAGCGCCTCGTGGGTGAGGCCCTCGCGTGGCGGCGCGTTCGTGATGACGACGCCGCTCCCGGTGACGAGATCCGCGACGAGGTCGCGGCCCTCTGGAGAGCGCAGGTCGACCGTGACGGACCGCTTGCCCTTGTTGAGCCCGGCCCAGTACAGGCTCCGGCCGGACGGGGCGAGCGGACGGCGGTCGATGTCGGGGCCGCCGCCGATCTGGTCCACGCGGATCACGTCCGCGCCGAGCTGGGCGAGGGTCATCCCGCCCAGCGGCACGGCGACGAAGCTGGACAGCTCCACCACCCGCATCCCGGCGAGCGGAAGCGCCCCCGGGACCTCCTCGCTCAGTGCTTCCCGCGGGGGGACGACCCCCCACGCCCCCCGGGTCGCTTCGCTCATTTGGCGATCTCGATGAGCGACCGAGCTCCCTGCCCGGCCCGCATCCGGTCGAACGCCTCGGCGACGCCGTCGAGGCCGATGCGGTGGGTGACCAGGGTGGACAGGTCGAGCCGCCCGGCCTCCATCTCCTCGACGAGCTGCGGGACGTCCCGGTCGGGGTCGGAGGAGCCGTAGACCGAGCTGGTCAGGGTCCGGTTGAAGTGGAACAGCTCCAGGGCGTTGAAGCTCGCCGCGTCGTCGCGGGCCCCGACGCCGACGACCGTGCACCGCCCGCCGCGGCGCACCGACTGCCACGCCGTCCGGATCAGCTCGGCCTTGCCCACGCACTCGAAGGCGTGGTCGGCTCCGCGTCCCTCGGTCAGGGCACGGACCTGCTTGGCCAGCTTCGGGTCCGCTTCGAGGTAGTGCGTCGCGCCCGCCGTCCTCGCCAGTTCTTCCTTCTCGGTGCCGCGGTCCACGGCGATGATGGTCCCGGCGCCGGCGAGGCGGGCTCCCATGACGGTCGACAGGCCGATGCCGCCGAGACCGATGACGAGCACCGACTGCCCCTCGCGGACCTGCGCCGTGTTGCGCACGGCGCCGATCCCCGTCAGCACGGCGCACCCGAGCAGCGCCCCGAGGTCGAGCGGAGCGGACGCGGGCAGCGGCACCACCGAGCGTTCCGGCGCGACGAGCTCCTCGGCGAAACCGCCGACGCCCATGCACGCGTAGAGCTCGCCGCCGTCCAGCGTGGCACCGGACGAGGGGCTCACGGCACCTTCCACGGCGCTGCACAGCCACGGCTCGCCCTGCCCGCAGAACCAGCATTCGCCGCACGCCGCGGCCCAGTTCAGCACGACGTGGTCGCCGGGCCGCACCTTCGTCACGTCCGCGCCCACCTCGGCGACCTCGCCCGCGGCCTCGTGCCCGAGGACGAGCGGGAACTTCGGCGCCAGCGTCCCGTTGATCATCGACAGGTCGGAGTGGCACACCCCCGCCGCCGCCACCCGGACCCTGACGTCCCCGGGGCCGACCGGGGGCAGTTCGATGTCGCGGACCTGCGGCGGGACGTCCGGCCCTGTCGCGACGACGGCCTTGACCATGCGGTTCTCCTCGGCTGGGGGGTCAGAGCTGGATTGCCTTGAGCTCGGTGAACTCTTCGAGGCCGAAGCGGCCCATCTCGCGCCCGATCCCGGACTGCTTGTAGCCGCCGAACGGCGCCATCGGGTTGAACGCGCCGCCGTTGACGTCGATGGACCCGGTCCTCACCCGGCGGGCGAACGCGATGGCCCGGTCCTGGTCGGCCGCCCACACACCCCCCGCGAGCCCGTAGCGGGAGTTGTTCGCGATCTGGAGCGCCTCGTCCTCGTCCCGGAACGGGATGACGGACAGCACCGGACCGAAGATCTCCTCCTGCGCGACGGTCGCGTTCTGGTCGACATCGGCGAGGACGGTCGCCGCGATGTAGTGGCCGCGGTCGAAACCGTCCGGCGAAGCCGTTCCGCCGGTGACGACGCGCGCCCCCTCGGAGACGCCGGTGTCGATGAAGCCCCGCACACGGTCGAGCTGCGCCTTGGACACCAGCGGGCCCAACTTGGTGGACGCGTCGAGCGGGTCCCCCGGAGTGAAGCCCTCCGCGAAGCCCTTGGCCAGGTCGAGGGCCTGCTCGTAGTGGTCCTGGTGGACGAGCATCCGCGTCCAGGCCGTGCAGGTCTGGCCGCCGTTGAGGAACGCGTTGGAGACCCCGACCTTCACCGCGGTCTTGACGTCGGCGTCCTCCAGGATGACGTTCGCGGACTTGCCGCCCAGCTCCAGCGCCACCTTCTTGACCGTGCCCGCGGCCAGCTCGGCGACCCGGGAACCCGCCCGCACCGACCCGGTGAACGACACGAGGTCGACCTCGGGGTGGGTGGCGAGGGCCTCGCCGACGACCGGGCCGTATCCCGGGACGAGGTTGACGACGCCCGCGGGCAGCCCGGCCTCGTGGACGGCGTCCATCAGCTCGTAGGCGACCAGCGGCGCGACCTCGCTCGGCTTGATCACGATCGTGCAGCCGGCCGCGAGCGCGGGGGCGAGCTTGCAGGTGATCTGGTGCAGCGGGTAGTTCCACGGCGTGATGGCGGCGACGACTCCGGCCGGCTCGCGGACGACCAGCGAGTTGCCGACGCGCTCATCCGGCAGCCCATCGGCGATCAGCTCGGCGTACCCGGCGACGACCGCCTGCGGCAGCCGCGCCTGGATGCGGGTCGCGATGCGCATCGGCGTGCCGACCTCGCTCGCGATCGTCCGCGCGATGGCCTCCTCCCGGCTCGCCAGCGCGGCGTGGAGGCGGCGCAGGAACTCCGAACGCTCCTGCCACGACGTCGCGGCCCAGGCGGGGAACGCGGCCCTGGCGGCCCGGACGGCGCGGTCGACGTCCTCGGCGGTCCCCTCGGGCACGGTGGCGAGGGTCTCCTCGGTGGCGGGGTTCTCGACGGCGATGACCCCGGTGCCCAGCGGGCTGGTCCACGCTCCGTCGATGTAGAGGGCGTCTCGGTCGCGCACGGCGGCTCCTCGGTTCAGGCGGATTCTATAGAATATGCCATCACCGTGCCGGGGCGGGCGGCGCGGGTCCCCCCGACGATATGCTCACGTCGTTCCGGGAGACAGAGCGGGGGAGACCATGCCCGTGCTGGAGGGCAGGCACCAGCTCAGCGAGATGGTCGCCACCCACGTCCGCGAGGCCATCATGATCGGTGAGCTGCGCGCCCCGGACTACATCCGGACCGAGCACCTGGCCGCCGAGCTCGGCATCAGCGCGACCCCGGTCCGCGAGGCGCTGATGATCCTGCACAGCGAGGGCGCCGTCCGCTGGGAGCCGCGCCGCGGCTTCCGGGTGCTGCCGCTCACCGCGCGGGACGTCGCCGACCTCTTCGACGTGCAGGCCTACATCGCCGGGGAGCTGGCGGCCCGCGCCGCGGAGGCGCTGGACGACGCCGAGATCGAACGCCTCGGCCTGCTCCAGGCCCGCCTGGAGGAGGCGGCCCGCGCGCACGACGCCGAGCAGGTCGACCGCCTCAACCACGAGTTCCACCGGACGATCAACCGGTCGTCGGGCTCGTCCCGCATGACGTCCCTGCTCAGCCTGACCGTCCACTACGTGCCGCTCGGCTTCTTCGGCACCGTCGAGGGCTGGGCGGAGGCATCGGCCCACGACCACTCCGCCGTCCTGACCGCCCTCCGCACCCGCGACCCCGCCGCCGCCCGCCAGGCCATGACCGCCCACATCAGAAACGTGGGCCGCCTCCTGATAGACCACCTGACCACCCAAAACGCCCTCCCCAGCCCGAACGCCAGCCCCACCTCCCCCGCCCCACACCCGACCACCACAACCTGACCCCCCAAGCACCCCAACAGGGTCACGGCCTACGGAGAAAGACCGGACGAGGTCGGCGCGCAAGGCAGCGACGTGGCCGGTGTTGGCGGGGACGGGGTCGGCATTGACGGTGTCGACGTGATGTCGGCGCGGACGGCGCCGATGTGGACGGTATTGGCGTGGACAGGTCGGCGTGGTCGGGGTCGGTCGGGCGCAGGTGGGTGCGGGTGGGTGTGAAGGGATCGCGCCGGCGGGGCCGGCTCGGGGGGTTGCGGCCGCCGCCGGCGCGATCGTCTAGGGGGCCGGCCGTCAGCGGACCGGCTTCGGTCAAGGGCGCGCTCCCGCAGCGGTCCCGGCCACGCGCACGAGCGCGTTACCTGAGCGGTGCGGTGACGCCGGAGGCGAGCCGCACCGGGAAGATCGCGAAGCGATGGCCGAGCGAAGCTCGTCGATTGGATGGTGGTGGGCGGGGGCCGGAGGACGGTGCCGCGCTCGCGCAGGCCAGGTCACATAACGAGCCGCTAGGTGAGCGGAGTGGGCCTGACCTGCGAGAACTCTGCCGGGACTGCAATCAGCTCGCTTCGGGGACGGGGAGGGTTGGTTGGCCGGTGATGCCCAGCGTGTCTTCGACGAGGGTGACGAAGACCTCGGCGTCGTGGAGGAGTTCCTCGGCCTCGCGCGGGGTGACGGCGCGGGGCAGGCCGGCCTCGGCGGCGGCGCGTTTGTCGGCGCCGGCGGCGAAGAAGGCGGCCCACTCGCGCAGTGCGGGCTCGGCCTCGGGCAGCAGCACCCAGACGCTGCGGGGGCGGCCGCGGCGGTGGGTCTCCAGGGGTTCCTTGGACGCCAGCACCGCGGCGGCGGCGCGCAGGGCCGCCAGGTGCGCGCAGACGTAGCGGACGGCGGGCGAGGTGGCCTCGGCCGCCTCGGCGAGGCCCATGCGGGCGGCGTGCAGCTGGCCGACGGCCGTGTGCGCCGGGCGCGGCGCGGGCATCGGACGGTGGCGCGGGCTCGGCGGCGGGACGGGCTGTGCGGCCGAGTGGATTCCGCGTGCGGTCCTCGTTCCGGACATTTCTGCCTCCTTCCGGGGCTCGGGCCGGCCGGGCGGAGAGCTTCCCCTCACTCCGCCCGGCCGTCCGTCCCGCCGAAACACCGCGATCGGCGGGGACGTCGCCCTGGTGCGGGCCGCGAGTCCCGCACCACATCGAACATAAGTTCGACGCACTGACAAGTAAACCGCCCTGACGGCGATTCGTCAACGTGTTCGAACGTGTGTCGCATCCCGCAGGTCAGCGGGCATGGCAGCAGTAGAACAACGGGGTACGACAGTTCGCCGGGAGGACGCCGCGGAGCCCTAGCGAGGCCGCCTGACGTGCACCGGGACGCCGTCTCCGAGGAGGTCGGGGAAGTACTCGGCGATGTGCATCGGCATCCGGACGCAGCCGTGCGAGGCGGGGTGCTTCGGCACGCTCAGCGCGCCGTGGAAGGCGATGCCGCCGTTGAAGTAGATCGGGTTGTAGAGCCGGCCCAGGGGCGAGGTCTCCCAGCCGGTGAAGCGGCGTCCCGTCCGGAAGTCGCCGGTGCCGGTGGTGGCGTAGCGGCACCGGGGGACGGTGGCCCCGCGGTCCTTCGCGCAGTAGTACTCCCCCGAGCCCGACGAGATGTGCGAGATGAGGCGCGGCTCACCGTCCTTGTAGAGGACGAGGTACTGGCGCTTGAGGTCGACGTCCACGCGGTCCTTCTCGCGCTTCTTGGCCATCGGCCGCGGTTCCTCGGGGTCGGCCAGAGCCTCCCAGAACGACTTGCCAAAGGTGCTCTTCTGCTTCATGCGGTTGACCGCCTGGAACGCCCACACGGCCATCTCGGTGGAGGGCCCATACTTCCCGTCCACCTTGCCCGGGTCGTAGTTGAGGGCTTTGAGGCGCCGCTGGAGCTCCTCTACATCGGAGCCCTTCGCACCAGGCTTGAGCCTGCGGTGCGTGGGTGTCGGGGTAGGCGTAGGTGCAGAAGTCGTCGGTTTCGCTGACGGTGAGCTCGCCGGCGGCTGCGTCGCCGCCTCGTCCGTCCCGCTGCAGCCCGCCAGGAGGACGACGGCGGCCAGAAGCGGCGCGGTCATTCCCGTGCCGATGGGTCTCCCTCGCATGCGCTGAGCTTAAAGTGCTTCCCATGCATCCGAATGCCGAACGCGTCGCGAAGGCCCTACTCGACCGGGGCGCGACCGGGACCATCGTCGAGCTGCCCGACTCCGCGCCGACGGCGCAGGCCGCCGCGGAGCAGCTCGGCTGCGAGGTGGGGGCGATCGCCAACAGCCTGGTGTTCGACGCCGACGGGGCGCCGCTGCTGGTGCTCACGAGCGGCGCGCACCGGGTCGACACGGCGAAGGTCGCGGCGCTGGTGGGGGCGGAGAAGGTGAAGCGGGCGTCGCCGGAGTTCGTGCGGGACGCGACGGGCCAGCCGATCGGGGGCGTCGCGCCGCTGGGCCACCCGGAGCCGGTCCGGACCCTCGTGGACGTCTGGCTCGACAGGTACGACCAGGTCTGGGCGGCGGGCGGGCACCCGCACACCGTCTTCCCGACGACGTACGAGGAACTGCTGAGGATCACCGGGGGCACCCCGGCGGAGGTGGAGTGATCATGGAGATCTGGCACAACCCGCGCTGCTCGAAGAGCCGGGCCGCGAAGGCCGCGCTGGACGAGGCGGGCGTGGCCTACACCGAGCGCCGCTACCTGGACGAGCCGCCCACGGCGGAGGAGTTCGACGCGGTGCTCACCGGGATCGGCGCGGAGCCGTGGGACGTGGCGCGCCTCAACGAGCCGGTCGCCAAGGAACTGGGGCTGAAGGACCTGGAACGGGACCGTGCCCGCTGGATCGAGATCATGGTCGCGAACCCGGTGCTGATCCAGCGGCCGATCGTCGTGACCGGCGAGGGCGCGGTCGTGGCCCGCGACGAGGAGTCGGTCCGCAAGGCCGTCGGCGGCGGGTGACCTCCCGGCGATCGCCTTTCCGGGACCCGGCGGGGCGTCCCGCGGGTCTAGTCTCTGTCGCGTGAGGGACGCGAAGCTGCGCGAGATCGACGAACGCGCCTTCCTACGCAGGCTCGACCCGATGCTGGACGTGTACGCGGCCGCGATGGAGCCGCCGAACGAGCAGCTTCCGGGCCGCCACACCATCATGGAACGGCACGCGTCGTACGCGGGTTTCCGGGCGTTCGTGGTCGAGCGGCGTAGCGCGCTGCCCGTCCTGCCGGGGCCGGTCCAGGGGTTCGCGTACGGATTCCACGGGACGCGCGGCCAGTGGTGGCACGACGTCGTCTTCCAGGCGCTGAGCGACCGGGAGGGGCCCGAACACGCCGAGGCGTGGCTGGACGACACGTTCGAGGTGGCGGAGCTGCACGTCCGCCCGGAGTTCCAGGGCCGGGGCCTCGGGCGGAGCCTGCTGAGCGCGCTGTGCGAGGGGCGGCCGGAACGGACCGTCGTGCTGTCGACGCTGGACAGGCGGCCGGACACCCCGGCCCGCTCCCTCTACCGCTCGGTCGGCATGACCGACCTGCTGACCGATTTCGAGTTCCCCGGCGGCGGCCCCCGCTACGCGGTCATGGGCGGGGCGCTGCCCCTGCCGCCGTACGAGGCGGCGTCGAGCAGGCCGTAGACCTCGCGCGTCGCCGTCGACTTGTTGAACGTGATGAAGTGGATGCCGGGCGCGTCCTGCTCGAGCAGTTCGCGGCACAGCTCGGCGGCGTGCTCGATGCCGAGCCGGCGCACCGCCTCGGGGTCGTCGGCGACGGTCTCGAAGCGGGCCCTGACCTCGGGCGGGAACGGCGCTCCCGACAGCTGCTCGGAGCGCTCGATCGTGCTCATCTGGGTGACCGGCATGATGCCCGGCAGGATCGGCACGTCGCAGCCCGAGGCCTGGACGCGGTCGCGGAGCCGGAAGTAGTCCTCCGCGCGGAAGAACATCTGGGTGATGGCGTAGTCGGCTCCGGCGCGGCACTTCTCGATGAAGTAGCGGGTGTCGCTCTCGATGTCGGGCGAGCGCGGGTGCTTGTAGGGGAACGCGGCGACGCCGACGCAGAAGTCGCCGTAGGAGCGGATCATCCGGACGAGGTCGGCGGCGTACTCGACGCCGTCGGGGTGCTTGACCCACTCCCCCATCGGGTCGCCGGGCGGGTCGCCGCGCAGCGCGAGGACGTTGCGCACGCCGGCGGCGGCGAACCGGCCGATGAGGTTCCGCAGCTCGGCCTGGGAGTGGTTGACGGCGGTGAAGTGCGCGACGGGCGTGAGGGTGGTGTCGGTGGCGATGCGCTCGACGATGTCGACGGTCTTGTCGCGGGTGCCGCCGCCCGCCCCGTAGGTCACGGACACGAACGTCGGCTGCAGGGACTCGAGCTCGCGGACCGCGCGCCAGAGGTTCAGCGCGCCTTTGTCGGTCTTGGGCGGGAAGAACTCGAACGAGAAGGACCTGCCCCCCGAGGCCAGCAGCTCTCGGACGGTGGGGGGCCGGTCTGGGCGCAGGCGTCGCATTCTCCAACCCTACAGAAGCCCCCGCGGACGTCGAGAGGGGTGACGCTCGGCACACTGCGTAGTCGTTATGTCCCTATTTCCGCCGATCTAGAGTCTTCTCACTTCCCTGGCGGACGGTTGAATCTTCCCAGGTGGATACGATCTCGGCATGTCGACCAGCCGTATCCGCAAGGAGGTCGACGAGGCGCTCCTGGGCTTCGTCGACCGGCAGCGCCCGGCCCTGCTGACCATCAGTGACGACCTCGCGCCCATGCTGTCCGCCCTGGACGCCCTCCTCGGCGGCGGCAAGCGGCTCCGTCCCGCGTTCTGCTACTGGGGGTGGCGGGCGGCGGGCGGTGCGGACGGCGGCGGCATCGTGGCCGCGGCCGCGTCCCTGGAGCTGCTGCAGGCGAGCGCGCTGATCCACGACGACGTCATGGACTCCAGCGACACCCGGCGCGGCCAGCCGTCCGTCCACCGCCGGTTCGAGGCGCTGCACCACGCGCAGGAGTGGCCGGGCGACGCCGAGGCGTTCGGCTCCGGCACCGCCATCCTGCTGGGCGACCTGTGCCTGGCCTGGTCGGGCGAGATGTTCGAGACCTGCGGGCTGGACGACGGCAGCCGGCGGCGCGGCCGCGCCGTCTACGACCTGATGCGCACCGAGGTCATGTGCGGCCAGTACCTCGACATGCTGGAGGGCACCCGCGGCGAGGCGACCGTCGCCACGGCGCTGCGGGTGGTGGAGTACAAGAGCGCCAAGTACACGATCGAGCGGCCGCTGCACCTCGGCGCCGAGCTCGCCGGCGCCCGCCCGGACGTGACCGCCGCGCTCACCGGCTACGGCCTGCCGCTCGGCATCGCCTTCCAGCTCCGCGACGACGTCCTCGGCGTGTTCGGCGACCCCGCCGAGACCGGCAAGCCCGCGGGCGACGACCTGCGCGAGGGCAAGCGGACCGTCCTCGTCGCGCTCTCGCTGGAGCACGCGTCCGCGGCGCAGGCCGCGGCGCTGCGGCGCCGCCTCGGCGACCCGGAGCTCGACGCCGCGGGGGTGAACGAGCTGCGCTCGATCATCGAGGAGACCGGCGGGCTCGCCGCCTGCGAGGAGATGATCGAGCGCTACCAGGCCGAGGCTGAGCGGGCCCTGGCGGCCGCGCCGATCGACCAGGAGGCGCACCGGGCGCTGTCGGAACTCGCGGTGGCGGCGACCACCCGGAGCACGTGACGTCCCATATGACACGATCCGGTCAAATTTCCCCGGCGCACTAGAACTTTCCCACTGATTGGTGGCACAAATGTCGCCATGTGGATGCGGGTGGGCAGATGGCTGCCGGCCGCGGGCGCGCTGGCGTCCGTGCTGGCACTCGCGGCGGTGTCGGTTCCGGGCCAGGCGCGCGCCGAGGCGGGGCGGTGCGGCGACCCGGCGGAGCGGCCGTGGTGCGACCCGTCGCTCACCCCGGACCGGCGGACGGACCTGCTGCTGCCGCGGATGACCGCCGACGAGAAGATCGCGATGCTGGCCGCCGACGACCCGTTCGGCGGCCCGCTCGGCGGATACTTCGAGACCGCGCACGCCGACACCAACGACGGGATCGAGCGGCTCGGCATCCCGCCCGTCTACATGGCCGACGGGCCGGCGGGCGTCCGGCAGGGCAAGGCGACGGCGCTGCCCGCGCCGATCGCGCTCGCGGCGGGCTTCGACCGGGACACCGCGGCGCTGTACGGCCGGACGGTGGCGTGGGAGGCCAGGCACCGCGGCAACGACGTCGTCTTCGGCCCGACCGTGGACGTCCTGCGCACCCCCCGCAACGGCCGGACGTTCGAGGGCTTCGGCGAGGACCCGCACCTGTCGGCGACGCTCGGGGTGCCCTGGATCGAGGCCGCGCAGTCCCAGGGCGTGATGACGGCGGTCAAGCACATGGCCGTCTACACCCAGGAGACCGACCGGCTGACGCTCGGCATGACCGTGGATCCGCGCACCCTGCGGGAGATCTACCTGCCGCCGTTCGAGGCCGCCGTGAAGCAGGGCGGCGCGGCGACCGTCATGTGCGGGTTCGGCAGGCTGAACGGCCGGTGGGCGTGCGAGGACGGCGCCGTCCTCAACGACGTCCTGCGGTCGGAGTGGGGCTTCCAGGGGTACGTGGCCTCCGACCACTTCGCCCCGAAGGACGCCGGCGACGCGGCCAACGGCGGGCTCGACATGGAACTGCCGGTCGGCCTCAGGTACAACGCGTTCATGCTGAAGATGGCCGTCTCGCAGGGGAAGGTCACGCAGGCGACCGTCGACGGGCATGTCCGCAACATCCTGCGGACGATGTTCCGGTTCGGCCTGTTCGACCGGCAGGCGTACCCGAACGACCTCACCGGCATCGACCGGACGGCGAGCGAGACGGCCGCCAGGAAGATCGAGGAGTCCGGGATCACGCTGCTGAAGAACGACGGCGTCCTGCCGCTGGAGGCGCCCGGGTCGATCGCGCTGATCGGGCGGGCCGCGCAGGAGAGCCCGAGCGGCCACGGCTCGGCGCAGGTCGTCCCGTTCACCACGGTGAGCGCTCAGCAGGGCATCGCGCGCCGCGCAGGGGCCGGCACGCGGCTGTCCCACACCAACGGGGACGACCACGCCGAGGCCGCGACCCTGGCCAGGCAGGCGGACGTGGCGATCGTGTTCGCCACCGACAGCCAGGGCGAGTTCTTCGACAAGTCCTGCCTCACGCTGCAGTGCGGCGAACCCCTGCGGGGTGACCAGGACGCGCTCATCACCGAGGTCGCCAAGGCCAACCCGAACACCATCGTCGTGCTGAACACGGGCGGCCCTGTGCTCACTCCTTGGGCCGGGCAGGTGAAGGGCATCGTCGAAGCCTGGTATCCGGGCCAGGAGGCTGGGAACGCTCTGGCCCGGGTCCTGTACGGGGACGTGGACCCAGGCGGACGGCTCCCCGTGACGTTCCCCGTCAACGAGAACGACGCGCCGACATCGGGGAACCCTGCGCAGTACCCGGGCACCAACCAGAACGTCATGTTCTCCGAGGGCGTCATGGTCGGCTACCGGCACTACGACTCGAACGGCATCACGCCGCGCTTCCCGTTCGGGCACGGGCTGTCCTACACGACGTTCCGCTACAGCAACCTTGTGGCCGACACCGACTCCGCCAGGGTGACGGTGACGAACACGGGGTCGCGCAAGGGCATCGCCGTGCCGCAGTTGTACATCGGCATGCCGTCGCCGGGTGTGGACGTCCCGCAGCCACCGAAGCAGCTCAAGGGCTTCATGAAGGTCACGCTCGCGCCAGGCGAGAGCGCGCAGGTGGCGTTCCCGTTGTCCTCGCGCTCGTTCGCGTACTGGAACGAAGGCGCGAAGGCGTGGAAGGTCGCGGACGGCTGCTACCGGGTCATGGTCGGCTCCTCCTCACGGGAGATCACCGAGACGGCGACGCTCGGAACGTGCCGGTAAGCGGAAAGATCGCCGTTCCACTGCCCTACCCACCGGTTACGCGGTACAAATGAGGAAATCTTCGTCCGTCCCCGCCGAGCCGGAGTCCCCTGTGCCGCACGACACCTCCCGCGGGAGGACGAGTCCTCGTCCCGCCCTCCCCACCGCCGTCCGGACCGGACGCGCGGGCCAGGCGCACACCGGCCAGGGGCACGGGGGCCAGGCGCACACCGGCCGCTCCGGCCGGCCGGGCAAGGCGCGTCCCGCCCACCCCGGGCAGGGCCACCCGCCCGTCACCAAGGACGCCATGGACGACGCCGAGGCCCCCCGGCTCCGGCACGTCGTCGGCGCGGACGCCGAGGGCCCCCGCCTCCAGGACGTCGTCGACGAGGACGGGCCCCTGCCCGCGAAGCACCTGCACAGGGTGGCGCTGCGGACGGCCGCCGCGCTCGCCGCGATCCACCGCGCCGGGACCGTGCACGGCGACTTCAGGCCCGCCAACGTGCTGCTCGGCCCGGACGGCGCCAAGGTCGTCGACTTCGGGATCGTGCGCACCGCCGGCGAGGCCGCGGACGGAGCGGCCGGGACGCCCGCCTACATGGCGCCCGAGCAGATCGAGGACGAGCCCGTCGGCCGCCCCGCGGACGTGTTCGCCTGGGGCGCGACGGTGGTGTTCGCCGCGACCGGGCGCCCGCCGTTCGGCACCGGGCCCGCGCCGGAGGTCATGCGGCGCGTCACCTCCCGCCGGCCCGACCTCGGCGACATGACGGGCCCGCTCCGCGACCTCGCGGCGCGCTGCCTGGACAAGAACCCCGCCGCCCGGCCGACCGCGCCGCAGGTCGTCCGGGCGCTGCGCGAAGGGCAGGGACCGATGCCGAAACCGCGGCCCACCCGGATCCCGCGCTACCGCTGGCGCATGATGGTCGCGCTCGCGGCCGTGGTCATCTGCGGCTTCGTGCTCGGCATGCTCTTCTGAGCGGACGGCGGCCCGCCCCGGGGCGGATCACCAGTGCGGGGGACGGTCCTCCAGCAGGCGCGAGTCGTCGTCGGCGCCGCGCCACTCGCCCCATCCGAGGTCGGTGTCGTCCGACGTCTGGTCGGGCAGGATCTCCAGCTCGTCGTCCAGTTCCACGGGCCGGTCGTCGTCGGGTCCCACGCTCATGATCCCCATTGTGGGCGATCGGGCCGGTGCTCCGCACCGTGATCCCGGTCAAGGTGATCGAGGTCAAGCCCCGGCGGCGCCGCGCAGCCGGCGGGCGAACTCGGCGGCGGCGGCGCCCGGGTCGGCCGCTTCGGTGATCGCCCGCACCACCACGACGCGGCTCGCGCCCGCCGCCGTCACCTCGCCGAGGTTCCCGAGGTCGATCCCGCCGATGGCGAACCACGGCCGCGGCACGCGCTGCGCCGCGACGTACTCCAGCAGCTTGGGGCCGGGGGCGGCGCGGCCGGGCTTGGTCGGCGTCGGCCACACCGGGCCGGCGCAGAGGTAGTCGACGCCGGGCTCGGCCGCGGCCGCGGACGCCTGCTCGCCGGAGTGCGTGGACCGGCCGATCAGCATGTCCCCGCCGACGATCTCGCGGGCGGCGGGGACGGGCAGGTCGCCCTGGCCGAGATGCAGGACGTCGGCGCGGACGGCGTGCGCCACGTCGGCCCGGTCGTTCACCGCGAGCAGCGCGCCGTGCCGGTCGCAGGCCGCCCGGAAGACCTCCAGGTACTCCATCTCCCGCCGCGCCTCCAGGCCCTTCTGGCGCAGCTGGACGATGTCGACCCCGCCCGCCAGCACGGCGTCCAGGAAGGCCGGCAGGTCGCCCTGGCGCTCTCGCGCGTCCGTGCAGAGGTACACGCGGGCCCGGCCGAGCCGGGCGCGCAGGCCGACGGCGCGTTCGGAGGGGAGGTGCCTGGACACGGCGGACATCGTTCCTTTCGGTGGGCGAGCGCGGCATGGGCGACCGCGGGGCCGCGCGGCGGTCGTCTCCCGTCCGGCGCGCCCCCGCGATCGTGTCACGTGCGCTGCGGGCCCCGGGTTCCGGGGCCGGAGGGCCCTAGAAGGCCAGGGCCTGGGCTCGGCGGCGGACCTCGGTCCCCCGGTTCTCGGTGAGCGCCTCCACGGGCGTCCCGGGGAGCGTGTCGTCGGCGGTGAACAGCCAGCGGATCGTCTCCGCCTCGTCGTACCCCGCGTCGGACAGGAGCGTCAGGGTGCCCGGCAGCCCCTTGATGACCTGACCGTCCTTGATGAAGGCCGCGGGCACCATCGGATTGCCGTCCCGGCGCACCGCGAGGAGCCGGTGCTCGCTGATGAGCTGCTTGATGCGGTTGGGCTTGATCCCGAGTCTTTCGGCGGCCTCTCTCAGGGAGAGCCATTCCCCCGCGAGGGCGTCGGTCCGGGGGTCGAGTGCGCTTTCAACGGTTGCGTGCATCTGCGTCACGCCCCCTTGCTACCACTCCTCCGGATTCGTCAAACCCCCTGCACACGTAACGTCCGGGCGGCGATCGCTATGGGCGAACGGCCTGCCGGACCGGTACCTCGGGGTCGGCGACGGCGTCCGGATCCACGGGCGTCCCGGCGGCGATGATCCGCCGCGCCTGGACCAGATCGCGGGGCCGGTCCACGGTGAGGATCGCGTCGAGCCGGTCGCCGGTCAGCCACACCACCGCCCATTTGCGGCCGGACGGGTCGCCCCGGTGCACGAGCCGCTCGGACGCCGCGTGGCTGCCCGCGTACTGCACCATGCGCCCGAACTGCTCGGACCAGAAGTACGGGGCCGCGTCGTAGGCGGCGTCCTGGCCGAGGAGGGCCGCGGCGGCGACGTCGGGCGCGTTGAGCGCGGTGTCCCAGTGCTCGACGAGGAGCCGCCGGCCGTACCGTCCCGACCACCAGGCGGCGCAGTCGCCGACCGCCACGACGTCCGGCCGCGCCGAGCCGGGCTCCTCCTCGCCCTGGTGGGCGCGGAACGCGGCGTCGGTGACGACCCCGCGCTCCAGCAGGAGCCCCGAGCCCTCCAGCCAGGACAGGTCGGGCCGGACGCCGATGCCGGCGACCACGACGTCGGCGGGGATCTCCTCACCGCCCGCGAGCAGGACGCCGCCGTCCCGCACCTCCGCGACCTTCACCCCGGTGCGCAGCTCGACGCCCGCCTCGGCGTACCAGGGCGCGGTGAGCGCGCCCACCTCCGGGCCGATCGCGTTCGCGAGCGGGGTGTCGGCGGCCTCGACGACCGTCACGGCGCAGCTCCTGGCGGCGGCGGTGGTGGCGACCTCGGCGCCGATCCAGCCCGCCCCGATGATGACGATCCGCGCGCCGCCGCTGAGCCGGGACCGCAGGTCGCGTGCGTCGTCGATGGTGCGCAGGACGTGCTGGCGCCCGTCCCCCGGCAGTGTGACCGGCGCCGCGCCGGTCGCGATGACCAGCCCGTCGAACGGGAGGTCCCCGGCGGTGGACGCGACGACGCCGCCGCGCCCCGGCTCGGCCAGGCGGAGCCCGGTGGCGCGCTCGCCGAGGAGCAGGTCGCAGCGGAGGGAGTCCCAGTCGGCGTCGACCGTCGTGTCGTCGGACTCGCCCGCGAGGACGGCCTTCGACAGCGGCGGCCGGTCGTAGGGCAGGTGCCGCTCCGCCGACACGAGCGTCAGCGCGCCCTCGTACCCTTTGCTCCGCAGGGCCTCCACGGCGCGCACGCCGGCCAGCCCTCCACCCACGACGATGACCCTCTGCATGGGGTCACCCTAACCGGCGGGCCTGCGACGTCTTGGACTGGTGTCCAGACAGTTGAACATGTCACCGGGGTCGTACAGTGGAAACCACGTAAAACGACACAGAGCGCGGGAGTCCGGTACGACCGGGCTGAGAGGGCGGCTGAACGGGCCGCCGACCGCCAGGACCTGATCCGGATCATGCCGGCGAAGGGAGCGCGCAGTGGAGATCGTGATCATAGGGGCGGGCGTCGTCGGCCTGGCCACCGGGTGGCGGGCGGCCGCGGCCGGCGCCGCCGTCACCCTGGTCGACCCCGACCCCGGCGGCGGGGCGTCGTCGGTGGCCGCGGGCATGCTCACGCCCGTCAGCGAAGTGACCTACGGCGAGGAGCCCCTGCTGCGGCTGGGCCTCGCCTCCCGCGACCGCTACGGGGCGTTCGTCGCGGAACTGGAGGAACTCACCGGCCTGGAGACCGCCTACCGCACGGACGGGATCCTCCAGGTCGCGTTCGACTCCGACGACCTGACCTACCTGGACGACCTGCGCCGCTTCCAGGAGAGCCTCGGCATCGCCGCCGAGGCCCTGACCGGGCGGGAGTGCCGGAAGGCGGAGCCGATGCTCGCGCCCGGCGTCCGCGGCGGCCTGCTCGCCCCGGAGGACGGCTCGATCGACCCGCGCCGGCTGACCGCGGCGCTGCTGACGGCGGCCGAGAAGGCGGGCGCGCGGCTGGTCCGGCGGCGGGCGGCCGGCGTCGCCGTCGAGAACGACGCGGCGGCCGGGGTGCGGCTGGACGACGGGACCGTGGTCCGCGCCGACCGGGTCCTGCTCGCGGCCGGCCCGTGGTCGGGCGACCTCGCCGGACTGCCCCCGGGGGCCGTCCCGCCCGTCCGCCCGGTGAAGGGCCAGGTGATGCGGCTCCGCACCCGCGTGCCGTTCCTGACGCGCGCCACGCGCGGGCTGGTGAAGGGCTCGTCGGTCTACCTGGTGCCGCGCGCGGACGGGGAGATCGTCCTCGGCGCCACCCAGGAGGAGCTGGGCTTCGACACGCGCGTGACCGCCGGGGGCCTGTGGGAGCTGCTGCGGGACGCCCGCGAGCTGCTGCCCGGCATCACCGAGCTGGAGTTCGCCGAGGTGTCGGCGGGCCTGCGCCCCGGCTCCCCCGACAACGCGCCGGTGATGGGGCCGTCCGCGCTGCCCGGCCTCTTCGTCGGCACCGGGCATTTCCGCAACGGCGTCCTGCTCACTCCGGTGTCCGCCGACATCCTGTCCGCGATGCTGCTGGACGGGCCCGTCCCCGACGTGGCCGGGCACTTCTCCCCCGACCGATTCTCCGCCGAGGTGCACTCCCGATGAAGGTGTTCGTCAATGGTGAGCCGCGCGACGTGCCCGAGGGCACGAGCGTGGCCGAGGTCGTCGCGTCCGTCACCGCGGCCGTGACCGGCGTGGCCGCCGCGCTGAACGACGAGGTCGTCCGCCGCTCCTCCTGGGAGACGACGGCGCTCGCGCACGCCGACCGGATCGAGGTTCTGACCGCTGTACAGGGGGGTTGAGGTGGACGACGACAGGCTTGTCATCGCGGGCGAGGAGCTCGGTTCCCGGCTGATCATGGGGACCGGCGGGGCGCCGAGCATGCAGGTGCTGCGGGAGGCGCTCACCGCGTCCGGGACGGAGCTGACCACGGTCGCGATGCGGCGGGTGGACCCGTCGGCGCGCGGCTCGGTGCTGGACGTCCTGAACGAGTGCGGCATCCGGGTGCTGCCCAACACCGCGGGCTGCTTCACCGCGGGCGAGGCGGTCCTCACCGCCAAGCTCGCGCGGGAGGCCCTCGGGACGAACTGGGTCAAACTGGAGGTGATCGCGGACGAGCACACGCTGCTGCCCGACCCGATCGAGCTCGTCGAGGCCGCCGAGCAGCTCGTCGCGGACGGTTTCGCCGTGCTGCCCTACACCAACGACGATCCCGTCCTCGCGCGGCGCCTGGAGCAGGCGGGGTGCGTCGCGGTGATGCCGCTCGGGTCCCCGATCGGGTCGGGGCTCGGCATCCGCAACCCGCACAACATCGAGCTGATCGTCGAGCGGGCCGGCGTCCCGGTCATCCTGGACGCGGGGATCGGCACGGCGTCCGACGCCGCCCTGGCGATGGAGCTGGGCTGCGACGCGGTCCTGCTGGCGACGGCGGTCACCCGCGCGCAGCACCCCGCGCGGATGGCGGCCGCGATGCGCCACGCGGTGGACGGCGGGCGCCTCGCGCGGCTGGCGGGACGGATCCCCAAGCGCCGTTACGCCCAGGCGTCCTCGCCGTTCGAGGGCCTCGCCACTTCGTAGTGGAGCTAAAGAATTCGGTATAGCAATATTCGCTGGACCTGAAATGTCGGCGCGGTGAGACTGGGATCCGTTGCACCCCAGGACGGCGCGCAGGCAACGCGGCACGTCCCTTCGGTGTTCGTGGAAACATCCCATACCTAAGGTGCGTGACATGCAGCAGGAAAGCAGGCCGGCGGGCATCGACAAGCCGGCGATGGCCGCGGCCACGATCACGGTGGTGCTCTGGGCCTCGGCCTTCGTCTCCATCCGGAGCGCGGGGGCCGAGTACAGCCCCGGCGCCCTCGCCCTCGGCCGCCTCCTCTCCGGGACGGTCGTGCTCGGCGCGCTGCTGCTCGTCCGGCGCGAGGGACTGCCGCCGAAGGGCGCCTGGCCCGGCATCGTCACCGCGGGCGTCCTGTGGTTCGGCGCCTACATGGTCGCGCTGAACTGGGGCGAGCAGCTCGTGGACGCCGGCACCGCCGCACTCGTCGTCAACATCGGCCCGATCCTCATCGCGCTCCTCGGCGGCTGGCTGCTGAAGGAGGGGCTGCCGCCCAGGCTGATGGCCGGCATGGCCGTGTCGTTCGCCGGCGCCGCCGTGGTCGGGCTGTCGATGTCGGGCGAGGGCAGCTCATCCGTCATCGGCGTCCTGCTGTGCCTGTTCGCCGCCGTGACCTACGCGGCGGGCGTCGTCAGCCAGAAGCCCGCGCTGAAGCACGCCTCGGCGCTGCAGTTCACCACGTTCGCCTGCGCGATCGGCGCGCTGATCTGCCTGCCGTTCTCCGGCCAGCTGGCCGCGCAGGCCGCGGAGGCCCCGGCCGGCGCGACCCTCAACATGGTCTACCTGGGCGTCTTCCCGACCGCGATCGCGTTCACCACCTGGGGATACGCGCTGGCGCGCACGTCCGCCGGGAAGATGGGCGCCACCACCTACGCCGCCCCCGCCCTGGTCGTGCTGATGTCGTGGCTGTTCCTCGGCGAGGTCCCCGGCCTGATCACCCTCGCGGGCGGCGTGCTGTGCCTCGCCGGCGTCGCCGTCTCCCGCAGCACCCGCGGGCTGCGCCGCCGCACCGCGCCCGTCCCGGCGCCGGGCACCGCCGAGGAGTCCCGTTCCGGGCTTGTCGAGGCTCATACTCGGGACTGATGAGATCCTCCGCGATTCGCCCGTAAACTCGCACCGATGGACACGTCGGTTGCTGATCCACTCGTCGGGCGGGTGCTCGACGGGCGCTACCGCATTGAGTCCCGCATCGCGCGCGGCGGCATGGCCACGGTCTACGTCGCGCGCGACATCAGGCTCGACCGCACCGTCGCGATCAAGGTGATGCACGCCGGGCTCGCCTCCGACGAGGACTTCGTCGCCCGCTTCATCGGGGAGGCCAAGGCCGCGGCGGCGCTGTCGCACCCGAACGTCGTCGCCGTCTACGACCAGCGCACCGACGGCGAGCACGTCTTCCTGGTGATGGAGTACGTCGCGGGCCACACGCTGCGCGACGCGCTGACCGCCGTCGGCCGGCTCGGGCCCCGCGCCGCGATGGAGATCATGATGCCGGTGCTGGCCGCGCTCGGCGCCGCGCACCGGGCCGGTCTCGTGCACCGCGACGTCAAGCCCGAGAACGTGCTGATCAACGAGGACGGCCAGGTCAAGGTCGCCGACTTCGGCCTCGCCCGCGCCGAGACCGCGAGCAAGATGACCAAGACCGGTGTGATCATCGGCACGGTCGGCTACCTCTCCCCCGAGCAGGTGCTGTCCGGCAGCGCCGACGCCCGGTCGGACGTGTACGCCGCGGGCGTCATGCTGTTCGAGCTGCTCACCGGTGAGCTGCCGCACCGCGGCGACACCCCGCTCGCCGTCGCGTACAAGCACGTGAACGAGACCGTGCCGCCGCCGTCCGGCGTCGTCCCGGGCATCCCGCCGCAGGTGGACGCCCTGGTCACGGACGCGACGAACCACGACCCGGGGCGCCGCCCGGTCGACGCGAACCAGTACCACGCCGAGGTCGCCGAGGCGTTCGGCGGCCTCCCCCGCGACTTCGACCGGCGCATGGAGGAGGCGTCCCGCGGCGCCACCAGCGTCCTGGAGGCCCCGCCCGCCGACGGGCGCACCGCCGTCCTCGACCGCAGCACCCTGCCCGCCGAATACCCCGAGCGGACCAGGGCCGACCGCGCCATCGGGGCGCTGACCGGCCGCTACGCCCTCATCGCCATCGCCGCGATCGCGGCGCTCATCCTCGGCTGGGCCGTGTGGTACCAGACGTCCGGGCAGTACGAGCACGTCCCGTCGTCGATCATCGGGATGGACGTCGACGACGCCCGCGACCAGCTGGAGAGCGCCGGGCTGGACGTGCGGCTCGCCACCCCCATCTACGACGACCGCATCCACAAGGGCGACGTCGTCAAGTCCGACCCGCCCGCGGGCGCCCGCCTCGCCCAGGGCGAGCCCGTCACGCTGACACCGTCCAAGGGCATCACGCCGCGCGAAGTCCCGGACGTGAAGGGCAAGCCCCTGGCCGAGGCCAAGCAGATCCTGGAGGACGACGGCTTCAAGGTCGGGCGGACGACCAGCACGCCCTCCCAGACCGTCGCCAAGGACAGCGTCATCGGCACCGAGCCGCAGGCCGGCCAGAAGCAGTCCCCCGACGACCCGGTCGCCGTCATCGTCTCCACCGGCATGTCCATGCCGGACCTCATCGGCCAGAACGGCGACGCCGCCGCCAACCGGCTGCGCTCGATGGGCCTGAACGTCAAGGTGCAGAAGAAGAAGGTCGACGGCAAGGAACCGAACTCGGTGATCGACCAGGCCCCGGCGGAGGGCACCGGCGTCTCCCGCGGCGACGAGGTCACGATCGTCGTCAACAAGCGCGACTGCCTGGTCGACGCGGGCCCGATCCAGCTCGGCTGCGACGACGGCAGCGAGAAGATCGTCCCGGTGCCGAACGTGGTGGGGCGCACCGTCCGGGACGCCGAGAAGGCCCTGAAGGAGTCCGGCTTCGAGGTCAACGTGACGGGCTTCGGCGGCAACATCGTCCGCTTCCAGTCCCCGAGCGAGGGCGAGGCGCCGCGCGGCTCCACCGTCACGATCGTCCGGGGGCCGTGACCGGATAGGCTGAACCGGTCATGACCTCACCGCACAACCCCGTCGGGGCCCACGTGCCCGTGGCCGGCGGCCTGGCCAGCGGGGGCCTGAAGTACGCCGCCGAGATCGGCGCCGAGGCGATCCAGGTCTTCGTGGCCAACCCGCGCGGCTGGGCCCTCCCCGAGGGCCGTCCCGCCGAGGACGAGAAGCTGCGCGCCCGCACCGACGTCCCCGTGTACGTGCACGCCCCGTACCTGGTCAACTTCGGCTCCCCGAACGCGGAGACCCTCGCCAAGTCGATCGCGACCGTCCGCCACTCCCTGGTCCGCGGCAGGGCCATCGGCGCCCGCGGCGTCGTCGTCCACACGGGCTCCTCCGTCACCCAGACCTACGACGAGGCGATGGCGCAGATCCACGAGCACGTCCTGCCCCTCCTGGAGGAGATCCCCGAGGACGGCCCCGACCTCCTCCTCGAACCCATGGCCGGCCAGAACAACATGCTCTGCACGAAAGTCCAGGACCTCGGCCCGTACTTCGACCGCCTTGAGCACCACCCGAAGCTGGGCGTCTGCTTCGACACCTGCCACGCGTTCGCCGCGGGCCACGACCTGGCCGCCCCCGGCGGCGTGAAGGACACCCTCGACGCCCTGGTCGCCACCGTCGGCGAGGGCCGCCTCAAACTGATCCACGCCAACGACTCCAAGGACCCCTGCGGCTCCGGCCGAGACCGCCACGAGAACATCGGCGCCGGCATGATCGGCGAACCCCCCTTCGCCGACCTCTTCACCCACCCGGCGACCACCGGCCTCCCGGTCCTGATAGAAACCCCAGGCCGAGCCCCCGCCCCCCACGCCAAAGACATAAAAACCCTAAAGACCCTAAGAGACACCCTCTAAAGCCAACTCCTGATCCCGCAGCAAAACACCGATCGCACGAAGTGCCCGCTAAAGGGAGGGCCCCAGGGCCCGACCGCCAAGGGCTCTGCTTCTAGACACGAGACGACACCGGCCACCACCGCAACCACGCGACGACCTGAACAGTCGCGATCGCGTCCGAAGGCAGGTTTCGAGCCTGCGAGAAACCTGATCGCGCAGCGAGCCGCCAGGCGAGCCGGAGCGATGCAGCGATCGCACGCATTGCCCGCCGAAGGGAAGGCCCCAGGGCCCGACCGCCAAGGGCTCTGCTTCTAGACACGCGACGACACCGGCCACCACCGCAACCACGCGACGACCTGAACAGTCGCGATCGCGTCCGAAGGCAGGTTTCGAGCCTGCGAGAAACCTGATCGCGCAGCGAGCCGCCAGGCGAGCCGGAGCGATGCAGCGATCGCACGCATTGCCCGCCGAAGGGAAGGCCCTCTAGGGCCTGACCGCCGAGGGCAATGCAATAAACAAGAGCTCAGGCGCCGCTGAACAACCCCCCGACTGTTCAGCGGCGCCTGAGCCGCAGGCCGCCGGATCCCACCCCCCCGGTACGGGATCCAGCGGCGTGATCCGGCGTTTGCCGGATCTCCTGGTGTGCACGTGTGGGAGGTTCGCGGTGTGCTGGTCCGCCCGCCCTCCGCGGCGGTGTGGCGTGTGGTGCCACTGAGAACACTAGGGGTGTGATGCCACGGAGCGGCACCCGTGAAACGCTGCTCTCGGTAAACGGTACGTAGTCAAAGATATACGTAGCGTGTTCATGCGATGAGCGGTCGGGCGGGCGGGACGAGCGGCGGGTGGGAACGGTCCACATCGTGCGGTGAACGGTCGTCGATGATTTACGGACGGGGTGCCGGTTCCGGGCGGCGGCCGGCGGTGGCGGGCGCCGGTCCGGGGTCGTCCTCGGGGAGGTGCAGTTTCATCAGTGCCCGGTCCGCGTGGCGGGGGACGCGGTGGCGGGTCAGCAGCGACGCCGTGATCATGATGGCGAAGACGGCGGGGGCGATGACGAGGGCGGGCTGGGCGAGGAGGGCCGCGGTGAGGTCCGTGCCGCGGCCGGAGAACAGGCGGGTGAGGGCCGCCGTGACCGTGAGGCCGCCGCCGGTGAGGAGTCCGGCGGCGGCGCCGGCGGGGGTCAGGCCGCGCCACCAGATGCCGAGGACGAGCAGCGGGCACAGCGTGCAGGCCGACACGGAGAGCGCCATCGTCACGAGGGTCGCGGCGCCCTGCGTGCTCGTCGCGGGCAGCAGGGCCAGCGGGGCGGCGAGGGCGAGCACGGCGCCGCAGCGGAAGGCGGTGATTCCGCCGTGGCGGCGGAGGCACTGGGAGAGCGTCCCGGCGAGGGCGACGACGATGCGTTCGAAGTGCGGCGCACCGTCGGCCACCGGGTCGGGGCGGCCGTCGAGGTTCCACACGGACAGCAGCGCCACGGCCGGGATCGCCACGGCGGCCAGCTTCACCCAGAACTGGACCGCCTGGACGGCGGTGATGCTGCGCATGCCTCCGGAGGCGACGATCAGGAGGACGACACCGACGACGACGGCCCATCCCGTCCAGACGGGTGCAGCACGTATCCGGCGGTTCCGGCGGTCGGCAGCCACAGCATGTCGACGCCGTAGGCGAGCATCAGCCCCGCGGTGCCGAGGTACGCGGCGGCGGAGAGGTGGTCGCCGCAGACCGCGGAGGCGTTCCACCAGGGTGTGACGCCGCGCGACGCGACGAGGAGGTCTGCGGTGGTGCGGGCCGAGCGGCGGCCGTACATGCCGAGGACGGCCGCCGTTCCCGCCGTCGCGACCAGCGCGGCGAAGGCCGCCGCCACGGCCAGCGCGGTCACGGACGGTCCACCGGCCCCGCGAGGTCGCGTTCCGCTTGCTCGGCGCGCCGCAGCTGCCGCCGGGACACGGCGATCCAGACGGGCTGGACGCCGAGCGCCAGCACGAGCCACCAGAGCGGGGCGCCGTGCACCCGCGCCCGCGCGACCGCGGGAACGGCGGCCAGCAGAACGGGCAGCCCCGCCACCCCGGTCAAGACGACCGCGCAGGTCCCGAGAGCGATGCGAAGCTGGGTGCGGATGAGGGCACGGGCTTCGGCGGGCCCGGGCCGGCGGGGAACGGACGGGCCGGCATGGCGCGGGCCCGCATCGCGCGAGCCCGCATCGAGCGGGCCGGTATCGGGTGGCGCCGGGGCGGGCGGTCGGGGTGTGCGGGCGGTGACGGTCGTGGCGCGGGTGGTCGCCGTCCGGTCGGCGGCGGCGGGGTGGTCATCGGCCATCGGGTCCGGACCCGGCGGGGGCGTCGTCCTCGCCCGGCCGGTGGAACTTGCGGACGAGCCGGTCCCGTACCTCGCGGGTGTGGCGGCGGCTGACCTGCAGCAGCTCGTCGCCGATCTGGACGGCCGCGCGCCCGCCGTCGAAGCGCAGCTCGGTGACGTGCGCGGACGCGACGAGCGTGCTGCGGTGGATCCGGATGAACCCGGCGGCCTCCCACCGCTTGGTCAGCGCCGACAGCGGCATCCGGACGAGGTAGCCGCCGTCGGCGGTGTGCAGCCGCACGTAGTCGCCCTGCGCCTCGACATGGGTGACCGACCGGCGGGACACGAGCCGGGTGCGGCCGCCGAGCTCGACGGGGATCATCTCGTCCTCGGGGTCGCGGGCCTCCTCGTCGGGCGGGGCGGCCCGCCCGGCGGCCGCGGCGACCCGGCGGACCGACTCGGCGAGCCGCTCGGGGCGCACGGGCTTCAAAAGGTAATCGAGGGCGCCGAGCTCGTAGGCGGTGACGGCGCAGTCGTCGTGGGCGGTCACGAAGACGACGTGCGGGGGCGCGGCGAAGCCGGTCAGCAGGCGGGTGAAGTCGAGCCCGTCGAGGCCGGGCATGCGTATGTCGAGGAAAACGGCGTCGAGGCGTTCGCCCTCGACGAGCATCCGGCTCAGGTCGCGCAGCGCGGACGAGGCGTCGCCCGCGCTGCTGACCCGGCCGATCCGCGAATCCCTGCGGAGCAGATAGGTCAGCTCCTCCAGGGCGGGGCGTTCGTCGTCGACGGCCAGGACGTGGAGCATGAGGGCGACTTTGCCGCGATTACCGTCTGTCCGCAATCGGTTCCGCAAAGTGAGTACGGTGTCGCATGGTCATCGGTCAGTCCGAAAATAACCCCGGACGGTATTTCGGTACGCGCAGATTCACCTTCGTCCCGGCGCCGAGGGCGGTCTCGACGGTCAGCCCGTACTCCTCCCCGTAGAACTGGCGCATCCGCTCGTCGACGTTGGCGAGTCCGATACCCGCCCCTTCCCGCCGGGGGCGCGGCGCCACGCTCCCCCACCCGGTCGGTCCGGGGCGGCCCACGGGCGCGGAGAGGATCTCCGCGAGGCGTTCCGGGTCCATGCCGACGCCGTCGTCCTCGACGCTGATCGCCGCCTCGGCGCCGGAGTCGCGCGCGATGATCGAGATGTGGCAGGCCCGCCCGGCGCCCGTCCCGGCCATGCCGTGCCGGACGGCGTTCTCGACGAGCGGCTGGAGCGCCAGGAACGGCACCGCGACCGGCAGCACCTCGGGCGCGATCTCGACCCGGCACTGCAGCCGGTCCCCGAATCTGGCCCGTTCCAGGAGCAGGTACCGGTCGATGGAACGCAGCTCGTCGGCGAGCGTGGTGAAGTCGCGCGGGTTGCGGAAGGAGTAGCGGGCGAAGTCGGCGAAGTCCAGCAGGAGTTCGCGGGCGCGCTCGGGATCGGTCCGGACGAACGAGGCGATCGTCGTCAGCGAGTTGTAGACGAAGTGGGGCGAGATCTGCGCGCGCAGTGCCCGCAGCTCGGCCTCGGCCAGGCGGATGCGCGCGGTGTCGAGCCCGGCGAGCTCCAGCTGGCCGGTGAGGAGGCTGGCCGCGTCCCCGGCGGCGCGGACGCGTGCCGCGGACGGATGCCGCCAGTACGCGGCGAGCGTCCCCGCGACGCGCCCCTCGACGGAGAGGGGGGCGACCAGCGCCGCCTGCACGCCGCAGTCCGGGTCGTCGCAGCCGATCGACTCGGGCGGCGGCACCCGGGGCCGCCCGGAGGCGAGCACCGGGAGGGCGTGCTGGACGGCGTCCGCCGCGTGCCGGCCATGACCCGCCCCGTCCCACACCAGTAGCCGCGGTGTCTCACGGGCCTCCCCGCCATCACCGTCGTCTTCACCGAAGCCGCCGCCGTCCTCCGGCGGCAGGACCCCGACCAGCGCGACGGCCTCCGCGCCCAGCAGCGGCCTGAGCCTCCTGGCGGCCTTGCGCGCGGCCTCCTCCGTCAGCCCGGCGCGCAGCGGCGACGACGCGCGCACGGCCGCGTGCAGCGCCGCGAACGCCGTCTTCTCGGCCGTGTCGGCGGGCACGCGGCGCAGGTCGGGCAGCCGGCGGCGCAGCGCCCAGGCGCCGGTGACCGTGCCGGCGGCCACGGCGCACGCGACCGTGTCCGCGACGGAGGGTAGGATCATGGCAACTTACGGTAATGCCTGCCTCTTGCGCGGGCCCGGATGTCGTCCATTTACGAAGCCCGGAAGGCCGGACACGGCCACCCCGCCCGTTCCAGCCCCCGGGGGCCGGTCTCACAGCGGCGGGGCCTCGCCCTCGTCCTCCTGGTAGGAGTACCGCTGCTCCCGCCACGGGTCGGCGACGTTGTGGTAGCCGCGCTCCTCCCAGAAGCCGCGGCGGTCCCGCACGAGGTACTCCACGCCCCGGACCCACTTGACGCTCTTCCACGCGTACAGGTGCGGGACCACGATGCGGAGGGGGAAGCCGTGGTCGGGGGTGAGCCGCTCGCCGTCCCGGTGGGTGGCGAACATCGTCGTGTCGGCGAGGAAGTCGCTCATCCGGATGTTGGCGCTGTAGCCGTACTCCGCCCAGACCATCACGTGCGTGACGTCCGGCGCGGGCGGCGCGAGCTCCACGATGGCCGAGCCGGGGACGCCCTCCCACTCGTTGTCCGGGATGGTGAACTTCGTGACGCAGTGGAAGTCGGCGACGGCGCGGCTCCTCGGCAGCGCGTCGAACTCGTCCCAGGTCCAGCGGTGCTGCTCCCCCGACGCGGTCGCGCCGAAGACCCGGAAATCCCAGTCCTTGGGACGGAACTTGGGCACGGGGCCGTAGTGGAGGACGGGCCAGCCCCGGGGGATGTACTGGCCGGGCGGCAGGTCGCGCGGCGACGGTGCGGACTGTTCGGGGTGGGACATGACGCCGCCATCCTGCCATCCGGGGTGAGCTGAGCCATATTCGGGGTCGCGTGCGCACCGCACCGGGAAAGTCGGCTAACCTGAGCACGTGCGCAACGTCGTCTATTTCTTTTGGTTCGACCAGCCCGGGCGGCTGGTCTGCCGGACGTTGCGCTGACAGACCACGAGACGAGAAGCCCCGGGCCGGTCGGCCCGGGGCTTTCGCCGTTTCAGGGGTTGGCCGCGGGTCACCGGGATCCCGGGCGTAACGGAGAGGCAGCACACCAATGGTCGTCGTCATGGCCCCGGAGGCCAACGAAGCGGACGTCAACGCCGTCGTCTCACTTGTCGAGACGGCGGGGGGCGACGCCTTCGTCAGCCGCGGCGTGGAGCGGACCATCGTCGGGCTCGTCGGCGACGTTCAGCAGTTCGGCTCGCTGAACCTGCGCGGCATGCGGGGCGTCAACGACGTCATCCGCATCTCCGCGCCCTACAAGCTGGTGAGCCGGGAGAACCACGCCGAACGCTCGATCGTCCGGGTCGGCGGGGTGCCGGTCGGCCCCGGCACCATGACGCTGATCGCCGGGCCGTGCGCGGTGGAGACCCCCGAGCAGACCCTCGGCGCCGCGCAGATGGCGCAGGCGGCGGGCGCGACGCTGCTGCGCGGCGGCGCGTTCAAGCCGCGGACCTCCCCGTACGCGTTCCAGGGCCTCGGCGAGGCCGGCCTGCGCATCCTCGCGGACGTGCGGGAGGAGACCGGCATGCCGATCGTGACCGAGGTGGTGGACGCCGGCGACGTCGACCTCGTCGCCTCCTACGCGGACATGCTGCAGATCGGCACCCGCAACGCGCAGAACTTCTCGCTGCTGCAGGCCGCCGGAGAGTCCGGCAGGCCCGTGATGCTCAAGCGCGGCATGAACGGGACGATCGAGGAGTGGCTGATGGCGGCCGAGTACGTCGCCCAGCGCGGCAACCTCGACATCGTGCTGTGCGAGCGCGGCATCCGCACGTTCGAGAAGGCCACCCGCAACACCCTCGACATCTCCGCGGTGCCGGTGGCGCAGCGCCTCTCCCACCTGCCGGTCATCGTGGACCCGTCGCACTCGGGCGGCAGCCGCGACCTCGTCCTGCCGCTGACCCGCGCGGCGATCGCGGCGGGCGCCGACGGCGTGATCATCGATGTGCACCCGCACCCGGAGACCGCGCTGTGCGACGGCCCGCAGGCCCTCGTGGACGGCGACCTGCGCGAGCTCGCCAAGCTCGTCCGCGACCTGCCCCCCATCGTCGGGCGGTCGCTCACCCGGGCCGCCGACACCGACACCGTCCCCGCCTGACGGGTATCGTCGGGGGCATGGCGTACTGGACCCCCGACTGCGGACCGCCGCGCTCCTGACGGGGCGCGGCGACCGCACCGCCACCGAGTACTGACACGGCCCGGCACCGCGTGTGCCGGGGCCGTGCGTTCCTGCGCCCCGAATCCGGATCTTCTCTCCCGATTCGAGCTCAGGAGCATCTCCTCGTGTCACAGCGAACGTTCGTCCGGCGCGCGTCCGGAAACGACTCCCCCGCCCCCGCCCGCGCCCGCGCCGGGGGCGCGGGCATCCTCGTCGCGGCGTCCCTGTGGGGGACGACCGGGACCGTCCAGACCTTCGCGGACGGTTCCTCCCCCTTCTCCGTCGCCGCGATCCGCATCATCATCGGCGGGCTGACGCTGCTCGCCCTCGCCGCGGCCACCCGCCGCGAGGGGCTGCGCCGCCTGGTAGCCGACCGCCGCAACCTGCCGCTCCTCGCCTTGGGGGCCGGCGCGATCGCCGTGTACCAGACCGCGTTCTTCGTCGCCGCGGGCCGCACGGGCGTCGCCGTCGGCACGATCGTCACCATCGGCAGCGCGCCCGTGTTCACCGGGCTGATCGGGCTGGCGGCCCGGCGGACCGTCCTCACCGGGCGCTGGGCGCTGGCGACCGCGGGCGCCGTCACGGGCTGCACCCTCCTCGTCGGCGGCGGGCTCGCCGATGGCGGGCAGGAGACGGGGGTGGAACCGGCCGGCATCGCATTGGCGCTGCTCGCCGGGCTGGCGTACGCCGTCTACGCGACGGCGGCGTCCGTGCTCATCACCCGCGGCGAGGACGACCGGGCGGTCGCCGGGGCGCTGTTCGCGGCGGCGGCCGTGCCGCTCGTCCCGGTGCTGCTGGCCGCGCCCGCGGGATGGCTGCTCACCGGCTCCGGCGCCCTGATCGCGCTCTACCTCGGCGTGGTCACCACGGGGCTCGGCTACCAGCTGTTCGCCCGGGGCCTCCGCGGCACGCCCGCCACGACCGCGACAACGTTGACGCTCGCGGAACCGGCCGTTGCCGCCGTGCTCGGGACCGTCCTCCTGGACGAGGCCCTGGGCGGGCTCGCGGCGGGCGGGCTCGCGCTGCTGGCGGCGAGCCTCGTCGTCCTCGTCGCGCCCGCGCGGGGATCACTGCGGAGGCAGGGAACACGCACAGCGCGGTAACAAATTGGTCTGGACCATTGGCCGCGGCGGGCGCGGCGAGGATGATGTCCGGCATGACAACGGGCGATGGTGACGCCGGGGGGCGGCTGTTCCCGGAGGACCTCGACGGCGTCGACCCGGTCGCCGCGGTGATGCTGGCGGACGCCTGCCGCGCCCTGTCGGCCTACCCGGAACTCGTGGCCGTCGGCGCGCTGTTCACCGCGGCCGAGCAGGTCACCGGCGGGTGGCGGGTCGTGTGCCCGTGCGACCCGCTGCCGCAGGGCGCCCGCGAACTGCTCGCCGGCCACCTGCTGGACCTCGCCGCCTCCGCCGACCGCGCCGCGGCGCGGGAACTGCACGCCGCCGCGCAGGTCCTCCAGGAAACGGCCGCCGACGAGGTGACCGCATGCGGACGGCGGCTGCGGATCGTCCGGATCCAGCAGCTCGTCCGCACCGGCCCCGACGGGCCCGAACCGCCCCGCCCCACGGACCTGGACACCGACCCCGGCCGCCGCTTCGAACTGCTGCCCGAGGACGGCCCCGCCTCCGACCTCGCCACCGCCGAACTCCTCTGCCAGGTCCTCGACGCGGCCGCGGCGGACGGCAGCGAACCGTCCGGCGCGTTCCTCACCCCCGTCGCGCTGGCCCCCGCGTTCACCGTCGCCGAACGCAGCGAACGGCGCTGGCGCCCGGTCGGGCGGCTCCACGACACCCCGCGCCAGGCCCGCGACTCCCTGGTCACCTACTTCCGCCACGTCGTACCCGCCGTGGAGAACCCCGGCGACGCCGCCCTCGCCCAGTTCACCGAGGCCGCCGACCTGATGGAGGACGACACCCGCCGCAACGGCATCGCCGTCGCCGGCCGCCGCTTCCGCATCGTCCGCGTGGAACGCATCACCCTGATGGGCCCGATAGGCCCAGAACCCCCACGCGCGACCGACTTTGATGCGTGTTAGCCCAGGGGGATGCGTGTTAGCCCAGGGGGCGACCCCCTGGAACCCCGTCACGAGCCGGTCGATCCTCACGCCACCGGTGCGACCTGTCGCGACCGTGCGGGACGTGCGAGTGTCGCTGCGGTCGCCCGGCTCGACGGGTCGTGCGACTTCCGCTCGCTGCACTCGCTCCAGCCGCACGACCCGTGGCGACCATTTATGTCGTTGAGCGTGTGCTATCGCCCGAGGAAGCGACCCTGCAACGCCCGTTCGAACCGGTCGATCCTCACGTCACTGTTTCCCGTGGCGTTTCGGGTGCGCTGCCTGTGGATGAGGACGTTGGGTCGGCGTAGGTGGGGCGGTGTTCTTGGGCCGATTCGGCTAGTTGGTCGGCCAGTTCTCCGGCGTCCAGGCGCTTCTCCAGTTGGCGGAGGTCGTCGATCTTGGCCTTGGTCTCGGCGCGGCGCGGCGCCAGGACGGTGCAGCAGTCCTCGTCGGGGAGCTCGGAGATCGCCAGGGTGCGGATGCGGCGGGCCTGGTCCATGATCTCGACCTTGTCCATGCCGACGAGGGGGCGCAGGATCGGCAGGTCGACGGCGTCGTCCAGCGCGGTGATGTTGGTCAGGGTCTGGCTGGACACCTGGCCGAGCGCGTCACCGGTGATCAGGGCGGTGCCGCGCAGGCGGCGGGCCAGGAGCTGGCCGGTGCGGAGCATCAGCCGGCGCTGGGCGATCACCGCGAGGCGGTCGGCGCCCGACGTCTTGATCTGCTGCTGCGCCTTGCCGAACGGGACGACGAACAGCCGCGAGCCGCCCTGGAACTTGTCCAGCTCGCGGACCAGCGCGTACGCCTTGTAGATCGACTCCGGGCCGGTGAACGGCATGCCGGAGAAGTGCAGGTAGTCGACGCGCAGGCCGCGGCGCATCATGCGGTACGCGGCGACGGGCGAGTCTATGCCGCCCGACATGAGCACGAGGGCGCGGCCGCTCATGCCGACGGGCAGGCCGCCCTGGCCGGGCAGTCCGCCGGAGTACACGAACACCTCGTCGCGGTCGACCTCGATCGACAGCGTGTGGTCGGGGTCCTTGAGGCGGACCGGCTGCCCGTAGCGGTCGGTGATGAGGGTTCCGATGTGCCGGTCGAGCTCGCTGGAGGTCATCGGGAACCGCTTGTCGCGGCGGCGGGACCGGACGGCGAACGTGCCGGTGCGCCCGTCCATCAGCTCCAGCGCGGCGCGCTCGACGCTGGCGACGTCCTTGCCGACGAGCCACGCGCGGTGCGCCCACACGATGCCCATGACGTCGGTGATCCGCTGCGCGACGCGGTCCATCGTCGCCAGGTCGGCGTCGTGCTTGCGGACGATGAAGACGCCGTGGCGCCGGATGACGTCCACGCGGGCGATGGGGCGGACGGCGGTGCGCACGTTGTCGGCGAGCCGCCGCTCGAACTGCTCGCGGTTCTTGCCCTTGAGGACGACCTCGCCCAGTTTCAGCAGCACGCACGGCTCGCCGTCGACCGGCGGCTTCTGCCGGACGTCCGCCGGCGCGGCGTCGAGCGTGGTCATGGGGGATCCTCCCGGCGGGAACAGGTCTGAAGGGACTTCTTAGTGTTGCTCAGAGAAGCCAACGCCGCGACCCGGATTCACTGTTCCCGCCGGGGAGAGCGGTCAGCCGAAGAAGACCTCGGCCTCGGCGTAGCGCTCCAGCGGGACGGTCTTCAGCTCCTTGGTCGCCTCGTCGAGCCCGACCCGGATGATGTCGGTGCCCTGCAGCGCGACCATCTTGCCGTAGTCGCCGTCGCGGACGGCGTCGATCGCCTGCAGGCCGAAGCGGGTCGCGAGGACGCGGTCGAACGCCGTGGGGGTGCCGCCGCGCTGTATGTGCCCGAGCACCGCGGCGCGGGCCTCCTTGCCGGTCCGCTTCTCGATCTCGTCGGCGAGGGCCTGGCCGATGCCGCCGAGCCGGACGTGCCCGAACGCGTCCTTCTCGCCCGTCTGGAGCGCCATCTGCCCCTCGGCCGGGTGGGCGCCCTCGGCGACGACGATTATCGGCGCGTAGCGCGTCTTGAACCGGGACTCGACGTACCCGACGACCTTGTCTATGTCGAACGGCCGCTCCGGGATGAGGATGACGTTGGCGCCGGCGGCCATCCCGACGTGCAGCGCGATCCACCCCGCGTGCCGGCCCATGACCTCGCAGATCAGCGCGCGGTGGTGGCTCTCGGCGGTGGTGTGCAGCCGGTCGACGGCCTCCATGCCGATGTTCACCGCGGTGTCGAAGCCGAAGGTGTAGTCGGTCGCGTTGAGGTCGTTGTCGATCGTCTTCGGGACGCCGACGACGTTGACGCCGTTCGCGTACAGCTCGCGCGCGACGCCGAGGGTGTCCTCGCCGCCGATGGCGATCAGCGCGTCCACGCCGAGGCCGGCCAGGTTGTCCTTGATCCGCTCGACGCCGCCGTCGACCTTGATCGGGTTCGTCCGGGACGAGCCCAGGATCGTCCCGCCGCGCGGCAGGATGCCGCGCACCGCCTGGACGTCGAGGGCCACGGTGTCGCCTTCGAGGGGCCCGCGCCAGCCGGCCCGGAAGCCCACGAACTCATAGCCGAAGACCTGGACGCCCTTGCGCACGACCGCGCGGATCACCGCGTTCAGGCCGGGGCAGTCACCGCCTCCGGTCAGCACTCCGACGCGCATGCCGTCTCCTTCTCCCGCCACCGGGCTCCTCCCTCGATTCACATGGCCAGACTAGCCACCCGGTCCCCGCCGGCCGGCGCATTCACCGACCGCTCCGGCGTGGCGCCATTGGTCTAGACCATAGCCCCTCGGCGGCGTGCCTCGCACGTTGTCGCCAAGGGTCGGCGAAGGCCGCGGCACCGCCCGCTAGCCCTCCTGGTCGAGGCCCTTCTCGATGGCGTAGCGGACGAGTTCCACGCGGTTGTGGAGCTGCAGCTTGCCGAGGGTGTTCTGCACGTGGTTCTGCACCGTCCGGTGGGACAGGACGAGCCGCTGCGCGATCTGCTTGTACGTCAGGCCCTTCGCGACGAGCCGCAGGACCTCCGTCTCCCGCTCGGTCAGCCGCGGCGCGTCGTCGTCTTCGCGGGACGGTGCGCTGGCCAGCCTGCGGTACTCCCCGAGCACCAGCCCGGCCAGGCCGGGGGTGAACACGGCGTCGCCCTCGCCGGTGCGCCGGACGGCGTCCAGGAACTCCTCGCGCGCCGCGGACTTGAGCAGGTAGCCGGTGGCGCCCGCCTTCACCGCCTCCAGGACGTCCTGCTGCTCCCCGCTCGCCGACAGCACCAGGACGCGCACGGGCGGGTCGGCGGCGGCCAGGTGGCGGGTCACCTCCACCCCGCTGATGTCGGGGAGCTGGAGGTCGACCACGGCGACCTGCGGCCGCGCGGCGGCGGCGACGCGGACCGCGGCGCGCCCCTCCCCCGCGGTCGCGACCACGTCGTGGCCGGCCTCGGCGAGGTCGCGGGCGACCGCCTCACGCCACATCGGGTGGTCGTCCACGACCATGATCCTCAAGGGCACGTCACTCACGGCCTCACCCTAAGCCGACATACCGCCCCGCCGCCCGCTCAGCGCGGGACGGTCATCTCGATCTCCGTGCCCTCGCCCTCGGCCGTGCAGATCACGACCTCGCCGCCGAGGTCGGCGACGCGGCCGCGGATCGACTGGGCGACGCCGAGCCGGCCGGCCGCCGCGGCCTCGTCCAGCCGCCCGGCGGGCATCCCAGGCCCGTCGTCGCGGACGCTGACGGTGATATCGGCGGGGCCGTCCTCCAGCAGCACCCACGCGCGGGCGCCGGGGCCGCCGTGCCGCCGGACGTTGTCCAGCGCCGCCGCGACCGCCGCCTCGACCTCCCCGGCGGCGTGCGCGGGCAGCCGCACCTCCGTCGCCGGCGTGGACACCGTCACGGACGGGGACGCGTGGCCGGTCAGCAGCGGGCGGAGGTCGACCCCCGCCCCGGCGTCCGGCTCCGCGGCGGGCGCGGACGGGCGGCTGCCGATGAGCGACCGCAGCGCCGCCTCCTGCTCCCCCGCCAGCCGGCCCAGCTCCGCCGCCTCGCCGCCCAGCTCCCCGCCGCGCCGCTGCACCATCGCCAAGACCTGCAGCACGGAGTCGTGGATGCGGCGGGCCAGCCGCTCCCGCTCGCGGGTGGCCGACTCCAGCTCCACGGCCCGCGCCAGCCGCGCCTCCGCCTCCAGCGCCAGCCGGACGACGTGGCCGACGACGAGGCCGGCGAGGAACAGCAGCACGATCCCGTTGAAGGTCGTGGAGCCCATCCCGCCGGTCGTCCCCGCGACGGCGTGCACCAGCAGGTTCGCGGCGGACAGCGCCAGCGCCGCGGCGACGCCGAGCCGGCGGCCGCCCGCCACCGCCCACGACAGCACCGCCGCCGCCACCCACGACACCGGCAGCGTCGGCCGCCCGGCGGCGATGTTGGCGGCCGTCTCCACCCACGCCGTCGCCAGCAGGCACCCGGCCGCGACCGCGAGGTCGGCGGCCAGCAGCAGCCGGCCGCGCCGGCGCGGGTCGGCGAAGGCCCGCACCGCGTACGCCGTCCAGGCCGCCATGACGCCGAGGACGGCCCAGCCGCCCGCCGGATGCGCGTAGCCCCCGGAGTTCATCGCGATCACGACCGCGGCGTAGCAGAGCGCGAGGCCCCGGTAGACCGCGACGGCGCGCCAGAGCGCGGCCTCCAGCCCCAGGCCCGGCTCCCTCTTACTCGTCGTCATCCGTCACTGGGCGCGCGGTCTTGCCGGCCAGCTCCGCCTTCACCTCGGCGGCGTAGCGGTCGACGTACTCCTGGCCCGACAGCTTCTGGATCGCCCGCATGATCTCGTCGGTGATCTCCCGCAGGACCTCCTTGTCGTCCTCGCGGCCGTAGTAGCGGGAGAAGTCCATCGGCTCGCCGAACCGGACGCCCGGCCGCACGCCGAGCCGCGGGAGCGTCCTCCCGGACGGCATCAGCTCGAACGTGTTGATCATCGCCATCGGGATCACCGGGACCCGCGACTGCAGCGCCAGCCGCGCCACCCCGGTCTTGCCGCGGTACAGCCGGTTGTCGGGGGCGCGGGTGCCCTCCGGGTAGATGCCGAGCAGCTTGCCCTCCGCGAGGATCCGCAGCCCGGTCTGCAGCGCCGCCTCGGCGGCCGACCCGCCCGTCCGGTCCACCGGCACCACGCCCACCCCGGTCATGAACCCCTTGCTGATCAGCCCTTTGATCCCCTTGCCGGTGAAGTACTCGCCCTTGCCGATGAAGATGATCGGCCGCATCAGCGGCAGCGGCCCGAAGAAGTGGTCGGCGAACGACAGGTGGTTGCTCACCATCAGCGCGGGGCCGCGCTTGGGGACGTTCTTCATCCCCCGGTTCCGCGGCCACCATCCGAGGTACAGGACGGGCGAGAGAACGATCCGGAGCAGGATCCAGAACCAGAGCATGCGAGGACCTTCCTCGGACCGCGTGCCCCCGGGTGAGCACGACCGGTCCCTGCCGACGGGAGATGATGGGACATCTTCCCACTCCCCGTCCCACCGATCTACCGGCCGGTACGGCATCGGCCGCGGGCACCGGGCGCGGCTCGGTCCGCGACTCGGTCCAGGGGGCGGCCCGGCCGCGTTCGCGGGCGATGCGTCCGGGGCCGCCGAATGAACGTAGGCTCTGAACGTAAATCTCAATCGGGTGCGCCCGGGGGGCTTGTTCCGGGCGTCGCAGCGAATACCGTGGGACACACGTTTCAGGGTGTCCGGGAGTGCCGCCGCGAGCCGGTGGCGCCGCCGGGCACATGTCGATGGGGGAGCGGAGGCCGTCATGCCGGTGCTGCCGGTCACGCGGGAGTCGAAGGAGCCGGCCCCTTGAATCGCCGTGGCAATGGACTGTCGGCCGACACCTACGCCCCGCTGGTCGACCTCGCCCCGCACCTGGCCGACGCGATGCTGGCGGCGCTCGGCGAGGCCGGGGTGGCGGCGTACGCGACCTCGCCGTCCGGGCTGCCCGACCTGCCCGGTCCGGCCGGCCCGTCGGGCGACCCGGTCGCGGGCGACGTCCTCGACCGGCTGTACGTGGACGTCGACATGAAGCCGGCCGCCGAGGGCATCCTGCGCGCCCACCTCGCCCGGCTGCGCGACCCCTCCGCCCGCGGCACGGACGCCGAGCGCACCGAGACCGACCTCGCCGACCCCCGCGACCTGGCCGACCCCCGCGAACTGGGCGACCCCCGGGACGCCGCCGAGTCCCGCGACCCCGCCGCCGCCCGGGAGACCGCGGCCCCCCGCGACACCGCCGAGCCGCGCGACGCCGACCGCCCCGCCACCGCCGAGGACCCCGAGGCCCCCGCCGAACGCGACGAGGACGCCATCTGGGCGGAGATCGTCGCCGGCTACGACTCCGGACCCGAGGGCGACGACGTCCCCTGGCCCGAGGAGGAGAACCTCCGCGAGCCCGCCAAGCCCCCGCGGGAGGGCGACGACAGCACCGGGCGGCTCCCCCGCGCCCGCGTCATCAAGCCCGCCGAGCCGCCGGAGTTCCCCCCGGAGGAGGACGCCGACGGCCACTACATCCCGCCCCCTCCCCCGCCGCTGCCCAGCGCCGACCCCCTGACCAAAGGCGCCTGGGTCGCGCTGATCGGCGGCCCCGTCTACCTGCTGGTCACGGTCATCCTCGACTGGGAGGTCCCCGGCTGGGCCGCGTTCCTGGCCGTCGCCGCCTTCATCGGCGGCTTCGTCACCCTCGTCCTCCGCATGGGCGACGAGCCCCGCGACCCCGACGACGGAGCCGTCGTCTGAGGTTCGGCCGGACGGTTCGCCCTGAGGTTCAGCGGGGCGGCGCCGGCCGGTCCCGGCCGATCACCAGGTCCGCCAGCAGCGGCCGGTGGTCCGTCGCGAGGACGTAGTCGTCCGTGGGCGCTGCGTCGCCTGTCGGGACTCCGCATCCGGTGGTCCGGATCGACGGGTCGGTGAAGACCGCGTCTATGCGCCTGCGGGGGTTGCGGGCGGAGAACGTCAGCTCGCCTCCTGCGGGGGCGGCCGCGTAGGCGTCCTGGAAGTGCCTCGTCAGGACCTTCCAGGACTCGCCGCCGGGGTCCTCGTTGACGTCGCCGGCGAGGACGACCGGGGCGCGGTACCGGGCGCGGGCACGGCCCAGGTGGGCGAGGATCTCGTCGACGTGGCGCAACCGCGGAGCGTCCGCCAGGTCGAGGTGGGTGCTCGCCGCGATGAACGGGACTCCCCCGGCCTCCAGGACCGCGATCGCCAGCGCGCGGCGGTGCAGGCCCGCGTCCGGGGTGAGCAGGTGGAACTCGCGGGCGACCCGGCGGACGTGCGGCGCGGCCAGGACGGCGAGCCCGCAGGCCCGCCGTCCCGCCGCGACGCGCAGCCCGCACGCCCGCGCAAGCCGGCGCCGCTTCAGGCGCCAGGCCCAGAAGCGCGGGACCTCCTGCACGCAGACGACGTCCGGGGCGATGGCGCGCACGACCCGGGCCACGGCGGCCGGGTCGTCGCGCAGCGACCGGACGTTGTAGCTCAGCAGGCGGACGGACGCCATCTCCGGACCCGTGCGCGCCTAGACGATGACGTCCTGGAGGGGGCGGACGCGGGCCAGGTCCGCCGCGCCGACGATGCCGGCCGCCGACCCCAGCTCGGCGATGCGGATGTCGGGCAGGGGGCGGTGGCCGCGGCCGGTCAGCGCGTCCTCGAACGCCGCGCGGATCGGGTCGAGGAGGAGGTCGCCGGCGTCGGACAGGCCGCCGCCGATGATGAACGCGCCCGGGTCGAGGATCGCGCTGAGGTCGGCCAGGCCCTGGCCCGCCCAGTGCGCGATCGTCCGGAAGCACTCCAGCGCCGCCTTGTCGCCCTCGCGGGCCGCCTGCGACACCTCCGGGCCGCTGATGCCCTCGGGGCGGCCGTCGCCGAGCTCCAGCAGGCGCCCCGCCATCGCGGGCGCCACCCGGGCCAGGTCGCGGGCCTCGTGGACGAGGGCGTTGCCGCTGGCGTACTGCTCCCAGCAGCCGCGGTTGCCGCAGCCGCAGCGGCGGCCGTCCGGGACGACCCGGAAGTGCCCCATCTCCGCGCCGATGCCGAAACGGCCCCGGTACAGCTCGCCGTTGATGATGATGCCGCCGCCGATGCCCGTGCCGAGGGCCACCAGGACGAGGAAGTTCTCGCCGCGCCCGGCGCCGAAGCGGGCCTCGCCCCACGCGGTGGCGTTGCCGTCGTTCTCGACCACCACGGGCAGCCCGACGCGGCTCTCCACCTTCTCCTTGATGGGCTCTTCCCGCCAGGCGAGGTTCGGGGCGAACAGGACGGTCGAGCGGGTCTCGTCGACGAAGCCGGCGGTGCCGAGGCCGACCGCGGACACCTCCTCGAACTTGCCCTTCAGGAGGTCGACGACCTCGGCGATGGTCTCGGCGGTCTCCTGCGGGTTGGTCGATGGAGTCGGCCTGCGTACCTTCTCCAGTATCGTCCCCCGGTCGTCGACGACCCCCGCGGCGACCTTCGTACCGCCCACATCCACGCCGATGGTCAGGGCCATGTACCCTTCCTCCTCCTCGAGCGCCCCGGCTGGAGCCTGAACCGCACTACCCGATGTCGGCGGGGCCGCCGCCCGTGGCGGCCGACCACGCATCGCCCGAATCAGGACGTTCCGACCGATCGGACCTACCCGCCCGCGGGCTCTCCGACGCCTCCGGCGGCCGGTTCCGGCGGGTCCGGTCGACGGCGGCCACCACGTCGAGCGCGGCGGCGAGGAGCGACTGCCCGGCCTCGTGCAGATGGCGGCCCACGTCACCGCCCGCCTCGCGCTTGATCACGATCGCCCGGCAGACGGGGCAGTCCCGGCACTCGGGCGCGCCGGTGGCGATGTGCGGCCGCTCCCCGGCGAGGACATGCGGCTGCTCGGCGGTGGCGTCGGCCCACACGTCCTCACCCGCGCCCGCCCCGCCGCTGCTCGGTTCGCCGCTGCTCGGTTCGTCGGCGTCCCGGTCCCGGCCGCCGCCGCTCACCCGCCTGATCAGCGCGTCGAAAAGCTTGGCCGCCTCGTCCAGGACGTCACCCGGCTGCTCACTCATGGGTCCATCTTCCATCGGTCGTCGGCGTGACGGTATCGCCTAGTCGCCGTGTTCTGGTGGCTGCGGGGTGTTCAGCTCTCCACGTGGCGTTTGAGGCCCTTGAGCGCGGTGTCGATGATCCGCTTCTCGCCCTTGCGCTTCACCATGCCGATCAGCGGGATGCGCACGTCCACGGCCAGCTCGTAGGTCACCTCGGTGCCGCCGTCCCGCTCGGCCAGGCTGTAGGAGCCGTGCAGGCCGGTGACGACCGAGCCCGCCTCCACCAGCTTCCAGGTCACCCGGTCGTCGCCCTCCCAGGTATAGGCGAGCCCGACGGTGTCGCTGAAGGGGCCGCCGTCGAACGTCAGCTCGGCGCGCGACGCCCGGCCGTCCTCGCCCGTCTCCTGGACGGTGATCCCGCGGATGCCGCTCGCCCACTCCGGGTACGCCGGCAGATCGGCGATCACCGCCATGATCTCGGACTTGCCCGCCTTGACCGTGATGGTGGAACTCGTGCGGTCCGCCATCGGCGTCTCCCTCCGGCTCGTCGTGAGCCCGCGCGCGGGCCCGCTGTCCCTAGAGAACGTATCTTTCACACCGTCAGGACGTACGGCACGCCACGGGCGCGGAAGTGCCCCACGTTCACGCACTCGGTGCGGCCGATGCGCATCCGGCTCGCGAGCGGCTGGTGGACGTGCCCGAAGAGGACGTACCTGGGCTGCGTCCGGTGGATCACGTCCAGGATCGCCGCGCTCCCCCGCTCGAAGCGGCGCGCCACCGTGTCGTACAGCAGCTCGGGGACGTCGGGCGGGATGTGGCAGCACAGCACGTCCACCTCCCCGACCGCCTCGACCTTGGCGGCGTAGGCGTCGTCGTCCAGCTCGTAGGGCGTGCGGTACTCGGTGCGCAGGCCGCCGCCGACGAACCCGAACCGGAGCCCGCCGATCTCGGTGGTCTCGCCGTCCAGGACGCGGTGGCCCTCCTTGAGGTGCGCGCCCCACATGCGCGGGACGTCCACGTTGCCGTACGTCAGGTACGCGGGGGCGGGCATGGCGGAGAACAGCTCCGCGTACTGCCGGTCGACGGCGCGCTCGATGTGCGGCCACGCGTCGCCTTCGAGCGAGGACCAGAGGGCGCGGGAGAACTCGCGGGCCTCGTCGAAGCGCTTCTCGGTCCGCAGCCCGATGAACCGGGCGGCGTTCTCCTGGCCGAACAGCTCGGCGAAGATGCCCTGCGCGTGGTCGTGGTAGTCGATGAAGAGGATCAGGTCGCCCAGGCAGATGAGGACGTCCGCGCCGTCCGCCGCGCTCGTCAGCGCGTCCGCGCGGCCATGGACGTCGCTCACCACGTGGATCCGCATGAAACGACTGTAATGGGACGGGCCGCAAGCGGCCACGGCCGGGATCGTCAGCCGGTCGCGGCCGACACCAGGGAGCGCCACTCGCTCACCAGGGCGGGGTCGACCGGGGCGTCCCAGGCGCCGTCCCGGCGGACGGCGGTGCCCACGTGGAACGCGGTGACGCCCGCGGCGGCGAGGACCGCGACGTGCTTGCGGCGCAGCCCGCCCCCGGCCATGATCATCCCGGCCGCCTCGGGGCCGGCGGCCGCGCGCCGGACGAGGACGTCCACCCCGGCGTCCACGCCCCGCGCCGAACCGGCCGTGAGGACCGTGTCGAGCCCGCCGCCGAGGTGGCGGACGGCGTCCCACGCCTGGGCGGGGGCGGCGGCGTGGTCGACCGCGCGGTGGAACGTCCAGGGCAGCGGGGCGATGTCGGCGGCGAGCTTGCCGGTGGCGGCCGTGTCGACGTGGCCGGACGGGTCGAGGAAGCCGAGCACGAACCCGTCCGCGCCCGCCTCGGCGAGGCCGGCCGCGGCGCGCCGCAGCCGGTCGAGCTCGAAACCGGTGGTGCGGAACCCGGCCTTGGCCCGCAGCATCACCCGGATCGGCAGCGACGTGGCCTCCCGGATGGACTCCACGACGTCAGGATCGGGAGTAAGGCCGTCGGCGGCCATGTCGGCGGCCACCTCGATCCGGTCGGCGCCGCCGTCCTGCGCCGCACGGGCGTCCTCGGCCGTCAGCGCGATCACTTCGAGCAGCGACATTGGCGTTCCCCCGGAACGGCGTTCGTGTGCGACCGGATCAAGCGTAGGCGACCGGGCGGCCGGCGCCGCGGCCGACGGCCGGTCTTTGCCGTGCCGTTAACAGCCGCTGTCAGCCGGTGCCGATGCGGCGCCCACCCTGGAATAAGCCCTACTCGTGGGTATCATTCGTGCACGGAGAATCCCCAGCGGACTTCCCCGCCCACCTCGACGATCGACTACAGGAGCAGGCCGTGCGCGAGTTCAGCGTCCCCGCGATGGTGGAGGTCCCCGACTCCGCCACTCTGACCGACGCGCCCTTCACCCGGGCCGCCAAGGAGCCGGGTGCCATCGTGGCGCGCCGCAGGAGCGGCGACGCCTGGAGCGCCGTCACCGCGGCCGAGTTCACCGAAGAGATCACCGCCGTCGCCAAGGGCCTCGTCGCCGCCGGCATCGAGCCCGGCGACCGGGTCTGCCTGCTGTCGCGGACGCGCTACGAGTGGACGGTCCTCGACTACGCCGTCTGGACGGCGGGCGGGGTGTCCGTCCCCATCTACGAGACCTCGTCCGCGGAGCAGATCGAGTGGATCGTCGGCGACTCCGGCGCGAAGGCCGTGTTCGCCGAGACCGCGGACCACATCGCCAGGGTCGAGGAGGTGCGGGAGCGGCTCCCCGAGCTCGCGCACCTGTGGGGCATCGACGCGGGGGGCATCGACGAGGTCCGGAAGCTGGGCGCCGAGACCGGCGACGACGTGGTGGAGGAGCGCCGCGGCTCCTGCGGGGCCGGCGACCTCGCCACGCTCGTCTACACCTCCGGCACCACCGGGCGCCCCAAGGGCTGCGAGATCACCCACGGGAACCTCGTGTCGACGTCGCGCAACGCCGTCCAGGGCGCGATCGCCGAGGTCGCGGTCGAGGGCAGCAGCACGCTGCTGTTCCTGCCGCTGGCGCACGTGTTCGCCCGGCTGATCCAGGTCGCCACGATCGAGGGCGGCATCGTCCTCGGGCACAGCGACATCAAGAACCTGCTGCCCGACCTCGGCTCCTTCCAGCCGACGTTCCTGCTGGCCGTCCCCCGCGTGTTCGAGAAGGTCTACAACGGCGCCGAGCAGAAGGCCGCGGCCGACGGCAAGGGCAAGATCTTCAAGGCGGCGGCCGAGACCGCGATCGCCTACAGCCGCGCGCTGGACGGCGGCGGCCCGGGCATCGGCCTCAAGGCCAAGCACAAGGTCTTCGACGCGCTGGTGTACAAGAAGCTGCGCGCGGCGGTCGGCGGCAAGGTCGAGTACGCGGTGTCCGGCGGCGCCGCGCTCGGCGAGCGGCTCGGGCACTTCTTCCGCGGCGTCGGCATCACGATCCTGGAGGGCTACGGCCTCACCGAGACGACCGCCCCGGCCAGCGTGAACCGGCCGACCGCGCTGAGGATCGGCACCGTGGGGCAGCCGATCCCGGGCGTGGACGTCCGCATCGCCGAGGACGGCGAGGTCCTCGTCCGCGGCATCAACATCATGCGCGGCTACTGGAACAACGAGGCCGCCACCAAGGAGGTCCTGGAGGACGGCTGGCTGCACACCGGCGACCTCGGCGCCCTCGACGACGACGGGTTCCTGCGGATCACCGGCCGCAAGAAGGAGATCCTGGTGACCGCGGCGGGCAAGAACGTCGCGCCCGCGCCGCTGGAGGACCGGCTCCGCTCGCACCCGCTGGTCAGCCAGTGCCTGGTCGTCGGCGACGGCCGCAAGTTCATCAGCGCCCTCGTCACGCTGGACGAGGAGGCGCTCGGCCCGTGGAAGGCGCAGCACGGCAAGCCCGAGGCGATGACGGTGGACGAGCTGCGCCGCGACCCCGACGTGATCGCCGAGATCGAGGGCGCGATCGCCGAGGCCAACAAGTCGGTCAGCCGCGCCGAGTCGATCAAGAAGCACGTGATCCTCGGCGTGGACTTCACCGAGGAGGCCGGGCACATGACGCCGAGCCTGAAGGTCAAGCGCAACGTCGTGATCCGGGAGTTCGCCGACGAGATCGAGGCGCTCTACACGGGCTGATCAGCGGCCGGCCGGGCGCAGCGCGGCGACCGCGTCCGCGATCGCGGTGTCGCCGTTGAGCAGGTCGAGGGTGCGGCGGCGGACGTCGCCGGCGTCGAGGAGCGCCGCGATGACCGCCGCCACATCGTCGCGGGTCACCGCGCCGTACCCGATGGGCGGCTCGGCGAGCGTCACCCGGCCGGTCGGCGGGTCGTCGGTGAGCCGCCCGGGCCGCAGGATCAGCCAGTCGAGGGCGCCGCGGCGGCGCAGGTCGTCCTCCGCCTCGCCCTTGGCCCTGATGTAGGCCTCCCAGACCTCGCCGCGGCCGCCCGCGGGCGGCTCCCCGGCGCCCATCGCGGAGATCTGCACGAAGCCGCGGACGCCCGCGCGCTCCGCCGCGTCCGCCGTCAGCACCGCGGCGCCCCGGTCGACGGTGTCCTTGCGCGCCGCGCCGCTGCCGGGCCCCGCCCCGGCGGCGAACACGACGGCGTCCGCGCCCCGCAGGTGGCCGGCGACCTCGCCGGCGCCGGCCTCCTCCAGGTCGCACAGGACCGGCTCGGCGCCGGCGTCCCGGACGTCGGCCTCATGGCCGGGGTTGCGGACGAGGCTCCGCACGGTGTCGCCCCGCTCGGCCAGCAGCCGCGACAGCCGCAGTGCGATCTTCCCGTGCCCGCCCGCGATCACGATGTCCATGCCGCGATCGTAATGCGCCGGACGCCGTCCGTCCTGGACCGGAGGGCGGGCGCGCCGGAGCCGCGCCCGCACGCGCGAGCGCGGCCGGTGAGGCGCCGCCGAAGGTCGAAACGGCATCCCCACCGGCCGCGCGTCCGGGTTCACCCCAGGGCGGTCCGGGTCACCCGGACGTCGGATGGATCAGTACTGCTGGTTCCTGGTGGCGGGCTCCTCCGTGGGCGGAGCCGGCTCCTGGCTCGGGTCGGCGGGCTCCTCCGTGGGAACCGCCGGCTCCTCGGTGGGAGCGGCCGGCTCCTCCGTGGGGGCGGCGGGCTGCTCGGTCGGCTGTCCCTGTCCCTGGTCGTTGCCCTGGCCCTGGCCGCCGCGCATGCGCTTACGGCCGTTGATGGTGTTGACGACCTGCTGCATGAGCTGCTCGCCCATCACGTTGATGAAGTCGCCGTGGTCGGTCACCGGGTCGTGGCCGGACTCGGGGAAGCTGTCCAGCGCGAACGCCAGCGGCTGGGCCGGGACGTCGTAGGCCAGCGTCATCCGCAGCTGCGGCACGGCCAGCGTGCCCTCCGGGCAGGCGCCCGTCCGCTCGTCGGGGAAGGCGATGTGGTCGCGGTGGTTGGCGCTGTCGGTGTTCTGGCCGTCCCAGCAGCTCGCGAAGTTCAGCACGCGCGTGACGAGGCTGCCCTCGGGGCACAGCGGGTACTTGTCGGTGAACGCGCGGTTCTCGAAGCCGGTGCAGGTCCACTGCGCCTTCGCGTTCTGCAGGCCGTTCGTCACGGCCTTGGCGTCACCGGTCGCCATGCGGATGAACTGCGGCATCGCGACCACCCGGCTGCGCGGGTTGCCGAGGAACTCCAGCTTCACCTCGGCCGGCTCCACGATGCTGCCGACGTTGCCGTCGATCCGGCTCTGCTCGGCGCGGTCGGAGTTGTCCTCGCCGTCGCGCAGCCGCAGCACCGGCCAGAAGTACGTCGACTTGTCGCCGTTCGTGCAGGTCGTGCCGGCGGCGGCGAGGGTCTCGTCGGTCGAGAAGGCGTCGGTGTCGAGGTTGCCGACGTAGTCGTGGATGTGGTGCGCGCCGTTCACGACGCCGGGCGCCGCGACCACGTTGTCGGGGTTGTTGTGCGCCTGGCCCTCGTTGGTGCCGCAGTCGACGCGGAACACGCCCTTGGAACCGCGGCGGGTCGTCCGCGGCTGCCGGACGCGGGGCGCCTGGCGGATCGGGACGTACTGGTCTTCCCTCAGTTCGGGGATCTCGACCTGCTGGTCGTCGCCGGGAGGCTGCTCCCCGTCCCCCGGGGGCTGCTCGCCGTCGGCGGGCGGCTGCTCTCCATCGGCGGGGGGCTGCTCGCCGTCGGCGGGCGGCTGCTCCCCATCGGCGGGGGGCTGCTCCCCATCGGCAGGCGGCTGCTCCCCATCGGCCGGGGGCTGCTCCCCGTCACCGGGGGGCTGCTCCCCGTCGGCGGGCGGCTGCTGCCCGTCGCCGGGGCTCTGCTGCCCGTCACCGGGCTGCTGGCCGCCGCCGTTGGGGTCGCCCGGATTCTTGACGTCGTCGAGCTGTCCGCCGTCGAGATCCGAACCCGCGGCCGGGGTGCTCTGGCCCGGCTGCGGGCCAGCGGTCCCGCCGGGCGTCACCTGACACGCCGACGTGACGAGGGCGAGCGCCGGGATGATCACGGCGAAGGCTTTCTTCTTACTTCCCATGGAAAGGTACTCCCTTTTGCGGGGTGGGATGTACGTCACTTCAAGGCACGCCTGGGAACCAGGCCGGTGCTCTCCAGCAGCGACATGTGCGTGTTGACGAACTTCATGGAACGTTCAGCGAAAGCGCGGACCACGCTGTTCTCGGACTTCGACCGCACCTGGGCGATGACGGTGAACACCGCCCCGTGGGCGGCACGCAGCCGGTGCACCCAGATCTTGTCGTAGTCGGCGCCGTATTTACCTGACATCTCGCGCAGGTAGGCTTTCTGAGTCCCATTCGGTTCGTTGGGCAGGATGACGCCGAGCTGCTCCGCGGTGGCGCGGGCGTCGGCGTCGAGCTGCACGTGCTGCTGCCAGATGATCTCGGCGACCTCCCGCACCCGGGGGTTGGAGGCCCGCTGCTGCGCCTGCTGGCCCGCGGGAATCTCCCACAGGCCGGCCTGCCTGACGGCGACGAGGAGCTTCCTGTCCAGCGTGCTCATCGGTCCCCAGCGGGTGTTCACGGTGCCACCGAGGTTCGCCGCGCCACTGGCGGGGACGCCCACCGGGTTCATGATCACCACGAAGGCGGCCCCCACGGCCGCCACGGCCGCCAGAATCAGCAGGATGCGGCCCATGCGCGGGCGCGACAGCCTGCGCACTTCGGCGATTCCGTAGGATTTCCTCAAGGGAACTTCTTCCTCCTTTCGAGGATCTCTCGACGGACCCGGCGCGGGTTTGGTGGGAGATACGCGCCACGCCGTGCCGGGGGTTCAAACGCGATCAGCTGATTTGCTCTTTTCTCGCGCCCGTAAATGGGCGCACGGGTGCCGCGGTCAGCGCCGCGACGACACGCCGGGAACGCCCTCGACGACGCGCAGCGCCAATGCGGGGCACATCGCGACCGCCTTCTGCACGTCCTTCTCCATCCAGGACGGGATGTCGGTGCCGAGCACCACGGGGAAGCCGTACCGGTCGAGCTGGATCAGCTCCGGCACGATGTAGGCGCACAGCCCGTGGCCGTCGCAGCGGCTCCAGTCGATCGCCACCCGGCCCTCCGAGCCGGTGGGCACCGGCAGCGGCATGACCCCGTAGGTCGACAGGCCGCAGCCGCCGCCCCACCGGTGCGCGTCGATGTCGGCGGCGAACGCCTCCATCGCCGACAGGACGAACCTCGCCGTCCCGTCCGGATGGGTGCAGGCGCCGCGGCCGCGGCCGATGCCGGCGGCGCGGCGGACGTCCTCCACCGTGCCCGCCCCCTCGGTCAGGGCGTTGAGGGACCGCACGACGTCGGGCAGCCCGAGCCGGCACGGCCCGCACTGCCCGGCCGACTGCGCGGCCAGGTAGGAGGCGATCCGGGTGACCTCGCCCAGGGGGCAGGTGCCCCGCGTGAGCGGCAGGATGATCCCCGCGCCCACCGTCCCGCCGACCCGGCGCATCCCGGCGCGCGACAGCACGGCCCGCGACACACCGGCGGGGTCGAGCCACATCCCGTGGTAGCCACCGACGAGCACACCCGGCGACGGCGGCACCTGGCAGTGGTCGAGGACGGTCTGCAGCGGCGTGCCGAGCGGCGCCTCCACGACCTGGGTGCCGCCGATGGTGAGCATCGTGGTGCCCGGCTCGTCCTCCGTCCCGGCCGAGGCGTACAGGTCGGGCCCGAGGGACACCAGGACCGCGAGCTGGGCGAACGTCTCGGTGTTGGACAGCAGCGTCGGGTACCCGTCCACGCCGGAGTCGGAGGCGCGGACCTTGACGCCCGGCGGGATCGGCACCTCGCCGTTGATCGCGCGGACCACCGCGCCGCTCTCCCCCGAGATGAACCGCTCGGTCAGCCGGACGACCCGCGCGGGCATCCGCCGCTCGCTGATCGCGGCGCGCACCGAGCGGGCGGCCTCGTCGTCCTCGACGGCCACCACGATCCGCTGGGTGCCGAGCGCGGACGCCGCGATCTGCGCGCCGTCCAGGACGAGGTGCGGCGCCCGGCCGAGGAGCACCTTGTCCTTCGAACTGCCGGGCTCGCCCTCGGCGCCGTTCACCACGATGACGACGTCCTCGCAGGAGCCGCGCTCGTTGCCCTTCTCGCCGGGCAGCAGCGCGGTCTGGTCGGAGGTCGGGTAGTTGACCCGCGCCGCCACTGCCATCAGCTTGCGGGCGAACGGGAACCCCGCTCCGCCGCGGCCCCGCAGGTCGACCTGCTCGCACATCCGGACGATGTCGTCGAGCTCGGGCGCGCGGAGCCTGCCGTGCACGGCGAGGTGGCGGTCGAGGTCCAGGCGGTCGAACCGGTCGAAACCGAGCGTCAGCCGGGGACCGCCGATGCCGGAGACGGCGACGGTCGAGGTCATCGGTAGACCTCGGTGTCACGCCCGCCGCCGTACACGGGCATGCCGCGCGGGTCCTGGACGGTGCCGCGCGGGTCGTCGTCGGCGTCGTAGTCGTGGTCGCCGAAGGGGTCGGTCTCCCGCGCGCGGGCCGCCGCGGCCGCGCGGGCCTCCTCGTGCTCCATCGCGGCCATCGCGCGGCGGTCGCGGCGCCGCCCGGCGCCGTCCGGCCTGGAGAACGGGGCGATCTCGTCGTCGACGCGGTTCAGCTCCCGCGGCTTGACCACCACGATGATGCGGGTGATCAGGGCGAGCACGACGAACACGACGCTCATCACGTAGGACAGCACGACCCAGTTCGCCGCGGCCCGGCCGGCGGTCAGGCCGTGCACGATCGCGAACGGCCAGGCGAGGTAGGCCAGGACGTGCACCGACCGCCACATCCAGACCTTGCCGCGGTTCGCGAACCGCGCCCGCAGCAGCCCGCTGATGACGATGACCAGCATCAGGTCGACCGCGATCGTGCCGAGCCCCACCGCCCCGCCCGCGGGCACGACGACGTTGACGGGCAGCGCGAGGCCGGCCATCACCTTCACGGCCACGTGCGCGACCAGCATCGCCACGACCACGATCGCGGAGGCGCGGTGCAGGGCCTGCGCGAGGACGCGGTGCCGGATCTTCAGGATGAGGCGGTCGGTGGCGAGCAGGCCGCTCATCACCGCGACGGTCATCGAGACGAGGGCGAACACCCCGGCGAAGAAGTTGAGGAAGTACTGCACGTTCGCGACCGCGACGGCGCCCTGCGGGGTCGCCGCGCCGACGAGCACCAGCAGCGCGCCCGCGAGGACGAGACGCAGTGCCCAGGTGGGGACCATGGGATCATCACTGTTGCGAATTCGCACCGCTCTGACTCCTGTTCTGGGTAGCGGCCGCCCCGGGGGCGGGCGTCGAACCTGCGCCGTCGTCCGCCGAGGGGTCGGGGGACGGGACCGGCGGCGGAGCGTCCTCCCCGGCGGGGACCGAGCCGAGGTTGGCGATCAGTCCGCCCGGAAGCACCTGGAGCGCGCCGCGCTCGGCGAACCCGAGGAGGGGGTTGGCCCGCTCCCGGAACGTCCATCCGCCGAGCTGCGCGCCGTCGAGCGGTACCCGGCCGCCGCCGTGGCGGAGCCCGAACCCGACCTCGGCGCGCGGCGAGGCCGCGCCGCCGCAGGGCCGGTCGGTGCCGGCGCGCCCGAGCGGCGCGCCCTGCGAGACGACGGCGCCGTCCTTGACCCGCGGCACGTTCTGCAGGCGGTAGTAGGTGGTGGCGACACCGCTGGCGTGGACGACCATGACCATCGCGCGCCCGGCCGAGTCGGAGCAGAAGCGGTAGAGGTGCCCGCTGCCTGCCGCGAGGACGCGGCCGTCGCCGCCCGAGAACGCCAGCGTGCCGAGCGGGCGCGCGGAGCCCTCCGAGGTCGTCATCGTCCACGCCTGGCCGGTCTTGAACGGCAGCATCAGCCGGTCGCCGGCCCGCGAGCCGTTGACGAGGGCGGTGGCCTGCTCGGTGGTGACCGCCCCGTACCGGCGCAGGGCGGTGACCTCCGCCGCCGCCATGGCGTTCTTGGGGACGGCCCCGAGCAGGGTGGTGAACGCGCTGCTGCCGGAGAGGCCGACCTGCCACTCCTCGCCCGTCCAGCGCGCCGCGTAGAACGCGACCTCCGGCGCCGCGGAACTGCCCGTCGGGACGGGGATCGCGGTGGTGCCGAAGGCCCACGTCTTGTCGGCGCTCGTCCGGGTCAGGTCGACGATCGGCCTGCCGCCCGCCGGCGCGCCGTACGCCTGCTGGGCGGCGGCGCCGCGCTCGTCGATGGTCAGCTTGCGCACCTGCGCGGAGAGCACCGCCAGGTTCGGGGCGGCGGTCCGGTTCGCGGGACCTCCGGCCTGCCCGCCGGGCTGCTGCGGCGACTGCGGCTGCTGCTGCGCGGGGTTCCCGCCCGGCCCGGCCGGGGCGAGGGCGCGCTCCGAGCCGGCGGGGTCGGACGTCCCGCCGATGGGCCCGCCCTCCAGCAGGGCCCGCTCGGCGATGCCGAGCAGGGACAGCCCGACGGCGGTGGACAGCACGATCGCGCCGATGCTCATGCGGTCGGCGGGCCCGCGGCCGCGCCGCGGCTTCGCCTTCGGCCCGGGCCGCTGCGGGGCGGGACGCCGCGCCTGGCCGGCGGCCGGCGGCCGCGCCGGGGGACGCGTTCGCGCCGGGCGCTCCTGCGCGCGCTGCCGGGCGGGCCTCGGCGGCCGTCCGCCGCGCGGCTGGAACTCGCGCGACCGGTCCCGGCCGGGCCCGGTCCCCTCGGCCCGCGCGTCGAAGCGCTCGAACCGCTGCCCGGTGCCCTGGTTGCGGGCGTCGAACGACCGCGTCCGCGCGTCGGGCTCGCCGGTGCTCCACGGCGCGGCCGGCCGCGTGCGGGCGGCGGGCGGCTCGTTGCGCGCCCCGAACCGCGTGCGCGCGTCCGGTGCGCCGAACCGGGTCCGGGCGTCCGCCGGGTCGTTGCGGACGCCGAACTGCCGCGCCCGCACGTCGGCCGGCGGCTCGTTGCGAGCGTCGAACGACCGCGTCCGGGCGTCGGAGGAGTCGTTGCGGGCGTCGAAGGACCGCGTCCGCGCGTCGAACCGGTCGCCCTCTGCCGAGGACGGCCTGTTGCGCGCGCCGAACTGGTCCTCGCGCCGCTGGGACCGCTTCGCGCGGGCCTCGTGCCGCTTCATCTCGCGGCGGCTCGGCCCGCGGGTCCCGCGCCGGCCGCGCTCGGCCCCGTCGGGCTGCTCCGACCACCAGGACCCTTCGGGCCACTGCGGCAGCGGCTTCGGCTCGCCGGACCGCGGCCCCGTACGGGGCGCGGGTCTCGACGAGGGACGCGCGGACGTTTCCGCCCACGGTGAAGCATGCGTGTTGTTCCGGGACGCATGCCCGTTATCGCGTCGCGCCATGCCCTCTCCTGTGGAGGAGACGGAGGGCTCGGCGAACGCCGGTTCGGCTCCGGACCGCCCGGCTCGTCACCCGGCGGCCTTCCTGCTGAGACAGTTCGGGGAGTACGGCATGGGAGCCCGCTCGCTCCCACCGCGTTCCCCGGACGGGTTCCGGAGAACCCGCTCGATCACTCAGGGAGCATACGCCCCCTGAGTCGCCCAGATGTGCGTTGGTACCAAAAAATCCTTTCAGACCTTAACCCGCGGCCGTTCCACTCTCCACTCCAGTACGCGCGAACGGCCCCGGCGCGTTCAGCCCTCCGGCGATCGATCCCGGCCCGTCCACCGTGGTCCCGGCCCTCCCCGGCCCTCCCCGGCCCAGGGTGCCGCGGGCGCGCTCCCAGGGCGCCTGCGGTGGCGGGCTTAGTGAGGACTGATCCGTCCCTTAAGCGCGCCCTAACGGGGATGCCGGCGCGGCCGGCCGCCCCTAGCTTCGGGTGTGTCCACGACCGCGGACGCACACGGCGGCAGGAGGTGCCCGGATGAATCGATCACCGCGACAGGGATCAGCCCACCGGCGCCGCCCGCCCGTCCACCGCGCCCGCGGCCGGGCACCGGCGGAGCCGCACCCCACGGGACCCCGTCCCGCGGAGCCCGATCCCAGGGGACCGGATTCCGGTGGGCCGCTCCCGACGGTGCCGGATGCCGGGGCCGTGCCCCGCGCTCCCGTCCACGCGAACTCGATCCGGCAGTCCGAGCCGCCCAGCACGGCGCGCCCGTCTCCAGGTTCCTCCCCCAGGGCGCCGGGCCGGCCGCACCGGATCACACCACCCTCGGCAGGGGCGTTCGCGTGGAACTGGTCTCGGGAGCGGGGCACGGCCCCAACCGGACGCCGGTGCCCGGAAGGGACCGCGCCTACGGCGCGGGGGCGCGGGTCCCCTCCCGGGCACCGGTACGGCTAACGCGTCCAGGGCAGGCGGACGGCCTCGAGGTCCGGGTCGGCGAGCACGGCCTCGACGAGCGCGGCCGGGCCGACGACCTTCGTCCCCCACAGGTCCCAGTCGCAGTAGACGACCCACGAGCGGTCCTCGGCCCACAGGTCGGACGGGCAGCTGGACATCGCCGGATGGTCGTACAGCGCGGCCGCGTCACCGAGCCGCCCGGCGAAGACCGTCTCGTCCTCCCAGTCGGCGGTGATGAGCGGGCAGTAGTACGCCAGGCAGCGGGTCCCCGAGCCGGACGGGCTGTGGCGCAGCAGCACCCCGATCAGCCGGTACCAGCTCTCCCGGTCGAGGCAGCCCTCCGCGGGCGGTTGGATCGCCGCCGACCAGCTCCCGGCCGGATGCCCCTGCCGCAGGCAGCGGTTGCCGGGCAGCTCCCCCTCCGGGACGACCGGCTCGCCGAACCCGCGCGCGAGCTCCTTCCACCGCAGCCGCCGCCAGCCGGTGCCCGGATGGCCGCTGCGGCCGAGGTCGGTGCCGGTGACGATCGCGCCCTCCAGCAGGTCCCCGACGTCGCCGGGAAGCTCGCCCGCCGGGTCGGCCAGCGCCGCCGCGGTGTCGGTCAGCCCCGCCGCGGCCACGGACTGGTGGACATCGTCGTGGGTGGTGGTGACAAGTCCCTCCTCCCACGCGTACATGGCGTGGAGGAGCCAGACGGAGTCGGGGCGGCGCGGCGGCTCGAACCCCGAGTAGCAGTGATCGGGGTCCAGGTCGTGCAGCCAGCGGGCGGCCTCCCCGGGAACGCGGGCCCAGGCGTCCTCGATGTCCATAGCGGCATCCTGTCATCTCAGGGGGTGAGCAGGCCTCCCAGCCGTGCGGCCTGTATCTCCCAGCGCCATTCCCGCTCTACCCAGGCACGTCCCTTCTCCCCCATCGCGCGGGCGCGGCCGGGGTCGGCCAGGAGCCCGGCGAGGGCCTGCGCCACCCGGGCCACCGAGCGGCCCGGCACGACGAGCCCGGTCTCGCCGTCCAGGACGGCGTCCGGCGCGCCGCCGGAGTCGCCGGCCACGACCGGCAGCCCCGTCGCCGACGCCTCCAGGTAGACGATCCCGAGCCCCTCGACGTCCAGGCCGCGGCGGCGCGTGCGGCACGGCATCGCGAAGACGTCTCCCGCGTCGTAGTGAGCGGGCAGTTCCTCCCAGGGGACGCCGCCGGTGAACACGACCGACCCGGCCACGCCGAGCGACGCGGCGAGGCGGTCCAGCCGGTCCCGGTACGGCCCTCCGCCGACGAGCAGCAGCACCGCGTCCGGCACCGTCCGCAGCACGTGCGGCCAGGCGTGGACGAGGGCGTCCTGCCCCTTGCGCGGCACCAGGCGGGACACGCACACCGCCACTGGACGGCCGTCCAGGCCGTGCCGTTCCCGGATCTCAGCACCGCCGGCGCCCGCGCGGAACACCTTCTCGTCGACGCCGGGAGCGAGCCGGGTCATCCGGGCCGCCGCGTCCGGCGACAGGGCCCGCGCCATCCTCGACCGCGTGTACTCGCCCAGGTAGGTCAGGACGTCCACGCCGTCGCCGATGCGACGCAGGAGGCCGCGCGCCACCGGCAGCGACGCCCAGCCCGCCTCGTGCCCGTGCGTGAGGCCGACGAGCGTCCCGGCACCGGCCCGCCGCAGCGCCGGGGCCAGCAGCCCCAGCGGCGCCGCCGCGCCGAACAGCACCGAGTCGCAGCCCTCCGCGCGCAGCACCTCCCCCGCCCGCCGCAGCACGCCCGGCTCCGGCAGCATCAGCGAGCCCGGATGGCGGACGACGGGGAACGGCTGCGCCGCGTCGAACTCCGCGGCGCCCTCCCAGTCCGGGGCGTACACGACGACCGAGCCGGGCGGGCGCCGCAGCGCGAGGCCGTGCACGAACGCCTGGATGCCGCCCGGCCGGGGAGGGAAGTCGTTGGTGACGAAGAGGGTCCTGGTCATCGTCCGGCCAGAATACGGACCCGGCGCGGCGCCCGCCCCGGCGGGACGGAAAGGCCCGGCACCGCGGATGCGGTACCGGGCCTCTCTACGGCCTTGTTACTCGACGGCCTGGGTCACAGGTCAGCGCTTGGCTTCCCGCGATTCCCCGGAACCCTCGATGGCCTTCTGCTCTCCCTCGCCGTGCCCGCCGTTCCCGTGCTCCTCGATGGGGATGTCATCGAGGGTCCACGCGCGGTTGAGCCGCGAGCGCAGGTGCCCGACCGGGCCCTTGGCGGCGGGGATGCCCGCCGCGTCCCGGTCCGGCGCCGCGGGCAGCGCGGTCTCCTTGGACAGGAGCACGTGCATCTCCGCCTCGCGCGCCGGCTCGTGGCGCTCGGAGAACCGGCCCTCCGGCGACATGACGATCACACCGCTCTCGACACCGTGCGCGACGGACTCGGCGTCCTTGCGCTGCAGTCCGATGCAGATCCGCTTCGTGATGATGTACGCCAGGACCGGGCCCACGAAGAACGTCACCCGGAAGAACCACGTCGTGGCGAACAGCGAGATGTGGAACCGCTCGGCGAGGATGTCGTTCGCGCCGGCGATCCACAGCAGCCCGTAGAACGTCACCGCGGCCATGCCGATCGCGGTGCGGACCGGGGCGTTGCGCGGCCGGTCGTTGACGTGGTGCTGCCGCTTGTCCCCGGTCACCCACGCCTCGACGAACGGCCACACCGCCGCGCCCGTCATGATGATGCCGAGCGGCAGCAGCGCCGGGATCAGCACGCTCAGGCTGAGCGTGTGGCCCCACGCGTTGATCTCCCAGGCGGGCATGATCCGCAGCGAGCCCTCGAGGAAGCCCATGTACCAGTCCGGCTGGGAGCCGGACGAGATGGCGCCCGGGTCGTACGGGCCGTACAGCCAGACCGGGTTGATCTGGAAGAACGCCCCGAACAGCGCCGTGACACCGAAGACGAACAGGAAGTAGGCGCCCGTCTTGGCCATGAACACGGGGTAGAAGGGGTAGCCGTACACCTGCTTCTCGCTCTGGTGCTTGACCGGCATCGCGGTGTGCTTCTGATGCCACATGATCATCAGGTGCGCGGTGACCAGGGCCAGCAGCAGCGCCGGGATCAGCAGGATGTGCAGCATGTACAGCCGCGGCACGATGTCCTGGCCGGGGAACTCGCCGCCGAACAGGAACATGTAGATGTAGGTCCCGACGACGGGGATCGACTCCGCGACGCCCTGGGTGATCCGCAGCCCGGTGCCGGACAGCAGGTCGTCCGGCAGCGAGTAGCCGAACAGGCCCTCCAGGATGCCGAGGGTGAACATGGCGAGGCCGATCAGCCAGTTCAGCTCGCGCGGCTTGCGGTAGGCGCCGGTGAAGAACACCCGCAGCATGTGCGCCAGGATCGACGCCATGAACAGGATCGCCGCCCAGTGGTGGATCTGCCGCATGAGCAGCCCGCCGCGGACGTCGAAGCTGATGTGCAGCGTCGAGGCGTACGCCTCCGACATCGCCACGCCCTGCAGGTTCGTGTACGAGCCGTCGTACACGACCTCCAGCATGCTCGGCTTGAACCAGAACGTCAGGTAGACGCCGGTCAGCAGCAGCACGATGAAGGAGTACAGGGCGATCTCGCCCAGCATGAACGACCAGTGGTCGGGGAAGACCTTCTTGACGTTCCGGCCGAAGAACGTCGTCGACCCGAGACGCTCGTCGACGAAGCCGAGCGTGCCCTCTACGGCCTTGGGCGGAGCCGTGGTGGTCTCGCTCATCCGCGCTCCCAGAAGCTCGGTCCGACGGGCTCTTGGTAGTCGTCCGTCGCGATGAGGTAACCGTCCTCGACCGACAGCGGAAGCTGCGGCAGCGGCCGGGCGGCCGGGCCGAAGACGACCTTCGCCGCGTTCGTGGCGTCGAAGGTGGACTGATGGCACGGGCACAGGATGTGGTGCGTGGTCTGCTCGTACAGGGCCGCCGGGCAGCCCACGTGCGTGCACACCTTCGAGTACGCCACGGTCCCGTTGACGTGCCAGTTGCCGCGGCCCGGAGCGGGCTTGAAGTCGGCCGCGGGCACGTTGATGAGGATCGTGACCGCCTTCGCGACCTCGGTGAGCAGCTCCTCGTGGGGAACGTGCTCCTCCATGCCCTCGGGCAGCACTGTGATCATGCTGCCGGGGGCGGCGAAGTCGCTGACCCGCAGCGGCTTGTTGGTGCCGTCCACGACCAGCCGGACGCCCCGCTTGCCCTCCGCCTTCGCGCGCTCCACGGCCGCGGCCCAGTAGGTGCTGCGGAGCTTCTTCTCCGGCAGCGGGCCGAGGTCGCGCAGCAGCACCAGCGGCGCCAGCCCGAGCGGCGCGGCGGCCAGCAGCAGCGTGCGGCGCAGCAGCGGCCGCTTGGTGATGCCGCTGTCCTCGGCGCCCTCCACGAAGTCCCTGGCGAAGGCCGAGCGGGTCTCCTCGTCGGCGGCCAGGTCGTGGCGCTCCTGGACGATCGGCTTGCTGGTCATCAGCCGCCGCACCCAGATCGTCACGCCGACGGCCATCGCGAGGAACGCGAGCGCCATCGTGCCGCCGAGCCAGAAGTTGGTCTCGCGGGCGTCCTCGACGCCGTGCATGCCGCCGTCGCGGCCGCTCCAGCCGATGAAGTACGCGATGAACGTCACGCTGGCGGCGAACGCGAGCAGGAAGAGCGCCGCGACGATCCGCTCGGCCCGCTTGGCCGACTCCTCGTCGAGCTGGTCGCCCGCGCCCGCCGGCGCCGAGATGTCGTCCTCGGCGAGGAGCGCCTTGTCCCGCGCCGGGGACGGCGTGCCGATCACGCGCTCGCGCCGGCCGCCCTCTTCCCGCGGGTCCGTCGAGCCCGCGGTCTCCTTGTTCTCGTCGCTCATGACTTCTTCAGCTTCTTCGGCTTCTTCGCGGTGATCCACATCGCCGCCAGGACCAGCAGGCCGAGGCCGACCAGCCAGCCGACCAGGCCCTCGCTCACCGGGCCGATGCGGCCGAGGCCGTTACCGCCCGGGTTCGGCTCCTCGCGCACGTTGACCAGGTAGGCGATGATCGCCTGCTTGTCCTTCGGCGTGAGCGTGCTGTCGTTGAACACCGGCATCGCCTGCGGGCCGGTCAGCATGGCCTCGTACATCTGGGTGGGCGTCACGTCGTGCAGGTCCGGGGCGTACTTCCCGCCGGTCAGCGCGCCGCCCTGCCCGGTGAAGCTGTGGCACTGCGCGCAGTTGGTGCGGAACAGCTTGCCGCCCAGCGCGACGTCCCCGCCCTCGGGGTCCACGGCCGAGGCCGGCGGGACCTCAGGGCCGCCGCCCAGCGTCTGGATGAAGGCCCGCAGGTCGATGACGTTCTTCTGCGCCTTCGCGAGCTGCTCCTCGGCCTGCTTCCGCCGCTCCGGGTCGTCGTAGTCGGTCTTGATCGACGTGTTGAAGGTGGGGATCGGCTCCTTGCGCGGCACCTGCGCGCCGGGGTTCATCGCGGGCATCCGGCCCGTGGTGACCTGGAAGTCGACGGATGCGGCGCCCACGCCGATCAGGCTGGGGGCGATCGGGTTGCCGTCGGCGTCCTTGGTGCCCTCGGCGTTCAGCCCGTGGCAGCTCGCGCAGTTCTTGTTGAACAGCTCCCGGCCGTTCTCCAGGTCCGGCGCGGCCTGGGCGCTGCTGTGCGCCTCGGCGCGGTCGGTCTGCGGCGAGAAGCCGGCGTAGACGACGCCGATCGCCGCCAGGGCCGCCAGCACGACGGCGTAGCCCGCCCACGGGCGCCGTCGCCATGCGGTGATCCTTTTCACGGAAATCCCCGTTCGGGTCATGTCTTCTAGTGGGTCAGGGTCGTCAGGCCGGTCACAGGTCGAGCAGGTAGACGGCGGCGAACAGGCCGATCCACACCACGTCGACGAAGTGCCAGTAGTAGGACACGACGATCGCGCTCGTCGCCTGCTCGTGCGTCCACCGTTTCGCGGCGTAGGTGCGCCCGAGGATGAACAGGAAGGCGATGAGGCCGCCGATCACGTGGAGGCCGTGGAAGCCGGTCGCCAGGTAGAAGACCGAGCCGTAGGCCGAGGACGCGAAGGTCAGTCCCTCGTGGGTGACGAGGTTGTAGTACTCGTATCCCTGGCCGGCCACGAAGTAGGAGCCCATGAGGAACGTGAGCACGTACCACTCGCGCAGGCCCCAGCGCCGGACGTTCAATATGCCGCCGTCACGGCCCACCTTGCCGGCCTCGGCCTTGAACACGCCGATCTGGCACGTCACCGAGGACAGGACCAGGATCGTGGTGTTGAGCGCCGACAGGGGCAGGTCCAGATGGGCACCCGGCCACGCGTCATCCCCATGCTGGCCGATCGTCACGGAGCGGATCGTGAAGAACATCGCGAACAGCGCCGCGAAGAACATCAGCTCGGACGACAGCCAGACGATGGTCCCCACGCTGGTCACATTGGGACGGTTCGCCCGAACGTGGGGTGTTGTCTCTATCGCGGAAGCTGTCACGGGCGCCATTATTGCGCCCCTGTCCCACGAGTGACGCAGGACCCCCCTTCTAGGGTTCCCGAGCGTGTCCGCCGGGCCCCCGACCCGGTAACCTTCACGTCCATGAGCACCGCCCCGGAGAGCCTGATGAAGGTCCTCGTCTACAGCGACGACGCCCACACCCGCGAGCAGATCCGCATGGCGATCGGGCGCCGCCCCGCCGCCGGCCTCCCCAAGGTCGAGTTCGTCGAGCGGGCGACGCAGCCCGCCGTCGTCGAGCGGCTCGACGAGGGGGACATCGACGTCCTGGTCGTGGACGGCGAGGCCCAGCCCGCGGGCGGCCTCGGCGTCTGCCGCCAGGCCAAGGACGAGGTGTACGACTGCCCGCCCGTCCTCGCCGTCATCGCCCGCCGCGACGACGGCTGGCTCGCGACGTGGTCGCGCGCCGACGCCGTGGTGAGCCTGCCGCTCGACCCGGTCGCGGTCGCGAACGCGGTCGCCGGCCTCATGCGCAAGCGCGCCGAGACCCGTCTCCCCGTCCTGTAGACCCCGGGTCCGCCACCCGTCGACGCCGTAGGGACCGCCTCCATGCACCGGCCTTCCGACCACCGGGCCTCCGACCCCCGGGACGCGCGCACCACCTGGCCCGCCCTCCTCAACGCGCTGCTCGCGGGCGAGTCGCTCTCCAGCGAGGAGACCTCCTGGGCCATGAACAGCATCATGGCCGGGGACGCCACCGACGTGCAGATCGCCGGCTTCGCCGTCGCGCTGCGCGCCAAGGGCGAGACGGTCGAGGAGGTCACCGGCCTCGCCGAAGGCATGATGGACAACGCCACCCCGATGGACGTCCCGGGCCCGATCGCGGACCTCGTCGGGACGGGCGGCGACCGCGCCCACACCGTCAACATCTCCACGATGGCCGCCGTGGTGGCCGCCGCCGCGGGCGTCCGGGTCGTCAAGCACGGCAACCGGGCGGCGTCGTCGTCCTGCGGCGCCGCGGACCTGCTGGAGAACCTCGGCGTGGCCATCGACCTGCCCCCCGGCGCCACCGCGCGGGTCGCCGAGGAGCTCGGCATCACGTTCTGCTTCGCGCCGCTGTACCACCCGGCGCTGCGGCACGCGGCCCGCACGCGCAGCGAGCTCGGCACGCCGACCGTCTTCAACTTCCTCGGCCCGCTCACCAACCCGGCCCGTCCCACCGCCCAGGCCGTCGGGGTGTTCCACCCCCGGATGGCGGGCGTCGTCGCGGGCGTGTTCGCCGCCCGCGGCTGCTCCTCGCTGGTGTTCCGCGGCGACGACGGCCTCGACGAGCTGACGACCACCGGCACCTCGACGGTGTGGGTCGTCCGCGACGGCACCGCGACCGAGACGACGTTCGACCCGTCCGACCTCGGCATCCCGCCCGCCAAGCCCGACGACCTGCGCGGCGCCGACGCCGAGTTCAACGGCCGGGTGGCCCGCGAGACGTTCGCCGGGCGGCAGGGCCCCGTCCGCGACATGGTGCTGCTGAACGCCGCCGCGCTCATCACGGCCTACGACGGCACCCCAGAGCCGGACGCGCTGACCCCGGCCCTGCGCGACGCCTACGAGCGCGCCGCGGTCGCCGTCGACTCCGGAGCGGCGAGCACCCTCCTCGACCGCTGGGTCGACGTGTCGCAGAGCCTGCGCGGTTGACCCAGGGGGGCGACCCCCTGGAACCCCCGTCGCGAGCCGGTCGATCCTCACGCCACCGTTGCGGTCCGGCGTGACCGTGCGGGACGTGCGGTGTCGCTGCGGTCGCCCGGCTCGGCGGGTCCTGCGGCCTGCGCTCGCTGCACTCGCTCCGGCCGCACGACCCGTGAGTGGTCATTCATGTCGTTGAGCGTGTGCCATCGCCCAAGGAAACGACCCCTGGAAACCCGGCGCGGGTCATCCTGCTGGCGGTGGTGGGGGCTTCAGTCGGCGTTGGGGAGGCCTAGGGCGAAGGCCTGCTCCAGGTCGTGCTGGGAGTAGGTGCGGAACGCGATGTGCGTCTCGGTGCCCAGGACGCCCGGGACCTTGTTGAGGCGGCCCGGGATCACGTCGTTCAGTTCCTCGTGACGTCCCACCCGGACCATCGCCATGAGGTCGTGCTCACCGGTGATGGAGTAGACCTCGCTCACGCCGTCCAGGGCGGCGATCGTCTCGGCCACCTCGTGGATGCGCGCGACGTCGGCCTTGACGAACACGATGGCAGTGACCACTTCACCCTCCCCCTGTGCTTGCGACAATCCGACCCTACCGGGCGGGGATCAGCCGCGGCTCAGCGCGGCGAGGCGGCCCGCCGGGCCGGCGCGGCGGGCCGCCAGCGCGAACGCCACGCCGGCGACGAAGCCGTAGATGTGCGCGGTGTAGGCGACGTTGCTCTGCTCGTCGCCGAGGGACAGCCACTGCAGCACGAACCAGTACCCGAGGACGACCCACACCGGCAGCCGGATCACGATGATCGGCGGCACGAAGCTGACGATGCGCCCCCGCGGGTTGAGGATCACGTAGGCGCCCATCACGCCCGCGATGGCGCCGGACGCGCCGATGAGCGGGACGAGGGAGTCCGGCGAGGTGAAGGCGAAGCCGTAGACGGCCACGAGCCCGAAGGCCAGGTAGCTGAGCAGGTAGCGCCATCGGCCGAGCCGGTCCTCGACGCCCATGCCGACCACGAACAGCGCGACCAGGTTGCCGAGCAGGTGCAGCGCCCCCGAGTGCAGGAACATCGAGGTGAACGCCGATGTCCAGGGCGCCTTGCCGAAGTCCGCCGGGCCGCAGGACCGCACGATCCCCGCCGGGATCGGCTGCTGGTCGCCGGTCGTCAGCTCCTTGGGGACGGCGCCGTACTCGTAGGTGAAGTGCGCCGCGTTGCACTCGCGGACCCGGTCCTCGCCGTACCAGGCGGCGAAGTTCGACATGGGGGTGATCAGGAACACCACGACGTTGGCCGCGACCAGCAGGTACGTCACCCAGGGGACGCGCCGGGCGGGCTGGCTGTCGTAGAGAGGCAGTGCCATGCAGGGGTCGTCCTCTCCGCGCTCCGGGTTCCACGGTCACCTTAGCGGGCGCACACCCCTCGGACGGGACGCCTCGCGCCGCTCGTAAGCCCTGTCGCGGCCTTGGTCGTAGCCGCGCTCGTAGGCGCGGTCGATGAACGCGCGCAGGCCCTCGGCGCCGTGCGCGGGGCACGTCCAGGCGCCGTCGACCTCGACCAGCCGGACACCGGGCAGGTCGAGCCAGCGCAGCACGCACTCCATCTCCTCGGCCGTGGCGCCCGCCGACGGCGGCTCGCCGAGCGCGACGCCGCCGGGCGCCTCGCCGGCGGGCGGGAAGACCGTCTCGGCGGTGGCGACGAGCGCGTCGACGTAGGGCCGGGGGTGGGCGCGGGGCGGGACCGTGCCGGCGGCGGCGAGCCGGCCGTAGCGCACGACCGCCAGCTCCCAGCCGCCGTCGAAGCCGGGGCGGGCGGCGACCAGCTCGGGCAGCCGGGCCAGCGCGGCGAGGCGCTGCCCGCGCGCGGCGGCGCGGACGAACGCGGCCAGCCGGTCGCGCTGGGCGGCGGCCTCCTCGTAGCGCAGTTCGGAGGCGAGCCGGTCGATGCGCACCTGCGCGGCGGCCACGACGGGCCGCACGTCGCCCTCCATGATGGAGCGGGCCGTCCCGGCGTGGACGGCGTAGGCGTCCGGGGATTCGCGGCCGTCGCAGGGCGCGCCGCAGCGGCCGATCTCGGCGAGCGCGCAGGCGCGGGTCTTGCCGCGCTCGACCAGCCGGAGCGTCAGCCGCTGGGTGCACTGGCGCAGCGGGACGGCCTCGTGCAGCGCCGCACGTGCTTCTTCCGCCTGGCGGCGCGACGAGATGGGCCCGAGGTAGCGGGCGCCGTCGGTGCGGCACTCGCGCACGATGGACAGCCGCGGGAACGGCTCCGCGGTCAGCTTCAGCCAGATGGCGCGCTCGGGGAACTTGGAGCGGCGGTTGTAGCGCGGCTTGTGCTCGGCGATCAGCCGCAGCTCGCGGACCTCGGCCTCCAGCCCGGTGGCGCACTCGATCGTGCGGACGTGCTCGGCGAGGCCGACCATCTCGCGGACGCGGCCCCGCGTCTCCGAGCCGGTGAAGTAGCTGCGCACGCGCGAGCGCAGGTCGCCGCTCTTGCCGACGTAGAGGACCTCGCCGGAGGCGTCCTCGAAGAGGTAGACGCCGGGCGTGCTCGGGACGCCGTCGGCCAGGTGGCGCTTGCGGCGCTGCTCCGGCGTGGGGGCCTTGGCGAAGCCGCGCATCTCCTCGAACGAGGTGACGTTGAAGGAGCCGAGCCGCTCGATGAGCCCGTGCAGGACCTCCACGGTGGCGCGGGCGTCGGCCAGCGCGCGGTGCGTCGGCTCGGTGGAGGTGCGGAAGAAGCGGGCGAGCGTGCCGAGCTTGCAGTTGGGCACCTCGTCCTTGGACAGGACGCGGCGGGCGAGGTCGACGGTGTCGACGACGGGGAACGCGGGCCAGGCGTAGCCGTGCTCGGCGCAGGCGGCCTTGAGGAAGCCGATGTCGAACGAGGCGTTGTGCGCGACGAGCACGCAGCCGCGCGCGAACTCCAGGAACGCGGGCAGCACCGCCTCGATGCGCGGCGCGGCCGACACCATCGCCGTGGTGATCCCGGTCAGCGCCGTGATGAACGGCGGGACGGGTCCGCCGGGGTCGACCAGGGTGCCGAGCTCGCCGAGGTCCTCGCCGCCGCGGACCTTGACCGCGCCGATCTCGGTGATGGCGGAGTCGGCGGCCGAGCCGCCCGTCGTCTCCAGGTCGACCACCACGAAGGTGACCTCGGACAACGGGGTGCCCAGGTCGTCGAGGGTGCCCTGGACACCGGCCCGGGCACCGGCCGGGACACCGTGCGCAGCCGTCATGAGCGCGACCGTAGAGGACGCCACCGACAGAAGCCCGGCCCGCTAGGGTTGGAGGGTGCCGGCGCGTCCCGCCGGGCGGGGGCCGCGGGACGGCTGGGGGAGCCCGGCGCGATCCGTCCGATCACGCGTTCGCCCTGGTTAGGCGTGGGCGGCTCGGGAAGACACAGCCCACCGGCGGCGAAGCCCGGAAGGAGCGGGATCATCGAGAACGGCCCCGGAGCGACGCCCGGCGACGAATTCGCGGAGGAGGCGGCCGCCCCGCCTCCCGGGGAGGAGCGCCTGAGCCGGCCGCTCCCCGGCGCCGTGCGGCAGCAGGTGGTCGAGGTCGCCGCCGAGCTGATCGGGGTCCTCCCGATCGAGGACGTCCCCGTCCCGCTGCGCCGCTTCGCGCGGTTCGAGCGCCGCAAGCGCGCCAAGCTGGCCGGGCAGCACATCGCCGCGGTGCTGGAGAAGGACGACGGCTTCCGGCGCCGCGTCGCCGAGCCGCTGCGCGAGACGCAGGCCGACCTGGTGGAGGCCGTCGAGGGCGGGGACGTGCCGCCCGCCGCGGACCCGGTGCGGGTCGCCGTGCTGGCCTACCTCCTGCGTCCCGAGGGGTGGACGGAGCTCGTGGAGGCCGCGCGCGAGGAGCTGGAACGCTCCGCGACGGCGTCCGAGGAGGAGCACGCCGCCCGCCGCGTCGCCGCGCTGAAGGACGAGCTGGCCGCCGCCCGGACCGCCCGCTCCGCGGAGGTCGACCGGCTGCGCGCCGAGCTGCGCGAGAGCAAGGCCGAGGTGGCCGAGCTGCGCCGCAAGCTGCACGAGGCGCGCACCAGGTACCGGGCGGCGGAGGAGCGGGCCGGCGCGGCCGCGCGGGAGGCCGAGCGGGAGCTGGCGGCGGCGCGCGAGTCGACCGCCGCGTCGGAGAAGGAGCTGCGCAAGCTGCGCGCCCGCGCGGCGCAGGCCGAGGCCGCGGCGGAGGCGGCCAAGCGGGCCGCGCGCGAGGGGCGCAACGTCGACGACGTGCGGCTGCGGATGCTGCTCGACACGCTCCAGGACGCGGCGCAGGGCGTCCGCCGGGAGCTGGCGCTGCCGTCGACCATCGGCCGTCCGGCGGACGCGGTCGGCGGGCTGGAGCCCGACCGGCAGGCGCACCGCGCGCTGCCCGGCCGGGCGCTGTCCGACAGCGACCCGCAGCTGCTCGACCGCCTGCTGACCCTGCCGCGGGTGCACCTCATCGTGGACGGCTACAACGTCACCAAGACCGGGTACGGGGAGCTGCCGCTGGCGGACCAGCGCAGCAGGCTGCTGTCGGGGCTCGGCGGGCTGGCGGCGCAGACCCGCGCGGAGGTCACCTGCGTGTTCGACGGCGCGGAGCTGGACGCGCCGGTCGCCATCGCGGCGCCGCGCGGCGTGCGGGTGCTGTTCAGCCGTCCCGGGCAGACCGCCGACGAGCTGATCGGCGAGCTGGTGCGGGCGGAGCCGCCGGGCCGCTCGGTCGTGGTGGTGTCGTCGGACCGCGAGGTGGCCGACGCGGCGCGCCGCGCCAGTGCCCGGCCGTGCCCGTCGACGCTGCTGCTGCGCCGGCTGGGCCGGGCGTGAGGCCGCGCGTCCATAAGGGCCTCATAAGGCTGTCATAAGGGAAGCATCGCGGTACGTGATCTTGTCATCACGGAAAGTGGATGTTGTTCAAGTAAGTCGACCAAAGAGTGATGAACCGGTTGTGACGGTTGTTGCGCCTCGCTAATGTCATCGCCTGATGTCGAGGACGAGAGAGGCGAAACCGACCGTGGCCAATGATCGCATCGGGGAAACGGCGCACGAGCGCGACCGGCGAGGCGGGTCGGCGCGCAGAGGCGCCTCCCGCCGCCTGGCGGCCGTCGCGAGTCTGACCCTGGCGGTCTCCCTCGCGGCTCCTCCGATGGCTGCGCACGCCGACCCGCAGCCGACCCGGGCGCAGGTCCAGAAGAAGCTCGACAAGCTCGCCGAGCAGATGGACCACAAGGTCGAGGCGTTCAACCAGCTCAACGAGAAGCTCAAGATCGCCAAGAAGAAGTACCAGACGGCGCTCAAGGCGAGCAAGCAGGAGCAGTCGGCCTTCGAGGAGCAGCGCTCCCGGATCGCCCAGATGGCGGCGGACGCCTACAAGAACGGCGACACCGACGGCGTGACCGGCTTCGTCGGCAGCAACGACCCGCAGGCGATCCTGGACCAGGCGGCGGTCTTCTCGCACCTGTCGCAGGAGCGCAGCTCCCAGCTCACCCAGTTCCTCGCCACCGCCCAGCGGCTCCGCCGCGAGGAGGCGCAGGCCAAGGCGTCCTACGAGGACGTGAAGGCCAAGACGAAGGAGCTGCAGGCGCAGAAGCGCAAGCTCGACAAGGAGGTCGCCAAGCAGAAGGCCCTGCTGCGGCGGTTCGGCGGGACGACCCCGTCGTCCGGCGGCGGCTCGGGCAACATCGGCGGCACCTACAACGGCCCGGCCAGCGGCTCGGCCCGCACGGCGCTCGACTTCGCCTACGCCCAGCTCGGCAAGCCGTACTCCTACGGCGCCGAGGGCCCGAACTCCTACGACTGCTCCGGCCTGACCATGAAGGCGTGGGCGGCGGCGGGCGTCGGCATCACCCGCACGACGAACTCCCAGTACGCCGCCACCAAGCGGGTGGACAAGAGCAACCTGCAGCCGGGCGACCTGGTGTTCTTCAGCGGCCTCGGCCACGTCGGCCTGTACGTGGGCAACGGCCAGATGATCCACGCGCCGCGCACCGGGAAGAACGTCGAGGTCGTGAGCATCACCTCGGGCTACTACCTCAGCAACTACTACGGCGCCGGGCGGCCCTGACGCCCGGCCCGGAGCGCCCCGCAGCGGGCGTGACGGAGCCCACTCCGACAGCGGACCAGGTCTTGACCTGGTCCGTTGTTGATTTTGGGGGGGTTTGCGTTCTATTGGTGCTTTGGTACCTTTACACCACTCACGGCGCCCGCCAGACGCCGGAGCCCCACGGCGCCCACCGGGCGCCATGGTCCCACGCGGCACATCCAGCTGCCGCGTGACGGCGGCGCGAGCCACGTGCCGCTCCCCCTGCCGGCGGCGCGCTCCACGCGTCGCCCGCGGCACCCACGGTGCCGCAGCGGGCCTCCACGCAGGCCCGGCCGGCCCGGCTCCACCGTGCGCACGCCCCAGCGGGCATGGCGCTGAGCGCGCTGCGACGGCGGACATCGCGGGTCAGGCACGGACGGCTCCCGGACGAACGGGCCGCCGTCCGCACAACACCCACAACATCAGGCGCCGCTCTTTCGCACGCGGGAGACAGGTCCCGCGCACGGGCCCCATCACGCCCCCAGGATCGCAGCGGCAGCGCCGAATCCGCCGACGCGCGGAACCGGGGACCCATATCCGCCGGAGTCCGGGGCTCGCCCCCGGACGGGCATTCCGGCACCCGGGGTGAATCGGCGCGTCTCTCCCGGACGAACCGGTGAGAGCCGCCGTAGGGCCACTTCCACGTCCGAACCCGTCAGCTAACCCGGTAGGCGTCTTGGAAGAAGAGGAGTGAATCCCGCAGTGTGACCCGGGCGTGGCCGCCCCGTGCGGCCACGCCCGCAGTTTCCCCTTCCCTCCGTCCGGGCGCCCCCGCCCGGCGGAGCCCCCCATCCGAACCGGCGTGCCCGCCCCCGGGCGCGCCACCGCCGAGTCCGCGGTCGACCGCGCCCAGAAGCGCGCACGCGGAGCCGGGGACCCAGTGCGTCCCTCGGGGTGAATCGGCCCGCCAGGGCCGTAGGGCGGCTTCCACGCCCGAACCCGTCAGCTAACCCGGTAGGCGGCATGGAAGTCAGGAGATCCCCCGTGCCAGGCGCACACCGCAAGAAGTCACCGGGCAAGAAGTCACCGGCCGAGAAGCCGCCGGCCGAGCCGTCACCGGCCGAGAACCAGAAGCCGTCCGGCAGGCACCGCAAACCGGGCCGCCTCACCCTGACGTGGCGGACGACCGGCGGCGTGATCGTCGGCGCCGCCGTCCTCGGCACCGCCGCGGCCACCGCGCAGGCGTCGGTGCTGCCGTTCGGCTCCGTGCCCACACAGGTCACCGCGGCCGACCTCGACGGCGCCAAGGGCGGCGGCGAGCGCGGCGGCACGTCCTCGTCCAAGGACAAGGTGAAGGGCGGGCCGAAGAAGGAGAGCCGGGCCACGCCCAAGGACGGCGGCGGCCGCGACGGAGGCAAGGGCGAGGACGGCGAGCGCTCCGGGAACGAACGGCCGGAGTCCGGCGACTCGGAGAAGCCGGCCGAGGACACCCGCCCCACCGCCGAGCGGGCCATCGAACTCGCCCGCTCCCAGGTCGGCATCAAGGAGGACGGCAACGGCGAGACCAAGTTCAACAAGTGGTACACGGAGAGCTCCCGCGCCAAGGAGACCGTCGCGCGCGACGGCGGCTCCGTCGGGGGCTATGAGGCCGCCGCCTGGTGCGACATGTTCATCTCGTGGATCGGCGACCAGCTCGGCTTCACCGACCAGATCGGCAGCGACGCATGGACGATCGCCCACGCCAAGTGGTTCCGGGACCAGGGCCGCTGGGGCACCGAGCCCAAGCCGGGCGCCATCGTCTTCTACTCCTGGCGCGGCGGCAAGAGCCTCGACGACATCGTGCACATCGGCATCGTGACCAAGAAGATCAACGACAGCACCATCGAGGCCGTGGAGGGCAACACCGACAAGGCCGTCCGGGTCAGGGAACGCCCGACCCGGAGCATCGTCGGCTACGGATACCCCGAGTACAGGTCGTGACGGCACCTCCCCTGCCCGCTGCATAGGATCGCGCGCATGGAGGACGGTCCCGGGCACGGCGGCCCCGTCACGCGCCGCAGGGCACTCGCCCTGGGCGCGGGCGGGGCCGCCGTGCTCCTCGGTGGCGGCGGGGCGCTCCTCGGCGCATGTTCCGGCGACGACGGCCCGCGCCCCGTCCGCGCGGACGAGGGCACCGGGACGTTCGACCCCGCGGCGGCCGCCACCGTCCTCGCCAACCGCGCGCGTGCCGTGCGCAGCGGCGACCGGGCGGCGTTCCTCGCGACGGCGGCCTCCGCACCCGCCGCCTTCCAAGAGGCCCAGTCCCGCATGTACGGCAACCTCCGCAGGCTTCCGCTGGAGCGCTGGGAGGAACGCGTCGTCGCCCCGCAGGGCACGGACGGCGAAGCGGGTGCCGTCGTCGTCCGCGTGGAGGTGCGCCACCGGCTGCGGGGCTTCGACCGCGGCGACGTGGTCGCCACCCGCCACCTGGCGCTGGCCCGCCGCTCCGGCACCTGGACGATCGTCGGAGACGGGTCGTCCCGCGGCCTCCGGGACGACCCCGCGATCTGGGACGGCGGCGACCTGGAGACGGCCGAGGGCCGCGCGAGCCTCGTCATCGGCGACGCCCCGGGGCTCGCCGAGATCGCCGGACGCCTCGACGCGGCCGTCCCCGTCGTCACCGGCGTCGTCGGCACCGGGTGGGCGCGGCGCGTCGTCGCCCTGGTCCCCGCCGACGCGGGGCTGGCGTCCGCGCTCGCGGGACCGGACCAGCGCCTCGACGAGATCGCCGCCCTCGCCACCGTCGCACCGTCCGCCGGCCGGGCCCGGGGCCAGGACCGCGTCGTGGTCTCCCCCGGCACCTTCGGCCGCCTCAACGACCTGGGGCGCGACGTCGTGCTGACCCATGAGCTGACGCATGTCGCCACCGGCGGCGCCCGCGACCGCACGACCCCGCTGTGGCTGATCGAGGGCTTCGCGGACTACGTCGGCTACCTCCGCACGAGGGTCGGCGTCCGGTCGGCGGCGGCCGAACTGCGCCGCGAGGTGGCCGCGGGACGGGTCCCGTCCGCGCTGCCCGCCGCGGACGCGTTCTCCGCCGGCTCCGCGCGCCTCTCCCAGGCGTACCAGGAGTCCTGGCTCGCCTGCCGGATGGTCGCGGGCCGGTACGGTGAGGCGACGCTCGTGCGGCTCTACCGGACCGCCGGGCGCGTCCCGGAGGCCGCCGCGCTGCGCGACGTGCTGGGGCTCACCCGGGACCGCTTCACCGCCCTATGGCGCGACTACCTGAAACGGGAGCTCACTTGAGCGAGGCAGAGGCGGACGAGGGCCCGGCCGTGCCCGGTGCCGGTGGAGCGGAACGCACCCGCCGGGACGAACCCGACGAGCACGAGGGGCAGGCCGCGCGCATGCGGCGGCCCCGGATCGCCGCCGCCGTCGCGGCGGCCGTGCTGTTCGCCGGGCTCGGCGCCGTCATCGCCGTCACCACGCCCTGGAACCCGCTGCCCGGCCCGGTCCCCGGCGGGCACGCGGAACCCGATCCGGCGCTGGACTTCTCCCCCGCCGAGATCGCCCGCTCCCAGGCGTTCGACTCGGCCATCAACCCGCCCGCCTACGCCGGCCTCGTCGTCGGCCTCGCGCTGATACTCGCGCTGGGCCTCACCCCAGTCGGCGCCCGGTTCATCGGCTGGGTCACCGCACGCACCCGCCGCTGGGCCCTGCGCGTCGTCATCGGGGCCTTGGCGCTCACGACGCTGCTGCGCGTCGCCGGGCTCCCGTTCCGCATCTGGCGCGAGTCGGTACTGCGCCGGTACGGGCTGTCGACGCAGAGCTGGCCCGAATGGCTCGTGGACCAGCTCAAGTCCCTCGGCGTCACCTGGGTCATCTACGCGGTCGCCCTGCTGCTCCTGTACGCGGTCGTGCGCCGCTTCCCGCGCTACTGGTGGACGGGCGCCGCCGCCGGCGGGTTCCTCCTCGTCGTCCTGGTGTCGTTCATCTACCCGATCGCCGTCGAGCCGGTGTTCAACAGGTTCCACTCGCTCAGGCAGGAGCCGCTGCGCTCCGACCTGCTGGCGATGGCCGAGCGGGACGGCGTGCCCGTCACCGACGTCCTCGTCGCCGACGCCTCCCGCAGGACGACGTCGCTGAACGCCTACGTGTCCGGCTTCGGCTCCACCCGCCGCATCGTCCTGTACGACACGCTGCTGAAGTCCCCGCCCGAGCGCATCGAGTCGATCGTCGGGCACGAACTCGGCCACGCCAAGCGCAACGACGTCCTGTGGGGAACGCTGGTCGGCGCACTCGGCGTCGCCGGGGCGATGTGCCTGCTGCACCTGCTGATGACCTCTCCGCGCCTCCTGCGCCGCGCGGGCATCGATCCCGCGGGCCCGCCCGGCACCCGCCCCCG
>NZ_BMRO01000003.1:132204-160800 GCF_014648675.1 Actinomadura livida
CTCGTCAGCCGGCACATCGAGGCCCGCGCGGACGTGCACGCCCTGAACCTCACCCGCGACCCGGCGACGTTCGTGTCGATGCAGCACGAGCTGTCCGTGCGCAACATCTCCGACCTGAACCCCGACGCCCTGGAGAGCCTGCTGTGGCTCAGCCACCCTCCGGGCCCCGGGAGGATCGCCATGGCCCGCGACTGGGCCCGCCGCAACGGCGTCCCGGAACCGCCGCCGCTGCGCTAGCCGGTGTGTCACTCGCCTTCGGCTCGCGGCTGGTCCGGGCCGCCCTGCCCGGCGGACACGGTGGACGCGTCCTCGGGCGGGGCCGTCTTGACCGACCGCTTCAGCGCGCTCCCGTTCACCCACTCCTTCCAGTCGGCCTGCCAGTAGCCCCAGCCGTTGTTCGTTTCGAGTTCCCGGCTCGATCCGGTCACCACGATGGGGTCGCCGCGCTGGGTGAGGTCGAAGAACCACTTCGCGTTGGACGGGCTGACGTTGATGCAGCCGTGGCTGACGTTCGAGCTGCCCTGGCTGCCCACCGACCACGGCGCGCTGTGGACGTACTCACCGCTGTCGGAGATCCGCACCGACTTGTAGACGGTCAGGCTGTAGCCGCCGGGGCTCCCCGGGCTGATCCCCATCCAGGAGGACGTCATCGTGACGGGGTCCTCCTTCGACATCGCCAGGTGGACGCCGTTGGTGGTGGTGTACTTGCGCACCCCGCCCTTGCCCATGCTCGTCGGGATGGTGCGGACCTTCTTGCCGTTGACCTTCACCACCATCTTGTGGGTGTCCTCGCCGGCCGTGGAGACCTGCGAGTCGCCGACCTTGAAGCCGAGGGAGTAGTTCTTCCCCCCGTACACGTCGCCGCCTGTGCGCACACCGCTGAGGTGGGCGTCGAAGGTGACCTTGGTGTGGGCCGGCCAGTACTCCTTCGTCCGGAACACGACCTCCTGGTCGCCGAACCAGTGCCAGGCGCCCTCGACGGTCTTGTCGGCGCGGACCTCCAGCGCCCGCTCGACCGCCGCCCTGTCCTTCACCGGGCGCTCGAACTGCATGATGATGGGCATCCCGACGCCGACGGTCTCCTTGTCGTTCGGCGCCTCGATCGTCACGTCGTTGGTCTTCTCCACCTTCGCCGTCGTGAAGCGGCTGGTGATCGTTCGGGTCCTGCCGTCCGCGCCGAGCGCCGTCGCGCCGACCGTGTACGTCGCGCCCGGCTCCAGCGTCCAGCGTGACCGCCACTCGGTCTTGTCGGCGTTCAGGCCGCCCTCGACCGCGCCGCCCCCGGTGGACACGGTCACGTTCTCGATGGTGCCGCCGTGCGCCTGGACGGCGATGGGCCGCTCCGGCCCGTGCGTTCCGCCGCCGTCGGGCGACACCGTGAGGCGTACCGCCTCGGCACCGTCCTTGTCGTCGCCTTCCGAGCACGCCGCGGCCCCCGCGACCATGCTCGCTCCCACGAGCACGGCGGCGGCGCGCCGCCCCCGGTCCCCCGGTCGTGAGCCACCCACCCGCATGTGGACCCCCCGGTCGTCCCCACTGGGCGATCGACCCGCCTGCCCAGCCCGGTCGCTGGAACGGTGCCCAGTATGTGAAAGGGCCGGTACCCGCAAAATGCGGACACCGGCCCCTCCTGGGGTTCTTTTACCGACTAGTGGGCGAAATGACCCCGGTAGTACTCGAAGACCAGACCGATCGTGGACAGGAGCGCGGCGGCCAGGCCGAACATGAACAGCCACCAGCCGAACACGATGCCGAGCGAGACGGTCGCGGCCGACAGCCCGATGTACAGCGGCCACCAGCTGTGCGGGCTGAAGAAGCCCACCTCGCCCGCCGCGTCCGCGATGTCGCCCTGCGGGTCGTCCTCGTACAGCGGCCCGTTGTTGGCCCGCTCAAGGCGCCGGATCGTGAAGTGGGCGTAGAACCCGATGAGCCCGGCGAGGCCGACGGCCAGCCCCAGCGCCGTGGTGCCGGTCCAGTCCTTGGACCAGAGCCAGTACACGACGTCGGTGGCGAGGAAGAAGAGCGCGGTCCCGTAGAACATGAACGCCTGGACGCGCATCGGCTACTCTCCCTTCGCCCCGGCGAGCTCGCCCTGGGCACCCACGTGCGGGTGGTGCAGGTCGAACGCCGGCCGCTCTGAACGGATCTTCGGAATGAAGTTGAAGTTGTGCCGCGGCGGCGGGCACGACGTCGCCCATTCCAGCGAGCCGCCGTAGCCCCACGGGTCGTCGACCTCCACCCGCTTGCCCCGCTTCCACGTGATGTACACGTTGTAGAAGAACGGCAGCATCGAGGCGCCGAGCAGGAACGAGAAGATGGTGGAGATCTCGTTCAGCGCGTGGAACTCCGCGGCGTAGTCGGCGTACCGGCGCGGCATTCCCGCGGCGCCCAGCCAGTGCTGGACGAGGAACGTGCCGTGGAAGCCGACGAACAGCATCCAGAAGTGGACGTGCCCGAGGCGGTCGTTCAGCATCTTGCCGGTCCACTTCGGCCACCAGAAGTAGAAGCCCGCGAACATCGCGAACACCACGGTGCCGAAGACGACGTAGTGGAAGTGCGCCACCACGAAGTAGGAGTCGGAGAGCTGGAAGTCCATCGGGGGCGACGCCAGGATGACGCCGGTGAGCCCGCCGAACAGGAACGTCACCAGGAAGCCCAGCGCCCACAGCATCGGCGACTCGAACGTCAGCTGCCCTCGCCAGATCGTCCCCACCCAGTTGAAGAACTTGATGCCCGTCGGGACGGCGATGAGGAACGACATGAACGAGAAGAACGGCAGCAGGACCTGGCCGGTCACGAACATGTGGTGCGCCCACACGGTCATCGACAGCCCGGCGATGCTGATGGTCGCGAAGACCAGGCCGACGTAGCCGAACACCGGCTTGCGGCTGAACACCGGGAGGATCTCCGTCACGATGCCGAAGAAGGGCAAGGCGATGATGTAGACCTCCGGATGCCCGAAGAACCAGAACAGGTGCTGCCAGAGCAGCGCGCCGCCGTGCGAGGCGTCGAAGATGTGCGCCCCGAGCTTGCGGTCGGCCTCCAGCGCCAGCAGCGCCGCGGCGAGCGGCGGGAAGGCCAGCAGCACCAGGACGGAGGTCAGGAAGACGTTCCAGGTGAAGATCGGCATCCGGAACATCGTCATGCCCGGCGCGCGCATGCACAGGATCGTGGTGATGAAGTTGACCGCGCCCATGATGGTGCCGAAGCCCGACATCGCCAGGCCCATCACCCACAGGTCGCCGCCGATGCCCGGAGAGCGGACCTCGTCCGACAGCGGGGCGTAGGCGAACCAGCCGAAGCTGGCCGCGCCGTTCGGGGTCAGGAAGCCCGACAGGGCGATCAGGCTGCCGAACAGGAACAACCAGAACGCCAGCATGTTCAGCCGGGGGAACGCCACGTCGGGCGACCCGATCTGCAGCGGCATGATGACGTTGGCGAAGCCGGCGAACAGCGGCGTCGCGAACATCAGCAGCATGATCGTGCCGTGCATCGTGAACATCTGGTTGAACTGCTCGTTGCTGACGACCTGGAGACCGGGCTCGAACAGCTCGGCGCGCATCACGAGCGCGAGCACGCCGCCGAACAGGAACATGAAGAACGACGTGATCAGGTAGAGGTAGCCGATCACCTTGTGGTCGGTGGACGAGAGCCAGGAGGCGAGGATCCGCCCCTTGCTCGTCCGCGGCGCGGCGATCGGTGCGCTCGGTGCGTGACTGGTCGTGGTCACTGGGCACCTCCCGCGGCCAGTGCGGCCTTGGAGTCGGCGATGAACTTGTCGTACTGCTCGGGGGACACGACCTTCAGCTGGAACAGCATCCGGCTGTGGTCGACGCCGCAGAGCTCGGCGCAGCGGCCCTCGTAGGTGCCCTGCTTGGTGGCCGTGAACTCGAACTCGTTGACGAAGCCCGGCATGACGTCCTTCTTGTAGATCAGCGCCGGGACCCAGAACGAGTGGATGACGTCATTGGAGTGGAGCCGCACGCGGACCGTCTCCCCCGAGGGGATCGTCATCACGGGCTTGCCGGGGGCGGGGCCGTTCGGCGCCACGGGCACGCCCGTGACGGAGGCGACGGTCCGCTCCTTGCCGGAGGCGTCCTTCTCCTTGTAGTCGAACTGCCAGCTCCACTGGTACGCGATGACGTCGACGACCACGTCGGGGTTCTCACTGGTCGACTCGACGAAGTTCTGGTCGCGCGCGGTGAAGTAGAACAGGACCGCGATGATGACGAACGGGACCGCCGTGTAGAGGATCTCGATCGGCAGGTTGTAGCGGACCTGCGGCGGCAGGTCGTCGGAGCGCTTGCGGTGGAACAGCACCGCCCAGATGATCAGTCCCCAGACGAGGCCCCCGACCGCGAACGCCGCGATCCAGGAACCCTGCCACAGTTGCAGCATGCGCTCGCCCTGGATGCTGATCGGCTCGGGCATGCCAAGGCGGCTGCCGCTGCAGGCGGTGGCGGACATCGCCAGCAGCCCCAGCGCACCGGCGCTTCTCAATGCGCGGCGACTGCGCACAGGCGTACGCCGCTCCCTAGAGCGGGTCGGACTCACGGAATGCCTTCCCCACGGTGAAAGCCCGGTCGGCCGGGCGGAGAGATCAGTTGTTACACGTGTGGTGGACACACTAGCGCGAGGGTCGCGCACCCCCCCGATCGGGTGCCCGGTTAGTGTTCTTGCGTGGCCGAACCGAGCATTCCGGGCGCCTACTTCGACGCCGCGTCCACCGAGCCGCCGCACCCGGCGGCCAGGTCGGCGCTGCTGGAGACCATGGACGCGGCCTGGGCCGACCCCGCACGCCTGTACGGGACGGCCAGGGGCACCCGCGTGGTGCTGGACCGGGCGCGCGAGCGCGTCGCCGCCGTCCTCGGCGTCCGCGCGGACGAGCTGTCGTTCACCACGTCGGGCACCCAGGCGGTGCACCTGGCGGTCCTCGGCGGGCTGCGGGCGCGCCGCCGCGTCGGGCGCCACCTGGTCGTCAGCGCCGTGGAGCACTCCAGCGTGCTGCACGCGGCCGAGCTGCACGAGCGCGACGGCGGCGAGGTGACGGCCGTCGGGGTCGACCGGACCGGCCGCGTGGACCCGGAGGAGTTCGCCGCCGCGCTGCGCCCCGACACCGCGCTCGCCTGCCTGCAGTCGGCCAACCACGAGGTCGGCACGATCCAGCCCGTGGCGGAGGCCGCCGAGTCCTGCCGCGCGGCGGGCGTGCCGCTGTTCGTCGACGCCGCGCAGTCCCTCGGGCGGGCGGACGTCCCGGGCGGCTGGTCGTTCCTGGCCGGCAGCGCGCACAAGTGGGGCGGCCCGGCCGGGGTCGGCGTCCTCGCCGTCCGGAAGGGCACCCGGTGGCGCTCCCCGCTGCCCGACGACGAGCGGGAGCGGCGCCGCGTCCCCGGGTTCGAGAACGTGCCGGGCATCGTGGCGGCGGCCGCGGCGCTGGAGGCGTACCGTGCGGACATGGCCGCCGACGCGCCGCGCCTCACCGCGCTCGTGGACCGCATCCGCGCCGAAGTCCCGCGGCGGGTCCCCGACGTCGAGGTCGCCGGCGACCCGGTCCGGCGCCTGCCGCACCTGGTGACGTTCTCGTGCCTCTACGTGGAGGGCGAGGCGCTGCTGACCGAACTCGACCGGCTGGGTTTCGCGGTTTCGTCCGGCAGCTCGTGCACGGCGGATACGCTGCGTCCCAGTCACGTGCTGGAGGCGATGGGAGTGATCACCCATGGGAACGTCCGGGTATCGCTGCCGCGCGGCGCCCGCACGGCGGACGTCGACCGGTTCCTCGCCGAGCTCCCGGGCGCCGTCGCCCGGCTGCGGGGGACGGCGATGAGCACGCTCGAGACAGGGAACACCCTCGAGACAGGGAGGCGGTCGCGCCCATGAGGTTCCGAGGCCGCGGCAAGGGCGCGACGTCCCCCGAGGCGGCCCCGCCCCCCGCCGAGCCCGCCGGCCCCCCGCCCGCGCTCGCCATCGACGCGCTCGGCCGCAAGTGCCCCATCCCGATCATCATGCTGGCCGAGCGGATCCGCGAGGTGCCGGTCGGGCAGATCATCGCCGTGCTCGCCGACGACGCCGCGGCCCGGACCGACGTCCCCGCCTGGTGCCGCATGAAGTCGCAGGAGTTCGTGTGGGAGGAGACGCTCCCGCAGGGCGGCTGGGGGTTCCACATCCGCCGCATGTACTGACGCGCGTGCGCGGAAGGGCGTGCCTGGGACCCGCCCCGTTCCGCAGACGATGAAGGGCCGCGCCCGGGGGGCGCGGCCCTTTCACGTGGCGGTCGAGGGAGCGGCTACGGGGCGGGGCAGGTCAGGTGGGGAGCGATCTCGTCGGCCGCGTCGGACCCGTAGGCGGCGGCGAAGCGGTCGAGGAAGCCCTGGCGGGACAGGGTGTACTCCTGCGGGCCGGCGGCCTCGAGCGCGTGCGCGGCGATGGCGCAGCCGACCTGGGCGGCGCGCTCCAGCGGCAGGTTCCAGGCCGTCGCCGTCAGGAAGCCCGCGCGGAAGGCGTCGCCGACGCCGGTCGGGTCGACGACGTTCTCGACGGGGAGGCACGGGACGTGCAGGCCCTCCTCGCCCTCGCGGTCGATGACGACGCCCTTGGCGCCCAGGGTGGTGACGCGGACGCCGACGCGGCCGAGGATCTCCTCGCCGCTCCAGCCGGTCTTCTCCTCGGCGAGCGCCCGCTCGTAGTCGTTGCTGAACAGGTAGGCGGCGCCGTCGATGAGGCGGCGGACCTCGGTCCCCTCCATCCGGGCGAGCTGCTGGGACGGGTCGGCGGCGAACGGGATGCCGCGGGTGCGGCACTCGTCGGTGTGCCGGAGCATCGCCTCGGGGTCGTTCGGGCTGATGACGACGAGGTCGAGGCCGCCGACGCGGTCGGCGACCGGCTTGATCTCGATGGAGCGGGCCTCGCTCATCGCGCCCGCGTAGAACGTGGCGATCTGGTTCTGCTCCTGGTCGGTGGTGCACAGGAAGCGGGCGGTGTGGTGGATCTCCGACACGTGCACGGACGCGGTGTCCACGGCGTGCCGCTCGAGCCAGGAGCGGTAGTCGGCGAAGTCGTCGCCGACCGAGCCGACGAGGACCGAGTCCTTGCCGAGGCTCCCCATGCCGAAGCAGATGTTGGCGGCGATTCCGCCGCGGCGGATCTCCAGCTCGTCCACCAGGAAGGACAGCGATACCCGGGCCAGCTGATCGGGCAGGAGCTGGTCGGTGAACCTTCCGGGGAAGGTCATCAGATGGTCGGTAGCGATGGAGCCTGTCACGGCGATGCGCACGGAGCCGCTCTCCTCGTCGTGGTCGTCCGGCTGTTCGCCGGCTGTTTCGAACCCGGAAAGACTACTTCCCCATCGCACCATGGATCACTGCTGGAGTGCGCCGGGCAACCGGAAAGAGGCGGCCGGGCAAGGTGTCCCGGCCGCCCCTCCGCGGGCGCTCACCGAAGGCGGCTCAGTTGAAGGAGTCGCCGCAGGCGCAGGAGCCCGACGCGTTCGGGTTGTCGATCGTGAAGCCCTGCTTCTCGATGGAGTCGACGAAGTCGATGGTCGCTCCGGTGAGGTAGGGGGCGCTCATCCGGTCGACGCGGACCGACAGCCCGCCGAAGTCCTGGATCTGGTCGCCGTCCATCTCGCGCTCGTCGAAGAAGAGCTGGTAGATCAGGCCGGAGCAGCCGCCCGGCTGCACGGCGACACGCAGCGCAAGGTCGTCGCGGCCCTCCTGCTCGAGCAGGCCCTTGGCCTTCTCGGCGGCGGCGTCGGTGAGGTTGACGCCCTGCTGCGTGGTCTCCTGCGTGGTCTCGCCTGAAACCGTCATGTGTTCAGCTCCCGGGTCTCGCTGCGCCGCGCGGGGCGGCGGAGTGTCGCTTGTCCTCGAGGACGTCGTACGCCCCTTCCCGTAGGACAACGTACCTCGCCACAGGCCCATTCCGCGTATCGGTCTTCCCTAACACCACGAGGGGGTGCGTCGTACGTCACATCACCGCCGGGCCGGGGATGTGCAATCATTAGTCGTCAAAGCGACGATAAGTCCTCCGTCGCGAAGGGAGAACGCCGTGACCACGACGACACGCGACCTTCCGCTGCTGCTGCTCGGCAGCGGCACCGACCCCGCCAGCGAGCGCGGTGTCGACTGCCCCGGGGAACTGCCGGCCGCCTCCGACCCGGCGCTCGTGGAGCGGGCCCGCGCCGCCAAGGCGGCCCTCGGCGGGCAGGTGTTCGTGCTGGGCCACCACTACCAGCGGGACGAGGTCATCCAGTTCGCGGACGTCACCGGCGACTCGTTCAAGCTGGCCCAGCAGGCCGCGGCCCGGCCCGACGCCCCCTACGTGGTGTTCTGCGGCGTCCACTTCATGGCGGAGTCGGCCGACATCCTCACCGCCGCCCACCAGCGGGTGATCCTGCCCGACCTCGGCGCCGGCTGCTCGATGGCCGACATGGCCACCTTCGACCAGGTCGAGGACTGCTGGGACGTCCTGGAGGACGCGGGCGTCGCCGACGACGTCGTCCCCGTCACCTACATGAACTCCTCGGCCGACATCAAGGCGTTCGTCGGACGGCACGGCGGTGTCGTGTGCACCTCGTCCAACGCCAAGCGCGCTCTGGACTGGGCCTACGGGAAGGGCAAGAAGGTCCTGTTCCTGCCCGACCAGCACCTCGGCCGCAACACCGCCGTCCTGCAGATGGGCCTCTCACTGGACGACTGCGTCGTCTACAGCCCGCACCGCCGGGGGGGCGGCCTGACGCCGCAGCAGCTCAGGGACGCGAAGATGATCCTCTGGCGCGGCCACTGCTCGGTGCACGGCCGGTTCAGCCTGGACTCGGTCAACGAGGTCAGGGAGCGCGTTCCCGGCGTGCACGTCCTGGTGCACCCGGAGTGCCGCCACGAGGTCGTCACCGCGGCCGACCAGATCGGGTCGACCGAGTACATCATCAAGACGATCGAGGCGGCGGAGCCCGGCTCGTCCTGGGCCATCGGCACCGAGCTGAACCTCGTCCGGCGGCTGGCGAACGCCCACCCGGACAAGAACGTCATGTTCCTCGACAAGACCGTCTGCTACTGCTCCACGATGAACCGGATCGACCTGCCGCACCTGGTGCTGTCGCTGGAGTCGCTGGCGCGGGGCGAGGTGCAGAACGTCATCCAGGTGGACGAGGAGACCGCGCACTACGCCCGCGTGGCCCTCGACCAGATGCTCGCCCTTCCCTAAGGGAGGTCCTAAGGCAGGCCGGGCGCGTCCCAGAGGGGGAACCACCTGGCCGTATCGGGTTCCACGGGCAGGCTCTCCGCGAGCGCCTCGCGCGCCCGCGTCTCGACCAGGTTGTTGCGGCCGCGTGCCCCCTGCTCGCCGGGCGGGCGGGGGGCGAACGGGTAGAACGTGCCGCGGCCGGGCGAATGGACCAGGAGGAGCCGCTGCGGCTCGTCCGCCCTGCGGAAGCCGGTCACCGAGCAGAGCAGGTAGGGCCCGTAGCCGGCGGCGGTCAGCGTGGCGCCGACCATGTGCAGGTCGGCGACCAGCCGCTCGAACGCGTCCGGCGGGCGGGTGACGTGCGCCCACCCCCAGCCGTGCGGGCCCGCGCTGAGGCCCGTCTCGCGGCCCGGGTCGTCGCGCAGGAGCCGGGCGACGTCGCGCTGCACGCGGTCGAAGGCGCCGAACGGGCCGCCCTCCACGAGGCGGTGGCAGACCGCGCCCGTGCCGTCCGGGGCGAAGCCCGTCGCGGCCTCCAGCGCCGCCACGGCGGGCGGCAGGTCGAACAGCCGGTCCAGGTCCGGCATGCCGGGCACGCGGCGTCCGAGCACGCCGTCCAGGAACCCCACGTCAGCCGCCGCTCGCGAGCCGCCAGGAGAGGGCCGACAGCCGCTCCCGGCGCCGCTCCAGCGGAGGGTGGCTGGACAGCAGCCCGGCCGCGCCGCCGCCGCGCGCCCCGACCACGCACAGGGCGCTCACCGGGCGCAGCGCCCGCAGGTCGTCCCGGGACGCGTCCCGCAGCCCGTCGCTGATCTTGTCCAGGGCCGACACGAGATCGGAGGGGCGCCCGGTCAGCAGCGCCCCGGTGGAGTCGGCGCACAGCTCCCTGTGCCGCGACAGGGAAAGCCCCACCAGCGTGCCGACGGCGTACAGCACGGCCGCCGCGATCCCGAGCGGCAGCAGGACGATCCCGCCCGCGAAGGCCGCCGCGCGCCCGGCGCCGTACCTGTCGCGGCCGGTGAGGAGGCCCGTCCACCAGCCGAGGAACAGCCCGGCGCACAGGGCGGGGAACGTGGCGATCGCCCCGACGAGCACGTCCCGGTTGGCGACGTGCGCGGTCTCGTGGGCGAGGACGGCGGCCAGCTCGCCCGGTTCGAGGCGCGAGCGCAGCCCGCCGGTGACGCACACCACCGCCGACCCCGGTCCCGACCCGGCGGCGAACGCGTTGGGCGTGTCCAGCGCGGAGACGGCGAGCCGGGGCTTGGGCAGGCCGGACGACATGCACAGCCGGTCCAGGACGGCGTGCAGCTCCGGCTCCTCGCTGGAAGTGACGAGGCGGGCGTCCATCGCGTAGAGCGCCACCCGGTCCGCCGCGCGGGCCGAGAGCACCGCGAGGGCCACCGCGGCGGCCGCCGCGGCCGCGCCCCACACCGGACCGGCGAGGAACGCGGGCAGCACGGCGGCCGCGTACACGAGCGCGACCAGGACCGCCGTGGCGAGCATCCGCCAGGTCAGCCCGGAGTCGGGAGCGTCACGGGAGGGCGCCATGGCCGGACGCTAGCCCGGACGCGGGCGGGGTTCAGCGTCTTGTGACACACATATCGGACACGACTCGGTCACGGTGCCGGGTCACGGTCAAAGGCCCGGGGCGCCCCAGACGGGGAACCAGCGGCCGAGGTCGTCCTCGAACGGCAGGTCGGCGCCGACCGCGCCGCGCACCTGGAGCTCCAGCGCGTTGTCGCGCTTGTCCCCGGGGAGCGGGGCGAACGGGTAGAACGTGCCGCGCTTGTAGAGGTAGACGAGGGCGAGGCGCTGCCCCTCGGGGCCGCGGAAGCCCACCAGCGAGACCAGCAGGTGCGGGCCGAAGCCGTTAGCCTCCAGCGTCGCGTTCACCGCGTGCAGGTCGGTGACGAGGGCGGGCAGCTCCGCCGGGTCGTGCCGGTTCAGGATCCACGTGTAGCCGTAGGAGTCGGTGCTGATCTCGACCTTGGGCCCCTCGTCGGCGTCCAGCAGCTCCTGGACGTCCCGCTGCAGCCGCGCGAACGCGCCGCCCTCCGCCGCGCGGAAGCACACCGAGCCGAGGCCCGTCGGGGTGAAGCCGGTCGCCGCCTCAAGGGTGATCGCGGCCGTCGAGAGCCCGAACAGCCGGTCGAGGTCTGGCTTGACCGGCTTGGAGCGGCCGAGCAGCGTGTCCAGGAAACCCACCGGTTCTACACTCCCCTGCTGAGCTGGTCGGAGATCTTCGAGAGCTGGGCGAGCCGCTTGTCCAGCGGCGGGTGCGTCGAGAACAGCGACGAGACGCTGACGCCCCGGCCGAGCGCAGGGGTGAAGAAGAACGCGTTGAACGCCTGCGCGGACCGCAGGTCCCTGGTCGGGATCCGCGCGATGTCCCCGGTGACCTTCGTCAGCGCGCTGGCCAGCGCCGAGGGACGCCCCGTCAGCAGCGCTGCGGCGCGGTCGGCCGACAGCTCGCGGTAGCGCGACAGCGCCCGGGTGAGCAGGAAGCTGATCGCGTAGGCAACGGCGCTGGCGGCGACCACGGCGAGCAGGATCAGCCCCGTGTTCTGGTCCCTGCTGCGGCTCCCGAAGCCGCCCCACAGCCCCGCGTAGAGCCCGAACCGGGTGATCAGGCCCGCGAGGATGCCGAGGAACGAGGCGATCGTCATGACCGCGACGTCCCGGTGCGCGACGTGCGCCATCTCGTGCGCGAGGACGCCCTCCAGCTCCACCGGGTCGAGCCGGCGCAGCAGCCCGGTGGTGACGCAGACGACGGCGTTCTTCTGGTTGCGCCCGGTGGCGAACGCGTTCGGCACGTCGGAGTCGGCGATCGCGACCTTCGGCTTCGGCGCGTCCGACATCGCGCAGATCCGGTCGATGACGCCGTGCAGCTCGGGAGCCTCCCGCGGCGAGACGATGCGGCCGCGCATGGCGAACAGCGTCATCTTGTCGGAGAAGAAGTACTGGGCGAGCAGGAACAGGCCCGCCCCGACCAGCGCGACCACGGCCCATTCGGGAACGAAGACGAAGAACGCCCCCACGAAGACGACGTAGACAAGCCCCAGCAGGAACATCGTCACGAGCATCCGCGACGTCAGCCCCCTGTCGGAGGCGTAGCGCGTTCTGGCCATGCGGCCACCCCCTGTGCACCCCGGATCGGTATTCATTTGTGACAACGCACATGACCATCGTTTTGTGCCTGAGCGTCCACTTCGGCCGGGGGCGCCGAGGGGCGTGGACCGATCGTCAGTCGGGGATCAGCCCTTCGTCCCCGAGCATCGAGCGCACCTCGTCGATGTGCGCGTCCGCCGGGGGGAGGATCAGCTCGGAGGGCGCCAGGCTCTCCGGCGGCAGCGGCCGGCCCACCTTGCGGACGTTCTCCAGCAGCGCGTGCAGTGCGGCGCGGAAGGTCGCCTCGTCGCCCGACTCGATCGCCGACTCCAGCTGGTCGTCGAGCGAGTTGAGGGCGGGCAGCTCCTCGTCGGCCACGTCCAGCTGACCCTCGCCCATGAGGCGGACGATCACTGGGCACCCCCGGGGTTCTGCGGCCACTGGGCCTGCTGGGGGTTGTCCTGCTGCTGCGGCTGCGCGTGCTGCTGCGGCTGCGCGGTCGGCGTGCCCTGGTTCAGCTCCTTGGGCGCGGGGCCCTGGCCCAGCTCGGCCTTCAGGCGCTCCAGCTCGAGGTCGACGCCGGGGCCGGAGCCCATCCGGTCGAGTTCGGCCTGGATGTCGTCCTTCGGACCGGAGAAGTCCTCCAGGGCACCGGAGGCGAGCAGCTCGTCGATGGCGCCGGCGCGCGCCTTCATCGTGTCGGTCTTCTCCTCGGCGCGCTGGATGGCCAGGCCGACGTCGCCCATCTCCTCGGAGATGCCGGAGAACGCCTCGTTGATCTTGGTCTGCGCCTCGGCGGCCGTGTAGGTCGCCTTGATCGTCTCCTTGCGGGTGCGGAAGGAGTCGACCTTGGCCTGCAGCCGCTGGGAGGCGAGCGTGAGCTTCTCCTCCTCGCCCTGCAGCTGCTGGTACTGGGCGCGCAGGTCGTTCAGCTGGCCCTCCAGCCCGGACCGGCGGGTCAGCGCCTCGCGGGCGAGGTCCTCCCGGCCGACCTGCAGGGCCTTCTTGCCCTGGTCGGTCAGCTTGCTCTGCTGCTGCTCCAGCTGGTTGATCTGCAGCTCCAGGCGCTTGCGCGAGGTGGCGACGTCGGCGACCCCCCGTCGGACCTTCTGCAGCATCTCCAGCTGTCGCTGGTAGGAGTAATCGAGGGTCTCGCGAGGATCCTCGGCCCGGTCCAACGCCTTGTTGGCCTTGGCCTTGAAGATCATCGACATTCGTTTCATCACGCTCATCGCGCGGCGCCGGTCCCTTCGTGCTGTCGCCTCAGTCGTGAACTGGGCTCAATGACCACTGCTGGGGTTCTTATCACCCTACGCGTTAACGCGCGAGGCAGCCACGATGTTCGCAGCCCGGTAGGCTGATCCCGTGTTCAAGCGTCGTACCCCTGAGGCCCCGCCGAATCCTCCTCAGGTAGTAAAGCCAGGAGGCAAGGGGCGCCCCACGCCCAAGCGGCGGGACGCCGAGAAGCTTCGCCGGCAGCCGATCACCGCCCCCGCCAACCGCAAGGAGGCGTACAGGAAGCTGCGCGAGAAGCAGGCCGCCGAGCGCGCCAAGGTGCGCCAAGGTATGGCCAAGGGGAACGAGGAGCACCTGCTCAAGCGGGACAAGGGTCCCGTGCGCAGGCTCGCGCGCGACTACGTCGACTCGCGCCGCACCGTCGGCTCCTACCTGATGTACGGCATGTTCGCGATCGTGCTGCTGAGCATGCTGCCGATCCCGATCGCCCGGCTGCTGGTGCTGTTCGCGCCGCCGGTGCTGCTCTTCGTGGTGTTCGCCGAGGGCATCCTGCTGAGCCGCGGCATCAAGCGGCTGGCCGCCGAGCGCTACCCCGACGAGAGCGCCAAGGGCGTCGGGATGTACGCGGCGATGCGCGCCATGCAGATCCGCCGGCTCCGCATCCCGAACCCCCGGGTGAAGATCGGCGAGAAGGACAAGGTCTGACGGGCGCCTGACCGGCGGCGTCCGGCCGGCGGTGCCCGGCCGTTCCGCGCCGTCCGCACCGGGCCGCACGGGCCCGGCCCGGTTAGGGTCGGGCTCATGGAGTTCCGAAACCTGGGCCGGAGCGGTCTGAAGATCAGCGAGATCGCCTACGGCAACTGGCTCACCCACGGCTCCCAGGTCGAGGAGGACGCGGCGCGCGCGTGCGTGCGCGCGGCCCTCGACGAGGGGATCACCACCTTCGACACCGCGGACGTCTACGCCGGAACGCGCGCCGAGGAGGTCCTCGGGCGCGCGCTCAAGGGGCAGCGCCGCGAGGGGCTGGAGATCTTCACGAAGGTCTACTGGCCCACCGGCCCCGGCGTGAACGACCGGGGCCTGTCGCGCAAGCACATCATGGAGTCGGCGCACGCCTCCCTGCGCCGGCTCGGGACCGACTACGTGGACCTCTACCAGGCCCACCGGTTCGACTACGAGACCCCGCTGGAGGAGACGCTGCGGGCGTTCGACGACCTCGTCCGGCAGGGCAAGGTCCTCTACGTCGGCGTCTCGGAGTGGCGGGCGGAGGAGATCGAGCGGGCCCTCAAGATCGCCGACGAGATGGGGTTCGACCGGATCGTCTCCAGCCAGCCGCAGTACTCGATGCTGTGGCGGGTCATCGAGGCGGAGGTCGTCCCGCTGTGCGAGCGGGAGGGCATCGGCCAGCTCGTCTGGTCGCCGATCGCGCAGGGCGTGCTGACCGGCAAGTACAAGCCGGGTCAGCCGCTGCCCGAGGGGTCGCGCGCCACCGACGACAAGGGCGGCGCCAACATGATCAAGCGCTTCCTGGACGACGACCTGCTGACCCGCGTGCAGGACCTCAAGCCGGTCGCGGACGACCTCGGCCTCTCGATGGCGCAGCTCGCCATCGCCTGGACGCTGCAGAACCCGAACGTGTCGGCGGCCCTGGTGGGCGCGAGCCGCCCCGAGCAGGTCGCCGACAACGTCAAGGCGGCCGGGGTGAAGCTGGACGCCGACGTGCTGAAGCGGATCGACGACGTCCTCGACCCGGTCGTCATCCGCGACCCGGCCCTGACCAAGAGCCCGTCCAAGCGCCCCTGACCCCGGCCGGGCGGACCCGCACCGGTGCGGAGGGCGGCGGAGCCCGGCTCCGCCGCCCTCCCGCGTTCGGCGCTAGTCCGGCTCGTGCAGGCTCATCTCGTAGACGAGCGTCTCACCGTCCAGCAGGACCACCTTGTCGACCTCGCCGGCGCGCAACCCCCGCCAGTTCTCTCCCAGCCAGCTCTCCGCGTCCGCCTGGGTGGAGAAGGTCTCCTCCGCCATGCCGACCGATCGCCCGTCGGCCTTCTCCAAACGCCAGCTCCACGCCATCGCTTCTGACCTCCCTCGTCGCCGGTGAGACTAACCGGAACGCGGCCCCGGGGCGCGGATCCGGTCAGGAGGCGGATTCGATGGCGCGGCGCAGGGCCTCCGGGGTCTCGGTGTCGGACGAGGCGAGCGTGCGGCCGTTCACCTGCACGGTGGGCGTGCCCTGGATGCCGGAGTCGATGTAGCCCCTGCTGACCGTCTTCACGCTCTGGGCGTAGCGCTGCTCCTCGACGCACGATGCGAAGCCGTCGTCGCTCTTCACGAGATCCGCCCCGTACAAGAGCAGGTCCTCGACGGTGTAGCCCGGCGTCTCGAGGGTGTCCGGCTGGCGGGCGTACAGGGCGTCCTGGTAGGTGAGCCAGCGCGCGCCGTCGCCGACGCAGCGCAGCGCCGCCGCGGCCCGGAGCGAGTTGTCGTGCGCCGGCTGCCTGCTCTGGTCGAAGACGAGCATCGGGCGGAAGACCACTTTGGCCTTCCCGGCGACCGCCAGCTCCTTGAGCATCGGGTCGTGCTTGCGGTCGAAGTCGCCGCAGTGCGGGCAGGCGAAGTCGACGTAGATCTCCACCACGGGGGACGTGACGCCCGGGCGGGCCATCTCCAGGCTGCCGTCGCGCTGCGGCGTGGCCTCCGCGCCCCCGGCGATCTTGCCGGTCCGCAGCTGGACACCGCCGCCGTCACCGCCGCCGCCGTCGTCCCCCCGCGCCACGAGGAAGACGACCGTCGCCGCGACCAGCACGAGGACCAGTCCGCCGGCCGCCAGCCCGATCACCAGGCCGACGCCGCAGCCGCTGCCTCCCCCGGAGGGTGGCGGGGGTCCGTACGGACCGGGCGGGCCGGGCTGCCAGCCGGGGCCTCCGGGCGGCGGGCCGCCGGGCGGGCCTGGGGGCGGGCCGTAGGGCGGCTGCGCGCCCGGGCCCGGCCGGCCCGGCCATGGTGCGTTCGGGGGGTTGCCCACCGGGGCCTCCTGCGGGGGACGTTCGTGATCCTTCCAGGTGAACGTAACCATAGGGTTCCGGACGAGATGAACATCGAGCTTCGCGGAATCGCCGCGCCGGACGGATGGCCCGCGCCGGACTGCCGCTGCGCGTCCTGCAGCAGGCTGCGCGCCGCCGGCGTCCGGTACGAGCCGGCCACCCCGGACCGCATCCTCGTCGGCGGGGTGCCGCTTGCGGACCGCCCGCGCACCGGCGTGCCCGGCGGCTACGAGGTGCGCGGCCCGCGGGGGCGGCGCGTGCTGGTCGCAGCCGGTCCCGGCGCGCTGCCCGAGCCCACTGGCGGTGTGGAGTACGACGCCGCCCTGCTGGACCTGGCCGGTTCGCCGGAGCACCTCGGCCGGCTGCGCCGCCTCGGGGCGGTGACGTCCAGGACGGAGGTGGCGGCCGTCCACGTCGACCACCGGCTGCCGTCACCCGCCGAACTGGAACGCCGCATGGCGTTCTGGAAGCAGCCGCAGGACGGTCCGCACCGGACCCTCCTGCTGGGCGGGACGCGGTCGGGCAAGTCCGCCGAGGCGGAGCTGCGGCTGGCCGCGTGCGCGGAGGTCCGCTACGTCGCCACGGGACCGTCCGGCGGCGATCCGGAATGGCGGGAGCGCGTCGCCGCCCATCGGCGCCGCCGCCCGGCCTGGTGGGAGACGGCCGAGACGACGGACCTTGCGGGCGTCCTGGCGTCCGCGACGGGCGCGGTGCTGGTGGACGGCATCGGCACCTGGCTCGCCGCGGCGATGGACGACACCGCCGCATGGGACGACCCGTCCCTCGTGCAGCCGCGACTGGACGAGCTCGTGTCGGCGTGGCGCGGCACGCGGGCGCGCGTGGTGGCGGTGAGCGAGGAGGTCGGCCTGTCGCTGGTCCCGGTGACGCCGCCCGGGCGGGCGTTCGGCGACCTGCTCGGCCGGCTCAACCAGCGGCTCGCGGCCGAGTCCGAGGAGGCGGCGCTGGTCGTGGCGGGACGCGTCGTGGAGCTCCGGTGATCGCGGGCCTGCGGCTGGCGGTCACGCTGCTGACCGTCGTCCCGGCGGGCACCGGCCGGGTCGACCGGGAGACCGCGCGCCGGGCGATGCTGCTCGCCCCCGCCGCCGGCCTGGTCACCGGAGGGGCCGCGGCGCTCGTCCTGCTCGCGGGCGACCTCCTCGGGCTGGCCCCGCTGCCCGCGGCGGCGCTCGCGGTCGCCGCGACGGCGGCCGTGACCCGGGCGCTGCACCTGGACGGCCTCGCGGACCTCGCGGACGGGCTCGGCAGCGGCCGCCCCGCCGCCGAGGCGCTGGAGATCATGAAGCGGTCCGACATCGGCCCGTTCGGCGTCGTCGCGCTGCTGCTGACGCTGCTCATCCAGGTCGCCGCCCTGGCCTCGGCGCCCGACCCGGCCGTCGCGGTGCTGATCGCGTCCGTCACGGGACGGCTGGCACTCCCCTGGGCCTGCCGCACGGGCGTCCCGTCCGCGCGCCCCGGCGGCCTCGGCGCGCTCGTAGCGGGCACCGTCCCGACCCCTGCGGCGGCGGCCGTCACCGCCGTCGTCTTGGCAGCGGCCGCGACGGCGGGGATGGCAGCGGACGGTCTCGGCGGCGCCCTGCACGGCGCCGCCGCCGTGGCCGCCGGGCTGGCCGCCGGGCTCGGGACGCTCCGGCACGCCGTCCGGCGCCTCGGCGGGGTGACCGGGGACGTCCTCGGCGCCCTGGTCGAGATCGCCGCGACCGCCGCTTTCATCGCCCTCATCTCGCTTCCCTGAGTGCGCCGCGGCCCTCGGGCCCATCGGAGACGGTCCCCGGACGGGCGACGCTTGATCGAAAAAGACGAAAGCGGTCACGAGGAGGACTAACATCGTGCTACGTGACGAGCATCAGCCTTGACAGCGAAGCCCTGGCCAGCATCGACGTCGACGCGATCGTCGTCGGCGTCTCCCCGGCGGAGGCGGGCCCCGCGCCGGCCGCCGGCTCGGAGGACCTCGACCGCGCGCTGGACGGGAGGCTCGCCGAGGCCCTGGCCGCGCTGGGCGCCACCGGCAAGGCCGGTGAGATCACGAAGCTGCCCGCGCTCGGCGCCGTCACCGCCAAGGTCGTCGTCGCCGCCGGACTGGGCGAGGACCCCACCGCCGAGGACGTCCGCCGCGCCGCCGGCGCCGCGGTCCGCTCCCTCGCCGGCACGTCCAGGGTCGCCGTGGCCCTGCCCGGCACCGAGGCCGACGGGACCGCCGAGAACGTGGAGGCCGTCGCAATCGGCGCCCTGCTCGGCGCGTACTCCTTCGACTCCTACCGCACCGGCGGCGAGCACAAGAGCCCCGTCGAGGAGATCCGGCTGATCGCGGCCGCGGACGGCGCCGGCGCCGCCGTGGAGCGCGCCCGGATCCTCGCCGAGTCGGTCAGGCTCGTCCGCGACCTGGTCAACACCCCGCCGTCCCACCTGTCCCCCGAGGACCTCGCCGGCGAGGCCGAGCGGGTCGCGGGCGAGACCGGCCTGTCCGTCCAGATCCTGGACGAGAAGGCCCTGGTGGACGGCGGCTACGGCGGCATCGCGGGCGTCGGGCAGGGCTCGGTCAACCCGCCGCGGCTCGTCCGCCTCTCCTACACCCACCCGGAGGCGTCCAAGACCCTCGCCCTGGTCGGCAAGGGCATCACGTTCGACTCGGGCGGCCTGTCCCTCAAGCCCGCCGAGGCGATGGACTGGATGAAGTCCGACATGGGCGGCGCCGCGGCCGTGCTCGGCGCGCTGGCCGGCATCGCGAGGCTCGGCCCCAAGGTCAACGTGGTCGGCTACCTGGCCATCGCCGAGAACATGCCGAGCGGCACCGCGCAGCGCCCGTCCGACGTCCTGCGCATCTACGGCGGCAAGACCGTGGAGGTCCTCAACACCGACGCCGAGGGCCGGCTCGTCCTGGCCGACGCCCTCGTCCGCGCGGGCGAGGACTCCCCCGACCTGATCGTGGACGTGGCCACGCTGACCGGCGCGCAACTCGTCGCGCTCGGCACCCGGACGACCGGGGTCATGGCCAACGACGACGCCGTCCGTGAGAAGGTGGTGGCGGCGGCCGAGCGCGCCGGGGAGCCGTCGTGGGGCATGCCCCTTCCGGCGGAGCTGCGCAAGGGCCTCGACTCGGCGGTCGCCGACATCGCCAACATCAGCGGCGAGCGGTGGGGCGGCATGCTGGTCGCCGGCACCTTCCTGAAGGAGTTCGTGCCGGACGGCGTCAAGTGGGCCCACCTCGACATCGCCGGACCGGCCTTCAACAAGGGCGAGCCCTACGGCTACACCCCGAAGGGCGGCACCGGGGCCGCCGCCCGGACGCTCGTCCAGATCGCCGAGGACGTCGCCGCCGGAATTCTGTAGCGGGTCCGCCCGCTGTCAGAGGGTGGAGAACAGACTAGATTTCTCGTGGCGGCGGGGGCCCGGTACCGGTGCGCCCCGCCCCGCCCAGGGCGCCCCGATCCACGGGGTGCCACGACCGGGGAAAGGGAGCGACCAGTGGCTGACAGCGGCCCCTTCGACATCGTCGTCCTAGGTGCCGGCAGCGGCGGTTACGCGTGCGCTCTGCGCGCCGCCGAGCTCGGCATGTCCGTCGCACTGATCGAGCGGGACGAGTCCCTCGGCGGGACGTGCCTGAACCGCGGGTGCATCCCCACCAAGGCGCTGCTGCACGCGGCCGAGGTGGCGGACCAGTCCCGCGAGGCGGCGAAGTTCGGTGTGAAGGCCACGTTCGAGGGCATCGACATCGGCGGTGTGAACGCCTACAAGGACAAGGTCGTCTCGACCACCGTGAAGGGCCTCACCGGGCTGATCAAGGCCCGGGGCATCGAGGTCGTGCACGGCTCCGGGCGGCTGACCGGCCCGACCACGGTGGAGGTCACCGTGGGCGAGGGGCAGGTCCGGAGCATCGAGGGCGGGCACATCGTGCTCGGCACGGGATCGGTGCCGAAGTCGCTGCCCGGCCTGGAGATCGACGGTGAGCGGATCATCTCCAGCGACCACGCGCTGCGGCTCGACCGCGTCCCCGGCTCGGTCGTCATCCTCGGCGGCGGCGTCATCGGCGTCGAGTTCGCCAGCGTCTGGCGCTCGTTCGGCGCCGAGGTGACCATCGTCGAGGCGCTGCCGCACCTGCTGCCGCTGGAGGAGGAGTCCAGCTCCAAGCGGCTGGAGCGCGCGTTCCGCAAGCGCGGCATCAAGTTCGAGGTCGGCAACCGGTTCGAGAGCGTCAAGCCCACCCAGGGCGGGGTCTCCGTCACCCTGGAGGGCGGCAAGAACTTCGACGCGGAGCTGCTGCTGGTGGCCGTGGGGCGCGCCCCGGTCTCCGAGGGCATCGGCCTGGCCGAGGTCGGCGTCGAGACCGAGCGCGGGTTCGTGAAGGTCGACGAGTACTGCCGGACGAACGTCCCCACCATCTCGGCCGTCGGCGACCTCGTCCCGACGCCGCAGCTGGCCCACGTCGGGTTCGCCGAGGGCATCCTGGTCGCCGAGCGGCTCGGCGGGCTCGGCCCGGCGCCGATCGACTACGACGGCGTCCCGCGCATCACCTACTCCGAGCCGGAGGTCGCCTCGGTCGGCATCACCTCCGCCGTGGCCAAGGAGCGCGGGCACGAGATCAAGGAGGTCACCTACGACCTGGCGGGCAACCCCAAGAGCAAGATCCTGGGCGCGCAGGGCGAGGTCAAGGTGATCGCGGCCGTGGACGGCCCCGTCCTCGGCATCCACATGGTCGGCCCGCGCGTCGGCGAGCTCATCGCCGAGGGCCAGCTCATCTACAACTGGGAGGCCCTGCCGGGCGAGGTCGCCCAGCTGATCCACCCCCACCCGACCCAGTCCGAGGCGGTCGGCGAGGCGCACCTCGCCCTCGCCGGCAAACCACTGCACGTGCACGGCTGAACGCCGCACAAGTATTCCGAAGGAGTCGCTGAGACATGCCGGTCTCCGTCACAATGCCCCAGCTCGGCGAGAGCGTCACCGAGGGCACCGTCACCCGCTGGCTCAAGAAGGAGGGCGAGCGCGTCGAGACCGACGAGCCGCTCCTGGAGGTGTCGACCGACAAGGTCGACACCGAGATCCCCTCGCCCGCCTCGGGCATCCTGACCAGCATCACCGTCGCCGAGGACGAGACCGTCGAGGTCGGCGCCGAGCTCGCGGTCATCGGGGACGAGGGCGACGCACCGGCCGGCGGCGGCGCCCCGGCCGCGCAGGAGGAGGCCCCCGCCCAGGAGGCCGCCCCCGAGCCGCAGCAGCAGGCCCCGGCGCAGGAGGCCCCCGCCCCCGAGCCGCAGCCGCAGGCCCAGGAGCAGGCCCCGCCGCCCGCCGCCTGGCCGCCGCCCGCCCAGGAGCAGCCGCCCGCGCCGCCGACCCCGGCGCCCGCGCCGGCCGCGCAGCAGCCCGCGCCGCAGCAGCCCGCGCCCGAGGCGCCGTCCGGCGACGGGCCCTACGTCACGCCGCTGGTGCGCAAGCTCGCCACCGAGCACAACGTCGACCTGTCCACGGTCAAGGGCACCGGTGTCGGCGGCCGCATCCGCAAGCAGGACGTCCTGGAGGCGGCCCGCGCCGCCCAGGAGGCCGCCCGGCAGCCGGCCGCGCCCGCCGCGCCCGCACCGGCTCCGGCGCCCGCCGCGGCACCCGCCGCGGGGCGGCAGCCGGCCCCGGCGCCCGCCGGCGCCCCCGCCGAGCAGCTCGCGCTGCGCGGCCGGACCGAGAAGATGTCGCGGATGCGGCAGACGATCGCCCGCCGCATGGTCGAGTCGCTGCAGGTCGCCGCGCAGCTCACCACGGTCGTCGAGGTGGACATCACCAAGATCGCGCGGCTCCGGGAGCAGGCCAAGGCCGACTTCCAGGCCCGCGAGGGCGTCAAGCTGTCGTTCCTGCCGTTCTTCGCCATGGCGACCGTCGAGGCGCTCAAGGCGCACCCGAAGCTGAACGCCGTCATCAACGGCGAGACCAACGAGGTCACCTACCACGACGTCGAGAACCTCAGCATCGCGGTGGACGTGCCGGAGCGGGGCCTCATGGTCCCGGTCGTGCACAACGCGGGCCAGCTCAACCTGGGCGGCCTCGCGCAGCGGATCGCCGACCTCGCCGAGCGCACCCGCGCCGGCAAGGTGAGCCCGGACGAGCTGGCGGGCGGCACGTTCACGCTGACCAACACCGGCAGCCGCGGCGCGCTGTTCGACACCCCGATCCTCAACCAGCCGCAGGTCGGCATGCTCGGCACCGGCGCGGTCGTCAAGCGCCCCGCCGTGATCGACGACCCCGACCTGGGCGAGGTCATCGCGGTGCGCTCGATGGTCTACCTGGCGCTGACCTACGACCACCGGCTGATCGACGGCGCGGACGCCGCCCGCTTCCTCGCCACGATCAAGCACCGCCTGGAGGAGGGCAACTTCGAGGCCGACCTCGGCCTCTGAGCCCTTGACGGCTCGCGACCCGGGCCCCCGCCGCAGGCCGGCGGGGGCCCGCGGTCCATTCCGGGGAAACCCGGGAGCCGCTGAGAATTTCAGCAGCCGGTGGCGCGGTCCACCTAGGGTGGGTTCCATGAGGGTCACCGTCACGGGCTCGTCGGGCCTCATCGGCTCGGCGCTGGTGAAGTCGCTGCGGGAGGACGGCCACGAGGTCGTCCGGCTGATACGGCGCGAACCGTCCGCACCGGACGAGGCGCGGTGGTCCCCCGCCGACGGCTGCGTCGAGGCCGCCGCCCTGGACGGCACGGACGCCGTGGTGCACCTGGCGGGCGCCGGGATCGGCGACCGGCCGTGGACGAGGGCGTACAAGCGCAAGGTCAGGGACAGCCGCGTCGTCGGCACCCGCACGATCGCGGAGGCGATCGCGGCGGCCGGGCGGCGCCCGGCCGTGCTGGTGTGCGGTTCGGCGATCGGCTACTACGGCGACACCGGCGGGCACGAGGTCGACGAGGACGCCCCTGCCGGCGAGGGCTTCCTGGCCGACCTCGTCCGCGACTGGGAGGCCGCCGCCACGCCCGCGGCGGAGGCGGGCGTCCGGGTCGTCCACCCGCGCACCGGCGTCATCCTGACCCGCGAAGGCGGGATGCTGGGCCGGACGCTGCCGCTGTTCCGGCTCGGGCTGGGCGGCAGGCTCGGCGACGGCCGGCAGTGGATCAGCTGGATCTCGCTGGCCGACCAGGTCGCGGCGCTGCGGTTCCTCATCGACCGGGAGATCGCCGGGCCGGTCAACCTGACCGCGCCGAACCCGGTGACCAACGAGGCCTACACGCGGGCGCTCGGCGGCGTGCTGCACCGGCCGACGCGGCTGGCCGTCCCCGCGTTCGCGCTCCGCGCCGCGCTGCGCGAGTTCGCCGCCGAAGGGCCGCTGATCAGCCAGCGGGTCCTGCCGCGGCGGCTGGAGAAGGCCGGCTTCCGGTTCGCCCACGACGACGTGGCGGACGCCCTCGCCGCCGCCCTGTCGGTCCCGAGCCCCGCCCTGTAAGCCCGCGCGCGAGGCGCGCGCGGTGAGCCCCGTCCCGTGAGTCCTGTCAGTCCCAAGAATCGTCAAAGTCCCGGCCGCTCCCGTTCGGTAGCCATACGGTGACATTGAGAGAGCTTGGTCAGAGGAGGGTGAATGAGCACCGACGGACAGCCGCACATTCTCGCGATCGGCGGGGGCACGTTCGTGCCGGACGGCAGGGAGGGGCTCGCACCCAGCCCGCTGCTGCGCTACGCGTTCGACCTGACCGGCCAGGACCGGCCGAGGGTCTGCTTCCTCACCACGGCGGTCGGCGACGGCGCCGAGTACGTCGCGCGCTTCTACGCCGCGTTCTCGTCGATGGACGCCGAGGTCAGCCACCTGACCCTGTTCCCGATGCCGAACGTGCCCGACGTCCGGGCGCACCTGCTCACCCAGGACCTGGTGTACGTGTCGGGCGGCAGCGTGGCGAACCTGCTGGCGCTGTGGCGGCTGCACGGCCTGGACGAGATCATGCGCGAGGCGTGGCAGGAGGGCGTCGTCCTGTCCGGGCAGAGCGCGGGCGCGCTGTGCTGGCACGTCGGCGGCAACACCGACTCCTTCGGGCCGCAGCTCCGCCCGCTGACCGACGGCCTGGGCTTCCTGCCGTTCTCCTGCGGGGTGCACTACGACAGCGACCCGCAGCGGCGCCCGCTGCTGCAGCAGCTCGTCGGCGAGGGGTCGCTGCCGGGCGGGTACGCGGCCGACGAGGCCGTCGGGCTGCACTACGTCGGCACCGAGTTCGTGCAGGCCGTCTCCTACCGGCGCGAGGCCGGCGCCTACCGCGTCGAGCCGGACGGGCCGGGGACGGCGAAGGAGCACCGGCTGCAGCCCCGCCTCCTCGCCGAACTCTGAAGCGGCGCGCCATTAGGGCTTAAGCTGGCATCCGTGAGCGATGTGGACGTACGCGAGCTGGTGGTGGTGCACGCCGGGTTCGGCACGGCGGCCGTTCCCTACACGGACGGATGGGAACTGCAGAAGCGCACCCACGCGCTGCGGGTCGACGACGTGATCCCCGACACCGTCCTGCTGATGGAGCACGAGCCGGTCTACACGGCGGGCAAGCGCACCGGAGCCCTCGACCGCCCGCTCGGCGACCCCGGCGCCCCCGTCGTGGACGTGGACCGCGGCGGCAAGATCACCTGGCACGGCCCGGGGCAGCTCACCGGCTACCCGATCGTCCGGCTGGACGACCCGAAGGACGTGGTCGGCTACGTGCGGCTGCTCGAGCGGATGATGATGGACGTCTGCGCCGAGTTCGGTCTGGAGACCGTCACCGTGGAGGGGCACAGCGGCCTGTGGGTGCCCGGCGCCCCGAACCGCAAGATCGGCTCCATCGGGATCCGGGTGGCGCGGGGCGTGGCGATGCACGGGTTCATGCTCAACTGCGACAACGACCTGGGCTGGTTCGACAAGATCGTCCCCTGCGGGATCCGCGACGTGGGCTCCACCAGCCTCAGCGCCGAACTGGGCCGCGACGTGCCGGTCGCCGAGGTCGTCCCGATGGTCGAGCGGCACCTGGCCGCCGCGTTCGGCGCGGTGGCCGCACTCCACCGCACCAAGGCGCAACTGGGCGCCTGAGCGCCCGCCGGGCTCAGCCCTCGGGGAACATCACCTTGTACACGGCCTGCCCCTCGGCGGCGGCCGCCCCGAAGAACTTCGCCAGCCCGTCGTAGGCGGGCTTGAGCACCCTGTCGCGGGCGGCGCCGTCCAGCCTGCCCGCGTCCTGGACGCCCGCCCGGCCCATCGCCGCCGGGTCGTACCGCTCGGCGAGCTTCGCGAACGGCGTCGCGGCCAGGTGGTCGGCGGCCGGCTTGACCCGGTCGGGCGCCAGGTAGATGACGTCCATGCCCAGCTCGTCGGCGCCGTCCTCGGTGAGCAGCCGGCCCCCGCACACCAGGTCGGCCTCGGGCTGCCGCCCGTCCCACGGGTCGCCGGTGACGAGGTAGTGCACCGCCTGCCACGCCCAGCCGAGATCGAACAGCTCCGCCGCGCCGCGCCGGCGCCAGTCGGCGGTGCCGAAGACGTGGCGGGCGATCCGGCCGGGATCGGGCTCCCCCTCCAGTACCGGCGGCACCCTGAGGTACGACATTGCCAGACCCACGGCGGTCCTCCTGCTAACGCTGTTGCGTGACGACAGGGAGTCACCCTAGAGAGATCGGCTGTTGGACATGGCGGAAACACGCGAATCAGCGAGGTGAAGAGGGTACTGTCATGCGTTCGAGATCGCTCCGATACGCCTTTGAGCCCCGCGGCGGCCGATGTGCCGGACCGGAGATCCCGACGTACGCTGGGTGCCGTGACGACGGTGACACCTGAGGGACGCAAGCTCCTGCGCGTCGAGGCGCGCAACAGCCAGACCCCGATCGAGCGCAAGCCCGAGTGGATCAAGACCCGGCTGAAGATGGGCCCGCAGTACCGCGAGCTCAGCGGGCTGGTGAAGTCCGAGGGCCTGCACACCGTGTGCCAGGAGGCCGGCTGCCCCAACATCTACGAATGCTGGGAGGACCGGGAGGCCACGTTCCTGATCGGCGGCGACCAGTGCACCCGGCGCTGCGACTTCTGCCAGATCGACACGGGGAAGCCGGCGGAACTCGACCGGGACGAGCCGCGCCGCGTCGCCGAGTCCGTCGCCACGATGGGACTGAAGTACGCCACCGTCACCGGCGTCGCCCGCGACGACCTCGACGACGGCGGGGCCTGGCTGTACGCCGAGACCGTCCGGCGGATCCACGCGGCGATCCCCGGCTGCGGCGTCGAGCTGCTGATCCCCGACTTCAACGCGGTGCCCGAGCAGCTCGCCGAGGTCTTCTCGTCCCGGCCGGAGGTGCTCGCGCACAACGTGGAGACCGTCCCGCGGATCTTCAAGCGGATCCGGCCCGGTTTCCGCTACGAGCGCTCCCTCGACGTCCTGACGATGGCGCGCGCGGACGGCCTGGTCACCAAGTCCAACCTGATCCTCGGCATGGGCGAGACCCGCGAGGAGGTCTCGCAGGCCCTCCGCGACCTGCACGCGGCCGGCTGCGAACTCGTCACGATCACCCAGTACCTGCGGCCGAGCCCCCGCCACCACCCGGTCGAGCGGTGGGTGAAGCCCGAGGAGTTCGTGGAGCTGGCCGCCGAGGCCGAGGAGATCGGCTTCGCGGGCGTCATGTCGGGGCCGCTCGTCCGGTCCAGCTACCGCGCCGGCCGCCTGTACAAGCAGGCGATCGAGGCGCGGGAGGGCTGAGCGCGCGAACGCCGCGACACGACTATCCTTGGATTTATGTCGAAGAAGCCCACGGACGGGGCCCAGGAGCGTCCGGGCCGCCTCAAGCAGATCCGCATGGTCGCCCAGCTGCTCCGGCAGGCCGACCCGAAGGCCCTGCCGATCGTGTTCGCCTCGGCGATCGGCGCCCTGGTCGTCGTCATCCTCATCGGGCTGGTCTTCGGCCAGCTGTGGTTCTTCATCCCGATGGGGGTGCTGACCGCGCTGGCGGTCGGCATGATCGTGTTCGGCCAGCTGGCGCAGCGCGCGCAGTACAAGGCGATCGCCGGGCAGCCGGGCGCCGCCGTCGCGATCCTGAAGAACATGCGCGGCGACTGGACGGTCACCGAGGCCGTCAGCGGCAACCGCAACCTCGACATGGTGCACCGCGCGGTGGGCCGCCCAGGCGTGGTGCTGGTGTCGGAGGGCCCGCGCAGCCGCGTCGGCCCGCTGCTCGGCGCCGAGAAGAAGCGCCTGTCCCGTGCCGCGCAGCAGGTGCCGATCTACGACGTGCAGGTCGGGACCGACGAGGGCCAGATCCCGGTGGACAAGCTGCAGCGCCATCTGATGAAGCTGCCCCGCAACCTCAAGAAGCCGCAGGTGGCCGAGCTGAACGACCGGCTGCAGGCGCTCCCGCGGTCGATGCAGATGCCGAAGGGCCCGATCCCGAAGGGCGTCAAGATGCCCAAGGGCCCCAAGCCCAAGATGCGCTGAGTTGATTGCAGTCCAGGCCCACTGCGCTCGCTGGCGCTCGCTCCGTGACCTGGCCTGTGCGAGCGCGAATCGCTTCGCGATCTTCCCGGTGAGGCTTGCCTCCGGCTTCGCCTCACCGGTCAGTTAGCGCGCTCGCGTGCGTGGCTGAGGTCTCTTCGGAGAAATGCCCTACGGCATCCTTCTTGAGTTCCTGTAGGGAGCACGGTCAGATGTTCACGACGACCGTGTTGGCGGCGCGGTCGTGGAGGCCGCGGTAGTCCCGGTCCCAGATGAGCGCGGGGACGACCAGCACGAGCAGCAGCGTCCGGACCAGCGACCAGCCGAGGCCGACGGGCTTCCCGTCCAGCCGGGCGACGTGGATGCCGCACAGCCGCTTGCCGATCGTCGTGCCGAGCAGGGCGGTCAGCAGCCACGCCTGGATCGCGAAGACGACCAGCGTCCACATGCTGCGCTGCGACGGGTCCCAGCCGAGCGAGCGCGCCAGCAGGCTCGCGACCAGCAGGGACAGCCCCCAGTCGACGAACAGCCCGACGAGCCGCCGGCCGTAGGACGCGACGGCGCCGCTGCCGCCGGCCGGGAGGCCGAGCCGCTCGCCCGGGTCACCGAGGTCGGCGCCGGCCG
>NZ_BMRO01000003.1:160819-162412 GCF_014648675.1 Actinomadura livida
ATCCGGTCTCCTCCGGAGCCCGGATCCGGGCTTCCGCAGCGGGCGCACAACCCGTAACACAGCGGAAACATATGAGACACGGCCGGGAAACGGCACCGCCATAGCCTGCGGGAAGCCAAGTAGCGCCCCAAGGAGGCTGGATGTTCAGCAGCGCCGAAGAGGTCCTGAGCTACATCAGGAACGAAGGTGTGCGATTCGTCGACTGCCGGTTCGTGGACCTGCCGGGCAAGATGCAGCACTTCACGTTCCCCGTCGAGAGCTTCGGCGAGAGCGTCTTCACCGAGGGGCTGATGTTCGACGGCTCGTCGGTCCGCGGTTTCCAGGAGATCCACGAGTCGGACATGCTCCTGCTCCCGGACCCGTCGACCGCCGTCATCGACCCGTTCCGCCAGCACAAGACCCTGAACCTGAACTTCTTCGTGCACGACCCGCTGACGGGTGAGCCGTACAGCCGCGATCCCCGCAACGTGGCGAAGAAGGCGCAGGACTACCTGCGCGGCACCGGCATCGCCGACACGTGCTACTTCGGTCCCGAGGCCGAGTTCTACATCTTCGACGACGTCCGGTTCGAGACCAAGGCGAACGCCGGCTACTACTACCTCGACTCGGTCGAGGGCGCGTGGAACACCGGCCGGGAGGAGCCCGGGGGCAACCTCGGCGCCAAGCCCCCCTACAAGGGCGGCTACTTCCCCGTCCCGCCGATGGACCACTACACCGACCTCCGCTCGGAGATGGTCAGCCAGCTCCTCAACGCCGGCATCCACGTCGAGATGCAGCACCACGAGGTCGGCACCGCGGGCCAGGCCGAGATCGACTTCCGGTTCGACACGCTGCTGAAGACGGCCGACCAGCTGCTCCTCTACAAGTACATCGTCAAGAACGTCGCGCGCGCGGCCGGCAAGACCGTCACGTTCATGCCGAAGCCGATCTTCGGTGACAACGGCTCCGGCATGCACTGCCACCAGTCGCTGTGGAAGGACGGCTCGCCGCTGTTCTACGACGAGGTCGGCTACGCGGGCCTGTCCGACAACGCCCGCTACTACATCGGCGGCCTGCTCAAGCACGCGCCGTCCCTGCTGGCCTTCACCAACCCGACGGTGAACAGCTACCACCGGCTCGTCCCCGGCTACGAGGCCCCGGTCAACCTGGTCTACTCCCAGCGCAACCGCTCGGCCTGCATCCGCATCCCGATCACCGGCTCGAACCCGAAGGCCAAGCGCGTCGAGTTCCGCGTGCCGGACCCGTCCTGCAACCCCTACCTCGCGTTCTCCGCGATGCTGATGGCGGGCCTGGACGGCATCAAGAACAAGATCGAGCCCGCGGAGCCGATCGACAAGGACCTCTACGAGCTGCCGCCCGAGGAGGCCCGCGCCATCCCGCAGGTGCCCGGCTCCCTGGAGGAGGTCCTCGCGGCCCTGGAGGCCGACCACGACTACCTCCTCGAAGGCGGCGTCTTCACCCAGGACCTCATCGAGACCTGGATCACCATGAAGACCGAATTCGAGATCGACCCGATCCGCCTCCGCCCGCACCCGCACGAGTTCGAGCTCTACTACGACATCTGAGATGTCGGAGGCCGAGGGGCCCGGCGGC
>NZ_BMRO01000003.1:162454-192145 GCF_014648675.1 Actinomadura livida
TCCGGCGCGTCGAAGATCTCGCCGGCTGAGGCGACGCCGGCCGCCCTGGTCCGCCCGGTGAGGATGCGGTCGACGGCCTCCACCACGAGCGGCGCGGTGACGGCGTAGATGTCGCGTCCCGTCGCCGTGGCGCGCCGCTCGGCGCCGCCGGAGCGCACGACGACGTCCACGACGAACGTCTGGTCCGAGCGGCCCAGTTCGTCGGCCGGGGCCGGCTCCGGGGTGTCCGGGGACGAGAGGTCCCTGGCCGCCTCGACCGTCATGTAGGTGCGCACCTCGGGGATGTCGAGGTGGCTGGGGAGGGTGACGACGTCGGCCATCGTGAACTCCCCGATGACGGCCCGGCGGCCCATCGGGGCGGGGAAGGGCCACTCCAGGGTCGGCGGGTCGTCGTCGCGGTACTCCAGGCGGCCGCTGGTGTGGCGGACGCGGCGGCCGTCCCGCCGCTGCCGGGAGACCGCGCCCGCGGCGCGCGTCCCGGCGGTGGGGTGCCAGCCGCTCAGCCCGTAGGCGACGTGCGCCTCGTCGGCCGCCGTCCAGTCGCCCATCGCGGCGGTCGCCAGCAGGTCGCCGAGGCCGCCGTAGAAGGCCATCGCGGGGACGACCACCGCTCCGGCGGCACGGGCGCGGTCCGCGAAGTGCGCGAACGTGTCGGCGTTGGCCTCGATCTCGGCGGCGACGTCCACGTACGGGATTCCGGCGCGCAGGGCCGCCTCGATCACGGGGGCGGCGGTCACGGCAAAGGGTCCGGCGGCGTTGACGACGGCCGCCGCGCCGGCCAGTGCCGCGTCGAGCGAGGCCGGGTCGTCGACCGACGCAGGCCGGACCTCCAGCCCTGAGCCGGCCGCCAGGGCCTTCAGCTTCTCGACGTCGCGCCCGGACAGGACCGGCACGAAGCCGCGCTCCCGGAGCCGTGCCACCACGAAGCGCCCGGTGTGCCCGTATGCGCCGTAGACCACCACTATCCGCCCTGATCCCACGGGGTTCTCCTTCTGGCTCGAACGACCCCTGGCGGGATCTGCCGGGACCATCCTGGCGAGCGCCCGCCGCGTCGGGCGAGTGTCTGGAACGCCATGATCCGTACAATTCCGGACATGAGCACTGTCGCGCTGGCCGTCACCGACGGGATGCTGCACTTCGAGCTGTCCCTGGCGTACGAGGTCTTCGGGTCCGGCGCCCCGCCCGGGGCGGCCGGGCCCTGGTACGACCTCGCCGTCTGCGGGCCGGGGGCGGTGCGGGCCGGCCGGTTCCGGCTGGAGCCCGACCACGGGCTCGGCCACCTCCCGCGCGCCGGCACCGTGGTCGTCCCGGGCTGGGCCGACACCGAGGCGGAGCCGCCCGCCGACCTGGTCGACGCGGTGCGCGCGGCGCACGAGGCCGGTGCGCGCGTGGCATCCCTCTGCACGGGCGCGTTCGTGCTCGCCGCCGCCGGCCTGCTCGACGGGCGGCGCGCGACGACGCACTGGGCGCACACCGAGGCCCTGGCCGCGCGCTACCCCCGGGTCGAGGTCGACCCGGACGTGCTCTACGTCGACGGCGGGAGCGTGCTCACCTCCGCCGGCAAGGCCGCCGCGATGGACCTGTGCCTGCACCTCGTCCGCCTCGACCACGGATCCTCGACCGCAAACGCGCTGGCCCGCCGCCTGGTCGTGCCACCGCACCGCGACGGCGGCCAGGCCCAGTTCGTCGCGAACCCGGTGCCCGCCCGGGACGGCCACCCGCTGGCGGAGCTCCTCGGCTGGGCGATCGAGCGCCTGGACCAGCCGCTGACCGTGGACGACCTGGCCCGCCGCGCGCGGCTGAGCCCCCGCCACCTGGGCCGGCAGTTCAAGTCCGCGACCGGCACCACCCCGCTGCAGTGGCTGCTGGTCCAGCGGATCCGGCACGCCCAGGAACTGCTGGAGAGCACCGACGACGGCATCGACGCCATCGCGGCGGCCACCGGCATGGGCACCGCCGCGACGCTGCGCCGGCATTTCCGCCGCACGGTGGGCGTACCTCCGGACACCTACCGCCGCACCTTCCGCGCGGGCACCCGGCCGGCCGCAGCATCTAGCCCAATTCGTCCGAATTGAGGCGTTGTGGCTGGCATCATGTCCGCGGAGGCGCGTGGATGAGGGAGCATGTCGGCCGCGTTCTGCGGGACGCCGGCACGCTGGAACTCGCCGCGATGAGACTGCTCGGCGAGTATTGGCGGGCGCGTCACGACGTGGTGGCGGCGGCCGGGCCGCTGCGGACGGAGGCGGCGCGGGAACGGCTCAGGTCCGTTCCGGTCACGCGGCTGAAGGACACCGCCGGCGGGCCGGTCCGGTTCGGCGCGGTGCGGGGCGCGGAGCTCGTCAGCGTCGCGGAGATCCTCGAATCGGCGCCGGAGGGGCTCCGGCTGCTGCGGGGTGTGGGGCCGGTCACGGCGGGGCGGCTGCACGGGGCCGCGCAGCGGCTGGCAACCGCGGCCGAATGGGCGGCGGGCCTGCGGATCGGGATCGTCCCGCGAGACGAGGCGGCGACCCCGCTGGTGGTCGCGCTGTACCGGCTGGTGAACGCCGCCCCGGACCTGCCGCGTGCCGGCGCGGCCGCCGAGATCGTGCGCCGGGACGTCCACGGGCTGCGGACCCGCGCCCGGTGCGTGACCTGGCGGCGGCGGATGCTCCGGACACGGTCCGAGCAGAAGGCGGGCTGGGAGGCGGTCGCCCGGCTGAAGGAACTGCTGGAGGATCCGGAGACGGCGCTGCTGAGGTCGCCGGACCTCCTCGGCCCCCGCGTCCCGGCGGAGGAGGCGTGGCGCGACTACGAGCGGCGTCCGGCCGACTACCAGGCCGTGCTGCGAGAGTGGGCGGAGGTGCCGGAAGGGGAGCCCGCCGAGGGTTTCCTGCCGGGCCATCTGGCGGCCCGGGTCCGGGCGCAGTCCCTCGACGAGACCTTGCTGCGGGTCCCGCTCCGCGGCTACCAGGCGTTCGGGGCACGGTTCGCGCTCCTCCAGCGGCGGGTGATCCTGGGCGACGAACCGGGGCTCGGGAAGACCCTCCAGGCGGTCGCCGCCATCGCGCACCGGCGGACCGAGCAGACCTCGAGCTTCCTGGTGGCATGCCCGCCGAACAAGCTGCACCGCTGGGTCCGCGACATCGAGGCGTACTGCTCGATCATCGTGCATCCGGTGCTCGCCCACCATCCGGGGTACTGGCTGTCCCAAGGCGGCATCGCCGTCGCCCCCTTCGACGCGCTGCCCTACCTGAACGTCCCGCCCGGCTTGGGGATGTTCGTGGTGGACGAGGCGCACCAGACCACGAACCGCGACACGCTGCGCGCGACCACCGTCACCCGCCTCTGCCGCGAGACGGAGCACGTCATGCTGCTCACCGGGATCCCAATGGACGAAAGGGTCGGGGACTTCCACGGTCTCCTCGGCCACCTGCCCGATCAGGCGGCGTACCGAGTCCGCCTGGAGCACGCGGCGTTAGGGTCGCGGGCCTTGCGGGCGGCGGCCGCGCACGTGTATCTGCGGCGCGACCAGCGGGACGTGCTCGCGGAACTGCCCGATGTCGTGCATGTGGACGAGCTGGTGCCGTTCAGCCGGGCGGGCCAGGCGGTGTACGAGGACGCGGAGGGCGACGTCACGGCGATGCGCCGCGCGGCGTACGCCGCCCCGAGAAGCTCGGCCAAGCTCAAGCGGCTGCGGGAGCTGGTCGGGGAGGCCGCGGCCAACGGCGTGAAGGTGGTCGTCTTCTCCTGCTTCGCCGACGTGCTGGCCACCGTCCATGACGCGCTCGGCGCGGGGACGCTCGGGCCCGTGACCCGCCGGACCCCGGCCACGCGCCGAGAGGACGCCGTGGCGGAGTTCACCGCCGCGCGCGGGCACGCCGTCCTGCTGTCGGAGGTGCAGGTGACACTGGACCTGCGCGGCGCGTCCGTGGTGATCTTCTGTGAGCCGCAGGCGGACCCGGACCTGGAGGCGCGGGCGGTGGGCCGCGTGCACGGAGCGGGGCGTCCCGGAACCGTGCGGGTGCACAGGCTGCTGACTCCTGGCACCGTGGACGAGCGGATCAGCGCGGGCGAGGGGGCGGGATGAGCGACGACGCGAGGAGCGTCCTGCGGGGCGGGTACGCGCTGCTGGACGCCGCGCGCGACCTGATCGCCGATCACCGGCGGGCCGTGGCGGACGTGCACGCGGCGCTGGCGCCGTTGCGGGCCGCGGCGGCGCGGGAGCAGCTCGGTTCGATACCGCCGGCCCGGTTGAAGGACGTCACGGACGGGCGGCTGCGGCTCGGCCCGCTGGAGGAGGCCGGGTTCACGAGCGTCGCCGATGTGCTGGACGCGCCGCCGTACCGGCTGCAGCTGCTGCCGGGGATCGGGCCGCAGACCGCGCAGCAGCTGCACGCGGCGGCGGAGAGCCTGGCGGAGGCGGCGGAGCGGTCGGCGAGCATCCGGATCGACGTCGACCGGCGGGACGAGGCGATGACGCCCGTGGTCGTGGCGCTGCACCGGCTGGTCAACGCGGGGCCGGAGCTGCCGCGCGCCCGGGTCGCCGCCGAGGAGGTGGACGAGCGGTTCGGCCCGCTGGTGCACGACGCGCGGCCGGCGGGGTCGTGGTGGCGGCGGGTCTTCACGCTGCCGGCGCGCCGGGAGCGGGCGCGGCAGGCGGTCGGCGAGCTGGCCGAGGCGCTGCGGGCCGAGGAGGCCCGGGGCTCCCGGCTGCTCATCTCGCAGGCGTCGGTGGACCTGCTGCGGCCGCATGTCTCGCCGGACGAGGCGTGGATCGACTTCGAGCTGCGCGCGTCCGACTACCAGACCCTCCTGGCGGACCTGGCGGCGCTGGATCCGGAGCGGGACGCCGCCCAGGGGTTCCTGCCGGGCGATCTGGCGGCGCGGGTCAAGGCGCAGCCGCTCGACGACACGTACCGGCGCGTCTCCCTGCGCGGTTACCAGTCGTTCGGGGCGCGGTTCGCGCTCGTCCAGCGGCGGGTGATCCTGGGCGACGAGATGGGCCTCGGGAAGACCATCCAGGCGATCGCCGCCATCGCCCACCTGCGGGAGCGGGGCGCGACGCACTTCCTCGTCGCGTGCCCGGCGAGCGTGCTGATCAACTGGGTCCGGGAGATCGAGTCGCGCAGCACGATCGCCGCGCACCCGCTGCACGGGTCCGGGCGCGCTTCGGCGCTGCGGAAGTGGGCCGGGGACGGCGGCATCGCCGTCACGACGCTGGCCACGCTGCATTCGCTGAACGTCCCGGGCGAGGTCGAGCTCGGCATGTTCGTCGTGGACGAGGCCCACTACGCCAAGAACCACGAGACCCGCCGCGCCCAGGCCGTCGCCCACTGGTGCGGGCGGACCGAGAACGTGCTGTTCCTCACGGGGACGCCGATGGAGAACCGGGTCGAGGAGTTCCGGAGCCTGGTCGCGCATCTGCGGCCCGAGCTGGCCGGGCAGGTGCGGCCGAGCGACGCGGCCATGGGCGCGCGGGCGTTCCGGTCGGCGGTCGCGCCGGTCTACCTGCGGCGCAACCAGCGGGACGTGCTCGTCGAGCTGCCCGAGGTCGTGCACGTGGACGAGCTGGAGGAGTTCAGCCGGGCGGACGCGGCGGCCTACCGGCGGGCCGTGGCGGACGGCAACTTCATGGCGATGCGCCGCGCCGCGTACGCCGTCCCGAAGAAGTCCGCCAAGCTCGGCCGCCTGGTGGAGCTGGTGGAGGAGGCCGACGCCAACGACCTGAAGGTGGTGGTGTTCTCCTACTTCCGGGACGTGCTGGCCGCCGTCCACGACGCGCTCGGCCCGCGGGCCCGCGGGCCGATCTCTGGCGGGACGCCGCCTGCCCTGCGCCAGGAGATGGTGGACGCGTTCACCGAGGAGCCCGGGCACGCCGTCCTGCTGGCGCAGATCCAGGCGGGCGGAGTCGGGCTCAACCTGCAGGCCGCCTCCGTGGTGATCATCTGCGAGCCGCAGGTGAAGCCGACCATGGAGGCGCAGGCGATCGCCCGCGCGCACCGGATGGGCCAGGTGCGGACCGTCCAGGTGCACCGGCTGCTGACGCCCGGCGGAGTGGACGAGCGGATGCTGGAGATCCTGCAGGTCAAGACCATGCTGTTCGACGAGTACGCGCGGCGCAGCGACCTCGCGGAGCGGACGCCCGACGCGGTCGACATCTCCGAGCAGGCCCTCGCCCGGCAGATCGTCGCGGAGGAGCAGGAGCGGCTCGGGACCTAGGGCGCGGTCCCGCCCCGGCTCCCGCTCCTCCGCCGGGCACGGACCCGTCAGGTGCGGAGGAAGTCCAGCAGGTCCTGGGTGAAGCGCTCCTTGTCTCCAGGGACGAGCGCGAGGCCGTGCGAGGCACCCTCGTACACCTTCAGCGCGGCGCCGGGGATCATCTCGACGCCCTTGCGGGCCGTGGCGTCGATCGGGACGATCTGGTCGTCGTCGCCGTGCACGATGAGCGTCGGGACGTCGAACCGGCGCAGGTCCTCGGTGAAGTCGGTCTCGGCGAAGGCCGTGACGCAGTCCACGCCCGCCTTGACGCTCTCCTGCATCGCCATGAACCAGAACGCGTCCCGGTTGCCCTGCGTGGCCTTGGCGCCGGGCCGGTTGGCGCCGAAGAAGCTCTCGGACATGTCCATCCAGAACTGCGACCGCTCGGCCATGATGCCCTTCTTGATGTCCTCGAACACCTGCGCGGGCACCCCTTCGGGGTTGGCGTCGGTCTGGAGCATCAGCGGTGTGATCGCCGCGAGCAGCACCGTCTTCGAGACCAGGCCGGTGCCGTGGCGGCCGATGTAGCGGGCCAGCTCGCCGCCGCCCATCGAGTGCGCCACCAGGACGACGTCCCAGATCCCGAGCGCGTCGATCAGGTCGTTGAGGTCGTCGGCGAAGGTGTCGAAGTCGTAGCCCTCCCAGGGCTGGGAGGAGCGGCCGTGGCCGCGGCGGTCGTGCGCGATGGCGCGGTAGCCGGCGTCGGCGACCGCCTTCATCTGGTCCTCCCACGCGTCGCCGTTGAGCGGCCATCCGTGGATGAAGACGACCGGCTGCCCCCGTCCCCAGTCCTTGTAGTGGATCTCGGTGCCGTCGCGTGTCTTCACGAAGCCCATCGGTCCCCCCGGAAGCAATGGTCTGGATTCCGGCGGCGCTGCCCTCCAGGCCGCCCTTTCCGGGCGTACCCGGCTTCCCCTGGTGAAACGCCCCTGGCCGCACCGGGCCGGGGCCGCTAGCCGCAGGTGGCGCCGCCCGCGGGGACCGTCCCCTGGAGGAGGTAGGCGTGCACCGTCTCGCGGACGCAGGGGTCGCCGGTGTCGTAGGCGCCGTGCCCGTCCCCCCGGAGCGTGAGGAGCGTCGCCCGCCCGCCCAGCTCCTTCGTCAGCGCGGGCGCCCACGCGTACGGGGTGGCCGGGTCGCCGGTGTTGCCGATCACGAGGATCGGCGCGGCGGACGGCGCCGACACCTCGCGGGCCGCGTCGTCGCCCGCCACCGGCCAGCCCGTGCACTCCAGCAGGCTCCAGGCCATCGTCGTCCCGAAGACCGGGGACGCGGCGCGGAACCTCGGCAGGAGCCGCCGGACGCCGGCCGGGGTGTGGCGGTCGGCGCCGTCCGCACAGGTGACCGCGGTGTTGGCGGCGGCGAGGTTGGTGTAGGTCCCGTTCTCGCGGCGGCCGTTGTGCGTGTCGGCGAGCATGAGCAGCAGCGAGCCGTCGCGCCGCTTGACCGCGTCGGCGAGGCCCTGCGCGAGGTAGGGCCAGGCGGCCCGGGAGTACAGCCCGGCGGCCACCCCGGTCGTCGCGAGGCTCTGGGTGAGCCGGCGGCCGGTGGACGTGGGCAGCGGCCGCCGGTCGAGCCCGTCCATGATCCGCCCGATGGACGCGACGACGGACGGGCCGTCGGCCCCCATCGGGCAGTGCTTGCGGCCGAGCCGCGCGCAGGCCGCGCCGAAGTCGCCGAGGGCGCGCTGGAACGAGGCGGCCTGCTGGAGGGCGAGGTCCAGGCTGCCGATCTTGGTGTCGACCGCGGCGTCGAGGACCGCGCGGCCGACCCTGTCGGGGAACTGGCGGGCGTAGGAGCCGCCGAGCCAGGTGCCGTAGGAGATCCCGAAGTAGTTCAGCTTCTCCTCGCCGAGGGCGGTGCGGATCACTTCCATGTCGCCGGCCGCGTTGCGGGTGCCGACGTGCGGCAGGAGGTACCCGGCGCGGGCCGCGCACCCCGCCGCGTACGCGGTCCGGTCGTCGAGGTACGCCTTCTCCTCCGCGGCGGTGTCGGGGCTGTCGTCGCGGGCGACGATCTCGTCCATCCGCCGGTCGCCGACGCAGGTCACGGGGGTGCTGCGCCCGACGCCGCGCGGGTCGAACGCGACCAGGTCGTAGCGCTTGCCGAGCTCCGCGTACTGGCCCGCGAACCGGGCGAGCGTGTCGACGCCGTCCCCGCCCGGCCCGCCGAAGTTGAACAGCAGCGAGCCGATGCGGCGGTCCGGCTCGGCGGCCGTCGTCCGGATCAGCGCTATGTCGATCTTCCGGCCGGACGGGTCGGCGTAGTCCAGGGGCACCTTCAGGGTCGCGCACCGGAATCCGGCCGGCGGCTTCGCCAGGCCCGGCGCCGGTTTCGGGAGCCCGATGCAGCGCTTCCAGACCGGCGGGGATACCGCGGCAGGGGGAATAACCGATTTGGCACCGACCGATTTGGCACCGGCCGATTCGACGGCGGCCGATTCGACGGCGGCCGATTCGACGGGGGCGGTCGTCGCCTCCGCCCCTTGTGCGGGCATCCCGCTCAGGCATGAGATCAGGCCGGAAACGGCCAGTGCGGCGGCACCGATCGGCACGGTGCCAGATATCGCCCTGTGACGGGCCATTCGTCCCCCCGTTCGTCTCGCGGGGGGTGATCAGGACGTACCCAGGTCCTCCTAGGCTGACTCCCGATCAGTGACGAGCTCCACGTGGGGAGGACACGCATTTGGGTACGGACCCCGAAAAACACTCCCCCGAAAGTCCGGATGCCGCGTCAGGGTCGTACTACTCAAGTCTGAGATGAAGACCATTCGCCGCGGTGATCACAGCCGGGGGCCGCCCCGCAAAGATAGGTACCATGGCTCAAACCGCCCCCCCAGCAGCCCGCGGACACGAGGCCCCCGAGGTTGAGCGCGGCGAGCGGCGAACGGCGGCCGCGGCGATGCGGCGCCGGGTGCTGACCGCGCCCCCGGTGTGGCGTGAGCTTCTTCTGGTCGTCCTGTTCTACACCGCTTATACGCTGACGCGCATCATTCTGGTTCAAGACGGTACCGGGCCCGCGTTCGAGCACGCCGACCAGATCCTCGCCGCGGAGCGCGCCCTGGGGCTGGACGTCGAGCTCTACCTCAACGAGACGCTGCTGACCGTGCCCTGGCTGGCGCGCGCGGCGAACGTCTTCTACGCGACGATGCACTTCATCGTGACGCTCGGCGTCGTCGTCTGGCTGTACCGGTACCGTCCGGAGCACTACCGGTGGCTCCGCACGTCGATCATGGTCGCGACCGGGGTGGCGCTGCTCGGCTTCTGGCTGTACCCGCTGGCGCCGCCGAGGTTCCTGCACCACGAGGGCTTCGTCGACCCGGTGACCGCGCTGCACTCGCTCGGCCTGTACGCGAGCGACGCGTCCGGGACGCTCACCAACCAGTACGCGGCGATGCCGTCGATGCACGCCGGATGGGCGCTGTGGTGCGGGGTCGTCGTGGTCAAGCTGGCCACGCAGAAGTGGGCCAAGGCCCTCGGCGCGGTGTATCCCGCCACGACCGTCGTCGTCATCCTCTCCACCGCCAACCACTACGTGCTGGACGCGGTGGCCGGGATCGCGCTGGTCAGCGGGGCGCTGTGGCTGTCGTGGGCGCTGTACGCGCGGTGCCCGAGACCGCTCCTCGTCGCGCGGGCGCGCGTCTCGCACCGCCTCGCGCAGCGCACCGGCCGCGGCACGGCCGGCGGCCGCCCGGCCGGCTCCCCCGCCACCCGGTGCGCCGGACGCACCTGACCCGCACCTCCGATGAATCCGCGCACCGATGACCGCCGCGTACCGCGCTGGTAGTACACCGGCCCGTCACTCGGCCCCGTAGAAGACGCGGTCCACGACGGCGCGGGCGCGGCGGGCGTTGCGGCGGTGGTCCTCCAGGAGGTCCCCCGTCCCCGGATAGCCGAGGACGCGGGACACGGCGCTGCGCTCCCGGTGGTGGTCGGTGGGCAGCAGATCGGACGCGCGGCCCCGCACCAGCATGAGCGCGCCGCGGATGCGGGTCGCCAGGCACCACGCCTCTTCGAGGACGGCGGCGTCCTCGGCGTCGAGGAGGCGGGCCTGGACCGCCGCGTCCAGCGCGTCCAGCGTGCGGGTGGTGCGCAGCGCGGGGACCTCGTGCGCGTGCTGGAGCTGCAGCAGCTGCGCGACCCACTCGACGTCGGCGAGGCCGCCGGGGCCGAGCTTGGTGTGCAGCCGGCGGTCGACGCCGCGCGGCAGCCGCTCGGCCTCCATCCGCGCCTTCAGCCGCCGGATCTGCCGGACGGCGGCGTCGTCGATGCCGCCCTCCGGCCAGCGGACCGGGTCGATCAGCGCGCGGAACCGGTCGCGCAGCCCCGCGTCGCCGATCAGCGGGTCGGCGCGCAGCAGGGCCTGCGCCTCCCACGGCTCCGACCAGCGGGCGTAGTAGGCGGCGTAGGACGCCAGCGTGCGGACCAGCGGCCCCTGCCGGCCCTCGGGGCGCAGGTCGGGGTCGATCTCCAGCGGCGGGTCGGGGGCGGGCAGCGCGAGCAGGCGGCGCAGTTCCTCGGCGACGGCGTGGGCGGCGCGTCCGGCGGCCCGCTCGTCCGCGCCGGGCAGCGGCTCGTGGACGAACATCACGTCGGCGTCGCTGCCGTAGCCGAGTTCGTGCCCGCCGAACCGGCCCATCGCGACGACGGCCAGCCGGGTCGGCAGCGGCTCCCGCGACTCCATCTCGATCTTGTGGACCGCGGCGCGGAGCGCGGCCTCGACGGTGACGGTGGCGATGCCGGTGAGGGCGTCCCCCACGGTCCGGACGTCGGCCATGCCGAGCAGGTCGCCGACCGCGACCCGGAACAGCTCCCTGCGCCGGAGGCCTCGCACGACCCCCACGGCCTCCTCCGCCGACGACGCGTCCTCCGCGTGCCGGCGGGCGGCCGCGAGCGCCTCGGACCGGAGGGATTCGAAGGGACGCGGGGTCAGGTCGGCGTCGCTGCCGAGGATCGCGACCGCCTCGGGGGCGCGCAGCAGCAGGTCGGTGGCGTAGCGGCTGCACCCGAGCACCCAGGCCATCCGCTCGGCGACGGTCACCTCGTCCCGCAGCAGCCGCAGGTACCAGGGGGTGGTGCCGAGCGCGTCGCTGACCTGCCGGAAGCCGAGCAGGCCCGCGTCGGGGTCGGGCGCGTCGGCGAACCAGCCGAGCATCACCGGCAGCAGCGTCCGCTGGATCGCGGCGCGCCGCGACACCCCGGACGTCAGCGCCTCGATGTGGCGGAGCGCCCCCGCCGGGTCGCCGTAGCCGAGGGCCTCCAGCCGGGTGCGGGCCGCCTCGGGGGTGAGCCTGGCCTCCTCCCCGGGGAGCCGCGCCACCGCCCGCAGCAGCGGCCGGTAGAACAGCTTCTCGTGGATGCGGCGGACCTCGCGGGCGTGCCGCCGCCACAGCGCGGTGAACTCCCCGACCGGGTCGGTGCGCAGCCCGAGGGCCCGGCCGAGGCGGCGCAGGCCGTCCTCGTCGTCGGGGACGAGGTGGGTGCGGCGCAGCCGGTGCAGCTGGACGAGGTGCTCCACCCGCCGCAGGAACCGGTACGCCGAGGCCAGCGCCGCGGCGTCGTCGCGCCCGACGTACCCGCCCTGGGACAGGTCGGCGAGGGCGTCCAGCGTGGTGGGGCTGCGGAGCGTCTCGTCGGCGCGGCCGTGCACGAGCTGGAGCAGCTGCACGGCGAACTCCACGTCCCGCAGCCCGCCCGGGCCGAGCTTGAGCTGGCGTTCGGAGTCGGCGGTGCGGCGGCCGAGGTCGGCCTCGACGCGGCGCCGCATGGCCTGGACGTCCTCGACGAAGCTCTCCCCTTCGGCGGCCTTCCACACGATCGGGGTGATGGTGTCCATGTAGCGGGCGCCGAGGTCCGCGTCGCCCGCGACGGGGCGGGCCTTCAGCAGCGCCTGGAACTCCCACGTCTTGGCCCAGCGCTCGTAGTAGGCGCGGTGGCTGGCGAGGGTGCGCACGAGCGGGCCGGCCTTCCCCTCGGGGCGCAGCGCGGCGTCCACCTCCCAGAGCGCGCCCTCCTCGGTGCTGGCCGAGCAGGCCCGCATCATCGCGGACGCCAGCCGGGTCGCGGTGCGCAGCGCGGTGTCCTCGGGCTCGTCGCCGCCGTCGCCGCGGGCCTCGGCGACGAAGATCACGTCGACGTCGCTGACGTAGTTCAGCTCGCGCCCGCCGGTCTTGCCCATGCCGATGACGGCGAGCCGGCACGCCTCGTGCCCGGGGACCTCGGCGCGGGCGACCGCGAGGCCCGCCTCCAGCGCGGCGGCGGCGAGGTCGGCCAGCTCCGCGGCGACCTCGGGGACGTCGGCCGCGCCGATCAGGTCGCGTCCCGCCAGTGCGAGGAGCCGCCTGCGGTACGCGACGCGCAGCGCGACGAGGGTCTCGGGACCGGATCCGGACGCGACCGGCTCCGCGGCGGCCGGGTCGGCGCCGACGGCGGCCAGGAGGTCGTCGCGGGGCGTCCCGGCCGGCGGCGGCCCGCCGTCGCGCAGGACCCGCCAGTGGCCGGGGTGGCGGGCCAGGTGGTCGCCGAGCGCGGCGCTCACCCCGAGGACGGTGGTGAGCCGCTCCCGCGTGCCGGGCTCCTTCGCGAGGGCGTCCCGCAGCTCTCCGGCGGCGCCCTGCTCACCCGCGGCGGCGAGCAGGCGCAGCAGCCCGGCCAGCGCGAGGTCGGGGTCGGCGGTGCCGCCGAGGACGTCCAGCAGGTCGTCGCCGACCGGGCCGGCGCCGTCGCGCTCCGCCTCGCGCAGCAGCCGCTCGGCGTGCGCCGCGCCGGTGAAGCCGAGCCTCGCCAGGCGCCCGGCGAGGGAGGGACGGCGATCGGAGGTCCAGGACTCGGTCACAAGGTCCACCGTAATCCGGCGGACCCCCTCAAAGGACCGCCAGCAGCCGCTTCCGTTCGAACTCCGTTACCTGGCGCCGGTAGTCCTCCCACTCCTGGCGCTTGTTGCGCAGGAAGAAGTCGAACACGTGCTCGCCGAGGACGTCGGCGACCAGCTCGCTGCGCTCCATCGAGTGGATCGCGTCGTCCAGGTCCTGCGGGAGCGGCTCTATGCCGAGGGCGCGCCGCTCGGCGACGGTGAGCGCCCACACGTCGTCCTCCGCGCCCGGCGGAAGCTCGTAGCCCTCCTCGATGCCCTTCAGCCCGGCGCCGAGGATCGCCGCGAACGCCAGGTACGGGTTCGCGGCCGTGTCCAGCGACCGGAACTCGATGCGGGTCGAGTGGCCCTTGTGCGGCTTGTACATCGGGACGCGGACGAGCGCCGACCGGTTGTTGTGGCCCCAGCAGATGTAGGACGGGGCCTCTCCCCCGGCGCCGGCGGCGGAGCCGACGTTGCCCCACAGCCGCTTGTAGGAGTTGACCCACTGGTTGCAGACCGCGGTGATCTCCGCGGAGTGGCGCAGCAGCCCCGCGATGAACGCCCGCCCGACCTTGGACAGCTTGAACTCCGCGCCCGGCTCGTAGAAGGCGTTGCGGTCGCCCTCGAACAGCGACATGTGGGTGTGCATGCCGGAGCCCGGGTGCTCGGTGAACGGCTTCGGCATGAACGAGGCGTACACGCCCTGCTCCAGCGCGACCTCCTTCATCACCAGCCGGAACGTCATGATGTTGTCGGCGGTGGTGAGCGCGTCGGCGTACCTGAGGTCGATCTCCTGCTGGCCCGGGGCGCCCTCGTGGTGGCTGTACTCCACCGAGATGCCCATCGACTCCAGCATCATGATCGCGTTGCGGCGGAAGTCGTGCGCGGCGCTGTGCGGGGTGTGGTCGAAGTAGCCGCCCGCGTCGGCCGGCTCGGGCTCGCGGCCGTCCTCCGGCTTGTCGTTGAGGAGGAAGAACTCGATCTCGGGATGGGTGTAGAAGGTGAAGCCGAGGTCGGCGGCCCGTGCGAGCGCCCGCTTGAGGACGTAGCGGGGGTCGGCGAAGCTCGGCGTCCCGTCCGGCATGAGGATGTCGCAGAACATGCGGCCGACGCCGGGCGACTCCGACCGCCACGGCAGCACCTGGAACGTGGACGGGTCCGGCTTGGCGATCATGTCGGCCTCGTACACCCGCGCGAAGCCCTCGATCGCCGACCCGTCGAACCCGATGCCCTCGGCGAATGCGCCCTCCAGCTCGGCGGGGGCGACGGCCACCGACTTCAGGAACCCGAGCACGTCGGTGAACCACAGCCGGATGAAACGGATGTCGCGCTCCTCCAGGGTGCGGAGCACGAACTCCTGCTGACGGTCCAAAGCCTTCTCCCTCGGTACTGCCTGCCGTACTGTCCTGCCGATGGACGCGAGGCAGGGTGCGCGTGCCGGCCGACCGACGGTCCGGCCACATTCGCAGTATGCCCCGCGGCTGTTACCGCGACGTTACGCGTCCCGGTCCGCTGCACGGAACATATCCGACTCCGCCGCGTCCCCGATCCGCGCGGCCGCCGGATCGAGGACGCGCGACAGGAACGCGCGGGTCCGCGCGTGCGCGGGGTCGTCGATGACCCGCGACGGCGGGCCCTCTTCCACGATCACGCCGCCGTCCATGAACACCACCCGGTCGGCGACCTCGCGGGCGAAGCTCATCTCGTGGGTGACCACGAGCATCGTCATCCCCGCCTCCGCGAGTCCCCGCATGACGCCGAGGACGTCGCCGACGAGCTCGGGGTCGAGCGCGGACGTCGGCTCGTCGAACAGCATCACCTCGGGCCCCATCGCCAGCGCCCGGGCGATCGCCACGCGCTGCTGCTGCCCGCCGGACAGCTGCGCCGGATAGGAGCCGACCTTGTCGGCGAGCCCCACCCGCTCCAGCAGTTCCCGCGCGATCCGCTCGGCCTCCGGCCGCGCCCGCCGCAGCACCTTGCGCTGGGCGATCACGACGTTGCCGAGGGCGGTCAGGTGCGGGAAGAGGTTGAACGACTGGAACACCATGCCGATCCGGCGGCGGGCGGCGTCGATGTCGACCTCGGGGCCGGTGAGGTCCACGCCGGTGACGCGGACCGTCCCCGCGGTCGGCTCCTCCAGGAGGTTGACGCAGCGCAGCAGCGTCGACTTGCCAGACCCGGACGGGCCGATGACGCACACCACCTCCCCCGGCGCGACGTGGAAGTCCACGCCGCGAAGCACCTCGTTCGTCCCGAACGACTTGCGCAGCCCGCGGATCTCGACCGCGCTCCGGCCGGCCCGCCCCGCACCGGCCGCCGGCTCGCCTGCCCCCTTCATCGCTGCCCCCTGCGCTGCCGCGCCTCAAGCCGCCTGGCCAGCAGGCTCAGCGGAATCGTGATGATCAGATAGCAGATCCCGGCCACGATGATCGGGGTCGTGTTGCCCTGCTCGCCGGCGAGGTCGCGGCCGAACTTGGTGAGCTCCCGCTGCTCCAGCGTGATGCCGAGGAACAGCACGAGCGAGGAGTCCTTGCAGAGCAGCACGAGCTCGTTCGTCAGCGGCGGGATGATGATCCGGAACGCCTGCGGGATGACGATCGAGCGCATCGCCCGGGAGTGCGACATGCCGAGCGAGCGCGCCGCCTCCAGCTGCCCCTTGGGCACGGCCTCGATCCCGGCCCGGATCGTCTCGGCCATGTACGCGGTGGCGGCGAGGCCGAGGGCGAGCCCGGCCTGCCCCGCCGCGCCGCCGGGGATGTTCGCGCCGGGGAAGGCCAGCGGCACCCCCACGCCCACGAAGATGAAGATCAGCAGCAGCGGGAGGCCGCGGAAGACCTCGATGTAGGCGGTGGCGAACCACCGGTACGGGGGCACCGACGACAGCCGCATCAGCGCGACGAGGAGGCCGCCGCCGAGCCCGAGGCCGAACCCGACCGCGGTGTAGACGGCGGTGTTGCGGAGCCCGACCGTGATGACGTCGGGGAACAGGCTCCGGGCGACGTCCCAGTTGGCGAAGTTCAGCCGCAGCGTCTCCCAGTCGGCGAGCACGGCGACCAGCACGACTGCGGCGGCGAACAGGCCGTACTGGCCGCCGAGGGAGAGCTGCCGGCGGCGCCGGCGGGTCAGCCCGCCCGGCGCCGCCCCGACCTCGGCGGCCTCGGCGGACTTCGCCGTCACGACCCGCCGCCGGCGGCCGGCATCGGCCCGATCCACTTCTCGTAGATCCTGCGGTAGGTGCCGTCCGCCTTCGCCTGCGCGATCACCTCATTGGTGATCTTGACGAGCTCGGGGTTGTGGCCCTTGCGCATCCACATCCCGTACTGCTCGCCGGTGTTCAGGTTCGCGACGATCTCGAACTCCGCGTTCGCCGGGTCCTTCAGCCAGCCCTTGACGACCGGGTCGTCCTGGACGATCACGTCCACCTGGCCGGTGCGCAGCCCGTTCAGCTCGGCGTTGGAGTTGTCGAACGAGCGGGGGTCGAAGCCCTTGTCCTTGACGAAGTCCTCGCCGGTGGTGCCCGCCTGCGAGCCGAGATCGAGCTTCTTGGCCTTGACGTCGTCCAGCGACGCGACGCCGCTGCCCTTCTTCGCCATCAGCGACTGGGTGGCGTCGAAGTAGGGGTCGGAGACGTCCATGAACTTCACGCGTTCGGGCTTGATCGTCATGCCGCCCATCTGGATGTCGCACTTGCCGGCGTTCAGCGCCGAGCCCGTCCGCATCGTCTCGAACGGCGTGTCGACGACCTTCTGGGCGACGCCGAGCCGCTCCGCGACGAGATCGATGATGTCGACGTCGAAACCGACGACCTTGCCGGTCTCCTTGTCCTCGGACTGGAACGGCGGGTACGGGAGGTGCGTGCACGAGGTCAGCGCGCCCTCCTCGATGAGCTTCACACCCTGCACGGTGGCGCCCTTCTCGCCGCCGCACGCCGGCGCGGCCAGCGCCAGGGCGGCGAGTCCCGCGGCCAGTGCCCAACGCTTCTGCGGTCCGGACACGATTCCTCCTGGGGGGAGCAGGTTCCTGATCATCGAACTATCCCACTTTTCCGATCTGCCAACTATTCCTCTCCAGCCCCCGCGGGCGGCGGCGCGGCGATCCCGCCCGTGATCATGCCCACCGCGCCGTTTCCCGAAAATTGACGTGGCGATCATGCAGCCCGTACCGAGTGATCATTAGCGTGAGGAGGGTCGTGGACATCTCTCTTCTCTTCTCGATGAGCGACCGGGTGCCCGCGCTGGCGACGCCGTCGGCGATGCACCCGGAGTCGTGGCAGCTGCGCGCGCAGGTGGAGGCCTGGGCACGCGGCCGGGGACTGGTGCTCGGAGATCCGGACACCTCGCCGCTCGGCCGGGCCCGCTGCGAGCGGCTCGCCGCGCGGGTCTTCCCCGCCGCCGACGCGGACTCGGTGGACCTGTTCGCACGCTGGCTCACCTGGACGCTCGCGCTGGACGACACGATGGACCACCCGCCGCTCTCCGACAGCGGCAGCGCCGTCCACGCCCTGTACGACGACCTGCTGCGCGCGATGCGGCGCGGCCACGCCAGGCCGGGGGCCCGGCCGCTGGAGGGCGCGCTGGTCGAGCTGTGGCACACGACGTCCAAGAGCATGAGCCGCGACTGGCGCCGCCGGTTCATGCTGCACCTGGAGGCGCACCGGGACGGGTGCGCGAAGGAGTCGGTCAACCGCCGCATCAGGCACGTCCCCACCGAGGCAGAGTACGCGCCGCTGCGCCGCCGGGCGTGCGGGCCGTTCCTGTACGACCTCATCGAGCCCGTGCTCGGCGTCGAACTGCCGGCGCGGCTGCTGCGGACGCCCCGCTGGAGCACGCTCGCGGACGGCGTCGCGGACGTCGTGGCCTGGTCCAACGACCTCGCCTCGCACGACCTGGAGGCGGCCCGCGGCGACGCGCACGACATGCCCGCCGTCCTCGCCCGCGCGCGGGGGCTGGACGCCGAGCAGGCGGCCGCCGCGGTCGCGGACCGGATCGCGGACCGGCTGGAGGAGGCGTGGACGGCGGCGCGCAGGCTGCCCGAGATGCTCGACCGGCTGGAGCTGACCGTCGCGCAGCGCTCCGCCGCGGCCCAGGTCGTGAAGGCCCTGCTGGCCACGCCGCGCGCCCACCTGGACTGGCTGGCCGAGTCGGGCCGCTACGCGCCGGCGGCGGACCCCGCCCCGCCGCGCCTGGACGCCCTCGCCTCGCTCCGGTGATCATCCAACCGCCGCGCGCGCCCGGAATGCACTTTTCGTCACAATGACGAAACAAGATCAGGAGATTTATCCTGGGGGCGTGGCTCAACTCCGGATCGCGCTCGCGCAGGTGAACTCGGCCGTCGGTGACCTCGACGGCAACGCCGACAAGATCGTCGACTGGGTCCGGCGCGCCGCCGACGCGGACGCCCACCTGGTCGCCTTCCCCGAGATGATGCTGACCGGATACCCGGTGGAGGACCTCGCGCTGCGCGCGTCCTTCGTCGAGGCGTCCCGGCGCGCCCTCGTGCGCCTCGCCCGCAGGCTCGCCGACGAGGGCCTCGGCGACCTCCCCGTCGTCACCGGCTACCTCGACCGGCGGCCGGTGGAGCTCGTCCGGCCCGGGCAGCCCGCCGGGGCGCCGCTCGACGGCGCCGCGTGGCTGCACGGCGGCGAGGTCCTGGTGCGGTCGGCCAAGCACCACCTGCCCAACTACGGCGTGTTCGACGAGTACCGGATCTTCGTGCGGGGCGACCGGCTGCCCGTCGTCCGCGTGCACGGCGTCGACGTCGCGACCGTCGTCTGCGAGGACCTCTGGCAGGACGGCGGGCCCGTCAGCGTCACCGGCGTGTCAGGGGCGGGGCTGCTCCTCGCCGTGAACGCCTCCCCGTACGAGCGCGACAAGGACGACGTCCGCCTCGACCTGTGCGCCCGCCGCGCCCGCGAGGCCGGCTGCGCCCTCGCCTACGTCAACCTGGTCGGCGGCCAGGACGAGCTGGTCTTCGACGGCGACTCCGTCGTCGTCGGCGCCGACGGCACGCCCCTCGCCCGCGCCCCCCGCTTCGTCGAGCACCTCCTCATCACCGACCTCGCGCTCCCCGCCGCCGGCGCGGAACCGCCCCGCGGCCCCGTGGACGCGCTGGACGGCACCACGATCACCATCGACCGGCACGTCGTGTCGCCCGACCCCCTGCCCGCCTACCCGGTCGCGCCGCAGACCGTCGCCGAGCCGCTGGACGACCTCGCCGAGGTGTACGCGGCGCTCGTCCTCGGCACCCGCGACTACGTCCGCAAGAACGGGTTCCGCTCGGTCGTCCTCGGCCTGTCCGGCGGCATCGACTCGGCCCTCGTCGCCACCATCGCGTCCGACGCCATCGGCCCCGAGAACGTGCACGCGATCCTGCTGCCGAGCCGCCACTCCTCCGAGGGCTCCGTCGTCGACGCCGAGGACCTCGTCAAACGGCAGGGCGTCAACTCCCGCATCGTCCCCATCGCGGGCATGGTCGAGGCGTTCGAGGAGCAGCTCGAACTGACCGGCCTCGCCGCCGAGAACCTCCAGGCCCGCATCCGCGCCAACGTATGGATGGGCCTGTCGAACGAGCACGGCCACCTCGTCCTCACCGGCGGCAACAAGAGCGAGCTCGCCACGGGCTACTCCACCCTCTACGGCGACTCCGCGGGCGGCTTCGCCCCCATCAAGGACGTCTTCAAGCTCACCGTGTGGGAACTCGCCCGCTGGCGCAACGCGCAGACCGGCTCCGACCTCCCGTTCCTGCACCCCTTCGCCGAGGAGCCCATCCCCGAGGCGATCATCGAGAAGGAGCCGTCCGCCGAACTGCGCCCAGGCCAGCGCGACAGCGACAGCCTGCCGCCGTACGACGAACTGGACCCCCTCCTGACCGACTACGTCGAACGCGACATGGGCCGAGAGTCCCTGATCACCGCCGGCCACGCCCCGGCCCTGGTCGACCGCGTGATCCGCCTGGTCGACATAGCCGAGTACAAGCGCCGCCAGTACCCTCCCGGCCCCAAGATCACCCCCAAGAACTTCGGCCGAGACCGCCGCCTCCCCATAACCAACCTCTGGCGAGAGCAGAGCTAGCCCTGCTTCCGCACATCGGGGGCAATGGAGTCGAAGCCGCGGGTGCGGGCCTGCCTGAATGATCACCTCACGGGTCGTGCGGCCGGAGGTCGTGCTGCGACCGCAGGTCGCACGACCCGCCGCACGGCGGGGGTTCCAGGGGGTCGCCCCCCTGGGCTACTCGCGATGGTGGTTTTCGCCGGGCCAGGTTTCGCCGGGCCAGCCGGAGACCTGTTCGGAGGCGTCGGGGTCGATGCCGGGGACGATCTGCTCGCACCAGACGACCTTGCCGGCCGCGGTGCGGCGGGTGCCCCAGCGGTGGGCGAGCTGGCTGACGACGAGGAGGCCGCGGCCGTTCTCGTCGTCGTCCTCGGCGCGGCGCAGGCGGGGCAGGGCGGCGGACCGGTCCAGGACCTCGCAGACGAGGGTGCGTTCCAGCAGCAGGCGCAGCTCGATCGGGCCGGGCGCGTAGCGGAGCGCGTTGGTGATCAGCTCGGAGGCGAGCAGCTCGGTGGTGTAGTCCAGCTCTTCCAGACCCCATTCCGCCAGCCGGGTGCGGACGAGGCCGCGGGCGCGGCGGACGGCGGCCGGGTCGGCGGGCAGCGTCCAGGAGGCGTAGCAATCCTCGGGGAGGCGGCGCAGGCGGGCGATCAGGACGGCGATGTCGTCGCGGTGCTGGTCGGCGTACACGCCGGCGAGGGTGGCCTTGGCGAGGTCCTCCATCGGGCGGTCGGCGGAGTCGGGGCCGAAGATCCGCTGCAGGCGGGCGAGGCCGTCGTCGATGTCGCGGCCGCGGTTCTCGACGAGGCCGTCGGTGTAGATGACGAAGAGGCTGCCGTCCTCGACGGTGAACTCGCGGCTCTCGATGGCGGCGCCGCCGGCGACGCCGAGCGGCGGGGCCGGCGGGACCTGCAGGTACTCGCCGGCGCCGCCCGGGCTGGACAGCAGCGGCGGCAGGTGCCCGGCGGACGCTATCTCGATGGTGCCGGTCGTCGCGTCGTACACGGCGTACACGCAGGTGGCGAAGTGCGGTTCCTGCTCGCCCAGCTCGATCATCAGCTCGTGCATGACGTGCAGCGCGTCGGCGGGCGGCAGTTCGAGGTTGGCGAGCGTGTGCAGCGCGGTGCGGAGCCGGCCCATCGTGACGGCGGCGCGCACCCCGTGCCCGGCGACGTCGCCGACGATGAGGGCGACGCGGGCGCCGGGCAGCGCGATCGACTCGTACCAGTCGCCGCCGACCTCGACGAGCTTGCTGCCGGGCAGGTAGCGGTGCCTCACCTCGACCGAGGAGGGCGCCGACAGCCGGTTCGGCAGCAGGCTGCGCTGGAGGGCGAGCGCGGTGGCGCGCTCGCGGCTGAACAGCCGGGCGTTGTCGATGACGATCGCGGCGCGGGCGGCGAACTCCATGCCGATCTCGACGTCGTAGGCGTCGAACTTGCGGAAGCCCGGGACGCGGGTGCAGGCGATGAATCCGAGGAGGGTGTCGCGGGCGATCATCGGCAGCAGCACCATCGACACGTCCGACAGCAGCTCGCCCGCGGGGCCGCGCCGCCACCGCCGGGCGATCTCGGACGCGGCGTCCACGCTGACGTGCGCCAGGTGGACGGGCCGGGCCGTCTCCATGACCTGCCGGTACGGGGTGCCCTCGGGGAACACGAGGACCTCGCCGACGGGGAAGGTGGCCGGCCATGCGGGGTTGCCGTCGTCGGAGGTGACGGCGATGCGGCGGAGCACTGCCGAGCCGGACTCGCTGTGCACCTCGTCGGCGGCGACCAGGCTCTCCAGCACCAGCACCGAGGCGGCGTTGCAGTAGTGCGGGACGACGACCTCGACGAGGCCGCGGGCGGACTGGTCGAGGTCGAGGGACGCGCCGAACCGGGTGACCTGGTCGTCCATCAGCGCGCGGCGCATGAGGGCCGGGTCCTGGTAGCGCTCGCTGGGCGGCAGCGCGACCCGCACGTACAGCAGGACCGCGGGCGCCGCGCCCGTGTCGCCGCCGACCATCGGCTGCGCGGTCACGACGGCGTCGGCGGACGTGCCGTCGCCGCGCAGCACCGTCATCACGCCGTTGCGCTCGTGCCCGACGTCGTTGGTCTCGAGCAGGGTCTCGAGGTCGGCTTTGGCCTCCTCCCCCACCAGGTCGGTGGCGGGGCGGCCGATGAGCTCCTCCGGGGCGCGCCCGAGGACGGCCCGCGCGTTGGGCCCGCACTGCACGATCCGCCGGGAACCGTCGATGCCCAGGACAAGGGTCCGGGACGCGGAATCGGTGGCGGGCGCATCGCCACGCGGCGCCATCACTGATCTCACCTGACGCGCTCCAGACAGCCGGTCGTCTACGCAACTACCCAGCGACAGTATGGGGCATGACAGCGTTTCGATGGGAGAAGATCACGCTTACCAGGCCGAAAACCATTCTGGATTTCCCGGAATCAGTCCCGCGCGCTGCCGATTCCCTTCACCAGCGCGTCGACGACGGCCTCCGCGTAGCCCTCCGGAAATGTCTCCCGCGGCCTCCGCGGCGTGAGCGAGCCGACCAGCATCGACATCGCCACCTCGATGTCGAGGTCGGCCCGCAGCTCCCCGGTCGCGACGCCGCGCCGCAGCACGTCGCGGACGATCGCGCGCCGCGGCTCGATGATGTCCTTCTTGTAGCGGGCGTACAGCTCGGGGTACCGCCCCGCGCTGCCGAGGACGTTCCAGAAGCACTGCAGGTGACGGCGTCCCCGCTCGGCGGCCAGGGCGCGGGCGATCTCGGTGAGGTCCTCCCTGGCCGACGCGCCGGACGGCTCGGGCAGCGGGGCCTTCGCCGCGCCGAGCGCGTCCACGATCAGCGCCTCCTTGCTGGGCCAGCGGCGGTAGATGGTGCTCTTGCCGACGCCGGCGCGGGCGGCGACCGCCTCCATGGACACGCCCGCCACGCCGGACTCCCGGGCGAGGAGGTCGAGCGTCGCATCGAGGATCGCCTTGTCGGCCCGCTCGCTGCGCGGCCGTCCCGGCGCCCTGCCGGTCGTCGTCTCGCTCATGGCGTCAGACCCCCGCCTCCTCCCGCCGGCGCGGCGGCTCCTCCGCCGCCCCCGCGGGCTCGGGGACGGCCGCGGCGCGCCCCGGCATCCACTTGAGGACGACCATGGCCGCGGCGAACGCGATGACGGCGGCGGTCCCGGACGCGACGTGCATGGCGTGCACGAACGCGGCGTTGGCGGGTTCGAGGAGGTTCTGCCCGGCGGCGCCCATCTGGGCGGCTACGCCGTGCGCCCCCTCGATGGACTCACCGGCGGTCTCCCGCGCGCCGGGGGGCAGCGCGCCGAGGTCGCCGCCGAGGTCGCGGCGGTAGACGGAGGCGACGATCGAGCCGAGCACGGCGACGCCCATCGCGACCGCGACCTGGCGGGCGACGTTGTTGAGGGCCGATCCGGCGCCCGCCTTCTCGCGGGGCAGCGCGGACATGACCGACTCGGTGGCGGCCGGCATCACGTGGGCCATCCCGACGCCCTGCACGAAGAAGATCGCGCACAGGATCCACATCGGGGTGCCGGTGCCGAGGAGCTGGTAGCCGGCGAGCCCGCCGGCGACCAGCAGCAGCCCGCCGGTGCAGACGGCCTTGGCGCCGAAGCGGCGGACCATGCCGGCGCTGCGCGGGGAGAAGACGAGCTGGGCGACCGCGAACGGGACGACCATCGCGCCGGCCTCCATCGGGGACAGCCCGCGCACCGACTGCATGTAGAAGTTGGAGAAGAACAGCACGCCGGACGCGGCGAAGAAGCACAGCGCGATGGCGGCGACGGCGGCCGAGAGGCGCGGGTCCCGGAACAGCCGGACGTCGAAGGCCGGGGAGTCGCTGCGGGCCTCGTGCCAGACGAACAGCGCGAGCACGGCGAGCCCCGCGAAGATCGGGCCGAGCACCGAGGAGGCCGTCCAGTCCCCCGTCTCGCCGCCGCGGATGATGCCGTACGACAGGGAGACCAGGCCGATGACCGACAGGACGACGCCGACCGGGTCGAGCCGCCCGGGGTCGGGGTTGCGCGACTCGGGGACGAGGAACACCATCAGCGCGATGGCGGCGGTGATGACCGGCACATTGATCAGGAAGACCGAGCCCCACCAGAAGTGCGCGAGCAGCAGGCCGCCGGTGAGCGGGCCGATGGCGACGGCGAGGCCGACCGCGCCCGCCCAGATGCCGATGGCGCGGCCGCGCTCGTGCGGCTCGAAGACGTTGGTGATGATCGACAGCGTCTGCGGCATGACCGCGGCGCCGCCGAGCCCCATCAGGGCGCGCGCGTAGATGAGCTGGTCCGGGGACTGCGCGTAGGCCGACAGCAGGGAGGCGAGCGCGAACACCGCGAGGCCGCCGACCAGCACCCGCTTGCGTCCGATCCGGTCGCCGACGACGCCGAAGGTGAACAGCAGGCCGGCGAAGACCAGCGTGTAGGAGTTGATCGACCACTCCAGCTCGCTCTGCGTCGCGCCGAGGCCCTGGTGCGGGTCCGCGATGGTCTTCAGCGCGACGTTGAGGATGGTGTTGTCGAGCACGACCACGAGCAGGCTCATGGTCAGCACGCCGAGGATGGCCCACCTGCGGCGCTGGATCGTGGGGGAGTCCATGTCGATACGCAACGGTACCGTTTCGGAATTCATTCCCGGAACTTCGGGGAATGCCGGGGACTACCCGAATCGTTTTCGAAGTGGCACGATCGGTTCCGTCTGGGTACGCCACCGTGGCGCCTCAAGACCGGAGGTTCTCGCATGTCTTCTTCTGCCGCACCCTCAGCGCAGCCGGCCGCACTCTACGGCGGTACGGGCGGGCGGAGGGTCACCGTACGCGACATCGCCGCCGCCAAGGAGCGGCACGAGAAGTGGCCGATGCTCACGGCCTACGACGCGCTCACCGCGCGGATCTTCGACGAGGCCGGCATCCCCGTGCTGCTCGTCGGCGACTCCGCCGCGATGGTCGTGTACGGCTACGACTCGACCATCCCGGTGACCGTGGACGACCTGGTCCCGCTGACGGCGGCCGTCGTCCGCGGCTCCAAGCGCGCCATGGTCGTCGCCGACCTGCCGTTCGGCTCCTACCAGACGGGCGTGCCCGAGGCGCTGACGGCCGCCACCCGGTTCCTCAAGGAGACCGGCGCGCACGCCGTCAAGCTGGAGGGCGGCCGCCGGATCCTCCCGCAGGTCGAGGCGATGGTGGCCGCCGGCATCCCGGTGATGGGCCACCTCGGCCTCACCCCCCAGTCGGTGAACGTCTTCGGCGGGTACCGGGTGCAGGGGCGCGGGCAGGACGGCGACGAGCTGATGGCCGACGCCAAGGCCCTCGAAGCCGCCGGGGCGTTCTCGGTCGTCCTCGAATGCGTCCCCGAGGACCTCGCGGCCCGCGTCACCTCGTCCCTGTCCATCCCGACGATCGGCATCGGCGGCGGCAACCAGACCGACGCGCAGGTCCTCGTCTGGCAGGACATGGCCGGGCTCACCCCGCGCACCGCGAAGTTCGTCAAGAAGTTCGCCGACATGAACGGCCTGCTCGGCGACGCCGCGCGCAGTTACGCGGAGGAGGTCGTGAACGGCACCTACCCGGCGCCGGAGCACTCCTACCACTAGACCCCCGACACGGGTCGCAGGGGGCCGGTCCCGCGCGGGGCCGGCCCTTTCGCCTGCTCGGAGGCCGCTACGCGGTCGCGGGATCGGCGGCGGACGCCCCGGCCCGCCGCTTCGAGCGGACGATGATCAGCCGGTCGCCGGCCGCGAGGGACGCGCACGCGGCGTGGTCGAACGGCAGCAGCCGGCCGTCCCGCACCACCGCGAGCACGGGCTCCAGCACCGCCCCGAGCGGACCGCCGACCTCGTCCGGGCCCACCTCGCGCTCCGCCAGGTCAAGGCCGCTGCCCTGGTCGAGGAGGTCCTCGATGACCTGCCCGACGTTCGGCTGGCTGGTGGTCACCCCGAGCAGCCGCCCGGCCGCCTCCGAGGACGTGACCACGTGGTCGGCGCCGGACTGCCGCAGCAGCGGGACGTTCTCCGACTCCCGCACCGACGCCTGGATCCCGGCGTGCGGGTTGAGCTGCCGCGCCGTGAGCGTGACCAGGACCGCCGTGTCGTCGCGGGCGCTGGCCACCACGACCTCCCGCGCCCGGTGGACGGCCGCCTGCCGGAGCACCGAGCTGCGGGTGGCGTCCCCGACGACGCCGACGAAGCCCGCCTCCGCCGCCTCGGCGACCACGCGCGGGTCGGGGTCCACGACGACGATCGACTCGCGGCTCACCCCGGTGCTGAGCAGGGTCTTGATGGCGCTGCGGCCCTTGGTGCCGTAGCCGGCCACCACGATGTGGTCGCGCACGCGTGTCCTCCAGCGGGCCTTGCGCCAGTCGTCACGGGTCCGTTCCGCCAGCACCTCGAGGGTGGTGCCGACGAGGACGATGAGGAACAGTACCCGCACGGGCGTGATGAAGACGATGTTGACCAGCCGGGCGCCGTCGCTGACGGGCGTGATGTCGCCGTACCCGGTCGTCGAGATGGTGACCGAGGCGTAGTAGAAGGCGTCGAGCAGCGACACCGTCCCGTCCCCGCCGTCGCGGTAGCCGCCGCGGTCGGCGTACACGACCGCGACCACGGCGAAGAGCAGCACCACGGCGAGGACGATCCGCTGGGCGACCGCGCGCAGCGGTCCCGTCCTGGCCGAGGGCAGCAGGACGAGCGGTCCCTGCACCGCTTCCGGATCCCTCACGTTCGGCACCGTACCGGTACGGCCGGCCGGCCGGAGATCAAACGTCGGTGATCCGGAGCCCGGCGTGCGCCTTGTAGCGGCGGTTCATCGAGATGAGGTTGGCGGTGAACGCCTCGATCTGCCGGGCGTTGTGCAGCCGGCCGCCGTAGACGCCGCGCATCCCGGGGATCCGGCCGGCGAGGGCCTGGACGAGGTCGGTCGCCTCTCGGTCGTTGCCGAGGACGAGCACGTCCAGCTCCATCTCGCCGACCTCGGGGTCGAGCAGCAGCTTCGCCGACACGTGGTGGAAGGCGGCGACGACGCGGCTGCCGGTCAGGACGGCGGCGGCCTGCTCGGCGGCGCTGCCCTCCTCGACGGGCAGCGCGAAGGCGCCCTTGCCCTTCTCGAAGCCGAGCGGGTTCACGCAATCGACGACGATCTTGCCGTCCAGCTCGGCGCGCAGCGACTCAAGGGTGGCCTTGTGGCCCTCCCACGGCACCGCGATGATCACAACGTCGGACTCCCTCGCGGCGACCGCGTTCTCCGCACCGGACACCGAGAGGTCCGCGCCGAGGTCCTCGGCGGCCTCCCGGGCGCGCTCGGCCTTCCGCGACCCGATCGTCACCCGGTGCCCGGCGAGCGCGAACCGGCGCGCGAGGCCCTTGCCCTGGTCCCCGGTGCCGCCGAGGATGCCGATCGACAGGCCGCCGGCGTCCGGAAGGTCATAGGGCGTCTTCTGCTGCTCAGTCATGCGGCCGAGTCTGCCAGGCGGCGTCGCGGCCGCCGCCTCCCGGGTTCCCACATCGCGGAACCGCCCTGTCCAGGGCGTTCCGTTGCGGCACCATGGTCCCCGTGGACGCCGAGCAGATCAGCATGTTGCGCGAGGTCCTGTCGGCCACGGGCTGGCTGGAGCGGACGCAGGAGTTCGGCCGCGCGCTGCGGGTCACGTCCCGGACCCCGGGAGGGCTGCTGCTCGTCGGCACGCCCGGCGACGACCCGTGGCACCTGGCGGCCCACCTCGACGACGAGAGCCGCCTCGGCGACGTCCCCGGCCTTGCCCCGACGCTGGTCCGGTGGCGGCCGCCGGCGGACGCGCCGCCCCATCTGCGGGTCGGGCTGGAGCGGCTCGAAGCGGCCCGGCGCGGCGAGACGCTGTTCGTGGTCGCCGAGGACGACGCGCCCGTCCCGCTCCTGGAGCGGGTGGACGACGCGCGCCGCACCGGCGCGACCGTCCTCGCCCTGGAGGGCGGCGACCGGGAGCTGCGGGGCCTCGCCCACGAGTCGCTGACCGTCCCGCCGCGGGAGGCCCTCCTGTCGTTCGACGGCGCCCAGCACCTGGTCAGCGCGGCGGCCGGCCAGGAGCCCGCGAGGAGTCCCCGCGGGCTCCGGCGCCGCCTCGCCAGGCTCCTCGACACGGTCGCGGGGCCCGTGGTCGATTAGCCCGTGGTCGATTAGCCCGTGGTCGAATAGCCCGTGGTCGAATAGCCCGTGGTCGATTGGCCCGGGTCGGCTAGCCCGTGACGGCTAGTCGTCGCCGTTGTCCCGGCGCCACGCCTCGTTGCGCTCGCGCGCCAGGGCGAGGGCGCCCGCCGCGGCGCTCTCGGACTCGTAGGGGCCCATCCGGTCCTTGTCGGGGCATCCCGGCCCGTGCTCGACCTTCATGTGCTTCAGGCAGAACCACCAGTCACCGCCGTCACCGGCCATCGGCGCTCCTTTCGATCGTGCGCTCGGCACGGGATTCGTTGCCGCGATCCCGCTGACTACACTCCATCACTATGACGACCCAGCTACTCCGGCCCGGACGCGTTTCGCCCATGCGCAAGGTCCCGTCGAGCATTCCGCGTCCGGAGTACGTGGGGAAGAAGCGCCCGAAGACCGGTGAGCCCGACGTCAAGTCACCCGAGATCATCGAGCGGATGCGGGTGGCCGGGAAGATCGCCGCGCAGGCGCTCCAGGAGGTCGGTGCGAACGTCCGGCCGGGCATCACGACCGACGAGCTGGACGCGATCGGGCACGAGTTCCTGCTCGACCACGGCGCCTACCCGTCCACGCTCGGCTACCGCGGCTTCCCCAAGTCGCTGTGCACCTCGATCAACGAGGTGATCTGCCACGGCATCCCGGACGACACCGTCCTGCGCGACGGCGACATCATCAACATCGACATCACCGCGTTCATCGACGGCGTCCACGGCGACACCGACGCGACGTTCCTCTGCGGCGACGTCGACGAGGAGTCGCGGCTGCTGGTGGAGCGCACCCGGGAGGCGGCCATGCGGGGCATCCGCGCGGTCAAGCCGGGCCGGGCGCTGAACGTGATCGGGCGGGTCATCGAGTCCTACGCCAAGCGGTTCGGGTACGGGGTCGTGCGCGACTTCACCGGCCACGGGATCGGCACGACGTTCCACTCCGGGCTGGTCGTCCCCCACTACGACGACCCGTCCGCCACCACGCTCATCGAGCCGGGGATGACGTTCACGGTCGAGCCGATGCTGACGCTCGGCACCCACGACTACGACATCTGGAAGGACGGCTGGACCGTCGTCACCAAGGACCGCAAGCGCACGGCCCAGTTCGAGCACACGCTGCTGGTGACCGAGGACGGCCACGAAATCCTCACCCTCCCGTGACAGAGCCCTTGATCTAGAGTCCGATTCGCCCCACATCCGGCCGGGAGACTCTCTAGAGATGAACGCCCCAGCGCCGTACGAGCCGCGGGTTCCGTCCGACAGCATGCCCCCGGGGCGCGCGGCGCTGAGCGTCACGTGGGCGGCGCTGCCGTTCCTGACCCTCGGCTACGCCACGCCCTTCACGTTCGCGGCGGCGGCGCTGTGGCGGCGCAGCGTGCACCTGATGGTG
>NZ_BMRO01000003.1:192163-197827 GCF_014648675.1 Actinomadura livida
CGCACGGTCGGCATGCTCCTGTTCGTCCTCGCGGTGGTGGGCTGCGGGCACGCGTTCATCATCCGCCGCCGCGTGTTCGACCCGCACGGGCTGTCGGCGGTCGACAACGAGGCCGTCGTGGAGCGCGTGAAGCGGCAGCGGCTGCTGCGGGACAAGGCGCGGGAACTGGCCGCCGCGGACCCCGGCCTCGCCAAGGAGCTGCGGATCGGCCGTCCCGACCTGCCGCGCCAGTACAACGACGGCGGGCTGGTCGACGTCAACCACGCCCCGGTGGAGGCGCTGACCCTGCTGCCCGGCATCACCCCGGAGCTGGCGCGGACGATCGAGCGGGTGCGGGCCGAGGCGGGCGGCTTCATGTCCGCCGAGGAGCTGTCCGCGGTCGCGGGGCTGCCGCCGTCCCTCACGGGCGACGTCGCCGACTACGCCGTCTTCATCCGGTGATCTCGGGTACGAACCGGGCGTGACTCCGAAAAAGCGGAAGAAGGACGCCGACCCCCTGGCGGAGTACCGCGGGAAGCGCGACGCGGAGCGGACTCCGGAGCCCGTGCCCGACGACGAGGCGCTGCCGCACGGGGACGACGACACGTTCGTCGTCCAGGAGCACCACGCGAGGAGCCTGCACTGGGACCTGCGGCTCGAACGCGACGGGGTGCTCGTGTCGTGGGCCGTGCCGAAGGGCCTGCCGTGGAGCCCGGAGACCAACCACCTCGCCGTGCACACCGAGGACCACCCGCTGGAGTACGCGACGTTCGAGGGCGAGATCCCGCGCGGCGAGTACGGCGCCGGAAAGATGATCATCTGGGACCGGGGGACGTACGAGACGGAGAAGTGGTCCGAGCGCGAGGTGAAGGTCGTCATCCACGGCTCGCGGGTGTCCGGCCGGTACGTGCTGTTCCGGACCCGCGGCCGGAACTGGATGATCCACCGGATGGACCCGCCGGCGGACCCGGACGCCGAGCCGCTGCCGGAGTCGCTGCTCCCCATGCGCCCGGAGCGGCGGGCCCGGCTGCCCCGCGACCAGGCCGCGTGGGGCTTCGAGTTCGGGTGGGGCGGCCGGCGCATGCCCGCCTACGTCGAGGGCGGCCGGACGCGGTTCACCGACGACCGGGGCCGCGACGTGGACGGCCCCGGCGGCCTGGGCTCCCGCCTCGGCGCCGCGCTGGGCGCCCGGCCCGCCCTGCTGGACGGTGAACTCGCCGTCGTCGGCGGGCGCGAGATCTACATGGTCTACGACGTCCTCCATCTGGACGGCCGCCCGCTGCTGGACACCCCCTACCAGGAGCGGCGCGAGGCGCTCGACGGCCTCGGGCTGTCGGGCCCGCGGTGGCAGACCGCCCCCTGGTTCCCCGGCGACGGCGACGCCGTCCGCGAGGCCGCGGGCGAGCAGGGGCTGCCCGGCATCGTCGCCAAGCGCCTCGACTCCCCGTACGAGCCGGGCGAGGAGTCCGGCGCCTGGCGATTCGTCCCGTCCCGGTAACCCGCCCGCCTACCCGCCCAGCCGCGCGCCCGCAAGGGAACCGGGGCGCTGTCCCCCGCATCTGAACGGACGTAGCACCCGGTTCGGCGCGCCGCCACCGAAAACGATCAGTAGCGGATTAGAGTCCCGCTGACTCCGGGCTGCGGGAGCGCGGGAAGGCGGGGGTAACGGCACATGATGGGCAAGACGCACGCCCTGAGCGGCGCGCTGGCATGGCTGGCCGCGGTCCCGGTGATCGCGCAGGAGCGGCTGCTCGGCGAGTTCGCGGTGTCCCTGTCGCCGGAGCAGGTGGCGGCGGGCGCCGTGGTGTGCGCGGGCGCGGCGATCCTGCCCGACATCGACCACCACAACGGGCGGATCGCCAACACGTTCGGGCCCATCACCAACCACATGTGCAAGTGGGTCGGGAAGCTGTCGGGCGGGCACCGGCAGGCGACCCACTCGATCCTGTTCGCCGTCGCGATGGGCTTCGCGATGGACTTCCTCGCCACCCACTACGTCTACGCGTGGTGGGCCTGCCTCTTCATGATCGTCGGCCTGGGGCTGCGCGGGATCGGCCTCGACTTCGAGGGCAAGGAGCCGCAGTCGGCCCTGGCCGACTGCGCGCTCGCCCTGATCGCCGTCTGGCTCATGCACAAGATCGACATGAGCTTCGTGGGCTTCGCGGTCGCGCTCGGCTGCCTCGCGCACGTGGTCGGCGACTGCCTGACACCACGCGGATGCCCAGTGCTTTGGCCGCTCCCCTGGCGGACCGTCATCCCGGTGGTCCCGAAGACCGACGGCAAGGTGGAGCGGTTTGTGATCATGCCCGTCCTCACCCTCGGCATCGCCGTCCTCGCCATCCGCTCCGTCCTCGGCGACGTCACCGCCCAATGGCTCACCCGCGGCTGACGGTCGTGCTCAGTAGCGGGTCACCAGGGCTATGCGGCCGTGGTCGACGAGGAAGCCGTCCGAGACGAACGTGACCTCGCCGCCGTACTCCAGGACCGTTTCAATGACGTCGTCCACGGCGTCGTCGACGACGTCCGCGCCCTTCAGGACGCCGGGCATGCCGTCCATCGGGACGAGTTCGCCGCGCGTGCGCACGGCGGGCGCGTAGTAGCCGCGCTCCACCACCAGGTGCTCGCCGCGGCCCTCCTCGACCAGCTTCGTGACCTCGCAGAGCCCGCCCGCGTACCGCTGGATGCTGCGCGCGGCCTCCAGCTCGGACAGCACGCCCACCTCGCGGAGGTCCTCGTAGGCGGCCAGGGCCGGGCGGGCCGCCTCGGCGAGCGTGCTGGGCGAGGCGCCCTCGAAGCTGCCGTCGACGCGTCCCGCGACCGTGGTGTTCGGGCCCGCCATCTCGTCGAACAGGGCCTGGCGGCGGGTGACGCCCGCGACGATGAGGGGACGGCGGTCCCGGGCGAGGACGCGGTCGACGGCGCTCGCGACGTCCCGGACGGTCTGGCGGTGGCGCTCGCCGTCGCCGCCCCCGTCGCCGCCGCGCGCGGGGCGCCGCGAGGCCCGCCCGGAGCCCGCCTCGTCGATCGGTTCCGGGGCGATGGGGAAGCCGTCGCCGGTGTGCTCGGCCAGGTGGCCGTCGTGGCCGTCCCACAGCCGGTTCCGCTGGTCCGAGAGGGACAGCAGCCAGTAGCGCGGGGTGCGGGTGTAGTCGGCGACGAGGTCGCGGGTGGCGAAGCCGGTGTCGACGACGACCCGCTCGTCGACCGGCTGGCCGATCGTGAACGCGTGGTGCTCGCCGTCGGGCGCGGCGAACAGCACCAGCCCCTCGGACGCGTGGCGCATGTCGATCTCGCCCGCGGCGCGCTCCAGCCCGCGCATCACCTGGTCGGCGGCGTCGGGCCGCACCCGGGTGTCGTCGCGCAGCCGGCGGCGCACCTCCGCGAGCAGGTTGCGCAGCCGGATCGGATCCTGCCGGCTCTCCGGGAGCGCCCGGTGCGTCGGCATCAGCACCGACACGGCCGGGTAGGCCCGCGGCTTGCGCAGTTCGGACAGCGTCGTGGCGTCCATGATCCCCCGATCGTCGGCCGAGTTCGCTTATGCCTACTTTGTAGCTACTCGTTGGTAAACAATGCGTAAGGGGCGGCCCAGGGTCAGCCCGGGGTGATGAACGACGTCTCGTACGCCAGGATCACCGCCTGGGTGCGGTCGCGGGCCTGGAGCTTCGCCAGGATGTTCCCGACGTGGGTCTTCACCGTCTGCGGGCTGACGAACAGCTCCCCGGCGATCTCGGCGTTCGAGCGGCCCTTGGCCATCAGGCGCAGCACGTCGCCCTCCCGCTCGGTGAGCCGGTCGTGCCAGTCCGCGCCGCGCGCCCCGCCGCCGGACGCGCCGTGCCGGGCCGCCAGCTCCCGGATCGCCGCGGGGAACAGCAGGGTGTCGCCGTGCGCGACCATCCGGATCGCCTGCAGGATCTCCTCCGGCCTCGTCCGCTTCAGCAGGAAGCCGTTCGCGCCCGCCTTCAGCGCGTCGTACACGTACTCGTCGTTCTCGAACGTGGTGACGACGATGATCCGCGGCGGCTCCGCCATGGACTCCAGCAGGCGGCGGGTCGCCTGGATGCCGTCGAGGCGCGGCATGCGCACGTCCATCAGCACGACGTCGGGCCGCAGCCGGTTCACCTGCCCCGGCACCTCCGCGCCGTCGGACGCCTCACCGACCACGGCCAGGTCCTCCTCGGCGTCGATGATGGCCGCGAGGCCCGCCCGGATCAGCCGCTCGTCGTCGACCAGCAGAACCTTGATCGTCATGTTCCGGACCTTAGCGGCAGCGAGACGCGGAAGCGCCACTCGTTCCCGTCCGGCCCGGCGGTCATGGCGCCGCGCAGCACGGTGACGCGCTCGCGGACGCCGCCGAGGCCGCGCCCGCCGCCGTGGCCGGCCCCCGCCCCGTGCGGATCGCCGAGGGGGTTGCTCATCTCGATCTCCAGCCGTTCGTCCACGACCCCGAGCCGGAGCCGCACCGGTACCTTCCCCGCGTGCCGCAGCGCGTTCGTCAGCCCCTCCTGGACGATCCGGTACGCCTCCCGCGACACCGCGGCCGGGACGCGCCGCACCTCCGGGTCGATCTCCGCGTCGAGCTCCACGCCGGCGATCCTGGTCTGCTCCAGCAGCCGCCCGAGATCCCCCAGGGTGGCCTGCGGCGCCGGACGGGACGGATCCTCGCGCAGCAGCCCGAGCACGTGGTCGAGGTCCTCCAGCGCCGCGCGGGCCGACTCCTCGATCGCGCCGAGCGCCTCCCGCGCGAACGCCGGGTCGCTGTCGAGCACCCGGCCTGCCGCCCCGGCCTGCAGCGTCACCACGCTGAGCGCGTGGCCCACCGAGTCGTGCAGCTCCCTCGCCAGCCGGTTGCGCTCGGCCAGCTTGACGGCCCTGGACTCCATCTCGGCGAGCCGTTCGGCGGCCGAGGGGCCGAGGAACCGCGGCGCCAGCCGCGCCAGCAGCGCGCCGGTGCCCACGATCAGCGCGAGCAGCGCCGCCATCGACGCGAGGCCGATCAGCGGCACGGGCCACTGCGGCCAGGCGGGCTGCCACCCCCAGCTCGCCAGGAACCGGGTGTCCCAGCTCACCGCCGGCGCGAGGATCATCACGACCGCCAGCGGCGGCACCGTCAGGCTCAGCCCGCTGACCACCACGCCGGCGGACAGGTGCAGGGTGAACCACGACGCGGCCCGCACCCGGCTCTCCCACGACCGCGCCGACCCTGGGGTGAGGTCCGCCGCCGGGCCCTTGAGCAGTTCCCTGGCGAGGGACCCCTCCAGCAGCCGGACGGTCGGCACGAGCCCGGTCACGAACGTCGCCGCCGTCGGCACGACGAGCAGCGACAGCACGAGGACGACGGCGACGTTGTCGGTCGGCAGCAGTGTGGTGAGGCTGAGCGCGAAGAACCAGAACGGCATCAGCAGCGCGCCGCCCACGACGAGGTGGGCCCAGCGCCGCCAGGTCCTCCGCTCGATCAGCGGCCGCGCGAAACGCATCACCCCCCGATCGTGGCAGACCGGGACCGTCCGCCCACTCCCCCGCGAGAGGGAGACGCGGTCAGGTGCGCTTGCCCTGCTCCGTGGTCTTCTGCTCCGTGGTCTTCTGCCCCGTGGTCCCCTGCTCGGCGGCCCGGTCGCGCTCGGCGAGCTTGGCGAGGCGGGCGTTGTAGGCGGCCAGCTCGTCGTCCTCGGGACGGCCCCCGGGCTG
>NZ_BMRO01000003.1:197850-228968 GCF_014648675.1 Actinomadura livida
CAGGACGATGAACGTCGGGATCTCGCCGAAGGCCCACGCGATCGCGCCGCCGGTGTGCTGGTCGTGCAGGACCGTGGTGCCCCACGGCGGGTCGACGGCGGCGTACCAGCCGCGGGCGAGCGCCTGGCTCATGTTCATCAGCGCGATGCCGAAGAACGCGTGGAACGGCATCGTCACGAAGAGCAGGAGCAGGCGCCCGGGATAGGGCAGCTTCTTCGGCGCCGGGTCGACGCCGAGCAGCACCCAGAAGAACAGCGACCCGGCCGCCAGGAAGTGCACCATCATCGCGATGTGGCCGAGGTGGTTGCGCATCGCCGCCTCGAACAGCGGCGTGAAGTACAGCGCGAAGATGCTCACCACGAAGATGATCGTCGCCACCGCGGGATGCGCGATGACCGTGCTGTAGCGGCTGTGCAGGATCGCCGTCAGCCACTCGCGCGGGCCGCGGTCGCCGCGGATCCGGGCGGGCTTGAGGGCGCGCAGCGCCAGCGTCACCGGCGCGCCGACGACCAGGAAGATCGGCGTCAGCATGTTCAGCACCATGTGCTGCGCCATGTGCACGCTGAACAGGATCGGCGCGTACTTCGCGACGCCGGTCTGGGTGACGATCACGATGGACAGCAGGCCGACGAACCAGGCGGCGGTGCGTCCCAGCGGCCAGGCGTCGCCGCGGCGGCGCAGCCGGACCACGGCGGCGAGGTAGAGGCCGCCGAGCACGATGACCAGGACGGCGAAGAACAGGTCGAACTGCCACAGCGTCGCCAGGCGGACCGGGGTGACCTCCGGCGGCATGTCGTAGCCGAGCAGCGCCTTGACCGCGGACTCCGGGGCGTCCGGCGGGGGCGGCGCGGTGCGCGCCAGGGCGACGGCCAGGCCCATCGTGGCGGCCATGACCACCGTCTCCACGGTGGCGAAACGGGTGAACGCCATGGGCTTGCGTTCGGCGAGGGCGGGCAGCGTCCGGTTCCGGTGCCACCAGCCGAACCAGCCGAGCGCACCGAACGCGATGATCTTCCCGAGGGCCAGCCGGCCGTAGTTCGTCTCGACGAGCTCCACCGGGTCGGGCAGCCGGGCGATCACGTTCACCATGCCGCTGGCGCCGACGACGATGAAGCACCACAGCGCCATGCGGCTGAACCGCTCCGCCATGACCGGGAGCTTGTCGCGGCGGAGCATCGCGTGGACGGCGAGGACGGCGAGCCCGCCGACCCAGGGCGCGACGGCGGCGACGTGCAGCGCCACGCCGGTCGTCGCGACGGCGTGGTTGGCGGCCGAGGCCGAGTGCCCGGTCAGGGGCGCCGGGAGCAGCGCGATCCCGGCCGTCGCCAGCAGCCCGAAGGCGGCGGCGGGCGTGGTGGTGGTGCGGGCCATCAGCGCCACGACCACGGCGAGCAGCACCACCAGCATGAGGGCGGTGCCCTGGGGCAGCGAGCCGACGTAGCTGCTCAGCTCGCTGCCGGTGACGACCTCCTGGACCGGCTGGCCGAGGACGTCGGCGACGGTGAGCACCAGGGTGGCCGCCGCGGCGGCGGCCCAGCCGGCGGCGAGCCAGGACGCGGCGCCCACGTAGCGGACCGCGTCCGCGGACAGCCGCGCCGCCCCGCGCCCGCCCTCGACGGGCAGCAGCGCGGCGGCGGCCAGCAGGGCTCCGACGGTGAGGGCGGACAGCAGGTTCATCGCCGCCCGCGAGGCGGGCAGCCCCCACCGGGTGAGGGCGCCCGGGTCCCCGAGGCCGGGGATGACCTTCTCGGTGACCGAGCCGCCGAGGACCAGGCCGGCCACCAGGGCGGCGGCGGCCGCGGCCACCGCGACCGCGCCGGCCCGCCAGACGCCCAGGGTGCCCTTACTCACTTCCGGTGGCCGCCTGGTGCTTGCGCTTGGCGCGGAACACGATCCCGAGGCCGATGCCGACCCCGATCAGCAGGCCGACGATGATCAGCACCCACAGCACCGCGCCGGAACCGGACTCCTCGTCCGCCGCGGCCTGCTCCTGGTCGATCTTGAGCGGCTGCTCGTCGGCGGTGGCGGCGGGGCCCGTCTGCTCCGCGGCGCCGACGCCGCCCGCGCTCGGCGCGGGCGCGGCGCCGCCGGCCGCGGTGAACGTCAGGTCGTCGTTCTCGAGGGGGTGCCCGTCCTGGCCGACGACCCGGTAGGCGATCGTGTAGGTGCCGGCGGGCAGCGCGCCCGTGAGCTTCTGCGTGACCGTCGTCCCCGAGCGCTCGGCCTCACCCGCCTGGAACGCCTTGCCCGTCGCGTCCGTGACGACGACCTTGGCGACGTTGATCTTCTCGTTGAAGACCAGCGCCACCTCGGTCACCGATTCCGCCGAGGCGCCCTTGGCGGGCGTGCTCTCCATCAGCTGGGGGTGCGCCAGCGCGGGGGGCGCCATGACGACGGTGAGCAGGGCGGCGGCGAGCGCGGCGATACCGAGGCCGCGGGCGGGACGGCGGAGCTTGAGGATTCTCATGGAGGCCGGGTTCTCTAGTGAGACGAAGGGGTTCCCCTACCCTACTGAGCCCCCGGTAGTGGCACATCCCGGGTTTCAGGTCGCTTCCACGGCGCCCCGCCTCAGACCCCCACGCACGTGAGGGCGCGGCGGTACGCCGCCATCCGGGGCTCGTCGGCGGTGCCCGTCTCGGCCAGGACCTCGGCGAGGTCGAACCAGGCCTGCGCGGCCTCCCGGGAGGACTCCATGTCCTCCAGGCAGGTGGCGGCGCGGGTCAGCACCTCGACGGCCCGGTCGCGGCGGCCGAGCCGCACCGACGCCTCGCCGAGCACGGTCAGCGCCCCGGCGGTGGCGCGGCGCGGCGCGTCCCCGAGCAGCTCCAGGGCCTCCTCGGCGAGCCGCGCCCCCTCGGCGGGCCGGCCGAGCACCGTCTCGGCGCGGGCCAGCTCGGTCAGGCACCAGGCGACGTCGATCTCCCCGGACGCGCTGGCGTTGATCTCGCCGCGGACCCGGACGAGCAGCTCGCGGGCGCGGGCGGCCTGGTCGGGCCGGGCGCGCAGCAGCAGCGCGGCGTAGCGGACGCGGAGCCGGCCGAGGTTGCGCGGGTCCTCGCCCTCGCCGGCGAGCATCAGCGCGCGCTCGGCGAGGGCGACGCCGTCCTCGTACTCGCCGCGGATCTCCGCGACGTACGCGGCCTCCCAGTAGGCGACCATCCGGGCGCGGGGGCTGCCGATCCGCTCGGCCCGCTCGACGAGCTGGGCGGCGAGCTGGCTGGCCCGGACGAGGTCGCCCCGCTCGATGAACGCGGTGAGCAGCGCCGCGCCGAGGTGCACGGCGGCGTCGGTGGAGTCGGCGCCGGCCGCGATGAGGTGCCGCAGCGCGTTCTCGGCGGCGTGCACGCCCGCGCTGATGTCGCCGCGCTCGCGCAGGCAGCGGCTGAGCGCGACGTGCAGCCTCGCCCAGTGGTCGAGGTCGCTCTCGGCGGAGGCCTGCTCGGTCAGCTCCCGCAGCCCGGCGATCGCCTCCTCCAGCTCCCCGGCGGCCTCCAGCGCGAGGGCGTGGCCCCACCGCGCCTGGTGCAGCATGTCCGGCAGCGCCACCGCGTCGGCGCTGGCGAGCACCTCGGCGAACCGGGCCCGCGCCTCGGCCGCCGCGCCGTTGCTCAGCGCTATCTCGGCGTAGTCGAGGGTGACGCGCAGCTCGTCCACGACGTCCTCGCTGACGCCGCTGACCAGGTACGTCGCCGAGCAGTTCAGCTTCGCCGCGAGCAGCTCGACCACGCTCGGCGCGGGCACCCGCTTGTCGCTCTCGATCAGCGAGATGTAGCTGTCGGACAGCTCGGGGAAGGCGAGCTGCGCCTGGCTCACGCCCTGCCGGATCCGCAGGGCGCGGATGCGCTGCCCCAGTGTCTCCCGATCCATCGTGTGACCACCGCCTACAGAGTGTCGCCAGCTAAAGGGTGTCCCGCTAACGGGTGCTCGCCGGCTGCGTCGCGCGCAGGGCGAGGAAGAAGTCGACCCGGTCCTCAAGTGTGCCGAGGTCCCGGCCGGTCAGGTCCTCGATTCGCCGGATTCGGTACCGAAGCGTGTTCACGTGGACGTGCAGCCGCGTCGCGGTGCGGCTCCAGGACCCCGAGCACGCCAGGAAGACCTCCAGCGTGTGCACGAGCTCGGCCTGCCGGCTGCTGTCGTACTCCTCCAGCGGGCCGAGCATCCGGGCGCGGAAGGACGAGCGGGTGCCCTCCGGGACGGACGCGAGCAGCCGCGCATAGGAGTCGAGGCCGTCCATCCTGGCCGTGTCTCGCATTCGCACCCCGGCAGGCTATAGCGGACTCGTCACCGACGTCACGCTGCGGAAGGCCGGAATCACTTCCGGGAATCACGTCCGGGGACCGCCCGCCCGGCGGGAGCCGGTGCGGGGGCCGCCACCCCGGACGGCTACCCTGTGCACGCCGTTTCCGAGACCATGCTGCTGAAAGCGGAGCGCCCGTCATGTCCGATACCAATGCCGCAAAGACCGACGCTTCGCCGCCGGCGGGCGGCCGCGGGCCGCTGGAGCGGCTGTTCGAGATCACCGCGCGCGGGACGACCGTGCCGCGCGAGCTGCGCGGTGGCGTCACCACGTTCTTCGCGATGGCCTACATCATCCTGCTGAACCCGATCATCCTCGGCGGGGCGCAGGACGTCACCGGCGCGCAGCTGTCGATCCCGCAGCTGACCACGATGACCGCGCTGTCGGCCGCGATCGCGACGGTGATCATGGGCCTGGTCGGGAACGCCCCGCTCGCGCTGGCGGCGGGCCTCGGCATCAACGCGGTCGTGGCGTTCCAGGCGGCGCCGGTGATGACCTGGCCGCAGGCGATGGGCCTGGTGGTGATCGAGGGCGCGGTCATCGTGGTGCTCGCGCTCACCGGGATCCGCGAGCGGATCATGAACTCGATCCCGCTTGCGCTCAAGCACGCGATCGCGGTCGGCATCGGCGCGTTCATCGCGCTGGTCGGCTTCTACGACTCGGGCTTCGTCACCTCCAGCGACACCAGCCCGCCGCTCTCGCTCGGGACCGGGGGCCAGCTGGAGACCTGGCCGACGCTGGTGTTCGGGCTGACCCTGCTGCTGATGATCGTGCTGTACGTGCGCCGGGTGCCGGGCGCGATCCTGATCAGCATCATCGCCGGGACGGTCGGCGCCGTGCTCATCCAGGAGAACGCGGAGGTCCGGGAGGGCAGCTGGGGCGTGGTCACCCCGAACATGCCGGACCGGCTGTTCGCCATGCCGGACTTCGGATTGTTCGGGCAGTTCGACCTGTTCGGCGGGTTCGCCCGGGCCGGGGTCATCACGGCGCTGGTCGTGCTGTTCACGCTGGTGCTCTCCGGGTTCTTCGACGCCATGGGCACGATCCTCGGGGTCAGCGACGAGGCGGGGCTGCTGGACGAGAAGGGCCAGGTGCCGAAGCTCGGCCGGATCCTGTCGGTGGACGGCGTCTCGGCCGCGTTCGGCGGCGTGACCAGCTCGTCCGCCAACACGGTGTTCGTCGAGTCGGCGGCCGGCGTCGGCGAGGGCGCCCGGACGGGCCTGGCCAACATCGCCACCGGCGCGCTGTTCGCGGTGACGCTGTTCCTCACCCCGCTCGCGGCGACGGTGCCCGCGCAGGCCGCCGCGCCCGCCCTGGTCGTCGTCGGCGCGCTGATGATGACGCAGGTCGCCAAGGTCAACTGGGACGACCTGGAGATCACCATCCCGGCGTTCCTGACCATCGTGCTGATGCCGTTCACGTTCTCGATCACGATCGGGATCGGCGCCGGCATGGTGAGCTACGCGCTGATCAAGCTGGCGCGGGGCAAGGTCCGCGAGGTGTCGATCTGGCTGTGGCCGGTGGTCGCGCTGTTCATGATCTTCTTCCTGATCGATCCCATCGAGCAGTGGCTGGGCGTGCGCTAGCCGCCACAGCGCGTCGACCTCGGGCCGTGTCACGCCCGCCTGTCGCCTCATTTGAAACCTTCGGGCATGCTCGCGGGTGTCAAATAGTGCCGTCATGGCGTAAGCAGAAGGTAGAGCCTTACCTCCGGCGTGAAAGGCGTGGCCGTGTCCGCGGACTCTCCCCCCCACCCGTCGCCGCCGGGTCACGTCCTGCTGGCGCCTGACAGGTTCCCGGGGGCGCTGACCGCGGCGCAGGCGGCCCGGCACCTCGCGGCCGGGCTGCGGCGCGTCCGGCCCGGCGTCCCGCTGGTGGAGCTGCCGGTGGCCGACGGCGGCGAGGGCACCGTCGAGGCCGCGGTCGCGGCCGGGTGGCGGCGGGTCGAGGCAGAGGTGTGCGGGCCGACCGGGCGCCCGGTCACCGCGCGGCTCGCGATGAACGGCCGCACCGCCGTGGTGGAGCTCGCCGAGGCGTCCGGCGTGCGGCGGCTGCCCGGCGGCAAGCCGCGGCCGCTGCACGCGTCCAGCCTCGGCACGGGCCAGCTCCTCGCGCACGCGGTGCGGCTCGGCGCCCGCCGGATCGTGCTCGGCCTCGGCGGCGGCGCCTGCACCGACGGCGGCGCCGGCCTGGTGCAGGGGCTCGGCGGGCGGCTGCTCGACGCGCTCGGCAAGGACCTGCCGCCCGGCGGTGCCGCGCTGCGGTCCCTGCACGCCCTCGACCTGCGCGGCCTGCCCGACATGTCCGGTATCGAGGTGGTGCTCGCGGCGGACTCCGCGGGGCCGCTGCTCGGCCGCACCGGCGCCGCCGCGGTGGACGGGCCGCGGCGCGGCGCGACCCGCGACGAGGTCCGGCTGCTGGACGCCGGGCTCCGCCGCTGGGCCGACCTGGCCGAGGCGGCGTCCCGCACGGCGGCCCGCGACCTGCCCGGCGCCGGGACCGCGGGCGGCGTCGGGTTCGCCGCGCTCGCCTTCCTCGGCGCGACGATCGAGCCCGGCACCTCGCTCATGCTCGGCCTGCTGGGCTTCGCGGAGAAGGCGCGGGGCGCGCGCCTCGTCGTGACCGGCGAGGGCTCGCTCGACACCCGCTCGCTGCGCGGCACCGCGCCGATCGGCGTCGCCCGCGCCGCCGCCCGCGCGGGCGCGCCCGTCGTCGCGGTCACCGGCCGGCGCGGCCTCACCGGCGAGCAGCTCCGCAAGGCGCGCATCCAGGCCGCCTACGCGCTGGCCGACATCGAACCCGACCCCGAGCGCCGCGTCCGGCGGGCGGGTCCGCTGCTGGAGCAGCTGACGGTCGCGATCGCCGACGAGTGGCTGCACCCCGCCCGCCCCTGATTCGGATCGCTCCAACGAACATTCGCCACTTTCGTGACGGGAAAGAGGTCAGGCGTTTACGATCAGCGAGGGGCGGTGAGGCGCCCCTCCGAGAACTCAAAAGCGGCAAGAGGCAGGAAACGGCATGGCCGAAGAGCAGTACGACTGGGCTGCGCTAGGGATCGACGTCACCAAGCCGAGCATCGCTCGGACCTATGACGTGGTACTGCGCGGCAAGGACAACTTCGAGGTCGACCGCGCCTTCGTCGCCGAGATCGTCAAGATCATCCCGGAGATCTACGACGTCGCCACCTACAACCGCGAGATCCTCGGCCGCGGCGTGCGCTACCTGGCCGGCGAGGCGGGCCTGCGCCAGTTCCTCGACCTCGGCTCCGGCCTCCCGACCGTGCAGAACACCCACCAGGTCGCGCAGGCCACGGCGCCCGGCTCGCGGGTCGTGTACGTCGACAACGACCCGATCGTCCTCGCGCACGGGCGGGCCCTACTCGCCGAGAACGCGAGCACCACGGTCGTCACCGCCGACATCCGCGAACCGGAGAAGATCCTCGCCCACGAGGAAGTGCGCCGGCTCATCGACTTCGACCAGCCGGTGGGAGTGATGCTGGTCGGCATCCTGCACCACCTGCACGACGACGAGGGCCCGCAGCGGATCGTCGAGACGCTGATGGACGCCGTGCCGTCCGGCAGCCACCTCTTCGTCACGGCCTTCTGCGCGTCAAGCCAGGAGGCCGTCGACGCCGAGGCGCAGTACCAGGGGCTGCTCGGCACGGGACGGTTCCGCACACCGGAGGAGATCACCCGCTACTTCGGCGGCCTGGAACTCCTCGAACCCGGCCTCGTCCCGCTGCCGCTGTGGCGCCCCGACGGGGCCGTCCCGGACGAGCTCTCCGTCGGCCAGCGCCTCATGTACGGGGGTATCGCGCGCAAGCCCTGACGCACGACCGCCTCACCGGGGCGCGCCCGTGTCGCCCGCCCCCCGTTCACCTCGCTCTCGGAGTGACCGCCAGGGCGCCGCGAGCACGTAAGGTACCGAATTGGGGGATGTCCCCCAGGGGTACCCGGGCGTGCGCCCTCGGAAGGATTGTGAGGACGGAGATGGCGACCAGCGAGACCCCCACCCGCGGGTACACCGCCACCAAGGACCAGCTGCAGACCCGGCTGGCCCGGATCGAGGGGCAGGTGCGCGGCATCGACCGGATGGTCGAGGAGGACCGCTACTGCATCGACATCCTCACGCAGATCAGCGCCGTCCAGGCCGCGCTCGACAAGGTCGCGCTCGGCCTGCTCGACGGGCACGTGCGGCACTGCGTGGCCGAGGGCGCCGAGGAGGGCAAGGCGGACGTGATGTCCACCGAGCTGATGGCGGCCGTGGGCCGGCTGATGCGCCGCGGCTGACCGGACCGCCCCGCACCGGGCCGGCGCTCAGGAGGCGATGGACCAGGTGGCCAGCTCGGCCTCGTGCAGGCGCGTGAGCTCCCGGGCCCGCTTGGCGTCCGGGGAGTAGCGGAACCGCTCGGGGACGACGTGCGACGTCCGGTACAGGCCCTTGAGCGTCAGCGTCGCGGCCAGGTCGGACGTGGGGAGCCCCGGCAGCCCGTACATGCGGCGGGCCCAGCGCGGCAGCGTCGCGACCACCAGCGTCCCGAGGGCGGGCGCGGCGAGCTTCAGCGGCAGCAGGTGCCGCGGCACGGCCGGGTTGAACATGCGGCGCAGCCCCTCGCGGGCCTCCCGGCACGCCCAGATACGCCGCCGCATCTCCGCGTAGTACTCCTCCATCTCCGCGACGGACGCGGGCACGTCCGCGGGGTCGAGGCCGACGACGGCGGCCGCGCGGCGCTGCTCGTCCACGAAGGCGTCGGCGTCCGCGGCGGTCAGCGGCACCCCGGCGCGGCGCGCCACGTCCAAGTACGAGTCGACCTCGCCGAGGTGGACCCAGAGCAGGTTCTCCGGATCGTCGACCGGGAACGTCTCGCCGGTGCGCATGTCGAGGCCGGTCAGCTTGGAGTGCAGCTTGCGGACCCGGCGGCCCACCCGCTCGACCTCCTCCTCCGTCCCGTAGGTGCGCACGCGGACGAACTCGACCGTCCGGCCGAGCCGCGCCCAGGCGGCGGACGGGTCCATGAGCTCGGAGTTCTGCGCGGTGCCCCACATCGACCGCGGGTGCAGGCCCTGCAGCAGCAGCGCCCTGATCCCGCCGACGATCAGGACGGGCTCGCCCATGACCCGCCAGGTCACCGAGCCCGGTCCGAACAGCCCGTGGTCCGTGCGCTCCTGCCGGTGGGGAGGGGAGCCCAGCTCGTCGTGCACGTCAACCGCCTTCCGTCGCCGCGGCCGGGAAGGCACACCCGGCCGGGGTAACGGAAACTTACCCCGACTTGACGGACATCACACGACCGAGGCCCCCGCAAGGGACGCATCGGGGCTGGTCATGGCGGTCGCCAGACCCCCGGCGGCCCGTCCCGGGAGCCGTTCCGGTCAGTCGCCCTCGTCCCCGATGGCCTCGTCCCTCTCGCCGGGCTCGGTCTGCTCGGTGATCCACGCCAGGTAGTCCATGCTCCCCGCCACCACCGGCGTGGCGATGATCTCCGGGGTGTCGTAGGAGTGCACCTCGGTGATCAGCGTCGCCAGCTCCTCGAACTTGTCGGCGGAGGTCTTGAACAGCACCATCCACTCCTCCGCCGACTCGATCTCGCCCTCCCACCAGTAGGTGCTGGCGATCGGGCCGACGAGCTGGGCGCAGGCCGCGAGCCGCTCGGTGACCGCGGACCTGGCCAGCTCGGCCGCCTCGGCGCGGGAGTCGGTCGTGGTCGTCACCTGCACGTAAGAGTGGGCCATGGCCCGACTCCTTCCCTCTCGCCGGACACTCCTACCGCCCGGCCGGCCGGACGACCATCGCGCTGCCGCCGCCCCGCCGCGTCGGCTCCGCCACCGCCTGGACGAGCCCCGGCCGCAGGATCTCCAGAGCCGTCGCGGCGCCGATCACGCCCGCGGGCGGGCCGGGGAAGACCGCCAGGCGGTGCCCGCGCGCCGCGAGGTCCGCGCCGTACCGGTCGATGAACGCCTGCTCGGCGAAGACCTGCGGGGTGTTGCGCTGCGTCGCGCGCGGGGCGTTCAGCGCGGCGGGCAGGTCCATGCCGAGGTCGACGCGGTTCAGCAGGATCTGCAGGACGGTCGTGATGATCGTCGATCCGCCGGGGGTGCCGAGGGCCAGCCGGGGGCGGCCGCCCTCGAGCACGAGCGTCGGGGACATGCTACTGCGCGGCCGCTTGTGCGGTCCCGGCAGGTTCGGGTCGGGCGCCGCCCCGGGAGCGGGCGGGCTGAAGGAGAAGTCGGTCAGCTGGTTGTTGAGCAGGAACCCGCGCCCGGGGACGGTGATGCCGCTGCCGCCGAACTGCTCGATGGACAGCGTGTAGGACGCGACGTTGCCCCACTTGTCCGCGACGACGAGGTGGGTGGTCTGCGGGCCCTCGCCGGCGAGCGGCCGGGTCGCGGTGCCCGCGGGGACGCACGGGCGGTAGTCGCCGTCGGGCGATCCGGCGGCGACGGGCGCCTCAGCGGCGCGGTCGGGATCGATCAGGCAGGCGCGCTCGCGGGCGTACCCGCGCGACAGCAGCTCGTCCACCGGCACGTCGACCTTGTCGGCGTCGCCCAGGTACCGGCCGCGGTCGGCGTAGGCGAGCTTGGACGCCTCCAGGTAGTAGTGCAGGGCCTTCGCGGGGTCGTCCTCGCCGAGGCGGAAGCCGCTCATGATGTTGAGCGCCTCGCCGACCGTGGTGCCGCCCGACGAGGAGGGCGGCATGCCGTACACGTCCAGGCCCCGGTAGGTGACGTGGGTGGGCTTGCGCAGCAGGGCGCGGTAGGCGTCCAGGTCGCGGGTGCTCATCAGGCCGGGGCGGACGTTGCGGGTCGCGTCCGGGGCGACCGGCGGGTCGGCGACCGTCCGCGCGATCTCCTCGCCCAGCCGCCCCTCGTAGAACCAGCCGGTGCCGCGCCTGGCCAGCTCGCGGTAGGTGCGGGCCAGGTCGGGGTTGCGGAAGACCGAGCCGACGGCGGGGACGCGCCCGCCCGGCAGGAACAGCTCGCGGGTCGGGACGATGTCGCGGAACCGGTCCGCGTTCAGCGCCGTCTGGTCGTGGAACTCCTGGTCCACGACGAAGCCCCGCTCGGCGACGGTGACGGCCGGGCGGAGCAGGCGGCCGAGGTCGCGGCTGCCGAAGCGGCGCAGGGCGAGGTCCCACTGCGCGAGCGTGCCGGGCACGCCGACGCCGAGCCCGCTCGTGACGGCCTGGTCGAACGGGAGCGGCTCACCGGTGGCCGGGTCGAGGAAGGCGTCCTCCCCCATCCGCTTCGGCGCGATCTCGCGGCCGTCGAGGGCGTGGACGCGGCCCGTGCGGGCGTCGTAGTAGGTGATGTAGCCTCCGCCGCCGATCGCCGCCACGTACGGCTCGGTGACGCCGAGGGTGGCGCCGGCGGCGACGGCCGCGTCCATCGCGTTGCCGCCGCGCCTGAGCACGTCAAGCGCGGTGCGGGTCGCGTACGGGTCGACCGTGGACACCGCGCCGCCGTAGCCGGTCGCGACCGGCTGCTTGGCCGGCGGCCGCGGGCGGTGCTCCGCGGCGGCGCCCGCCACCGGGACGGTCAGCGACGCGGCCGTGGTGAGCGCGGCGAGGGCGGCGGCCCAGCGCGCGGCGCCCGCGGGCGCCCGGCTCTTCGAGCGCCGTGACTTCGGACACGGCGGCTTCGAGCGCGGCGGCTTCGAGCGCGGCGGCTTCGACGACAAGTGGGAGCGGAACACCGGACCTCCAGATGAACGCGGCGGTTCCACGTTGTCATCGATCTTCGTCCGGCGCCAGGGAACAAAGATCGTAAAGCGCTTTCTCCCTTTGCGGACGGGCCATTCGGGCGGGGAACGATCCATTGAAACTGATTCGGTGTGCGGCGCGTGAGTGGGAGGCTGCGGGACGTCGCCCGGCGGTCGCTACCAGCCGGTTTGGCAGTGTCTTACAACAGATGGACCCCACCAATCCCCCGCAAAACGTTGCGATTATGGTCGTACCTGGTGAATTCTTAGGGACTTCGGCAAACCACCATCTCGCGATCAGCGGCGCGGGTTCAGCACCCCCGGGGCCCCCGGCCTAGGGGGGCACCTATGACCTGGGATATGCGCATGCGCAACAACATGTTCCGGCGGCTGCCGGTGGAACGCGCGACAGGACGGCTCTACGGCGGCCGGCACCGGCTCCGCGTCGTCTACCGGACCCGCGACCTCGTCGTGCTCGGCCTCGGCGTCATGATCGGCTCCGGCATCTTCAAGATCGCCGGGGAGCAGGCCGCCGCGACCGCGGGCCCCGGCGTGCTCATCTCGTTCCTCGTCGCCGGGGGCGTGTGCCTGCTGGTCGCGCTCGCGTTCGCCGAGCTGTCGTCGATCATCCCGGTGGCGGGCAGCTCCTACTCCTTCTCCTACGTCGCGTTCGGCGAGGTGTGGGCGTGGGTCGTCGGCTGGGCCCTGATCATGGAGCTGCTGCTGGCGGCGTCGGTGCTGGCGCGGGTCTGGTCGCTGTACGCGACGCAGGCGCTGAACGACTTCAGCGTCCCGATCCCGGGGTGGCTCGGGGACCTCATCGGGCAGCAGAAGGGCCCCGACCTGTTCGCCCTGCTCATCCTGGTGCTGGTCGTGCTGATGCTCGCCACCGGCAGCCGGCTGAGCCTGAAGACCCTCTGGTACATGGTGATGGCCAAGGTCATCGTGATCGGGCTCGTCATCGCCACCGGGCTGAAGTTCTTCTCCCCCGGCAACCTCACCCCGTTCGTGCCGCCGGCCCGCCCGGCGCCCGAGGGCGACCAGACGGTCCTGGACGCGATGCTCGGCGCGATCGGCGGCGGGACCCCGCACGTGTTCGGCGTCTGGGGGATCTTCGCGGCGGCGCCCGCCATCGCGTTCGCCTACATCGGGTTCGACCTCATCGCGACCGCCTCCGAGGAGACCGAGGACGCGCCCCGCAAGGTGCCGCGCGGCATCATCACGGCCCTGCTCGCCGCCGTCGTGCTGTACGCGGCCGTGGCGTTCGCGCTGGTCGGCATGGTCGGGACGAACGGCTTCGCCGCGCTCAACCCGGACAAGCTGCTGATCGCCGCGGCGTTCGACTCGGTCGGCGCGGGCGCGATGGGCAAGCTCGTCGACGTGGGCGTCGTGCTCGCGCTGACGACCGTCATCCTGGTGGTGCTGATCAGCCTGACCCGGGTGATCTTCTCGATGTCGCGCGACGGGCTGCTGCCGCGCCCGCTGGCGTCCATGAGCCGCTACAAGGTGCCGTCCCGCGCCACGATGCTGGCGGGCGGCGCGGCCGTGGTGATGTCGCAGACGTTCGACGTGCTCACGCTGGAGCAGCTGGTGGTCATGGGGACGCTGTTCGCGTTCCTGTTCGTGCCCGCCTCCGTGCTGGCGCTGCGGCGCTCCCAGCCCGACCTGCACCGCCCGTTCCGGGTGCCGGCGGCGTCGCTCACCGCCGTGGCGACGATCCTCGCGGTCGGCTGGCTGATGGTGAACCTGAAGGTCCAGACGTGGGCCTACTTCGGCGTCTGGATGGTCGCCGGCCTGCTGCTGTACATGGTGTACGGGCGCCGCAAGAGCCAGATGAAGCTGCTGCTGGACGAGCCGCCGCCCGAGCGTCCGCTCGCCGCCCGGCTGTCCGCGCCGCCCCCGGGCGGCGCTTCCCTGGCGGGCCCGCCCCCGCCCGGCACCGGGTCGGCCCCGTACCCGCCCGGCGCGCAGTCGACCGGCGAGTACCCGGGGCCGTACGAGACAGGCCAGTACGAGACCGGGTGGCCCGGGGAGATGCGTCCGGGGGCCACCAGCCCGGAGAGCCCCTACCCGACGGGCCGGTTCTCGGCGGGCCGGCAGCCCAGCGGCCAGTTCGCCCCGCCGGAGGCCCCGGCCGACCCGTACGCGGTCGGCCCGGGTGCCCCCGGCCCCTACTCGCCTGCCCCCTACACACCGGGCCCCGGCGCCCCCGCCCCCTACGGCTCGGACCCCTACGGTTCCGACGCGTACACCCCTGACCCCTACTCTTCCGACCCCTATGCGCCGGATCCGTACGGATCGGGACCGCACGAGGGCGGTCCTCCCCACGACGGGGAGCATCAGGAACCGCCGAACGGCGGGCGCCACCGCCGCTGAGCAAGCCCTACGAGGGCGCCGCTCCCGTTGACGGGGGGCGGCGCCCTCGTTTCACGTCCGCCGACCGGACTGGACAACGGCTCCCGGCCGACCTATGTTGTTCTCATACAGAGATGAACTCAGTATGAGAACTACTCAGTGCGAGAACGACAGGAGGGCGCGGATGACCCCGGACCCGAGGCACGACGAGAGCGACTTCCTCGCGAACTACGATCCGCGCGACTACGACCCGGTCGCCGTGACGGTGGACGTCGTGGCGCTCACCATCCGCGACGGCGCGCTGCACGTCCTGCTGGTCCGGCGCGGAAGCGCCCCGTACGCGGGGATGTGGGCGCTGCCCGGCGGGTTCGTCCAGGCGGGCGGGCCGCTCCAGGGGGCCGAGGCGGAGGACCTGCCCGACGCGGCCGTCCGGGAGCTGGCCGAGGAGACCGGGCTCAGCGCCAAGGGCGGCGCGCTCGGCCGCGTCCATCTGGAGCAGCTCGGCACGTACGGCTCCCCCGGCCGCGACCCGCGCATGCGCGTCATCTCCGTCGCCCACCTGGCGTTCGCGCCGGAGCTGCCGGACCCCGAGGCGGGCGGCGACGCGGCCGACGCGGCCTGGGTCCCGGTGGAGGCGCTCGGGCTGACCGAGTCCGGCGGCCAGCGTCCGGGCACGACCCGCCGCCTGGCGTTCGACCACGCGCGGATCCTGTCGGACGGGCTGGAGCGGGCGCGCGCCAAGCTGGAGTACACCCCGCTCGCCGCGGCCTTCTGCGGCGGCGAGTTCACGATCCCCGAGCTGCGCGCGGTCTACGAGGCGGTGTGGGGCGAGGAGCTGCACGCCGGCAACTTCCACCGGAAGGTCCTGTCCGTGCCCGGGTTCGTGGAGAGCACGGGCGCGACGTCCGACCGGGGCGGCCGGCGCGGCGGGCCGAGGCCGCGGCTCTACCGGGCCGGCGACGCCCGCCTCCTGCACCCGGCCTTGCTACGGCCCAGCCGGGAGGAGGAGATCAGATGAGCGAAGCGAGCCGGGGGGCGTGGGGGGTCGGCCCCCCACCACAAGCAGGGCTGAGCGTGGGCTTGGACGACGCGCTGGCCCGGCTCGGGCGGGCGCGGGTCCCGGCGGACCTGTTCGGCGAGGACGCGGCCGAGGCGGTGCGGCGGTACCGGCGGCTCGCGCGGCTCGTCCATCCGGACGCGACCGGCGGCCGCACCCGCGACGCGTTCATCAGGCTGAACGACCTGTGGCGCGGCTACAACCGGGACGGCACGGCGCTGATCACGACGCGCCGCCACGCGTACCGGCTCACCGGCGACCCGGTCGGCGGCGACCTGGCCGAGCTGTACCCGGCCCGGCCGGAGGACGGCGGCCGTCGGGTGGTGCTGAAGATGCCGCGCGACCCGCGCGACGGCGACCTGCTCGAACGCGAGGCCGTGGCGCTGCGCCAGCTCCCCAAGGACGGCGACGGGAGGTTCCTGCCGTACGTCCCGCGGCTGGTCGAGTCGTTCCGGCACCGGGACGCCTCGACCGGACTGGAGCGGCGGGCCAACGCGATCGTCGCGCTGGACGGGTTCCACACGCTCGCCGAGGTCGGCAGGGCGTTCCCCGGCGGCGTCGACCCGCGCGACGCGGCCTGGATGTGGCGGCGGCTGCTCGTCGCCCTGGGGTTCGCGCACCGCGCGGGCGTCCTGCACGGCGCGGTCCTGCCGGACCACATCATGATCCATCCGGCCGAGCACGGGCTCGTCCTCGTCGACTGGTGCTATTCCGTCCCGGGCTGCTACGCGGCCACCGACCCGTCCGGCCGGGTGCCGGCCATGGTCGACCGGTACGCCGAGCTGTACCCGGCCGAGGTGCCGGGACGGGAGCCCGCGAGCCCGGCGACCGACATCCATATGGCCACCCGGTGCATGACCGGCCTCATGGGCGACAAGGCGCCCAAGGCGATGCGCTCGTTCGCCCGCGGCTGCACGCTTCCGGCGCAGAACCGGCGCCCCTCCGACGCCTGGCGGCTGCTGGCCGAACTGGACGAGCTGCTGGAGAAGCTCTACGGCCCGCGGCGCTTCCGCCCGTTCCACCTGCCCCTCCCCCACTAAGGAGACGACCATGGGAAGCGGACACTGGTCCACCGACGTCTACGCCGCCCGCGCGAGCTACCGCGCGGCCACCGGCACCAGCGCGTTCGCCCACTCCGACGGCGGCGCCACCACCGTCCACCCCGGCCTCGACCCGCGCGGCGTGGCCTTCCGGGAGAGCCGGGACTCCGCCGACCACCCGGAGTCGCTCGCGATCGGCGTGCTGTTCGACGTGACCGGCTCGATGCGGCACGTGCCGCGGGCGCTGCAGACCAAGCTCCCCGACCTGCTCGGGCTGCTGCTCCGCAAGGGGTACGCCGAGCACCCGCACATCATGTTCGGCGCGGTCGGCGACGCGACGTGCGACCGGGCGCCGCTGCAGATCGGGCAGTTCGAGGCCGACAACCGGATGGACGACGACCTCGGCAACGTCCTGCTGGAGGGCGGGGGCGGCGGCCAGATGCGCGAGTCGTACGAGCTGGCCATGTACTTCATGGCCAGGCACACCTCGATCGACTGCTTCGAGAAGCGCGGGAGGCGCGGCTACCTGTTCATGATCGGCGACGAGCCGGCCTACCCGGCGGTCAAGCGGCGCGAGGTCGCGAAGGTCATCGGGGACGAGCCGGCGGAGGACGTCCCCGTCGCCGCGATCGTCCGCGAGCTGCAGCGGATGTACGACGTGTACTTCATCATCCCGCAGGGCGCCTACCACGCCGGCAGCAGCGAGCTGAGGGACTTCTGGCAGGGGCTGCTCGGCCAGAACGTCCTCTACCTGGACGACCTCGACGCGGTCTGCGAGACGATCGCGCTGACCGTCGGGCTCGCCGAGGACGCCATCGACCTCGACCAGGGCCTGGAGCACCTGGCGGAGGCGGGCTCGGACGCCGGGCCGTCGGTGTCGCGCGCGCTCGCCCGGCTGGACGCGTCGCGCGCCGCGGTCGCGGTCTCGGCCGCGCCGCCCGGCCTGGACGCCGCCGGGCCGTCCGCGACGACCCGGCTCTGAGCACATGGGCCACGTGATCGTCGTCGACCTCGGCTTCGGGGACGCGGGCAAGGGCACGGTCGTCGACCACCTGTGCGCCGCGTCCCCGGTCGGGGCGGTCGTCCGGTTCAACGGCGGCGCGCAGGCCGCGCACAACGTCGTGACGGCGGACGGGCGGCACCACACGTTCGCCCAGTTCGGCTCGGGGACGTTCACGCCCGGCGTCCGCACGCACCTGTCGCGGTTCATGCTCGTGGACCCGCTCGCCCTCGCCGCCGAGGCGGACCACCTGCGGACGGCCGGCGTGCCCGACGCGCTCGACCGGCTGACCGTCGACCGGGACGCGCTGCTGACCACGCCGTACCACCGGGCCGCCAACCGCGCGCGGGAGTCGGCGCGCGGCGCGGACCGGCACGGCTCGTGCGGGATGGGCATCGGCGAGACGGCGTCGTACGCCCTCGCGCACGACGACGCGCCGCGCGCGGGCGACTGCCTGTCGCCCGCGCGGCTGCGGCGGCGGCTGACCGCCGTGCGCGACTGGTACCGCGCCGCGTTCCCGCGGGGCGAGGCCGTCCCGGAGGTCGAGGCGTGCGCGGACGCCTTCACCGCGTTCGGCGAGCGGGTCGCGATCGTCGGCGGCGAGCACCTGCGCGGCCTCCTCCGGGCGGGGAACGTGGTGTTCGAGGGGGCCCAGGGCGTCCTGCTGGACGAGTGGCACGGCTTCCATCCGTACACGACCTGGTCGACGACCACGTTCGCGAACGCGGAGACGCTGCTGGCGGAGGCGGGCGAGTCCGCCTACCGGCTCGGGGTGCTGCGCGCGTACGCGACCCGGCACGGCCCCGGCCCGTTCGTCACCGAGGACCCGGTCCTCACGGCGGACCTGCCCGACCGGCACAACGGCAGCGGCCGCTGGCAGGGCGCGTTCCGCGTCGGCCACCTCGACGCGGTGGCGCTGCGGTACGCGCTGGGCGCGGCGGGCGGCGCGGACGGCCTGGCGGTCACGCACCTGGACGTAGCGGGGGCATGTCCAGACCTGCGCGCCTGCGTGGCCTACGAGACGGACGGCGGCCGGGTCGAGCGGCTCCCCGCGGGGCCGCCCGACCTGGACCGCCAGGCCGCGCTCACCCGCCGCCTGCTCCGGGCGCGCCCCGTCTACGCGCCGCTCGGCCGCCCGGTGGAGACGATCGAGGGGCTGCTCCGGACCCCGGTCGTCCTGCGCTCCCACGGGCCCGCCCCGGGCGACAAAATTCCTGGCCACCTCCGGACGCCCATTGACCGCGGCGGCTCCCGGGACCAAGATCTCGATCAACGTCGCGGATCCCCCGGAGGTGGACGATGCGTCTCCCCCAGCGCAGCCTCGCGGCCTTCGCGGCGCTCGCCGCGTCCCTCGCGCTCCTGACCGTCCCGCCGGCCGCGCCGGCCGCCGCGGCCGACACGGCGGCCGGGTGCGATCCCATCGACCCGGCCGCGTGCCTGCTGCCGTTCCCCAGCGACTGGTACACGGTGCCCGACGCCGGCACGCCGACGGGGCGGCGGGTCGCCATGCGCACGACGCTGAAGAACGTGCTCGGCCTCCCGGTCCGGCCGGACGAGTGGAACCGCGCCGACGGCTTCTCTCCCGGGTCGATGCTGCTCAGCCGCGTCCCCGGCATCGACCTGGCGCGCACCGGCGCGGCGCCGGTCACCGACATCGGCGCCTCGCTCCGCGACGACGCCCCGATCGTCATCGTGGACACCGAGACCGGGGAACGCTGGCCGTACTGGGCGGAACTGGACGCCAACGCGCCCGACGACCGCAAGGCGCTGATCGTCCGCCCGGCCCGGAACTTCCGCGAGGGCCACCGCTACGCCGTCGCACTGCGGAACCTGCGCGACGCGTCCGGGAACGCGATCGCGCCGAACGACGCGTTCGCCAGGATCCTCGGGCCGGAGCTGCCGTCCGGCGATCCGCTGCACAAGCGCCAGCAGGAGACCGGGCGCGTCCTCGCGGACCTCGACCGCCGCGGGGTCGGCCGCGACGGCCTCTACCTCGCCTGGGACTTCACCGTCGCGAGCCGGCAGAGCCTCGCCGGGCCGGTGCTCCACATGCGCGACGAGGCGCTCCGCGGGCTCGGCGACCGCTCGCCGTCGTTCCTCGTGACGCAGGTGACCGACGACGTCGACGACAGGATCGCCCGGGAGGTCAAGGGGGTCGTCTGGGCGCCGAGCTACCTCGACCAGTACGGCGGCCTGCCCGGTTCGGCGCTGCACCGGGGACGGGACGGGCGGCCGGCGCGGCTGCCCGGCAACTCCCAGGCGGTCCCGTTCCAGTGCGAGATCCCGAGATCGGCGTTCGACGAGCCGGCGCGTCCCGCCCTCTACGGGCACGGCCTGCTCGGCCGCGAGGGCGAGGTCGGCGCCGGCAACGTCAAGTCGATGGCCGCCGAGCACGGGTTCGTCTTCTGCGCGACCAAGTGGATCGGGATGGCGGACGAGGACGTCCCGAACGTCGTCTCGGCGCTCGCCGACCTCACCCGCTTCCGGACGGTCGCGGACCGCACGCAGCAGGGGCTGCTGAACTTCATCTTCCTCGGCCGCGCCATGACCCGCGGCTTCGCCGGGCACAAGGCGTTCCAGAACGGCTCGGGCGCGTCCCTGATCGACACCGGCGCCGAGCTGACGTTCGACGGCAACAGCCAGGGCGGGATCATGGGCGGCGCGCTCACCGCCGTGTCGCCCGACATCCGCCGCGCCGTCCTCGGCGTCCCCGCGATGAACTACAGCACGCTGCTCAACCGCAGCTCCGACTTCCCCCAGTACGGGCAGGTCCTCGACCTGTTCTACCCCGACAAGCTCGACCAGCAGATCGGCATCGCGCTGATCCAGATGCTGTGGGACCGCGGAGAGGCCAACGGCTACGCCTGGCACATGACGGACGACCCGCTGCCGGGCACGCCCGCGCACCGCGTCCTGATGCACGTCGCGTTCGGCGACCACCAGGTCGCGCCCGTGGCGGCCGAGGTCCAGGCCCGCACGATCGGCGCGAGCGTCCACGCCCCGGTCGTCCGGCCCGGCCGCAACCCCGACACGGTGCCCTACTGGGGCATCCCGACGTTCGGGGCGGCCCACGAGGGCTCCGCGATGATCATCTGGGACAGCGGCTCCCCGGCCCCGCCGCTCGGCAACACGCCGCCGACCGAGGGCCGCGACCCGCACTCCGACCCCCGCAACAACGCCGACGCCCGCAGGCAGAAGGCGATCTTCCTGAAGACCGGCACCGTGCAGGACGTGTGCGGCGGCGGGCCCTGCGTCATCAGCCCCTGACCGTCACCAGCGGCCTGGGGACGTGGATCGCGTCAGGAGCGCGGGTTCGCGTCCGCGTCCATGCGGGCCCAGTCGGCCTCCCACATGTCGTAGCGGTGCCGGTCGCAGCGGCGGCGGACCAGGACGTACGCGACCAGGACGGGCACGCTGCAGCCGAGCACCGTCGCGATGCCCGCGTAGGCGGCGTCGGTCACCGTGCGGCTGTGCGGGCGCGGCGGGATCGCCGGGGCGCCCTCGCGGTCGACCCAGATCGTCCGCTGCGCGCCGACCGCGGCGTTCTTCCAGCCCGGCAGCGTCCCGGTGCGGCGCTCGCCGTCCGCCCCCTGCCAGGTGGCCTGGACCGTCTCATGGATGTAGCGGTCGCCCGACGCCGCGCGGGTCGAGGTGACCGTCGCGACGACCTGGCTCCGGTTCGCCCGCTCGGCGGCCTCGGCGCGGACACCCGACTCGTACGACCAGGACGCCGCCCACGCGGCCAGCGGCGGCGCGACGCCCAGCAGGACCACGAGCAGGACCAGCGCGATCATCCGCTGCAGCCGGTCCACCCGGCGGCGCAACTCGTTGCGCTCCAGGCCGAGCCGGCGTCGCAGCCTGGCGAGAGGGGTGCCTCCGCGGCCTGGGCCGGACCTGCGCATCTGCGTCACCTCCCCGGGGAGCGCCCTCCCGGCAAGAGGCCCTTTCAGCCTTCTTTGCCAAGGATATTCCCGAGTCCCTTGGTAGGCACGTGTCTCGTGGCCGAATCCTTTCCGGGATCGCGCCCGGTATGCCCGGATGATGGCCGAATCTCGCCGTCGTCCGCCGGGCCGGTCCGGTCCCCGCCGCGGCCGGAACCGCCGGCCGCCAGCGCGAGCAGCGCGCCGAGGACGCACATCCCGGCGGTGATCCAGAAGATCTCCTGGTACTCGGTGCGCAGCGCGTCGTCCAGAGCCGCGTTGTAGACCTCCATCCGCCGCGCGAACTCGTCCTCCGACATCAGGAACGGCAGCGGCGGCTGCAGATCCGCGGTCAGCCGGTGGAAGCGGTAGAAGCCCCACGCCGACAGCACCGAGATCCCGAGCAGCATCCCCATCATCCGCGCCACGACCACCGCGGCCGACGCGACACCGTGCCGCGCCGCCGGGACGAACCGCAGCACCGCCGACGACACCGGCGCGATCACCAGGCCCAGGCCGAGGCCCGTGACCACGAGATCGACGTCCATCCTCGGCAGCGGCCCGTACGAGGCACTCGCCAGATCCGCCGGCCACGCCGCGATCAGCAGGTACCCCGCCGCGGCCACCGCCATGCCCGCCGCCATCGGCCACCGCTCACCGAACCGCCGCGCGACCACCCCGCCCGCCACGGCCGCGACCGGCAGCGCGACGAGGAACCGCGTGAGCAGCAGCGCGCCCTCCGTGGTGTCCTTGTCCAGGACGGTCTGCGCCACCAGCACCACGTCCACGAGCGTCACCATCAGCGCCGCACCCGACAGCAGGCTCACGCCCAGCGTCGCCAGCAGCGGCCCCCGCCGCACCCCCGACAGATCGAGCAGCCTCGTCCGCGCCTTGACCTCCCACACCACGAACACCGCGAGGACGACCGCGCCCGCCACCAGCACCGGCACGCCCCACGGCGGCAGCGCCGACTCCTGCGGCTCCGGGTTGTACACACCGGCGACCAGCAGCCCCAGCCCGAGCGCCAGCAGCAGCCCGCCCACCACGTCCACGCCCGGCCGCGGCCCCTCCCCGCGCCCGCCCGGCACCGCGTACTGCACCGCGACCATCGCCAGCAGCACCAGCGGAAGGTTGATCCAGAAGATCGCCCGCCACTCCATGACCGCCGCGATCCCCGCCCCGTACAGCGGACCGAGCACACTGCCCAGCTCCTGCGCCGCCCCCACCGCGCCCAGGACCACCGGCCGCTGCCGCTCGTCCCACAGATCACCCGCCAGCGCCATCGTCACCGGCAGCAGCGCGCCGCCCGCGACGCCCTGCACCACCCGCCCCGTGGTCAGCAGCGGCACATCGCCGGCCACCGCCGTCACCACCGAACCGACCGCGAAGAACACCAGGCACGCCTGCAGCAGCGGCCGCCGCCCGAACCGGTCCGACAACTGCCCCAGCAGCGGCATCGCCGCCACATACCCCAGCAGGAACCCCGACAGCACCGGCGTCACCCGCTCCAGCCGGTTCACCGCAATCCCGAGATCCTTGACCACCGGTACCAGGATCGTCGTGACCACGTACGCGTCCAGCGCGGCCAGCAGCACCACCGCGCCGCCCGCACCGATCGCGACCCGGCGACGCGACCTCACTTCGGTGCGCTGATCTCGTACGGCGCGTCGAACTCGGTGAACGAGATCACCACCGCGCCCTTCCCCTCCGGGAACGCGCCGCGCACCTTCACCAGCCGATGAGTGGCCCGGTCGACCCAGACCTGACCGTCCAGATCCGCGTTGATCCCCGGAATCAGCCCCGAGATCTGCGCCTTCGGCAACGTCGCCCCGACCCGGTACGCGTCCTTGCCGCCGACCTTCTCCACCGCCTGCGGCTCCGGCTCCGCCGCCGACCCCAGCAGCTTCGCGATCCCGCGCTCGGGATCCAGCACCGCCGACGGGTCGTACATGCTCGCGGCGAGGGCCTTCGGCAGCTTCCGCCAGCCGCCCGTCCCCGCGTCCAGATAAATGCTGTCGCCCACCGCGACGACCTTCATCTCCACGTTCTGGCCCTGCTGCTCGATCGTCAGCGTGCCCTCCGCGTCCCCCTCCCGGACCAGCTTCAGATCGCCGCCCTTCACGATCACCGGAGTCCGCCCCTCCGACGCGACCGTGAACGCCACGCTCTTCAGATCGCCCATCGCCTGCGCGGCCTGCCGCAACGTCTGCGCGGCATCGAAATCCGCCTTCTCAGCGGGCTCGTCCGACCCGCCCCAGCTGCACCCACCGGTCAACACCAGCGCCAGCAGCCCGGAAACGAGGACGAGGATGCGTCTCGACATACGCGGGACCCTACCGACGGGTCACCGCCCCCGTCACTCGGTACCAGGTATGACATCGCACCACCCGAAGTAGGACCCCGCGCCCGCCCCCGACACCCCCGAAAGACTGTGGCAGCCGCCTTTTTCGCACCGCTAAGATGACACCCGGCAACGCCCCGACCGTCATTGGGGGGACGCTGTGGGGCGGTAGCTCAGCTGGTCAGAGCAGGAGACTCATAATCTCCCGGTCGCGGGTTCGAGTCCCGCCCGCCCTACGGACCTGGGCGAACCATGCCCACGGAGTGCGTGGGCCGGGGGTCCTCCGTCATTTCCCCCGGGGGACGACCCCCGGACCCCCGATGTGGGGGCTCCGCCCCCACGCCCCCTCCCGGCTGAGGTCTCCGATCACCTGCACCTTTGCGCGTGGTTCGGGGCTTCGCCCCTCGCCCCCTTGTGGCTTGGGGCTGTGATTCTCTGCACGTCGGCGTTGGCTTAGGCCCTCGCCACAACGTGCTGCACGTCCGTGCGGGCTTCGCCTCTTGGGCTCTCCTCGGGACTCAGGCGGGCCAGGTCGGGGGGCGTTTCTCTAGGAAGGCCGTCATTCCTTCTTGGGCCTCTGGGGTTTGGCTGGAGGCTGCCATTACCTCTATGGCGTAGGTGTAGGCGTCTTGTTCGGGGCGGTCGAATTGGGCGTACATGGCTTGCTTGCCCAGGGCCTTGCTGGACGGGCTGCCCTGGGTGGCTCGCTGGAGCAGGTCGTGGGTCGCCTTTTCCAGGTCGTCGTCGGGGACCGCGTAGTTGATCAGGCCCCAGTCGGCGGCGGTCCGGGCGTCGAAGACCTCGCCGGTGAGCGCCATCTCCGCGGCGCGTTTGCGGCCGACGTTGCGGGCGATCGCCACCAGGGGCGTGTGGCAGAACCAGCCGCCCTTGCCGCCCGGGGCGGCGAAACCGGCGCTCTCGGCGGCCACCGCCAGGTCGCAGCTCGCCACCAGCTGGCAGCCCGCGGCGGTCGCCAGGCCGTGCACGCGGGCCACCACTACCTGGGGGACGGACTGGATCGTCCGCACCAGCTCCGTGCAGACCTGGAGCAGGTCGCGGACGTCGGCGTGCGAGGCACCCGCCATGTCGGCGAAGTCGTGGCCGGCGGAGAAGACCGGGCCGTTCGCGGCGAGGATCACCCCGCGGGCGTCGGTGCCGCCCGCCTCGCGGAACGCCTCGGTCAGTTCGCGGAGGAAGTCGCGGGACAGCGCGTTGCGGCGGCGCGGCCGGTTCATGGTGATCGTGGTGAACGCCGCGTCGCGGTGGAGCAGGACGTCTTCGCTCATGCTCCCGACGTTACGTCAGACCCTCGTCGTACGGTGGTCGGGTCCACGGACGCGCCGAGGGGGTAATGGCCTTGAAGCTGCTCACCGCCACCAACTCCAGCCAGGGATTCCGCGCGAACGACTTCGACTGGTGCGTCGAAGGCGAACTCGTCCACATCGGGATCGTGTGCGCACGCGACCGGGACGACCCCGACGGGGGGTGCGGATGCGGCCGCTCGTTCGCGGGGCTCAACTCCCACCGGGCAACGACGACCGCGATGGTCCGGGAGGTCCCGGGATTCACCGACGACGACTACGTGCTGGCGATCCGGTCCAGCCTTGAGCAGCAGGGCTGCGACTCCTCGTTCGCCGAGCACGAGGCGGCGCTGCTGCGGACCCTCGTGCGCGACTGGCCGGCCGGGGCGATCGTCGAGCGGCGCCTCGATGAGATCGTGGTGAGGCAGGTCCTGCAGCCCTGACCAACGGAGGTCCACGATGCTCGTCGCGTTCTCGGTCACCCCGCTCGGCGCCGGTGAGGAGGTCGGTGAGCTCGTCGCGGAGGCCGTCCGCGTAGTGCGCGAGAGCGGCCTGCCCAACCGCACCGACGCCATGTTCACCACGATCGAGGGCGAGTGGGACGAGGTGATGGCCGTGGTCAAGGCCGCCACCGACGCGGTCGCCGCGCGGGCCCCGCGGGTGAGCCTCGTCGTCAAGGCCGACCTCCGTCCCGGCGTCACCGGCGCCCTCGACGCCAAGGTCGAGTCGGTGGAGCGCCACCTCCGCTGACCGCGCACAACCGGATGACCGGAACACCGCCCGGATTCACCCTCCGGGTGGGCCCCGCTGTGCTCGCCGCACAATCCGAATGGCGTTCGATTGGACGCCCGCCACGTCTTGCCCGCGCCCCATGGACGCAGGTCGGCGCCCCGTGTTGGGGTGCCAGCCACACGAATTGTGGAGGCGTGCATGGCGAACGGGACCCTCGCGGTCCGGAATCTGTCGGTGACCTACGGCCGGGCCGTGCGGGCGTTGCACGGCGTGTCGCTGGACGTCCCGGCCGGATCGGTGACGGCGGTGCTCGGCGCCAACGGGGCGGGCAAGTCGACGCTGCTCCGGGCGATCTCGGGCACGCTTCCGTTCCACCGCGGCGCGGTGGACGCGGGCTCGGTGCGGCTCGGCGACCGCTCCCTGATCGGGCTGCACCCGGCGACCGTCGTCGCGGCCGGGGTGGTGCAGGTGCCGGAGGGGCGGCGGGTGTTCGGCCGGCTCAGCGTCGAGGAGAACCTGCGGGCGGGCGCGCTCGGCGCGCCCAGCCGGTCCGAGGCCGCCAAGGCCCACGGCCGGGTGCTGGAGCTGTTCCCGGTGCTGGCGGAGCGGGCGCGGCAGCGGGCCGGGCTGCTGTCCGGCGGCGAGCAGCAGATGCTCGCGATCGGGCGGGCGCTGATGGCGTGCCCGTCGGTCCTGCTGCTGGACGAGCCGACGCTCGGCCTCGCCCCGCTGATGGCCGAGCGGATCGCCGAGACCGTCCGCGAGATCAACCTGCAGGGCACCGCGATCCTGCTGATCGAGCAGAACGCCGCGCTGGCGCTGGAGCTGTCGTCGCACGCGCACGTCCTCGAGGTCGGGGCCGTCGCGCTGCACGGGCCGTCGTCGGAACTGGCCGGCAGCGACGAGATCCGGCGCCGGTACCTCGGAGTCGGTGAGGAGACCGACACCGAGGACGACGGTGAGGATGCCGGGAAGTTCGTTCCGCCCACGCTCGGGAGGTGGACGGGATGAGCGAAGCGAACCGGGGGGCGCGGGGGGTCGCCCCCTCGCAGGAGACAGAGCTGAGCGAAGCGAACCGGGGGACGCGGGGGGTCGCCCCCTCGCAGGAGACAGAGCTGAGCGAAGCGAACCGGGGGACGCGGGGGGTCGATCCCTCGCAGGAGGCGGAGCCGGGTGAGCTCGTCGTCAGTGGGCTTACCGTGCGGTTCGCCGGGCTCACCGCGCTGGACGACGTCGACTTCACCGTGGCGCCGGGCAGTGTCCACGCGATCATCGGACCGAACGGCGCGGGCAAGTCGACGTGCTTCAACGTCCTGTCCGGGGTGTACCGGGCCAGCGGGGGCAGCGTCCGGTTCGGCGGCGCGGAGCTGACCTCGCTGCCGCCGCACCGGATCGCCGCGCTCGGCGTCGCCCGCACGTTCCAGAACATCGCGCTGTCGCGGCACCAGACCGCCGAGGACAACCTCATGCTCGGGCGGCACCGGCTCACCCGCGCCGGGTTCGCGTCCGCGGGCCTGCGGACGCCGTGGGCGCGCCGCGAGGACGCGCGGCACCGGGCGCGGGTCCGCGAGATCGCCCGCTTCGTCGGGGTGGACGAGCACCTGGCCGCGCCCGCCGGGACGCTGCCCTACGGCGTCCAGAAGCGCCTGGAGCTGGCGCGCGCGCTGGCGATGGAGCCCCGGCTGCTGCTCCTGGACGAGCCGGTCGCCGGGATGAACGGCGGGGAGCGGCGGCGGATGGCCGAGGTCATCGCCCGCGCCCGCGCCGACCTGGGGCTGTCGATCCTGCTGGTCGAGCACGACATGGGCATGGTCATGCGGCTTGCCGACGAGGTGACCGTCCTGGACTTCGGCAAGCGCATCGCGGGCGGTGAACCCGAGCGGGTGCAGCGCGACCCGGCGGTGATCCGCGCCTATCTCGGTGCCGCCCACGAGCCGGCGGCGCCCTCCCACGGGGAAGGAAACCCTTGAGCACGTTCATCGAACTGGTGATCAACGGGGTCTCGGCGGGAGCGGTCTACGCGCTGATCGCCCTCGGCTTCGTGATCATCTTCAAGGCCACCGAGGTGGTCAACTTCGCGCACGCGTCGCTGCTGCTCGCCGGCGGCTTCGTCACGGCCGTGCTGCACGACGACATCGGCTTCCTCGCGGCGCTCGCCGCGGGCATCGCCGCCGCGGCGGTCCTCGGCGTGCTCGTCCAGGTGCTCGTGCTGCGGCACGCGCGGGTGGAGGACCAGGCGGTGCTGGCGATCGTCACGATCGGCATCGACATCGTGCTGGCGACCGAGCTGACGCGCCGGATCGGCACCCGGGTCCTCTCGCTCGGCGACCCGTGGCAGGACAAGATCGTGTACGTCGGCGGCGTCGGCATCGCCCAGACGCGGATCGCCGCGCTCGTCGTCGCGGCGGCGATCATCACGGCGTTCCTGCTGGCGTTCCGGTTCACGTCGTGGGGCGTGGCGATGCGGGCGGCCGCCGAGGACGGCGAGACCGCCTCGCTGATGGGCATCCGGCTGTCGCGGGTGTCGCTGGCCGCGTGGGCGATCGCGGGCGGGCTCGCCGCCGTCGCGGCGCTGTTCCTCACGGTCTTCCCCACGCCGGGCCTCGACCGCGGCACCTCGTTCGCCGCGATGAAGGCGTTCCCCGCCGCGATCCTCGGCGGGCTCGACTCCACCACCGGGGCGCTGGTCGGCGGGCTCCTCATCGGGCTCACCGAGTCGCTCGTGACCGGCTACCAGGGCGATCTGACGTTCCTCGGCCGCGGCATCGGCGGCGTCGCCCCGTTCCTGGTGATGCTCATCGTGCTGCTCGTCCGCCCGGCCGGGCTGTTCGGGACGAGGGAGATGTCGCGTGTCTGAACGTCGGACTTCCCCCCGCCTGATCGGCCCGGGACGCTGGTGGCTCGTCCCCGTCGGCTTCGCGGTCATGCTCCTGCCGCCCTTCTACCTGGACGCGTTCTGGCTGCAGACGGGCCTGTTCGCGATGTCCGCGGCGATCGGCGCGATCGGCCTGAACCTGCTCACCGGGTCCACCGGGCAGCTGTCGATGGGCCACGCGTTCTTCCTGGCCGTCGGCGCCTACGGGTACGTCTACCTGGCGTCCTCCCCCGAGGACGGGATGACGGGCCTCGGGCTGCCGACGCCGCTGGCGTTCCTCGGCGCGATCGTCCTCGCCGGCGTCGCGGGCGGCGCCTTCAGCCCCATCGCGGGACGGCTGCGCGGCGTCTACCTCGGCATCGCCTCCCTCGCGCTGATCTTCATCGGGCAGCACGTGCTGTTCAACGCCGAGAGCGTCACCGGCGGCTTCAACGGGCGCAACGTCCCGCCGCTGGAGATCTTCGGGTTCTCCTTCGACGACTCCCCCGGCGTCGTGGTCCTCAACGTGCCGTTCGGCGCGCTGGAGCGGCTGTGGTTCCTCGCCGTCGCCCTGCTGGTCCCGGCGGCGTGGATCGCCCGCGGCATCCTGCGCGGCCGCCCGGGACGCGCCATGAACACGATCCGCGACCACGAGGTGGCCGCGGCGGTCATGGGCGTGCCGGTCGCCCGCTACCGGGCCGGGGTGTTCGTGCTGTCGTCGATGTACGCGGGGGCGGCCGGCGCGCTGCTCGCGCTGGCGTTCCGGCGGACCGTCCCCGACTACTTCGGGATGTTCCTGGCCCTGGACTACCTCGCCATGATCGTCATCGGCGGGCTCGGCAGCGTCGCCGGCGCCGTCGCGGGAGCGGTGTTCGTCTCCGTCCTGCCGCAGCTCCTCACCCGCTTCGGCGACGACCTGCCGATGGTCGCCGCACCGGGCTCGGGCGGGGTCTCCCCCGCCGAGGCCGCCCGGATCCTGTACGGCGCCGCCGTGGTCGCCGTCGTCCTCTTCCTGCCCCGCGGCCTTGCCGGGGTGTGGCCGATGCTGCGCAGCGCCGCGTCCCGCCGCAGGGCCTCCCGACATCTCACCCCACTCGAAAAAGAGGAGCAACCAGCATGAGACGAATGGCGCGTGTCACGGCGGCCGGCGCCTTGGCGCTGACCCTGCCGCTGGCCATGACCGCCTGCAGCGACAAGGCGACCGGCGGCTCGGGAGCGACCGGCGCCGGCGGCGTCAAGCAGGGCACCGGGGTCACCGACGACAAGATCAGCATCGGTGTCCAGACCGACATGACCGGGGTGTACGCACCGCTCGGCAAGAGCCTCACCCAGGCGCAGAAGATGTACGTCGACCAGGTGAACGCCGAGGGCGGCATCTGCGGCCGGACGCTCGAGCTGGTCGTCCGCGACCACGGGTACGACGTTCAGAAGGCCGTGGCGAGCTACGGCGAGCTGGAGTCCAGCGTCATCGGCCTCGCGCAGTTCGTCGGATCCCCGATGGTGACGGCGCTCGGCGAGCGCATCACCTCCGACAAGATGTTCGTCATCCCCAACGCGTGGGCGACGACGCTGCTCGGCAACGAGTACATCCAGGTCACCGGCACCACCTACGACATCGACATGATCAACGCCCTGGACTTCCTGACCGAGGAGAAGGGCGTCAAGAAGGGCGACAAGGTCGGTCACGTCTACTTCGAGGGCGACTACGGGGAGAGCGCCCTCGCCGGCTCCAAGCACGCGGCCAAGGAGCTCGGCCTGACGATCGTCGAGCAGAAGATCAAGGCGACCGACAACGACATGAGCGCGCAGGTCTCCGCGCTGCAGAGCGCCGGGGTGTCGGCGATCCTGATGAGCGCCGGGCCGATGCAGTCGGCGTCGCTCGCGGGCGTCGCGCGCTCCAAGGGCGTGACGGCGCCGATCGTGGCGAGCAACTCCGGGTTCTCCCCGCAGCTGCTGAAGACCCCGGCGGCGCCCGCGCTGCTCAAGGGCTTCTACCTCGCCAGCGCCGGCGCGCCGATCTCGTCCGACCTGGAGAAGATCAAGCAGCTGGCCGCCGACTACGAGGAGAAGTACCCGGGGCAGCCGCTGGACAACGCGGTCGTCAACGGCTACACCAGCGCGGTCATCTTCGGTGACGCGCTCACGAAGGCGTGCCAGGCCAAGGACCTCACCCGGGAGGGCCTGATCAAGGCGCACCGGTCCACCACGGCCTACGACGACGGGTACGGCACCCCGATGGACTTCTCGAAGGTGAACGAGCCGGGCACCCGCAAGACCTACATCCTGCGGGCGGACGCCAAGGCGACCGGCGGCCTGGTCGTCGAGCGGGACGCCACCGCCTCCAAGATCGCCGAGGCGTACCAGGTCCCGGCGGGCAAGTAGACCGGCGGCGGGGGCGGGGGCCGTGTGCGCCCGGCCCCCGCCGTTTCCACCCCCCGCCCGCGCCGGCTCCCGCCCGGCCGCGCCGCCGGGTCAGCGCAGGGCGGGGGCCCGGGTGCGGGCGGGCGGGGCGACCAGCGGGGGGCC
>NZ_BMRO01000003.1:228978-248454 GCF_014648675.1 Actinomadura livida
GATCACCCGGCACGGCAGCCGGAAGACCTCCTCGACCAGCTCCGCCGTGACCACCGTGGACGGGTCGCCCTCCGCCACGATCCGGCCGTCCCGCATGGCGAGCAGGTGGGTCGCGTACCGGGCGGCGTGGTTGAGGTCGTGCAGGACGGCGACGACCGTCCGGCCCTCCTCGTGGAGCCGGGCGCACAGGTCGAGGACCTCGATCTGGTGGGCGATGTCGAGGTAGGTCGTCGGCTCGTCCAGCAGCAGCAGCTGGGTCTGCTGGGCCAGCGCCATCGCGATCCACACGCGCTGCCGCTGCCCGCCCGACAGCTCGTCCACGTGCCGGTCGGCGAGGTCGGCGACCCCGGTCGCGGCCAGCGACTCGGCGACGACCCGCTCGTCCTCCCGCGACCACTGCCGCAGCAGGCTCTGGTGCGGGTACCGGCCGCGCGAGACCAGGTCGGCGACCGTGATGCCGTCGGGCGCGATCGAGGACTGCGGCAGCAGGCCCAGGGTCCGGGCCAGCTTCTTGGCGGGCCAGGCCGCGATCGGCTCCCCGTCCAGCACGACGGTGCCCGCGGACGGCTTGAGGATCCGGGCCAGCGCCCGCAGCAGCGTCGACTTGCCGCACGCGTTCGGGCCCACGATCACCGTGAAGGAGCCGTCCGGGACGGCGACGTCCAGGCCCTCGGCGACGGTCCGCCCGTCATAGCCGAGCGTGAGCCCCTCTCCGGTCAGCCGTGCACCTGTCGGCGACATCTTCGCGTCAGTCATCAGATCCGTCCCGTCTTGCGTTCGGTCACGAGGAGCCAGACCAGGTATCCGCCGCCGAGGAGCCCGGTCACCACGCCGACCGGGAGCTGGTGCCCGGGGAAGGCGCGCTGCGCCGTCCAGTCGGCGGCCACCAGCAGCGCCGCGCCCATGCACATCGCGGGCAGCAGGTTGGGGCCGGTGGTGCGGGTCAGCCGGCGGGCGAGCTGCGGCGCGGTCAGCGCGACGAACGACACCGGCCCGGCCGCGGCCGCGGCGAACGAGGTGAGCAGCACCGCCGCCGTCAGCATCAGCAGCCGCACCCGCTCGATGGGGACGCCGAGCCCGTGCGCGGCGTCGTCGCCCATCTCCAGCATCCGCAGCGCGCGGCCGCAGCCGACGAGGACGAGCGGGCCGAGGACGGCGAGCCCGGCGAGGACCGGCGCGGCGTCCGCCCAGTCGCGGCCGTCGAGGCTGCCGGTCAGCCACAGGACGGCGCGGGCGGCGTCGACGATGTTGGCCTGGGTGAGCAGGTAGCCGTTCACGCCGGTGAGGATCGCGGCGATCCCGATGCCGACGAGGATGAGCCGCTGGCCGTGCGCGCCCCGCCGGCCCGCCACCGCGTACACGAGCAGCCCGGTCGCCAGCCCGCCGGCCGCCGCGCCCCCCGCGACGGCGACGCTGCCGCCGCCGGTCAGCACGATCACGGCGAGGACGCCGGCCGACGCGCCCTGGGTGAAGCCGAGGATGTCGGGGCTGCCGAGGGGGTTGCGCACCAGCGACTGGAAGATCGCCCCGGCCAGGCCGAGCGCAGCGCCCACCGCGAGCCCGGCCACCGTGCGCGGCAGCCTGATCTGGTTCACGATGAGCGTGTCGGCGGGCGCGCCCCGCCCGGCGAGGGTCCGCACGACGTCGGCGGGGCTCATCGGGAAGTCGCCCGTGCCGATCAGGAGCACGCCCATGCCGAGCGCCACGGCCAGGCACGCGGCGGCGACGGCGACGGCGCGCGGGCGGAAGCGGAGCGAGAGCCCGGCGGGCGCCCGCACGACGGCGAAGTGCGGGCCGCGGCTCCGGAGGCGCCCCTTCCCGGTTCCGATCATGAGGCGAGCCCCCTGCGGCGGGGGCGGCGGACGAAGTAGAGGAACACCGGCCCGCCCGCCACGACCATCACGATCCCGACCTGGAGCTCGGCGGGGCGCACGACGACGCGCCCGATGACGTCGGCCGCCAGCATCAGCGCCGGCGACAGGACCGCGCAGTACGGGAACAGCCACCGCAGGTCCGGCCCGGTCAGCGCGCGGACGAGGTGCGGCACCATCAGCCCGACGAAGATGATCGGCCCGCACGCCGCGGTCGCCGCCCCGCACAGCAGCGTGACCGTGAGGATCGCGGCGACGCGCGCCCGCCCGGGGTCGGCGCCGAGCGCGCGGGCGGCGTCCTCGCCCATCGCCATCGCGTTCAGCGGGCGGGCCAGCAGCAGCGCCACCACCAGCCCGGCGGCGACGAACGGGGCGACGCGCCCGATCGTGTCGTACTGCGCGGAGGCGAGCGAGCCGACCGTCCAGAAGCGCATCCGGTCGAGGGACGCGGTGTCGAGCAGCTGCACCGCGTTCACGTACGAGTACAGCGCGGCGTTCAGCGCGGCCCCGGCGAGGACCAGCCGGGCGGGCGTGGCGGCGCGGCCGCCGCCGACCGCGTAGAGCAGCACGGCGACGGCTCCCGCGCCGGCGAACGCGAACCACACGAACCCGGTGAACGAGGTGATGCCGAGGAAGGAGATCGCCGAGACGACGGCGGCCGCGGCGCCGGCGTTGATGCCGAGCAGCCCCGGGTCGGCGAGCGGGTTGCGGGTGAGCGCCTGCATCACCGCGCCGGCGAGGCCGAGCGCCAGGCCCGCGAGGAGGCCGAGCACGGTCCGCGGCAGGCGCATGTCGTGGACGATCGTGTACGCGGGCGAGCCGGCGTGGAACAGGCCGTTCCATGCCTCGCCGAGGGAGAGCGGCTTCGCGCCGACGGCGAGGCTGAGCAGCACGGCCGCGATCAGGAACAGCAGCGCGCCGGCGAGCCCGGCCGCCCGCCTGCCGCCCGGCGAGCGCTCGGCGGGCGCGCTGCCGGACGCCGTGACCGGCGGGGATTTGGTCGACAACACCTGGCGGGGCTCCGGGGGGACGGGCCGGGGGACCGGGTGATCGATCCCACCTTGTGGACAACTACTTAGGTTAGGTTAACCTAAGCGCTGATCAAAGGCCCGCATTAGGGGCCAGAGTACGCGAATATTGGAGAACGCCCGAAATGTCGAACACCGGCGCCCTGCACCGCACGACCGCCGCCCTCACCCGGCGGGGCTTCCTCGGCGCGGGCGGCGCCGTCGCCCTCGGCGCGCTGATCAGCGCGTGCGGCGGGGACGGCGGGGACGGCGGCGGCACGGCCGCCTCCTCCGGCGGCGGCGCCTGGTCGTTCACCGACGACCGCGGCGAGAAGATCGACCTGAAGGCGCGGCCCCAGCGCGTCGTCGGCTACGTCGCGGCCGCCGCGGCGCTGTACGACTTCGGCGTCGACCAGCAGCTCGTCGGGGTGTTCGGCCCGACGACGCTCAAGGACGGCAGCCCCGACCCGCAGGCCGGGGAGCTGCCCGTCGACCGGCTGGAGATCATCGGCAACGCCTTCGGCGAGTTCAACATCGAGAAGTACGCCGCGCTGCGTCCCGAGCTGCTGGTCAGCAACATGTTCCTGGAGGACGAGCTGTTCTACGTCCCGCCGGAGAGCAAGGACAAGATCTACGCGCTGGCGCCCAGCGCCGCGATCGCCGCCGGCGCGGTGCCGCTGCCGAAGCCGATCGAGCGGACGGCCGCGCTGGCCGCCGCGCTCGGCGCGGACGTCAAGGCCGCCAAGGTCACCGCCGCCAAGGAGCGGTTCGAGAAGGCGGCCGAGGAGGTGCGCGCGGCGGCCGAGGCCGGCGGCGGGCTGAAGGTGCTGGCCGCGTCCGCGAGCCCCGACCTGTTCTACGCCTCCAGCCCGGACAAGAACACCGACCTGATCTACCTCAAGGAGCTCGGCGTCGACCTCGTCGTCCCGGACAAGCTCGACCAGAACGGCTACTTCGAGAACCTCAGCTGGGAGAACGCCGGCAAGTACAAGGCCGACGTCATCCTGCTCGACTCCCGCACCCAGGCGCTCCAGCCGAAGGACCTCGGCGACAAGCCGACCTGGAAGGACCTGCCCGCGGTGAAGGCCGGCCAGGTCGTCGCGTGGCAGCCCGAGCCCCGCTTCTCCTACGCGGGCTGCGCACCGATCCTCGAAGCCTTCGCCGAGGCCCTGCGCTCCGCGAAGAAGACCGGCTGAAAGGCGGCGTCATGCCGGAAACGACCACGAAGACGAGCAGGCGGCCCGCTCCCGCGAGGCCCGCGCACCCCTTCGCCTTCTTCGAGCTGCACGTCCTGCGGTCCGAGCGGCTCGGCCCGAGCATGGTCCGGATCACGCTCGGCGGGGCGGTCCTGGACGGCTCCGCCGAGCCGGGGTTCGGCACGGGCGGGCGCGACCAGCGCTTCAAGATCTTCTTCCCGCACCCGCACCAGGACGTCCCGGTGATGCCGGACAACAGCGACGGCGACACGTGGTTCGCGGACTGGCGGGCCCTGGACCCGGCCGAACGCGGCATCATGCGCTCCTACACCGTCCGCGACCTGCGGCCCGGCGAGCTGGACGTCGACTTCGCCCTGCACGAGGAGGACGGCTCGTCCGGCCCGGCGGCCCGCTGGGCGGCGAACGCCCGCCCCGGCGACCGCCTCACCGTCCTCGGCCCGACCGGCCCCGACAACGGCGGCTTCGACTTCCGCCCGCCGCCCGGCGCCCCGGTGCTGATGGCGGGCGACCTGACCGCGCTGCCCGCGATCGCCGGGAACCTCGCCTGGCTTCCCGCCGGCACGCCCGCCCGGGTCTTTATCGAGGTCCCGGACCCCGGCGACCGGCAGGACCTCCCCACCGCCGCCGACGCGGACGTCACGTGGGTCTCCCCCGGCGGCCTGCTCGACGCCGTCCGCGCCGCCGGACTACCGGACGGCGCCTACGCCTGGCTCGCGGGCGAGTCCTCCGCCGTCAAGGCGCTGCGCCGCCACCTGGTCCGCAAGCGCGGCCTGGACCGCCGCGCCGTCACCTTCACCGGCTACTGGCGCCGCGGCGCCAGCGAGGAAGACCTGCTGGCCGAGGTCGTCGCCGGCAAGAGCCCCGCCACCGAGGAGTGATCACTACTCCGGGCGGTGCTCCCCGCTCCGGTTCGCGAACCACGGGCCGTCCTCCCCCTCCCGGCGGCTCTCGTCGACGGTCAGGGTGGCGTGGTCGACGACGCCGGCGCGGTAGGCGGCGCCGGCGACCGTCTGGGCGGTGACCGGCGCGGTGAGCAGTTGGAAGAAGCCGACCAGGAGCAGCGGGGCGGCGGCGGAGACCGTACCGGCCTGCGGCGCGACCCCGCCGAGGATCAGCAGCAGCCCGATCGTCTGCGGCTTCGTCGCCGCGTGCAGCCGGGAGTGCAGGTCGGGGAAGCGCAGGGCGCCCAGGGCGCCGAGGGCGGAGAACGCGGCGCCCACCGGCAGCAGGACGGCGGTGATGACGTCGCCGACGCTCATGTGCGCTCCCCCCGGGACCCCGCCAGGCGCGCCGCGCTGACCGAGCCGACGAAGCCCAGCATCGCCACGACCAGCAGGAGCGGGGCGTACGCGGGCTCGCCGTAGAAGGCCGAGTGCACCGCGATGCCGCTGACCAGCAGGACCGCCATGACGTCCAGCGACATGATGCGGTCGAAGCTGGAGGGGCCGCGGACCAGCCGCGCGGTCGTCATCAGGAACGCGGCGCCCAGCAGCACCATGGTCACGATGTAGACGGTGTTCATCGGTCGTCCTCCTCGGGAGGGGCGTCTTCCCAGGTCACGAACGCGCGCATCAGCCGCTCCTCCGTCGTCGCCACGCCCGCCCGCCTGGAATCCGCCTCCGCCCGGCTGCGGACCGGCATGGCGTGGATGCGCAGGACGGTCCGGTCCGGGTCCAGGTCGATGAGGATCGTCCCGGGACGGAGGGAGATGCTCGTCGTGACCCCCAGCAGGATGAGCTCCGAGCGGGACCGCATGTCCACGTCGATGATGCCGCTGCGCACCTGTCTCGGCCGGTACAGCGCGTGCCAGCCGATGACCACGCTGGACACCAGCAGGTCCCAGGCGAACTCGGCGATGACCGCCGCGACGCGCAGCGGGCGTATCCGCCGGACCAGCGGCACGGCGGGCAGCCGGCTCGCCGCGTACGCGCCCGCGACGACGACGGCGCCGCCGGCGACGGTGAGCGCGTCGATCCGTCCCCACAGCAGCAGCCAGATGCCGAGCAGCCACACGCCCATGAGCACGCGGGAGGCGGCGCGGCGGGCGTTGCGGTTCACGGCGCCCCTCCCTGCGTCACGGCGTTCCGGTACGCCGTCGGGTCCAGCAGGTCGGCGGCGGCCATGCTGCTCCACGACGACAGCGGCCCGGCGAACACGGCGATGAGCAGGCCGCCGACGACGAGGACGGCCGTCACCGTCCCCATGAGCCGCGTGCTCGCCCGGGTGTAGGAGGCGGCCGCGGGCGGTTCGCCGGCCTCCTCCGGCCGGGGGCGCCAGAACCCGAGCGTCCAGATCCGGGACATCGCCATCAGGGTGAGCAGGCTGGCCAGCACCGCGACGCCGGTGACGACGAAGGCGATCACGCGGTCCTCGCCGAGGCCCGCCTGGAACAGCGCGAGCTTGGCGATGAACCCCGAGGACGGCGGCATCCCGCTCACGCTCATGGCGGGGATGAAGAACAGCACCGCGATGAACGACGACATCTGCGCCAGGCCGCCGAGGCGGCGCAGCGACGTCTCTCCCGTGCGCCCCTGCATCAGGTCGCTGACCAGGAACAGCGCGGCCTGCACCACGATGTGGTGGACGAGGTAGAGGATCGCGCCGGTGAGGCCGGCGATGCTGAACAGCCCCAGCCCGAACAGCATGTAGCCGATGTGGCCCACCAGGATGAAGGAGAACACCCGGTGGACGTCGTCGTGGGTCAGCGCGCCGAGGGTGCCGACGAGCATCGTCGCGGCGGCGAGCACGAGCATGATCCACGACACCTGCTCCCGGGGGAAGATGAGCGTCTCCACCCGGATGAGCGCGTAGATGGCGGCCTTCGTCAGCAGCGCGGCGAACACGGCCGTGACCCTGGTGAGGGCGGCCGGGTAGCTGTCGGGCAGCCACAGGTGCATGGGGGCGATCGCCCCCTTGATCCCGAACACCACGAGGAACAGCAGCCCGAGCGCCGTCCGGGTGCCCTCGGGCAGGTTCGCGACGTGCTCGGACAGGTCGGCGAGGTTCACCGTGCCCGCCGCGGCGTAGGTCAGGCCGATCGAGGCGAGGAACAGGATCGAGGACATGAGGCTGACCACGGTGTAGGTCATGCCGGCCTGGATCCGTTCCGCCGTCGGCGTGAGCGTCATCAGCACGTAGCTCGACGCCAGCATGATCTCGAACGCGACGAAGAGGTTGAACAGGTCGCCGGCGAGGAAGATCAGGGCGACCCCGGCGGTCAGCGTGAGGTACGCGGGGTAGAACACGCCCGGCTCGGTCTCGCTGGTCCCGCCGGCGCCCTCCGCCACGGCGTGCAGCATGATCGCGAGCAGCACGCCGATGGACACCACGAGCAGCAGCGCCGACAGCCGGTCCGCGACGAGAGTGATGCCGAGCGGCGCGGCCCAGCCGCCCATCTGGACGGCGATCACGCCGTCCCGGGACACGGCCGCCATCAGCCCGCAGGCGGCGGCGAGCGACGCCGCGACGGCCAGCGGGGCGAGCACGCGCAGCCAGGTCGCCCGGCGGCGGCTGATCATCGTGAGCGCGGCCCCCAGGAGCAGCAGGACGAACGGCAGCGGGACGAGTACGTTCATGCGCCGCCGCCCTTCGCGCCATCGCCGTGCCCGGTGTCCCCCGGCCCGGTGTCCGCCTGCCCGGTGGTCTTCTGCTGAGTGCGCCCGGGCTCCGCGCTCTCCTGCTCGGTGTTCTCCTCCAGCGGATCGGCCTCGGCGTCGCCGCCGGCCCAGGGCTCCTGGCGGCGCTGCCCCGTGTGGACCCTGCGGTCCTCGACGTCGTCGCGCACCTCGTCCTCGCCGAGCAGGATCCGGCTGCGGAACGCCAGCGCCAGCAGGAAGGCGGTCACGCCGAACGTGATCACGATCGCGGTGAGCACCATGGCCTGCGGCAGCGGGTCTGCCATCGGCCGCTCCGACTTCCCGCCGAGCAGCGGCGGCGACCCCGCGGCGCCGCCGGCCAGCAGCAGCAGGACGTTGGCGCCGTGCCCGAGCAGCATGAAGCCGATCACGATCCGGATCAGCGACCGCTCCATGAGCAGGTTGAAGCCGGCCGCGAACAGCACGGCGACGGCCAGGACGAGGACGAGGGCGGGACCCGTCATGGTCGTGCTCCTTCCGAGGCGCCGCCGTCCGCCGGACCGCCCGCACCCGTCCCGCTCTCTTCCGGGACGTCCTCTTCGAGCACGTTCTCGTCGAGGCTCGCGCCGAGCGTCGTGAGGATCGTCAGCACCAGCCCGAGCACCAGCAGGTACACGCCGACGTCGAAGAACAGGCTGGTGGAGAGCTTGATCTCCCCGAGCACCGGCACCGTGTACAGCAGGACCTCGCTGGCCAGGAAGTCGCCGTCCGGGAACCCGCCGAAACCCCATCCGGCCGCGCCCGTGGCGACGGCCAGCCCGAGCCCGCCGCCGAGCAGCACACCGGGCCGCACCGGCATCGCGGCCGCCAGTTCGCGCCGGCCGCCCGGCAGGTAGCGCAGGACGTACGCCATGGCCGCCACGAGCCCGGCCACGAACCCGCCGCCCGGCCGGTTGTGCCCCGCGATCAGCAGGTAGACGGAGAAGACGAGGATCGCCGGGCTGAGCAGCCGCGCCGCTGCCGCCGCCGGCACCATCGGCGTGACGCCGAGCGCCGGGCGGCCGGGGCTGGCGAGCCAGCTCCGCCGCCCGCGGTCGTCCCCTTCCGGTTCGCCGGCGCGGGGCTTCCCGTCCGGCGCCCGCGGGACGCGGCGTCCGCTGAGCACCAGGCCGATGACGCCCATGGACGCCACGGCCACCACGGTGATCTCGCCGAGGGTGTCCAGCGCCCGGGTCTCGACGAGGATCATGTTGACGATGTTGTCGGCGCCCTCCTCCGCGGCGAGTTCGGCGTATCCGGGCCCGGTCGGCCGGTCGGTGCGGCTCAGCGCCGCCACCATCAGGAAGGTCGCGATGAACCCGCCGAGGCCGACGCTGATCACGCCGGTCGCGATCTTGGCGGAGCGCTTGCGCCGGCGCGGCGGGAACCGGTCCGGGAAGCGCCGCAGCACCAGCACGAGGGTGATCAGCAGGAGCGTCTCCACGACGAGGTGGGTGAGCGCGAGGTCCGGCGCGCCTTGCGCGACGAAGAGCCCGCCGATCGCGTAGCCGACCCCGCCCATCAGCAGCGCCGCCGACAGCCTGCGGCGGGTCAGCAGCGCGGCGACGCCGCAGACGATCACGACCACGCCCAGGACGGACTGCACGGGGTCGTCCCAGCCGCGCAGGACGTACCCCGCGACGTCGGGGCTGCCGTCCCCCGCCATCGCGACGACGAGGGCCGTGCCCGGCACCACCAGCACGGTCGCGCCGATCACTCCGAGGTACACCGGCAGCGACCCGACCTGCGTCCACTTCGTGACCGCGTGCGCCCCCACGAGGATCCCGCGGGCCGTCCTGTTGTAGCCGCGCTGGCCGTTCGGGACCGGCCAGCGCACCGGCGTGGCCGGGTACCTCCGGCCGGCGGCGAGGAAGAGCGCGACACCGGCCGCGATGGCGAGCGCGGACAGGGCGAGGGGCAGTTTGAGCCCGTGCCAGAGCGCGAGCTTGTAGCCATCATCCGCACCGAGTGCGTCCGCGTACGGCGCGATCATCTTCTGCAGCGGCCCGTAGAGGAAGCCCAGGACGAACCCGGCCGCGGCGGGCACCGCCAGCGGCACGGCCATCCCCCACGGGTCCGCGATCCGCACGGGGCCCTCGCCGCCGCGGAAGGCGCCGTGCATGAACCGCACACCGTAGGCCGTGGTCAGCACCGAGCCCGCGACGATGCCGGCGAGCACCACGGCGTCCCACCCGCCGTGGGCGAACGCCTCGAAGGCGGCCTCCTTGGCCAGGAAGCCGAGCAGGGGCGGCAGCCCGATCATGGACGCGACCGCCACCGCCGCGGCGACCGCCGTCACGGGCAGCCGCCGCCCCATCCCGGACAGCTCGCCTGCCCGGCGCGTCCCGGCCTCGTGCTCGACGACCCCGGCCGCCAGGAACAGCGGCGCCTTGAACAGGCCGTGCGCCAGCAGCAGCGCTGCCCCCGCCAGGGCGGCGGTGCGCGTTCCGTGCCCGAACAGGACCATCAGGAACCCGAGCTGGCTGATGGTCCCGTAGGCGAGAAGCGCTTTCAGGTCGTCCTGCCGGAGCGCGATGACCCCGCCGACGAGCAGGCTCACCAGGCCCGCGCAGACGACCGCGGGCCGCCACAGGCCGGTGTCGGCGAACGCGGGCGAGAACCGCGCCACGAGGTAGACGCCGGCCTTCACCATGGCGGCGGCGTGCAGGTAGGCGCTCACCGGGGAGGGCGCGACCATGGCCGCGGGGAGCCAGGCGTGCAGCGGCACCTGGCCGGACTTGGCGAACGCGCCGAGCAGCACCAGCACCAGTCCCGCCTCGGCCGCCGCGCCGCCCGGCGGGTCGGCGAGCAGCGCCGAGATCTGGTAGGTCCCGGCGGTCTGCCCGAGCAGCACGAACCCGGCGAGCATGAGCAGCCCGAACGCGGTGGTCGTCAGCAGCGCCTGCGTGGCGGCGCGCCGGTCCTCGGCCCGTTCGGGGCGTGTCGTGCCGATCAGGATGAAGGAGCTGAGCGTGGTCAGCTCCCAGAACACGTAGAGGACGAGCAGGTTGTCGGCGAGCACGAGGCCGGTCATCGCCCCCGCGAACGCCACGAGCGTCCCGATCATCAGGGCTTCGGAGCGTTCGAGGTACCAGCCCGCGTAGCAGAGCGCGACGGCTCCGACCCCGCCGATCAGCAGGAGCATGACGATGGAGAGCGCGTCGAGCCGGAAGTCGATGGAGAGCCCGAGGTCGGCGGCCCACGAGACCTGCTCGGTGAGCACGCCTCCACCCGCGTGGGCCACGGCCCAGATGGCCGTGACGGCCGGCAGCACCGCCGCGGCGCACGCCATGACGCGCCGGTGGCGCCCCAGGGCCCACGGCAAGAGAACGGCGACGACGGCATAGGCCAGCACCAACGTCACCATGCCGCCCGCGACCCCTCCCAAGGCAAAACCCACCGAACGCACAGCTCATCTACCCGGCCAGCGCCCGCGAAACGATTTTCAAACCACCCACAAGGTGGCAAAGATCACCAAAACCCAGAAACCCGAACAAACCCACCACAAAACAAAAAAGCCCCCGGCAGGGGGCGGGCGGGGGATGGCGGCGGCAACCAGGGGGCTCCGGGGGGATCGTCCCCCCGGGCGACATCAGGAGCGCAGCAACGGCGCAGACGAGCGAAGCCCATGAAGCAGATGAGGTCGCTCCGCTCCCGCGACTGGACTCGAACCAGTAACCTGCCGGTTAACAGCCGGCTGCTCTGCCGATTGAGCTACGCGGGATCGTACGTGCGTCCGGGGCCGTTGGGCCCCGGTGCGGCTCTAGGTTAGCGCATGTCCGGGGCTGTTCGCGCCTGCGTTATGGGTGGGCGCGGCGATGGCGGGTATAGGGGGTCACACGAATTCGCCGTCGGTGGGAGATTGACGTGAAGACTCGCATGATGTTCATGGCCGGCGCCGCGATCGGCTACGTCCTGGGGACGAAGGCCGGGCGCGAGCGCTATGAGCAGATCAAGCGGATGTCCCAGCAGGTGTCGGAGAACCCGAACGTGCAGGAGGCGGCCGGCAAGATCCGCGCGAAGGGCGAGGACCTGGCGGGCAAGGCCGGGCAGATGCGGGACCGGGTGCCGCAGCAGGTGCCGGGTCGCCGGAAGGCCGAAGAGGAGCACCCCCCGCAGGTCTATCCCGGTTAGAGGCCCGTCTGGCGGCGCAGCTCTTCGAGGACCTGTTCGGCCTGGGCCCGCAGGCCCGGGTCGGCGGGGTCCGTTCCCGGTTCGAAGACGAAGGTCCAGCGGACGTCGCCGCCGGTGGCGGGGCGGCGGCCGGCGATGCGGACCTTGGCGCCGCCGGGCAGCACGGCCTGGTGGCTGACGGCGATCGTCGCGGTGACGCGTTCCCGGACGGTCTCGGGGACGGATCCCGGGTCGGTGAGCCTGATGTCGTGTGCGGCACCGGCGGATGTCTCCTGGACGTGGAGCCATCCGTCCTTCCATGTGGCGTGGTCGACGCGTTCCCAGGGGATGCGCGCGTATCCGCCGGAGGTGGTGGGGATGTGCAGTGCCGTGGTGGTGGCGGTGACGTGGGAACCGCCGCGGGTGGGTGCGGCGGCGAGGACGCGTTCTCCCCGTTCGAGTGCGAGGGCGTCGCGGACCGCGGACGGCAGGGGACCCCGGCGTAGGCGCATGCCCCCACGGTAGGCGATCGGGCGGGCTGGGCGATCAGGCGGCCTGCGGTGCCCGGCGGGCGCCGAGGAGGTCGAGGACGAGGGCGGCGGTCCAGGCGTAGTCGTGGCTGCCGCGCCCGGTGCCGTCGAACGGGTCGAAGAACTCGCGGAAGCCGGACTGGCGGACGAGCCGCATGGTGGCGCCGTAGAGCAGGTCGGCGACGACGGGGAACCCGTGGCCGAGGGCGCCGTACCAGACGAGCCAGTTGGTGCTGATCCAGGTGGGGCCGCGCCAGTAGCCGCCGCGGTCGAAGGCGGGGGCCTGGATGTCGCAGGTGGGGACGGGGTATCCGGCGGCGCCGGCGAACCGGGCGGACAGCAGCAGGTCGACGAGGTTGCGGGCGACGGGGGCGGGCAGTTCGGGGTCGAGGAGCGGGCCGAACGCGCCGACGGTGACGACGGGCAGCAGCCGGTCGTCGCGCAGGTCCCGGGCGCGGAAGCAGCCGGTCTCGGCGTCCCAGAGCCGGTCGAGGAGGGCCTGGTGGATGCGCTGGGCGCGTTCGCGGTGTGGGACGGGGTCGGCGCCGACGATCTCGGAGATCTCCGCGAGGGCGTGCGCGGAGGCGAGGTAGGTGGCGTTGACGAGGGGGTCCTCGACGGCGAACGGGTGGGCGTCGCGGAGGTAGCCGGGCCGGTATCCGGCGTCGCGGACGAGGGCGGCGAGCCAGACGTAGCGGTCGTAGTCCTCGCCGGTGGGGAGGGTGTGGGCGCGCTGGGCGGGCGCGTAGGCGGTGGGCGGGAGCCGGAGGGCGCCGAGGGGCCGGTCCCAGGCGGGGCTGTTGTCGAGGCCCGATTCCCACGGGTGGCAGATGGCGATGAGCCCGCTGGAGTCGAGGTCGCGAGCGCGGGCGAGGTAGCGGTGCTGCGCGGTGAGCATCGGGTGCAGCCGCGCGAGGAAGGCCCTGCTGCTCTCCAGGTCGGCGGCGCATTCGTGGAGGCGCAGCGCGGTGAGGGCGTGCAGCGGCGGCTGGGTGAGGCCGGAGGTGTGCACGCCGTGCGGCGCGTCGCGGTGCCGTTCGCTGCGCCACAGCTCGGGGCCGGGGAAGTAGGCGTGCCGGGCGAGGCTGGTGTCGAAGACGATGTGCGGGAGCATCCCGTCGGCCCATTGGCCGCGGAACAGGGAGAGCAGTTCGGCTTCGGCGCGGTCGCGCCGGTGGCGGGCGAGGCCCATGCTGATGAACGCGGAGTCCCAGCTCCACTGGTGCGGGTAGAGGCCGGGGGACGCCGCCGTGGCGGTCCCGGTCCAGTTCGCGTCGAGAACCCTGGCCGCGGCCTTCCAGAGCGCGGTCTCGTCGCCGGTCAGACGGGAGGTCATGTGGTCAGGGCGTCCTCCTGCTGAGTGCGAGGGGTTACTGGTGATTGTGACCTCAGATCGCGGCCGCTGCGACCCCCCGGGGTGCGTAAGTTGTCAACGGCGCCCCCGGCGGGGGTGATTTCCGTGGTTGCCTACGGGGCGGTCGCGCGTTCCAGCAGCCATGCGGCGATCTCCTGGCCCGCGGTGATGCCCCGCGCGGCGGTGACGGCCGTGGCCGGGGACGTCCAGCCGGTGTCGTGGAGTTCGCCGTGGGCGGGCCGGATGGACAGGTCGGCGGCTTCGAGGAGTTCGATGTCGAGGAGCGAGTCTCCGGCGGCCAGCATCGTGGGCGCGCCCGCCCGGCGGGCGACCTCCGCCGCGGCGGCGGCCTTGGTCAGGCCAGTGGGCAGGCAGTACACCTTGCGGCCTTGGAGGGACGTCCGCCAGCCGCGTTCGGCGCACCATCCGGTGAGGTCCTCGACCCACCCTGCGGGGAGTGCGGCCCGGTCCACGACCGTGTAGGCGAACAGGTCGGACGCGCTGCGCCGCTTGAGGACGAACTCGCCGCTGATCCGGACGAGGTGCTCCTGGACGTCGGCGAGGGGCGCGCACCCGTCGGCGACCCGTGCCCGGACGGACGCCGCCCATTCGGGGTCGTCCTCGCCGTCCACGAGGAGGTGGCCGCCGTTCGCGGTGATGGCGTACCCGGCGGGCTTCTCCAGCAGGTTGACGCGCCGGTACTGCTCGGGGGTGCGGGTCGTGGTCGGGACGAACGTCGCGGCCGTCGCGAGGGTCTCCAGCGTGCGGGCGGCGGTCTCGGTCATGTAGGAGAGCGGCGCGCCCTGGTAGAACTCCACGCAGAGGAGGCGCGGCATCGTCTCGTCCGGCCCGTCCAGCGCGAACGCCGCGGCGGAGTAGATGAGCGTGCGGTCGAGGTCGGAGCACACCAGGACGGTCACTGGACGGCTCCCTTGCCGAACCGGGGGTGGATGAGGCCCATGCAGGCGTAGGGGAACCGGCCGGGCTCGACCTCGACGACGGGCACCCCGCGCTCACCGGCGAGCAGCCTGATGTGCGTGACCTCGGGTCCCGCGTCGGCCCGCACGAGCACCTTCCACGGGACGCGGCGCAGCAGCACCCGGGTGGTCTCGCCGATGCCCGGCTTGACGAGGTTCAGGTCGTCGATGCCCTCGGCGCCGGCGCAGCGGCGGACGGCCTCCCACCCGGACCAGTCGGGGGCGCGGTCGGCGGCGCGGTGCTCCGGCAGGTCCTTCGCGACCCGCTCGGCGACGTCGCCGAAGCGCGCGCACACCGCGTCGAGGAACACGGCGGACACGTCGTCGCCGGCGAGATCGGCGTAGAACTTGGCGCCGTGGAAGTCGCCGGGGCCGATCAGGTCCGCGTTCAGGACGGTCCGGCTCACCAGCCCCGAGACGGTCGAGTTGAGGCACGCGGACGGGATGAGGAAGTCGTCCCGCGTCCCGAACAGCGGCGTGCACCGCCCCGGGTCGGCGAGCACCGCGAGGTCGGCGGGGAACGGATGCGAGGCGAGTGCGGCGGTCAGCTCCCGCGTGATCGCGCCCTTTCCGGTCCAGCCGTCCACGAACATCACCGACGCCGGGTCGTGCCGCTCGGCGAGGTAGCGCAGGGCCGCCGTGTCGATGCCGCGCGCCCGGACGATGCTGACCGCGTAGTGCGGCAGGTCGAGGCCGTGCGCGAACCGCGCCCAGCGGCGCATGAGGACGCCGACCGGCGTCCCGGCGCGGGCCAGCGACACGAGCACCGCCCGCGGGCCGCGCTCGGCGAGGACCAGCTCGGTGACCAGGCCGGTCGCGTACGCGATCCGCTCGGCCGACGCCTCCAGTGCCCGGTGGAACAGGCGCAGGTACTCGGGGCCGGGCTGGTACTCCACCGGCAGGGACTCGGCGTAGTGCGCCCGTCCCGCCTGGATCGCGGCCTCGCGCTCCTCGGTGGGCGCTTCGAGCCGCGCATGGGAGAGGTCCTTGAGCAGCCACGCGACGTCCTCGGCCGCGTAGCTGCCGAACAGGGGGCCGTGGAGCGGAGCTCGTCCGTTGGATGGCGGTGGGCGGGGGCTGGAGGACGGGCCGTACAGCGGTTTCACCTGCCCCTCCAGGCGGGGACCGGCGCGACCAGCACGGGCGCGAGCGCGCGGAGCCGCGCCACGAGCCCGCCCGCGAGCGCCGGGGTGTCGCCGGCGTCGTCCACCACGAACACGATGCGGTCGAAGCCGTCGTGCCCGGAAGCAGGGGCGACGTTGTAGGCGTATCGCTCCCCCGGGCCGTCGGCGGGGTCGTCGTGGGCGTCGAAGGCCAGGCGCGTCCGGATCGCGTAGCCGGGGTCGTCCACGGCGAGCACTGGTGAGCGCGTGGTCGTCGAGTACCGGACGTCCACGCTTGGCAAGGTGTCCGCGAGCGCCTCGGCCAGCCTCAGCGGCGTGTACATCAGCTCCTCGAACCCCAGGACGAGAACACGCGAGGCGTCGTCGCCGAGCGCGGCCGCCAAGGCTTCGGCCATCCTCCCCAAGTCCTTCTCCAGGCGGGAGCGGTGGACGGGCAGGAAGCCGTGCCGTCCCCCGTCCGGCAGCCCGGACGGCCACTCCAAGTCGAGCCGGGACACTGGGAACGTCTCCGCCGCGCCCTCCGGGAGCGCTGCACGCGCCGTCAGGTCGGCGACGAGCGCCTTGCCCGACTCCAGGATGCCGTCCGGAAGGCCGACGTGCCCCTGGGCGAGGGACACCGCCTCGATGCGGGTGCCCAGCCGTTCGGCGAGTTCGTCCATCCGGGCCCGGTCGTCAGTGCCGCGCAGGTCGACAAGGGCCGCGAGGACGTAATGGCCTCTGGGCCGGACGGCGTGCAGCGCCTCGATGGTGTTCAGCACCGTCCGGCCTGTGGAGAGCTCGTCGTCCACCAGCACGGCGGGCACGTCACGGTCGAGCGCGGCGGGGTCGGCGGGCAGGAGCAGGTGGCTCGTCGCGTGGCTGTGCTCCTCCTCGAACCCGCCGTAGGTGGCGAACCCCGGCACGGGACGGCGCGTGGAGTGCAGGTAGTAGGCGCCTCCCAGAGCGTCCGCAACGGAATGCCCTAGAGCCGTCGCCGTCTCCGCGTAGCCGAGGACGACGGCGTCCACAGGAATCTGGGGGGCTCGCATGAGGTCGCGCAACCCGGCAGCCGCCCCTGGGACGCCCCACAAGGCGTCCGCCACATGGGCTCCAGGACGGGGAGGCTCCTCACCTCGGAGCCGCGCGCGCACAAGCTCACCCAGCAAGAGCCCCGACCCGTACACCAGCCGCGGATCGGTCGGGACGTGCTTGCCCAGCACCGCCGAGACCAGCAGGTGCGCCCGGCGGGGATTGCGCCGCACGGCGAGGCCGACGAGGTCCGCGAGCCCGACGCCCACCGGACGCGGCCCGTCCGCGAGCCGCACCCCGAGGCGCGCCGACACCCAGGAACCCGGCCACCCGGGCGGGAGGGCCGTCACCGGGGGCCCGCCGCTTCCAGCAGCTCGACGAACGTGACGCCCTCCGCCGCCACCCCGAACACCCGGGCGCGCAGCATCAGCCGCTGCGCCCACGCGCGGTGCGGCTTGGCCTCGTTCATCTTGTTGGCGTACGAGCTGGCCATCGCCCCTCCCCCGGCGACGCCGAGGATGTCGGCCGCGTCGCAGTACTCCTCGTGCGTCACCACCGACAGGGCGTGCACGGCCGCCACGTGGCTCGGATGGATGACGGTCTTGCCGATGAGGCCGTTCGCCTTGTCCAGGTGCACCTCGCGGATCAGCCCGTCCAGGTCCGACGTGATCAGCCGCTGCCGCAGCGGCGCCGCGCGCTGCGCGTCGAACGGCGACTGCCGCAGCTGCGGCTTGAACATCCGCTCGCCCGCCGAGAAGTACTCCCACACCGGCCCGGTCACCACGTAGCCGGTGCCGTCCGCGCGGCCGAGGACGTTGACCACGTCGCAGATCACGCCCGCGACGGGCTGGATGTCGTAGATCGTGAGGTCCGGGGGGCGGCGCAGCCCGTACGCGGCGGACATGTCCGTCGCGCCGATCCGGACGGCGAGGATCCGCGGCCGGTGCTTGGCCAGCAGCCGCGCCACCTCGTGCAGCATCTCCGGCCGGGACTCGGCGTACACCGCCGCCGGGCTCTCGATCACCGGCATCGCCAGCAGCCGCAGCCCGGTGCGCTCCACGGCCTCCTCCAGCGCGTCCAGGAACGCTCCACCGCCGGCTGCCGTGAACTTCGGCAGCACGAAGCCGGAGACCAGCGCGGCGGCGTGCCCGAGCCGGCCGATCAGGTCGCCGATCTGCCGGGGGTCGCGGACGCGGACGAACAGCAGCGGGACGTCCGCGGCGCCGCTCACCCCGCTCCCGGGGCGGGCGGCGCCGTGCAGCGAGCGCAGCTGCGCCACGAGGTTCGCCTCGGCGGGCTCGACCTCGTCGTCGCCGATCGCGTCCTCCAGGCACAGCACCATGCTCATGACGCCGCGGCGCGCCGCGCGCAGCACGTCGTCGGCGAGCGCCGGCCGCGTGGCGGGGCTGTACAGCGTCGCGCCCAGCGCCACCGCCAGCACGGCCGGGTCGTCGTGCCGGTCGAACGGCCGCGGATGCCGGTAGAACAGGTGCTTGCGACGCGCGGCGTCGATGTGGTCGAAATGCCGCATGGGCCGCCCCGTCAGACGCGCCGGATCATCGGAGCGGGCACCGGGACGCCGGGCCGGGGCGCCGGATCACAGATGCGCCGACACGGCCGGCAGCAGGTGCTGGAAGGTCCGGCCGGTCGCCGTGGCGCCGATCGCCGTCATCGACCAGCCGCCGCCGTCCCGGGACACCTTCGCCATGACCTGCGCGTTGTGCTGCCCGGCCCCGCTCAGGTCGTAGCGCGCGATCTCCTGCCCGGTGGTCTCGTCGACCAGCCGGCAGAACGCGTTCTCGATCTGGCTGAAGTCCTGGCCGGTGAAGGAGTTCACCGTGAACACCAGCTGCGTGACGTTGGCCGGGACGTTCTGCAGGTCGACGTTGATGACCTCGTCGTCGCCCTCGCCCTCACCGGTCAGGTTGTCGCCGGTGTGCTGCACGGAGCCGTCCTTGCTGCGCAGCTGCCGGAACCACACCTGGTCGGCGAGGTTCCCGCTGGCGTCGAACAGCAGGCAGGACGCGTCCAGGTCGATGCTCTGGGCCTTGCTCCTGCCGAACAGGCCCTTCTTCGCGACGGCGTCCCAGCCGAGCCCCATCTTGACCCGGGTGAGCGTGCCCCCGCCGGGTTTGGCCAGCGATACCTTCTGGCCCTTCTGCAGCGAGACGGACATCGTTCGGCTCCTTCGGTGATCGATGCTGTCGGGAGGTGCGGGAGGCGGCGGTCAGACGTTGCTGGAGTGGAGCGCCTTGCCGCCCTCACCGGACGGCGCCTCGGGCGGCTCCCGCTCCTCGCCCCGGCGGCGGATGATCGAGCTGGCGAACGCGGCGATGATCAGGCCCGCGCCGAGCCCGCCGGTGATCCACTCGGGGACGTGGTGGCCGATGCTGATCAGCATGCAGGTCGCCAGGGCGCCGATCGCCCAGTGCGCGCCGTGCTCCAGGTAGACGTACTCGTGCAGCGTGCCCTTGCGGACCAGGAACACCGTCAGCGACCGGATGTACATGGCGCCGATGCCGAGGCCCAGCGCGATGACGATCGGGTCGGTGCTGATGGCGAACGCGCCGATGACGCCGTCGAAGCTGAACGAGGCGTCCAGCACCTCCAGGTACAGGAACAGGAAGAACCCCGCCTTGCCGGTGGCGACGGCGAGCGGGG
>NZ_BMRO01000003.1:248477-251966 GCF_014648675.1 Actinomadura livida
CGCCGGACTCCTCGTCCTCGTCCTCGTCGCCGGAGTCGGCCGCCTCGGAGAACAGCTCGCCGAGCCCGTTGACCAGGATGTAGGTGATCATGCCGAGCACACCGGCGATCATGACGGTGCCCGGGTCCTCGGCGGCCAGCCACGCGACGAACGACAGCGCACCCGCCGCGACCACCACCGCGAGCTGGTCCAGGCGGCCGATGCGGGCGAGCGGCTTCTCCAGCCACGGCAGCCACTTCTCGGCGCGCTCCTCGAACACGAAGTTCAGGAACAGCATCATCAGGAACATGCCGCCGAACGCCGCGATCGTCGGATAGGCGTCGTTCATCAGGTCGTGGTAGCGCTCGGAGTCGTTCAGCGCCAGGTCGAACGCCTGGAACGGGCCCAGCTGGGCGGTGAGCGCCACGATCACCAGCGGGAAGACCAGCCGCATGCCGAACACCGCGATCGCGATGCCGATCGTCAGGAAGATCTTCTGCCAGAAGGCGCTCATCCGGTCGAGCACCTTGGCGTTGACCACGGCGTTGTCGAACGACAGCGAGATCTCGAGGATGGACAGCACGGCGACCAGGGCCAGCCCGGTCGGCCCGCCGTAGAGCAGGGCGAGTAGCAGGCCCACGACCGTGACGCCGAAGGACCACCCGAAGGTGCGAAGAATCATGCGCGTATTTCTGGTAGGTAGGAGGCCGGGCGCGGTGGCCCGGCTGCGGGGTCGCCGGCGCTAGCCGACGTTGACGCCGAAGTCCATGGCGATGCCGGCCAGCCCCGAGGCATACCCCTGGCCGACCGCTCTGAACTTCCATTCGCCGTTGTGCCGGTAGAGCTCGCCGAACACCATGGCCGTCTCGGTGGAGGCGTCCTCGGTGAGGTCGAAGCGCGCGAGCTCGTTGCCGTCGTTCCGGTTGACGATCCGGATGAAGGCGTTGCGCACCTGGCCGAAGCTCTGGTGCCGGTTGTCGGCGTCGTAGATCGAGACGGGGAACACGATGCGCTCGCACTGGGGCGGCACCGCGTTGAGGTCGACGTTGATGGACTCGTCGTCGCCCTCGCCCTCACCGGTCAGGTTGTCGCCGGTGTGCTCCACCGAGCCGTCCGGGCTCCTCAGGTTGTTGAAGAACACGAAGTGCTGGTCGGAGATGACCTTGCCCGTACTGGCGAGCATCAGCGCGGACGCGTCCAAGTCGAAGTCCGCACCGGTGGTGGCCCGGACGTCCCAGCCGAGGCCGACGGTGACCGCAGTGAGGTTGGGCGCGGCCTTCGTCAGTGAGACGTTGCCGCCCTTGGCGAGTGATACTCCCATGTTCGGGCCACTCCCTTCCCTGTTTAGCCTGATCCCTGGCTGTGGATCCTACTGAGACCGGGGTTCGCGGGAACTCTTTCCCGCCGGGCGTCAGAGGTTGACGCCGAAGTCCGCGGCGATCCCGGCGAGGCCGGAGGCGTAGCCCTGGCCGACCGCGCGGAACTTCCACTCCGCGCCGTTCCGGTACAGCTCGCCGAAGACCATCGCGGTCTCCATGGAGGCGTCCTCGGTGAGGTCGTAGCGGGCCATCTCCGTGCCGTCCCCCTGGTTCAGCACGCGGATGTAGGCGTTGCGGACCTGTCCGAAGTTCTGGCCGCGGCTGTCGCCCTCGTAGATCGACACGGCGAAGGCCACCCGCTCGGCGGTGGCGGGCATCATGCCGAAGTTGACCTGGAGCTGCTCGTCGTCGCCCTCGCCGGCGCCGGTGGTGTTGTCGCCGGTGTGGGAGACCGCGCCGTCCGGCGTGCGGAGGTTGTTGAAGAACACGAAGTGCTGGTCCGTGATGATCTTGCCGGAGGCGTCCAGGACCAGTGCGGATGCGTCGAGGTCGAAGTCGGTGCCCGTGGTGGTGCGCAGGTCCCAGCCGAGACCGACGGTCACCGCGGTCAGCCCGGGTGCCTGCTTGGTGAGCGAGACGTTGCCGCCCTTGCTGAGACTGACACCCACGATTTGGCCTCCAAGATCGCATGCCGGTTTGCGGACGCCGTCCCGGCGCCCAGACTTATCGACGCTGGAGCGATGCTATCCGTTCCATCCTTGACGGACGCATTACACGAGACCGTGCCCACCGCGCGAAATCCGGTCCATCTGCGCCAGACTGGGCAGGGACGAAGGGAGGCGGCCTTGCGGGGAGCGGGCGACCAGCGGCGCCGGGGCAGGGGGGCGCAGGCGGCGGCCGGTGCCGTCGAGGCGAGGGAGGCGGCCGCGGCCGCCTTCTACGAGATGGACCAGGCGCAGAAGTTCATCGACGGCCGGGTGACCGTCTTCGAGGACCTGGACGCCAAGGCCGCCGAGCCCGTCCGGCGGGAGTTCACCGGGCTCGCCGAGGCGGCCGACGCCGCCGCCCACGCCTACATCTCCGTCCTGGACGCGCACGACATCGACACTCCGGACCGGTCGCCGGCCGAGTACGACGCGGCGCGGCGCGCGTTCGTGGCGACCACCGAGCGGCTCCAGCAGAGCACCCGGAACCTGAACGGCTTCGCCGAGCGGCTCGCCCCGCGGATGGCGCGGCTGGAGGCCGCCCTCGACCAGCTCCCGCCCCGGCTGACCGCCGCCCGCGACGCCGTCGCCGCCGCCGACACCGCCGTGGCCGCCGCCAGGGACGCCGGCATGGACGCCTCCGACCCGGAGGCCGAGCTGGCCCGCGCCAAGGAGATCCTCGCCCAGCTCGGCTCGCAGGGGCTCGGCGGCTTCGGCCTGGACGGCGCGATGCGCAAGGCCGACGAGGTCCGCGAGATCGCCGAGGGGGCACGCGAGGCCGCCGCGGAACTGCCGCAGATGGCGCAGAAGGTCCGCAACTCGCTGGCCTCCGTCCGGACCCGGGTGGACGTCGTGGCGAACCGCGTCGGCCCCGTCCGGGAGGCGATGCGCGTCCTGCTGCGCGGCTACTCGCAGGCCTGCTGGCAGGACCTCAGGGGCGCGCCGGAGTCGATCGAGGCGGGCGCGAACCGGGCCCGCGAGCGGCTCAACGAGGCGTCCGCGCACGTCTCCCGCGCCGAGTGGAAGCAGGCGCAGCAGGCGCTCACCGCCGCCCGCACCGAGCTGAACGCCGCCGACCGGCGGGCCGGCCAGGTCACCGGGCGGGTCGAGGAGCTGAAGGCCGTCGCCGCCGACCCGCAGGCACCGGTGGAGCGGGTCCGCTTCGCCGTCCGCGACGCCCAGCGCCTCGCCATGGCACAGCCGGGCGGCGCCGCCCCCCACCACGCCCAGGTCCTCGACTCCCTGGTCGAGCGCCTGGAGAACGCACCGAAACGCCTGACCGGCACCAACCCCGACTACTGGTCCTACCTGCAGGAACTCGAATCCATCAAGACCGCCGCCGGCGACGTCGTCACCCGCATCCGCTCAGAACGAGCACAGTAGAAGGCTGCGCACCCGCACCAGCCACCACAGCAACCCCGCAACGACCTCAAGGCTTGCGATCGCGTCCGAAGGCAGGTTTCGAGCCTGCGAGAAACCTGATCGCG
>NZ_BMRO01000003.1:251991-276759 GCF_014648675.1 Actinomadura livida
GTAAGCACAGCAGCGATCGCGCGCATTGCCCGCCGAAGGGAAGGCGCTCCGGCGCCTGACCGCCAAGGGCAATGCAATCAAGCACGCCGGTCGTGGATGCCCATGGTCAGGTTGCGGGCGACCATGGGCGGGCCGCTCGGGTTCGGGTCGTTGTAAGGGGGGAGCTGGGGCTGCTGCTGGGGCTGCGGGTGGGCCTGCTGCTGGGGCTGGTCGCGACGCTGGGCCGGCTCCGCCCAGACGGCCGTGCCGTAGGCGCAGACCTCCAGGCCGCCGCCCACGGCGGCGGTGTCGAAGCGCATGCCGACCACGGTGTTCGCGCCCTTGCGGCGCGCCTCCTCGCCCAGCCGGTCCACCGCCTCGCGGCGGGCGGCGGCGAGGCTCGCCGCCGGCTGCTCCCCCGTCACCCGGAAGGTGGCGCTGCTCCCCCCGGAGCCGGGCTGCGGCGCCCCGCCCTGGCCGGACTGGACGGCCGTCCCGATGACCTCCCCAAGGACGCTCCTGATCTCGTACCCCGCCACGCCGTCAGTCGTCACGATCAGCATGGCCTCAACGGTAGATGACGGCCCGCACGAATGCGCGGCAATACCGACACAAGGTACGAACCTCCCGGTCGCACGTGACCGCCCTCCCGGGCGGGAGGGCGGTCACGGCCCGTCGGGCGTCAGTCGAGGTACTCCTTCAGCATCTGCGCGCGGGACGGATGCCGCAGCTTCGCCAGGGTCTTCGCCTCGATCTGGCGGATCCGCTCCCTCGTCACGCCGAACTCCCTGCCGACCTCCTCCAGTGTGCGCGGATGTCCGTCGGTCAGGCCGAAGCGCAGCTGGATGATGCGCTGCTCCCGTTCCGACAGCGTGCCCAGGATGTCCTCCAGCTGGTCCTGCAGCAGGATGAACGCCGCGGCCTCGATCGGCACCACGGCGTCCGCGTCCTCGATGAAGTCGCCGAGGTCGGAGTCCTCCTCGCCGATCGGCGACTGCAGCGACACCGGTTCCTGCGCGATCCGCTGGATCTCGATGACCCGGACGGGCGACAGGCCCATCTCCAGGCCGATCTCCTCGGGGGTGGGTTCGCGGCCGAGGTCCTGGTGCATCTGCCGCTGCACCCGGACCAGCTTGTTGATGGTCTCGACCATGTGCACCGGGATCCGGATGGTCCTGGCCTGGTCGGCGATCGCCCGGGTGATCGCCTGCCGGATCCACCAGGTCGCGTAGGTCGAGAACTTGAACCCCTTGGTGTAGTCGAATTTCTCGACCGCACGGATGAGTCCGAGATTTCCCTCCTGAATCAGGTCGAGGAAGAGCATTCCCCGCCCCACGTACCGTTTCGCGATCGACACCACCAGCCGTAGGTTGGCCTCGATCAGCCGTTGCTTCGCCCGCGCACCCTCGCGGGAGAGCAGTTCGAGGTCGAGCAGCTCGCCGCGGGCGAGGACGGCGGTACGCGCCATCTTCTCCTCGGCGAACAGTCCCGCCTCGATCGATTTCGCGAGTTCTACTTCATCTTCTGCCGTGAGCAGCGGTACGCGACCGATCTCTCTCAGGTAGATCCGAACCAAGTCGCTCGTCGGCGCCCGCTTGCCGAGGTCACCCTCGTCCACTCGCGTGACGTCCTCGGTCTCCTGCTGAGACTCGAGGACCTCCACCCCCTGCTCTGCGAGCATCCGCACGACCCGCTCCAGCGAGTCGTCCGGCAAGTCCGAGCGATCGAGCGCGGCGGCGACGTCCTCGACGGTCACACCACCGCGTTCTCTGCCACGTGCGACAAGGTCCGCCACCTGATCAACCGATGGCGCCTCGCTTGGCAGCACCGAAGGGCCCACGCAGACAGTCTGCGTCAAAGGGGGGCTAGATCACAGGACCTATTTTGCGGTCTCTTCACTTACTGTGATCCAAGCCCTCGCTCGCGCAACACCCGTCTCTGCTGCTCAAGCGCGACAAGATCGCCGAAGAGCCTGGTGTGCTCCTCGGGAGCCTCGACCGGATTCAGCCGCCCGAGTTTAGATTTCACATCGGCGATCATGCGCGTGAGCTGCCGCTCCTGTATTCGGGCGAGCAGTTCGTTGGCATAACGGTCGTCCGATACCTGAGCCGAATGGACCGGTTCCACGCCGAGTCTGGTGATCAGGTCCTTGACCTGCTCGTTCGGTGCCTGTTCGAGGAGGTGGGCGATCCATTCGGAGACGCCGCCCGCGGCCGTGACACCGCCCGCCTCCGCGATGACGGCGCGCACCGCGGCGTGCGGCGGTGCGATGAACGCACCGGCCGGGACCTCGTCGAACGCGGGCCCGAGCAGCGCCGGGCACTGCACGGCCAGTTTCAGCAGCTCCCGCTCGCGCCGGACCTCGGGGTCGCTCGGGTCGAACGAGGGGCGTGCGGGCGCGGCCTGCGCCTCGCCGGCGCGGCCGCCGGCCGCGCGGTCGTGTCCCGCACGGCCGTTTCCGGGCCGGCCGTTTCCGGCCCGGCCGTTTCCCGGCTGCGGGCGCCCGTGCCGGCGGGCCGCCAGCTCCCGGACGCGGCGCAGCACGAACTGCTCGTCCATGATGCCGAGCCAGCGGTCCAGGTTGACGGCGTACATGTGCCGGCGCGACCTGTCCTTGATGGCGGCGACCACCGGGGCCGCCGCGTCCAGCGCGCTCAGCCGCCCCTCGACGGTGTCGAGGTCGTGCTGCTCGATCGCGCTGCGCACGGCGAACTCGAACAGCGGCAGCCGGGCGGCCACCAGGTCGCGCACCGCCGCGTCGCCGTGCCGGATCCGCAGGTCGCAGGGGTCGAGGCCGTCGGGCTGGATGGCCACGAACGTCTGCGAGACGAACTTCTGCTCGTCGTCGAAGGCGCGCAGCGCGGCCTTCCGCCCGGCGGCGTCGCCGTCGAAGGTGAAGATGACCTCGCCGCGGAACTCGTCCTGGTCCATCAGGAGGCGGCGCAGCACCTTGATGTGGTCGTCGCCGAACGCCGTCCCGCACGTCGCGATCGCCGTCGGGACGCCCGCCAGGTGGCAGGCCATCACGTCGGTGTAGCCCTCGACCACCACGGCCTGCCGCCGCCGCGCGATGTCCTTCTTCGCCAGGTCGGCCCCGTACAGCACCGAGCCCTTGTGGAAGAGCGGCGACTCGGGGGTGTTCAGGTACTTGGGGCCGTCGTCGTCCTCGTAGAGCTTCCGGGCGCCGAACCCGATGACGTCGCCGCTCAGGTCGCGGATCGGCCACATCAGCCGGCCGCGGAACCGGTCCATGGGGCCGCGGCGCCCCTCCTTGGCCAGCCCGCCGGCGACGATGTCGCGGTCGGCGAAGCCGCGCCCGCGCAGGTGCCTGACCAGGCCCTCCCACTCGCGGGGCGCGAAGCCCACGCCGAAGCGGGCGGCGTCGGCGGCCTCGAAGCCGCGTTCCGACAGGAACTTGCGGGCGATCGCGCCCTCGGGCGAGTTCAGGTGCTCGGCGTAGAACTCGGCGGCGGCCCGGTGCGCCTCGACGAGCCGGGCGCGCTGCCCGCCGTCCTGCCGGGGGCCGCGCCCGCCGCCCTCCTCGTAGCGCAGCTGGACGCCCGCCTGGGCCGCGAGCCGCTCCACCGCCTCGGAGAACGACAGGTGCTCGATCTCCTGGACGAACCGGATGACGTCGCCGCCGGCCTCGCAGCCGAAGCAGAAGTACAGGCCGCGCGAGGGCGTCACGTTGAACGACGGGGACTTCTCGTCGTGGAACGGGCAGAGGCCCTTGAGGTTGTCGCCGCCGGCGTTGCGAAGCTGCAGGTACTCGCCGATCACGTCGGCGATGGACGAGCGCTCCCGCACCAGCGCGATGTCCTCATTGCGAATCCGGCCTGCCACGACCAGGAGTCTACGACCGGGGGACGACGTCCACAGCATCCTGGACGGAACGGACGGCCCGCACCCGCCGCGAGCACGGTGGCGGGAAGTGTCGCAGGCAGTGCGGCGGGCACCGAAGGGGCGGCGCCCCGCGGGCCGGACCGGCCCGGCCCGCGGGGCGCCTCTCGTGGGTCATGGCTCGTATCGTCATAGGCCCGTGCCGTCACCGGTAAGCGGCGACCACCTCGACCTCGACCAGCCAGCCCGCGACCGGGAGGTTCTCGACCTCCAGCGCGACCCGGGCCGGCCGCGCGGGGTTGGCGTACATCGGGTCGGCGGGCGGCGCGGTGCCCAGCGGGACCTTGACGACCTTGCGGGTGTTCAGGTCGACGTTGGCGTAGAACTGGCGGTAGGCGCGGTTCCACCCGGCGAAGTCCGCCGTGTCCTCGCCGGGCGGGTTGGCCAGGTAGACGCGCATGGAGATCACGTCCCGGGGCGTGAGCCCCGCCGCCTTCAGGTTGGCGCCGAGCTGTTCGAGAGCGTTGAGCCCCTGTGCCTCGGTGATGGTGACGCCCGGGGGCAGCGTCCCGCCCGGGAAGCCGATGTAGCGCTCCGGCGTCCCCGCGGGCGCGGAGGTGTTGCTCCCGGCCGGACCGGTGCCGCTGGCCGTGTAGGTGGTGACGCCGTGGCCGACGCCGACCCCGTTCGCGATCGAGGGGTTGCTCTGCCCCGCCGGCAGGGCGACCCGGACCTCCGTGGGCTTCGGCTTCGCCTTGGTGTTCTTGGGGGACGCCAGGGCGCCTCCGCTGAGGCCCCCGAGCGTCACCAGGGCGACGCCTCCGATGATGAACTTCTTGCCGCGCAAGGTTCCGTCTCCTCTCAGGACTTCAGGACGCGCTGGTGGAGGTCGGTCACGACCTTGCGGGCCGACTCGAAGGCCCCGTGCTGCCAGGCGATCTCGTAGCTGAGCCAGTCGCCGCAGAAGTAGACGTTGCCCTGCGGCTCGTTGAGCAGCCGGTACTCGGCGCCGCGGCTGGGCCAGCCGATCCAGCCGCCCTCGATGTGCTCCTGCCTGCTCCAGGCGATCGACGTCGAGGCGGCCACGTCCCGGCGGTACTTGTCGCCGTGGATCTTCGCGCCCTGGTCGAGGGCGCGTGCGAGCCGCTGCGCGTGGTTCATCCGGGCGTAGGCGTCGGCGGCGGAACCGAAGTTGTAGTAGCCGATGACCAGCCCGCTCCGGCCGTGGTAGCCGTACGACGGATACCAGATGGTGGCCAGGTCGAGGTCGGTGTTGGTGATGCCGCCGTAGATGTTCTCGTCCTGCTCCCACCAGCGGCTGCGGTACTCGATGCCGATCTTGCCGGTGGAGGCGGGCACGGGGGTGCGCAGCGCGGCCTGGACGCCCGCGCCGAGGTTGTGCGGGATCTTCGCGAGGACCTGCGGGGGCAGGGTCGCGATCACGTAGTCGGCCTCGGCCGCCCTGGTCTTGCGGTTCGAGACGTACTCGACGCGGACCCCGGCCCCCGTGTTCGTGATCCCGGTCACCTTCGCGCCGGTCCTGATCCGGCCGTTCCCGACCGCCTTGGCGAGCGCCTTGGGTATGGCGTCCATGCCGCCGACCGGCTGGAACATCAGCATCGCCTGGCTGTAGCCGAACTCGAAGGAGAAGGACCGGCCGACCCCGCTCGCGAGGACGTCCGACAGCGACGGCGGCGGGCCCAGCACGGTGCCCTCCCGGGCGCCCGCACCGGGGTCGACGGAGTAGCCCCGCCGGCCGCCGCCGGTGTAGGCGTATCCGGCGGACTTGGGGCCGATGGCGCCGAAGCCCGAGAGGAACGAGAGCAGCCGCTCCTTGTCGTCGCCGGTGAGCCGCTGGTCCAGGGCGCCCTGGTCGGTGGCCTTGGCCAGCAGCTCGGAGATGTAGCCGTGGACGTCCGCCTTCGCGGTACGCCATTTGACCGGCTCCCGCATACCCGCGGACTCGTTGTAGATCAGCGCCTCGGCGTTGGAGTTGGTGAACACCTCCAGCGGGACGCCCAGTTCGCGGCAGTAGTCCATGGTGGTCATCCACTGCGCGATGCGCGCGGGGCCGGCGTTCATGTACTGGCCCTGGCTGAAGCCGACCCGCTGCGTGGCGCCGTCCGTCTCGGCCAGCCGGTCGCCGCCGCGCAGGGTCAGGTTGCGGCCGCCCACCCGGTCCTGAGCCTCCAGGACCGTGCAGTCGTACCCTGCCTTCCCCAGCTCGTACGCCGCGGCCAGGCCCGCCACCCCGGCACCGAGGATCAGCACCTTGGCCGCTCCGCGGCCGCGCAGCCGGAAGTCGGAGGGCTGCGGCGGCTGGAAGGGCGTTCTGGTCGCCGCCTCCGCCGACGGCGCCAGCCCGAGCGCTCCCATGGTGGCGAACATCGCGCCCGCCCCGCCGGCCGCCCCCACCCGGGTGAGGAACGACCGGCGGTCGACCACGTTCGTCTGTTCCCTTGTCGACAAGGAACACCTCCAAGATCTCGACACCCGGGAGTCTTGGACCGTTCCGTTTTGACGGTGGGTCGGCGCTGTAAGCAGCAGGTTGCCAAACGATCACCGGTGCGGCCGGGCGGCGGGGGAGCCCTGTACCTACCGCGGTGACCGGAATTCGCCGTCCGATGGCCGGACCCGGCCGGATCGCCCACCGGTAAGGGCGGATTCGCTATGGACAATCCGGACCGCCGCGCGATGTGATGACGAACCGAGATCTTGCTCACACCCAGGCGGACCCGATGACGGATGTTGTGCTCGACGGAGTCGACAAGGTGTATCCGGGCGGGCAGGTGGCCGTCCGGAACGTGCGGCTGCGGATCAACGCGGGCGAGCTCTTCGTCCTGCTCGGGCCGTCGGGCTGCGGCAAGTCCACCCTCCTGCGGATGATCGCCGGGCTGGAGGAGATCACCGCGGGCGACCTGTGGCTGAACGGGTCGGTCGCCAACGACCTGCCGCCGCGCGAGCGGAACGTGGCAATGGTGTTCCAGGAGGGCGCCCTCTATCCGCACCGCACGGTCAAGGGCAACATGATGTTCCCGCTGGAGGTGGCGGGCGACGACCGCGCCGAGGCCGGCGCCAAGGTCGTCGAGCTGGCGCGCGCCCTCGGCATCAACTCCATGATCGACCGGCTGCCGGGCACGCTGTCGGGCGGGCAGCGGCAGCGGGCGGCCATCGGGCGGGCGCTGATCCGCGAACCGCAGCTGTTCCTGATGGACGAGCCGCTGTCGAGCCTCGACGCGGGGCTGCGCACCGAGCTGCGGATCGAGATCGCCGGGCTGGTCCGCTCCACCGGCACCACCACCGTCTACGTCACGCACGACCAGGTCGAGGCCATGACGATGGCCGACCGTATGGCGGTGCTGCGCGACGGCGTCCTGGAGGACGTCGGCACCCCCGAGAACATCTACTCGGACCCGGCCACGGTGTTCGTGGCCGCGTTCCTGAGCTCACCGCCGATCAACCTGCTGCACGCCACCCTGTGGGCCGTCGAGGGCGAGGGGCTCCTGCTCGACTTCGGCTCGCAGCGGCTGAGCGTCCCGTGGAACGACCCGCGCGCGTCCTCGCTGATCAGCCGGCACGGCCAGTCCGTGATCGTCGGGATCCGGCCGGACACGCTGGCGCCGATCGCGCCGGGCTCCCCCGCGCCGCACGGCACCGTCCTGTCCGGGCAGGTCCGCGAGCTGGAGTTCCACGGGCACGAGTGGCTCGCCTACGCCGAGGCGGGCATCCCCACCGTGGACGCGACGGAGGTGGGGCGGCCGCCGCCGCCCGAGCAGCACGAGACGTGGCGGCCGGGCCTGCGCGACCGGCTGCGGGACATGCTGGGCCGGCCGTCCTACACGGAGCCGGCCGAGGAGCACGCCGGCCACCACCGCCGGACCGACCTGGTGTTCCGCATCCCGCCCGGCAGCCGTCCCAGCCGCGGCGACCACTACGCGCTGCGGGTCGACCTGAACCGGGTGCTGTTCTTCGGCGCCGACGGCCGCCGGGTCACGCCCGTCCACCGGTAGATCCGCCGGAACCGGGGCTCAGGCGGGAAGGCCCTCGCCGACCGCCCCGGCCGCGGCGGGCTCGCCGCAGATCTCGCCGCTGTAGAGGCGGATCTTCCACTGGATCTGCGCCTGCTGCTCGCGCAGCCGCGCGATCTGCTCCTCCACCCGCTGGTCGTGGTCCTGCAGCAGTGCGAGCCGCTCCCGGACCGTCTCGTCCCCGCCGCGGGCCAGCTCGGAGTACCGCAGCATCTCGGCGATCGGCATGCCCGTCTCGCGCAGGCAGCGCAGCATCCCGAGCCACTGCAGGTCTCCGTCGCTGAACACGCGCCTGCCCGACGCGTTCCGCGCGATGCCGGGCAGCAGCCCGATCTTCTCGTAGTAGCGCAGCGTGTCGATGCTGAAACCGCTCTTCTCGGCGGTCTCGCCCGGAGAGTAGGAACTCACGCCCCCAGGATTTCACCTGGAGTGCGCTCCAGGTCAACGCCAGGCGCCGGGCGGCGCGCTTGACCTGGAGCGCGCTCCAGCCCGCAGAGTGGGGACCCGCCGGCGCATCACCGGTGTAATCGCGGACGAACAGGAGAGGGACCCGTCATGCGCGTTGGTCTCCAGATTCCCAGCTTCACCTTTCCCGGCGGGCCGGAGCGGATCGGCCCCGCCTTCGACACGACCGTCCGGCAGGCCGACCAGGCGGGCCTGCACTCGCTGTGGGTGATGGACCACTTCTTCCAGATCGGCGGGGTCGGCGCCCCGGACGAGCCGATGCTGGAGGGCTACTCGGCGCTCGCGTACGCGGCCGCGCTGACCGAGCGGATCACGCTCGGCACGATGGTCACCGGCGTGACGTACCGCCATCCCGGCATCCTGGTCAAGACCGTGACCACGCTGGACGTGCTGTCCGGCGGCCGCGCCTGGCTGGGCATCGGCGCGGCCTGGAACGAGGAGGAGTCGCGGGGGCTCGGCATCGAGTTCCCGCCCACGGCGGAGCGGTTCGAGCGGCTGGAGGAGACGCTGCGGATCGCCCACCGGATGTGGAAGGGCGACGACTCCCCGTTCGAGGGCCGCCACTACACCCTGGAGCGGCCGCTGAACTCGCCGCCCGCGCTGCGGACGCCGCATCCCCCGATCCTGATCGGGGGCGGCGGGGAGAAGAAGACGCTGCGGCTCGTCGCCCAGTACGCCGACGCCTGCAACCTGTTCGACGGCCCGGAGCTGCCGCGCAAGCTCGACGTGCTGCGCGAGCACTGCGCGAACCAGGGACGCGACTACGCCGAGATCGAGAAGACCGCGCTGGGCCGTTTCGAGGGCGGCACGCCGTCGGTGGACGAGGCCGTGGAGACGATCGGGCGGCTCGCCGAGAGCGGCATCGACCACGCGATCTTCTCGCAGGCCACCGGCCAGGAGCTGGCGGGCGTCCTCGGCGAGGCGCTGGGGCAGACCGAGGGGATCGTCCCCGCGGGACGGTGAGCACGGCGCGCCCGTCCGGCGGCGGTCACGGCAGCGGTCACGGCAGCGGTCACGGGCGGTCAGGCGACCGCGGGGGTGAACACCCACTTCTTGTACGACCAGTAGCGGAACGCGGCACCGAACGCGACCCCCGCCAGCAGGCTCGCGTTGTAGGCGACGCCGCCGTGCAGCCCGAGCGTGTAGTACGTGAAGCCGGTGCACACCACCTGGATGAGCAGGCCGACGCCGTTCAGCACGAAGAAGATCGCGACCTCGCGGCCGGAGCCGTCGCTGTCGCGGTGGCGGAACACCCAGAACCGGTTGAGCAGGTACGAGGCCAGCGTGGAGATCACCGTGGGGACGGCGACGCTCGTGACGGGACTGCCGCCGAGCCAGGCGCGCATCACGTTGGCGCCGAGGATCATGATCAGCGTGCCGATGACCCCGACGAAGCCGAAGCTGAGCAGCTCGCTCAGGAACCTCCGGTACTGCGGGACGGCTTCGACCGTTCTGACCGGTCTGGACCGCTGCATGGTGCTCACTCGCCCAGACCTTACCTGAGTAGGACATATGCGAATGTCACAACCCGGCCAAAAGATCAACACGCTGCCGTTCCGCGGTCCGCGCGCGGGGCGGCCGTGGCGGTCGCCGGAGCCAGCAGCACGATGAGGCCGACGAGCCCGACGGGCACGGCCAGCGCCCAGCCGAGCCCCACGCCCTGCGCGACGAACCCGATCACGGGCGGCCCGCCGAGCAGCCCGAGGTAGCCGATCCCGGTGACGCGGGAGATCCCGGCCGCGGCGGGGACGCCGGGGACGTTCCCGGCCGCGCTGAACGTGATGGGCGCGACGACGGCGATGCCCAGGCCGAACACCGTGAATCCGGCCACGGCCGCGACCGGGTGGGCGGCGGCGAGCCCCGCCCCGAGGCCCAGCGCGGCGGCCAGCGACCCGGCCCGCAGCGCCGGGACGGGCCCGAACCGCGCGACCACCCGGTCGCCGGCGAACCGGCCGGCGGTCATCGCGACCGCGCAGCCGGCGTAGCCGAGGCCCGCGAAGCCCGGCCCGGTGCCGAGGTGCTCCCGCAGGTAGACGGCGCTCCAGTCGGCCACGGCGCCCTCGCCCACGAACGAGCAGAGCCCGATGATCCCCAGCAGGGCCGGCAGCCACCGGAAGGACGGCACCGGGGCGGGCCCGGGTCCGTCCGGGACGGGCTCGGCCGGAGCGAGCCCCGCCGTGGGCGGGGCGCCGGGGGCGGGTTCGTCCGGCGGATACGGCCCCGGTTCGGGGAGGGCGTCGGCGGAGCGGTCCAGCAGTCCGCGGCAGCCGATCGCCGTCAGCGCGGCGAGCGCCGCGGCCGCGGCCGACAGGTGCAGCGGGACGGGCACGCCCGCGTAGGCGACCGCAGAGCCGATCAGCGCCGCCACGAGCGTCCCGATGCTGTACCAGCCGTGCAGGCCGGACATGAGCGGCCGCCCGTAGCCGCGCTCGACGGCCACCCCCTGGGCGTTCATCGCCACGTCCATCAGGCCGAGCGAGGCCCCGAGCAGCAGGAGGGACACGATCAGCGCGCCGAGGTTCCAGGCGAGGCCGAGCGGGACCAGCGACGCCGCGCCGGCGACCCCGGCGGCGATCGTCGTGGCCCGGCTCCCCCGGTCCGCGATGATCCGGCGTGCGAACCGCACGGCGAGCACGACGCCGACGGGCGCGCCCAGCAGGGCCACGCCCATCGAGCCCTCGCTCAGCCCGAGGTGCTCCTTGATCTGGGGGATGCGGACCACCCAGGCGGCGGCGAGCAGGCCGTGCGCGGTGAAGGCGAGCGTGACCGCCGTCCGCGCCCGGCCGAACACCGCGAACTCCCCCGCCGTGATCTTGTCCGTGGCCACCCGCAGACTGTACGCGGCCCCCGGGCGCGGCGGTAACGGCGGTTGCGCGCTTTCAGGCGAGGCCGGCCAGGGGCACGCCGGGGTCGGCGAGCCGGCCGGCGTCCACCTGGGCCCCGGAGCGGATGAGCGCCTGGACGTCCCCGGTGACGTCCCACACGTTGACGTTCATCCCGGCGACGACCCGGCCGCCCGACAGCCAGAACGCGACGAACTCCCGTGACTTGGCGTCCCCGCGGTACACCACCTCGTCGTACTCCCCCGGCGACGCGACGCCCGACATCTCCATGCCGAGGTCGTACTGGTCGCTGAAGAAGTACGGGATCCGGTCGTAGACGACGTCCTGGCCGAGCATCGCGCGGGCGGCGGCCGGCCCGCCGTTCAGCGCGTTCGCCCAGTGCTCCACCCGGACCCGGCGCCCGAGGAGCGGGTTGTAGGCGTTGGCGACGTCCCCGGCCGCGAAGACGTCCGGGTCGGAGGTGCGCAGCGACTGGTCGACGAGGACGCCGTCGGAGACCTCCAGGCCCGCCTCCTCGGCGAGGCCGCTGTTGGGCCGCACGCCGATGCCGACGATCACGACGTCGGCGGGCACCTCGGCGCCGCCGGAGGTCACCACCGCCGACACCTGCCCGGCGCCCCAGAACCCGGCGACGCCCTGGTCGAGCCGCAGGTCGACGCCGTGCTCGCGGTGCAGGTCGCCGAACATCCCGCCGAGCTCGGGCCCCATGGCGGCGTGCAGCGGCGTCGGCTCCGGCTCGATGATCGTCACGTCGTTGCCGTGGGCGCGGGCGGCGGCCGCGGTCTCCAGCCCGATCCAGCCCGCCCCGGCCACCACGACCCGGCGCCCGCCGTGCGCGAGGGCCTGCTTCAGCGCGGCGGAGTCGGCCATCGTCCGCAGGTAGTGGATGCCCTGCAGCTTGGAGCCCGGGACGTCGAGCCGCCGCGGGGAGGCCCCGGTCGCCAGCAGCAGCTTCGCGTACCCGACCCGCTCACCGCTGGACAGCCGCACCTCGTGCGCGTCCCGGTCGACGGCGGCGACGGAGGCGCCCGCCCGCAGCTCGACGTCGTGCTTGTCGTACCAGTCCGCCTCGTGGACGTGGGCCTTCTCCCGCGGCTCCTTGTCCAGCAGGAACCCCTTGGAGAGCGGCGGCCGCTCGTACGGGCGCTCGATCTCGTCCCCGATCAGCAGCAGCCTGCCCGTGAAACCCTCCGCGCGCAGCGTCTCCGCAGCCTTGGCACCCGCCAGGCCGGCGCCGGCGATGACGAACGTCTCCTCGGGCATGGCGACCTCCTGTAGTTGACCTGTAGCCATCCCTACAGCGCCGCTTTGGGCGAGACAAGGGCCGCCGTCGGGTGGGTCGCGGCATATTCCGCCGGGCCCCCATCCGGAACCGGGCGGGATCGGTCAGGAACCGCCTTCCAGCAGGCGGTGCCGCGCCATCGCGGACAGGTCGGTCAGCGAGGCGATCTGGTCGATGACGGCGCGGAGTCGTCCCGCGTCGTCGCCCGCCTCCTCGAACGCGGCCCGGAACCCCGGTTCGAGGGTGCCGGGCGCGCCCGCGATCATCATCTCGGCCAGCTCGGTGATCAGCGTCCGCTGCCGGGCCCTGACCTCCTCGTGGCTGATCCACACGTAGTGCGCGGTGATGCCCTTGAGCAGGGCGTTCTCCAGCCGCTGCGCGCGCGGGACGATCAGCTCGGCGGCGTACCGGGTCAGCGGGCGGTCGCCGTAGGCGTCCCGGGTGGCGTTCTCGGCGGCCACGCAGAACCGGCCGATCAGGGTGCTGGTGAGGTTCTTGAGGGCGGCCAGGCTGCGCGGCGTGCCGTCGTAGCGGTCGGGCCAGTACGGCTCGGCGAGCAGCTCGGCGAAGCGCTCCTCCAGCTCGGCGAGCTCGGCGTCGGGGCAGTACAGCTTGATCGCGGTGGCGGCGACGAGCCGGCGCTCGGCCGGGTCGGCGAGGCGGGCGAAGTCGATGTGCCCGGCGACGAGCGCGTCCTCCAGGTCGTGGACGGAGTAGGCGACGTCGTCGCTCCAGTCCATGACCTGGGCCTCGAAGCACGTCCGGCCGGGCTCGACGTCCACGCGGACCCAGTGCGCGACGTCCGCGTCGTCGTCGTAGACGCCGAACTTCCCGTTCACCGCCTCCGCCTGCGGCCACGGGTACTTCATCGACGCGTCCAGCGCGGCGCGGGTCAGGTTGAGGCCGACGCTGCGCCCGTGCAGGGGCGGGCCGTCCGCCGCGAACGACTTCGGCTCCAGCCGCGTCAGGACGCGCAGGCTCTGCGCGTTGCCCTCGAAGCCGCCGCAGTCGCGGGCGACGAGGTCGAGGGCGGCCTCGCCGTTGTGCCCGAACGGCGGGTGCCCGATGTCGTGGGCCAGGCACGCCGTCTCGACCAGGTCGGGGTCGCAGCCGAGGGACTTGCCCAGCTCGCGGCCGACCTGGGCGCACTCCAGCGAGTGGGTCAGCCGGGTGCGCAGGCTCTGCACGGTGTCGGCGCCGGCGTCCGCGCCGGGCGAGGCGACCTGCGTCTTGGCGGCCAGCCGGCGCAGCGCCGCGCTGTGCAGCACGCGGGCCCGGTCGCGTTCGAACGCGGTCCGGTCGCGGCGCTTGGCGGGCTCGGGGGCCCAGCGCCGCCTGTCGCGGTCGGTGTAGCGGCCCGGGCCGCCGGTGAGGGAGTTGCTCGTCATGTCCCTATCCAGGGTAGGCGGGCGCGATGACGTTCCGTTGACCTTCGGGCCGGCCGGAGTGTCAGCGGCTCGGCTGCGGGTCCGACGGCGCCCCGGAGGGCGCCACGGACGGGTCGATGTTGATGCGCCTGATGGTCTCGTTCGGCACCTGCACGCTCTTGCCCAGCAGGACGTACGACAGGTAGGCGCCGGTCTCCCGGACGATGTAGTCGAACTGGGTCTCGCGGGTCTGCACGCTGGGGCCGCTGCGGGTCGGCGACGCGGCCGCCTCGATGCCGTGGTCCGCGGCCATCTTCTTCGCCCGCAGCCCGTGCCACGGGTCGCTGACGATCACCGCGGACGACCAGCCGCGCCGGTCGAACTCCGCGCCGGCCGCCCGCAGGCTGCCGAGCGTGTCCCGCCCGACGGGCACCGCGACGACCCGGTCGGCCGGCACCCCGCCCTTCTCGATCAGCCAGGTGCGGCCGGAGCCGGCCTCGGTGTAGTTGTCCCCAGGGGCCTTCCCGCCGACCGTGACGATGGCGGGCGCGACGCCGTCGCGGTAGAGGTCGAGGGCGTGCTGGAGCCGCCACCGCAGCGTCGGGGACGGCTCGCCGTTGTACTGCGCGGCACCGAGGACGATGATCGCGTCGGAGCGGGGCCGCTCGTCCTGGCGGGCCTGGTACCAGACGCGCGCGCCGACGGTGAGGGGCGTCAGCACCGCGATCAGCAGCAGCCCGAGGACGACGCCCGCCGGGATCGTGACCCACGGCGACCGCCCGCGCCGCCCGCGCGGCTGCTCGGCGGGCTCGTCCGGACCGTGGTCCTCGTCCCGGGGTTCCGGCAATTCGGCTTCCAACGTCATCGCTTCCGACACGTTAGTTAGATGGTGCGCCGGGCGGGCGAAGTTCGCAGGTTGGGCGGCCGGTCTTCCGCGGGCGGGCGCGCGGGCGGCCGGCCGCCCCGGCGATCAGCGGCTGTCACTCCCCCCGGCCGCCGCGTCCGCCGCGATCGCGGCGCGGCCGGCCTCCAGCCGGGCGACGGGGACGCGGAACGGCGAGCAGGACACGTAGTCGAGCCCGACCTCGTGGCAGAAGTGCACCGAGTCGGGGTCGCCGCCGTGCTCGCCGCAGATGCCGAGCTTGATGCCCGGCCGCGCCTCGCGGCCCTCCTCGGCGGCGATGCGGACGAGCCGCCCGACGCCGTCCCGGTCGAGGGTCTCGAACGGCGACACCCCGAAGATCCCGAGCTCCAGGTAGCGCCCGAAGAACGACGCCTCGACGTCGTCGCGGGAGAAGCCCCAGGTGGTCTGGGTGAGGTCGTTGGTGCCGAACGAGAAGAACTCGGCGGCCTCGGCGATCTGCCCGGCGGTCAGCGCGGCCCGCGGCAGCTCGATCATGGTGCCGATCAGCGCCGGGACGTCGACGCCGGTGGCCTCCCTGACCTCGGCCAGGATGGCGCGGGCCTCGTCGCGGACGGCCTCCAGCTCCTGGACGGCGCCGACCAGCGGGATCATGATCTCCGGACGCGGGTCCCCGCCGGCGCTGCGCCGCGCCGCCGCGGCCTCGGCGATCGCGCGGACCTGCATGCCGAAAAGTCCCGGAATCGCCAAACCCAGCCGCACGCCGCGCAGGCCGAGCATAGGGTTCTGCTCGTGCAGTCGGTTGACTGCTTCGAGCAGTCTCCGGTCCTTCTCGTCGGCCTCGTCGCCCGCGAGCGCGACCCTGACCGACAGCTCGGTGATGTCGGGGAGGAATTCGTGCAGCGGCGGGTCGATCAGCCGGATCGTCACCGGCAGTCCGTCCATGGCCTCGAAGATGCCCTCGAAGTCGCTCTTCTGCAGCGGTTCCAGGGCGTCCAGCGCGGCCTGCCGCTCGGTGCCGTCCGCCGCCAGCACGAGCTTCTCGATGAGCTGCCGCCGGTCGCCGAGGAACATGTGCTCGGTGCGGCACAGCCCGATCCCGGCGGCGCCGAAGCGGCGCGCCCGCGCGGAGTCCCCGGGGTTGTCGGAGTTCGCGCGGACCTTGAGCGCGGCCCGCTCGTCGGCGTGCCGCATGATCCGGTCGACGGCCTTGACGAGGTCGCCGCCCTCCTCGGCCGCGAGCTCGCCCTCGAAGTAGCGGACGACGGGCGAGTCCTCGACGGGCACCTCGCCGAGGTACACGTCCCCGGACGTCCCGTCGATGGAGATCAGGTCCCCCTCCCGGACGGTCACGCCGCCGGGGGCGGTGAACTGCCCGTTCTTGACGTCGACGTCCAGTTCCTCGGCGCCGCAGACGCAGGTCTTGCCCATGCCGCGGGCGACGACGGCGGCGTGCGAGGTCTTCCCGCCGCGGGACGTCAGCACGCCCCTCGCCGCGACCATCCCGGCGAGGTCGTCGGGGTTGGTCTCGCGGCGGACGAGGATCACGTCCTCCCCCGCCCGGGCGAGCTCCGCCGCCCGCTCGGAGCTGAACACGACCTTGCCGACGGCCGCGCCCGGCGAGGCGTTCATGCCCTTCGTGAGCTTGCGGACACCGTCCACCCGGTCGGCGAAGCGGGGGAACATGAGCTGGGCGAGCTGGTCGCCGGTGACGCGGCGGGCGGCCTCGTCCACGTCGATGAGCCCCTGGTCGAGGAGCTGGCAGGCGATGCGGAACGCCGCGGCGGCGGTCCGCTTGCCCACCCGCGTCTGCAGCATCCACAGCTTCCCGCGCTCGATCGTGAACTCGATGTCGCACATGTCGCGGTAGTGGTTCTCCAGCGTCTCCATGATCTCGAGAAGCCGGTCGTAGGACGCCTTGTCGATGCGCTCCAGGTCCTTCAGCGGCACGGTGTTGCGGATGCCGGCGACGACGTCCTCGCCCTGGGCGTTCTGCAGGTAGTCGCCGTAGATGCCCTGCTGGCCGGACGCGGGGTCGCGGGTGAACGCGACGCCCGTCCCGGAGTCCATGCCCATGTTGCCGAACACCATCGAGCAGATGTTCACGGCGGTGCCGAGGTCGACGGGGATGCGCTCCTGGCGGCGGTACAGGATGGCGCGGGGCGCGTTCCAGGAGTTGAACACCGCCTCGACGGCGAGGTCCATCTGCTCGCGCGGGTCGGTCGGGAACTCCCGCCCGGCCTGCTCCCGGACGATCGTCTTGAAGCGCTCGACGAGCTTCCGGAAGTCGTCCGCGGTGAGGTCGACGTCGTTGTCGCTGCCGCGGGCGCGCTTGACGTCCTCGATGGCGTCCTCGAACAGGTCGCCGTCGATGTCCAGGACGGTCTTGCCGAACATCTGGATCAGCCGGCGGTAGGAGTCCCACGCGAACCGCTCACGCTCTGTTTCCGTGCCCCCCACTTGCGCGGCCAGGCCGTGCACGGACTCGTCGTTCAGCCCGACGTTGAGGACGGTCTCCATCATGCCCGGCATGCTGAACTTGGCGCCGGAGCGCACGCTGACCAGGAGCGGGTCGTCGCTCTGGCCGAGCTTCTTGCCCATCGCGGACTCGAGCGCGGCCAGGTGCGCGTTGACCTCGTCCGCCAGCCCCTCGGGCAGGTTCCCGTGCTCGAGGTAGTACCGGCAGGCCTCCGCGGTGATCGTGAACCCGGGAGGGACGGGCAGTCCGAGGTTGGTCATCTCGGCCAGGTTGGCGCCCTTGCCGCCCAGCAGATCTTTGAGGTCCTTGTTTCCCTCAGTGAAGTCGTACACGAACTTCGGCACGGGGAGCTCCTTCTCGCTCCGGTTACACCCAGCGGCAGTTCCGGTCCCGCCACGGCGGGGGCGCGGCATCGCGTTCCCGCAGGCGGCGGCGGGGCCCGCTGCCCTGTTTGCCGGGACTGTACCCGCGATGTCCGGCCTTGCTCGGCGCCCGGTGCGGGAAGGGGCGTTTTCCCAGGTCAAGGGCCAGATAGTGGTCTATTCCAATGGGTCTCCGAGAGCCGGAGACCCGCGCGGGAGGCCCGGTGCGGAGCCGACGCCCGGGCCGACCGGCACCGCTGACGTACCCACCGCGGGGAGAGGGAATGATGGATCGAGGAGGTGAGGTTGTGAGGCCGAAGGTCGCCGGCGGCCGGGCGGGGGATCCGTTCGCCCCCATAGCCGATTTCGGGTTCCTGTCCGACTGCGAGACGACCGCCCTGGTCGCGCCCAGCGGCAACATCGAGTGGATGTGCCTGCCGAGGATGGACTCGCCCAGCGTGTTCGGGTCCCTCCTGGACCGCGACGCGGGCTACTTCCGGGTCGGCCCGGCGGGCGTGGAGGTGCCCGCCGCGCAGCGCTACATACCCGGCACCATGGTGATGGAGACCACCTGGTGGGTGCACGGGGGCTGGCTGGTCGTGACGGACGCGCTGCTGATGGGCCCGTGGCACCACGAGACGGAACGGTCCCACACGCACCGCAGGGCCCCGACGGACTACGACGCCGACCACGTCCTGCTGCGGATGGTGCGGTGCGTGAACGGCCAGGTCCAGGTCCGGCTCGACTGCATGCCGGTGTTCGACTACGGCCAGACGCCCGCCCGCTGGGAGCACACCGGCGCCGGGTACCACGAGGCCCTGGCGCGCGGCAACGGCGTCGGGCTGCGGCTCACCACCGACATGAACGTCGGGTTCGAGGGGTCGCTCGCCACGTCCCGCACGCTGCTGAAGCAGGGCGAGTCCCGGTACGTCGCGCTGTCGTGGAGCGAGCACGCGGCGCCCTCGTCCTACGAGGAGGCGCACGAGCGGCTCGTCTGGACCGTCCACCACTGGCAGCACTGGCTGGACCGGGGCCGCTTCCCCGACCACCCGTGGCGCAGCCACCTGCAGCGCAGCGCGCTGACGCTCAAGGGCCTGACGTTCGCGCCCTCCGGCGCCGTGGCGGCCGCGGCGACGACGTCGCTGCCGGAGGCGCCGGGCGGCGACCGGAACTGGGACTACCGCTACACCTGGATCCGCGACTCCACGATGGCGCTGTGGGCGTTCTACACGCTCGGCTACGACTGGGAGGCCAACGACTTCTTCTACTTCATCACCGACGTCGCCGAGGCCGCCGAGGGCAAGCTGCAGATCATGTACGGCCTGGACGGGCGGGAGGAACTTCCGGAGTCCACGCTGGACCACCTCACCGGCTACGACAACGCCCGTCCCGTCCGCATCGGCAACGAGGCGTACATGCAGGCGCAGCACGACGTGTGGGGCGCGATCATCGGCTCCATCTACCTCTTCGTGCGCAAGCGGGACCGGCTCGACGACCGGCTCTGGAAGATCATCATCAAGCAGGTCGAGGACGCCCTGGCCACCTGGCGGACGCCCGACTGCGGCATGTGGGAGGTGCGCGGCGAGCCGCAGCACTTCACCTCGTCCAAGATCTTCTGCTGGGTCGCGGCCGACCGCGGCGCCCGGCTCGCCCGCGTCCGCGGCGACCAGGACCGGGCGCGGCGCTGGCAGGCCGCCGCCGACGAGATCCACGCCGACGTGCTGGCGAACGCGCTGGACGAGCGCGGCGTCTTCACCGCGCACTACGGCGCGACGGCGCTGGACGCGTCGGCGCTGCTGATCCCGCTGCTCGGCTTCCTGCCCGCCGACGACAAGCGCGTCCGGGAGACCGTCCTCGCCATCGCCGACGAGTTGTCGGAGGACGACCTCGTCCTGCGCTACCGCGCCGCGGAGACCGACGACGGGTTCGACTCGGAGGAGGGCACCTTCACGATCTGCTCGTTCTGGCTGGTCAGCGCGCTGGTGCTGATCGGGGAGCTGGAGCGGGCGCGGGCCCTGTGCGAGAAGCTGCTGTCCTACGCGAGCCCCCTGCAGCTGTACGCCGAGGAGATCGACCCGCACAGCGGCCGCCACCTCGGGAACTTCCCGCAGGCCTTCACCCACCTCGCGCTGATCAACGCCGTCATGCAGGTGATCAGGGCGGAGAACGGCGAACCCCAGGCGCCCCTGGTCTGACTCCCCCGCCGCCGTGGCCGGGCCCGCCCGGCCACGGACCGGTCCTCCGTCAATCACAACCCGGCGACAACTGTCGGAAATACCTCTTTTCTTGAGAATTCCGACTTACCGTGCGGCTGTGAGTACGCCACCCCCTGCTGACAACGACCCCGAAACATCCGGCGAATGGGCCCCGCCCGGCTCGCCGAGCCCCGCCGAGCACGCCCCTCCCGCCGAGCACACCCCGCCCACCGCCCCCGCGCCCGCCGGACCTCCGGTGCAGCCCCCTCCCCACCCCTACGGGCAGCCTCCTCCGGCCGCCCCCGCCCGGACGAACAAGTGGGCGATCGCCTCTCTCGTCACCGGAGTCCTCGGCCTGGTGGTGCTGGGGGTCATCTTCGGCATCGTCGCGCTCCTGCAGGCCGGAGGACGCGGAGAGAAGGGCAAGGGCCTGGCCATCGGCGGCCTCCTGGCGTCCGCCTTCTGGACCGTGGCCGGGGTGGTCGCCCTCCTCGTCGCCGCCGGTTCGCTCATCTCCGTCGACCGCGACGAGTCCGGGCAGGTCACCGAGAAGGACCGGGTGGTCGTCGCGGCCCTCCGGACCGGTGACTGCTTCACCGGGTTCGAGGGGGACACGACCAAGATCCTGGTGACGGCGCTGCCCTGCTCACGGCCCCACGACGGCGAGGTCGTCGCCAAGCTGCGGCTGTCCGGAAAGGCGCATCCCGGCGACGAGAAGGTGTCCGAGCAGGCGGACAACGCCTGCTTCGAGAAGAGCCTCCAGCTCCAGAAGAGCCGGCACTCCAAGGACCTGGAGCCCTACAACCTCTGGCCCAGCCGGACGAGCTGGGACGCCGGCGACCGCGAGGTGGTCTGCCTGATGCGCTACACCGGCTCCGGAACGCTCACATCACCGCTCCGCGAGACGATCGACGCGAGCCGGAAGCTCTGGGACGAGCTGACCGCCGGGGACTGCCTCGGAAAGTGGGACGACGAGTCGTACACGCAGCGCACCGTCTCCTGCACCGACCCGTACTGGATCCAGGTGTACGCGACCTTCCCCCTGAAGGCGGGCCCGTATCCGGGGCAGAAGGCGATGGACCGCACCGCCCAGCGCGGCTGCGAGCGGCGGCAGGAGAAGGTCTTCCGCGGCCACCGCCTCCCGGACCTCATGTGGTGGCTGTACCCCGAGGAGGTCGAATGGGACGCCGGCCACCGCACCGCCGTCTGCTTCGCCGAAAGCGAAGGCCGCCCCCTGAAGAAGCCGATGCTCCCCCGCTGACCCGCCCCCGCGTGGCCAGGGCGGAGAACGGCGAACCCCAGGCACCCTGACTCCCCAGCCGTCGCGGCCGGGCCCGCCCCTTGCCACGGCGGCAGTGATCACGGCTCGGCGACAACCGCCGGAGAAGCCCTTTTCGTCCGGCCACTGGCCTAGCCTTCCGCCGTGACCACACCACCCCCTACTGACAACGGCCCCGAACCGGCCGGACCATGGGTCCCACCCGACCCATCGCATCATGCCGAGAACGCTCCGCCCGGCGGCGATTCCTCGCCCGCCGAAACCGTGCCCGCCGGACCACCGGCGCCGCCCCCGCACGGCAGCGGGCCGCGTCCTCCTGCCGCGCCCGCCCGGACGAACCGCCTCGCGATCGCCGCGCTCATCACCGGCCTCCTCGGCCTGGTCCCGATCGCGGTGGCCTTCGCCGTCGCCGGCCTCGTCCAGGCCGGCCGCCGGCGGGAGAAGGGCAGCGGCCTTGCCGCCGGCGGGCTCGCCGCCTCGGTCGCCTGGGCCGTCGCGTGCGCCGTGGCGCTGGCCGCGTCCGGCGGCTCGCTCCTCGCCGCGGAGGACGGTTCCGACTCGGCCCGCCCCGACGGCCGTGTGCGGCTCTCGACGCTCAAGACCGGGGACTGCTTCACCGCCGAGGTCCACGACTCGGCCGATCCGTTCGTCGATCCCAGCCCTTGCGACCACCCCCACAACGGCGAGGTGACCGCGAAAGTCGCGCTTCCATCCGGTCCGTATCCAGGGAGGAGGGAGCTGTCCGAGCGGGCCCGGAAAGCCTGCAAAGAACACGTCCCGAGCAACGTGCAGCGGGCCGGTGACGACTTCGAGCCGCGGCCCGACCTCCCCGATGAGAGCACCTGGTCAGACGGGAAGCGCGAGGTGACGTGCACGCTCCTCTACGTCGGTGAGAGCTCGCTCACCACCGCCCTTGCGAACGGGCTTCCACTGGCGCGGGGAGGAGCGGGCTACTTGCTGAAACAGGGCGACTGCATCGAGGAATGGAATGGGAGGTCGTACGGCCAGCCCATCGTCGAGTGCACCCGCGAACACGAATTCCAAGTGCTCGCCGTCTACGAGATGCCGCCCGGGAGGTACCCGGGCGTCGAGGAGCTGGAGAACAGGGCCGCCGAAGAATGCGCGAGGCGCGCCGTGAAGACCTGGCCAGGTGGCACGGCACCCCCGGATCTCATCGGTCCCGCAGTCGTCGTGCCCACCGAAGACGACTGGCAGTGGGACGTCCGGCAGGTCGTCTGTCTGGTCGAGGGCAAGAACGGGCCGCTGAAGCGGTCGGTGGTACCGCGCTGAGCGCGACGACCCCCGCGCGCCGCCGGTGGAGGCGGCACGCGGGGGACGGTTGCGGCGTCAGACGACGGCGCCCGAGCTGTCGGAGGTGCGGTGGACGGGTGCCTTCGGCTTGTCCTTGGGCTGGGGCGGCGGGGACTTGGCGTACTTCTCCAGCAAGATCGCCACCGGCGTCGCGGTGAACACGCTGGAGTAGGTCCCGACCACGATGCCGATCAGCAGTGCGATGGCGAAGTCCATCAGCGAGTCGCCGCCGAGGACGGCCAGCGCGCCGAGGATGAACAGCGCGCCCATACCGGTGTTGATCGTCCGCGGGACGGTCTGCAGGGTGCCCCGGTTCGCGATGTCGGCGAACTTGCCCTTCGGATTGTCGCCCCACAGTTCCCGGATGCGGTCGAACACCACCACCGAGTCGTTCACCGAGTATCCGATGATCGTGAGCAGCGCGGCCAGGAAGACCCCGTCGATCGGTTTGCCGAGCCAGGCGAAGACACCTGTGACGATCATGATGTCGTGGAACATCGCGACCACCGCGCCGGTCGCGAACGTCCAGCGGAATCTGATCGTCAGGTAGGCGAGCTGGGCGAGCAGCGCGACGCCGAGGGCGATCAGCGCCTTGGTGCGCAGCTCGTCGCCCAGGCTGGGCCCGATCAGCTCGTCGCGGATCTTGTCGGCTCCGCCGCCCTCCTTGCCGAGTGCGTCCTGGATGCGCTTCACCTCCTCGTTGGTGAGGTCGCTCGTCCGGACGGAGATGTCGGATTCGCCGGAGCTCTGCACCACGGCGCGCGGGAACCCGGCGTCGGAGACGGCCTCGCGGGCGTCGTCGATGTCGAGCGGGCGGCTCGTGGAGTACTCGACGATGCGGCCGCCGGTGAACTCCACCCCGTAGTTGAGGCCCTGGGTGAAGATCCCGAGCGCGGCGGCGGCGACGGCGACCCCGGAGATGGTGAGCCAGATCCGGCGGCGCTTCATCAGGTCGGGGCCGCTCTCCTCCAGCCACCGCCGGATGCGCCCGGCGCCGCTGAGACCGCCGGCCCTGCCCTTGGTGAGCTTGGGGAACCGCGCGGCGGCGGCGTCGGTGAGGACGCGGCTCACCAGCATCGCGGAGATGAGGGAGGCGATGACACCGATGGTGAGGGTGACACCGAAGCCCCGCACCGGGCCGGAGGCCAGGAAGAACAGCAGCGCACCCGCGAGCAGGGTGGTGACGGCGGTGTCGGCGATCGCCGACCACGCCTTGTTGAACCCGGTGGCCAGCACCGTGCGCGCCCTGCGGGCCGGGGCCGCCGCCAGTTCCTCTCTCGCGCGTTCGAACGCGAGCACGTTCGCGTCGATCGCCATGCCGATGGCCAGGACGAACCCGGCCAGGCCGGGCAAGGTCAGCGTCGCCCCGATCGCGACGAGGGCGCCGTAGGAGATCAGCGCGTAGCCGGCGAGGGCCACGGTCGCAAGGAAGCCGACGAGGCGGTAGACCGCGACGATGAACAGCCCGGTCAGGATGATGCCGATGACGGCGGCCTTGGCGCTGGCGTCGATCGCCTCGTCGCCCAGCGTCGGGCCGACCACCCGCTGCTCGATGATCTTCACGGGCACGGGGAGCGCGCCGCCCTCGATGAGGGCCGCGAGGTCCTTGGCCTCGTCGGCGCCGAAGTCGCCGGTGATCTGGGTCGATCCGCCGGTGATGCCGACGCCGCAGGGCACGCTCTGGGTCACCTGCGGCGAGGAGATCACCTTGCCGTCCAGGACGATCGCGATCCGCCGCTCGTCGCCGGCCGCGCAGGCGGCCTTGGCCGTCAGCTGCTCCCAGGTCTTGCCGCCGCTGCCTTTGAAGTCGACGTTGACGGCCCAGCCGCCGACGTTCTGCGGGTCGAACGAGGCGTTCGCCTCGCCGATGCCCTCACCGGAGAGCGCGGCGGGCCCGATCAGGATGGGCTGGCCGCTCTCGTCGGGGAGGACCTGCTGGCCCTTCGCCTTGGCGGGCTGCTGGCCGGTGTTCGGGAGCACGGGGTGCGCGGTGAGCTGGGCGGTCTTGCCGATCGCCTCGGTCGCCCGGGTCGGGTCCTGGACGTCGGGCAACTCGACGATCAGCCGCCGGTCGCCGGACCGCGTGATCGACGACTCGGCCACGCCGAGGGCGTCGATGCGGCGCCGCATGACCTCCAGGGCGCGGTCGGTGGACTCGCGGTCGGCCTTGACCGTCGGCGAGTCCTGCGTTTCGAGGACGATCTGGGTGCCGCCGCGCAGGTCGAGGCCGAGGCGGGCTTCTTTGGTGTACGCGAAGTAGAAGGATGTGGCGAGCACGGCCAATGCCAGTACCGCCCGCACCAGGTTGGCGCGGTTCAAAAGGGGACCTCCACGGAGCTTCGGCTCCGCGCGGATGCGCGCGGAACCGCCGGACGAAAGGGTCAGGTGCGCGTGGAGGCGGGCGGGGCGCGGCCGCGCGGGGCGCCGCCCGCCGCGAGGTCGGGCGCGGCGCCGGCGGCCGCCGGGGGCCGGGTGG
>NZ_BMRO01000003.1:276795-297411 GCF_014648675.1 Actinomadura livida
GGACGGCGGCCGGACATCGGTGCCGGGCACCGGGAGCGCCGCGGGCGCGGGCTGCGCTTCGGGCGCGTCCGGCGCGGCGACCTGCCGCGTCGGCGCGGTGGCCACGGTGCCGCCGGTGGCGGCGGTCTGCGCGTGGCCGCCCGGGTGCGGTTTCGCGGAGGCCCGGCTGCGGGTCGGGGTGTGCTGGGCCACCCAGGTACGCACGGCGGAGATCGTCCCGGTGGCGGAGTTCCCGGTCTGCGCCCCGGATCCGGTCCCGAACCCGGTGGGCGCCGCCACGAGGCCGAGGAGCCCCAGCGTGAGGACGAGCAGCCGGGCGAGGGGGAGGATCGGACGCGGTAGCTCGCGCATTCCGCTCCTCCGCTCGGCTCGGTCAGGATGCTCGGTCGTGCCCGCGCTGATGGCCAGTGGTCGTGGCCCGTGCTACTACCTGATGGCGGTGCCGCCCACGATGCCGGGACGGCGGCGGGCGGTCCAGTCAACCTAGCTCAGGTTCAGGTTAGGGGAGCACGGTTCGCACCCCGTTGACAAAACACGGGACGGATTTCCCGTCAAGGTGAGCCGGCGTGACAATGCCGTGCCCCTCCCCGCCCCGGCGCGCGTGCCAGCGAACACGAATGGGTGTCCGAATGCGGCCAGGCCGCAATCGGCCTGCAGCCATTGCCGGGCCGTCAAAAGCGAATTACTTTCGCGTACGCCCACCCCGAACCGGACAGAGGAGTATCCGGTGGCACGTTTTAGACAGGTCGCTGTCCTCGGCACCGCGGCGCTGGCCGCCTTCGCGCTGACAGCCGCCCCCGCCTCCGCCGCTACCACCACCATCCGCGCGGGCTCGGCGACCGCCGACCCCTACTCCGGCAACGTCCAGGCGTCGCTGCTCGGCGAGGCCTCCGTCTCGGCGTCGATCGGCAGCGGCTCGTGCAGCGAGTCCACCATGACCGGGTCGATCAACTCCGACGGCACCGGCCTCGCCATCGCCGGCGCGAGCTTCACCGAGTGCACCGGCACCGCCGGTGTGACCATCACCACGCTGAACCTGCCGTGGACCGGCGGCGGCGTCGTGCACGACCCGGCCGGCACCAACGGCCGCGACGCGACGATCACCATCGCCAACTTCAGGGTCCGCGCGGTCGTGGACCTGTTCGGCGGAATCGGCTGCAACTTCGGCGGCACCCTCACCGCCAACGGCTACAACGGCGACAACCCCGCGCGGCCGGACACCAGCAGCGGCGAGGCCCAGGTCGGCGTCAGCAACGCCACGGTGAACCGGCAGTCCGGCAGCCACTTCCTGTGCCCGTCCACCGCCCAGGTCACCGCGACGTACGCGCTGCAGGGCGAGACCACCCCCGGCTCCGGCACGTACGACCAGTCCCTGTACGTGACGAGCTGACGCTCCCCGCAAGCTCCCCTACACGCTCCCGCCAAGCGTCCGCTCCCAGGGACGCGCTCCCATGAAGGATGCGGGCCGCCCCCAGCCGGGGGGCGGCCCGTAGCGCTTTTCCGGCCGCGGCGCGCGGCCGCCGCTCAGCAGCCGACGAGCTGCGCGGCGAGGAACGACTCCACCTGGCTCAGCGCGATGCGCTCCTGGCTCATCGAGTCGCGTTCCCGGACGGTCACCGCGTCGTCCTCGAGCGTGTCGAAGTCGACCGTGACGCAGAACGGCGTGCCGATCTCGTCCTGGCGGCGGTAGCGGCGGCCGATGGCGCCCGCGTCGTCGAAGTCGACGTTCCAGTTGCGGCGCAGCTGCGCGGCGAGGTCGCGGGCCTTCGGGGACAGGTCGGCGTTGCGCGACAGCGGCAGCACCGCGACCTTGACCGGGGCGAGCCGCCGGTCGAGCCGCATGACCGTGCGCTTCTCCAGCTTGCCCTTGGCGTTGGGCGCCTCGTCCTCGGCGTAGGCGTCCATCATGAACGTGAGCGTGGCGCGGTCGACGCCCGCCGACGGCTCGATCACGTACGGGGTGTACCGCTCGCCGGACTCCTGGTCGAAGAACGACAGGTCGGCGCCCGACGCCTTCGAGTGCGTCGTCAGGTCGAAGTCGGTGCGGTTGGCGACGCCCTCCAGCTCGCCCCACTCGCCGCCGGCGAAGTCGAACCGGTACTCCAGGTCGACGGTGCGCTTGGAGTAGTGCGACAGCTTCTCCTGCGGGTGCTCGTAGAACCGCAGGTTGTCCTTGCGGACGCCGAGGTCGACGTACCACTGCATGCGCTCGTCGATCCAGTACTGGTGCCATTCCTCGTCGGTGCCGGGCTTGACGAAGAACTCCAGCTCCATCTGCTCGAACTCGCGGGTCCGGAAGATGAAGTTGCCGGGCGTGATCTCGTTGCGGAACGACTTGCCGATCTGCCCGATGCCGAACGGCACCTTGCGGCGCGCGGACTGCTGGACGTTCAGGTAGTTGATGAAGATGCCCTGCGCCGTCTCGGGACGCAGGTAGGCCAGCCCGGACTCGTCCTCGACGGGGCCGAGGAAGGTCTTCAGCAGGCCGTTGAACATCCGCGGCTCGGTGAACGAGCCCTTGACGCCGCAGTTCGGGCAGCTGATGTCGGCCAGGCCGTTCGCCGGCGGGCGGCCGTGCTTCTCCTCGTACGCCTCCTCCAGGTGGTCGGCCCGGAAGCGCTTGTGGCAGGACTGGCACTCGGTGAGCGGGTCGACGAACGCCTGGACGTGGCCGCTCGCCTCCCACACCTCGCGCGCCAGGATGACGGACGAGTCGAGGCCGACGACGTCGTCGCGGCCCTGCACCATGGACTTCCACCACTGGCGCTTGACGTTGTTCTTCAGCTCCACGCCGAGCGGGCCGTAGTCCCAGGACGCGCGGAGCCCGCCGTAGATCTCGCTCGACGGGTAGACCAGGCCGCGCCGTTTGGCGAGGTTGACGATCGTGTCCAGCACATCGGAACGGCGTGCCATGAGAGATTCTCCATCCAACTGGCGGTCGGCGGGACAGTGAGTGCGCCCCGTTCCCGCGGCGACGGCGGGCGGGGGCGAATGTGATCCCCGGTGATGACGCCCGCGGCGCGATCCTCCGCAGCGCCCGCGAGCGTTCCCAGCTTAGGGCACCATGACGCCTGGTAGGTGTACCTAGAAGGCAAGGCCGTCGGCGATGTTGCCGTCGATGTTGAGGGTGACTCCGCCGTGCGTTTCGTAGTGGTCGCCCCGGTACTGCTTGATGCGGCGGTGCGGGCGCCACCAGTCGTCGGGGATGAACGGGTCGCCGTACACCTGGGCCTTGCCGTTCCAGTGGGCGAACCAGACGCATTCGGGCTTGCCGATGCCGGTGGCGCGGCCGACGTCCCGGATGCCGGACGTGACGCTGCTGTAGAGGCAGGGCGTGTACCCCTCCACCTTGAGCCGCCGGACCCAGTTGTCCACGAACCGCAGCACCGCGGCCTTGCACGCCTTCTTGCGGCCGGCGTACGCCTCCATGTCGAAGTAGATGGGCGCACCGGCCGGGATGCCGAGCGCCCCGGCCTTGCCGGCTGCGTCCACGGCGGCCTTCCGGCCCTGGCTCGCGGCGTTCTTGGCGGTGAACCGCTGCGGGCGGCTGCCGCAGGGGGCCTGCAGGCCGACGTAGGTGGGCGTGATCCGGTACCCCATCTCGCGGACCTCGCGCACCCACCGCTCGGTGAGGTTGGGCTGCGCGCAGCCGCGTGCGGCGCCGCCGATGTAGATGTTGGTGACCTTGAACGACGGCCGCCACGCCTTCATGGCCGCGATGGACGGTGCCGCGCAGGTGTCGAATCCCTTGCCCCGCACCCACTTCTTGGGCGCGGCCGGCGCGGCGCCCGCCTGCGACCCGCTCGCCCGGGGCGTACTCGACTCGGACGGGCCGGGTCGAGGCGAACCGGGCCGGGGCGTATCCGGCCGGGCCGGTTCCGCCACGGACGGGCTCGGCGGGAGCGGGCCCGGCTCGCGAGGGCCGGGCGACTCGTGCCCGGCACCCGTCCGCGACGTCTCGGGGACGCGCGACGCGGCGGGCGGCCGTCCCGTCAGCCGGGCGCCGCGGAGCATCCGCTGGAGCGCCGCCGGATCCGTCCCGTAAACGCCGGTGATGGTGACTCCGGCCTCGCGGAGGTCGAGCCGCAGCTCCTGGTCGACGGTCTGCGGAACCGTGAGCCGGGCGAGCGAGTCGCCGGTGACGAGGCGGCCGGCCGGTGGCGCCGAGCCGCCGGATGGCTGGATGTGCACGGCCTCGGTGCGGCCGACGATGCGGGCCGGGCAGTCGGGTTCGGGGCCGGGACGGCCGAGGTAGAGGGCGCGCCGGTCGTAGCGGACGCAGCGCAGCGGGTCCCGGTCGAGGTCGTGGACCTCCCAGCCGGCCGGGACGGGAATGCGCAGCCCCCGGTACTCGACGACGCGGGACGCGCGCACGCCCGCCGCGTCGCCGGCCGGCCCGGCGTCGCGCGCCAGCGCGGAGGCCCGCTCGGACGAGGACCGCGATGGGTCCGTGCCGAGTACGGCAAGGGCGGGTGCGGCGGCCGCCGCCCCGCACAGGACGACGCTGAACAGGACGCCACGGCGCATCGGTTGTCCCCCCGGAGAACACGGGTCCCCCGGGCGGTCGTCCCCCGCCGGACCCACGGCATGATCGTGATGCCGCAAAGATGACCTTGCCGGGGGACGCGAAACCGCCACCGGACGCTTCTTGCCGCAGCCTTGACCTGCGAGATCAGGTGCGCGGCGGGGTCAGGCGGAGCTGACGACCTCGTAGGCGCCGGGCTCGTCGACGGCCATGGCGGCGAGCGGGATGAACTGCAGCCGCACCTCGTACGCGCCGAGCGCGCGGCGGTAGTGCCCGGCGCCGTCCCACTCGGTGACCAGGGCCCACAGCTCGGGGTCGTCGACGGTCCGGGCGAGCCGGCCGGAGCGGAAGCCGGGGCTGGCCGCCAGCGCCGCCAGCACCGCGCCCATGCGCCCCGCGAAGTCGTCGGAGTCCTCGCCCGGCACGCGGTACCGGGTTATCGCGATCATCCGTCAATCTTGGCAGCCGTTCCGCCGTGCTCCGTCCCGGCCTCCCCCGGAAGGGCGCCGGGTCGGTACGTTGGGGCACGTGAATGCGCGAGGCGACCAGGCGGGGACGCAGTCGACCGGGCTGCGGGCGACGATCGAGCGGTGGAGCGCGGCACCGGTGGTGTTCCTGCACCGGATACCGCGCTGGACGCTGCTCGCCGCGGTGTTCGTGCTCCTCGCGATCGGCATGATCGGGACCGGGTGGGTCGCGGCCGCGGGGCTGCTGGTGCTGGCGGCGGCGCTCGCCTGGTTCGCCTACCTGAACTGGCCCGCGCTGGACGGTTCGGGAAGAATCCTGCGGATCGTGACGCTGGTGGTTCTGGTGGGATTCGCCGTTGGACGCGGCATTGAACGGTTTTGACAACCGTTTTCATCTTCGTCCATAATTGCGAAGTGCCACTTCCTCCCGTCCCCGCACGCCGTGCGCTGCGCGCCCTCCCGGCGGCGCTGGCCCTCGCCGGGGTCGCGTCCGGGCTGACGGCCTGCGCCGGCGCCGAGGCGGACGTCCCGCCGGGCAAGACGGTCGTGGTCGCGTCGATCTACCCGGTGGCCTGGCTGGCGGAGAAGGTCGGCGGCGACGACGTCTTCGTCCGCACGCTCACCGAGCCCGGGACCGAGCCGCACGACCTGGAGCTGACCACCCGCAAGGCGGCCGCCGTCGTGGACGCCGACTTCGCCGTCCATGTCGGGGGCGTCCAGCCGGCCGTGGACGACGCCGTCCGGCGGCACGCGAAGCAGAACTCCCTGGACGCCGCGACCGTGGTCAAGACGCTGCCGCCGCCGGACGAGACCGACGACGCGGAGGCGCACGACGGCGTCCGCCACGAGGAGTCGGACCACGACCCGCACATCTGGCTCGACCCGACCCGCATGGCGACGGTCGCGACCGTGCTCGGCGACCGGCTGGCCGACACCGACCCCGCGCACGCGTCCCGCTACCGGGAGCGCGCCGCCGCCACCGCCGCCGAACTGGCCGCGCTGGACCGCGGGTTCCGGGCGGGCCTGGCGGCCTGCGCGCGGCGGGAGATCATCACCGCGCACGCCGCGTTCGGCTATCTCGCCGACCGCTACGGGCTGCGGCAGACCCCCGTCGCCGGCGTCGACCCGGGCGCCGAGCCCACCCCGCGGCGGCTGGCCGACCTGACCCGGCGGGTGTCCGCGACCGGCGCCACCACGATCTTCACCGAGACGCTGGTCAGCCCGAAGGTCGCCGAGTCCCTGGCGCGCGCGGCGGGCGTGCGCACCGCCGTGCTCGACCCCATCGAGGGCATCGAGGACGGCTCGTCCGACGACTACCTGACGATCATGCAGCGGAACCTGCGGACGCTGCGTCCCGCGCTGGAGTGCACATGACGGATCCGCGGCACGCACCGCCGTTCGAGATGACCGGGGCGCTCGTCCGCCGCGACGGCCGCGAGGTCCTCGGCGGCATCGACCTGCGGGTCGACGCCGGCGACGTGCTCGCCGTCCTCGGGCCGAACGGCTCGGGCAAGTCCACCCTGGTCAAGGCGCTGCTCGGGCTCGTCCCGCTGGCGGCCGGCCGCACCGAGATCTACGGCGAGCCGCCCGCGCGGTTCCGCGGCTGGCAGCGGATCGGGTACGTCCCGCAGCGGCTGCCGGCGGGCGGCGGCGTCCCGGCGACCGTCCGGGAGGTCGTGGCGTCCGGGCGGGTGGCGCGGCGGTCCCGGTGGCTGCCCGCCCTGCTCGGCGACCGGGCGGCCGAGCGGGACGCCGTGGACCGCGCCCTGAAGGCGGTGGACCTCGCCGACCGCGCCCGCGACTCGGCCCACCTGCTGTCGGGCGGCGAGCAGCGGCGCGTGCTGATCGCCCGCGCCCTCGCCGGCGAACCCGACGTGTTCGTGATGGACGAGCCCACCGCGGGCGTGGACACCCGCAACCAGGCGGCGCTCGCGTCGGCGCTGCACGAGCTCACCCGCGGCGGCCGCACGGTCGTCCTGGTGGCGCACGAGCTCGGCCCGATGGAGCCGCTCCTCACCCGCACGATCGAGCTGGGCCAGGGCCGCGTCGTCCGCGAGACCCGGGCCGGCGACGCGCACGAGACGCCAGCGACGGGAAGGCCCGCATGAGCGAGATGCTGCAGTACCCCTTCATGCGGGTCGGCCTGGTGATGGCGGTGCTCATCGGCCTGGCCGCGCCCGCGGTGGGCACGTTCCTCGTCCAGCGCAGGCTGTCGCTGCTCGGCGACGGCATCGGGCACATCGCGCTGACCGGCATCGGGCTCGGCCTGCTCACCAGCACCTCCCCCGTGCTCGGCGCGCTGGTCGTGTCGGTGCTCGGCGCCGCCGCGATCGAGATCCTGCGCGCCCGCAGCCGCAGCGGCGCGGACGTCGCGCTGGCCCTGCTGTTCTACGGCGGCCTCGCGGGCGGCGTCATCCTCACCAGCGCGGGCGGCGGCAGCGGGACGGCCCTGCACGCGTACCTGTTCGGCTCGATCACCAGCGTGACCGTCACCGACCTGTACCTGGTCGCGGGCCTCGCCGCCGCGGTGCTCGCGATCGTCGCGGTCTTCGGCCGCGAGATGTTCCTGCTGTGCCAGGACGAGGAGCTGGCGCGCGCGTCCGGACTGCCCGTCCGCTTCCTCAGCGTGCTGATCGCCGCGACCGCCGCGGTCACCGTCGTGATCTCCATGCGCGCGATCGGGCTGCTCCTCGTCAGCGCGCTGATGATCGTCCCGGTGGCGGCGGCGCAGCAGCTCGCCCGCGGATTTCGGGGGACCATGCTGGTGGCCATGGCGGCCGGTGTACTGTCGGCCGTGTCGGGCCTGGCGGGCTCCTTTCAGTACGATCTGCCCCCGGGCCCATCGATCGTGCTGCTGGCGCTCGCGCTGTTCGCGGTCGCGGTCGCCGGGGGCTCGGCGATGCGCCGCAGGCGTGCGCGGGCCGTCCCGGCCGGGGCCACCGCCCCCGCCGCGGCCGGCCAGGGCGCCGACACGCGCGTGGACGCCGAGGCGGAGGTGCTAGGGGGATGACGACGGCCCGCCGTAACGCGGTGCGGCAGGTGCTGGCCGGTTCGGAGGGGTTCCGCAGCGCGCAGGACATCTACGCCGACCTGCGCGCCGACGGCTCCAAGATCGGCCTCACCACGGTGTACCGGGCGCTGCAGGCGCTCACCGACGCCGGTGAGGTCGACGTCCTGCGCACGGACGAGGGCGAGGCCGTCTACCGGGCCTGCCGCACCGAGCAGCACCACCACCACCTGGTGTGCCGCCAGTGCGGGCGGACGGTCGAGGTCGAGGGCCCGGCCGTGGAGCGCTGGGCGGACGCGATCGCCGCCGAGCACGGCTTCAGCGACATCACGCACACGGTCGAGGTGTTCGGCACCTGCGCGGAGTGCACCCGGAAGGCCCGCTGACGCTACCTGCGGGTTCATGATCCGCCCGGGCCGGGACATGGGAGGATCGGGGCATGGCTACGACACGAACCGCTAACGCGCACTGGGAAGGGCCGCTCACCAGCGGCCGGGGGACCGTCTCCCTGGACTCCTCGAAGCTCGGCACCTACGACGTGACCTGGCCGGCGCGCTCCGAGGAGCCGAACGGCAAGACGAGCCCCGAGGAGCTCATCGCCGCGGCGCACTCCACCTGCTACTCGATGGCGCTCTCGCACGGCCTCGCCGGCGCGGGCACGCCGCCGGAGAAGGTGGACACCAAGGCCGAGGTCACGTTCCAGCCGGGCGAGGGCATCACCGGCATCCACCTGACCGTCCGGGCCAGCGTCCCCGGCCTCTCCGCGGCCGACTTCGAGAAGGCCGCCCAGGACGCCAAGGCGAACTGCCCCGTCAGCAAGGCCCTGACCGGCACCAAGATCACCCTGGACGCCGCCCTCGCCTGACGGTTCCGGGGTTCAGGCGCCTCCGGGCGCCTGGACCCCGAACACCGCATTAGGCAGCGCGCCGCCGTAGCGGCGGTCTCGGGACGCGTAGATCTCGCAGGCGTGCCACAGGTGGCGGCGGTCGAAGTCGGGCCAGAGGGTGTCGAGGAACACCATCTCCGCGTACGCCGACTGCCAGAGCAGGAAGTTGGAGGTGCGCTGCTCCCCCGACGAGCGCAGGAACAGGTCCACGTCGGGGATGCCGGGTTCGTCCAGGTAGCGGGCGAAGACCTTCTCGGTGATCTTGTCAGGGTTGAGCTTGCCCGCGCGGACGTCCCGGGCGATCGCCGCCGCGGCGTCGGCGATCTCTGCGCGGCCGCCGTAGTTCACGCAGAACTGCAGGGTGAGGACGTCGTTGCCGCGCGTCATCTCCTCGGCCGTCTCCAGCTCGCTGATGACGCTGCGCCACAGCCGCGGCCGCCGGCCCGCCCAGCGGACCCGGACGCCCATCGAGTGGAGCTGGTCGCGGCGGCGGCGGATCACGTCCCGGTTGAAGCCCATGAGGAAGCGCACCTCGTCCGGGGAGCGCTTCCAGTTCTCGGTGGAGAAGGCGTACGCCGACAGGTACGGGATGCCGAGCTCGATCGCGCCCATGATGACGTCGAAGAGGGAGTCCTCGCCGCGGGTGTGCCCCTCGGTGCGCGGGAGGCCGCGCTCCTTGGCCCAGCGGCCGTTGCCGTCCATCACGATGGCGACGTGCCGCGGCACCAGGTCCGCGGGGATCGGGGGCGGGACGGCGCCGTCCCGATGCGGCTCCGGCGGCGAAACGGCCCTGCTCAAACTCTCTCCCTGGGGATGTCGGTGTCGTCGGCCGGTGCTTCCCTGGCGGGTGCGGCCTCGTCGGCGGGCCCGGTTTCGCGCTCCACATGGCGGAGGGACCGGATCCCGTGCTCCAGATGCCACTGGAGGTAGGCGGCGACCAGGCCGCTGGTCTCCATCCGGTGGCGCTGCTCGCTGGCGTCGGCGTACTCCCAGTCGCCGCGCAGGAGTGCCAGCATCAGCGCGAACGTCGGCGGCGCCGGGGTCGCGGCGCCGGGCCGGCGGCAGTTCGCGCAGACCGCGCCGCCCGCGGCGATCGCGAACCCGCGCAGGCCGCCGCGGACGCCGCAGCGGCAGCACTCGTCGAGGGCGGGGGCCCACCCGGCGACCGACAGCGAGCGCAGCAGGAAGGCGTCCAGGACGAGCCGCGGGTCGTGCGCGCGCTCGGCGAGCGTGCGCAGCCCGCCGACCAGGAGCAGGAACTGCCGCAGCGCGGGCTCGCCCTCCTCGGACGTGAGCTTCTCCGCGGTCTCCAGCATCGCCGTCCCCGCGGTGTAGCGGGGGTAGTCGGTGACCAGGGCCTCCCCGTACGGGCGCAGCGTCTCGGCCTGGGTGATCAGGTCGAGGGAGCGCCGCTCGTACAGCTGGAGGTCCACGTGGGTGAACGGCTCCAGCCGCGCCCCGAAGCGGGACTTCGTCTTGCGGACCCCCTTCGCCGCGGCGCGGATCCGGCCGGTGCGCCGGGTCAGCACCGTCACGATGCGGTCGGCCTCGCCCAGCTTCTGGGTGCGCAGGACGATGCCTTCGTCGCGGTAGAGGGTCACCCGTTCATTCTGACGCACCGCACCGGATGCCCCGGCGGGCGGCCGGGCATCTCTCCCGGATCTTCACAAGTCCGCCCGGACAATAGCACTGTGCTGGATAACAATTACATACCGTGACCGGATTCGGCCGTCTCGTCCCGCCGGAAGTTGTGGCTTGAACCATCCGGAGCTGGCAGCGTTGGGGCATGAGAAGCCCCATCGTTCCGCGGCCCGCGCCGAACGCACACCCGACGACGCCGGAGATCCGGCCGGGAGCAGGTGTCCACATGGAGGCGAACGGATAGCGCAGTGAGAGTGACAGTCGTCCGCAGCGGAGGATTCGCGGGGATCGAGCGCCGCGCCGAGTCCGACAGCGCCAGCGACCCCATGCTGACGAGGCTCGTCGGCCGCGTCGACCTGACCGCGGTCCCGCCCCCGGGCCGAATCCCCGACCAGTTCCTGTACGAAATCGACATAGACGGCGACCGGACCACGGTCGGTGAGGCCCAGCTGCAGGGGGCGCTCCGCGAACTCGTCCACCACGTCCTCGGACGCGCGTGACCCGTCCGGCCGCCTTGCCGCGGGCCGTGCCCGCCTGAGCCGTCCCGGGCGCCCGGCGATGGTGCCGCCGGGCGCCCGTCACGCCGGCTACTTCGCCTGCGGGCGGGCCACCCGGTTCACCGCGGACAGCATCGCCTTGAGGGACGCGGTGACGATGTTCCCGTCGATGCCCACACCCCACACCGACGTGCCGCTCCCGTCACCGAACCGCACGTCGCACTCGACGTAGGCGGCGGCGCGCGCGTCGCCGCCCGCGCTCATCGCGTGCTCGGCGTAGTCCAGGACGCGGACGTCGACGCCGACGGTCGCGAGGGCGTCCTCGAACGCCGAGACGGGACCGTTGCCGACCCCCTCGATCTCGCGGATCTCGCCGTCGATGCGGATGTCGCAGCTGATCGCGTCCTTCTCGTCCACCCGGGACGTCGTGCGGTGCGCCAGCAGCCCGACGCGGGGGCCGCCGGTGAGGAACTCGCTCTGGAAGATCTCCCACATGCGCTCGGCGGTGACCTCGCCGCCCTCGGTGTCGGTGTGCTCCTGGACGACGCGGGAGAACTCGATCTGCAGCCGGCGCGGCAGCTCCAGGGAGTGCTCGGTCTTCATGATGTAGGCGACGCCGCCCTTGCCGGACTGGCTGTTGACCCGGATGACGGCCTCGTAGGTGCGGCCGACGTCGTGCGGGTCGATCGGCAGGTACGGGACCTCCCAGGGGTGGTCGCCGACCTGTACTCCGGCGGCCTCGGCGTCCCGCCGCAGGTGGACGAAGCCCTTGTTGATGGCGTCCTGGTGCGAGCCGGAGAACGCGGTGTACACCAGGTCGCCGCCGTAGGGGTGCCGCTCGTGGACGGGCAGCTGGTTGCAGTACTCGACCGTCCGGCGGATCTCGTCGATGCCGGAGAAGTCGATCTGCGGGTCGACGCCCTGGGTGAACAGGTTCAGGCCCAGCGTGACCAGGCAGACGTTGCCGGTGCGCTCGCCGTTGCCGAACAGGCAGCCCTCGATGCGGTCGGCGCCCGCCATGTAGCCCAGCTCGGCGGCGGCCACGGCGGTGCCGCGGTCGTTGTGGGGGTGCAGCGACAGGATGACGGAGTCCCGGTAGGCGAGGTTCCGGTTCATCCACTCGATCTGGTCGGCGTACACGTTCGGCGTGGCCATCTCGACCGTCGCCGGCAGGTTGACGATGACCTTCTTGTCCGGGGTGGGCTTCCACACGTCGTTGACGGCGTTGCAGACCTCGACGGCGTACTCCAGCTCGGTGCCGGTGAACGACTCCGGCGAGTACTGGAAGGAGATCTCGGTGTCGCCCATGTCCTCGGCGAGCTTGGCGCACAGCTTGGCGCCCTCGACGGCGATCGCGGTGATGCCGTCGCGGTCCTGCTCGAACACGACGCGGCGCTGCAGCGTGCTGGTCGAGTTGTACAGGTGGACGATCGCCCGCTTGGCACCGCGCACCGACTCGAAGGTCCGCTCGATGAGCTCGGGACGGGCCTGCGTCAGCACCTGGATGACCACGTCGTCGGGGACGCGGTCCTCCTCGATGATCTGCCGGACGAAGTCGTAGTCGGTCTGGCTGGCCGCCGGGAAGCCGACCTCGATCTCCTTGTAGCCCATCCGTACCAGCAGCTCGAACATGCGCAGCTTGCGGTCGGCGTCCATCGGGTCGATCAGGGCCTGGTTGCCGTCCCGCAGGTCGACGGCGCACCAGCGCGGCGCCTCGGTGATGACGGCGTTCGGCCAGGTGCGGTCGGTCAGTTTGACCGGGGCGAAGGGGCGGTAGCGCTCGAAGGGCATACCGGAGGGCTGCTGTGGCGGAAACATCCGATGAGAACTCTCTGCTCGAACCTCGCGGCCGACGGCACGTCGCAGTCCCGCAGCGAGGGAGCCGGCCTGTTTACAGGCCCCCGCTGCGGCCGCTAAGGAGGAGCAGCTCACGGAACACGTCCGCCAACGTAACAGACACCATCCGCCTTACGGAAACCGGCGTCCGCATACTGAGACAACGAGGACCCCTGCTGTCTCATGGGGAACGGCGCCCGCGCCGCGCGGCATTCCCCGGGCGCGTCAGGGGACGAGCACGGAGAGGCAGGTCACGCAGCCGTCGAGGGCCTCGAACTCGCTGATGTCCACGCTCGTGACGCGCAGCCCGTCGGCGGCGAGCCGGGCGGCGGTGCGCGGCGCGGACGCCGCCATCAGGACGTGGTCCGGCCCGAGCACGACGACCTGGGCGCCGGTCGGTTCGCGGGGCACCCGCAGGCACGGCAGGACCGAGGTGTCCACCATCTCGGGGACGCCGATCAGGCCGCCGTCCGGCAGCGCGGTCATCGCGGACTTCAGGTGCAGGCAGCCGGTGATGTCCACGGGGACGACCCGCCGCCCGCCCACGAACCGCGCGAGCTGGCAGATGCCCTCCTCGTTGGTCCGGGTGCCGCGCCCCACGTAGACGGTGTCGCCGGCCTGCAGCACGTCGCCGCCGTCGAGGGTGCCCGGCGCCTCGATCCGCTCGATCCGCAGGCCGAGCTCCCGCGCGGCCCGCTCCGCGCCGGCGACCTCGCCGCGGCGGCGCTCCTCCCCCGAGCGGCCGATGACGGCGACGCCGCCGCAGACGACCAGCGCGTCCTCGACGAACACGGCGTCGGGATGGTCGTCGGCGGGGGCGACGGCCCGCACCCGCCAGCCGGCCGACCGAAGCGCCGCGACGTACGCCTCGTGCTGGCGGGCGGCGAGCGCCACGTCCACGGGACGGCGGGCGGCGTGGGTGACGATCCCCTCGGCCAGCCGCGGTCCGGGCGCCCGGACCAGCGCCCGCCCGCCGACGCCCCGCTCGGCGCCGCTCGGCCGCACGGCGGGCCCCGTGCCGATGACGGGGGTCATGTCAGCGCGACGCCCCTTCGGTCGTCACGATCACGCCGAGCGCGTAGGCGGGGGACATGCCGAGCAGGTCCGCGATCGCGTGCAGCTCCCGGCGCTCCCCCTCGCCGAGCGGGCCGTCCGCGAGCCCGATCCGGACGGCCTGCGCGAGGAACCACTCCTTGGCCTCCACGGCGAGCTGGGCCCCGGCGCGGACGACCTCCTTCTCCAGGAAGGTGCGCCGCTCCGCGAGGTCGGCGTTGACGGCGGCCTCGTCGTAGCCGGGCTCGCCGTAGCCGGTCACGACCGCGGCGGCGCGGGCACGGGCCGCGGGGTCGGCGGGGTCGCCGGCGCGCAGCACCAGCGCCGCGGCGGCGCGCATGCCCGCGGCGAGGGTCTCGGCCATCTGCCGCGCCGTCGGCGTCCGCAGCGCCGCGACGGGGAACCGACCCCGGCACGTCCGGCACTCCACGGCCTCCCGGAGCCGCCACAGCGGCACCAGCGGGACGAAGAAGATCGAGAAGCAGCGACGCCCGGCGCGCCTCCGGAAGGCACGGTCGCCCCCGCACTGCGGGCAATGGAACGTCCCCTCGCCGACGGTGCGGGACACCGCCGTAAGGCCGAAAACGAGCAACACCGGGGATCTCCTCCCATAACGGACTTCGTTCCAAACTACCGAGCCGCACGCCCCGACGTGGTCGTACCAGGCAATGCCGTTCGTGCATTTACGCTGGGTCCATGACCGGTGACCTGGGTTCCGAGGCGGGCCGCCAGCGGTCGCGCCCGTCCTTCCTGCCGCCCGTGGACGGCTATCCGCCACCTCCGGAGGGCATGTGGGAACCCGCTCCCGCACCCGCCGCCCCGGCGTCCGGGAGCCGGCGCGGCACCGCCTGGATCGTCGCCACGATCGCCGCCGCGGCGGTCCTGCTGGTGTCGGCGTTCCTGCCGTGGGCCCACGCGCAGATCATCGTCGAGCTGTTCGGGCGGCCGATCGGCCGCGACCTCGGCAGCCTGGCGGGCATCGACGCCGACACCCTGGTCGTCGCCGTCCCGGTGCTGGCCGTGGCCGCGATCGCGCTCGCCGCCTGGGACCTGATCGGGCGGGACGCGCGGATCGGGTCGCTCGCCGCGATCCCCGGCATGCTCGCGCTGCTCGTCTGCGGCATCTTCGTCGTGCGGCTCGGCGACGTCCGCGACAACCTTCCCGAGACCGGCCTGGACTTCGGCTACCAGATCAGCATCCGGTACGGCTGGTACCTGGCCGTCCTCACGTCACTGCTGGTGGCCGGGTTCAGCCTCGCCCGCACCGTCGCCGACCGGATGTCCAAGGGGCGGCAGGACCGGTACGGGGCGCAGCCGGAGCAGCCGTACCCGGACCAGCAGTACCCAGAGCAGCAGTACCCGGACCAGCAGTATCCGGAGCAGCAGTATCCGGAGCAGCAGTATCCGGAGCAGCAGTACAACCCGGCCGACCCGGACGCCGTCTGGCCCCGGGAGGACCAGGCGTGGGGACGCCCGGCCGGGGACGAGCCGCCGGGCGAGCCCGGGGAACCGAAGAAGGATCAGTCGTAGAACCCGAGGCGGCGCAGCTGCTTGGGGTCGCGCTGCCAGTCCTTCAGGACGCTGACGCGCAGGTCGAGGAAGACCTTGCCGCCGAGCAGCGCCTCGATCTGCCGCCGCGCCGCCGCGCCCACCTCGCGCAGCCGCGCCCCCTTGTGCCCGATGATGATGCCCTTCTGGCTCGGGCGCTCGACGAACAGGTGCGCGTAGATGTCGACGAGGTCGTCGCGGCCCTCGCGGGGGCCCATCTCGTCCACGACCACGGCGATGGAGTGGGGCAGCTCGTCCCGGACGCCCTCCAGCGCCGCCTCGCGGATCAGTTCGGCCACGAGGAGCTGCTCGGGCTCGTCGGTGAGGTCGCCCTCCGGGTAGAGCGGCACGCCGTCCGGCAGGTGCGAGATCAGCAGGTCGCCGACGAGGCCGACCTGGAAACCGGTCTCGGCCGAGCACGGCACGATGTCGGCGAACTCGCCCAGCTCCCCGACAGCGAGGAGCTGCTCGGCCACCCGCTCCGGCGGCGCGAGGTCGGCCTTGGTCACGATCGCGACGACGGGGGTCTTCTTCACGCCCGCCAGCTCGCGGGCGATGTACCGGTCTCCGGGCCCGACGGGCTGGTCGGCCGGTACGCAGAAGCCGATGGCGTCCACCTCGGTGAGCGTCGACCGGACCAGGCTGTCGAGCCGCTCGCCCAGCAGCGTCCGGGGCTTGTGCAGGCCCGGGGTGTCGACGACGACCAGCTGCGCGTCGGGCCGGTGCACGATCCCCCGGATCGCGCGGCGCGTCGTCTGCGGCCGGCTACTGGTGATCGCCACCTTGGTCCCGACCAGGGCGTTCATCAGGGTCGACTTGCCGACGTTGGGCCGCCCGATGAAACAGGCGAACCCGGCCCGATACCCCTCGCTCACGCCACTGCCCATCATTGTCACCGCTCAATTGTCGCCCATGTTCGGTGCAGGCCGGGCCCGCGCCGTGCCCGGCCGGCGTTCTAGGCGGCCGGGGTGCCCAGGGCGGTCATCGCCGTGTTGGCCCTTTCCGTCCACAATGAGGCGCCTAGACGGGTCGCCACCTCGGCGGCCTTCCGGTAGTGGGCGGCGGTGGTGTCGGCGGGGCGGTCGAGGAACTTCGCGAGATCGCCCAGTATCTGCGACACGGGGCCGAGGGTGCCGATGGCGGTCGCGCCGCCGGTGAACTGCTCCGCGAACGGCAGCAGCGCCGCGTAGCACTCCCCGGCCAGGCCGCGGTCGCCGAGCGCGATCGCGCGCAGCGACCGCATCGGCATGGTGAGGTCGAAGAAGTAGTCGAGGCGGACGGGGCCGGCCCCGGCGACGACCCGCTCGGCCTCCGCGGTGCGGCCGGCGGCGATCAGCGCGAGCGCGTGCAGGTCGGCGGTGGCACCGACGTGGGCCCACTGGCGGTGGAGCCAGGCGGAGCCGTCCAGCATCTCCGCGGCCCGGCCCTGGACGAGCCGCAGGCAGAAGACGCCGAGGACCCCCACGGCCTGCTCGCTCGCCCAGATCCTCGTCCGGCCGATGGCGTCGGACAGCCGCTCGTACGTGCGTTCCGCCTCCTCGAACGTGGCGGTGAAGGCGTGCGTCAGCCCGGCGTACCAGCTGCCGATCTCGGCGAGCAGCGGCAGCCCGTACTGGTCGGCGAGCCGCCGGCCCTCCTCCAGGTGCCGCTGCGCGGTGGGCGGGTCGAGGGCGGAGATGGCCGCCTGCTGCAGCTGCAGGTGCGCGAGGACGAGGTAGGTGCCGAGGTCGTGCCGGGTCGCGAGGTCGAGCAGCTCGGAGGCGAGCCGGTACCGCCGGGCCAGCCCGTCCGCGGTCCGGTAGCTGTTGACGTAGGCGCCGTTCAGCGCGACGGCGAGCAGCTCCGGGACGCCGAGGGCGCGGGCGGTGCGGACCGCCTCGTCGGACGCGGTGGCCCCCCGGTCGTGCGGCTCGCCCTCCAGCTCGATCGCCAGCGTGGTCAGCAGCCGGACGCGCAGTTCGCGCTCCTCGCCGGGGAGCCGGGCGAGTGCCTCCTCGGCGGCCTCCACGACGGCGTGGTCGAGGGTTCCGTACTCGCGGCTCGTCCACAGCGTGGGGACGTCGAAGCTCGCGATGATCCGGGCGAGCAGCCGGACGTCGCCGGAGGCGCGGGCGTCGGCGATGGCGGCCAGCCGCCGGTCCCGGGCGTCGACGACGTTCCCGGCGAGCGCGGTCGCCCTGATCGCGGCGACCTCCGCCTCCAGCCGGTCGCGGGCCGCCCCGGACCCCTGCCCGCGGAGGGTCTCGACCGCGCGGACCCACAGGTCGGCGGCGGTCCCGTGCGCGAAGCGGGCCTCGGCGGCCTGCGCGGCACGCCGCGCGTACCGGACGGCCCGCTCGGGGTCCGTGCCCGCTTCGAGGTAGTGGTGGGCGATCGCGGCGACCTCGCCGGGGGCGTGCCGTTCGAGCGCCGCGGCGACGCGGCCGTGCAGCCGGGTGCGGCGGGCCCGGGAGATCCCGTCGTAGAGGGTGTCGCGGACGAGCGCGTGCGCGAACCGCATCCGGCCGGGGGCCGGCTCGGTGACCAGGCCGCTGTGCAGCCCGGCCTCGACGGCGTCGATCACGGTCTCCTCGTCGCCGGCCAGGTCGGTCAGCACGTCCAGGCCGGCGTCCCGGCCGACGACCGCCGCGTCGCGCAGGACGGTCCGCACGGGCGCCGGGAGCCGGGCGATGCGGCGGCGCAGCACGTCGCCGACGCCGGCGGGCACCCGGCGGGTCGCGGCGGGCAGGCCCTCGGCGTCGATGAGGCGGGCCGTCTCCCGGGTGAAGAACGGGTTGCCGCCGGTCCGCTCGGCGATTGCGGAGAGCTCCGCGTCGCCGAGCTTGGTGGCGCCGGCGCCCCGGACGAGTGCGGCGACCTCGTCCGCCGACAGGCCGCCGAGTTCGATCCGCAGCGGCTCGTGCCGGGCGAGGTGGGCGAGCGCGGTCGCCAGCCCGCCCTCGACCTCGGTCTGCCGGAAGGTCGTCAGCAGCATGACGGGACGGTCCCGCAGCCGCCCGGCGAGCCGGACGAGCAGCGCGAGGGTCTCCTCGTCCGCCCAGTGCAGGTCGTCGAGGACGAGCAGGAGCGGCGCCGTCTCCGCGACTCCGGCGAGGTAGTCGCCGACGGCCAGGTGCAGCCGGAACCTCCCCGTGCTGACGTCGGCGTCCCCGCCCGCGGTGAAGGCGTCGCCCAGCAGCGGCCCCAGGCGCGCGGCCAGGCCGGCGCCGGGCGGCACGGCGGTGGCGAGCTCGCGCAGCAGCTCGGCCCAGGGCCAGGCGGCGGGGGCGCCCCCGGTCTCCTGCGCCCGGCCCCACGCGCAGGTCCAGCCGCGCTCGGCCAGGTCCCGGGCGAACCGTTCGGCGAGCGCGGTCTTGCCCATGCCCGCGTCCCCGGCGACGAGGACGGTACCGCCCCGCCCGGCGGCGGCGTCCCGGGCCGCGGCGTCCAGCCGGGCCAGCTCCGCGACGCGTCCGACGAAGGCGGGCGCCTCCCGCTCGGGGCCGGGCACCGGCCGCAGGACGGGCCGCGCTTCGCGAAGCACCGCCCGGCCCCGGTCGGGCGGTCCCGGGTCGAGCGACTGGGTCAGGATGCCGGTCTCAAGGCGGCGCAGTGCCGGGCCGGGATCGACGCCGAGTTCCTCGGTGAGGGTCGCGCGGGCGCGGCGGAGCGCGGCGAGCGCGTCGCCCTGCCGTCCCGCGCGGTAGAGGGCCAGGGCCAGCAGCCGCCACGCCTCCTCCCGCAGCGGGTTGGCGGCGGCGTGGGCCTCCAGGTCGGGGACGGCCTCCGCCGCGGACGCGAGCCGCAGCATCGCCTCGGCGCGGCGCTCCACGGCGAGGCGGCGGCGCTCGTCCAGGCGGGCGGCCTCGGCGGCGGCCCACGGCAGGTCGGCGAACTCGGCGTACGCGGGTCCGCGCCACTCGGCGAGCGCCGCCTCGGCACGGCGGCGGGCTGCCGCCGGGTCCGCGTCCAGCAGCTCGGCGGCCTCGTCGATCAGGGTGTCGAACCGCCAGGCGTCGACGCTCTCGTCCGGCAGCCGGAGCGCGTACCCCGGCGGCTCGGTGACCAGGACCGTCGCCGGCGTGCGGGGCGGCCGGTCCGGTTCGAGGGCGCGGCGCAGGTGGGAGACGAACGACTGGAGCCCGGCGGCGGCGCGGGACGGCGCCGTCCCCGCCCACAGGTCCTCGACGAGCCGGTCGGCGGTCACCATCCGGCCCCGCGCGGTCACGAGCCGCGCGAGGACGGAACGCTGCCGGGGCCCGCCGAGGTCGGCGGGCTCTCCCGCAACCTCGGCGGCGAAGGCCCCGAGAACGCGTACGACAGGCGGCATGTCCCGTTCAGCCTAACCGGGACATGCCCGCCCATCGCGGCCGCTCCCCCCGCCGTCACGCGGTCACGCGCGGCTGGGTTCGGGCTCCCGTTCGGGCACCGCCGGGGGCGCGGATCCGCCGTGCACGCCGATGTCCGGCAGGATCCGGGCGAGCGGCCGCGGGAGCCACCAGTTCGCCCGCCCGAGCAGCGACATGGTGGCGGGCACCAGCACCAGCCGGACGACCGTCGCGTCGAGCGCCACGGCGACCGCGAGGCCGACCCCCATCTGCTTGACGACCAGCCCGGGGTCGGCGGCGAACCCGAGGAACACCGCCACCATGATCATCGCGGCGCTGGAGATCACCCGGCCCGTCGCGGCCAGGCCGGTGGACACCGAGCCCCGCGCGTCGCCGCTCCGCAGCCACGCCTCCCTGACCCGCGACAGCAGGAAGACCTCGTAGTCCATCGAGACGCCGAACAGCACCGCGAACAGCAGCAGGAGGATGAAGCTCGACACCGGGACGCTGTGCGGGAGGCCGAGCAGCTCGGCGCCCCAGCCCCACTGGAACACGGCCGTGAGCACCCCGTACGCGGCGCCGATCGACAGCAGGTTCATCGCCGCGGCCTTCAGCGGGGCCAGCACCGACCTGAAGACGATCATCAGCATGAGGAACGAGGTGGCGACGACCGCGCCGATCACGGGCCAGAGCCGGTCCGACAATGTCCGGGACAGGTCCACGTAGGCGGCGGTCAGCCCGGTGATCTCCGAGCCGGGCGGCAGCACGTCCGCGCGGATCCGGTCGACGAGGCCGGTCACCCGCTCGTCCTGCGGCCCGTACTCGGGCGTCACCATGATCACCGCGGCG
>NZ_BMRO01000003.1:297433-298920 GCF_014648675.1 Actinomadura livida
AGGGCCCCCCGCTCCACCTTCGTGAGGTCGACGGCGACGGCCAGCGGCCCGTTGGCGCCGGGGCCGTAGGCGTCGGCGGTCAGGTCGTACGCCTGCCGGACGGTGTTGGACGCCGGCTCGCTGCTGGCGTCGCTGGGCCAGGTGCGCATCCCGAGCGCGGGCGCGGCCAGCGCCAGCATCAGCACCGACGCGGCCAGCAGCCACGGCCAGGGGCGCCGCCCCACGTGCTCCGCCCAGCGCCGGATCCGCGGCGACTCCACGACGATCCTCGCGCCGGCGGCCCGGTCGCGGCGGCGCAGCACCCGGCGCCCCGCCAGCCCCAGCACGGCCGGGAGCAGCGTGACCGCGCTCAGCATCGTCGTGGTGACGACCAGCCCGGTCGTGAACCCCATCGTCATGAACACCGGGATCCCCGACAGCACCAGCCCGCACAGCGCCAGCAGCACCGTGCACCCCGCGAAGATCACCGACTGGCCGGCGGTCGCGTTGGCCCGCGCCACCGACTCGGGGACGGTGAGCCCCTCCGCCATGCCCTCGCGGTGCCGGGTCAGGACGAGCAGCGCGTAGTCGATGCCGACGCCCAGCCCGACCATGGTGGCCAGCGTCGGCGCCGTCGTCGCCACGTCGGTGACCGCGGCCAGCAGCGTGATCCCCGACACCCCGGCGCCCAGTCCCGCCAGCGCCACCACCAGCGGCAGGCCCGCCGCAACGACCGAGCCGAACGCCAGCAGCAGGATCACCAGCGCGGCCCCGACCCCGATCGCCTCGGCGACACCGCTCGGCGCCGTCACGTTCTCCGGCACCTGGCCGCCGAACTCGACCTGGTGCCCCGCGTCGCTGAGTCCGTGCGTGGCGGATCTCAGCAGGTCGAGGGTCTCCCCCGGCTCCAGTTCCGTGACCGGCACCGAGTACCGGACGGTCATCAGCGCGGTCGTCCCGTCCGCGCTCGGCACCGGCGGGTCCACGACGCTGACGTGCGGCATCTCGCGCAGCTCCCCGGTCGCCGCCGCCAGCGCCGCCTGGTCGACCGCCCCGGAGCGCGCGTGCACCACGACCCTGGCGTCCGCCCCCGACAGCGCCGGGAAGCGCTCCTCCAGCAGGTCGGTGGCCTGCTGCGACCCCGTGCCCTCAAGCGTGTAGTTGTCGTGCAGGGCGCCTCCCGCGACACCCGCGAGGCCCGCCAGCACCGCGACGATCGCCAGCCAGGCGGCGATGAACCGCCAGGGCCGCAGCGCGGCGGCCTTCCCGAGCCGGTAAAGCAGACGGGACATCTTCTCTCCCCCAGATGAGCGTTGCCGTACGCCCCGAGGATCACTCGCGGCCCTTGCCGACCGCTTGGCGATGACTTGCGAGTGACCGGGACGGCCGCAAGTGCCGCTTGCGATACCCGTACGCTGGGGGACGTGAGCGAGCTGAACCCCGAGGACGCGAAGATCATCACCCTGGCCAGGGCGGCGCGGGCCCGCAGCGGCGCCCCGGAGGGCGCC
>NZ_BMRO01000003.1:298930-317084 GCF_014648675.1 Actinomadura livida
GTCGCGGTCGCGATGGCCGTCTCCTCCGGCGCCGGGGACCTGGAGGCCGCCGCCGTCGTCACGGCCGCCGACGCCCCCGCCCCCTCCGACCTCACCACCGTCCGCGACCTGGGCGCCAAGGCCCCCGTCCTCGTGGCCGGCCCGGACGGAAGCCTCAAGACCACCCTGTAACCGGCCCGGGGCCGCCGGCTCCGCTCAGCGGGCCTGGTCGGCGCTTCCGGCGTCCGCCTCGGCCGCCGTCCCGCCGTCCAGGCGCCGCACCAGCACGGTGCCGACGCGGTTGCGGCGCCCGGCGATCGTCTCCGCCTTGAGGGACAGGACGGGGCCGCCGTCGTCGCGGGCGCCGACCTCGGCCGTGGAGCCCTCGATGGGGACGCGGCCGAGCGCGTGGGCGAGCAGCCCGCCGACGGTCTCGACCTCCTCGGTGTCCATCTCCATGTCGAACAGCTCGGCGAGGTCCTCGACGGGGAGGCGGGCGGTGACCCGCGCGGCGCCGTCCGGGAGCCAGGTCACCGGCGGGGTCTCCCGGTCGTACTCGTCGGTGATCTCCCCGACGATCTCCTCCAGGATGTCCTCGATGGTGACCAGGCCGGCGGTGCCGCCGTACTCGTCGATGACGATCGCGAGGTGGATCTGCCGCGCCTGCATCTCCCGCAGCAGCTCGTCGATCGGCTTGCTGTCGGGGACGTAGGTGGCGGGCCGCATCACCGAGTCGACCGTCTCCACCGACTCGCCCTCGCGGTGCTCCTGGCTGCGGCGGACGACGTCCTTGAGGTAGGCGATGCCGACGACGTCGTCCTCGTTCTCGCCGACGACGGGGATGCGGGAGAAGCCGCTGCGCAGCGCCAGCGACATCGCCTGCCGCAGCGTCTTGCCCCGCTCGACGAACACGATGTCGGTGCGCGGCACCATCACCTCGCGGACGAGGGTGTCGCCCAGCTCGAACACCGAGTGGATCATCTCCCGCTCGACCGGCTCGATCAGGCTGCGCTGCTCGGCCAGGTCGACGAGGTCGCGCAGCTCCGCCTCGGACGCGAACGGGCCCTCCCGGAACCCCTTGCCCGGGGTGAGGGCGTTGCCGAGCGCGATCAGCAGCCGGGGCAGCGGCCCGAACACCCGGGTCACCGGGTGGATCACCGCGGCGCCGGCCAGCGCGATCCGGTCCGCGTGCTGGATGCCGAGCGTGCGGGGCGCGACGCCGATCACGACGTAGCTGACCAGGATCATCACCGCGGCCGCGGTGACGTACGCGCGCCAGGTCTCGTCCAGCCAGGAGATGCACAGGTCCGCGACGATCACGGTGGCGACCAGCTCGCACGCGATGCGCAGCAGCAGGACCATGTTGACGTAGCGGGCGGGGTCGGCGACGACCTCGGCCAGCCGCTTCGCGCCGCGCCGCCCCTCCCGGACGATCTCCTCGACGGTGACGCGCGACACGCGGGCCAGCGCCGCCTCCGTGCTGGCCAGCAGGCCGGCCATGAAGACCAGGCCCACCGCCAAAGCGGCCAGCCACGCCTGCGAGGTGCTCATCAGCCGCCGCGTTTCTCCCGCCAGGAGGTCAGCAGCCCGGCCTGCAGGCCGAACATCTCCCGGTGTTCCTCAGGCTCGGCGTGGTCGTAGCCGAGCAGGTGCAGGATGCCGTGCGTGCACAGCAGCTCGAGCTCGTCCCCCGTGCTGTGGCCCGCCTTGCGCGCCTGCTTCTCGGCGACCGCCGGGCACAGGACGACGTCGCCGAGCAGCCCGGGATCGGCCTCCTCGTCGTCGTCGCCGCCGGTCATGTGGCCGGGGCGCAGCTCGTCCATGGGGAACGACAGGACGTCCGTGGGGCCGGGCTCGTCCATCCACTTCTCGTGCAGCTCGGTCATCGCGGCCTCGTCGACCAGCAGGATCGACAGCTCCGCCAGCGGGTGGACGCGCATGCCGTCCAGGACGTGCCGGGACAGGTCGGCGATGGCCTTCTCGTCGACCTCGGCGCCCGACTCGTTCAGCACCTCGATGCTCACTACCGCCCCCGCTTGCGGGACCCGCCGCGGCCCGCGGCGTCCCGCTTGAACTCCGGCACCTGCTTCTCGGCGTGCCGGTTGTAGGCGTCGACGATGTCGGTGACGAGCTTGTGCCGCACGACGTCGCGGCTGTCGAGGCGGCAGAAGTGGATGTCCTCGACGCCGTCCAGGATGTCCTGGACGACGCGCAGCCCGCTCTGCTGCCCGTTCGGCAGGTCGACCTGCGTGACGTCGCCGGTCACCACGACCTTCGAGCCGAACCCGAGCCGGGTCAGGAACATCTTCATCTGCTCGGGCGAGGTGTTCTGCGCCTCGTCCAGGATGATGAACGAGTCGTTCAGCGTCCGGCCGCGCATGTACGCCAGCGGGGCGACCTCGATGGTGCCGGCGGCCATCAGGCGCGGGATCGAGTCGGGGTCGACCATGTCGTGCAGCGCGTCGTAGAGCGGCCGCAGGTACGGGTCGATCTTCTCGTAGAGCGTGCCGGGCAGGAACCCGAGCCGCTCCCCCGCCTCGACGGCGGGCCGCGTCAGGATGATCCGGTTGACCTGCTTGTCCTGCAGCGCGCGGACGGCCTTCGCCATCGCCAGGTACGTCTTGCCGGTACCGGCCGGGCCGATCCCGAACACGATCGTGTGCCTGTCGATCGCGTCGACGTAGCGGCGCTGGTTCAGCGTCTTCGGGCGGATCGTGCGGCCCCTGCTGGACAGCACGTCCAGCGTCAGGACCTCGGCGGGACGCGCGTCGCCCTCGCCGCGCAGCATCGCCAGGCTGCGCTCGACGGCGTCGGGGGTGAGCTGGGCGCCGCCCTTCAGCAGGGCGAGCATCTCGGTGAAGAGCTTCGAGACGAGGTCGGTCTCCGTCTCGGGGCCCGTCACGGTGATCTCGTTGCCGCGGACGTGGATGTCGATGCCGTCGCCGAACGCCTGCTCGATCACGTGGAGGAGTTCATCCCGGGAGCCCAGCAGGCTCACCATCGAATGGTCGTCCGGCACCACGATCCTGATCTGGGACTGCGAGCCCGTGCGGTCGTCACGCCCCTCGCGTGCTGACCTGGGGTGAGTTGATTCGACCATCAGCCGGGCCTTGCGGCCTCTCAGACCTGCCTTCTGTCTGCTCCGGGTGTCCAGGTGTGTCGGTTCCATCGTACTGGCCGCCCCCGACACGACGCGGATGGTTTTTCCCGCGGTGCCCGGCACCCGGCACGGCCGGGCGGTGCGTCAGCCGGGCGGCCAGTTCATGCCGCGGCCGCCGAGGACGTGGCCGTGCACGTGGAACACGGTCTGGCCGGCCTGCGCGCCGGTGTTGAACACGAGCCGGTAGCCGGTGTCGGCGATGCCCTCGTCCACCGCGACCTGGCGGGCCTCGCGCACGATCTCGGCGAGCAGCTCGGCGTCGGCGGCCGCGAGGTCGCCGACGGTCGCGTGGTGCGCCCGCGGGATCACCAGCACGTGCGTGGGCGCCTGCGGGTTGATGTCGCGGAACGCCACCGTGCCCGCCGACTCCCGGACGACCTTCGCGGGCACGTCCCCGGAAACGATCTTGCAGAACAGGCAGTCGGTCATCCCTCTCCCCTCGCCGGCGGCACGTGACCGCCCCGGAATCCTATCGAGAGCCGTCGCGGGTCCGCTCCTCGGCGGCCCGCGGCAGACCGCCTCGGCGGGGATTCGGCGATCGACCTCGCGTACCGGTCGGCATTCTCACCGCCCACTCGTTATGGTGGTCAGCTCAGGGCGTACCCCCCGGTTCGCAAGGCATTGCGGCACGCCTGGATCCGGCGGGGCGCGCCTGATCCACGCCGTTCCGAAGCGACCGTAGGAATGAGCGGCCGGTGAACGGCAAAGGCGGCGGACAGGTGACCGAGGCAAACCAGGACATGCCCTTTCGTAAACCCACCGACGAGGGCGCGCGTCCAACTGACGTGACCGAGACCCTCGTGGCCAGGGGCACGGCGGGGGCGGTGGCCGTCGCCTGGGACGCCGATCAGGCGGTGACCGCGCTCTACAGCGCCAACTACCGTTCGCTGGTGCGGCTCGCCGCCATGCTCGTCCGGGACGCGGGGACGGCCGAAGAGGTCGTCCAGGACGCGTTCGTGGCGATGCACGGCGGCTGGCGGCGCCTCCGGGACCCCGACAAGGCCCTGTCGTACCTGCGCCAGTCGGTGGTGAACCGGTCGCGGTCGGTGCTCCGGCACCGCGCCGTCGTGGAGAAGTACGCCCCGAAGGGCCTGCCGGACGCGCCGAGCGCGGAGGCCGGGGCCATCGGGGAGCTGGAGCGGTCGGCGGTCATCGACGCGCTGTCCCGGCTGCCCGCCCGCCAGCGGGAGGCACTCGTCCTCCGCTACTACGCCGACCTGTCCGAAGCGGAGATCGCCAGCGCGATGGGCATCTCCCGCGGCGCCGTGAAGAGTCATACGGCACGCGGCATGACCGCGCTGAGAAACGTCCTGGAGCAATTCTCATGACCACCGACCCCCACGACGAGCACGGCGAGATCCTCCGCCGCGCCCTGCACGCGGAGGCGGACACGGTCAACCCCGCAGGCGACGGCCTGGAGCGCATCCGGGCCCGCATAGCCGACGGATCCGGCCGCCGGTTCGGGCTGGGACGCTTCGGGCCCGGCACGTTCGGGCTCGGCGGTCTCGGGTTCGACCGGCTCACCGTCGGCTGGGCGCGTCCCGTGCTCGCCGTCGCCGCCGCGGTGGCGATCGCCGGCCTCGGCGTCACCGCGCCGCAGACCATCGATCTCATCCAGCAGTCCGTGGGCAGCAAGGGCCCGTCGGACGACGGGCACGACCACGCCGCCGGCAGCCACACCGCCACGGGCGGCGAACCGCAGTTCCCCGACCCGGTGACGCCCGGCGGCTCCGCGTCCGGCGCCCCGAGCAGCCCGGAGACGCCGAGCTCCAGCTCCTCGCCGGGGCTGTCGTCCTGCAGCATCCAGCCGCCCGGCACGCCCACGGTCGCCGCGTCGCCCGGCACGAAGCCGGAGGACGCTCCGGAGGCCGCGCCGTGCCCGAGCGACAGCCCGTCGCAGCAGCCGAGCACGACGCCGACCCCGCCGACGTCCACGACGCCCGAGCCGGAGCAGCCCACCCAGGCGCCGAGTTCGCCGCCGCCGAGCGAGACCTCGCAGGGCGCGGGGCAGGGCGCCGGGTCCGCCGGAGCAGCCGGCACCCCCTGAGCAGGGCGCGCCCCGGAGGCGCTCCTACCAGCGGCCGGCCGCCGCCAGCATGACGGCGGGGGCCGCCACTCCGGCCGTCGACGTCCGCAGCACGGTGGGGCCGAGGCGCACCGGGCGCCCGCCCGCCGCGGCGAACCGCTCCAGTTCCTCGGCGGTGATGCCGCCCTCCGGGCCCACCACCAGGACGATCTCGCCGTCCGCGGGCGGCGCCACGGCGCTGAGCGGCGTGTCGGCCTCCTCATGCAGGACGAGCGCCAGGGACGCGGCCGCGACCCGCTCCGCGGCGCCTGCGGTGGATGCCAGGTCCGCGACCAGGGGCAGGCGGCTCCGCCTGGCCTGCTTGCCGGCCTCGCGGGCGGTGCCGCGCCAGCGGCCGAGGGCCTTCTCGCGGCGTTCCGGCCGCCACTGGGTGACGCAGCGCGCCGCCGCCCACGGGACGATCTCGTCGACGCCGACCTCGGTCATCGTCTCGACCGCCAGCTCGCCCCGGTCGCCCTTCGGCAGCGCCTGGACGACCACGATGCGGGGCGACGGCCGCGGGTGCCGGTGCCGGGCCAGGACGTCCAGGGTGAGGGACGTCCGGCCGGTCTCGGTGACGACGCACTCGGCCAGCAGGCCCTCGCCGTCGGTCAGGTCGACGCGCTCCCCCGGCTTCAGCCGCCGCACGGTCGCGGCGTGCCGCCCCTCGGGGCCGTCGAGGACGACGGTGCCGCGCCGCAGCGCGTCCGTCCCGGCGATGAAGACCGGCGGGCTCATCCGCCCGCTCCCGCCCTCGCTCCGGGGGAGGCAGCTTCGCTCATGGGTGTCCCGTACCGCCCTGCTCCGGTTCGCCGCGGCGGCCCTCCCGATAGGCCGCCGCCGCTGTCCTTCAGTGCTGGTTGAAGACGTCCTTGAGGCGGGAGAACATGCCGCGCTGGCCCGGCGCGAACTTGCCGGGCGGGCGCTCCTCGCCGCGCAGCGCGGCCAGCCGCCGCAGCAGCTCCTCCTGCTCCTCGTCGAGCCGGTTCGGCGTCTCCACGTTCACGTGGATCATCAGGTCGCCGCGGCCGGACTCGTTCAGGTGCCGCACGCCCCGGTTGTAGAGCGTGATGACCTGCCCCGACTGCGTGCCGGGCTTGATGTCGACGCTCTCGGCGGCGTCCAGGGTCTCGATGGTGACGCTGGTGCCGAGCGCCGCCGCCGTCATCGGGATCTCGACCGTGCAGTGCAGGTCGTCGCCCTCCCGCTCGAAGATCGGGTGCGGCCGCTCCACGATCTCCAGGAACAGGTCGCCGGGCGGTCCGCCGCCGGGGCCGACCTCGCCCTCGCCGGCGAGCTGGATGTGGATGCCGTTCTCCACCCCGGCCGGGATCTTGACCTTGACGGTGCGCCGGGTGCGGACCCGGCCGTCGCCCGAGCACTCGGTGCACGGGTTGCGGATCACCGAGCCGAAACCGCCGCACGCGGGGCACGGCCGGGCCGTCATGACCTGGCCGAGGAACGAGCGCTGGACCTGCTGCACCTCGCCGCGCCCGTGGCACGTGTCGCACGTGTCGGGGTGGGTGCCGGGCGCGCAGCCCGACCCCTCGCAGTTGGTGCAGGCGACCGCGGTGTCGATGGACAGCTCGCGGGTCGTCCCGAACGCCGTCTCGCTCAGGTCGAGCTCCACCCGCAGCGTCGCGTTGCGGCCGCGCCGCGCCCGGGACCGGGGGCCGCGGGACGTCGCCGTGCCGAAGAACGCGTCCATGATGTCGCTGAACGGGAACCCCGCGCCGCCGAAGCCGCCGGCGCCCGCCCCGCCCCCGGACGCGAACGGGTCCGCGCCGAGGTCGTACATCTCGCGCTTCTTCGGGTCGGAGAGCACCTCGTAGGCCTGGGTGATCTCTTTGAACTTGTCCTGGGTCTCCGGGTCCGGGTTGACGTCCGGGTGGAGTTCCCGCGCGAGCCGGCGGTACGCCTTCTTGACCTCGTCGGGGCTGGCGTCCCGGCGGACGCCCAGGGTCGCGTAGTAGTCGTTGGCCACCTTACGACCCCGCCAGGATCTGTCCCACGTAGCGTGCCACTGCCCGTACCGCTCCCATCGTGCTGGGGTAATCCATGCGTGTAGGCCCGAGCACACCAAGCCGGGCCAGTGTCAGGTCGCCCACGCCGTAGTCGGCGGCGACGACCGAGGTCGATCGGAGCCCCTCGTCGGGGTTCTCGGTGCCGATCCGCACCGTAACTGTAGAGGAATCGCCGGTCTCGCCGAGCAACCGCATCAGCACGACCTGCTCCTCGAGCGCCACGAGAACCTCCCTCAGGCTCTGCGAGAAGTCCACGGCGGCCAGGTTGGCGGCGCCGGCGAAAACGATCTTCTCCTCGTGCTTCTCGACGAGCGTCTCCAGCAGCACCGACAGCACCGCCGCAGCGAGCGGCCGGTCCGCGGGACCGACCTTCTCGGGGAGGTCGGCCACCGCCGTCGGCACGTCGCCGAGCCCGAGCCCGTCAAGGCACGTGTTGAGCAACGCCCGCAGGTGCCCGATCGATTCCTCCGAGACGTTGCCGCTCGTCTCGATGACCCGCTGCTCCACCCGTCCCGTGTTGGTGATCAGGACGAGCAGCAGCCGGCCCTCCGCGACCGGCACCAGTTCCACGTGCCGCACCGACGAGCGGGTCAGCGACGGGTACTGCACCACGGCGACCTGCCGGGTGAGCTGGGCGAGCAGCCGCACCGTCCGGCCGACGACGTCGTCGAGGTCGTAGGCGCCCGTCAGGAACGTCTCGATCGCGCGGCGCTCCGCGACCGACAGCGGCTTGATCGTGGACAGCCGGTCGACGAACAGCCGGTACCCCTTGTCGGTGGGGACGCGCCCCGCGCTGGTGTGCGGCTGGGCGATGTACCCCTGCTCCTCGAGCACCGCCATGTCGTTGCGGATCGTGGCCGAGGAAACGCCGAGGTTGTGCCGGTCCACCAGGGCCTTGGAGCCCACGGGCTCGTTGGTGGAGACGTAGTCCTCGACGATGGCGCGCAGGACCGCCAGTTTCCGGTCGTCCAGCACCGTGTCACCTCCTTCATCCCCTGCCATGGGCCCCCGATCGCTCATCGCGGCGACCCCGGGGCCTCCGCACCCGCGCTGCTGGCACTCAATACTCCCGAGTGCCAAGTGTACGACCCGGATGGCCGGTCTGGAGTGCCCGTGCCCACCCCGCACGGTCGCGCGATCCTACCCGTACCGGACGGGGCCGCCACGCCGAAGGACGGGGAACGACGCCGCACGGGCGCTTCGCCGGGTTAATGTGCGGACCCGTGCGGAGTAAGGACTACGGAAACGACGTGCTGGCCGGCGACTGGCGGAGGCCGCGCAAGGGCCAGATCCCCGAGGTCCCGGCCGAGCCCGGCCTGGTCGCCGAGGACCCCGGCAGCGGCTTCTGCGGCGCGGTCGTCGCCTGCGACAAGTTCGGCGTCACCCTGGAGGACCGCTTCGGCAAGCGGCGCGTGTTCCCGCTCACGAAGGCCGGCTTCCTCATCGACGGCAAGCCGGTGACCCTCGTCCGGCCGAGCGCCGCGCCCCGCGGACCGGCCCGGTCCGCGTCCGGCTCCATCGCCGTCCGGGGCCTGCGCGCCCGCGTCGCCAAGGAGAGCCGCATCTACGTGGAAGGCGTCCACGACGCCGAACTGGTCGAGAAGATCTGGGGCCACGACCTCCGCGTCGAAGGCGTCGTCGTCGAGTACCTCGAAGGCGTCGACGACCTGCCCGCCATCGTCGAGGAGTTCGGCCCGGACGAGGACCGCCGCCTCGGCGTCCTCGTCGACCACCTCGTGGACGGCTCCAAGGAGTCCCGGATCGCCGCCCAGGTCTCCTCACCCCACGTGCTGATCACCGGCCACCCGTTCATCGACATCTGGGAAGCCGTCAAGCCCGCGGCCGTCGGCATCCCCGCCTGGCCCCGCATCCCCCGCGGCATCCCGTGGAAAGAGGGCGTCGTCGCCGAACTCGGCTGGGGCGACGACACCGGTGCCGCCTGGAAGCACATCCTGAGCAAGGTGAACAGCTACACAGACCTGGAACCGGCCCTCCTAGGCCGAGTAGAAGAACTGATCGACTTCGTCACAGTGTCTGCCCAGGGGGGCGACCCCCTGGAACCCCCGTGACGAGCCGGTCGATCCTCACGCCGCCGTTGCGGTCTGTCTTGACCGTGCGGGACGTGCGGGTGTCGCTGCGGTCGCCCGGCTCGGCGGGTCGGGGGCGATCACTCATGTGGGTGAACCACTAGCGAACAACCGGGTGACGGTCACGGCACATGATTGGTGTGGGTCAGGTCAGGGTGTGGGTTACGGCGTCGGCCAGGAGGCGGCCGCGTCTCGTCAGTACTGCGCGGCCCTGTTCGTAGGGGGCCGGTTGGATCAGGCCGTCGTCGATGGCCTGGCGGACCGCCTTGTCGTCCAGGATGTCTGTGGGGCAGCCCTGGGCCAGGCGTAGTTCCAGCATGATGCGCTCGATGCGCTGGTCCTCGTCGTCCAGGACCTCCCGGGCGTGGGCGGGGGTCGTGCCCTCCGCGAGACGGGCGGCGTAGGCGGCGGGGTGCTTGACGTTCCACCAGCGGGTTCCGCCGACGTGGCTGTGCGCGCCCGGTCCGACGCCCCACCAGTCGGCGCCCGTCCAATACAGCATGTTGTGGCGGCAGGCGGCGTCCGCGCCGGTGGCCCAGTTGGAGATCTCGTACCAGCGCAGGCCGTGCTCGGCCAGCAGCGCGTCCGCGATCAGGTAGCGGTCGGCCATGGCGTCGTCGTCGGGGGCGGTCAGCTCCCCTCGCCTGACCTGCGCGGCGAGCCGTGTGCCGTCCTCGACGATGAGCGCGTACGCCGACACGTGATCGGGTTCCGTGGCCAGGGCGGCCTCCAGGGACGCCCTCCAGTCGTCGTCGGTCTCCCCTGGCGTCCCGTAGATGAGGTCGAGGTTGATGTGCTCGAACCCGGCCTTGCGCGTCCAGTCGACCACCTGCGGGATGCGTCCCGGCGTGTGGCTGCGCTCCAGGACGGCGAGGACGTGCTCGCGCGCGCTCTGCATGCCGTAGGAGATGCGTGTGAAGCCGACCTCGCGCAACCTGGCCACGTACGCCTCGTCCACCGACTCCGGGTTGGCCTCCGTGGTCACCTCGGCGTTCTCCGCCAGCCCGAACTCGTTCCTGATCGCGTCGAGTACGCGGCCCAGGTGGTCGGCGGGCAGCAGCGTCGGTGTACCGCCGCCCACGAAGACGGTCTCGACGGGCAGGTCGGCGTCGCCCAGCACCCGCCGAGCCATCCGCACCTCTGCAATGGCCGTGTCGGCGTAGGAGTCGCGGCTGGCACCCGGCCCCAGCTCCGTCGCCGTATAGGTGTTGAAGTCGCAGTAGCCGCACCGCGTCACGCAGAACGGCACGTGCACGTAGAACGCGAACGGGCGCGTCCCCAGCCCCTTCCGAGAACGGCCGGGCAACGCACCGTCCGCCGGTACGGGATCACCATCGGGAAGAGTTGAGGGCACCCCTCAAGTTTGCCCGCCTCAACCGCCTGCTCTGTCCGGTGCGTTGAGCTTGTCGCGGAGCCAGTCCGGGATGTTCTCCTCGGTGCGGGGGAAGCGGTCCAGGTCCAGGGCGTAGGCGGAGGGCGTCAGGGGCGGGGTGAAGTCGGGTTCGCCGTCGTAGTCGAACTCGGCGCTGAAGTGCCCCGAGCGCTCGATCTGCAGGCGGGCGGTGAACCAGGCGCCCTTGTCGCGGCGGTACATGACGCGGCGGAGCTCGTCCATCTTGCCCACGGCCTGGCCCGGGGGCATGGCCTGGCGGCGCTCTCCGTCCGGGCCCTCGACCTCCAGGGAGGCGCTGTCGATGCCGACCGTGGCGCGGAACTCGAAGTCGAGCCTCTCCCAGCCGGACGGGGCCGCGGATCGCAGCGCGCGGACGGCGCCGTTCACCGTCTCCCGCTCCTTCGGAGAACGCAGAACCTGCTCGGGGTGGGTCACGCTACCTCCGGGAGGTCGTCAATGTCGGCCGATCGGAACGGTACCCGTCCGACCGTATCGATATATGGACCCGCGCCAAGCGCACGGCCCCCGTGTCGTTCGCATTGATCACCGATCGGGCCTGGCACCACGGGCAAAGCAAGCAAACACAGCAGGGACACACCTCAGTGGATAAGGTCATTTAGATGCGGGATGAGGGTGCGGCGGAGCGGGGACGGGCGCCCGCGCGGGTGGTGCTCCGCGGTGAGCCCGGCGGGTGGCACTACGTGATCGTGGACGCCGCGGGCGCCGAGCGGCGCCGGTCTTTCCCCGTCGCGGGCACGCGCTGGCGGACGGGTGCGGTGTCCGGGCCGGAACCGGCTTGGTGGCGGCGCAGGCTCGCGGAGACGGCGGAGACGCTGCGCGAGGTCGTCGCGGAGCGGCTCACCGACGCCACGTTCCGCGACCTCGGCGTCGAGGCGGACATCACCTGGTTCGCGGTGGACGAGCCCGTCGTGTGGGAGGGCCTGGTCACGCTGCGGGAGGCCGACCCGGCGCGCTTTCCCGGTCAGGTCGCGCCGTTCGTGATCGCGCTGAAGCCCGGGCGCGGTGCGCTGCTGCCCGACGCGAGCCTGCTGTTCTCCACGCGCGCCGCGGACGCCTGGAGCACCCTCGCCGCGGTCGCCGAGCGCTGCGGCACCCCTCCGCCGGAGGCGTCGCTGCTGTGCGGGTGGGCCGGTCACCGCAGCGTCCGGGTGGGGCGCGGGAGGCTGGCGCTGTCCACCGTCCGGGACGAGGACGGCGTGGAGCGGCTCGCGGAGATCTGCGCGTTGCGGCCGCCCGGCTGGAGCGGCAATCCCGAGCTGCGGCCGCGTTTCGAGAGCGTCGACCTGCTCGACGAGCCCGCCGGGGACGTCGTCGCCCTGCTGCGGGAGCTCGGGCACGAGATCGTCCGGCGGGGCCGGACGGCGCGGCTGCCCGGGTCGGGCCTCACCCTCTACGAACCCGACGACGCGGAGGCCGCCACGGAGCGGTTCACCGGCGTGTCCCTCCGGCCGCCGGCCGCGGCCGCGCCGCTGTGGGGCGCGGTTCGGACGCCCGACGCCGCCGAGGCGCCTTAACCCTCCGCGAACGAGCCCCCACTAACCCGACACTCAGCGGGGATCGGGCCGTCACCGGATCGCGACCCCGCCGGTCTAGCTTCGGCGATCATGAGAAGCCGTGCGCGTCATGCCGTGCTCGCCTTGGCCGGTGCCGCCCTCGCCGGCGCTCCGCTCGCCCTCGCCGCGCCCGCCGGTGCCGCAGCGGCCGGCACGATCGTCGTCGACCGCGGCGGCCCCGCCCGGTCGCTGCCGTTCACCGCCGCCCGTGACGGCGAGGCCGTGATCTCCTTCGCCGCGTCCGCCCCCGGGGTGTCGTGGGGCAGCGCGGGAGCCGAGTCAGCCGTGGTGTCGATCGCGGTGGACGGGCGGCACGTGACCGACCTGGTCGTCCCGTCGTCCGATCCGGTGGACCGGAGCCTCGGCCTCGGGCACGTCCAGAAGGGCGACCATGAGGTGACGCTGCGGTTCGCCAAGGGCAGCGCCCCCGCGGCCGACCGGGTCAGGCTCGGGCGCACCCGCGTGCGGATGCCGGACGACGCGCTGGCCCTGCGCCACGCCCCCATCGTCGTCGGGCGGACGGGATGGCCGTTCGGGAACCCGTACCAGAACGCCACCACCGACACCCCGCTGCTCGCCTGGCACGAGACGCGGCCCGCCGCGGCCCCCGGGCACCGGGTCATCGAGTACTCCATGGTGTGGAGCAACGAGGACGGCGGCACGGACACCCCCGCGCTGATGGCCCGCTGGGGCCGCACGACCGACATCGAATGGGTGTACCGGGTCGAGGTGGACGCGTCGGGCAGGCGCGTCGACGGCACCGCCGTCTACCAGGCGCCGCTGCACCTGACGTTCCAGTTCACGGGCCGCTTCGAGGGCGACCACCCGCTCCTGCAGACCTGCACCGAGAACAACAACATGTGCGACGTCATCTCCCCCGACCCGCCGCTCCGCTTCCTGCTGGACGCGTCCAGGACCCGCCCGCAGGGACGCGCCCGCGAGGCCGTCATGGACCGTGACCCGTGGACGTACCGGGTCGCCGCCCAGGAGATGGTGCGCGAGGGGAAGATCGAGCAGCCGTCCGACCCGGCGACGCGCGAGGTCGGAGACCAGCGCACGTACCTGTTCGTCGAGTTCGCCAAGACGACCGGTGCGCCCACAGCGTGGGGGTCGGCGCCGGGTGTGGCGCTCGGCGTCCGCCTCAAGGCCGACCCGTCGACGCTCTACCGGTCCGACCACGGCCAGCCGACCTGGTCGGTCGAGCGCGACGGCGCCGTCGCCACCACCGTCGAACTCCCGGAAGGGACGGCGATGTCCGACATCGCGTCGATCGAGGCGCTGCGCAGGCCGGTCGGGCTGGGCGACAACGGCGCACCGGCCACGGTCACCTCGATCAACCGGGGCTTCTTCCTGGACGACTCGTATCTGCCGCAGCCGTCGGCCGTCGCGTGGCAGGGTTCGGTGACGCTCACGCGGGCGAACCCGTCGGGCGTCCTCTGGCGTCCCGGGCTGGGCTGACGCAGGCCGCCCGTGGCGCGAACCGGCCACGGGCTCAGGGAAAGCGGGAACTTCCGTGAACTCCGGGTGCGTCCAAGGAGTCATACACTTCGCCAATAAGTCGCACAGCGAACGTGCAGAGCGAACTTAGGAGAGGACGTCCGCCATGGCCTACGGGCCTCCCCCGTCGCCCGGCCAGGGTCAGCCCCAGCAGGCTCCGTGGCAGCAGCCCGGAAACCTCTGGCAGCAACCGCAGCAGCCCCACCAGGCGCCGCAGCAGCCCCACCAGCAGCCCGGCCCGGCCTGGCAGCAGTCACAGCCCGGTGGGAGCACCGCCCAGATGCCCGGCAACTACGGCCCGGTCTCGGACGACGAGAAGACGTGGTCGCTCATGGCGTACGTGGGCCAGTTCCTCGTCGGGGCGATCGCACCGGCCATCGTCTACGTCGGCAAGGCCCGCTCACCGTTCGTGCGCCGGCACGCCGTGCAGGGCCTCAACATGGGCATCGCGGCCATCGCGGTGTGGTTCGTGGCCGGCCTGCTGTCACTGGCCGTCGAGGTGCTCATCTGGGTGCCGCTGCTCTTCACGGCCGCCGTGATGTTCTTCCTCGTGTTCGCGGCCCGTGCCGCCAACCGCGGCGAGTTCCGCCGCGTGCCGCCGGCCGTGGCCTGGCCGCTGCTGAAGAAGTAGTACCGCTCGTTGCAGGAGCCCCTGCCTCGGCAGGGGCCCGCCGGGCCGGTTCCTACTTGCGTCCCTTGTCGGTGGGCTCGCCGCCGCTCGTGGACAGCGCCGCGACGAAGGCCTCCTGCGGGACGTCCACCCGCCCGATGGTCTTCATCCGCTTCTTGCCCTCCTTCTGCCTCTCCAGCAGCTTCCGCTTGCGGGAGATGTCGCCGCCGTAGCACTTGGCGAGGACGTCCTTGCGGATGGCGCGGATGTTCTCCCGGGCGATGATCCGGGCGCCGATCGCCGCCTGGATCGGCACCTCGTACTGCTGCCGCGGGATGAGCTCCTTGAGCTTGGACGTCATCATCAGCCCGTACTCGCGCGACTTCTCCTTGTGGACGATCTGGCTGAACGCGTCCACCGACTCGCCCTGCAGCAGGATGTCGACCTTCACGAGGTCGGACTCCTGCTCCCCGCTGGGCTCGTAGTCCAGCGACGCGTACCCGCGGGTCCGCGACTTCAGCTGGTCGAAGAAGTCGAAGATGATCTCGGCGAGGGGCAGCGTGTAGCGGATCTCCACGCGGTCCTCGGAGAGGTAGTCCATGCCGAGCAGCACGCCGCGGCGGCCCTGGCACAGCTCCATGATCGCGCCGATGTGCTCGGCCGGGGTCAGCAGCGTCGCCCGCACCACCGGCTCGTACACCGTGGCGATCTTGCCCTCGGGGAACTCGCTGGGGTTGGTGACGGTGTGCTCCGTCCCGTCCTCCATCACGACGCGGTACACGACGTTCGGGGCGGTCGAGATCAGCGAGAGGGCGAACTCGCGCTCCAGCCGCTCGCGGACGATCTCCATGTGCAGCAGCCCGAGGAAGCCGCAGCGGAACCCGAACCCGAGCGCCGCCGACGTCTCCGGCTCGTAGATCAGCGCGGCGTCGTTCAGCTGCAGCTTGTCGAGCGCGTCGCGCAGCTCGGGGTACTGGTCGCCGTCCAGCGGGTAGAGGCCGGAGAACACCATCGGCTTCGGGTCGCGGTAGCCGCCGAGCGCCTCGGGCGCCGGCCGCGACGCGCCGGTCACGGTGTCGCCGACCCGCGCCTGGCGGACGTCCTTCACGCCGGTGATCAGGTAGCCGACCTCGCCGACGCCGAGGCCCTGCACCGGCTTCGGCTCCGGGGAGATCACGCCGACCTCCAGGGTCTCGTGCGCCGACCCGGTCGACATCATCATGCTCTTCTCGCGCCGCGACAGCCGCCCGTCCATGATCCGGATGTAGGTGACGACGCCGCGGTAGGTGTCGTACACCGAATCGAAGATCAGCGCGCGGGCGGGCCCGTCGGGGTCGCCGACCGGCGCCGGCACGTCCTGGACGATCTTGTCGAGCAGCTCGCGGACGCCCTCGCCGGTCTTGCCCGACACGCGCAGCACGTCCGACGGCTCGCAGCCGATGATCCCGGCCAGCTCCTCGGCGTACTTCTCCGGCTGCGCCGCCGGAAGGTCGATCTTGTTGAGGACGGGGATCAGGTGCAGGTCCGCCTCGAGCGCGAGGTACAGGTTGGCGAGCGTCTGCGCCTCGATGCCCTGCGCCGCGTCCACCAGCAGGACCGCGCCCTCGCACGCCGCGAGCGACCGGGACACCTCGTAGGAGAAGTCGACGTGCCCGGGGGTGTCGATCAGGTTGAGCACGTGGTCGACGCCGCCGGACGTGTAGGGCAGCCGGACGGCCTGGCTCTTGATCGTGATGCCGCGCTCGCGCTCGATGTCCATGCGGTCGAGGTACTGGGCGCGCATCTGGCGCTCCTCGACCACGCCGGTCAACTGCAGCATCCGGTCCGCGAGGGTCGACTTGCCATGGTCGATGTGCGCGATGATGCAGAAGTTGCGGATGATCGCGGGATCGGTCTTGTCAGGCTCGGGCGCTGCCACCGGGGTCCGTTCGAAAACTCACTGGATGGACAAGGACATGTGTACATCCCATGGTCCCATGCCACGTGCGATGCTCTGTGCACGGTTCGGTTTGGGCACGGCCCCGGTGATTGGTAGGCTGTGCGACTGCGTGTGGCGTAGCGTCGTGCCCCGGGGGCACCGTCCGCCCCCCGTTCAGACCTTTCGTCAGAGCCTGCCGTGGCGCAGGCGAGGATCGCGATCAAGCTGAGGCACTGCAGACGTGGCTAACATCAAGTCCCAGATCAAGCGCAACAGGCAGAACGAGAAGGCCCGTGTGCGCAACAAGGCCGTCAAGTCCGAGCTGAAGACGGCGATCCGCAAGTTCCGCGAGGCCGCCGACGCCGGCAACGTGGACGACGCCGTGGCCGCGCAGCGGCACGCCGCGCGCAAGCTGGACAAGGCCGTCAGCAAGGGCGTCATCCACAAGAACCAGGCCGCCAACCGCAAGTCGGCGATCGCCAAGCGCGCCGCCGCGCTGCAGGTCAAGTAAGCACCGCGCACGGGGCCGGCCGGGTAGTCGCGCCGGCCCCGGCAGCATGTCCATGGACGAGCGGCGCGCGGTGCGGATCTCCAAGTACCTCGCGAAGCACCTGCGGCACCGCCCCGAGCGGATCGGCCTCACCCTCGACCACGCCGGCTGGGCCGACGTCGGCGAGCTGCTCGCGGCCTGCGCCGCCCACGGCTTCCCGCTCACCCGCGCCGAACTCGAACACGTCGTCGCGGTCAACGACAAGCAGCGCTACGTCCTCGACGGGGACCGGATCCGCGCCGCCCAGGGCCATTCGGTGCAGGTCGACCTGGGCCTTTCTCCCGCGTCCCCGCCGGACCTCCTCTACCACGGCACCGTGGGCCGCTCCGTGGCGGCGATCCTGCGTGGCGGGCTGCTGCCCATGGGGCGGCACGCCGTCCACCTCTCACCCGACCGCGAGACGGCCCGCCGCGTCGGCGCCCGCCGCGGCGAACCCGTCGTCCTCGTCGTCGAGGCCGGGCGGATGGCCGCAGACGGGCACGAGTTCCGCGTCAGCGAGAACGGGGTGTGGCTGACCGAACGCGTCCCGCCGGAATATCTTCGCGAATGACCTCGGCGGCCGCCGCCCAGTCCGGGACGTGCCGCACCCACGCGGGCCCTTCCTCCGGACCGAACAGGTACCGGTGGGGGACGACGTCCCGGATGGCCGCGTGCACGTCCAGCCGGTCGTCGACCATGTGGGTGATCCCGAGTTCCCGGCAGTGCCCCGCCTTCTCCGCCCGCCGCCAGCAGAACCGGACGTTCTCCCTCGGCAGGCCCGTCCGCGCGTAGAAGTCGTGGTGGTCGAGCCAGCCCAGCGTCCGCCGCCGAATGCGGTCACCGCACTTGGAGATGATCCAGGCCCGCCCGCCGAACGCCTCGACCAGCCCCGGCAGCACGTCGTACACGCCTTCGGTCGCCGGCGAGGCGAGCGCCTGCTCGAAGCTCCCGTCGAGGAACACGGTGTCCTGGGGGCCGGACGCCAGCAGCCCCCCGTGGATGACGCGGCCGAAGTCGACGCCGAGCCGCGGTTCGTTGTTCATGCCCCCACTCTCGAACCCGCGGCCCTAGAACAGAAACTATTAACCTCTCCGCAAACTATAGTCACTACCTATGGAACTGAGCCGCCTCTCGACGGACGCGCTCGCCTCCTTCGCCGTCTTCGCCGACCACCTCAACTTCACGCGCGCCGCCGAAGAGCTGCACATCTCGCAGCCCGCCCTCCACGTCAAGGTGCAGAAGCTCGCCGAGACCCTCGGCCGCGCCCTCTACACCAGGCACGGCCGCCGCCTCGCCCTCACGCCCACCGGCGTCGGGG
>NZ_BMRO01000003.1:317107-343925 GCF_014648675.1 Actinomadura livida
CCCGCGTCCCGGCCCTCGCCGCCGGCGAAGGCGCCTACCTCTACCTTCTGGGCGACGTCGTCCGCCCCGGCATCCGCCTGATCAACGGCGACCGCGCCCGCACCCTCGCCGCCGTCCGCACCGGCCGCGCCGACCTCGGCGTCTCGGTCCTGGACGTCATGCCCACGGACATCGAGGCCGTCCCCCTGGCCACCTACCCGCAGGTCCTCGTCATGCCGGACGACCACCCCCTCGCCGAGCGGCCGGACCTCGCCCTCACCGACCTAGCGGGCGCCTCCCTGGTCGCCCCGCCGCCCACCGGCCCGCACCGCATCGCCCTCGAACGCGCCCTCCGCTCCGCCGGCGTCCCATGGTCACTCGCCGTCGAGGCCGAGGGCTGGCCCCTCACCCTGCACTTCGTCTCCCTGGGCATCGGCCTCGCCATAGTGAACGGCTGCGTGACGCCTCCCCCGGGCCTCGTCACGCGCGAGATCATCGACCTGCCCGCCGTCCCCTACCACGCCCTGCACCTCCCGTCCCGCGCCGACGACCCCTTGGTCACCGGCCTCCTGTCCGAGATCCGCACCGCACTGGGGAATGACAATGCGCTTTGAAACCACCGTCGACATCAACGCCACTCCCGAAACCGTCTGGAAGCTCCTGATCGACGTAGAACGCTGGCCGGACATGACCGCCTCCATAAACCGCGTGGAACTCCTCGACGAACCCATCGCCCTTTCCGCCCGAGCCCGCGTCCACCAGCCCAAACTCCCCGCCGCCATATGGACGGTCACCGCTTTCGAGGAGAACAAGACCTTCACCTGGGAATCCCGCTCCCCCGGCGTGACCACCACCGCCGCCCACGAACTCGTGACCACCCCCAACGGCACGGTCACCGTCCACCTGACCCTCGACCAAAAGGGCCCCCTGGCCCCTTTGTTCGCACTACTAACGGGCCGCCTGACCCGCCGCTACGTAACCATGGAAGCCGCCGGCCTAAAAACCAAAGCCGAAACCCCCTGACCCCGCCCCAAAACCATCCCGCCCACCTGCACACCACCGCACCGCATGGTCGATGACCGCGACACGAACGGGCAGTACTGCGGGCGGCGGGAGCCGGTGGTTATCAGCCGCGGGCGGCGACTATTTCGGCGACGGTTTTCTCTAGGGCGTAGGCGGGGTCGGCCGAACCGCCCTTGACCTGTTCGTCGGCCTTGGCGACGGCCGTGAGGGCTTGGGCGACGCCGTCCGCCGACCAGGCGCGCAACTGCTTCTGGACGCGGTCGATCTTCCACGGCGGCATGCCGAGGTCCTTCGCCAGGGCGGCGCCACGTGCACCGCGCGGTGCGCCACCGACCTTCGCCAGGCCCCGCACGCCCTGGGCGAGCGCGCTGACGATCAGGACCGGCGCCACGCCCGTCGCGAGCGCCCAGCGGAGCTGCTCCAGGGCCTCGGCGAGCTGCCCCTCGATCGCCTTGTCCGCCACCGTGAACCCGCTCACCTCGGCGCGGCCCCGGTAGTACCGCGCCACCGCGGCGTCGTCGATCTTGCCCCCGGTGTCCGCGACGAGCTGGTTGCCGGCGGCCGCTAGTTCCCGCAGGTCGTTGCCGACGGCCTCGATCAGTCCGCGCGCCCCGTCCGCCGAGATCTTCCCGCCCGCCCGGCGGACCTCGGCCCGGACGAAGTCGACCCGCTCCCCCATCTTGGTGATCTTCGGGCACGCGATCTTGCGCGCCTTGAGCTTCGTCAGGCCGTCGACCAGCGCCTTGCCCTTGGCCCCGCCGTGGTGGACGGCGACGAGCACCACGTCGTCCGCGGGCTGCTTGGCGTAGGCGAGCACCTCGGCCGTCAGGTCCTTCCCGAGGTCCTGCGCCGCCCGCAGCACGAGCACCTTCCCGGCACCGAACAGCGAGGGCGACGTCAGCTCCGCGATCCGCCCGGGCTCCAGGCCCCCTGGGCCGAGGTCGATCACCTCGGCCTCCGGGTCGCCCGCCCTGACAGAGGCGACGACATCACCGATGGCCCGCTCCACGAGCAGCTCTTCGTCTCCGACGATCAGGATGTTGGGCTCGACCGACACCCCAGCAGCATGCCACGCCCAGCCCCCCACCCGCGCCAAGACGCCGACGCGGGACCGGCGGGCTGCGGGAGGTGTGGGTCAGTGGCTGGGGACCACTGCGATGCCGGTTTTGGTGCGGGTTATGGCTATGTCTCCTTCCTGGTCGGTGCGGTGGATCTGGGTGCCGAGGCGTTGGAGGAGTTTGAGGGTCGCCGGGGACGGGTGGCCGTAGTCGTTGTCCTCGCCTACGGAGATCAGGGATATGGAGGAGCGGGCGGCGGCCAGGAAACCCGGGGCCTGTCCGCGCGCGCCGTGGTGGGGGACCTTGAGGACCTGGACGTGCGGGACGGTCGCTGTCAGGGCGCGTTGGGCCTCCTCTTCGATGTCGCCGGCCAGGAGGGCGCTGAAGCCGGGGCTGCGGGCCACGACGACCACGCTGGCATTGTTGATCGTGGTGCCGTCGTCCCCGGGTGTGAGGGCCGGGCCGGTTCGGGGGGCGAGTACCGAGAGGGTCAGGTCGCCGATGCGCCATTGCTGGCCTGCCTCGGCGCGGTGGGTGTGGAGGTCGGGGGCGAGGCGCGCCTCCCGGCCTGAAGTACGGGACGTCGTCAGGATCGCGTGGACTCGGCGGCCGTTCCTGACGCCGGACGTGCCGTTGATGTGGTCGGCGTGGGGGTGGGTCAGAACGATGAGCGGGACGTCCTTCACATCGAGGCGGCGGAGGCATCGGTCTACCAGTGCGGGGTCTGGGCCGGTGTCGACGACGACGGCCTGGGCGGGTGCGGTGTACAGGACCAACGCATCGCCTTGGCCCACGTCGCAGGCGACCATCTGCCAGCCGGGCGGCGGCCAGCCCGGGGACGTCACGCGCATGGCGATGACCGCCGCCATGATCCCGATCATCGCGGCGGCGGCGAGCAGGCGCAGGCGGCGGCTGCGCAGGATCAGGAGGGCGAGCCCGGCCGCGAGGAGCAGCGTCATGGCGCCCAGGCCGCCGCCCGTCCACGGGATCGTGGCGTAGGGCAGCGCGGCGGCGGTGCGGGCCACCCGGATGATCCAGCCGACCGCCAGGCCCGCGGGCCACACGATGCCCTGTGCCAGGGGGACGGAAATGAGGGCGGTGATGGCGGCGAGTGCGCCCAGCAGGGTCGCGGGGGCGACGGCTGGAGCGGCCAGCAGGTTGGCGAACACCGCGACGACGCCTATCTCGCCCGAAAGCATCACGAGAACCGGGGACACCGCGACCTGGGCGGCGGCCGCGACGGCGAGGGCGTCGGCCAGGGGGCCGGGCAGCCGGCGGGCCAGCCGTTCCCGCCAGCGTGGCGCCAGCACGAGCAGGCCGGCGGTCGCCAGGACCGACAGCGTGAACCCGTAGGAGCGCGCCAGGGCGGGGTCGACCAGCACGAGGAGCAGCACGGCGGCGGCGAGGGCGGGGATCCCCTGGCGCTGCCGCCCGGTGACCAGGGCCAGGAGGCCGATGAGGCCCATGACGGTCGCCCGCAGGACGCTCGGTTCCGGACGCGCGACCAGGACGAACGCGAGCACCGCGACGACCGCGACGGGCGGGGCGCGCCGGCGGCCGAGGCCGAGGAGGCGGCACAGGCCGAGGACGGCTCCGATCACGATCGCGAGGTTCGCGCCGGACACGACCATCAGGTGGGTGAGCCCGGCGGTGCGGAAGTCCTCGGCCAGCGCGAGGTCGAGACCGGACGTGTCGCCGACGACCATGCCGGGCAGGACCCCGCGCTGGTCGGGCGGGAGACGTGCCACCGCGGCCCGCAGCCGCGCCCGCACGTGCTCGGCCGCGCGCTGCATCCGCGACGGCGGCCCGAGAACGGTGGGCGGGCCGCGGACGATCACGACCGCGGCGAGCAGGTCGGCGCCCTCGGGCGGCACGAACCTGCCGTGGAGCCGCACCCGCTGGCTGGGCACCATGCGGAGCCAGCGGGCGTCGTCCGCGATCAGCAGCACGGGCACGCGGACCTCGGCACGCGGCACCACCTCCGCGCGCGCCCGGAGGATGATCATCTTCCGGCCGTTTCCCGGCTTCGCCCGAGGATCGCCGGTGACGACCGCTTCGGCCGTCGCGAACCGTCCGTCGCGGGCGAGATCGCGCACCGGTCCGGTACCGACGGCCGTGGCCCGTAACCCCACTCCGGCCGCGGACGCGGCCGCGCACACGAGCACCACCCCGACCAGCCTCCGCCGCGCTCCCGTCTCAGGCCTTCTCGTTGTGCCTCTGGACTTCTGGTGGGTCGTTTTCGGGTGGCGGGGGGTTAGTAGGTAGAGGGCTGTGAGGGTTGTGGTGGCGGCGATCGTGTAGGTGAGGGGTGGGGGGAGGGCGATGGTTGTGGCGGCGGTCAGCCAGGTGGCCAGGGCGGGGGCCAGTAGGCGCAGGTCGGTCATACGCGGACCAGGGATTTCAGGTCGGCGTAGCGACGGGCGCCTATGCCGCTGACGTCCTGGAGTTGCTCGACGGAGCGGAAGCCGCCGTGCTCGGTGCGGTAGTCGAGGATGCGCTGGGCGAGGACGGGGCCCACTCCGGGGAGGTCGTCGAGTTGGTCGAGGGTGGCCGTGTTGAGGCTCAGGGGGGCGTCGGCGGCGTTGGAGGGCGTGGGGCCGGGGGCGCTGGGCGGTGGTGTGGGGTGGGGGATGCCTACTGGGATTTGTTCGCCGTCCACCAAGGGGCGGGCGAGGTTCAGCGGGCCTGTGCCGGCGCCCTTGCGCACTCCCCCGGCCGCTTTGATCGCCTCCGCTACGCGGGAGCCGGACGGGAGGGTGATCACGCCGGGCTTCTTCACCTTGCCGAGGACGTGCACGACCACCGAGGAGGCGGCCGTGACCGGTTTCGCGGGCGCGGTGGGCCCCGCGTCGGTGAGGGTCGCCTTCGCGGCGGGCGGCGGGGACGGCTGCGGGCGCGCGAGCCACAGGTAGCCGGCCGCCACCAGGGCGGCGACGACGCCGATCAGGACGAGGACGCGGACGTTCGAACGTTCGGGGGTGGCGCGTAAGCGGGCGGACGGGGGCGTCTCGGGCGGGCGAAGGCGGCCCATGAGGGACTGCAGGCGGTCATGGGTGTCGGGCTTCATGGCGCTTGACGCTAAGCCGCGTCCAGCGGTGATCGTCAGCTCATCGGCGATTGTGGATAACCCAGGGCTACTGGGGCGCCACGACCACGCCCAGCATTCCGGGGCCGACGTGGGCGCCTATGACGGGGCCGACCTCGCCGACGTAGACGTCCGCGATGTCCGGGACGCGTTCGCGGAGGCGTGCGGCGAGCGATTCGGCGCGGGAGGCGGCGGCGAGGTGCTGGACGCCCAGGTCGACGCGGCGGTCCCCGGCCTCGGTGACGGCGAGCTCCTCCAGGCGGGCGAGGGCGCGTGCGGAGGTGCGGACCTTCTCCAGCGGGGCGAGGCGCCCGTCCCTGATGTCGAGGAGGGGCTTCACCATGAGCGCGGAGCCGAGCAGGTTGGCCGCGGCGCCGATGCGGCCGCCGCGGCGGAGGTGTTCGAGCGTGTCGACGTAGATGAGGGAGCGGGTGAGGGCGGCCCGGCGGGCGGCGGCCTCGGCGACCTGTTCCGCGGTCCCGGCCGAGAGGGCGGTGGCCGCGGCGGAGAGTGCGGCGAATCCGAGGCCCATCCCGATGGTGCCGCTGTCGACGACCGTGACCGGTACGGGCGCGTCGCCGGCCGCGAGGCGGGCCGCCTCCACCGTCCCGGACATGGCGGCGGAGAGGTGCACGGAGACGATCTCGCGGGCGCCGGAGCCGGCGATGGCGCGGTAGACGTCCGCGAACCGCTCGGGGGCCGGGCGGGACGTGGTGACGGGCTGCCATTCCCGCAGCGCCTGGGCGGCCTCGGCGGTGGTGATGTCGTCCTCGTCCCGCGTGGTGCCGCCCACGGCGATCTGGAGCGGGACGACGGTCAGCCCGTGCCGTTCGGCGAGGCCCGGCGGAAGGTAGGCCGTGGAATCGGTGACGACCGCGACCGCGCTGCCCATGGGGAGGACATTACCGGCACGTCACGGCTGGACGGGCACTCCGCCGCGCCAGATCCGCAGTGCGCGCAGCCCGAAGGCCCAGGCGAAGGCGCCCTCGTGGTCGGCGTCCCACAACACGATGTCGGCGAGCATGCCGGGCGCCAGGGACCCGCGGTCGCCGACGCGCAGTGCGGCGGCGCCGCCGAGGGTGGCGGCGCGCAGGGCCTCGGTGACGCTGAGGCCGAACATGGCGACCGACAGCCCGATGACGAGCGGCATGGACGTGATGCCGCACTGGCCCGGGTTGTGGTCGGTGCCGAGGGCGACGGTGACGCCGCGGTCGAGCATCTGCCGGACGGGTGCCGGGGCGCGGCTGCTGTTGAGGGCGCTGCCGGGGCAGACGGTGGCGGTGACGCCGGCGTGGGCGAGGGCCTTGATGTCGTCGTCGTTGGCCTGGGTGAGCAGGTCGGCGGACGCGCAGCCGACCTCGGCGGCGACCTGCGCGGCGCCGATCCGCTCGTTGGCGCAGGCGTGCATGCGGGCCTTCAGGCCGGCGCGCTTGCCGGTGAGCAGCAGGGCGCGGGCCTCTTCGGCGGTGAAGTGCCCCTCGTCGCAGTAGACGTCGATCGAGTCGGCGCCGGCGACGGCGGCGTCCCCGGCCCACAGCCGGACGGCCTCGATGTAGTCGCGGCGGCGGCCGAAGAACTCCGGCGGCAGGATGTGCGCGGCCAGGAACGTGGCGTGGATGCGCGGCATGGACGGCTCGCCCTCCAGCGACCGCAGCATCCGGATGTCGGCGAGTTCGCCGTCGCGGGTGAGGTGGTACCCGGTCTTGGCCTCGACGGTGGTCGTCCCGGCGAGGATCCACTGGCGGAGCCGTTCGCGGACGCCGTTGCACAGCGTCCAGGGGTCGGTGCCCCGGGTGACGGTCACGGTGGAGTTGACGCCGCCGCCCGCGGCGGTGATTGCGGAGTGCGACGACCCGCTGGTGCGCATCGCGAGTTCCGCCCACCGGTTCCCCGCGTAGACGGGGTGGGAGTGCGCGTCGATGAGCCCCGGCGTGACGAGGCCGCCGCCCAGGTTCTCGACGTGGTCGACGTCGACGATGTCGTCGATGATGCCCGGGACGCGCTGCGGGAGGTCGGAGGCGGGTCCGGCCCAGACGATCCGGTCGTCGTGGATGAGCACCGCCGCGTTGCTGCAGACGTCGGTGCCCGTCCAGAGCCTGCCGATGTTCGTCAACAGCCGTACGGTCATGGCGTCACCGACCCGGCCGGGGCCGTGGAGCGCGTCTCAGCGCGGTACCGGACGCCGTGGCGCGTCGCTGCGTGGCACCTGCTCTCGCTCGCGAGTTCGGACCTGCCATGGAATGGGCCACCTGCTCTCGATCCGAACCGCCGACCGGATGCCGGCGATCCACCGTCGGTGAATCGGGTGGTCGGGCGACCACCAATGGCAACAAGACCGGAGATATCGGTTTCGTCACGGTAGTGCACTGAAGGCCCGTCCGACAACCTCTGATCGCAGCGCATCGACAGCCATCACCCCGCCCCTAGCTCTACGACCGTACGGATTTCAACCGAACCGTCAAGCCGATTGGGGAAGCTGTCACCGTTCGGGGACCGGCGGCGGCTTCCAGACGCACCCGAAACACGTCCCGAACAGCCCGAAACCCCGTCCGGTCCTCGGCGGACCGGACGGGGTCGTCAGACGTTCGGGGCGACGGCCTCGAACCTGGCCAGTTCCCCGGCGAGGTCGGCCGGGACCCTGGCGTGCAGCATGGTGCCGTCGGCCAGGTGCTCCTGCTTGAGGACCTCACCGCGCTCGTGCACCTGCCCGACGAGGTCGCCGCGGTCGTAGGGCACCAAGGCGCGGACCTCGCTCTCCAGCCCCGGCAGGTCCGCCTCGATGGCCGCGCGGAGCGCCTCGATGCCGAACCCGGTGCGGGCCGACACGACGACGCTGTGCGGCTCCCGGCGCTGGAGCCTGGCGATCGTGAGGTCGTCGGCGGCGTCGGCCTTGTTGATGACGACGATCTCGGGGATCCCGTCGGCGCCGATGTCGCGCAGCACCTCGCGGACCGCCTCGAGCTGCGCCTCGGGGTCGGCGTCGGAGCCGTCCACGACGTGCAGGATCAGCCCGGCGTCGGTGACCTCCTCCAGCGTCGAGCGGAACGCCTCGACGAGCTGGTGCGGCAGGTGCCGGACGAAGCCGACGGTGTCGGCGAGGGTGTAGGCGCGGCCGCCGGGCGTCTCGGCGCGCCGGACGGTCGGGTCCAGGGTGGCGAACAGCGCGTTCTCCACCAGCACCCCGGCGCCGGTGAGCCGGTTCAGCAGCGACGACTTGCCCGCGTTGGTGTAGCCGGCGATGGCGACGGCGGGCACCGCGTTGCGGCGGCGCTCGCCGCGCTTGGTGTCGCGCGACTTGGACATGCCCGCGAGCTGCCGGCGCAGCTTGGCCATCCGGGTGCGGATCCGCCGCCGGTCCAGCTCGATCTTGGTCTCCCCGGGGCCGCGGCCGCCGATCCCGATGCCGCCGGCGGCGCGCCCGCCGACCTGCCGGGACAGGTTGCCGCCCCAGCCGCGCAGCCGCGGCAGCAGGTAGTCGAGCTGCGCGAGCTCGACCTGCGCCTTGCCCTCGCGGCTCTTGGCGTGCTGGGCGAAGATGTCGAGGATCAGCGCGGTCCGGTCGATCACCTTGACCTGGACGGTCTCCTCCAGGTGCCGCAGCTGGCTCGGGGTCAGCTCGCCGTCGCAGATGACGGTGTCGGCGCCGGTGGCGATGACGATGTCGCGCAGCTCCGCGGCCTTGCCGGAGCCGATGTAGGTGGCCGGGTCGGGGCGGGAACGGCGCTGGACGAGCCCTTCGAGCACCTCGGAGCCGGCGGTCTCGGCGAGGAGCGCCAGCTCGCGGAGGGAGTTCTCGGCCATCTCGGCCGTGCCGTCCGTCCAGACGCCCACGAGGACGACCCGCTCCAGCCGCAGGGCGCGGTACTCGACCTCGGTGATGTCGGTGAGCTCGGTGGAGAGACCTGCTACGCGGCGCAGTGCCTTCCGGTCCTCGAGGTCGAGCTCGCCCGTCATGGGGTCGAACTCGGCCGGATCCCGGGTCTCGAACTCGTCCGTGGCGTGGTCCTGGTCTGCAGAAAAAGGTTGAGTCATATGTCCTCTGTGGAACGCCGCGATGCGGCCGTATCTTCCCGGCGATCGTCTCACGGGCGGTCCCCGGTGGTCACGTGCTTATCGCCCGGGGTTGACGCAAGCGCGCGCGGGGAGGTCTGCGGGAAAGGTGTACGGACGGGCGAACCCGCTTTGACCGGGCTCGGCGCCGCCGAGTACCGTCTCCACATAACAGAACTGGAATTTCGCTATACGAAAGGGCAGGCAGATGGCTGGACTGGAAGGCATCGAGGTCACCGGACCCCTCGGCGAGCGGTACGAGGAGATCCTGACCCCCGAGGCGCTCGGCCTGCTCGCCGCCCTGCAGCGCGCGCTCGGCGCGCGGCGCAAGGAGCTCCTCGGCGCGCGGGCCGACCGCCAGCGCGCGCTCTCCGAGGGCGGGACGCTCGACTTCCTGCCGGAGACCGCGGGCGTCCGGGAGGACGACTCCTGGCGCGTCGCCGCCCCCGCGCCCGGCCTGGAGGACCGCCGCGTCGAGATCACCGGCCCGACCGACCGGAAGATGACCATCAACGCCCTCAACTCGGGCGCGAAGGTGTGGCTGGCCGACTTCGAGGACGCCAACACGCCGCTGTGGAACAACATGATCGAGGGGCAGCTCAACCTCAGGGACGCCCTCGACCGCACCATCGACTTCACCGACCCCAAGAGCGGCAAGTCCTATGCGCTGAAGGACGACGGCGAGCTCGCGACGATCGTCGTCCGGCCCCGCGGCTGGCACCTGGAGGAGAAGCACCTCCTCGTCGACGGCGAGCCCATGTCCGGCTCCCTGGTCGACTTCGGGCTGTACTTCTTCCACTGCGCCCGCCGCCAGCTCGACAAGGGCAAGGGCCCCTACTACTACCTGCCGAAGATGGAGAGCCACCTCGAGGCGCGGCTCTGGAACGACGCGTTCAACCTCGCCCAGGACCACCTCGGCGTCCCGCGCGGCACCATCCGCGCGACCGTCCTCATCGAGACGATCCCGGCCGCGTTCGAGATGGAGGAGATCCTCTACGAGCTGCGCGACCACTCCGCCGGGCTGAACGCCGGCCGCTGGGACTACCTCTTCTCGGTCATCAAGAAGTTCCGGGACCGCGGCGCCGACTTCATCCTCCCGGAGCGCAACGCCATCACGATGACCGCCCCGTTCATGCGGGCCTACACCGAGCTGCTCGTCCGGTCGTGCCACAAGCGCGGCGCGCACGCGATCGGCGGGATGGCGGCCTTCATCCCGTCCCGCCGCGACGAGGAGGTCAACAAGATCGCCCTGGAGAAGGTCCGGGCCGACAAGACCCGCGAGTCCGGCGACGGCTTCGACGGCTCCTGGGTCGCCCACCCCGACCTCGTCCCGATCTGCCGCGAGGTCTTCGACGGCGTCCTCGGCGACAAGCCGAACCAGCTCGACCGGCTCCGCGAGGACGTCGACGTGTCCGCCGCCGACCTCCTCAACATCAAGGCGACCCCGGGCGAGATCACCGAGGCCGGCCTGCGCAACAACATCGACGTCGCGCTGCGCTACCTCGCCACGTGGCTGGACGGCGCCGGCGCCGTCGCCATCCACAACCTCATGGAGGACGCCGCGACCGCCGAGATCTCCCGCTCGCAGGTGTGGCAGTGGATCTACAACGGCGTCTCCACCGCCGAGGGCCGGAAGATCACCAAGGAGTGGGTCGAGCAGCTCCTCGACGAGGAGCTCGGCAAGATCCGCGACGAGCTCGGCGACGCCTACAACGAGCCCCGCTACAACCAGGCCGTGGCCCTCTTCAAGGAGGTCACCCTCGCCGACGAATACGCCGAGTTCCTGACGATCCCCGCCTACCAGCAGTTCCCGTGACTCCCAGGGGGGCGACCCCCTGGAACCCCCGTTGCGGGTCGTGCGGCCTCCGGTCGCACGACCCGTGGGGTGATCATGAACGTTCTGCGGCGGGTGGTCCGGGGTGGGCGACATTGCGGGGCGCTCGGGGGCGGAGGAGAGTGGAGTAATGGAACCGCGGCTCGCAGTGCTGGAGGCTCGGCTGGCGGCGCTGCTCGGGAGCGAGGGCGTCATCACCGATCCGGTGCGGCTTCGCACGTACGAGTGCGACGGGCTGATGAACCATCGGGCCACGCCCGCGATCGTGGTGCTGCCGAACGACGCCGAGCAGGTCGCCGCGGTCGTGCGGGAGTGCGTGGCGGCCGGTGTCCCGTACGTCGCGCGGGGGTCGGGGACGGGGCTGTCCGGCGGGGCGCTGCCGCGGGCGGACGGGGTGCTGATCGTCACGTCCCGCATGCGGCGGATCCTGGAGATCGACATCCCGGGGCAGCGGGCCGTGGTGGAGCCCGGCGTGATCAACCTCGACGTCACGCGGGCCGTCCGGCCGTACGGGTACTACTTCGCGCCCGACCCGTCCAGCCAGCAGATCTGCTCGGTGGGCGGGAACGTCGCGGAGAACTCCGGCGGCGCGCACTGCCTGAAGTACGGGTTCACCGCGCACCACGTGCTGGCCTGCGAGGTGGTCACGCCGGACGGCGAGCTGGCCGAGCTGTCGGCGGACGCGCCGGGCTACGACCTGCTGGGCGTGTTCGTCGGGGCGGAGGGCACGATCGGCATCACCACCAAGATCACGGTGCGGCTGACGCGGGTCCCCGAGACGGTGCAGACGCTGCTGGCGGCGTTCGACTCGATCGAGGCGGGCGGCACCGCCGTGTCGGCGATCATCGGGGCGGGCGTGGTGCCCGCGGCGATCGAGATGATGGACGCGCTGTCGATCGAGGCGGCGGAGGCCGCGGTGCGCTGCGAGTACCCGCCGGGCGCCGGATCGGTGCTGATCGTGGAGCTGGACGGCCCCGAGACGGAGGTCGCGGCCCAGTTCGCGGAGGCCCGGCGGCTGTGCGAGGACGCGGGAGCCTTCGAGATACGCGTCGCCGCGGACGACGAGGAGCGGGCGCTGATCTGGAAGGGGCGCAAGTCCGCGTTCGCCGCGGTCGGGCGCATCAGCCCCGCCTACATCGTGCAGGACGGCGTCATCCCCCGGACGGCGCTGCCGCAGGTGCTGGCGCGGATCGACGCGCTGTCGGCGGAGTCGGGCGTGCGGGTCGCGAACGTGTTCCACGCGGGCGACGGCAACCTGCATCCGCTGGTGCTGTTCGACGACGCGGAGGAGGGCGCGGAGGCGCGCGCGGAGGAGGTGTCGGGCGCGATCCTCGACCTGTGCATCGAGCACGGCGGGTCCATCACGGGAGAGCACGGCGTGGGCGTGGACAAGTCCCGCTACATGACGCGCATGTTCACCGACACGGATCTGGACACGATGCAGATGGTCCGCTGCGGCTTCGACCCCGGGAACCTGTGCAACCCGGGCAAGGTGTTCCCCACTCCGCGCCTGTGCGGTGAGGTGCCCGGCGTCCGCAAGGGTCCCCATCCGTTCGAGGGAAAGGCGGACCTCTTCTGATGCGGCCCCTCGACGCCCTGGCGAAGGTGTGCGGCGACGTCCGCCCCGGTGAGCCGGCGGACGGCGTGCTCGGTGTCGAGCCGTCCGTCGTCGCCGCGCCGAAGAACGTGGCCGAGGCCGCCGACGTCATGCGGGTGGCCGCCGAGCAGGGGCTGGCCGTCGTCCCGCGCGGCGCCGAGACCCGGCTGGACTGGGGGACGCCTCCCGAGCGGTGCGATCTGCTCGTCGACACCCACCGGCTCGACGCGCTCATCGAGCACGCCGAGGGAGACCTGGTCGCGAAGACGGAGGCCGGGCTGCCGCTGGAGCGGCTCGCCGAGCGGCTCGCGGAACGCGGGCAGCGCCTCGCCCTCGACAACCCCCTGCCCGGGTCCACGGTCGGCGGGACGATCGCCACGGGCGCGGCCGGTGCGCTCCGCACGCTGTACGGGACGCCCCGCAACCTGGTCATCGGGCTCACGATCGTCCGGGCGGACGGCCAGGTCGCGCGTTCGGGCGGCAAGGTCGTCAAGAACGTCGCCGGGTACGACCTCGGGCGGCTGTTCTCCGGCTCGTACGGAACCCTCGGCCTGATCGTCGAGGCCACGTTCCGGCTGCACCCCCTGGCACCGGCCAACGCGTACGTCACGTGCGCCGTGAGCGGCCCCGAAGAGGCGCATGACGCCGTGCAGAGCGTCCTGCACTCCCCCGTGGCGCCCAGCGCGGTGGAGTACATCAATCCTGGGACGGTCGCCGTCCTGCTGGAGGGCGTCCCAGACGGTGTCGACACGCGCGCCCACCAGACCAAGGAGCTCCTCGGCGAGCGTACCGAGATCTCCGAAACGGCACCGGAGGGCTGGGGGCAGTACCCGGACGGCACCACCCTCATCGGCATCAGCGCACCGCCGCCCGCCCTCCGCGACCTTCTCTCCCTGCTCGGCCCCGAGGCCGCTGCCACCTGGAGCGGGAGCGGCCACGGTCATGTGGGGCTCCCCGCCGGGATGCCCGCGGACGAGGTGGCCGCCACCCTGGACCGCCTCAGGGAATGCCTGAGCAGGTACCGCGGCAACGCCGTCGTCCGCTACGCCCCCCAAGAGGTGCGCGACGAGATCGACGTGTGGGGCCCGGTTCCGGCACTCGCGTTGATGCGGCGTGTGAAGGACCAGTTCGACCCGGATCATCGGCTGTCCCCCGGCCGTTTCGTTGGAGGCATGTGATGAGCGCCCACGACGACCTGCCGAAACTGCTCGATGACTGCGTGCACTGCGGTTTCTGCCTGCCGACGTGCCCCACCTACGTCCTGTGGGGCGAGGAAATGGACTCGCCCAGGGGCCGCATCCACCTCATGCAGCAGCACGTGGACGGCGAACCGCTCAGCGGCCCGATGGTGGAGCATTTCGACGCCTGCCTCGGCTGCATGGCCTGCGTGACGTCCTGCCCCTCTGGCGTGCAGTACGACCGACTCATAGAGATGACCCGGGCCGACGTAGAACGCGAGCACGAACGTCCGCTCAAGGAGAAGGCCATTCGGGAGATGGTCTTCCAGCTGTTCCCGTACAGGCGCCGGCTCCGTGCGCTGCGCGGCCCCCTGCGCGCGTACCAGAAGTCGGGGCTGGAGCGGCTCGTCCGGCGCAGCGGCGTCCTGGAGCGCATCTCGCCGTCCGTGGCGGCGATGGAACGGCTCACGCCGCCGCTCGGCAAGGCCCGGCGGCTGCCGGAACTGGTCGCCGCCCGCGGCGAGCGCCGCGCGACGGTCGGAATGCTGACCGGGTGCGTGCAGGGCGAGTTCTTCCCCGGCGTCAACGCCGCCACCGCGCGCGTGCTGGCCCTCGAAGGCTGCGACGTGGTCATCCCCAAGGACCAGGGGTGCTGCGGGGCGCTGTCCCTGCACTCGGGCCGCGAGGACGAGGCCCGCGCCTTCGCCCGCCGGACGGTCGAGACGTTCGAGTCCGTCGACGTCATCGTGGTCAACTCCGCAGGCTGCGGGTCGGCGATGAAGGACTACCGGACGCTCCTCGCGGACGACCCCGCCTGGGCGCGGCGCGCGGAGGCGGTCGCGGCCAAGACCCGGGACTTCGCCGAGTTCCTCGTCGATCTCGGCCCCCGCGCGAAGCGGAGTCCACTTCCGGTCACGGTCGCCTACCACGACGCGTGCCACCTCGCCCATGCGCAGGGCGTGCGCAGCCAGCCACGTGCGCTGCTGGCGGGGATTCCGGAGCTGACCGTCCGGGAGATCGCCGAACCCGACATCTGCTGCGGTTCGGCGGGAACCTATAACCTTTTCCAGCCTGCGGCCGCCGGTGAACTCGGCGACCGCAAGGCGGTGAACGTGGACGCCACGGGAGCCGAACTACTGGTCGCAGCCAACCCCGGCTGCTCCATGCAGATCGCCACCGCGCTGCGCCGGCGCGGCGCCGGCATCGCGATCGCGCATACCGCGCAGGTGCTGGACGCCTCCCTCAGGGGTCTCGGCCGCGACACCGTCGTCGCACGCCGTTCGTAACCCCGTGACCTGGACCGCCGCCGATTCAGGCGTCGGGTATCGTGTCCGACTGCTTGAACGGGATGCGCGACCGAGCCTGGAGTGGGCCCTAGGGAGCACGCAGAACCATGGCCAACGACTACCACCCCTACCGCACGCACCGCCGGACGAAGAAGACCCGGGCCGGGAGGCTCGGGCTGGCCGGGGCCCTCACCGGGGCGCTCGGGATCACCGCGGTGGCGGCCACGATCGTGATCGTCCGGCCGGGCGGCGACCCCGGCGGGGAGGCCCGGCCGACGCTGGCCGGCCAGGGCAGCGTCGAAGCGGGCCCGTCCGTGCCGTCCCCGGACGCCGGCCCGCCGCTCAACTTCACCACCCCCGAGGGCTACGGCTACAGCCTCGCCGCGGTCGAGGCCGGGACGGACCCGGCGCCCCTCGGCGCCACCAAGGCCCCGCCGTCTGGGACGACGTACGCCTACGCCGACTACGTCCTCACCAACAACCAGCGGCGTCCCGTGCTGCTGGACTACCCCGCCGACCTGTTCATGCCGAAGGCGCGGGTCCCGTCGTCGGCCCAGGAGCGGTGCATGCCGCAGGCGGGCATCCCCGACGACATGTGCACGCTCCCCAACCGGAGCGAGGTCACCGCCAGGATCGACGGGGCCGAGCCGCCCGTTGACGAGAACGGCACGATGATGATCCCGGCGGGTGCCACGTACCTGGTGCGGATCGCCTCCGAACTCCCGGTCGACAAGGGCATCTCCGCGGACGACCTGAGGCTGTTCGTGTGGAACGCCCGCTACACCAGCGACCTCACGGGCATCGAACTCGCCTTCCCCAACGACGCGGGCTAGGACGCGTCCGTGAACCCGATGTCCTCGTAGTCGGGCTCGAAGAAACCGCAGGCGCCGAGATTGGCCAGGTCCGCGCGCGCGGCGACGAGCTGGGGACGCTGATACAGCGGCAGGACCGACGCCTGCCGCCAGATGAGCCGGTCGGCCGCGTTCACGAGGGCGTGGACCTTCACCGGGTCGACCTCTGCGATGGCGCCGTCCAAGGCCGTGTCGATGGCCTCGCTGCCGACGCGGGAGAAGTTCTGCTGGACGCGCCCACCGTCGGGCCGCGCGAAGACCGACTTCATCGTCGACACCGGGTACGACGTGCCCAGCCAGGAGAAGGGCACGATGTCGAACCTCCCGGGCGTCACGTAGCGGGCGAACACGTCGTCGGCGGGTACGGGCACGATGTCCACCCGGACGCCGATGCGTTCCAGCATGGCCCGCGCCAGTTCCCCTTCGCGTTTGCTGATCGGGACGCCCGACGGGACGACGAAGCGCAGCGCGAGCGTCCGTCCGTCCTTGGCGCGGTACTCGCCGCGGAGGTGCCAGCCCGCCTCGTCCAGGAGCCGCCTGGCGCGGCCCAGGTCGTACACGCCGAACTCCCCCGAGTTGTCTCTGTAGCCGTCCTGGGTGGCGACGTAGAAGTGGTTGCCGAGCGTCCGCACGGGAACGCCGAGGCCGGACAGGTCGGAACGGGCGATGGCGCGCCGGTCGATGCCGAGCATGACGGCCCGCCGCACCCGCGCGTCGGACAGGACGGGCGACGCGGCGTTCAGCGTGAAGTGCCGCCAGTCCGGCCCGGCCGCCTTGCGCACGGCGGCGCCGCGGACGCTCTGGACACGCCGCAGCGCGCCCGCGTCCAGGCCGATGTCCATCAGGTCGATCTCACCGTTGGCGAACGCGCCGGGCGTCGCGGCCGGGTCCATCGCGCGGTACACGATGCGGTCGAGCCTCGCCCGCGGACCCCACCAGGCGGGGTCGCGGACCAGGGTGACGGTCTTGCCGGTCCGGTCGATCTGCTGCACCCGGAACGGCCCCGCCGTGACGGGCATCCGGTTCCGCCAGCCGCCGTTGAACTCGCGCGGCGTGGAGTAGGCGGCGGCCGGATACAGCGGGCTGAACAGGCCGCGCCAGTCCGCGTACGTCCCGTCGAAGGTCACCTTGACCTCGTGTTCGCCGGCGCCTCGTTCGATGCTCTTGATGCGGCGGTAGCCGGTGACCGTGGAGACCTCGTAGCGCGCGTCCCGCCCGGACAGCGCCCGCGCCTGTGCGACGAAGTCGGCGCGGCCGATGGGCCGGCCGTCCGACCACCGGGCGCGCGGGTTGAGCCGGTAGGTGACGATCTGGCCGCGTCCGGTGCGCCGGAGCGTGGCCGACCGCAGGTACTCGGGGACGGGCCGCGGCACGGCCTTCTCGTCGGCGCGCATCAGATGCGGCAGGACGCCCTGGACGACGCGCTCGACCGCTCCCGTGGTGCCGTTGACGTGGTTGAAGTTCCACTGGGACGGGAACTCCGGCAACGGCCAGCGCAGGGTCCCGCCCTCCGCCACACGGTCACGCGGGACCGGGTTGACGTCGAAGGCGGGCAGTTGCTCCGACGAGCGGGCCGTGGACTCCGGCGCGGAACCGCTGCATCCGGTCCCGGTCAGCAACCCGACGCCTAGGAGCGCGGCGCCGGATATCCGTGTCAAGGTGCGCTCTCGCCTTCGGCAAGGGGATGGTGACAGGCGACCGAATGGCCGGCGCCCTCCCCTGGCCGGACGGGACGGGACTCGGGATCGTCTTCCTCGCACAGGACTCCCTCGGCAGCGGTAAGCATGGCGTAGCGCGGGCAACGGGAACGGAAGCGGCACCCCGCGGGCGGGGACGCAGGGTCGGGCGGGTCTCCCCGCAGAAAGACGCGGGGGCGGCGCTGCTCAAGGCACGGGTCGGCCAAGGGCACCGCGTCCAGAAGCGCGCGTGTGTACGGATGGGCGGGGTCGCCGCAGACGCCGTCCGCTGGCCCGATCTCAACGAGGCGACCCGCGTACATGACGGCGACTTGATCGGCCAGGCGACGGACGACCCCGATGTCGTGGGTGACGAGCAAGCACGCCATGCCCAACCGCTCGCGCAGACGCTCCAGCAGGCCCAACACCTCTGCCCGCGCAATAACGTCCAGGGCCGCGACAGGTTCGTCCAGAAGGAGCAACCGGGGCTCCAGGGCGAGCGCTCTGGCAATGCCCACACGTTGCCTCTGTCCACCCGACAGCGCGTGCGGGTAACGCCGGGCGTGAGCGGGCTCCAAGCCCACCAGCTCTACCAGCGCCTCAACACGCGCCCTGGCTCGCGACGTCGGCATCCCATGCGCGGTCAGCGGCTCAGCGAGGATGTCGGCCACGCGCATGCGCGGGTTCAACGACGAGAACGGGTCCTGGAACACCACCTGGACGTCACGTCGCAGTGCCTTGCGGTCACTGGCGCGCAGAGTGGCGGTGTCCCGGCCGAAGAGGGCGACGCGTCCGCCCTGCGGGCGCGAGAGGCGGAGGATCTCCATCAGGGTCGTGGTCTTGCCGGAACCCGACTCCCCCACCAACGCGAGGGTCTCACCCTCGCGGATCCGGAACCCGATGCCGTCCACGGCGCGCACGGACCCGGCCTGGCGCAACCGCAAGGGCCCCTTGTAGAGGGCGTGGTGGCGGACGAGACCGTCCACATCCAGCACGGCTGGACGCTCGGGCCGGGACGGGGGCACCGGCGACTCGCGGGCAGGAGAACTCGCCCGCAGCAGTTCGTTCGTGTACGGCGTACCGGGGCGCCGGAGAAGCTCCTCCACCGGCCCTGACTCGACGGAGCGTCCCGCGTGCATCACCATCACCCGGTCGGAGAACCCGGCGACGACCCCCGGATCGTGCGTGATCAGCACGATCGCGGCGCCGGTGGCCTCCTTGGCGACCCTCAGCACGTCCAGGACCTGCGCCTGGACGGTCGCGTCGAGCGCGGCCGTCGGCTCGTCCGCGATGACGACGGCCGGGTCGTTGGCGATCGCCATGGCGATCATCACGCGCTGCCGCATGCCGCCGGAGAGCTCGTGCGGGTACGCGCGGGCGCGCCGCTGCGCACCCGGAATCCCGACCAGATCGAGCAGGGCGACGGCCCGTGCCCGCGCCGCCGCACGCGAGACGCGGGCGTGGATCCGCACCGTTTCGGCGATCTGGTCGCCCACCGTGTGGACGGGGGTGAGCGCCGAGAGCGGGTCCTGGAAGACCATGGCCAGGTCCTTGCCGCGCACCCGCGACAGCTCGGCGTCCGATCGTCCCAGCAGCTCCCGCCCGCGCAGCCGCACCGAGCCCGTCACGCGGGCGTCGTCCGGCAGGAGGCCCATCACGGCGAGTGCGAGCGCGGTCTTGCCGGAACCCGACTCGCCGACGACGCCGAGGACCTCCCCGGCCGCCACCGTGAGGCCGGCCCCCTGGACGGCGCGCACGCCGGGCGCGTACCGAACCGTCAGATCCGTGACCCGCAGAACGCTCAACGCCCGCCCCGGGCGGGGTCGAAGGCGTCCCGCAGCCCGTCGCCCAGGAGGTTCACCGCGAGTACGGCGAGGACGAGCAGGCCCGCGGCGAACGCGAACGGCCACGGATGGGCGGCGGCGGTCCCCTGGCCCTCGGCGATCAGCGTGCCGAGCGACACGTCCGGCGGCCGCACCCCGAACCCGAGGTAGGACAGCCCGCCCTCCGCGACGATCGCGACGCCGACGTTGAGGCTCGCGTCCACGGCCAGCAGCGACGCCAGGTGCGGCAGGACGTGCCGGGCGACCACCCGCGGCGCGCCCACCCCGAGGAACCGGGCGGCCAGCACGTGCTCGCGCCGCCGCAGCGAGACCGTCATCGCCCGCACCGCCCGCGCCGTGACCATCCACATGAGCGCGGCCAGCACCGCCATGAGCACCGGCAGGCCGCCCGGCAGGCGGGGCGCCAGCACGGCGGCGACGAGGAACGACGGCAGGACGAGCAGCAGGTCGGCGCCCCACATCAGGACGCGGTCCACCCGGCCGCCCGCGTAGCCTGCGGCCGCGCCGATGACGGCGGCCAGGCCGGTCGAGGCCACGGCGACGAAGAGGCCGACGAGCAGCGACGTCCGCGCGCCGCGCAGGGTGAGGGCGAAGACGTCCCGCCCGCTCTGCGTGGTGCCCAGCCAATGCCGGGCGGACGGCCCCTCGTGGAAGGCGGCGAAATCCGTCTCGTCCCACCCCGACGGCGACACGAGCGGCCCCAGCAGCACCAGCGAGAACAGCAGGGCGAGCAGGAGCAGCCCCGCCGCGGCCCGGCGGCTCACCCACATGTCCCCGCCGGTCACGCCGCCCCCCGGACGCGCGGGTCGAGAGCGCCGTGCAGGACGTCCGCGACCAGCCCGGCGAGCAGCACCCCGCACACGGCGACGCATCCGATCGCGGCGACCGCGTTGACGTCGCCGCGCGCGACGGAGCCGGCCAGCCACTCCCCCATCCCGTGCCGGCCGAAGATCTCCTCGGTGAAGACGGCGCCGAGGACCAGCAGGCCGGACGCGTAGGAGAGGTAGGTCGTCATCGGGACGAGCGCGGTCCGCAGCCCGTGCCGCAGCAGCGCGCTCCGGCGCCGCAGCCCCCGGGCGCGGGCGGTGCGCACGAAGTCGGCGTGCAGCACGTCCAGCATGAGGCCGCGCTGGTAGCGGCAGTAGACGCCCAACTGCGCGAGCGCGATCGTGACGGTCGGCAGGAGCAGGTGCCGCGCACGGTCGGCGAGACCGGCCACTCCGCCGGGCGCTCCGGGCGTGGACTCACCGACCCACACGAAGACCCGCACGCCCAGCGCGTCGTTCGCCCTGCTCGCGAGCATCTGCAGCAGGACCGCCAGGACGAACACGGGGACGGCCGGAAGCAGGCACGCCCCGAACGTCACGAGCCGGTCGGCCGTGCGGCCGCGCCGCACCGCCGCCCACGCGCCGAGCAGCAGGCCGCCCGCGCAACCCAGGACTGCGCCCGGCAGCACGAGCCGCAGGCTGACGCCGAGCCGCCGCCCCAACTCGGCATTGACCGGTTCGCCGTCCCACGTGCGGCCGAAGTCACCGCGCAGAACGTCCCCGGCCCAAATGCGGTAGCGGTCGGCCAGGGGCGTCCGGTCGTTGAGGTTGAGGGCAGTGAGGCGGGCGTCGACGACCGCTTCGGGCGGACGCGGCGTACGGTCCTCGTACGCCGCGCGGGGATCGAGCGCGGCGGCGGCGAGCAGGTAGGCGAGGCTCACGCCGAGGACGGCCAGGACCAGGTGGTTCGCCAACCGGCGCAGCACGAACGCCGCCATCTCCCCCCTCCGGACGCCCAACACGAGCACAGGATGCTACTGCCTGATTACACACGGCGTTGGGAAAAGCCCGGAGTTAGCGCTCGATATCAGGTGTGGGCGGGATCGCGGCGGCTCACGGCGAGTATGTTGACTCGACCGGCCTGACCCGGCCGGTCGGCGCGGGCACTCCGAATGCGCGACCCGTTTCGGTCGTCCGGCGCCGGCGGCGATCCGAACCCGCCCCTGTGAAGGGCTCAGAGCCGCCGCCCGCACCGCGGTGCCGGACCCGGCGGGCGGCGCGGCACGGGGCGCCCGGTACCTCCCACCGGACGACTGTGACCTGCACCTTCGGTTCTCTCCGCCGGAATCCGCGGTTACCATCACGGCACGCGCCACCGCGCCGCGACGGAGACAGTGTCGGCGGAGGGGGGTCCCGGTGTCCTGAGGCGGACGCCCCGATGTCTGCAGGACAGGGAGCCGGACGCTTTAACATTCCATTACTTTTGGTCTGGGGTGGGCATGGACGAGACGGTGAGAAGGAACCGCGGCGCGGGACGCTTCGCGGTCGCCGTCGCGTTCGGCGCCGTCCTCCTCGTCGCCGCGTCGCTCGTCGTCGGCGGCCTGCTCCCCGCCGACCTGCGGATGGTCTGGTGGCATCCGGAGATCCTCGTCGCGACCGCGTGGACCCTGGTGGCCGCCGTCCTGCTGCGGCACCGGCCGGGGCTGAAGGTCGGCTGGCTCATGCTCGCGGCCGGCTTCAGCTCCGCCGTGTACGTCCTGTCGCTCAATCTGGCCCCGTGGTTCGAGCTCCGCGGCTGGGCCGGAACCGGCTTCCTCACCTGGCTCGGCACCTGGCTGTGGGCCGTTGACACCTACGCCCTTACGCTCGTCCTCCCGCTGATCTTCCCGGACGGCCGGCTGGTGTCGCGCTGGTTCCGGCCGGTGCTCGCCCTCGCGTTCCTCATCCCCCTGGTCGTCTGCGTCCACCTGACGATCGACCCGGACGTGCGCAAGTGGCACAACGGGGTCTCGGTCTACCCGTTCGGTGACATTCCGCTGGCCATCACCGTGCTCATCCTCGGCACCCTGGCGGCGGCCCTGTGCTCGATCCTGGTGCGGTTCGTCAAGTCGCCCCCGGACGTCCGGCGGCAGATCGCCTGGGTCGTCTACCCCGGCCTGGTCGCCATCGCGGTGATCTACGCGGGCGAGAACACGATGATCGGCGACCCGGTGCGCAACATCACGATCGTGGCCGTCCCCGTCTGCGTCGCCATCGCGATCACCCGCTACCGGCTCTACGACATCGACCTCGTGATCAGCCGCACGCTGGTGTACGCGGGCCTCCTCGCCCTCGTCACCGGCCTGTACTTCGCGTTCGTCGGCGGGGCGAGCCTGCTCGCCCACGGCGAGGGGACGATCTCGGGGCTGGCCGCGGCGATCCTCGCGGGCGCGGTGTTCGAGCCCGTCCGGCGGCGCCTGCAGCGCACGGTGGACGGGTTCATCCACGGCGAGCGCGACCCGTACCGGATCGCGGACCGCCTCAACCGGCGGCTGCAGACCGCCGCCGACCCGCCGGCCGCGCTCGCGGTGGCCGCCGAGGTGGCCCGCTCCGCCCTGCACACCACCGGCGTCACGATCGAGGTGCTGGACCGCGACGGCCGCACGATCTCCGCGGAGGACGGCGTGCTCGGCGACCGGCCGCAGCTCATCCCGCTGGTGTGGCACGGGGAGCCGGTGGGCCGGCTGCTGTTCGGCGTCACCCGGTCGCCGGACGCGCGGCTGTCGGGCATCCTCGCCCGCAACCTCGCCGAGCTGGCGAACGCGGTGCGGCTCGCCGCGGACGTCCAGCGCTCCCGCGAGCACATCCTGCGCACCCGCGAGGAGGAGCGGCGGCGGCTGCGGCGCGACCTGCACGACGGCCTCGGGCCGACGCTCGCCAGCCTCGCGATGACGGTCGACGCCGCGCGGATCACGCTGAAGACCGACCCCGAGGCGGTGGACGCGCTGCTGGAGGAGCTCCGCGCGACGATGGGCAGCACCATCGGCGACATCCGGGAGCTCGTGTACGGGCTGCGGCCGCCCGCGCTGGACGACCTCGGGCTGGAGGGCGCGATCCAGGCGCTCGGCGGGGTCGTCGCCACGGGCGACGGCCCGCAGGTGGACGTCCAGGTGGAGGGCGACCTCAACGGCCTGCCCGCCGCCGCCGAGGTGGCCGCGTACCGGATCGTGCAGGAGGCGCTCACCAATGTGCACCGGCACGCCAACGCGTGCTCCGCGGTGGTCCGCCTGCATCTGAACGGCGATCTGCACGTCACGGTCGACGACGACGGTGTCGGGCTGCCCACGCGGGTGCGCTCGGGCATCGGAATGTCGTCCATGCGCGAACGTGCGGCCGAACTCGGCGGTTCCTGTACCGTCGGCCCCGGTCCCAAGGGCGGGACGCTGGTCCGGGCCAAGCTGCCCGTCAACGGCGTCCGCCGGTAAGACGTATCTGCGACGTCTTCCGCGTTCCCCGGTTCCCCGGTTCCGCGTTCCCCGGCCCGCTCCCGGACATCACCCGGTGGGAGGGCCGGTGACCGCCCCCCGCCAAGAAGGTCGCCACCGGCCCTCAGGCTCCGTACGGCACCGGGGCTCCCATCCCGATCCGTACGGGCCATTCACCAGAGGGTGTGCATGAATGAAAGTATGCGGCGGAAGGTCCCGGTGGTGAGGGACAGCTGTCCCGTTCGTGCCGGGACGAGGACGGACGCCGCTCCGCTCCTGGTCGCCGGGGGTGCGCGCTAGATCCACCCCGGCCGGGTCTCGCCCTCGGCCACCAGGACCGCCGGACCGGTGAGCCGGCTGGTCCCCCGGCCGAGCGCCACGGTGACCCGGCCGCCGGGCACGTCCACGGTCCATTCGCCCGGTTCGTCCATGCCCCGGGCGGCGACGGCGGCGACGGCCACCGTGCCGGTACCGCACGAACGGGTCTCGCCGGAGCCGCGCTCGTACACCCGCATCTCCAGGTGCCGCTCGCCGACGGTGCGGAAGAACTCGACGTTCACGCCCTCGGGGAAGACGGCGGGATCGAAGCCGGGCGCCCGCGAGAGGTCCAGCGCCGCGAGCGGTCCGTCCACGCGGCACGCCAGGTGGGGGTTGCCGACGGAGACGCGCTCGCCCTGGAACACCGCGTCCGCCAGGGTCGCCTCGCCGGGGCCGAGGACGTCGGCCGGGCCCATCTCGACGCTGACGTCCCCGGACGCGCCCAGCGTCACGCGCCGCAGGCCCGCGCGGGTCGCCACGTCCCACTCGCCGGGCGCGGCGAGGCCGGCGTCGACCAGGTAGCGGGCGAAGACCCGCATCCCGTTGCCGCACATCTCCGCGATGCCGCCGTCGGCGTTGCGGTAGTCCATGAACCACTCGGCGCCCGCGTCGATGTCCGGGTCGATGCCCGCGCCCTCGATATCCGCGGCCTTGGTGCGGACGACCCGCAGGACGCCGTCGGCGCCGATCCCGGCCCGCCGGTCGCACAGCCGCGCCACGGCCTCCGGCGTGAGGTCCAGGGCTCCGTCCGGATCGGGCAGGATCACGAAGTCGTTCTCTGTGCCGTGCCCCTTGACAAACCGCATCTCCCGATCATATTGCGTCCGCCGGACCTCTCAGCCGATCAGCGCGAGCGCGCGGCCGACCAGGTCAGGGGCGTCATACGGGAGCCACTGGACGCGCGGGTCCCGGCGGAACCACGACTCCTGGCGGCGGGCGAAGCGGCGGGTCGACCGGATGGTCTCCTCCTTCGCCTGCTCCTCGGTCCACTCCCCCGACAGGAACCGGAGCACCTGCGCGTAGCCGAGCGCGCGTCCGGCCGTCAGGCCGTCGCGCAGGCCCGCTCGGTCCAACTCCCGGACCTCGTCGACCAGCCCCGCGTCCCACATCCGCGCCACCCGCACGGCGATGCGCTCGTCCAGTTCCGCGCGGGGAACGCTCAGGCCGATCTGCACGACCGAGCCGTAGCGGTACCGGTGCTCGGGCAGGGTCGCGGTGAACGGGCGCCCCGTTATCTCGATCACCTCCAGGGCGCGGACGATCCGGCGGCCGTTGCTCGGCAGGATCGCCTCCGCCGCGGCCGGGTCCACCGCGCGCAGCCGCCCGTGCAGCGCCGCGGGCCCGGCGTGCGCCAGTTCCCCCTCCAGCCGCGCCCGGACGTCCGGGTCCGTGCCCGGGAAGTCCATGTGATCGAGCGCGGCCCGCACGTACAGGCCGGAACCGCCGACGAGGACGGGCGCCCGGCCCCTGCCCCGGATGTCGGTGATCACCGCTTCGCTGAGCCGCTGGTACTCGGCGACGCTCGCGGTCCGGGTCACGTCCCAGACGTCCAGCAGGTGGTGGGGCACCCCGCGCATCTCGGCGGGGGTGAGCTTCGCGGTCCCGACGTCCATGCCGCGGTAGAGCTGCATCGAGTCGGCGTTCACCGCCTCCCCGTCCAGCGCCAGGGCCAGTTCCACGGCGAGGTCGGACTTTCCGGCGGCGGTCGCGCCGACGACCGCGAGCACGCCGGGGGCGGTGGGACGCGGCGCCGGGTGCGCGGCATCGGACGCATTTCGTGAGGTCACGGGCTTAATTGTGGCAACAGTATGGGTATGGGCGGACTGTACGGGTGTCGCGCGCCAAGCGGGCACCACCGACAGGACGAGGGATCCGGGGGGATTTTCGATGTCCATCGTCGACAAGGTGAAGCAGATGCTCGGGCAGCACCCCGACAAGGCACGCCACGGTGTCGAGCGGGGCGGGGACATGATCGACGAGCGCACGGGCGGGAAGCACGCCGACAAGATCGACCGGATCCAGGACAGGGCCGGTGAGTACATCGACCGCGAAGGCGGCCAGGGCGGCGGACCCGGTGGTGGAACTCCCGGTGGTGGAACTCCCGGTGGCGGCGGGCCCGGCGGTGGCGCTCCAGGGGGCGGCGCTCCGGGTGGCGGCGGTCACGAGGGACCCGGTCAGCAGCCGTAAGGCGGGCGTGACCAGGCCGCGACGAAGTAGCCGACTCCGTACGGCGCCTCGTCCGCGAGCAGGCCGGCGCTGAAGCCGCCCCCGCCGGCCGCGCCGGCGAGCACCTGCCATGCCGCCCGCCCGGCCACCTGGAGTTCCCGGGAGAGATCCGGATCCAGGTCGGCCAGGGCGGCGGCATCCGCGCGTCCGAGCGCGCGCGCCACGGCCCCGTCGTAGGGGGCCGCGCGCTCGTCGAGGTACCCCGGTGCCTTCTCCGAGCGGCACGCCGTGCCGTCGCCCATCACCAGGAGGGCGACCCTTTCGGCCGACTCGGCCAGTCGCCGGCCGAGCTCCAGGCATTCCTCCGGCGGCGCGTCGAACGCGATCGCCTCGTAGCGGGCGTCGCCCCCGGTGCCCTGCCTGTGCAGGAGCCAGCGCCCGATGCTGAGGGAGAGCGGGAGGGCCTCCGCGTCGTCCTTGGGGTGGTCGGGGGCCGTCCAGGAGAGTCCGTACGGCTGGAGCGTCGCGTACGCGTCCGGCCCGTAGGTCCGGGTCTCCGGGGCGCCGCCAACGACGACCAGTACGTCTGCCTCGCCCAGGCGCTGGACGGCCTCGTCGCACGCGGCGCGCAGCCCGTCCAGC
>NZ_BMRO01000003.1:343940-365391 GCF_014648675.1 Actinomadura livida
CCTCCCTGACACAGGGCCCGCGACCGCCGCCGGGGGCGGCACGCGGGATCGACCCTCGATCATGCCCGAGTTCAGGAGACGGTGGCGCAGCCCGGCGCGGGCGTGTCGGCCTGCGCCGGACGCCCGATCGACGGCATTCCGAGCGAAACGCCCTGCCGGCCGTCCGTCCCGGCCCGGCGCGCCTCCCACGCGTCGCCCGCCCGCGTCCGGCGGACGGCCCGCGCGGGCTTGTCGGCGACGAGATGGTGCGGCGCGGCGTAGGTGACCTCCACCGTGACCATGTCGCCGGGGCGGACCGGCTCCTCCGGCACGGCGAAGTGGACGAGCCGGTTGTCGGGCGCCCGGCCGGACAGCCGGCGGGTCGCCTGGTCCTTGCGGCCCTCGCCCTCGGCCACCAGGACCTCCAGGGTCCGGCCGAGCTGCTTCTTGTTCTCCTCCCAGGAGATCTCCTCCTGGAGGGCGACCAGCCGCTCGTACCGCTCCTGGACGACCTCCTTCGGCAGCTGGCCGTCCATGGCCGCCGCCGGGGTGCCCGGACGCTTGGAGTACTGGAACGTGAACGCCGACGAGAACCGGGCCTCCCGCACCACGTGCAGGGTCTCCTCGAAGTCGGCCTCGGTCTCCCCGGGGAAGCCCACGATGATGTCGGTGGTGATCGCCGCGTCCGGGATGGCGGCCCGGACCTTGTCGATGATGCCGAGGTAGCGCTCCTGCCGGTACGAGCGGCGCATCGCGCGCAGCACCGCGTCCGACCCCGCCTGCAGCGGCATGTGCAGCGACGGCATCACGTTCGGCGTCTCGGCCATGGCGGCGATGACGTCGTCGGTGAAGTCCTTCGGGTGCGGTGAGGTGAACCGGACCCGCTCCAGGCCCTCGACGTCCCCGCACGCCCTCAGCAGCCCCGCGAACGCGGACTCCCCGCCCGCCGTCATCGCGCGGACCTCGTCCGGCGCGGCGGCGAGGGCGCCGAAACCGGAGCCGTACGCGTTGACGTTCTGGCCGAGGAGGGTGACCTCCAGGACGCCCTCGCCGACCAGCGCCTCGATCTCGGCGAGGATCTCCCCGGGGCGGCGGTCCTTCTCCTTGCCGCGCAGCGAGGGGACGATGCAGAACGTGCACGTGTTGTTGCAGCCCACGGAGATCGACACCCACGCGGCGTAGGGCGACTCACGGCGCGTCGGCAGCGTCGAGGGGAAGGTCACCAGCGACTCTTCGATCTCGACCTGCGCCTCGCTCTGCACGCGCGCCCGCTCCAGCAGCGCGGGCAGCGATCCGATGTTGTGCGTGCCGAACACGACGTCCACCCAGGGGGCGCGCTGGACGATGGTGTCGCGGTCCTTCTGCGCGAGGCACCCGCCCACGGCGATCTGCATACCGGGATGACCGTCCTTGACCGGCCGCAGATGGCCCAGGTTGCCGTAGAGCCGGTTGTCGGCGTTCTCCCGCACCGCGCAGGTGTTGAACACCACCACGTCGGGCTCGGCGTCGCCGGCGCGGACGTACCCCGCCGCCTCCAGGAGACCGGACAGCCGCTCGGAGTCGTGAACGTTCATCTGGCACCCGTAAGTACGGATCTCGTACGTACGGGGAGCCGTATTCATAGGCGCACTCATGACGGTTACCAAGGGTACGGGTCTTACGCGATATCACCGAACCGGTCATTGCGACGCGGGCGACCTCCGATGATCACTCTCCGCCACGGCGAACCCCGCCCGACATGGGGATTCGTGATCGTATCGGTACCGCGCGGCAACTTTCGCGCCGTCGCGCATGACGTAAAGTCCGACCGCATGACGGACAGCGAAGGCGGACCCGACCTCACCAAGGACGGGCCTGGGGACTCCGCCCCGGAGCGGGGCGCCGAGGGCGGCCGGCCCCTCGTGGTGGCCGAGAACGTCAACAAGCATTTCGGGGAGCTGCACGTCCTCAGGGACATCAACCTGACCGTGAACTCCGGAGAGGTCGTCGTCGTCATCGGCCCCTCCGGCGGCGGGAAGTCGACCCTGTGCCGGTCGATCAACCGGCTGGAGCCCATCGACAGCGGGAAGATCCTGGTCGACGGCAAGGAGCTGCCGAAGGAGGGCAAGGATCTCGCGAAGCTCCGGGCCGACGTCGGCATGGTGTTCCAGTCGTTCAACCTCTTCGCGCACAAGACGATCCTGGACAACGTCACGCTCGGGCCGATCAAGGTCCGCAAGCAGGGCAAGCAGGAGTCCGAGAAGCACGCGATGGAGCTGCTGGACCGCGTCGGCATCGCGAACCAGGCGCAGAAGTACCCCGCCCAGCTGTCCGGCGGCCAGCAGCAGCGGGCCGCGATCGCGCGCTCCCTCGCGATGCGGCCGAAGGTGATGCTCTTCGACGAGCCGACCTCGGCGCTCGACCCCGAGATGGTCAACGAGGTCCTCGACGTCATGACGGGCCTGGCCCGCGAGGGCATGACGATGATCGTCGTGACCCACGAGATGGGCTTCGCCCGCAGGGCGGCGCAGAAGGTCGTGTTCATGGCGGACGGGCAGATCGTGGAGGAGAACACGCCGAACGAGTTCTTCACCAACGCGCGCACCGACCGCGCGAAGGACTTCCTTTCCAAGATCCTCACCCACTGATCCACTTTTCCCCGATGTATCCAGAAACCTGAGCTGTTCGGTCCACAGCGGATGTGAATGGTCCACAGAGCCACGGGGCTCCGGCAGAGTAGAGGTAGGACGAGAAATGCGAGTACGTCGTTTCGGCGCCCTCATCGGGGCGGGGATGGCATTGTCACTGGCGCTTTCCGCGTGTGGCAGCGACACGGAGAAGACCGAGGCCAAGACGGTCCTGCAGAAGGCGCAGGACGACAAGAAGCTGACCATCGGCATCAAGTTCGACCAGCCGGCCCTGGGCCTGAAGAAGCCCGACGGCACCTTCGACGGCTTCGACGTCGACGTCGCCAAGTACATCGCCAAGGAGCTGGGCGTTCCCGAGGACGGCATCACCTTCAAGGAGACGACCTCCGCGAACCGCGAGTCGTTCATCGGCGGCGGCCAGGTCGACCTCGTCGTGGCCACCTACTCCATCACCGAGGCGCGCAAGCAGCAGGTGACGTTCGGCGGCCCGTACTACGTGGCCCACCAGGACACGATGGTGAACGCCGACAACAACGACATCAAGAAGGCCGCGGACCTCAAGGGCAAGCGGCTGTGCAAGGCGGCGGGGTCCAACTCCTTCCGCCGGATCACCGACCCGCCGCCGGACGGCAAGCTCGACATCGACGGCGTCAAGCTGGTCGACGCGCAGAGCTACTCCGAGTGCGTGAGCAAGCTGAAGTCCGGCGCCCTCGACGCGGTCAGCACCGACGACCTGATCCTCGCCGGGTTCGCCAACCAGCAGAAGGGCTCCTTCAAGGTCATCAACGACCCCTTCACCGACGAGAAGTTCGGCGTCGGCATGAAGAAGGGCGACACCGAGACCTGCGAGGCCGTGAACAAGGCCATCAGCAAGATGTACTCCGACGGCGCCGCCGGGCAGTACCTCGACAAGCACTTCGCCGGCACCGGGCTGAAGCTCGTCAAGGAGGTCCCGACGATGGAGGGCTGCGCCTGACCGCAGGCGGCGCGCCCGGCCGCGGGCGCCGCTCCTGACCCAGGCCGAGCCCGACCGGTCGCGCCGGTGCGTCCCCGCGAGGACGTGTCCCCCCGGGGACGCACCGGCCTGCCCCGACCCCTTGGAACGCCATGGAACAGCTGAGCAATGTTTGACTTCACCCCGTTCTTCGAGAACTCCGGGGAGATCCTCCGGGGGTTCTGGGCGACCCTGCGCCTGGCGGGCGCCGCGGCGGTGCTCTCCCTGATCATCGGCACGGTCATGGTGAGCTTCCGCGTCGCGCCCGTGCCCGTCATGCGCAAGTTCGGCACGGGCTACGTCAACATCGTCCGGAACACGCCACTCACGCTGGTGCTGCTGATGTGCAGCCTCGGGCTGAACGACATCCTCGCCCTGAAGTTCTCCAGCGTCTCCTCGACGACCTACTACTGGTGGGCGGTCGTCGGACTGTCCGCGTACACCGGGGCGTTCGTGTGCGAGACCCTGCGCTCGGGCATCAACACCATCCCGCTGGGGCAGGCCGAGGCGGCCCGCTCGATCGGGCTGACGTTCACCCAGTCGCTCCGGATGATCATCCTGCCGCAGGCGTTCCGGTCGATCATCGCGCCGATGGGCAGCGTGCTCATCGCCATGATCAAGAACACGACGGTCGCCGCCGCGGCCAGCTACGGTGAGGTCGCGCTGGTGACCAAGACGATCGTCGACAAGCCGACGTTCTCCGACGGCGTGATCCCGCTGTTCCTCGGCGTCGCCATCGGCTTCCTGATCCTCACCCTGCCGACCGGGTACTTCTTCGGCTGGCTGGCCAAGCGGATGGCGGTGGCGCGGTGAGCAGGGAAGCGAACGTCCTCTTCGACATCCCCGGCCCGCGGGCGCGCAAGCGGAACAGGCTGCTGAGCGTCCTGGTGTCGGTCGTGCTCCTCGCGATCCTGGCGGCGCTCTGCTGGCGGCTGCAGGCCAAGGGCCAGTTCGAGAAGCAACTGTGGACCCCGTTCACCGAGTGGACGGTCTGGCGGCACCTGCTCCTGCCGGGGCTGCTGAACACGCTGAAGGCCGCCGCCGTCGCGACCGTGCTGGCGCTGATCTTCGGCGCCGTGTTCGGCTTGGCGCGGCTGTCGGACCACTGGTGGATCCGCCTCCCCGCCGGCGCCGTCGTCGAGTTCTTCCGCGGCATCCCGCTGCTGATCCTGATCTTCCTGGCGTTCTTCGTGCCGAACAAGATCAGCCCGGCGATCGCCGAGTCCCCGTTCGGCCAGCTCCAGCGGATGTCGGTCGACTACTTCTTCTTCATCTTCGGCGTGGAGAGCAACGCCGGCGTCGTGACCGTGCCCGCGTTCGCCGCGGTCGTGTTCGGCCTGGTGATGTACAACGGCGCGGTGCTCGCCGAGATCGTGCGGGCGGGCGTCCTGGCGGTGCCCAAGGGCCAGTCGGAGGCCGCCTACTCGGTCGGCCTGCGCAAGAACGGCGTCATGCGGCTCGTGCTGCTGCCGCAGGCCGTCACCGCGATGATGCCCGCGATCGTCAGCCAGATCGTCGTCCTGCTGAAGGACACCGCCCTCGGGTTCATCATCGCCTACGGCGAGTTCCTCCAGGCCGGCTTCAAGCAGGTCCCCGCGAACTACCACAACAACGTCCTGCAGGCCGGGATCGTCGTCGCGATCATCTACATCGCGATGAACATGTCGCTGAGCCGGCTCGCGACGTGGCTGGAGGGCCGGAGCCGCCGGAGCCGCAGGACCTCGGCCAAGACCCTCGGCTCGTCCGGGCCGCCTCCGGCGCCCGGAATGACGCGCCAGGCCACCGGTGAGCCCGGGGCCGCCTGACGAGAGCACCCGCCCGCGGAGGGCGCCGCCACCCCCCGGGCGGCGCCCTCGACCGTGTTACCGGCGAGTTGGCTGGTGGCCCGCTTGTATCTTTCCGAAGTCAAACGGCCCGTCATCACCCCAACACGTCCCCGTATGCGGGACGATTCCTGGTATGACCGCTCGTGCGACCCTTCCCTATGGCTCATGGCCATCCCCCATCTCCGCGGCCGACGTCGCCCGCGCCCGGCTGCGCCTCAGCTTCCCCACCGTCGAGGGCAGCGACGTGTGGTGGCAGGAGACGCGGCCCGAGGAGGGCGGGCGGACGACGGTCATCCATCTCAAGGGCGGGCACCGCACCGAGCTGCTGCAGGCGCCGTGGGACGCCCGCACCCGCGTCCACGAGTACGGCGGGCGGTCGTACCTGCCGGTCCGCACCGCCGCCGGCCGGTCGATCGTCTTCTCCAACTACGACGACCAGCGGCTGCACCGGCTCGACGAGGGTGACCCGAAGCCGTACCCGCTGACCCCCGAGCCGGCCGTCCCGGCGGGGCTCCGCTTCGCCGACTACGTCCTGTCCCCCGACGGCACGGAGATCTGGTGCGTCTGCGAGGGCCACATCGCCGCGCCGCGGGCCGAGCCCGAGGGCGCCGAGGGTGCGGACGCCCCCGCGGCCGACGAGCCCGCCACGGGCATCAGGCGCGCGATCGTGGCCGTCCCCCTCGACGGGAGCGCCGCCGACGACGCCGGCGCGATCCGCGAACTGGTCACCGGCGCCGACTTCTACGCCTCGCCCGCCCCGTCGCCCGGCGGCGGCCACCTTGCGTGGGTGCAGTGGAACCACCCGCGCATGCCGTGGGACGGCACCGAGATCCGCGTGGCGGCGCTCGAGGACGGCGCCACGGTCGCGCCCCGCACCGTCAAGGGCGGCCTCAAGGAGTCGGCGCTCGCGCCGCTGTGGCGCGACAACGAGTCCCTCTACGTCATCTCCGACTGGCCCGGCTGGTGGAACATCTACCAGGTCGGCCTGCACGGCGAGTCGCCGCAGGCCCTCTACCCGGCCGAGGAGGAGTTCGCGGGCCCGCTGTGGCAGCTCGGCGGCATGCCGTACGCGCTGCTCGGCGACGGGCGCCTCGCCGTCCTGCACGGCGAGGGCGACCTGCGCCTCGGCGTCTACGACCCGGAGACGCTGGACCTCACCGACCTGGAGGTGCCGTACGGGCACTGGCAGCCGCAGCTGTCCACGGACGGCACGACGATCGTCGGCATCGCCGGCGGGCCCGACCTGCCCACGTCCGTCGTGCGGGTGGACACCACCACCGGCCGCGTCGAGGGGCTGCGCCGCGAGCTGGCCGAGCTGCCCGACGTCGCCTACCTGTCGCGGCCGCGCGCCGAACGGCTGGAGGGGCCGTTCGGGCGTCCCGTCCACGCCTACGTCTTCCCGCCCGCCAACCCGGAGGCCGCCGCGCCCGAGGGCGAGCTGCCGCCGTACGTGGTGTTCGTGCACGGCGGGCCCACGGGGCACGTCTCCACGACCCTCGACCTGGAGCGGGCGTTCTTCACCAGCCGCGGCATCGGCGTCATCGACGTCAACTACGGCGGATCGACCGGCTACGGCCGCGCCTACCGCGAGCGGCTGCGCCGCCAGTGGGGCGTCGTGGACGTCGAGGACGCCGTCGCCGCCGCGCAGGCCCTCGTCGACGGCGGGATCGCCGACCCCGCCCGGCTCGCGATCCGCGGCGGCTCCGCGGGCGGCTGGACGACGCTCGCCGCCATCACCCGCACCGACGTCTTCAAGGCCGCCACGTCCTACTACGGGATCAGCGACCTGCAGAGCTTCGCCGAGGCCACGCACGACTTCGAGTCCCACTACCTGTTCGGGCTGATCGGGCCGCTGCCCGGGTTCGAGCGCGCCTACGAGGAGCGTTCGCCGCTCGGCAGCGCCGACAGGACGGCCTGCCCGGTCCTGCTGCTGCAGGGCCTCAACGACCCGGTGGTGCCGCCCGACCAGTCCGAGCGCTTCGCGCTGGCGCTGGCCGGGAAGAAGATGCCGTACGCCTACCTCACGTTCGAGGGCGAATCGCACGGCTTCCGCCGGGCCGACACCGTCATCCGCTGCCTGGAGGCCGAGCTGGCGTTCTACGGCCAGACCCTCGGCTTCGAGCCCCGCGGTGTGGAACCGATCCAACTGACGGTCGGCTGATACCCGCCCGTCCGCCCCCGCGCCGGCGGACGGGCCCAGCCGCCCTCAGCCACCCGCCCTGGGGCCGGGCGTCCGCGGAGTCAGCGGGCGAACTCGGTGGCGCGCGACTCCCGGACGACGGTGACGCGGATCTGCCCCGGGTACGTCAGCTCGTCCTCGACCTGCTTGGCGATGTCGCGGGCGATGACCTGGGCCTGGATGTCGTCGACGGCGTCGGGTTTGACCATCACCCGGATCTCCCGGCCGGCCTGCATCGCGAAGACCTTCTCCACGCCGGGGTGCTTGTCGCGGGCGATCTCCTCCAGCCGCTCCAGCCGCTTGACGTACGCCTCCAGGGACTCTCTGCGCGCCCCCGGGCGGCTGCCGCTGACGGCGTCCGCGGCCTGCGTCAGCACCGCCTCCACCGTGCGGACCTCGACCTCGTTGTGGTGCGCCTCGATGGCGTGGACGACGTCCTCGGGCTCGCCGTAGCGGCGGGCGATCTCCGCGCCGATCAGCGCGTGGCTGCCCTCGACCTCGTGGGTCAGCGCCTTGCCGATGTCGTGCAGCAGCGTCCCGCGCTTGGCGATGTCCACCGGGAGCCGCAGCTCGCTCGCCATGATGCCCGCGATGTGCGCGGACTCGATCAGGTGCTTCAGGACGTTCTGCCCGTAGGACGTGCGGTACCGCAGCTGGCCGAGCAGCGCGATGAGCTCCGGGTGCATGTCGGCGATGCCGACCTCGACGAGCGCGTCCTCCCCGGCGCGCACGCACAGCTGCTCCACGTCGCTCTTGCTGCGCTCGTAGATCTCCTCGATGCGCTGGGGGTGGATCCGGCCGTCCAGGACGAGCTTCTCCAGCGTCAGCCGCCCGACCTCGCGCCGCACCGGGTCGAAGCAGCTCAGCAGCACCGCCTCGGGCGTGTCGTCGATGATCAGGTTGACGCCGGTGGTGGTCTCGAACGCGCGGATGTTGCGGCCCTCGCGGCCGATGATGCGGCCCTTCATCTCGTCGCTCGGCAGATGCAGCACCGACACGACCGACTCGGCCGTCTGCTCGCTGGCGACCCGCTGGATCGCCAGCGTCACGATCTTGCGGGCGCGCTTGTCGCCCTCGGCGCGCGCCGCGTTCTCGATCTCGCGGGTGATCGGGATGGCCTCCCGCTTGGCCTGGTTCTCGATCGCCGCGACGAGCTCGGCCCTGGCCTGGCCGGCGGTGAGGCCGGCCGCGCGCTCCAGGACCTTGCGGCGCTCCTCGGCGACGCCGTCCAGTTCCCTTTCGCGGACTTCGAGGGCCTTCTTCGTTTCAGTGAGCCGCCCCTGCCACTGCTCCAGGCGCCGCAGCTCCCCGTCCAGCCGCTGCTCCCGCTCCGCGAGCCGCGCCTCGCGGCGCTCCAGGTCCTCCCGGACGTTCCGCAGGTCGTCGCGGAGGGCCTGGCCCTCCTCCTCGGCCTTCGCGCGCGCGTCGGACGCGATCCGCTGCGCGTCGCGTTCGGCGTTCCCCAGGACCTCTTCGGCGTCCCGTTTGGCCTTGGAGCGGATCTCGTCGGCCTCGCTCTGCGCGCGGGCCAGCTCCGCCGCGGCCTTCCCCGCCGTGCCCGGACGCCATAGAACGATGATCACGAGAGCGACCAGGGCCACCAGCAGCGCTGCACCCAGCAGGACGCTCTCCATGAGGTCGATCCTTCCTCGCCGCGGGCCCGTCAGGAGTCCGGACCCTGCCTAGCGAGGATTTACCCGCGCTCATCGGACGGCCGGATGCATGACACCGCCGGGCAGCGCGCTACGCGCCCCCGGTGATTCGGCCGTATCCGGTCGACGAACGTGTCCTGTATGCCTCTCAGCTGCTGGAACGTGCTCGGTCGTATGGCAATCCGCGAGACGCGGAGTAACTCCTCACTGCCGTAACGGTAAGCGGCCCAGAGGTAATGAGCAAGCGGTGCTCGCTTGCACCGCCCTTGGCGGTCGGGCTTTGTCAGGCCGGAAGCATTGCGCGGGCGGAGGCGTGGGGTGGGTCAGTCTGGGGGGTCGGGGAGGTCGTCTGGGGCCGTGCCCTCTTGGGCTAGGGCCTCCTTTACTACTCGGTAGGCGAGGGCGGGTGGGTAGCCCTTGCGGGCGAGCATGCCTACCAGGCGGCGCATGCGTTTGGCGGGGTCGACGCCCCTCGTGGACGGGAGTCTGCGGGCCACGAGGGTGCGGGCGGTCGCTTCCTCCCGGTCGGTGTCGAGGGACTCGACGGCGTCGTTGACGGTTTCGTCCGCGACGCCGCGGCGGCGGAGTTCGTGGGCGAGGGCCCGCCTGGCCAGGCCGCGGCCGGTGTGGCGGGACTGGACCCAGGCCTTCGCGAACGCCTCGTCGTCGATGAGGCCGACGTCGGTGAAGCGGCCGAGGACCCGCTCCGCGACGTCGTCCGGGACGTCCTTGCGGCGCAGGGCGTCGGCCAGCTGCGCGCGGGTGCGCGGCGACCTGGACAGCATCCGCAGGCAGATGTCCCGCGCGGCCCCCTCGGGATCCGCCGCGTGCCCGCCCCGCTTGCCGCGGGGCGTCTTGGCGCCGGGGTCATCCACCGGTGGTCGTCCTCACCCGAAGGTGCGGCGGGCGGGCCGTGGGAGCGGCGGCGCCGTCGGGGAAGGTCCGCGCACCGATCGTGCGATGCCGGATAAGGCGCCGCCGCCCTGCATACGAGATCATCGCCCACTCTTCGTCAGGAGTCACCCTTATCGTGGGATTCCCCGTCAGGAGTCACCCGGCTTGGCCTTGGCCGTCTTCCGGCCGGTGGTCTTGGCGGCGGCCTCCGGCGGCGCGGGCGCCGCGGCGGCGTCCGGGGCGGCGGGCTCGGCCTCCCGGTCGACCTTCGGGCCGATGCCGAGCTTCTCCTTGATCTTCTTCTCGATGCCGTCGGCCATGTCGGGGTTGGCCTTGAGGAAGTTGCGGGCGTTCTCCTTGCCCTGGCCGAGCTGGTCGCCGTCGTAGGTGTACCAGGCGCCGGACTTGCGGACGAAGCCGTGCTCCACGCCGAGGTCGATCAGGCCGCCCTCGCGGCTGATGCCCTGGCCGTAGAGCAGGTCGAAGTCGGCGACGCGGAACGGCGGGGCCATCTTGTTCTTGACGACCTTGACCCGGACGCGGTTGCCGACGGCCTCGGTGCCGTCCTTGAGGGTCTCGATGCGGCGGACGTCCAGCCGGACGGAGGCGTAGAACTTCAGCGCCCGGCCGCCGGTGGTCGTCTCGGGGCTCCCGAACATGACGCCGACCTTCTCGCGGAGCTGGTTGATGAAGAGGGCGGTCGTCTTGGTGGTGTTGATGGCGCCGGTGAGCTTGCGCAGGGCCTGCGACATGAGGCGGGCCTGGAGGCCGACGTGGCTGTCGCCCATCTCGCCCTCGATCTCGGCGCGGGGGACGAGCGCGGCGACGGAGTCGATGACGACGATGTCGATCGCGCCGGAGCGGATCAGCATGTCGGTGATCACGAGCAGGGCGTCGATGTCCACGCCGAGGGCGGCCGCGTACTCGGGGTCGAGGGCGTGCTCGGCGTCCACGAACGCGGCGATGCCGCCCTTCTTCTGGACGCTGGCCACGGCGTGGAGCGCGATGGACGTCTTGCCGGAGCCCTCCGGGCCGTAGACCTCGACGACGCGGCCGCGGGGCAGGCCGCCGATGCCGAGCGCGATGTCGAGGGAGATCGCGCCGCTGGGGATCACCTCGACCGGCGCCCGCGCCTCCTCGCCCATCCGCATGACCGACCCCTTGCCGAACTGCCGCTCGATCTGGGCGAGTGCGGTTTCGAGAGCCTTCTCCCGGTCGTTCGCTGCCATGTGAGATGTCCTTCTCGTCGTGACTGTCGGCTCTCGGCCGCTGACTGCGATGTCGAGGGCGACGTTACGGCGGGCCTCCGACACTTTGCGAGGCCCGGGCGCGATTGTGGACGACGCCGCGGCACCGGGCCAGCTTACCGAACATAAGTTCGATCATCGGCCGGTTGGGCGATTCGGGTGGGAATCTCCGTGCGTTCCATGGTCCCGACCCCGTACGCTGGCGCCGTCCACGGAGGGTTCCAATCATGACGCTGACCGTTCTCTTCTGCGTCGATCCGATCCACCCTCGGCGCGTTGACCCGCACTTTCTGCGCGAGGCCGCGGCCGTGCGCGACCACTACGGCGAGATCGCCCTGCTCGATCATGACGCGTTGCGACGCGGCGACGTGGACGACGCGGTCCGGGCGGTGCCCGACGACCTGGGGCCGATCTGGTACCGCGGGTGGATGCTCACCGGGGACGAGTACGCCGCGGTCTTCGCCGTGCTGAAGCAGCGCGGGACGGTGCTGCTCACGCATCCGGACGACTACAGGCGCGCGCACGAGCTGCCGGGCTGGCACGACACGTTCGCCGGGCTGACCCCGCACAGCGTGTGGCGGCCCCTGCGCGCCGGCCAGAGCCCCGGCGAGCTGAGCGAGCTGAAAGAGCTCGTACGGCCGCTGCGCGGTGGGCCGGGCGTGGTGAAGGACTATGTGAAGTCGTGCAAGCACGAGTGGGAGGAGGCGTGCTTCGTCCCCGACGTGAAGAACCTCGGGCAGCTGCACGACGTCGCCTCGAAGATGGTCGCGCTGCGGGACGACCATCTGGCGGGCGGTCTCGTCGTGCGCGAATTCGAGCAGTACGAAGGCGAGGGCGAGGCTCGCGTGTGGTGGGTGGACGGTGAGCCGGCGCTGGTCGGCCCGCACCCCGACAGTCCGGGCGTGGAACTGGACCCCGACCTGGACACGGTCGCCCCGGCCGTGCGCGCGCTGGGCTGCCGGTTCATCACGACCGACCTGGCGCGGCGGACGGACGGCGTGTGGCGCGTCGTCGAGGTCGGCGACGGCCAGGTCAGCGACCTGCCGTCGTCCGTGGACGCGATGGACCTGTACGCCCACCTGCCCGTCCCGGACTGACCCGCGCGGAGTCAGGCCACCGCCGCGCGCCGCCTATTGGAGTTTCGAGGGGACGTCGAAGGTGGCGACGACCGCCTGCCAGACCTTCTTGGGCGGTTCCCCGTCGGCGAGGGCCTGTTCGATGGTGCGGCCGTTCAGCTCGGACATGACGTAGTCCTTGGCCACGCTTTGGGCGTAGGTGGCGCCGAACTGCTGGTTCATCCGATCCCAGAACACTGTGAGCCGCACGGTTCCACGCTATCGGACGGCAGGGGGCTCATTCCGCCGCCGTGGCCCGGGGCCGGGCGGACGCGCCGTCCACGGAATCCGAGACCTCTCCTGGGACGGCCGGCGGGGTCCCCTGGCGGTACTGCCGGTGGAGCCCGGTCAGGTAGCGCTCGACGCCCTCGATGACACGGGCCGTCCGGTAGGAGGGGAAGACGTCGAACGCGTGCTGGGCGCCCTTCATCTCGGCGTAGATGACGGGTGCCTCTGAGACTTCCCGGAGGCGTTCGACGAATCGGTGGGCCTCCGCCACGGGGATGAGTGAGTCGCGGTCCCCGTGGATGACGAAGAAGGGCGGCGCGTCCTTGCCGATGTAAGTGATAGGGGACGCCTTGGCGTACGCCTCCTGGTTCTCTGCGAAGGGCTTCTTGATGACCATGCGTTCCATGAGGCGCGTGGCGCCCATTGGGCGGGGCCACGGCCCGGGTTCGAAGAGGTTGTAGACGCCGTAGAACGGAACTGCACCCTGGACGGTGGTGTCGACGTCCTCGAAGCCCGGCTGGAACTCCGGCACGTTCGCGGTCAACGCCACCAGGGCCGTGAGGTGTCCACCGGCGGAACCACCCGTGACGCACAGGAAGTCAGGGTCGGCGCCGTACTCCTCGGCGTGCTCCCTGTACCAGGCGAGGAACCGCTTCAGGTCGATCAGATGGTCGGGAAACGTGGCGCGTGGGCTAAGCCGGTAGTTGACGTTGAAGCCCGCCCAACCCTGGAGCGCCATGTGGTTGAGCAGCGGCAGGCCCTGCTCACGCTTGTCCCCGATCACCCAGGCGCCGCCATGAATCTGCATGAGCCCGGGGCGCAACTCACCGTCGGGACGTTCGGCAGCGGGCTGGAAGACGTCCAGCTTCAACCGCAGCCGGCCGTCCTCGTGGAACACGACGTTGCGCTCCACCCGAACGCCCTTGCGCGGGATCAGGCACAGCTGCGGCACGATCAGGTGTGCCAGCGGGTACCGGGGCGCATCTTCGGGGTCCAGGTCGAGGGGCGCGCCGCTGTCCCGGAGGGTGACGACCGTACGGCGTGAGGCGACGATGGTCGCGGCGACGCCCGCGATGCCGAGGATCGCCAGGGCGAACCCGACCCAGCCCGGCCAGCCGTCCAGTCCGCCGAACCCCGCCGTCAGCGCGGTCGCGGCCGCCCAGGTGACGACGGCGTGCGGCGCCATCTCGATCGTCAGCCAGCCGCAGAAGAAGCTCGGCGCGAGCAGGAGCGCGCTGCGCCGGGGGGCGTGCGCGTTGAGGGCGACCAGCGCGAACAGGATCCCGAGTGCGAGCATGACGTAAGGCATGAAGACTCCGGTGGGGGCGTGCGTCTACCCGTAGACCCTGCCCGTACAAGCGCTTGCTTACAATGTGACGCACGCCACCTCCCGGCTCGAACCGTCGAACTGTCGTACCGAGGGGGCACTATGGCGGCATGGGCGGTGACGTGCTCGAACGCTTCTCCCCGGCGACCCGTGAGTGGTTCTCCGGCGCCTTCGCCGCGCCAACCCCCGCCCAGGCGGGCGCCTGGGAGTCGATCGCGAGCGGCGACAACACGCTCGTCGTGGCGCCGACCGGCTCCGGCAAGACCCTGGCCGCATTCCTGTGGTCCCTCGACCGGCTCGCCACAGGTCCGGTTCCGGAGGAGGCCCTGCGGCGCTGCCGGGTGCTGTACGTATCGCCGCTGAAGGCCCTCGCCGTGGACGTGGAGCGCAACCTGCGCGCACCGCTGGCCGGCATCCGGCACGCGGCGCGCCGCCTCGGGCTGCCCGAGCCGGGTGTCCGGGTGGGCATGCGGTCGGGCGACACCCCCGCCGATGAGCGCCGCCGGCTGGCCGTCAAGCCGCCGGACATCCTGATCACCACGCCCGAGTCGCTGTTCCTGATCCTCACCTCGCGGGCGCGCGAGTCGCTCCGCGGGGTCGAGACGGTCATCGTGGACGAGGTGCACGCGGTGGCGGGCACCAAGCGGGGCGCGCACCTGGCGCTGTCCCTCGAACGTCTCGACGCCCTCCTCGAACGGCCCGCCCAGCGGATCGGCCTGTCGGCGACGGTGCGGCCCACTGACGAGGTGGCGGCTTTCCTGGGCGGGCCCAGGCCCGCGGCGGTGGTCCAGCCGCCTTCCGACAAGGTCTTCGACCTCGACATCGTCGTCCCCGTGGAGGACATGGGCGAGGTGGGGCGGTTCGTCGACGACTCGGGCACGGCCGACCCGCGCCAGCGCAGCATCTGGCCCCACGTCGAGGACCGCCTGCTCGACCTCATCGAGGCCCATCGCTCGACGCTCGTGTTCGCCAACTCGCGGCGGCTGGCCGAGCGCCTGTGCGGCCGCCTGAACGAGCTCGCCTACGAGCGCGCCACCGGCGACGCCCTCCCCGAGGACCACACCCCGGCGGCCACCATGGCTCAGGCGGGCACGGCCAGGGGGGCGCCCCTGGAGATCGCCCGCGCGCATCACGGTTCCGTCTCCAAGGAGGAACGGGCCGGTATCGAGAACGCCCTCAAGGAAGGCCGGCTACCGGCCGTGGTCGCGACGTCGAGCCTCGAACTGGGCATCGACATGGGCGCCGTCGACCTCGTCGTCCAGGTGGAGTCGCCGCCGTCGGTGGCCAACGGCCTCCAGCGGGTCGGTCGCGCCGGCCACCAGGTCGGCGCCGTGTCCAAGGGCGTGATCTTCCCCAAGTACCGGGGGGACCTCGTCCAGACGGCGGTGGTGGCCGAGCGCATGCGGGGCGGCGAGATCGAGGAGCTGCGCTACCCGCGCAACCCGCTCGACGTCCTCGCCCAGCAGATCGTCGCCATGGTCTCCATGGACGAGTGGACCGTCGACGACCTGGAGTCGCTCGTCAAGCGCGCCGCCCCCTACGCCACGCTCCCCCGCTCGGCGCTTGAGGCGACGTTGGACATGCTCGCCGGGCGCTACCCGAGCGACGAGTTCGGCGAGCTGCGCCCGCGCCTGGTGTGGGACCGCGTCACCGGCGTCCTGCACGACCGCCCAGGGGCGCAGCGCCTCGCCGTGACCAGCGGCGGGACGATCCCCGACCGCGGCCTGTTCGGCGTCTTCCTGGTCGGCGAGAAGGCGTCCAGGGTCGGGGAGCTCGACGAGGAGATGGTGTACGAGTCGCGCGTCGGCGACGTGTTCGTCCTCGGTGCCAGCTCGTGGCGCATCGAGGACATCACGCCCGACCGCGTCCTCGTCTCGCCCGCTCCGGGCCAGCCCGGGAAGCTGCCGTTCTGGCACGGCGACACCCTCGGCCGCCCCGCCGAGCTGGGGCGCGCGCTCGGTTCGTTCACCCGCGAGCTGGCCGGGCTTCCCGCCGACGACGCCCGCGAGCGCGTCTCCGCCGCCGGCCTCGACGCCTGGGCGTCCGCCAACCTCGTCTCGTACGTGGGCGAGCAGCGGGAGGCGACCGGGCACATCCCCGACGACCGGACGATGGTGGTCGAGCGGTTCCGCGACGAACTCGGCGACTGGCGGATGGTCGTCCACTCCCCGCTGGGCGCCCGCGTGCACGCGCCGTGGGCCCTGGCCATAGCGGGCCGCCTGCGCGAACGGTACGGCGTCGACGCGCAGGCCATGCACGCCGACGACGGCATCGTCATCCGCATCCCCGACATGGACGAGCCCCCCGGGCTTGACCTGGCCGTCTTCGACGCCGACGACATCGAGCGCATCGTCGTGGACGAGCTGGGCGGCTCGGCCCTGTTCGCGGCCCGGTTCCGCGAGTGCGCGGCGCGTTCGCTGCTGCTCCCCCGCCGCCGCCCGGACCGGCGCATGCCGCTCTGGCAGCAGCGCCAGCGCGCCGCGCAGCTGCTGGCCGTCGCGAGCAAGTACCCGTCGTTCCCGATCGTGCTGGAGACGATGCGCGAGTGCCTGCAGGACGTGTTCGACGTCCCCGGCCTGGTGCAGCTGATGCGCGACGTGTCCGGACGCAGGATCCGCATGGTGGAGGTGGAGACGCCCGAGCCGTCCCCCTACGCCCGCTCCCTGCTGTTCCACTACGTCGGCGCGTTCATGTACGAGGGCGACTCCCCCCTCGCCGAACGCCGCGCGCAGGCGCTCGCGCTCGACTCGGCGCTGCTGTCCGAGCTGCTCGGCCAGGCCGATCTCCGCGAGCTCCTCGACCCCGAGGCCGTGGCCGACACCGAACGCGAACTGCAGCGCCTCGCCGCCGACCGCCGCGCCCGCGACCTGGAGGGCGCCGCCGACCTCCTGCGCGGCCTCGGCCCGCTCACGACGGCGGAGGCGGCCGAGCGCACCCTCCCCGCGGACGCACCGGAAGGCGCAGCCGACGTGCTGGTGCAGGTGTCGCGGTGGCTGGAGGAGCTGGAGGCGACGCGGCGGGTCATCCGCGTCAGGATCGCCGGGGAGGAGCGCTGGGCGGCCGTCGAGGACGCGGGCCGGCTCCGCGACGCGCTCGGCGCGCCGCTGCCCGTGGGCGTCCCCGAGGCGTTCCTCGAACCGGTGGACGACCCGCTCGGCGACCTGGTCTCCCGGTACGCGCGCACGCACGGCCCGTTCCGCGCGGGCGCGCCGGCCGCGCGCTTCGGGCTGGGCGTCGCCGTGGTCGCCGAGACGCTGCGGAGGCTGGCGGGCGCGGGACGCGTCGTCGAGGGCGAGTTCCTGCCCGTCGAGGCCGTGACGGGCCCGCTGACGAGCGAGTGGTGCGACACGGGTGTGCTGCGGACGCTCCGGCGCCGGTCCCTGGCCCGGCTGCGCGCCGAGGTGGAGCCGTCCCCGCCGGAGTCGCTCGGCCGTTTCCTGCCCGCCTGGCACGGCATCGCGGGCGGGTCGCGGCTGCGCGGCATCGACGCGCTCGTCCAGGCCGTCGAGCAGCTGCAGGGCGCCGCCGTGCCCGCGTCGGCGCTGGAGTCGCTGATCCTGCCGTCGCGGGTCCCGGGCTACACCCCGGCCATGCTGGACGAGCTGACCTCCGCGGGCGAGGTCGTGTGGGCGGGCCAGGGCGGCCTGCCGGGCGGCGACGGCTGGGTGGCGCTCTACCTGGCCGACACCGCCCCGCTCCTCATGCCGGAGCCCGCCGAGATCACTTTGACGCCCGCGCACCAGGCCGTGCTCGACGCGCTCGGCGACGGCGGCGCGCTGTTCTTCCGCTCCCTGTCCGACCGGGTGAACGCGCACGTGACCGCCGCCGACGCCGATCTCGTCACCGCCGTGTGGGACCTCGTCTGGGCCGGGCATCTCACCAACGACACGCTGGCCTCGCTGCGCGCAGCGCTCGGCTCGGGCCGTCCGACGCACCGCTCCCGGACGACCCGGCGCGGCCGTCCCGTCCTGCCGTCCAGGACGGGCCCGCCCACGGTCGCGGGACGCTGGTGGACCCTCCCCGGACGCGAGGCCGCCGCGACCCTCCGGTCGCACGCCCTCGCGGAGGCGCTGCTGGAGCGGTACGGCATCGTCATCCGCGGCGCGGTCGCGGCGGAGCGGACGCCGGGCGGGTTCTCCGCCGTGTACCCGGTCCTGCGCGCGTTCGAGGAGACCGGCCGCTGCAGGCGCGGCTACTTCGTCGAGGGCCTCGGCGCGGCCCAGTTCGCGCTGCCGGGCGCCGTCGACCGGCTCCGCGCGCTCCGGCCGGCGCAGCCCGCTCCCCCGGACGACATCTCCGCGCTCTGGGAGACGCCCTCCAGAGCCGACGGCCGTGCCCTCGTCCTGGCGGCCGCCGATCCGGCTAATCCGTACGGCGCGGCGCTGCCCTGGCCGGAGCGCGACGACGAGGTCGCGAGCGGGCACAAGCCGGGCCGCAAGGCGGGGGCGCTGGTCGTGCTCACCGAGGGCCGGCTCGTCCTCTACGTCGAGCGGGGCGGCCGTTCGCTGCTGACCTGGGACGACGATCCCGGCGTCCTGCGGCCGGCGGTGGACGCGCTCGCGCTCGCGGTCCGGGAGGGCGTCCTCGGCAAGCTGACGGTCGAGCGCGCCGACGGCGCGGCGATCGCCGACTCGCCGCTGGCCGCCGCGCTGGAGTCGGCGGGCTTCCACCCGACGCCCCGCGGGCTGCGGCTGCGCGCCTGATCCGCCGGGCCCCGCAGCGCGACGGCGACGGCGGCGCCGCACACCAGGACGCCGAGGAGCGAGAGCGGGGTCAGGGTGCTGCCGAACAGCAGCCAGCCGAAGACCATCGTGGTCGGCGGGGTGAGGTACAGCAGCGCCGAGACCCGGGTGACGCCGGTCCGGCGGACGTTGACCCAGTACAGCCCGTACCCGCCGAACATCGCGACGAGGACGAGCAGGGCCGCGGCCGCCCAGAAGACCGGCTCGGCGGGCGGGACGAGCGTGCCCTCGGCGCCGGCGAGGCCGGAGAACAGGACCGTGGCGACGACGGCCTGCACGGCGAGGGCCTCGGGCAGCGCGACGGCCGGGCGGGCGCGCCGCTCGACGAGGGTCGCGGCGACCAGCGCGAGCATCGCGCCGAACGGGAGCAGGTACGCCCAGGCGGGGGCGCCGCCGCGCAGGTCGCCGCCGACGACGAGGGCCACCCCGGCGAGGCCGCCGACGAATCCGGCGAGCTGCCGCCGGGTGATCGGCTCCCCGAGGAGCGGGACGGCGACGGCGACCGCGACGAGCGGCTGGAGGGCCGCGATCAGGCTGCTGATGCCGGCGGCGACGCCGTGGTCGACCGCCGCGAAGACGCCGTACAGGTAGCCGCCCTGCCCCAGCGTCCCGATGACGGCGTGCAGGGCGAGGTCCCGGGGCGGGATCCGGCGGCGCCGCCAGGCCAGCAGGGCGGCGAGGAGCACGGCGGCGAGGATCATCCGCCAGGCGAGCAGCGCGCTCGCGGGAGCCGCGCCGGTGCCGAGCTCCGCGCCGATGAAGCCGGAGCTCCAGGTGACGACGAAGGCGGCGCCGAGCAGGGTGTCCGGATGGCGCACTGCCATGATCCCTCCCCAGGTATACATACCGGTATAGGTACATGGTAGCTATACCGGTATGTATACTTGTGGTGTACTCCGAGGGAAGGGGGCCACATGCCCGGCACCATGCCCGCCGACACCGCGCAGGACCGGCCGCTCACACCCGCCGCCCGGCGCGTGCTCCAGGCCGCGAACGAGCTCTTCTACGAGCGCGGCATCGGCTCGGTCGGCATGGAGCTGATCGCCGCCCAGGCGGGGGTCACCAAGAAGACCGTCTACGACCGGTTCGGCTCCAAGGACGCGCTGATCCTCGCCTACCTGCGCGCCCGCGACGAGCGCTGGCGCGAGTTCCTGACCGGCCGGCTCGCCGCCGTCCCGGACGCCAGGGAGCGCGTCCTCGCCACGTTCGACGCGCTCGGCGACTGGCTGAGCACCGAGTCCGCGCGCGGCTGCTCGATGGTGAACGCCTGCGCCGAACTGCCCGACCCCGGCCACCCGGTCCACGCGGTCGCCGCCGAGCAGAAGGCATGGATCAGGGACCTCTACGCCGGCCTGACCGGAGACGCGGCCGGCGCCCTGGCCGACCAGCTGCTCATCCTGCACGAGGGCGCGGTGGTCGCGTTCAGCGTCGGCGGCGTCCGCGACGCCGCCGCGAAGGCCCGCGCCGCCGCCGACGCGATCATCCCTGACACGGGCCTCCCTGACACGGGCCTCCCGAGCGGCCGCTGACGGGTCAGCGGCGGCGGCCCTTGAACATGTTGATCAGGCCGCGCAGGGCGCGTTCGTCCAGCGAGCCGAAGGGGTTGTCGTGGACGAGGTACGTCCACGTCGCCGACGGCCGCTTGAGCCCCGCGGAGTCGAGGTCGATGCCGTCCGCGGAGGCGGTGAGCGCCTCGAACGCGGCGACCGAGCGCTTCCGGGCGTCGCCGAGGAGCCGCTTGCCCGCCGGAACCGCCTCCCGGTTGAACTCGACCAGCGGGTCGAGGCCGCGGCCGAGCGACCGCAGGTGGATGCCCTCGCGGAGGTCCGCGAGGTAGGCCAGGTGCTCGGCCCAGCAGCGGTCCAGCTGGTACAGGACGATCTGCCGCGCCGCGGCCGCCACCGCGTCCGCGCCCGCGATCCCGGTCAGCTCGGCGTGCCGCTCGGCGGCCTCCGCCGCCATCGTCTGGTCGGCGGCGTCGCCGTTCAGGACGGCGTCGCGCTCCGCGAGCAGCTCGCGGCGCTGCAGGCCGATCAGGTGGTTGTACCGCCAGGTGTTGCGGTGCAGTTCGAGGTCGACGCCCTCGGCGACGCGCTGGGCGTGCCCGACGATCCAGTGGGCGCCCTTGTCGGTGATGAGCCCGTCGTCGTCCGAGGCCGCCTTCGGCCGTTCGTCGGGCGCGTAGCGGGTGACGAGGTCGTCCTGGAGGCTGGTGAAGAACACCGAGCCGCCGGGGTCGCCCTGGCGTCCGGCGCGGCCCCGGAGCTGGTCGTCCAGGCGGCTGCTGTGGTAGCGGCCGGTCCCGATGACCAGCAGGCCGCCCGCCGCCGCGACGCGGTCGTGGTCGCTCCCCCCGGCCTCGGCGGAGGCGGTGCCGGGGGCCGCGGGCGCGCCGCCGGCGCCCCGCGCGGGGCTGCCGCCGAGGCGGATGTCGGTGCCGCGCCCGGCCATCTGGGTGGAGACGGTGATCGCGCCGTACGCCCCGGCCTCGGCGATGATCGCGGCCTCCTCGGCGTCGTTCTTGGCGTTGAGCACGACCGGGTCGAGGCCGGCGCGGCGCAGCCGGCGCGCCAGCCGCTCGGACTCGGCGACGTCGCCGGTGCCGATCAGCACCGGGCGGCCGCCGGCGTGCGCCGCGGAG
>NZ_BMRO01000003.1:365403-383736 GCF_014648675.1 Actinomadura livida
GACGAGCGCGACCTCCTTGTCGGCGGAGGTCGCGTACAGGCGGTCGGGCCGGTCCTCGCGGACGCAGGGCGTGTTCGGCGGGACCACCGCGATCTGCAGCGAGTAGAACTCGGTGAGCTGCGGCGCGACGGCCATCGCCGTGCCGGTCATGCCGCACCGGACGGGGTAGCGCCCGATCAGCTCCTGGACGGTGATCGAGTCGAGGATCTCGCCGCTGGGCGACGCCTCCAGGGCCTCCTTCGCCTCGACCGCGGCCTGCAGGCCGTCCGGCCAGCGCTGCAGCAGCGCCACCCGTCCCCGCGACTCGCTGATCAGCTTCACCGCGCCGTCCCGGACGATGTAGTCCACGTCCTTGTGGAGCAGGACCTCGGCGTGCAGGGCCACGTTCACGGCGGTGAGGGTGCGCAGGTGCTCGGGCGCGTAGAGGTCGACGTCCAGGACCCGCTCGACCTCGCGCGTCCCCTCCGCCGTGAGCTGGACGTTGCGGGCCTCCTCGTCGGTGGAGTAGTGCAGGCCGGGGCGCAGCCGGCGGACGAGGTCGGCGTAGCGGGGGTCGGCGGAGTCGAGGTCGGCGGCGCCGGCGAGGACGAGCGGCACCATCGCCTCGTCGACCAGCACCGAGTCGGCCTCGTCGATCAGCGCGACGGCGGGCTCGGGCTGGACGATGCCGTCCGGGTCGGTGGCGAGCCGGTCCCGGAGCAGGTCGAAGCCGATCTCGCTGACCGGCGCGTACGTCACGCCAGCCTGGTAGGCCGCACGGCGCTCGGCCGGCGTGGACGACTGGCCCACCCAGCCGACCGTCACGCCGAGCAGCTCGTACAGCGGGCCCATCCATTCGGCGTCGCGGCGCGCCAGGTAGTCGTTGACCGACATGACGTGGACCTGCCGGCCGCGCAGCGCGTACCCGGCCGCGGCGAGGGCGCCGGAGAGGGTCTTGCCCTCGCCGGTGGCCATCTCCGCGACGTGCCCGGACAGCAGCGCGAGCGTCCCGATGAGCTGCACGTCGAACGGCCGCTCGCCCAGCGCGCGGCGGGCGGCCTCCCGCCCGAGCGCGCAGAGTTCGGCGAGGTCCTCCTCCTCGCGGAGGACGGCCACGGCGGCGGTCAGCTCGGCGTCGGTGAGCTCCCGGACCCGGGACTCGCGCCGGCCGGCCTCGGCGACCAGGGCGCGGAACGGTGCGAGGTCGATGCTCCCCGGCTTCTGGACGAGCCGCCGCAGCCGGTCACGCAGCGCCATGGCGCCGCCTCATTTCATCGGTCACGGGTTCTCCCACGGCGGGTACGGTACTGCGGTCCCCTCCATGATCCCAGGGCGCCGCCCCCGGGTCGTCCCGGTGTGCACTCCGCACTTGGTCTGATCCCGATTTCATTCCTCAGACGGATCCGCCGGCCCCCTCGCGTTTGGAAGCATGAGTGCATCACGGGGTTTGCGGTGGCAGGGCGAGACGCCACCGCGGAACGGGGTTTCGCATGACACCTACGGCACGCAAGGCGGCCGCGATCCGGCGCAAGCGCCAGGTCATCAGCCGGACGGTCCTCGACCGTGCGATCACCGACCCGCGGCGGCACCCGCCGCGGCCGGTGGCGGCGGCGGCGGCCAAGTAGAACACCGCCGAGAAGCACGACAGGAACGCTCCATCGAGCGCCCCCACAGGTTGGGGGCGCTCTTCGCCTCCCTAGGACTCCCCCGACGCCGAGAAGACGTCGTCGCGCGCCCGTTCGAGTGCCGCGTGCAGGGCGCCGCGCAGGACCGGGTTGCCCTCCACCTCGGTCACCGCAACGGTCGGGCGGGTCGGGCTTATACGTCCGACGATCTCCTCGATGCGGGTGGCGAGGGGCTCCCCGCCGGCGCGGCCGAGGCTCCCGGACAGCACGACGAGCCCGGGGTCGAGGACGATGTTGACCGACGTCACGCCGTAGGAGATGCGGCGGGCCAGGTCGTCCAGGAACGCGCCGCCGCGGTCCTCGTCGGCCGCGGCCGCGCGGACGCACTCCACCGCGGTCGGCTCGGTGATGCCGTGCTCGTGGGCGAGGGCGCGGACCCCGTCCGCGCCGACCAGCGCGCCGTAGCCGCCCGCGAGGGTCGGGATCCCCCAGGACGTCGACTCGGTCACGCCCTCGTCGGCCGGGCCGCGCCGGGCGGCGCCGAGCGGCAGCGGCGCCCCGGGGACCGGCAGGTAGCCGATCTCCCCGGCGCCGCCGGAGCGGCCGCGGTGCAGCCGCCCGCCGAGCGTCACCGACATGCCCATGCCGCGGTCGAACCACATGAGGGCGAAGTCCTCGGCGTCGCGCGCGGCGCCGTACGCGCGCTCGGCGATGGCGGCGAGGTTCACGTCGTTCTCTATCGTCACCGGCCGCCGCAGGTCGGTCCGCAGCGCGGCGAGGACGCCCTCGTGCCAGGCGGGCAGGTCGAAGGAGAACTGGACGTCGCCGGACCTCGGGTCGACGACGCCCGGGGTGCCGATGACGAACGCGTTCAGCTTCGACAGCGCCACCTTCGCCGAGCGGCACGCCTTGACCACGGCGCTGTGCACCATCTTCACCGGCTCGTCGGCGCCGTTCGGGTCGACGGTGACCTGGGCGGCGATGTGGCCGGTGATGTCGGCGACGCCGGCGGTGACCCCGTCCGGCCCCACCTCCAGGCCCGCGACGTAGGCGCTGGACGGGACGACGGCGTACAGGGCGGCGTTCGGCCCGCGCCCGCCCGCCTGCGAGCCGACGACCGCGACGAGCCCGCGGTCCTCCAGCCGGGACAGCAGCTGGGACGCGGTCACCTTGGACAGCCCGGTGTGCTCGCCGATCTGCGCGCGGGTCAGCGGCCCCTGCCCGACGAGCAGGTCCAGCGCCGCGCGGTCGTTGAGTTCACGCAGCAGCCTCGGCGTTCCCGGGCGGTTGGCGGCCATGCGATACCCCTCGAAGTCTCAATCCGCTAACGAGCAGTTTTGTTTAGGAAAGTTTCTTGTTAGTTTACGCCCAAGCGCCAACTGGTCCGCACCCCGGGCAGGGGGCGCTCGCAGAGCGCCGACTGGCGAGCAGGGCGCCCGCGTGCGATGCGAACGCGAGAGGGGCATGGCTGGGACCCTAAAGGGTCCGGGCCGTCCCCACTCGCACCGCACAGGCCACCAGGCCGCGCGAGGCGATGCCGGAAAGGATCCCCCAGTGAAGTTCATCAAGGTTGCGGCCGCGGCGGCCGCGATCGCCCTGGCCGCCACGGCCTGCGGCGGCGAAGACGGCGACGGGGCCGGCGCGGGCAAGGACCCCGCGCAGCTCAAGGTCTGGATGATGGGCGAAGGAACCCCGGAGCAGACCGAGTTCCTCGACGCCGTCGAGGCCGACTTCAAGGCCGAGCACCCCGACACCGACGTCCAGATCAAGTACGTGCCGTGGCCGCAGGTCGCCACCACGTTCCAGAAAGCGGCCGCCGGGGGCGAAGGCCCCGACGTGACCGAGATCGGCAACACCGACGTCCAGTCCCACATCGCCCAGGGCAACCTCGCCGACATCACGGACGAGTTCAAGGGCTGGGCCGACGGCAAGACGCTCAACAAGACCGCCCTCGGCAACGACCAGGCGGACGGCAAGACCTACGCGGTGCCGTGGTACGGCGGCGTGCGGGGCGTCTGGTACCGCACCGACTGGTTCCAGGAGCTCGGCATCCAGCAGCCCAAGAACTGGGCCGAGCTGACCGCGGCGGCGAAGAAGATCCAGGACGAGAAGAAGGTCCCGGGAATCGGCGTCCCGAGCGACCAGACCAACGCGCTGCTCAGCTTCATCTGGGGCAACGACGGCACGGTCGCCGTCCAGGACAACGGGCAGTGGAAGGGCCGGCTGGACCAGCCGCAGGCCGTCGAGGCGGTGAACTTCTACGCCGGCCTCGTCGCCAAGGAGAAGGTCGCCCCCGAGAAGTACGTCGGCAAGAACGAGCTGGAGGGCCCGCAGCGCGACTTCGCGCTCGGCAAGCTCGGCATGTACTTCGACGGCAGCTGGGCGCTCAAGGAGATGAAGAAGATCGCCGACAAGGACGCCGGCAAGTGGGGCGTCTTCCCGATCCCGACCAAGGCGGGCGGCAACGCGCCGGTCATGGCGGGCGGGTCCGACCTCGGCGTCTGGGCCGACAGCGAGGCCAAGGCCGCGGCCTTCGACTACATCACGATCCTGAACAACGCCAAGCACGCCAAGGCGTGGGCCGACTACAGCGGCTTCTCGTCCATGCGCTCGGACGTGAAGTTCTCCGACCCGAAGCTCGCGGTGTTCACCGACATCGCCGCCAACACCCAGTTCCCGCCGATCAGCGCCGGCTGGGGCGAGTTCGAGCAGGCCAAGAAGGTGCTGCCGAACGCGGTCAAGGCGATCATGCAGGGCGCACCGGCCGAGGCGGAGCTGAAGAAGGCGAACGAGCAGGCCAATACCCTGCTCAACGCGTCGTAGCCCGCCGCCTCGTCACCTCGGCTGATCGGACCGTCCATGCTCGACACCGCTCCCGCGGTGCGGAAGCCGCCCGGCCGGAGAACCTCCGGCCGGGTGCGCCTCCGCCGCAGGCCCCGACTCGGGCCCTACCTGCTGATCGCGCCCACCGTCGCCGTGATCGCCGTCCTGATGTTCTGGCCGATGCTCCAGATCGGGATCATGTCGTTCCAGAAGGTCGGCAACCGCCAGCTGCGCGGCGAACCGGCCGAGCAGGTGGGCACCGGGAACTTCGAGAAGATCCTCAACGACCCGTTCTTCTGGCAGACCCTCAAGCACACCGTGCTGTTCGCCGCCGTCGCGGTGACCCTCACCCTGGTCATCGGGACGCTGGTGGGGCTGCTGCTCAACAAGCTCGGCAAGCGGATGTCGGCCTTCGTGGCCGGCGGCGTGATGATCGCGTGGGCGACCCCGCCGGTCACCGCCGCGATCATCTTCTCCTGGCTGTTCGGCTCGACCGGCGGCCTCGTCAACTGGACGCTGGACATGCTGCCCGACGCCCTCGTCGGCGGCGGGTGGAGCGACCACAACTGGTTCGCGACGCCGCTGTCCACCTACACGGTCCTCACCGTGTGCGTCGTCTGGCAGGCGTGCCCGTTCATCGCCGTGTCGGTCCTGGCGGGGCTGAAGAGCGTGCCGGGCGAGCTGTACGAGGCGGCCCGGGTGGACGGGTCGGGGCCGTGGCGGACGTTCTGGAGCATCACCTACCCGATGCTCAAGCCGATCTTCCTCGTGCTGGTCGTCATGTCGATCATCTGGGACTTCAAGGTCTTCACCCAGCTGTTCATCATGTCCGGGATGGCGAACCGCGACGCGTTCAACCTGTCGCTCTACGCCTACTCCGAGGCGTTCGGCTCGCTGAATCCGAAGCTCGGAATGGGATCGGCGATCGCGCTGGTGCTGACGGTCATCCTCCTCGTGGTGACCGCCCTGTACGTGCGCGTCATGGTGCGGCAGGGGGAGACGAGATGAGACTCACGACCGCGAAGCGGCCGGGGGGCGCGGGGGGTCGTCCCCCCACGATGAGACGGCTGACCCGCAAGATCCTCCTGAACGGGACGGGGCTGCTCGTCTTCGTCCTCGCGGTCTTCCCCGTCTTCTGGATGGCGTCGACCGCGTTCAAGCCGAACACCGAGATCTTCAGCACGACACCGAAGCCCTTCCCCGTCGACCCGACGCTGGAGCACTTCGACCTGGTGCTGAACGGCCGCATCGCGGAGGTCTCCTTCTGGGAGTACTTCCGCAACAGCGCGCTGCTGGCCATCGCCACCGTCCTCGTGTCGGGCCTGCTCGCGCTGATGGCCGCGACCGCCGTGGCCCGCTTCCGCTTCCGGTTCCGCACGACCTTCCTCGTCATGCTGATCGTGGTGCAGATGGTGCCGCTGGAGGCGCTGGTCATCCCGCTGTTCCTGGACCTGAAGACGCTCGACCTGCTCAACAGCCTCGGCGGGCTCACGCTCGTCTACATCGGCTTCGCCGTGCCGTTCGCGATCTGGATGCTGCGCGGGTTCGTCGCCGCGGTGCCGCGCGAGCTGGAGGAGGCCGCCGCGATCGACGGCGCCGGGCCGGTCCGGACGTTCTTCACCGTCATGCTCCCGCTCGTCGCCCCCGGACTGGTGGCGACCAGCATCTTCTCCTTCATCACCGCCTGGAACGAGTTCATCTTCGCCTACACGTTCCTGAACGACCAGGACAAGTACACCCTCCCGATCATGCTGCAGTTCTTCTTCGGCCGCAGCGGCAACGCCTGGGGGCCCATCATGGCAGCGTCCACGCTGCTCACCATTCCCGTCATCGCCTTCTTCCTCCTCGTCCAGCGCCGCATGGTGTCCGGCCTCACCGCCGGGGCGGTGAAGGGGTGACGACCGACGACATCGCGACCGCACCGGACATCGCCCGGCTGGCGCGCGGCACGCTGCTCCCGTCCTTCCCCGGCGCGACCGCGCCCCGCTGGCTGCTGGACGAGCTGGAGGCCGGCCTCGCCGGCGTCACGCTGTTCGCCCTCACCGGCAACGTGCCGAGCCCGGAGTCCCTCGCCGCGCTCACCGCGCAGCTGCGCAAGGCCGGCGACCCGTTCGTGGCGATCGACGAGGAGGGCGGCGACGTCACCCGCCTCGGCGGCCACCGGTCGGGCAGTCCCTACCCGGGCAACGCCGCGCTCGGCGCCGTCGACGACCCGGAGCTGACCCGGCGGGTCTACCGCTCGCTGGGCGCGGAGCTGGCAGAGGTCGGCGTCAACGTCAACTTCGCGCCGTCGGTGGACGTCAACACCGCCGACGACAACCCCGTGATCGGCACCCGCTCGTTCGGCTCCGACCCCGGCCTCGTCGCGCGGCACGCCGCCGCGTCCGTCGCCGGGACGCAGGAGGCGGGCGTCGCGGCGTGCGCGAAGCACTTCCCGGGCCACGGCGCCACCGTGGACGACTCCCATCTGTCCGTCCCGCTCGTCGACGCCGGCCTGGACCTGCTGGAGCGCCGCGAGCTGGTGCCGTTCCGGGCGGCGATCGAGGCCGGCACCGGCGCGGTGATGACCGGGCACCTGAACCTGCCCGCGATCACCCGCGGGGTCCCGGCGACGCTGTCCCCCGAGGCGATCACCGGGCTGCTGCGCGAGCGGCTCGGCTACCAGGGGGTGATCGTCACCGATGCGCTCGACATGGAGGGCGCGAGCGGCGCGATCGGCATCCCGGAGGCATCGGTGCGGGCGCTCGTCGCGGGCGCCGACCTGCTGTGCCTCGGCCCGAACGAGCACGCCGAGACCGTCCGGGCGACGCTCGCCGCCATCGGCGGCGCCGTGCGGACCGGGCGGCTGTCGCCGGAGCGGCTGCGGGACGCCGCGGAGCGCACCGGCCGGCTCCGGGAGTGGCTCGCCGGGCGCCCGCCCGCCGCGGTCGACCGCGCCGCCGGGCTGGAGGGCGCCCGCCGCGCCGTCCGGGTGCGGGGGGCGCTGCCCGGCTGGAACGGGGCGCCGCTGGTCGTGGAGACGGAGTCGGCGGGGAACATCGCGGTCGGCCCGACCCCGTGGGGCCTGCACCCGTGGGCGCCCGACGCCGTCCGGGCCGACGGGGCGGACGGGACGGCCGAGCGGGTGCTCAAGGACGCCGCCGGGCGCGGCCTGGTGGTCGTCCTGCGGGACGCGCACCGGCACGCGGGCCAGCGGGCCCTCACCACGGCGCTGCTGACCGCCCGGCCCGACACGGTGGTGGTGGAGATGGGCCTGCCCGTCTGGCGCCCCGAGTCGGCCGTCTACGTCGCCACCTACGGCGCCGCCGCCGCGAACGCCCAGGCGGCGGCCGAACTGCTGGGGCTCTGCTAGCGGACGGCGGCCGAACCCGAGTGGTCCGATCGGCAAGGGATAATGCTCATATGCGATTGTCCGCCCGGGTCGACTACGCGTTGCGCGCCGCCGCCGAGCTGGCGGTCGCCGGGAGCCGCCCGGTGACCGCCGTCCAGCTCGCCGAGAAGCAGCAGATACCGCCCAAATTCCTCGAGAACATCCTCGGCCAGCTGCGCCGGTCCGGTCTCATCCGGAGCCAGCGCGGCCCCGAGGGCGGCTACTGGCTGGCGCGGCCGGCCGGGGACATCTCCCTCGCCGACATCATCCGCGCCATCGACGGGCCGCTGCTCGGCGTCCGCGGGGAGCGCCCCGAGCACGTCGGGTACGAGGGGCCCGCGCGTTCCCTGCAGGAGGTGTGGATCGCGCTGCGCGCCAGCGAGCGCGCCATCCTGGAGCGGGTCAGGCTCTCGCACATCGCCGCCGGCGAGCTGCCCGAGCCCGTCCGCAAGCTGACCGAGGACCCGGCCGCATGGGAGAGCCCCTCGCTGATCTGAGCGCCCCGGAGGTGACATGCCGGAGGGCGATGTCGTCTGGCTGACCGCCCGGCGCCTGCGCGAGGCGCTCGCCGGGCGGCGGCTGACGCGCTCGGACTTCCGCGTCCCCCGGTACGCGACCGCCGACCTGCGCGGGCGGACGGTGCTGGACGCCGTGTCCCGGGGCAAGCACCTCCTCGTGCGCGTGGAGGGCGGGCTGACCGTCCACACGCACCTGATGATGGACGGGCGCTGGCGGGTACGCCCCGCCGGTCCCGTGCCGCGCGACCACCGGGTGCGGCTCGTGCTGGAGAACGCGGAGTGGCAGGCCGCCGGCTACTCCCTCGGCCTGGTCGAGCTGCTGCGCACCGCCGAGGAGGACAAGGCCGTCGGCCACCTCGGCCCCGACCTGCTGGACCCGGCGTGGGACGCCGAGGCGGCCGCCGAGGCGGTCGCCCGGCTCGGCGAGCAGCCCGCCCGGCCGATCGGCGAGGCGCTGCTCGACCAGACGCGGCTCGCCGGGATCGGCAACGTCTACAAGGCCGAGATCCTCTTCCTGCGGGGCGTCGGCCCGTGGACCCCTGTCGGGGACGTGCCCGGCCTGCCGGCGCTGGTGGAGCTCGCTCACCGGCTCCTGGACGCCAACAAGGAGCGGCACGGCCACATCACCACCGGCGACCTGGGGCGCGGCCGCGAGCACTGGGTGTACGGGCGGGCGGGACGCCCGTGCCGGCGCTGCGGCACCCGCGTCGAGCGGGACCACCAGGGGGCGCAGGCGGGTGAGCGCGTCACGTACTGGTGCCCGCACTGCCAGCCGTGACCGCACTGCCGCCCGTGACCGCCGGGCCGGGGTCAGGCGGCCGTCACGGTGCCGTCCGCGACGGTCAGCACCACCTGCGGGGCGCCCTCATCGCAGTCCGGGCCGTTCGGGTACGTCGCCTTCGGAGTGACGTCGAGCCGCCGGTCGACGAGCACGCGGCCACCGGCGTCGCGGAGCTCGAGCGTCACCTGCACGGGCGCCTTCGGGAGGCCCTCCACCACCGCGAATCCGGTCTTGCCTCCGTCGGGTGACGCGGAGGCCGCGCAGACCGCGTCCGGCTCCTCGCCCTCGCAGCCCAGCGGGACGCTCGTCGAGGACGGCCCCAGCCCGATTCCGGGCTCCCGGCACGTCCCGTCCCAGCACACCCGCAGCGACGCGGACGCGACGCGCGCCGCGTCGGGATGCCGCACCACGACGCTCATCCCGGGCGACGAACCGATCATCGTGCATTCCGCGCCTGCGCCTTCCGCGCCGCAGGCGGCGACGGCGAGCAGCGCGGCGCCGAGCGCCCCGGACGCCAGCAGCGAGGACCTCGTGGGCGGAACCCTCCGCGTATCGGCCATCCTTCATAATCCCCGCAATCGGGACGGGCCGCACGGGGAGCCGCGAAAAGGCCCCGGCCCCGCCGGTGTCGGCGGGGCCGGGGCCTTGTTTCACGCGGGAGCCGTCAGGCGCGCCGGGCCGGAGCCCGGAGATCTCAGGTCTGCGCCTGGAACATCCAGTGCTGCTTCTCCAGCTCGGCCGTGATGCTGATGAGCAGGTCCTGGGTGACCTGGTCCGGCTCGTCGGTCGCGGCGATGCGCTCGCGGAACCGCTCGATCAGCTGCGCGAGGAGGTCGGTGATCGCGGCGACGACCTTGTCGTCGTCGAGGTAGCCGGCCTCCAGCTGCGGCAGCTTGGTGCGGTCCGCGACCGTGCGGGCACGGCCGTCGGGGTTCACGCCGATCGCGACGGCGCGCTCGGCCACGTCGTCCTGCCCGGTCCGGGCGAGGGCCACGACTTCGTCCAGGTGCTCGTGGACGACCTTGAAGTTGCGCCCCACGAGGTTCCAGTGCGCCTGCTTGGCCACCAGAGACAGATCGATGAGGTCGACGAGAGCGCCCTGCAGGGCCTCTCCGACCACCTTCAGGGATTCATCGGACAGCGGGCTCTTGACCGTCGCCATGGGTGGGCTCCTTCCGCATTGTTCCGGTTATCCGTTACAACACGGGAGCCTCCCCGCGAATGCCGTGTTCATGCGTGAGGCCGCGCACACCCGCGGCCCGGTTCGGGCATGAACACGCCAAGTGCGGCTCAGGCGGCGACCATGTCCGGCCGGAGTTCGCCGGTGATCTCCTCGGGGGTCTCCGGAATGCTCTCGGCCGAGATGCGCTCGTGCTCGGGCGCGCCGGCCATGACGGGCTCGTGCTGCAGCTCGGCGAGCGCCAGCTGGTCCGCGACGTCCCTCAGGACGTGCGACAGCGGGACCCCCAGGGCCTTGCAGATCGAGGAGAGCAGCTCCGAGGAGGCCTCTTTCTGCCCCCGTTCGACCTCGGACAGGTAGCCGAGTGACACCCGCGCCGCCGCGGACACCTCACGGAGGGTGCGTCCCTGGCGCAGCCGCAGCTGCCGCAGTACGTCACCGAGCAGCTGGCGAAGCAGGACCATCGTCTCGCTCCCTCCCTCAGTTCGGACCATCTGCCGGTTCCACCGTACCCGGCTTGACGGCGAGCATGGCAGACCGTTGATTTCGTGTTCGCTGGGAACGTAACGCTGTAATCACCCCAGATCTTCCCGGTGTGCTTGAGCCTGCTCGCTCCCGCCCGTCACGTCAAGCCCGAGCAAAACGCGTCTCAGCAGGTCAAGAGCGTGCACGACCGTCATCCGCCTGATCACCGGGCGGACCTCGGGCCCGCCTTCCGGCACGGGGAGTTTCGGACTGACCACGATGCGCGAATCCCCGGGTCCGGCCACGCCGATATAGACCGTTCCCACCGGCCGGCCGTCCTGCGGATCCGGACCGGCCACCCCCGTCACGGCGAGACCGTAGGTCGCGCCGAGGGCGTCCCGCACACCCGCGGCCATCGCGGCGGCCACGTCCGGGTGGACGGCCCCGTGCTCGGCCAGCAGGTCCTCCGGTACGCCCAGCGCGCGCTCCTTCAGCTCGGTCGCGTACGTCACCATCCCGCCCGCGAACGTGGCGGACGCCCCGGGCGCCTTGGTCAGCTCCGCGCCGATGAGGCCGCCGGTCAGCGACTCCGCGGTGGCGACCGTCTCCGAACGACCGGCGAGCAGCCGGTGGACGACGAGGTAGAGCGTCTCGTCGCCGGCCCCGTACACCGCCGGGCCCAGCAGCACCCGCACGCGCGCCTCGACGCCGTCCAGCCGCGTCGCGGCGTCGTCGCCGGACACCGTGATCCGGACGCTCACCTCGGCGGGGTCGGGCAGGTACGCGAGTTCGACCTCGTCCGCCTCCTCGACCTCGGCGAGGAGGGTCGCCATCTCCGACTCCCACATCCCGGCGGTGTGCACCACCCGGCGCGCGACCGCGGGCAGCCCGGCGGAGCGGGCCAGCTCCGGCAGCACGACCTCGTCCATGATCGTGCGCATCTCGAACGGGACGCCGGGCAGCGCGTAGACGACCCCGCCGGACAGCTCGACGCGCAGGCCGGGGGCCGAGCCGGCCGAGTTGCCGAGGATCCGCGCGCCCTCGGGGACGTCGGCCATGCGCAGCGCCACGGGCTTCAGCTCGCGCCCGGCCCTGGCGACGCGTTCGCGGAGCCTCCGCTCCAGCGCCGCGTCCCGGACGAGCGCGACGCCCGCCGCCTTGGCGAGGGCGTCCCTGGTCAGGTCGTCGTAGGTGGGGCCGAGGCCGCCGGTGGTGATGACCGCGTCCGCCCGGCCGAGCGCGGCGTCCACCGCCTCGATGATCACGTCGAGTTCGTCGCCGACGACCACGCTGCGGGTGACCCGCACCCCGTGGTCGGCGAGCCTGCGCCCGAGCCACGCGGCGTTCCCGTTGACCGTGTCGCCGAGGAGCAGCTCGTCCCCGACGGTGAGCAGTTCGACCCGCATCGCGCCCCTCTCGCCCTTCCCGCAGGCACGGCCCGGGCCCCCGGACCGGCGTCCCGAATCTACCGGGGACCACCCCGCGAATCCGCCCCGGGCGGGCGCCGGACGACGATCCCGGCCCCTTCCCGGTTGACCGGGAAAACGACCGGTTGAGGACGCGGCCGCGCCGCCCCGATCGCACCGGTCCAAACGGTACTTCGTCCGATTTCCCCGTTTACTCGGTCGCGAAAAGCGGAGGCCGCGCATTGTGTTCCGCGCCACGGCCGCCCCCGCCACTGCGCGCATCGGGGCAGGCGACCGAAGCACGCATCGGCACCGCGTACCGTTGGCCCCGGGTCCACCGATCGGCGGACGCGCAGGTCACGTTGTGAGTCAAAACTCATTCGGCCGATTCGTCGGCTCGCCCTTTCGCGAGGGATAATCGACCAGCGCGGCGCCCGCGAACGGGGCTGCGGGGCCACGACCGGGGTGGGCGTGGTCCCGCAGCCCACCTTCAATCCGTTCAGGCGGCCTCAGGTGACTCGGCCGCGCCCCGCTGCTTCCACGCCTGCACCACGTAGTCGATGCCGGTGCCCACCGTGACGATCAGCGCGGCGGCCATCGCGGCCCAGCGGAGGTAGTCCAAGGGGCCGGGCAGCAGGTACAGGCCGATGGCGATCACCTGGAGCATCGTCTTCAGCTTCCCGCCCTTGCTCGCCGGGATGACGCTCCGCCGGATCAGCACGAACCGCATCACCGTGATGCCGACCTCGCGGATCACGATGGCGGCCGTCACCCACCACCACAGCTCCCCCATCAGCGACAGGCTGATCAGCGCCGCCCCGGTGAGCGCCTTGTCCGCGATGGGGTCGGCGATCTTGCCGAAGTCGGTGACCAGCCCGCGGGCCCGCGCGATGTCACCGTCGATCTTGTCGGTGATGGACGCGGCGGCGAACACGGCGAACGCCGCGAGGCGCCAGCCGGTGCCGTCCAGGAACAGCAGCCACACGAACACCGGGACCAGGGCGATCCGGAGCAGGGTCAGCGCGTTGGCGATGTTCCAGACACCGGCGGGGGGCGGGTCGTGGGAGCCCGCGACCGGTTCCGGGGTGCCGGCGATCACGACACGTCCGCGATCAGGTCCACGCCCTCGCTGCCGGTGACGCGGGCCGTGACGATCTCGCCGAGCGCGAGCCCCGCGCCGCGGACCCGGACCGTCCCGTCCACCTCCGGCGCCTGGTGCTCGGCGCGCCCCTCGACGTCGCCCTCCTCGGTCTTGTCCTCCAGCAGGACGCGCACCTCCGTGCCGACGCGGTCCTCGGCGCGCTGCGCGGTCAGCTCCTCGGCGAGGCTCGTCAGCTCCTCGACCCTTGCGGCGACTTCGGCGGGGTCGAGCTTGCCGTCCAGGGCCGCGGCCTCGGTGCCCTCCTCGTCGGAGTAGCCGAACACGCCGACCGCGTCCAGCCGCGCCGCGGTGAGGAACTCCGCCAGCTCCTCGAAGTCGTCCTCGGACTCGCCGGGGAACCCGACGATGAAGTTGGACCGCACGCCCGCCTCGGGCGCGAGCCGCCGGATCTGGTCGAGCAGCCCCAGGAACCGCTCCCGGTCGCCGAACCTGCGCATCGACCGCAGCACCGGGCCGCTCGCGTGCTGGAACGACATGTCGAAGTACGGGGCGACGCCCGGCGTGCCGCAGATCGCCTCGATGAGCCCCGGCCGCGTCTCGGCGGGCTGCAGGTAGCTGACCCGCACCCGCTCGACGCCGTCCACGGCGGCGAGGCCGGGGAGCAGCTTCTCCAGCGCCCGCAGGTCGCCGAGGTCCTTGCCGTAGGACGTGGAGTTCTCGCTGACGAGGACCAGCTCGCGGACGCCGTGCCCGGCGAGCCAGCGGGCCTCCTCCAGGACCTCCGCCGGGGGCCGCGACACGTACGCGCCGCGGAAGGCGGGGATGGCGCAGAACGTGCAGCGCCGGTCGCAGCCGGACGCCAGCTTCAGCGGCGCGACCGGCCCGCCGCCGAGCCGCCGCCGCAGCACCCGCGGCCCGGAGGCCGGCGGCACGCCGTCGGGCAGCTCGTCCCCGTGCCCCGGGATCGCCGCCTGCGCCGCGGACCGCTCGACCGGGCTGATCGGCAGCAGCGTCCGCCGGTCGCGCGGCGTGTGCGCCTCTCGGCGGCGGCCCGCCAGGACGTCGTCGAGCCGCTCGCCGATCCCGGCGTAGTCGTCGAAGCCGATGACCGCGTCGGCCTCCGGGAGCGCCTCGGCCAGCTCCTTGCCGTACCGCTCGGCCATGCAGCCGGCGGCGACCACCTTCGCGCCGGAGTCGTGCGCGGCCAGCAGCGTGTCGATGGAGTCCTTCTTGGCCGCCTCGATGAACCCGCAGGTGTTGACGACCACCACGTCGGCGCCGTCCGCGCCTTCGGTCAGGTCCCACCCCGCGTCCTCCATGCGCGCGGCGAGCTCCTCGGAATCGACCTCGTTGCGGGCGCAGCCGAGCGTGATGAGTGAGACCTTGCGGCGAGTCGACATGACCCTAAGGTAATGGGCCCGGTAGCCCGGACCGACCAGCGACCCGAGATCCCGCACCGCCGCCGGGCGCCGGTCAGGCCGGTTCGGGGTCGTTCCTGTCGAAGCTCAGCCGCTGCACGCCCCCGCCCTCGCCGGGCGAGCCGAGTTCCTTGCCGTTGACGGTGAGGTCGACGCTTCCGCCGACGCCGATCACGAGCCGGATCCGCTTCTTCGCCGTCCAGTCCTTGACGTCGCCCTTGTTGAGCATGCCGCTGAACAGCGTCCGGCCCTTGTCGTCCTGGGCGTTCAGCCACGTCGTGCGCTTGGCCGCGACCTGCACCTCGACCTTGGTGCGCGGTGCCGCCGCCACCGGGTCGCTGCTCTCCGGCGACGCGGACGGCGCGGGCGCGGGCGCCGCGGGGGCGGGGGTCCCGGCGACCTGCTGGGCGGTGCGCCGCTCGCCGCCGCCGTCGTGCCCGATCACCTGGACGACGCCGTAGACCACCACGAACGCGAGAGCGAGCGCCATCGCGGCGCTCCAGTTCGGCGCCCGGCGCTCCCGGAACGCGACCGGCTGCTCCGGCTCGAACGCCGACACCGCCGAGACGGGCTGCGGCGCGCCGCCGTGCGTGGCGTCGAACTCGGCGACGAGCGGCTCCGGGTCGATGCCGATCACGCGGGACACGCTGCGGATGTGCCCGCGGGCGTAGAAGTTCCCGCCGCAGAAGGAGAAGTCGTCGGCCTCCATGCCCCGGATCACGGTCTCCCGGATCCGCGTCTGGAGACTCACCTGTGTCACCGAGAGACCCGCCCGCTGACGCTCCTCCGCCAAGGTCTCACCGATGCTCACGCCGGGCCTCCAGGGCAGTCGTCCGCTGATCTCCTGCGACACCAGTCTAGGAACGGCCATGCCCGCTGGGCGACAGCCGACACGTTCGAAACAGGGCAAGATTTCGCATCATTCCGCCATGCGTCGGCATCCCGCCGGTCGCCGCGCCCCGGCCCCCGCCCGGCCGTCTCCCGGGCGGGCTCAGCCTCCGCCGCGCAGCTCCGCGAGCACCCCGGGGAGATCGTCCGGCTTGGTCAGCACGTCCCGCGCCTTGGACCCCTCGCTGGGGCCGACGATGTCGCGGCTCTCCATCAGGTCCATCAGGCGGCCCGCCTTCGCGAACCCGACGCGGAGCTTGCGCTGCAGCATCGACGTCGACCCGAACTGGGTGGACACGACCAGCTCGATGGCCTGGACGAGCAGGTCCATGTCGTCGCCGATCTCCTCGTCGATCTCCTTCTTCGGCGCGCCCGCCGCGGCGACGTCCTCCCGGTAGCTCGCCTCCATCTGCCCCTTGCAGTGGTCGACGATCCCGTGGATCTCCTTCTCCGCCACGTAGGCGTTCTGGATGCGCATGGGCTTGCTCGCGCCCATCGGCAGGAACAGCGCGTCGCCCTGCCCGACGAGCTTCTCCGCGCCGGGCTGGTCGAGGATGACGCGGCTGTCGGACAGCGACGACGTCGCGAACGCCAGCCGGGACGGCACGTTCGCCTTGATGAGCCCGGTGACGACGTCCACCGAGGGCCGCTGCGTCGCCAGCACCAGGTGGATGCCGGCGGCGCGGGCGAGTTGGGTGATGCGGACGACCGAGTCCTCCACGTCGCGCGGCGCGACCATCATCAGGTCGGCCAGCTCGTCCACGATGACCAGCATGTACGGGTACGGCGTGTAGACGCGCTCGCTGCCGGGCGGCGCGGTCAGCTTGCCCGCCTTCACCGCCTTGTTGAAGTCGTCGATGTGCCGGTACCCCGACGCGGCCAGGTCGTCGTAGCGGCGGTCCATCTCGCCGACGACCCAGTCGAGGGCCTCGGCGGCCTTCTTCGGGTTGGTGATGATCGGGGTGATCAGGTGCGGGATGCCCTGGTACATCGTCAGCTCGACCCGCTTGGGGTCCACCAGGATCATCCGGACCTCGTCGGGGGTGGCGCGCATCAGGATCGAGGTGATGAGCCCGTTGATGCAGGTCGACTTGCCCGCGCCGGTCGCGCCCGCGATGAGGATGTGCGGCATCTTCGCCAGGTTCGCGACGACCGTGCGTCCCTCGACGTCCTTGCCGAGCCCGACGATCATCGGGTGGTGCTCGTTGGTCGCGGCGGGCGAGCGCAGCACGTCGCCGAGGCTGACGATGTCCTTGTCGGTGTTGGGGATCTCCACGCCGATCGCCGACTTGCCGGGGATCGGGGAGATGATGCGCACGTCGGCGCTCTTGACCGCGAGCGCGATGTTCTTGGTGAGCGCGGTGACCTTCTCGACCTTCACCGCGGGGCCGAGCTCGATCTCGTACCGGGTGATGGTCGGGCCGCGGGTGAAACCGGTGACCTGCGCGTCGATGTCGAACTGCTCCAGCACGCCGGTGAGCGCGTTCACGACCGTGTCGTTGGCCTTGGTGCGCGCCTTGGTGACGGTGCCGGGCCGCAGCTCCGACGGGTCGGGCAGCACGTAGATCTCGCCGGACGACGACAGCGGCAGCTGCTCGGAGCGGCGCGGGCCGGGCGTCGGGTCCGGCACCTCGGGGAGCAGCACGTCCCCGCCTGCCCCTTGCTCGGCGGGGTGCTCGTCCACCGGGTGCTCGTCCACCGGCGGCTCGTCGTCGGCGGGCGGCGCGGGCGGCGGGACGTCCGACCGGAACGGGTCCGGTTCGAACAGCTCGTCGGCGAGGTCGCGCCGCGGGCGGCCAGGCGGCTTCGGCTCGTCCTCCAGCAGCGGCGTGTCGTAGGGCCGGGAGTGCTCGCCGACCTCCAGCTCGTCCGGGGCCTCGTCGTCGGACTTCTTCTTCCGGCGGCGCTTCTTCGGCGCCTCAGGCTCGTCCTGGTCGCCGGAGCCGGTCTCACGCTGCGGGCGCCCTTGCAGCGTGGCCACGGCCCACAGCTCGGCGCACCGGTCGGGGACCCGGTTGACGGGGGTCGCGGTGACGACGAGGAGCCCGAACCCGGACAGGAGCAGCAGCAGCGGCACCGCGACCCATCCGCTGAGCGCCGCCTCCAGGGGCGCCGACACCAGCCAGCCGACCACACCGCCGGAATCGCGCACCCCTTCCATGTCCGCCGCGGGTGAGGGGACGCCCGCCGCGATGTGCAGGATGCCGAGCACGCCGACGGTGAGGGCGGTCATGCCGATGACGATGCGGCCGGTGTCCTCGTGGTGCTCGGGGTGGCGCAGCGTCCGCCACGCCAGCAGGGCCAGCAGCACGGGCAGCGCCATCGCGATGATGCCGAGGCCGCCGCGCGCCACCTTCTCCAGCGCGATCGTGACGACGCCGTCCGGCCGGAACCAGGTGACCGAGGCCAGCACGATGGACGAGCCGAGCAGCGCGAGCCCCAGCCCGTCGCGGCGGTGCTCCGGGTCGAGGTTGCGGGCGCCGTGCCCGTAGGCGCGGAAGATCGAGCCCACCGCGACGGCCGCGAGCAGGTACAGCTTGAACAGCAGCTTGAAGAACCCGAGGACCGCCTGGGAGATCGGGTCGGGCTTCTGCGGGGGGCGCCCCCGGCCCGTGCCGCGGCTCCCACCCTTCCCGGTGCCGCTCGGCCGCTTCCGGGGGGTGGACCGTGCCGCGGGCTTGCGGGCCGCGTTGCCCCCCGCACGCGAGGAGGACCGCTTCGCGCCCCCAGACGTACGTGTGGCCATGGTTATGAGAGTAACCAAGGACCCCGGAGGTT
>NZ_BMRO01000003.1:383756-387643 GCF_014648675.1 Actinomadura livida
GCGGGACGTGCGCCCCGCGGCCGGGCCGGCCGGGTCAGACCTCGACGACGACCGGGATGATCATCGGGCGGCGGCGGTAGTTGTCGCTCACCCACTTGCCGACCGTGCGGCGGATCACCTGGTGGATCTGGTGCAGGTCGTTCACGCCGTCGCCGGCGGCGTCCCGCAGCACGTCCTCGATCCGGCCGATGACCTCGTCGAAGTCCTCGTTGAGGATGCCCGCGCCGCGGGCGTGCACCTCGGGACCGGCGACGAGCTTGCCGGACGTGGAGTCGATGCCCACGACGATGGAGACGAAGCCCTCCTCGCCGAGGATGCGCCGGTCCTTCAGCGACGTCTCGGTGACCTCGCCGACCGACAGGCCGTCCACGTACACGTACCCGGCGGGGACGGCGCCGACGATGCGGGCCCGCCCGTCCACGAGGTCGACGACCACGCCGTCCTCCGCGATGACGATCCCCTCGTCCGGGACGCCGGTGAGCGCGGCCAGCTTGGCGTGCGCGCGCAGGTGCCGCCACTCGCCGTGGATCGGCATGAAGTTGGCCGGCTTCGTCACGTTGAGGACGTACAGCAGCTCGCCGGCCGACGCGTGCCCGGACACGTGGACGAGCGCGTTGCCCTTGTGGACGACGCGGGCGCCCCACCGGGTGAGCCCGTTGATGACGCGGTTGACCGCGGTCTCGTTCCCCGGGATCAGCGACGACGCCAGCATCACGGTGTCGCGGTCGGTGATGCGGATCGAGTGGTCGCGGTTCGCCATCCGCGACAGCGCCGACATCGGCTCGCCCTGCGAGCCGGTGCACACCAGCACCAGCCGGTCGCCGGGGATGTCGTCCAGCTCCTTCTGGTCGACCATGATGCCGTCGGGCACGCTGAGGTAGCCGAGCTCGCGGGCGACGCCCATGTTGCGGACCATCGACCGCCCGACGAAGCAGACCTTGCGGCCGTTGGCGACGGCGGCGTCGAGGACCTGCTGGACGCGGTGGATGTGCGAGGCGAAGCAGGCGACGATGAGCCGCTCCTGCGCGGTGCGGAACACCTCGTCGACGACCGGGCCGATGTTGCGCTCGCTGGTGACGAAGCCGGGGACCTCGGAGTTGGTCGAGTCCGACATCAGCAGGTCGATGCCCTCGGCGCCGAGCCGGGCGAAGCCCGGCAGGTCGGTGAGCCGGCCGTCCAGCGGCAGCTGGTCCATCTTGAAGTCGCCGGTGTGCAGCACCAGCCCGGCCGGGGTGCGGACCGCGACGGCCAGCGCGTCCGGGATCGAGTGGTTGACCGCGAGGAAGTCGCAGCCGAACGGCCCGAGGTCGCGCCGCTCGCCCTCCTTGACCACGTCGGTGACCGGTTTGATGCGGTGCTCGGTGAGCTTGGCCTCCAGCAGCGCCAGCGTCAGCTTCGAGCCGATGAGCGGGATGTCGCGGCGCTCGCGCAGCAGGTAGGGCACGGCGCCGATGTGGTCCTCGTGGCCGTGCGTGAGGATGACCGCCTCGATGTCGTCCAGGCGGTCCCTGATGTATTCGAAGTCGGGCAGGATCAGGTCGACACCGGGCTGCTCGGTCTCGGGGAAGAGCACGCCGCAGTCCACGACGAGCAGCCGTCCGGCGTACTCGAACACGGTCATGTTGCGGCCGATCTCCCCGAGCCCGCCGAGCGCGACGATGCGCAGGCCGCCGTCGGGCGGCGCGGGCGGGTCCGACAGGTCCGGGTGAGGATGGCTCACCGGGCGACCTCCGGGATGGTTGCCTCCGGCACTTTGACTCCCCCAATCGTGAGGTCTTCACGCAGTCGCGCCGCGAACTCCGGCGAGGCCTCCACCAGCGGCGCGCGGAGCGGGCCGCCTCCGGGAAGGCCGAGCAGGTTCAGCGCTGCCTTGACGGCGATGGCGCCCTGCGTACGGGTCATGATGGCGGTGACCACGGGAAGCAGCCGCCGGTGTAGCTCGAGCGCGCGCCCGTGGTCGCCGGCGCGGTATGCGTCGATCATCTCATGGAGCTCGGTACCCACGACATGGCCGACGACGCTGACGAACCCCGCCGCGCCGACCGAGAGCCAGGGCAGGTTGAGGTTGTCGTCGCCGGAGTACCAGACGAGGTCGGTCTCCATCATCACCCTGGACGCGCCGAAGAGGTCGCCCTTGGCGTCCTTGACGGCGACGATCCGCGGGTGCTCGGCGAGCTGCACCAGCGTGTCGTTCTCGATCGGCACCCCCGCGCGCCCGGGGATGTCGTACAGCATGGCGGGCAGGCCCGTCGCGTCGGCCACCGCCGTGAAGTGGCGGACGAGGCCCTCCTGCGGCGGCTTGTTGTAGTACGGCGTCACCACGAGCAGGCCGTGCGCGCCGGCGGCCTCGGCCTGCCGCGCGAGTTTCAGCGTGTGCTCCGTGTGGTTCGTCCCGGCACCGGCGACGATCACGGCGCGGTCGCCGACCGCCTCGATGACCGCGCGCAGCAGCTTGCTCTTCTCGTCGTCGCTCGTCGTCGGCGACTCGCCGGTCGTCCCGTTGACGACCAGGCCATCGTGGCGCCGCTCGTCGACCAGGTGGGTCGCGAGGCGCGCGGCGCCGTCGTAGTCGACGCCGCCGTCCGGCAGGAACGGAGTGACCATGGCGGTCAGCATCCGTCCGAACGGAGCGTCAGGTGATGTGCTGGGTGCCATGCACCGAACGGTACCGCTCCGGCCCCTCAGCTTGGACCCGCAGGTCCAAGACGGCCCCGAACTGGCGCGGAACGGGCGCGGAGCGGGGCGGGACCCGGTGCCCCGGAGGGAGCATGGAAGAAGCCGCCGCCACACGCTCGGGGGTACGCGTGGCGGCGGCTCCCACATCCACATCGTGGCACGCAAATGCCGCGTTACGGGGTCAGTCCGGCCACTTCCCGGACTCGTTTGGATAACGTGACCCCGCGGTCATCTCATGCAGCCGGACGCGCAGTTCCTCGACGTCGGGAGTGCGCACGAAGTCGTTGCCGCGGACGGCCCACCAGTGGCCGGACCCGCCCAGTCCGATCCGCCAGCCGGTGAACTCGGCCGACAGCTCGCCGAGCCGGTCGGCGACATGCCACGCGGTCTGCTGAGTGCCCATCGGCCTCGTCCCCTTCCCTTGCCCTGCGTTGGCCCAACCCCGACTTTGCACGGTGCTCTACCCCGGCGGGTGCACCGCTACCCAACCCTTTGTACCTACGCGTCTGACCAGTTCGTCACCTCTGCGTGCCCGGTTCGTCAGGCGCCCGCTCCCGACGCCGGGGCGGGCAGCCAGATGTCGCGATAACGTGCCCATTCGCCGGGCCGGGTCGTCCAGCCCGCGTACACGCCGACGCCGTACGGGCGCTCGGGTGGCCGCTCCAGGTCATCGATCCCCCGCCGGACGCCGCGCAGCGCGACCGGCAGCGTCTCGGCCCACTCGGCCAAGGGGCGGTAGGTCGGGACGCCCATGATGACGGTCGTGCGGTCCCCGATGAGCTCCAGCGTCGCGCGGGTGTGCCGGGCGAAGTGCCATCCGGTCAGGGCCTGCGTCGGAAGGGCCACGTCATAGGTCATGATCGCGACCTGGTCGGCGCGGTCCGCGACCCGGCGCAGGAAGGCGGCGGTCGGGCGGGCCGGGTAGTGGACCGGGCCCGTGCGCGGGATGAGGGCCCGGTAGACGGGCTGGGCCGCGTCCACGAGGGTCGGCTGCTCCAGCGCCACCGACAGCAGCCTCCCCCGCGAGCGGGTGAGTTCGCGGGTGCGGTCCATGAGCGTCAGGAACGCCTCGTCGTCGGGGTAGATGGGTTCGAAGTCGTAGTGGATGCCGTCGAATCCGAGGTCGAGGAACTCCTCGTCGGTCTCGAGCACCCGCTCGCGCACGGCCGGGTCGTCCAGGTCGATGACCCCCTCGCCGTCCACCACCCGGA
>NZ_BMRO01000003.1:387654-390189 GCF_014648675.1 Actinomadura livida
ACTTGGCGGGGGGCACCGTTCCGTCCGCCTCGAACGGGCCCGCGTGGAAGTAGACGTCGGTGATCCGGTTCTGCTCCAGGAGGTCGGCGAACGCGCGGTACTCCGCGTCCGTGTGCGGCTCCCCGACCCACTGGTGCCTCGCCCACAGCGCGTTCGCCTCGGTGCCCCGCGCCTCGGGCTCCTGCTGCCACCACACCCAGGCTCCGGCCAGCACGAGGGCTGCGAGGCCCAGCACGTAGGCCGCGGCCCAGCACGTCCACCGGAGAATCCGGCCCAGTACAGCACGCCCCTTTTGCCTCATCGCGCAATGATCTCGGATCATCCGGGCGGTCGGGGAGCCTCCGGTTGATCACGGCGCACCCGCGTCCGCTGGGTGAGGGCCACGCAGACCAGGACGGCCACGGCGGCGAGCGCGGTGGCCGCGTCGATCCGCTCGAAGAGGAGGATCCCCGACCACAGCAGCGTCAGCACCGGCTGGGCCAGCTGCACCTGGCTCGCGCGGGCGATCCCGGCCCGGGCCAGCCCCTCGTACCAGGCGAAGAAGCCGAGGTAGGCGGAGAACACCGCGACGTACCCGAAGCCGAGCGCGGCGCGCCCCGTCCAGTCGGGGCCGGTCGTCACCAGCAGCCACGCGGTCGCGGGGACGGTGACGGGCGCGCAGAGCACGAGCGCCCAGGAGATGACGCGCCAGCCGGGCATGTCCCGGGCCAGCCGCCCGCCCTCGGTGTACCCGATCGCGGCGGAGGCCAGGGCGGCGAACAGCAGCAGGTCGGCGGCGGTGAGGCGGCCGGCGCCGCGCAGCAGGCCGAAGCCGGTGACGCAGGCCGCGCCCGCCGCGCACGCGAGCCAGAACGCGCCGGACGGCCGCTCACCCGCCCGCAGGACGCCGCACACGGCGGTGGCGGCGGGCAGCAGCCCGGTCACGACGGCCGCGTGGGCGGCCGAGGCGCCGTGGTCGAGCGCGAGCGTGCTCAGCACGGGGAACCCGAAGACCACGCCGCCGCCGGCGACCGCGAGCGCCGCCCACTGGCCGCGCCGCGGCGGCCCGGCCCCGGCGGCGAGCAGCGCGATGCCCGCGAGAACGGTCGCGGCGGCCGCGCGGCCGATGCCGACGAGGTACGGGTCGAGGCCCTCCAGCGCGAAGACCGTGCCGGGGAGGGTGAAGGAGAAGACCAGGACGCCGAGGGAGGCGAGCCAGAGACCGGGCCCGGGGGCGGTGTCCGCCACCGGTATCGGCGTGGGGACAGTAGCGCTATCCTTTGTTCTCATGAAAAACGATAGCAGTGTGGCGGTGGTCGCCGACGCACTGCGGGCCGAGCTCCGCCGGCTGGGCCCGGGCGAGCGGCTGCCGTCGAGCAGGGCGCTGGTCGAGCGGCACCGGGTCAGCCCGGTGACGGTGTCGCGCGCGCTGGGCCTGCTCGCCGCGGAGGGCCTGATCGTGACCCGTCCCGGCAGCGGCGCGTTCGCCGCCGACCGCCCCGCGGCGGCCGCCGAACCGGCCGATCTCGGCTGGCAGGCGGTGGCGCTCGGCGACCGCTCGGTGGACTCGGGCGGAGTCTCCTGGCTCCTCACCCCCGCTCCGGAGGGCGCGGTCGCGCTGAGCGGCGGCTACCTGGCCCCCGCCCTCCAGCCGGCCCGCGCGCTGGCCGCGGCGGCGGCGCGGGCGGCCCGGCGCCCGGACGCCTGGGAGGTGCCGCACACCAGCGGGATCCCCGGCCTGCGCGCCTGGTTCGCCCGGACGGTCGGCGGCGCCGTCTCCCCCGGCGAGGTGCTCGTCACCGGCGGGGGGCAGCAGTCGCTGGCGACCGTCCTGCGCGCGCTGCTGCCGCCGGGGGCGCCGCTGCTCGTCGAGTCGCCGACCTACCTCGGCGTCCTCTCGATCGCGCGGGCGAGCGGGCTGCACCCCGTCCCGGTCCCGGTGGACGCGGACGGCGTGCGCCCCGGCCTGCTCGCCGAGGCGTTCGCGATGAGCGGGGCGCGGGCGTTCTACTGCCAGCCCGCCTTCCACAACCCGACCGGCGCCGTGCTGGCCGCCGACCGGCGCGCGACGGTCCTCGACGTGGCCCGCGCGGCGGGCGCGTTCGTGATCGAGGACGACTTCGCGCGGCACCTCGGCATCACCGCGTCCCCGCCGCCCCCACTGGCCGCCGGGGACGCCGAGGGCCGCGTCGTGCACATCGCGTCGCTGACCAAGGCCACCGCGCCCGGCCTGCGGGTCGCGGCGGTCATCGCCCGGGGCCCGGTCGCCGAGCGGATCCGCGCCGCGCAGCTCGTCGGGGAGTTCTTCCCCGCCAGGCCGCTGCAGGAGACGCTGCTGGAGCTCGTCAGCTCGCCGGGCTGGCCGCGGCATCTCCGGTCCGTCCGCACCGCGCTCCGGGCCCGCCGCGACGCGACCCTGGCCGCACTGGCCCGCGAACTGCCGGACCTCCGCGTGAACCGCCCGTCCGGCGGCCTGCACCTGTGGGTGCGGCTGCCGGACGGCACGGACGACGCCGCGCTTGCGGAGGGGGGCCTGCGGGCCGGGGTGGTGGTCAG
>NZ_BMRO01000003.1:390205-393802 GCF_014648675.1 Actinomadura livida
AGGCGGCCCTGCGGGCCGGGGTGCTGGTCAGCGCGGGACGCCCCTTCTTCCCCGCCGAGGCGTCCGCCCCGCACCTGCGGATCAGCTACGGGACGGCGGCCTCGGAGGCGGAGCTGGTGGAAGGCGTCCGCCGCCTCGCGGGTGTCCTGCGTTCATAGGGCGCCGCACACCCGGTTCCGCGTCTCAAGACTCCGTGCAGAAGCAGAACTCGTTGCCCTCCGGGTCGCGCCAGACGCGGAAGGACGCCGCGGGGTCGCCCAGCGGAGCCGTGGCCGGCGTGGCGCCCAGGGCCGCGGCGCGCTCCCCCGCTGCCTGGACGTCGGGCACCTCCAGGTCCAGATGCAGGCGGTTCTTCTTCGTCTTGCGCTCGGGGACGCGCTGGAACGACAGGAGCGGCCCGTTCTCGCCGAGCGGCTCCAGGTCGAGCCAGTCGTCGCTCGCCTCCGTCGTCTTCATGCCGAGCAGCTCGCCCCAGAACTCGGCCATGGCCGCCAGGTCGGAGCAGTCGATGACGAGGTTGGTCACCTTCGGAACGGCGCCGCTCATCGCGCACCGCCCGCCGGACGCGCGGCGGCGCGCGCGCAGTAGAGCCCGGGCCGGCGGGAGCGGCGCGGCCGGCGCACCGCGCGCAGCCCGCCGAGCCGGTCGAGCCGGTCGCGGAGCAGCGCACGCCTGCGGGCGGCGCGTTCGGCCGAGCGGGCGTGGGCGGTGAGGCGAGCTTCGACGATGTCGGCCGTGAGCCGGGCGTACTCGCGCCCGGCCCACTCGTGCCGCTGCGCCAGCGCCGCCATGTACGGCAGCTCGTTCATGGTCTCTCCGTTCGTTGACACCACCTAAACGGTAACGACGGTGTTGAGAAAGTGCAACCGGTCAAGACTGAACACCGGTGTTGCGGGTTGGTAGACTGCCCGTGTACAGGCAGGAGGGGTGATGACCGGCGCCCACGACGACCCCGCGCTGCTGCTGAGGGACTTCGTCAACACCTACGACATCGAGCCCGGCAGGGAGGACCTCCCGGCGCCCGAGCGGCTCGCCGGGTGGCTGGCCGGGCACCGGCTCGTCCCCGACGGCACCGCGGCCACCCAGGCCGACCTGGCGACCGCCATCGCGCTGCGCGAGGGGCTGCGCGAGGCCATGGCCGCCCATCACACCCGCCGCGAGGCCGACCTCCCGGAGGATCTGGAGGACGCCCTGGCCGCTCTGCCCCTGCGGCTCACGCTCGCGGGCCCGCGGCCCGGCCTCGTCCCGCTCGACCCGCCCGCGACCGCCGCCGCCGGCCTGGCCCGCATCGCCGCCGCGGTCTCCGACGCCGCCGCCGCCGGGACCTGGCCGCGGCTCAAGGTCTGCCAGGAGTCCACCTGCCGCTGGGCGTTCCTGGACACATCCAAGAACCGCTCCCGCGCCTGGTGCTCCATGAGCACCTGCGGCAACCGCACCAAGACCCGCGCCTACCGGGCGCGCCGCCGTCCGCCGGCCGGATGACGCGCGCCGCTCGCTAGGGTGGGCGGTGACTTCCGGAGGAGAGGACGGGCGACGCAATGGCCGATGCCGGAGTACGGCCCGCGCGGCGGGCGGACGCCGCCGCCGTCGCCGACATCCAGGTGCGCGCCTGGCGGCAGGGCTACCGCGACCTGCTCCCCGACGGCGTCCTCGACCGGGTCACCGGCCCCGAGGCGGCCGAGGCGTGGCGCGACCGCTGGGCGGAGGCGGCGACCGATCCGCCGAGCCCCCGGCACCGGCTCCTGGTCGCGGTGGCGTCCGACCTCGTCGTCGGGTTCGCCGCCCACGGCCCCGCCGAGGACCCCGACCTCGACCCCGGCGACACGGCCGAGCTGATCACGCTGCTGGTCGACCCGATGCACGCCCGCGCCGGGCACGGCAGCCGGCTGCTCGCCGCCACCGCCGACCTGCTCCGCGAGGACGGCTTCGGCGTCCTGACCACCTGGACGTTCGAGGCCGACGAGGTCACGCGGACGTTCCTCGCCTCCGCCGGATGGGCGCCGGACGGCGCGTCCCGGACCCTCGACATGGGGGAACCCGTGCGGCAGATCCGGCTGCACACCGACATCGGCGTCCGGGAGGACGAGTTCGGCAGGGGTCGGTGAAGGGCATCGGCGCCCCGCCCATATCTTTGAAGCCGTGCCCGAATCCACGTCCCTGACGCCGCCGCGCGCCCCTGTGGCGATCCCCGCCGCGGGCCGCCGCCGCTGGATGGGCATGGTCGTCATCAGCCTCGGCGTCTCCCTCATCGTCGTGGACGCCACGATCGTGGGCGTGCTGCTGCCCAGGATCATCACCGACCTGGGGCTCACGACCACGGACGCCGAGTGGGTCACGTCGGTGTACGCGCTGGTGTTCGCGGCGCTGCTGATCCCGTTCGGCCGGGCCGGCGACCTGTTCGGGCGCCGCCGGATGTTCGTGATCGGCATGGCGGTGTTCACCGTGGCGAGCGTCGCCGCCGCGCGCGCGGGCGACGGCTCGGCGCTGATCGGCGCGCGGGCGCTGCAGGGCGTCGGCGCCTCGATGATCCTGCCGGCGACGCTGTCGACGGTGAACTCGGTGTTCACCGGCCGGGAGCGCGCCGTCGCGTTCGGGATCTGGGGATCGGTGATCAGCGGGATGGCCGCGCTCGGGCCGCTGGCCGGCGGGGCCCTCGCCACCGCCGGCGGCTGGCGCTGGGCGTTCGGGGTCAACCTCCCGCTCGGCGTCGCGCTGATCGCGGCGGCGCTCGCGCTGATGCCGGAGACGCGGGCGGCGCGCGCCGGGAGCGCGCGGCGCGACATCGACTGGCCCGGCGGGGTGCTGTCGGCGCTCGGGCTCGGCGCGCTCGTGTGCGGGATCATCGAGGGCCAGACGTACGGGTGGTGGACCGCGACGCGGCCGTTCCCGATGGCCGGGTTCGAATGGCCGGCGGACGGGCTGTCGCCGGTCCCGGTCGTCCTCGCCCTCGCGGCGGTGCTGATCGCGGCGCTGGTCGTCGTGGAGCGGTCCCGGGCGGCCGCGGGACGCGCGGTGATGCTCGACCTGGAGCTGTTCCGGATCCCCAACTTCCGCCGCGGGAACATCGCGTCGGCCCTCATCAACGTCGGTGAGCTCGGGCTGCTGTTCGTCCTGCCGCTGTTCCTGCTGGGCGTGCACGGCACGAGCCCGCTGCAGATCAGCGTGGCGATCCTGCCGCTCGCGGCGGGCGCCTTCCTGGCCGGCGGGTTCGCGGGCAAGCTGGCCAACCGGCACGGCCCGCACCGGATCGTGCAGGGCGGCATGGTGCTGGAGGTCGCCGCCGTCCTCGCGCTCGCCCTCACCGTCTCGGCCACCACCGGCGGGCTCGGGCTCGCGCCGTGGATGCTGCTGTACGGGATCGGGCTCGGCCTGACCTCGGCCCAGCTGACGAACGTGTCGCTCGCGGACGTCCCGCCGGAGCAGTCCGGGCAGGCGTCCGGCACGCAGTCCACGGCCCGGCAGGTCGGCGCGGCCCTCGGCATCGCCGCCATCGGGACGGTGTTCGCGACCAGCCTCGGGCACACGATGACCGACCGGCTTTCCGGCTCCGCCCTCCCGCCGGAGCGGCAGGCCGCCATCGCGCACGACCTGCGGGCG
>NZ_BMRO01000003.1:393822-418696 GCF_014648675.1 Actinomadura livida
GCCGCCGCCACCCGGCACGCCTCGCTCACCACGGCGGCGATCCTCGCGCTCGGACTCGCCATGTCGCTGCGGCTGCGCCCCGGCGGTGATCATCGGCGAGAATCGACGCGCTAGTCCCCCTGTCGTCCCACGAGAACAAGCGGTAACTGTGGCCACGCTCTCCCAATGGGTCGCCGGATCCCGGCCCCGCACCCTGCCCGCGTCCCTCGTCCCCGTCGTCGTCGGCACCGGCGTCGCCGCCGGAGAGGGCGGGGCCGTCTGGTGGCGCGCCCTGCTCGCCGCGTTCGTCGCCCTCGTGCTGCAGATCGGGGTGAACTACTCCAACGACTACAGCGACGGCGTCCGCGGCACCGACGAGGACCGCGTCGGCCCGCTCCGCCTCGTCGGGTCGAAGGCGGCGCCGCCGAAGCAGGTCCTCGCCGCCGCGCTCGGCAGCTTCCTCGCCGCCGCCGTCGCCGGCCTCGTGCTCGCCGCCGTGACGACGTGGTGGCTGCTGCTTGTCGGCGCGCTGGCGATCCTCGCGGCCTGGTTCTACACGGGCGGCGGCACCCCGTACGGCTACCGGGCGCTCGGCGAGGTGTCGGTGTTCGTGTTCTTCGGCCTCGTCGCCGTCGTCGGGACGGTGTACGTGCAGGTCGAGGCGCTGCCGTGGGTGGCGTGGGCGGCGGCCGTGCCGATCGGGCTGCTGGCGTGCGGGCTGCTCGTCGCCAACAACCTGCGCGACATCCCCACCGACCGCGAGTCGGGCAAGCGGACCCTCGCCGTCCTCCTCGGCGACCCCCGGACCCGGATCCTGTACGCGGCGTGCACCGCGCTGCCGTTCATGTTCGTGCTGGCCCTGGCGGCGCCGCGCCCGTGGGTGCTGATCACCCTGCTCGCGGCGCCGCTCTCGCTGCCGCCCACGCAGAAGGTGCTGGGCGGCGCGACCGGCGCCGACCTGGTCCCGGTGCTGGGCGAGACCGGGCGACTCCAGATCGCCTACGGCGTCCTGCTGGCCGTCGGCCTGGCGCTCTGACGCCGGGCACGGACCGCGCCGCCCGCGGGCCTACCCCCAGTCGATCTCGGGGAGGCCGGCGTCGACCAGGGCCTTGTTGGCGGCGCTGAACGGGCGCGTCCCGAAGAACTTCTTGGCGCTGAGCGGGCTCGGGTGCGCCGACTCGATCACCGTGTGGTGCGCCCCGGTGATCAGGCGCGCCTTCTTGCGCGCGTAGGCGCCCCAGAGCACGAACACCACGCGGTCGGACTTGTCGTTCAGCGCGCGGATCGCGGCGTCGGTGAAGTCCTCCCAGCCTTTGCCGGCATGCGACCCCGCCTCGCCGCCGCGGACGGTCAGCACCGCGTTCAGCAGCAGTACGCCCTGGTCTGCCCACCGGGTCAGGTCACCGGACTTCGCCACCGGCACGTCGAGGTCGGTGGCCAGCTCCTTGTAGATGTTGCGCAGCGACGGAGGCAGCCGCACCCCGTCGCGCACGCTGAAGCTGAGCCCGTGCGCCTGCCCGGGGCCGTGGTACGGGTCCTGCCCGAGGATCAGGACGCGGGCGTCGTCGAACGAGCAGTGCCGGAACGCGCTGAACAGGTCCTCGCGCGGCGGGTAGACGGTCTGCGCCTCGTACTCCCCCGCGACGAACGCGCCCAGCGCGGCGGTGGCGAGCGGGTCGAGCAGCGGGTCGAGCCGCCGCCGCCAGTCACCGGGCAGCATCTCCAGCAGGTCGAGGGACATCGTCGGGCCTCCGCGGAAGTGATCTCCAGTTGCCGGAAACACTAGTGCGGGCCACTGACACGCCAGGCCGAATCCCGCGACCCCGGGGGCGCCGACCTTAGGATGACGCCATATGCCCGATTCCCCCCGTCGGCGGCGTCTCCGCGCGTCCACCGCGCCCCTCGCGTCCCTCGCGCTCCTCCTTCCCGTGCTCGGCGCGGGCTGCGGCGGCTCCTCCAGGCCGGCGACGCTCACCGTCCTGGCGACCTCGTCGATGAAGGAGGTGTTCGGCGAGATGGGGACGGCGTACCGGCACGCGCATCCCGGGGTGCGGCTGCGGTTCGAGTTCGGCGCCATGCCCGAGATGGCCGACCGGCTGACCGGCCAGGACCGGGGCGACGTCCTCGTGACCGCGGACATGACGAGCATGAAAGAAGCCGACGACTACCTGGTGGGACGCCGCCGGGTCGTCGCCCACGACTCGCTCACGATCGCCGTCGGCCCCGGCAACCCCTACCGCATCCGCGGCCTGTCCGACCTCGCCGGGCCGAGGCTGCGGGTGGTCGTCGGCGCCGAGACCGTCCCGGTCGGCCGCTACACGGGCCAGGTCTTCACGAAGGCGGGCCTGACCGTCCGGTCCAGCTCGAAGGTGATCAGCGCGCGGGCCGTGCTCGACCGGGTGCGGGCCGGCGAGGCGGACGCGGGGCTCGTCTTCCTCACCGACCTGCGCTCTGCGGGCATCGCCGTGAGCAGCGTCCCGATCCCTGCGGACCTGAACGTCACCGCGGCCTTCGCCGCCGCTACCGTCCGGGACACCGACCACCAGGAAGAGGCGGACGCCTTCGTCGCATGGCTGACCACCGCGCCCGCCCAGGCCGTGTTCCACAAACACGGCTTCGCCCTCCCGCCCGCCTCGCGGTGACCCCGGGTCGCCGGAGCCGGACGGACGGCCGGTGGCCTACGACCGCCTGAGGCGGGGCAGGCCGATCGGGTTGGGGAAGGGCATCTCGTTCGCCAGCGCCATCGCCGCAGGGACGAGCGCCTCGTGGAGCGCCTCGGGTGCGTCCAGGACGTCGTACGGAGGTGCGGCGAGTTCGTCGGTGAGCCGCTCGATGCGCGCTCTCAGCGCCTTCCCCTCCTCGGTGGCCTCCCCGTCCGCCAGCAGGCCGCGCTCGGCCAGCGCGCCGGCCGCCGCGTCCCACTCCTCCGGTGACCAGCCGCGGCTCTCCCGCAGCCACTCCCCCGAGACCGTCCCGACGGCGGACGCCAGGACGTTCGCCTCCAGGCCGCTGAGCCCTTCCGCGACGAGGAGGGCGACGTGCCCGTCGCCGCGGTGCTCCCGCAGCGCCGTCGCCGCCTGCCAGAGCGCCTCCACGGGGTCGTCCGGGACGGGCAGGCCGCGGTTGGCGGCGAAGAGCGCGCGCCCTCCGCCGTCCGCCGCCAGCACGGCCTCGTGCAGCCGCGGCGCCGCGGCGGCCGCGACGTCCTCGATGCCGGGGAAGGCCCTGCGCATCGCCCGCGCCGCCGCCTCGCCCCGCACCGCCAGGATGCGCTCCGGCGGCGCGAACCCCCACGCGTCCGGGACGGCCCGCCGGACCCGCGCCGGATGGAAGCCGAAGAACGTCGCCTCGATCGCCCCGGCGGACACGGCCCCGAGCGGCGCGCCCCGGCTGCCGAAGTAGCCCATCCAGTAGCCCTTGAGGCCGGCCTCCTTGTTCGCCGTCCGGCACTCCTCCGAGAAGTACGTCACCGCGTGCAGCGGCTCGACGACCTTCCACATGTCCCGCGCGAGCTTGGCGTCCATCCGCCGAACGCTAAGCCCACCGCGACCGGCGCACAAGGCCGTCCCGCTCAGGGCCGTCCTCACGCGGCGGGGAGCGCCGAGGGAGTGCGCATCTCCTTCAGGGCTTCCAGGACGTGCGGGGGCGGCGCGGCATGGACGGTGGGGTCGACCGGGTCGCCGGGGTAGGCGAGGCGGTTCTCCGACGCGGAGAACCGGACGTCCACGCCGGGCTTGTTGCCCCGCGGGTCGAGGTAGACCCAGCGGTCGTCGACCAGGACGGCGGTGAGGCCGTGCAGGACGCCCGAGCAGCGCTGGTAGCACAGGCCCGCCTGGACGCCGCCCGCGCGCAGGAGGGCGACGTAGGCGTGCGACTTGGCGTAGCAGAGGCCGGTTCGCTGGTCGAGGACGTCGGAGGCGCGCCAGGGGACGCGGGGGTCGCCGGCGTCCATGGAGTGGGCGACCCGGTCCCGGACGTGGTCGAAGGCCGCGTGCGCGTAGGCGATGTCGTCGCCGGTGCGCAGCTCCGAGGCGATCGACTGGACGAGCGGGTGCTCGATGTCGATCGCCTCGGAGGCGGCGAGGTAGTCCCAGGGTTCGCCGGCGAAGTCCATCAGAGGCCGAGGAGGGTCTCGATGCCGAGGGTGAGGCGGTCGAGCTCCGGGACCTTGCGGACGGCGAGGAGGACGCCCGGCATGAACGACTCGCGGTCCATCGCGTCGTGCCGGATGGTGAAGATCTCGCCGTGGCCGCCGAGGACGACCTCCTGGTGGGCGATGGCGCCGGAGAGCCGGACGGCGTGCACGCGGACGCCGTCCACGTCGGCGCCGCGCGCGCCCGCGACCTCGGTGGTGGTGGCGTCCGGGGGCGGGGGCGTGCCCGCCTCGGCGCGGGCGGCGGCCACCAGCTCGGCGGTGCGGTAGGCGGTGCCGGACGGGGCGTCGACCTTGTTCGGGTGGTGCGTCTCTACGATCTCGACGGAGTCGAAGAACGGTGCCGCCTTCTGCGCGAAGTGCATCATCAGGACGGCGCCGATGCCGAAGTTGGGGGCGATCAGGACGTTGCCCGTCGAGTCGTCGGTCAGCCAGGACCGCACGGTGTCGAGGCGGGACGGGTCGAAGCCGCTGGTGCCGACGACGGCGTGCAGGCCGTGCTCGACGCACCACTTGAGGTTGTCCATGACGACGCCGGGGTGGGTGAAGTCGACGACGACCTCGGCGGCGGTCAGCGCGTCGAGCGCGTCGCCCTCGTCGACGGCGGCGACGAGCTCCATGTCGCCGGCCCCCTGCACCGCGCGGCAGACCTCGGCGCCCATGCGGCCCCGGGCCCCCAGCACCCCGACCTTGATCACGTCTTCCTCCCGGTTCGCGTCCCGCCCGAGCCTATCGTCAGAAGCGCTTTCCCAGTTCGCGCGCTTCGGCGTGCGCGGTGCGGCGCCCGGTCTCGGCGTCGGCGGTCGCGAGGTTCGGCCGGAACTCGATCGTGCTGAGGTCGGTGACCCCTGCCCAGCGCAGCCAGCCCTCCAGGAACGGCGCCTGGTGGTCGGTGCCGAACGCGGGCGGGCGGCCGGCGCCGTATACCGCGCTGGTGTAGACGACGGCCGCCTTCTTGCCGCTCAGCAGGCCCGTGTACCCGGCCTCGGGGTCGAAGGAGAAGACCCAGCCGGGCTGTGACACGACGTCGATGAACTGCTTCAGCACGTACGGGACGCTGGAGTTCCACATCGGGACGCTGAACAGGTAGCGGTCGTAGGAGTCGAAGCGTTCGAAGACCCCGCGGGCGGCCCGCCAGGCGGCGGCCTGCTCCCCCGCGGGGTCCTCGCCGGCGAAGACGGTCATCTTGGCGCCGGCTCCCGCCGGGCCGAACGCGGGCAGGGTCCCGTCCCACAGGTCGAAGTGGTCGACGACGTCGCCGTGGGTCTCGCGGTAGGCGTCCAGGAACGTCCCGGCGATGGCCAGCGACTCGGACGCGCCGCCCCGGGGCGAGGCGGAGATGTGCAGCAGGCGTGACATGAGGATCCCCTCGGAGAAGGCATGCGGACCAGAGTCCGATTACTTCCCGGAGATTAACGGACCTCAGTCCGCTTTGCAATCAGTCGTCGTCCGAGACGAACAGGTTGAGCAGCCAGCCGACGACGCCGACGATGATCGCGCCCCAGAACGCGGGCCAGAACCACTCGACGTGGAAGGGGAGATCCAGCTCGCCGGCCAGCCAGCTCGTCAGCATGAGCAGCCCCGCGTTCACCAGCAGCGCGAACAGGCCGAGGGTCAGGACGTAGAACGCGCAGCCCAGGACCTTGATGATCGGCTTGAGCACGGCGTTGACGATGCCGAAGATCGCGGCGACCGCGAGCAGCGTCAGCACCCGCTCCGCCGTGTCGCCGGCGGTCAGCTCGACGCCGTCCACGAGCATCTCGGCCGCCCACAGCGCGACCGCGGAGATGACAAGCCTGATGAGGATCTTCATCCCCCGGAACCTACCCGCCCGCGGACGGTCCCGTACACGCCCGCCCCGGCCCCGGCGCCCCCGGTCAGCCGAGGCGGTCCCCGACCGGGCCGATCACGGTGAGGGCCTGCGGGTCGGCGAGGACCTCGCCGGCCACGGCGCGGACGTCGTCCAGGGTGACGGCCTCGATGCGGGCGAGCACCTCGTCCACGGGCAGCAGCGACTCGTACACCAGCTCGCTCTTGCCGATGCGGCTCATCCGCGACCCCGTGTCCTCGAGACCGAGGACCATCGCGCCGCGCAGCTGTCCCTTGCCGCGCTCCAGCTCCTCCTCGGTGAGGGACTCCGCGGCTGCCTTGGCCACCTCGTCGCGGCAGATCGACAGGACCTCCTCGGCCTTGCCGGGCTGGCAGCCCGCGTAGACGCCGAAGATGCCGGAGTCGGCGTACTGCGCGGTGTAGCTGTAGACGGAGTAGGCGAGCCCGCGCTTCTCGCGGATCTCCTGGAACAGGCGGGACGACATGCCGCCGCCCAGCGCCGCGTTCAGCACCCCGAGCGCGAACCGGCGGTCGTCGGTGCGGGACACGCCGGCCCCGCCGAGGATGATGTGCGCCTGCTCGGTGTCCTTGTCGATCACCACGGTGCGCGGGTCGACGGGGGCGGGCGCGCCGTCCACCCGGGGCGCGGTGGGCACGGCGTCGCCGGTCAGGTGCCCCTCGAACGCGCGGGACACCAGCCGGACGACCTCGTCGTGGTCGATGTTGCCCGCCACCGACACCACCAGGTTGGCCGGGACGTAGTGCTCCCGGTAGTAGCCGTGGATCCGGTCCCGGGACAGCGCGTTGATCGACTCCTCGCTGCCGAGGATGGGCCGCCCCAGCGGGGTGTCGCCGTACAGCGCGGTCGCGAACTCGTCATGGATGAGGTCGCCGGGATCGTCGTCGCGCATGTGGATCTCTTCGAGGATCACGCCGCGCTCGGCCTCGACGTCCTCGGGGCGGTTGACCGACTCCGCCACCATGTCGGAGACGACGTCCACGGCGAGCGGGAGGTCGGAGTCCAGGACCCGCGCGTAGTAGCAGGTGTACTCCTTGGCGGTGAACGCGTTGAGGTCGCCGCCGACCGTGTCGATCGCCGCGGAGATGTCCAGCGCGGACCGCCGCCGCGTGCCCTTGAACAGGACGTGCTCCAGGTAGTGGCTCGCGCCGGCGTCGGCGGGCGCCTCGTCGCGGGAGCCGACCGCCGACCAGATGCCGAACGCGGCGGACCGCACCGTCGGCATCGCCTCGGTGATGACGCGCAGCCCCCCGGGCAGGACGGTGCGGCGCACCGTGCCGGCGCCCTCGCCGTTGATCGTGATGGTGGTGCCGGGCTCCTGCGCCCGCGCGGGCAGGGTCACGTGTCGCTCGCATTCCGTCGATGGAGAACGATCCGGCCGGGCACCCTCGCGGGTGCCCGGCCGGTCGGTGGCACGGTCAGGAGTTGCGCTGGCCGGTGTCGTCACCGCCGCGGCGGGTGCGGCGGCGCCGCGGGCGGCGCTCCCCGTCGTCGCGGCGCTCCCCGGACTCGTCGTCGGCGGACGCCGAGGGCGCGGCGGGCGCGGCACCGCCGTCGCCCGCGCCGTTCTCGGCCTCCTTCTCGATGACCTCGACCGGCACCAGCGACAGCTTGCCGCGCTGGTCGATCTCGGTGACCTCGACCTGGATCTTCTCGCCGACGCCCATCACGTCCTCGACGTTCTCGATCCGGGCGCCGCCGTGCAGCTTGCGGATCTGCGAGACGTGCAGCAGGCCGTCCTTGCCGGGCAGCAGCGACACGAACGCGCCGAACGTGGTGGTCTTGACGACGGTGCCGAGGAACCGCTCGCCGACCTCCGGCATGTGCGGGTTGGCGATCGAGTTGATCGCCTGCCGCGCGGCCTCGGCGGACGGGCCGTCGGTGGCCCCGACGTAGATCGTGCCGTCGTCCTCGATCGTGATGTCGGCGCCGGTGTCGTCCTGGATCGAGTTGATCATCTTGCCCTTGGGGCCGATGACCTCGCCGATCTTGTCGACCGGGACCTTGATGGTGATGATCCGCGGCGCGTTCGGGCTCATCTCGGCGGGCGCCTCGATGGCCTCCTGCATGACGTCCAGGATCGCCAGCCGGGCGCCCTTGGCCTGCCGCAGCGCGGCGGCAAGCACCGAGGCGGGGATGCCGTCGAGCTTGGTGTCCAGCTGCAGCGCGGTGATCAGGTCGCGGGTGCCGGCGACCTTGAAGTCCATGTCGCCGAACGCGTCCTCGGCGCCGAGGATGTCGGTGAGGGTCACGTACTCGCCGCCCTCGTGGATCAGGCCCATCGCGATGCCCGCCACCATCTGCTTGAGCGGGACGCCCGCGTCCAGCAGCGACATGGTGGACGCGCACACCGACCCCATCGAGGTGGAGCCGTTGGACCCGAGGGCCTCCGACACCTGCCGGATCGCGTACGGGAACTCCTCGCGGGTCGGCAGCACCGGGAGCAGCGCGCGCTCGGCGAGCGCGCCGTGCCCGATCTCGCGGCGCTTGGGCGAGCCGACCCGGCCCGTCTCCCCGGTGGAGTACGGCGGGAAGTTGTAGTTGTGCATGTAGCGCTTGGTGCGCTCCGGGTTCAGCGTGTCGATCATCTGCTCCATGCGGAGCATGTTCAGCGTGGTCACGCCCAGGATCTGGGTCTCGCCGCGCTCGAAGATCGCCGAGCCGTGCACGCGCGGGACGACGTGCGCCTCGGCGGTCAGCTGGCGGATGTCCTTCGGCCCGCGGCCGTCGATGCGCAGCCCGTCGCGGACGACCCGCTCGCGGACCAGCTTCTTGGTGACCGCGCGGTAGGCGGCGGAGATCTCCTTCTCGCGCCCCTCGAACGTCTGGGCGAGCTTCTCCGCGGCGGCGGCCTTGATCTCGTCCAGCCGGGCCTCGCGCTCCTGCTTGCCGGCGATCGTCAGCGCCTGCGCGAGGTCGCCGCTGACCTCCGCGGTCACGGCGTCGAGCACGTCGTCCTGGTAGTCCAGGAAGATCGGGTACTCGGCGGTCTCCTTGGCGGCGACGGCGGCGAGGTCGCTCTGCGCCTTGCACAGGACCTTGATGAACGGCTTGGCCGCCTCCAGGCCCTCGGCGATGGTCTCCTCGGTCGGCGCGGTCGCGCCGTCGCCGACGAGCTTGAGGGTCTCGCGGGTGGACTCCGCCTCGACCATCATGATCGCGACGTCGCCGTCCTCGAGGACCCGGCCGGCCACGACCATGTCGAAGGTGGCGCGCTCCAGCTCGGGGTGGGTCGGGAAGCCGACCCACTGGCCCTCGATCAGCGCGACGCGGACGCCGCCGATCGGGCCGGAGAACGGCAGCCCGGCCAGCTGCGTGGACAGCGACGCGGCGTTGATCGCCACGACGTCGTACAGGTGGTCCGGGTGCAGCGCCATGATCGTCTCGACGACCTGGATCTCGTTGCGCAGCCCCTTGGCGAACGACGGGCGCAGCGGCCGGTCGATCAGCCGGCAGGTGAGGATCGCGTCCTCGGACGGGCGGCCCTCGCGGCGGAAGAACGAGCCGGGAATGCGGCCGGCCGCGTACATCCGCTCCTCGACGTCGACGGTCAGGGGGAAGAAGTCCAGGTTCTCCTTGGGCTTCTTGGACGCCGTCGTCGCCGACAGCACCATCGTCTCGTCGTCGAGGTAGGCGACGGCGGAACCGGCGGCCTGGCGGGCCAGCCGGCCCGTCTCGAAGCGGATGGTGCGGGTGCCGAAGCTGCCGTTGTCGATCACGGCTTCGGTGGTCTGCGCACCGTCGATGCGCACGGCTTCTGTCACGGGAAACCTCCTCAGGGTTCCATGTCGGTCCTCGCGGCCGTTTCCCGTTGGTCTCGTACGCTGCCGGTCTTCGATCGAAGCACCCGGATCCAGGATCGCGCCGATGCGGCGGAACGGATCCGGAAGCCACTACCGAGGACCGGCCCGCACCAGCGGTGTCCGCGAGGCTTGTCTGCAGTTTTGCGGCCCGCCCGCGGCTTCACGGCCCCGGGCGGCCGGTGTGCCGGGGGCCGGCCCGTACGGCCGGGCCCCGGCATAAACGGAGGGAGCGGCCCGGCGGGCCGCTCCCTCACCCGTCTAGCGGCGCAGGCCGAGGCGCTCGATCAGCTGCCGGTAGCGGTTGATGTCCTTGTTCGCGAGGTACTTCAGGAGGCGGCGACGACGGCCGACCAGCAGCAGGAGGCCGCGGCGGCTGTGGTGGTCGTGCTTGTGCTCCTTGAGGTGCTCGGTCAGATCGTTGATGCGGCGCGTCAGCAGCGCGACCTGGACCTCCGGCGATCCGGTGTCACCCTCAGTGGTCGCGTACTCGGCGATGATCTGGTTCTTCGTGGCGGTGTCGAGCGACACGTGGCTCCTTCGATGAAATCGTCACCCGCAGATCCGGGCCCGGTGGGCGTGCGGGTCCGCATGGTGCGTGTTAAGAGGGTGGCGGGCCGCATGAGGGTGCAGCCAGCCGCGCCGGGGCCCTTCCCGGCGACTATTCACCGTACCATGTTGGTTTGCAAGACCGGCCCACTGCGCTCGCCGGGCGGCTCGCTCCGTGACCGGTCTTGTGCGGGCGCGAATCGCTTCGCGATCTTCCCGGTGGGGCTCGCCTTCGGCTTCGCCCCACCGGTCAGGTCGCGCGCCCGCGTGACGGTGGAGGTCTGCTTCGGGCGACCCGGGCCTAGTGTTGCGCTTAGGACGTGATTTCGCGGATCTTGTCTACGTCTCGGTGCATTTGGTCTACCAGGGCCTCGACCGAGTCGAACTTCAGGGTGTCGCGGGTGCGGGCGGTGAAGTCCACGGCCATGTGCTCGCCGTAGAGGTCCAGGTCGTCGCGGTCCAGGGCGTATGCCTCGACGGTGCGCTCCACGCCCTCGAACGTCGGGTTGGTGCCGATGGAGATCGCGGCGGGCCAGCGGAAGTCCGGGTAGCGGTCGGAGTCGCAGACCAGCCAGCCGGCGTAGACGCCGTCCGCGGGGATCGCGCTCTGCGGCGGGGTCTCGAGGTTGGCCGTGGGGAAGCCCAGCGCGCGGCCCCGCTGGTGGCCGCGCACGACGACGCCCTCGACGCGGTGCGGGCGGCCGAGCGCCCGCGCCGCCGCCTCGACCTCGCCCGCTTCGAGCCGCCCGCGGATGTAGGTGGAGGAGATCGTGTCGTCGTTGGCCACCAGCGGCATGCCCTCGGCCGTGAAGTCGTACTTGTCGCCGAGTTCCCGCAGGAGCGCGACGTCCCCCTTGGCCTTGTGGCCGAAGCGGAAGTCCTCGCCGACGATCACGTGGGCCGCGTGGAGGCGGTCCACCAGGACCGACTGGACGAAGTCGTCGGGGGCCATCTTCGACAGTTCCAGAGTGAACGGCACGACCACGACGGCGTCGGCGCCAAGGCCCTCCAGCAGCTCGATGCGGCGCCCGGTGCCGGCGAGCAGCGGCGGATGGGTGCCGGGGCGGACGACCTCGTCGGGGTGGGGGTCGAAGGTGATGACCACCGAGCGCAGGCCGCGGCGGCGGGCCTCCTCCACGGCGGTGCCCACGATCCGCTGGTGTCCGCGGTGGACCCCGTCGAACACGCCGATCGTGATCACTGAACGGCCCCACTCTGCGGGAACCTCGTCGAGGCCATTCCAGCGCCGCACCATTCTCTCCCTGCGTAGGACGTCCGTGCCCGGTCTTTGCTGTCGTCCTTAAGGGTGCCATGCGAGGGCGGGCACCGTCGCATTCAGGGGGTCCCCGTGTCAGCCCGACTGGTATACGACCAGGGATACCGCGATGTACTGCAGGATGTAGGCCGCGAGCGTGCAGGCGTGGAAGACCTCGTGGAACCCGAACCAGTCCGGCGAGGGGTTGGGGCGGCGCAGCCCGTACACGACTCCCCCGACGCTGTAGCAGATGCCGCCGGTCGCGACCATGAGGCAGGCGACGACGCCCGCGCCCGACAGGAACTGCGGCAGGAAGAGCACCGCCACCCAGCCCAGGACGATGTAGAGCGTCACGTAGAGGGCGCGGGGGGCCTCGACCCAGAGCGTCCGGAAGAGGACGCCCGCGACGGCGCCCGTCCAGACGATGGCCAGGACGGCGACCCGCACGCCGCCCTCCAGCGCGAGGACCGCGAACGGCGTGTAGGTTCCGGCGATGATCAGGTAGATGTTGGCGTGGTCGAAGCGGCGCAGGATCTCGATGATCCGGTGCGAGGTCTGCCGGTGGTACGTGCCCGAGATCCCGAACAGCATCGCCGAGGTCGCCACGTACACCGCCGACGCGAGCCTGGCCTGGACGCTCGGGCCGAGCGCGACGAGCACCAGCCCGGCGACGAGCACCGCGGGGAACGCGCCAATGTGCAGCCAGCCGCGCAGCCGCGGGCGGGTCGGGGACGCCACCGGGGGGTGATGATCGTTCAGAGTGGTCACGGACACCTCCTACCCAACCAACCTACGGTTACGTAGGTTACTTGACCGTAGGTTCAGCCGTCACCGCTTTCGTCCCGTGACGCGCACCACGGTGGGCGGCGCGGCGGTCAGGACGCGAAGACCGCCAGCGGCTTGGCGACGCCGCCCTTCTCCTCGACCAGGGCCAGCAGCGAGCCGTCGGGCGCGAAGACGCCCACCGGACCCGGGCCGAGACCCGCCGCCGGGAGGCGGCCGCCGTGCGCGACCTTGCGGGCGTCGTCGGCGGAGACGTCCCGGCGCGGGAACACCGCGGCGACGGCGTCCGCCATCGGCAGGATCTCCAGCTTCTCGCCGAGTCGGTCGAGCGTCCGCGCCATGCCGAGATCGTAAGGCCCGACGCGGGTGCGGCGCAGCGCCGTGAGATGGCCCCCGCAGCCGAGGGACGCGCCGAGGTCCCGCGCCAGCGCGCGGATGTAGGTGCCGGACGAGCAGGCGATCGACGCGTCGACGTCGATCACATCGCCGTCGCGGCGGATCGCGGTGACCGTGAAGTCGTGCACGGTCACCGGCCGGTCGGTGAGGGCGACCTCCTCGCCCTTGCGGGCCATCTTGTAGGCCCGCTCCCCGTTCACCTTGATCGCGCTGACCTGGGGCGGAACCTGCCGGATGGGGCCGGTCAGCTCCGCGATCCCCGCGTGCAGGGCCTCGTCGGCGACTCGCGCGGCGGACGCGGTCGCGGTGGTCTCGCCCTCGGCGTCGTCGGTGTTGGTCGACTCCCCCAGCCGGATCGTGGCGTCGTAGCCCTTCTCGGTCAGCGCCAGATGCCCCAGCAGGCGGGTCGCCCTGCCGATGCCGAGGACGAGGACGCCGGTCGCCATCGGGTCCAGCGTCCCCGCGTGCCCGACGCGCCGGGTCTTCGCCAGCCGCCGCATCCGGCCGACCACGTCGTGCGAGGTCCAGCCGGCGGGCTTGTCCACGATGACGAGCCCCGAGTTATCCGAGTTGTCCACACGCGCTCCGAGAAGGTCAGTCGGCACGGTCTCCGGGCACGCGCAGCGCGGCGCGCAGCCGGTCGATGATGCAGGCGGGCTCGCCGCCCATGGTGAACGCGGCGGCGGTGCGGTGCCCGCCCCCGCCCAGCTCCACGCAGGCGCGGCCGACGTCGACCGAGCCCTTGGAGCGGGTGGAGACGTACCAGTCGCCGCGGTCGTCCTCCTTGCACACGACGGCGACCTCGGCCTCGTCGGTGCGCCGGAGCTGGTCGATGACCCCTTCGAGCTGGTCGTAGGGGACGTCGCGGGCATCCCGGTCGGAGCGCGCGATCGTCGTCCAGACCAGGCCGCGCCCGCCCGCGGCGTCGCGCTCCAGCCGGGCCCGCGCCAGCGCGCCCGCGAGGACCTGGAGGTAGCCGAACGGCGCCCGGTCCCACAGCTCCCGGCTGACCGCCTCGGGCCGGACGCCCGCGGTCAGCAGCCGTCCCGCCAGGTCGTGGACCTCGGGGGTCGTGCACGGGTACTTGAACGAGCCGGTGTCGCTGGCGAGCCCCGCGTACAGGCCCTGGGCGATGTCGCGGTCGAGCGGGACGCCGAGCCGGCGGATCAGCTCCTCGACCAGGACCGCCGTCGCGGCGGCGTCCGGATCGACCAGCCGCACCCCGCCGAAGTCGGTGTTGGACGCGTGGTGGTCGACGACGATGAGGGCGCCGGCGCGGGCCGCGGGCTCGGCGAGCGAGCCGAGCCGCGCCTGCCCGGCCGCGTCCAGCGAGATCATCAGGCCCGGGGCGGCGGGCATCCGGGCCGGTTCGACCAGCAGTTCCTGACCGGGCAGGAACCGCAGGATCGCCGGGACCGCGAACGGCTCGCCGAAGGACGCCAGGCAGCGTTTGCCCAGCGCGCGCAGGGCCTGCGCCAGCGCGAGCATGGAGCCGAGCGCGTCGCCGTCCGGCGCCACATGGCAGGCCAGGCAGACCTCTCCGGCACCGCGGATCAGCTCGACCGCCCGGTCCCATTCCAGGTCGGCGGCCTGCATGGCGGGCCCGCCCGCCGGGTCGGAGCCCGGGTCGGCGGCGGCGGAGTCCACGGGCGCGCCCCGGCCGTGCGGTCCCCGGGGTTCGGACGGCACCGGGGGTTCGGACGGCACCGGGGGCGCGGACGGCCCTGGGGGTTCGGACGGCACGGCGGGCTCCGGCGGCAGGGCCGGCACGGGCCCGCCGCCACGACTGCCGCCGCCGAGTCCGCCGCCACGTCCGCCGGCGAGCCCGCCGCCCACGCCGCGCGGGACGATGTCGTGGCCGCTCGCGGAATGGCCGTCAGCGTCGTGCAGGAGCCACTCCGCGGGGCGGCCGGCGCCCGGTGCCTCCGCGCGCCTCTCCGTCCCGCTCACGACGACGGGCGTCCGGGACGGCCGTCCTCACCGTCCTCCGCGATGTCGTGGCCGTCGAAGTCCTCGTCGTCCTCGTCCGCGTCCTCGTCGGTGAGGTCGTCGTCGACGTCCTCGTCGTCGTCGGAACCGGGCACCCGGTAGGGGTTGGCCTCACCGGCCGGGGACGCGCCCTGCGCCGCCTTCGCGACCTCGGCGTCCTTGGCGCGGGCCTTGGCCAGCAGGTCGTCGATGTGGGCGGCGTTCTCCATCAGGGAGTCCATGACGAAGGTGATGCTGGGCGTGTGCCGGACACCGGTCTTCCTGCCCACCTCGGACCTGATGACGCCCTTGGCGCTCTCCAGCGCGGCGGCCGTCTCCGCGCGCTCGCCGTCGGACCCGTACACCGTGTAGTACACGGTCGCGTCGCGCAGGTCGTTGGTGATGCGGGTGTCCGTCACGGTCACGAAGCCGAGCCGCGGATCCTTGATCCGCCTCTCCAGCATCTCGGCCACGATCTGCTGGATGCGGTCGGCGAGCTTGCGCGCCCGAGCTGCGTCCACCATGATCGCACTCCCTTTCTATGGTTAGGTGAGGGCCGAGCGGTCTCGGCCGGCCTGCGGCCGCCGCGGGGGGCGGACCCGCCGCTCAGTCCTCATCATGGAACAGCCGCTGCCGGGCGGACAGCAGCTCGATCTCCGGCCGCCCGGCGACCAGCCGTTCGCACCGGTCCAGCACCTGGGTGCAGTTGGCCGCGGTGCCGGACACCACCGCCACCCCGATCTCCGCCCTGCGGTACAGGTCGTTGCCGCCGGTCTCGGCGACGGCCACCGCCGGGAAGTGCTTCTGCACCTCGGCGATGATGGGCCGGAGGACGGACCGCTTCTGCTTCAGCGATTGGACGTCCCCCAGCAGCAGGTCGAGCGTCAGCGCACCCACGTACACCTGGTCGATCACCTCGGCATTCTCGATGATGAAACGACGGTGGTCACCCGCCGTGTTCCCGGCCCGCGGCGCCGCGCGCCGGGGCCGGTGCGGCGGCCGGCGGCGGAACGGGCCGGGCATGACGGACGCCAGGCTAGAAGATCCGCCTGGCGTCGTGTCACCTGATTAAACGATCATTTGTCGAAGACGGCCGGCCGGCCGCGCGGCCCCGGCGGAACCGGGACCGCGCGGACGAGCCCGCGCCGGTGCTCAGGTGCGGGGCTTCTCCCGCATCTCGAAGCACTCGATGACATCGCCGAGCTTGATGTCGTTGTAGCCCACGCCGATACCGCACTCGAAGCCCTCGCGGACCTCGGTGGCGTCGTCCTTGAAGCGGCGCAGCGACGACACCGTGAGGTTGTCGGCGACCACGACGCCGTCGCGGACGAGCCGCGCCTTGGCGTTGCGCTGGATCGTGCCCGAGGTGACCATCGACCCGGCGACGTTGCCGATCCGCGGGACCTTGAAGATCTCCCGGACCTCGGCGGTGCCGAGCTGGACCTCCTCGAACTCCGGCTTGAGCATGCCCTTGAGGGCCGCCTCGATCTCCTCGATCGCCTGGTAGATGATCGAGTAGTACCGGATGTCGACGCCTTCGCGGTCGGCCAGCTCCTGCGCGTTGCGCTCCGGCCGCACGTTGAAGCCGAGGATGACCGCGCCCTCCTCGGACGCCAGCGACAGGTTGACGTCGTCCTGCGTGATCGCGCCGACACCGCGGCGGATGATCCGCAGGCTGACCTCGTCGCCCACGTCGATCTTGAGGAGCGAGTCCTCCAGCGCCTCGACCGAACCGGACACGTCGCCCTTGAGGATGAGCAGGAGCTCTTCCCGCTTGCCCTCCTGGAAGTCCTTGAACAGTTCCTCGAGGGAGTTGCTCTTGCGGCTCTTGAGCAGCTCGGCGTTGCGCTTGCGCGCCACCCGCTTGTCGGCGATCTGCCGGGCGACCCGGTCGTCGTCGACGACCAGGAAGTTGTCCCCGGCACCGGGCACGGCCGCGAGGCCGAGCACCATCACCGGACGGGACGGGCCCGCCTCCGTGACGTTGTTGCCGTTCTCGTCGAGCATCGCCCGGACGCGGCCGTTGGCCACGCCGCAGACGATCGAGTCGCCGACCCGCAGCGTGCCGCGCTGCACCAGCACGGTCGCCACGGCGCCCCGGCCCTTGTCCAGGTGGGCCTCGATGGCCGAGCCCTGGGCGGGCATGTCGGGGTTGGCCTTCAGGTCGAGCTCGGCGTCGGCGGTCAGGACGATCGCCTCCAGCAGCCCGTCGATGTTCTCGCGCTGCTTGGCCGACACGTCCACGAAGATGGTCGAGCCGCCGAACTCCTCGGCGACCAGGCCGTACTCGGTGAGCTGTGCCCGGACCTTGTTCGGGTCCGCGCCCTCGACGTCGATCTTGTTGACCGCGACGACGATCGGGACCCCCGCCGCGGTGGCGTGGTCGATCGCCTCGGTGGTCTGCGGCTTGACGCCGTCGTCCGCGGCGACCACCAGCACCACCAGGTCGGTGGTGTCGGCACCGCGGGCGCGCATGGCGGTGAACGCCTCGTGACCCGGGGTGTCGATGAAGGTGATCTTGCGGTCCTCGCCGTCGACCTCGGTCTCGACCTGGTAGGCGCCGATGTGCTGGGTGATGCCGCCGGCCTCGCCGGCCTGCACGTTGGCGTGCCGGACGGCGTCCAGCAGCTTGGTCTTACCGTGGTCGACGTGGCCCATGACGGTGACCACCGGCGGCCGGGGCAGCAGGTTCTCCTCGCCGCCCTCGTCCTCGCCGTACTCGATGTCGAACGACTCGAGCAGCTCGCGGTCCTCGTCCTCGGGGCTGACGACCTGGACGTCGAAGTCCAGCTCCAGCCCGAGGGCCTGCAGGTCGTCGGGGTCGACCGACTGGGTCGCGGTGACCATCTTGCCGAGGTGCATCATGATCGCGACGAGCGACGCCGGGTTGGCGCCGATCTTCTCGGCGAAGTCGGTCAGCGACGCGCCCTGCGGCAGCCGGATCGTCTTGCCGTTGCCGCGCGGAGCCGAGACACCGCCGACGGCGGGCGCCTGCATGTTCTCGAACTCTTGACGACGCGCCCGCTTCGACTTGCGCCCGCGTGCGGGACGCCCTCCGGGACGGCCGAACGCGCCCTGCGTACCGCCGCGGCCGCGGCCGCCGCCACCGGGACGGGGACCGAAGCCGCCGCCGGGACGGCCGCCGGCACCCGTACGGGGACCGCCGAAGCCGCCGCCGGGACGGCCGCCGCCACCGGGCCCGCGGCCACCGCCGCCCGGACCGCGGCCACCGCCGCCCGGACCGCGGCCGCCACCGCCGCCGCCGCCGGGACCGCCCCGGCCGGGAGCGGCCGGCCGCGAGGACGGCATGTTCATCGGGCTCGGACGCGGACCGCCCGGCCGGGGCGGCATGCTGCCCGGGCTCGGACGCGGGCCGCCGGCACCGGCGGGACCGCCGGGACGCGGGCCACCGGGACGCGGGCCGCCGGGACGGTCGCCACCGGGGCGGTCACCCCGGTCGGGACGCTCGGCGCCCGGACGCGGACCGGGGCGCGGGCCGGGCTTGGGCGCCTGGCCCATGCCGCTGGCGTTGGAGCTGAACGGGTTGTTGCCCGGACGCGGGCCACCGGGGCCGCGGCCGCCGCCCGCGGGGCGGGGGCCGGGACGCGGGCCCGGCTTGGGCGCGCGGGGACCCGGCTTCGGGCCGCCGGGCGCACGGCCGCCGGGACCGGCGGTACCGGTTCCGGCGCCGCCGGAGGCGGAACCGCCCGGACCGGCGGGACCGGCCGCGGGCGGGGCGCTCGGGCCCTGCGCCGCGGGGGCGTCCACCTGCGTGCCCGGCGCCGGCGGGACCGGCGGGCGCGGGCCCGGCTTCGGGGCGCCGCCCTGGCCGCCGGGGCCGCTCGGGCCGCCGGAGCCCGGCCGCGGCGCGGCCGGACGCGGCGCCGCGGGCCGCGGGGCCTGCGGACGGGCGCTCTGGGAATCGGATGCGCCGCCGCCGGACGGTCCCGGACGCGGCGCGGCGGGCCGCGGCGCCGAAGGCTTCTTCGGCGCGGCCCGCTTGTCCCCCTGCTTGGGGGAGGAAGAATTTGAGAAGGCTTCTGTCAGCCTGCGAACGACCGGCGCCTCAATCGTGGAGGACGCCGACCGTACGAACTCGCCCATTTCCTGGAGCTTGGCCATGACGACCTTGCTCTCTACACCGAACTCCTTGGCGAGTTCATAAACCCGGACCTTCGCCACTGCACTCCCTACTCGGTCCGGGGGTGCGGCCTCCGGACCGTCGCTAACTTGCCGTACTCATCGCGGCGTGCTCATCGAGCGCTCATAGCAATCTCGACCTGCTTCCGACTAGACGTCGCTTACCATTTGGCCATCCTGCTGCCGCGCGGCGTGTGCCGCAAGCCGCGCTCGCAGCGCACCGGCGTCGAGCGGGCCCGGGACGCGGAACGCCCTCGGGAACGCCCGACGTCGCTCTGCGAGCTCGAGGCATCCCAGGTCGGGATGCAGATGCGCACCCCGCCCCGGCAGCCGCCCATGGGGATCGGGGACGATGACGCCCTCGACCACCACCAGGCGCAGCAAGCCGGATTTGACCGTGCGAACCCGGCAGCCAACACACGTGCGTATAGAGGCCGCCCGGCCACGTTTCATGAGTCTACCGCGCCGACGCGTCGGCGGGGCCGGTCGCATGCGCCTCCGGAGCAGAAGATCCAGAATCGCCGGTCTCGCCGGACTTCGCGGCGGCCTGCTCCGGCTCGGTGTCGGACCGGATGTCGATCCGCCAGCCGGTCAGCCGCGCGGCGAGACGGGCGTTCTGCCCCTCCTTGCCGATGGCGAGGGACAGCTGGTAGTCGGGCACGACGACCCGGGCGACCCGGGCGTCGGCGTCGACCACCTCGACAGTGGAAACCCGCGCGGGCGACAGGGCATTCCCGACGAACTCCGCGGGGTCCTCGGACCAGTCCACGATGTCGATCTTCTCGCCGTGCAGCTCGGCCATCACGTTGCGGACCCGGCTGCCGAGCGGGCCGATGCAGGCGCCCTTGGCGTTCACGCCCGCCTTGCGCGAGCGCACCGCGATCTTGGTGCGGTGGCCGGCCTCGCGGGCGATGGCCGCGATCTCCACCGTCCCGTCGGCGATCTCCGGGACCTCCAGCGCGAACAGCTTGCGCACGAGGTTCGGGTGCGTTCGCGACAGCTGCACCGACGGGCCGCGGTGCCCCTTGCGGACCTGCACCACGTAGGCGCGCAGGCGGTCCCCGTGGTCGTAGCGCTCGCCGGGGACCTGCTCCTGCGGCGGCAGCACGGCCTCGATCTTGCCGAGGTCGACCAGCACGTTCCGCGGGTCCTTGCCCTGCTGGATGATGCCGCTGACGATGTCGCCCTCGCGGCCGGCGTACTCGCCGAACGTCAGCTCGTCCTCGGCGTCCCGCAGCCGCTGCAGGATGACCTGCTTGGCGGTGGTCGCCGCGATGCGGCCGAATCCGGTCGGGGTGTCGTCGTACTCGCGGAGGGCGTTGCCCTCCTCGTCGGTCTCGGTCGCCCAGACCGTCACGTGCCCGCTCTGCCGGTCCAGCTCGACGCGCGCCTTCGCGGCCGCGCCCTCCGTCCGGTGGTAGGCGATCAGCAGGGCGTCCTCGATGGCCTTGACGGCCACCTCCAGCGAGATGTCCTTCTCGCTCTCCAGGCCCCGTAGGGCCGTCATGTCGATGTCCACGAGGTTCCCCCCTCTAGTCCGGCTCAGCCGGAGAACGCGTTCCCTCAGCCCCAAGTGGCGAGTCCTTCTGGGGGGGCTGCCCCGCAGACCCCCCGGAAAGAGGTTTGAACTCCACCTGCATGCGGCCGCGCCCCAGCTCGCCGAGGCGGAACCGGCGCCGCACGGTCTCCGTCCCGGGGGTCTTTCCCTTCTGGCGCGGCTTCCCCCCGGACCCGCCGGAGGGGGTCCCGGACCCGGCGGACCCGCCGCCGCCCTTCGCCCCGGCTCCCTTGCCCCGGCGCTTCTGGACGACGTCGATCTCGACGCTCTCGTCGTCGGCCGCCACCACGCGGCCCTCGATCTGGCCTCCCTCGGCCAGCGGCGCGACGACCAGCCGGCCGACGGCACGGCGCCAGTGCCGCGGCTCGGTGAGAGGGCGGTCGACGCCGGGGGAGGTCACCTCCAGCACGTAGGGCGAGGTCCCCATGAGGTCGGACTCGTCGAGCAGGGCGGAGGCCGTCTCGCTCAGCCGGGCGACGTCGTCGAGGCCCACCCCGTCGTCACCGTCCACGACGATCTTGACCAGGCGGCGGCGCCCTGCGGGCCGCACGTCGACCTCCTCCAGGTCGAAGCCCGCCTTCCGCACCGCCGGCGCGAGTAGCCGGGTCAGCTCGGTGACGGCGGTGCCGCGCGCCGGGCGCGCCGCGGAGTGCTCGCGCGGGCCCCGGTCCTGCCGGGCCCGTCGCCCCTCCTGCTCGCGCCCCCCTTGAGCGCGGCCACCGCGGGACTCGACGCTCATGGGACCCTCCTCCTGTTGTTGTCCGCCTGCGGTCGCGGGCGTCGCCGCTCATCCGTTGACAACTCAAGACTATCGACAGCCGGAGACCGCGGCGGTTTTTCGGACGCGTCACCGGCGCGCCGGATATGGAATGCTTGAGCTGGCCTGATGGGCGCGTCCGGGACCGGGACCGCAGCGGGCCGCCACCACCACACCGTCGGGTGAGGAGACTCCCTTGCCAGAGGCCGTGCCGCGCTTGCCGGGAGCCGTGTCCCGCCGCGCGCTGCTGGGCCGGGGCGCCGTGCTGGGCGGCGCCGCGCTCCTCCTGCCGGCGGCGGCGGGCTGCGCCGCCGAGACCCGCCCGCACAAGGACGTGCCGACGCTGGCCGGGGCGATCGCGTCCGAGCAGAACCTGGTAGCCACCTACGAGGCGGCCAAGGCGGCGGACGCCTCGCTCTCCGCGCGGCTGGACCTCGTCCTCGCCCATCACCGCGAGCACCTCGCCGTGCTGAAGCGCCACTACGTTCCCGGTTCCGGCGACCGGGCCGACGAAGGCGGCGCGATCCCGGCGCCGAGCGCGCTCCCGCTCCCGGACGGCGGCGGGGTCCTGGACGCGCTGCGCGACGCGGAGGACCGGGCGGCGCAGGCGCGGACGGCCGACGCGGCGAAGGCGGCCCCCGGGCTGGCGCAGCTGCTGGCCAGCATCGGCGCCTGCGAGGCGGGCCACGCGATGCTCGCGTCGGGCGAGCCTCCGCCCGTCCGGTCGAAGTCCGGTGCCGAGGCGGTCCGGACTGCGCTCGGGGCCGAGCACGCGGCCGTCTACGGGTACGGGGTGCTCGGCGCCCGCCTGCGCGGATCGCTCAGGATGACGGCGACGGCCGTCTGGAACGACCACCGCGCCCGGCGGGACGCCCTGGTCTCGATCCTGTCCGGCGACTCCGGGGAGCCCGCCGAACCGGTCGCCGGCGCGGCCGCCTACCGGCTGCCCGTCAAGGTCACCTCCGCCCGCAGTGCGGCCCGGCTCGCGGCGGCGCTGGAGGACGATCTCGTGCCCGCCTACGTCGCCCTCGCCGGCGCCTCCTCCCCCGACCTGCGGGCCTTCGCCGCGGACGGCGCGCGGCGGGCCCGGGCGCGGTCGGCCGCCTGGCGTTCTAAGGCGGGTCTCCCGGCGCCCGCGGACGCGTTCCCCGGGCTGCCGCCGGCGGCGCGGTCGCCGCGTCCCGTGCCGGGTGAGTGATCTTCCGCACCCCGGGAAGGAAGCGTCCGATCAGTGACGTTTGTCCCTGCAGAGGGATCACTCGGGGGAGGAGTCCAGATCAGCATGAGCAACGTTCCGGAGGGAAACGCTCTCGACGAGCTGCGGGCCGCCTACCACGAACAGCTGACCCGGCTGGCGGCCGAGCGCGACGCGGCACGCCGCCAGGCGCGCCGGGCCCAGGCGCAGGCCGATGTGGCGCGCGCCGACCTCGCCAGTCTCAGGAGCAGCGTCCAGCGGCTGCTGAACGCCGCCGCCCGCCATCTGCCCGACCTGCCCCCGGTGGAGGCCCCCGCCGGGGGTACCGACGGGGCGACGCCGGAGCTTCCGGCGGGAAGGCGTGCCCTGCCCGCCGCGGCCGACGCCGCCGGCGGGAAGGCGCGGCCCGCCCGGGCGGCCTGACCGAGAAGGGAACGGCCCGCACATGGGCCGTGCGAGACCGCCGGAACGCGTTCCGGCGGTCTCCGCTCTCGTCGTGACCCGCGCCGCCGAGGCGGCCGCTGCTGTTAATGTCCAGCGGATGACCGCGTACGGCCTTCTCGTCTCCCCCTCCCACAACCGGGTCTATGCACAGGCCGCCGCCGGCCTGGTGAAGGCCGAGTTGGCGGTGTTCAGTGAACGGGCGCTGGGCGGGCGCGTCCGGGACATCGAGGAGACGGAGATCGGGGGCGTCCCGTATGTGACGTTCTCCGCCGACGACCTGACGGAACAGGACATCCGGCTTCTGTCGAACCTGTCGTCGCTCTACGCGCTGTTCCAGATGGAGGGCGACCTCCTGCGGCCGGTCGTGCTCAAGCCTCTCGACCTGTTCGGCAGTGACCTGCTCACCATCCAGAAGTACTCCGGCAAGACGAACGAGTACTTCACCAAGCTCCTGCTGAACGTCACCGCCATGGCGGCCGACTCCCCCATGGACCTGGTCACCGGCCGTCCCCGCGTGCTCGACCCCATGTGCGGCCGCGGCACCACCCTCAACCAGGCCGTGATGTACGGCCTGGACGCCGCCGGGATGGACATCGACGGCAAGGACTTCGACGCCTACGCCGCCTTCATCAAGACGTGGCTGAAGAACAACCGGGTCAAGCACCGGGCGGAGGTCGCCAACGTGCGGCGGGAGAAGTCCGTCGTCGGACGCCGCCTGCACGTCACGCTCGGCGCGTCGAAGGAGCGCTACAAGGGCGGCGAGACGATGGAGATCACCGTCGTGCACGCCGACTCCCTGGAGGCCGGGCGGTTCTTCCGCCCGGCCTCCTTCGACCTGATCGTCACCGACGCCCCGTACGGCGTGCAGCACGGCAGCCGTCCCAAGGGCGGGCGGCCGTCGGGCAAGGGGAAGCCGCAGCTTTCGCGGAGCCCGGTCGAGCTACTGGCCGCGGCCGTGCCGGAATGGGCCCGGCTCCTCCGTCCGGGCGGGGCGATCGGCATCTCCTGGAACACCTTCGTGGGGCGCCGGGAGGACATCGCGGAGATCCTCGCCTCCAGCGGTCTCCAGGTGCAGGGCTCCGACGCCTACCGCGGCTTCCGGCACCGCGTGGACCAGGCCATCTCACGCGACCTGATCACCGCCCAGAAGCCGCCCGCCTAGATCCAGCGTTCGATGTGGGGAAGCAGCTCGTCCAGGCCGTTAATCACCGCGTCGGGCGGGGTGAGGCCGGGGCGTTCGAACGCGTGGGTGGTCTGGTGCCAGATCTGGACCGCGCGGAGCCCGGCCGACTTGGCGCCGTGGATGTCGTCGTAGGGCCGGTCGCCGACGAACACGCAGGAGGCGGGGTCGGTGGCGCCGACGGCGTCCATGGCGGCGCGGAAGGCGTTGGCGTGCGGCTTGGTCCAGGGGATCTCGCTGGAGTAGACGGCGCCGTCGAGCAGGTCGAGGACGTCGTCGCGGGCGAAGACGCGCTCGTGCCACTCGCGGGACCAGATGGTGTTCGACAGGACGCCGATCCGGATGCCCTGCTCGCGGAGGGTGTTGAACAGGCCGGGGACGGCGGGGTCGGTGTGCGTGTGCGGGGTCCACGTCTCGAAGTGCGTCGCCAGCAGCTCCTCGGTGGGCTGGACGCCGGCCATCTCGAACGCCTCGGCGAGCGTGGCGCTGCGGTGCTCGTCGGTGCCGCGGCGCCAGAGCTCCAGTTCCGCGTCGGCGAGCGCCGCCGCGGCCTTCTCGACGTCGTCCGGGGGGAGGTGGGCGGAGCAGATCGCGCGCCACATGTCGGCCAGTTCGAGGTCGTGCCACGGGGTCAGCGTGCCGCCCCAGTCGAAGATCACTGCTTGTACGCCCATGCCCGGATGGTAACCATCGGGGCGCCCTGAACGATCACCCTTTGCGCGGCGGATTCGTCCCGGAGGGCGCGACCGGGGCCGCCCGAGCCCGCCCAGGAGCCCGCCCTCAGCCCGCCGTCCAGGAGCCCCCATGCGCAGACCCTTGCTCGCCGCCCTCCTGTCCGTCGCCGTGGCCGCCGGTATGTCGGCGGGCC
>NZ_BMRO01000003.1:418710-657220 GCF_014648675.1 Actinomadura livida
ACATCGGCGGGCCCGCCACGCCGAAGCCGCTGGAGGGACGGCCCGTTCCCGCGAACCCGCACCAGGGGCCCGTGGGGTTGTCGTCCATGCACGCCGACAGTTACGCGTCGGACACGTACCCGTTCCTAGGGCCGCTCGGTCGCACCCCTGAGGTTCTCAACGAGGCGAAGGGCGGCGGCCTGCCCGGCCTGTGCTCGACGGTGACGTTCGCCCGCAGGACGGGGCTGATCGTGGCGCAGTGCACGCGCGGGCAGAACTTCATGCTGCGGCTGATCGACCCCAGGACGCTGAAGGACCTCGCCACCTACGAACTGCCGCCCAGGCCGTCCACGGTCCAGGCGGTCTTCTCGCTGAGCCTGGACAAGGTGCTCACCGACACGTCGGGCGGGGCGTACTACTACCTGGACCCGCAGGACCGCGCCGTCCTCGCGGACTCGGCGTTCCATCTGCGGCGGTTCGCCCACGAGAAGGGCGCGGACGGCAAGTGGCGCTTCACGGTGACCGATGACTGGGACCTCAGCCGGTACCTCCCGCACGACTGCGCCACCTGGACGAATCCGTGGCCCGCGGGCGAGTGCGACCCCGTCACCGCCGTCGGCCCGGACTGGAGCGGCCTCATCTGGTGGATCACGCGGAACGGGCGGATCGGCACCGTCGACCCCGATTCCGGCACCGTCCGGATGACGCGGCTCCAGGGCGAGAGCATCCAGAACTCGTTCGCGGCGTCCGAGGACGGCCTTTCGATCGTGTCCGACCACGCGCTCTACCAGATGCGGGCGGATCGGGACGGCACGCCCGAGGTCATCTGGCGCGAGCCGTACGACAGGGGAAGCGGACGCAAGCCGGGCCAGATCGACCAGGGCTCGGGGACGACGCCCACCTACTTCGGCGACGGGTACGTGGCCATCACCGACAACGCCGACGACCGCATGCACGTGATCGTCCGCCGCAGGGCCGACGGCGGGCTGGTGTGCCGGATCCCCGTGTTCGGAAGCGGAGCGAGCGCCACGGACAACTCGCTCGTCGGGTACGGCGGCAGCCTGTTCGTGGAGAACAACTACGGCTACCGCAACTTCTTCGAGCTGCCGCCGGGCGGGTCGTCGGTGGGCGGGGTCAGCCGCGTGGACGTGAAGCCGGGCGGGAGCGGCTGTGAGACCGTCTGGACGAGCAAAGAGCGCTCGCTCTCCACCGTTCCCAAGGTTTCGGTCCCCGCCGGGCTGCTCTACCTGTACACGAAGGAGCCCCGCAACGACTTCATCGACGCCTGGTACCTGACGGCGGTGGACGTCCACACGGGCCGGACCGTCTACAAGGTCCTGACGGGCCCCGGGAAGTGGTTCGACAACAACTGGGCGCCCATCACCCTCGGCCCGGACGGGACCGCGTACGTGGGCGTCCTCGGCGGGCTCGTCGCCGTCCGCGACCGCGAGTAGGCCGCGCCCCAGCGGGGATACCGGTCCGATCAGCGGAACCGAGACGGACCGAGGAGGAGGCATGCGGGCACGCGAGCCCGGTGAGAGCCGCGACTTCCGCGAGGACGTCGACGAGATGGGCGACAACGACCAGGACCTGGAGATCGGCCTGACCGAGGAGTACGTGACCGACCCGCCCGAGGGGCTGCGGATCGAGGAACCGGAGGAGAGCGAGGACGGCCTGGGCATCACCGAGTACGAACGGCAACTGGCCGACGAGGACGCGCCCCAGCGGCCCCGCCCGGACACCCCCGCCGAGTCCGACGCCGTGAACCCCACCCGCAGGCCCTGAACCGGCGCGCGGGCGGCGGTGACGGGCCGCTCAGGGAACGGCCTCCGGGGCGCGCAGCCGGGTGAGGACCTGGACCGGGTCGGCCAGGACCTCCGCGAACGCGAACTCGGCGGCGCCGACGAGGGTCGTGTCGTCGCCGAGGGCGGCGGTGCGCAGCTTGACCCGCTCGCGGGGCGCCGCGAGCGCGCCGGTCGCCATGACGCTGCGGATCTGCGCGGCGGCGCCGAGGTAGATGTCGCGGAGCGTCCCGCCGAAGACGACCAGCCCGGGGTTGAAGACGTTGACCAGGTTGGCGACGCCGAGGCCGAGCCAGCTCCCGACCCGCTGCAGCGCCTCCCGGGCGGCGATGTCCCCGGCGTCGGCGGCGGCGACGACGGCCCGGACCGCGTCGCGGCCCGGCTGGTCGGGGGACTCCTCGCGGCCGGCGTGCGCGAGCAGCGTCCGCTCCCCCACCTCGGCCTCCAGGCAGCCCTTCGACCCGCAGGCGCAGAGCCGCCCGCCCGGATTGATGATCATGTGGCCGATCTCGCCGCCGAAGCCCTCGTCGCCGCCGAGCAGCCGCCCGTGCGCGATGATGCCGCCGCCGACGCCGACGTCGCCGTGCAGGTAGATGAGGTTGTCGCAGCCGACCCCCGCGCCGCGCTCGTGCTCGGCGAGGGCGCCGAGGTTGGCGTCGTTGCAGACCGACACGGGGATGCCGAGGCCGAGCCGGCGGGACAGGGCGTCGCCGAGCCGCAGTTCCCCGACGTCCAGGTTGGGGCCGAACATGATCGTGTCGTCGGAGCGGCGGACGGTGCCCGGGAAGCCGAGCGTGGCGCCGACGCAGACGGCGTCGCGCTCGGCCTTGCGGACGAGCGCGCGGGCCCCGGCGACCAGCACGCCGAGCAGCTCCGCGGGGTCGGAGCCGCGGGCCCGCACGCCCTCGCGGCGGTCCAGGACGACGCCGCCGAGCCCGACGCGCGCGACGACGAGCCGGTCGACGCCGACCTCGAACGCCAGCACGTAGACCCGGGTGGACTCGGGGCGGACGACGAGGGACGGGCGCCCGGCGCGGCGTCCGGGGCCGCGCGGCAGCTCCTCGCGGACGAGCCCGGCCGCGGTGAGGTCGGCGGTCAGCGCCATGATCGTGCTGCGGTTGAGGCCGAGGGACTCGGCGAGCGTGGCGCGCGACGCCGGGCCGCGCAGGTGCACGAAGCGCAGGAGCGTCCCCAGGTTGTGCCGCCGGATGTCCTCTTGTGACGGGCCGCCCTTCATCATCGGCGCAGCCCCAGCTCTCCGCTGGCACCCGAGGTGATCAGCTCGACGACCTGCCGGTGGGTGACGTCGGAGGTCCGCACCTGGGCGACCATCCGGCCGAGGTACATCGCGGCGATCCGGTCGGAGACGGCGAAGACGTCGTTCATGTTGTGCGAGATCAGCACGACGGCCAGGCCCTTGTCCGCGAGCCGGCGGACGACCTCCAGCACCTGCTGGGTCTGCGCGATGCCGAGCGCGGCGGCGGGCTCGTCCAGGATCACGACCTTGCTGTCCCACAGGACGGCGCGGGCGATCGCGACGGTCTGCCGCTGCCCGCCCGACAGCGTCGCGATCCGCTGCCGGACCGAGCCCATCGTGCGGACGGCGAGGCCGGACAGCGTCGAGCGGGCCATCTCCTCCATCGCGGTCTCGTCCAGGGTGAGGCCGCGGCGCCGCTCCCGGCCGAGGAAGAGGTTCTGGACGATGTCCAGGTTCTCGCAGAGCGCGAGGTCCTGGTGGACGATCTCGATCCCGAGGCGGGTGGCCTCGCGGGGGCTGCCGATCCGCACCGGGCGGCCCTCGAAGCGGTACTCCCCCGCGTCGAACGCGTGGATGCCGCCGATGCACTTGACCAGCGTCGTCTTGCCCGCGCCGTTGTCGCCGACGAGCGCGGTGACCTCGCCGGGGTAGGCGGAGAACGCCACGTCGTGCAGGACCGTGACGGAACCGAAGCTCTTCTCGATCCCGCGCAGGTCCAGGGCTGGTGTCACTGACATGCCGAGGGGCTCCCACCGTGCCGCACCGCCGCCGCGCGGCAGGCGGTCGTGAGCAGTGAGATTATCAGCAGAGCTCCGCGGCCAGGAACCGCCGGACGGCCCGCGAAGGCCCTCCGGCAAGGCCGGGGAGCCGACGGCGCGCGCCACCGGCTCCCAGGCCTCCCCGGTCGTGTTCACGGGATCACAGCTCGCACGCCGGCCCCGGCACCGGCCCCGGCACCGGCCGCGACACCGGCCGCGACACCGGCCGCGTCCATGGCCGCGTCCATGGCCGCGTCCATGGCGTCACCGTCCTACGTTGGACCGCCGCCGTCTGGCCAGCGCGTCCATGCTGGCGGCGAGCAGCAGCACCACACCGGTGATGAGGAAGCTGAGGTACGCCTTGGTGCCGAGCAGGCCGAGCCCGTTCTCGATGGTGGCGATCACGAGCCCGCCGAACACCGCGTCGCGGGCCTTGCCGCGCCCGCCGAACAGGCTCGTCCCGCCGATGACGGCGGCGCCGACCGCGTACAGCAGCGTGTTGCCGGCGCCCGCGCTCACCGCGACCGAGTTGAGCCGGGACGCGGCCAGGATGCCGCTGATCGCGGCGAGCCCGGAACCGATCATGAAGACGGAGATCCGGATGCGGACCACGTTGATGCCGGCCCGGCGGGCGGCCTCGGCGTTGCCGCCGACGGCGTAGATGTGCCGGCCGAACGAGGTGCGGCCCAGGATGAACGTGCACACGATCAGCAGGGTGCCGACGAGCGGCACGCCCCACGGGATGCCGGCCAGCTCGATCAGCGGGCTGGCGGCGCGGTCCAGGCTGAGCACGTACGTGGCGCCGAGCAGCACGGCCGCGACGACCCCGCACTGGATGAGCACGAGCTCGATCGGCTTGGAGTGCAGGTGGCGGGCGTGCTGGCGCTGCCAGCGCAGCAGCTGCGTGGCGGTGTAGCCGACCGCGCAGGCCACGGCGAGCGTCCAGCCGAGCCAGATCGGCATGTTCCTGGTGGCGAGCGCCACGATGACCTCGTCGCGGACGGGGACGGTCCCGCCCTCGCCGATCAGCCACAGCGTGATGCCCTGCAGGCCGAGGAAGAACGCCAGCGAGACGACGAACGAGGGGATGCGCAGGATCGCGACCAGCCAGCCGATCGCGGTGCCGATGATGATGCCGGCCGCGATGGCGCTGATCACCGCGACGTACCAGGGCTGCCCGCCCTCGACGAGGAGCTTGGCCATCAGCGCCGCGCAGAGACCGCTCGCCACACCGGCCGACAGGTCGATCTCCCCCACCAGCAGCACGAACACCAGGCCCATGGCGAGGATCGTGATCGGCAGCGCCTGCGTGGAGAGGTTCGCGATGTTCCCCGTGCTGAGGAACGTGTCGGGCTTCAGGAAGGTGAACAGGACGAACAGCGAGGCCAGGCCGATGAGGGCGGGGAGCGCGCCCAGCTCACCCGCCTTGAGCCGGTTCCAGTAGTCCAGCACCGCGGACTTGACGTCGTGCTCGCGCCGGTCTGTTGCGAAATCCGAGTCCGCCAGCTTCAAGGCGGTCTCCTTGCCTTCGGGGATGTCGGTGGACACCTGGTCCCCCTTCAGATGCTCTCGGCGGCGGTCTGCGGCGCGAGGCCGAGATCGCCGGAACGGCCGGCGGTGATGAGCTCCACGACCTGGCCGTGGGTGACCTCGGTACGGGCGACGTCCGCCGCGACCCTGCCGAGGTAGAGCGCGGTGATGCGGTCGGCCACCTCGAACACGTCGTTCATGTTGTGCGAGATGAGCACGACGGCGTGCCCGGTGTCGGCGAGCCGCCGGACGAGGTCGAGCACCTGGCGGGTCTGCGCGACGCCGAGCGCGGCGGTGGGCTCGTCCAGGATCACGACCTTGGACTCCCACAGCGCGGCCTTGGCGATGGCGACGGTCTGCCGCTGCCCGCCGGACAGGCTCGCGACCTGCTGGCGGACGGACTTGACGGTGCGGACCGACAGCCGGGCGAGCGTCTCGCGCGCCGCCTCCTCCATCGACGGCTCGTCGAGCACGAGGCCCTTGCGCCGCTCGCGGCCGAGGAACATGTTCTGCACGATGTCGAGGTTGTCGGCGAGTGCGAGGTCCTGGTAGACGACCTCGATGCCGAGTTCGGACGCGGCGCGCGGCCCGTCGATGGTCACCGGGCGGCCCTCGAACTCGATCTGCCCCGAGTCGGTGGGGTGGATGCCGGCGATGCACTTGATGAGGGTGGACTTGCCGGCGCCGTTGTCGCCGACGAGCGCCATCACTTCGCCCAGCCGCACCGTGAAGTCCACGTTGTGCAGCACATGGACGGCGCCGAAGCTCTTGTTGAGCCCGGTGATGCGGAGGACGGGGTCTCCGGTTTCAGCCACGTGGTTCCTTCCAGGTTCACGTCGTGCCCGTGGCGGGCCCCCGGCGTCCCGGGTTTCCGGGTACCCGGGGCGCCATCAGCGGTGCGGGGCCCGCCACGAGGTCGGGGGAAGCGGCTACTGGATGCCCGCGTCCTTGCACTTGGCCGCGTAGGCCCCCTTGCAGAGGTCCTCGACCTTGACGAACCCGTCGTCCACGACGGTCTTCATGTTCTCCTTGTCGACGCCGATCGGGGTCAGCAGCACCGACGGCACGTCACGCTTGCCCTCCGGGTCGTTCGTGGTGCCGTTGGTCTCGCCCTTCTCGCCCTTGATCAGGGACACGGCCAGCTTGGCCGCCGCGTCGGCCTCCTGCTTGACCGGCTTGTAGACCGTCATGCACTGGGTGCCGTCGAGGATGTTCTGCAGCCCCTGGACGGTCGCGTCCTGGCCGGTGACCGGGACCTTGCCGGCCTGCTTGTTCTTCTTGAGGATCGAGATGGCCGCGTTGCCGAGGTTGTCGTTGGCGGCGAGGACACCGTCGATCTTGCCCTGCTGCTCGGTCCACATCTGCTCGAAGAGCGTGGCGCCCTTCTCCGCGCTCCACTCCGGAACGGGCTGCTCGGCGACCTTCGTGTAGTTGGCGTTCTTGTCGAGGATGTTGTGCGAGCCCTGGGCGAACAGCGTCGCGTTGTTGTCGGTGGGCGCGCCGTTCAGGTAGACGATGTTGGACTTCTCCTCACCCAGGCACTTCTCCAGGCCCTTGCCCATCTCCTCGCCGACCTTGACGTTGTCGAACGACACGTAGTAGTCGGCGACGCCGCCGAGCGTGAGCCGGTCGTAGTCGATGGTCTTGACGCCCTGCGACTGCGCCTTGCGCTGGACCGCGGCCGCCGAGTTGGAGTCGAGCCCGGTCAGCAGGAGGACGGTGGCGCCGCTGGTGAGCATCTGGTCGGCGATCGTCTGGAAGCGCTGGGCCGAGCCCTCCGCGTTCTGGATGTCGCTCTCGACGCCGGCCGCCTTGAACGCCTGCTCCAGGTACGGGCGGTCGAAGCTCTCCCAGCGGTCCGAGGAGGCGGTGTCGGGCAGGATCACGCCGACCTTGCCCTTGACCTCGCCGGAACCGCCGGCGTCGTCGGAGCCGTCGTCGCCGCAGGCGGTGAGTGTGAGCGCCCCGGCCGTCATGACGGCCATCAGGCTGAGGATCCCCTTGCGCATTGCCCGGGTCCTTTCTGGGGTGGGCCGCCGTGGCGCGGCCGAGGGGGTCGCAAGCCGGTGAGCGAGATCACATGCCCACCGGCGTGAATGTTGTGCCCCGCAACTTATGTCGGCCTTGCCCGGTGCGCCAGACCTGTCGCCCGACCAATTTGTTGTCAGGCGTAACAATCACGTAACGCGAGATCAACACGGGCGCGACACGGGGATTCGCGGGCGGCGGGATGAGACGCGGCGGCCAGGGCCGTCCCACCGCGGGGGCGCAGTATGTTCGGCGGCTCAACATTCCCCTAAACCGGGGATCGGCCGCCCGGAGAGGGCTTCGCGGCACGCCAGGGCCGGTTCGCGGGCGCGCGTGACGCGGGCTCCGGGCGCGCCGGGGCCGGTCCGCGGGCGCGCAGGGGCCATGCCGGGGCGGCAGGAGACCACCCCGGCCGGTGGACGGACGGTTCCGTCAAGTGTTCGGCTCGGCGACCGCACTCGGCGGCTCGCGTCGCGGTCTGTCCGGCGGCCTCAGTTGACGGCGAGGACCAGCGCGACCCGGTCGGCCGCGGTGGCGACGTCGTCGGCGGCCGCGATCCGCTCCGCCCACGACCACCAGTACCACCAGCCGTCCGCGCCCTGCTCCGCCAGGATGTTCTCGGTGAGGGCGGACGCGTCCGGATTCACCACGTGCAGGCTCGGCGACTGGCCGCGGGGCAGGGTGAGACGCACCCGGAAGCCACGCTTGACAAGCTCGTCGCCCAGTTCTTCCAGATATTCGATCCGCGTCTTCGACGGCGCGGCCGTTCCCGTATCGTCAGGCGTCATCCTCAGTTCCTCACGGACTCCGCGCGGCCCGACGAGACCTCAGCCTCCCGCTTCGCCCGCCCGTGCGCAAGCACTTCGGGCTGGTCAGCCGGGTGTCGGCGGTGCCCGGCCGGTGGGCCGGCCGGCGGGCGGCCGCGGTGGGCCGCCGCGTTTCGGAGCGCCAGGGCACCCTATCCGGGATATCTTGCGCGTAGCACACGAACCGCGATGTGGGGGGACGATGACGGTTGGCGCGGGGGCGGACCCGGGAGCCACGCCGGTCACCGGTTCCGGAACCGGCGGCGGGGCGGGCGGCCCCGGAGCCGGCGGCGGACCGGGAGCCGGACCGGCACCGGACCGGACCGTCCAGGAACCGCCCGTGCAGGGAACGCCCGCGCAGGAACCGCCTGTGCCGGAGTCGCCCATGCCGGAGTCGCCCGTGCAGAAGGCGGCGCGGAAGGCCGGGCAGGGCTCGTCCACATGGCACCGCTTCCACTACGCGGTCGGCGTCTTCCTGATCGCGTACGGCGGGACGGGCCTGCTCAGCGCGGTGCTGATGTGGGGCGACCGGCAGGACGAGGTCGAGGGCTACTTCGGGGCACTGCCCGCGACGGCCGTCCTGATCCTGGTCAAGGTGATCGAGGTGGCGCTCACCGCCTCGGCGGCCGCCGCGCTGGTGCTCCGCCGGGACGTCCTGCTCGTCCCGCCGATGGTCGGCTGGATGGCCGGGTTCGCGATGTTCGCCGTGCTGGACGTCTTCACGGCCGGATGGGGCGGCCTGGTCGAGCACCTGCTGTACCTGGCGGCCTTCGTCGTGCTGCTGTTCCTGTCCTACGGGCTGAGCGCGAAGGCGCAGCTCGCGGGGGCGGCCAAGGACGAGGACGACGGCCCGTCCGGCGGCGGGCCGCAGCTCACCCGGACCCAGGAGTTCGCGCTCCAGGCGATCAACCGGGCCGCAGCCCTCACCGGGCCGCGGCCGCGCCCGGGGCGCCCCGCCTGATCTTGGCAGATCTTGCCCTTGGTGGGTCACCCGCCCGGTGTCACTTTGTCGCTCATGAGAGCCCGAAAACTGGTGTGGCCGCTGGCGCTGGCCACGTCCCTGGCGCTGCCGGCGTCGCTCGCGGCCCCGGCGGCCGCGCAGTCCCCCGCCGCACCTCCGGCGAACTGCGATCCGACGCGGACCGACCCGGTCTACCGGGGCGAGGTCCCCTCCCCTGAGCAGGTCCTCGGCTTCGAGCTCGGCGAGCGGCCGGTCACCGCCGCCGAGTCCGACAGGTACCTGGAGGCGATCGCCGCGAAGAGCGAGCGCGTCGTGTCCGGGACGCTGGCCACCTCCGCGCAGGGCCGGCCGCTCAAGTACGCGATCGCGGGCCGCCCCGGGCTGGTGTCCAAGGCGGGGCTTGCGAAGGTGCGCACGGAGGCGGGCCTGCTGCGCAACCCGCGCACGCCCGAGGCGCTGGCCAAGCACATCACCAGGCACGGCGTCCCGATCCTGTGGGTCAGCGGCAACGTCCACGGCAACGAGCCGAGCGGCACGGACGCGGCGCTCAGGGTGCTGCGCGGCCTCGGCGACCGCACGGACTGCGCCGCGAAGGCGATCCTCGACAACGCGCTCGTGGTGGTCCTGCCGACGCAGAACCCGGACGGCCGCGAGGCGGGGACGCGCCAGAACGCGTACGGCTTCGACATGAACCGCGACTGGTTCGCGCGCACCCAGCCGGAGACCGACGGCAAGCTGGCGATGCTCAACCAGTACCCGCCGGCGCTGTACATCGACGCTCACGAGATGGGCGGGACGTCGTACTTCTTCCCGCCGAACGCCGACCCGATCTACCACGAGACGCCCGAGCAGGCGATCGGCTGGATCAACGACCTGTACGGCGGGGCGATGGCCGCGGAGTTCACGCGGCGCGGCATCGACTTCTTCAACCGCGACGTCTACGACCTCTTCTACCAGGGGTACGGCGACTCGGTGCCGACCAGCGGTTTCCACGCCGCCGGGATGACGTTCGAGAAGGGCAACTCCAGCCCGTACCCGGAGAAGGTGGAGGAGCAGTACCTCACCCAGTGGGTGACGCTGTCGGCCGCGGCCGGCGACCGGCAGCGCGTCCTCACCGAGTGGCGCCAGATGACCGTGGACGCGTACCGGCAGGGCGAGGCCGGGAAGCTGGAGCCCAACCAGATCTACAACCCGCCGAACCAGATCGACCGGCAGGTGCCCGACCGGAAGGTGCGGCACTACTTCCTGCGGGACGGCGACCCGGCCAAGCGCGACGAGGTCCGCACGGTCGTGCGCAGGCTGCAGCGGATGGGCGTCCGCGTCGAGAAGCTCGTGCGGCCGCTGACCGTCCCGGACTTCAAGCCGTACGGGCAGGCCGAGGGCAAGGCGACCCTCCCCGCCGGCACCTACTGGATCACGATGGCCCAGGGGCGGAAGCACTGGATCCAGGCCATGCTGAACGAGGACTCCTACACGCCGTTCCCGTACTTCTACGACGTGACGGCGTGGAGCCTGCCGCTGCTGGCGAACGTGCAGGGCGGGTCGTCCGGCGCCGCGCTGCGCCCGCGGGCCGTCCCGGTGGAGACCGTCCCGGCGCCGCGCCCGGGCCACGAGGGCAAGGCGCCGCGGCTCGGCGTCCTGCAGCTCTCCGCGACGTCGTCGGCGGCGCGCGAGTCGGCCGGCTGGCTGCGGCACCGCCTCGACCGCGACTGGAAGCTGCCGTACACGATGCTGACCCCGGCGGACGTGGCGGCGGGCAGGCTCGCGGGCATCGAGGTGCTGGTCACCCCGGACGGCCCGGCGTCGTCCGCGTACGACGCGCTCGGCGACGCGGGGCGTTCCGCGCTCCAGGAGTGGACGCGCGGCGGCGGCCGCTACATCGGCTGGCAGGGCGGCACGCAGCTCGCGGCGCGGCTCGGCCTGACGACGGCGACGCTGTCGGAACCGGCCTCCGACATACCCGGCACGCTGTTCCGCGTGCAGGTGGACGAGGACGGCCCGCTCGCCGCGGACGTCGGCGGGACGGTCTGGAACTTCACGTCCTACGACCTGGTCATGCGGGCGTCCAGCGGCGTCGCCGCCGCGTACCCCGAGGCGGACTCGCCCGCCTGGTTCGTGTCCGGGTTCGAGCGGGGCGCCGCGGAGCTGGGCGGCACGGCCGCGGTCGTGGACCAGCCCGCGGGCGAGGGACGCTCGGTGCTGTTCGCGGCGGAGCCCAACTTCCGCGCGTTCACCGACGGCACGGCGAAGCTGCTCTACAACGCGATCCTGGGCCCGGACCCGGAGCGTGAAGCGGCTCCGCGGGCGGCCGCGACGGCCGAGGCGGCGCGGAAGGCGGCCGCCCTCCCGTCGCACGAGTCGCCGATCCGGGTGTCGGTGAAGGCGTCCGACGCGGCCGAGGCGGCGTCGGTCCTGCGGTCGGTCGGCGCGAGGTGGGACGAGAGCCGCAGCGGCGGCGTCGTCCACTACGTGGTCGACAACCCGCGCGGCCTTCCGACGGACCACCACCCGTTCGCGGGCAGGCTGCCGTCGCTGATCGCCGAGGCGGGGATCGACCCGGTCGCCGTCACTCTGCCCTGACCGCCTCCGATGACCGTGCGGCGTGCCGGACAACGGCGTCCGGCACGCCGCGCCGCTTCCCGCACGTCCAGCGTCCCGCCCGGGTTCCCGGCTATTTGCGCACGAGCCAGGCGACGGCCGTCATCGTGCCGGGCGGGACCTCGGTGAAGCCGCCGTCGCGGACCGCGACCGTCGACTGCTTCACGCAGCTCCGCCACGGAACGTCCCTGACCAGGTGAACCGCCGCCCCGCTCTCCACCCATTCGGCCACGTGCTTGCGGCGGCCCTTGCGCAGGAGGAGCTGGGCCGCGTGCCCGCACTGGGCGGCGGCCTTGCCGGTCGTGATCGTCACGTCCGGGTTGAGGGCGATCGCGGCGTACGGGGGCGCGGGCGGCGGCCCGGGCTCGTCCGCGTCGGCAAGGTCGAGGCCGGCCACCTGGAGCTTCGCCAGCTCGGGCGGGACGTCCTGCACCGGGCAGGGCGGGAACGCCCGCACCTGCGCGCCCGCGTGCCCGACCGTGACGCCTGGCAGCGCCTCCGCCTCCGGCCAGCGGACGCCGCGGGCCCGCCGGGTCACCTTGCGGATGCGGCGCGACTCCCACTCGCGGACCGCGTCGTGCCACTCGCCGCCGGGCTCGGCCGCGCGCGGGTCGGTGAGCAGCCTGACGACCGCGGCCGCCGCCGCCTCGCAGACCGCGCCGTGATTGGGCGGATCGGCCTTCTCGGCGCGTACCACCAACTGCATCGCCCAGGGCGGATCGTCGAGGGGGTCCACGAAAGGCGCATGGTCAGGTCGCACGTGTGGAGTATTCCAAACTCGATCCGGCTTTCCGGAGACGGATGTGGGTACTGCAACTCTTACCGTCCCCCGGACGTCGTTCCCTATACGGGCTGGACGGTCCCCGCCGGAGAGGGCGGGGGGACACGGCGGACGAGTCGGGTCGGAGGTCGCCGGTGACCAGTGGCGCGTGGAACGATTCCATACCGGGTATCGGCACGTTCTTCGTCGGCATCGACGTGGCACCGGGGCGCTACCGGTGCGACGACGGCAAGGGCGGCTGGTGGGTGCGCTTCACCGGACCCGGCGGGGGCGACCCCGTGGGCTCGTGGCCGCTGCCCCCGGGCCCCACCGAGATCGAGATCGCGCAGACGGACTTCGCGTTCGAGACCCACGTGTCCACCTACTGGCGGCGGATCGCGCCGCCCCGCGCCCCCGAGGACGGCTCGCCCGCCGAGCCGCGCCCCGTCGCCGACCCCGCCCTGCGCGCCGAACTCGACACGATCGTCGCGCGCCGCCGCCCGCTGCTGTGGCTGGCGCCGCTGACGGTGCTCGGCCTCGGCCTGCTCGGCTCGCCGCTGCTCGGCTCGCTGTGGCTGATCGGCCTCGGCATGCTCGCGGTGCTGGTCGCGCTCGGCACCCCCTCGGTCTCGCTCGACCTGCGGCGCGCCCGCGAGCTGGAGCGGCGCCGCGACCGCTACCTCACCCCGCAGGACTTCGACGACGAGGGCCGCGCGATGCTCGGGCGCGTCCAGGCCGCGATCGACGCCGTCCGCGACTCCGAGGTCAACCGGGAGGGGCTGCTGGACTCCGTCGACAACGCCGTCACGCTGCCGCGGCAGGAGTGGGAGATCGCGCAGGTGCTGGCGCGGCAGTCGAAGCTGCGCGCCGAGCAGGAGGAGCTGGCGGGCGGCGGCACGCTGCTCCCCGAGGTCGAGGCCGCGCTCGCCCCGCTGCGCGAGAAGCTCGCCATCTCCGTGGCGGCGGTGACGCGCCGCGTGGAGGCGCTCGAGCGCTACGCGGCGCGGGCCAGGTCGGCGGACGAGGTGCTGCGCGCCCAGCGGCACCTGGAGTCCATCGCGGAGAAGGCCCGCCAGTACGACGAGCTGATCGCCGACACCGTCCGCGACGACCTCGCGCTGCCCGCGATCGAGCGGCTGACCGAGCAGAGCGACGAGCTCGTCCGGACGCTGCGCGAGCGGCTGGCGAAGGCGGCGGAGGCGGGCGGCGAGCTCCCTCCCCCGCCCTAAGGGACCGGTGCGAACAGCTCGTCCAGGTGGCGGCGCAGGATGTCCATGGCCGAGCCCGGGCTCCGGCGGCCCACCAGGACACTCGTCCCGAGCCCGTGCGCGAGCGCGAGCAGCCGCGCCGCCTCGGTCTCCGGATCCCCCGCCACGCCCGCGCCGGCGAGGACCCGCGTGATCTGCCGCTCCAGCCGGTCGGGCCCCTCCACGAACGGCTGGGCCGCCATCGAGGGATCGGTCAGGGCGAGGACGGCGTAGGACGTCCAGACCTGGTGGAACACGCGGCTCTCGGGATCGGTGGGCAGCGCCTCGGCGAGCAGGGCCTCGACGACCTCCCGCGGTGACGGGTCCCGCAGCCCCGCCAGCCGTGCCGCCCACCGCTCGTGGCTCTGCCGTTCGAGCCGTTCCAGCACCGCGTTCATCAGCTGGGCCTTGCTCTCGAAGTAGTACTGGACGAGCCGCAGCGACACCCCGGCCTCCGCGGCCACCGACCGCATGGTGACGGCGTGCAGCCCGTCCCGCCCGGCCACCCGGACGAGCCCGTCGATGATCTGCGCGCGGCGCGCGTCGTGGTCGGCGGTTCTCGGCAAGCTCTCCCCTTCCGGTGTGTGATACACACGTATCATATTGATACAGCCGTACCACAACGGGAGACGGATGACACCGCGCCATCGGCTGGTGCTCGCCCTGGCATGCACCGCGCAGTTCATGGTCGTCCTGGACGTCTCCGTGGTGAACGTCGCCCTGCCGTCGGTCCAGGCGGACCTGGGCGTCGCCCCGGCCGACCTGCAGTGGATCGTGAACGCCTACGCGCTGGCGTTCGGCGGGCTGCTCCTGCTCGGCGGCCGCCTCGCCGACCTCTGCGGCCTCCGCCGCACCGTCCTCGGCGGGCTGGCCCTCTTCACCCTCGCCAGCCTGGCGGGCGGCCTCGCGGCGGACCCCGGGACCCTCATCGCGGCCCGCGCCTTCCAGGGCCTCGGCGCCGCCGTCCTCGCCCCCGCCACCCTGACCGTCCTCACCACCACGTTCGACGAGGACCTGCGCCCGCGCGTCCTGGCCGCCTGGACGGCCGTGGGGCTGGCCGGGGGAACCGCCGGCAACCTCATCGGCGGCGTCCTCACCGACGCCCTGTCATGGCGCTGGATCCTGCTCATCAACGTCCCGGTCGGCGCCCTGGCCCTCCTGCCCACGCGCCTGCTGCCGAACAGCAGGCACCCACACGGGCGCCTGGACGTCCCCGGAGCCGTCCTGGCCACCGCCGGCGTCGCGTCCCTCACCTACGGCATCGCACGCGACTGGAACATCCCGGCCCTCGCCTTCGGTGTTGCCGCCCTGGCGGCCTTCACCGTCCTGCAATCCCGGTCGCAGACACCCCTGCTCCCCCTGCACCTCTTCCGCATCCGCCCGGTGGCCGCAGGGAACGTGACGATGCTGCTCGCCGGTGCCTGCCTCAACCCGATGTGGTACTTCCTGACGCTGTCCATGCAGAACGTCATGCACTACAGCCCCCTGCAAACGGGCCTGGGCTTCCTCCCCCACACGCTCCTCACCATGGCGGTCGCCCTGCACGTCACGCCCCGCCTGATGAAACGCACCGACGACCGCACCCTGATCACCATCGGCGCGTTGACGGCCGCCGCGGGCTTCCTCTGGCAGAGCCGCCTGGCCCCCGGCGACGGCTACCTCGCGGGCATCCTCGGCCCGGCGATCCTGATCTCCGCCGGCGCCGGCCTCCTCAACACCCCGCTCACCAAGGCCGTCACCTCCAACGTCCCCGCCAAAGACGCCGGCGCCGCCTCCGGCCTGATGAACACCACCAAACAGACCGGCGCCGCCCTGGGCCTGGCCGCCCTGGTCACCCTGACGACCACCTACGGCCACGCCTTCACCGCGCTCGCCGTCCTCCTCCTGGTCGCGGCCGTCTCCGCCCGCGCTCTCCCCTCGGCGCGGAGGCGTCCACACCGGACGATCAGCCGACGAGGGTGCGGACCTGGGTTGGGGAGGTGAAGAGTTCGGCGCGCATGCCGGTTTCGCGGGCGGCCAGGACGTTGCGTTCGTTGTCGTCGAAGAAGATGACGTCGGACGGCTGGACGCCGAGGCGTTCGGCGCAGATCTCGTAGGCGCGGGGGTCGGGCTTGGCGACGCCGATGCGGCAGGAGTAGGTGAGCGCGTCGAAGCGGCCGAGCACGGCGCCGTGGCGGGCCTCGAAGCGGGGCACCAGGTCGCTGATGATGTTGGACAGGAGCCCGAGGGTGCGGCCCCCGTCGGCGAGCTCGTGGACGAGGTCGACCATGGCGTCGTCCACCTCGGTCCAGGACTCCAGGTCGGCCTCGATGAGGGCCGGGACGTCCGGGAACGCGGTGCCGAGGAGGCCGGCCACGTCGGCCCAGTAGGCGGTGCTCTCCTGACCGGCGTCGTAGGACGGCCGGCACGACCAGTAGGCGTCCCAGAAGGAGGGGCCCGGATCTCCGGCGGTCTCCTCGATCCGCCGCACCGCCTCGGGGGTCTGGGTGCGGGCGATCACTCCGTACAGGTCGAAAACGATCACGTCGGGCATGGCCCGAGCCTATGCGTGGCGCGCGGGCGCCGAAATGCAGCAAGCGCTTGTTGCCGCGGCGTACGCTTGGTGCGGGCGACGAGCAAGCGGTTGGGCGACACGGCATAATGAGAGGGTGACGACCACGAGCGCCGATTCCGGACGACCCAGGACCCGCGCCGGCGGTGCCCGCCGCCGCGGCAAGGGCTCCGCCGCGCTGGCGTCGGAGCGGCGCGAGCACCTGGTCAGGCTGGCCGCGGAACTGTTCGCCGAGAAGGGCTTCCAGGCCACCACGGTCCGCAACATCGCCGACGAGGCCGGCATCCTCTCGGGCAGCCTCTACCACCACTTCGACTCCAAAGAGTCGATCGTCGACGAGATCCTCGCCAGCTTCTTCAACGAGATCATGGCGTCCTACCAGGCGGTGCTCGACCGGCGGGAGAGCCCCCGCGACACCATCGCCGGGCTCGTCCGCGTCGCGTTCGGGAGCCTGGAGCCGCACCGGGCCGCGATCACGGTGATGCAGAACGACTGGAACTACCTCAAGGGGATGGACCGCTTCTCGTACCTGAACAAGTCCGAGGACGAGGTCGAGAAGATGTGGGTCGACACCCTGAGCGCGGGCCAGAAGGAGGGGTTGTTCCGCGACGACCTCGACCCGAAGCTCACCTACCGGATGATCCGCGACACGATCTGGGTGGCGGTCCGCTGGTTCAAGCCGGGCGGCAGGCTGGACGCCCAGGGCCTCGCCGACCACTACCTCAAGGTGATGTTCGACGGCATCAACCTCCACTAGCCCGGCCCCTGAGGACTGCTCCGCAGGGGCGGCGGTGCAAGGTCGCGGCACTCGCTTCGTAAAGATCATTTTCTCGTCGCCCTGCGCTGCCGGGCCCGCGGGACCCGCCTTTACGGACATGCCGGGGCGATTCGGTTCGGCGAATACATCCGTTCGGGCACAACCGGCGCGGAATCCCACTGTGCACGTGCCCCAACCCCCATAGTGTGCTTAGTCACAATTTGCCGAGTAGGGGTGACGCTTTGGCCCGTGGGGACGCTGTTACCGAGGAGATCTACGGGGGGAGGGCGACGTGACGGCTCAAGGGGGCGCCGGCCGCGACGAGCCCACACCGGAGGCGATGCGCGCCGAGACGGCGCGCGGCCTGCAGGAGCAGTTCCCGGGGGTGCGCGTCTGGTTCGGCGAGGCCACCGGATCGTGGTGGGCCATGGTGCCCGCGCGCGGCGGGCCGCGGCTGCTGGAGGCACCGACCCCGCAGCGGCTCCGCGACGAGATCATGAGCATGCGCAGCCGGGGATGACCGGCCGCCCACCGGGAACGGGGCGCGATCCGTCCCCGGAGGGCGTCCCAGCGACGCTAACTGAAACCCGTTCTAGGCACAAGCGCTTGCTCGGTTACGTCTCCCTTTTCGGCAGAACCCGCCTACCGGGGATCTCCTCACGCCTCGTACTGGATGGACGCCCGCTCCGCGACGATCGGTGTGATGTACTGCTCGACCACCGCGCGGTGCGCCGGGTGGTCTCGGTAGGCCAGGTAGGCGTCGCGTCCGGCGAAGTCCGCGACCACGGCGAAGTCGTACGCGCCGGGATTCACGCCGGCGTTCACGCCGATGCTGTACTCCCGTATCTCCTCGATCAGACCGGGCAGCTCCCCCAGCCTGGCCGCGACCTCTTCCTGCTGGCCGGTCGTCGTCCCCTCGGCCCACCTGAACATCACCACGTGCCGGAATCCGCTCATGGCGGCACGCTATCGCCGCGAGGGGTCAGATACCGCCGACCTCGGCCGCCGTGATCGCGCCGAGTTCCCAGCACGCCTCCAGGTCGGCCTTCGCGGGCTCCCCGGTGACGACCACCGGCGGCTGGACGGCCTTCCACCTCAGCCCGGTGGTGATCGAGTCGAGCGCGCGCAACGCGCCGGTCGCGTCGTTGTTGCCGTGCAGGAAGGCCCCGAACGGGCGCCGGACGGTCTCCTCCAGGCACGGGTAGTAGATCTGGTCGAAGAAGTGCTTGAGCGCGCCGGACAGGTAGCCGAGGTTCACCGGCGAGCCCAGGAGGTAGCCGTCGGCCTCCAGGACGTCCACGGCGGAGGCCGTCAGCGCCGGCCGCGACACCACCTCCACGCCCTCGACCTCGTCGGTCGACGCGCCTGCGCGCACCGCCTCGAACATCGCCTGGACGGACGGCGACGGGGTGTGGTGGACGATCAGCAGCCTCTTCATCACCACGAGCCTAACCACGGGCCTGACCACGGGCCTGACCACAGGACTGACCGCGGGCCTGACCGCGCCCGGCACCTTGCCGCCAGTAACACATGGTGACCTCATATAGCAATGGGTGACATCGAAACGCCGCTGCCGGGTAGGGCTCCACGAAGGATCTTGGTCGGGGATGGTGGTGCAGGTGTCCTTAGTGCGAACGGACGAGGCGGCGCAGACGGCGGCGTCGGGCGTGCCGGAGCGGCCCGTGTGGCCGATCGCGCTCGGCACCCTGCTCGTCGCCGCCCTGGTCGCGATGCCCGCACCCGCGCAGGCTCCGCCCTGGCTCGGCGGGCCCGCACGCCTCGTCACGGGCGGCGCGCCGCTCGCCCCCGCCCACGCCGCGGCCCTCGGCCTGGCCCTCGCGATCGTGGCCCGCGGCGTCCTGCTGCGGCGCCGTGCAGCCTGGTGCGGGCTGATGCTGCTGGCCGTCCTGGGCCTGCTGTCCGCGCTCACCGGAGACGGCGAGCCGTGGCGGGTGCCGCTGCTCGCGGCGGTGCTGGGCGGGCTGTGGCTGGAGCGCGGCCGGTTCTCCGTCCCCGTGCACCCCGAGCGCGGCCGCGCGGCCGTGAAGACCGGGGCCCTCCTGGCCGTCGTCGCGGTCTCCGGCTCGCTGCTGTTCGGCGGCGTGTCGGCCAGGTCGGTCGGCCAGGTGGCGGGCGGGCTCGGCTCGACCGGCGCGCCCATGGACGGCGCGTCCTGGCTGCCGGACGTCCTCGGACTCGCGGGCGCCGCCGGGCTCCTCGTGCTGGTGGTCATCCTGCTGGCGCCCGCCCCGGCGCCGCCGCCCGCCGACGAGGCGGACCGCCGCCGTGTCGCGGACCTGGTCGCCCACCCCGGCTCGGACACCCTCGCCCCCTTCGCGCTGCGGCGCGACAAGGCGTACGCGTTCAGCCCGGACGAGCGGGCCGCGGTCGGCTACCGGGTCTTGTTCGGCGTCGCGGTGGCGGGCGGCGACCCGGTCGGCGACCCGGCCGCGCACGCCGGCGCGGTCGACTCGTTCCTCGCCCGGTGCCGGACCGCGGGCTGGCGGCCCGCCGTCCTCGGCGCGAGCGGCGGGCTGCTCCCCGTGTGGGGGCTCGCCCGCACGATCGGGTACGGCGACGAGGTGGTGGTACGGCCCGGCGGGTTCAGCATGTCCGGGCGCCGGATGCGCAACGTCCGGCAGGCGGTCCAGCGCACGGTGAACGCCGGCGTGACCACCCGGATCCTCCTGGAAAGGGACCTCGACGCCGACCTGCGCGAGCGGCTCCTGGACGTCGCGTCCCGCTCGCTCGGCGGCGCGGCCGAGCGCGGCTTCGCCATGAACCTCGACGAGCTCCTCACCGGCCGCCATCCCGGGGCGGTCGTCGCGGTCGCCTACGACGAGGACAAAGAGCCGATCGCCTTCCAGCGGTACGTCGCCGCCGGCGAGGGCGTCAGCCTGGACGCGATGCGGCGCGTGCCGGGCGGGCCGAACGGCGTCAACGAGCGCCTCATCGCCGAAATGATCGAGTACGCGGCCGACCGGGGCCACGGCGTCGTCTCCCTGAACTTCGTCCCGTTCCGCGCACTGCTCGACACCCGGGACCGCACCCCTCTGGAGAGGGTCGCGCACCGTGCGCTGCACCTGCTCGACCCGTGGATCGCGGCCGAGTCCCTCTTCCTGTTCGACCGGAAGTTCGGCCCGTCCTACAAGCCGCGCCACGTCGTCTTCCGCTCCTGGCTCGACGTCGCCTGGCTGGCCGCCGCCCTCTTCACGCTGGAGTTCGGCCGCATCCGCCCCGTCCAGCGGGCCGCGAGCCCGGTGACCGAACCGGCCCGTGACCTGAGCCGCCCCTGACCGGGCTCGTCGGGACTTCCTAGAACGTGATTCGATGGAGGTTCCCCGTCGAGAGGAGCGCGCATGACCACGGTGCAGGGGCACTGCGACCCGGCGTTCGCCCGTGTCCGCGAGGTGTTCGAGGAGAACTTCGCCGAGGGACGCGAGCTGGGCGCCGCCGTCGCCGTCTACGCGGGCGACCGCAAGGTCGTGGACCTGTGGGGCGGCGTCGCCGACCGGCGCACCGGGCGCGAGTGGCTGCCGGACACCCCCTGCTTCGGGTTCTCCTGCACCAAGGCGGTGACGGCCGCCGCGGCGCTGCTGCTCGCCGAGCGCGGCCTGTACGAGCTGGACGGCCCGGTGACGGACTGGTGGCCCGAGTTCGGCGCCGCGGGCAAGGAGGGCACGACCGCCGAGCACCTGCTGACCCACCAGGCCGGCCTGCCCGCGTTCGCCCGCCCCGTATCGGCGGAGGAGGCGGCCGACCCCGTGGCCCTCGCGGACGAGCTGGCCGCGCAGGAGCCGGAGTGGACGCCCGGCGAAACCCACGGCTACCACGCGCTGACCTACGGCTGGCTCGCCGGCGAGATCGTCCGGCGCCACTCGGGCAGGACGGTGGGCGCGTTCGTCAGGGACGAGTTCGCCGCCGGCCTGGACCTGTGGGTCGGCGCCCCCGACGACGTGATCGATCGCGCCGCGAAGCTGTCGGCGGCACGGCGGGTCCAGGGCGGCGCCGACTCCACCGAGACCGCCGACTCGGCCAAGACAGCTGACTCCGCGAGGACGGCCGACTCCCCCAGGGTCCTGGCCAGCGACCTCCTCAACCGCCTGGTCGCCGCGTACACCGACCCGCAGAGCACCATGAACCGGTCGACCGGCAACCCGCATCCGGGCAAGGGCGGCTACAACAACCCGGTCGTGCTGCGCGCGGGCTGGCCGTCCGCCGGGATGCTCGCCACCGCGCCCGCGCTCGCCGGCTTCTACCGCGACCTCGTGACGGGCCGGATCCTGCGCCCGGAGACCCTGCGTGAGGCGATCCGCCCGCGGGTCGCCGGACCGGACCGGACGATGCTCATCGACAGCTCGTTCGGCCTCGGCTTCATGCGTCCCGCCCAGACGTTCTTCACCCCGAAGGCCGGGCGGGACTCGGCGTTCGGGCACACCGGCGCGGGCGGCTCGATCGGGCTCGGCGACCCCGACGCCGGCCTCGCGTTCGCGTACCTGCCGAACATGATGAGCGACATGGCGGCCGGCGACCTGCGCGCCTACCGGCTGCTGGACGCCGCGTACGCGTCGGTGTCCTGAGTCGTACGCGCCGGTGTCCTGAGGCCGCGGTAGCGTGCCGCCCCATGGAGGTACGCGACCTGCACGCCTGGCCGTCCACCCCGCGCGAGGCCGAGGCCGTCCAGGACCTGCTGCGCCCGATGCTCGAACTGGGCGAACCCGGGCCGGTGAGGCCGCGCACCGTCGCGGGCCTGGACGTCGCGTACGCGGCCGACGGCGGCGGCACCGGGACGCGCCTGGCCGCCGCGGTCGCCGTGCTGGACGGGACGAGCCTGGAGGTGATCGAGGAGTCGGTCGCCGTCGGCACCGCCGCGTTCCCCTACGTGCCCGGCCTGTTCGCGTTCCGCGAGCTGCCCACGCTCCTGGACGCGCTGCGCGGGCTGAAGACCGTGCCGGAGCTGCTCGTCTGCGACGGCTTCGGGGTCGCGCACCCGCGCCGGTTCGGGCTGGCGTGCCATGTGGGCGTCCTGACCGGGCTGCCCGCGATCGGCGTGGGCAAGACGGCCTTCGTCGGCGAGTACGAGGAGCCGGGACGGCGGCGCGGCGACGCGAGCCCCCTGCTGGACGGCGGCGAGGTCGTCGGGCGGGTGCTGCGGACGCGCGACGGCGTCAAACCGGTGTACGTCTCCGCCGGGCACCGCACCGACCTCGACACGGCCTGCCGGAACGTCCTCGACCTCACGCCTTCGTACCGCCTTCCGGAGACCACCCGCAGGGCCGACCGGCTGGCGCGCGACGCCCTGGCCGGGTAGCGCCCGGTACGGGAAGATGGCAGTCTCGTGCACAAGGAGGCGGAGACACCCCAGGTCATCCGCGACACCGCTGGACGGTGGCCCATGGACACCCGGCCGATGCGGGCCGACGCCCGCCGCAACTACGAGCGACTGGTCGCGACGGCCCGCACTGCCTTCATGGAGCACGGAACGGACGCCTCCCTCGACGACATCGCCAAGCGCGCGGGCGTCGGCTCGGGGACGCTGTACCGCCACTTCCCCACCCGTGACTCCCTCCTGCACGCCGTCCTGCACGACCGCATCGAGGGGCTGCTGGCGCACGCCGACGAGCTGCTGTCCGAGCCGGAGCAGGACCCGGAGAGCGAGGCGCGCGGCGCGGACGCCGCGCTGGGCCGCTGGCTGCGCACCTACCTCGCGGGCGCGATGACGCCGCGCGGCACCTCCACCGTGATCATCCAGGCCATGTCGGCGGAGTGGGCGGGGACGGGGCTGGGCGCCGCCGCGACCTCGATCCGCGACGCGCTCGGGCTGCTGCTGGAGCGGGCGCAGCGGGCGGGCTCGATCCGCGCGGACATCGACCCGGGCGACCTGCTGCGGCTCACCAACGCGATCGGCGTCGCGTCGGAGCGCACCCCGGATCCCGCCGCGTACGCCGACCGGATGCTCGCGCTCCTCTTCGACGGCCTGCGGACGCGCTGACCACCGCGCGTCACCGGACCCCGCTTGTTGCCTTGACCAAGCGTTCGCTAGGTTTGCGGACGATGGTCACCGGCGACGAGGAGCGTTGATGGGGCAGCTTGACGGCAAGGTGGCGCTGGTCACCGGCGGTGCGCGCGGCATGGGCAAGTCCCACGTCCGCCGCTTCCTGGACGAGGGCGCCAAGGTCGTGTTCGGCGACGTCCTGGAGGAGGAGGGGGCGAAGCTGGCCGCCGAACTCGGGGACGGCGTGCGGTTCGTCCGGATGGACGTGACCCGCGAGGAGGACTGGAAGACCGCGGTCGACACCGCCACGGAGACCTTCGGCGCGCTGCACGTCCTGGTCAACAACGCCGGCATCATCAGGCACAAGACGATCGAGGACATGACCCTCGAGGAGTTCCGCCGGATCCTGGACGTCAACCTGATCGGCCAGTGGCTCGGCGTGAAGTCCGTGACCGCCGCCATGCGCGAGGCGGGCGGCGGCTCCATCATCAACGTCTCGTCCACCGAGGGCTTCATCGGCGCCCACGGGCTGGCCGCCTACAGCGCCAGCAAGTTCGGCATCCGCGGCCTCACCAAGGCGGCCGCCCGGGAGCTCGGCCGGTACGAGATCCGCGTGAACTCGATCCACCCCGGCGGCGTCCTGACCCCGCTCTCCCTCCAGGACGACGTCGTCTCGGCCACCGCCGACAGCGCCGACGCCTTCCTGAAGGCCCTGCCCCTCGGCCGCATGGGCAAGTCCAAGGAGGTGTCGGGCCTCGTCGTCTACCTCGCCTCGGACGACTCCTCCTACTGCACGGGCAGCGAGGTCCTGGTCGACGGCGGCATGCTCACCGGCGCCGGGTACTGAGGCCGGGCACGCACAACACGACGGGCCGCCGGCAACGGTTCGGACCCCCGGCACCGGCGACCCGTCGCGGGTCTATGGACGCCGCTCGACCCATCCTTCGACGGCTTCGAGCTGGGCGGCGAGGGAAATGAGCGTCCCCTCGTCGGAGTCGTGCCCGAGGAGCTGGGCCCCGATGGGCAGCCCGGCCTTCGTGAAGCCCGCGGGCACGTTCACGCCGGGCCATCCGAGGACGTTCCAGGTCCACGCGTAGGGGCACGCCGCGGCCACACCGGACTGCGTCTTCTGGTACCCGGCCCCGTCGAACGCCCCGATCCGCAACGGCGGCTGCGCCGTGGTCGGGGTCAGCACCACATCGGCCACCTGGAATATGCGGCCGATCTTCCTGCGCAGGTGGGGGTCCATCCTCTTGGCCAGCGGAAGCAGCCGCTTCCCGAGCACCCGGCCGATCTGGGCCTCGACCTCCGTCCGCCGCTCAGGCCGCGGATTGGGCATCGCGTCGAGCATGTCGGCCACCGCCGACGTGCCGCGCGGGATGAGCCCGAGCCCCACGAGCCCGTAGTCGGGATCGGCGGGAAACACCTTGTGCCCCAGGGCCGTGAGCCGCCTCGCGAGCCGCTCGACGGCCCCGCGGATCTCCGGGTCGAGTTTCCCGCTCACCCCGAAGGCCGTCCTGTAGGAGACGGCGATGCGCAGCCGGCCGGGCTCCCGCTTCGCGAACTCCGCGAACGGCGTGACCGGCGGATCGAGCTGATACGCGTCCTCGGGATGGCTGCCGGTCAGCACGTCCAGCAGCAAGGCGGCGTCCCCGACACTTCTGGCAAGGGGGCCCCAGACGGTGATCCCATTGAACGGGTCGGTGTTCGGATACCCGGAAACACGTCCCCGCTGGGGTTTGATGCCCACCAATCCGGTCCAGGCCGCCGGAATGCGGATCGACCCGGCCCCGTCGGACCCGACCGCCCCGGCGACCATTCCCGCCGCCACCGCGGCCGCCGACCCGCCCGACGAGCCGCCCGGCGTGTAGTCGGGGTTCCACGGGTTCCTGGCGATCCCGAACTCGGGCGATTCGCTGAAGGGCCACAACCCGAGCTCGCAGGTCGTGGTCTTGCCCACGACGATGGCTCCCGCGGCCCGCAGCTTGCGCACGACCTCCGCGTCCCGCGCCGCGGGGCGGTGATCCCCGGCCACGGCGAACGGCGTCGTCTCCCCCGCCACGTCCGTGTCGTCCTTGACCACGACCGGGACCCCGAGCAGCGGCAGCCGCTCCCCGTCCGCCAGCCGCTTGTCGGCCTCCAGCGCCTCCTGCGCCGCCGCGTCCCAGCGCACCACGCGGAACGCCCCGAGCGACTCCTGCCGGCGGATGGTCTCCAGGCAGTCCTCGACGAGCTCGCGGGCGGACACCTCCCCCTTCGCCAGCGCCTCCGCCTGCCCGGCCAGCCCGCCCAGCACCACGTCGCCTCCCAGAGGGGGTATCGTTCGTTCGAACGAACGATACAGAAAGAGTCGATCTTAGGGAAGACTGTGCAGCGATGAGCGCCCGCGACCAGATCCTCCAGGCCACCCTCCGCCTCATCGGCGAGCAGGGCATCGGCGCCGTGACCAACCGGGCCGTCGCACGCGCGGCCGGCGTGTCCCTCGGCTCGCTGACCTACCACTTCCCGAGCCAGGAGGACCTGCTCCGCGAGGCCCTGCAGAGGTTCGTGGACGAGGAGATCTCCCGCATCACCGCCTACGTCACCGCCCTCGCCGACTCGGGGATGGCCCCCTTCGACGCGGCCGACGCGGTCGAGAAGGCCGTGGTCGACTTCGCGTACGGCCCCGAGCAGATAGCCAACCTCGAACTCCACCTGCACGCCGCCCGCGACCCGGCCCTCCGCGAGACCTCGGCCCGCTCCGTCGAGGCCTACGACCGCCTGGCCGCCGCCGTCCTCGCCGCCCTCGGCATCCCGGACGCCGAACGCCACGCCCCCACGATCGTCGCGATGCTCTACGGCCTCGCCGTCCGCCGCCTCGCCACCGGCGACACCGCCGCCACCGGCACGGCCGACGCCTTCCGCCTGCTCCTCCTGGGCGCCCTCCCCCGGACCTGAAAAAGGCTTCTGGCCCGCACGGCCCCAGAGCGGGGTTACGGGGCCGTGCGGGCCAGAAACCTGTCTCAATCAGGAACCTCAGTCGGAACCTCAGCCGACGTTCGCTCTGCTCTCCGCCTGTGCACCTCCGCCGTGTCTTAGATCTGACACCCGCAACGCTATGGCCCCCCACCCCCCGGCAGAACGCCCTTAAGCCTCACTTAGGGAACCCCTGAGCAAGGCTTATTCAGGGCCCGTCCGAAGCCGTCCGGGGACGTCGTGAAGAGAGCCACTCACCTGCGAACACAAGGGAAGGGGACCAGGGGAACCGTCCGGCACAGTCGATCAGAGTCGGATTAACCCGACCTGAGTTGGCTCCCGGCTCTGGCTCCCCTGGCTCCTCCCTCTCAGCAGGGAGGAGGGGTCTCCATGGCCCTCGAAATCACCGAAACAGCAATGACCGCGACCGTAAACGGCGAGGTCATCGCCACCGGCACACGCGTAGGGAACGCCTGGCACGTCACGACATGGCCGCGCCCACTCGACCGGAACTCCGCGATCACGGCCCTCTCACTCGCCGAACGCGTCATCACCCACGGCGAGGACGACCCATGCGTGAACGAGTGGCGCAAGGAGCTGGCCCGTGACTGACCGCCTCATCCGGATCACGACCGCGCTCGCCGTGGTGGCGGTAGCCGCCGTAGCAGCCGTCATCTCATACCGCCACGCCTACGAACTAGTCCACGCCCACGGCGAGACCGGCCCAACGGCGCGCCTCGTCCCCTTCACGGTGGACGGCCTCATCTGGGCCGCATCCATGGTGATCCTGGACGCAAGCCGCCGGCAGCAACCCGCACCACCCTTGGCCAAGTGGAGCCTCGCCGTGGGCATCGTGGCGACGGTAGGCGCCAACGTGGCGCACGGCGCCTCCCACGGCGTCATCGGCGCCCTCGTCAGTGCATGGCCCGCACTCGCCCTCGTCGGCGCTTTCGAGCTACTGATGACGCTCACTCGCAACACGTCACGCTCTGACCTCGTCCAGGACGAAGCGTCCACCGAAGCGGCCCAACCCGCACCACCGCGCACCGAAGTGGAGCAGACACCGGAACAAGCCGTGCTGGACGAGTACCGAGCAAGCCTCAACGGCCCGGGACGTCCGCTGTCTCAGCGCTACCTCGCCGAGAAGCACAGCATCGACCGGCGCAAGGTCAAGCAGATCATCACCAACGCGGAGCAATCCGCCCCAGCGTGAAGACGAAGCCTCAGTCACGCCCCACTCTGGGCGCGGCTGGGGCTTCTGCGTGCCGCAAGCAACCCTCCGGGCGAGGGGTCATAATGACGCTCTGGAGTCAAGCTAGTTTGGGAACAAGCATGAGTGAGCGCTCCCCTGTGTCCACTCCTGGCCGAGTTCCTGACATTCCACAGAAGCTAATCCCACACTTCTAGTTAATATATATCGACTACGGCCACCTCAGAGAGGATGGGAAATCGTGAATCCACGACGACCTCGCCGCCCCGTCCGACACCACAGCCACCCACCGTCACAGCGGAATAGATTACTCGCATGGGGCGGGGCGAGCCTTGCAGCCGCCGCTACAGCCGTTATTGTCACTGCCGCTACTGGCGGGTTTAGCGCAATAACCAAGAAGGTTACCGAGCCATCACAACCCTTACAAGTCACCGCCACTACCGACCGGATTAGCCTATCCGTGGTATTTCCAGGCTTGTACACGATGCCCGAAGAGATGCAGATTGCCGTCAGTGGACCAAAAGTCGAGGACCTCAGGAAACAGTGGCTCACGGCCGGCGCATCGCACTTCGACGAGGCGGGTTTAAATATTGCCGTCAGACTACTAAATCGCGGTCAGCGAAGGGTGCGAATCATCGGACTTGAGGTGGTGGAGCTAGTTCAAAAACCGCCACTGAACGGAACGCTGCTGCATCTACCCGGACAAGGTGGAGCCGATGTATTTCGAATCGCCTTCAACCTTGATGAGGCTAGGCCCATCCCCCGGGAGGTGGACGGAAAGGGCAACGTTCAAGGGCCATTCTTTCAACATCAAGAACTTGAATTGAACAAAGACGACAGGGATACGATCTGGGTGCCGGTAGCGGTGAGCCGGTATTCGGTGAAGTTCCGACTCAGGCTTAGCTACTTTGTTGGCGATGACGCCAAGCCTCAGACCATGACACTCGATGATGCAGGCCGCCCGTTCGCACTAACTGCGGTTAACTGCCCTAGAGGCGTGCGAACCTACCGACGGATCTACACGAGCCTGACACCTGACTGGGGCAACTTTCAAGGCCGACTGTCACAAGTGCCCAACCCGGCCGAATATTGGACGCCAGTACGAGATAATCTCGATCGCTGTCCACTGGACTTCGCTTCCAAGATCAAGCAGATAGCCCAGCTCACTGGATAGGGCATGATCTCAATCTAAGCCATTTGGAAGACCTGCAAGAGTTATATACAAAGCCCCAATACCAAGCTTCCAAGATTAGTCCATGGGCTGCAGCCTATCCATCGGAAATGCACCAGACCATGCGCGCTCAAAGCTTTCGATGTAGGTACTCGCCATGTCGCCATCCTCTCTCCTCCGCAAGTGCAGGACGGGGGCACGGGACGCAGCGATTCCGTAGGCGTGCGGGTTGATCAGTAGATCGTCATCGGCGCGGTAGATGGAGTTGTAGAGGACGGTGTCATGTAGACGGATACCGACGCCGTCCACGTCCCGCAAGACTCGGTAGTGGACGAGGGCGTTGCGAATCTTTGCGGCCATGGATCCGCCTACGCCCTCGTCGCTGCCGCGCTGAGCGACGCAGGTCCCGTCCGGGTCGCCGAGGAGGATCCGCACGGCGACGCCGTTACGCGCCCGTTCGGCGAGGGCGCGCATGATGCCGGTGTCCTCGGCGAGGAAGAGTCCCGCGTAGGCCAGGATGCCGATCTCGTCCCGCGCGCCCTTGAAGAGCTGTTGCCAGACCGGACGAGGGACGGCCCACCGGTGCGGATAGGTCGCCAGTATGTCGATCCCCGATGACTCTGCCTGGACGTTGGCCACCGCGAGTTGCGGCCACAAGTCCGCCTCGTCGCGCCCGACCAGTGACGCGACCCTCGTCCGGTTGCGCGGGTAGGGCACCCGTCCGGCGACCCATCGGTGAACGGTCTTGGGATCCACGCCCAACCGGGCCGCAACGCCGGCTTCAGTCAGACACGCATCGGCAAGGGCACGCCGCAACAAGTCGTTCACCGGACCTCCCGCGGATTCAAGTGAGAACGACGCACAACCGACGCTAACAGAAGACGTCCCTAGACGTCCCTAGATGCCGATGGAGAGGTCCCAACCCGGACGGAAGGCTCAAGACACACGGCGAAGACACCACATCGCCCCAAGACCCGCACGCAAGCCAAGGAGTCACCATGTCCACCGAATGGCCCAACCAGGCCGCCTCGAACCCGTACGAGACCGACGCACGCGCGGCAGACGAGACGCTCGCCCAGTTGCGCCGGGACTTCACCGGTCACCGGATCTGGCGCGCCGTGCGTTGGGACGGACGTCTCGGGGACTGGGTGGCGAGTTTGCACGACCCACAAGCCGGTGTGGACCTCACGGTGATCCGATCCGACCCCGCCGCGCTACGCGAGGCGCTCGTCAACGAGGCGGAGCGCGCCCGGGTCGCGCGTGTGGAGACCTGGTGATGGCGCGGTACCGATTCCTGCAGCCGTCACCAGAGGAGGCCGCGAGGGAGAGCGCGGCCTCACAGGGTGGGGCGGAGGTGGCGCGGTCGGTGTGGCTTCCCCTATATGCACCGCCTGCGCTCCCTCTGCCCACCTACAGCGGCCCATGGCGCGCACGCTGGCACCTCACCCGTCTCTCCCTGGTGATGCGTCGAAAGGGTTGGAAGACCGAACTCCGCATCACCGGGCCACGCCGTCTCCTGCGCATTTACGCCAAATGCACCCCGACCGTCGGCGAGAGTGTGTCCGTGGCATGGGGAAACGGCGCCTGGTGGTACCAGTCCAGCACCGGCCTGTGGCTCACGTCCTGCCGAGAGGTCGAACTAGCCGCTGACAAGCTGGCCATCCTGCTCACACCTTGGGTCGCAGCAGCATTCGACCTACTCAGGGACGAGCAACGTTGACATGACCCGCCGCACGGCATGGGGCACCTACACGCGCATTACCGCTGCGCTACGCCAACGCATCACCGATGGCACCTACGCCACCGGCTCCTGCCTACCGAGCGAGGCCGCCCTCTGCGCCGAGTTCGGCGTTGCCCGCACCACCGTGCGGCGGGCCCTGTCCACCTTGCAGGACGAGGCCCTTATCACCGTCCGCCCTGGAGTAGGACGCTGCGTCCAGGATGATGCCGCCCAACCACGCACTCGTTCCGAGCACATCGCCGCGAACCTGCGCCACCAGATCGAGACCGGACGCTTCCAACCGGGCGACCCACTACCGAGTGAGGCCCAACTCTCCCGACGCTACGGCGTATCCCGCTCCACAGCCCGTACAGCTCTCAAGGCCCTCGAAGCCGCCGGCCTGGTCACCTGTGTCCACGGCAAAGGACGCTACGTCCGCCAAGACGTCCCCAGATGAGCCACACACGCCCGTGGACGTCCACCCACGCCGCCGTAGCGTCGAACCCATGAACAAGAACACCGCAGCATGGGCACGCGACCTCGTACGCAAGCACCTAGAGACCTCGCTCCCCCGCCGCTGGGCACACACCCAAGGCGTAGCCCGCCAAGCCCGGACCCTCGCCCCCATCCTCGGCGACCATGCCGACCTACTAGAAGCCGCCGCATGGCTCCACGACATCGGCTACGCCCCCGAACTCGCAGAGACCGGCTTCCATCCTCTAGACGGCGCCCGCTACCTCCGGGAAACTCACCAGGCTGACGAGCACCTTTGTCGCCTCGTAGCCCACCACTCGTGCGCCCTCATCGAGGCCAGCGAACGAGGCCTAGCCAAGGTGCTCGCTCTGGAGTTTCACGCTGCTCCACCACCCATGAGCGATTTCCTCATCTACTGCGACATGACGACGAGTCCTGACGGCCACTGCATACAAGTAGGCAGCCGCCTGTCAGAGATTCGCGACCGTTACGGCTCCAATCACATAGTCACCAAGTTCGTCCGGACTGCTGAGCCTCATCTCACGGACGCAGTACACAGGATCCAGCAGATGCATCGCACGTTTAGTGCGACCTAGGAAGAGCAGCCACATCATGAACCAGACAAACGCCCCTTCTACCTCAAAGGGGTACATGTCCACATCGCACCATGGCCACTCTGTGCCACATGATCTAAACTTCTCAGGTGGTCCTTGCAGCCGCACCTGTCAGCGGCGAGACTGAGCAGAGTTCGGCGCGGGTTCCGTCCGCGCCGGGAAGCGCAGCACGGAGGCCGGACGTGGACCCTTATGCATCCGGGTTGCATAACTTGGAAATCTTGAAAGACGCACATCCAAGTCCTACGAATAGCAACGAAGCGACCACGCGTCTCCGCCTTATCGATCGGCTCATTCTGGACTGCTTGGGGTGGAATCCCGAGGATCTCGTCCTGGAGGAGCACCACGACGGAGAATATGTTGACTATGCAATCGGCACACGCGCCAAATCCTTAATAGTTGAAGCCAAGAAGGAAGGTATTCATTTCACTCTACCGCCAGGCGTAGCGGGCAGAAGGCAAGTCGAAATAGAAACGCTTCTGACTACAACGGACACGAGCAAGGCAATACAACAAGTGCTCGGCTACTGCCAAAAGCGTGGTGTTCCTATTGCGGTCCTCGCGAATGGCCATCAGCTCATTGCATTCTTTGCCTCACGACAGGATGGCGTACCACCATTAAAGGGAAGGGCACTTATCTTCTCTTCTATACAAGAGATGTGCGAAGACTTCTCTATACTGTGGAGCCACCTCTCCAAAGAAGGCATAGCTACGCGCAATCTCCAGCGAGCCCTTCTCGGCAAGAATCCAATTGCACTTTCCCCTGAAAAACTGTCTGACAGAATCCCTGGCTATCCGGGTTTCAGGCCCCGAACACAGCTAGAAACAGATCTCAAGATCATTGGCGGTCTCTTCATCCAAGACCTCGAAGATGAGGAAGAGGTAGAAGATCAGTTTCTTGAGGAGTGCTACTGCAGCAGTGGGGCACTTTCCCAGTATGCCCTAGTAAGCAAAGAGATACTTAGGGCCAGATATGCATCAGTAAAGCGAGAGCATCCTGGCCAAGTGGAATCTGCGTATACCAAAAAGGGAGTGAATCCAGCATTAACTACGCACGCAATGAGTCAAGCCTTAAGCCGACGTCCCATTGTGATTCTCGGCGATGTCGGCGTTGGCAAGACGATCTTCCTTAGGCATCTGATCCGAATCGACGCAAAAGACATTCTCGCAGGTTCGCTGGTGCTTTATGTGGATTTTGGGCGTGAGCCTGCACTGGCATCCAATTTGGAAGACTTCGTTGCAAAACGCCTGAGCGATCAACTACGTGACACATATAACATCAACATTCGGGAACGCAACTTCGTAAGGGCAGTTTATAACCGCGATATAAATCAATTCAAGCAAGAGCCTGCTGGCTATCTCGAAGAGGACGATCCTGCCGAATTCAGGCGCCGAGAACTCGCTATGTTGGAGGCTCGCGTCAATGATGGTCCAGCACACCTGCGACGGTCACTTGAACACATACGAGGGACATCGAAACGTTCGCCTCTCGTAATTCTAGACAACATCGATCAACGGCCAAAAGACTTCCAAGAGCGAGTCTTCCTAATTGGTCAATCGTTAGCAGAGACCTGGCCTGGAACCGTCTTTATATCACTAAGGCCATCTACCTTCTTTGAATCACGGAGTAGTGGCTCGCTGGCGGCCTATCAGCCCCGCATGTTCACGATCGCACCGGCTCGGACCGAACAAGTTATCTTGAAGCGGCTGATTTTTGCACGCGCCAAAGTGGAAGAGGCCAGAGAAGGCGACGTTTTCCCCCATGGGCTGTCTATCGATTCATCAGACTTGTCCGCATATATGGACGTGCTCATCAAGGCCTTTGAGAGCAACGATGATTTGAAAGTTCTGATTGATAACCTTAGTGGAGGGAATCTGCGGACCGCCCTTATGTTTCTATATGCATTCATAGGTAGCGGTTACGTATCAACCCAACGGGTCCTTGAAGTGGCCGAGAGGGGCGGCTTGTATTCGGTTCCGATGCACGAATTTCTTCGTGCGATAATATTCGGCGACCATGAGCACTTTCAACCAAGCGCATCCGCAATATGCAATTTGTTTGACATTAGCGAGAACGATGGACGGGAACACTTTCTCCTTCCCAATATTCTCGCTCATGTCCAGCGACTAGGGGAGTCCGCTGGACGAGACGGCTTCGTTCCCATTGATGAAGTTTACGACTTCACGCAAGGACTCGGCTTTTCTCAGGAGCAAACGGGAAATCAACTTCAGCGCGGGCTGGCAAAGCGACTCCTTGAATCAAGTAGCGGGGAAAGCGCCAGCGCACCTTGCCGAGTTACTACGAACGGAAGCTACACGTATCGTAGCCTCGTCCAGCGGTTTGTATATATTGACGCAATGATCGTTGACACGCCGATTGTGGATGCTGGCTTCCGTAGAAGAATTCAAGATGCGACATCGATCTTCGACCGCCTCGATCGAGCATGCATATTCAAGGAATACCTTGATAGCGAATGGGCGCGTTTCGAAGCAGGCGCCACTGATTTGAGCTTCCGATGGGATCTGACGTCTGAGGCGCTAGATAGGGATCTAAGCGATGCTCGTTACAGGGCCGAGAGAGCTCGCTCTAAACGAGAAAGCCATGAATAGAGTCTATTTAACGTAGGCATGTCCGTTAAATAGATTCCAATCAGCAACCCGCTTCCTCATGGATTGGTCGATCTGCAGATTCCGAATGCGGTTTCTATCCATCCAAGTCGTATCTGAACTTTCTTCGCTTGCGCGCACTCCGCCACCCACGGGGATTGCAGCTAGCAGGATCGAAAACTCTTGGCGTACTTCGTTGTTGCTGGTGTAGTGGATTACGTGTCTTGGGTCGCTGTAGATTCCTACTAGGCCGGTGACCTCTATGTCTATGCCGGTTTCTTCTTTGGTTTCGCGGATGGCGGCTTGGGTTACGGATTCGCCTAGGTCGATGGCGCCGCCTGGTAGGGCCCAGTTGTCGTTGTCGGTGCGGCGGATCATGAGTATCTCGCCCTTGTCGTTCTCTACGACGACGTTGACGGATGGAACGAGGCTGTTGGCCTTGGGGGCGTTGGGGTCGTCGTAGTAGTCGATTCTGCGGCCCATGGGATCAGTCCCCCGGTATGGGTGTTGCGCCTTCCCAGACGCGTTCGAAGCTTTCTAGGTAGGTGTTGACCAGGTCTCCGCCGGCTATGCGGCGGAGGTGCCACACGGGGGCGTGTGGGGCCGTGACGCCGTAGACGTGGGTGTTGATGAGGAGCTGGTCGTCTGCGCGGTAGATGGAGTTGTAGAGGACCGTGCGGTGAAGGCGGAACTCTACGCCGTCTTGTTTGCGCAGGTTCTTGTAGAGGACGAGCGCGTTGCGGATCTTTGCGGCCATGGCCTCGTCAACTCCCTCGTCCAATCCGCGCTCGGCTACCTGGGGGCTGTCGGGGTCGCCAAGGAGGATGCGAACGCGTACGCCAGCCGTGGCCTTGTCCACGAAGGTGCGTTGGATTCCGGAGTCTTCGGAGAGGAAGAGGCCGGAGTAGACCAGGACGCCTATCTCTTCCTTGGCCGACGCGAAAAGACGTCCCCATGCGTCCCTCGGAACAGACGTGCGGTGCGGGTAGAGCGTCACTAGTTCGCTTGTGGACGCTGCGGTGACTTGCTCGTTGGAAAGGGCGTCCGGCCAGAGGAACGTCTCGTCCACGCCCAGACGCGAAGCCACTGCGTAACGGTGCCGCCGGTATGGGGTGCGGTCTTTGGTGATCCAGCGTTCTACTGTCTTGGGGTCCACGTCGATCGACTCGGCGAGCGTGGCGATAGTCAGCCCCTGCTCTAGAAGAGCGGCGCGTAGGCGTTCGTTCGGCATGCACCCGTCCGGGATCCGGGACGTCCTGGGACGCGAACAACCCTATGAGGACGTCATGAACACGTCCAGTCATGTAGTGATCTCGTCCCCCAGGTCAAGCGCATTCTCTTTCTCGTAAGTCACCGACCGCCCGAAACCGCCCCCGCCGGATACGGGCCTTACGAGAGGAGTGATCGCACATGATCCTCGTCCTGGCATCGATCATCGCCGTCTTCCTCGCCGGGTCCTCCTGCGGCATCTTCGCCATGCTCGTCATCGGCATCCATGCCGAGGAGCGGCGGGCCGCGCGGGGGCGTACCGAGTCGTCCCGCTGTGGCGCGGCCTCCCGCCGCCTGCTCAGCACCCGGACGGGGGACGATCTTCCCCACCGCGTTCCGGCGGGGCGGTGAGGATGCAGCGCATGCCTCGCGTCATCACCGGCCACGCCTGCGTGTGCGGCGCGCGTGTCGAGCACGGTAACCGGCGGTGCCGCAAGTGCCGCGCCCGCGCCCGATGGCTCCGGCGGGGGCGCGGCTCTCGCTACCCGGACCTGTGGCTGTGAGGAGGTGATCCCGTGGACGTCTCGGTTCCCCTGGTGGTGATCCTGGGCGCGGTGGTGTGGGTCGCGTGGCGGTACATGGGGCTTCGTGGCTGGCACATCGCGGTGTGTCTGCTGTTCGGGTTCTTCCTCGCCGCTACCAGTGCCGCGCCGGAGATTCGCCGGCTGGTGTCGGTCCTGGTCCAAACGGCTTCGCAGCACTGACGTCCCCTGACCGAAGGGAGGGATGCCCTGGTGCCTGATACGCCGCCGCACGTCAAGGTCAACGTTCAGGAGGTCCGTACGCGCAACCTCGCCGCGCGTGAAATCGTCGCCAATCTGTCCGCCGCGATGCCGTCCATCGAGGACTTGTGGCTCCGCCTGTACGCCGCACTCGCCGATGTCCCCACACTCGTCTCAGAAATCACCCGGCTTGCGGCTGTTCTGGCCAAGGTGCGGCGGGACCGCGCGAACCTGGTGGCCGCTGGACGCGCCACCCTCAAAGCCGACCGTGACGCCGAACCCGATCCGCTCTACTACCTGCGCGACGAGCTTCGCGCGCAAGGGCACCTTCCCCCGGACGCTTGGGGGCGCTCATGAGCCGGACGCGTCAGATGCGGCGGCACGCCCACAAGATGCGCCGCAACGGCCTTCAGCCCATGGTGATCATCGACCGTGACGACCAGTTCCCGGACGTGGCCGCTGTGCTCGTCGCGCGGGCCATGTGGCGCTACCGCTCCGAGCTGGCACCGGTCTACCTGGTCGCCGTCCTCGCCGTCTCGGGGGCGGTCTTGCACCTCACGCACCCGGAATGGTGGCCGTGGCTGCTGTGCCTCGCAACGGCGGTTGCGTGGGCGCTCGCCATGTTCGGGGAACGGGTCGGCCTCGTCCGTCGAATCGAGCGGCTCTATGCCGCTACCGTCACCATGGCCGGTGGTGGGTGGCTGTCTGCCGCTACCGCACTGGGCGCGACGTTCCGGCCGCTCCCCCTGTTGCTCGTCGGTGGTGGGTTCGTGCTCGCCGTTCCGTGGTGGGTGCACCGGAGAAGGCGCGCCAGGGTGCGCGTCGATCGGCAGCTAGCCGCGTGGCCGGAAATCGCGCAATCGGTCGGCCTCGCCGGTTCACGCGCGCAATCCGCGGTAGTGGACGTGTGGGGATGGCGCGCACGCTTCGCCCTGGCACGCGGCCAGACCATCCAGGACGTCATCGGCAAGGTTCCCGCGATCGAGTCGGCGCTTGGGACGTTCCGGGGCGCTGTGCGGGTCGCTCCGACGCGCGACGACAAAGCCAACCGGTTCGAACTCCAGGTCTTGGACACCGACCCGCACGCCGACGCGATCCCATGGCCCGGACCGTCTGCCTCGTCCATTACCGAGCCGATCGACCTGGGCCCTTTCGAGGACGCCACCGGCGCGCGTGTTCTGCTGCTGCGCCGACACGGCCTCATCGGAGGCGTGGCGGGCTCCGGGAAGAGCGGCGGAATCAATGTCCTGATGGGCAATCTCAGCGCATGCCAGGACGTGGTCATCTGGGCCAGCGACCTCAAGCGCGGGATGGAATTGCAGCCCTGGGCCTCCTGTATCGATCGCCTCGCCACCACTCCGGAGCAAGCCCGCGCCATGCTGCGCGACGCCGTCACCGTCCTTGAGGCGCGCGCCGAATGGCTCACGGCAAGCGGACGGCGTGTGTGGGACCCGACCCCGAAATTCCCTGCGCTGGTCATCGTCGTGGACGAGTACGCCGAACTCGCCGACGATGCGCCCGACGCCGCCGGCGACACGGACTCAATCGCGCGACGAGGGCGAGCAGTTGCCGTGACCCTCATTGCGGCCACTCAGCGGCCCACACAGAAGGCCATGGGCAAGGGCGCCGTTCGTTCTCAGATGGACGTCCGTGTGAGCTTCCGCGTCCGGGAACGCAAGGACGTCGATCTCATCCTCGGGCAAGGCATGCTCAACGCCGGATGGCACGCCCACACCCTCAACGCCCCCGGCAAGTTCCTACTCTCCGCACCCGAACACGACACACCCCGACGAGGCCGCGCCTACCTGCTCACCGATGCCACTGTGGCAGATACAGCAGAGCGGCACGCCGCGATGCGTCCGGCGCTGGACGAGGTCTCTCAGCGCGCCCTAAACGAGGCGCGAATGGCACCCGTCGATGAGCCGACCGTCCCCGTCACACCGTCCCGTGACGACCGTGCCGAGACGGCGTTGAGAGAGGCCCTAAAGGGGGCGCCGGACGAGGGGCTTCCGATCGCACACCTCATGATGCTCACACAACTCAGCCGACCGACCCTCTACCGGCGCCTCGCCGAGGCGATGAAGACCGGCCACGCCGTCCAAGTCGGACGAGGCCGCTACAAGGCGTCCGATCACGCCCAGTAGTCGTCTCACCGTCTCATCTCACGCGCGTGCGCCTCCACGTAAGGGCGGCCGAGACGTCCGTGAGACGAGACGGAGACGAGCACCCAACGCAACCGAGGAGATGCTCAGCGACCCACATCGCGCACAGGCCCGGACCACCGGGCGAGAGGAGGTGGTGTCCCGTGCAGGCGTACACCGTCGAGCAAGTGGCCGAGATCCTCAGCATCGGACGGGACAAGGTCTACTTCCTGATCCGCACCGGCCAACTCCGCAGCATCAAAATCGGCAAGCTGCGCCGCATCACTGACCGGCACCTCGCCGAGTTCGTCACCTCCCTTGAAGAGCCCTCCCTCGAAGAGGCCGAGCGCTGACACCCGCGAGGGAGGTCCGTCCGGACGCCTTCGTCCGCAAACGGACCTCCCAACCTAGGGACGTCTTGGGACGTCTTGAGTTATGGTCGGTGGTGACCTCGCCAGACACGAGGAGGGATCCGTTGGCAAAGATCCTGGTCGGCACGTACGAGGGGTCGATCTACGAGGAGGGCGACGGGTATACCGGCGCACTCTCACTCGGGTTCGGCCCGGACGGCAAGCGCAAGCGACTCAAGAGGAAGGGGCGCACCAAGACAGAGGTCAAGAACAAGCTCAAGGAAGCCGTCGAAGAGCTGGACAAGGGCGTCAAGACGGACCGCAACTACTTCGTCCGCGACGCGGTGAACGAGTTCCTCACCGCATTCGCCAAGTCCGGCAAGTCACCGAAGACACAGGAGGTCTACCGCTCGCTCGCCGATCACCAGCTCATCCCGTTCATCGGCCGGACGAGACTCAAGGAACTCACGGCCGACGACGTAGAGAAGTGGCTCAACGGCAGAGCCGAACACCTCACCTCGTCCTCTCTCGGCATCGTGCACAGCATCCTCAAGCGCTCGATCGGCAGAGCGGCGCGCCACGATCGCATCGGCCGGAACGTCGCCGAACTGGTCGACACCCCGGACGGCAAGCCCGCCCGCAAGTCACGCTCACTCAGCCTGGAACAGGCGAAAGCGTTACTCGCAGAGGCGAGCAAGCCAGCACACCGACTCGGCGCCTACGTCGTCCTAGCGATCGTCTCAGGACTCCGCACGGAGGAACTCCGCACCCTCAAGTGGAGCGACGTCGATCTTGACAAGGCAACCGTCTACGTCCTCCGAGCCGACCGACACAAGGGCGAGACCAAGACGACGCTGAGCCGACGCGGTCTAGGCATCGCAGACACGGCCGTGGACGCTCTCCGCACCCTCAAGACCCGACAAGCGGCCGAGAAGCTCAAAGGAGGCGAGGCGTACCAAGACAACGGCCTCGTCTTCTGCCACGAGGACGGCCGCCCCTACACCGCACAACACGTCCGCCACCGGTTCCGCATGATCCTCAAAGCGGCCAACCTCAGCCCCACCGAGTGGTGCCCACGCGAGCTGCGCCACACGTTCGTTTCCATCATGAGTGACCACGACGTCCCCATAGAGAAGATCAGCACCCTCGTCGGCCATTCCAGTACGAAGATCACCGAAACCGTCTACCGCCACCAGCTCAGGCCCGAGATCCGCGACGGGGCCGAGCACATGAACGACATCTTCAAGTCCGCGTAGGCGAGTTGGCTCCCGACATGGCTCCCCAAGACTTCGGACGCTACGGCCCCCATCCCCCACCTGGATCAACACAGAATCCAGCCCTGGGCCTCACTTAGGGAACCCCTGAGCAAGGCTTATTCAGGGCCCGTCGACACGCCGTCCCGGGGTGTCTTCCCCGGCCGTCAGGGGGCTGTCGGGCTGCGCATCCGCCGCCCGGCGGACCCGCATGGGAGGTCGAGTGGTCACGGCTGGAGCAGCTTGTGCCACTCTTTGCAGTCGACTGATTACAGTGAGTCTTCACGTCGGGAGGAAACACGGGCCTCGCGCCCTCACCTCTGGAGGAAACATGAAGATTCCGACTTCGCTGCGCTCGGCCGCGGTGGTCACCGCCGGTTTGGCCATGGCCTCCGGCCTGGCCGTGTTCGGTTCCGTACCTGCGGCGAACGCCGCCCCGAATGCCGCGGTTCAAGCGGTCCAAGAGGCGCGGCCCCACTGGTGCCCGCCTGGATCGAAGTGGAGCTACCGCTTCCACAAGTGCGTGCGGATCTATGGCCACCACGGCCACGGCCACGGGCACGGGCACGGGCACGGCCACGGGCACGGGCATGGTCACGGCCACGGCCATGGTCACGGCCACGGGCACGGGCACGGCCACGGGCACGGCCACGGGCACGGGCACCACTACGGCCGATAGGGAGCGCATTCCGGGCATCCGTCGTCTCGCCAGGTTCTGGCGGTACGGCGGATGCCCCCGCTCGCTCGGTCAACCGCCTCCGGTCGCCGGCAGGTTCGCTCAGGGGAGGGCTCACTCAAATGCCCGCAACCGCCACGACTCGCCGTGATGGGGCGATGTTGACTCAAGCATCTTCATCACCAAGTGTCCCCATTGAGTCACTGAGGGTAGTCACTTGGCGATAGGTCGGACACACCTGGAGGAAGAGATGCATGTAGGGGTAAAGATCGGCATCGGGCTCGCCGCCGCGATGATGGGGGCCACGCTGAGCGGCGGTGCGGTCGCCGCCGCCTCGCAACCGCCGCCGATGCCGGGGATCGAGCAGCAGGGCACCGCCGGTCCGCGGCCCGCCGAGGAGGAGGGGCACGGGCCCGGTGCCATCTTCGTGGGTCCGGAGGGCGCCGCCAAGGCGATGGGGCGCCTGCAGCAGCGGGACACCCTGCGCGCCCGCTGGTGCAACGGAAGGGTCCTCCCCCGGGACGGGCTCAACGTGCGGACTGGGCCGGGCACCGCCTACCGGGTGGTCGGGGCGCTGGCTCGCGGCACGCACGTCACCACGAACTGGGACACCATCCAGCGCCGGAACGGGTACCTGTGGGTGCAGCTCCGCAACAGCTCCTACTGGATCGCCGACTACAAGACCGGCAACGGTAACGGCAAGTGGTACATCGGGTACAGCAACTGCTGAGACCTTCGCACACCGCCCCGCCTCATCGACCGCCGGTCATGGGGCGGGGCTTTGCGTCGCGGACGCGACCTTGACCGTGTACCCGCTGGGGCCGGTGGGGATGTTGCCGCTCGCACGGATGGCGAGGACGGCGATCAGCACGGCGACGACGAGGCCGACGACGCCCACGAGGCCGGCGGCCACGTACTGGGAGCGCCGGGGCTCGTACGGGGAGCGGGGACGCTTCATGTCCGCCAGGCTAGGAGGGCGCGGCGACACCTTCCTCACTGTTAAGGCGGATTTAATTTCCGGCTATGTCGATCCTGCGGCGGGCCGTTCGACGCGTTGCTGAGGACAAGGTCGAACGAGGAGGACGGCATGAGGTTTCGGGCGACGCTGGAGCTGGGCAAGAAGACCGCGACCGGGATGGAGGTGCCCGCGGAGGTCGTGGAGGAGCTGGGCCAGGGCAGGCGGCCCGCCGTGAAGGTCACCGTCAACGGGCACACGTACCGGTCGACCATCGCCACCATGGGCGGCCGGTTCTTGCTGCCCCTCAGCGCGGAGAACCGCGAGGCCGCCGGCGTGCGGGCGGGGGACGAGATCGACGTCGACGTGGAATTCGACTCCGAGCCGCGTACGGTGACCGTCCCGGACGACCTTGCGGAGGCCCTCGCCGGCGACGAGGAGGCCAAGCGGTTCTTCGGCGGCCTGTCCTACAGCAAGCAGCGCTGGTTCGTGCTGTCGGTCGAGGGCGCGAAGAAGCCGGAGACGCGGCGGCGGCGGGTCGAGCAGGCCGTCGCGAAGCTGCGGGAGGGACGCGACCGCTAGGTGCGGGAGTGCCGGCGGCGGACGAGGCGGCGGGAGCGCCGCGCGGGCGGCAGCCACTTGGTGCGGAACCACATCTGCACCTGGGCGCCGCCGAGGACGCTGCGGTGGATGCGCAGGTAGCCGCCCGTGGACTCGGCGGCGCGGCGGGCGATGTCCAGGCCGAGGCCGGTGGAGCCGCCGCCGCTGCTGCCGCGCTTCAGCGCCGCGTCCGGGTCCGTTATGCCGGGGCCGGCGTCGGCGACGAGGATGCCGGTGACGCCCTGGCCCTGGTGGAGGGTGACGGCGAAGCCGGTGCCCTCGGCCGTGTGCCGGAAGATGTTGCCGAGCAGCGCGTCGACGGCGGCGGCGAGCTCGGTGCCGGGCAGCGGCAGCTCCGCGGGGCCGTCGGCGCCGATCAGCTCGCAGGAGCGCCCCTCGTCCTCGGCGAGGACGGACCAGAACGAGACGCGGTCGCGCAGCACCTTGGCGGCGTCGCAGCTGCCGCGGCCCGTCGGCCGCCGGACGGTCCGGATGATCTGGTCGACCTCGTGCTCGATGCGGTCGACGGCCTCGCGGGTCTGGTCGGCGACGGGCCCGTCGCCGAGGGCCTCGGCGTTGAGGCGGAGCGCGGCCAGCGGCGTGCGCAGCCGGTGCGAGAGGTCGGCGGCCATCTCCCGTTCGGCGGCCAGGAGCTGGACGACGTGGTCGGCCATCGCGTTGAACGCCAGGCCCGCCTCGATCAGCTCGGGCGGCCCGTCCGGCTCGATCCGCACCGACAGCTCGCCCTCGCCGAACGCGCCGGCGGCCTCCGCGAGCCGGCGGGTCGAGCGGATCATCCGGGCGCCCAGCCGGTCGGCGACGGCGACGGACCCGGCGACGAGCGCGGCGGCGACCGTCGTCATGACGAGCCACGCCTGCCATACGCCGCGGGACAGGTCCTCGTCGGGCAGGAAGACCTCGACGACGGCGGTCCGGCCGGCGTCCAGCGACACCGGCTGCAGCAGCGCGTAGCCGCCGTTGACGCGGGCGTTGTAGGCGCGCCCGCGCCGCCCGGCCTCGGCGAGCTGCTCGGGGCGGGCGCTGAAGTCGCCGTGGCCCTCGCGCGGGACGAGCCCGCCGTCGGGCATGTGCACGGTCATCCGGCCGGCGGCGCCGGCGGCGGTGCTGGCGACGGCGCGTTCGAGCGCGGCGGGGTCCTCCGTGACGACGAGGACGGGGCCGAGCGCGCTGGCCTGCCGCTCGGCGGTGGTGAGGGCGCGGTCCCGGGCGATCTCCCGGACGGTGAGCGCGAGGGGGATCAGGAACGCCAGCGCCACCATCGAGGTGACCGCCAGGGACACCAGGACGAGCGTCTTCCTCATGGCCGCGGATCGGGCTCGGCCAGCCGGACCCCGACCCCGCGCACCGTGTGCAGGTAGCGCGGCGCGGCGGCGGTCTCGCCGAGTTTCCGGCGGAGCCAGGACAGGTGGACGTCGATGGTCTGGTCGTCGCCGTACGCCTGCCGCCACACCTCGGCGAGCAGCTCGCGGCGGGCCACGACGCGTCCGGGACGGGCGGCGAGGTAGGCGAGGAGGTCGAACTCGCGGCGGGTCAGCTCCAGGGGCTTGCCGTCCAGCATGGCCTCTCGGCGGTCGAGGTCGATGTGCAGGCCGCCGACGGTGAGCTCGGCGGTCGGGCCGGACCGCGCGGACCTGCGCAGGACCGCCGCGAGCCGGGCGCTGAGATGCTCGATGGAGAACGGTTTGATGAGGTAGTCGTCCGCGCCGGCGTTCAGTAACCGGACGATCTCGGGCTCGTCGTCGCGCGCGGTCGCGATGATGACGGGGACGTCGGAGATCCCCCGCAGCATCTTCAGCACCTCCGCGCCGTCGAGGTCGGGCAGCCCCAGGTCGAGGACGACGACGTCGGGCGGCGACTGGGTGACCTCCCGCAGCGCGTCCATCGCGGTTCCGACGCTGCGTACGACGTGCGACCGCACGCTCAATTCCCGAATCAGGGCGGTCCGGACATTCGCATCATCCTCGACCACCAGAACACTCGCCATGGCGGAACCGTATGCCACCATGTGCCCATGCGTCGCGCGATGTCGTATGTTGCCCCGTGGGCGGGGGTGACCGCGCTCGCGGTGGCGCTCTCCTGGCTGGGGGTCCGCGGCGTCGTGCGCGGCGCGGTGTCGGAGAGGTCGTCCCCGCCGCCGATCGCGGGGCCGGTCATCCGCTCCAGCCCGCCCGGTCCCACGTCCATCGGCTCGCCGACGTCCCATCCGGGGCCGCCGCCCGGCGAGGACCGGGGGCCGAAGCCGTCCAAGACCCCGAAGGCGCCGCCGCCCGCGACGCCCGGCGAGCGGGAGAGCAGCGGCACCCCCTCCCGGAAGCCGCCCGACAACGTGCGCAGCTATGTCACGCGCGGCGGGCGCACCGCCATGGCCATCGAGAAGGACCACGTGCGGCTGGTGTCGGCGACGCCCAACCCCGGCTACGAGACGCGCGTGACGAAGGCGAGGGGCTGGCTTCGCGTCGACTTCCTCGACGACGACCACACCTCGTCGGTGATCGCCACCTGGGCGGAGGGCGATCCCGCGGTGAAGGTCTACGAATACTGAGCGGGCTTCAGGGGGCCTCGCCTCACTCCCCCGCCGCGACGAACCGGTCCGGCATGATGAACATCGCGGTGGCCTCGACCGTGACGCGGCCGTCCGGGCCGGAGATCGTCCCGGACGCGTAGACCTTGCGCCCTTCGACGCGGCTCCGCTTCGCCTCCACGGTGAGCGGGACGCCGAGCGGGGTGGGGCGCCGGTAGCGGGTCTCCAGCGTCGCGGTCATGCCGGGCGTGCCGGAGACGGCCGCGGCCATGCCGAGGGCCTGGTCGAGCACCATCGCGGAGACGCCGCCGTGCACGTAGGTCGGCGGCCCCTCGTAGAGGTGGCCGAGGGTGAACTCGCCGCGGACGACGCCGTCCGGTCCGGCCGTCAGGACGACCGGGGGCGCCAGCGGGTTGAGGGCCCCGGTGACGGGGTTGCCGGTGGCCCGGTCCAGGACGGCCTCGCCGGACATCCGGTACGGGGGCGCGTCGTGGCGCCGCTCCGACAGCCGCGCGGTCAGCGCCGCGACCTCGTCCGCCACCGCGGCGGCCTCGGCGGCGCCGGTCCCGGTGACGACGGCCGCCTCCGCCAGCTCGCGGATCCTGGCGGCGAGTCCCGCCAGTGCGGCCGACTCCTCGTCCCCCAACTGGTGCCGTTCCATCGGCATCGTGCTCATCGGCCCTCCCGTCTACCAGAACGCGATTCTAGGATGCGGGCGTGCGCGCCCGGGACGGCGGGGTCCGGCCGCCGCGGCGCGCCTGCGGCGGGGCTCGGCGTTCGGTAGATTCCTGCAACACACCGAGGATCCGAAGGAAGACCATTGACGGACCACCCCCCGCCGCAGCCCGGACAGCCCCCGCCGTACTCGGGCCCGTACGGCCACGCGCCCGGGCAGCCTCCCCACGGCGGGCCCCCGCCCGGCTCACCCCCCGGGCAGCCGCCCTACGGGCAGCCTCCCGGCGGCGGTCGCTATGACCCGCCTCCCGGAAGCCCCTACGACCCGCGCTACGGCTACGGGCCGCCGCCGCCCCAGCCGCAGGCCCAGACCGAGGACGCGACCTGGGCGATCTTCGCCTACGTCGGGAACCTGCTGATCGGCTTCCTGCCCCCGCTGGTCATCTACCTGGTGAAGAAGAACACCTCGCCGCTGACCCGCTTCCACGCGGCCCAGTCGATGAACTACCAGCTCACGCTGCTGATCCACCTGCTGGTCGTGGTGGCGATCTGCGTGCCGCCGGCGATCGTCTTCGACACGCCGATCTTCCTCATCGCGCTCGCCGTCCCGTACCTGGAGCTGATCATCGCGGGCTGGTGGCTCCTCATCCTCGGCGCGATCAAGGCCGGCAAGCAGCAGTACTACCGGTTCCCGACCTTCTTCTGCTTCCGGATGATCCGCTGACCCCCTCCGGACGTTGCTTCCGTTCAGATGAGGACGGCCCGGTCGTCCACGCGGGCGACGGCGCGGGCGGGCGCGCCGTCCGCGCCGGCGAGGGCGATCGGGAAGAGCGACACCTCGATCGCGCAGCCCGAGTCCTGCGCCTCGACGACGCGTCCGAGCCCGGTGAGGTTCTCGGCGATCACCGCGCCCGCCCCGCAGAGGATCCGGTGCGCGGCCAGGGAGAACTCGTCCGAGCCCGGCGGTGCGGTCCGGTCGACGCTGAGGGCGTCGATGCCCACCGTCCGGACGCCGGAGGCGACCACCGCCTCGGCCGTCTCGGCGGCGACGTAGGGGTGGCCCAGGTAGTCCTCGCTCCCCCACCGCTCTGACCACCCGGTGGCGATGAGCAGGATCACACCGGGTTCGAGACCGGCCGGCAGGAGGTCCGGGCCTATGGGGGCGCGGGGCGGCAGGCCGCGGGCGTCCATGACGACGGCGGGGCCGGTGAAGCGGGTCAGGGGGAGTTCGTCCAGGCGCGGAAGGGAGTCGTCGATGTGGAAGGGGGCGTCCACGTGGGTGCCGGACTGCGAGCCCATGTGCAGGCGCAGGACGTTCACCCCCGCCTCGGCGACCGTCAGCGCGGGCACCGCCTCCACCTGGGGATCCCCGGGGTAGACGGGCATTCCCGTGACGATCGGCACCGACAGGTCGAGCAGCTCAACGCCCATGCGATCGATTATCCCGGGCGCGCCCCCACCCGATAGCGTTGCGGCGTGTTGCCACATGTGACGGCCATCCGATACGTGACGCCGCTGCGCGAGGGCGGGTCGCTTCCGGGCATCGTCGAGGCCGACGACCTCGGCACGTATGTCACGAAGTTCCACGGCGCCGGGCAGGGCCGCAAGGCGCTGATCGCCGAGGTGATCGCGGGCGAGCTGGGCCGGCGGCTCGGCTTCCGGATTCCCGACCAGGTGCTCGTCGACCTCGATCCGGCCATCGGGCGGCACGAGCCCGACGCCGACGTGCAGGACCTGCTGAAGGCCAGCCCCGGCTGGAACCTCGGCGTCGACTTCCTGCCCGGTTCGCTCGGATTCGATCCGCTGGGCTGGCGCCCCGACCCGGGCTTCGCGTCGCGGGTGCTGTGGTTCGACGCGTTCATCGGCAACGTGGACCGGAGCTGGCGCAACCCGAACATGCTGGTGTGGCACGGCGACATCTGGCTGATCGACCACGGCGCGAGCCTCATCTTCCACCACGCGTGGGCGAACGCCGCGAGGCTGTTCTCCGGGGCGTACGACGTGGACGACCACGTGCTGACGCCGTACGCGACGATGCTGGAGGCCGCCGAGGCGGAACTCGCGCCGAAGATCACCGAGGAACTGCTGCGCGAGGTGACCGGCCTCGTCCCCGACCGCTGGCTGGAGGACGAGCCGGGCTTCGACGGCCCGCAGGCCCTGCGGGACGCCTACGTCGACGTCCTGCTGCCGCGGGCCGGGAAGCCGCGGGACTGGCTGCCCGAGACGGACGTCTCCGGCCACCGGCCCGCCGCGGCGCCCAAGCGCGGCAGCAACCGCCCGGAATGGCTCGGCGGCGCCTCATGAGCAACATCAGGTCCCCGGAGGACCCCACCGTCTTCGAGTACGCGGCGCTGCGCGTCGTTCCGCGCGTCGAGCGGGGCGAGGTGATGAACGTGGGCGTGGTGGTGTACTGCCGCGCCCTCGACTACCTCGGCTGCCGCACGCATCTGGACGAGCGGCGCCTCCTGGCGCTGGACCCCGCGCTGGACCTGGCGGGCGTGCGCGCCGCGCTCAAGGCCGTGGACGCCGTCTGCTGCGGCGGCGAGCGGGCCGGGCAGGCCGCCGCCGAGAGCCCCGGCACGCGCTTCCGGTGGCTGACCGCGCCCCGCAGCACGATCGTCCAGCCCGGCCCCGTCCACGCGGGCCTCACCGAGAACCCGAAGGCCGAACTGGACCGCCTCCTTCAGCTGCTGGCCATGTAACCCCGCGTCGGCCAGGTAGCCCGTGCGGCCTACGTCCACTCCCAGCGGATGCCGTGGTAGCCGGCGGCCATGCCGAACTCGATGAAGTGGACGCTGTGGTAGCTGGACAGCCGCAGGTCGGCCGAGTCCTTGAGCGCGGTGTGGCCGTCGGGCCGCCACGTCCGGTAGCAGCGGGCGGGCAGCGCGGCCGGGTGGAACCGGACCTCGATGAGGAACTCGTGCTGCGGCGTGCGGAACCCGCGGCCCTCCTCGGTCACCGGCGGGCCCGTCTCGTCGAAGCCGAAGCCGTACTCCAGCAGGTAGGTCTCGCCGCGGCCGAGGGCCCGGTCGAACAGCAGCTCGGCGGCGATGAGGCCGCTCGCCTCGTCCATCCTGACCCGCCCGAACCGGCAGCCGCGCGCGGTGCGCGAGGACGGCAGGACGCCGTGCGGATGGTGGTACACGGCGATCCAGCGGTCGACGCCGCGCTGCTGCGCCTGGAACACCGCCCGGGACCGGACCTCGCGCAGCTCCCGGCGCCGCCCGATCGTGTGCTGGTCGTGCAGGCTCAGGCCGGTGAGCTGCCGCCCGCCGCGGTCGCCGATCTCGTCGAGCAGGTCGCGGACGCCGGGCTCCGGGCACAGCTCCTCCACCGGGAGCCACGCCCCGGCGGAGCGCTCGGCGGTCGGCCTGAGCAGCGTCAGCAGCGAATGGCGCGGCAGTTCGAGGATGACCTCCAGGCCGCGGACGGCGCGCATGGAGTCGGCGCGCTCGGGACGCGTCCGGCCGCGTTGCCAGTAGCTCAGCGTGGACAGGCTGACGGCGATGCCCTGCGCCTCCAGGCGGCGCCGCAGCGAGTCGAGGCTGAGGCCGCGGGCCTGGATGGCCGCGTGGAGGGCGACGTTGAAGGGACCGTACTGCAGTACCTGTAGAAGATCGTCTTCTGCGACACTCTGCACCGCTGGCCTCCGGATCCGCTCCGGCCGGCCCCCGCATGACGGCCTTGACTCCTGCACTTGCGACTTCAGCGCTCACTGTAAGGCCAGGGAGGCACGATTCCAACCGGCAATTTCCCACAACCGCGGTTCGACGCCCCCGCGCGGCCGCGTCCCCTCTTCAGCGCCACCGGCGCCCGGCTTCAGCGCCACCGGCGCCTCCGGCTTCAGTGCCACTCCCATTCGATGCCGACGATGCCGCGCCGCACCGCGCCGACCGCGATGTTCGCGCTGCCGGACGTGCCGATCCACAGCTCGCCGAGGCGCCGCCGGGGCGCCAGGGAGCTCTCCGCGGTGAAGCCGTAGCACCGCGCGGGGAGCCGGTCGCCGGTGAACTGGATGATCGCCACGTAGTCGTGGACCGGGTGGGGGAAGCGCCGGTCGTAGCTGTCGGCTGCGGGCTGCCCGACGGGCCCCAGCTCGTACTCGACGACCGCGGTGTCGCCCGCCGACAGGACGCGGTCGAAGACGAGCTCGAACGCCATGAGCCCGCCCTCGGCGCGGATCCGGCCGGGCCGGCAGTACCGCACCCGCGTCAGGGCGACCTTCCCGGCCGGGGCCGCGGGGGCGTCGTCCGGCCGGTGGGCGGCGCCGTTGCCGGCGCGGTGGGCGCCGCCGGCCTCGCCGGGCCCGCCCGTCTGGTGCACGCACACGACCCGGTCGATGTCGTCGCCCGCGGCGCGCAGGACGGTGCGCACCGACAGCGTCCAGGAGCGGCGCGCCTCGTCCAGCCGGTAGACGTCGTGGATGCTGAGCCGTTCGAGCCGGTGGTCGCCGGACCGGTCGAGCTGGCCGACGAGGCCCGCGTACCCGTCCGGGTCCGGCCACAGTTCCCGGACCGGGCGGCCGCGCTCGGCGGCGGCGAGGCCGGCGGCCGGTCCGGCGCGGACGGCGGGCGCGGTGGGGGCGGGGTCGTCCAGCAGTTCGGTGAGGGTCCCCGGCGGCACCTGGAGGATCTCCTCCAGCGCGACGACCACGTCCCGCGAGCGCGGGCGGCTGCGGCCGCGCTGCCAGTAGCTGAGGGTCGCGACGCTCACGGTCAGGCCGCGCCGGCAGAGCCGGTGCCGGATCCGTTCCAGGGTCAGCCCGCTGGCCTGGATGGCCTGCCGTAATGCCCCGGCGAACTCCACGGCCGGATGGTACCGGTCCGGGAAGATCGATTCATGTACCGGGGAGTACCACTCATGCCACGACAGGCCCGATGAAACGAACAAAAGCCCTAGAAGAGGATGGACATGAACGATCCGACCTCGGTGAATCCGACACGCCGGTACGCGGCCCGCGCCCGCGCGTTGTAGTCGTTGACGTACAGCGAGACGGTCGGCGCGATGCTCCGCAGCGACTCGCGCACCACCGCGGACATCCCGGCCACCGACCGGCCCTGGCCCCGCAGGTCGGGCGGCACCCACACGCCCTGCACCTGGCAGGCCCGCGGGGTCACGGCGCCGATCTCCGCCTTGAACAGGACGCGGCCGTCCTCGATGCGGGCGAACGCGCGGCCGTCGCGGACCAGCTCGGCGACGCGGGCGCGGTAGAGCACTCCCCCGTCCCCGGCGTTGGGCGACACCCCGACCTCTTCGGTGAACATCGCCACGCAGGCGGGGTAGACGACGTCGAACTCCTCCATCCGGACCCGCCGGACCCCGGGGTCGGGCGGCACATCCGGAACCGCGGAGGTGGCCATCACCGGCTGCTCCGCGCGGACGGCCCGGGGCGGCCCCCAGTACGGCGAGAGGATCTCCCACAGCTCGCCGACCGCGTCGACGGGCCCGACGATGGACGAGCAGCGCCGCCCCTGCGCCCGCGCCCGCTCGCCGAACGCGCGGACGGCCTCGGGCCCCGCCGCCACCGGGATGAGGTTGGCGCCGGAGTAGCACAGCGAGGTGAGCCGGCCGTCCCGCAGGTAGCCCCACATCTGGGCGCCGAGCCGGCGCGAGTCGAGCCCTGCGGCGTGCACGCGGGAACTGACGAAGACGTTGGACACCGGATCGGCGTCCAGGATCGCGAGGGCCTCCGCCCGGTGCCGGTCGTCCAGCACGCGCACCGGCATCGAGCCGAGCATGCGCACGGCTACCGGCTCCGCGACGGGAACGGCCCCCGTTCGGCCCTCACCACTGAAAGCACCACGTGGACAAGACTATGTGGTCCGCGGGCCGGCGCACCGCCAAGGTCCCGGTCAACGCCGGGTCCGGGCGGGCTTCCCGGCTCCGGGACGGGCGGCCCGGCCCGCCTAGGGCCGGGCGGCCGGGTGGTCGGCGGCGACGTGACCGGTACTCTCCGGCCCGTTCTTGCCCGGCTTCGCGGCCTTGGCCGGTTCCGGCGCGGGGCCGGCCTCGCACGAGGCGTCCGGGCCGGGCCGGCTCGCGGGCAGGTCACCGCCGGCGAAGTAGGCGGCGACGGCCCCGTCCACGCACCGGTCCCCGCCCAGCGTGACGCCGTGGTTCCCGCCGCCCGCCTGCACGAGCAACCTGGACGTGGGGAACCTGCGGTGCGTCTCCAGTGCGCCCCCGTACGGGGTGGCGGCGTCCTCGGTGGCCTGGATGAGCAGGATCGGCGGGAGCGAGGCGGTGCCCCGGACCACCGGGCGCGGCCCGCCCGGCACGCCCCAGAACATGCACGGCGCGTTGTACCAGGTGTTGCTCCACGTCTCGAAGCGGTATCCCTGCCGGTAGAGGCGCGTGGCGTCGTCGTGCCAGCGGCGCCAGTCGCGCGGCCACGCCGCGTCGCGGCATTCGACCGCGGTGTAGACCGCGTAGGCGTTCTGCTGGCGCTCTCCGGGCGGCCGCCACGCCTTGCGCAGCGGAGCGTGGTCGTCCCGGTTGACGTAGGCGGAGAGGGCGTCGGCGTGCGATGTCCAGGTCCGGTCGTCGTAGCCGTCGGAGAGGAAGATGTCGTCCAGTTCGGTCGGCCCGACCCTCCCGTCGATGGGCGCGGCCTTCAGCCCGGCCCGCGCCTTGGCGTAGGCGGCGGCGACCTCGCGCCCCGTCGTCCCCAGCCGATAGGTCTCGTGGTGACGGGCGATCCACCTGAAGTACGCGCGTATCCGCTTCTCGAACGCGATGTTCTGGTCGACGTTGTTCTCGTACCAGACGCCGCTCGGGCGGGGGACGCTGTCGAGCACCATGCGGCGCACGCGCTTCGGGAACATCGTCGCGTACACGGCGCCGAGGTAGCCGCCGTAGGAGTAGCCGAAGTAGTTGATCTTCCGCTGGCCGAGTGCCTTGCGGATCTCGTCCATGTCGCGGGCCCAGTCGGCCGTGCCCATGTGCGGGAGGACCTTCCGGTACTTCTCGGCGCAGTCGTCGGCGTACGCCTTGGCCCTGGCCCTCCAGGCCCACTCGTCCAGCACGTCGGCGGGGACGGTGTCCGGGCGCGCGCGGCCCGGGTCCTGGTATTTCGGGTCGCAGGTCAGCGAGGGCTCGCTGGCGCCGACACCGCGCGGGTCGAAACCGATCCAGTCGTAGGACGCGGCGACCTTCTCGGGCAGCGAGCCGGTGAAGAAGGCGGGGAGGTCGCGCCCGTGCGCACCGGGCCCGCCGCGGTTCAGCAGCACGACGCCCTGGGACTCGGACGCGGTGTGCCGGGCGCGGGTCAGCCGGAGCGTGACCTGCTCGCCGTCCGGGCGGCCGTAGTCGAGCGGCACCCGGACCGACGCGCACTGGAGGTCCTTGATGCGGCCGCCCTCCCAGTGGTCCTGGGCGGGGCACGGCTGCCAGGCGAGACCTGCGGGCCGCGGGGCGGGGTCGGATCCGGGTCGTCCCGCGGCGGCGTGGGCGGGCAGGACGGCGGCCCCGGCGGTCCCGAGGACGAGCGCGGCGGCGGCCGAGCCGGCCGCGGCCTTCTTTCCAGCGTCGTTCAGCACTCCGGCTTTCTACCGAAGGGACGCCGCGGACCGCGTGACCTCGGGGATCGCGCGATTCCTCCCCGAATCCGGATCGTCCCCACCGAACGGCGCGGCCCCGCTCAGGGCCGAACGCCGCCGGAACGGCGCGTGGCGTGCCCGCCGGTTCCACGGAATGGAGCGCGGCGGGCACGCCACGGATCAGCGTGCTCGACTCAATGCCGGGGCCCTCAGTGCGAGGGCCTCAGCGCGAGGGCCTCAGCGCGAGGGCCTCAGCGGGTCAGGGACGCCCGACCGGGAGGTCCTTGCCGGCCCCGGACGCGGCCTTGAGCTGCATGGCCGTCGGGTCCGGGTCGTTCAGCGCCGGGACGGCGTCGCAGTAGGCGTCCGGGCCGCGGCTGCTGTCCGGCAGCGCACCGGTGTCCAGGTACGCGGCGACCTTGTCGTCCAGGCACGCGTTCCCGTTGAGCGTGTTGGAGTGCGTCTTGCCGCCGACCTCGAACACCAGGCGCGAGGACGGGAACACCTTGTGCATCTCCAGGCCGCCCTCGACGGGCGTCGCGGCGTCCTTCGTGGACTGGACGAGCAGCATGCCCGGCAGGTGCCTGCTGCCCTTCAGCTTGAGCGCGGGCCCGCCGTTGAACGGCCAGAAGGCGATCGGCGCGTTGAACCAGACGTTGCCCCACGTCTCGAACTGGTAGCCCTGCCGGTGGAGCTTCGCCGCGTCGTGGTGCCACTTGGTCCAGTTGCGGGGCCAGCGGGCGTCCGCGCCCTGGACGGCGAGGTACACCGCGAAGCCGTTGTCGCCGCCGCCGGAGCCGAGCCACTGGAGCAGGACGGAGGGGTCCTTGTCGTTGATCCAGGCCGAGAGCGCCTCGGCGAACGGGATGTAGTAGCCGGTGTTGTAGCCGGCGCTCAGGATGATGTCGGTCAGCTCGGCCGGGCCGATCTTCCCGCCGATGGGCGACTCCTCGGCCGCGTGCAGGGCCTCGTAGTACTTGGCGCGGACGGCCTTCTCGGACGTGCCGAGGTGGTAGACCGAGTCGTACTCGGCGACCCAGCCGAACCAGGCCCGGATGTTGCGCTCGAACGCCTTGTCCTGTTCGAGCTGGCTGTCGTACCAGACGTTCTTCGGGTTGACGTTGCCGTCCATCACCATGCGCCTGACGCGCTTGGGGAAGAGCGTGGCGTAGGTGGCGCCGAAGTAGGTGCCGTAGGAGAAGCCGTACCAGCTGATCTTCTCCTGGCCGAGGGCGGCGCGGATGGTGTCGACGTCGCGCGCGGCGTCAGTGGTCCGCATGTGCGGCAGCATCCAGCCGAACTTCTCTTCGCAGTCGCGCGCGTAGCCCTTGGACTTGGCGATCCAGGCCAGCTCGTCGCGCCGGGTCTCGGGCACGTAGGCGGGCCGGACCGGGTCGTTGTAGTCCGGGTCGCAGGTGATCGCGGGCTTGCTGGAGCCGACGCCGCGGGGGTCGAAGCCGATGATGTCGTACTTGGCGGCCACGTCCGCGTGGCCGACGCCGCCGAGCCAGCGGGCGAGGGCGGGACCGTAGGCGAGACCGGAGCCGCCGGGACCGCCCGGGTTCACGAACAGGACGCCCTGGTAGTTCTCCTCGTCGGTGTGCCGGAAGCGCGACACCGCGATCGAGATCTTGCGCCCCTGGGGCCTGCTGTAGTCGAGGGGCACCTCGACCTGGGCGCACTGCGCGTTGTTCATCGGGTCATTGGGGCCGCTTACCTCGCACTTGCCCCAGTCGATGCCCTGGGCCGCCACAGCGGCGGCGGCCCCGGACGGACCGGTGTCCGCACTCGCGGGAACGACGGCGCCGGTGCCGCCGACCGTCGTGACCAAGGCGGTCGCGACGAGAACGATCCTTTTCATGTGACCCTCTCCCATCGGCGGCTCCGGACGTCCCGCCATCGGGACCGGAGGGGGAGCCGCGCCGATGCATAGCGGATGCCGATTGCGTGGAGATTGTTGGCACTTCGTCCCTTATGGCGGCAAGGGCGGAGATGAGTGGATACGCAATCGTGACAAGATCATCGGAACTTCGTGATCCCGCGGAACGTTCCGCGCCCGCCGACAGCGGGAGGGCCGGGCACGGGCACGCGAAAGGGCCCCGGGTCGGTGACCCGGGGCCCTTCGCTCTCGTCCGCTCCCAGTACGGCGGCGGACCCGCCGCCAGGCCGCGCTGCGACCCGCCGTCAGCCCGCGCTTCGGCAGGCCGGCGTCAGCCGACCACGACGTCCGCGCCGGGGCCGGAGACCGAGCCGTCCTCGCCGATCTCGATGCCCATGTCCTCGGCGATGCGCATGGCCTCCTCGATCAGGGTCTCCACGATCTGCGCCTCGGGAACGGTCTTGACGACCTGCCCCTTCACGAAGATCTGACCCTTGCCGTTGCCGGACGCGACGCCCAGGTCGGCCTCGCGGGCCTCCCCCGGGCCGTTGACCACGCAGCCCATCACGGCGACGCGCAGCGGGACCGGGAAGTCCTTGAGGCCCGCGGTGACCTCCTCGGCCAGCGTGTACACGTCCACCTGGGCCCGCCCGCACGAGGGGCAGGACACGATCTCCAGCCCGCGCTCGCGCAGCCCCAGCGACTCCAGGATCGCGGTGCCGACCTTGACCTCCTCGACCGGCGGCGCGGACAGCGACACCCGGATCGTGTCGCCGATCCCGTCGGCGAGCAGCGACCCGAACGCCACCGCCGACTTGATCGTGCCCTGGAACGCCGGGCCGGCCTCGGTGACCCCGAGGTGCAGCGGGTAGTCGCACGCGGCGGCCAGCTGCCGGTACGCCGCGATCATGACGACCGGGTCGTTGTGCTTGACCGAGATCTTGATGTCCCGGAAGTCGTGCTCCTCGAACAGCGAGCACTCCCACAGCGCCGACTCCACCAGCGCCTCGGGCGTGGCCTTGCCGTGCTTCTCCAGGAGCCGCTTGTCCAGCGAGCCGGCGTTCACGCCGATGCGGATCGGCACGCCCGCGTCCTTGGCGGCCTTGGCGATCTCCCCGACCCGGTCGTCGAACTTCTTGATGTTGCCCGGGTTGACGCGCACCGCCGCGCAGCCCGCGTCGATCGCCGCGAACACGTACTTGGGCTGGAAGTGGATATCGGCGATGACCGGAATCGGCGACTTGCGGGCGATCGCGGGCAGCGCCTCGGCGTCGTCCTGCGACGGCACCGCGACCCGGACGATCTGGCAGCCCGACGCGGTCAGCTCCGCGATCTGCTGCAGCGTGGCGTTCACGTCGGCGGTGAGGGTCGTGGTCATGGACTGCACCGACACCGGGGCGTCGCCGCCCACCGGCACGCTCCCGACCATGATCTGCCGGGCCTTGCGGCGTGCCGCGACGGGACCCCGCGCCCCCTGACCGTCCCCGTTCCCGCGAACGCTCGGCATTCCCAGTGAAACGCTCATCCCTCTCCTCATGCTCGCCGGCCCCGTACAAAGCCTAAGCGTCCCGTACCGCTGAATTGACGGCGCCCGGTGCCCAACGAGGTGACCGTTCGGCAACTCTATGTGAACGATTTGTGTCACTCCGGCAGCCGGAGCGGATTGAACAGGTCGGCCAGTATCAGCAGCACGCCGAAACCCACCAGCAGCAGCACGACGAGGTAGGTCAGCGGCAGGAGCCTGGTCATGTCGACGGTGCCCGGATCCGGCCTGCCGCGGATCCGGTTGACGCCGGCGCGCGCCCGCTCGTAGCCGACCACCGCGAGATGGCCCCCGTCCAGCGGCAGCAGGGGCAGGAGGTTGAGCGCCCCGAGGAAGATGTTCAGCGAGACGACGAGCGACAGGAACAGGGCGATCTTGTCCCGGGTGGTGGCGCCCTCGGAGGCGAAGATCTGCCCGGACACGTCGGTCGCGCCCACCACGCTGCCGACCTGGCCGCCCGGCGTGCTCTCCCGGTCCGGCGAGAACAGCCGCGGGATCGCGGACGGCAGGTCCACGACGACGTCGCCGATGCCGGCGAGGGTCCGGCCGATGCCGTTCGCGGCGAACACCGCCGCGTTCAGCGGGCCCGTCCGCTCGTACCCGCCGCCGACGACCTTCGCCGACATGCCGACGAACGGCCGGCCCTCCACGTCCGCGAGCGTGACCCGCAGCGGGACCTCCCGCCCCGCATCGCCCCGCTGCACCACCAACTGCACCGTCTGGCCCGGCTCTGCCCGGCCGATCGCCTCCGTGATGCCTTTCCAGTCGGCGACCGGCGTGCCGTTGAAGGAGACGACGCGGTCTCCGGCGCGCAGCCCGGCCAGTGCGGCGGGCGAGGCCGGGCGGTCCCCGGCGCACGCCGACTGCATCGTGGCGGGCACGCAGGGGCTGACCTCCTCGACCGTGCTGGTCACCGCGCCGGGCTCCCGCACGCCGATCGTCATGGCCATCACCATGAGCAGGACGAACGCGAACACGAAGTTCGCGGCGACGCCCGCCCCGATGACGACCGCGCGGCGCGGGGCGGGCTGCCGGTAGAACGCGCGGGGGCGGTCCGCCTCGTCGATCTCCTCCAGCGGCGTGTAGCCGACGATCTTGACGTAGCCGCCCAGCGGGATCGCCTTGACGCCGTACTCGGTCTCGCCCCGCCGGGTGGACCACAGGGTCGGCCCGAACCCCACGAAGTACTGCGTCGCCTTCATCCCGAACCGCTTGGCGGTGAGCAGGTGCCCGCCCTCGTGCAGCATCACCGTCGCCAGCAGCGCGACGACGAACGCCACCGCGCCGAGGAAGAAGGCCATGCGGGTCCCCTAGGGCTAGTCCCGAGGCGGACCCCCGGGGGTCAGTCGCCCGCGGCCGGGCGGCCGGCCGCGGTCAGTTCTCTGGTCCTGGCCCGCGCCCAGCCGTCCGCCGCGAGGACGTCGTCCAGCGTCGGCCGCCCGGCCGGACCAGCGCCGTGCTCTTCGTGCTCGTCCACTATCCGCGCGACCGTGTCGACTATCCCGAGGAACGGAAGCCGGCCCGCGCGGAACGCGTCCACACATTCCTCGTTGGCGGCGTTGTAAACGGCCGGGAACGTCCCGCCCAGCTCACCGGCCCTGCGCGCCAGCGCGACGGCGGGGAACGCCTCGTCGTCGAGGGGGAACAGCTCCCAGGTGTGCGCCTTGCTCCAGTCGATGCCGGGCGCGGCGTCCGGGACGCGGTCCGGCCAGTCGATGCCGAGCGCGATCGGCAGCCGCATGTCGGGCGGGCTGGCCTGCGCCAGCGTGGAGCCGTCGGTGAACTCGACCATCGAGTGGATCACCGACTGCGGGTGCACCATGACCTCGATCCGGTCCATCGGCACGTCGAACAGCAGGTGCGCCTCGATGACCTCCAGCCCCTTGTTGACGAGGGTCGCGGAGTTGATCGTGACGACGGGGCCCATGTCCCATGTCGGGTGGTTCAGCGCCTGCTCGGGCGTGACGCCGGTCAGCTCCTCGCGGCCGCGGCCGCGGAACGGGCCGCCGCTCGCGGTCAGCACGAGCCGCCGCACCTCCGCCGCGCGCCCGCCGCGCAGGCACTGGGCGAGCGCCGAGTGCTCGGAGTCGACCGGGACGATCTGCCCGGGCCGCGCCCGCTCCTTGACGAGGGGGCCGCCGACGATGAGGGACTCCTTGTTGGCCAGGGCGAGCGTCCGCCCGGCGTCCAGGGCCGCGAGCGTCGAGGCGAGGCCGAGCGCGCCGGTCACCCCGTTCAGGACCACGTCGCACGGCCACGCGGCGACCTCGGTGACGGCGTCCGGGCCCGCCACGATCTTCGGGATGGGGTAGTCGCCGGAGGCGTAGCCGCGCCGCTTGGCCTCGGCGTAGAAGGCCAGTTGCAGGTCCTGCGCGGCGGACGCCCTGGCGACGGCGACGATGTCGGGCCGGAACTCGAGCGCCTGCTCGGCCAGCAGGTCGACCCGTCCGCCGCCGGCCGCCAGCCCGGCCACCCGGAACCTGCCCGGGTTGCGGCGGACCACGTCCAGGGCCTGGGTGCCGATCGAACCGGTGGAGCCGAGCACGGCCAGCTCGCGGGCGGGTGCGTCGGAGCTTGAGTGAGAGAGCACGGGACCATTGTCGGGCATTTCCGCGCCCAGGTCCCGCCCTCGCGGCGGGACGGCCGGCGGCCGGCGCGTCAGCGGCGGCGCACCAGGGGGAAGCACAGGATCAGGCGGGCGCCGGTCGCGCTCTCGCCGACGTACAGGCGGCCCTCGTACAGGACCGCCATCTCCCGGGCGACGGCCAGCCCGAGGCCGGAGCCGCCGTCGGCGCGGCTGCGGGCGCTGTCGAGCCTGGTGAAGCGTTCGAAGACCCGGTCGCGGTCGGCGGGCGGGATGCCGGGCCCGTCGTCGCGGACCTCGACGACCGCCTCACCCCGTTCCGCGCGCGCCTCGACCTCGATCAGCGACGTGGCGTGCCGCTCGGCGTTGGCGAGCAGGTTGAGCACCACGCGGCAGAGGTGCGGCCGGTTGACCTCGACCAGCAGCCCCCGCTCCGCCTTCACCGTCGTCGGGACGGGCGGGTCGCGGCGGCCGACCTCGCTCTCGACCAGCGCTCCGATGTCGAGCACCTCCCGGACGGGGGCGTCGCCGGAGTCCATGCGGGACAGGACGAGGAGGTCGTCGACGATCCGGTGGATGCGGTCGATGTCGTCCAGCGAGTGCCGCAGCGTGTCGCACGCCGCGCCGTCCTCCGGGGCGGCGAGGGCCAGCTCGATGCGGGTCCGCAGGCCCGTGAGCGGGGTGCGCAGCTCGTGCGAGGCGTCGGCGATGAACGAGCGGCGCCGCAGCACGGCCCGGTCCAGCCGGGCGAGGAGCACGTTGACGCGGCCGGCGAGTTCCTCGGCGTCGCCGCCGGCGGCCGGCACCGAGACCCGGCGGCCGAGTTCGGCCTCCTCGATGTCGATGCCGTCCAGCTCGGCGTTGAGCCGCTCCACCGGGCGCATGGCCCCGCGCACGGCGTGCGAGGCGGCCGCGCCGAGCAGCGCGAGGGCGGCGAGGCAGAGCCCGGCCATGACCGCCGCGAGGGCGGCGACGCCGGAGACCTCGGCGAACAGGGACAGCGCGACCGCCGCCAGGACCACGGCGGCGACGAGGAGGGAGCCGGCCGCGCCGATCACCGAGAGCGTTCCGCGCGCCCGTGCGGAGCCGGGCCTGTGCGGCCGGCCGCGCCGCGTGGCGTGCCGGACCGACATGTCTCCTTTGTACGCACTACCTACCAAAGCAGCGGCAAAGCGTCCGGTCGCCGACCGTATGGCCATGGTCTGCGTATGCCCTCGCGGGCGGCCCGTCCCGAGTGACCGCGCGGTTGGCCGGATCGCGCGATCCGGATGACCTTGTACCGACGGGCGACACATAAGCCTTTGCCGCATTTTTCACTTTGGGTAGCGGAGACAACACACTCCCCCGCCTATAAAGGAGGCACGTGACGTCGACTCCCGTCAGGGGGAGGGCATGGGCCAGACAGGCGAGCCGACCGTGGACCCGGGCGGGCTGACCGCAGCCCAGCGCCTGGGCGAGGCCTGCGTCGTCTGCCGCAAGAAGTGGCCGCGGCCGCGCGCACGCGTCGGCCGCCTGCCGGATTCGACCGGGGTGTTCGCGTGCGACGAATGCGCACCCGCCCCGCCGGTACCCCGCGCACGGCGGGGCTCCCGGGAGCTGGTCACGGACGCCGGACGGCCGGCCGGGGAGCGGCCGCCCGCGCGGACGTCGGCACTGGACGCCGTCGTCGTGGAGGTCTCTCCAGGGAGAAGGGTGACCCGGGCGTTCGGGGGGAAGTCCGGGGCCACCTGACAGGCGCGCCCGGCTGGGGGCGGCCGGGCGCGCCGGAGAGACTCTTTCCCTGACCGGAACCGGCCGGGCCCCGTCGCCGGGGCCGCGCGGACGGGGTCGCGGACGGTCCCGGTCGTCCGAGCCTGGTCGTCCGAGCCCGGTGGACCGAGCCTGGTGGACCGCGCCTGGTGGACCGTCAGAGCTTGGTGGCCTCGATCCAGGTCTTCTTCCACTCGGCGTAGTCCGTGCAGTCGTTGTCGTCGGACTCGCCGTCGCACGCCTTCGTCGGCGCGTGCGCGAAGACGACCTTGTCGAGGTAGGCGCGGTCACCGACGTGGTAAGCGGTGCAGAAGCCCGGCTTGAGGCGGTCTCCGGAGCACGCCTGCGGGTTCGCGGGCGCCACCCCGGTCCACTCGGCCACCTGCTGCTGGACGTCCGGCGACGCGGTCCACTGCAGCCACTGGTACATGCAGTTCGGGTGCTCGACCCTGGCGCCGATCATCCACGCGTCCATCCAGCCCGTCACGCCCTCGGACGGGACGGCGGCCTGCACGGTCCGCGCGGCGCGGGTGAGGACGTCCACGTGGTAGGGCCACGCCTGGCCCAGCACCGCGCGCCCGCCCGCGAACGCGCTGACGGCGTCGGCGGGCCGCTCCCAGTACTCCCCGACATGCGGCCGCTGCTTGGCGAGCACCCGCCCGGCGGCCTTGAGCTGCCCAGGGGTCAGCGAGTACGGGTCGTCGATCTCGAGCTTGGGCCGCTCGCGCTTGAGGTAGAGCGCGGCCTCGGCGATGGCCAGCGGGCTGTCGCGCATGACCAGCTTCCCGGAGTACCGGCTCGCCTGCCCGGGGTCGAACAGCGCGGCCCAGCTCGGCGGCGGCGGGACGGCCCGGGTGTCGTACATGAGCAGGTTGGAGCCCCACACGTACGGGATGCCGTACTGGCGGCCGTCCCGCTTGAGGAGGCCGCGCAGCTTCGGCTCCAGCTTCTTGAAGCCGTCCACGAGGTCGGTGTTGACGGGCGTGACCTGGTTCTCGGCGATCAGCTGCCCGGCGACCTCGGGCGGCGCCGCGACGCCGTCGTAGCGGCGGCCGCCGTCGCGCATCAGGCCGGCCATCTCCTCGGGCGTCCGGACGGTCTTCAGCCCGACCTTGCAGCCGGTGCGCTCCTCGAACGGGGTGACCCAGTCGACGCGCGGGTCGCTGGTGCCGCTCTCGATCGATCCGGGCAGCGTGACGAGGTTCAGCATGCCCTCGCCCGGGCCGAGGGTGCTCGCGACCTTGGCGACGCCGACCGGCTCCTCGTCGCCGCCGCCGCTGCACGCCGCGACGCCCGTGGCGCCGAGCGCGGCGGCCGCCGCCAGCGCGGACCACATCCTCACCCGCGCCGTGGCCTTCAGCCGCATGTCGCTCCCGATCCTTGCCCTGGGCCCTCCCCGACCTGAACCGGGCCCGTCGCGAGCGTAGCGTCTCGGGGCGCCCGGGGCGGCCCGTACCCGGCGGAGGCGGCGGTCCGCGCGGCACCCGGCAGCCATTCCGGGTGTCCCGGCGACCGCGCACGAGTCGATCGCCGGTTTTCTTCGATGACACTTCCGGCTTCCCGGGAAGGTGCGGTCATTACCGGTGGTCGCAACTCCGGTGTTTCCCGTTCACGTTCCCGGAGGTAAGAACAATGTGGCCATTGATGGCCAGCGGTATCGCGTTTCCGGGGCGGATTGCCGGATGGGCGGTTTCGGACGTGTTGTTAACGAGGAAACCGCCACGACCCCGGGGGGACGGCGGGTGCTGGCGTCCGCGCCATACACGGAGGTTGCCGGAGAGGGATATGGCGCGGGCTGCCGTCCTTGCCCGGGGCCGCGGCGGCACCGGCGGGCGTGGCGAGGTTGGGGAACAGCGGATCACCTTGCAGTGCTGCCTGGCCACGCGATCGCCGGTACCCGGCCGGACGGCGACGGTGTGACGCCCTCGATACGCCGGAGGTTCGAGGGACATCGCACGTCGGGCCGGGTGTCGCGGGACGTCCGCGGACGGTCGTGCTCGATCACGGGGCGCGCCGGTGCGGCGCGCCTGACCACCTCGATCCGTGCGATGAGCCGTTGCGGTGTGTCGGCCTCGACGAAGTCGCCGACGTCGCGGTCCCGGGGCGGCAGCGCCCACCAGCGGCCGGTGGACAGGCCGAACCAGATGGTCCAGCCGGGAAAGCGTCTTGCGAGCGCGTCCACCTCTGCTGCGTGGTCGACTGCGGTCATGGCGCGGCTCTCCTGCACATCGGCCCGCCGGCTTCGGCGGCCCCGGACCTCACGTTTTTGTTGACTATGGAACCTGACTTTTAATTTCGCCCCATTTAATGCGGACAGTCAGATTGTGTCGCCCGCCACAGACTCCGTCAATGGGTGTTGGCATTATTCGCCACCGGCCGCCGGACGAAAATTGACGACGAAATCCACCGGATGTGGGAAAGTCCCATACGCCGCGGACCTAGGCGTTCTCACGGTGCGGCGAACCGCTCTCACGCGCTGCGACCCCACCGTGCCACGTTTGTCCACTTGTGCTGCATTCTGAGAGTTTCATCGCTTTCTGGACGCAGCGAACGTGCGGCCGGTCGCCGCGGCCGGCCGCACGTCCGGGGAATGCCCGGGAAGAGCGGGCTCAGCCGCTGGTCGGGAAGCCGAGGTTCACTCCGCCATGGCTCGGGTCCAGCCACCGCGCGGTGACGGCCTTCGTCCGGGTGTAGAAGTGGACGCCCTCCATCCCGTGGGCATGACTGTCACCGAACAGGGAGTCCTTCCAACCGCCGAAGGAGTAGTAAGCCATCGGAACGGGGATCGGCACGTTGACGCCGACCATGCCGACCTCCACCTCGTTCTGGAAGCGGCGCGCCGCCCCTCCGTCGTTGGTGAAGATCGCGGTGCCGTTCCCGTACGGGTTGGCCGAGATCAGCTCCATGGCCTCCTCGTAGGAGCCGCACCGCACGACCGACAGCACCGGGCCGAAGATCTCGTCCCGGTAGGCGTCCATGTCCGGGGTGACGTGGTCGAGGACGCTGGGGCCGAGCCAGAACCCGTCCCCCGCGCCGCCCAGGACGTCCGGGTCGCGCCCGTCCACGGCGAGCGTGGCGCCCTGCGCGACGCCGGAGTCCAGATAGGACGCGACCTTGTCGCGATGCGCGCGGGTGACCAGCGGCCCCATCTCCGACTCGGGGTGGTCGCCGGGCCCCACCTTCAGCCGCGCGACCCGCTCCCGGATCTTCGCCATCAGCTCGTCCCCGGCGGGATCGACGGCGACGACCACGGAGATCGCCATGCACCGCTCCCCCGCCGAGCCGAACCCGGCCGACACCGCGGCGTCCGCGGCGAGGTCGAGGTCGGCGTCCGGCAGGACCAGCATGTGGTTCTTGGCGCCGCCGAGCGCCTGCACCCGCTTGCCGTTCGCCGCGGCCGTCCCGTAGATGTACCGGGCGATCGGGGTGGAGCCGACGAAGCTGACCGCCCGGACGTCCGGGTGGTGCAGCAGGGCGTCCACCGCGGACCTGTCGCCGTGGACGACGTTGAACACCCCGTCCGGAAGGCCGGCCTCCGCCCACAGCTCCGCAAGTCGGACCGATGCCGACGGGTCCTTCTCCGACGGCTTCAGGACGAACGTGTTCCCGCACGCGATCGCGACGGGGAACATCCACATCGGCACCATCGCCGGGAAGTTGAACGGGGTGATCCCCGCGGCGACGCCGACCGGCTGCAGGATCGAGTAGGCGTCCACCCGGGTCGAGACGTTCTCCGAGAACCCGCCCTTGAGCAGGTGCGGGATCCCGCAGGCGAACTCCACGACCTCCAGGCCGCGGGCCACCTCGCCCGCCGCGTCCGAGACGACCTTCCCGTGCTCGGCCGAGATCAGCCGGGCCAGTTCGCCGCGATGCCCGTGCACCAGCTCGCGGAACCTGAACAGCACCTGCGCCCGCTGCGACAGCGAGGCGTCCCGCCAGCCGGGGAACGCGGCCCTGGCGGCGGCGACCGCGGCGTCGACCTCGGCCCGCCCGGCGAAGTCGACCGTGCCGGCCCGGCGTCCCGACGCGGGCTCGTAGACGTCGCCGCGCCGCTCGGCCTCCCCGGCGAACGGCTTGCCGCCGATCCAGTGCGTCACGCGCCCGCCGGCGGTCATGAGCCGGCTTCCCCGTGCACCGCTTCCCCGTTCACGGCTTCGAGGGACGCGATCAGGACGCCGAGACCCTCGGCGGCCTCGGCGTCGGTCAGGGTCATCGGCGGCGCCATGCGCACCACGTTGCCGTACAGGCCGCCCTTGCCGATCAGCAGCCCCCGCTCGCGGGCCGCCTCCATCAGCGCGGCGGCGAGCGGCGGGCTCGGCTCGCCGGTCCCGGGATCGACCAGCTCGATCGCGAACATCAGGCCCTTGCCCCGGACGTCCCCGACGACGGGGAACCTCCCGGCCGCCGACCGCAGCCCGCCGATGAGCGTGCCGCCCTGCTTGGCGGCGTTCGCCCGCAGGTCGTGGTCGAGGACGTAGTCGAGGGTCGCGTTCGCGGCGGCCATCGAGACCGGGTTGCCGCCGAACGTGGAGATGCCGAGCGCGTGCAGGCCGTCCATCAGGTCGCCGCGGGCGACCACGCCGCCGATCGTGAACCCGTTCCCGAGGCCCTTGGCGAAGGTCATCATGTCCGGGGTCACGCCGTGGTTCCCGATGCCCCAGAAGTTCTCGCCGGTCCGTCCCCATCCGGTCTGGACCTCGTCGGAGATGAACAGGATCCCGGCCTCGTCCAGGACGCTCTTGTAGGCGGCGAGCAGGCCCTCCGGCGGCATCGTGAACCCGCCGACGCCCTGGATCGGCTCGGTGATGAGCGCGGCGACGTCCCCGCCGGTCGCGGTCGCGAGCACGTGCCGGAGGTCGTGCACGCAGGCGTCGACGTACGCCTCGTCCGACATCCCGGCGAACTGCGGGAGGTGCCGGTCGGCGCCGTGCAGGAAGTGCGCGTTCAGCGGGGAGTAGGGGAGGTTCCTCCAGGCCCGGTTGCCGGTGACGCCCGCCGTGCCGAACGACCGGCCGTGGTAGCTCTGCCGCAGCGCGAGGACCTGGTCGCTGCGCCGCGCGTACGCCGCCAGCAGCAGCGCCGTCTCGTTCGCCTCCGTCCCGGAGTTGACGAAGAACACCTTCGCGTCCGGGATGCCCGACAGCCGGGCGACCTTCTCGGCGAGCTCGATCTGCCCGCGCACCAGGTACGCGGTGGAGGTGTGCACGACGCCGGTCGCGAGCTGCCGCTCCACCGCCTCCCGCACCTCGGGCACGTCGTACCCGAGCATGTTCGTGAGGATGCCCGTGAAGAAGTCGAGGTAGCCGTTCCCCTCGGCGTCGGTCACGCGGCTGCCCTTGCCGCCGACGATCTCGATGGGTTCGCTGTAGTTGAGCGCCATCCACGACGGCATGACCGCCCGGTGGCGCTTGAGCAGGTTCGCGTGTTCCGACATGCCCCAAGTCTCGTTCGCGCAGGCCGGACAGGCCACCCGCAGAGTGTCACGACCCCGAGCGTTCCGTTAACGGTCTGCTGGCGGCTGACATCCTGTAACGGAGAACGGCGGGTTTCTTGACACCCTGTGCGGATATCCTCGGGGTCGATGCTGCCCACCGTCGACGACGTCCTCCGCCTTGAGGCGGTCCGCCGCGGGCAGCCGCGCGTCGTCGCGGGCGGCGACCGCACCGGCAACCGGGTCCGCTGGGTGCACGTCGCGGAGATCGCCGACATCGCGCACCTGCTGCACGGCGGCGAACTCGTCCTGACGACCGGGATCGCGCTGCCGGACGAGCCCGAGCGGCTGCGCACCTACATCGGCGAGCTCGCCGATGTCGGGGTGAGCGGCCTGATGATCGAGCTGGGCCGCCGCTACGCGACCGAGCCGCCGCCCGCGCTGATCGCCGCCGCCGAGGAGAACGGCCTCCCGGTCATCGTCCTCGCCCACGAGCCCGCGTTCGTGGACATCACCGAGTCGGTGCACTCCCGCATCCTGCAGGACCAGTTCGACGAGCTGCGCGCCTCCGAGCAGCTCCACGAGATCTTCACCCGGCTGTCGGTCGAGGGCGCCTCCACCGAGGAGGTCGTCCGGCAGGTCGCCGCGCTCGGCGGGCACCCGGCCGTCCTGGAGAACCTCGCCCACCAGGTCCTCGCCGCGGACGCCGGCGGCGCCGACGCGTCCGAGCTGCTGTCGGCGTGGGAGACCCGCTCCCGCGCCGTCCGGCCCGGCCGCCGCACCGGCTACGACCCGACCTCGGGCTGGCTGGTGACGACGGTCGGCGCCCGCGGCGAGGACTGGGGCCGCCTCATCATCGACCTCGGCTCGCCGCCCTCGCCGCGCGAGACCGTGCTGATCGAGCGGGCCGCCACCACCCTCGCGCTCGGCCGGCTCCTCGACCGGCACGCCGAGAGCGTCGAGCGCCAGGCGCACGGCACGATCATCGCCCGCATCCTCGCGCACGCCTACGCCGACCCGCAGGAGGCCGCGGCGCGGGCCCGCGCGCTCGGCGTCCCGCTGTCCGGCCGCCGCCTGCTCGGCGCCGTGCTGCGGCACCGCGGACCCGGCGCCCCGCCCGCCGGCGAGCTGTCCGCGCTCGCCGAGACGGCCGCCGCCGCCTGCAAGGACGCCCGGCTCGCCGCCCTCGTCGGCGTCCTCGACGAGGGCGGGCCGCACGCCCGCGTCGGGGTGCTGGCCTCGCTGCCCGCGCGCGCCGACGTGGAGACCGCGCTCACCGAGATCGCCACCCGCGTCCGCGGCCGGTCGGAGGGCGCCGTCATGGCGGCCGGGTCCGTGGTGGAGACGATCCGCGACGTCCGCCGCTCGTTCCTGGAGGCCGAGCAGGTCGCCGACGTCGCCGCGCGCGGCTCCGGCGCCCGCCTCTTCTACCGCCTCCCCGACCTGCGCCTCCGCGGCCTGCTGCACCTGCTCCGCGACGACGCCCGCGTCCAGACCTTCGTGGAGCGCGAGCTGGGGCGGCTGCTGGAGTACGACGCCCAGCGCGGCGCCGACCTCACGCGCATCCTGGAGATCTACCTGGACTCCGGGCGGAACAAGGCCGTCGCCGCCCAGCACGCCCACCTGTCCCGCCCCGCCTTCTACGAGCGGCTCCGCCGAATCGAACGCGTCCTGGACGCCGATCTCGACGACGTCGAGTCCTGCGTCTCCCTCCACGTCGCGCTGCTGGCGCTCAGCTCCGTCCGCTGGGAACGGCCCTGACCGCTCCCGGCTGCGGCACCTTCTGGCCGGTGAAGGCCGCCATGGGGCGGCGCCGTCCCGCATAACCTTCAGTGCATGACGGACGCTGCGTTGCATGTTCACCGGTACGGGGATCCGGCGGGCTCCCCGGTCGTCGTGCTGCACGGGGTCACCGGGCACGGGGCCCGCTGGCGGCGGACGGCCGAGCGGTACCTCCCGGACCGCCTGGTCCTCGCGCCCGATCTGCGCGGGCACGGGCGGTCGCCGTACGAGCCGCCGTGGACGGTCGAGCGGCACGTGGCGGACGTGCTCTCCGTCCTCGACGCGGACGGCATCGAGCGGGCCGACCTCGTCGGGCACTCCTACGGCGGGCTGATCGCGGTGCATCTGGCGCGGACGTCGCAGCGGCGGGTGCGGCGCCTCGTCCTGCTGGACCCGGCGATCGGGCTGCCGCCCGCGGACGCGGCCGCGGAGGCGCGCTCCTACATGGCGCCGGTGTCGTTCGCCGACGCGGCGGAGGCCCGCGCCGCCCTCGCGGCCCGCTGGCCGGACGCGCCGGACGAGGCGCTGGACGACGAGGTCGCCGAGCACCTCGAACCCGGCCCGGACGGGCGGCTGCGGTGGCGGTTCGAGCAGGCGGCGGTCGTGACCGCGTACTCGGAGATGACCCGCCCCCGGCTGACGCCCCCGCCGGACATGCCCGCGCACCTGGTGATCGCGGCGAAGGCCGACATGGTGCGGCCCGAGTTCGTCGCCGACTGCCGCGCCGCCCTCGGGCCCGCCCTCGTCATCAGCGAGATCGACGCCGGGCACATGCTCTACACCGACCGCGAGGAGGAGACGGGGACGCTGCTCGCCTCCTGGCTCCGCGAGTGAGCCGGGCCGTCAGCGCTTCCTGAGCAGCCGCAGCAGGCCGGGCTCGGTGGCGAAGAGGCGGTCCAGCTCAGCCGCGCCCACCCGGTCGGCGAGAACTTGCAGCGCGATGTCCTGCCGGACGAACTCCGCCGCCATGAGCGCGACGGCCGGGTCCGCCGTGTAGACGCCCCACGCCGCCGCGTCCCCGAAACCGCCGACCACGGCCTCGCGCCGGTCCCCCACCACCACGATGAGCCGGTACCCGAACTCCTCGATGACCGTCTCGGGCGCCGAGTAACGGTGCTCGTGGACGTTCCCGGGCCCGTCGAACGGCTCCTTCCCGAACGACACGACGGAGACCTCGACGTCCCGCGCGGCCGCCTCCAGGACCTGGCCGCGCAGCACCCGCATCTCGTCCGGCCATATCGACATGAACAGGTCCCGCCGCGCGCCCGCCACGACGTCCCCCGCCCGGTCGAGCATCGCCTGCCCGTCCTTGAGGTTGTGGATCAGATGCCCCTCCGGCGCGGCCGCGACCGCGGGCAGCGCGGACCGCAGCGCCGACACCGACCCGTCGAACTCCCGCCGCATCCGGTCGAGCAGCGACTCCGGCGGCAGCGGCAGGTACTCCGTCGCGTCGGACGCCCCGCGCACCTCGTACGCCGCCCCCCGCGCCACGAGCTTGCCGAGCGTCTCGTACACGGTGCTGCGCGGCACCCCGGAGCGCTTGGCGACCTCGTAGCCGTTGACCGGCCGGCCCGCCCCCACCAGCGCCACATACGCCTTGGCCTCGTACCCCGACATGCCAAGCCGCTGCAAATGCTCAAGGACATCCTGGGTGCTCATCGAAGTACTTTATTGGGCCCGGCCGGCCGCGGCCCGCGGCTCGAAGGCCGCGGGCCGGGCGGGGGTCAGGTCGTCCTCCGCTGGAAGGGGAGGTAGCGGTCCGCGCGGCGGGGGCGGGCCAGGAGGCCGGTGGACTCCACGGCGAGGATGCGGTCGAAGCGGAAGGCGCGGATGCCGCGGCGCATGCGGCACCAGCCGACGAGGTACCAGTGGTCGCGGTGGACGAGGCAGGTGACGGGCTCGACCTCGCGGATCGTGACGTTGGCGCCGGCGTCGCCGTAGCAGAGCCGGACGACGCGGTGCTCGGTGATGGCCGCGGCGACCACGCGGGCGCGGTCGGAGGTGGAGGCGTCGAGCGGCGTGGTGAGGGTGGCGAGCGTGGTGGTGACCACGTCGTCGTGGGTGGCGGCGTTGTGGGCGTCGGCGTGCGGGGCGTCGTCGTGGGGGGTGGTGTCGAGGAGGGCGTGCAGGGCGCGGCGCGCGGTCGTGGCCTGCGGGCCCGTGCCCAGGTGCGCGAGGGAGAGCGCGAGTGCGGCGATCTCCGCCGCGGTGAGCGCGGTGGATGCGGTCTGGTGGTGCGTCGCAACGTTCGCCATGGTTCGATCATACGTTCGAACACTGACATTCTGGAGGTTCCGGGCGCGGCTTCTTCGGGTCGCGTGACGCAGTACGGGCAGGCGGGGGCGGAGGATCGGCCGCCCGCTTGAGAAGGCGACCTCGCATGGTGAAAACTTGAACACCGAACTGGCTGAATCTGGGGAAATCGGGGCGACCATGGGCGGACCGGTGAACCGGCGTTGAGCGACGCACGCGTGGGCCGGCCCCCGATGAGCCGGGACGAGGCGGACCGCACGCTAGCGCGGCTCCGGGACGAGAGGGACCGCATCAGCACGGCACTGCTCGAACTGGAGGCCCACCACGGCTACCAATTACTGGAAGGCGCGGCCCTCGACGGTGAGACGCGCCGCGTGCAGGCCGACGTGCGCACCGGGATGGCCTCCCTCTGGGGCCTTTTCGATCTCTACGGAAGCGTCGTGAGCGCCGCGGAGGACCTCCGCGCCCGCAACCCCAGGCCGGGCCAGGCGCAGCTCACGGAACTCACCCGGCTGCTCGCAGGCCCGTCGGTCGAGCTGCCCGTCACGGAGGTGCCGCTGGGGCGGCGGACGCTGCTGTCCGTGCCGTCCGGCGAGCGGCTGACGCTGCGCGCGGCGGTCGAGCGCATGACCCCCCTCTACGAGGAGGTCGCGCAGGCGGTCGCGTCGCTGGACGCGGTCTGGTCGGCACTGCTGTCGCGGCTCGCCGAGGTCGAGGCCGAGCGGCGCGCGGCGGACGAGCTGCTCGAATCCCTCGGCGGGACGGAGCCGGAGCTCGACCGGCTCCGCGCCGACCTCGACGCCGTCGCCGCCGTCGTGCGCGCCGACCCGATGGCGCTGGCGGCCGGCGGCAGCGCCGACACCGGGCGCCTCGACGCGATCCACGCCGGACTCGCGGAGGTGCGGCGCGGCCTGGAGCAGGCGGAGCGGGTCCGGGACGGGTTCACCGGCCGGCTCCGCGCCGTCGCCGGCGTCCTGGACCGGCTGCGCGAGGAAGAGGCGGAGGCCCGCCGCGTCCGGGACGAGGTCCTCACCAAGATCGCCTCACCGGCGCCGCCGGACCTGCCGGGGGCGTCCGCGTCCCTCGCCGACCGGCTCGCCGCCCTCGGCCGGCCGGGGCACGGCACGGGCTGGAACGAGCTCGCCGCACGGGTCGAGGAACTGGAGCGGGCGGCGGACGACGCGCTGGCCCGGGCGCGCGAGACCGTCGGGCTCATCCGCGGGCTGCTCGACCGGCGCGCGGAGCTGCGCGGCCGGCTAGAGGCGTACCGGGTGAAGGCGGCCAGGCTCGGCCACGCCGAGGACGCCGGGCTCGCGCGGATCCACGACCGCGCCCGCGAGCTGCTGTGGACGTCGCCCTGCGACCTGCGGCGGGCGACCGTGGCGCTGTCCGAATACCAGCGGGCCGTCAACGCCCGGTCGAAGGGAGCGAAGCGATGAGCCAGTGCGCCGAACCGGGCTGCGGCGGAACCGTCGACGGCGGGTACTGCGTCCTATGCGGCGTGGCCGCCTCCTCCAGCCCGCCGCCCGCGCCGGCCTCCCCGAACGCCTGCGCGCAGCCCGGCTGCACCGGCACGGTCGTGGACGGCTACTGCGACGTCTGCGGCAGTCCCCCCGCGCCCAGCGTGCCCGCGCCCCGTCCCCCGGTCGCCGTGCCCGACGACGCGTGCCGCCAGCCCGGCTGCACCGGGAAGATCATGGACGGCTACTGCGACGTGTGCGGCTCACCGCCCGCCCACACCAGCCTGACCTCGCGGTCGCGCCCGGCGCCCGGAACGGGCACGTCGGGAACGGGCACGTCGGGCAGCCGGGGCACCGGCAGCACGCGGACGGGCAGCACGCGCACCGGGTCCGCGCGGTCGTCCGGCCGCCGCGGCATGCTCGGCGCGGGCCTGGTCGAGGTGCCGCGCGTCCCGTACCGGGACCCGTCCACGGCGGTGATGAGCGACCCGCAGGTCGCGGAGGGCAAGCGGTTCTGCAGCAGCTGCGGCGAGCCGGTCGGCCGGGGGCGCGGCGACCGGCCGGGCCGCACCGAGGGGTTCTGCCCCAAGTGCGGCACCCGCTTCTCCTTCACCCCGAAGCTCAGCCCCGGCGACCTCGTCGGCGGGCAGTACGGCGTGCTGGGCTGCCTCGCCCACGGCGGCCTCGGCTGGATCTACCTGGCCAAGGACCGCAACGTCAGCGACCGGTGGGTGGTGCTCAAGGGCCTGCTGGACAGCGGCGACGCCGACGCGATGGCCGCCGCCGCGGCCGAGCGCGCCTACCTCGCCGAGGTCGAGCACCCCAACATCGTCAAGATCTACAACTTCGTCCAGCACGACGGCGACGGCTACATCGTCATGGAGTACGTGGGCGGGCAGTCCCTCAAGGACATCCTGCTCCAGCAGCCGCAGCCGCGCGGCGAGAAGCACCTCCCGCTCGCGCAGGCCATCGCCTACGGGCTGGAGGTCCTGCGGGCGTTCGAGTACCTGCACGCGCAGGGCCTCGTCTACTGCGACTTCAAGCCGGACAACGTCATCCAGTCCGAGGAGCAGCTCAGGCTCATCGACCTCGGCGGCGTGCGGCGCCTGGACGACCCGGACGGCGCCATCTACGGCACGACCGGCTACCAGGCCCCCGAGATCGCCGAGGCCGGCCCCTCCATCTCGTCCGACCTGTACACGGTCGGCCGCGCGCTGTCCGTGCTGAGCTTCCCGTTCAAGGGCTACACCCGGACGTTCGCCGAATCCCTGCCGCCGCGCTCGCAGATCCCGCTGCTGCAGCGGTTCGAGTCCTTCGACCGGTTCCTGCGCCGCGCCACGCACCAGGTGCCCGCGGAGCGGTTCCAGGACGCGGCGGAGATGGCCGAGCAGCTCACCGGCGTGCTCCGCGAGGTCCTCGCCGCGGAGGACGGCGTGCCGCGGCCCGCCCCGTCCGGGCTGTTCGGGCCGGAGCGGTTCGCGGCGCGGATCGCGGACGGCGGGTCGGCGGAGTCCGCGCTGCCGCCCGTCCCGCCGCCGGTGGCCGCGGCGGCGCTGCCGGTGCCGCTCGTGGACGGCTCCGACCCCGCCGCCGCGTTCGTGTCCGGGCTGACCGCCCTGGAGCCCGCGCAGGTCGCCGAGGCCGCGGCGAAGGCGCCGCAGCGCACGCCCGAGGTGAAGCTGGCGCACGCCCGGGTCAAGATCGAGCTGGGCGCGGTCGAGGAGGCGGGCGAGATCCTCGACGAGCTCGCCGCCGAGCGCCCCGGCGACTGGCGGATCGACTGGTACCGCGCGATCGCGCTCCTGTCCCAGGGCCGCGTCCAGGAGGCCGCGCCGCTGTTCGACCGACTGTACGGGCTGCTGCCCGGCGAGGCGGCGCCCAAGCTGGCCCTCGCCTACTGCCGCGAGCTGCGGGCCCCGCTCGACGCGATCCGCCTGTACGAGATGGTGTGGCGCACCGACCAGAGCTACATCAACGCGGCGTTCGGCCTCGCGCGCGTGCACCTGGCGGCGGGCGACCGGGGCGCGGCGGTCGCCGCGCTCAACTCGGTGCCGGAGGTCTCCATCCGGTACGTGGCCGCCCAGGTGGCGGCGGTCGCGACGGCGGTGCGCGGCCGCAGCCCCGCCGAGCTGACGGCGCCGGAGCTGGTCGCCGCGGGCGAGCGGCTCACCGCGCTGGACCTGGACGCCGAACGCCGCGACCGGCTGGCCGCGGAGGTCCTGGAGGCCGCGCTCGACTGGCTGCTCGACGGCCCGGGCGCGGCGGGCAGGGCGGGCGGGCGGCTGCTCGACGCGCAGCTGTCCGAGACCCCGCTGCGCCGCCGGCTGGAGGAGACCTACCGGGAGCTGGCACGGCGCACCCGCGACCGGGACGAGTGCCGCCGGCTCGTCGACTCCGCCAACGCCGTGCGCCCGAGGACCCTGCTGTGACGGGCGGCCAGCACGGCGCCGATGACCACCGGGCCGATGACCAAGGTGCCGGCCACGCCGACCCGGACGGGGCCAAGGCGGCGGAGCCGTCCTGCCCCTCCTGCGGCGAGACGGTGTACCCGGGCGAGGTCTTCTGCGAGGAGTGCGGGCACCGGCTGGCCGGCGCCCCGCCCCCCGAGCCGGTCGAGTCCGCCGCCCCGGGCGGAGCCGGTGCGGCCCCGGCGCCCGCCGGGGACCCGTGCCGCGGGTGCGGCGGGACGCCGATCGACGCCGACGGCTACTGCGAGACCTGCGGGATGCGCCAGCCCGCCGAACGCGACCACGTCGAGGTCGAGCTGCCCGCGCCAGGCGGCGGGAACGGGTCCGGCCCGGTCGCCGCGGCCGGGGCCAGCGACCGCGGCCGCCGCTACAGCCGCAACGAGGACGCGCTCGCCCTCGCCGCCCACGCCGCCGGGGTCGCGGCCGTGGTGTGCGACGGCGTCGGCTCGTCGCAGCGCCCCGAGGACGCCTCCCGCACGGCCGCCGACACCGGCGCCGCCGAGCTCGTCGCGCTCCTCGGCGCCGGCGAGGACCCCGAGGACGCGACGCGCACCGCGGCGCTCCGGGCCGCCTCGGCGGTCGCCGCGCTCTCCACGTCGCCGGGCGACGCGCCGTCGTGCACGTACGTGTCCGCGGTGACGCGCGGGGGGTCCGTCACCGTCGGCTGGATCGGCGACAGCCGCGCCTACTGGCTGTCCGCGGACGGCGCCGTCGACCCCGGCGAAGACGGCACCGGCGAGGGCGGCGACGAAGAACCGGCCACGGACGGGTCCGGCCCGGAGACCGCGGAGCTCAGCACCGGCGACATGGCGGAGCTCGGCCCGTCCCGCAGGCTCACCGAGGACGACTCGTGGGCCGCGTTCATGATCGCCCAGGGCGCGCTGACCGAGGCGGAGGCGGAGGAGCACCCCAACGCCCACGTCATCACGGCGTGGCTCGGCGCGGACGCCGGGCAGGTCAGCCCGCACGTGGCGACGTTCCGCCCGGCGGGTCCCGGCACGCTGCTGGTCTGCAGCGACGGCCTGTGGAACTACTTCCCGGCGGCCCGCGACCTCGCGGCGCTGCTGGCCGCCGGCCCCGCCGCGCCCGGCCCGGACGAGCCGGCCGCCGCGACCGCCTCCGACGCGGCGAACGGGGCGGGCGGCACCGCGACCGACCCCGCACCCGGCCCCGTGCCCGATCCGGGCCACGACCCGGCGGCCGACCCGCTCGGCGTCGCGCGGACGCTGGTACGCCACGCCCTGGACGCGGGCGGCCGCGACAACATCACGGTCGCGGTCATCCCGATCCCGGCCCCACGCTCCCCGCACAGCAGCATCCACGAGAGCATCCCGCACAGCACGGAGCAGCCCCGATGAGCGAGCAGCCGCAGTTCACCGTCAAGATCGACCAGAACAAGTTCCTGCCCGAGGGCGGCCGCGAGGTGCACGCCATCGTGTCCGTCGAGGCGGGCGCCGAGGGCGGCGCCATGCCGGCCCCCGCCAGCACCAAGGCGTCCGAGGTCATCATCATCGACACCTCGGGGTCGATGAGCTACCCCGATACCAAGCTGCGCGCCGCGGTCGCGGCGGCGCAGGTCGCGGTCGACACGCTGCGCGACGGCGTGGAGTTCGCGGTCATCTCCGGTTCCAACACCGCGTCGATGGTCTACCCGCGGCAGGGCGGCCTCGTCACGGCGTCCCCGCAGACCAAGGACAAGGCCAAGCGGGCGCTGAGCGGGCTCCGGGCCTCCGGCGGCACCGCGATCGGTTCGTGGCTGCGGCTCGCCGACGAGCTGTTCGACGACGTCCAGGGCGGCATCCGGCACGCGATCCTGCTGACCGACGGCAAGAACCAGCACGAGACGCCCGAGGAGCTCGACGCCGTCCTGTTCCGCTGCGGGGGCCGGTTCGTGTGCGACTGCCGCGGCGTCGGCACCGACTGGGAGGTCGCCGAACTGCGCAAGATCGCCTCCGCGCTGCTCGGCAGCGTCGACATCGTCGCCGACCCCGCCGGCCTCGTCGCCGACTTCCAGGCGATGACGGAGGCGGCCATGGGCAAGTCCGTCGCCGACGTGGCGCTGCGGGTGTGGACGCCGCAGACCGCGCGGCTCCGCTTCGTCAAGCAGGTCATGCCGTCCGTGGAGGACCTGACCGGCAAGCGCGTCGAGTCGGCGCCGCAGGCCGGCGACTACCCGCTGGGCGCGTGGGGCGCGGAGAGCCGCGACTACCACATCTGCGTGGAGGTCCCGCCGGGCGAGATCGGCAAGGAGCTGCGCGCCGCGTGGGTGAAGCTCGTCGTGCCGGGCGCGCCCGGTGAGGAGGCGCAGGTCCTCGCCACCGGGAACGTTCTCGCCCAGTGGACGGACGACGAGGCCCAGTCCACCCGGATCAACCCGCGGGTGGCGCACTACACCGGGCAGGCCGAGCTCGCCGTCGCCATCCAGGAGGGGCTCCAGGCCCGCAAGGACGGCGACTTCGACACCGCGACCGCGCGCCTCGGCCGGGCCGTGGTGCTGGCCGACGAGGCCGGCAACGAAGCGATCACCGCGATGCTGCGCAAGGTCGTGGACGTCGTCGATCCCGCGACCGGCACCGTCCGGCTGAAGCGCCACGTCGAGAAGGCCGACGAGATGGCGCTCGACACGCGTTCCAGCAAGACGGTCCGGACGCGCAAGGACGAGACGCTGACCACGCCGCGGCCGGGTGAGCGCTGAGCATGGCGACCTGCCCCAGCGGACACGACTCCCACGCGGCTGACTACTGCGACGTCTGCGGCGCGCTCATCGGCGCCGCGTCCGCGCCCGGCGCGGGCCCGGGCCCGGCCATGGCGCAGGCCCCGCCGGGCGGTGCGCGGCCCTGCCCGGACTGCGGGACGCCCGGCACCGACCGCTTCTGCGAGGCGTGCGGCTACGACTTCGCCACGGGCGGCGGGCAGCCCACTCCGCGGACCGAGAAATCGGCCCCGTCCCACCCCACGGCGCCGCACCCTTCGACGTCCCATCCTTCGGCGCCGCATCCGTCGGGGCCGCAGCCTTCGGCGCAGGGCCGGGAGCCGTCCGGCCCGTTACCCGCCCCCACCCCTCCGGTGCCGCGCCCGCCCGTCCCGGCCCCGCCCGTCCCCGCTCCGCCCGTCCCCGCACCCCCTGTACCGGCTCCCCCAGTGCCCGCGCCCCCGGTGCCCGCTCCGCCCGTGCCGACGCCGCCCGTGCCCGCCCCGCCCGTCCCGGGGTCGGTCTGGACGGCGGTCGTGACGGCCGACCGCGGCTACTTCGACATGGTCATGGCCGAGGAGGGCCCCGACTCGCAGGCGCTGAACTTCCCCCCGTACGCGCCCGAGCGGCGGATCCCGCTCACCGGGCCGCAGGTCCGCATCGGACGGCGCGGCTCCGCGCAGCCGTCCCCGCCGGAGATCGACCTGCGCGAGCCGCCCGAGGACCCCGGCGTCTCCCACGTCCACGCGGTCCTGCTGGCCAAGCCCGACGGCACCTGGACGCTGGTCGACCCCGGATCCACCAACCGGACCTGCATGAACGGGACGATCGACCCCATCCCCTACAACGTGGAGATCCCGATCTCCCACGGCGACCGCATCCACGTGGGCGCGTGGACCACCATCACGCTCATCCGAGGCGAGGCGACATGACGGCCGTTCGGCAGGCTCCAGGGACGGCGCAGCCCGCCCCCTCCCAGCCGCCCGCACCACCCGCGCGGCGCCGCACCACCGGGCTGCGCCGGGCGGAGCCCGAGACTCCGCCCGGCCGTGTCGCGCGGCTGCTCCCCCGCACCGTCGCGGCCCGGATCCGGACGCTGACGGCGGTGTCGCTCGTCCTGCTCGTCGCGCTGCTGGCGGTCGCGTGGGCGGCGATCGCGAACGCCCGCGAGGGCGTGCGGGTGATCGGCCAGGACGCGGGGCCCCAGGTCGTCGCGACCGGCGACCTGTACTTCCAGCTCACCGACATGGACGCGCAGCTCGCCAACGCGCTGCTGGCGGGCGGTGCGGCCGGCGGCGCGCGCGACCAGGCGCTGGCCCGCTACAACGACAACCGGCTGAAGGCGGGCGACGCGCTGCTCAAGGCGGCGAAGCTCGCCGACGAGCGCACCGAGGAGAACACGGCCCGCGACGTGCTGGACGCGCTCGGCCGCTACGAGCGCCTCGCCGGGCAGGCCCTGCTGCTCGACCGGCAGTCCGACCGCGCGTCCGGCGCGCCGTCCGCGGAGGTCATCGGCCTGTACCGGCAGGCGACCGATCTAATGAAACTGGACCTGCTGCCCAAGGCGTACAACCTCACGCTCGACAACGGCACCCTCGTCCGGCACACCTACGAGGACAAGCGGTCCGCCGTCCTCACCGGGCGGATGTGGGTCCTCATCACCGGGCTGGCGCTGCTCGTCGTCCTGGCCGGTTTCCAGCTGTACCTGGCGAAGCGCTTCCGCCGGATGCTGAACGTGCCGCTGGCCCTGGCCACGCTGGCGTCGCTCGTCCTGGTCGTGACGGGCACGGCCATGCTGTCCGGTCAGGCGAGCCATCTCCGCCAGGCCAAGGAGGACGGTTTCGACTCGATCCTCTCCCTCGCTCGGGCACGCGCCATCAGCAACAGCGCCGCCGCGGACGAGACCCGCTTCCTCCTCGACCCGGATAGGGCCGACGCCTACGAGCAGGTCTACCTGAACAAGTCCCAGACCGTCCTCTACCTCCCGGCAGGGAACCTGACCGAGTACAACAAGGCCGTGCAGGGAGACCTGTCGTTCGAACCCGGACGTGCCCGTTTCCTCGGCTTCCTCGGTACCGAGGCCAACCGGCCCACGGAATCGGGAGAGCAGCTGTCGCAAATGGTGAACGCCCTCAACAAGGCCCTGGCCGACTACCAGAAGGTGCAGGCGAACGACCGCCAGATGAGGGACCTCGTCCACGCCGGGAAGCGCTCGGAGGCCATCGCGGCACGCGCTTCCGCCGCCGAGGACTTCGCCGTGTACGACAGGTCCCTGCAGAGCCTCATCGGCCTTCACCAGAAGGAGTTCGACGAAGCAGTGAAGGACGGAGACGACGGAACGAGCGGCTGGTACACGGTGCTGCCCATCGCGGGCGTCGCCATCGCCCTGCTCGTGCTCGTCGGAGTGCGTCCCCGCCTGGCCGAGTACCGGTGGTCGAAGTGAGGGGACGGGCCCTGCGGTCCCCGAGATGGGCGGCGGCGGCCGCGGCGTTCGCGCTCCTCGCCGCCGCATGCGGGACCGTGGGAGAGGCGACGTCGTCCGTCGCCGGCTCGGACGGCCTGGTCATCGGCGTCCAGCGGGACCAGCCCGGCCTCGGGCAGCAGATCGGCGAACCGGCGGACGGATACGACTCCTACGAGGGTTTCGACATCCGCATGGCCAAGGAGATCGCCAGGCACCTGAAGGTCCCCGCCGCGAACGTGACGTTCCGGAGAGTGGCGTCCAAGGACCGCGAGGAACTCATCCAGTCGGGCGCGGTGGACATGGTCGTGGGCACCTACTCCATCACCCCGGAACGCAAGACGAAAGTGAAGTTCGCAGGCCCCTACTATGTCGCCCACCAGGACATTCTCGTCCGGAAGTCCAATCCCGCGTCGATCGGGGACCTGCACGATCTCGCCGGTAAACGGCTTTGCATGGTCCCGGGGTCGCAGTCGTTCCAGCGCGTCGCCACGGAACAGAGCGTCAGCGCGGTGCCCGTCGAGGCCGAGGGATATACCGACTGCCTCAACAAGCTGATCGCGGGCGACCTGGACGCCATCTCCACCGACGACCTGATCCTCGCGGGCCTCGCCTCGGAGGCCGCCAAGAAGGGCGAGTACATGAGGCTCGTGAACGCGCCGTTCTCCGACGAGCGCTACGGCGTCGGCCTCCGGCAGGACGACGTCGAAGGCTGCGAAGCGGTGAACGAGGCCATCACGAAGATGTACCAGGACGGCACGATGCGCCTGCAGCTCAAGCGCTGGTTCGCCCCCACCGGACTGGACCTGACGACCACCGTCCCGCAATTCGAAGGCTGCATCTGACGTCCATCACGAACGGTATTCGAGCACTCACTGAATGGCACGGACCTCGGCCGGTCACTGAGATCAGTCGGTTACGTAAGTTACGGTCGGCCCGCGTGATCGTAAGTTATGGTCGCGATCAAAAATCGGTCCGGTAATCACCGTCACCCCCGAGGAGTGCAATGACGACGGTCATCCTGGTGGTGATGTGCGTCGTGGTCGGGGCGCTCGAGCTGTACGCGGGCAAGCAGAGCCGGGATCAGTCGAACGCGTTCTCCCGCCGGATCGACGAACTGAACGAACAGGTCACCAAACAGAACAACGTCCTGGTCACGGTGGGCGAGCAGCTCACCGCCGAACTGTCGCGCGTCAAGCAGGACGTGCTGCCCGCCCTCGACACCCGGCTCCGCCAGAACACCGGGCAGGTCGAGGAACTCGCCGGGCTCGTCCACCAGGCCGACGAGTTCCTGCGGACCCAGGCCGGCCGGCTCCGCGACCTGGAGCAGCAGCGGATCACGCTGGCCGCGCTGCGCCGCAAGCTCGGCGAGGTGGAGACGTCCGTGCGGGCCGTCACCCGGACGGGCGCCGAGGAGATCGAGGGCAAGGTCGACACCGCCCTGGGCCGGCTCGCCGACCTTGAGCGCGGCGGCGAGGAGATCCTCGCCCTCCAGCGCACCCTCACCCGGACGCTGGAGGACGTCGAGGACGTCGTCGCCGAACTGCTGCAGTTCACCGAGGGCGAGCTGGACGACACGGTCAGCGCGGCGCTCACCGGCCGCCCCCGCCCCCACGGCGACGCCGTCACCGCCACGGGACGGCTCTGGACGCGCGACGACCAGCTGGACGACATCCTCGGCGAAATGTACGAGCGCTGCGTGCGCGCCAGCCGCCTCAACGTCCGCTTCCGCACCACCGAGGGCTCGGACGGGCCGGCCCCCGGCTCCCCCGAACGCCGCCGGTACTTCCTCGGCGGCCAAGCCGCCGAGGACCTGGCCGGCGCCTTCAGCGCGCTGCTCATCTCAACCGGCGCCGACCTCCCCCGCAACGGCCTGCACGACGCCCCCCGCGGCGAGGTAAGACGCGGCCTAGCCCGCATCGAACCCGGCCTCCCCCCAGGCGTGGAACCGACACGTCCCCCCGAAGACGAGGCCGCCCTCAAGGCCCTCCTCAGAACCCTCTCGGAATGCTCCGGCGCCGTAGCCCAGATCGGCCCCCTAATGGCCGTCCGAACCCGCGACGAACTCCTATGCGCCGTCCTGACAGCCGCACAGTCCCTGGAACTGGAAAGCGACGAGCTCTTCTGGGACCCGTCCGCCGCAACAGTCCGCCTCCGCCGCCTCCCCTCCCACCAACTATGGGACCTGACCACCTGGGCCACCGCCCCCTAACCCCCCCACCCAGCCCGCCCAAGCCACCCCAACCCACACCAATGCCACCGGGTCCAAGAAGACCGCGATCTCCACCGCCCAGCTGGGGCGCTGCCCTCCGTCAGCTCCGCGCCCCGACAGGCTGGGCGGCCACGCCGTAAACCCGCACGGTTCGCTCCGCCGGGCCGCCCAGTCGCACGTACAGCGGGCACGTCAGGGCGCGCGACACCGGATCCACCTCGACGCAGAGCCCGATACCGGCCGCTCGATCAAGGAAGACCGCGTTCTCCACCGCGCGCGCCCCTCGCACCGCGTACGGGACGGAATCGGCGTCGCCGGTGTCGAAGAGCTCCTCGAACGTCAGCCTCCGCGCGAAGCGCATCAGCACCTCCGCGTCCACCACGCGGCTGCCGATGGCCGCCGCCGGGCCCGCCACGACGATGCCGAAGCTCGGATTCTCCCGCCCTCGGACGTAGATCTCCCGGTCGGGCTCCAGCCCCCTGCGCCGTCCGGAGATCTGCAGGCCGAACCCGGCGTCGCCGTTCAGGTACGCGGGCGGGCCGAACCCGTCCCGGGCGCGCAGGGCCCCCGCCGGCATCTCCCAACCGGGCAGGTAGACGCCGAGCCCCCGCAGGAGCAGCCGCCAGATGGGCCGCCGGGTCACCTCGTGCACGAACTCACCCCGTGCCCCCTTGGCGCTCCGCGCCCCGCCCGCGTCCCCAACGCCGTCCATGACGATCATCATCAGCCGCCGCTCCCCCTCCGGCAAGGCCCCGCTTCCCTTACTGCGGCGGCGCGGTCGCGTCGGCTACCGTTGAACCACCCGGATCTTGACGAGGACGCAGCCGTGAACCTGCAGGACATGATGGTGCAGCACGACAGCTCGTCGCGCACCGTCGACAAGTACCTCATGTCCCACGAGGGACGCGTCATCGCCGTTCGCCACCATCCCGCCGTCCTCATCCCCTCGGTCGCGCTCGTCGTCGGCGGGCTGGTCGCCTGCGCCTCGGTCGCCGTGATCACCGGCGTGATGTGGATCTGGTGGCTGTGGCTGCCCACGCTCGGCTACCTGCTGTGGAAGATCATCGCCTGGTCGCTGGAGTTCTTCCTCGTCACCGAGCACCGGGTGATGCTGGTCAAGGGTGTGCTCAACCGCAACGTCGCGATGATGCCGCTGTCCAAGGTCACCGACATCACGCTGAACCGCTCCATGATCGGCCGGATGCTGGGCTACGGCGAGTTCCTCACCGAGTCCGCGGGCCAGAGCCAGGCCATCCGCGCCGTCAACTTCATGCCGTACCCGGAACAGCTCTACCTGGAAGTCTCCTCCGTGATCTTCGGCACCATCGACGAATCCCCCGACTAGCCCCGCTCCGGCCGCCACGCGGATCCCGCGCACCTACCAACGCGGCAACCCCCGCCTCTCCACTGACCGGCCGCCCCATCCGCACGCCGACCATCACTCCAGTAGCGACACGGCAGCCGGACACCCACACACGTCCCGCCATCCCGACCTGCCATCCCGACCTCGCGTCCCGACCCGGCGGCCCGGCCGGACGTCCCGACCCAGCGGCCCGACCCGGCGGCCCGACCGGACGTCCCAACCCGACGGCCCAAACCCGGCGGCCCGACCCGACGGCCCGACCCGACGGCCCGACCCGGCGGCCCGGCCGGGCGTCCTGTCCCGGCGGCCCATCGTCCCGGCGGCCCGACGTTTCGGCCCGCCGTCCTGACGACGGCGGCGGCGCACCGGCATGTGCCCCCCCGGGTTCAGGCACCGCGGTCGATGCCGACTGCCTCCGGCCGACACCGAGACATGCACTTCCCAGGAAGGCGAATCCTGGAACGGAGTGTTACCGGGCTTTCACCAAGAGATATGCGTTTCGGCCGCGCCACCGGTGATCGAGGACCCCTTCGCACACCCTTGGATGCGCCTGGTAGCCATGCCCGCCGAATAGTCCCGCCGTGCGGTGATTCTCGTCCTCTGTGGGGATGTCCCGAGGTGACGACCGGGCGTACTTTTAAATGCCGCAAGGAAGGAGACCGGCCATGTCTGAGTCGGTTCACCAGGACCTTCCCGCCACCCACGCCGACGATCACATCGCCTTGCGGATGTCCGCGGAACAGATCCTCGTGATCCGTAAGGCGGCCGAGCTGGCCGGCTGGACGGTCACCGACTACGTACTGTCCACCGTTCTGGACCGTGCCGAACGAGACCTCTACGAACACGCCGCCGCCCTGGAGGCCGCAGCTCCCACCGACTTCACCGACACCGACCCGTCAGACCCCTTCCTAGCCCTCCTGTCGGCCCTGACCTGACCCGCCTCCATCTCCGGCGCCCCCGAGCTCCCGCCCGGAGACGAAAACCCGCCAGCACCCCCCACGACTCCCCAACGACCACGCAACCATCACCGCACACGGCAACGGCTGCTCACGGCCTACCCGGCGCAGAGGGCGTCGGGTAGGCCGTGAGCGCCGAGTCCGACGACCCCGACCACGGAGATGGCCGGAGTTGATCAGGAGCTGGTCGGCCGGTTGGTGGCCCCGGCCCGTGAGCAGGGCAGGAGTTGACCGATGAGGGCGCTACCTGACGGTGGTGAGCCTGGCCCCCAGGGGGCACGGGCCGCAAACGCTGGGTCATGCCGCGCCGGCGGGGGCGGTGGAAGGCCGCACTCAACGCCGTCGCAATCGCCTGAGGTGATTACCGGGTGCGGTTACGGGCGTCCGGTGCGGTGCTTGTGGTCAGGGGGTGGGGACGGCGGTGGAGAGGCGGGTGGCGTAGTCGGCGGCTTCGGCTTCTGAGGCGTACTTCTGGCGGGGCCAGAAGAAGCCGCGGAGCCCGTCTTTGCGGTCGCGCGGGACGATGTGGACGTGCAGGTGCGGGACGCTCTGGCTGATGCGGTTGTTCATCGCCACGAACGAGCCGGCCGCCTCTAGCACCGACTCCATCGCGGCCGCGAGGCGTTGTGCGTGGCCGAAGAACGGGCCGAGCATCTCGCCGGGCAGATCCGTGAGGGTCTCGTAGTGCACGCGCGGGATGAGCAGCGTGTGCCCCTTGAAGAGCGGCCTCGTGTCAAGGAATGCCATCGCGTCCGGCGCATCCATCACCACGTGCGCGGGGCGCTCCCCTTTGGCGATCTCGCAGAACACGCACACCTTCGAATCACCCATGGCCATATTCTCCCCCGGCGTCGCAGGTCCCGAGTGGGAGCGGGGGTCAGGCGGCCTGGAGGGTCAGCCAGGTTTGTTCGAGGGGGTCCTCCGGTCTGGAGCAGAAGTAGACGCGGCCAGGGTCGCCCCAGTACCAGCCGAGCCGGTCGTCAGAATCGAGTTGGAGCAGGAGACGCCACTCGTCTACGGCGCGCTCCTCGTCCCGAGTCAGGGGCGGAGGTGCTACGGAGTCCAGGGGGCGGCCCGTCGAGGTGTACAGGCAGTCGGGGCCTAGGGGGCGCTGGACCAGGGCTGGCCAGCCGCCCAGTTGGTGGGCGGGCATGTCGCGGGGCCAGATGTGCTGCGACCAGACGGCGTGCAGTTGCTCGTAGACGGGCACGAGGCCGCTGTAAGCGGCCTCCAGCCGGCGCACAGCAGGTTCCTTGGGGGACGGCAGGGAGAGGAACGGCATGGCGTGCAGGCGCGTCTGCGGGTAGGTCAAGGCGCCGGGGGGCGGGGCCGCTTCACGAAGGTCGCCGGTGAAGAGGCGCCAGCCGTCGCGTTGCGCGGCCGTGTCGCCCCAGGGGCGCGGGACGTCGCTCGCGTAATAGAAGGCGGCCTTCCCAGACGACGGGATGCCGGAGATCTCCCCGAACGGGGTGAGGTCGGTGAAGTCGATCGCGCCGAGGAAGTCCAGGGGGCGACCGTTCCAGCGCGGCCAGGGTTCGCCGGGCGGCAGGAGCGGGGTGCCGCCGAGGTCGACGGGTGCGTCGCCCTCGGCGCCGAGCCTCAGCGCCCGGCCGGCCAGGGGCAGCAGGGCCGCGGTGACCTCCGGGGTCAGGAAGGCGGCGAAGAGCGCTCGGAGGCGGGCGTACTGTTCCGCGAAGTGATCCATGCACGTAGCCTCACCCGGCACGGGAACGGCGCGCAGCATCCCGCGAACATGTGGATAACTTCGTCAGCGGCGTTCGAGGGCGCTCGCGAGCTGCAGCAGGAAGCGGTCGACCTCCTGCTCGTCGTAGCCAGGGCCGAGGCGGACGACGCGGAAGGCGCTCTCCCGCACGTCGCGGGCGGTCACCGGCGGGGCCGAACCGCGCAGGCCGGCGATGACCCGGTCGAGGAACGCGTCCACATCCCGGACGTCGTAGCCCGAGCGGATGCCGGCGCCCGAGAACCGGGCGTTCTGGATCCAGTTGATCAACCAGGCGGGCTGGGCGCGCGACCGGCCCGGCCGCTCCCTGATCGGCGCCCTCGCCTGCAGCTCCCTGATGCACTCGCCGACCAGCTCGTCGACGGAGCGGGGGTCGTAGCCGCGCATGACGACGTCGAACCGGGTGCCCCGCACCTCGTCCGCGGACATCGGCGGCCCGCCGTTCAGCGCCTGCGAGATCCTCCGCAGCAGCGCGTCCACCTGACCGCGGTCGTAGCCGCGCAGGACCACCGGCAGCCGCACACCCGTCTTCACCGGTACCGTGCTCCTCAGCCCGCATCAGCGCGGCCGCGGGACGGCGGTGACACGCCCGCGGCGCGCTCAGTCCTTGGTCGCCGCGGCCAGCTGACCGCAGGCCCCGTCGATCTCCCTGCCCCGAGTGTCGCGCACCGTAACCGGAACCCCGTGGGCCTCCAGGCGGCGGACGAACTCGCGCTCGTCCTCCGGCCGGGACGCGGTCCACTTGGAACCGGGTGTCGGGTTCAACGGGATCAGATTGACGTGTACGAGATTCCCGCGCAAGAGCCTGCCGAGGAGATCCGCCCTCCACGCCTGGTCGTTGATGTCCTTGATGAGGGCGTATTCAATCGACACGCGGCGGCCGCTGCGTTCCGCGTAGGCCCAGGCGGCGTCCAGGACCTCGGCGACCTTCCAGCGGTTGTTGACCGGGACGAGGTCGTCGCGCAGTTCGTCGTCGGGTGCGTGCAGGGACACCGCAAGCCGCACCGACATGTCCTCCGCGGCGAGCTTCTCGATCGCCGGGACGAGCCCGACCGTGGACACCGTCACCGAACGCTGGGAGATGCCCAAGCCGGCGGGTGCCGGATCGGTGATACGGCGTACCGCGCCTATCACGGCCTTGTAGTTCGCCAGCGGCTCCCCCATGCCCATGAAGACGATGTTGGAGACGCGTCCGGGCCCGCCTGGGATGCGCCCACGCGCCAGTGCGCGCGCGCCCGCGGTCACCTGCTCGACGATCTCAGCCGTGGAGAGGTTGCGGGTGAGCCCCGCCTGACCGGTCGCGCAGAAGGGGCAGTTCATGCCGCAACCAGCCTGGGAGGACACGCACATCGTCGCCCGGTCCGGGTAGCGCATCAGCACCGATTCGAACAGGACGCCGTCGAACGCCTTCCAGACGGTCTTCAGCGTCGTGCCACCGTCACAGTCCATCTCCCGTACGGGGGTCAGCAGCGACGGCAGCAGTTCGGACACGAGACGTTCGCGGACGGCGGCCGGCAGGTCCGTCATCTTCGCCGGGTCGTCGACCAGCCGGGCGAAGTAGTGCCTCGACAGCTGGTCCGCGCGGAACGGCTTCTCCCCCAGCTCGGTGACGGCCTCGCGGCGTTCCGCGGTGGTGAGGTCGGCGAGATGCCTCGGCGGCTTGCCGCGCCGTGGGGCGGCGAAGACGAGCTTGGCCGGGGTCTTCTCGGGCGCGGGGCCGGCGGTTGCGGGCTGGGTGGCAGACATGGTGCCTCCAGTGTCGCAAACAAGGCCGTGTGCATCGTCCATGTGCACGGTCCATGTGTATCGTCCGTCTCGGCCCCGCGTCCGGTGCCGGCGCGGCGCCGCTCGACGCGTACGACGACATTCCTGCACATGACCTTGTGTGCGACTAAGGTCTCGATCATGTCGGTATTGCGTAAGGGCGCCGCCCCGTCCCGGGGATCGAAGGCCACGGTCGTCCACGCCTCTGCCAGCCCCTACGGCAGTCGGCGGCTCATCATCGAGACCGACGGTGACGTCACCGCGGCCTACCTGAAAGACGCACGCGACTCGGTGGTCGGTGCAACGTGGGTCGGAAACCACCGCAAGGCCCCGGCGGAGCTCGACCGGTCCCGGCTGGAGGCGGGCCGTGCCCCGCTCCTGCCCGAGTCCCATGTTCGCCATCCGGAGCCGCGCAAGGCACTCGACGCCGAGGGCCTGGAGGTCGTCTGGTTCGAGGAGGGCGACGGTGTGGCCGTCCTTGAGGCGGGCGACCCGCTGTTCGTCATCCCCGGCTGGTCCGACATGGGACGCGGCATCCCCGGATACGCCCGCGACGCGACCCGCCAGAGCCCTTTCGCGTTCCCACTGGACGAGGAGATCGAAGACTTCGGGCCGCGGATCGACCGTGCGCGCGAGCACTGGAAGATGGTCCGTGCAGACGGTTCCTGGGCGGACTTCCAGCAGGCGGTGCTCGGCCACCTGCTGCAACGGCTCGGCCCGGGTGGCCACTACTGGCACGATGTCGGCCGGCAGTTGGGCAGCGCGCGGACGGGCGCGGCCCCGACCGTGGGGGTGTCCGAGCGTCCCGCACGGGGTGACCGCGAGTTCACCGTGCTGAGCACGGTCGGAATGTGCCGCCAGCGGATGCCCACCGTCGAACTGTACGAGGACGACGTCGCCCCCTTCGGGCGGATCGAACTGGCCGTCGCGAGCACCCTCCCGAGCCAGCGCGCCGGCAGCATCTTCCCTTGGCTGGCGCAGTACCCATGGCGGTCCGTGACCTGGTTCGCCCCCGGGGACGTCGTCAAGTGGTACCACGAGGCCCGCACGTTCCCCCTCGGCGGCGACGAGGCGAAGTGGGAGGGTGTGCTCCTGCTGGACGATCCAAGTCGTTTGACCGGCCCTGAAGGCCCCGCCCTGACGGGCTTCACGCTCAACGGCGATCCCGTGCGGTGGCTCTGGCTTGTGCCCATCACCGCTGAGGAGCACCGCTACGCCAAGAGCGAGGGATCGGACGCGCTGATCAGGCGCCTCGCCCAGCAGGGCAGGTCCTGGGTCGTCTCCTGACCTTCCGACGTCCCGGCTCGCCTCACCGAGTCCGGGGCGTCTGACGCCTTCGCCGCGTCCCGGAACCGCTAGCTCGGAACGAACAGCTCCAGCAGGAGCCAGACGACGGGGGCCGTCGCGACCAGGGAGTCGAGGCGGTCCATCACTCCGCCGTGGCCCGGCAGGAGCGTTCCCATGTCCTTGATGCCGAGGTCGCGCTTGACCATCGACTCGACGAGGTCGCCCGCGGTGGCGGTGACCACGGCGGCGAGGCCGACCAGCACGCCCTGCCAGATCTGGCCGCCGTCCAGCAGCCACCACACGAGCCAGCCACCGACGATCATGCACATGACGGCCGAGCCGGTGACGCCTTCCCAGGTCTTCTTGGGACTGATCGTGGGCGCCATCTTGTGCTTGCCCAGGAAGGACCCCACGAAGTAGCCGCCGGTGTCACTGGCGACCGTGATGGCGATGAAGATGACGGTGCGGTGGTCGCCGTCGTCGGGCCGCATGAGCAGCGCGACGATTCCGCCCATCAGCACCAGGTAGCCGGCCAGGAGCGACCCTGCGGCGACGTCCCGCACGTATCCGTCGGAGCCGTCCAGCATCCGCGTCATCAGCAGTGCGAGGACGGTGAGGGAGACCGCGGCCACCGTGGCGGTGGGCCCCCACACGTAGGACACGACCGGTGTGCCGACCATGCCCGTTGCCACGGGGATGAACGGGACGCCGATGTCGCGGCTCCGGAACGCCTCGGCCAGTTCCCGCATCCCGAGGAAGAGGAACACGACCATGACGGCCAGGAAGATCTCCTTGACCGTGTAGAGAGAGAGCAGCACCAGGGCGCCGAGAGCGGCGCCCACGGCGACGGCCAGGGGGAGGTTACGGCCCGTCTTGCCTACGGGCTTGCCACCCTCGGGCGCTCCAGCCGACGCGCCCGCGGAAGCCTCGTCGGCAGCGGGCGCTAGGGGCTCCTCGGCGGAGGGCTCGTTCGCGGGCGAGGGGTGGGCGCGCACGTCAGTCGTATCAGGGGCGGGGGTGGGGCCGGAGGACGGAAGCTTCTCGGGGGAGGTGTCCGGTGCCTTCCCGGACTCGGCGGCCTCCGGTTCGTCCGGGGAACCCGAGGGCTCCCCGGCATCATCCATCTTCATCAGACTTCGAGGAGTTCTGCCTTCTTGTGCTCGAGCAGCTCGTCGATCTGCGCCACGTAGCGGTGCGTGACGTCGTCGAGTTCCTTCTCGGCACGGTGGACCTCGTCCTCGCCCGCCTCGCCGTCCTTGGCGAGCTTGTCGAGGGTGTCCTTGGCGCGGCGGCGGATGTTGCGGATCGCGATCTTGCTGTCCTCCGCCTTGCCGCCCGCGACCTTGATGTACTCCCTGCGGCGCTCCTCCGACAGTTCGGGGAAGACCACCCGGATGACGTTGCCGTCGTTGCTCGGGTTCACGCCCAGGTCGCTGTCGCGGATCGCCCTCTCCACCGCCTGCATGGACGACTTGTCGTAGACCTGGACGATGACCATCCGGGGCTCCGGCAGCGTGAAGGACGCCAGCTGGTTGATCGGCGTCGGCACCCCGTAGTACTCGGCGGTGATCTTGTTGAACATGGCGGGGGTGATGCGGCCGGCGCGGATGGTCTGGAAGTCCTCCCGGGCGACCACGACCGCCTTCTCCATCTTCTCCTCGGCTTCGAGGAGGGTCTCGTCGATCACTGTGACTCCCATGTCATCTGGTCGGCCCTAATCCTAGGGTTCCACACTGCGCTCCGCGCCGCCTCACGCACTGCGGTTCCCGGCTGTGGTCAGCCTTCGGCCGGACTGACCAGCGTGCCGATCTTCTCACCCCGGACGGCCCGGACGATGTTGCCCTGCCCCATGAGGTCGAAGACCACGATGGGGAGCGCGTTGTCCATGCAGAGGCTGATGGCCGTGGCGTCCATGACCTTCAAACCCCGCTGTAGAACTTCACCGTAATCCAAACGGTCGAATTTGACCGCGTCTGGATTCTTTCGCGGATCGGCGTCGTAGACACCGTCCACTTGAGTCCCCTTCAGGACGGCCTCTGCACCGATCTCCAGCGCGCGCTGGGCGGCGGTGGTGTCGGTGGAGAAGAACGGCTGCCCGAGACCCGCGCCGAAGATGACGACGCGGCCCTTCTCCAGGTGCCGGATGGCGCGACGCGGAATGTACGGCTCGGCGACCTGGCTCATGGTGATGGCGGTCTGCACGCGGGTGTCGAGGCCCAGCTTCTCCAGGAAGTCCTGGAGGGCGAGGCAGTTGATGACGGTGCCGATCATCCCCATGTAGTCGGCGCGGCCGCGGTCCATGCCGCGCTCGGCCATGACGGCGCCGCGGAACATGTTGCCGCCGCCGCAGACGACCGCCACCTGCACGCCCTCCCGGACCGCCTCCGCGATGGCCTCCGCCACGTGCTGGACGATCTCGGGGTCGATGCCGAGGGGCTCGCGTCCGGCGAACGCCTCGCCGGACAGCTTCAGCAGCACCCGCTTCCAGCCGGCGCGCGGGGCGTGCTGGACGGACGCGTCCGCGCCGGTCCCGGGCCGACCGGACGCACCGCCGCCGGCCCCGGCCCGGCCGGCCGCGCCGCGTGCCGGCGCGTCCCGATCGGACGACGAGGCCGCCGTCGCGCTAGTGGTCGTCTTGTCCGGCACGTCGGCGGCCTCCTCGTTCCTTCGCGATATCTGTCGGGCATCCCTCTCCAGGATGCCCCTACGCCTGCCCGACCTTGAAGCGGGCGAAGCGGGCGACCTGCACACCGGCCTCGTCGAGGACCTTCGCGATCGTCTTCTTGCCGTCCTTCACGAACGCCTGCTCCAGCAGGACGAAGTCGCGGAAGTAGGCGTTGACCCGGCCCTCGACGATCTTCGGGATGGCCTGCTCGGGCTTGCCCTCGTCGCGGGTGAGCTGCTCGGCGAGCGCCCGCTCCTTCTCGATCGCCTCGGCGGGGATCTCGTCGCGGGTGAGGTACTTGGGCGCCATCGCCGCGATCTGCTGGGCGACGTCCTTGGCGACCTCGGCGTTCTCGCCGTCCAGCTCGACCAGGACACCGGTGGTCGGCGGCAGGGACGGGTCGGACTTGTGCAGATAGCTGGCCACGTAGGCGCCCTTGAAGTGGGCGAAGCGGCGCAGTTCCACCTTCTCGCCGATCGTGGCGCTGTGCTCCTCGATCAGGGCCTGGACGGTCTTGCCCGGCTCGATCTCGGCGGCCAGCAGGCCCTCGGCGTCGGTGGCGCCGCTGCCCGCGGCGAACTCGACCAGGCGGTCCGCCAGCCCGATGAACTGGTCGTTCTTGGCGACGAAGTCGGTCTCGCAGTTGAGTTCGAGGAGCGCCCCGTCACCGGAGTTCGCAAAATACTCGGCGACCAGCCCGTTGGCGGCGGTGCGCTCGGCGCGCTTGCCGACGTCCTTGGCGCCCTTGAGCCGCAGCAGCTCGGTCGCCTTGTCGAAGTCGCCGTCCGCCTCGGTGAGGGCGTTCTTCACGGCCATCATGCCGGAGCCGGTCAGGTCGCGCAGCCGCTTGACGTCGGCGGTGGTGAAGTTAGCCATCGCTCTCTTCGCTTCTCTCGTCGTTGGTCGTGGGACCCGCGACGGCCCGGCGGTGCCCCGGAAGGGCCCGCCGGACCACGGGATCAGGCCTGCTCGGCCTCGGCGGCCTGCGGAGCGTCCTGCGCTTCGGCCGGGGCCTCCGGGGCCTCCGGGGCCTCAGCAGCGGCTTCCGGAGCCTGCGCCTCCGGAGCCTGCGCCTCCGGCGCCTCGGCGGGCGCGGCGGCCTGCTCGCCCTCGGCGGGGGCCTGCGCCGTCGCCTCGGCGGCCTCCTCGGCCGGCTTGTTCTCCAGCAGCTCGCGCTCCCACTCGGCCAGCGGCTCGGCGCCACCGGCGGCGGCGCCGCCGGCCGGCTTCTCGTCCCCGCCGGACGCGGCGCCCGCGCGGGCGATCAGGCCGTCGGCCACGGAGTCGGCGACGACGCGGGTCAGCAGGCTGACGCTGCGGATGGCGTCGTCGTTGCCCGGAACCGGGTAGTCGACCTCGTCCGGGTCGCAGTTCGTGTCGAGGATCGCCACGACCGGGATGCCGAGCTTCTTGGCCTCGTTGACCGCGATGTGCTCCTTCTTGGTGTCCACGATCCAGATGGCGCTCGGAACCTTCGCCATGTCGCGGATACCGCCGAGGGTGCGCTCCAGCTTGTCCTTCTCACGCCGCAGCCCGAGAAGCTCCTTCTTGGTCATGCCGGAGCCGGCCACGTCGTCGTAGTTGATCTCCTCCAGCTCCTTGAGCCGCGTGAGCCGCTTGTGGACGGTGGAGAAGTTGGTGAGCATGCCGCCCAGCCAGCGCTGGTTGACGTAGGGCATGCCGACGCGGGTCGCCTGCTCGGCGATGGACTCCTGGGCCTGCTTCTTGGTGCCGACGAACAGGATCGTGCCGCCGTGGGCGACCGTGGCCTTGACGAACTCGAAGGCGCGGTCGATGTAGGACAGCGACTGCTGGAGGTCGATGATGTAGATGCCGTTGCGCTCGGTGAGGATGAAGCGCTTCATCTTCGGGTTCCACCGGCGGGTCTGGTGACCGAAGTGGACGCCGCTCTCAAGGAGCTGCCGCATGGTGACGACGGGTGCCATTGCCCGTGCTCTCCTTCTCTGGCCCTGCCGGGCCGCATTTGGTTGTTGCCTACGCCCGGGTGTCGCCCCACCGTCGCCGTGGCGACGGACCGAGGGACGGCGCCCCACCATGTCTTCGGTGGCATGCGGACGCGTGAAATCAGCCGCCGGGATACCCCAGGCGGCTGTGCCCGTTACCGGGTCCGTGACCTCTCCGCTCACCGGGAGCGGCTTCTCACCGCCCCGCCCTGGGGACGGATCGGCGACGGCCTGGCCCTGGCCGGTGTCCTTTCGGGCACTCCTACAGATTATCAGGGCCCGGACGCGTCCGGGAATCAACGCCCAGCGCGGTTATCCACAGTTGGCGGCGGGGCCTCCGGGCGGTGCTGCGAACCTGCAGGCTCGGGTCCATGACGCTGTTGACTCTGCTCCTGACCTGTGTGATCACCGCCGGGACGCCGGGCCTGGACGCCTGGCGGTGGCCGTTAGGGCCGCCCGCCCCGCAGGTCGTCCGGGGCTTCTCACCGCCCGCGTCCCCGTGGGGTCCGGGCCACCGGGGCGTGGACCTCGCGGCGCGAGCGGAGCAGCCCGTCCACGCGGCCGGACCCGGACGCGTCTCGTATGCCGACCGGCTGGCCGGACGCGGCATCGTCGCGATCGACCACGGCACGCTGCGCACCACGTACCTGCCCGTCCGTCCCAGCGTCCGCGTGGGCGGCCGGGTCGCGTCCGGCACCCGGATCGGCGTTCTGGAGGAGGGGCACTCCCATTGCCCCAAGCCCTGCCTGCACTGGGGTCTACGCCGCGGCTCCCTGTACCTGAACCCGCTCGACCTGGTGCAGCGCCAAGTCCGCCTGCTTCCCGTCTGGCAATCGCCCTCGCCGCCGCCACGCGCCCCGGAACCTTCCTCTGAGCCGAGGATGACCCTCCGCGACGCGACCACGGCGACGGGAGGGGCACTGACCGGCATGGCCTTGACCTTAACCTTGGCCTTCACCTGGCGCCGCACCCGTGCCCGCTACCGCCTGCACAGCCGGCGCCGCCCACCGGAGGGCGTGGTCAACCTCTCCGAAGAACGCCGTCTACGCCGCACCCTCTGACCCCAGGCCCCCGCCGATCCGACATACAGGATCGGCGGGGGCGGAGGCGTTCCTAAGTGCATCCAGGAACAGGCCGACGGTGCGCGATCGCGGGGTTGGACCCGGTGCACGTCGGCCTGCCGATACTGCTGCGGCGAATCGAGTGCCAGATTGTGCCGTGGAGTCGGGGATCCACTAACGGTGGAAACGAGCGCGGCCCCCGTTCCCGCCCGCGGCCGAGCAGCAGGAGCCAAGGTGTGGCCGCCTGCGCTCCCAGCAGGCACGGGACCACTGAAGCCCGCCCTGGCCGCCTCGGACGGTACCCGCAGGCCCCTAGTCCGCCTGGGAGCCGCGAGGGTGGGCTCGGCGGTGGACCTGTTTGAGTCGCTCGGCCGATACGTGCGTGTAGATCTGCGTGGTCTGCAGGGAGGCGTGGCCCAGGATCTCCTGAACGCTTCTCAGGTCGGCTCCGCCTTCGAGCAGGTGGGTGGCGGTGCTGTGGCGGAGTCCGTGCGGGCTCAGGTCGGGCACCTGGCCGACCTCGGCGATTCGTGCGTGGACGATGCGCCGTGCGCTGGTGGGGTGGAGGCGTCCCCCGCGGGTGCCCAGGAAGAGGGCCGGGCCGCTGTCCTCAGTCGCCAGTGCGGGCCGTCCTGCGCGTAGCCAATCCTGGATGGCGCGGGCGGCGGGCTCGCCCATGGGAACGGTGCGTTCACGGCCGCCCTTGCCCAGGACGCGAATGGTTCCGCGGCCGGCGTCCAGGTCGTCGATGTCGAGACCGCACAACTCACTCACCCGCACACCCGTCCCGTAGAGGACCTCCAGGACGGCCAGGTCTCGCAGGCCCACGGGCCCCTGTGCGTCCATCTTGTCGAGGAGGTGCGCGGCACCGTCCTGGGTGATGACCCCGGGCAGGGCACGCTGCCGTTTGGGCGTGCCGAGCAGCAGCCCCGGATCGTCCTGGAGCACGCCGCGCCGGTGCAGGTGACGGGTGAACGCGCGGGCGGCGGCGGTCCGGCGGGCAAGGGTGGCGCGGGAGCGGCCCAGTGCGTGCTGACGGGCGAGCCAGGCGCGAAGCAGCGACACGTCGAGTTCCGCGGGCTCCGTCACGCCGAGGTCGGTGGCGTAGGCGATCAGGTCGCTCAGGTCACCGCGATAGGCCCTCGTCGTGTGCGGCGAAACGTCACGCTCCGCGCGCAGATGGCGTTCGAATTCGGAGAGTGCCTCCTCTAGCGCGTTGCTCACAGGCGTCACGCTGCGCCAACGGCCTCCGCGAAGCAAGGACCTCAGACCGTTTCGCGCGAGTCGCCGGGATTGCTCTCCCGAAGTTATCCACAGGCAGTCGTTTCTCGGCGACGCAACGTCACCCTCCGGCAGCGTCGAAGGCCGGAGGTGAGGCCATGAGAGCCCATATCAGTCTCGGCCGGCGCGGCGAGGACGCGGCGGCCGACTACCTGGCCGGACTCGGCTGGACGATCGTCGAGCGCAACTGGCGGTGCGACGGCGGCGAGCTCGACATCATCGCCCACGACGGCCGCGGCCACGTCGTCTGCGAGGTGAAGACCCGCGGCTCGGCACGGTTCGGCGACCCCCTCGAAGCGATCACCACGGACAAGGCGGCCCGGCTGCGGCGCCTGGCCGGGCGGTGGGCCGCCGAACACGGCGCCGGCGGCCCGCGCGTGCGGGTGGACGTCCTCGGCCTCGTCGCGGACGGCGACGGCTTCTCTATCGACCATCTGCGGGAGGTGTGCTAGGTGACGCTCGCCAAGACCCGCTCGGTCTCCCTCGTCGGTGTCGACGGCTTCGTGGTGGACGTGGAGGCGGCGATCACCAGCGGCGTCCCGGGCCTGCACCTGGTCGGCCTGCCGGACACGGCGCTCAGCGAGGCCCGCGACCGGGTCCGCGCCGCGATCTTCAACTCGGGCGAGGACTGGCCCAACCGGCATGTGACGGTGTCGCTGTTCCCGGCGAGCATGCCGAAGAAGGGCTCGACCTTCGACATCAGCATCGCGATCGCGTTGCTCGCGGCGGCCGAGGCCGTTCCCGCTCGGGCGTGTGCCGGGCTCGTGCTGATCGGTGAACTCGGCTTGGACGGACGCCTGCGCCCCATCCAGGGCGTCCTGCCCGCCGTGCTGGCCGCGGCGAACCAGGGCTGCCACACGGTCGTCGTCCCGAAGGCCAATGCCGCCGAGGCGGAACTCGTCCCGGGAATGAAGGTGGTATCCGCGAGCACTCTGCGCGGCCTCCTGTGCCTGTTGCGAGACGAGCCGCCGCCCATCGAGGAGGACGAGGAAGACGGCCCGTCCCCGCCCACGGACAATCTCGCCCTGCGGCAGCAGGACATACCGCCCGACCTCGATCTGAACGACGTGCGCGGCCAGGCAGAGGCACGCCGGGCGCTGGAGATCAGCGCCGCAGGAGGTCACCACCTTTTCTTCGCCGGCCCACCCGGCTGCGGGAAGACCATGCTCGCGGAACGGCTGCCGACGCTGATGCCGCCCCTGGAACCCGACATCGCGCTGGAGGTCACCGCGATCCACTCCGTCGCCGGGACCCTCCGGCCGGGGCAGCCGCTGATCACGCAACCGCCGTTCTACGCGCCGCACCACACCGCTTCGCGCGCCTCGATGGTCGGCGGCGGCTCGGGCCGCGTCCTCCAGCCGGGCGCGGTGTCCCTCGCGCACCGAGGGATCCTCTTCCTGGACGAGGCTCCCGAGTTCATCGCGGGCACGCTCGACGCCCTCCGCCAGCCGCTGGAAGAGGGCGAGGTCCGGATCAGCCGGATCGAGGGCATGGCGCGGTTCCCCGCCCGGTTCACGCTCGTCCTCGCGGCGAACCCGTGCCCGTGCGCCGCGGCCAAGCAGATCGACTGCTCCTGCGCGCCCGGTGTCCGCCGCAAGTACGCGTCCCGCCTGTCCGGCCCGCTTCTCGACCGCATCGACCTCAAACTCGAACTGGCGCCCGCGACCCGGGCCGAACTCCGCTACGACCTGGAGTTCGCGGAGTCCAGCAAGGTCGTCGCCGAACGTGTCCAGCTCGCGCGGGAACGGACGCTCAGACGCCTCGCAGGCACCCCGTGGCGGTCCAATTCCGAGATCCCCGGACCGGAACTGCGCCGCCGCTTCACACCTCCGGCCGACGCGATGCAGGGCGCCGATGAGGCCCTGCAGCGGGGCGCGCTCAGCGCACGCGGCCTCGACCGCGTCCTGAGGGTCGCCTGGACGATCGCGGACCTGGCGGGCCATGACGAACCCGGCCCGGACGACGTCGGCGGCGCGCTCATGCTGTGGTCGGCGGGGCGCCCATGAGCGACGAGCGAACCGCCCGAGCCACCCTCACCGCCGTGGCGGAGCCCGGCGACACGTTCCTCAACCGGATCATCGACCATTCCGGTGCGGAGCGGGCACTCGAATCGATCCGCACCGGCACGCTGCCCGACGGCGTCATCGCCGACGCGAAGGAGGTCAAGCGGCTCGGCCAATGGCGCATCCGGCTCATCGCCGCCGAACCGGACCAGGACATGGCCGTGTGCGCCCGGTTCCGCGGCCGCCTCATCTGCCCGGGAGACCCCGAATGGCCGACGACCCTCGACGACCTCGGCGACGGACGCCCGTACGCCCTGTGGCTGCGCGGCCCCGGCGACCTGCGCTACGGCTGCCTGCGTTCGGTCGCCGTCGTCGGTTCCCGCGCCGCGTCCCCCTACGGGCTGCGCGCAGCCGCCGACTTCGCTTCGGAGCTGGCCGACCGGGGCTGGACGGTGATCTCCGGCGGCGCCCTCGGCATCGACGCCGCCGCGCACCGCGGCGCCCTGGCCGCCGACGGCTCCACCGTCGCCGTCCTCGCCAACGGCGTCGACGTCCCGTACCCGGCGTCCAACGAGGGCCTGTTCGCGGAGATGGCCCGGCGCTGCCTCCTGGTGAGCGAGTCGCCGCCGGGCACGCACCCGCATCGCCTGAGGTTCCTCGTCCGCAACCGCGTCATCGCCGCCCTGTCCCGCGGGACGGTCCTCATCGAGGCGGAAGCCCGCAGCGGAGCGCTCAACACCGCGGGCTGGGCGGCCAGGCTCGGCCGCGTCGTCATGGCCATGCCGGGTTCCGTCACCAGCCGGACGTCGGTCGGCTGTCACCGGCTGCTGCGCGAGGAGGGCACCACCCTCGTCACCCGCACGGAGGAGATCATCGAGGCGGTGGGGAGCATCGGCACGGACCTCGCCCCGCCACCGCACACCCCCGTCCTCCCCCGCGACCGCCTCGAACCGGTCACCCGCGCGGTCCTGGAAGCGTTCCCCGCCCGCGGCGCCACCGGCCCCGCCCAACTCGCCGTCAAGGCGGGCGTCGACCTGACCACGATCAACGCCAAACTCGGCCTCCTTGCAGCGGCGGGCTTCGTAGAACGCGTATCCGCAGGCTGGCGCCTAACCAAGTCAGCAAAAACCCCCAAACCCCTGACCGACACCCCGACCCACCCCACCCCTCCCCCACACCCCCCATGACCCCAAACCCGACCAACCGGCCCAACCGGTTCCCGCACCAGCCACCGCGAGCCAGTCAATCCCTCCGGCCGCCCACGCCCGGAGCGGCACGGAACGGAAGCGGCGCACGCACCCATTCCTCAACCAAGTGACCACCACGTCGACACAGACAAGGCGCCGTAGACGTCTTCCAGACGTCAACCTCGGCCAAGGCCGCCCCAGCGTGTATGCAACCACCCCAGCACGAAGCGACCACACGAACACCCAGGCAGACAACCGAACTAAACCCCCCGCACGAGACCCCCGCATCGGACATCAGACCGAGCAACCGAACCCGAGCGACGCGCACACGAAACGAGCGGAGTGAGGTGTCGGAGAGAGTGCCGCGTCGCGTTGTGGGTGGGTGGTGCGCGGTTGGTGGTCGCGGTCGTCGTCTTCGGCTGGGGTGGGGGGCGGCGAGTGCGCGCTGGGACGAGGGGAGGTGGGATGCCCTAGTCGGTTATCGGTTTGCGGGGAGTTCGAAGTCGGTTTTGGCGAGTTCTTCGACGTTGACGTCCTTGAACGTGACGACACGCACGTTCTTGACGAAGCGGGCAGGGCGGTACATGTCCCAGACCCAGGCGTCCTGCATCGTGACCTCGAAGAAGGTCTCGCCGTTGTCGGTGGTGCGGACCTGGAGGTCGACCGAGTTCGTGAGGTAGAACCTTCGCTCGGTTTCGACGACGTAGGCGAAGAGCCCGAGAACGTCGCGGTACTCGCGATAGAGCTGCAGTTCCATCTCGGTCTCGTACTTCTCGAGGTCTTCGGCGCTCACGCTCGTGCCCCTTCCGTGCGGTCCTCGCCGGGGATCTCCCCTTCGGTCTCCTCCACCAGCTCCACCTCTCCATTGTTACGCAGGGCACGGCCGACGTTGACGTAGGAGAAGCGATGTTCAGGACAAGGTCCGTGCGCGGCGAGCGCTCTGCCGTGCGCCCGGGTCACATAGCCCTTGTGGAGGTCGAACCCGTACTCCGGGTAGCGCTCATGAAGATTCACCATGATCCGGTCTCGGGTGACCTTCGCGACGATCGAGGCCGCCGCAACACAGGCCGCGACCTGGTCGCCCTTGATCATCGCGAGCCCGGGGACGCTCAGGCCGGGGACCGGGAATCCGTCACTGAGCACGTAGGCGGGCTGCTCGTCCAGGGCGGCGAGGGCCCGCCGCATCCCCGTCACGTTGCAGCGGTGGAGGCCGAGCCGGTCGATGTCGTGGCACGGGATGACCACCGCGCTCCACGCCTGCGCGCGCTCGGTGATCTCGGCGTACAGTTCCTCGCGGCGCGCGGGAGTGAGCAGCTTGGAGTCGGTGAGGCCGTCGATCCTGCGCCGTCCGCCGCGAAGCATCACCGCCGCCACGACCAGCGGGCCCGCGCACGCTCCCCGTCCGGCCTCGTCGACGCCCGCCACCGGACTGAACCCGGCGTGCTCCAGGGCACGCTCATACCGATGCATCCCGGCGTCGCGGCGCGGCGTGAAACGAAGCGGACGACCTTTCATGCAACGCAGCGTACGTCCCGACAGCACCTACCGCTCCGGAACTTCCCTTCCCGCTTAAGGCGCGCTCGCGTTGGTGAGCGGCGGTCGCGGTTTCTTGTAGTGGCGGCGGCGGAGGTAGGCGAGAGGGAGGGTGCAGAGGACGCCCAGGGCATAGGGGGTGGCGGGGAGTGCGGCTGCGGCCGGCACTGCCAGGCCGCGCTGCTTGAAGGTGTCGGGGATCGGGAGGGTGTCGGCGCGGTCCAGGGGCCAGACGATGACGAAGGCGCGGCCGATGACGCGGTCGACGGGAATGGTGCCGCCGCCGGGGTCGCCGCGGTGGGAGCGCGAGTCGTAGGAGAGTTCGCGATGGTCGCCCATGACCCAGAGCTGGCCCGGCTTCACCGTGACATCGAACGGATCGTTGGACGGCTTGTTCCGCTCGTTCGTGATCGGGTCGGTGTAGAGGTAGGAGTTCTCGTCCAGCGGGACGCCGTTGACGGTGACCCGTCCCTGCGCGTCGCAGCACTTCACGCGGTCGCCGGGGACGCCGATGACGCGCTTGATGTAATCCTTCTCGTTGGGCGCGACACCGAAGGCCGTGCCGATCGCGCGCAGCACCTTGGAGACGGGGTTGCCGGGCTCGTCCACCTGGATCTCGGGGTCCCAGGAGTCGAGGCCGTTGAAGACGATGACGTCACCGCGGGCGACGTCACGCGTGTGGTAGACGATCTTGTTGACGAGGACCCGGTCGCCGACCTGGAGGGTGTTCTCCATGGAGCCGGACGGGATGTAGAAGGCCTGCACCGCGAACGCCTTGATGACCAGGGCCAGGACGACGGCGACCACGATGAGGATCGGGAGCTCTTTCCAGAACGAGCCCTGCTTCTTCTCTTCCTTCTTGCCGTCGTCCTCGGAGTCGTCGCCCGTCTCCTCGGCCGAGTCCACAGGCTCCTTCTCCTCGGGCACCGCGCCCTCGGCTTCGGATCGCACGTCTCTCCGATCGTCCTCGTCAGTCATCAGAGCGAAAGCCTAGCGGCGTGGGCCCCGCGGGACGCCTCCCGTGGGCGTGTCGCCGGCGTTCAAGGCGGACTTCCTCCTCCGGAACCGGCAACGCCCCGGTCACCGTTACGGGGTCCCGGGGCGTCGTGGTTCATCAGCTCTTGTTGTCCTGTTCGCGAGCGAGGAGGGGGCTCAGTTCTCCCGCTTCTCCTTGATGCGGGCCGCCTTGCCGCGGAGGTTGCGCAGGTAGTAGAGCTTGGCGCGGCGGACGTCGCCGCGGGTGACGACCTCGATCTTGTCGATGGAGGGGCTGTTGATCGGGAACGTCCGCTCGACGCCGACGCTGTAGCTGACCTTCCGGACGGTGAAGGTCTCGCGGGCGCCGCCGCCCTGACGCCGGATCACCACGCCCTGGAAGACCTGGATACGGCTCCGGTTACCCTCGGTGACACGCACGTGAACCTTCAGCGTGTCGCCCGGACGGAAGTCCGGGACGTCGGCGCGCATCGCGGCCTTTTCGATCTCCTGGATCAGGGTGTGCATCGCAGAGGTTCCTCATGGTCGAACGCGGGCGCCGAGAGGCCCCGGTGGATCGTGCGTGGGGGCGTCGCGCCGCGGAATGTGGTCGTGGGGTGCCGTGCGGTCTGGACGCACGGACGCTTTAGTCTGCCATATCTTCGCCGTCAACCGGAAAACCGGCCTCGCGGAGCACGGCGCGATCATGCTTGTCGAGGGCCTCCGGATCGAGGCGGGAGAGCAGCTCGGGACGGGTCCGCGCGGTCCGGCGGAGCGCCTCGTCCCGTCGCCAGCGGGCGATCGCGCCATGGTGTCCGGACAGGAGGATGTCGGGCACGGGCCGCTCGCGCCAGACCGGGGGCTTGGTGTAGACGGGGCCCTCCAGCAGCGATTCCATGGCGCCGGGCGCGAAGGAGTCGTCGGCGACGGAGTCGGCGTTGCCCAGGACACCGGGCAGGAGCCGCCCGATCGCCTCCACCATCACGAGGACCGCGACCTCTCCGCCGGCGAGCACGAAGTCACCGAGGCTGACCTCGTCCACCGGCATGCGGGTGCGGGCCTCCTCGGCGACACGCGAGTCGATGCCCTCGTAGCGGCCGCAGGCGAACACGAGCCACGGTTCGGCGGCGTACCGGACCGCATCGGCCTGCGTGAACGGCCGCCCACTCGGTGTCGGAATGATCAGCCGCGGCGGCCCGAGCTCTCCCGTCCCCCGGCCGCCCGCCGTCTCCCCGGACACCGCACCGCCTGTCGCCACACCACCTGTCGCTGCACCCCCGGATGCCGCACCGCCGGGCGCCCTGCCACCGAGTGCCATGCCGCCGAGTGCCATGCCGCCGGGTGATGCGTTACCGTCCTCCCGCCCGACAGCTTCACTGCCGGACGCCCCGCTGGTTGCTGCGGTACCGGAAGCTTCGCCGCCGGAAGGCGCGTTGCCGGACGTCCCGCCAGCCGCCGCCGCGTTGCCGGGCCTTCCGCCGGACGCTGCGTCGGCGGAGGCCGTGCCGGGTGCTCCGTTGCCGGGTGCGGTGGCGGGAGACGCCGGGTTGAGGGTTTCTGGCCGCGAGGATCCCGCGTCCGATGTGGTCGCACCGGACGTAGTCGAAGACAGGAGGCCCGCGGGGGACGCACCGGAGGCCGGCCGCGGGGAGTTCTCGTCGACGCGGCCGGAGAGCGGCGGGACCAGGGCGTCCAGGGCCTCGCCCCATGGTTCCGGCCTCATGACCATGCCGGGGCCGCCGCCGTACGGGGTGTCGTCCACGGTGCGGTGCCGGTCGTGGGTCCAGTCGCGCAGGTCGTGGACGTGCACGTCGAGGATGCCGGCCCGCCGCGCCTTACCCAGGAGGGAGATGTCCAGGGCACCGAAGTACTCGGGGAAGATCGTGATGATGTCGAGTCTCATCGGAGTCCTTCCGAGGAAGTCTCCGCTTCGGCACGGAGAAGGCACCGGCTCCGCAGAGCAGCGAAGACACTCGCGCGCTTTAGTCAGAGGGGTCGAGCAGGCCGGGGGGCGGGGTTATTACCAGCCGCCCCCCGGGGACGTCCACTTCGGGGACGATCGCTGCCACGAAGGGGACCAGGCGTTCGCCGGTGGAGCCCCGTACGACCAGGAGGTCCTGGCCGTGGTGGAGGATGTCGGCCACCTCGCCGACGGCGCCGCCGTCGGCGGTTACGACGGTGAGGCCGATCAGTTCCTGGTCGTGGTAGTCGTCCGGGTCGGTGGACGGGGCGATGTCACCGGGGTCGACGACGAGCCAGGTGCCGCGGAGGGCCTCCGCGGCGGACCGGTCGCCGATCCCGGCGAAGCGCACGAGCAGGCGCCCCGAATGCCAGCGGGCGCGCTCGATGGTGAGGGGGCCGGTGGGCGCGGGGTCGGTGGCGATCGTCGTGCCCGCGGCGAACCGGGACTCCGGCTCGTCCGTGCGGACATCGATGGCGACCTCACCGCGGATCCCGTGTGCCCGTCCGATCCGTCCCACCACGAGCGGTTCGCTCATCGGGACGCCACTCAGCGGACCTCGTTGACGTCGAGCAGGTCAACGCGCACGTAGCGGCCCCCGGACAGGGCGCTGATCACGGTGCGCAGGGCCTTGGCGGTACGACCGCTGCGGCCGATGACCTTCCCGAGGTCCTCGGGGTGCACGCGCACCTCGAGGACCCGGCCGCCCCTGATCCGGCGGGCGCGGACCCGGACGTCGTCCGGGTTCTCCACGATCCCGCGGACCAGGTGCTCGAGCGCTTCTTCGAGCACGGTCAGCCCTCGCTCTTAGCTTCGGTGGTCTCGGCGGGCTTCGCCTCGGACTTCTTCGGCTCGGCCTTCTTCTTGCCCTTGGCCGCCGGGGCCGGGGCCGGGGCGTCGCCCATCGACTCCTTGACGGCCGCCTCGAACACGGCCTTCTTGTCGGGCTTGGGCTCGGCGACCTTGAGGGTGCCCTCGGCACCCGGCTCGCCCTTGAACTTCTGCCAGTCGCCGGTGATCTTCAGCAGGTTGAGCACGGGCTCGGTCGGCTGCGCGCCGACGCCGAGCCAGTACTGCGCCCGCTCAGAGTCGATCTTGATGAGGGACGGCTCCTGCTTGGGCTGGTAGAGCCCGATCTCCTCGATGGCGCGCCCGTCACGCTTGGTGCGGGCGTCGGCGACGACGATCCGGTACTGCGGGTTCCGGATCTTCCCCAGACGCTTGAGCTTGATCTTGACTGCCACGGGTGTGGTGCACTCCAGACTTCATTACGGGTGGACGGGCCCGTGCCAGGTGGGGAACACCGGCTCACGGCCGTCCGATGGACTCCGGCCGCGCAGGACGAGAGAGGGCGCCTCGCGGATCCGGGTTTCCAGCAAGCCATTCTGCCAGACGATGGCGGCGAAAGCGCAATCGCACGATGCCGTGTCCGGGACGCGCCCGCCCGAGGGCGGAACGAGCGGTCACTTCTTCTTGCGGCCCTGCAGTTTGCCCAGGTCGGGCATCTGGAAGCCGGGCGGGAGCTGGCCGCCGCCGAGGCCCGGGGGAAGCTGCCCCCCGCCGAGGCCGGGCGGGAGCCCCTGGGGCATCGCGTCGGCCGCGGGCTGCTGGTCGTCCTGGCGGCCCTTCCCCCCGGCGGCGCGCTTGCGCGGGTCGCCGCTGCGCTGCTTGCCCTTCTTGTTCTTGGCCGCCTTCGCCTTGGCCGCCTTCTTCCGTCCGCCCGGCATCCCTGGCATGCCGGGAATGCCCATCCCCCCGGCCATCTGGCGCATCATCTTCTGCGCGTCGAAGAACCGGGTGACCAGGCTGTTGACCTCGCCGACGCCGACGCCGGAACCGCGCGCGATGCGGGCCCGCCGCGAACCGTTGATGATCTTGGGCTGGGCGCGTTCCTGCGGGGTCATCGAGCGGATGATCGCGGCGATGCGGTCCAGGTCCCGGTCGTCGATCCCGCTGATCTGGTCCCGGACCTGCCCCATGCCCGGCATCATGCCGAGCAGGTTCCCGATGGGGCCGAGCTTGCGGATCATCATCATCTGCTCGAGGAAGTCCTCGAGCGTGAAGTCCTCGCCGGAGGCGAACTTCGTGGACATCCGCTCGGCCTGCTCGGCGTCGAACGCCTGCTCGGCCTGCTCGATCAGGGTGAGGATGTCGCCCATGTCGAGGATCCGGCCCGCCATGCGGTCCGGGTGGAAGACGCTGAAGTCCTCCAGCTTCTCCCCCGTCGAGGCGAACATGATCGGCCGGCCGGTGATGTGCCGCACCGACAGCGCCGCGCCGCCGCGGGCGTCGCCGTCGAGCTTGGTGAGGACGACGCCGTCGAAGCCGACCCCGTCCACGAACGCCTGGGCGGTGTTGACGGCGTCCTGGCCGACCATGGCGTCGACGACGAACAGCACGTCGTCGGGCTGGACGGCGTCGCGGATGTCGATGGCCTGCTGCATCATCTCGGCGTCGATGCCGAGGCGGCCGGCGGTGTCGATGACGACGACGTCGTGCTGGGCCTGCCGCGCGTGGTCGATCGAGCGGCGCGCGACGTCGACCGGGTCGCCGACCCCGTTGCCCGGCTCGGGGGAGAACACCGCGACCCCGGCCCGCTCGCCGACGACCTCGAGCTGCTGGACGGCGTTGGGCCGCTGCAGGTCGGCGGCCACGAGCATCGGGGCGTGGCCTTCCTGCTTCAGCCAGCGGGCGAGCTTGCCGGCGAGGGTGGTCTTGCCCGCGCCCTGCAGGCCCGCGAGCATGATCACGGTGGGCGGGGTCTTGGCGAGCTTGATCCGGCGGGTCTCGCCGCCGAGGATGTTGATGAGCTCCTCGTTGACGATCTTGACGACCTGCTGCGCCGGGTTCAGCGCCTGCGAGACCTCAGCGCCCCGCGCCCGCTCCTTGACCTGCGCGATGAAGTCCTTGACCACCGGCAGCGCGACGTCGGCCTCGAGCAGCGCGATCCGGATCTCCCGGGCCGTGGCGTCGATGTCGGCCTCGGAGAGCCTGCCCTTGCTGCGCAGCGACGAGAAGACCGTCGTCAACCGGTCGGAGAGCGTCTCGAACACGTGTCTGGACCGTCCTTGGAAAGCTTCTGGGATCGTCTATCAGCGTATCGGGTCACCGGCCGAGCCCCACCCGTCTCGCCGAGCCCTTTCCGCGGCCGCCCGGCGGTCGCCGGGAAACGCGCGGGTCAGCGCAGGGACGCGAGGATCCCGGTCCGCACATCGGCCAGGACGGCGGGGTCCTCCACCGGGCGGCCGCGCTCGTCCACCACGTAGAAGACGTCGACGGCCTCGGCGCCGAGGGTGTCGACCCGAGCGGCGCGGACCCGCAGGCCGCACGCGCCCAGCGCCTGCCCGATCCGCCAGAGCAGCCCTGGCCGGTCGTGGGCGCGGACCTCGATGACGGTGGCGGTGCGGGACGCGTCGTCCACGATCAGCACGCGGGGCGGCGGGACCGTCACGCCCGGACGCACCCGGGCCGACCTCGCTCGGCGTTCGAGCAGGCCGGCCACGTCGAGCCGGTCGGCGAGCATGCGCCGCAGGTCCGCCTCCAGGCCGGCCGGGTCGGGCGGCGTCCCGTACTCGGGGACGGCGGTGAAGTCCAGGACGGCGGTCCCGGCGGAGTCCTCGGTGGACGAGATCGTGCGGGCGGTCTTCACCGCCAGCCGGTGCAGGGCGAGGACGCCGGCCGCGCGCCACAGCAGGCCGGGGCGGTCGGGCGCGGCGATGGTGATGCGGGAGCCGCTGACGCGGACGGCGCCGCCGTCGTGGCGGACGAGGGCCAGCCGGTCGGGGCCGGGGCCGGGGGCGGGCGGCGGTGTCCCGCCGGCCAGCGCGGCGGCGGAGCGGCGGGCGAGTTCGGCGACGAGCCGGGCCTTCCAGGCGCCCCAGGCGGCGGGGCCGGTGGCGTTGCCGTCGGCGATCGCGAGGGCGGCGAGCAGCTCGATGATCTCGCGTTCGCGGCCGGGCACCTCGGCGACGGCGGCGGTGACGGTCCGCACGGTGACCGGGTCGTCGATGTCGCGGCGGGTGGCGGTCTCGGGGAGCAGCAGGTGGTGGCGGACGAGCGTCTCCAGCACGCTGACGTCCTCCTCGGGGAAGCCGAGGCGGGCGCCGAGGTCCCGGGCGACGACGGCGCCGCTGGTGGAGTGGTCGCCCGGCCAGCCCTTGCCGATGTCGTGCAGGAGCGCGCCCACGAGGAGCAGGTCGGGCCGGGAGACGTCGCGGGTGAGCGCGGCGGCGCCCGCGGCGGCCTCCACCAGGTGGCGGTCCACGGTGAACCGGTGCACGGGGTTGCGCTGCGGGCGGTTGCGGACGCGTTCCCAGTCGGGCAGCAGCCGGACGACCAGCCCCGCCTGGTCGAGGGCCTCCCACACGCCGATGGCGGCTGGACCGGCGCCGAGCAGCGCGACGAGGGCGTCGCGGGCCTCGGCGGGCCACGGCGCCGCAGGCAGGGCCGCGTGCTCGGCGAGGCGGGAGACCGTGGCGGGGGCGAGCGGAAGGCCCGCCTGGGCCGCGGCCGCGGCGACGCGGAGGACGAGCGCGGGGTCGTCCAGGTCGGCGTTCCGCGCGAGCACGACCTCGCCCTCGTGCTCGACGGCGCCGTCCCCGACGGGACGCCGCTCCACGCCACGCCGCTGACCACCGGGCCGCTGGCCACCGGCCCGCTGGCCACCGGGCCGCCGGCCCTGGGACGCGGTGAAGCGGTCGACGCGGCGCCACAGGTGGGAGGCCGCGTAGGTGATCGTGCGGGCGGCCTCCGCGATCGAGCGCTGCAGGACGTCCCTGTCCAGCAGGCCGAGGGCGTGCGCGACCGCCTCCTGCTCCTGCAGGACGAGCCGGTCGGTGGACCGGCCGGTGACCTCGTGCAGCGCGTGCCGCACGTCGAGGAGCAGGTCGTGGGCGTCCCGGACCTGCCCGCCCGGGGCGGACGCCACCCAGGACGCGGCGACGGCGTGCATGACGTGGACGTCGCGGAGCCCGCCGCGCGCCTCCTTGAGGTCGGGCTCCTGCAGGAAGGCCAGCTCGCCCTGCCCGTCCCAGCGCTCGCGGCACATCGCCGACAGGTCGGCCAGCCGGACGGGCGCGTCGGCCCGCCAGTCGGCGAGGACCGCGGCGCGCAGTTCGTCGGCGAGCGCGTGGGCGCCCGCGATCCGGCGCGCCGACAGCAGCCCGAGTGCGGCCTTCAGGTCGCCGCGCGCGACGGTGCGGGCCTCGTGGACGGTGCGGACCGAGTGGTCGAGCCGCAGCCCGGAGTCCCAGACGGGGTACCAGATCCGGTCGGCGATCCCGGCGATGTCGGCCCGGCCTCGGTGCAGCAGGACGAGGTCGAGGTCGCCGCCGGGGGTCAGGTCGCGGCGGCCGTGGCTGCCGACCGCGATGAGCGCCACGCCGTCCGGGGTGCCGCCGGCCGTGAGGAGGGAGCCCAGCCAGCGGTCCAGTTCCGCGGCGCGGGAGGCCCGCGCCGCCGCGAGGGCGGCACGGGCGGTTCCCGCCCCGTCCGCCCCGGTACCGCCCGGTCCTGCCGGGCGGTCTCCGGGGCGCGGGGTGGCGAGGGTCACCGGGACGCCTACAGGGCTTCCGGCCCGGTCTCGCCGGTGCGGACGCGGACGACCGTGTCGACGGGAACGGCCCAGACCTTGCCGTCACCGATCTTGTCGGTGCGGGCCGCCTTGACGATCACGTCGATGATGTCGTCGGCGTCCGCGGAGTCGACGAGGACCTCGATCCGCAGCTTGGGCACCAGGTCGACCTGGTACTCGGCGCCGCGGTAGACCTCGGTGTGCCCCTTCTGCCGGCCGTAGCCGCTGGCCTCGCTGACCGTGAGGCCCTTGACGCCGAAGGTCTCCAGCGCCTTCTTGACCTCGTCCAGCTTGAACGGCTTGATGACCGCCGTGATGAGCTTCATCCCTACGCCTCCACCTTCTTCGCCGCGCCCTCGGGCTTGTCGGCGTCCCCGCCGGCCGGGGCGGGCGCGGCGGCCGCGGCCAGCGTCGCACCGGAACCGCCGCCCGTCCGGATGGTGCCGAAGTCGTAGGCGGTCTCGGCGTGCGCCGTGCTGTCGAGGCCGGCGGCCTCGTCGTCCTCGCTGACCCGGAAGCCCATCACCAGGTCGATGATCTTGGCGATGATGTAGGTCGCCACGAACGAGTAGGCGAGGGTCGCCACGACCGCGATCGCCTGCTTGCCGAGCAGCGACACGCCGCCCCCGGCGAACAGGCCGTCGGCGCCGCCCTCGTTGACGGCCGTGGTGGCCAGGACGCCGATGAGCAGGGCGCCGACGATGCCGCCGACCATGTGGACGCCGACCACGTCGAGCGCGTCGTCGTAGCCGAGCTTGTACTTGAGGCTGACCGCGAACGCGCAGACGGCACCGGCGACGAGGCCGATCGCGATGGACCCGAGCGGGGTCACGAACGCGCAGGCCGGGGTGATCGCGACGAGTCCGGCGACGATGCCGGACGCGAGGCCGAGCGTGGTGGACGAGCCGTCCCGCAGCTTCTCCACGACGATCCAGGCGAACGCGGCGGCACAGGTCGCGCCGATGGTGTTGATGAACGCGATGCCCGCGATCTCGTTGGCGGCCCCGGCCGAGCCGGCGTTGAACCCGAACCAGCCGAACCACAGCAGACCCGCACCGAGCAGGACGAACGGCAGGTTGTGCGGGCGCATCGGCTCCTTCGGCCAGCCCCGGCGCTTGCCGAGGACGAGCACCAGGGCGAGCGCCGCGACGCCGGCGTTGATGTGGACGACGGTGCCGCCCGCGAAGTCGAGTGCGCCGAGCTCGAAGATCCAGCCGGCCTTGCCGCCCTCCTCGCCGTCCGACCACCACACCCAGTGCGCGATCGGGAAGTAGACGAGCGTCGCCCAGACCACGGTGAACACGACCCAAGCCCCGAACTTGGCACGGTCCGCAACGGCTCCGCTGATGAGCGCGACCGTGATGATGGCGAACGTGGCCTGGAACGCCACGAACGCCAGTTGCGGGATTCCGGTCCCGTCGTCGGCGGTGGCGACGGTCTCCAGCCCGACCAGCCCCCACTCGCTGAACCCGCCGACGAAGGAGCTGAGCCCGCCGCCCGACGTGAAGGCCATGGACCAGCCGTAGGCGATCCACACCATGCCGACGGTGGCGATGCTGACGAAGCTCATCATCATCATGTTGAGCACGCTCTTGGCCCGGCTCATGCCTCCGTAGAAGAAGGCCAGGCCCGGTGTCATCAGCAGAACGAGCGCCGCGCTCGTCAGGATCCACGCGGTGTTACCGCTATCGATCTTCATCTCTGAGAGAGTCCCTCCTCGCCAGGGAACGTGACTGCTCAGAGACTCTGGCGCGGCCGTTTCACCCGATCGGCTGCTACGTTTCCGCGGTGTGAAAACCGGCCCCGGCGTGTTTCGCCGGTGTTTCTAAATCCTCACATAGCGATTTTTTCGGCAAATGTCAGTCACCGAGAATGGCGTCCACGAACGCCTCCGGCTCGAACGGCGCGAGATCGTCGGGGCCCTCCCCGAGCCCGACGAGCTTCACCGGGACGCCGAGCTCCCGCTGCACCTGGACGACGATGCCGCCCTTCGCGGTGCCGTCCAGCTTGGTCAGCACCACGCCGGTGACGTTGACGACCTCGGCGAACACGCGGGCCTGCTGCATGCCGTTCTGCCCGGTCGTGGCGTCCAGGACGAGCAGGACCTCGTCGACCGTGGCCTGCTTCTCCACGACGCGCTTGACCTTGCCCAGCTCGTCCATCAGTCCGGTCTTGGTGTGCAGCCGCCCGGCGGTGTCGACGATCACGACGTTGACCTTGCTGTCGATGCCCTGCTTGACCGCGTCGAACGCGACGCTCGCGGGGTCGGCGCCCTCCTCCTTGCGGACGACCTGCGCCCCCACGCGGCTCGCCCACGTCTCCAGCTGGTCCGCGGCGGCGGCGCGGAAGGTGTCCGCGGCGCCGAGCAGCACGGTCTTGCCGTCCCCGACGAGGACGCGGCCGAGCTTGCCGCAGGTCGTGGTCTTGCCGGTGCCGTTGACGCCGACGACCAGCAGCACCGCCGGACGGCCCCCCGCCGTCTCCGTCTTCAGGGAGCGGTCCAGATCCGGGCCGATCTGCTTGACCAGCTCCTCCTTGAGCAGCTCCCGGACCTCGCCCACCTCGCGGGTGCCGAGCACCTGCACCCGCGTCCGCAGGTCGTCGGTGATCTGCCGGGCCACGGCCGCGCCCATGTCCGCGGTGATCAGGGTGTCCTCGATCTCCTCCCAGGCGTCCTCGTCGAGCGTCTCGCGCGACAGGAGCCCGAGGAGGGTCTTGCCGAACGTGTTCTGGGAGCGGGCGAGCCGGGCGCGCAGCCGCACCAGCCGGCCCGCGCCGGGCGGCGGCTTCTCGATCTCGACCGTGGGCCGCGGCGCCGGAACCTCCGTCGGCGGCGCCCGCTCGATCGTGGGGGCGCCCGCGTCCCCCTCCTCGGCGACGGTCGCGCCGCCCGTCCGCTCCGCGGGGCGTTCGGCGGGCGGACGCGGCCTTCCACGACGGGGCCGCAGCAGCACGACGCCGCCGACGATCAGAGCGACGGCGGCCAGCGCGGCGATGACGATCAGATATTCCATAGCGCTCCCAGTTTTCCAGAGTGTGTCGCCCAGGGGGCGGCCCCCCTGCTAGCCCAGGGGGGCCACCCCCTGGAACCCCCGCTCCGCACGGGCTGAGGTCGCTCCAAGAAACAGGGAGTGACCCGGCCAGAAACCATAGAACCCCGTCACGAGCCGGTCGAACGTCATACCGACGCGGTCCGGCGGGGATGGGCTCAGGCCGGGTCGTTGGCAGGTCTGTCCATCAGGGTGTTGGCCAGGGGACGGGGGTCGAAACTCGTTCCGCGTTCTCCCACTCGTCGACGTTGCGCAGAAGGGCCTCCAGGTAGGAGCGGAGGTGGGTGCGGTAGACGTCGCTGTAGGTGCGGAGGTAGGCGATCTCGCGTTCCATCGCGCGGCGCTGGTCGTCCGGCTGCGCGTCGGCGGTGGGTGACGGCGTGTGTTCGCGGACGGCCGCGTCGGCGACTGCGGCGGCCTTGCGGTGGGCGTCCTCCAGCATGTGCTCGGCGCGGCCCCTGGCGTCGGACAGGATCGCCTCGCGCTGCAGCCTGGCCTCGTGGGCCAGTTCGCGCGTGTAGCGCTCGGCGTCCGCCACGTACAGGTCGGCGGTCTGCTGGGCCTGCGAGAGGATTCGGACGGCCTGGAAATGGGCGTCCTCCGGGGCCATGACGCCCTGGGCGCCCTTGGCCGCCTGGGCGCGCAGCCGGTTGACCTCCTCGGCGAGGGCCGCCTGGTCGGTGAAGATCTGGACGACTTGCCGCTCGACGTAGGCCAGGAAGTTGCGGACCTGTTCCTCGTCGTACCCGCGGCGGCCGAGGGCGGCCCGGGCGAAGACCACCGACCGCAGTTCGCCCGGGGTCAGCCGCGCGCCCTCGGAGACGACGGGAAGGTTCGGGGAGTTCAACGCGCTCACCTCTGTGCGTCGGCGAAGGTTTCCAGCCGGATGCGATCACGCGGCACGCCGAGCCGCGCCAGCTGCTCGACCGTGTGCCCGACCATCGCGGACGGCCCGCACACGTAGGCGTCGTGGCCGTCCCAGGGGCCGTGCCCGGCCACGATGTCGGACAGGTTCCCGTGCTCGACGTCGCCGCCGCCCGCCCGGCCCCCGGACTGGAGCCGCGCGGTGAAGCCGTGGCCGCCGGACTCGTCCGACACGGCGGGCACGACGGTGAGCCAGGGGAACTCGCCGGCCAGTTTGGTCAGGTCCTCCAGGTCGTACAGGCCGTCCCTGGTGCGGGCGCCGAAGAACAGGTGCACCCGCGGCGGGTCGGGGCGGAGCGAGATCTGCTCCAGGATCGCCTTGAGCGGGGCCAGGCCGGTGCTGCCCGCGACGAGCAGGACGTCCCTGCCGGACGACTCGTCGAGGGTGAGCGTGCCGACCGGGGCGCCCATGCGGACCCGGTCGCCGGTCTCGGTGCCCCGCACCAGGACGGGGCTGACCGGGCCGCCGTCCACGAGCCGGACGTGGAAGTCAACGGTGTGGTCGGGGCGGGGGGCGTTCGCCATCGAGTAGTACCGCCAGTGCCGCAGCCGGGACGGGACCTCCAGCGCGACCTACTGGCCGGGCCGGTAGGGCAGCGGCCGGTCCGGCTGGACGCGCAGGACGCAGATGTCGAAGCGGCGCCGCTCGACCGCGATGACCTGGCCGTTCCACCAGGCGGGGCTGCTCAGCGCGTCCTCGTCGGCGGCTTCCAGCATGACCTTGGCGACGAGGCTGTAGGCGGCGTTCCAGTCGCTCTCGACGTCGTCGGTCCAGTCGGGGCCGCTGAAGTGCCGCAGGGTGGCGATGAGGCTGGCGCCGACGTGCGGGTAGTGCTCGGAGACGATGCCGAACCTGCGGTGGTCGCGGCCGAGCTGCTGGAGGAACGGTACGAGTGCGGGCAGGTCGTCCGCCTGGGAGACGATGTGCCCGAGGGCGCGCAGCAGCTTGTCGCGCTGCCCGCGCATGCCGATCGGGAACATGTCGCGCAGATGGGGGTTGCGGACGAACAGGTCGGAGTAGAAGAACAGGGCGACCGCGTCCCCCTGCTCGGCGACCCGGTCGAAGCTCGTTTTCAGGCGTAGGGCGTCCATATCGGGTCAGGAGACGGCCACGGCCTCCGTCATGACCTTCGCGACGAGGCCGTAGGCGGCCGTCCAGTCGCGTTCGAGGTCCTCGTTCCATTCGGGGCCGCTGAAGTAGGCGAGGGTGGCCAGGAGGCTGGCGCCCACCGGGGCGTAGTGGTCTCCGGTGACGCCGAACCCGTGGTGGTGCCGGCCGAGATCACGCAGGAACGGGACGAGCGTGTCGGGGTCGTCGACCGACGAGACGATCTGGGCGAGCGCGGCGAGCAGGACCTCGTGCTGCTTCGCCATGGCCACCGGGAACATCGGCCGCAACCCCGGTTCGCGTGCGAAGAGATCGGCGTAGAAATATTCGGCGACCTCGATGCCGTTCGCGCCCACGAGGGCGAAATTGTCCTTGAGTTTCTGGGGGTCCACGCGCACCACCTTCCGCATTCTCCGTACCGAACGGTGTTCGCCCGGTGGGGAAGCCGGAGAACCACGGTGCACATGGGTAGTGGATGCGTTCCGCCCCTCACAAGCCCGTCAGCGTCGCCACAGGGTCACGGTCAGTGCACACCCTCCGGGCACTCACCCGATAACCGGCGCGAATGCGATGTAACCAACGCGTTATTTGCTGGGAAAAATCATGCGGCACCACCTCTCGCGTCCGCCCGAAATGTGAACACTGATGAGGTGTCGCGTTCCAAGGAACTGGTGACCATTATTTTGATTATGTGAAATTTTCGCGCACCGGCCCCAGCCACCACAGCACCACGCACCGACATCAACGCCTGCGATCGCGTCCGAAGGCAGGTTCCGAGCCTGCGAGGAACCTGATCGCGCAGCGAGCCCCTGGGCGAGCCGGAGCGATGCAGCGATCGCGCGCGGCGCCCGCCGAAGGGAAGGCCCTCTAGGGCCTGACCGCCAAGGGCAATGCAATAGGCACCGCGATCAGTCCCTCAACCGCTGGCTTACCACCTGGGTGACGCCGTCGTTGCGCATGCTGACGCCGTAGAGGGCGTCGGCGCCCTCCATGGTGCGCTTCTGGTGGGTGATCACGATCAGCTGGGACGCCTCGCGCAGTTCCTCGAAGACGGTGAGGAGCCGCTGGGTGTTGGTGTCGTCCAGCGCGGCCTCGACCTCGTCCAGGACGTAGAACGGCGACGGGCGGGCCTTGAAGACGGCGACGAGGAACGCGATCGCGACCAGGGACCGCTCGCCGCCCGAGAGCAGCGACAGCCGCTTGACCTTCTTGCCGGGCGGGCGGGCGGAGACCTCGACGCCGGTCGCGAGCATGTCGCCGGGCTCGGTCAGCGACAGGCTGCCCTCCCCGCCGGGGAACAGCCGGGCGAAGATCCGCTCGAACTCGCGGGCGGTGTCGTCGTAGGCGGTGCCGAAGACCTCCTGGACGCGGTCGTCCACCTCCTTGACGAGGCCGAGGAGCTCGCGCTGGGTCTTCTTCAGATCCTCCAGCTGCGAGGTGAGGAACGCGTGCCGCTCCTCCAGCGCGGCGAACTCCTCCAGCGCGAGCGGGTTCACCTTGCCGAGCTGGTTGAGCTGCCTTTCGGCGGTCCTGGCGCGCTTCTCCTGGACGGTCCGGTCGTACGGGGCGGGCTGGGCGTCCTCTCCCTTGTCCGGGTCGGGCGGCACGGGCTGGTCGGGCCCGTACTCCGACACCAGCGACTCGACTTCCAAACCGAACTCGTCCAGGGCCCGCTGCTCGTACTGCTCCAGGCGGAGGCGCTGCTCGGCGCGGGCGACCTCGTTGCCGTGGACGACGTTGACGAGGCGTTCGAGGGTCGCCGACAGCTCGCGGACCTGGGTGCGGACGACCTTCAGCTCGGCCTCGCGTGCGGCCTTGGCCTGTTCGGCGGCCTCCCGCCGGCGGACGGCCGCGGCCAGGGAGTGCTCGATGCGCTCCAGGGCCGTCCCGGCGCCCCGGTGGACGGCCTTGGCGACCCTTGCCTGCTCCTCGCGCCGGGCGCGGCGCTGGGCCGCGCGGGCGCGTTCCTCGCGTTCGCGGCGGGCGCCGCGTTCGAGGGCGTCGGCGCGTCCGGCGATGGCCTGGACGCGCTCCTCGGCGGTGCGCACGGAGAGGCGCGCCTCCATCTCGACGGCGCGGAGTTCCTGGCAGCGGGCGTTCAGCTCCTCGCGGGCCTCCGTGTCGTGGCCGGCCTCTTCGGCGACCTCCGCGGCCTCCTCCGACTCGGCGAGCCGCATGGCGAGTTCCTCGGCCGCCTCGGTATCGCGTTCCAGGGACTCGTTCGCCGCGTCCAGGGCCTTGGTGAGCCGCTCCGCCTCACCCCTGGCGGCGCGGACGTCGGCCTCCAGGCGGGCGGCGCGCTGGGCCTCCCGGGCGGCCTGCGCGTCGAACTCGCGCAAGCGCGCGCGGACCCGGTCGAGCTCCGCCTGTGCCTGATTGACGCCTGACTGGGCCTCGTTGGCGGCGGCCTCCGCGGCCTCCACCGCCGTCTGGACCGCGTGCTCACGCTCCATGGAGGCCGTGAGGTCGCCGGCCGCGACGCCGGCCGCCGTCTCGGCCGCGGCCTGGTCTTCGGTGGCCTCGTCCAGCGTCGCGCGCATCTGCAGAAGGCTTTGCGCTCCAGCCGCCGCGCCGCCCTGCGCCCAGTGCGCGCCGACGAGCTCGCCATCACGGGTGACGGCGCGCAGCGAGGGCTCCCTCCGGACCAAGGCGGCGGCGGACGGAACGTCGTCCACGACGGCCACATCACGCAGCAGGTGCTCGATCGCGGGACGCACGCCGTCCGGCACGGTGACGGCGTCGACCGCGTAGTCGATGCCGGGGAGGCGACCGGACGCGGCGGCCGCTCCCCCGCCGACGAGCAGCCCGGCCCGCCCGGAGTCGCGGGAGCGCAGCAGCGCGAGCGCGGCCTCGGCCGTGTCCAGGGAGCCGACCGCGATGGCCTCGGCCGCGTTGCCGAGCGCGGCGGCGATCGCCGTCTCGTAGCCGGGCCGGACGTTCAGCAGCGACGCGACCGTGCCGAGGACGCCGTCGAGCGAGCCGTCCGCGCCCGCGGCCAGCAGGGTCTCCCCGCCGTCGGCGGCACTGGCCAGCGTCAGGCCGAGGGCCTCGATCCGGGCCTGCAGCGCCGCGACCTTCTTCTGCGCGGCCTGGTCCGCCGACCTCGCCGAACCGACGGCGGAGCGCGCCTCCTTGAGCGCGCGGCGCGGGCCGTCCAGCGCCGCGCGCGCCGACTCGGCGGCGTCCTTGGCGGTGGCGAGCGCCTCCTGGGCCGCCTCGTGCTCGGCGGCGAGCTCCGGGTCCTCCACGACCTCGGCCTCGAACGCCTCGAACTCGGCCTGCGCGGCCCCGGCGCGCTGCTCGGCCTCCTCGCGCGCCTCCGCGAGCCGCCCGATCTCCGACCGCCCGGCGGCGGCCTTGCTGCGCAGCGCCTCGACGCGGCCGCGCAGCCGGGCGAGCTCCTCGCGGCGGTCGGCGGCGGCGCGGGCGGCGGCCTGCAGCCGCCGTTCCTCGGCGGCCAGCGCCTCCTCGGCGCCCGACCGCTCCCCGACGGCCGCGGAGAGCCCGTCCTGGGCCTCCTCCAGCGCCGCCCGGAGCATCTCCTCCTGCTCGCGGATCTCCGCGGCCTCGCGCTCCATGTCCTCGGGATCGCGGCCGCGGCGCTCCTCCTCGCGCGCTTCCGCGGCGTTGCGGTGCCGCTCGGCCGCGAGGTCGGCGACGCCCCGCAGCCGCTCCTTCAGCGCCGACAGCCGGAACCAGGTGTCCTGCACCTGGGCGAGCCGGGGCGCCTGCTCGGCCTCCTCGGCCTCCAGGACGCGCTCGCGCTCCTGCGCCTCGTTCAGCGCCCGCTCGGTCTCGGTGCGGCGCTCCCGGATCGCGGCCTCGTCCGCGGCCTCCTGCTCCAGCCTCGTCCGCAGCGTGACCAGGTCGTCGGCCAGCAGCCGCAGCCGGGCGTCGCGGAGATCGGCCTGGATGACGGCGGCCCTGCGGGCGATCTCGGCCTGCTTGCCCAGCGGCTTCAGCTGCCGCCGCAGTTCACCGGTGAGATCCTGGACGCGGGTGAGGTTCCCCTGCATCGCGTCGAGCTTGCGGAGCGCCTTCTCCTTGCGCTTGCGGTGCTTCAGTACGCCGGCCGCCTCCTCGATCACCGCGCGGCGTCCCTCCGGGCCCGAGTGCAGGACGCGGTCGAGCTGCCCCTGCCCGATGATGACGTGCATCTCGCGGCCGATGCCGGAGTCGGAGAGCAGCTCCTGGATGTCCAGCAGCCGGCACGGGTCGCCGTTGATCGCGTACTCGCTGCTGCCCGACCGGAACATCAGCCGGCTGATCGTGACCTCGGTGTAGTCGATCGGGAGGGCGCCGTCGGTGTTGTCGATCGTCAGCACCACCTCCGCGCGGCCGAGCGGCGCCCGGTTGGCGGTCCCGGCGAAGATGACGTCCTCCATCTTGCCGCCGCGCAGGGACTTGGCGCCCTGCTCCCCCATGACCCAGGCCAGGGCGTCGACGACGTTGGACTTGCCCGAGCCGTTCGGCCCGACGACGGCGGTGATGCCCGGCTCGAACTTCAGCGTGGTGGACGACGCGAAGGACTTGAAGCCGCGCAGCGTCAGATTCTTCAAGTACACGCGCTCGCCGTCCTCCTGGAATGTCCGTCGGCACCGCCCGCGACCACCGGCGCGGCTCCTGCGCGCCGCCCCCTGCCCGTGGCCCTACCAGGCGCGACGACGTCCGGGACGGGGGCAGGCGACGCCGTGTTCGTTATACATCGGCCGCGGCCGGCCCGCGGGCGGGACGCGCGGGCGGCGACACGGATTCGGGTCACGACGGCCACGAACCACCAGATGCCCCAAATCCGGACAATTGTCACAGATGTCATCTATTCGGACAGGGTGAATGCGTACCGAAGTTTGCCCGAATCCTGACCGTCCCGCACACACCAGCCCGAGGGTAACACTGCCGCCCGTCTCGGCTCCCGACTTCACCGTCACGCACGGTGGCAATGGGACGACCTCGACGGTCGCGACCGCGGTCGAAGGCAGGTCAGCGGGGATGCGCAATACCTGATCGCGCCCCGGGCCCTTGAGCGGGCCGGGGCGAGGCGGCGATCACCAGCGGCGCCCGCTCCGGAGAGGGCCTGCACGGCCCCGCCGCCGAGGGCGCTGCGGTATGTACCTGCTTCTCAACGCTACAGGGACGCCGGATAGCGGCGTCCCTGTTCAGGAATAAGGCGCTGATCAGGTCAGCGCCGGTTCACGGTCCTTCACCGCAAGGGACATCACATCGTCGTCCGGAGCCGTCGCGAGCGCGTCGTTCTCTGCCTGAAGCCGTACGAGCTCGGCTTCCAGATCACGTACGCGCTGTTGAAGGCGCCGCATCTCCGCGACCATCCGGGGGTCGGGACCGCCGACGTGGCCGAGTAGAGCCTTCGCCATGACTAAGGGTCCTCCACGCTGAGTAACCAGCAGGGATCGCGCACGAGAAACAGCTGAAGTCGGTGCGCGTATCGTCTAGAGTCGCACCGGCCGGTGTCCTGGTCAAGACGCACATCACAGGCCGGTAACAACCTTCCACTACTAGTTTAGCAGGTATAAACCGGAACTCCCTACCCGGTCACCTCTCGTGGAAACCGGGAGCCTCTCCGCGCGGCTCGCTCCAGCGCTCCACCACGCCCGTGACCTTGCCGGGCCTGCCGGGCAGTCCGGCCGGGGAGTCGCCTTTCAGCAGGTCGAGCAGTTTCCGGCACTCCGCATGGGGACCTTCCGCGACGACTTCGACGCGCCCGTCGGCGAGGTTGGTCGCGCTGCCGGCGAGGCCGAGCTCCAGTGCCCGCGCCCGCACCCACCAGCGGAACCCGACCCCCTGGACCCGCCCCCGCACCCAGGCCGTCAGCCGCGCGGTCTCGTCGTCCCCGGTCCCCATCAGCCCCTCCTCGATCGTGGTCACCAAGCGTGCTCAAACGTAACCGCAGCGGGGGTCGGCGCGTCACCCGACCGGCGGACGGGATCGCGCGAGGCGAACCGGCCCGCGGTCAGCGCATGCGGCGCGGACGAGGCTGGCACACGGGGCAGCTGTAGGAGGAGCGGTTCATGAACTCGTCCCGGCGGATCGGGGTGCCGCAGCGGCGGCACGGTTCGTCGCGCCGCCCGTAGGCGTCCAGCGACCGCTCGAAGTAGCCGCTGTCGCCGTTCACGTCGACGTAGAGGCTGTCGAACGAGGTCCCCCCGACGGCCAGGGCGGCCTCCATGACCTCCTGTGCGCCCTCCAGGACGCGCGCGGCCTCCGCCCGGGTCATCGTGTCGGTCGGCCGCCCCCAGTGCAGCCTGGCCCGCCACAGCGCCTCGTCGGCGTAGATGTTGCCGACCCCGCTGATCAGCGACTGGTCGAGCAGCGCCCGCTTGATGCCGGTCCTGCGGCGGCGGAGGGCGCGGAAGAACGCCTCGGCGTCGAAGGCGTCCTCCAGCGGGTCCGCGGCGATGTGCACGATCGGCGCCGGGACGAGCCCGGGGCCCTTCCCGCCGCCGACCGCGTCGGGGACCAGGTCGGTGACCAGGAGGTGCCCGAACGTCCGCTGGTCGACGAAGCGCAGGTCGCGCCCGCCGTCGGCGAAGGCGATCCGCACCCGCAGGTGCTTCTCGCGCTCCCGGTCCGGCTCGCCGACGAGCAGCTGCCCGCTCATCCCGAGGTGGGCCAGCAGCGCCTCGCCCGCCTCGTCCGCCGGGCCGTCCGGCGTGCTCAGCGGCAGCCACAGGTACTTGCCGCGGCGGCGCGGCGGGTGGACGGTGCGCCCGGCGAGGCGCCCGGCGAAGTCGGCGGGGCCGGGCGCGTGGCGGCGCACCGACCGGGGGTGCAGCACCTCGGCGGACGCGATCGTGCGGCCCGCCGTCCAGCTCTCCAGGCCGCGCCGGACGACCTCGACCTCGGGAAGCTCAGGCACCGGCCTGGGCCGCCTGTCCGGCCTGCCTGGCCTGCTCGCCCTGCGCGGCGGCCTCGCGCTCCACGACGATCCGGCGGATCTCGTTCCAGCCGGCCTCGGCAGCGTTCTGCTCGGCCTCCTTCTTGCTGCGGCCCTCACCGGACCCGTAGGTCGTCCCGCCGACGCGGACCGTGGCGCGGAACGTCTTCTGGTGGTCGGGGCCGCTCTCGGAGACGTGGTACTCGGGGACGCCGAGCTCCTCCACTGCGGTGAGCTCCTGAAGCGAGGTCTTCCAGTCCAGCCCGGCGCCGAGGCCCGCAGAACGGTCGATGAGCGGGTCGAAGAGCCGGTGCACCAGGGCGGACGCCTCGTCCAGGCCGCGGTCGAGGTAGACCGCGCCGATCAGCGCCTCCAGCGTGTCGGCGAGTATCGACGCCTTGTCGCGGCCGCCGGTCCCCTCTTCGCCGCGGCCGAGGCGGATGTGCGCGCCGACGCCGAGGCCCCGCGCGACGCCCGCGAGGGCCCGCATGTTGACCACGGCGGCGCGCAGCTTGGCCAGCTGCCCCTCGGGCAGGTCGGGGTGGCCCCGGAACAGGGTGTCGGTGACGACGAGCCCCAGCACCGAGTCGCCGAGGAACTCCAGTCGCTCGTTGGTGGGGAGCCCGCCGTTCTCGTAGGCGTAGGAACGGTGGGTCAGTGCGCGTTCGAGCAGTTCGGCGTCGACGTCCACGCCGAGCGCGCCGGTCAGTTCCGCGCGGTCCGGCGCGGGGTCGCTTTTCTTGCCGCTCACAGGGCCCTCCTCGCAGGCCGTGCACCGCGCAGGGCGCGGTCGCGTCTGTGGCGCGCGGCCGGGCGGCCGGGACGGCGAGGACGCTCGGCGAGGGAAGGTCCGCGAAGACGAGGTGCGCGCCGGTCGGTGATCCCGGCGTGCACCACGGCTCCGGGCGCGCTCTCCGCGCCGGTCACCACGCCGACGTCTCGCGCCGGGGTGGTCGGGGTGCCGGTCCTGCCGCACCGCAGGGGGCGGGCCGCGCCGTCCGCGCGGATCCGCCCCCCGGGATGCGAGAAGACCTCAGGACGACGGGGTGATGACCTGCCGCCGGTTGTAGGTGCCGCACGTCGCGCACGCGGTGTGGGGCAGCTTGGGGTCGCGGCACGTCGGGCACTCGACCAGGTTCGGCGCGGTGGCCTTCCACTGCGCACGCCGGTGCCGCGTGTTGCTGCGCGACTTCTTCCGCTTGGGGACGGCCACGTCAGCCCTCCTGCTTTCCTTCTCGTCGGTCGGATGAACCACGGGGGCCTGAGCTCCCGTCCCCCCGGCCGGGGGGAGCCGGCGCCAGGTCGCCGGCGAGATCCTGCAGCGCAGCCCACCGGGGGTCGGCGGCCGCGTGGCGGTGGCCCGGCTCGGCGTCCGCCAGCCGTACACCGCAGTCCGGGCACAGGCCCGGACAGTCCTCCCGGCACAGCGGGGAGAGCGGCAGCGCGAGCACCACCGCGTCCCGCAGGACGGGCTCGAGGTCGATCAGGTCGCCCTCGAGGCGGAGCTCCTCGTCGTCGGCGTTCCCGCCGGAGCGGGTGTCGCCGTAGACGAACAGTTCCTGGAAGTCCGCCTCGAAGGTCGAGGCGATCGGGTCGAGGCAGCGGGAGCACTCCCCCTGGAGGGGGACCGTCGCCGTACCGGTGACCAGCACCCCCTCGAGTACCGCTTCGAGCCGGAGGTCCAGCTCGATCGCGGCGCCCTCGGGGACGCCCACCATCTCGACGCCGAAGTTCTCCGGTGCCGGCACGGACAGGTGCTCCTCCCGCGACGACCCGGGTTGCCTGCCCAGCGCCCGGGTGTCGAGCACGAGCGGGGCGTTGGGGTCGCGGCGAGTCAGTGGATTCCTGCTTTCGTGAGGCATGGGAGAGCCGGCGGCTGTCGATGGCCGATGTCACAGGATACCGAAGCTTCGGCAGTGCCCCCAACTCGCGGCCGCCTCACCAGGGCCGGGCCCTCACTCCTGCCGGAGGCGGTCCACCAGCCGGTCGTGCACGAGGTCCGGGACGAGGCCGGAGGCGTCGCCGCCGAACTTCACGACTTCTTTCATCAGGCTTGACGAGAGGAACGCGTACTCCGGGTTCGTCGCCATGAAAAGCGTCTCGACACCGGCTATCCGGTGGTTCATCTGGGCCATCTGCAGCTCGTACTCGTAGTCGCTGACGGCGCGGAGCCCGCGCACGATGACCGGGATGTCCTGCTCTTTGCAGTAGTCGACGGTGAGCCCGTAGAAGGTGTCCACCCGGACGTTGCCGTACTCCTTGGTGACCTCGGTGATCATGCCGGCCCGTTCCTCGACGGTGAACAGGCTCTTCTTGTTCTTGTTGATCAGCACGGCGACGACCACCTCGTCGTAGAGACGGGAGGCGCGGCTGATGATGTCGAGATGCCCGTTGGTGACGGGGTCGAACGATCCCGGACAGACGACACGGCGCACGGTGCGAACCCCTTCGGTCCCGGTTTCTGACCTGCGGCGCGAACGTACCAAATCGTATTCGGCCTGCTTTCACCCGGGCTCGCCCGAGCCTCCCGAAGCGCCGCGGGCGGGCGGATCCGGGCGCGGATCCGGACGCGGCGCACCGGCGGGCCTACTCGCGGCTGAGGGCGGCGACGATCCGGGCGGCGATGGGGCCGGACTCGATGCCGTACCCGGGGGCCTCGGTCAGCACCGCCACGGCGTACTCGGGGTTCTCTCGGGGCCCGAAGCCGATGAACCAGCGCTCGTTGTAGGAGGCGCCCTCGACGTCGGCGGTCCCTGTCTTGCCGCCCAGGATGGACGTGCCCCGCAGCGACCTGCCGGTGCCCCTCTGGACCACGGCCTCCATCATGTCCCGCATCTGGGCGGCCTGCTCGGAGCTCAGCGCCCGGGACATCCGGCGGGGCGAGACGTCGTCCACCGTCCGGCCGCCGGGGGCGCGGAACTTCTCGATCAGCCGGGGCCGCATGACCACCCCGTCGTTGACCGCCGCGGCGGCGACCATGGCCATCTGCAGCGGCGTGGCGACCGTGCTGCCCTGGCCGATGGAGCCGAGCGCGCTGAGCGCCGCCTCGCCCGTCTCGGGGAAGGACGAGGCGGCGCTCAGCACGCCGTCCGCGTACTCGATGCGGTCGCCGAACCCGAAGGCGGCGGCCTTCTCGTGGACGGCGCCGTTGCCCGGCTCCTCAGCCCCCATGTAGGCGAACGTGGTGTTGCACGACTGCGCGAACGCCTCGATGAGCGGGATGCGGGCGCGGTCGCACGATCCGCCGATGTCGGCCGCGTCGTTGTTGATCGCCTGCCCGGCGCCGGGCGGCCGGTAGCTCCGGCCCGCCGTGACCCCGGTGTCCGAGGTAGCCCCGGCCTCCAGGGCGGCCGCCGCGACCACGGCCTTGAACGTCGAGCCGGGCGGGAACAGCTCCTTCGCGGCCTTGTCGAGCAGCGGTTTGAGCGGCTGGGCGTTGAGCCGCTCGAACGCCGCCGTCGCCCGCTCCCCGTCGAGGGTGGACACCTCGTTCGGGTCGTAGGTCGGCGTGGACGCCAGCACCCGGATCGCGCCGGTGTCGGCGTCGAGGACCACGGCGGCCGCCCGCCGCGCGCCGGCGGCGCTGAGCGCCTCGTACGCGACGCGCTGCGCCCGGACGTCGACGGTGGCCTCGACCGTCCCGCCCGGCACCTTCTTGCCGAGGATCTTGTCGATGAGGTTGGCGGTGGCGAGCCGGTCGTCGGTCCCGTCGAGGAAGTGGTTCGCGGCCTCCTCCAGCCCGGTCTGGGAGAAGACGGAGAAGTAGCCGGTGACCGGCGCGAACACCGGCCCCTCGCGGTAGCGGCGCCGGTAGCGCTCGTCGCCGGCCTTCTCCGACCAGGCGAGCCGGACGCCGTCCGCCACGATCGGCCCGCGGTCGACCTTGAAGCGGTCGTCCAGGCGGCGGGAGTTGAGCGCGGAGTCCCGCAGTTCCTCGGCCTGGAAACCCTGCACGTAGGTGATGTTCGCCATGAGCGCGGCGGCCAGCACCAAGGTGACGACCCAGGTACGGGTCAACGCACGGTCGATCCCGGGCCTCATGCGCGTCCTCCTACCCGAACCGCCGTGGTCTCAACGGCCGGTCGCGCGGCCGTACCAGAACATCGCCTCGCCGTAGCGGCGGTCCCGCTCGGCCTCGAAGCCGTCCGGCCAGCGCAGCGCCGGGCCGCGCGCGGCGCGCTCCACGACGACCAGCGCGTCGGGTGCGGCCCATCCGTGGTCGCGGAGGTCCTCCAGCAGGGCGGTGACGGACGCGTCCGGCAGCGGGTACGGCGGGTCCGCGAAGATCCAGTCGTAGGGCTCGTCCGGCGGCGTGCGGACGAGCCGCTCCGCCTTCTCCGGGCACGGGACGGCGCCGGGCAGCCCGAGCGCCTCGGCGTTCTGCCGGATCACCCGCATCGCGCGCGGATGCGACTCGACGAGCAGCGCGTGGGCGGCGCCCCGGGAGAGCGCCTCCAGCCCGACCGCCCCGGACCCCGCGTACAGGTCGGCGACGCGCAGGCCGTCCAGCGGGCCCAGAAGGGCGAGGACCGTGGCGAACAGGCCCTCCCTGGCGCGGTCGCCGGTGGGCCGTGTGTCCCGTCCGGGCGGGACGGCGAGCCGCCGCCCTCCCGCGATCCCCGCGATGACCCTCGTCATGTCCCCCAGTATCCCGGCGTCCCGGCGCGGCCAAGCACGCCTGCCGGTGCATGGCCACCGACGGCGCGAGGGCCGAGTGGGTCAGGTCTTTTCGAGGAAGTCGGCGCGGTCCTCGTCCAGGAGGGACGCGAGGACGGTGGCCAGGCCGGGGTGGTCGGCCAGGTCCGGGTCGGACTCGACCAGTGCCGTGGCCTCCTCGCGGGCGTCGCGGATGACGTCCTCGTCGCGGTGGAGGGTCAGCAGCCGGAGGCTGGACGTCCGGCCGGCCTGCGCGGCGCCCAGCACGTCGCCCTCGCGGCGCTGCTCCAGGTCGAGGCGGGACAGCTTGAAGCCGTCCGTGGTGGACGCGACGGCGTCGAGCCGCTCCCGGGCCTTGCTTCCGGGCTCGGCGTCGGTGACGAGCAGGCACAGGCCGTGCAGGGAGCCGCGTCCGACGCGGCCGCGCAGCTGGTGGAGCTGGGAGACGCCGAACCGGTCCGCGTCCATGATCACCATCACGGTGGCGTTGGGGACGTCCACGCCGACCTCGATGACGGTGGTGGCGAGCAGCACGTCCAGCTCCCGTGCGGTGAAGCGGCGCATCACCGCGTCCTTCTCGTCGGGATGCAGCTTGCCGTGCAGGACGCCGATGCGCAGGCCGGCGAGCAGCTCCTCCAGCTTGGGCAGCACCTCCATGATGCCGAGCGGGGAGCGGCGGCCGGAGTCGTCGGCGTCGCCCGTGTCCATCGCGTCGCCCTCGTCGCCCTCCTTCTCGCCGATGCGCGGGCAGACGATGTAGACCTGCCGCCCCTGGGCGGCCTCCTCCTTGATGCGCTCCCACGTCCGGGCGAGGAACGCGGGCTTCTCCGGCGGGACCACGTGGGTCCGGATCTCCGACCGGCCCGCCGGAAGCTGCCCGAGGACCGAGGTCTCCAGATCGCCGAAGACCGTCATCGCGACCGTGCGCGGGATCGGGGTCGCCGTCATGACCAGGACGTGCGGGCGGCCGCCGCCGGTCTTCTCGCGCAGCGCGTCCCGCTGCTCGACGCCGAAGCGGTGCTGCTCGTCCACGACGACGAGCCCCAGGTCGGCGAACTGGACGCTCTCCTGGAGGAGCGCGTGGGTGCCCACGACGATCCCGGCGGTGCCGGACGCCGCGTCCAGCAGGGCCTCCTTGCGCGCTTTGGCGCCCTGCGACCCGGTGAGCAGCGCGACCCGGGTCGCGTTCTCCGCTCCTCCGATCCGCCCGGCCTCCGCCAGGTCGCCGAGCATGCCGGTGATCGACCGGTAGTGCTGCTGGGCGAGCACCTCGGTGGGCGCGAGCAGCGCCGCCTGCCCGCCGTTGTCGACCACCTGCAGCATCGCCCGCAGCGCGACCACGGTCTTACCCGCTCCGACGTCGCCTTGGAGGAGGCGGTGCATGGGGTGCCCCCGGGCCAGGTCGGCGGCTATCTCGTCGCCGACCTGGCGCTGGCCCTCGGTGAGTTCGAAGGGCAGGCGCGCGTCGAACTCCGCCTGGAGGCCGCCGAAGGCGGGCGGGCGCGGTGTCGCGGGGAGCGCGGCGGCGGCGAGGCGGCGCTGGGCCAGGGCGACCTGGACGACGAACGCCTCGTCCCACTTCAGGCGGGCACGGGCCTTGCCCAGCTCGTCCCAGGTGCGGGGGCGGTGGATGCCCTCGTACGCCTCGCGCAGGCCGGTGAGGCGGCGGCGGCCGAGCAGCGCGCCGGGCATCGGGTCCGCGGGCAGGGTCAGCTGGTCGAGGACGGTGCCGACGGACGTGCCGATCGTCTCGATGGGCAGCGCCTTGGTGGACGGGTAGATCGGGATGATCTCGTCGGCCCACTCCTGGGCGGCCTCCTCGGCGCCCTTCTCCGCGACGACCTTGTACTGCGGGTGGGTGAGCTGCCGCACCTCCTTGCCGCTGCGGGGCCGGTAGGTGCTGATCTTCCCGGCGAACAGGCCGCGGGTGCCGGGCGACAGCTCCTTCTCGGGCCGGTAGGAGCCCTTGCGGCCGAAGAAGCTCAGCTTCAGCTGCCCGGTCCCGTCGGTGACGGTGATCTCCAGGACGTAGCCGGGGCTGCGGGTGAGGCTGCGGCCCTGGACCTTGACGACCTCCGCCATGACCGTGACGTGCTCGCCGTCCTGCAGGCCGCTGAGCTGGGTGAGCTCCCCGCGGTGCGCGTAGCGGCGCGGGTAGTGGTGCAGGAGGTCGCCGACCGTGTGCAGGTCGAGGCCCTTCCTCAGCGCGTTGGCCGTCTTGTCGCCCAGGACCTTGCTCAACGGCTCGTCGAGATTCGCCACGCAGTCTTTTCTAGCCCATGGCGGGGACGGGAATCACTCGACGCCGATGAGGAGCGGGTACCGTTCCTGGCCCCCGTCGTACACGCCGACCTCCACGTCGGGATGGTCGCCGCGCAGATGGTCTTCGAGCGCGCCGGCGAGGGCGGGCGGCGCGTGCACCCCGGCGATCAGCGTGACGAGCTCTCCGCCGCCGGACAGCATCCGGTTCAGGAGGTGCCGGGCGACCTCGGCGACGTCCGCGCCGATCGTGACGACGTCGCCCTCGATCAGGCCGAGCACGTCGCCGGGCCGGCACAGCCCGACGCTCGTGACCGCCTCCTGCTCCGCGACCTCCAGGTGGCCGAAGCGGGTGGCGCCGGCGGCGCGGGTCATCTCGATGACGTCCTCGCCGAAGCGGCGCAGCGGGTCGTGCACGGCGAGCGCCGCCATCCCCTGGACGGACGCCTTCGTCGGCACGACCGCGATCCGGGCGCCGCTGTCCCGCGCGCGTTCCGCGGCGGCCTCGGCGAGGGCGAGGACCTCGGGCTCGTTGGGCAGGACGGCGACCTCGTCGCCCGCCGCGAGGATCGCGTCCGCCAGCACCGCGAGCGGCGGCACCGTGCCGCTCTCCCGCCGGACGACCCGCGCGCCGCACTCCTCGAACAGCGCGGCGAGCCCGCCGGCGGCGGTGACGGCGATCACCGCGCGCCCGGTGTGCGGCGCGTGCGGCCGCTCCCCGGCGTCGAGGTAGGTGACGCGGATGCGGTGCGGGCGGCCCGCGGCCATGCCCGCCTCGATGGCCGCGCCGGCGTCGTCCACGTGGACGTGGACGTTCCACAGGCCGTCGCCGCCCACCACGACGAGCGAGTCCCCGAGGCCGTCCAGCCGCTCGCGGAGGACGTGGACCGCCTCGTCCGGCGCGTCGAGCAGGTACATGACCTCGTAGCCGGGCCCCTGCGGCCCGGGGTGCTCCTCGGCGGGCGGCGCCCCCGCCGTACGGGGAGGTGCCGCGCGCGGGGGGACCTCGTACCGCTCCGGGTACTCCTCGGTGACCACGGCCGCGAGGACGTCGAGGACCACGCAGAGCCCGGCCGCGCCCGCGTCCACGACCCCGCTCCGCGCCAGCACGTCGAGCTGGCCCGTGGTGCGGCCGAGCGCCCGCCGGGCGCCCGCGGCGGCGGCCCGCGTCACCCCGGCGAGTCCGGTTCCGGACGATTCCGCGCCGCACGCCGCGGCCGCGGCCGCGAGGACGCTCAGGATCGTGCCCTCGACCGGCCGCTCCACCGCCTCGCGGGCCAGGCCCGACGCGTGGGCCAGCGCCCCCGCGAACGCGGTGCCGTCCGGCGGCCCCTCCAGCGGGCCGAGGACGTCGGCGAGCCCGCGGAACACCTGGCTGAGGATCACGCCCGAGTTGCCCCGCGCGCCGAGCAGCGCCCCCTGCGCCAGCGCGCGCCAGATCCGCGCGGAGTCCGGCGGCTCGCCGTCCGGGAGCTCGTCCAGCGCATCCGCCGCCGCGATCACGGTGAGGTACAGGTTCGTGCCGGTGTCCCCGTCCGGGACGGGGAACACGTTCAGCGCGTCGATCTCCGCTCTCGCGCGCCCAAGCGCCTCCGCCGTGAGCCTGCTCCACCGCAGCACCGCCACCCCGTCGAGGACCTCGCCCACGGACCCGCCCCTCTCGCCGTCTCGTCCTCTTCTGTACCGTGCGCGTGCCGTTCCGGGAAGCCGGACGGGCCGCGAGGCGATTCGCGTACCCGGCGCGGCGTCGGCTACTCTGATCCTCGCGCCTCGTCCGAGGCGCCCTCAGTGAGCACCCGTGATGTCCGGCCGCCGTCGGTGGCATCGGGGCGTCGCTCCGGTCCAGAGCATCGACACCACTTGGAGTTTCCCGTGGCTTCCGTCTGCGACGTCTGCGGCAAGGGACCCGGTTTCGGCATGCGCGTCTCCCACTCGCACCGCCGCACCCCGCGCCGCTGGAACCCCAACATCCAGCGCGTGCGCGCCGTCGTGAACGGCAGCACCAAGCGGATCAACGCCTGCACGTCCTGCATCAAGGCCGGCAAGGTCGTCAAGCCGACCGTCTGACCTGATCCCGGACGGCCTCGGCCGGCTCATCGGCCCACCCGGTGAGCCGGCTTTCGCATTCCCGGGCCCGGGTGCTCAGCGGTGGCGCCAGGCGTGGTCGACGGGGCCGATGCCGGAGCCGAGGGGGAAGCCCGCCGCGATCGCGCCCGTCACGTACTCCTTGGACTTCGCCACCGCGGAGGGGACGTCCTCCCCCATGGCCATGTGGGACGCGATGGCGGACGCCAGCGTGCAGCCGGTGCCGTGGGTGTGCCGGTTGTCGTGGCGGGGCGCGGTGAAGCGGTGCTCGTGCTCCCCGTCGAAGAGCAGGTCGGCGGGCTCGCCCGGCAGGTGGCCGCCCTTGATCAGGACCCAGCGGGGGCCGAGCGCCTTGACGGCCTCGGCGGCCTCGCGCATGCCCGCCTCGTCCACCACCTTGACGCCGGTGAGCTGCTCGACCTCGAAGAGGTTGGGGGTCACGACGGTCGCGACCGGCAGCAGTGCCGAGCGGACGGCGTGCACGGCGTCCGGCGCCAGCAGCGAGTCGCCGTGCTTGGACACGCCGACCGGATCGACGACGGCGGGCGCGTCGGTGGCGGCGAGCGCCTCCGCGACGGTCTCGACCAGCACCGTCGACGCGAGCATCCCCGTCTTGATCGCGTGGACGCCGATGTCGGACAGCACGGAGTCGAGCTGGGCGCGCACCGCCTCGGGCGGCAGCTCCCAGTAGCCCTGGACGCCGAGCGAGTTCTGCGCGGTGACGGCGGCGACGACGCTCATCCCGTGGACGCCGAGGGCGAGCATGGTCTTCAGGTCCGCCTGGATCCCGGCGCCGCCGCCGGAGTCGGAGCCCGCGACGGTGAGCACGAGGGGAGGCGCCTGCGCGAGGGACGGGATGGTCGTCATGCCGCCCACTTTATGGCGGTCTGCCGGGTTATGCGATCTAGCCGGCGGCCGCGCTCAGACGAGCGCGCAGGGCCTGCCGTTCAGGACGCACGAGGACGGCTTGGCGGCGGTCCCCCGCGCGGTGAAGACGATCCGGACCCGCTCGCCGGGCGCGATGACCGTGCGGCCCCGCAGGAACGGGGTGGCGCCGGTCCGGACGGCGGTGGCGCCGCTGACGGCGGTGACCGAGGCGGTCGGGATCTGGAACGCCAGCGCCCACTGGTCCACGGGCCGGGGGCCCTGGTTGGCGATCGTGGCGGTGGCCTTGAAGCCGCCGGGGGTCCGGGACGCGACGCGGAAGGCGATGAGGAGGCCGTCGGAGCGCTCGGCGCCGCGGCTGGCGCGCTCGTCCGGGCCGCGCTGGGTGATCTGGTTGTCGCGCTGGTCGGTCTGCGTGTTGCTCGGCGCGCCGCCCGCGAAGTTGAGGGATATCTGCTGGGTGCTCAGCGCGTAGGAGACGATCCCGACGGCGACGACCAGCGCGAGGATCGGCATCAGCGGGACCGGGAGCACCGACAGGAACCTGAGCCAGCGGCGGCCGCCGCCGGGCTCGAGGTCGAGCGGATCGGGAGGCCGTTCGGGTGCGGCGGCGGGATAGGGGTTGGCGGGAGCGCCCGGGAAGTCACCCGGGTAGTCGCCGGGGAGCGGCTCGAACAGCCGGCGGGACGGCGGCCCGTTCTGGCGTTCCGCGCCGGGCGGAGGACCGGTGGAGATGCGGTCGTGCGGTGACACGTAGACCCGGTCGTCGGTCGGCCCGGAGTAGGCGTCGTAGGGCGGACCGGACTCGTAGGGCGGACCGGACGGAGCTCCGTAGGGTCGGACCCGGGAGCCTCGGGCGCCCCGTAGGGGGTCGTCCTCCGGTGGCCCAACCTTGCTGTGTCGTCCCATCCCATCCCTCTTCGATCACAGGATGTATACCAAACCCGTACCAACCATGCCTACAGGATCCGGCAACGCTTACGGCTGTACGCGCTGCGTGCCCGGCGCGTTCAGGTCCGGAAGTGGTCCCATCCGCCGGCGGGCGGTTCGCGGCCGTCGACGTGCACTCCCGATCCTTCGGCGACGACCCCGATCCGCCTCCAGGTCGCCGGCAGACGGGCGTCCGGCGGGAACGATCCGGCGAACGCGTGATCTTCACCACCGGTGAGGGCGTGCCGGAGGCCGTCCGGCCCGAGGACGTCCGGGACGGGCACGGCCGCGGAGTCGATGTCGATCCGGACGCCGCTCGCGGCGGCGATGTGCCCGAGGTCCTGGACGAGCCCGTCGCTCACGTCCAGCAGCGCGGTCGCACCGTGCGCACGCGCCTCTCCGCCCGCCGCGTACGGGGGTTCGGGACGCCGGTGGGCCGCGATCAGCTCGGCGGGCCCCTCCAGCCCGGCGGTGAGGAGGGCCAGCCCGGCGGCGGCGTGGCCGAGCCGCCCCCGGACGGCGACGACATCGCCGGGCCGCGCCCCGGACCGGGTGAGCGGCGCCCCGCCGCCCAGGTCGCCGAGCGCGGTGACGGCGAGGGTGATCTCGGGGGCGCCGACGACGTCGCCGCCCGCGACGGACGCACCGGCCGCGCGGCACTCGTCGGCGAGCCCGTCGTAGAGCCGCTCGGCCCATTCCGCGTCGGTCGAGGGCGGGGCGGCGAACCCGACGAGCAGGGCGGTGGGCCGGGCGCCCATGGCGACGACGTCGGCGAGGTTCTGCGCGGCGGCCTTGCGGCCGATGTCGTAGGGGCCCGACCAGTCGCGGCGGAAGTGCCTGCCCTCCACGAGGAGATCGGTGGTGGCCACGACGCGGCCGTCCGGCGCGGCGACGACGGCCGCGTCGTCGCCGGGGCCGAGCGGCACCGAGGGACCCGGCGGCAGCCGCCGGGTCAGCCGGGCGATCAATCCGAACTCGCCCACGTCGCCGATGGTGCCCATTTTCCGCCGGTTCCCCCGTTCGCGCGGTCGTGTGCGGCCCGATCGCGGCACGCGCTCCCCCGGCCGCCCGCCGCGGCGCGTAACACGATACGGTGAACCGTCCGACGGCCAATTCTCCGACCGGGGAGGACGTGATGGTGCAGGCCTACATCCTCATCCAGACCGAAGTCGGCAAGGCAGCCGACGTGGCGAATCACATCTCCGGCATATCCGGTGTGACGCTGGCGGAGGACGTCACGGGGCCGTACGACGTGATCGTCCGGGCGGAGGCGCGCAATGTCGACGAGCTGGGCAAGCTCGTCGTCGCGCAGATACAGGCGGTCGAAGGCATCACCCGCACCCTCACCTGCCCGATTGTTCACATCTAGCCCGAAGCCGCTCCTGGTCGCGGCGCTGGCGCTGGTGGCCGCCGCCTGCGGCGGCGGGGCCGTGCAGGTTCCCGTGCCGCAGCCCGACGCGGCCACGCAGCGGCTCTGCGAGGGGCTGCGCCTGCCCGCGAACGTGCACGGGCAGGAGCGCCGCGACACCTCCCCCGAGTCCCCGCTGACCGCCGCCTGGGGGTCGCCCGCGATCGCGCTGCGCTGCGGCGTGCCGCGGCCCGCCTCGCTGCGGCCCACGTCGGAGCTGGTGACGATCAACGGGATCGACTGGTTCGGGTACCCCGCCGACCGCCCGGTCACCTTCACCGCGGTCGCGCGGCAGGCCTACGTCGAGGTGACCGTCCCGCCCAAGTACAACCCGGCCGGGGACGTCCTCATCGAGCTGGGCCCGGCGATCAAGGCGACGATCCCGGCGAAGCCCGAGGGCCAGATCTGATCACCAGATCGGGACCGGGCTCTCCCCCCGCCGGTAGTAGCCGGGGATCGGCTCGCGGGACGCCGCCCGGTCCAGGCGCCGCTTCATCCCGTCCGACAGCACGTCGGCCTTCATCATCTCGACGAACACCGCCGTGACGTTGCCGAGGTCGAACCAGTCGCGCTGCCACGACCACTGCCGGTTGCCCGCGTACCGGAACCACGAGCCGCCGATGCCGAGCACCTCGTACGGCGTCCCGTCCGGGCGCTTGGCGTCGGCGATCTGCTTCCAGAAGCCGACGACCTCGCCCTTGCGCTCGTCGACCAGGATGCTCTGGTACGGGTAGATCCAGCCGTCCAGCCCGCCCATCTCCTGGCCGAGTGCGATGTCGCGGATCTCGTCGCGGCCGACGGCCATGAAGTCCTGCTTGGGGCCGACGTTCCAGCCGTAGGTGGCGTCCTCGGTGTAGAGGTCGGCGAGGGGGCGCCAGTCGCCGGCCTCCTCGCAGCGCCGGTTCTCCTCCAGCCAGTGCTCCACCATCGCGTCGAGTTCTTCACGGGGGAATGAGGGCATCACGTCTCCAGCAGTTTGAGCGCCTGGGTCGGGCAGTAGCGGACGGCGGCCTGCACTTCGGCGCGCACGTCCTCGGGGGGTTCGGCGTCCAGGATCCGGACCTTGCCTTTGCGGGGGACCTCGAAGACGTCCGGCGCCTCCATCTCGCACATCGCGTGCCCCTGGCACAGGTCCAGGTCGGCCTCGATCCTCACCGGCGCCTCCTGCGGTACCGGGCCGCGCACGGCTGGGCGAGCTGGACGACCATCTTCGAGTGGTCGTTGCGGTAGGTCTCCAGGGGCTGCGCGGGCTCGAACTCCCAGTCCCGCAGCAGCACCGAGAAGATCGCCTTGAGCTGCATCATGGCGAAGTTCGCGCCGACGCAGCGGTGCCGTCCCGCGCCGAACGGCACCCACGTCCAGCGGTTGAGGACGTCCTCCTCGCGCGGGGCGACGTAGCGCTCGGGGCGGAAGGCGTCCGGGTCGGGGAAGTCGCCCTCGATCCGGTTGGAGACGGCGAGGCTGCAGCCGACCATCGTGCCTTCCGGGATGCGGTGCCCGCACACCTCCTGGTCGGACTGCGCGACGCGCAGCAGCAGGATCAGCGGCGGGTGCAGCCGCAGCGCCTCCTTGATCGCCGACTCCAGGTACGGGATGGCGCGCAGCGCCTGGAACGACACCTCGCTGCCGTCCGCGTACAGCTCGTCCAGCTCGCGGACGACGCCGTCCAGCACGTCCGGGTTGCGGAGCAGCTCGATCAGCGTCCACGCGGCGGTGCCGGACGTGGTGTGGTGGCCGGCGAACATCATCGAGATGAACATGCCGGTGACCTGGTCGGCGTCGAACCGCAGCGTGCCGTCCTCGTTCTTGATGGACATGAGGACGTCGAGGAGGTCGCGGTCCTCCTTCGGCGGGCTGGGCGGGCGGCCGTCCATGATGCCCTGGACCAGCTCGACGAGCGCCGCGCGGGCCGCGTCGCGGCGGCGGAAGCTCTCGATGTCGGCGTAGGGGTCGACGTAGGCGAGCGCGTCGGTGCCGCGTTCGAGGCCGTGGTACAGGTCGGCGAACCGGCGGTCGAGCTGCTCGCGGAACTTGCGCCCGATCAGGCAGGCCGACGAGGTGTAGATGGTCAGCTCGGCGAAGAAGTCGAGCAGGTCGATCTCGCCCTCGTCGCCCCAGCCGGCGACCATCCGGTCGACCTCGGCGGCGATCGTCGCGGCGTGCCCCTTCATGTAGGAGCCCTTGAGCGCCTGGTTGTGCAGGGCCTCGCGGCGCTGCTCGGGGGTGGCGTCGAACACCACGCCCTCGCCGAAGATCGGCGTCATGAACGGGTACGCCTCGGCCTGGTCGAGCTCCTCGTCCGGGGCGCGGAAGAAGTACTCGTTGGCCTCGGCGCCGGTCAGCAGGACGACGCGCCGCCCCGCGAGCCGGAACTCGCCGACGTCGCCGCACTCGTCCCGGACGCGCCGCATCAGCCCGATCGGGTCCGAGCGCAGCTCCTCCAGGTGGTCGGGCCCGCCCGACACCACGCGCGGCTCCACCAAAGCGGTCATGATTCCTCCAGGGGGGCTTCGGGCTGTACTTCGACGAGCCGGAGATGGGCGCCGCGCGGGGTCGCGACGACCGCGGCCACGGCGGCGGCGACGTCGGACGGGCGCAGGAAGTACGGGTGGCGGGCGTGGCCCCACTTCACCCAGTCCTCCAGCACGGCGCCGGTGGTCTCCGCGTCCCAGGTCATGCCCATGCCGGTCGCGGTCGGTCCGGGCCGCACGATCGACGCCCGCACCCCCGTCCCCTCCAGCTCCATCTGCATGGTGCGGGCCATGCCCTCCACGCCGCTCTTGGCCGCGACATAGGCGCCGGTCCAGGACCGCGGAGCGGGGACGGTGTCGGAGGAGATGAACACGATGTCGCCGCGGCGCCGCGCCACCATCTGCGGGACGAAGTGCGACACGAGCCGGTGCGCGCCGACGAGGTGGACCTGCACCTGCGCGACGAACTCGGCGGAGCCGAGCTCGTGCAGCCGCCCGGCGGACAGGTCGCCGGCGCCGGACACGACGACCTCGACCGGGCCGAGCGCGTCCTCGGCGGCCGCCGCGAACGCCTTGACGGAGTCGGCGTCGCCGACGTCCAGCGCGTGCGCGAACGCCTCTCCCCCGCCGGCCCGGATGGTCGCGGCGAGTTCCTCGCACTTGTCCACGCGCCGCGCGCCGAGCGCGACCGGGTGCCCGGCCGCCGCCAGCGCCGCCGCCGTGGCCGCGCCGATCCCGGACGACGCGCCCGCCACCACGACCGGGCGCCGCTCGGGATGGGGATCGAACCTTGGCATGCCTTAGCTCTCCTTCCGCCCCCGGCCGACCACGCGAACGGGCAGCGCCGCGAAGCCGCGGACGTTCACCGAATGGACCCGCTCCGCGCCGGCGTGGTCGACCTCGAAGGAGGAGACGCGCCGCACCAGCTCGCCGAGCGCGATCCGCGCCTCCAGCCGGGCGAGGTTGGCGCCCAGGCAGAAGTGCCGGCCGCCGCCGAAGCTGACGAGCTGCGAGGTGTCGCGGTCGAGGTCGTAGCTGTCGGCGTCCTCGAAGACGCGCGGGTCGCGGTTGGCCGACCCGACCAGCAGCAGCATCCGGTCGCCCGCGGGGACCCGCTGCCCGTGCAGCTCGATGTCCGTGGTGACCAGCCTGGCGAGCATCTGGCTGGACGTGTCGTAGCGCAGCGTCTCCTCGACCCAGTCGTCCACCCGTCCCGGGTCGCCGAAGGGCTTGGCGGCCTGCTCCGGGTTCAGCGAGGCCCAGTACAGGGCGTTGGCGAGGAGCTTGGTCGTCGTCTCGTTGCCCGCGACCACCATCAGGAACAGGAACGCGATGACCTCTGTGTCGTCGAGCCGGTCGCCGTCGATCTCGGCGTCCAGCAGCGCCGAGGTCAGGTCGTCGGCGGGCCGGCGCCTGCGCTCGGCGACCATGTCCTGGTAGTAGCCGACGAGCGTGAGCGCCGCGTCCATCCCGGCGGGCGGGACGTCGTTGAGGCCCTCCTCGCGGTGCACGACGAGGTCGGCGAGCCGGCGCACCTCCACCCGGTCGGCCTCGGGGACGCCCATCATCTCGGAGATGACGTCCATGGGCAGCAATCCGGCGAAGTCGGACACGAAGTCGAACTCGCGCTTCTCCAGGGCCGGCTCCAGGTGGCGCCTGGCGAGAGCCCTGATGCCGTCGCCCATCTCCTTGACCCGGCGGGGCGTGAAGCCCTTGGACACCAGCGCCCGCATCCGGGTGTGGCGCGGCGGGTCGAGAGCGAGGAACGACATCGTCCGGTGCGCCTGCGGCCCCCACGCGCTCGGCTCCAGCGAGACGCCGTGCGAGTTGGAGAACGTCGCGTGGTCGCGGAACGCGGCGGACACGTCCGCGTGCCGGGACAGCGCCCAGAAGCCGAGCTCGTCGTTGCGGTAGAGCGGCGCCTCGTCGCGGAGCCGCGCGTAGCAGGGGTAGGGGTCCTCGTGGACGGCGTAGTCGAAGGGGCTGTAGAAGATCTGCGCGGCAGGGGCCACGGCCGTCACCTCACTCGGCGGGTTCGGGCAGGATGAGCTCCGCCATCTCGGCGAGCCGGTCGGCGACGCGGGCGTAGGACGTGTAGCCCATGCCCGCGTGCACGAGCGCGCCGGTGTAGGCCAGCTCGAGCGCGCCGAGGATCTGGGGGTCGTCGTGGTCGCGCAGCGCGGCCTGGATGCGGCCGCGGATCGCGACGCCGATGCGGACCCGCAGCTCGCGGACGTCGGGGTCGGTGCCGAGCAGCGCGGTGGTGCACGCCGCCGCCAGCTCCGGCTCGTCCGACACCAGCAGCGCGATCTCGCGCAGCACCTCCACCACGCGCTCGTGCAGCGTGCCGTCGGCCTCCACCGGCGGCAGCGCGCTGAGCCGCCGCCAGAACACCTCGGTGATCAGGTGGTTCTTCGACGCGAAGTAGGTGTAGGCGGTCGCGGGCGCGACCCCGGCGCGCTTGGCGACGTTGCGGACGGTGAGGCCGTCGTAGCCGGTCTCGCCGACCTCCACCACGGCGGCGTCGGTCAGCCGCCGCACCGTGTCGGCCTGCCGGTCGGTGAGACGGCGGCGGGTGGGCTCGGTCGTCAGCTGCTCATTGCCGGACACGTGTCCAGACATTAGTTCAGTAACGCGCGCACCGCAATGCCGGGCCGGAACTTCACCGGGTGCGGCCGTGGGGCGGGTGGGATTCGAACCCACTCAGCGCGAGGCACCTGCTTTACAGGCAGGCCCGACTCTCCGGACGTCGGCGCCGCCCCCCACGTGCGGGCCCTGTTGGCCCGCCCAGTACCTCCGGAGGGATTCGAACCCCCAGCACACGGCACCTCATGCCGCTGTCTCTGCCGTTGGACTACGGAGGCATGCGTGCGGCTCCCGGGATTCGAACCCGGAACATCCACTTCCTGAGAGTGGCCTCTCTGCCCGTTGGAGTAGAGCCGCGTGATCGTCGCGAGGTGGCGTCACTCGCCTGCGGCTCGGCCGGGGTCTAGCGCGAGACGGGATACCGGCCGGGGCGGGCGTGCGACGCCGAGGGCAGTCGGAGTCGATACCGAAGTCGATACTGCTCCAGAGCCATGGCCGGTCCTCCTCTCGGGTCTCGTACCGCCCGTCTTGGACGGGCCGACGTCGTCAACGGTGCCATCGCCCGGCCCGCCGCCGCAACGCGTTTTCCGGTCACTGCTCTTCCGGCAGCAGGATGCCGATGATGATCAGGATCCAGACCGCGACCATGAGCCAGCCGAGGACGATCCCGGTCACCGCGAGGCCCGTCCCGCGCTCGCCCGAGCGGCGCGCCCGCGACAGGCCCATATGCCCGGTGACGATCGCCGGGATGGACAGCAGCCCGCACGAGATCGGCCCGATCGCGCCCATCGCGACGGAGTAGATCGTGAGGATGTTCACCGGCGGCCTGGCGTGCGGGTCGGTGCGCGGCCCCTGCGCGGGCGGGTACCGATGGGCGGCCGGGGGCGGCCCTGGGACCGGGTAGGCGCTGTGCTGCGCGCCGTGGGTCGCATGGTGGGCCGGGTCGGCGGCGCTGTGGGTGGCGCCGTGGTGGGTGGCGCCGTGGTGGGTGGCGCCGTGGTGGGTGGCGCCGTGGTGGGTGGCGCCGTGGGCGGGCGGGTGCCGGTAGGCGGCGGGACGGCCGGCGACCGCGTCGGCGTACCGGTTCCAGGTCTCCGCCTCGGCCGTGCGGCCCTGCCCGCTGAGCAGCAGGGCGAGGTTGCGCATGGCGGCCGGGTCGCCGGCCTGGGCCGCCTGCCGGTACTGCCGCTCGACCAGCGCCTCCGCCTCCCCCTCGGCCAGCGCGGGCGCGGGGGTGTCCGGCCGGGGCCGGGCCGAAACGGTGCCCTGGGTATGCGCCTTGCCCTGGGTCTGCACAGTGCCTTGGGGCTGCACAGTGCCCTGGGTCTGCGGGGGCCGGCGGACGTCGCTGGAGATGAGCCGGTCCAGCAGGGTCTGGGCGGACGGACGGCGCGCGGGGTCCTTGGCCAGGGCCGCGCCGACCGCGGCGAGGAGCGTGCCGTCCAGCCCGGACAGGTCCGGGTCCCCGCTGACGATCTGGTGGATGATCGCCGGGATCGAGTCGCCGCCGAAGCACGGCCTGCCGTTCGCGGCGAACGCCACGGTCGCGCCCCAGGCGAACACGTCGGACGCCGGGTCGGCGCCCCGCCCGTCGAGCTGCTCCGGCGCCATGAACGCGGGCGTGCCGACGATGCCGCCGGTCGCGGTGAGCCGCGTGCCGTCCAGGGACCGGGCGATGCCGAAGTCGATGACGCGCGGCCCGAACGTCGACAGGAGCACGTTGGCGGGCTTCAGGTCGCGGTGGACGACGCCCGCGTCGTGGATCGCGGTCAGCGCGGTCGCGATCCCGACCGCGACGGCCTCCAGGTCGGCGCCGCGCAGCGGGCCGTCCTTGCCGACGGCGGCCTTGAGGCTCGGCCCGTTGACGAACTCGGTCACGAGGTAGGGCGGGTCCGCGGCGGGGTCGGCGTCCAGGACCGGCGCCGTGCAGAACGGCCGGACCCGCTGCGCCGCCGACACCTCGGCCTGGAACCGCGCCCGGTACCGCCGGTCGGCGGCGAACTCGCGCCTGATGACCTTGATGGCGACCTTGCTCCCGCGGTCGTCCAGCCCGGCGAACACCGTGCCCATGCCGCCCTCGCCGATACGGTCCACGACCCGGTAGGGGCCGATGCGTTCGGGCAGGTCAGGGTGCGGCACGGGGGCGTTCTCCTCGGGTATGGGCCTCGGTCCCACAAGCCTGGCATATCGGGATGTGCGCAGGGGGGCGCCCGCCCCATGCCGGAGATCTTTCGAGGTCTTTCGTCAGCACATACTTACGAGTATGGTCTCCGTACTATGGAGTATGGCGATGAGATCGTCCGGCGGGCGCGGGAGCTGGCGCCGGTACTGAACGAGCGGGCCCGCGCGGCCGAGGAGGCGCGGCGGCTGTCCGACGGGACCGTCGCCGACCTGGCCGGGACGGGGCTGTTCCAGATGCTCGTGCCGGAGCGGTTCGGCGGCGGCGGGCAGGGCTTCGGCGCCATGGTGGCGGCGTGCCGGGAGATCGGCGCGGGCGACGCCTCCGCGGGCTGGCTGAGCGTCATCTACACGCTGCACAACTGGATGATCGCCCTGCTGCCGGAGGAGGCGCAGCGGGAGGTCTGGGCGGACCGGCCGTACGCGCTGGTGCCCTGCACCCTCGCGCCGAACGGGACGGCCGAGGCCGTCGACGGCGGGCACCGCGTCACCGGGCGCTGGTCGTGGGGCAGCGGGGTCATGCACGCCGACCACGTGATGGTCATGGCGCTGGTCACCGTGGCCGACTCGATCGAGCCGCGGCTGTTCCTGCTGCCGCGCGAGGACGCCGAGGTCCACGACGTGTGGCACACGAGCGGGATGCGCGGCACCGGCAGCAACGACATCGAGATCAAGGACCGCTTCGTGCCGGCGCACCGGTCGGTGCCGCTGACCGACCTCACCGAGGGCAGGTCGCCCGGTTCGCGGGTCCACGACGGCGCGATCTACCGCGTCCCGCTCGTCCCGGTGTTCGCGCTGACCGGGGCCGCGCCCGTGCTGGGCGTGGCCGAAGGCGTGCTCGCCCGGTACGCGGAGCGGATGCAGGGCCGGGTGATGGCGTACACCGGCGTGAAGCAGCGCGACCTGATGAGCGGGCAGATCCGGCTGGCGAAGGCGACCGCGGACCTGGCTGCGGCCCGCCTCCTGCTGGAGGACGCGGTGCGCCACCTGACGGAGACCTACGAGTCGGGCGGAAGCTACGGGATCGCGGAGCGCGCGCGGTCGCGGCTGGTCGCGGCGCACGTGGCCGGCGTCGCCCGTACGATCGTGAACGAGCTGTGCGCGTCGGGCGGGGCGAGCGTCCAGTTCGCGGACTCCCCCTTCCAGCGCGCGCAGCGGGACGTGAACACGATCTCGGCGCACGTGGTCTTCGACGCCGACGCCACGTACGCCCTGTACGGCAGGACCGCGCTGGGCATGGAACCCGATCCCATGACCCTGGTCTGAACGGAGAGCGGTGGGCGGGACGACGAGCCGGGCGCGCGTGGCCCGGCGGGACTGGATCGAGGCGGCCTACCAGGAGCTGGCGCGGGCCGGCGAGCGCGGTGTCGGGATCAACGCGCTCGCCGCCCGGCTCGGCGTCACCAAGGGCAGCTTCTACTGGCACTTCAAGGACCGGTCCGAGCTGATGCGGGCGCTGCTGGACCGGTGGGCCCACGAGCGCACCGACGAGGTCCTGGCCCTCGCGCTGGGCAGCACGCCCGATCCGCTGGAGCGGCTCCGGCGCATCCAGGCGCTCGGCCGCGAGGTCGCGCCGGTCGACCGGGCGATGCGGCTGTGGGCCCAGCACTCCCCCGACGCGGAGGAGGCGGTGCGGCACGCCGACCGGGCGCTGCTGGGCCACATCGCCGGGTGCCTGGACGAGCTGGGCTTCGCCCCCGAGGAGGCCCGGCTCCGCGCGCTGCTCATGCTGCGGGCGTGGGTCGGCGGCTACCTGGTCCCGTCCCCGGACGAGGGCGAGACGCCCGGCGCCGACCACGCCCTCGGGATCTTCCTAGCGAATCCCTCTATTTCCTGATTTCGCCGGATCGGTCTTGCGCCCGACCCGGCCCTGAACTGTAGTCTGGACAGGTGTCCAGAACAACCGATCGCTTGCTTCTGCTGGACGGGCGGCTGACCCCGAGCGCGGACGGCGGCGCCTTCGAGACCATCGATCCCGCCAACGAGGACGTGCTCGGCACGGCCGCCGACGGCACCCCGGCCGACATGGACCGCGCGATCGGCGCCGCCCGCCGCGCGTTCGACGAGACCTCCTGGTCCACCGACACGGCGTTCCGGGTGCGGTGCCTGCGCCAGCTCCGGGAGGCGATGCAGCGGCGCTCGGACGAGCTGCGCGAGCTCACGATCCGGGAGGTCGGCGCGCCCCGGTTCCTGACCTTCGGCGGCCAGCTGGACGCGCCGGTGGACGACCTCGGCTGGTTCGCCGGGCTCGCCGAGTCCTACGAGTGGGAGCGGGACCTCGGCCGCGCCGAGCCGATGGGCATGCCCAGCCACCGGCGGATCCGCCGGGAGGCCGCGGGCGTCGTCGGGGCGATCACCCCGTGGAACTTCCCGCACCAGATCAACCTGGCCAAGCTGGGCCCGGCGCTCGCCGCGGGCAACACGGTGGTGCTCAAGCCCGCGCCCGACACCCCGTGGTGCGCGGCGGTCCTCGGCGAGATCATCGCCGAGGAGACCGACATCCCGGCGGGCGTCGTCAACGTGGTCACGTCGTCCGACCACGGGCTGGGCGCCCGGCTCGTCGAGGACCCGCGCGTCGACCTGGTGACGTTCACCGGCTCCACCGCGACGGGCCGCACCGTCATGGCGAGCGCGGCCGCAACCCTCAAGCGGGTCTTCCTGGAACTGGGCGGCAAGTCGGCGTTCATCGTGCTGGACGACGCCGACCTCAAGGCCGCCTGCTCGTACGCGGCGTTCTCCGGGATCGCCCACGCCGGGCAGGGCTGCGCGATCACGACCAGGATCCTCGTCCCGCGCGCCCGCTACGACGAGGCCGTGGAGATCACGGCCCGGTCGCTGGCGAAGCTCGGCGCCGGCGACCCCGATGACGACCGGACGATCTGCGGCCCGGTGATCTCGGCGCGGCAGCGCGACCGCATCGAGGGCTACCTGAGGCTGGCCGCCGAGGAGGGCGGGTCGTTCGCCTGCGGCGGCGGCCGCCCCGAGGGCCGCGACAAGGGCTTCTGGATCGAGCCGACCCTCATCACGGGGCTGGAGAACGACTCCCGCACCGCCCGCGAGGAGATCTTCGGCCCGGTGCTGGTGATCATGCCCCACGACGGCGACGACGACGCCGTCCGCATCGCCAACGACTCGCCGTACGGGCTGTCGGGCGCGGTGCACGGCGGCGACCTGGAGCGGGCGCGTGCGGTCGCGGGCCGGCTGCGCACCGGGACGGTCAGCGTGAACGGCGGCGTCTGGTACAGCGCGGACGTCCCGTTCGGCGGCTACAAGCAGTCCGGCATCGGCCGCGAGATGGGCGTGGCCGGTTTCGAGGAGTACCTGGAGACCAAGGCGATCGCGGAGGGGCTATGAGGTTCGAGGGGCGGGTGGCCGTTGTCACCGGGGCCGCGCAGGGGATCGGGGAGGCGTACGCCCGGGCGCTGGCGGCCGAGGGCGCGTCCGTGGTCGTCGCCGATGTGGACGAGCGCGGGCAGGCCGTCGCCGACGACATCAAGGGCGCCTTCGTGCGGACGGACGTGTCCGACCCGGCGTCGGTCGAGGCGATGGCGGCGGCGGCCGTGGAGCGGTTCGGCGGCATCGACCATCTCGTCAACAACGCCGCCATCTTCGGGACGATGAAGCTGGACTTCCTGTTCACCGTCGACTGGGACTACTACAAGAAGTTCATGTCCGTGAACATGGACGGCGCGCTGCTGTGCGCGCGGGCCTGCTACCCGCACATGCAGGAGCGCGGGGGCGGCTCGATCGTCAACCAGTCGTCCACCGCCGCGTGGCAGTACTCCGGCTTCTACGGCCTGGCCAAGGTCGGGGTCAACGGGCTCACCCAGCAGCTCGCGCACGAGCTGGGCAGCATGAACATCCGCGTGAACGCGATCGCGCCCGGACCGATCGACACGGAGGCGAACCGGACGGTCGTCCCCGGCGGCATGTCGCAGAAGATCGTCAAGGAGAAGATGGCGCTCAAGCGGATGGGCACGCCCGAGGACCTGGTCGGGATGTGCCTGTTCCTGCTGTCGGACGAGGCCGCCTGGGTCACCGGGCAGATCTTGAACGTGGACGGTGGCGAGGTGTTCAGGGCATGAGCGAAGCGGATCGGGGGGCGCGGGGGGTCGTCCCCCCGCAGAAGGCACGCATGAGCCCGGAGGGGACTCGAAGTGTCGGGTTCATCGGGCTCGGGCAGATGGGCGCGCCGATGGCGCAGCATCACACCGGGCGCGGCCTCGTCGTCCACGACACCCGGCCCGAGGCGGTCGCGCCGCTGGTGAAGGCGGGGGCGCGGGCGGCGCGGAGCGTCGCCGAGGTGGCGGCCGCCTGCGAGCTGGTGTCGATCATGGTCCGGGACGACGCCCAGGTGGCCGAGGTGGGCGAGGAGGTCATCGCAAGCGCCCGCCCCGGGACCGTCCTGGCGATCCACTCGACGATCCGCGCGAAGACCGCCGAGGACCTGGCCGCGAAGGCGCGGCGCTACGGCATCGAGGTCGTGGACGCGCCGGTCAGCGGCGGGTTCATGGGGGCGAGCGCCGGGAGCCTCGCCGTCATGGTCGGCGGGACGGACGAGGCGTTCGAGCGCTGCCGGGAGCCGTTCGGGGACTGGGCCGGCCTCGTCCTGCACATGGGCCCGGTCGGCGCGGGCACCCGCACGAAGCTGGCCCGCAACATGCTGCACTTCGTGTCGTTCACCGCGGCGGCCGAGGCGCAGCGGCTGGCGGAGGCGTCGGGGGTGTCGCTCCGCAAGCTCGGGCGGATCGTCCGGCACTCCGACGCGATCACCGGCGGCGCCGGGTCGATCATGCTGCGGCCGACGACCGCGCCGCTGGAGCCGGACGACGACCTGTACGACATCCTCCGCCACACCCGGGACCTCGGCGAGAAGGACCTGTCCCTCGCCCTGGAACTGGCCGGCGAGCTGGGGGTGGACACCCCGTTCGCCCGCCTCGCCCTGGAGCGGTTCGGTGCGGGCCTGGGCCTGACGGGAGATGAGGATGACTGAGAAGGACGAACGGCGCGCACGTGGCCTGGAGATGATGCGCAAGGTCTACGGGTGGGAGATCGAGGACGCGCCCGGCGAGTTCTTCGGCATCACCGTCGACCACCTCTTCGGCGACATCTGGACGCGGCCGGGGCTGAGCATGCGCGACCGGCGGCTCCTCCTCGTCGGAGTGCTGGCGGGCCAGGGGCTGAACGACGTCCTCGACATCCAGATCCCGGCGGCGCTGGCCAACGGCGAGCTGTCACCGGACGAGCTGCGCGAGATCGGCGTCTTCCTGACCCACTACGTGGGCTGGCCGCTCGGTTCCCGGCTGAGCGTCCAGATCGACACCCTCATCGCCAAGCACGAGAAGCGCGCCCGCAAGAACGAATCCCCCTGAATGCTGAACTGAGGGGAACCCGCGGTATGCCGCGGGCGTCGAACGTCCATGCGTGGTCGTGTCTTCGCTCCGGTCGCGGGCGTGCTGTTCCTTGCGGCCGGCTGCACCGGCTCCCCCGGTGCTGCGAACCCGCCGCCGAGCCGGTCACCGGTGCGGCTCGTCGCCTACGACGACTGCGACGCGCTCCACGAAGGGCTGCGTGAGGCGACCGCCGACCGCGTCGGGCCGCACGGACTGGACAACGGCATGCCGGTCGGCCTGCCGGAGGGCGACATCGCCCTGAAGGGCCCGCGGTCCGCCGCCGGCGCGGCCCCCGGCGAGCCGCCCCGGCACTCCACCACGAACGCCCACGAGAAGGACGCGGACGAGCCCGACCTCGTCAAGACCGACGGCCGCAGGATCGTGACGATCGCCCGCGGCGACCTCGTCCTCATCGACCCCGCGACGCGCAAGGTCACGGACACCTTGGAGCTGCCGGGCAGGGGCCTCCACGGTGAGGCCCGGCTGCTGCTCAGCGGCGACCGGGTGCTCGTCCTGGACGAGGAGTCCCCGGTGAGCCCGCTCCCCCGGCGGCCGGCGCCGGGAGCAGGGGACTCGCCCGTGCCGCGGACCCCGGGACCCACGACGCGCCTGACGCTCGTCGACATCTCCGCCGCCCCGAAGGTCGTCGGCACGATGACGAGCCACGCCCACTACCTGGACGCGCGGCAGAGCGGCCCGACGGTCAGGGTCGTGCTGAAGTCCGTGCCCGACATCCACTTCCCCGGCGGCAACGGCATGGAGGAGGCCACCGAGGCGAACCGGAGGGCCGTGGTGACGGCCCCGCTCGAAGCCTGGCTCCCGGTGTTCCGCGTCGAGGCCGGCGGCCGGTCGAGCGACCACCGGGTGCCGTGCGAGCGGGTCAGCCGCCCTGCCTCGTACGCGGGTTCGACCGTGCTGAGCGTGCTGACGTTCGACCTCTCCAAGGGGCTCGGCGACCCGCAGGCGATCGGCGTCACCGCGGACGGCAGCACCGTCTACGGCAACGGGAAGAGCCTGTACGTCACCGCCGCTCCCCCCGGCGCGTCCCTGTGGAGGCCGCGCGGGAAGCAGTCCGAGGAACGCACCGACGTGCACAAGTTCGACGTCGGCGGCGAGGGACGTCCCCGCTACGTGGCGTCGGGCTCGGTCAAGGGCTTCCTGCTCAACCAGTACTCCTTGTCGGAGCACGACGGGAAGCTGCGCGTCGCCACGACCACCGGCCGGTTCGCGCGCGGCGACCGGTCGTCGCAGAGTTCGGTGTACGTCCTGGACCAGGCCGGGAACCGCCTTCGCCAGGCCGGACGCATCGACGGGCTCGGCAAGGGCGAGCGGATCTACTCCGTCCGGTTCATCGGCACGACCGGCTACGTCGTGACGTTCCGGCAGGTCGACCCCCTGTACGTGCTCGACCTGAAGGACCCGGGCCGCCCCCGCCTCACCGGCGAGCTGAAGATCCCCGGCTATTCGGCGTACCTGCACCCCACCAAAGAGGGGAACCTCCTCGGAGTAGGGCAGGACGCCGACCGCACCGGCCGGACGACGGGCCTCCAGGTCTCGCTCTTCGACGTCTCCGCCACGCAGCCCCGCAGGCTGGACGACCACACGCTGCCCGGAACGACGTCGAAGGCGGAGTTCGCTCCGCACGCGTTCCTGTACTGGCCGGACTCCGGCCTGACCGTCATCCCCGCGAGATCCCGGCTCGGCGGAGAGGCCGAGGCCCTCGCCCTCAAGGTGACCGCGTCGTCCATCAGCGGGCTGGGAACCGTCCGCCACCCGCCCGACGACCAGAACGGCGGCATCGACCGCTCCTTGATCATCGGCGACACCCTGTGGACGTTCTCCAAGAACGGCGCCAAAGCCACAAACGCAACCACCCTGAAGACCTCGACCTGGCTGCCCTACAACTAATCCCCCAGCGACCCCAGCCACGCACGCGAGCGCGTTACCTGACCGGTGCGGCGAAGCCGAAGGCGAGCCGCACCGGGAAGATCGCGAAGCGATGCAGCGCTCGCACAGGCCAGGTCACGTAGCGAGCGCCAGCGAGCGAAGTGGGCCTGGACTGCAATCAACGCAGGCCGGTGGAGCGGTGCACGGCCGTCTGGATGAGCCGGTCGACCAGCGCCGGGTAGTCGAGCCCGGTCGCGGCCCACATCTGCGGGAACGCCGACGCGGGGGTGAAACCCGGCATGGTGTTGATCTCGTTCAGGATCCAGCCGCCGTCCGGGGTGTGGAAGAAGTCGACGCGGGCGAGGCCCTCGCAGTCGAGCGCGTCGAACGCCTGCACGGCGATGCGGCGGACCTCCTCGATCGCCGCGGGCGGCAGGTCCGGGGGGATGGCCATGGTGGTGGAGCCGTCGAGGTACTTGGTCTCGAAGTCGTAGAAGTCGTGGTCGCCCGCCATCAGCACCTCGGCGGGGAGGCTCGCCTCCGCGGGGCCGTCGTCCATGCCCTGCAGGACGCCGCACTCGATCTCGCGGCCCTCGACCGCGGCCTCGACGATCACTTTGGGGTCGTGCTCGCGGGCCGCCTCGACCGCGGCCTCCAAATCGGCCTCGGCGGTGACGCGGGTGATGCCCATGCTGGATCCGGCCCGGGCCGGCTTGACGAAGACGGGCGTGCCGTCCGCGAGCCCCAGTTCCTTGATCTCGTCGATCTTGCGCTTGCGTTCGCGGCGCCACTCCCGGTCACCGACCAGGACGTACGGGCCGACGGGCAGGCCGCGCGCCTGCCAGACCAGCTTCATGAAGCCCTTGTCCATGCCGACGGCGCTCGCCAGCACCCCGGCGCCGACGTAGCGGACGCCCGCGAGGTCGAGAAGCCCCTGGATCGTGCCGTCCTCCCCGTAGGGCCCGTGCAGCAGCGGGAGGACCACGTCCACCTCGCCGAGCGTCTCCGGGACCCGCCCCGGTTCGACGACGAGCAGGCCGCGGTTGCCCGGGTCGAACGGCAGCGCGAGGACGCCGCCCTCGCCGGTCACCTCGGGCAGCCGGCCGCCCTCGATCGCGAGCGGGAGGTCGGCGGGCGGCAGCACCCAGCGCCCGTCGCGGGCGATGCCGACCGGCACCACCTCGTACCGGTCCCGGTCGATGGCGGCCATCACGGCCCCCGCGGTGACGCAGGAGATCGCGTGCTCGGAGCTGCGTCCGCCGAAGACGACGGCCACGCGGATCTTCGAAACCTGGGACATGACGTCCGACCCTATCGGTGATCAGCCCGGGCGGGCCAAGAGCGGTTCCGGTACGGCGGTCCCGCCGGCCGGTCCGGCCGGGGTGCCGTCACAGCCCGTACCGTTCGGGTTTCGGGGAGCGGGAGATCAGCGAGATGGCCGCCTCCTTGATCGGCATGCCGTGGTGCAGGACGGCGGTGACCGCCTCGGTGATCGGCATCTCGACGTTGTGCTTGCGGGCCAGCTCCAGCACCGCCTCCGCCGACTTGACGCCCTCGGCGGTCTGCTTGGTGACGGAGATGACCTCGTCCAGCGTCATCCCGCGGCCGAGGTTCTCGCCGAAGGTGCGGTTGCGCGACAGCGGGGACATGCACGTCCCGACGAGGTCGCCCATCCCGGCGAGCCCCGCGAAGGTGTGCTCGTCCGCGCCGAGCGCCGCGCCCAGCCGGGCGATCTCGGCGAGGCCCCGGGTCATCAGCAGCGCCTGCGTGCTGGCGCCGAAGCCGAGCCCGACCGCCATGCCGACGCACAGCGCGACGATGTTCTTCACCGCCCCGCCCAGCTCGCAGCCGACGACGTCGGTGGAGGTGTAGACGCGGAAGTACGGCGTCATCGTGGCGGACTGCAGGCGCCGCGCGGCGTCCTCGTCGGCGCAGGCGGCGACCGCCGCGCCGGGCTCGCCGCCCGCGACCTCGCGGGCCAGGTTCGGCCCGCAGAACACCCCGACCCGCTCCGCGGGGACGTTCGCGACCTCGCCGATGACCTCCGACATCCGCCGGGACGTGCCGAGCTCGACGCCCTTCATCAGGCTGACGAGGACCGCGTCCGGCGGCAGCAGCGGCAGCCAGGCGCCGAGGTTGTGCCGGAGGGTCTGCGCCGGGACGGCCAGCGCGACGAAGTCGGCGCCCGCCAGGGCCTCGGCCGGGTCGAGGGTGGCGCGGACGCCCGCGGGCAGCGTGACGCCCGGCAGGTAGTCGGGGTTCTCGTGCCGCTCGTTCACCGCCTCCACGACCTCGGGGCGGCGGCCCCACAGGACGACCTCGCCGCCGGCGTCGTGCAGCAGCTTGGTGAACGTCGTCCCCCAGGACCCGGCCCCCATCACCGCGGTGCGGTACGTCACGAGTCGGCCGCCTTAGGGTCGCCGGTCCGCTGCCGCGCCGGCTCGGAGACCGCGGCCTCGGGAACCGCCGGCTCGGGGACCGCCGGCTCGAACGCCTCGCCCGCCGCGCGGGCGGCGGCGCGCCGCTCCTCCAGGACCCGGTGGTGGTCGTAGCGCTCCTTGGGCGGCTCCTCGCCGCGCAGCTCGCCGAGCAGGCCGGTGATCGCCGCCATGATGTCGTCGGTGGCGGCCCGCAGCGTCTCCCTGGTGAGCGGCCGGTCCGCGTACCGGGACAGGTCGACGGGCGGCCCGGCGGCCACCTTCATCGTCTTGCGCGGGAACGGGTGGAAGCCCTTCTTCAGGCGCCCGGCGAGGCCCGTCCGCGCGCCCTTTTTGTAGGGCAGGAGCTCGTGCGCTCCCCAGTTCGCGACGGGGACGACCTTCGCGCCGGTCGTCAGCGCCATCCGCGCCACGCCGGTCTGCCCGGTCATGGGCCACAGCTCGGGGTCACGGGTGCAGCTGCCCTCCGGGTAGAACACGAGGCACTCGCCGTCCCGCAGGGCCTGCTCGGCGTCCCGCAGGGCCAGGGACGCGTCGGCCCGGTCGCGGTAGACGGGGATCTGGCCGGTGCCGCGCAGGACGGTCCGGACGAACCGGGTCTCGAAGAGCGTCGACTTGGCCAGGTAGACGGGGTAGCGGCCCGACCCGTACACGAAGTGGGCGAGCGCGAGGGGGTCCGCCTCGGAGATGTGGTTCGCGGCGATGATGACGCCGCCCTCGCCCGGCACGTTGCCCCGGCCGCGCCAGTCGCGTTTCAGCAGCGCGCGGAGCAGCGGGCGCAGGATGACGATCGTGAGCTTCCGCCAGGCAGGCGAATACCCGTGGCTCATGCCCCGTCTCCCCTCCTCAGTCGGTCCCCGAGCGAACGCAGGGTGCCCACAAGTGTCGCGGGTGCGTACGCATAGTGTCGAGTTGCCATGTCTACATCACAGAGCAGGTCTACATCACAGAGCAGCGGGTCTCATCTCCAGTGGTCGCTCGTGGTGCCGGTGAAGGTGCTGGCCCGGGCGAAGACCCGCATGTCCGCGGCGGCGGGCCCGCACCGCGAGGCCCTCGCGCTGGCGGTGGCGACCGACACGGTGGCCGCGGCGCTGCGCTGTGAGCGGGTCCGCACCGTGATCGTTGTCACCGACGATCCCCTCCCGGCCGCCGACCTGGCCGCCCTCGGCGCCCTCGTCGTGCCCGACGTGCCGGACGCCGGGCTGAACCCGGCCCTCGTGCACGGCGCCGGCCGCGGCCGCGAACTGGCCCCCGGCACCGGCATGGGCGCACTATCGGCCGATTTGCCCGCTTTGCGGCCTCTTGAACTCGCCCGGGTGCTCGACGCGGCCGCCCGGGCGCCGGAATCCTTCGTCCCGGACGCGGCGGGCGTCGGCACGACCCTGTACACGGCCCGGCCCGGCGTCGCGTTCTCCCCCGCCTTCGGCGGCGAGTCCCGCGCAGCGCACCGGGCCCGCGGCGTCCGCGAGATCCTGCTCCCCGGCACCGACAGCGTCCGCCGCGACGTCGACACCGTCGAGGACCTCAGGGCCGCCCTCGAACTGGGCGCGGGGCCCCGCACCACCGCGGTGGCGGCCCGCCTGCCCGCCTTCGCCTAAGGTTCGGGTATGCAGGCGACGGTGAAGGGTTTCGATGCCGCGACGCGGTCGGGGAGCGTGCTCCTCGACGACGGGACGGAGCTGCCGTTCGACGGCGAGGCGTTCGCGGCGGGCGGGCTGCGGCTGCTGCGGCTCGGGCAGCGGGTGAACCTCGCGATGGACGGCGACCGGATCTCGGTCGTGACGCTGTCGACCTTCCCGCTGCCGCCGCGCGACTGAGGGGCCGCTCACACGGCAGCGCCCGGGACCGTCATGGAGCATGGTCCCGGGCGCTGTCGCGGTGAGGCTACTTCTTTCCGGCCACCAGGTTCTTGAAGTCCGCCCCGGCCTTGAACTTCGGCACGGACGTCGCGGGAACCTCGATGGTCTTGCCCGTTGCGGGGTTGCGGGCCGTACGGGCAGGCCGGTCGGCCTTCTCGAACGAACCGAACCCGGTGATCGCGACCTTGTCGCCCTTGGCGACGGCGTTCTGGATCGCCTCCAGGATGGCGTCGACGGCCTCGGCTGCGGCCTTCTTGCTGCCCAGCCGGTCAGAGATGGCGTCGACCAGCTCACGCTTGTTCATGGGTTACTCCTCTGTTCCCCCCTTGCCCGAACGAAACTAAGGGACCCTCAGCATGGACACAATCACCTGCACGCACGAGTTGGCGTGTCGCTGGCGTTTTTGTCGCACTCGCCCCCATCTCGCCGGGTGACCGGACCGGATCCGGCCACTGCGCACGCTAACCGACGTCGGGCGTCTCTTGGAAATCGGCGAGGAACGTCTCCAGCCTGCGGGCGGCCAGTCCGGCGTCCCGTTTCGCGAGATCGGTGATCGCCAGGAGGTGCCGGATGAGCCGCTGCCGGTCCTCGGGGGGCAGCGGCGCGACCGCCCGGTGAGCGTCCCGCAGCCGCAGTGCCAGCCGCGTCAGCTCGGGATCGTCCCACTGAGGCCCCGCCCACGGGACCGTGCTCATAACAATGCCCCCAACGGTCGAACGAGTCGTCGCGTTAGGGGAATTGTCCATGGTCGCCCTCGGCGACCGCCTACCCGGGGTCGGGAAGATGCCCCGACCCCGGGGAACGCGTCACAGCGTGACGGGGAACCAGGGGGTGCGCTTGGCCTCGTAGTCGTCGATGGCCTCGGCGTGGCGGAGGGTGAGGCCGATGTCGTCCAGGCCCTCCATGAGCCGCCAGCGGGTGTAGTCGTCGATCTCGAAGCGGGCGGTCACGCCGTCCCAGCGGACCTCGCGGTTCTCCAGGTCGACGGTGACCTCCAGCGCGGGGTCCTCCTCGATCCGCGACTGGAGGTCCGCGACCTGCTCGCCGGTGAGGACGACCGGCAGCAGCCCCATCTTGGTGGAGTTGTTGCGGAAGATGTCCCCGAAGCGCGGCGCGATGACGACGCGGAAGCCGTACTGCTGCAGGGCCCAGACGGCGTGCTCGCGCGACGAGCCGGTGCCGAAGTCGGGGCCGGCGACCAGGATGCCCGCGCCCGCGTACTGCGGCTGGTTCAGCACGAAGTCCGGGTCCTCGCGCCAGCCGGAGAACAGGCCCTTGTCGAAGCCGGTGCGGCTGACCTGCTTCAGCCAGACCGCCGGGATGATCTGGTCGGTGTCGACGTTGCTGCGGCGCAGCGGGACCGCGCGCCCGGTGTAGGTGGTGAAGGCTTCCATCGTGGTTCCTTACAGGTCGGCGGGGGCGGTCAGGCGGCCGGTCACGGCGGTGGCGGCGGCCACGGCGGGCGACACCAGGTGGGTGCGGCCCCCGGGCCCCTGCCGGCCCTCGAAGTTGCGGTTCGACGTGGAGGCGCTGCGCTCGCCGGGCGTGAGCTTGTCCGGGTTCATCGCCAGGCACATCGAGCAGCCCGCCTCGCGCCATTCGGCACCGGACGCGGAGATGACCCCGTCGAGGCCCTCCTCCTCGGCCTGCTTCTTGACCTCCATGGAGCCGGGGACGACCAGCATGCGGACGCCGTCGGCCACCTTGCGTCCCTGCAGGACTCCCGCGACCGCGCGGAGGTCCTCGATGCGGCCGTTGGTGCAGGAGCCCACGAAGACGGTGTCGACCGCGATGTCGCGGAGCGGCGTCCCCGCGGTCAGGCCCATGTACTCCAGGGCGCGCTCGGCGGACTGCCGCTGCACCGGGTCCTCGAAGGACGCGGGGTCGGGCACGGACGCGCCGAGCGGCAGGCCCTGGCCGGGGTTCGTGCCCCAGGTGACGAACGGCGTCAGCTCGGCCGCGTCGATCACGACCTCCTTGTCGAAGACCGCGTCGTCGTCGGTGCGCAGCGACGTCCAGTACTCGACGGCCCGGTCCCAGTCGTCGCCGCTTTCATTCTGGGGGGACGACCCCCCAGGCCCCCCGGCAACCGCATTGGAGGGAGCGTGCGGGCGGCCCTTGATGTACTCGAACGTGGTCTCGTCCGGCGCGATCATCCCGGCGCGGGCGCCGGCCTCGATGGACATGTTGCAGACCGTCATGCGGCCCTCCATCGACAGCGAGCGGATCGCCTCGCCGCGGTACTCGATGATGTGCCCCTGGCCGCCGCCGGTGCCGATCCGCGCGATGATCGCGAGGATGAGGTCCTTGGCGGTGACGCCCTCGGGCAGCGCGCCCTCGACGGTCACCGCCATGGTCTTCGGCTGGATCTGCGGCAGCGTCTGGGTGGCGAGGACGTGCTCGACCTCGCTGGTGCCGATGCCGAAGGCGAGGGCGCCGAACGCGCCGTGCGTGGACGTGTGCGAGTCGCCGCACACGACCGTCATGCCGGGCTGGGTCAGGCCGAGCTGCGGGCCCATGACGTGGACGATGCCCTGCCCGGCGTCGCCCATCGGGTGCAGCCGGACCCCGAAGTCGGAGCAGTTCTTGCGCAGCGTCTCGACCTGGGTGCGCGACACCGGGTCGGCGATGGGCTTCAGCAGGTCGGTCGTCGGGACGTTGTGGTCCTCGGTCGCGATCGTCAGATCGGGGCGGCGGACCGCGCGGCCCGCCATCCGCAGCCCGTCGAACGCCTGCGGGCTGGTGACCTCGTGCACGAGGTGCAGGTCGATGTAGAGGAGGTCCGGCTCACCCTCGGCGCGCCGTACGACGTGCGCGTCGTACACCTTTTCGGCCAGTGTTCGGCCCATCACTCCCACCTCACCTGCTGAACGAATCGTCGGCGCCCCATCGCGCCGTGGTCCGGGTCACTTCGACTTGCATCTCAAATTACGAGACGGCAATATCAAGACATGGACAACTCTAGCGGAGTCGGCGTACTTGACAAAGCCGTGCTCGTCCTGAACGCGCTGGAGGCGGGCCCGGCCTCGCTCGCCCAGCTCGTCCAGACGACCGGGTTGGCCCGTCCCACGGCCCATCGGCTGGCCGTGGCGCTCGAGCACCACCGCCTCGTCCATCGTGACACGCAGGGCCGCTTCATCCTCGGGCCGAGGCTCGCCGAACTCGCGGTTGCCGCCGGTGAGGACCGCCTCCTGGCGATCGCCCAGCCCGTCCTGGCGCAGCTGCGCGATCTCACCGGCGAGAGCGCGTCGCTGTTCCGGCGCCAGGGTGACGTCCGGGTGTGCGTGGCCGCCGCCGAGCGCACCAGCGGCCTGCGCGACACCATCCCGGTCGGGGCGGCGCTCCCGATGACGGCGGGATCGGCCGCGCAGATCCTGCTCGCCTGGGAGGAGCCCGACCGGCTGCACCGCGGGCTGCGCAACGCCAAGTTCGAGGCCGCCACGCTGGCGTCCGTCCGGCGGCGGGGGTGGGCGCAGAGCGTCGGCGAGCGCGAGCAGGGCGTCGGTTCCGTGTCCGCCCCCATCCGCGGCGCGGGCGGCCGGGTGATCGCCGCGGTGTCGGTGTCCGGTCCCCTCGAACGCCTCAGCCGCTCACCCGGCCGGCTGCACGCCGCACCGGTCGCGGCCGCGGCCGAGAAGATCTCCGAGGGGATGCGCCGCACCGCGTCGTGAACCCGTGAGAACCGCAACCGGGAGGCCGGATGGACATCGACGAGTCGGCGCTGCGCGAAAGGCTCGGGCGGCTCACGCTCGGCCAGAAGGTCCACCTGCTCACCGGGGACGGTTTCTGGACGCTGCGCCCCGTCCCCGAGATCGGGCTGCGGCGGATCACCATGTCGGACGGCCCGAGCGGCATCCGCGGCACGCGCTGGGACGAGCGCGACACGAGCCTGCTCTTCCCCAACCCCACCGCGCTCGCCGCGACGTGGGACCCGGAGCTCGCCGAGCGGATCGGGCGGCTGAACGGCGCCCAGGCGCGCGAGCGGGGCGTGCACGTCCAACTCGCCCCGACGGTGAACCTGCACCGGACTCCGCTCGGCGGGCGGCACTTCGAGAACTACTCCGAGGATCCGCTGCTCACCGCTCGCATCGGCGCCGCCTTCGTCCGGGGCGTCCAGTCCGCGGGGGTCGCGGCGACGGTGAAGCACTTCGTGGGCAACGACTCCGAGACGTCCCGGATGTCCTACGACGCGCGCATCGGCGACGAGGCGCTCGGCGAGCTGTACCTGCGCCCGTTCGAGGAGGCGGTGAAGGCGGGCGTGTGGGCGGTGATGGCCGCCTACAACGGGGTGAACGGCGCGCCGATGACCGAGAACCGGCCGCTGCTGACGGACGTGCTGAAGCGGCGCTGGGGCTTCGACGGCGTCGTGGTGTCGGACTGGACGGCGATCCGCTCGACCGAGGAGAGCGCCGACGCGGGCATGGACCTGGAGATGCCGGGCCTGCCGACCAGCCCGTGGCGGGACAGGCTCGTCCAGGCCGTCCGCGACGGGCGGGTCGCCGAGGAGCTGACCGACGACAAGGTGCTGCGCGTGCTGCGGCTCGCCGCCCGGGTGGGCGCCCTTGAGGGCTTTCCGGAGCCGCCGCCGGCGACGACGCCCGCCGACGCCCGCGCGCAGCTGCGCGACGCCGCCGCCAGGGCGGCGGTGCTGCTCCGCAACGACGGGGTCCTGCCGCTGGCGGCTCCGTGCAGGGTCGCCCTGATCGGGCCGAACGCGGTCCGGTTCAGCGCGCAGGGCGGCGGCAGCGCCCACGTCAATCCCGAGCACGTCGTGTCGCCGGTGGAGGGACTTCGCCGAGCGCTGGGCGACGGTACCGAGCTGACCGTTCACCCGGGCGTGCATCCACATGAGCGGCTGGCGCCTTTGCCGCTCGACCTGGTGACCGATCCCGAGACGGGCGAACCGGGTGTGCGGCTTGAGTTCCTCGACGCCGAAGGTGCCGTGCTCGGCTCCGAACTCCGCTTGGCGGCGCATTTCGTCTTCCTGGGCGGGCCGCCTAGGGGGACGGCCCAGATCGTCGTGCGCGCTCAGATGACACCGGCTGAAGATGGCCACCACACCTTCGCCATCACCGGAACGGGCGATTTCGAGCTGCGGGTGGACGGCACCGCCACGGCCGTGACGCTGGCGCCCGGCCACGGCGACCCGGCCGAGGCGCTGATGCGCCCGCCCGAGCACCGCGTCCGGGCGGAACTGGCGGCGGGCCGTCCCGTCACCGTGGAGTTGCGGCACGCCCGCGCGCCGCGCCGGTTCGCGACGGTGTTCGGCCTCGGCCACCGCGCGCCGCACCTGCCCGAGGACGACGAGCTCGCCGCCGCCGTGGCCGCGGCGCGCGGCGCCGACGCGGCCGTCGTGATCGTCGGGACGAACGACGACGTGGAGAGCGAGGGCTTCGACCGGACGTCCCTCGCCCTGCCCGGCCGCCAGGACGAGCTGGTCTCCGCCGTCGCCGCCGCCAACCCGCGGACGGTCGTGGTGGTGAACGCGGGCGCGCCCGTCCTGATGCCGTGGCGGGACGAGGTGGCCGCGATCCTGTGGGCCTGGCTGCCGGGCCAGGAGGGCGGCGACGCGATCGCCGACGTGCTGACCGGGGCGGCGGAACCGGGCGGGCGGCTCCCCACGACGTTCCCCGCGTCCGACGACGGAATCCTGTCGCCCGTTCCCGCAGCGGACGGCACCCTCGACTACGCGGAGGGCACGGCCATCGGCTACCGGCACTACGCGCCCGACCAGATCGCGTACCCGTTCGGGCACGGCCTCGGCTACACGACGTGGGAGTACGGGCCGGTCACCGTCGCCGGCGGGGTGGCGGAGGTGACGGTTCGGAACACCGGCGACCGTCCCGGCCGCGAGACCGTCCAGCTCTACGCGGTGCCGGACCGTAGGGCGGTGTCGGGCGGTACGGCGGGGCGGCTCGCGGGCTTCGCGGTCGCCGAGGCCGCGCCCGGCGAGTCGGTGACGCTGCGCATCGAGCTGGACGAGCGCGTCCGCTCGGCCGCCGAGGACGTCGATATCACCCCAACCCGGACGGACATTGGATAGTGCCGGTATCCGAGCGGCCACCCGGATAGCGTTGAACGTCCGGTCGAGAAGGGTACGGCGGTGCAGATCTCCGAGCTCAGCGATCGCAGCGGCCTGACGGTCCAGACGATCAAGTTCTACATCCGGGAGGGCCTGCTCCCGAAGGGCTCGGCGGTGAGCGCGACCAGGTCGGAGTACGGCGCGCGGCATCTGGAGCGGCTGCGCCTGATCAGCGCCCTGCGCGACGTCGGCGACCTCCCGGTCTCGGCGATCCAGCAGATCATCGCCGCCATCGAGGACGACCGCGTCAGCCTGCACGAGCTGTTCGGCACCACGCAGTACGCCATCGGCCCGCACGTCGCGGCGCCGCACGACCCGCACTGGCGCGCCGCCCGCGAGGACGTGGACGCGCTCGTCCGCGAGCTCGGCTGGACCGTCGGCGACCGCGCCCCCGCCCGCGACCTGCTCGCCCACACGTTCGTGGCGCTGCGCCGCCTCGGCTTCCCGATCACCCTCCGCGACCTGCGGCCGTACGTGAAGGCCGCGGCCGAGGTGGCCGAGCACGAGATCGACCGGGTCGCCGACGGGACGCCGCGCGCCCGCGCGGTGCACTCGCTGCTGGTCTCGACCGTCCTGTACGAGCAGGTGCTGACCGCCCTGCACCGGCTCGCCCAGGAGGACGCCTCGTCCCGCCGATTCGGCCGGAACTGAACGTCCCCGCCATTGCCGGGTGTTCGAGTCCGGACGCGCCGAGCCATGCGGGTCATGCATGTCTGCCGTGCGAAGTCTTCGCTGGTGACATGGCCGCCGGGTGCCTACCGTCGGTCACGCCACCTCATCGCGACCACGGAACCCGCTTGGAGGACGCCCCCATGCGCGTCAAGATCGGAAACCCCGCCACCGTCCCCGCGCCGCCGAACACCGCCTACTCCCACACCGCCTACGTCACCCAGGGCCCGCTGCTGTACGTCTCGGGGCAGATCGCCCTGGACGAGAACGGCGAGGTGGACGCGCCGGGCGACATGGCCCGCCAGTCGGAGGTGGTCTTCTCGTTGCTGGAGCGGATCCTCGCCGCGCACGGCGCCGGGTTCGGGGACGTCGTCAACATCCGCTCCTTCCTCACCGACCTCGGCCTCCGCCGGGAGTACGGGGCCGTCCGCGCGAAGTACTTCACCGGCCCGCCGCCCACGAGCACGACCGTCGAGGTGCCGCGCCTCTTCCACCCCGACGCCCTCCTGGAGGTCGAGATCGTCGCGGCCGTCCCCTAGGCGCTCAGTTCCCCGGCGGCGTCCCGCAGGTCCGCGAGGAACGCGGTGACCGCCGGGGACCTGCGCGCATGCCGCCCGACCGCCGCGTAGACGGACCGGCGCGGCACGTCGGACGCCACCGCGCGCAGGACCACCCCCTCCCGCGCCGCGGCCGACGCGGCGAGGGCGGGCACGAGCGTGACGCCGAACCCCTCCGCGACCAGGCCGAGCTTGGAGATCCACTCCGCGACCCGCAGCGGGGTCTCCGGGACGAACCCGGCGGTCTCGCAGCGGGCGCGCAGGGCCGCGACGGCCTCGGGGTCGTCGGCCACGATCCACGTCTCGTCCGCGAGGTCGCCGAGCGCGAGGCGGCCGCGGGCGGCGAGCCGGTGGCCGCTCGGCAGCGCGACGAGCAGCGCGTCGTCGGCGAGCACGACCAGGTCGTCGGCGGCGATCGACGGGATCTTGTAGGTGCTGACCACGGCCAGGTCGAGGTCGCCCGCCTCCAGCATCGGCAGCAGCCGCTCGGTCGTCCCCTCCCGCAGCACCGGCCGGACCCCGGGATGGCGGGTCCGGAACCGGGCGAGCGCCCGGGGTACCAGCGCGGCGTTCGCGGTGGGGAACGCGCCGACCCGCAGCGTCCCGGTGTCGAGGCGGCGCAGCCCGTCGAGCGCGCGGGCGGTCTCGGCGAGCCGGTCCAGGAGGCCGCGGGCGTGCGGCAGCAGATGCTCCCCCGCCGGGGTCGGGCGCACGCCGCGGGCGCCGCGCGCGAACAGTTCCACCCCGCACACGTCCTCCAGCGCCGCGATCTGCCGGGAGACGGCCGACTGCGTGTAGCCCGCCGCGGCCGCGGCGGCGGTGAACGAGCCGAGGTCGGCGACGGCGACGAACGTCCGCAGCAGGACGGGGTCGAGGGCTTCGGCGCGCACGGACGCAGCATACGAGGGCCCGGTAGGGTCGCCGCATGCCGGAGAGCCGCCCGTTCGTCAGCCTGGCGACCGACTTCGGCGCCGCCTACACCGCGATCTGCGCGGGCGTCGTCTACACGGTCGCGCCCGCCGCGAACGTGCTCGTGCTGAGCGACGAGATCACGCCGTTCGGCGTCCGGGAAGGCGCGATGCTGCTCCGCCAGGCGCTCCCGTACCTGCCGGCCGGGGTCCATGTGGGGATCGTGGACCCGGGCGTCGGCACGTCCCGGCGCCCCGTCGCGATCGAGACCGGGCGCGGCGACGTGCTGGTCGGCCCGGACAACGGCCTCCTGGCGCCCGCCGCCGACGCGCTGGGCGGCGCCGTCCGGGCGCACGCCCTGGAGAACCCGGCGTACCGGCTGCCCGCGGTGTCCGCCTCGTTCCACGGGCGCGACATCTTCTCCCCCGCCGCCGGGCACCTCGCCGCCGGCGTCGACCTGGCGGACTTCGGGCCCCCGGTCGAGCCGCTGCCGCTGGACGTCCCGTCACCGCTGGCCGGCGACGGGGAGCTGACCGCCCCCGTCCTCTACACCGATCGCTTCGGGAGCGTGATCCTCGGTGCCGGGCCCGACGACCTGACCGCCGCGTTCGGCCCGCTCCCCCGCGGGACGCCGCTGGACGTCGTGTGGGGCGCTCCGGCCCCCGGGTCCGCGCGGGCCACGTTCGAGGAGACCTTCGGTAGCGTCGCCCCCGGCGAGCCCCTCGTCTGGATCGACTCGTCCGGACGGCTCGGCCTCGCGGTCAACCAGGGCTCGGCCGCCGAGGTCCTCGGCCTGGCGGGGGCGGAGAGCGTCACCCTGCGCCGCGCGTAGCGCCGCCCCCTGCGGGAGACTCGTCGCCGTGGAAGATCTCGATGTGGTCGCCTGGGTCCAGGTGTCGGGCGACCGGATGCTCGCCGTCCGCTCCCGCGGCCGCGACCTGCTGTATCTGCCGGGCGGCAAGCGGGAGCCGGGCGAGGACGACTGGTCGGCCCTGTCCCGCGAGGTGCGGGAGGAACTCGGCCTGGAGCTCGACAGGACGTCATTCCGGGAGCTGGGCGTCGTCCGCGCGCCGGCCCATGACCAGCCGGACTTCTCCCACGTGCGCATGGCGTGCTTCACCTCCGGCCACCGGGGCGCGATGGCCCCCGCCGGGGAGGTGGACGAGTACCGCTACGTCGGCCGCGCCGAACGCCACCTCCTGGCCCCGGCGGCCCAGGCGGCACTGGACCTCGCGGCGGATAACGGCCTGCTGACCTGATCGGTCGGGACTCGTCCGGAAACCCTTGCCACGTAGTAGCGGACGGACCGTTAGCCGTCCTGACACGGACCTCAAGTCCGCGGTAAACGTCCCCTGGATGGGCATTCGCGCAGGTGGACCCATTAGGATGCCGCGATCAGTCAGAGAACGCTTACGGGGGGACCGTATGGCAGAGGTCCATCACTTTTCCTACGGCCTGCTCACGCCGGCGGCCGCCTACCTCATGTCGTTCATCGGCTCGCTGCTCGGCCTGCTGTGCACCGCCCGCGCGCGGGCCGCCACCGGCCGCTCGCGCGCCTCCTGGCTGGGGCTCGCCGCCCTCGCCATCGGCGGGACCGGCATCTGGGTGATGCACTTCATCGCGATGCTCGGCTTCACCGTCAAGGACCACGAGATCCGCTACGACGTGCCGCTCACGCTGCTGAGCTGCGGGACGGCGATCGCGGTCGTCGCGATCGGGCTGTTCATCGTCGGGTTCGCCGGCGCCCGCACACCCGTGATCATCCTGGGCGGCCTCATCACGGGCGCCGGCGTGGCGAGCATGCACTACACCGGCATGACGGCCATGAACATGTCCGGGCACATCGACTACCAGCCCGTCCTGGTCGGCCTGTCCGTGCTGATCGCGCTCGTGGCGGCCACCGCTGCGCTCTGGTTCAGCCTCTCCGTCAAGGGCCTGCGGGCGACCACCGGGGCCGCCGCGATCATGGGCATCGCGGTGAGCGGCATGCACTACACCGGCATGGCGGCGATGCGCATCACCATGCACGAGGGCATGGCCGCCCCCACCGGAGCGCGGCCCGTCGACTTCCTGCTGCCGCTGCTGGGCGGCGTCGGCGGTGTGTCGATCATCCTGCTCGTCATCATCGCGATGGCGCCGAGCGAGGAGGAGATGCGGATCGAGGCCGAGCTGCAGGAGCGCATCCAGGCCCGGCAGCGCGGCGAGGCCCCGCGCACGCCCGCCGACCCCGTCGCGCCGCCGCCGGGCCGGTCCGCCGGCCAGTGGTTCGACAGCGGACCGGACCGCTGACAGACCCTCACCCGCCCCGGCCCCGCCGTCCACGCCGGCGCCCCGCTTCCATGAAGGGCCCGGCCGATGATCTTCTCCCCCGCGGCGCGGCGGCGGCCCGGTCCTCCGGCCACCGCCGCGCCGTCCGGCGTTCCGGCCCGGTTCAGGCGCTCTCCTCGCCGGGCTCCCCGCGGTCCGGACCTTGCTCGTGGTCCGCAAGGTGCGCGCGGTCCGTGCCGTCGCTCCGCCGCCGGTCGGCCGCCGCGGCGGCGAGGATCATCTCGTCCACGACCCACCGCGCCTCCGGGGACAGGTCGACGAGGGCGCGCAGCACCTCGGGTCTGATAATGCCGCGTTCCACGTCGCGGCCGAGCGCCTTCAGCGTGAGGTCGTCGCCGATGGGGTCGGCCTCGCTGGGGAAGCCGAAGAACCCGATCGGCACCCCGAAGAACGTGGCGAGCGCGGTGAGCGTCTTGAGCTGCGGGTTCTCCTGGCGTCCCGTGCGCAGCTTCCACACCGTGGTGGACGAGATGTCCGCGCCGGTGGCACGGGCGATGGCCGCGGCCGTCTCCACGTTGTTGCGCGGCGGCCCCGCGTGGGCCGGCCACAGATTCCGGATCAGCCACTCGACCTTCTCGGCCAGTGACGCGCCCGGCGGCACCTCGTGCGTGCGATCGCGCATCGTTCCCCTCCCAGCGACCTCAGTGACTTTAGTTGATCACAGCGGTGCCGTCCGTCCAATGACACGCCGCTCCCTCTCAGGTCCCGGGTCCCCTCCCTCTCCGCGGTGAACTTTCCAAAGAGGCGTTGCAAAGACCCTTTGCAACTTCTAGCGTCCCGTACATGAAGGAACAGCCGGCACCCGAGGTGCTCACCGATCCGGCGCAGGTGCGGCTGCTCGCGCACCCGCTGCGGCGGCGGATCGCCGAGATCATGCGGCGCGGTCCCGTCTCGGCCACGACGCTGGCCCGCGAGCTTGGCCAGACCACCGGTTCGACGAGCTACCACCTGCGGCAGCTCGCCAAGCACGGGTTCGTGGAGGAGGTGCCGGAGCTGGCGCGCGGCCGGGAGCGCTGGTGGCGGGTGGTGCCCGCGGACCGGCGGATCCCGCCCTACCGCGAGCAGCCGCCGCGGCTGCGCGAGGCGGTCGAGGAGCTGACCCGCCTGGAGTTCGCGAACGAACTCGACATGCTCACCCGCTACCAGCGGGCACGCGACGAGATGGGCCCCTGGGCCGACGCGCTGCTGTTCTCGTTCTCCACCGTCACGCTGACGCCGGAGCAGGTGCGGCCCTTCTTCGAGGAGTACATCGCGCTCATCTACCGCTACAAGCGCGCCGACGACGACCCGCCGCCGGACGCGCGCACCCTCCACGCCAGGTTCCTGGCGTTCCCGGAGGTCTAGAGCCCGGACCGCCGAGTTGCCGCTCGGCGGCCCGGACGGGCGGAGGCCCGCATCACCACGCCGTACGGCGTGTTCGCACGCGACACGAGTCCCCCACCGAAAGGAGAGCACCTCATGCTGCTCTCGCGCAAACGCCTGCTCACCTGGGCGGTCCTGCCGGCCTGGGTCGTCATCACGATCCTGGCCGTCCCGGCGGCGAGCCGGCTGTCCGACGTCGTCGAGGCCGAATCGTCCGCCGAACTCCCCCGCGGCGCGCAGTCGACCGAGGTGGCCGAGCTGACGCCCCGGTTCCCCGGCGGCGAGACGGCCCCCGGCGTCATCGCCTACGTCCGCCCGTCGGGCATCACGCCCGCGGACCGCGCCGAGGCCGAGGCCGACCGCCGCGCGCTCGCTCCCATCGCCACCGCGGCGATCGCGCCGCCTCAGCCGTCGCGGGACGGCAGGGCGCTCATGCTGACCGTCCCGCTGGCCGACGACGACACCCTCACCGACAAGGCCGGGACGCTGCGCGACACGTCCCGGGCCGGGGCGCCGCCGGGCCTGGAGGTCCGCCTGACCGGCCCGGCCGGCGCCGCGCTCGACGTGGGCGACGCCTTCGAGCGCATCGACCGGCCGGTCCTGATCATCACGGTCCTGGTCGTCACGGCGGTCCTGCTGCTCACCTACCGCAGCCCGGTCCTGTGGCTGCTGCCGATCGTGAACGCGGCGATCGCGCTCCAGGTCGCGGGCGCGGTCGTCTACCTGCTCGGCGAGCACGCCGGCCTCTACGTGGCGGACGGCATGTCCACCATCCTGAACGCGCTCGTCTTCGGGCTCTCGACCGACTACGCGCTGCTGCTCCTCGCCCGCTACCGGGAGGAACTGCGCCGCCACCCCGGCCGGCACCGCGCGATGGCCGCCGCGCTCCGCCGCGCCGCCGCCCCGATCGCCGCGTCCGCCGCGACCGTGTCGCTCGGCCTGCTGTGCCTGCTCGCCGCCGACATGGGCTTCAACCACGCGCTCGGCCCGGTCGCCGCCATCGGGGTGCTCTGCGGGCTCGCCGTCGTGATGTCCCTGCTGCCGGCCCTGCTCGTCGTCCTCGGCCGCTGGGTCTTCTGGCCGCGGATCCCCCGCTACGGCGACGCCCCGCCCGCCCGCGGCGCCTGGGACCGCGTCGGCCACCGCATCGCCGCACGTCCCCGCCTCGTCTGGATCGGCGGCCTCGCCGTCCTCGGCGCGCTGTCGGCCGCCGCGCTCGGCATGGACACGGGCCTCGACCGGGCCCACTTCCTCACCACCACGCCGAGTTCCACGGTCGGGGAACGCCTGCTGGCCGAGCACTACCCCGGCGGCCAGGGACGGCCCGTCCAGGTCATCGCCGACCGGCCGGACGCGGCCTCCGTGACCGCCGCCCTCCGGAACTCCCCCGGTGTGGCCGACGTCGGCGCCCCGCTGGCGTCCACCGACGGTCGTCTCGCAAGGCTCGACGCCGTGCTGGCCGACCCGCCCGACAGCGAAGCGGCCGAGCGCACCGTCCGCGCGCTCCGCGAGCACATCCCGGACGCCCGCTTCGGAGCGGGCACCGCCGCCGAGATCGACCTGGCCGACGCGCAGTCCCACGACCGCCGCGTCGTGATCCCGCTCGTCCTCGGAGTCGTCCTCCTCGTCCTGGTGGCGCTCCTCCGCGCCCTCGTCGCCCCGCTCCTGGTGGTCGCCACGGTCGTCGCGTCCTACTCCGCCGCACTGGGCGCGGCCTGGCTGCTGTTCCGCCACGCGTTCGGCTTCCCGGCCGTCGACACCCAGGTCGCCCTCATGGGATTCCTGTTCATGGTGGCGCTCGGCGTGGACTACAACCTGTTCCTGGTCTCCCGCGTCCGCGAAGAGGTGGGACGCACCGATCACCGCACGGGCGTCCTCCGCGGCCTGGCGGTGACCGGCGGCGTCATCTCCAGCGCGGGCCTGGTCCTCGCGGCCACGTTCGGGACCCTGGGCATCATGCCCGTCACGATGATGGTGCAGATCGGGGTCCTGGTCTCCCTGGGCGTCCTCCTGGACACCTTCTTCGTCCGCTCCGTCATCGTCCCGGCCCTGGCACTGGACACCGGCCCCCGCTTCTGGTGGCCCGCCCGCGAGCGGCCGAAGTAGCACATCTCCGGCGCGGTAGGCGCCGGACGGCCGCCTTCCGCCCCCCGGCCGCACCCGAGCCGGGCGTCCGCCACCATGGGGGGGACGCCCGGCTCACGAGAGGTTCGCCCCATGTACCTGCCCGACGACGACCGGCGATGGGACGAGCACAGCGGCGGTTCCGGCCACGACGATCCCGAGTGGTCGTACGGCGACGAGGACAAGGCGCTCACCTACTGGCGGACGCTGGACGACAACGGCCGCGCCGTACTCCGCCACCTCTTCGGCCAGCGGGGGCAGCAGATCCACTGCAGCAAGCTCGTGACGGAACTCGGCCTCGACCCCGAGGGGAAGAAGAACCCGCCGAACGTCGTCGCGGGCGCCCTGAACCAGGCGGGCCAGGCGAACAGGGCGACGGGCCGCCGCTACCCGTTCCGCTGGTGGACCGGGGAGGGCGGCGCGCACTACGGCGCCAAGCCGGGCACCGCCGCCATCTTCGAAAGGGCCCTGTCCGCCGACCACGTGAGGCGGAATGCCGGCCAGGTCCTCGCCTTCGCGGTGCCCGGCAACGACGTGCAGAAGTTCATCGAGCACCTGGGCGACACCCTCGCCGGCACGGACGTGCGGATGGCCCTCGGCTCGGCGTGCACGACCGCCGTCAAGGCCGTCCAGCACCTCGTCGCGGCCCTGCAACTGCCCTACGACGCGGCAGAGGGATGGCGGGAGTTCTTCGACCACCTGGACGAGGGCACATCACTGCGCCGCTGCGTCGTCGTCACCGACGCGTGCCAGATGCTCGAATACGAGGACCCGGACGTCTGGCACGAGTTCGTCGCGTCCCTGCACGGCGGCCCGCACTGCCTGGGCGGCGGCTCGTCCACCCTCGTCCTGCTGGACGACCCGTTCGCCTGGGAAGACTGGCGCTTCGCCCCGACCACCGAGGTACGCCCCTTCCCACCGGCAGGGCACCCGGCCACCGGTTGACCCCACCGGGGGCGTGCCGCTCAGGCGGGACCGAGCAGATCCCACCGGTTGCCCGCGACGTCGAGGAACACCACGACCCGCCCGTAATCTTCCGTACGCGGCGAACCGACGAACTCGACCCCCGCGGCCACCATGCGCTCGTACGCGGCATCGAAGTCGTCGACCCGGAGAAAGAACCCCACGCGGCCGGCGACCTGATTCCCGACCACGGCGGCCTGACGGGTTCCGTCCGCACGCGCGAGCAGAATCCCCGTCCCGCCCCCGGGCGGCCGGACCACGACCCACCGCTTGGGCCGCCCGTCATCGGTCGACGCGGCCGAGTCCTCGACCAGCTCGAACCCGAGAGGCCCCGTGAAGAACTCGATGGCGCTGTCATAGTCGTCCACAACAACCGTGACCAACTCCACCCACATGCCCGCGAACCTACTCCCGCCCAGGGTCGGCGCACCGGGAAACGGGCGTGTGCGGGCCTTCAGGAGCCGTGGCGGGAGAAGGTTGCCGTGTAGGGGATCCCGTGGGTGCGCAGTAGGCCGTAGATGTTGGCGCTGGGGCCCGTGGGGAGCAGGTCCAGGACGTCGTCGCCGGGGCCGCCGCCCAGGGCGGTCAGGAGGCGGGCCGCGTCGGACGCCGCGATCTGGTGGGCCCACTCGTACTCGGTGATGCCGGGGCCGAAGACGTCGCTGACCCCCTTGCCCAGGTCGTGGCCTTCGAGCGTGATGTCACCCGAGGTGTTGCGCACGGCCCGCAGGTGCCTGGTGCCGTTCTCGTCGGAGTGGTCGCGCAGGACGACGGTCCGCGGGGGGAGTTCGCTCATGACCCGAGTCTGCCGCAACCCGGGTTTCTGGACAGATGTCTGATCGACTGTCTATATTGCGGGCGGTACACCTTTGGAGGGAACCGATGCCCAGCCGGTACGAACGTCTGAGCCGTGCGCAGCTCGCCACGCTGGTACCGGAGCTGCTGCTCATCGGCCACCTGATCGACCGGGCGGGGATGCCGTTCTGCCTGGAGGCCTGGGGCCAGGAGGAGATGACCCAGGTCGCCATCGAGGAGTGGGCGGCCGCCAGTCCGATCTACACGCGGCGCATGCAGAAGGCGCTCGGCTTCGAGGGCGACGACGTGCCCACGATCTTCAAGGGCATGCAGCTGGACATCGGCGCGCCGCCGCAGTTCATGGACTTCCGCTACAGCGTGACCGACCCGTGGCACGGGGCGTTCCACCTCGACCACTGCGGGGCGCTGCTGGACGTCGAGCCGATGGGCCCCTCCATGGTCAAGTTCATGTGCCATGACATCGAGGACCCCACGTTCGACGCCACGGCCGTGGCGACCAATCCCAGGGCGCAGGTGCGGCCGGTCCACCGTCCGCCGCGGGAGCCGGCCGACCGTCACCCGCACTGCTCATGGACGGTGGAGATCGACCCCTCCTTCCCCGGCGTCGAGGCGATTCCGGCGCTCGCCGTCAACCAGCGGTCGCATGCGGCCACGGTCGCCCTCGATGACATCGATCCCGCCGAGGACGGTCTCGCCGACTACAGCGGGCCGCTCGTCGACGATCTGGATTTCGCGGCCTTCTCGCACTCGGCGCTGGTCCGGATGGCGGACGAGGTCGTGCTGCAGCAGCACCTGCTCAACCTCTCGTTCCAGCTGGCGGTGCGGGAGCGCGCGGCGGGTGACGAGGACGTCTTCCGGCGGATCGCGCTGAAGCAGCTCATCGGGCACGCCGGTGTGGCCGCCGAGCGCCTGCACCGGGCGCTCGGGCTGTCCGATACCCCGGAGGACGCGGCCCGGGTCGTCGAGCTGCATCCGCTGATGAACCCGATGCCGTACGTCCGGTTCAGCCGGGACGAAGCCTCGGTCACGGTGTCGCAGTCGCCGGCGCATCAGGACGGCGGGTGGCTTCCGCTCTGCACGCCCGAGAGCCCCGACGCCCTGCGGGCGATCGTCCGCGCGGTGAACCCCTACCTGGACGTGGAGATGAGCGGCACCGCGACCGACTGGACGGCGCGGGTCGTGCTGACCGACACCGCCGCCCCGGAGTCCGGAGAGGTCGCGGTCACCAAGATCAGCAAGGGTGCCGCGTTCCGGTTCGAGCCGCGCCGGTCCCTGCCGATCTTCGTGAAGTGAGCGGCGAGGCCGGGGTCAGGCGGCCTTCGCGTCCTCCCGCGCGGCGAAGAACGCGTCGAGTGCGGCCCGCTGCGCGGCGTCGAAGGCGTTCTTGGGGAGGAAGCCGGCGATCTGCCGGTTGATGTAGAGCAGCCAGAACTCCGGCGTCGCCTCGACCCGGCTGAACATGGACCACTTCATCGCGGTGGTGGACTGGTCGGTCCGCGTCTCGTACCCGTCGTCCGTCACGTGCACCGTCGTGGGCACGCAGAGGTAGGTGAGCTGCTTCATCGCGAGCCGGCGGACCGCCCGGGTCGCCGCCATCGGAGCCGCGACCGCCGCGATGAGCATTCCGGCGCCCATGATGGCGGAGCCGCCCAGGAAGCACCCGGCCGCCGCCACGACCAGCACGGCCGGCAGGACGATGTAGACGCCTCTGAGCTGCCGCCTCAGCCCGAGGTGAAGCGCTCGCGCCACTTCTTCGGGAGTGGCCTCGTACTGCAGGGTGATGTCCATCTTCGCCGCCTTGATCCGATAGGCCGGTCATTCTCGCCAGACCCGCCGACCACGGCAACCCGCGTCCGCGCGGCGCGCGGCCGGAGAAAGGGCGAATGGAGATGTTGACATTGGAGAAGTCTGCGGTGGGTCAATGAGTGTGTTAGCGCAACCACAACAACGCCCGCGGGAGGGATCGATAATGACAACGACGATTCGGCGGTTACGAAGGACGCAGTCGGACGGCGTTCCGCGACGCCGGGGCCGCCTTCCCCGGCGGTCGTGCGGCCGCTCCCGAGCGACCGCACGACGGCCACGCCCACCTAAGACGTAGGGGACGGGGACGCGGGGGCCGGAGAGGAGGCGGACGGGGACGAGCGCGCCCTCCTCCGGATGCCGACCAGGCGTTGCAGGGCGATGAAGGCGAACAGCAGGACGCTGATGGCGATGCGCGTCCACCACGAGCTGAGCGTGCCCTCGAAGGTGAGCATGGTCTTGATGACGCCCAGGACGAGCACGCCGAGGAGGGTGCCGACCACGTAGCCGGAACCGCCGGTCAGCATGGTGCCGCCGATGACGACGGCGGCGATGGCGTCGAGTTCCATGCCGACGGCGTGCAGCCCGTCACCGGACAGCGTGTAGAAGGCGAACAGGACGCCGCCGAGGGCGGAGCAGAACCCGCTGATGGCGTACACCTGGATCTTGGTCCGGGCGACGGGCAGCCCCATGAACAGCGCGGACTGCTCACCGCCGCCGATCGCGTAGACGTTGCGCCCGGTCCGCGTCCAGTGCAGCACGTACACGGCCGCGGCGAAGGTGACCAGCGCGATGATTGCCCCCGCGGAGACGCGGACGCCGCCGGGCAGGGCGACCCGGTTCAGCGCGACGGTGTCGAAGAAGCCGTTCTCGATGGAGATCTGCTTCTCGCTGATGGTGAAGCACAGGCCGCGGGCGAGGAACATCCCGGCGAGGGTGGCGATGAAGGGCTGGATCTCGAAGACGTGGATCACGTAGCCCATCGCGGCGCCGAACAGCGTTCCGACGAGCAGGACGACCAAGATCACCAGTGGGCCGGGCAGGCCGAGCCGGGACGTCCCGACCGCGCACAGCATGCCCGAGAGGGCCACGACCGACCCGACCGACAGGTCGATCCCGCCGCTGAGGATGACGAACGTCATGCCGATGGCGACGACCAGCAGGAACGCGTTGTCGATGAACAGGTCGGCGAAGACCTGGGCGGTGCCGAAGTTCTCATAGCGCAGCGCCCCGGTGGCGAACGCCAGGACGAACAGCCCGAACGTCACGAGGACCGGGACGTGCCGGCGGTGCACCGCCGGCAGGGCGAGTGCGGTGGTCATGCGGGGACCTCCACTTTCTTGTCCGCGGACGGCGGGTCCGTGGGCGGCGGGACGGGGCCGCCGGGACGGCGGCGGCCGACCTTGGCGCGGAAGGCCGGGGACTGCAGCAGGCACACGAAAGTGACGACGGCGGCCTCGAACACCAGCGTCGTGCGCGGCGGGATCCCGGCCGTGTAGATCGTCGTGTTGAGCGTCTGGATGATGAGCGCGCCGACGACGGTGCCCGCGATGGAGAACCGCCCCCCGGTGAGCGCGGTGCCGCCGAGGACCACCGCGAGGATCGCGTCGAGCTCGATCCACAGCCCGGCGTTGTTGCCGTCGGCCGCGGACACGTCCGAGGAGATCATCCACCCGGCGACGCCCGCGCACACGGCGCAGAACACGTAGCCGAGGACGATCAGCCCGGACGCGCGGATGCCGACGAGCCGGGACGCCTCCGCGTTGCCGCCGACCGACTCCAGCAGCAGCCCGAGCGCGGTCCGGCGGGCGAGCACGGCCGCGGCGGCCACCGACGCCAGCACGATCAGCACCGCGACGGGCAGCCCCGCCAGGTGCCCGCCGCCGATCTCCCGGTACCCCGAGTCCCGGTCGATCGTGATGATCTGCCCGCCGGTGATCAGCTGGGCGATGCCGCGCCCGCCGACCATGAGGATGAGCGTCGCGATGATCGGCTGGATGCTGAGCCGGGTGACGAGCAGCCCGTTCCAGAGCCCGAGCACCAGGCACAGGCCGAAGCTCAGCGCGAGCGCGACGGCCAGGCCCTGGCCCTCGCTGATCAGGTAGCAGGCCATCGCGCCGCTGATCGCGACGACCGAGCCCACCGACAGGTCGATCCCGCCGGTGGCGATGACCATGGTCATGCCGAGCGAGACCATGATCAGCGGGGCGCCGAACCGGAGGATGTCGATCAGGCTGCCGTAGAGGTGGCCGTCCCGGACCCGGATGGCCAGGAAACCCGGCGTGACGACCGCGTTGACGACGAGCAGCAGCACGAGCACCGCCACCGGCCAGAAGAGCCGGTGCCTGGTCAGCCGCGCGAGGTTCGCCCGGCTGACGGCGTTCACGGGGTTCATGACGCTCCGTTCGCGATCGTCCCGAGGAGCCGCTCGGGGGTGAGGGATCCGTCGTTGGCGAGCTCCGCGACGAGCGTGCGGTCCCGCAGCACCTCGACCTTGTGCGAGAGCCGCAGGACCTCCTCCAGCTCGGCGGAGATGAACAGCACCCCGATGCCGTCCCCGGCGAGCGCCACGACGAGCTTCTGGATCTCGGTCTTGGCGCCGACGTCGATGCCGCGGGTCGGCTCGTCCAGGATCAGCAGCCGAGGCCGGGTGATGAGCCAGCGCGCGAGCAGCACCTTCTGCTGGTTGCCGCCGCTGAGGTTGCGGACCGGTGTGCCGGGGGACGGCGGCTGGATCCGCAGCTTCCGGATGTACTCGCCGACGAGCTCGTCCCGGCGCCGCGGAGGCAGCGGCCTCGTCCAGCCGCGGGCGGCCTGCAGCGCGAGGACGATGTTCTCCGCGACCGTCAGGTCCATGACCAGGCCGTCGGCCTTGCGGTCCTCGGGGCAGAACGCGATGCCGCGGTCGATCGCGGCGCGCGGCGTCCGCAGCGCGACGGTCTCCTCGCCGACCCGGACGCGGCCGGTGTCGGCGGCCTCGGCGCCGAACACGAGCCGGGCCAGCTCCGAGCGCCCCGAGCCGAGCAGCCCGGCCAGTCCCACGACCTCGCCCTCGTGGATCTCCAGGTCGACCGGCGTGATCGCCCCGGTCCGCCCGGCGCCCTCCAAGGCGAGCAGCCGCCTCCCGCGCGTGATGGCGGGGGCGGCCTCTTCGAGCTGCTCCAGGTCGTGCAGCTCCTGCCCGGTCATCCGGGAGACCAGGTCGAACCGGCCGAGTTCGCCGATCGGGTACTCGCCGACCAGCCTGCCGTTGCGCAGCACGGTGACCCGGTCGCAGACTTCGTAGATCTGCTCCAGGAAGTGCGAGACGAACAGGATGGCGACGCCGTCGTCGCGCAGCCGCCGCATGACCCCGAACAGCCGCTCCACCTCGCCCCGGTCGAGGCTGGACGTCGGCTCGTCCAGGATGAGGACCTTCGCGTCCAGGTCGATGGCCCGCACGATCGCGATGAGCTGCTGGACGGCGAGGGACTGCGCGCCGAGGGGGGCGGTCACGTCCAGGTCCAGGTCGAGCCGGGCCAGCAGCTCTGCGGACCGGCGCCGGATCCGCGCCCAGTCGATCCGGCCGAATTTGCGGGGCTCCCGGCCGATGAAGATGTTCTCCGCCACCGACAGGTTGGGGCAGAGGTTGACCTCCTGGTAGACGGTGCTGATGCCGAGCCGCTGGGCGTGCGGCGGGTCGTGGACCCGCCGCTCTGCGCCGTCCAGCGTCATGCGGCCCTCGTCGGCCTGGTACACGCCGGTGAGGACCTTGATCAGCGTGGACTTCCCGGCGCCGTTCTCGCCCATCAGCGCGTGGATCTCTCCCGGGAACAGCCGGAAGGCCACGCCGTCGAGCGCGCGGACCCCGGGGAACTGCTTGGAGATGCCGGTGACCTCCAGGACGGGCTCGGTCACGATGCCCCCTCCCCTGTCTTCCTGGTCTCGTCATGACGGATCCCGCCGGGCCCGCGGGCCGCGCGCGGCGGCCGGCGGGCGCGGCGGAGCCCGGGGTCAGTACTTGCGGCTGGGGAGCGCCTTCTTGGCGGCCTCCTGGTCGAAGACCGTCTCCTCGGTGACGATGCGCCGCTCGACGGGCTGGTCCTCGTGCACCTTCTTGACGATCTCCATCAGCTGCCCGCCCAGCAGCGGGTTGCACTCCACGATGAAGTTGATCTTGCCGTCGGCCAGGGCCTGCATCCCGTCCCGGACGGCGTCCACCGTGATGATCTTGATGTCCTCGCCGGGCTTCTTCCCGGCCTCCTCGATCGCCTGGATCGCGCCGAGACCCATGTCGTCGTTGTGCGCGTACAGGACGTCGATGTCCTTGTGCGCCTTCAGCAGGGCCTGCATGACCTCCTTGCCCTTGGCGCGGGTGAACTCGCCGGACTGCGAGGCGATCACCTTGAGGTTCGGCTTGCTCTTGATGACCTCCTCGAAGCCCTTCTTCCGGTCGATCGCCGGCGCCGCGCCGACCGTCCCCTCCAGCTGGACGATGTTCACCGGCTCGGAGGAGTCCTTGTACTGGTCCACCAGCCACTGGCCGGACTTCTTGCCCTCCTCGACGAAGTCCGAGCCGAGGAACGTCACGTACATGGACGCGTCGGAGTCCACCGCGCGGTCGGTGAGCACGACCGGGATGCCGGCCGCCTTCGCCTCCTTGAGGACCGCGTCCCAGCCGGTGACGACGACCGGGGAGAAGGCGATGACGTCGACCTTCTGCTTGATGAAGGACCGGATCGCCGCGATCTGGTTCTCCTGCTTCTGCTGCGCGTCGGCGAACTTGAGGTCGATGCCGGCCGCCGCGGCCTCCTCCTTGATCGACTTGGTGTTCGCCGTCCGCCAGCCGCTCTCGGCGCCGACCTGGGAGAACCCCAGGGTGATCGAGCCGGAACCGGAGCCGCTGCCGGAGCCGGAGTCGCCGCAGGCCGTCACGGCCGTCAGGGCCAGCGCCGCGCCGGCGGCGGCGGCAAGGATTCTTCGCTTCATCGGGGGTTCTCCTTCGAGGGGTGGGACGTGGGGCGGTCAAGTCTTTGTTAGCGCTAACATGACGGCGGTGGACGCGGACGGGGCGGACGGCTGATCAGGCGCGGACGGCCGCGGTGCTCTCGCGGACGATGAGTTCGGGGCCGACGAGGCGCCGGCCGGGGGCGCCGTCCGCGGCGGGACGGCCGATGCGGTCCATCAGCAGGCTGAAGGCGTGCCGCCCGATCTCGCCGAAGTTCTGCCGGACGGTGGTCAGGGGCGGTGAGAAGTACGGGGACTCGGGGACGTTGTCGAAGCCGACGACGCTGACGTCCTGCGGGATCCGGCGGCCCGCCTCGCGCAGTGCGCGCAGCAGGCCGAGGGCCATGGCGTCGTTCGCGGCGAACACCGCGGTGACGGACGGGTCACGGGCGATCATCCTGCCGAGGTCGTAGCCGGACTGCGCCGACCAGTCCCCCACCAGCGAGGCGGGTTCCCGGCACCGCCCGGCCGCCAGCGCCGCGCGCCAGCCGGCCACCCGGCCGTCCGCGTCGACCCAGTCGGCCGGCCCGGACAGGTGCCAGACCGTCTCGTGCCCCATGTCGAGGAGGTGCCGGGTGGCCCGCACCGCCCCGACGTGCTGGTCGACCGCCGCCAGCGGGAACGGCAGCTCCTCCGCGGCGCCGACCACGACGATCGGCAGTTCCGGGGGGAGGCCGCGCAGCCCCTCGGCCGCCGACACGTGCGGCGCCACGATGATGATGCCGTCGACCGCCTGGCCGCGCAGCCGGTCGACGGCCTCCCCGATCGACCGGCGGGTCAGCGCGCTCAGGCTGACGATGCTGATCACGTAGTCGTGCTCGCGCGCCGCCCGCTCGATGCCGTACACGGTGGAGGCCGGCCCGTAGAGCGTGGTGTCGAAGCTGACGACGCCGAGGACTCCCGACCGTCCCGTCACCAGGACCCGCGCGGCCACATTCGGCCGGTAGTCCAGGGCGCGGACGGCGGCGAGCACCCGGGCGCGGGTCGAGGCGCGGACCTTCTCGGGCGAGTTGAGGACGCGGGAGACCGTCATGGCCGAGACGCCGGCCAGCGCGGCCACGTCCTCCATGAGGGCGCGGCGCCCCTCGGCAGGGCCCCGATCGGCCGGACGCCGCCCCGTCGACTCGCCCATCGTGCCTCCATGCTCCCAACACGCTTGGCGAGAATGTTTGCGATAACGCTCTGCCGTGTCAATACCCCGGAGCCCGGAAGATGCGGCGGATCGTCCCTGGAACAGGGAAATATGGCCCGCTCCGCCGACCGGCCGACCCCAGCGGGATCGACCCATTGACGCCGGAAACCGATAGCGCTAACAAGGCCTGCCGGGACGGCCGCGCGAGACCGGGCGGCCAGCGCGTCAGGGCGTGAGGATGGCGCGGCCGCGGACGCGGCCGGCGTCGAGCGCCTCGATCGCGGACTGGAAGTCGTCCAGCGCGTACTTCTCCGTGTGCAGGGTGACCGCGCCGCGGGCGGCGAGTGCCATCAGGTCGCACAGGTCGTTGTAGGAACCGACGAGGTCGCCGATGATGTTGATCTCGGCGGAGATGACGTCGATCGTGGGGACGTCGATGTTCTCCCCGTACCCGACCACGTGGTAGTCCCCGGCCTGCCGCAGCATGCGCAGGCCCTCGGCGGTGGTGCCGCCCTCGCCGACGAAGTCGACGACGACCTCGGCTCCGCCGCGGGTGAGGTCGAGGACCTTCTCGACGTGGTCGCCGTCCGCGACGACGCCGTGGTCGGCGCCGATCGAGGTGGCGAGGTCGACGGCGCCCGGGTCGCGGTCGACCACGATGAGCTCGGCGGGGCTGAGGGCCTTCAGCACCTGGACGCCGATGTGCCCGAGGCCGCCGGATCCGATGACCGCGCAGCGGTCCCGCGGCGTCAGCCGGCGCGCGGCCTTGGCGGCCGCGTGGTACGCGGTGAGGCCGGCGTCGGCGTAGGCCGCGACGTCGGCGGGTTCGAGCGACTCGTCCAGCTTCACCACGCTGCGCGCGGTCGTCCTGATGTAGTCGGCGTAGCCGCCGTCGCTGTCGATGCCGGGGAACCGGCTGTTCTCGCAGTGCACGTCGTCCCCTGAGCGGCAGGCGCGGCACAGCCCGCAGGTGACCAGGGGGTGGAGGATGACCTTGTCGCCCTCGGCGACGCCGGTCACGGCGGAGCCCACGGCGTGCACCCATCCGGCGTTCTCGTGGCCGATCGTGTAGGGCAGCTCCACCCCGGACTTCTCGGCCCACTGGCCCTCGAGGATGTGCAGGTCGGTGCGGCACACCCCGGCACCGCCGATCCTCACGACGACGTCGAGGGGCTCCGCGGGTTCGGGGACGGGGACCTCCGCCATGCGCAGGTTCTCGTGGTAGCCGACGACCTGGACGGCCCGCATCGCACTCATCAAGCACTCCTCGGTGTGGCTGGCGTGCACCGCTTTCCGCGGCGTGCATACCCGAGGCGGCCGGGCCCGACCATCGGAGCGGGCGGCGCGCGCGATCTTGTTGGCCTCATCGGGCCGTTCCGGTTCCACGGGGCGGCGCCGGGGGCCCAGGATGGGACTCCTCATCCCAACGTTCAAGGAGGCTTGATGACGGACGACGCGGCGATGGACCGGATCGACACGAGCGTTCCGCACTCGGCGCGCATCTGGAACTACTGGCTGGGCGGCAAGGACAACTACCCGGTCGACCGCGCGGCGGGCGACCAGTACCGGGAGACGTTCCCGGGGGTGGTGGACGTCGCCCGCGCGTCCCGGCTGTTCCTGACGCGCTCCGTCCGGTACCTCGCCGCCGAGGCGGGCATCCGCCAGTTCCTCGACGTGGGGACGGGGCTGCCCACCGTGGACAACACCCACGAGGTCGCCCAGCGCGTCGCTCCCGACGCCCGGGTCGTCTACGTCGACAACGACCCGCTGGTGCTCGTCCACGCGCGGGCACTGCTCACCAGCACGCGGGAGGGCGTCACCGACTACGTCGAGGCCGATCTCCACGACCCCGCGCACATCCTCAAGGTCGCCGAGCGGACGCTCGATCCCGGCCGTCCGGTCGCCCTGATCCTGAGCGGGATCATGGGGCACGTCCCGGACGGCGACGAGGCCCGCTCGATCGTCCGGGCGCTGCTGGAGCCGCTGCCGTCCGGCAGCTACCTCTCGCTGAACGACGGCACGAGCGTCTTCGCCGGGGACGCGATCGAGGACGCGCAGGAGGACTACAACGAGGGCGGCGCGGTCCCGTACCAGCTGCGTTCGCCGGAGGAGATCCGCCGCTTCTTCGAGGGCCTGGAGCTGGTGGAGCCGGGCCTGGTCTCGTGCCCGCTGTGGCGCCCGGAGTCGACGACCCTGGAGACCCCCGAGCCCGTCGACGCGTTCGGCGCCGTGGGCAGGAAGCCGTAGGGAGGGCAAAAGAAAAACCGCAGATCATCCGATCTGCGGCTCCACGGTACCCCCGAGCGGATTCGAACCGCCGTTACCGCCTTGAGAGGGCGGCGTCCTAGGCCACTAGACGACGGGGGCCGGACTACTGCACCCGGGCGATCTCCCGCTCGGGCCTGCCCCACCTTACCGGACTCACCCCACCACCTCGAACCGATTTCCACCCCGCCCCCAAAGATTCGACGACAAGTCGAAGACGATGGAGCGTTCTCCCCGGACAGGGACTTGGACGTCGCAGATGTGGAAATTGGGCGCGAACGGCAACCACCGTGAGGGCGAAGCCCGAACACCCGGGGGTTCCAGGGGGTCGCCCCCTGGAAGACACCAGGAAAGCGAAGACGGCCAAAGGCCGTCGAGTAAGACGAGGCCAGTACCCCCGAGCGGATTCGAACCGCCGTTACCGCCTTGAGAGGGCGGCGTCCTAGGCCACTAGACGACGGGGGCGCATGTCCGCGGAAACGGACGCAGCTGGGGTACCAGGACTCGAACCTAGACTAAGTGAACCAGAATCACTCGTGCTGCCGATTACACCATACCCCAGTGAGGTACGAGCGCCCGTTCCGTTTCCGGCCGGTCGCTCGCGTCCCGATGAGAATACAGGAGGTTGCGACCGCGACCAAAACGATTGGCGCGGCGGGCGGGGCGCGTCGCGCCGGGGCGTGTTCAGGGGGTGTCGCCGGGCGCGCCGAGGTGGCGCCGTCCCCAGTCGACGAGCGGGCGCAGGCGGCGCCACGCCTCCCTGATCCTCGGCACGACCTCCGGCGTCCGCATCCACGGGTCGGCGGGCCAGCCCTCGTGCGCGTAGAGCGAGCGGTGGCGGAGGAGTTCCAGGCGGGGGTGGTCGGCGGGCGCACCGCGGGGGCGGGTCTTGAGCCGGTCGCCGGCGATCTCCATCCCGGCGGCGCGCAGCTCCTCCACGACGGCCTGGAGCTCGCCGCCGGACGTCTCGGAGCCGACCGCGTCCCGGTAGCGGCGGAGCTGCTCGGGAGTCGGGGCGTACATCCCGCCGGCGGCGAGCAGCCCGTCCGCGTCGACCTGGAGGTAGAAGCCCTCGCTCGTATGGCCGCCCTGGTGGGTCTTGTAGGGCGTCTTGTCCTTGCTGAACCGGAGGTCGCGGTACGGGCGGAAGAGCTTGACCGCGCCGAACTCGTCCTCCAGTTCGGCGCACAGCTCGGTCATCGGTTCGCGTACGTGGCGTTCGTACGTGTCCTTGTGGGCCGACCAGTAGGACTTGCTGTTGTCGGCCTGCAGGCCCTCGTAGAACTCGAACGTCTCGCGGGTGAATCCCTTGAACGCCACGGCTCCCCCTCAGTCGCGGGCGATGACCCGGTTGGTGAGGCTGCCGACGCCGTCGATGGTGACCGTCACCTCGTCCCCGATGTCCAGCGGGCCGACCCCCTCCGGGGTGCCGGTGAGGATGACGTCGCCGGGCAGCAGGGTCATGACCTGGCTCACGTACTCGACGAGGGCCGGGACGTCGTGCAGCAGGTGGGACGTGCTGGAGTCCTGCCGGACCTCGCCGTTCACGGTGGTGGAGATCGCGAGGTCGGCGGGGTCGGCCTCGGTCTCGATCCACGGGCCGAGCGGGCAGAACGTGTCGAACCCCTTGGCGCGCGTCCACTGCCCGTCCCTGGCCTGGAGGTCCCGGGCGGTGACGTCGTTGGCGCAGGTGTAGCCGAGGACGACGTCGGCGGCGCGGGACGCCGGCACCTCGCGGCACATCCGGCCGATGACGACGGCCAGCTCGCCCTCGTAGTCGACCCGCTCCGACAGCTTCTGCGGGTACATGATCGCCTCGCCGGGGCCGATCACGGCGGTGGACGGCTTGGCGAACAGCATCGGCTCGGCCGGGGCCTCGCCGCCCATCTCCGCCGCGTGGGCGGCGTAGTTCTTGCCGATCGCGATGACCTTGCTCGGCAGTATCGGCGCGAGCAGCCGGACGTCGGCGAGCGGGAAACGCTGCCCGGTGAACGTCAGCTCACCGAACGGATGGGCCGCGATGGCGGCGACGGTGTCCTCCTCCACCACGCCGAAGGCCATGCCGTCGTCGGTGGAGAACCTGGCGATACGCATGCTCGAAAGCCTAGTGCGTCGGTCAGAAGCCGCATGCCCTGCCGTTGAGCTTGCAGCCCTTGGGGGTCGTCGTGGCGCCGGCCGCGCCGAACTGGACCTCCCACGTGCCGCCGGGCGGGATCGCGGGGGCGTCGTCCAGGTTCTTGATCTCGACCTTCTCGCCGCCCTTGGCGAGCTTCGCGCCCCAGATGTTCTTCACGTCCGCGCCGGGGGTGCGGAACGTCAGCTTCCAGGTCTTCATCGGCTCGTCGGTGCGGTTGGTGATGACCATCCGGCCTTCGAAGTACCCCTCGTCCTGCTGGACGAGCTGGTAGGTGATGCCGGTGCCCCGGAGCACCGGGCCGATCGGCGCGGTGGGCACCACCGGCGACGCGGGCTGCTCACCGGGCGCCCCGCCGACCGGGGGCGTGGCGGGAGCCCCGCTCGGCGACGGGCCGCCGGGCGTCGCCGGTGCCGGTCCGCCGCCCTCGGCCGGCGGGGCGGACGCCGCCGGGGAGGTGCCCGCCCCGGCCTTGTCGTCCTTGCCGGACCCGCCGGTCAGCAGCAGCACCGCGACCCCGGCGACGGCGAGGAGCACCACCAGGCCGCCGGCCAGCGCGACGAGCAGCAGCGGGCCCTTCGACCGCGGCGTGCCGGACGGCGGCACCGCGCCGGACGGCGACGCGGCGGGCGGCATCGTCTCCTGCGGCGGCGCCCCGGGCATCGCGTACGCGAACGCCGGACTCGGCTCGGCGGGATTCGGCGGGGCAGGGCTTGATGGGGCGGGACTCGGTGGGGCAGGGCTGGGCGCGGCGGGGGCCGGCATCTCCGATTCGGCGGCGAACTGCCCCGTCCACGGCCCCTCTTCCGGCACGGGCCCCCCTGCGCCGTCCGGAGGGGCGGCGGGTTCCGCACCGGCCGGCGCCTGCTCCTCCAGCGCCGCCGGTTCCTCCTCAACGGCGGGCTCAGGAGCGGGCTCGGGCGGGGGCGGGGCCTGCGCGTACGCCGGGGCGGGCATCGCGAACACGGCCGCCTCCGGCGCGGACCGCACGGACGGGAGCGGCACGTCGGTGACGGTGTTCGAGGATTCCGGGCCGTCGGTGACGGTGTCCAAGGTCCCCGGGCCGTCGGTGGGGGTCGCGGGGGCCTCGTCGTCCAGGCCGGGGATCAGCGAGTCCTGGAAGGTCACGTCCAGGTCGTCCTCGGAATCGTCCTGCGGGACGTCCTGGAGGGTCGCTCCGGATCCGACGAGGTCGTCCACGGGCCGGTCGACGAAGGTCGCCTCCGGGCCCGCCGCGGCGGTCTCGGACTCGGCGGCCCGGCCGCGGACGCGGAACTCGGCGGTCGTCTTGTGGTCCGGGGGAACGTACCCGGGCTCCTCGCCGCTCAACTCGTCACCCTCCACTCGTCGATCTCATGGAGTCCGACGACGGGCACGGCGATTCGGTTCAGAGGTACCGCAAACCGGTCAGCCGGCGGGGGTCGGCTCCAGGCCGCGGCGGGCCGCCTGGCGCAGCTGCCGGTTGAGCGTGTCGGTGATGAGCTCGATGGCGTCCGGGGTGGTGGCGTTCTGGGCGCCGCTGAGCCAGCGGGTGGCCTCGGCCAGCAGGTCCTCGGCCGAGACCGATTCGTCGGCGGCGCCCGCGTCCGCCCTGCGCCCGAGGACGGCGCCGAGCCGCAGCGCGGCGGCGGGGCGGCCGGACTCGGCGGCGCGCCGGTACCAGTCCGCGGCCTGCTTCAGATCGCCTTCGCGCTCGTACATCTCCCCCAGGCCGAAGGCCACGTCCGCCCACGTGCCGTCCGTCGGACGCCCGAGATCCTCGGGGCTCCAGCGTCGGACAGGCATGCGATCACTCCGGTGGTTCGGGTCGGTGGATGACGGCGCGCGGAAGGCTCGCACGCGCCGTGCGGAACCCATGGTGGACGCTCCGCCCGAAATCCGCCACCGCTTTCGCCATGTTTGGCGAAATTCCTCCGGAAGCATTCCGTTACCGGCGCAAAGACCCCCGTTCAGTCGAACGACCGATTTTCGCCATACGAGTAGCGGGCGAGCCGGTCCTCGAACCCGTCGTGGCCCGCGGTGAAGGGGCGCAGCGGGACCGGCGGCCCGGCCGCGACGCCGCCTTCCAGGAGCGCGGGGACGGCGCGAGGGTCGGGCAGGACGCCTCCGCCGAGCCGGACCGGGTCGCGCAGGACCGTCCGGACGCCGGGTTCACCGGAGATGTACTCGCCGAGGACGAATCCTTCGGACTCGTTCCACACGAGGGCCTGGAGCCCGAGGACGAAGGTCGCGTCCCGGGGGTGCGAGGGGTCGAGCCACACCTTCGACAGCGGCGTTCCCCGTTCCTGAAGCGCGTCACCGACACGGGTGATGTATCCGCGGGTGGCTTCGACGAAGGGGTCCGGGTGAGGCAGGGGGCGAATACGGCCGATCACTGGATCATCCCTCTCTCTTCCGTCTCCTAGAAGTATGAGGGAAAAGATCCGTTATGTCCCGTTTCCTGGGGTAGAAATCTTCCTGAAGGCAGCACGAACAGCCCCCTTCACCCCATTCCTCCCTTCGTTACCCCTCGTCATCGGGCGGGGAGACCGGACGGTGCCGTGCGCGGGGGCCCCGTCGCCCCCGCGGGGCCGTCAGCGCGCCGCCAGGGCGACTGCCTGGCGATGCCGCGGCCGCATACGGGGGCGAGGAGGCGCCGCGTAGGCCAGCCGGGGCACGAGGACCGCGGCGAACCCCGCCGCCGAGCAGGCCGCCGCCAGCCGCGCCGGCACGCCCGCGCGCCGTCCCAGCTCGGCCGTGATCACCAGGACCGCGATCCCGGTGACCACGACGTGCACGCCTCCGGGCCACGGCTCCCGCACGCGAGGCGCGGGAACCGGCGTCAGCACCAGCAGCGCGTCCGCGCACTCGCTGGGCTCCTCCCACACGCCCGGCGCACCCGGCGCCGGCTCTGTCCGACTCTCTTCCACCTCGAACTCTCCTTAGGTCAGCGGCCCGCCCCGCGGCGACCGGAGATCATGTGGTGCGGGGGCCCGACCGTGCTTCGCCGACCGGTACCACCACGTTGACCAGTGGCGCGATGCGGCCGAGCGACGGCCGGGGCCTGGCCTCCCGGCTGGCGAATCGCAGGTTCTTCGTGCGCACGCCCATGAGCAGGACGTTGAGGACGAAGACGAGGAACAGTGCGGTGGGAACGAGAACCCACAGGGCGACCAGCATGGTTGAACCCTCCTCCGACTGGTTCGGGATATCTCTTACATCCGAAAGTTCCTACTGCTAGTGTTGTCCGGGTTCTTAGCTGGTTGACTTGTACCAACAAGTGTCTCACCAAAGGTGTTACCCTTTTTCGAGGTTGCAAACACGTTGGCCGGGAACTACTTGTTTAGATCATGTAGTCCGGTTCGATGTACATCCCTCGTCGGGGGCGGGGGCACGAACGTGAGCAGGCCGGGAAGGGAGCGGACCCATGGCCCGTACGACGCCTCGCCGCTGGCGCGACATCGCTACTGACCTGCTCCAGCGCATCGAGGCCGGGGACCTCTCGCCCGGGGACGGCTCGTCCGGCCGGCGCCGCCTCCCGCCCGAGAAGGATCTGGAGTCCTACTACGGCGCGTCCCGCAACACCGTCCGGGACGCGCTGTCCTGGCTGCAGCAGCAGGGCTTCGTCGTCTCCGAGCAGGGCAAGGGGACCTTCGTCGTCCACCGGCCCAACATCGTCCACGTGACGCTGTCGGCGGCCGAGCTGGGGCTGGCGCCGGGCAACAGGTCGGGTCAGTGGTACAACCGGGACGCCTTCATCCCCGCGAGCCGCGAGGTGACGGTCTCCCCGGTGAAGGTCGAGGTCCAGGAGGGCACGAAGGTCATCGCCCGGTACCTCCAGACGAACCCCGGTTCGGAGTTCGTCTCCCGCCACCAAGAGCTGTTCCTCGACGAGCGGCCTTGGGCCCTGCAGACATCGTTCTATCCGCTCAGCTTCGCCACCGAAGGCGCGTCCCGGCTGCTCTACCCCCGCGACATCCCCGAGGGCGCGGTCGCCTACCTCGGCGAGACGCTCGGCTACAGCGAGGTCGGCTTCCACGACGAGATCAGGGCCCGGATCCCCGACGAGAACGAGAAGCGGTTCTTCAACCTCGGCGACTCCGCGGCCGACGTCGTCTTCGAGACCGTCCGGACGGCGTACTCCCCCGACGGCAAGGCGTTCCGGCTCACCGTGACGGTATGGCCCGCCGACCGCACACGGCTGCACTACAACAACGGGAAGGTCCCGGACGACGTCCTCCGGACGCCCGGCCTGGGCCCCTCCGACCACGCTCCGCGCGAATCCCCGCCGGCCGACGACGCCGGAAGCGGATAGACCCCCGCCGCCCGACCGCGGCGGAGGTCTCGCAACCATTCGAATACGCCCCCCTTCCCGACCGCGTGTGGGAGCCCGAGGCACTCTCATGACCGGCCGGGAGGCGGGGGCTCGGCTTTTCCCGGAGTCAGGAGCACGTGGACACAGAGACAGGGGCCCGCCAACGCAGCCGGGCCGCCCGAATCGGCTACCGCATCCGCCTAGCCCGGCCGGACGAACTCGATGACGTCCTCGGGCTCATCGACCACGCGGCCGCGTGGCTGCGAGAGAAGAAGAACACGACGCAGTGGGCCAATCCCTGGCCCAGCATCGACGACCGCCGGAAACGCGTCTACGAGGCCCTGCTGAACCGCGAGACGTGGCTGCTGTTCGACAGGGAGCGCCTGATCGGCACCGTCAGCATCAGGCTGATCGGCCACGAGGAGCTCTGGACCGCGCGAGAGCGCGAGACCGAGGCCGTCTACCTGCACCGCCTCGTCGTCCACCGCGACTACACCGGCCTCGGCCTGGGCGCCGAGCTGATCGAGTGGGCCGGCCGCAAAGGAGCCGCTCGGCAGCGGAATGCCGAGCTGATCCGGATCGACGTCTGGACCGACAACACCGAACTCCACGACTACTACCGCCGCCAGGGCTTCCAGGACGTCGCCATCCGCACCACCAGCGACAACACGCCCTCAGGCGCGCTCTTCGAGAAACCGCTGCGCACGGGCCCGCCGAGCGCGGTCACCCGGATCACCGAACGACGCCGGCCGCAGGCGATGCCCGGCCGGCGTGCGGAGCTCACACGAAGCGGACGAGCATGAGGTCGCTGTCGGGGGTCTCGCGCCAGTAGACCGCGCCGGATTCGCGGGACATGTTCTCGACCTCGTTGGCGATGATCAGCGCCCGGTTGATGCAGTCGGTCTTGTTGTAACCGGTCAGTTCCTGGAGGCGCTGGAGGGACTGGACGGCCTTGCCGGTCAGGTTGACCGTCACGCGCTCGCCCTGCGGGACCGCCTCGGCGCGGTGGGGGTCGTCGGCGTCCATGGTTCCACCCGAGTTGTCGGAGGCTGCTCGAGAGTTCGTCATGAGCGCGTACTCCAATCGGGGGCGGGGCCGGTCCGGCGGAGGCGCCGGGGCCGCCGCCGGGTGAGGCGAGGATACAGCCTTCCGTCAGCAAACCCATGCCCCTGGTACAGGGTGCACGTTAGTGGTTCCCCGGTCATTTGCCCCGGAAACCTCCACTGACCCGTCTTCGCTTGATTGTCGCCATCAAGATAGCTCATAGTCACCTGACTTCATACATCAAATGTATGGTCTTCGTATGACTCCCACTGTAGCCTCTTGGTTGGGAGAAGTGGGGACACGACGAACGCCGGGAGGACGGCGTACACTACGCCGCACCTTCCCGGGGGAAGGAATGATTCGTGAGCACCGACCGTTCCGCGGCGCGGCTGTGGAGGCAGGCGACCTCCCACGGCGGCACCGGCCTGCTGAACGCGAAGGTCACGACCCCCGTGACGCTCCTCGCCGTCCTGCTCGGATACGCACTGGACGGCTCGCCGGGAGCGATGGTCGTCGGCGGCCTGACGTTCCTGTCGCTTCCCGCGGTGACCATGACGAACGCGTTCGTCCAGTACATGCGGGCCGGGTCGCTGCAGGAGACGAGCGGGCCGCCGCCCGCTCCCCCGCCCTCGCTCGCCGGCCGCCTCCGGGTGGCCGAGCGCCTCCCCCTGCCCGACCGCTCCTATGACGGGACGACGTTCTGGGGAGCGCTGAGCCCCGACGAGCGGCATGCGCTGTACGCCGTGGCGCGCCCCCACACGTACGGCAAGGAGGACGTGCTCTGCCGCGAGGGCGGGCCCGCGAGCGAGGTCATCGTGATCCTGGCCGGCTGGACGCGGGTGTCGGTCGAGGAGGGCCCCGACCAGCGGATCATCGCGTTCCGGGGCGCGGGCGAGCTCGTCGGCGAGCGGGCCGCGCTGATGGTCAAGGACCGGTCCGCCACGGTCACCGCCGAAGGCGACGTCCAGGCGCTCCGTGTCGGCGCCAGGGAATTCGCGTCCTTCCTGGACGGGAACCCGCGCGTCCGCGGCGTCCTGGAGCAGCAGGTCTACCGGCGGCAGACCGAGCGGCCCGCGCAGGACACAGGCGTCCTGCCGGACTGGTCGGGGGGCAACTGCACGGTCCTGATCACCGACATCACCGGGTTCAGCTCACCGGTGCGCACCGACGCCGACCGCAGGGACGTGCTGGAGACCATGTACCGGCTCCTGGACGAGGCGTTCACCGCCTCGGGCCTCGCCCTCGCGGACTTCCACCAGGAGGACCGCGGCGACGGCGCCCTCATCGTCGTCCCGCCGACCACGCCGACCGAGGCGGTCGTCGACCCGATGCTCGCGCACCTGGCCGCGGCGCTGCGCCGGCACAACCGGCGGGCCGCCGAGGCCGCCCGGATGCAGCTGCGGGCCGCGCTGCACGTGGGTCCCGTGCAGCGCGGCCCGAAGGGCGTCTCCGGCATCTCGATCATCACCGCCCGCCGGATGGTGGACGCGCCCGCGGTGAAGAAGCGCGTCGCCGAGACGGGCGCCGACCTCGCGTTCGTCGCCTCCGACTTCGTGTTCGAGAACGTGATCACGTCGGCCCCGGGGTTCGTCGACCCCGGCCGCTACGCGCGCGTGCGCGTCCGGCTGAAGGAGACGTCGCTGTCGGCCTGGCTCACGCTCGAAGGCGGAGAGTCGCAGCTCAGAGCCGTCTGAAGCCGGTCAGGCGGCCACCAGGTCCTGGTAGTCGGGGTGCTTGTCGATCCACCCCTTGATGAACGGGCACAGCGGGACGACGGAGAGGTTCTTCTCCCTGATGTCGTCCAGGACGCCGCGGGCGAGCGAACCGCCCACGCCCTTGCCCTTGAACGCCGGGTCGACCTCGGTGTGGTCGAGGGAGACCCTGCCGGCGCGCTTCCGGTACGTGACGAACCCGGCGAGTTCCCCGTCCAGCCTGATCTCGTAGCGGCTCTGCCCGGCGTTGTCGCTGATCTCGGTGCTCATGGTCCCGATAATGCGTTCGGTGCCCGTTTGATTCCCTCAGCCCGCGTCGTATCCCGCGCGGAGCAGGCAGTAGGTCACGGCCTCCTCCAGGGCCTGCCAGGACGCGGCGATGACGTTGTCCTCCACGCCGACCGTGCCCCACTCGCGCTCACCGTCGCCGGACTCGATGAGCACCCTGGTGCGGGCGTCGGTGCCGTGCGCGCCCTCCAGGATGCGGACCTTGTAGTCGACGAGCTCCAGCCGCGCCAGCTCCGGGTAGAGGCGGCCGAGCGCGATCCGCAGCGCGTTGTCGAGGGCGTTGACGGGGCCGTTGCCCTCGCCGGTCGCGATGATCCGCTCGCCCTTGGCGTGCAGCTTGACGGTGGCCTCGCTGACCATGGACCCGTCGGGCCGGCGCTCCACGATCGACCGCCACGACTCGACCTCGAAGTGCCGCTGCCGGACGCCGGTCAGCTCCTCGCGCAGCAGCAGCTCGAAGGAGGCGTCCGCGGCCTCGAACGTGTAGCCGGTGTTCTCCAGGTCCTTGACCTTGTCGACGACGGCCTTGGCCTTCTCGCCGGACAGGTCGTAGCCCAGCTCGCGGCCCTTCAGCTCGACCGACGCCCGCCCGGCCATGCTGGAGACCAGCATCCGCATGTCGTTGCCGACGGCGGCCGGGTCGATGTGCTGGTACAGGTCCGGGTCGACCTTCACGGCGGAGGCGTGCAGCCCGGCCTTGTGGGCGAACGCCGACAGCCCCACGTACGGCTGCTGCGAGGCGGGCGCGATGTTGGTGACCTCGGAGACGGCGTGCGCGATGCGGGTCATCTCGCCGAGCTGCGCGTCGGTGACGAGATTCATGCCCCGCTTGAGCTGCAGGTTCCCGACGACCGTGAACAGGTTGGCGTTGCCGCTGCGCTCGCCGTACCCGTTCGCGCAGCCCTGGACGTGGGTCGCGCCGGCCTTGACGGCGGCGAGGGAGTTGGCCACCGCGCAGCCCGAGTCGTCGTGGCAGTGGATCCCGACGCGGACGCCGGCGGACACGACGTCGTGGACGACCTCGGCCAGCTCGTCCGGCAGCATGCCGCCGTTGGTGTCGCAGAGCGCGACGACGTCGGCGCCCGCCTCGGCGGCGGTGCGGACGGCCTCCAGCGCGTAGGCGCGGTTGGCCTTGTAGCCGTCGAAGAAGTGCTCGGCGTCCAGGAAGACCCGTTGGCCCTCCGCACGCAGGTGGGAGACCGTGTCGCGGATCATCGCGAGGTTCTCCGCCAGCGTCGTGCGGAGGGCCAGCTCGACGTGCCTGTCGTGACTCTTGGCGACCAGGGTCACGACGGGCGCGCCGGATTCGCGCAGCGCGGCCACCTGCGGGTCGTCGGCGGCCTTCACACCGGCCCGGCGGGTCGCGCCGAACGCGGTGAGCTGCGCGTGCTTCAGGTCCAGCTCGGTCCGAGCACGCCTGAAGAACTCGGTGTCCCTGGGGTTGGCGCCGGGCCAGCCGCCCTCGATGAAGCCGACGCCCAGGTCGTCCAGGTGCCGCGCGATGGCGAGCTTGTCGGGCACGGAGAGGTTGAGCCCCTCCTGCTGTGCGCCGTCGCGCAGGGTGGTGTCGTAGACATGGAACGCGTCGCCTTGCATGGTCGGAACCCCCAAGGGAGTGATCAGCGCCAGGGCACAAAAAAGACCCCTCACGGACGTGAGAGGTCTGCGCGCCGGCGTCGTCCAGTTAGCTGCTGCCGGCGCGCCAGCCGATAATCACGAGGCTGTGGCGCATGATGTCGTCCAGTCTGCCACACGGGTCGCGATGCTCGTGCCGCGTGTCCGGATGCTGAGACGGCGATTCCCCGGCGCGCATGGCGCCGGGGCTGCGCGAACGCCGGGATCAGACGATTCTGTGGACCCAGCCGTAGGGGTCGGGGCGGGTGCCGTACTGGATGCCGACCAGTTCCCCGCGGAGCCGCATCGACACCTCGCCGGGCTCGCCGTCCCCGATCGTCCACTCGCGGTCGGCGCCCTTCACCCGGCCGACCGGGCTGATGATCGCGGCGGTGCCGCAGCCGAACACCTCGGTGATCTCGCCGGACGCGCAGCCGGACTGCCACTCCTCGATGCTGATCTTGCCCTCCTCGGCGGGGATGCCGAGGTCGGGGGCCAGCTTGAGCATGGAGTCGCGGGTGACGCCGGCGAGGAGCGTCCCGGTGAGCGCGGGGGTGAGGATGCGGGCCTGCGCGCCCGACCCGTAGACGAACATGAGGTTCATCGAGCCGACCTCCTCGACCCAGCGGTGCTCCACCGCGTCGAGCCAGACGACCTGGTCGCAGCCCTGCTCGACGGCCTCGGCCTGCCCGGCGAACGAGGCCGCGTAGTTGCCGCCGAACTTCGCCTCCCCGGTGCCGCCCTGCGCCGCGCGGGTGTAGTTCTGCGACAGCCACACCGAGACGGGCTTGATCCCGCGCGGGTAGTACAGCCCGGACGGGGACGCGATGACCGCGAACAGGAACTCGTCCGCGGGGCTGTTGACGCCGAGCGCGCGGGTGGTCGCGAACATGAACGGCCGCAGGTAGAGGCTGTGGCCCTCGGTGTCGGGGACCCAGTCCTTGTCGGTGCGGACGAGGAGCTCGATCGCGTCCACGAACAGCTGCTCGGGGATCTCGGGCATCGCCATCCGGTGGGCCGAGCGGTTCATCCGGGCCGCGTTCATGTACGGCCGGAAGGTGACGACCGACCCGTCCGGCTGCTTGTACGCCTTGAGGCCCTCGAAGAGCTCCTGCGCGTAGTGGAACACCTGGCTGGCCGGGTCCATGGGGATCGGGCCGTAGGGTTCCAGCCGCGCGTCGTGCCAGCCCCGGTCCGCCGAGTACCGGATGGTGACCATGTGGTCGGTGAAGTGCCGTCCGAAGCCGGGATCGGCCAGGACGCGCTCGCGTTCGGCGGCGCTCGCCGGGCGCTCGTTGCGCGTGATCTCGAAGTCCAGGGTGCTGCTCATCGCGGTTCGTCCTCTCGCGGATCGCCGGGGCGGCCCCTTTGCCGCTTCGGCTTCCTTAGTCCCTATTGTCGTACTTCGTCTAGTCCCACTCCTCATCTGCGCCGCGCGCACGAAAAACCGGGCGCGCCGCGTGGCACGCCCGGAGTGCTCGGTTCCGGCGGAGGCGTGCCCCTAGCCGGTTACTCGCTTGGCGATCGCGTCGCCGATCTGCGCGGTCGAGCGGGCGCCGAGCCCGGCGCGCTCGGCCAGGTCGTCGGACACCGCCTGCTCGACGCGGCGGGCCGCGCCGGCCGCGCCGACGTGGTCGAGCAGCATGGCGACGGACAGGATCGTGGCGGTCGGGTCGGCCTTGCCCTGCCCGGCGATGTCGGGCGCGCTGCCGTGCACCGGCTCGAACATCGACGGAGCGGTGCGGTCGGGGTTCACGTTGCCGGACGCGGCGAGCCCGATGCCGCCGGCGATCGCGGCGCCGATGTCGGTGATGATGTCGCCGAACAGGTTGTCGGTGACGACCGTGTCGAACCGCTGCGGCTGGTTCACGAAGAACATCGTCGCGGCGTCCACGTGCACGTAGTCGGTGGAGACCTGCGGGTACTCCTCGCCCACCCGCTTGAGGACGCGCTGGTAGAGGTCGCCCGCGAACGTGAGGACGTTGTCCTTGTGGACGAGGGTCAGCTTCTTCCGCGGCCGGGACGCGGCCACCTCGAACGCGTACCGGACGACCCGCTCCACGCCGAAGGCGGTGTTCACGCTCTCCTGCGTGGCGACCTCGTGCGGGGTCCCCTTGCGCAGCACGCCGCCGACACCGGTGTAGGGGCCCTCGGTGCCCTCCCGGACGACGACCATGTCGATGTCGTCCGTCTTCACGCCCGACAGCGGCGTGGTGACGCCCGGGAAGAGCTTCACCGGGCGCAGGTTGACGTAGTGGTCCAGCTCGAACCGGGTCCGCAGCAGCAGCCCGCGCTCCAGGACACCGCTCGGCACGCTCGGGTCGCCGACGGCGCCCAGCAGGATGACCTCCTGCTCGCGCAGCTCGTCGAGGACCGTGTCGGGCAGCGTCTCGCCCGTCCGGTGCCAGCGGGCGGCGCCCAGGTCGTAGGAGGTCTGCTCGAACGCCAGGCCGCTGGTCGGAGCGACGGCCTCAAGCACCTTGAGCCCCTCGGCGACGACCTCGGGACCGATGCCGTCACCCGGGATGACGGCCAGGCGAATGCTGCGGGAAGCCATGGGCGCACTCTACTGCAAACGTCTCACTGCTTGGGCCTTCATCTCAGATTCCGGGACAAGAGCCCGCAATCCCCGCACATGCCGCCACCTGGGACGCGGTAGTAGAGGCAGCAGTTGCGCCGGACGAAGCCGTCCGCCTCGAAGGCTCCCGCACCCGCCAGCGGTTCACGCCCGAGCAACTCCCGCACGAGCGCCGCCCGGAACCCTCCAGACGGCCCGACGTTGAGGCTCCCCGCAAGCGCAGACACCGCGTTGCCCCACACCAGCCCGTCCGCAAGCGAGACGAACGACAGCATCGTCTCGCGCAACGCCCTGAGATGCCCGTCCACGACCATGGGATGAACAAGGTCGGCGGCCTCCCCGACCCCCTCGACCCGCCATCCCCGCGGCTCGGCAAGCCCCAGAGCAACGGCTTCGCCAGGCGCCCAGCGCCACCGCAGATCCGCTAGATCAGGAACGATCCCACGCGCAGCCGCCGCCACGACAGGCGACCACAACCGCGAAGCAAGTCCCTGGAACAGGATGGACGCGGCAACACGCCGCTCCCCCGTACCGAGCCGCTCGCCGTACTCGACGGTCGCCCCGAGCACCCATTCGTCATCCGGAAACGGCCGCCACCCCGCCCCGACGGCCGCCCCGGTAACGATCTCGAAGTAAGGCCCAAGCCCGGCGACCTCACCGAGCAGATCCGCGACACCCTCACCCACCACACCCCCAGTCTGCACAAACCAGATTCCGAGGTGACGGTGAGAGCCGTCTAAGCGCTATGCGGACCCCACGGACGCAGCGACATCAACCACCGCCGCAACCCGCAGCGACCTAAAGGTCCGCGATCGCGTCCGAAGGCAGGTTTCGAGCGAAGCAAGAAACCTGATCGCGCAGCGAGCCGCTAGACGAGCCGAAGCGATGCAGCGATCGCACCGCATTGCCCGTTGAAGGGAGGGCCCCCAGGGCCCGACCGCCGAAGGCAATGCAAAGCAAACTAGTCAGCTCTGCGGTCCAAGGCGGTCTGGAGGGCGCGGGCCGCCTCTTCCTGGGCGTCGTCTTCGGGCGTGTTGGTCCAGGTGTCGTTCATGATGGTTCGCTCCGATTGCTGGGCTGGTGCCGGAGGGCCGCCGGGACGCCGTGGTTCGCACGGTCCGGCGCGGACATCGGGCTGACGGCCAGGCAGAGCCTCCGCAGCGGGTGCCGGCCTGCCGATGTTCAGGCCCCGCTGCGGCAGCGAAGGATTACCACGAAGCGCCGCATGACTACCTGCGAGATTACCCGCCATCTCGAGGGTTGTCCCGACCCGTGGCCAAGAATCTCACCATTCGAGACCGTGCGGGGTGTGAGAAACGGCACGGGCGGACGCCGGAGAGCGTCCGCCCGTGCCGTTTCGCCGCTGGTGGCGGTCAGCCGTCCAGGTCCACGCGGCGGCCCATGTCGGCGCCGACCTCGCGGCTGATGGCGTCGATGAGCTGCGGGCCGATGGCGGAGTCGACGGTCAGCGCGATCAGCGCCCTGCCGCCCTTGACGTCCCGGCCGACCTGCATGCTCGCGATGTTGACCTGCTCGTCGCCGAGCAGCCTGCCGACGGTGCCGACGATCCCGGGGCGGTCGACGTAGGAGAAGAACGCCATGTGCTCGGTCGGGACGAGCTCCATGTCGTAGCCGTTGATCTCGATGATCCGCTCGGCGTGCTTCGGGCCGGTGAGCGTGCCGGAGACCGACACGACCGAGCCGTCCGACATCGTGCCGCGCACCTGCACGACGTTGCGCCAGTCGGGGCTGTCCTCGCTGGTGGTGAGGGTGACCTCGACGCCGCGGTCGCGGGCGAGCAGCGGCGCGTTGACGAACGTCACCGTCTCCTCGATCACGTCCACGAACACGCCCTTGAGCGCGGCGAGCTCCAGCACCTTGACGTCGTGCTCGGCGATCTCGCCGCGGACCACCACGTCCAGCCGGACCGGGACGCCGCCGGCGAGGGCGGTGAAGATGCGGCCGAGCTTCTCGGCGAGCGGCAGGCCGGGCTTGACGTCCTCGGCGACCGCGCCGCCCTGCACGTTCACCGCGTCCGGCACGAACTCGCCGGACAGCGCGAGCTTCACCGAGCGGGCGACCTGCGTGCCCGCCTTCTCCTGCGCCTCGTGGGTGCTGGCGCCGAGGTGCGGGGTGACGACGACGTTGTCGTGCTGGAACAGCGGGCTGTCGGTGCAGGGCTCGGTGCTGAACACGTCGATGCCCGCCCCGGCGACCCGGCCGTCCTTGAGCGCGACCTCCAGCGCCGCCTCGTCCACGATCCCGCCGCGGGCGGCGTTGACGATCCGCACGGTCGGCTTGACCTTCTGCAGCTCGCGGTCGCCGATGAGGCCGAGGGTCTCGGGCGTCTTCGGCAGGTGGACGGTGATGAAGTCGCTCTCGCGGAGCAGCTCGTCGATCGTGACGAGTTTCACGCCGAGCTGGGCGGCGCGGGCGGCCTGGACGTACGGGTCGTACGCGAGCACGTTCATGTCGAAGGCGGCGAGGCGCTGGGCGACGAGGACGCCGATGCGGCCGAGGCCGAGGACGCCGACGGTCTTGCCCTGCAGCTCCACGCCGGTGTACTTGGACCGCTTCCATTCCCCCTGCTTGAGGGCGGCGTGGCCCTGGGGGACGTTCCGCGCGGTCGCGAGCAGCAGCGCGACGGCGTGCTCGGCGGCGGTGACGATGTTGGACGTCGGCGCGTTGACGACCATGACACCGGCCTTGGTGGCGGCCTCGACGTCGACGTTGTCGAGTCCGACCCCGGCGCGGGCGACGACCCGCAGCTTCTTAGCGTGCTGGAACACCTCGGCGGTGACCTTGGTGGCGCTGCGCACGATCATCGCGTCGACGTCGGCGACGGCGGGCAGCAGCTGCTCCCGGTCACTGCCGTCGACGTGGCGGACCTCGTAGTCGGCCTCCAGCACGGCGATCCCGGCCGGTGAGAGTTCTTCTGCGACGAGGACGACGGGCTTGCTCAAGGAAACGTTCCTTCGGAAGTGGATGTTCGTATGGTGTGTGCAGGTGAAGTCGCGGGTCACCTCGTCGTGCCCTCGCCCCCACGCGAGTCTATCTCCCGGTGCGGAGCTGGATTCCCGGCAGGGAGACACCCACCGATAACTCCGGTTCGTCCCCTGCCGGCTCAGGCCGCGTTCGGCTCGGGCACCGCGGCCAGGACGGACGCGACGCGCTCGGCGTCGGCGACGTGGACGTGCGGCACGTCCACGAAGACCCGCAGCGGCCCCTCCGGAAGGCCCAGCTCTTCGGAGACCCGGAGCTGGACCTCGCGGAGCGGGATGTAGGTCAGGTAGGCCCGGTGCACGTTCTGCGACCGGAACATCGCCGTCATGATCAGCCGGTAGCCGCGGATGCGGAACGACAGCGCGGTGAGGCACGGCAGCCCGTCCGCCGGCTCGCCGGGGATCGTCAGGGAGATCCACGCGCTGGTCGTCCACGGCCGGGCGCGCAGCAGGTCCACCACCCAGCGGATCTGGTCGTTGCCCTGAAGGTCGTGCAGCCTCGGCCAGTAGCGTCCCGGGACGTTGCGGCGGGTGCGCTCCTGCGCTCGCCGCACGAGCCGGGTGCGGTCGCCGTGCTCGTGGAGGATCGGGTCCTCCCAGCTCAGCGAGGAGATCTCGAACAGCGCCGGCGGGCCCTCGATGATGGGCCCGGCGTCCTCCATGCCGGCCTCGCCGGCCGCCCATACGTGCCGCAGGACGCCGATCCACGCCTGCCCGCAGGTCTCCCAGCGCCGGACGGCCCTGTCGTCTCGCGCCGGCACGTCACGACTCCCCGCCGCAATTCGCCCGATGGCCCGCGGCGCGGAACCGGGAATTACCTGCCTGTGACATTGACCGGTGGAAGACGAATTCCGTCCCGCCTCCGGCTCGTGACACTCCGTCGTTCTTGAACAGCATCACACCACTCATGCGCTCCGCCCCAACACCGCTCCGGCGGCGGTCACATGAACGTTCGCGCAGGTTCGCCCCGCACCGGCCGCGGCCGTCACGGCTTTCTTCAAGTATCAGGCAAAGAGCGCCGAAACGATAGGGTAATTTATCCGGCAGGTGCCTTCACCGGCATTCTGACCCGTGACAGGATCACCAGTCACTTGGACAATCTGTCCAAAAACCGAGTTTATCGGCACGGTGAGTCGGGCGGCCCTCCGGCCGCGAGCGCTCCGGCGACGCGCCGCCCGGCGCGTCCGCGCGGACCGATGTCGCGGGCCAGGCAGGTCGCCATGGCCGGACGGCTACATCGAACAGGCGGCGACGGAGACACGCCACGAGGTTTCACTGTGTGCAACGACCCGGAGCCTTAACGTGACCGATGTTCCCGGCCGATCAGGAGTGAACGTGACCTCGGACTGCACCATCAGTGTCCTGCGCGACGTCCTGCGCGTGTACGACCACCGCTACCTGGGCCTCGACCGGCTCCAGCGGGAGCGGCTCGTGGACGGCACCCGGCATGTCATCGGCGAAGAGGGGCTGAGCGAGGCAGTGCGCGCCGCGATGCCCGCGTCCGCCCGGCTCAGGGCGTTCTGCATCCAGCACGGCCTGCGCGAGGAACTGGAGCGGCTGATCCGCGACGAGGTCGAGGGCGGGCCCGGGGGCGCCGTCGTCGTCGGCGGCCGGATCTACGCGATGTACCCGTACCTGCGCGGCGTCCCCCGCCAGGACGCCGACATCACCACCGAGGTCGGCGTCGACCACCGGCTCGACTCGGTCTCCTGGCAGGGCAAGAGGATCCGCATCCGGGGGTTCGCGGCGCTGCAGCGCGTCGAGACGAACCGGACGGTCGTGGACGTCATCCTGCGGGAGCGCACGTCGGGCAAGGAGCACGGCTTCCCCGCCGACCCCCGGCACGACCGGCCCGGCGGGTTCGAGGTCCACATCGACCCGGTCGTCGTGCACCCGGGGCGCTGGGACGCCCACGTCGCGGCGACGGCGCTGGGCGTGACGCGCGAGGCCCGCTTCGGGTCCGTGCGCGCCGAGGAGCTGAAGACCTCGCCGCAGGGCCGCACCGCGGGCGCGCGGGACGCCGGGTTCTACTTCACCCGGGGCGGCCACCTCGCGCTCATCGTGCACGAGCTCCCCGGCGACACCTCGCTGCGGGCGAGGCTCCTCCGCCGCTTCAAACGCTGACCTGCGGCGCGCCCTCGCCGCACGGCGCCCGCCGGGTGACGGTCGCCCGGTGACGGGTGCCCGTGACGGCGCACCGCAGGTCGCGGAGGCGACTAGTCGTTCAGCCAGCTCATCATCGGGCGCAGCTCGCCGCCCGTCTTCTCGATGGGGTGCGCGGCCAGCTCGTCGCGGTACTGCTGGAACTGCTTCTGGCCGCCCTCGAACTCGTCCACCAGCTCCTTGGCGTACTGCCCGGACTGGATCTCGCCGAGGATCTTCTTCATCGCGGCCTTGGTCTCCGGCGTGATCACGCGCGGCCCGCGGCTGTAGCCGCCGTACTCGGCGTTGTCGGACACCGACCAGTACATCTTGTGGATGCCGCCCTCGTACATGAGGTCGACGATCAGCTTCATCTCGTGCAGGACCTCGAAGTAGGCGACCTCCGGCTGGTAGCCGGCCTCGGTCAGCACCTCGAACCCGGTCTTGATCAGCTCGGAGACGCCGCCGCACAGCACCGTCTGCTCGCCGAACAGGTCGGTCTCGGTCTCCTCGGTGAAGGTGGTCTTGATGCCGCCCGCGCGGAGGCCGCCGATGGCCTTGGCGTAGGAGAGGGCCAGCGGCCACGCGTTGCCGGTCGGGTCCTTCTCCACGGCCACGATGACCGGGACGCCGCGCCCGGCGACGTACTGGCGGCGGACGAGGTGGCCCGGGCCCTTCGGCGCGACCATCGCCACGTCCACGCCCTCCGGCGGCTGGACGAGGTCGTAGCGGATGCTGAAGCCGTGCCCGAAGAACAGCGCGTCGCCCTCGACGAGCGCGGGCTTGATGTCCTTCTCGAAGATCTCCCGGTGGTGGTGGTCCGGGGCCAGCAGCATGATCAGGTCGGCCTCCTCGGCCGCCTCCGCCGGGGTGACGACGCGCAGGCCCTCGGCCTCCGCCTTCGCGCGGCTCGCCGACCCCTCGCGGAGCCCGACCCGCACGTCGACGCCGGAGTCGCGCAGGGAGAGCGCGTGCGCGTGCCCCTGGCTGCCGTATCCGATGATCGCGACGTGCCGGCCCTGGATCACGCCCAGGTCGGCGGCGTCGTCGTAGAACATCTCAGCCACAGTGCTGTTGCCTTTCGTTGTGGTGGTTGTGTCACGCGCCCGATGGCGTGCGGTTCAGCTGCCGGGTGCCGTCAGGCGCTGCGCTCCATGGCGCGCAGCGAGCGGTCGGTGATGGAGCGGGTGCCGCGGCCGATGGCCACCATGCCCGACTGCACCAGTTCCTTGATGCCGAACGGTTCCATGATCCGGATGAACGCGTCCAGCTTGTCGCGGTTGCCGGTCGCCTCGATGGTGACGGCGTCCGGCGCGACGTCCACCACCTTGGCACGGAAGAGCTGGACGGTCTCCAGGACCTGCGAGCGCGTCTCGGCGTCGGCGCGCACCTTGACCAGCACGAGCTCGCGCTGGACGGACGCCGAGGAGTCCAGCTCGACGATCTTCAGGACGTTCACCAGCTTGTTGAGCTGCTTGGTGACCTGCTCCAGGGGCAGGTCGGCGACGTTCACCACGATCGTCATCCGGGAGATCTCCGGGTGCTCGGTGACGCCGACCGCGAGCGACTCGATGTTGAAGCCGCGCCGGGAGAACAGCGACGCGACCCGGGCCAGGATGCCGGGCTTGTTCTCCACGAGCACCGACAGGGTGTGCAGGCTCATCGGGGTCAGTCTCCGTTCTCCCACTCGGGAGCCAAGTCCCGCGCGATCTTGATGTCGTCGTTGGTGGTGCCGGCCGCGACCATCGGCCACACCATGGCGTCCTTGTGCACGATGAAGTCGATCACGACCGGGGCGTCGTTGATCTCCATGGCCTTGGCGATGACCTCGTCGACGTCCTCGGCCTTCTCGCAGCGGAGGCCGACACAACCGTACGCCTCGGCGAGCTTGACGAAGTCGGGGATGCGCTTGGCGGCGTGCAGATTCGTGTTGGAGTAGCGCTCGTTGTAGAAGAGCGTCTGCCACTGCCGGACCATGCCGAGGTTCCCGTTGTTGATCACGGCGATCTTGACGGGGATGCCCTCGATCGCGCAGGTCGCGAGCTCCTGGTTGGTCATCTGGAAGCAGCCGTCGCCGTCGATCGCCCAGACCGTCGCGTCCGGCGCGGCGACCTTGGCGCCCATCGCCGCGGGGACGGCGTAGCCCATCGTCCCGGCGCCGCCGGAGTTCAGGAACGCGCCCGGCCGCTCGTACTTGATGAACTGCGCGGCCCACATCTGGTGCTGGCCGACGCCCGCGACGTAGTACGCGTCCGGCCCGGCGGCCTTCCCGATGCGCTCGATCACGTACTGCGGGGACAGGGAGCCGTCGTCCGGCGTGTCGTAGCCCAGCGGGTACGTGTCGCGCCAGGCGTCGAGTTGCCGCCACCAGTCGGTGTAGTCGCCCTTGCGGCCGGCCTCGTGCTCGTTCTGCACGGCGACGATGAGGTCGGCGATGACCTCCCGGGCGTCCCCGACGATCGGGACGTCGGCGTGCCGGTTCTTGGAGATCTCCGCGGGGTCGATGTCGGCGTGCACGACCTTGGCTCCGGGCGCGAACCCGTCGAGCTTGCCGGTGACGCGGTCGTCGAACCGGGCGCCGAGGGTGACCAGCAGGTCGGCCCGCTGCAGCGCGCCGACCGCGCCGACGGCGCCGTGCATGCCCGGCATGCCCATGTGCAGCGGGTGGCTGTCGGGCAGCGTCCCCTTGGCCATCAGCGTGGTGACGACCGGCGCGCCGGTCAGCTCGGCGAGCACCTTCAGCTCGGCGGACGCGCCGGCCTTCAGGACGCCGCCGCCGACGTACAGCACCGGGCGCTCGGACGAGACGATCAGCCGCGCCGCCTCGCGGACCTGCTTGCTGTGCGGCCGGGTGACGGGCCGGTACCCGGGGAGCTGCAGCGGGACGGGCCACTCGAAGTCGACCGTGGCCTGCAGTGCGTCCTTGGCGATGTCGACGAGGACGGGGCCGGGCCGGCCGGTGGAGGCGATGTGGAACGCCTCGGCGATCGTGCGGCCGATGTCGGCGGCCTTGGTGACCAGGAAGTTGTGCTTGGTGATCGGCATCGTGATGCCGGCGATGTCGGCCTCCTGGAAGCCGTCCGTCCCGATGAGGGACGACGCCACCTGCCCGGTGATGGCCACCATGGGGACCGAGTCCATGTAGGCGTCGGAGATCGCGGTGACGAGGTTCGTCGCGCCCGGCCCGCTGGTGGCCATGCACACGCCCACCCGGCCGGTCACCATCGCGTAGCCCTGGGCCGCGTGGCCGGCGCCCTGCTCGTGCCGGACGAGGATGTGGCGCAGCTTCGCGGAGTCGAAGAGCGGGTCGTAGGCCGGGAGGATCGCGCCGCCCGGGATGCCGAACACCGTGTCGACGCCGACGTTCTCCAGGGCGCGGACCAGCGCCTGGGCTCCCGTCATCTGTTCGGTCGTCATGATCTGCGTTTTCCTTGGGGAGTGGTTGGAGGCTCGCCGGGCAACAAAAAACCCCCGCCGCCGTGAGGCGGTCGAGGGGAGGCGCGCAGGACGAGGAGCTTGGTCAGCCTGCGCGCCGACCAAGTACTACGAGGATGGTGATGGTGCTCTGCACGTGCCCACTTTCGCCGATGTCCGGCCCCCGGTCAAATCCGTGGACGCTTTGTCTCAGATGCCGAGACGATTTTCCGCCGCCGCTCAGCCCGGCAGCGGCAGCGCGACGTCGCCGGACGGGGCGTGCCCTTCCAGGTTGGTGCGCACCAGCGACTCGACCCGCCCGGCCGCCATCGGGCGCGCCACCAGGAAGCCCTGGCCGCGCGGGCAGCCCATCTCGCGCAGCGCCTCCAGCTGCTCGGGCCGCTCGATGCCCTCCGCGACCACGGTCAGCCCGAGGTCGCTGCCGAGCCGCACGATCGTCCGGGTGAGCAGGGTGCGGGTCTCGTCCGACCCGAGGCCCGCCACGAAAGACGGGTCGATCTTGATGACGTCGACGGGGAGCTGCCCGAGGTAGGCGAGCGAGGCGTAGCCGGTGCCGAAGTCGTCGATCGCGAGGCGCACCCCGAGGTTCCGCAGCTCGGACAGGCGCTCCACGTTCTGGCCCGCGTCCTCGACGAGGACCTCCTCGCGCACCTCCAGCGTGAGGGCCTGCGGCGGCAGCCCGGTCTCCTCCAGCGCCGCCGCGACCGACTCCACGAACCGGGGCGCGGCGATCTGCCGGGCGGTGAAGTTGACCGACAGGCCGACGTCCCACGCGTCCCCGCGCCACCGCGCGACCTCGCGGCACGCCTCCCGCAGCACCCAGTCGCCGAGCGGGACCATCAGGCCGGACTCCTCCGCCGGGCCGATGAACTCCTCCGGCGGGACGGCCTCGCTGCCCCGCCACCAGCGCAGCAGCGCCTCCACACCGGTCACCCGGGACGTCGCGAGGTCCACCATCGGCTGGAACTCGATCGCGAACTCCTCCTCGGCCAGCGCCTGCTGGAGGTCGCTGCCGAGCTCCAGGCGCCGGACGACGTCCGCGTGCATGTGCGGCGCGTACACCTCGACGCGCCCGCCGCCGGCCTCTTTCGCACGGGCCATCGCCAGGTCGCCGTTGCGGAGCAGATCGGCCGCGGTGCGGCGGAGCCGGCGGCCCGCCTCGGCGGCGTTCCCGGCGGCCGCGCCAGCGGGCTGCTCCTCGTCCCCGGCGAAGGCGATGCCGACACTCGCCGTCAGCACGATGTGCTTGTTGCCCACCTGATAAGGGTCGACCGAAAGTGCGCGCAGGAGCCGTCCCGCGAGCTCGACAGTGGCGCGCGTCTCACCGTCGTCCGGCGGCAGCTGGACGAGGACGGCGAACTCGTCACCGCCCCAGCGGGCCACCGTGTCGTCGGCGTGGACGGTCGCGCGCAGCCTCCGGGCGGCCTGCGCCAGCACCTGGTCGCCGGCCGCGTGCCCGTCGGAGTCGTTCACCGCCGTGAAGCCGTCCAGGTCGACGAACACGACCGCGACCTCGCCGCCGGACGGCTCGTGCCGCGACAGCACCTCCCGGGTGCGCTCCTCGAAGTAGGACCGGTTGGGCAGGCCCGTCAGGCCGTCGTGGAACGTCAGGTGCGCCACCTGGCGCTGCAGCGCCGCCTGCTCGCTGAGGTCCCGGGTGGTGACGAGCAGCCGCGTGGGCGCGCCGTCGGACCCGCTGTAGCGGGAGATCGTGGACTCGGTCGGCAGCCACGTCCCGTCCGCCGCGCGCACCCGGCACGACACGCGCAGCGCCTCGTCGACGGACTCCTCGTCCAGGACCTCGCGGAACACGTCCTCGACGCGCGGCAGGTCCTCCGGGTGGACGATCTCGTGCAGCGGGCGCCCGAGCAGCTCGTCGGGCTCGTAGTGGTACGTCCGCAGGGCGCCGGCGCTGGCGTACTGGACGGTGGCGTCCACGTCGCAGATGAGCACGGCGTCGTTGATGCTCTCCGACAGCGCCCGGAAGTGCTCCTCGCCGGTCTCCACGGCGCGGCGGAGCGCGTCGTTCTCGCGGAGCAGGCCCGCCAGCCGCGCGATCAGCACCAGCGCCGCGGTGCCCGCCACGATCGAGATGCCCGGTTCGAGGCCGTTGTGCCCGGTGAGCGAGTGGCCGGCGATGAACATGGCGGCCGCGGCGGCGATCGCCGCGGGGGCGATGCCCGGCCCGATCATGCGGCCCTGCTTCCCGCCGGTGCGGGCGACCGCGTCCGGCTCGGCCACGTCGTCGGGGATGTCGTCGACCGGCGGCGCGGGCTCGGCGGCCGGGCCCGTCCACGGCACCAGCAGCAGGAGCAGCAGCCCGGCCAGGCGCAGGATGTCGGACGGGTCGTCCGCCGGTCCGCCGCCGTCCAGCCGGACGAACGTCGTCACGATGTCGGCGGCCGCGATGGCGGCCAGCGCGCCGTACCCCATCCAGGCGAGCCGCCGGTGCCCGCGCGCGGCTCCCAGCACGAAGGGCAGCGCGCCGCAGACGAACACGATGCCGATCAGCGGGTACAGCAGCTCCAGCAGGAACTCCGGCGGCGACTCCCCCGTCCGGTGGTAGAGCGCGCCGAACAGGGCGACCCAGCCGAGCACGAAGAGGGCGCAGGCGCAGACGTAGGTGTCGGCGGCGTAGCGCAGCCACGTCCCGGCGTCCCGGGGCAGCCTGATCGGCGCGACGAGGCCGATGACGAGCGCCACCAGGGCGAGCAGGTAGAAGAGGTCGGGCACCGACAGGGACAGGGCGCTGCGGCGGTATCCGTCGATCAGGGCGGCGCCCACGGCGCCCGCGAACCACGACGCGGAGGCGATCCCGTACCAGCGCCAGGAGGTGGTCCAGACGCCGCCGGGCGCGGTGTCCGGCTGTCCGCCGCTCGGCCGCCGGGCCGACAGCAGCAGGGAGACCGCGGCGGCGCCCGCGGCACCCGCCTCGGCCCAGGTGATGAAAGTGTTGCCGCCCCAGCCGAGAAGCGAACCGGTGGCGTACAGGACGCCGACGACGGCGGCCATGGCGACCGGCAGCGCACGCGGCGGCACCCGCCTGGCGTAATCGCCGCTCATCTCGCCGTGTCCCTTCCTGCCCCGGTGGAGCGTTCGGTCCCTGCAGACGCCGCACCGCGCCAGGGGGAGATTTCGGGTCCCGACCTTCGCCATATAACGGACGGAAGATCATGGATCGTGCCCGCGCGGGGGTCGGCGCGAGCCGGTGGCGAGCGGGTCGGCCTCGCCTGCCGGAGATCAGCGACGTCGCTGCCCTACGGGATCACCGTCGCGCTCAATGTACGTTCCATAGGTCACGGAGCGATTGAGGCTGAGCGTCCTCCCGGAGACAAACGACCTCGTCGAAAACCGATTTGGGACACCCGAAAGCCGATCGTCACGGATGCGGTGTCCTGCCCTGCGTCACGCAGAGTGAGCATTATTCGGGGGCCGTGTCCGGGTACGAATATCGCGCCGTGCAGGGAAATGACCTCGCCCGGATTGGAACGGCCGGCCGTGCGGATCCGTACTAACTACGGGAGGTGCTCATGCGAAGGCACATGATCGTCCCGGTCCCGGCCGTCGTGGTCTCGGCCGTGCTGGTGCTCGCGGCCTGCGGGTCGCCGTCCTCGGATGAGGACGGCGGGGTCCGCACGCCGCCGCCGGCGACCGCGAGCGGCACGGCCGGGACGGGCGGCGGCACGGGCGGCACGGGCGGCACCGCCGAGCCCGGCGAGCCGCGCGCCGTCGCCACCGGCCTGGAGGTCCCGTGGGCGGTGGCGTTCCTGCCGGGCGGCGACGCCCTGGTGACCGAACGCGACAGCGCCCGCCTGATGCGCGTCACCCGGTCCGGGGAGAAGAAGGCCGTCGGGGAGGTGCCCGGCGTGGAACCCGGCGGCGAGGGCGGCCTGATGGGCGTGGCCGTCTCCCCCGGGTACTCCGATGACAAGCTCGTCTACCTGTACTTCACGGCGGCGTCGGACAACCGCGTCGTCCGCGCCTCCTACGACGGCGGCGAACTCGGCTCGCCCGAGCCCGTCGTCACCGGCATTCCGAAGGCCGGCAACCACAACGGCGGCCGCATCGCGTTCGGCCCGGACAAGATGCTCTACATCGCCACCGGGGACGCCGGCGACAGCGACCTGTCCCAGGACAGGGACTCCCTCGGCGGCAAGATCCTCCGCGTGACCCCGGACGGGAAGCCCGCCCCGGACAACCCCTTCGGCAACCGCACCTGGACGTACGGCCACCGCAACGTGCAGGGACTCGCCTGGGACGACGAGGACCGCATGTACGCCACCGAGTTCGGCCAGAACCGCTTCGACGAGATCAACCTCATCGAGCGCGGCAACAACTACGGCTGGCCCGAGGTCGAGGGCGAGGGCGACCGCGAGGGGTTCACGAACCCCCTCCTGACCTGGACGACCGACGAGGCGTCCCCGTCCGGTCTCGCCTACGCCGACGGCTCCCTCTGGGCCGCCGCCCTGCGCGGCGAACGCCTCTGGCAGGTGCCCGTCGACGACGGCAAGGCGGGCCGCCCGGTCGCGCGCTTCGACTCCGGCTTCGGCCGGATCCGCGCCGTCGCGGAGGCGCCGGGCGGCTCCCTCTGGTTCGCCACCAGCAACAAGGACGGCCGCGGCGACCCGGGACCCGACGACGACCGCATCATGAACGTTCCCCTCGGCTAGCCGTCCTGCCCACCGGGGCCGGCCGAGGGGAACGGCGCTGCGTCAGGAGGCGCCGAGCTTCTCCAGGATGAGCTCGCGGGCGCGGCCGGCGTCGGCCTGCCCCCGGGTGGCCTTCATGACGGCGCCGACGAGGGCGCCGGCGGCGGCGACCTTCCCGGCGCGGATCTTGTCGGCCACGTCGGCGTTGTCGGCGATGACCTGGTCGATCACTGCGGACAGCTCGCCGTCGTCGCTGACGACCTTGAGCCCGCGGGCGGCGACGACCTCGTCCGGGCCGCCCTCGCCCGCGAGGACGCCCTCGAACACCTTGCGGGCCAGCTTGTCGTTCAGCTCGCCGGCGGCGATCATCGCCTGGACGCGGGCGACCTGCTCGGGCGTGATCGGCAGGTCGGCGAGCTCCACGCCCTGCTCGGTGGCGCGGCGGGACAGCTCGTTCATCCACCACTTGCGGGCGGCCGCGGCGTCCGAGCCGTGCGCGATCGTCGCCTCGATGAGGTCGACGGCGCCGGCGTTGACGACGTCCCGCAGCTCCAGGTCGGAGAGGTTCCACTCCTGCTGGATGCGGCGCCGCCGCGCGGCCGGGAGCTCGGGCAGCGACGCACGGATCTCCGCGACCCACTCCCGGGACGGCGCCATCGGCACCAGGTCGGGCTCGGGGAAGTAGCGGTAGTCCTGCGCCTCCTCCTTGCTCCGGCCGCTGGTGGTGCGGCCCGTGTCCTCGTGGAAGTGGCGGGTCTCCTGGATCACGCGGCCGCCGTCGGAGAGCACGCCGGCCTGCCGCTCGATCTCCGACCGGACGGCCCGCTCCACCGAGCGGAGCGAGTTGACGTTCTTGGTCTCGCTCCGGGTGCCCCACTCGGCCGCGCCCCGCGGCATGAGCGAGACGTTGACGTCGCAGCGCATCGAGCCCTGCTCCATGCGCACGTCCGAGACGCCGAGGGAGCGGACCAGCTCGCGCAGTTCGGTCGCGTAGGCGCGGGCGACGAGCGGCGCCTTCTCACCGGTCGCGACGATCGGCTTCGTGACGATCTCGACCAGCGGGATCCCGGCCCGGTTGTAGTCGACCAGCGAGAACTCGGCGCCGTGGATGCGGCCGGTCGAGCCGCCGACGTGCAGCGACTTGCCGGTGTCCTCCTCCATGTGGACGCGCTCGATCTCGATCCGGTACGTCTCGCCCTCGACCTCGACCTCCAGGTGCCCGTCGACGCAGAGCGGCTCGTCGTACTGCGAGATCTGATAGTTCTTCGGCATGTCCGGATAGAAGTAGTTCTTCCGGGCGAACCTGCACCATTCGACGATGTCGCAGTTCAGCGCCAGGCCGATCTTGATGATGCCCTCGATCGCGGCGCGGTTGGTGACCGGCAGCGACCCCGGCAGCCCCAGGCACACCGGGCACACCTGCGTGTTCGGCTCCGCGCCGAACCCGGTCGCGCAGCCGCAGAACATCTTCGAGGCGGTGCCGAGCTCGATGTGCGTCTCGATCCCGAGCACCGGCTCGTACTTCGCGAGCGCCTCGTCGTAGTCCATCAGCGTCGGAGTGGTCACTTCGCCTCCACCAGTGCGGGGGCCTGCGCCAGCAGCGGGCCGCCCCAGCGGTCTTCGAGGGCCCGCTCGACGGCGGCGCCGACGCGGTACACGCGGTCGTCGCCGAGGACGGGCGCCATGATCTGCAGGCCGGCCGGCAGGCCGTCGGCGAGGCCGCACGGCACGGAGATCGCGGCGTTGCCGGTGAGGTTGGCCGGGATCGTGCACAGGTCGGCCAGGTACATCGCGATCGGGTCGTCGGCGCGCTCGCCGATCGGGAACGCGGTCGTCGGGGTGGTCGGCGACACCAGCACGTCGACCTGCTCGAACGCGGCCTCGAAGTCGCGCTTGATCAGCGTGCGGACCTGCTGCGCCTTGCCGTAGTAGGCGTCGTAGTAGCCCGACGACAGGGCGTAGGTGCCGAGCATGATGCGCCGCTTGACCTCGGGCCCGAAGCCCTCGGCGCGGGTCAGCGCCATGACCTCCTCGGCGCTGCGGGTGCCGTCGTCCCCGACGCGCAGGCCGTACCGCATCGCGTCGAAGCGGGCGAGGTTGGACGAGCACTCCGACGGGGCGATCAGGTAGTACGCGGGCAGCGCGTAGGTGAAGTTCGGGCAGGACACCTCGACGACCTTCGCGCCGAGCGACTCCAGCAGCTCGACCGCCTCGTTGAAGCGCGCCGACACGCCCGGTTCGTAGCCCTCCCCCGCGAACTCCTTGACGACGCCGACGCGGAGCCCGTCGACGTCGGCGCGGCGCGCGGCCTCCACGACCGGCGGGACGGGCTCGGGCACCGACGTCGCGTCCATCGGGTCGTGGCCGCTGAACGCCTCGTGCAGCAGCGCCGCGTCCAGCACGTTGCGGGCGAAGGGGCCGGGCGTGTCCAGCGACGACGCGAACGCGATCACGCCGTACCGGGACGACCCCCCGTAGGTGGGCTTCATGCCGACGATGCCGGTGACCGCCGCGGGCTGCCGGATCGAGCCGCCCGTGTCGGTGCCGGTGGACAGCGGCGCCTCGAACGCGGCCACCGCCGCGGACGAGCCGCCCGACGACCCGCCCGGGATCCGGTCCAGGTCCCAGGGGTTGCGCGAGGTGCCGTAGGCGCTGTTCTCCGTGGACGAGCCCATCGCGAACTCGTCCATGTTCGTCTTGCCGAGGATCACCAGCCCGGCCTGGCGGAGGCGGGCCGTGATCGTCGCGTCGTACGGCGGCCGCCACCCCTCGAGGATCTTGGATCCCGCCGTGGTCGGCATGTCGGTCGTGGTGAACACGTCCTTGTGCGCGATGGGGACGCCGGCCAGCGGGCCGAGCTCCTCCCCCGCCGCGCGCCGCTCGTCCACCCTGCGGGCCTGCGCCAGCGTCGCCTCGCGGTCGACGTGGAGGAACGCCTTCACCTTGCCGTCCACGGCCGCGATGCGGTCCAGGTGCGCCTCGGCGACCTCGACCGCGGAGACCTCACCGGCGGCGAGCAGCTCGCCGAGCTCCGCCGCCCCCTTCCCGACCAGCTCCATCAGGCCTCCTCGTCCAGGATCCGCGGGACGCGGAAGCGCTGCTCCTCGGCCGCGGGCGCGCCCGCGAGGGCCTGCTCGGGCGCGAGGGACTCGCGCACCTCGTCGGCCCGGTAGACGTTGGTCAGCGGCAGCGCGTGCGAGGTCGGCGGGATGTCCTCCGCGGCGACCTCCTGCACCCGCGCGACCGCGGAGATGATCTGGTCGAGCTGGGCGGCGAGATGGTCGAGCTCATCGTCGCCGAGCGCCAGCCGGGACAGCCGGGCGAGGTGCGAGACCTCTTCACGGGTGATGGCGGACATGAGAAAACCGTTCCTGCGGATCGATGGGATTCGCCGCCCATCCTATGGCCCGCACCCCTCCTACCCGACCCGATCACCACCCGGCACGCCGCTATTGCTGCCCGGGAGGCGCCTGGCCCGGATGAGCCTGGTACCCGGGCTGCGGCTGGCCGGGGTACGGCGGCGGGTAGCCCGCGGCACCGGGCGGCACGGGCTGCGGCCGGTACTGCGGCTGCGCGACCGCGGAGGCGCCCGAGAGGATGCTCCCGGCGAAGGTGGCGAGCGCGAGGACGCCGAACCCGCCGAGGATGGCCACCTGGACCGCGTACTTCTGGTTGCTGTCGGCGGTGACCGCGATCATGGAGAAGATGAAGCAGGCGATCGCGCCGCCCATGGCCATGAGCGCGACGGCCACCCGTGAACTGTTACCCATGCGCGGAACAGTAGCGACGCCCGCCGACTGTTGGACCGGAGTCCAACGATCTTGCGATGCTTTTCCGGAAATCTACCCACATTGTTTAGTTCGCCCTGTGCGGGAACCCTCTGGTCGTCCCTCAGGACGAGCGAGAGGAGACCGCCGTGACCATCGGCGGCAGCATCGCGCTCCTCATCATCGGAGCGATCCTGGCCTACGCGGTCAACTACGACATCAGCGGCATCGACATCCGCCTGGTCGGCGTGATCCTGATGGTCGGCGGCCTGGTCGGCCTGGTCGTCGGCATCGTGCGGATCGCCTCCGCCCGCCGCGCCGTCGACCGCCGCCCGCCCCCGCCCGTCGTCCGCGAAGAGCACTACTACGAGGACGAGTACCGCCGAGGCTACTGACCCCGGTGTGAAGCATGCCGTCCCAACGGCCATGCGTGCGCCCAATGCTGTGCTTGGTCGCGATGTCCGTTGACGGCAGGTCAGGCCCGACCGCCAAGGGCAATGCAAAAAGCTACGCCGCGGGTTCTGGGGCTCGCTGCATGTGGCGGCGGAGCCAGTCGGTGGCGGTCTCGGCGTCCATGGGGCGGCCGAAGTGCCAGCCCTGGGCGGCGTCGCAGCCCATATCGCGGAGCATCTGGGCGGTGGCGGGGTCTTCGACGCCTTCGGCGACCGAACGCAGGCCCAGCGTGCGGACGAGGTCGACGATGGAGCGGACGATGACGGCGTCGTCGGTGGACTCGGTGAGGCGTCCCACGAACGAGGCGTCGATCTTGATCTCCTCGACGGGGAGGCGCTTGAGCCGGACGAGCGAGGAGTAGCCGGTGCCGAAGTCGTCGAGGCTGAGCGGGATGCCGAGGTCGGCGAGGGCGCTGACGGTGTCGGAGGCGTAGGCGGGCTCGTTCATCAGGATCCGCTCGGTGATCTCCAGCTGGAGGGCCGCGGCGGGGAGGCCGCGGGCGAGCAGGCCCTCCTCGATGGTCTCGGTGAGGCCGGTGTCGAGGAGGTCGCGTCCGGAGGCGTTGACCGCGACCTGGACGGTGAGGTCCTCGCGCCACCACGCGGCGGCCTGGGCGAGGGCGGCCTGCACGACGTGGTGGGTGATCGAGCGCATCAGGTAGGTCTGCTCGGCGACGGACAGGAACGCCTCCGGTTCGAGGACGCCCTTGTCGGGGTGCCGCCAGCGCAGGAGGGCCTCCATGCCGACGAGCTGGCCGTCCCGGAGGGAGACCTTCGGCTGGTAGAACAGCTCCAGCTCGGAGCGGTCGATGGCGCGGCGCAGGTCGCCGAGCATGCTCAGCCGGGCCGGGGAGTTGCGGTCCTTGGCGGGCGAGTAGATCTCGACGCCCGTGCGGGCCTCCTTGGCGTTGTACATGGCGACGTCGGCGCGCTGCAGGAGCAGCTCGAAGTCGGGCGCGTGGTCGGGGAACAGCGCGATGCCCACGCTGCCCTCCAGTTCGAACGACATGCCGTCGAGCCGGACGGGTTCGCTGAGCGCGGCCCGTAGCCGGGCGGCGACCTCGCGGGCGGCGGCCTCGTCGCGGACGGACGGCAGCAGCACCGCGAACTCGTCGCCGCCGAGCCGCGCGACGAGGTCGCCGGGCCGGACGCTGTGGGTGAGGCGGTGCGCGACGAGCTGGAGGAGGCGGTCGCCGGTGGGGTGCCCGAGGGTGTCGTTGACCTCCTTGAAGCGGTCGAGGTCGAGCAGGAACAGGCCGGCGCGGTCGTGCTGCGGCTCGCTCCTGCGGCGGCGCGGCCTGCCGACCGCGGAGCGCGGGGCGCGCTTCCCGGCGCCGCGCGCTTCGGCGAGGGCCTCCTCGGTCCGGACGATGAGGAGCTTGCGGTTCGGGAGGCCGGTGAGCCCGTCGTGCAGGGCCTGGTGCTCGCGCCGGACCGAGACGGAGGCGTTCAGGTACACGGCGATGAACGGCAGGACGATGAGGGGCACGAACAGGGCGGAGCGATCCATCGCCACGACCATCAGCGGGGCCAGCCCGAGCAGCGCGAGGTGCACGAGGACCTGGTAGCCGAGGTCGACGCGGAGCGCCTTGGCCAGCGAGATCCGCTCGTGCAGGGCGACGGCGGAGCCGACGAGCGTGTGGTTGCAGGCGAAGTAGACCGCCCCGGCGAGCGCTATCGCGGGCAGGTCGCCTCCGTCGGGCACCCACAGGGCCGTCGGCGTGGCGAGATCGCCGAAGACCGCGAGGACGAGCTGGGCGGCGGCGAGGCTGAGGGTGTACTGGGCGGCGTTGAAGGCGATGCGGTGCGCGCTGCGGCCGCGCAGGATCCCGCAGGTGATGACGGCGACGACCTGGAGGGCGGCGGCGATCGGCAGGCCCGCGTACAGCAGCGCGGCGAACGAGAAGGTGGTGGAGGTGGTCGCGCCGTTGTTCTCCCTGGAGCCCGGGGTGATGATGGGGCGCAGCTCGCCGTAGACGATGAAGCAGCCGAGGATCCAGAAGACCGGCGCGCCGGCGAGCGCGTCCAGGTCGGCGCCGCTCAGCCCGGAGAACGCGGTGGCGCACGCGGCCACGCCGAGCAGGATGACGACGACGAAGTAGATCCACAACGGGGAGCCGCGGCGCGGGGCCGTGTTCCGTGTGTTGTTCGGGTCCTTCATCACATCCTCGGGGGGTTCGGGGGCCGGCCCCCGGCTCCGGGCGTCCCCGGTCTCGGGGGACGCTTCCCGGGCGTTACGTCCGGAGATTCAGGTGTAGGTCGTGATGAGAGGGAGAGTACGGCCTTCGCTCAACTTCGCGAAACCGATTGCGTACGTTGCGTTATGCCCATATCGCACCCACCCCTCACCGTTGGGTAGTTGAAGTGTACCCCTGAGTAACGCAAACCTGGTGGAAGTACCCCGAACACACCGCGTCATCCGTCGACGCGCACCGTCACATTTCTGGCCGCATCCGGCCCCTCGGCGAGCAGGACGCGGAAGCCCTCCTCCGCCAAGACCGGAACGCCCAGTTTGACGGCCTTGTCGTATTTGGACCCGGGACTGTCGCCCGCGACCAGGAAGCCCGTCTTCTTCGACACCGAGCCCGACACCTTGCCGCCGAGCCGCTGCACCGCCTCGGTCGCCGAGTCGCGGCTGTACCCCTCCAGGGATCCGGTGATCACCACCGTGACGCCCTCCAGCGGGCGCGGGCCCGCCGCCCCCTCGTCCTGCATCCGGACGCCCGCGGCCCGCCACTTCTCGACGATCTCGCGGTGCCAGTCGACCTCGAACCACGCCTTGATCGACGCGGCGATCGTCGGCCCGACCCCGTCGACCGCCGCCAGCTCCTCCTCCGAGGCATTGGCGATCGCGTCCATCGAGCGCATCTCCCGCGCCAGGTCGCGCGCCGCCGAGGGCCCGACGTGCCGGATCGACAGCGCCACCAGCACCCGCCACAGCGGCTGCCTCTTCGCCTTCTCCAACTCGTCGAAGAGGATCTCGACGGTCTTCTTCGGCTCGCCCTCCTTGTTGGCGAAGAACGACACCACCTTGGGCTCGCCGGTCTTCGGGTCGGTCTTGGACGTGCCCGTACGCGGGTCGAGCACGAGGCTGCGGATCGGCAGGAGCTGCTCGACGGTCAGGTGGAACAGGTCGCCCTCGTTCTTGACCGGCGGCTCGGCCGGTTCGAGCGGCTGCGTGAGCGCGGTCGCCCCCACGTAGCCGAGCGCCTCGATGTCCAGCGCGTTGCGGCTGGCCACGAAGAACACCCGCTCGCGCAGCTGCCCCGGGCAGTACCGGGCGTTCGGGCACCGGATGTCGGCGGCGCCCTCCTTCTCGTAGGCCAGCTCGGTGCCGCACTCGGGGCAGTGCGTCGGCATCTGGAACTCGCGCTCGGACCCGTCCCGCAGCGCGGTCACCGGCGCGACGATCTCGGGGATCACGTCGCCGGCCTTGCGCAGCACGACGGTGTCGCCGATCAGCACGCCCTTGCGCTTCACCTCGCCCTCGTTGTGCAGCGTGGCGCGCTCGACGGTCGACCCGGCGACCTTGACCGGCTCCATCACGCCGTAGGGGGTGACGCGCCCGGTCCGGCCGACGCCGACCTTGATGTCGAGGAGCTTGGTGTTGACCTCCTCCGGCGGGTACTTCCACGCGATCGCCCACCGCGGCGCCCGGCTCGTGGAGCCCAGCCGCCGCTGCAGTGAGAACTGGTCGACCTTGACGACCACGCCGTCGATCTCGTAGGGGGTGGCGTGCCGGTTCTCGCCGTACTCGGCGACGTACGCGCGGACGGCGTCCATCCCGTCGAGGACCCGGTACCGGTCGCTGACCGGCAGCCCCCAGCCGCGCATCAGCTCGTAGGCCTCTGACTGGCTGTCGGGCTGCGTCCCGCCGCGCCAGGCGCCGAAGCCGTGCACGAGCATGCCGAGCGGCCGGTGCGCGGTGACGCGCGGGTCCTTCTGCCGGAGCGACCCCGCGGCCGCGTTGCGCGGGTTGGCGAACGGGTCCTTGCCGGCCTCCACCTGCGCGGCGTTGACCTGGTCGAACCCCTCGACGGGGAGGAAGACCTCGCCGCGGACCTCCAGGACGTCCGGCCAGCCCTCCCCCGCCAGCCGGTGCGGGATGTCGGCGATCGTGCGGACGTTGTTGGTGACGTCCTCGCCGGTGCGCCCGTCGCCGCGGGTCACCCCGCGCACGAGCCGGCCGTTCTCGTAGGTGAGCGCGATGGCCAGCCCGTCGATCTTCAGCTCGCACAGGTACCCGGCGACCTTGCCGACCTCCTTGACGACGCGCTCGTCCCACGCCACCAGCTCGTCGGCGCTCATCGCGTTGTCGAGGCTCTGCATCCGCTCCAGGTGCTCGACGGTCGCGAAGTCGGTGACGATCGGCGCGCCCACCCGCTGCGTCGGCGAGTCGGGGGTGACCAGCTCCGGATGCCGCTCCTCCAGCTCCTGGAGCTCCCGCATCATCCGGTCGTACTCGGCGTCGGTGAGCGACGGCTGGTCGAGGACGTAGTAGCGGTAGTTGGCCTCGTCGATCTCCTGGCTCAGCTCGAGATGCCGCTGCCGGGCCTCGGTGGGAACGCCGTCGCTCATGGTCATGACCCCTATTGTCGTCAACGCGTCCGACAATACGAGGCCCGCCACACCCGCCTAGGCGGCCGCTTCGAAGAGCATTCTCGCGGCGTCGCGGCAGCGTGCGAGGGCCGCGCGGACGTACCGCGGCGACGCACCGGCCATCCCGCACGCGGGCGTGACCACGACCTGCTCGGCCAGCCGCGCGGGCGGGAAGCCGAGCCGCCGCCACAGCTCCCGCACCGGTTCCGCGGTCGCCCGGAGGGACGGCAGAGCGGTGTCGGCGGCGGGGACCGCGCCGAGCAGGAGGCCCGTGCCGGTGTCGATCGTCTCGCCCACCGCGTCGTCGTCGCGCCGCGCCACGCGGGCCAGGTCGACCGAGATCGCCCGCGCGCCCGCGCCCCGCAGCAGGGCGAACGGGACGTTCCGCGCGCAGCAGTGCACGACCGGGTACGCGGCGCCGTCCGCGCAGACCGTGTCGATCACCGTCCGGAGCGTGTGCTCCGCGACCGGCTCCTCGATCGCCCGCAGCCGGGAGAAGCCGCTGGCGGTCGGGACCGTCCCGGCGAGGACCGCGGGCAGCGCCGGCTCGTCCAGCTGGAGGACGATCTCCGCGGCGGGCAGCCGGCGCCGGACGTCGGCGACGTGCGCGGCCACGCCCTCCGCGAGGGAGGCGGCGAGGTCGCGGACGGCGCCGGGGTCCTTGAGCGCCCGGTCGCCGTGCCGCAGCTCGATCGTGGCGGCCAGCGTCCACGGCCCGCAGACCTGGATCTTGAACGGCCCGTCGTGCGCCGCGGCGAGCTCCTCTAGGACGTCCAGATCCCGGGCGAGGTGGTCGCGGGAGCGGAGCGTGTCGCGCCCCGGGCGGTCGGCGAACCGCCACCCGGACGGCTCCAGGTGCACCGGCATCTCGACCAGCAGCCCGGCCGTCCGGCCCGTCATGTCGGCGCCAGGGCCCCGCGCGGGCAGTTCCGGCAGGTGCGGCAGCTCCGGCAGCTCGCCGAGGACGGTCCGCAGTGCCTCCGCCGGATCGTCACCGGGATACGACCCGATCCCGGTCGCCGTCCCGGCCTGCCACGGATAGCTCGTCGTCACACGTCGAACCCTACCGGCGCGGCGATCACAGCAGTTCGGCGAGCCGGTCCAGGTAGCGGAGCGTGTCGTCCTCGGGCAGGGTCTTCAGGTTGAACAGGACCTCGTCCACACCGGCGCCCCGCAGCTCCTCGACCGTGCCGGGGTCGCGCGGCACGCCGAAGAGCGTCACCGGGACGCGGCGGCCGGCCCGCTCCCGCAGCTCGGTGATCTGCGCCGCCAGCGCGTCGGTGTTGCGGCCGTAGATCGGCATCCAGCCGTCGCCGAACTCCACGACCCGGTCGAACGTCGTCGGCCCCGAGCCGCCGATCATGACGGGCGGGTGCGGGTCCTGGACGGGCTTGGGGTAGGAGAACACCGGGTCGAAGTCGACGAACTCGCCGTGGAACTCGGCCTCGTCCTTCGTCCACAGCTCCTTGATCGCCAGCACGCGTTCGCGGAGCAGCCGCATCCGGGTCGCCGGCTCGGTGCCGTGGTTGCGCATCTCCTCGCGGTTCCAGCCGGCGCCGACCCCGAACACGGCCCGCCCGCCGGAGACCAGGTCGAGCGAGGCGACCTCCTTCGCCAGCACGATCGGGTCGCGCTGGATCACCAGCGCGATGCCGGTGCCGACGCGCAGCCGCTCCGTCACGGCCGCGGCGGCGGTGAGCGCGACGAGCGGGTCGAGCGTCCGGTAGTAGTGCCGGGGCAGCTCCGCCCCGCCCGGCCACGGCGTCTCCCGCTTCACGGGGATGTGCGTGTGCTCGGCCAGATACAGCGACGCGAACCCGCGCTCCTCCAGTGCCCGCCCCAGTGCGGCGGGCGCGATCCCGTCATCGGTCACGAACGTCGAAACACCGAACTCCACGGCACGCCTCCCATGTATCGCCTACGCGACCATAAGCCCCGCGCGCCCGGCCTGATTCCCGGGCCCTCGGCTAAGCGGGCACGCGGGCCGTGTCGGTGATCGTCGCGGAGGCCAGGACGCGGTCGCCGTCGTACAGGACGGCGGCCTGGCCCGGCGCCACGCCGCGCGCCGGGGCGGCCAGCCGGACGCGCAGGCGGTCGCCGTCCGCCTCGGCCGTGCAGGGGTACACCTCGCCGTGCGCGCGGAGCTGCACCTCGCAGTCGAACGGGCCGCCGCGGACGTCGCTCAGCCACACCGGGCGCTCGCCGACGATCTCGGTGACGTCCAGCGACTCGCGCGGCCCGACGGTCACGGTGTTGGTGACCGGGGAGATGTCCAGGACGTAGCGGGGCCGCCCGTCGGGTGCCGGGGTGCCGATGCGGAGGCCCTTGCGCTGGCCGATCGTGTAGGCGTAGGCGCCCTCGTGCTCGCCGACCTCGTTGCCGTCGGTGTCGACGATCGGGCCGGGCGCCGCGCCGAGCCGCTCGGCCAGGAAGCCCCGGGTGTCGCCGTCGGCGATGAAGCAGATGTCGTGGCTGTCGGGCTTGTCGGCCACCTGCAGGCCGCGCCGCTCCGCCTCGCGCCGGATGTCGGCCTTGGACGTGTCGCCGAGCGGGAACAGGGCGTGGGCGAGCTGCTCGGGGGTGCACACGGCCAGCACGTACGACTGGTCCTTGCCGGCGTCGACGCCGCGCCGCAGGACGGGGGCCGGGCCCGCGGCGTCCAGCCGCGCGTAGTGGCCCGTGCAGACCGCGTCGAAGCCGAGCGCCATCGCGCGGTCCAGCAGCGCCGCGAACTTGATCTTCTCGTTGCAGCGAAGGCACGGGTTCGGGGTGCGGCCCGCCGCGTACTCGCTGACGAAGTCCTCCACCACGTCCCGGTGGAAGCGCTCGGCGAGATCCCACACGTAGAACGGGATGCCGATCACGTCGGCGGCGCGGCGCGCGTCTCTGGAGTCCTCCAGGGTGCAGCAGCCGCGCGCCCCCGTACGGTAGGACTGGGGGTTGCTGGACAGGGCCATGTGGACGCCGGTGACGTCGTGCCCGGCCTCGGCGGCGCGGGCGGCGGCCACGGCGGAGTCGACGCCGCCGGACATGGCGGCGAGTACGCGCAAAGTCATAGTCCTTCGAGCGTACGCGGCGTGGCCCGATCCCCTGACTGCATTTACGCGTACGATTGGGGCCGCTATGGGAATCTTCCGTCGTCCGCGCGAGGCGTCACCGGTGACACCGCCCGCGATCAGCGAGTTCTGGGAGTGGTGGGCACAGGCGCGCCCGACGATCGAGGCGTCGCTGGCCGCCGGGCCGGACCAGCCCGAGCCGGAGACGCCCGGCGAGGGCCTGTCCGCGGAGGCGATCGAGGAGCTGTCCCGCCGCGTCCACCGGATCCACTCCGCGCTGCAGTGGGAGATCGGCGGCGCCGAGGACCGCGCGCCCTCGCTCACCGTGACCGGCGGCGGCGCCCCCGAGCTGCGCGGGCTGACCGAGCGCTGGGCGCGGTCCGCGCCGTCCGGCGCGGCGGCCGGCGGATGGAGCTTCCACCCGGCGCGCCAGCCCGACCCGGAGATGCTCGCCCAGGACCTCGCCCTCGGCGACCACGAGTTCGACCTGGAGTACGTCCGGCTCGGCATGCGCGCCGACACCGACCGGGCCCGCGTGCACATCACCGCCTACCATCCCGACTTCCTGTTCGTGTCGGAGGAGCAGCAGCTCCAGGTCGCGCTGAACGTCCTGCACTGGGCCCTCGGCGAGGACGACGTCGCCCGCTGGATCGGCGAGGTGACCATCGCCACGGAGGCGCCGATCGACGCGCTGCCGCCGTCGATGCTGGCCGCGGTCGTCGAGCAGGTCGCCGAGCCGTTCGCCGAGCCCGCCTGGCTCACCGGCGAGGGCCGCACGCCGCGCGGGCACCCCGCCCGGCTCGGCGCCCGGTTCCCGCTGCACCGCCAGGACTACCCGCTCTGCGACCTGCACGTGGCGATCAGCGTCCCGTACGCGAACAGCAACCCCGACCGGCTGCCCGTCGAGCCGTCGTCGGGCGCGCTGCGCGCCTTCGAGAAGAAGCTCGCCAAGCTCGGCGACCGCGCCGTCCTCGCCGTCCACGAGACCGGCGACGGGCTCCGCGTCTTCCACCTCTACGCCGATCCCGACTCGGGGGTCATCTCCGAGCTGGACCAGCTCGCCGCCGCATGGCCGGAGGGCAAGGCCAAGGTCGCCTCCACCAGCGACCCCGGCTGGCGCGCCCTGGCTCCCTACCAGCCCTGAGCCCGCCGGGCCCCGCCGGCCCGGACGGGCGGCTCTACCAGCTCGGACCTGAGGCGTCGACCTTGCGCCAGCGCGCCTCGCAGAACGAGTAGAGGCCGAAGACGAGCAGGCCGGCGGCCACGGCGAGCAGGCCCCAGGTCCCGGCGGGGCTGCCGGCGAACTCGCGGAGCGTGCCGTCCAGGCCCTTGGCCTTGTCCGGCTGGAACGTGATGGCGGCGTAGCCGAGGAACACGCCGACACCCGCCCCGATGAGGCCGCGCGCGGTGTTGCCCGCGATCCCGAACGGCTGCACGAAGCGGCGCGCGGCCCGGCTCATCCGGCCGGTGTCCAGCTCCTCCAGGAACCCGCGGCGGACGGCGTTGACGATCACGACGCCGCCCCACACCAGGAACCCCGCCGCGACGGCCAGGACGAGCCACCGGCCGCCCGGCTCGCCCATCGCCCGCGCGGTGAACGTCTGGGACTGCTTGTCGCTCGACGTCCCCTGGTATCCGAACAGGAAGCCGAGCGTCACCGCGGCACCGCCCGCGTAGACGGCGCTGCGGGCCGCCGAACCCAGCCGCTCGTGGAACCTGTGGCCGTCCGGCACGGGACGCCCGTACAGGACCTCGGCGAGCTGCCATGCGGCGAGCGCGGCGAACCCGGCGGCCATGAGCCACAGGACGACCATCCCGCCGGGCCCGTCCGCGACCATCTGGAGGGCGCCCTTGCGCTCGGCCTCCTTGCCGCCGCCGGCACCGAACCCGATCCGGAGCGCCAGCCAGCCGATGAGCAGGTAGAGGAGCCCGCGGGCGACGAGCCCGACCCGGGACAGGTGGTGGAACCACGGGTGTCCGGCCGCCCTGCGGCCCGCCTGCTTCACTTCGCCTTCCGTCGCCATCGCGCTCCCTTTCCCTCACGGACGGCAAGGCTGTCCCCGTTAAAGGATCGGTCAAACGCCGGTCAGCCGAGGCCGGCGCGGCGGGCGCGCTCCACGACCGGGCCGATCGCGTCGGCGAGGGCCTTGACGTCGGCCTCGGTGGAGGTGTGGCCGAGGGTGAAGCGGAGGGAGCCGCGGGCGCGGTCCGCCCCGGTGCCCATCGCCATGAGCACGTGGCTGGGCTGGGAGACGCCCGCGGAGCAGGCCGAGCCCGTGGAGCAGGCGATGCCGCGGGCGTCCAGCAGCATGAGCAGGGCGTCGCCCTCGCAGCCGGGGAAGGAGAAGTGGGCGTTGCCGGGCAGCCGGTCGACCGGGTCGCCGTTCAGGATCGCGTCGGGCACGGCGGCGCGGACGGCCTCGATCAGGCGGTCGCGCAGCTCGGTGAGGCGCTGCGCCTCGGCCTCCCGCTGCGCGACCGTGGCCTGGACGGCGGCGGCGAACCCGGCGATCGCGGGCGCGTCGAGCGTCCCGGACCGGACGTCGCGCTCCTGGCCGCCGCCGTGCAGCAGCGGGACCGGATCGAGGAAGACGGGCTCTTTCGGCTTGGCCAGCAGCAGCGCGCCGACGCCGAGCGGGCCGCCCAGCTTGTGCCCGGTGAGGGTGAGCGCCTGCGCGCCGCTCGCGGCGAACCGGACGGGCAGCGTCCCGGCCGCCTGGACGGCGTCGATGTGCAGCGGAACGCCCCGCTCGCGCGCCGCGGCGGCCAGTTCGGCGACGGGCTGGACGGTGCCGACCTCGTTGTTGGCCCACATCACGGTCGCGAGCGCCACGTCGTCGCCGGAGCCCATCGCCTCCAGCAGCGCCTCGGGACGGACGCGCCCCCGCTCGTCCACCGGGATCCAGTCGACCCGCGCGCCCTCGTGGTCTTCGAGCCAGTGCACGGCGTCCATCACGGCATGGTGCTCGACCTCGCTGGCCAGCACGCGGTTCCGGGCGGGGTCGGCGGCGCGCCGGGCCCAGAAGATGCCCTTGACGGCGAGGTTGTCGGCCTCGGTGCCGCCGGAGGTGAACACGACCTCGCTCGGGCGGGCGCCGAACGCCTCGGCGATGATCTCGCGGGACTCCTCGACGACCCGGCGGGCGTGCCGGCCGACCGCGTGCAGCGAGGACGGGTTCCCGAGCTCGCGCAACCGGGCGGTCATCGACTCGATCGCCTCGGGCAGCATCGGGGTCGTCGCCGCATGGTCGAGGTAGGTCACCACGGGGTCAACAGTATCCGCGGCACTCGTGTTCCCCGCCGCTGCCCGGGGGGTTGCGGGCGTTTCCGCGGACCGGCGCGCGGCCCGGGGAATGGCGGCGGCGGGGCCGGCGTTGGGCTGTATACCGTCCAGACGGTACAGTACGAGGATCATGATGAAGAACGCCCTCCTGGACGCCGCCGAGGCCGTCCTCTCCGAGCAGGGGACGCAGGCGCTGACGCTCAACGCGGTCGCCGACCGCGCCGGCGTCAGCAAGGGAGGGCTGCTCTACCACTTCCCCACCAAGGACGCGCTCGTCCGGGCGATGGTGGCGCGGGTCATCGAGGAGTTCGACGACCTGATCGCGTCCTACCTCGCCTCCTACGGCGACGGCGTACCGGGCGCCTACACCCGGGCCTACGTCGAGGCCACGTTCGAGATCCTGACCGGTGAGGCCCGCTCCTACCGGCGCTGGTCGGCCATCACGGCCGCCGCGGCCGACCCGGAGCAGGCCGAGCCGCTGAGCGAGGCGATGCGGCGCTGGCACGGCCGCGATCCCGCGGAGGATCCCGACCCGGGCACCGCGGCGGTGGTCCGGCTGGCGGCCGAGGGGCTCTGGGAAGTGCTCAGCCATGATCCCGCGCTGTACGACGCGGACCAGCTCGAAGCCCTGAGGCAGCGGCTGCTGGGCCTGCTGGAGCGATGAGGCCCGGCGCGCACCGCGCCGGGAGAACCACCCGGATGTCCGGGCCGGATGGGCCTGGAACGTTCCATGATCTTCGTCACATCGTCCCGCGCGGGGTGCGCCCCGCGAACCGAGACGCCGAGCCGAGAAAGAGGTGAACCATGCTGTCCCGCGCCCGTACGGGGACGTTCCTGACCTTCGCGCTGGCGGGCCTGCTGATCGGAGTGTGGGTGGCGCGCCTGCCCGCGCTGGCCGCGAAGTTCGGGGCCGGCGAGGGCGAGGTCGGCATCGTCGTCCTCGCCTGGGGGCTCGGCGCGGTCGTGGCCATGCAGGCGCTGCGCGGGCTGATGTCCCGCGCCGGCAGCCGCGCCGTCCTGTGGGCCGCGCTGCCGCTGACCTCGCTGTCGTTCGCGGCCGTGGCGCTCGCGCCCGGCTACGGCCTGCTGCTCGGCGCCGTCGTGCTGTTCGGGATGGCGTTCGGCGTCACCGACATCGCGATGAACGCGCAGGGCAGCGTCGTCGAGCGGGCCTACCGCCGGCCCGTGATGAGCGGCATGCACGCCGGCTGGTGCGTCGGCGCGATGAGCGGCGGCGTGTTCGGCGTCGGCACGGCGGCGGCCGGGCTCGGGTTCACCGCGACCGTGCTGGCCGCCGCGCTGCTGGCGCTGCCCGCCGGCCTCGCGCTCGGCCGCACCTACCTGCCCGACCCGCCGCGCCCGGCCGCCGCGGCCGCCGGGACGGGACGCGGCGGGCGCCGCATGCCCGCCGCCGTGTACCTGATCGGCGTGCTCGGCTTCCTCGCGTTCATGACCGAGGGGTCGATCGCCGACTGGAGCGGCCTGTTCCTGCACGAGGAGATGGGCGCCGGCGAGGCGGTCGCGGCGGCCGGGTACCCGGTGTTCGAGCTGGCGATGCTGCTCGGCCGGCTCGTCGGCGACCGGGTCCGCACGCGCGTCGGCACCCGGCGGCTGCTGACCGGCGCGGGGCTCGGCACCGCGATCGGCATGACCGTCGTCGTGCTGTCCCCGGGCCCGGCCGTCGCGATCGCCGGGTTCTTCCTGACCGGGCTGGTGGTCTGCACGGTCGTCCCGACGGCGATCTCGCTGGCCGGCACCGCCGCCCCGGACCGTCCCGCCGCGGCCGTCGCGCAGGTCGGCGCGATGGGCTACGGCGGGCTCCTGCTCGGCCCGGTCGTGGTCGGCTTCCTGGCGGAGGCCACGTCGCTGCGGGTCGGCGTGGGGTCGGTCATCGTCCTGGCGCTGGTCATCGCCGCCGGGGCCCACTTCGTCCGGCTGGGCGCGGGCGCGGACGCCACCGCCCCGGCCACGCCCGCCGAGGCCCCCGCGGCGGCGGACCCGAACGACACCCAGCCTGAGCCCGTCCCGGCCTGATCCGCCTCCGGACGCGCGTGAGCCCCGGCGACACCGGTCGCCGGGGCTCACGCGTTCACGCGAGAATCACTTGCGCTTGTTGATCTCCTCGGTGAGCTGCGGCGCGACCTGGAACAGGTCGCCCACGACGCCGTAGTCGACGAGCTCGAAGATCGGCGCCTCGGGGTCCTTGTTGACGGCGACGATGGTCTTCGAGGTCTGCATGCCGGCCCGGTGCTGGATGGCGCCGGAGATGCCGACCGCGATGTACAGCTGCGGCGACACCGTCTTGCCGGTCTGCCCGACCTGGAACGAGTGCGGGTACCACCCGGCGTCGGTCGCGGCGCGGGACGCGCCGACCGCCGCGCCGAGCGAGTCGGCCAGCCCCTCGATGATCGAGAAGTTGTCGGCGCCGCCGACGCCGCGGCCGCCGGAGACCACGATCGCGGCCTCGGTCAGGTCCGGGCGCTCGCCCTTCTCCTGGACGACCTTCTCCACGATCCGGGCGCCCTTGTCGGCGTCCGACAGGGCGACCGAGACCTGCTCCTCCACCGGGCTGGCGGCGGACGCCTCCGGGGCCACCGAGTTCGGCCGCACCGCGATGACCGGCGTGCCGGTGCGCACCTTGGCGTGCGCGATGATCGCGCCACCGAAGATGGAGTGCTCGGCGACGAAGCCGTCGGTGACGTCCACGACGTCGGTGAGCACACCGGAGCCGGTCTTGACCGCGAGCCGGCCGGCGACCTCCTTGCCCTCCCCGGTCGCGGCGACGAGCACCGCGGCGGGGGACTTGTCCGCGACGAGCTGCGCGAGCAGCGCGGCCTTCGGGGCGACGACGTAGGAGGTGAGCTCCTCGTCGGCGGCCACGTAGACCTTCCCGGCGCCGTACTCGGCGAGCCGGTCCTTCGCGTTCTCATAGCCCGGGCCGACCCATACCGCGGCGGCCTCGCCGAGCCGGTTCGCCAGCGTCAGCAGTTCGAGCGTGACCTTCTTGACCTCACCGTCGACATGGTCGACGAGGACGAGAATCTCCGCCATTGTTCGTTAATCCCCTTCCCCGGTCAGACGAACTTCTTCGACGCGAGGAACTCGGCGATCCGCGCGCCGCCGTCGCCCTCGTCGGTGACGATCTCGCCCTTGGCGCGCGGGGGCGCCTCGGCGAAGTCGACCACCTCGGTGGCGGCGTTCGCCAGGCCCACCTGCGAGGCGTCGATGCCGGCGTCGCCCAGGCCGAGCGTCTCGACCGGCTTCTTCTTGGCCGCCATGATCCCCTTGAACGAGGGGTAGCGCGGCTCGTTGATCTTCTCGACGACGCTGACGACCGCGGGCAGGCTCGCCTCGACGCGGTCGAAGCCGTAGTCGGTCTGCCGCTGCGCCTTGATGGACGTGCCCTCGATCTCGACCTTGTTGGCGAGCGAGACCTGCGGGACGCCGAGCCGCTCGGCGAGCATCGCGGCGAGGACGCCGGTGCGCGCGTCGGTGGACTCCGAGCCGAGGATCACCAGGTCGAAGCCGGTGCGGCCGAGGGCCTGCTGGATGGCGTAGGACGTCTGCAGCGCGTCGGAGCCGGCGAGGCCGTCGTCGACGAGGTGCACGGCCTTGTCGGCGCCCATGGCCAGGGACTTGCGGATCGAGTCGGTCGCCTTGTCGGGGCCCATGGTCAGAACGGTCACCTCGCCGCCCTGGGCCTCCTTGATGCGCAGCGCCTCTTCGATCGCGTACTCATCGAGCTCGTTGATGACGCCGTCAGCCGCGGCGCGGTCGAGCGTGCTGTCATCGGACTTCAGCTTGCGCGGGCTCTCCGTATCGGGAACCTGCTTCACCAGGACGACGATGTTCATGGCCGGTGGCCGACCTCCCTGCACTCAGTTGGCCGCTTGGTGAGCGGCAGAGGGGCGCCGCCCCTGGGCGGGTCGACGCGGACGTGCGTTTTCGAAGTCACAGCCTGCCAAACACCCGAACGTGCTTCGGAGCCGGGTCCCTGATACGGCCGTGCACGGACTATGTTACTTGCCAGTAGCACACTGGCAAATTCCAGCTTGTGAGACCTTACCCACCTGGCCGCCGGGTTTGCCGGGTCGGCGGCGTTCCGGATCCGGCGTGACGCACTTCACGCCTCAGAACCTGTTGACGGCGGTCTGCAGCCGGTCCATGGCGCCCTCCACCGAGCCCTGCAGCCCGTACAGCGGGGAGAAGCTCGGCGTCAGCGCCAGCGCGCCGACCCCCGCGAGCAGGGCGAGCCCGCCGAGGACGGCGACCGCCGCCGCGAGGCGCCGGGGCCGCCGCACGACCGGCAGGAACATCCGCTCCAGCTGCCGCCGGGGAGCGCTGACGCCCGGCCCCGTCCACAGCACCGCGGCACCGGCCCCGGCCCCGAACGCGGCGGCGCTGAGCGAGTCGATCTCGCCGCCGAACGCCGACACCGCGACCAGCCCCAGCGGGACGGCGACCGTGGCCGCCGCCGCGTACGGGACGGTCAGCAGCGTCCGCCCGAGCGCCCGCGGCAGGCTCGGCTCCCACGCCGCCCTCAGCAGGGTCACGGCTCCGAGCGTCAGCAGGAGGCCCGCGATCGGCGCGATGACGGCCAGCGCGACCGCGATCACCACGGCCATCGCCGCGAGCAGCCGTGCCCAGCCGCGGGCGACGGCCGGGCCGCGTGCCCGGAGGGCCGTTGCAGGTTCCCGCTCGCCCGCGTGCGGGCCGGGGGCGGGAGCGGGCCGCGGGGAGAGCGGCTCGGCGGACGGCCGGGCGGACGGGACGGCGGGCAGGTCCAGCCGGGACAGCGCCTCCACCAGCGCGGCCGCCGTGGGCCGCGCGGCCGGATCGGGGGCGGCGGCCGCGGCGACCAGCGGGCGCAGGTCGGCGGGCAGTCCCTCGGTCTGGGTTCCCTCTGCGGACGTCCCGGTGGCCGCGAACGTCACGGCCGCGGCCCAGGCCCGGACGTCTCCGGCGGCAGCGGCATCCGCGTCGAGCCCGAAGTCGACGACGACGGGCGCGCCGTCCACCACCAGGATCGTCTCGGGGCCGAGCCGGCCGTGCGCGAGCCCGGTTGCGTGGATGGCGTCGAGCGCCTTGGCCAGCCCGAAGGCGAGGCGGCGCAGTTCGGCGCCCGCGACCGGGCCCTGCTCGGCGACCGTCTCCGCGAGCGGCCGCCCGGGGACGAAGCGGGCCACGACGTAGGGCTGCGGACCGGCGGGCTCGCCGTCCAGGACGTCCACCACGTAGGGGCTCAGGACCTGGCGCATCCGGGCGATGTCGGGCGCCGCGTCCGGCGGGAGCAGCCTGATCGCCACGTCGCGGCCGTCCGGCCCGGCGGCGCGGCGGACGGCGCCGGCCCCGCCGCCCGGCCGGGTCAGCAGCCGGTAGGCGCCGATCCGCTCCATCACAGGCCCGGGATTCCGGAGACGAGGTCGCGGACGTCGGCGCGCAGGCTCTCCAGGTCCTGGCTCATGCCGTCCAGCGGGGTCGTGTCGGGCGGCTGCTCCTGGGACAGCACGACCAGGACGCCCGCGAAGATCCCGAGGATCAGGGCGGCGGCCAGCGCGGCCTCGGCGCGCGGCAGGAGCGCGCCCCAGATCCGGGCGAGCTGCCGCCTGGGCGGGCCGCTGCCCGGTGCGAGGCACAGCAGCACGATCACCGCCATGGCGGAGTAGGCGATGGCCTTGGACGCGGTCATGCCGGAGTTGGCGAAGACGAGGACGCCGAGGAGGATCACCCCCGCCGTGAGGCTCAGGGACGTCCACAGCACGGTGGACATCAGCGCGCCCGGCAGGTGCAGCGGCGTCCGGAACGCGGCCGCGACCGCGTCGCCGGAGCGCGGGCCGCGCCGCGTCTGGCGTCCCTCCATGCCCTGGGCGGCCTTGTCCGCCATCCGCAGGACGAGCACGCCGCCGATGGTGACCAGCAGCGCGAGCAGCGGCACGATGTTCGCGAAGCCGAGCAGCGCCACCAGGACGATGAAGCTGAGCAGCCGGTACCAGCCGTAGGGCTTGCGGCGCTCCCGGTCGCGGTCCGCACCGCGCGCCTGGTCGGCGCGCCGCTGCGCGTCCTGCGTCCGCTGGTCGTAGGGGGCGCCCTGCTCGGGCCCGCGCTGCAGCGCTCCGGGCGGCGGCTGGTTCGGCGGCGGGCCGTACTGCGGCGGGTATCCGCCCTGGGCGTAGGGGTCGGCAGGCGGGTAGGCGCGGCCCTGGAACTGCTCCCCCGCCTTGAAGGGGGCGGGGCCGGGCGGCGGGACGGGCGGGGGCGCCGCGGGCGGCAGCTGCCCCACGAAGTCGCTGGGCTGCGCCGGTGCCGGCGCGGGCGTCGGCGCGACGGCCGGGATGGCGGTCGAGCCCGGCGTGGTGGACCGCGGCGCGTCGGCCGGCGGCGGGCCGGGGGCGGGCATGGAGAACTGCCGGGAGTGGTCGGGCGCGGGCTCCGCCGGGGACGCGGACGGCGACGGGTAGTGCTGGTCGATCCGCGTCTGGTCGGTGATCGTGGCCTCGATGTGGATCCGCCGCGTGAGCTGCACCAGGCTGATCGCGGTGGGGCGCTCGGCGGGGTTGCGCGCCATCGCCGAGCGCAGCACGGGCAGCAGCGCGTCGGGCACGCCGTCGAGGTCCGGCGCACCCTGCATGATCTTGTAGAAGATCGACTCGAACGTCCCGGAGCCGAACGGGGGGCGGCCCGTCGCGGCGTAGGCGAGCGTGCCCGCCCAGGCGTGCACGTCCGACGGCGGGCCCGCGTCCTCGCCCTCGATGATCTCGGGGGCCAGGTAGCCGGGCGTGCCGATCACCATCCCGGTGGCGGTCAGCCGGGTCGCGTCGGCGGCCTGCGCGATGCCGAAGTCGATCACGACGGGCTCGCTGTCGACGAGCATCACGTTGCCGGGCTTCAAATCGCGGTGGACGATCCCGGCGCCGTGGATCGCCGACAGCGCCGAGGCCAGCCCCACGGCGAGCCGCTGGAGCGCCGGCCCGTACACGGGCCCGGACTCCTCGACGACCTCCTCAAGGGTCTGGCCGGGGACGTACTGGGTCACGATGTAGGGTCGCTCGGCCGTCACGTCGGCGTCGAGGATCTCGGCGACGTGCGGGCTGTGCACCCGGCGCATCGAGTCGACCTCGCGGGCCAGCCTGCGGCGCGCCGTGGCGTCCCCCGCGACGGCGGGGCGCAGCACCTTGATGGCCACGTTGCGGCCTTCGGAGTCGGCGCCGAGGTGGACGACGCCCATGCCCCCTTCGCCGAGGGTGTCCAGCACGCGGTAGTGGCCGATTCGCTCCCCGGACGTGACGGCTCCCTTCATCGTTTCCGAAACCCTACTCTCGCCGATCCGGACGAGAAGATCTAATCGGCATCATGCGGCCGCCGTCCCGTCACCGGTGCCGCCGCCGTCCGCGAGCGCGCCCGCGAGCCTGCGGGCGGTCGGCCGGCGGGACGGGTCGCGCAGGAGGGCGGACCGCAGCAGCCCGGCCAGCCGCTCGGGGACGCCGTCGAGGTCGGCCTGGCCGCGCAGGATGCGGAAGCACACCCCGTGCAGCGACCCGCGGCCGAACGGCGGCCGCCCCGTCGCGGCGCAGGCGACCGTCGCCGCCCACGAGAACACGTCCGACGCGGTGGTGGCGCGCTCCCCCTCGATCAGCTCCGGGGCCAGGAAGGCGGGCGTCCCGACGACCATCCCGCGCCGGGTGATCTGCTCGGCGCCGGCCTCGTGCGCGATGCCGAAGTCGATCAGCGTCGGGCGGTCGCCCATCACGATCACGTTGCCGGGCGACACGTCCCGGTGCAGCACGCCCGCGTCGTGGACGTCGCCCAGTGCCAGCGCCAGCCGCCGCGCGAACCGGACGAGCCGGTCGGGCCGCAGCGGGCCGTACGCCGCGATCAGGTCGTTCAGCGGGCAGCCCGGCACGTACTGCATCGCCACGTGCGGGCGCGCGGCGCCGACCTCCCCGTCCAGGAGCCGGGCCACGTACTCGCTGCGGACCCGTGCCTGCGCCGACATCTCCCGGGCCAGGCGGAAGATCGCCTCCGGTTCCCCCGCCAGCTCCGGGAGCAGCTCCTTCACCGCGACCTCGCGGCCGCGGGGGTCCATGGCCAGGTGCACCACCGCGGTGCTCCCCCGGCCGATCTCGGCCAGCAACCGATACTCGCCCAGCCGCCGCTGCGTCCCCATATCCGGTTGGACGCCGAAACCACCGTCCGCGTTCCGGACAAAACGGACTGAACGGCGTTCGGGCAGGCTGGACGGTCAGCTCAGCCCGGGCGGGATCACTGCTTCCGGGCGGCTTGGCGGGCTCGGCGCTCCTCGCGGCGGGTCTCGAACTTCGTGGCGGAGGCGTCGAGTTGGTCCAGGAACTCGACGAGTTCCTCGCGGGCCTTCTCGCCGTCGCCGGAGAGGTCGGTGCGGTCGAAGACGTTCCACTTGCGCAGGACCGGGACGAGGACGTCGTCGTGGTGGAGGCGCAGGTCGTAGATGCCGGCGTTGGCGATGATGACGGACTTGCGCAGGAAGCCGTCGATGCTGTGGCCGGGCATGTGGAACGTGGTGACGACGTCGGTGATCGCCCGCATGGTCTCGTTCGGGGCGGCCTCCAGCGCGGCGGCCATCAGGTTCCGGTAGAAGATCATGTGGAGGTTCTCGTCGGCGGCGATGCGGGCCATCATCTGCTCGCAGACGGGGTCGCCCGACGCCCTGCCGGTGTTGCGGTGCGAGACGCGGGTGGCGAGTTCCTGGAAGGACACGTACGCCGTCCCGTGCAGGAACGAGTCGCCGTGGTCGGCCTCGTAGCCGGCCTCCATGTGGTGCATGCGGGCGCGCTCCAGCGCGACGGGGTCGACGGCGCGGGTGACGGTGAGGTAGTCGCGCAGGGCGATGCCGTGGCGGTTCTCCTCGGCGGTCCACCGGTTGACCCAGGTGCCCCAGGCGCCCTCGCGGCCGTAGACGGTGGCGATCGCGCGGTGGTAGCCGGGGAGGTTGTCCTCGGTGAGCAGGTTGACGATGAGCGACTCGCGCGCCTCGACGCTCAGCTTGGACTGCTCCAGCGACCACGGCTCGCCGTCGAGCGGGCCGTCGAAGTCGCGGCCCTCGGACCAGGGGACGTACTGGTGCGGGAACCATTCCTTGGCCATCGACAGGTGCCGGTTGAGCTCCGTCTCGACCACCGGTTCGAGGTCGTGCAGGAGGCCGGTCTGGAACTTGTCTTCGGGGGTCACGGACATGCGGTTCCTTCGCTGGACGATGTGTATTGCCGGACGGTGCCGCCGCGCCCGCGACACGAGGAGGGGCGGCCCGGCGGGCCATGCCCACCTACGTAAGGCCTAACCTACGTAAGCGTAGGTTTCGATGGTCGCCACTGAGCGTCACCCGCGTCAAGTAAGCCCCGTGACAATCCGCCCGCGGCGAGTTTTGTAGATCCGAGCAAAAGCGACGTGACCTGCGTCACCGCCGGGTCACCTCGTGTCGGCGGCCTGCTGCCACATGCGGTTCGCGGCGGCCCTGAGCAGCGGCCTGGGCACGAGCTTGAGGGCGGGGAACGCCGCCTTGTACTGCATGCCGGGGATGCACAGCGCGCGTCCGGCCGAGACGGCGTCCAGGCCCGCCCGCGCCACGTCGTCGCGGCGCAGCCACAGGAGGTTCGAGGGGACGTCGTCCTCCGTGCGCGTGAAACCGGGGCACAGCGCCGTCACGTGGACGCCCCTGGCGGCGACCTCGGAGTGCAGGCTCTCGGAGAAGGCCGCCACGTACGCCTTGGTCGCCCCGTACGTCGCGCTGCCGGGCGACGGGGCGAACCCCGCCATCGACGCGACGTTCAGCACCCCGCCCCGGCCGCGCTCGGTCATGCCCGGCAGGACGGCGTGGGTGAGCCGCACCAGCGCGTTCACGTTCAGCTCGACCTGCGCCAGATGGTCGTCCAGCGGCAGTTCCGCGAACGGCCCGAAGGCGCCGTAGCCCGCGTTGTTGACCAGCAACTCGACCGGGTCGGCCCGCAGCCGCGCCTCGACCTCGCCGCGCTGCGCGGGGTCGGTGAGGTCGGCCGCGACCACCTCCACGGCGACCCGGTACCGCTCGACGAGCTCGCGGGCCAGGCCGTCCAGCAGGTCGGCCCGGCGCGCCACGATCACCAGGTCGGTGCCGCGGCCGGCCAGGAGGCGGGCGAAGCTCTCGCCGATGCCGCTGGACGCGCCCGTGACGAGCGCGGTTCGGTACGCGTGTCGCATGGCGGCAGATGCTATCGGCCGATCTCGACGCCCCAGGCAGGCACGGCCAAAAACACACGTAACGTTTCATACCGCCGACGGCGCGCGGGCGGTCAGCGGCCGGTGAACCGGGCCTTGCCGGGGCCCTCCTCCATGAAGCTCTTCATGCCGTTCGCCTGGTCCTCGGTGGCGAACAGGGCGGCGAACTGGGTCCGCTCGATCTCCAGCCCGGTGTCGAGGTCGACCTCGAGCCCCGCGTCGATGGCCTGCTTGGCGGCGCGCAGCGCGATCGCGGGCCCGCCGACGAACGTCGCCGCCCACTCCCTGGCGGCCCGGTAGACGTCGGCGTCCGGGACGACCCGGTCCACCAGGCCGATCGCGAGGGCCTCGTCGGCCTTGACGTGCCGCCCGGAGAAGATCAGGTCCTTGGCCCTGGACGGGCCGATCAGCCGGGACAGCCGCTGCGTGCCGCCCGCGCCGGGGATGATGCCGAGCTGGATCTCCGGCTGCCCCACCTTCGCGCCCTCGCCCGCGACCCGGAAGTCGGCCGTCAGCGCCAGCTCCAGGCCGCCCCCGAGCGCGTACCCGGTGATCGCGGCGATGACGGGCTTCGGGATCCCGGCGAGCGCCTTGGCGAAGTCCTGCAGCAGCCGCGAGTGGCCCGCCGACATCTGCGCGTACGACATCGGCGCCATCTCCTTGATGTCGGCGCCCGCCGCGAACACCTTCTCCCCGCCGTACAGGACGACCGCGCCGACGGCCTCGTCCTGGGTGACCTCGCGGGCCGCGTCGATCAGCTCGCGCTGCATCTGGGCGTTCAGGGCGTTCATCTTCGGACGGTCCAGCCTGATCGTCGCGATCCCGTCCTCGACCTCGACCCGTACGAACTCGCCCACGGCGAACCTCCTGCTGCGTTTCGGCGGTGAACGGCTTCGAGCCTAACCAGCCGGTGTGCCGGGGTGACGGGCGGCACCGGAGTCGCGGCTGTCATGCGCCGGGACGTCAGAGGCCCCTGGTAGCTTCGGTGACCATGCTCGTCGCCCACGCCACCTGGCAGGGCGGTGCGCTGTGCCTCTGGGCCGAGCGCACCGGCCCGTACGAGCCCGGACCCGGCGTGCACCCGTTCGCCACCTGCGACTTCACCGGCACGTCGTACGAGCCGCTCGTCCGTGGCGCGTTCCGTGTCGAGCTGTCCCTGACGCTGCCGACCGTGTCACCGCCGGACGGGGGCGGCCATCCGCTGCCCTCCGCGGAGCTGCGGCCGGAGCCGGTGCGGGACGAGCCGGAGCTGCGTCCGTGGACGGTCCCGGCGCTCGTCCTGGAGCCGTTCGCCGCGATGGCACTGCTCCAGGCCGCGGAGGACGCGGCCGACGTCGTCCCCGGCAGCGACCTCCGGTTCCTGTGCCTGCTCGCGGACGAGGCCGTCCATCTCGCGGAGCGCGGCCACGTCCTGCCCGCGCTGCTGCGCGAGGACGGCGACCTGGTGGCCCGCTGGCGCCCGGTGATCGACGACCCGGCGCGGTTCCGGGCGCTGGCCCGCGCGATGCCCGCCGCGTGCCGCGCCGCCGACGGCGGCCGGCCCGCCGGTGAGGTGCTGCGCGAGGCCCTGTCGGGGCTGGCCGACACCGCCGTCCGGGGCGTGGTGCCGCATCCGCTGCTGGTGTCCCGCCGCAAGGTCCCGGACCGGCTGCCGCTCGCCGAACGCTGGGTGGCGGCGCTGACCGGCCCGTCGCCGCTGGTCGCCCGCGAGCCGCGCGACGACCCCGGCGACCTGATCGCCGAGCTGGACGCGTGGGCCGCCGCCGCGCGCCGCCCGTCCGGCCCCCTGCGGGTGTGCTTCCGCCTCGCCGAACCGGGCGCGGAGGAGTTCGGCGCGGAGGAGTTCGAGACGGAGGACGCGGCCGAACGGGACGGCGACTCCTGGCGGGTGGAGTTCGCCCTCCAGGGCACCGACGACCCCAGCCTGTACGTGCCCGCCGCGATGGTGTGGGCGGGCGAGGCGACCTCGGTCCCGGACGCGGAGGAGACGCTCCTCGCCGGCCTCGGCCGCGCGCTCCGCCTGTTCCCCGACATCGCGCCGGCCCTGGACGGCCCCGCACCCGGCGAACTCCTCCTCGACACCGCCGGCGCGTTCCGCTTCCTCCGCCGGGCCGCGCCGATGCTCGCCGCCGCCGGTTTCGGCGTCCTGCTCCCCCAGTGGGCGGGCAAGGCGAAGCTCGGCATGAGGCTCACCACCGGCACGGAGGATCCGGAGGCGTCGGCGGGCGCCGCCGGCCCGTCGGGCTTCGACCTCAAGGCGATGGTCGGCTTCCGCTGGGACCTCGCCATCGGCGACGACAGCATCGACGAGGCCGAACTGGAGGAACTGGCCCGGCTGAAGACGCCCCTCGTCCGGCTGCGCGGCCAGTGGGTAGAGCTGGACGAGCGGCAGCTGGAGGCGGCCCTCGACTTCCTCCGCCACCCCCGCCGCGGCCGGATGACCGCCGCCGAGGCGATCCGCGCGATCGTCCACGCGGGCGACGACGCCCTCCCCCTCACCGGGGTCGACGCCGCCGGCCCCCTCGGCGACCTCCTCTCCGGCGAGGCCGACCGCCGCCTCACCCCGATGCGCACGCCCGACGAGCTGGACGCCGACCTGCGCCCCTACCAGGAGCGGGGGCTCGCCTGGCTGACCTTCATGGACGGATTGGGGCTGGGCGCCCTACTTGCGGACGATATGGGCCTCGGGAAAACGATCTCCGTGCTGTCGCTGCTCGTCCACGAGCGGGAGGACGGGGCCCGTCCCGGCCCGACCTTGGCGATCCTGCCGATGTCGCTGGTGGGGAACTGGGAGCGGGAGGCGGCGCGGTTCGCGCCCAAGTTGCGGGTGTACGTCCATCATGGGACGGGTCGGTACCGCGGGGAGGAGCTCGGTGAAGCCGTCGCCGGGGCCGATCTCGTCCTGACGACCTACGGGACCGCGACGCGGGACGCGGAGACGCTCGCCGGGTTCGAGTGGGAGCGGGTGGTCTGCGACGAGGCGCAGGCGCTCAAGAACAGCGGGACGCGGCAGGCCAGGGCGGTGCGGAGCATCCCGGCGCGCACCCGGATCGCGCTGACCGGCACCCCGGTCGAGAACCACCTGACCGAGCTGTGGTCGATCATGGAGTTCGCCAACCCGGGGCTGCTCGGCCCGCGTGCCGAGTTCCGGCGGCGGTTCGCGATCCCGATCGAGCGGGAGGGCGACGAGCAGGCCGCGGCGGCGCTGAAGCGGGCGACGCAGCCGTTCGTCCTGCGCCGCCTCAAGACCGACAGGTCGATCATCTCGGACCTGCCGGACAAGCAGGAGATCAAGGTCTACTGCAACCTCACCACCGAGCAGGCGTCCCTCTACCGGGCGACCGTGGACGACATGCTCCAGCAGATCGCCGAGGCCGACGAGACGCAGCGGCGCGGGCTCGTGCTGGCGACGATGGCCAAGCTCAAGCAGGTGTGCAACCACCCGGCGCAGCTGCTCAAGGACGGCTCGCGCCTCCCCGGCCGCTCCGGCAAGCTCGAACGGCTGGAGGAGATCTGCGCGGAGGTCCTGGCGCAGGGCGAGAAGGCGCTCGTGTTCACCCAGTACGCCGAATTCGGCTCGATGCTCCAGCCCTACCTGGCGGCCCGGCTCGAACGGCCCGTGCTGTGGCTGCACGGCGGGACGTCCAAGCAGGCGCGGGACGACCTCGTCCAGCGGTTCCAGGGCGACGCCGAGCCCGCGGTCTTCCTGCTCTCCCTCAAGGCCGCCGGGACGGGCCTGACGCTGACCGCCGCCAACCACGTCGTGCACGTCGACCGCTGGTGGAACCCCGCCGTCGAGGACCAGGCCACCGACCGCGCGTTCCGCATCGGGCAGACCCGCAACGTCCAGGTCCGCAAGTTCATCTGCGTCGGGACGATGGAGGAGCGCGTCGACGAGATGATCGAGCGCAAGAAGGCCCTCGCCGAGTCGATCGTCGGCACCGGCGAGGAGTGGCTCACCGAGCTGTCGGTCGCGGAGCTGCGCGACGTCCTGCGGCTGTCCCCCGAGGCGGTGAGCGACTAGTGGGCGAGGTCATCAGGGCCCGCAACCGGCGCGGCTCCATCGGCGCGCAGTGGTGGTCGCGCCGGTTCATCGACCTGCTCGAGTCGTTCGCCGACACCGGGCGGCTGTCCCGCGGCCGGACGTACGCGCGCAAGGGCCGGGTGTTCGACCTGAGGGTCGCGCCGCACGAGGTGACGGCGAAGGTGCAGGGATCGGCCCCCGAGCCGTACGAGGTGGCGCTCGGCATCGACGCGATCGGCGAGGCCGACTGGCGGGCCGTCGAGAAGGAGCTGGCGTCGCGCGCGGTGTTCCGCGCCCGCCTGCTGGCCGGCGAGATGCCGCCGGAGATCGAGTGGGTCTTCGCCGAACTCGGCCTCGCCCTCTTCCCCGGGGCGGCGTCCGACCTGCACCTCATGTGCGACTGCCCCGACTGGGGCGATCCGTGCAAGCACGCGGCGGCCGTCCTGTACCTGCTGGCCGAGGCGTTCGACGACGACCCGTTCCTCGTCCTGCAGTGGAACGGCCGGGGCCGGGAGCAGCTCCTCGCGGCGCTGCGGCGCGGCACCGAGACCGAGCCCGACCCCCTCGACCTGGAGGACGAGCCGCTCACGGCCGCCGGGTTCTGGGCGCCGCCGTCCGGCCTGGCCCGGCTCCGCGAGCGCCCGGCCGCGCCTCCCGTCCCGCCGGGGTTCGTGCTCCAGCTGGCCCCTCCCCCGCCGGTCAAGATCCGCCGCCGCGCGCTGACCGACGTCCTCGCCCCGGTCTACGAGGCCCTCGCCGACCAGGACGGCGGCGACCTGCCCGGCTGAGCGCGGTCCGGCCGTTGCCCCGGCTTACCAAGCCACCGGACTTGCATGTCTGCGATTAGATGTAGTAGTTCTACTACAAGCCGTTGTATGAATAGTTCGGAAGATCGCAGTTCACTTACCGGCAGGAGGTGCCGTGGACGAGACTCCGATGCGACGCGATGCTCGCGGACCCGCGGCCGCGGCGCGTAGAGCGCGCCCTGGCCGCCGGCCGCGAAGGCGATGCCGGTGAAGGCGGGAAGCAAGGCCGGCAAGGAGAAGGCCGACAAGGAGAACGTTCACAACCGGATCGCGGTGCTGAGGGCCGAGCGGGGCGTCTCGCGCCGCGAGCTGGCGACGGCGCTGGGGGTCCACTACCAGACGATCGGCTACCTGGAGCGGGGCGAGTACAGCCCGAGCCTGCATCTCGCGCTGCGCATCGCCGGGTTCTTCGAGGTGCCGGTCGAGGTCGTGTTCTCGCTGGAGCCGTTCCCCCGGCTGGGGAGCACGTGATGGGAAGCCGAGACGGGAGGGCGCACGGGATGAGGACACGCTGGACGGAAGCCCAGAAGGAGGCCACGGAGAAGGACGTCCTGCCCTCCTGGCACGCGACACGGAAACGCCGGCGCGTGCTCGCCGGAGCGGGAGGGGCGGCCATCGCCATGGTGTGGTCCGGGACGGTCGTCTCGTGGAACCTCGCCCCGAGCGACACCGCGATGTACTGGACGATCAGCCTGCTCGTCCTCGCGGTGCTGATCGCGTTGCCGGTGATCACCGTGCTGAACGCCGCCACCCGGGGGACGGTGTCGCTGGCGGAGCGGGACCTCGACGAGCGGCAGGTCGCCGAGCGGCTCCGCGCCCACGCGGTCGCGCACCGGGCGATGCTGGTGCTGCTCGCCGTGGTCGTCGTCGCGGTCCTCGGCGTCCCAGGCGACCGCGGCACGTTCATCCCCATGGCGGCGATCGTCATGGGGGTGGTGTCACTGTTCCTCACGCACCTGCTGATGCCGGTGCTCGTCGCCGGGTGGCGGCAGCCCGACCCGCCGCCCGACGACGAGGAGACCGCCTAGCGGAGGTCGCCGTTGGTCATGCCCTGCGGGGCGGGCGGCAGGGCCACGAGGCCCATCTCCGCCCGTCCGGACAGCAGCGGATGGCTCGGCACCACGCGGACGCTGTACCCGAACGCGCCGCTGCGCTCCAGCGGGACCTCCCCGACGTAGCGGACCCGGCCGTCATCGGCCGGCTCGGCATTCCGCAGCTCCAGATGGGCCGGGCCGACCAGCGCGTCGGAGTCGTCCACCCGGCCGTAGACGGCCTCCACGGCGACGTCGTCCGGGTCGAGGCCGCCGAGGTCGACGACGACGCGCACCGCCAGCCGCGCACCGACCTGCGGGCTCTCCTCCCCGCTGGACTCCACGTGCTCGACGGCGACGCGCGGCCACGCCTCCCGGACCCGCCTCTTCCACGCCGCGAGCGCCCGCGCGCCCGCGAACTTGTCGGCGACCATGGCGCGCTCGGACGCCGCCGCCGGGGCGTACAGCTCCTCGACGTAGTCGCGCAGCATCCGGGTCGCCAGCACCTTCGGGCCGAGGGTGGCGATGGTGTGCTTGACCATCTCCAGCCAGCGGCGCGGCAGCCCGGCCGAGTCCCGGTCGTAGAACGTGACCGAGACGTGGTCCTCGATCAGCTCGTACAGCGCGGCGGCCTCCAGCTCGTCCCGCCGGTCGGGCGCGGCGAGGCCGTCGGCGGACGGGATCGCCCAGCCGTTCTGGCCGTCGTACCACTCGTCCCACCAGCCGTCCCGGATCGACAGGTTCAGCCCGCCGTTCAGCGCGGCCTTCATCCCGGACGTGCCGCACGCCTCCAGCGGGCGCAGCGGGTTGTTCATCCACACGTCGCAGCCCTGCACCATGAGCTGCCCGAGCGCCATGTCGTAGTCGGGCAGGAACACGATCCGGTGCCGGACGTCCTCGGACCCGGCGAACCGGACGATCTCCTGGATGAGCCGCTTGCCGCCCTCGTCGGCCGGGTGCGCCTTCCCGGCGATGACGATCTGCACGGGGCGGTCCGGGTCGAGGAGGATGGAGCGGAGCCGGTCCGGGTCGCTCATCATCAGCGTCAGCCGCTTGTAGGACGGGACGCGCCGCGCGAACCCGATCGTCAGCACGTCCGGGTCGAGGGCGTCGTCGATCCACGAGGTCTCGGCCTCGCTCGCGCCGCGCTGCCGCCACGACTCGCGCAGCCGGCGCCGCGCGTCCGCGACGAGCCGGCGCCGCAGCAGCCCCCGCATCCGCCAGATCTCGGCCTCGGAGACGTTCCGCACGCCCTCCCAGCCGCGGCCGCTCTCCATCACCGAGGGCAGCTCCCGGGCGGTGAACTCCAGCACCTCGCGGGCGACCCACGTCCCGGCGTGCACGCCGTTGGTGATCGAGCCGACGGGGACCTCGGCGGTGTCGAACCCGCCCCACAGGCCGCCGAACATCTCCCGGCTGACCTGCCCGTGCAGCCTGCTGACGCCGTTGACGCGCTGCGCCAGCCGCATCCCCATCACGGCCATGTTGAACACCGTGCGGTCGCCGCCGGGGTAGTCCTCGGCGCCGAGGGCGAGGACCCGCTCGACGGGGACCTGCTCGGTCTCGTTCCCGCCGCCGAAGTACCGGCTGATCAGCTCGCGCGGGAACCGGTCGATGCCGGCGGGGACGGGCGTGTGCGTGGTGAACACCGTGCCCGCACGGGCCGCCTCCAGGGCCTCGTCGAACGTCAGGCCGTCCTCCGACACCAGCTCGCGGATGCGCTCCAGGCCGAGGAACCCGGCGTGCCCCTCGTTGGTGTGGAACACCTCGGGCGCGGGGTGCCCGGTGATGCGGCAGTACGCGCGGATGGCCCGCACGCCGCCGATGCCGAGCAGCATCTCCTGCAGGAGCCGGTGGTCGCCGCCGCCCCCGTACAGCCGGTCGGTGATGTCGCGCGCCGGCTGCTCGTTCTCCTCGACGTCGGAGTCGAGGAGGAGCTGCGGGACGCGGCCGACCTGCGCGACCCACACCTGCGCCTGCAGTCCGCGGCCGTGGGGCCCGCCCACATGGCCGCGGCCCGCGGGGAGGCCGATGGTGATGCGGACCGGTGTCCCGTCCCGCTCGCGGAGCAGGGTGAGCGGCAGCCCGTTCGGGTCGATCGGCGGGTAGCGCTCCAGCTGCCAGCCGTCCGGCGACAGCGACTGCGAGAAGTACCCGTGCCGGTACAGCAGCCCCACCCCGAGGATCGGGACGCCGAGGTCGCTCGCCGTCTTCAGGTGGTCGCCCGCGAGGATGCCGAGCCCGCCGGAGTACTGCGGCAGCGCGGCGGTGATGCCGTACTCGGGCGAGAAGTAGGCGATGCAGGACGGAGCGTCCGCGTCCGCGCGCGACTGGTACCAGCGCGGGGCCGTCAGGTATTCGCGCAGGTCCTCGGCGGTGTCCTGCAGGCGCCGCAGGAAGCGCCGGTCCTCCGCGAGCCGCTCCAGCCGCTCCGGCGCGACCTCGCCGAGCAGCCTGACCGGGTCGTGGTGGACGGCCTGCCACAGCGCCGGGTCCACGGCGCGGAACAGGTCGAGCGTCTCGTGGTGCCAGGACCAGCGCAGGTTCAGGACGAGCTCCTCGAGCTGCCGGAGCGGCTCGGGAAGGACGGTGCGAACCGTGAAACGTCGGATTGCCTTCACACAACGTCACGCTATGCGCTGCGTCCCGATGGTGCGACAGCCGGGAAGGGAAGGCCCCCCGAACCGACCGTCTCCAGAGACGCTCTTGAACTCCGGAATGCCCCGGGCCGCAAAGGCTTTCCGTACAGGCTGAGCTCGCGGATCACACGTCCCGGTCGGCCCTCACCCATGGTGTCCGGGGGGCCGCGCAAAGTTATCGGAAACTACAGGACGGTAGGCGCCTGATCGCGGGCATGGGACGTTTTGGAAATTCCGCGCGGGTAGAGGTGGGCCTATGCACGTCGAGTCCGGAACGTCCAGCGCTCCCGGCATTCCGAAACTTGGGCGCATCCCCATCCTCGATGTGGCGCCGGTGGTGGGTTGTGGCAGGTGGCCTGCCAAGGCGGTGGTGGGTGAGACGGTCGAGGTGTCGGCGACGGT
>NZ_BMRO01000003.1:657290-657545 GCF_014648675.1 Actinomadura livida
GCAGATCAAGGTGCCCCGCGATCAGGACGCCGAGCTGATGCTGGCCGAGGGTGCCCTGCTGTTCGCGCGGGCGGCGGACGCCGTGCCCAGCAAGGACGTGCCGACCCTGGACCGGCTGGCCAAGCTGCTGGCGGACGAGACCGTCGCGACCATCGACCGGCTGGAGGCGGCGGGCGACCCGGATGTGGCGGATGTGCTGGAGCGGCATCCGCTGCGGGACCTGCTGACCCTGAGCGAGTGGTATCCGCTGACGGT
>NZ_BMRO01000004.1:0-39632 GCF_014648675.1 Actinomadura livida
CATCACCAACCGAGGCCGCCGCATCGCCGCAGTCGTCCCCGTCCCCATCGCCGAAACCGCCGACCAAGACCACGACGGCCGCTGAACCAGCCCGGTCAGAGCACGCCCGGGCCTGACGGCCCTCCCGCGCGGGCCTTCACCCCCGGTCTGAAAGCCGGAGCACTGGCCCGCACACCGGTAGCGGCGCGGGCCCCGGACCGGGGAGCCGGTCCCGGCCGGGGTCAGGACGCGGCGTGGGCGGGGACGGCCCGCCGGGCGGCGCCTCCGACGCGCGGCAGGACGAGTTCGCCGACGCGGTACGCCTCCTCCAGCGCCGGGTAGCCGTTGAGGATCAGGGTGTCGAGCCCGGCGTCGGCGTACTCCTCGATGCGCTCGGCGACCTGCGCGTGGCTGCCGAGCAGCGCCGTCCCGCCGCCGCCCCGCACGAGCCCGATCCCGGCCCACACGTTGGGGTGGACGAGGAGGTCCTCGACGGCGCCGTGCCTGCCGCCGTGCAGGTCGCGGACGCGCGCCTGGCCCACCGAGTCCATGGCCTTGAGGGTCCGCTGCGTCGCGGCGACGGCCTCGTCGGTCATGGTGTCGAGGTGGCGGGCGGCCTCCGCGTACGCCTCCCGCTCCGTCTCCCGGGTGACGACGTGCATGAACACGCCGAACCGCAGCGTCCGCCCGTACGCGGCGGCGCGCTCGCGCATCTCTTCGACGCGGGTGCGGATCACCGGCGGCGGCTCCCCGTACATGAGGTAGACGTCCGCGTGCCGGGCGGCGATGTCCTTCGCGATGTCGGAGGAGCCCGCGAAGTAGACCGGCGGGCGGGGGCCGTAGTCGACGGGGCTCTCCACGGTGTTGCGGAAGTGGGAGCCCTCGTGGCCGAACGGCTCGCCGCGCCACAGCAGGTCGAGGACGGTGAGGAAGTCGTCGGTCCGGCGGTAGCGCTCGTCGTGGTCGAGGAAGTCGCCGTACGCGCGCTGGTCGGCGGGGCTGCCGCCGGTGGTGATGTTCAGCCGGACGCGTCCGCGGGTGGCGCGCTGGAGGGTGCCGGTCATCTGCGCGGTGATCGCGGGCAGGGTCAGCCCGGCGCGGAACGCGACGATGTACTCCAGGGTGCGGGTCTGCTGGGCGACGCCGGCGGTGATGACGAAGGTGTCCTCGCTGCCGAACCCGGTCGGCAGCAGGACGCCGGAGAATCCCGCCTGCTCGGCGGCGCGGGCGAGCTGGGCGAGGTAGTACGGGTCGGACTCGCGGACGCGGGCGTAGAGCCCTTCCTCCTCCGTCCGTCCGGCGCGGTCGGTGCCGACGATGTTGCGGCCGTCGCCGTACGTCGGCAGGAACCAGTGGAACTCCATCGAACGGTCCTCTCAGGCGTGGGTGCGGGCGCGGGTGCGCGCCGGGGCGGGTGCTCGGGTAGGGGCGTGGCCGCGGTCGCCGGACAGGTCGACGCCGAGGCTCAGCAGGAGCCGGTGCCGCAGCGCGGCGAAGCCGGCGTCGCGCGGGTCGCGGGGACGCGGCAGGCCGACCGGGATCTCCTCGGCGATCCGCCCGCTGTCGACCAGCAGGACGCGGTCGGCCAGCAGCAGCGCCTCCTCCACGTCGTGCGTGACCATCAGCGTGGTGATCTCGTGGTGCCGCCACAGCTCGGCGACCTGCCGCTGCATCTTCAGGCGCGTCAGGGCGTCGAGGGCGGCGAAGGGCTCGTCCAGCAGCAGCAGGTCGGGGGTGCGGACGAGGGCGCGGGCGAGCGCGACCCGCTGGGCCTCGCCGCCCGACAGCGTCAGCGGCCAGGAGTCGCCCCGGCCGGGCAGCCCGACCTCGGCGAGCGCGCGGTCGGCGCGTGCGCGCAGCTCCGCGCGGGGGCCGCGCAGGCCGAACGCGACGTTGCGCCACACCGGCCGCCACGGCAGCAGCCGGGCGTCCTGGAACACGATCGCGTGCTCGCCGGCGACCTGGACCTCGCCGGTCGCGTCGGAGTCGAGGCCGGCGACGATCCGCAGCAGCGTCGACTTCCCGCAGCCGCTCGCGCCGACCAGGACGACGAACTCGTGCTGGGCGACGGCCAGGTCGACGCCCTGCAGCACGGCGCGGTCGCCGAACGTCCGGCCGACGCCGCGCAGGCTGATCGCGGGACCGGTCCGCCGGGTGGCGGGGTCGTTGTCCGTCATGGTCACGCTCCTTCGAAGGTGCGCCGCCAGCGCAGCGCCCGCCGCTCGATGAGCCGGACGATCGCGTCGGCCAGGATGCCGATGACCGCGTAGACCGCCAGCGCGGTGATGATGATCGACGTCTGGGCGAGGATGTTCGCCTGGACGATGAGGTAGCCCAGCCCCGACTGGGCGTTGATCTGCTCGGCGACGACGAGGCTCATCCACGCGGTGCCGAGCGCGTAGCGGAGCCCGACGAGCGCGGACGGCATCGCCCCGGGGACGATGACGTCGCGGATCAGCTCCCACCGGCTGACCCGGTAGCCGCGGCCGAGGTCGATGAGCCGGTCGTCGACGTCCCGGATGCCCTTGAAGACGTTCAGGTAGACCGGGAAGAAGCTGCCGAGCGCGACCATCGTGATCCGCGGTGCCTCGCCCAGCCCGAACCACAGGATGAACAGCGGCACCATCCCCAGGTACGGCATGGTCCGGATGGCCTGGATGGTGGAGTCCAGGGCGTCCTCGCCGAAGCGGGACAGCCCGGCCGCGATGCCCGCGATGGTCGCCAGGGTCGCCCCGCAGGCGAGGCCGGCGACCGCGCGGAACAGCGAGATCCGCATGTGCTCGGCCAGTTCGCCGGACCGGGTCATCTCGGTCAGCGCCGTCACGATCTCCCAGGGGGAGGACGTGATGCGCGGGTCGACGGCGCCGGTCTCGGCCAGCAGCTGCCAGAGCGCGATCAGCCCGATCGGGACCAGCGCCCTGCGGAGTGTTCGCGGTACCCGGGTCATGGCCGTGCCCGCGAGTTGAACTCGGTGGTGAAGACCGAGTCGACCGTGATCTTCTTCTTGATGACGCCCTGCTGGAAGAACAGGTCGGCGATCCGCTGGTTGCTGCGGATGGTCGCGTCCTCGATGGGGTGCAGCCCGTCGGGGCGGTTGCGCTCCGCCTTGAGGGCGATCTCCTCGGGGATGCCGTTCAGCTTCGCGACGGCGGCGGAGCGCTCCTCCGGCTCGGCCTTGGCCCAGGCGATGTGCTCGGCCAGCTGCGCCACGAACTCGCCGACCGCCTCCTTCTTCGCGCCGAGCGCCTTGTCGCTCGCGATGTAGAAGAGGGGGTTGCCGGCGTTGATGGTGGTGCCGTCGGTGAGCAGGCGGCTGCCGGACGACAGGAACGTCGTGAGCGTCGGGTCGATGACGGTCGCGGCGTCCAGGTTGCCGCTGCGGAGGACCTGCTGGGCGTTGGTGCCGTCGGGGAGCTGGACGAGCTCGACGTCCTCCATCGTGAGGCCGACCGAGTCGAGGGCGCGGTTCAGCGTCCAGTGCGAGTTGGTCCCGCGGACGTAGGAGATCTTCTTGCCCTCGAGGTCGGACAGGGACGTGATGGGGGACTTCTCGTCCACGATGATCCCCTGCCCCTTCGGCCAGGGCGTGGTGGACGCGATGATCTTGAAGGGGACGTCCCCGGCCTGGGCCACCACCGGGCCGACCTCGCCCAGCTCCGCCACGTCGATCCGGTCGGCCTTGAGCGCCGCGATCATCGCGTTGGAGCCGCCGATGAGGTCGACGACCTCGATGCGCACCTTCCCGCTCTCGTCGTCCCCGTGCGCGGGGAACGTCGGGACCCAGCCGAAGGTCTTGGTGGTGCCGACGCGCAGCACGGTGACGCCGTCCTCGGCTTCGGCGCCGCCGCCGCAGCCGGTCGCGGCGAGGGCGACGGCGAGGCCGGTGAGGCCGGCCGCGAGGGCGCGCAGCCGGGACGAGGGGGAACGGCGGGTCATGGCGAGCTCTCCGGGGTGTCGGTCGCGGCCAGCGCTTCGCGGGCCAGGGTGAGGGCGAGGGAGTATCCGGGCACGCCGGACGTGATGAGGGTGGTCTCGGCGACGGCGAGCAGGTCCCGCCCGCCGGCTCCGGCGCGCACGGCGGCGAGCGCGTGGTGCCGGGCGGCGTCGGCCCTGCCCAGCGCGGCGAGCTGCGCGAACTGGACGAGCTGCTGCACCTTCAGCCCCAGCGGGCTGCGGACGATGACCTCTTCGCGCAGCTCTTCGAGCAGGCCGGGGGCGGTGAAGCGGCCGTGCTGCGCGCTGAACTCCCACCGCTCCCGGACGCTGCCGGGCACGGCGCCGAACAGCGTCCGGTAGGTCTCCTCGTAGGGACCGGTGTCGGGCACGGCGTTCTGGCCAGCGTTCTGCGCGGCGTTCTGGGCGGTGGTCACCGGCCGCCGCCTTCGAGTTCGAGCGGGAGGGCGCCGCCGAGCGCCGTCGCGCCCAGCGTGACCTGCGCGGTCTCCTCCAGCGCGACGACCAGCCGGGCCGCCCCGGCGGCGTCGGTGCCGGTCGCCAGCAGGCCGTGGTTGGCGAGCAGGACGGCGCCGCTGCGCGGATTCGCGGTGAACGTGTCGACGATCTGCGTGACGGCCCGGCCGCTGCCGCGCGGACCGTAGGGGGCGACGGGGACGTCCTCGGTCTGCCCCGCCCGCAGCAGCGACTCGTACCGCGCGGGCAGCTCCCGCCCCGCGACCGCGTAGGCGGTCACGAAGGGCGAGTGGGTGTGCACGACGGAGCCGGTGCCGGGGCGGGCGCGGTAGACCTCGGTGTGCATCCGGACGATCTCCTCGTTCTCGGGGGCCAGCCACCCGGCGACGAGGTCGCCGTCCAGGGTGACCACCGCGAACTCCTCCGGCCCGATCCCGCGGAGCAGGCCGCGGGAGGTGAGCAGGAGGCGGTCGGGCGTCCCGGGCACGCGGACGCTGGCGTTCCCGTGCCCGCTCTTGGACATGACGTCGGAGGCGAAGAGGTCCGTCACCGCGCCGAGCAGCGCGTCGCGCGCCGCCGCGACGTCGGAGTCGCCGAGCGGGAGTGGAGCTGGGGACCGCGGTGTCTGTGACATCTGAAGGAATCTCCGGGAGGGCTGTGTGACGGCAGAGAAGGGGTCTGTTCAGAGAGGGCTGTGCCAGCGGATCGGGGAGTGATCCCTGGCCTGAGTGCCGGATCAGTGGTGCTTGCACACTGAGCACGAGCGCTTCATCGCCGCCTGTCGGCGCGGTCGGCGTATTCTTAACTAAATCAGTAGAGAAAGTAGGGAGTCAAGCGGATGTGGTCACGGCCACGCCGCTCGCCCCGGCTGCCCCGCGAATCCACCGAAGCGGGCGTAACGGGTCGCTAGTGTGTGTCATCGCTCATGTGATGATCAGGGGGGCGTCGGTGGCAGACCAGGCATTCCAGGTGGATCTGCGCGGGGTGGTGGATCTGCTGAGCCGGCACCTGTACGCGAGCCCGCGCGTCTATCTGCGGGAACTGCTGCAGAACGCGGTGGACGCGATCACCGCCCGGGGCGCGGACGGCGGCCGGGTGGTCATCGAGACCGGCGGCGGGGTGCTGCGGGTCCACGACGACGGCGTGGGACTCACCGAGACCGAGGTGCACACGCTGCTCGCCACGATCGGGCGGTCGTCCAAGCGGGACGAGCTCGGGTTCGCCCGGCACGACTTCCTGGGGCAGTTCGGGATCGGCCTGCTGTCGGCGTTCCTGGTCGCGGACGAGATCGAGGTCGTGACGCGGTCCGCGCGGGGCGGTGCCGCCGTCCGGTGGACGGGACGCTCCGAAGGCAGCTACCGCGTGGAGCCGGGGCGGCGGGCGGAGCCGGGGACGACGGTCACGCTGCGAGCGCGGCAGGGCGCGGCCGAGCTGCTGAGTCCGGCGGCCGTCGCGGACCTGGCGCGGACTTACGGGTCGCTTCTGCCGGTGGAGCTCACCGTCGACGGCAGTCCCATCACCGGGGACGGCCCGCCGTGGCTGGCGCACCACCGCGATCCGGCGGCGCGGAAGCGGGCGTTGGAGCGGTACTGCGAGGAGCTCTACGGGTTCACGCCGTTCGACGTCGTCGACCTGGAGGTACCGGAGGCCGGGCTGACGGGCGTCGCGTTCGTCCTGCCGCAGGCGGTGTCGCCCACCGCGCGCGCCGCGCACCGCGTCTACGTGAAGCGGATGCTGCTGGCCGAGGGCGTCGAGGGGCTGCTGCCCGAGTGGGCGTTCTTCGCGCGGTGCGTGGTCGACGCGGGGGAGCTGCGTCCCACCGCGAGCCGCGAGGCGCTCTACGAGGACGAGCTGCTCGACGCGACCCGGGACGGCCTCGGGGACGTCCTGCGGCAGTGGCTCGTGCGGCTGGCCGAGACCGACCCGCCGCGGCTGCGCGGGTTCCTGCGGCTGCACCAGCTCGGCGTGAAGGCGATGGCGCTGCACGACGACGACATGCTGCGCATCGTGGACCGCTGGCTGGAGTACGAGACGTCCGCCGGGCCGATGACGCTGGCGGAGTTCCGGCGGCGCCACCCGGACGGCCGGTTCACCGCGAGCGTGGACGAGTTCCGGCGGCTGTCGGCGGTCGCGGGGGCGCAGGGCGTCGGGCTCGTCAACGGCGGCTACGTCCACGACACGGAGATCATCGAGCGGCTGCCCGACCTCGACCCCGACATCTGCCTGAGCAGGCTGGACGCGGCGGAGCTGACCACCACGTTCGGCGTCCTGGACCCGGCGGCGGAGCTGTCGCTGCGGCCGTTCCTCGCGGCGGCGCAGCGGGCGGTGGACCGGCTCGGCTGCGAGGTCGTGGTCCGCGACTTCGACCCCGCGTCGCTGCCCGCCCTGTACCTGACCAGCCGCGACGCGCAGTTCCGCGAGGAGCTCGGCCGGGCGCGGGACGAGGCCGGCGAGCTGTGGGCCGACGTGCTCGGCGCCGTCGGCGCCACGGCCGGCGTCGAGCGCCCGCAGCTGGTGCTGAACCACCGCAACCCGCTGGCGCGGCGCGTCATGTCCCTGGGCGACGGCGGGCCGGTCGAGCCGGCCGTCCAGGCACTGTACGGCCAGGCGCTGCTCCTCGGGCACCACCCGCTGCGGCCCGCCGACACGGCGGTCCTGAACCGTTCCTTCATCGGCCTGCTGGAGTGGGCCGTCCACGCTCCGGAGGCGCCCCGGTGACCGACGACGTCTACGCGCTCATGACCCAGGCGCAGGAGCTGCCCTACGGGGAGGCCCGCACCGTCCTGGTGGAGGACGCGCTGCGCCGCGCCGAGGCGGCCGGGGACGACGAGCTGGCGTTCCGGGTGCGGACCCGGCTGACCGACGCCTACCAGTACGGAGGCGAGCCCGCGAAGGCCCTCGCCACGTTCAGCCGCGCGCTCGCCGACCACGACCGCGACCCCGGCCGGTTCGACGAGACGCACCTGCTGCTGTGGCAGATGAAGGCGGTGGTGTCGTCCCTGACGCTGTTCCCCGAGGTCCCCCTCGACCGCACGTACGCCCTGCTGGACGACATGGAGCGCCGCTACCTCGCGGGCGGCCACAGCCTCCAGGCCGTCTACCGGCGCCGCCACCTGGTGGCCCAGCACGTCGGCGACGACGCGGTCGACGACTGGTACCGGAAGTGGCGCGCCGCCCGGCGGGACGAGCTGTCGGACTGCGAGGGCTGCGACCCGACCGGCATGGTCCGGCACCTCGCCCGCGTCGGGCGGTACGAGGAGGCGATCGAGATCGCGGCGCCCGTGCTCGGCTCGGAGCTGTCGTGCAACGAGCAGCCGCAGGCCGTGCTGACCGCGATGCTGCCGGTGTACCTGCGGACGGGCCGCACCGAGCAGGCCGCCGACGCGCACCGCCGCGCCTACCGGGTGCACCGGGCGCGGCTCGCCGACCTCGGCGACATCTCCGAGCACGTGGAGTTCTGCGCGGCCACCGGCAACGGGGCGCGCGGGCTGGAGATCGTCCAGCGGCACCTCGGGTGGCTCGACCGGGCGCCGAGCCCGCACGCGGAGATGGAGTTCGCCGCCGCGGCGGCGCTGCTGCTGGACCGGGTCGCGGCGGCCGGGCACGGCGCGGCCACGATCCGCCGGCCCGCCGCGGACGGGCGGCCCGCCGCCGACGTCCCGCTGCCGGAGCTGCGCGCCGAGCTCGCCGACCGCGCGACGGCGCTGGCGGCGCGGTTCGACGCCCGGAACGGAACGAGCTGCCAGGGCGAGCGGATACGGGCCACGCTGGCGTCCGAGCCGATCGCGGACTTCGTGCCGCTGGCCGCGCACCACCGGCGTCCCGCGCCCGCCCCGGAACCGGTCCAGGCGGAGTCCCCGCACGAGGACGTCGCGTCCGTGGAGGACCTCGACGAACTGCTGGACATCGCCGACGAGCGCCGCACCCACCAGGACGTGGAGATCACGCTGGCCGCGTGGCGGCGGTTCGACGACCTCGCCGGGACGGCCGAGCCGACGCCGCTGCAGCGGGCCCGCCGCCTGGACGGCCGGGGCGTCGAGCGCGCCCTGGACGGCGACGAGGAGGGCGCGGCCGCCTGCTGGGAGGAGGCGTCGCGGCTGTTCGGCGAGCTGGGCGACGAGACGCGCCGGCACCGCGCGCTCGGCCGGCTCGGCGCGATGCGCGCGAAGCTCGGCGACCCGCGCGGCCCGGCGGACATGACCGCCGCCGTCGAGCACTTCGCGAGCCACCCGACCCGCGACGGCGACGCCACCGGCGCGCTGCTGCGGCTCGCCACCTCGCACGTGGAGCACGACCGGCCCGCCGAGGCGCTCGCCGCCCTCGACCGGGTCGACCCGGGCGACGCTCCCGACCGGGCGGGCGAGCTCTGGTTCCTGCGGGGGCAGTCGCTCCTGCTGACCGGCCGGGCCGACGACGCCGTCGCGGCGCTGCGCCGGTCGGCCGCGGCCGCCCGCGCGTCCGGCGGCCCGGCGGAGGCCGCCGCCCCGCTGCTGCTGCTCGCCCGCGTCCTCTCCCGCCGGGACGGCGGGCCCGACGAGGAGGCGTTCGCCCTGCTCGACGAGGTGATCGGGGCGCAGCCCGCCGGGTCGCCGATGCGGGTGGCGGCGCACTCCGAGCGGGGGCTCGCGCTCCTGGCCGCCGACCGCCCGGCGGACGCCGTCGCCGACCTCGCCGAGGCCATCGCGGGCTGGACGGCCGAGGGGCTGCACGAGCAGGCCGTCCACCTGCGCGTGGACCTCGCCGCCGCGTACCTGTCCACGGGCCGCTGCCTGGAGGCCGCCGAGGTCGCCGAGGAGGCGCTCCCCGCCCTCATCGACCCGGCCGCCCATACCGACCCAGCCCGTAATGACCGGCACGACCGGCTCGCCGCACGGCGCTGCCGTTTGATCCTCGCGCACGCGCAGAAGGAACTGGGCGAGGAGGACGGTGCCGCGACGTTCGCGGCCCTCGCCGAGGACGCCGCCGCGGACGGCGACCACGGCGCGGTCGCGCACTTCCTCGACGAGGCCGGCGAGATCCTGACCGACCTCGACCGGGACGCCCAGGCCGCCGAGCGGTTCGCGGCGGCGGCCGAGGCGCACGAGAAGGCCGGCGACGCCTCCGGCGTGGTCCGCGCCCGCCGCCGTGCCGCGATGTGCCTGCTGTGGTGCGGGGACGGCGACGGCGCCGTCACCGCCATGGAGTCGGCCCGCGCGGCGCTGGCGGGCCTGCCGCCGGACGACGAGCCCGCCCGCGTGTGGGAGACCGCGCTGGTCTCCTATGACCAGGCTCGCGTGCTGGCCCAGGTGGGGCGGCTGGCCGAGGCGGTGTCGCAGGCGTCCGCCGCCGTGGACGGCTTCACCGCCCTGGACGAGACGGGCCCGGCCGAGGAGGCCGCCCGCCTCCGCGACGACATCAGGTCCGCGCTGGAGGAGGGCTAGGCGGGGGTGACGCGGCGCGCACCCGCGGACGGCACGGCCTCGATGAACTCCGGGGCCGTCCAGCCGCGCTCGGCGTAGGCGGCGGCGACCGCGTCCCGCACCCGCGCCGCGCGGTCGGCGGCCGTGAGGACGAGCACGGAGCCGCCGAAGCCGCCGCCGACCATCCGGCCGCCCCGCGCGCCCGCCCGCAGCGCCGCGTCGACCGTCGCGTCGGCCTCGGGCCAGGAGACCTCGAACTGGTCGCGCAGCGACAGGTGCGAGGCGTTCAGCATCGCGCCGAGCTCGGTGACGGCCCCGGCGCGCAGCAGCCCGACGGTGGCCTCGACGCGGTGGTTCTCGGTGACGACGTGCTGGACGCGGCGCCGCAGCACCGGGTCGCGGAGCGTCCCGAGGGCCCCGGCGAGGTCCTTGACGTCGCGCAGCGCGGCCACCCCGAGCAGCGCCGCGGCCTCCTCGCACTCGGCGCGCCGCCGCGCGTACTCGCCGCCCGCCAGGGCGTGGGCCGCCCGCGTGTCCACGACCAGCAGCGTCATGCCGGAGCCGGCGGGCGCGAACGGGACCTGCGACGACAGGCCGCTGCGGCAGTCGAGCAGCAGCGCGTGCCCCGCCGTGCACAGCAGCGACGCCGCCTGGTCCATCGGCCCGCACGGCACGCCGACCTGCTCGTTCTCGGCGCGCTGCGCCAGCCGCGCCAGCGCGGGACGGTCGACCGCCGCGCCGTGCAGGTCGCAGAGCGCGAGCGCCGTCGCGCACTCCAGCGCCGCGGACGACGACAGCCCGGCCCCCTGCGGCAGATCGGAGTCGATCAGCAGGGACGCGCCGCCCGTGCCGCGCTCGCGCAGCACCCGCGCCGTCCCGACCGGATACGCGGCCCACGCCCGCTCGGGCGGCCACCCCTCGGCCACGACCGGCCCGCCGTCCACGGGAGCGGTCACCGCGGCCGCGGCCTGCCGCGACCGCACCTCGACCACCCCGTCGCCGCGCCGCGCGGCCGCCACCGACACGCCGAGGCCGAGCGCGAACGGCAGCACGAACCCGTCGTTGTAGTCGGTGTGCTCGCCGATCAGGTTGACCCGGCCCGGCGCGTGCCACACGCCCTCCGGCTCGCGCCCGAACACCTCGTTGAACGCCTCGGCGAGCGCGCGGGAATCGGTCATCGGGAGCGCAGGAACGTCCACGCGTCGTCGACCATGGCGCGCAGGTCGCGCTCGGGCTTCCAGCCCAGCTCCGCCTGGATCTTGTCGGACGAGGCGACCAGCACCGCCGGGTCGCCGGGGCGGCGCGGCGCCACCTCGACCGGGATGTCCCGCCCGGTGACGTCCCGGCACACCTCGACGACCTCGCGGACGGAGCTGCCGGTGCCGCTGCCCAGGTTGTAGACCGCGTGCCGGCCCGGCTCGCAGGCGTCCAGCGCCAGCAGGTGGGCGCGGCCGAGGTCGAGCACGTGGATGTAGTCGCGGATGCAGGTGCCGTCCGGGGTCGGGTAGTCCTCGCCGAACAGCCGCACGGACTCGCCGTCGCCCTGCGCGATCCTCAGCACGTTCGGGATCAGGTGGGTCTCCACGGTGTGCCGCTCGCCCAGCGGCCCGTAGGCGCCCGCGACGTTGAAGTACCGCAGCGACACCCCGCCGATGCCGTGCAGCCGCGCGTACTCGGCCAGCGTCGTGTCGATCGCCAGCTTCGACGCGCCGTAGGGGTTGGTCGGGCGGGTCGGGTCGGTCTCCAGGATCGGCGTCGACTCCGGCTCCCCGTACGTCGCGGCCGTCGAGGAGAACACGATCCGCCGCACGCCCGCGACGCGCATCGCCTCCAGCAGCGCCAGCGACTCGCCGAGGTTCTTGTCCCAGTACAGGCCGGGCTTCTCGACCGACTCGCCCACGAGGGACTTGGCGGCGAAGTGCAGCACGGCGTCGAAACCGGCGCCGCCGAGCACGTCGGCGGCGGTCTCCCGCATGGTGCCGCGCACGAGCCGGGCGCCCTCCGGCACGGCGTCCTCATGCCCGGTGGACAGGTCGTCCAGGACGACGACCTCGTGCCCCGCCTCCACGAGCAGAGCGGAGACCACGCTGCCGATGTAACCGGCGCCTCCGGTGACGAGAAGCTTCACGAACGGACCTCCACGGCGAATGTTTCGGGTACGGCGGGGCCCGTCCAGGCTATCCGGAACGCCGGACGGGGAAGGCTGAACGCATGGACCGGACGCCGCCGCGGCCGCCCCGCGGGCTCGCGCGCCCCCTGGTGCGGCTGCTGTCCAGCTCTGCCGACCTCGTCGTCCGGCTCTCCGGCGGCGACCCCGCCGGGCTGCGGCAGGAGATCACCGCCGAGCGGATGCGGGCGCTCATCGCCGAGAACACCCAGCTCACCGCGGACGAGCGGGCGCTCATCGGGGAGGTCTTCGCCGCGGGCGAGCGGCCGCTGCGGGAGGTGCTGGTACCGCGGACCGAGGTGGAGTTCCTCGACGCGGCGCTCCCGCTGCCCGCCGCCGCGCGCATCGCCGCCCGCAGCCCGCACTCCCGGTTCCCCGTCTGCCACCGCTCGCACGACGAGGTGATCGGCTTCGTGCACATCCGCGACCTGCTCGTCCCCGACCTGCCGGGCGCCCCGGACCTCCCGGAACCGCCCGCGCGGGACGTGCCGGTGGACATGCCGGTGGTCGACGTGCCGGTCGCGGACGTGCCGGTGAACGACGTGCCGATGGCGGACGCGCGGGTGGCGGACGTGCAGGTGGCGGACGTGCGGGTGGGGGACCTGGTGCGGCCGGTGAAGTTCCTGCCGTCCACCAAGCGGGTGCTGCCCGTCCTGTCGGAGATGCGCCGCGAGGGCTGCCACCTGGCGATCGTCATGGACGAGTACGGCGGCGTCGCCGGGATCGTCACGCTGGAGGACCTCGTGGAGGAGCTCATCGGCGACATCCGCGACGAATATGATGTGCAGGACGCGCAGGCACGGCGCCTGCACGGCGGCGTGGTCGAGGTCGACGGCCTGCTCAACCTGGACGACTTCGCCGCCGAGACCGGCATCCGGCTCCCCGCCGGCCCCTACGAGACGGTCGCCGGGCACATCATGGCGGTGCTGCGCCGCGTGCCCGCCGAGGGCGACTCCGTGGAGGCCGGGGGCCGCCGCCTCGCGGTGGCCCGGATGGACGGGCGGCGGGTGGCGCGCGTGCGCGTCATGCCGCGGGTTGCGCCGCAGGCCGCCACGGCGCCGCCCGGCACCCCGCCCGCGACCCCGCGGGCGGTCCCCGGCGACGCCGCCACCGGCTCCCCGGCGGGCCGGGCCACCGGTCCCGCCCCGAGCCGGGCCACCGGCGGCGGAGCCTCCGGAACCACCTGAGAGAATCGGTCCGTGCACATGCCCGAAGCGCCCAGCACCCCAGCCTCCGCCGATGCCGCCGCGGGGACCGTCCCCCGCGTGCTGTCCGGCATCCAGCCCACCGCCGACTCGTTCCACCTCGGCAACTACCTGGGCGCGCTGCGGCAGTGGGTCTCGATGCAGGACACGCACGACGCCTACTACTGCGTGGTCGACCTGCACGCGATCACGGTGGAGCACGACCCGGCGACGCTGCGCCGCCGCACGAAGGTCGCCGTCGCGCAGCTCCTCGCGATGGGCCTCGACCCCGACCGCGCCACCGTGTTCGTGCAGAGCTCCGTGCCCGAGCACGCCGAGCTGGCGTGGGTGCTGAGCTGCCTCACCGGCTTCGGCGAGGCGGGGCGGATGACCCAGTTCAAGGACAAGTCGTCCAAGCAGGGGACGAGCGGCACGACCGTCGGCCTGTTCACCTACCCCATCCTCCAGGCCGCCGACATCCTGCTCTATTCGCCCGAGCCGGGCGAGGGGGCACGGGCAGTTCCGGGGGGCGTGGGGGGTCGTCCCCCCACAGGGGGACCGGCGCTGCGCGTCCCCGTGGGCGAGGACCAGCGGCAGCACCTCGAACTGACCCGCACGCTGGCGCAGCGTTTCAACCACCGGTTCGGGGAGACGTTCGTCCTGCCGGAGGCGCACATCCCGCCGGGCGCCGCGAAGATCACCGACCTCCAGGAGCCGGACGCGAAGATGAGCAAGTCCGCCTCCTCGCCGCAGGGGATCATCGACGTGCTGGAGGAGCCCGGCCCGATGCGCAAGAAGATCATGCGCGCGGTCACCGACACGGGCTCCGAGGTCGTCTACGACGAGGAGAAGAAGGCCGGCGTCACCAACCTGCTGCGGATCTACTCCGCGCTGGACGGCACCACCATTCCCGACCTGGAGCGCCGGTACGCGGGCTCCGGCTACGGGCAGTTCAAGAAGGACCTCGCGCAGATCGTCCTCGACACGTTCACGCCGATCAGGGAGCGCACCCTCAAGCTGCTGGACGACGAGGCCCGGCTCGACCGGGTCCTCGCCCACGGCGCGGGACGCGCGTCCAGGGTCGCCTCGCGGACGATGGACGCCGTGCGCGACCGGGTGGGATTCGTGGGACGTGGTAGCTGACCGCGCGGCACACGACGACGCCGCGGAGGGCCCTGGGGGAGGGCCCGCCGCGAGCGGCGCCGCCCGCGGGACGGAGGTCCGCGCGATCGGCGTCGCGATCCCGATCCCCGACCCGCACGGCGCGCTGCTGCAGGCCAAGCGCGCCTCCTTCGGCGACCCCCTCGCCACCGCGATCCCCACGCACATCACGCTGCTGCCGCCGACCGAGGTGCCCGAGCACGAGCTCGGCGCCGTGGCGGACCACCTGCGCGACATCGCCCGAACCGAGCGGCCGTTCCGCATCAAGTTGCGCGGCAGCGGAACGTTCCGGCCGGTGTCCCCGGTCGTCTTCGTGGCGCTGGCCGAAGGAATCAGCGGCTGCGAGCGGCTCCAGGCGAGGATTCTGTCGGGTCCGCTGGCCCGGCCGCTGCCGTTCCCGTACCACCCGCACGTCACCATCGCCCACCACCTGCCCGAAGAGGTCATGGACCGGGCGTTCAAGGAACTCGCCGGCTACAGCGCCGACTTCGACGTGTGGGGCTTCTCCCTGTACGAGCACGGCCAGGACGGGGTCTGGCGCCCGCAGTACGACTTCGTCTTCGGCGAGGGCGGGCAACGCCGCGTTTAACGATTGATTACCGTCCGCTGCATCGGGGCTCACCGTGCGGGTAGGTTGCGTGCATGCGGCAGGCGATCGAGGGGATTCAGCGGCGGGCCGAGTCCCTTTCCGCCGACGCGAAGAGCCGGCTGGACGACGCCCGCGCGCGCTGGCACTGGTTCGACCACCACGTCCGGGCGTTCGAGCGCTACCAGGAGCGCCGCGGGGACCGGCTCGCCGCGGCCCTGACCTGCTACGCCTTCCTGTCGTTCTTCCCGCTGCTGGCGCTGGCGTACTCGCTGCTCGGCTACCTCGTCGGGGTCAGCGCGCAGGCGCGCGACTACTTCGTGCGGGCCGTCGACTCGCTGCTGCCCGGCCTGGCCGGCGACCTGCGGGTCGAGGAGATCGCCCAGTCCAAGACGGCGGTCGGGATCATCGGCCTGGCCGCGCTGCTGATCACCGGGCAGAACTGGGTGCAGGTGCTGCGCGAGTCGCTCCGCGACATCTGGGGGAACGAGCCGACCGGCGGCGGCAACTTCTTCGTCAAGCGGCTGTGGGACGTGGGCGTCCTGGCGTTCCTCGGCGCGACCCTGATCTGCGGCATCGCGGTCTCGACGGTCACGACGTCCGCGACCAGCACCGTGCTCGGATGGGTCGGATTGCAGGACGTGCCCGGTGCGGGCACCGGGCTGCGGCTGCTGTCCATCGCCTGCGCGATCGCGTTCAACACCGTGATCTTCCTGGCGCTGTTCACCCGCCTGTCGGGCACCCGGGCGCCCTGGCGGCGGATCATCCGGGGCGCGCTGTTCGGCGCCGCCGGGTTCGAGGTGCTCAAGCAGGTCGCCGCGCTGCTGGTGGCGCGGGTGACGGAGAACCCGGTCTACGGCGTCTTCGCCGTCCTGGTCGGGCTCATGGTGTGGATCAACATCGCGTCCCGGTTCACGCTGTTCGTCGCGGCGTGGACGGCGACCCGCCGCGTCGTGCTCACCGCCGACGCCGCCGACCCCGAGAACATCGCGGACGCGGAGACCATCGCCGCGCTGACCAGGGACGAGCAGGCGGACGAATCGAAGGACGAGCCCGAGGACGAGCCGGAGACCGGACCGGCCGAGGAGGCCGAGGACGAGAAGGCCCAGGCCGGAAAGGCCTAGGACCAGAAGGCCTCGTCGGCGTACTGGTCCTCGGCGAGGGTGCGGATCTCGGTGATCCTGCCGTCCCGGATGTGGAAGAGGTCCACCGAGCGGCCGTCCAGGACCCGTCCCCGGCGCTCGGCGTAGGTGTGGACGAGCGCGGTGCCGTACTCCTCGCAGGCCATCACCGCGTAGGGCTCGGCGCGGAACGTCCCGCCCGACAGCTCGAACAGCCGGACGTAGAGGCCGAGGACCTCCTCGGGGGTGCGGTACACGCCGCACAGGGGCCCGTGCCCGGGGACGCGGTGGACGACGTCGTCGGCGAGCAGGCCGCGGATGAAGCCCATGTCGCCCTTGGCGAAGGCCGTGTAGCCGTCCCGCAGCAGGGTGACGTTCGGGTGTTCGAGCACGGGCGCACCGAGCGTGGAGACGTACATGTCGGACATGGCGCGCTTCCTCCAGTGCCGCCGGTCCGCCGTCGTCAGCGGCGGCGCGTCACCGGCGCCACCGCGAGCGTAAGCCCGCGGACGCGGCCGGGCCAGGGCCGGCCGGGGCGGCTGAGGCAACCTTTACCGGCGGCCTTCACCGGAGCGACTGGTCGAACCGCCGGCGCCGCCGCAGGACGGCGAACAGCACCGCGACCGCCAGCAGCGCGCCCGCGGCGCCGCCGCCCACGAGCAGCCACCGCCGCGACGTGTCGTCGGACGCGAGCGGCGCGTCCGGCAGCACGCCGCCGGAGCCCGCGTCCTTCTTCGCCTGCGTCGTGTCGCCGGGGGAGACGAGCACGCCCACCGGCTCGACCTTGCCGTGCGCGGTGAAGCCCCAGTCCAGGAGCTTGGCCGCGTACTGGGACGGCGGCCGGTCGGCCTTCATCAGCGAGACGACGATCGTGCGCCCGCCGCGCCGCGCCTCGGCGACGAAGGTCTGCTGGGCGGCGATCGTGTAGCCGTTCTTGCCGCCCAGCATTCCCTGGTACTCCTCGCGCTCGCCCGGCAGCATGCGGTTGTGCGTGTGGATCGGGTAGCCGCCGACCTTCAGCCCGCGCTTGCGCTGCTTCTTCGTCGGCGGCGCGGGGAACTTGTGGTCGATCGCCTGCACGTAGGTGCGGAAGTCCGGGTTCTTCATGCCCTCGCGCAGGATGAGCGCCAGGTCGTACGCCGAGGTGTGCTGGGTGCGGACGCTCAGCCCGAGGTCCCGGTCCAGCCCGTTCACCGAGCCGGCCCGCGTGTCGCGCGCGTTGATCCGCTTCGCCTCGGCGTTCATGTCGGCGAGGGTCTTCTCCATGCCGCCGTTCGCCTCGGCGAGCGCCACCGCGGCGTCGTTGGCCGACATCATGAGCAAGGCGTGGAACAGGTCCGACACCTTGTAGCTCATCTTGGGCGTGATCCCGACCTTGGTGCCCTCGACGTCGCACGCCTGCTGCGACGGCCGCACGAGGTGGTCCGCGTCCAGCTTGGGGACGAGGGCCAGCGCCGTCAGCGTCTTGATCGTGCTCGCGGGCAGGTGCCGCCCGTGCGGGTCCTTGGCGGCCAGGACGTCGCCGGTGTCGGCGTCCGCGATCAGGTAGGAGGCCGCCTTGATCTTCGGCAGCCCGGGGACGCCGGGGGCCCGGTTCACCACGAGGCCGCGTCCGGCGAGCTGCGGGCCGCCGACGGTCCCGGTGTCCGGGGCGCCCTGCGGAGCGGCGGGCGGCGCCGTGCGGGGCGCCGTGCGCGGCTCGGCGACCGCGGGGGCCGCGACGAGGACGGGCGCCGCGGCGAGCGACGCCGCGGCCAGCGGGACTGTGAACACCGTCAAGGCGCGGCGGGCACCGGGCCGCCCTGGTCGCTCTGGTCGCAAGCTTCCGACGCTCCTCGTTTCCGCGAGAGCACGTTCGCTCCCGGCGCGCATGCGCTCGCCGCCCATGACACCCCCGAAGACTAGGCGACCTATCCGGCGAAGGGGTACCCGGCCGCGAAGTCGGCAAGCTCGTGATGGAAGCTACAGAGGGTACAGAAGTGACCAAGTAGGGCTATATAGGACGCCCACTACCGGTCACAGTCCGTCATCGGCGGTATTTTGGGACGGGCTGACTAGTTCGATCGGGTGGTGTCGCAGCCAAGATCGATGACCGAAAGGTATGGCCCGGCCGTGTTAACCGACCGTCCGCATGAGTCAATTGATCCGCAAAGGGCATGGAGACCCGGCGGGGGCGTGGGCGCGGGCGCCATCATGGAGCGAACACGTGACCTGGACCGGCGTTTGTCCAGGCTTAGGGACCCGCTGGCTGAATTGCGCCACGTGCCACGCAACGACCTGCAAGGATTGTGGACGGAGGTTGGCCGTGGCCATTGACTTCAACGCTTCGAAGGGGACCACGCTCGGGATCGAGTGGGAGATCCAGCTCGTCGACGCGGAGACCAGGCACCTGCGGCAGGACGCACGCGAGGTGCTCGCCGCACTGCCCTCGCTCAGCGAGGACGGTGACAACCCCCGCGTGCGGCACGAGCTCATGGAGTCCACGGTCGAGGTGGTGACCGGCATCTGCGACACCGTCGGCGAGGCCAAGGCCGACCTCGCGGGGACCCTCGCCGCCCTCCGGGCCGCCGCCGCCGAGCGCGACATCGCGCTGGCGTGCACGGGCACCCACCCGATCAGCGACTGGCGGGACGCCGTGATGGCGCCCATGCGGCGCTACGCCGAGCTGATCGAGGAGATGCAGTGGCTGGCGCGGCGCATCCAGACGTTCGGCGTTCACGTGCACGTCGGCGTCTCCGACGGCGCCAAGGCGATCCCGATCGTCAACGCGCTCTCGTCCTACCTTCCGCACTTCCTGGCGCTCACCGCGTCCAGCCCGTTCTGGAGCGGCAGCGACACGGGCCTCGCGTCCTGCAGGGCGATCGTCTTCGGGCAGCTGCCCACGGCCGGACCCCCCCACCTGTTGGACGACTGGGCGGCCTTCGAGGATTACATGGACACGCTCCTGCGTTCGCAGACGATACGGAGCATCAAGGAAGTCTGGTGGGACATCCGCCCGCACCCCGACTTCGGCACGGTCGAGATCAGGATGTTCGACGGGATCCCCACCATGCGGGAGGTCGGCATGGCGGCGGCGCTGTGCCAGAGCCTGGTGACGCTGTTCGAGCAGCAGATCGACCGCGGCTACACGCTGCCGCGGCCGGCGGCCTGGGTGGTCCGCGACAACAAGTGGCGCGCGACCAGGTACGGGCTCGACGCTATCGTCATCACCGACGACACCGGGAACACCGCGCCGCTCCGCGACGACCTGTACGAACTGATCAGGGAGCTGGAGCCGGTCGCCGACCGGCTCGGGTGCGCCGAGGAGCTGAAGGTCGCCGGCGAGGTCCTCGAACACGGTGCCCCGTACGAGCGGCAGCGCGCGATCCGCGCCGAGGGCGGGACGCTGGAGAACATCGTCGACGCGGCGATCACCGAGCTGGCCGAGGACAGGTTCGTCACACTGGGGGAGGTCGCATATGCCGGAACCTGAGGAACCGGCCGTTCCGGGGAAGCCGCCCGGCGCCGCGGGTCCCGGACGCGCCGTCCCCGAGAACGGCACCCCCGACCGGCGCTCGGCCGGCCCGTCCGGAGCGGGCCGCGAACGCCGGGACGGCCCCGGGGAACAGGCGAAAACGACCATGGACGAGACCACAGGGCGGAGACCCTCCGGTTCCGCCGTCGCGCAGGGGGCGCAGATGACCCATCCGGGACCCGGGGTGATGCCCGGCCTTGAAACACCCGCCGCCCCGGGGCCGGCGGGCCCCGAGGGCCGGGACGAACGCCGCGGCGCCGGGGTGCCCCCCGGCCAGGGCGCTGCCTCCAGGATCGTTCCGGCGCGCGAGAACATGCCGGTCACCGACGACCTGGCGGCCGGCGAGGACGCCCCGGCGGGGCCGGAAGGGCCCGTCACCGGCGAGATCGTGCCGGGGGTCCCGGCCGCCGGCGCCGCGTCCGCCGGTTCCGACGTGCTCGGCGGCGCCGTGCTGAAGCCGCAGCTCGACGAGTTCCTGACCGCGCACGAGGACGAGCTGATCGCGTTCCGCCGCGACCTGCACCGGCACCCGGAGCTGGGCTACGCCGAGCACCGCACCACCAAGAAGATCGCCGAGCGGCTCCGCGCGGCGGGCCTGGAGCCGGTGATCCTGCCGCGCGGCACCGGCCTGTTCTGCGACATCGGGCCGGCGGACGGCACCACGGTCGCGCTGCGGGCGGACATCGACGCGCTCCCCCTGGAGGACGAGAAGGAGCACGTCCCCTACCGGTCGACCGTCCCCGGCGTCGCGCACGCGTGCGGCCACGACGTCCACACCGTGATGGTCCTCGGCGCGGGCCTGTTCCTCGCGCAGCAGGCCGAGGCGGGGCTGCTGCCCGGCCGGGTGCGGCTGCTGTTCCAGCCCGCCGAGGAGACCCCGGGCGGCGCCCTGGACGTGATGGCGGCCGGCGGCATCGCCGGCGTCGACCGCGCGTTCGCCCTGCACTGCGACCCGCGGATCGAGGTCGGCCAGCTCGGGCTGCGCACCGGGCCGATCACCGCGGCCTGCGACAAGGTCTACGTGAAGGTCACCGGGCCGGGCGGGCACACCGCCAGGCCGCATCTGACCGCCGACCTGGTGTACGCGCTCGCCAAGATCGTCACCGAGCTGCCGTCGGCGCTGTCGCGGCGCGTCGACCCGCGCTCCAGCCTGTCGCTGGTGTGGGGCCGGATCTCGGCCGGCTCGGTCGCCAACGCCATCCCCGACGACGGGATCGCCGAGGGCACCGTCCGCTGCCTGGACGACGAGGCGTGGCACCGGGCCCCGGAGATGATGAAGGCGCTGCTGCAGTCGGTCGCCGCCGCCTACGACGTGGAGGCGTCCCTGGAGTACGTCCGGGGCGTCCCGCCGACCGTGAACGAGGCGGCCAGCGTGCAGATGTTCCGCGACGCCGCCGCGCAGGTCATCGACGAGGAGGGCGTGGTCCCCACCCCGCAGAGCCTCGGCGGCGAGGACTTCGGCTGGTACCTGGAGTCGATCCCCGGCGCGCTGGCGCGGCTCGGCGTCCGCACCCCCGGGTCTCCCGGCGAGTACGACCTGCACCGCGGCGACTTCGACGTCGACGAGCGGTGCGTCGCGGTCGGCGTGCGGGTGCTCAGCGCGACGGCGCTCACCGCGCTGTGGGAGGGCGGCCGTCCCGGCGACCCCGAGGCGATCGAGGGCGCCGCGCTGGCCTGACCCGCTCCCTTTGCTCCCCCGCCTCCCGCCGTTTCCCGCGTTCCCCGCCGGTCCCGGGTGTCCCACCGCGTGACCGGTTCCCGTGCTGACCAGCGTCGTTGACCTGTGGCGATATGCGTACGCATTGGTAACGGACCGATTGCGAATCGGTGCAAGCGGGAGGTTTGCCCACTTTCGCCAGGTAGCGTCCGATCGATTTCGGTGGCCGCTACGGCCCCGGACCGTGGGTGGGGAACGGAAGGAGCGCAACCTTGCGCCGTGGACTGAAAATGACGCTCGTCACCGTGACGGGTGCGGCGCTCACGCTCGCCGCTTCCGCGTGCGGTGGCCAGGAGGCGGACACCGGCGGTGGCGACAAGGACACCATGAAGGTCGGGCTCGCGTTCGACATCGGCGGCCGCGGTGACCAGTCGTTCAACGACTCGGCCGCCGCCGGGCTCGACCGGGCCAAGAAGGAGCTCGGCGTCGAGACCGAGGAGATCTCGGCCAAGCCCGACGAGTCGGACGCCGACAAGGAGTCGCGGCTGCGGCTGATGGCGAACCAGGGCCACAACCCGATCATCGGGGTCGGCTTCGCCTACACCGCGGCCGTCAACAAGGTCGCCAAGGACTTCCCGGAGACGAAGTTCCTGGTCATCGACGCCGACGGCTGCAAGGTCGAGGGCCCGAACGTCGCCGCGGCGTGCTTCGCCGAGGCGGAGGGCTCGTACCTGGTCGGCGCCGCCGCCGCGCTGAAGTCGGAGAGCGGCAAGATCGGCTTCATCGGCGGCGTGAACGTGCCGCTGATCCAGCGGTTCCAGGCCGGCTACGAGGCGGGCGCGAAGAAGGTCAAGCCGGACATCGAGATCCTGCCGGCGAAGTACCTGACGCAGCCGCCGAACTTCAACGGCTTCCAGGACACCAGCCTCGGCAACGAGGCCGCCAAGGGCCAGCTCGACGCGGGCGCGGACGTCATCTACCACGCCGCGGGCGCGGCCGGCATCGGCGTCATCAAGACCGTCGGCGCCGCGAAGAAGTGGGTCATCGGGGTCGACTCCGACCAGTACAACCAGCCCGCCGTGGCCGGCGTGAAGGAGCAGATCCTCACGTCCATGGTGAAGAACGTGGACGTGGCGGTCTTCGACTTCGTGCAGAGCGTCAACGAGAACAAGTTCGAGGCCGGCTCGAAGACGTACGACCTGAAGAGCAACGGCATCGGCTACGCCAGCTCCGGGGGCCATGTCGACGACATCAAGCCCAAGCTGGAGGAGCTGAAGGCTCAGATCATCTCGGGCGAGATCAAGGTTCCGGAGAAGCCTTGACGCTGAGCCGGGGGACGCCCGCACGGTGCCGTGACGCCGTTTCGGTCCTGCCGTAACCGCGCACCGGATGTCGCCTGCACGGTGACGTCCGGTGCGCGTGGCACGACCGCGTCCCCTCGGGCTTCTGGAAATTCGTGCAAGCTCGCGGCACCGCCGGAGGCGCGCCGCTTTCCGTGGCGTCCCGGCGGCGCGCCCGCAGGGCGGGGCGCCGGCCGATCAGGAGGAGGGGTCCCGTGCCCGACCAGGTGCCGGCCGTACGGCTGACATCGATCACCAAGCGGTTCCCCGGTGTGGTGGCCAACCGGGACGTCAACCTCACGATCGAACGCGGCGAGGTGCACGCGCTCTGCGGTGAGAACGGCGCCGGCAAGTCCACGCTGATGAAGATCCTCTACGGGATGCAGCGGCCGGACGAGGGGACCATCGAGGTCGCGGGGGAGCAGGTCTCCTTCCGCACCCCGGCCGACGCGATCGGCCGCGGCATCGGCATGGTCCACCAGCACTTCAAGCTGGCCGACAACCTGACCGTGCTGGAGAACGTCATCCTCGGCGCCGAACCCCGCGCCAAGGGGTGGCGCAAGGGCCGCATCGACTTCGCCGCCGCCCGCGCCAAGATCACCGAGATGTCGCGGGCGTACGGGCTGCGCGTCGATCCCGACGTGCGGGTCGAGAAGCTCGGCGTCGGCGAGCGGCAGCGCGTGGAGATCCTGAAGGTGCTCTACCGGGGCGCCCGCGTGCTGATCCTGGACGAGCCGACCGCGGTGCTCGTCCCGCAGGAGGTCGACGAGCTGTTCGGCAACCTGCGGGAGCTGCGCGCCGAGGGCCTGACCGTGCTGTTCATCTCGCACAAGCTGGACGAGGTGCTGGCCGTCGCCGACACGATCTCGGTGATCCGGCGCGGTACCACGGTCGCGACCCGGCTCGACCCGGCGGAGGTCACCTCCCGGCGGCTCGCCGAGCTGATGGTCGGGTCGGAGCTGCCGACCCCGGAGCTGCGCGAGTCCACCGTCACCGAGGACGTCCAGCTGGAGGTCGGCGGGCTGACGGTGCTGACCCCCGAGGGCCGTCCCGTGGTGGACGGCGTCGGGCTGCGCATCCGCCGCGGCGAGATCGTCGGGCTGGCGGGCGTCGAGGGCAACGGGCAGACCGAGCTCATCGAGACGATCATGGGGATCCGGTCCGCGGACGCCGGGTCCATCGAGTTCGGCGGCACGGACATCACCCACTGGAGCACCCGGCGCCGCCGCGAGGCCGGGATCTCCTACATCCCCGAGGACCGGCACCGGCACGGGCTCGTCCTGGAGGGGACGCTCTGGGAGAACCGGATGCTGGGCCACCAGACCCAGCGGCCCAACGTCCGCGGCCCCTGGGTCGACCGGCGCGGCGCCCGCCGCGACACCACCCGGATCGTCCGCGAGTACGACGTGCGGACCCCGGGGATCGAGGTGCCCGCCGCCGCGCTGTCGGGCGGCAACCAGCAGAAGCTCATCGTCGGCCGGGAGATGTCCGGCGAGCCGAGCCTGCTGATCGCCGCGCACCCCACCCGCGGCATCGACGTCGGCGCCCAGGCCGCCATCTGGGAGTACCTGCGGCAGGCCCGCGCGAACGGGCTGGCCGTGCTGCTGATCAGCGCAGACCTTGAGGAACTCATCGGTATGTCCGACACCCTGCACGTGATCCTGCGGGGACGGCTGGTCGCGGAGGTCGATCCGCGGACCGTCACCCCCGAGGAGCTCGGCTCCGCGATGACCGGTGCCGGAGCCGGGTCATGAGCGGCCCGAACGACGGCCCGAACGACGGCCCGAAGGACGGCGACCCGCAGGACGGCGACCCGAAGGGCGCCCGGGAGCCGGACGGCCCGAAGGCCGACGACGGCGCCGAGCCGGAGCCGGCGAAGACCGCCGCCCCGGGCCCCGAAGTCGTCCCGGCGTGGAAGGCGATCCTGCGGGGCCTCGGCCCGACCGGGCTGGCGCTGAAGATCGGGGCGCCGCTGCTCGCGCTGGCGATCTCGCTGGTCATCACGATGATCCTGCTGCGGATCACCGGCGCCGACCCGTTCAGCTCGATCCAGGCGATGATCGACTACGGCACCACCGAGAACTCGATCGTCGACATCGTCAACCGCGCCACCCGCTACTACCTGTCCGCGGTCGCGGTGGCGATCGGGTTCCGGATGGCGCTGCTGAACATCGGCGTGGACGGCCAGTACCGGCTCGCCGCGTTCATGGCCGCGGTGCTCGGCGGGGCGCTGACGCTGCCCGCGCCGCTCGGGCAGCTGCTCGTGATCGTCGCGGCGATGGCGGTCGGCGGGCTGTGGGCCGCGATCGCCGGGGTGCTGAAGGTGACCCGCGGGGTCAGCGAGGTGCTGTCCACGATCATGCTGAACGCGATCGCGACCGGGCTGATCGCGTACCTGCTCAACGACCAGCGGCTCGCCGAGGTCCGGCCGGGCAGCAACAACGTCGCGACCCCCGAGATCCCGGAGGACGGGCGCGTCGGGCCGCTGAACGGCATGCTGTCCGCGATCGGGATCGACCTGCCCGGCCAGGTGTACGGGCTGCTGCCGCTCGCGATCGTCGTCGGCATCGTGTTCTGGGTCGTGATCAACCGCACCAGGTTCGGGTTCGACCTGCGGATCTCGGGGCTGTCCCCGTCGGCGGCGCAGGCCAGCGGGGTCAGCGCCCGCCGGATGATCGTCTACACGATGGTCGCGTCCGGCATGGTGGCCGGGCTGATCGGGATGCCGGAGCTGCTCGGCGCCTCCCACGAGTACTCGCTGAACTTCCCGGCCGGGCTCGGCTTCACCGGCATCACGATCGCGCTGCTCGGCCGCAACCACCCGGTGGGCATCGCGCTCGCCGCGCTGCTGTTCGCGTTCCTCGACCAGACCTCCGACGTCCTCCAGTCGGTCGACGTGCCGAAGGAGATCGTCGGGGTCATGCAGGGCGTGGTCGTGCTGACCGTCGTCATCGTGTACGAGCTCGTCCGCCGCTGGGAGATCCGGTTGCAGCAGCGCGCCGTCGCCACCGAACTGGCCACCGGCCACGACCTGGCCCGCGAGTCCACGGGGAGCAGTTCATGAGCGTCGCGACCGAGACGGCGGCCGTGCGGAAGCCCGCCAACGGCGGGCGCCGGCTGCGCTGGCCGCACTACATGCTGATCGCGTCCGGGCTGCTGGTGCTGCTGTCGCTGGTCCGCATCATCGACGACGCGGAGCCGGTGACGTCCAGCGGGACGGTCAGCGCCGCGCTGCGCCTCGCCGTGCCGATCTTCCTCGCCGGGCTCGGCGGGCTCTGGTCGGAGCGCTCCGGCGTGATCAACATCGGTCTCGAGGGCATGATGATCCTCGGGACGTGGACGGGCGCCTGGGCCGGCTACCAGTGGGGTCCGTGGATCGGCGTGGCGGTCGGCATCCTCGGCGGCGCCCTCGGCGGCCTGCTGCACGCCGTCGCCACCGTGTCGTTCGGCGTCGACCACATCGTGTCCGGTGTCGCGATCAACATCCTGGGGCTCGGGCTCACCCAGTTCCTCGCCGGGCTGCTGTTCAACACCGGGGAGGCGAAGGCGCTGGGCGGCGGCCCGAGGCAGTCCCCGCCCATCGATTCGATCATGACGCTGACCATGCCGGTGCTGTCCGGCGGGAAGATCGGCGGCTGGCAGAGCCCGGACTGGCTCGGGTCGCTGGAGCAGCGGCACTGGTTCGTGCTCTCCGACTTCGCGGGCATCCTGCGCGGGCTGACCAGCGGCGTGTCGCTGCTGACCCTCGTCGCGCTGCTGCTGGTGCCGGCCACCTTCCTGGTGCTGTGGCGGACGCCGTTCGGGCTGCGGATCCGCTCCTGCGGCGAGGACCCGTACGCCGCCGAGTCGCTCGGCGTGAAGGTGTACCGGATGAAGTACGCCGCCGTCACGATCTCCGGCGCGTTCTCCGGGCTCGCGGGCGCGTTCCTCGTGACCGTCGCCGCGCCCCTCTACCAGGACGGCCAGACCAACGGCCGCGGCTTCATCGGCCTCGCCGCCATGATCTTCGGCAACTGGCGGCCCGGCGGCCTCGCCGCGGGTTCGCTGCTGTTCGGCTACACCGACGCGATGAACGTGCGCGGCGGCGGGCAGGCCGTCCACGCGCTGCTGCTGTTCGTCGCGATCCTGCTGGTCGGCGTCGCGATCTGGCAGGCGGTGCGGGCGGGCCGGCTGCGGCCGCAGATCGTGACCGACGCCGGGCGCCGCGAGGTCCGCAACGCCTACGTCGGCAGCGCCCTGTCGCTGGTGGCGGCGCTCGCCCTGCTCACCTGGTTCCTGCTGAGCGAGGCGGTGCCCGGCGAGCTGGTCTCGTTCACGCCGCACCTCACGACGCTGCTCGTTCTGGCCCTGGCCAGCCAGCGGCTCCGCATGCCGGCCGCCAACGGGCTGCGGTACCGGCGCGGTGAGGCACGCTAGGGCTTGTGCCGAGGGTTTGGGGGTCGACCCCCCAGAAAGGTACGGCTTATGGAGATCGACTGGCCTGCCCTGCGCGACGCCGCGCGGGAGGCGATGACGCGTGCGTACTGCCCGTACTCGGGGTTCCCGGTCGGTGCCGCGGCCCTGGTGGACGACGGCCGCGTCATCACCGGATGCAACGTCGAGAACGCCTCGTACGGTGTCGGGCTCTGCGCCGAGTGCGCCGTCGTGTCGGCGCTGCACGGGCCGGGCAAGTCGGAACGCCCCCGGCTGGTCGCGCTCGCGGTCGTCGACCGGCACGGGGACCCGCTGATGCCGTGCGGGCGCTGCCGCCAGCTCCTCTGGGAGCACGGCGGCGCCCCGATGCTGCTGGAGACGCCCCGCGGCATCCTGCCCATGTCGGACGTCCTGCCGGACGCCTTCGGACCCGACGACCTGATCGAGAGAGCCTGATCACGTGGACGCCATCGATGTCATCCGCGCCAAACGCGACGGCGGGGCGCTGACCCCCGAGCAGATCGACTGGGCGGTGGACGCCTACACCCGCGGCGCGATCGCCGACGAGCAGATGGCCGCGCTGGCCATGGCGATCCTGCTGCGGGGGATGACCCGCCCCGAGGTGGCCCGCTGGACCGAGGCGATGATCCGCTCCGGGGAGCGGATGGACTGGTCCGCCCTCGACCGCCCGACCACCGACAAGCACTCCACCGGCGGCGTCGGCGACAAGATCACCCTCCCGCTGGCACCGCTGGTCGCCGCGTGCGGCGCGGCCGTCCCGCAGCTGTCGGGCCGCGGCCTCGGCCACACCGGCGGCACGCTCGACAAGCTGGAGTCGATCCCCGGCTGGCGGGCGTCCCTGTCGAACGCGGAGATGCTGGACGTGCTGCGCTCCGCCGGCGCGGTGATCTGCGCGGCGGGCAGCGGCCTCGCCCCCGCCGACCGCAAGCTCTACGCCCTCCGCGACGTGACGGGCACGGTCGAGTCGATCCCGCTGATCGCCTCCTCGATCATGTCGAAGAAGATCGCGGAGGGGACGGGCGCGCTCGTCCTGGACGTCAAGGTCGGCTCGGGCGCGTTCATGAAGACGGCGGACGACGCCCGCGAACTGGCCGAGACGATGGTCGCGATCGGCAAGGACCACGGCCTGCGCACCGTCGCGCTCCTGACCGCCATGGACCGGCCCCTGGGCAACGCGGTCGGCAACGCCGTAGAGGTGGCCGAATCGGTCGAGGTGCTGGCGGGCGGCGGCCCGTCCGACGTGGTCGAGCTGACCCTGGCCCTGGCCCGCGAGATGCTCGCCGCCGCGGGCCTGTCCGGCAAGGACCCGGCCGACGCGCTCAAGGACGGCTCCGCCATGGACGTCTGGCGCCGCATGATCAGCGCCCAGGGCGGCGACCCCGACGCGCCGCTCCCCACCGCCCGCGAGACCCACACGGTCACGACCCCGTCCACCGGCGTCCTGACCCGCCTGGACGCCTACGGGGTCGGCGTGGCCGCCTGGCGCCTCGGCGCGGGCCGCGCCCGCAAGGAGGACCCGGTCTCATTCGGCGCGGGCATCACCTGCCACGCCAAGCCGGGCGACACGGTCACCGAGGGACAGCCACTCCTCACCCTCCACACCGATGACGAGACCCGCCTCCCGAGAGCCCTGGAGTCCCTGGAAGGCGCGTACGAGATCGGCGGCCCCCCGTCCCTCCACCCCCTACTGATCGACCGCATCTCCTGATCTCCGGGCCCGTACCACCGGTACGGCGCAAGTCCGCCCGCAAGCTGTCACAATTTGCAGTCGTATCGCTACGCACACGAGGACCCGGGCATGGAGTCGTATCCGATCAGGGAGGCCCGCAAGCGTCTCGGTGACGTGTACGCCGCTTTGTCCATGGCGTGGCACATCCCCGCTTCGCCGAGAACGGCCGAGACCCCGTGGCGATGAGCACCGAGCAGGAAGGGCTGGAGACCCAGCAGTTGCGCTGGGAGCGTGCGGCCCGGCTCGCCGACCGAGAGGCGGACCGCGTCAAGCCGTATCTGGAGGCCGGCCGGACCCCGCCCGGTTACGAGGTGTACACCCGCGAACAGGTCGCATCAGGGGACTGGCTTGCCTGATCACCTGGTCGTCGCCCGGAGTCTCCGGCTCCAAAGCACGGGCGATGGCGCCCCCTCCCGAACGCGAGCCAGTTGGTGACCATGTCGTTGATGAGCGACCCGATCCCGCGATGACGTTGTCGACCCCGTACCGGCGACGCTGACGGCCGTATGGGGGTTCCTCCCGGCGGGGGAGCGGGACGGCCCGTTTGGGGGAGGGGCGGGGGTGATGCCCGGTCGGAGCATGAGGGGGCCGGGCCGCCTGGGTCCGGATGCCGAGTGAACGGAGCCCCCCATGCTCAGCACCACCAGGATCGCGGTTCTTGCCGGGGTCCACGTACTGGCCTGACCAGGACGTGCGCACCTTCACCTTCGATGCCCGCGCCGTCCCGTACTCGTCGCCCAAGACGGGCGCACCCGACGGGCTGCCGACCGACGCGGAGGGCACCGTGAAGATCTCCCACCACTCCCCGACGGAGGGGTGGACCGTGCGGTCGCGGGCCCGGGTCGACTGCCTCGTGACCAGCCCCGGAAACGCCACGCTCACCGCGGTCGTCACCCATGCCGATGAGCCGATCAAGGACCGGATCGGCAAGCGGCTCGGCTTCAGCGTCCACGACGGCCGGCATGACCGGATGGGCTTCTCCTGGTCGGTCGTCAACGGTGACCAGGACGAGGAGGGCACCTGGGGCGAGGGCAGGGCCGGTACCTGCATGGGCCCCGCGGCCTTCGCCCCGGTCACCAGGGGCGACTACGTCGTCAGACACGCCGATCTGCTGCCGTTCCCGAGCCGCTGAGCCTCAGTGCGGGCCGCGCTTGCTAGGGGCTCAGAAACGGCTTGATCTCCATCTCCTGACCCCCGTCGCCCTGAGGCCGCCCCGGCCGCGGTACTCACGACCGCGGCCGGTGGCGCCCTTGGGTCTTTGGCCGGGATTGCCACGCCGTCGCCAACGGAGATCCCTCTTGCCGAAGAGTGGGGAACAAGGGTGACTTCCGCACGCCCCGACGACATTGACCGGTGAACCGGGCCGGTGTTCGACTGGAAATAAGCCATCCGGATAGGGGGAGATGAAGATGGCTTTGGGGGAGCAATTGGGCCATGACACCGGGCAGGTCACGGGGACGCGCGTGCTGCCGCCGACCGAGCAGGGGGAAGCGAGGGTCGAGGTCTCCTTCGAGACCCGCGGCCGGCTTCTCGACGAAGAGGTCGTGGACATGGGGACGTACGTATCGGTCCTCGGCGCCGACGGCGTCCTGCGCGGTGAAGGCCAGGGCTGCACGATGTCCGGCGGCGGCGAGACCGTCATCTGGACGGGCATGGGAGTCGGAGAGTTGCTGAACGACGGCGCGACCTCGTTCCGCGGCGCGATCTTCTACCGGGGCGCCTCCGGCACGTTCGCGCGCCTGAACAAGATCGCCGCCGTCTTCGAATACGACGCGGACGCCAGCGGCAAGACCGAGACCAAGGTATTCGAGTGGAAGTAGCCGCACCGGCACACGACGGCTGAGGGCGGCGGTGCCCGCACTCGACACCGCCGCCCCGTCATGCGCCCCGGCCTGACCGCTCACGGCGTCAGCAGTTCACGCGTGAGCACGTCAACGGCCCGGTGGACGTCCCGCGCGGGGACGATCGGCCGCCCGTCGTCCCAGGTGAACCACCACGCTGACCGGACGTAGTCGCACCCGACCTCGACCGGGCGCCGTGCCCCGCCGACCCCGACGACGCTCACCCAGGTCATGCCGCGCCGCTCGACCATCCCGCACGCCAGCTCCCGCCGTGTATCGATCGCCGCCCGCAGCGCGTCCAGGTGCACACGCCTTTCGTTGGACGGCGCCGAGACCGCGTGGCTGTGGACCTGCATGCCCATGAGACACCCTCTTTCCATGGGACGACGAGGCCGGTGGACCCGGGGGACGTCCACCGGCCGCGCCGCGCTTCAAGGACGATGGCGACCGCGCCACCGCCAGATCACCGGTTCCTGGCCCGTGCCTTCTCGGCCTGCCGGAGCAGGGCGGCCCGCAGCAGCGGCGCCGTGGGATACATCAGGGTCGGCTCGACGCCCACGCGCGGGTCATGCAGGCTCGCGACCCACTCACCGAGCCGCCCGTCCTGCTTGACGGCCCGCCAGATCCGCCACCCGTCGAAGTCGGCCCGCAGCCGCTCCAACTCCCGCTCATCCACCAGCATCTGCGTGTCCATCGAGTTCCCTCTAACTCGGCCCCACTCGCCATTTGGTGTGACCACACTCACACGTTCGACTACTCTGAGAAACCGACCGAACACCACCAGCAATGCACCGCAGGCAAGATCATCCGCACCCGCCATACGGGTGCAGCCCCCCGGAGGTCGTGATGCCCGCCCGATCCGAGCCCTACGACGGACCCGCCATCGTCACTTTCGCGAAGGAACTCGAATGGCGCCGAAAGCAGGCCGGCCTCAGCAAGAAGGACCTCGCAGAGAAGCTCGGCTTCGCCGACTCCTACGTCGGTCAGGTCGAGCTGTGCAAGAACCTGCCGTCCGAAGAATTCGCCAACGCCCTCGACACCTTCTTCCAGGTGGACGGCCTGTTCTACCGCCTATGGGAGCGAATCAACGAAACGCGCCACCTCAGCGTCCTGCCGCCGGGCTTCCCGGAGTACCTCGGCTACGAGGAGAAGGCCAACCACATCCGCGTCTTCAGCACCAACCTGATCAGCGGACTCTTCCAGACGGAAGCCTACGCAACCAAGATCATTAGTACGACCATGGGATCGGCTACGGGGAAGCTCGTCACCGAGCGGATGGAGCGGAAGTCGATCTTCGAGCGGGAAGATCCACCGCATACATTCCTCATATTGGACGAGAGCGTCATCCGTCGGAAGGTGGGCGGCAAGGAGGTCATGCATGACCAACTTGCCTATCTGCTGGAAGTAGGGCGACGTGAAAGGAGTCAATTGCAGATCGTCCCGTACGACGCGGGATATCACGCAGGGCTGACTGGGAGCTTTATCCTCCTCAGTTTTGAGGACGGGCCGGAAATCGCCTACACGGAGTCTTCGGGAGAGGGGACCCTGTTGAAGCAGCGAGACAGGGTCGCGCTGCAAGCCGTAACGTGGGACTTGGTCCAGGGTCACACGCTCTCCGCCGAAGAGTCGTTGGCCATGATCCAAGACGCGATGGAGCGGCTATGAGCACCTCAGACCTGGCGGGCATCCAATGGCGGAAGAGCAGTCGCAGTGGGCACCAGGGCGGCGAGTGCGTGGAGGTTGCGGCTCTCGCGCCTGCGGTGGCCGTGCGTGACTCCAAGGACCCGGACGGTCCGCGTCTGGCGTTCGGTGCTGCGGCTTGGCGGGTGTTCGCCGGGCGTGTGAAGGCGTCCGAGTACGACCTGGAGCGTTAGCCGTGAGCGGCCTGGTGGCCGCCCACGGTTAGTTTCAGCAGAAGACCTTGCTCGCTAGGGCGTAGAGGGCTTCGGTCGTCGGTGGCTTGGGGCCGAGGTTGATCGACAGGTTCATCTGGCGGCCGTCGTCGGAGCGGAGCGCGTAGGTCGTGTAGCCGATGAGCTGGCCGCTGTGTCCGGTCATGCTCTTGCCGCAGGGCAGTGGGTACTCCTGGAGGCCCAGGCCGTAGGCGAAGCCGGCGTCGATGGGGTGCGTGGTGCGCATCGCGGTGAGGGTCGCGGGGGACAGGAGTCGGCCTCCGAGCAGGGCGTCGAGGAAACGGCCGAGGTCCCGGGTGGTGGAGATCATTTCGCCCGCCGCCCAGTCCAGGGACGGGTTCATGCGGGTCGCGTCCACGGTGCGTCCGTCCGGCAGCAGTGCGTAGCCGTGTGCGTGTGGGCGGGGGAGGCCGGGTCGGTTGCCGGGGACGAGTGTCTGGGTCAGGCGGAGTGGGTGCAGGACGCGTCGTTCCACCTCCTTCCCGTACGGTCGTCCGGTCAGCCTCTCGATCAGCCGGCCGACGGCCACGTAGTTGGTGTTGGAGTACTTCCAGGTGACGTCCGGGGGATTCTCGGCGGGGATCCGGAACGCCTGCGCTAGGAGCCGGTCGGGCTTGTAGCTGCGGAACCGCTCCGTCCCGCGCCAGCGGTTCGTGGACCATCCCGGGTCGCTCATGTAGTCGCGAAGCAGGCTGGTGTGCTGGAGGACCTGCCGCACCGTGATGCGACCGCGAACGCCGTCCATCGAGAAATTCTGATCACGGATGGAAACTACGGAGCGGCACCCCGTCGCGCCCATGGGGACGACCGCCCACCCTCCTGCGGAAAACCACACCCGCCGTTCTGCGGACCCTCTCCGGAGGCGGTCACGGGTCGTCCGGCGGACGGCCTGCCTGTCGCTGCGGTTCCCGCAGCCGTGATCCGCATGGGACGCGGGGCCGGGGGCAGACCGGGCGGATGGGAAGCGATCAGTTCATGACCGCCGCCGTGCTGAGCCGGCACGGCGGGCCGGACGCTCTCGAAGTGCGGGAGGACTGGCCGGTGCCCCAGGCCGGCCCCGGCCAGGTGCTCGTACGGGTGAGCGCGGCGGCGTTGAACAACACCGACATCTGGACGCGGGAGGGCGCGTACGGGCTGCCGGGGCGTCCCGATGCGAAGGCCGGATGGCGCGGCCCGGTCGACTTTCCCCGGGTCCAGGGCGGGGACATCGCCGGTACCGTCAGCGCGGTCGGCGCCGGCGTCCCGGAGGACTTGGCGGGCCGCCGGGTGCTGGTCGATCCCGCCTTCTACGCGGACGAGGGTGAGGACGCGGTGCCGGTCGGGCTCCTCGGCAGCGAGGCGGACGGCGGGTTCGCGACCTATGTCGCGGTCGGTGCCGACCGCGTCCACGACATGGGCGACTCGCCGCTGTCGGACGAGGAACTGGCCGCGCTGCCCGTCGCCTACGGCACGGCGATGGGGATGCTGGAGCGCGCCCGCATCGGGGAGGGCGAATCGGTCCTGGTCACGGGCGCGTCCGGCGGTGTCGGGTTCGCCCTCGTCCAGCTCGCCGTGGCGCGCGGCGCGCGGGTGGTGGCGCTGACCGGCGGCGCCAAGGCCGCGGCGCTGCGGGAGGCCGGGGCCGCGGCGGTCATCTCCCGGGACGCGGATCCCGCCGGGCTGCACCGCGAGCTGCGCGCGGCGGCGCCCGGCGGGCTGGACGCCGTCGCGGACGTGGCGGGCGGCCCCTGGCTGGAGCGCGTGCTGCCCGAGCTGCGCGACGGCGGCCGCTGGGTCATCGCCGGCGCCGTCGCCGGGGCCGTGGTCCCCTTCGACCTGCGGCGCCTCTACCTGCACAACCTCAGCCTCATCGGCTCCTCGATGCACACCCCCGCCCACTTCGCGGAGCTGGCGAAGCTGGCCCGCGGCGGTGTCCTGCGCCCGCGGATCGCGGCCGGGTACCGGCTGCGCGACATCCATGACGCGCAGGCCGAGTTCCGCCGCGGCACGCACATCGGCAAGATCGTGATCACCCCGTAGCCGGCGGTGCCGAGCGGCTTTGCCTCGGCGGCATTGACCGGTGGGCGGGGCCGGTGTTCGACTGGAAATAGGGCGTACTGTGCGGCGATGCACGGGCTCATGTCCGGCGGCGAGACCCGAGAACACATTTGTCGAGTGGAAGCGGCCGCAGCGGCGGCGCGGCCACGATGGTGAAACGGGAGGCCGAACATGACGGAAGTCAAGAGCATCGAGAAGCCGGACGACCGGCGGGATTTCCCGATGGGGCACCTGGAGATCGTCAACATGACGGGCCTGGTCTTCGGTAAGGCGACGTTCGAGCCCGGCTGGCGCTGGACGGAGTCGGTCAAGGACATCGCGGGCACCGAGCTCTGCGAAGTCCACCACAACGGGTACGTCATCCAAGGCCGCCTGCGCATCCGCATGCGGGACGGCGCCGAGGCGGAGGTCGACGCCGGAGACGTGTTCGTGGTCGAGCCCGGCCATGACGCCTGGGTCGTCGGCGACGAGCCGGCCGTCGTACTCGACTTCGCCGGCGGCATCGGCGACTACGCGAAGGCGTAGGGCCCGGCGCGGGGGACGGCGGCCCGTCGTCTCAAACGGGCCGCCCCCGCGCGCGTTTTGAGGGGTCTACCGGGTCCCGATCTACTCCGTGCCGAGCCGGGCCTGGTCGGCGGTGACGAGTTCGGCGAACTCGGTGGCGAGCGGGCTCAGCGCGTCCCATTGACGGGCCGCCCAGCCGACCGTGATGGGGGACAGCGCCGGAATGGGGACGGCCCGCACGGGCGCGGCCGGGGAGAGCGCGAGCCTGGGCAGTGCGGGCAGCACGGCGTGGCCGACGCCGAGTTCGGCGAGCAGGACCGCGGTGTCCCAGTCGGCCACCCCGACGGTTCGTTCGGGCGTGCAGCCGAGCCGCACGAAGTTCTCCGCGAGGCGCCGGTGCGAGGCCGAGTTCGCCGGATGCGCGATGTAGCGGATCGAACGCAGGTCGCTCGGATCGATGGTCTCTCTCCCCGCGAGCGGGTCACGGGCGTTGACCACCAGCACCCACGGAAGGTCGATGACCGGCCGCTGCTGGACGCCGGGAGCCGGCTCTCCCAGCGTGATCCAGGCCAGGTCCGCCTGCCCGTTCTGCAGGAGTTCCAGGCAGCGGCGGGTGGAGTGGGCGGACTGGAAGTCCAGCGTCGCCTCGGGATGGCGGTCGCGGAACGCGGTGATGGCGTCCGGCATGAAGTGCCGGACGGTCACGCCGCCGGTGGTGACCTTCACGGTCCCGCCGTCCCCGTCGCGGAGTTCGCGCAGGTGGCGGACGGCGGAGTCGAGGCCGGTGATGCCGCCGAGCGCCGCCTGGTACAGGATGCGGCCCGCGTCCGTCGGCGAGACCCCGCGGGGCCGCCGCTCGATCAGCGTGAGCCCCAGCTCGCGTTCGAGCCGCCGGACGTGCTGGCTGACGGCCGACTGGCTGCAGGAGAGCGTCCGGGCGACCGCGCTGAGGTTTCGGGTCTCGCACACGGCGATGAAGACCCGGAGATCGTCGAGCGTCACCGACCCAAGTTAACGGTTGGAGTTGCCTAAGCAAATCCAAGAATTGACTGGAGGGTGTCCGGGCGCCAGGCTGAGCGGACGGGCCGGCTGGTCCGAACGCGGCGGCAACCCGTCCGCGGCACCCGGCGCCGCCGCCGGTGACCCGGGACATACGGCGGACGACGATCGGGAAGGCGGACGGGTGCCGACCAACGGGGAGGTGCGCCCATGCCGACCGATTCCGCGGCCGGACTCCTCCTCGCACGGGGAGCGGACCGGCTAAAGCATCCAGGCGGCACGCTCTACGCGCATCTGCGCCGCGTGCACGCGACGCTCGGCGAGTGGGGAGCACGTCCTGAGCTTCGGCTGGCGGGCCTGTGCCACGCGTTCTACGGAACCGACGGCTTCGCCGAGGCCCTGGGCGATCCAAACCGGCGCGGCGAGCTGACCGACGTCATCGGGGCGGAGGCCGAGGCGCTGGTCTACCTGTACGCCAGTTGCGACCGTTCCCGGACGTATCCGCACCTTGCCTCGGCCGGCGGGCCGTTCACCGACCGCTTCACCGGCGCCGTCCACCGCCCGTCCCAGGAGCGGCGCCGCGACTTCGCCGAACTCACCGTGGCCAACGAACTGGACGTCCTCGCCGCATCCCCCGCCCTGCGGGTCGCGCATGGCGAAGCCCTGACCGCCCTGTTCGCGACCTGGCGCCCGCTGCTCAGCCCGGCGGCCGGCCGCGCCGTCCGAGCCTTCGCGAAGACCTGGGCCGGGCGGCCGGCCGCGGGGCGCTAGGTGCGCGTCATCGGCGGTGTCTCGCGAGGCCGGGGAGGAGGCGCAGGGCGTTGTCGCGGGAGATCGCCCGGTGCGCGCGGCGGTCGAGACCGGGGTCGCGGTCGAAGTCCGCGGTGTTGATGCCCACCTCGCCGGCGGAGTTGGCGGGCCAGTCGGTGCCGAACAGGACCCGTTCGGCGCCGACCGCGCCGATCAGGGTCGGGGTGGCGTACGGGGACATGGGGAGCGCCGTGTCGTAGTAGAAGCGGCGGAGCGCCCGCCGGAACTTCTGCGGGTCGGGGCCGCCGTCCTCCCGGCCCCAGCGCTCGGCGCGGCCGGCCATGTACGGCAGGAACCCGCCCCCGTGGGACAGGATCACCGACAGCCTCCGGTAGCGGTCCATGGCCCCGGAGGCGATGAGGCTGAGCGCGGTGCGGGTGGTGTCGAGCAGGAAGTCGCCGAGCCACTCGCCGACCTCGGGGACCTCGACTATCCCCTGGGGTGCGAAGGGGTGGGTGAACACGACGGCGCCGCGGCGGTCGAGCTCGGCCAGCAGCGGGTCGAACGTCCGGTCGCCGAGGTAGCGTCCGCCGGCCGACGTGGTGAGCAGCACCCCGGCGGCGCCCAGCTCGTCCAGCGCGTACGCGACCTGCTCAAGCGCCAGGTCCGGGTGGAGCATGGCGACGTTGGCGAAGAAGCCGAACCGGGCGGGGTTGTCGCGCACCAGTTCCGCCAGCGACTCGTTGCACACGCGGACGCCCGACTCGGCGGCCTCGCGGTCGGCGAATATCTCGGGCGGTACGGGGGCGGAGGCCACGCCCATGGCGATGCCGTTGGCCTCCATGGTCGCGAGCGTCTCCTCCAGGGTCCACTGGGCCCACCGGGGGACGTCGTCCGGCGGGATGATGCCCTGCTCCACCGCCCACTGCCGCATCTTGGGCGGGACGGCGTGGTGGTGGGTGTCGATCCGTCCGTACGAGGGGCGGCGCGGGCTCGCGGCGGCGTCGCGCCCCTGGAGCGGCACGGCCGCGGCGGCCGCGGCCACGCCGGTCGCGGCGGCCAGCTTGAGGGTGCGCCGCCGGGTGAGATCGGACATGAACGTCTCCTGTCGATCGCGAGGTGCCGCCCACGCGAGATAATCTCATCTGAGACTATATCAGGTGCTACTAGAGTGGTCCCCATGCTGGAGGACCTGCTCGAACGCCTCCTGTCCGGGGAGGGCGGCCGCGCCGCCGATCAGGCCGGGATGGGCATGCTGCTGGCCAAGGCCCACAACCAGAGCCGGGAGCGGATGAACGAGGCGCTGCGCCCGCTGGGCATCGACGTCCGGCGGTTCACCGTCCTGGTCGCGCTGCCGATGTACGGCCCGGTCAGCCAGCGCGACCTGATCGGGCGCATCGGCATCGACAAGTCCACGATGGTCCGGCTCATCGACGAGCTGGAGCACGGCGGCCTGGTCTCCCGCGAGCGCGTGCCGCACGACCGGCGCGCCTACGCGATCGTGCTGACGCCCAGGGGAGAGCAGACCCTCGCGGAGGCGCGGGGCGTCGCCGAGCAGGTGGGCGAGAGCATCTTCGGCCCCTTCAGCAAGGCCGAACGCGAGCGGCTCGTGACCCTGCTCCGCCGCCTCGCCGAGCACACCGCCTGACGCGCCGGCGGCTCAGGACGGGCGGGCGCCGCGGTCGATGAAGGTGGCGAAGCCGTCGTGGAGGCGGGCCAGGCCGAACTCGAAGAGCTGCTCGTGTGTGAAGTCGAAGGTGCTCTCCGAGAGGGCGGCCATGGTGGGGAACCTGCCGCTGTTCATGGCCTCGACGAGGGTCGGCTCCTGTGCCCGCCAGAAGTCCTCGTTGCTGACGCCCGTGCGGCGTTCGGCCCGGCGCTCGTTGATGTAGCCGCGTGCGAGGCCGTCCACGTAGTCGCCCTGGACGCCGATCATCATCATCAGCGTCCGGTCGTCGAGGCCCGTGGGGCGCAGCAGGCGGAACAGCCGGTCGAGGCCGCGCATGCTGTTCGGACCGAGGAGCGGGCGGCTCTGGTCCACGAACGGGTACCAGGGGTGGTCCATGCACAGCTTCCAGTGGTGGTGCGCCGCGTCCGTCAGGATCTCGCGCCAGCCGTGGTCGTCGCCGGGGTCGGTCTCCGGGACCTCGATGACGTGGTCGAGCATGAGGTCCAGCAGCTCGCTCCTGCCCGGGACGTAGCGGTAGAGCGACATCGTCCCGACGCCGAGATGGGTCGCGATGGAGCGCATGGACAGCGCTTCGAGCCCCTCGGTGAGCGAGAGCTCGTCGGCGACCTCGACGGCCGCCGCGACGATCCGGCCGAGGCTGAGCGTCGGCGGCCGGCCCCGCTGCGGCCGGGTCCGGCCGCCCCACAGCAGCTTCAGGCTGAGGTTCAGGTCGCGGCCGTCGGGCTCCTTGGTCATCGGCTGCCTATAGCGTGGAGGCCCCGTCCTTGAGGGCGGGGAGGGAACGGGGAGCGAGACGGCACGGTGACTCTCCGGGCTTTGTCGGTGGCGGTCGGTATGTTGCGGGCGTGTCCCGGTACCGGCTGTGCCCGACCCCCGTCCAGGAGGCGGGGCTGCTGGAGCACTGCGGACATGCCCGGTTCGTGTGGAACCTGGCCGTGGAACAGCACGCCTGGTGGACGCCGAGCCGAGGCCCCGCACCGGGGTATGTCGCGCAGGCCCGCCAGTTGACCGGGGCCCGCGCCGCCAACCCGTGGCTGGCGGCCGGTTCGCAGACGGTGCAGCAGCAGGCCCTGCGCGATTTCGCGCAGGCCATGGCGAACTTCTTCACAGGGACGCACCGGCGGCCGACATGGCGCAAAGCCGGACGGCACGAGGGATTCCGGATCGTCGGTCGGCGCGGCAGGCAATGGGATGTGCGGCGCGTGTCCCGCAAGGTC
>NZ_BMRO01000004.1:39704-51978 GCF_014648675.1 Actinomadura livida
CTTCCGTCCTGCGGTCCGTGCGCGGCACCGGCCGGTGCCTTCGGCAAAGCTATCGCGCACATTTAGTGTATGCCGTACGCTAACTCGCGTATGGTGTACGCGAAAGGAGACGGCATGCCGGAAAACGCGATCCTCGCCGAGGGGGTCCGCAAGCACTACGGGGAGAAACGCGCGCTCGACGGCTTCGACCTGACCGTGCCGAAAGGCATGGTGTACGGCCTGCTCGGCCCGAACGGGGCCGGCAAGACCACCGCCGTCCGCATCCTGGCCACGCTCGTCCGGCTGGACGGCGGGCGGGCCGAGGTCACCGGGCTGGACGTCGCCGCGCGCCCCCGGCAGGTGCGCCGCCGGATCGGGCTGGCGGGGCAGCACGCCGCGGTGGACGAGGTCCTCACCGGACGGCAGAACCTCCGCATGTTCGGCCGGCTCTTCCACCTCGGCAAGCGCCGGGCGGCGGAGCGCGCCGACGAGCTGCTGGAGCGGTTCGACCTGCTGGACGCCGCCGACAAGGGGGTCAAGCAGTACAGCGGCGGGATGCGCCGGCGGCTCGACCTGGCCGCCAGCATGATCCTCGCGCCGGACGTCCTGTTCCTCGACGAGCCGACCACCGGGCTCGACCCCCGCGGCCGCAACGAGGTGTGGCGGTCCGTCCGGTCGCTGGTCGCGCAGGGCACGACCGTCCTGCTGACGACGCAGTACCTGGACGAGGCCGACCAGCTCGCCGACCGCATCGCCGTCCTCGACCACGGCCGGGTCATCGCCGACGGCACGCCCGGGTCGCTCAAGCGGCTGATCGGCGGCGACCGCATCGAGGTGGTGGTGCGCGATCCCGCCGACCTGCCCGCCACGGCGGCGGCGGTGGCCCGGGTCTCGTCCGCCGAGCCGCAGGTGGACGCGACGGCCGCGCGGGTGCACGCCCCCGTCACCGAACGCGTCGCCGCGCTGACCGAGGTCGCCCGCACGCTCCAGGACGACGGCGTCGCCGTCGAGGACATCGGGCTCCGCCGCCCCACGCTGGACGAGGTGTTCCTGCGCCTCACCGGACACCCCGCCGAGGACGACAAGGAGAAGGTGGAAGCGTGAGCGCCGAAAGCAGCGTCACCCCCCGGAGCGGAGTCACCGCCAAGGGCGCGGCGGCCGGCGAGGACGGGCTCGCCGGGCGCCTCTACTGGGCCGTCGCGGACTGCTGGACGATCGTCCTGCGCGGCCTGACCCACTACGTCCGGCAGCCGAGCAACATCGCCTGGCAGCTCGGGTTCCCGATCGTGTCGGTGCTGCTGTTCGGGTACGTGTTCGGCAGCGCCATGTCCGTCCCCGGCGGCGGCGACTACCGCGAGTTCCTGATGCCGGGCATGTTCGGCATGACGATGGCGATGGGCTTCATGAACACCGCCTACGTCGTCGTTTACGAGAGCACGAGGGGCGTCACCGACCGGTTCCGCTCGATGCCGATGGCGCCTTCGGCCGTCGTCACGGGACGGGGTGTCGGCGACCTCATCGCCGCGTGCCTCGACCTCGTCGTCCTGGCGCTGACCGCGCTGGCGATCGGCTGGCGCTCCACCGGCGGGGTGCTCGCCACCCTCGCCGCCTTCGGGCTGTTCCTCCTGCTCCGCTTCGCGCTGATCTGGATCGGGGTGCTGCTCGGCCTCCTGGTGCCGAACGAGGAGGCGGCCGGGAGCCTGTTCGCGGTCGCGTTCCCGTTCGCGATGATCTCCAGCGCGTTCGTGGCGCCGTCCCTCATGCCCGGCTGGCTGGGCACGCTGGCGATGTGGAACCCGGTCTCCTCCACGGTCACCGCGTCCCGCGAGCTGTTCGGCAACCCGGCGGCGGTCGGCGACACGTGGATCGAGCAGAACGCCCTGCTCATGGCGGTCGTCTGGCCGATCGCGGTCACGGTGGTCTTCCTGCCGCTGGCGGTCCGCCGCTACCAGCGGCTGAGCCGCTGACCGTCCGGCGCCGCCCGCGAAAGGCCGCCCGGGACATTCGCCCCGGGCGGCTCGCAACGCGGCGCATCCGGCACACCGCCCTCCTATTCCCCTATCGCCCCATTCCTGGCGTACGCTCCCGTCATGACCGCAGATGAAAGCCGTTCCGACAACCCGCTTGAGGGCGTCATCCGCGGAGATGTGCCGCACTCCGCCCGCATCTACAACTTCTGGCTCGGCGGCAAGGACCATTACGAGATCGACCGCATCGTCGGGGAACAGGTCATCGAGGCCGAACCCGACTTCGTCGACCAGATGCGCAATAATCGGGCGTTCCTCGGCCGTGCCGTCGAATACATGGTGCACGAATGCGGGATCCGGCAGTTCCTCGACATCGGCACCGGTCTTCCCACGGCCGACAACACCCACGAGGTGGCGCAGCGCGCGGTGCCGGAGTGCCGGATCGTGTACGTCGACAACGACCCGATCGTGCTCGCGCACGCCCGCGCCCTGCTGACCAGCAGTCCCGAGGGCGTGACCGACTACATCGACGCGGACATGCACGACCCCGACAAGATCTTCGCCGCCGCGGCCGAGACGCTCGACTTCGGCGAGCCGGTGGGCGTCATCATGCTCGGCGTCTTCAACCACATCGGTGACGACGCGGAGGCCAAGGCCCTGATCGACAAGGTCATGGACGGCGTCGTCGCGGGCAGTCTCCTCGCGGTCTCCGTCAACACCAACGTCATCAAGCCGGAGAACATGGACCGGGCCGCCGCCGCCTACAACGAGGCGTTCGGCAACCCGCCCATCCACCTGTACACCCCGGAGCGCCTCGCCGCCCTGTTCGACGGCCTGGAGCCGGTCGACCCCGGCGTGGTGTCGGTGGCCCGGTGGCGGCCGCGCCTGGCGCCGGCCGGCGGGGAGCTTCCCGAGACGGACCTGTACGTCGGCGTGGCGCGCAAGCCCTGACCCGGTGCCGCGGACCCGCCGGACGACACGCCACCTCCGCCTTGGCGGTAATTGACGAGGTCGTGCCCCGTGCGGCCGGGTAGCTTCGAGGGATGAACGTTCGGCCCACTCTTGACGACATCCGGCGCGCGCCCAAGGTGCTGCTGCACGACCACCTGGACGGCGGGGTCCGCCCCGGGACCATCGTGGACCTGGCGCGCGATTCCGGGTACGGGGACCTGCCGGCCACGGACGCGGACGCCCTGCGCGAATGGTTCGAGGCCGCCGCCAACTCGGGATCGCTGGAGCGGTACCTGGAGACGTTCTCCCACACCGTGGGAGTGATGCAGTCCGCCGAGGCGCTCACGCGGGTGGCGTACGAGTGCGCCGAGGACCTCGCGAACGACGGCATCGTCTACGCGGAGGTCCGGTACGCGCCCGAGCAGCACCTCGCGGCGGGGCTGTCGCTGGAGCAGGTCGTGGAGGCCGTCCTCGACGGGTTCGCGCGGGGCCGCAGGGACTTCGGCATCCGGGTCGGGACGCTGGTGACGGCGATGCGGCACCAGGCGCGGAGCATGGAGATCGCGGAGCTGGCCGTCCGGTACCGGGACGCGGGCGTCGTGGGGTTCGACATCGCCGGGGCCGAGGCCGGATACCCGCCCACCCGGCACCTCGACGCGTTCGAGTACCTCCAGCGGGAGAACGCGCACTTCACCATCCACGCGGGCGAGGGCTTCGGCCTCCCGTCGATCTGGCAGGCGATCCAGTGGTGCGGGGCCGACCGGCTCGGGCACGGCGTGCGGATCATCGACGACATCGAGGTGGCGGGGGACGACGCCAAGCTCGGGCGGCTCGCCGGGTACGTCCGCGACAAGCGGATCCCGCTGGAGATGTGCCCCACCTCCAACATCCAGACGGGCGCGGCGAAGTCGATCGCGGAGCACCCGATCGGGCTGCTGCGGCGGCTGAGCTTCCGCGTCACGGTGAACACCGACAACCGGCTGATGAGCGGGACGACGCTGTCGCAGGAGTTCGCGAAGCTCGTCGAGGCGTTCGGGTACGGGTGGGACGACCTCCAGTGGTTCACCGTCAACGCGATGAAGTCGGCGTTCGTGCCGTTCAACGAGCGGCTGGAGCTCATCAACGGCGTGATCAAGCCCGGTTTCGCGCAGCTCAAGTGGAGCGGCGCCCGGCCCCTGGCATGATCGGGCCCATGACGATTCGCTCGACGGCCGGGCGCGTGGCGGCGTACGCGTGGCTGACGTTCGCCGTGCTCAACATCGCCGACCTGGTGTTCGGCCTCACCGGCGAGCCGACCTACTCGCTGACGGCGCTGACCGTCGGGGTGCTGCTGCTCCTGGGCTGCGGGATCGCCTACACGGTCGGGCTGCGGCCGGTGATCCGCGCGGACGACGACGGGGTCGAGGTCCGCAACCCGCTCCGCGACATCAGGATCCCGTGGGCCGCGGTCCGCGGGATCGAGGGCGCCAACGCGGTGAAGATCCGTTTCACCGGGCCGGACGGAGCGGAGCTGGAGGCGCGGGCCTGGGTGCACCAGACGTCGCCGCGCGCCCAGGCCAAGGCGGAGGCGCGGGCCCGCAAGGAGCAGGCCAAGACCCAGGGGTTCGACCTGACGGGCCGCACGCCGACGGCGTACACGGCGCAGCGGCTGAACGAGATCCTCCAGCGGCAGCGTCCGAAGACGCGGTCCGGGGCGCCGGACAAGGCCGCCGCCGCCAAGGCGAAGGCCGAGGAGGCCAGGGAGTCGGTGCGGGGCGCGGTGACGTGGTCGGTCCCGGCCGTGGTGTCGCTGGTGGTCCCGCTGGCGGCGCTGGTCGTGCTCGCCATCGTGGGGGCCGTCAGCTGAGGATTGTGGAGAGGTCCGTGCGGAGGGCGTCCAGGTCGGCGGCGGCGCGCGCGCGGACCTTCTGGATGTCGTCCTCTACGGGTAGGACGACCTCCAGGTAGCACTTGAGCTTCGGCTCCGTCCCCGATGGGCGGATGACCACCCGTGACCCTCCGGACAGGCGGAACCGGAGCCCGTCCGTGGGGGGCAGGCCGTCCACGCCGTGGGAGAGGTCGTCGAACCGTTCGACGGCACGTCCACCCAGGTGGACGGGCGGGTCGGCGCGCAGGCGGCTCATCGCGGACGTGATCAGCGAGAGGTCGTCCACTCTTATCGAGAGCTGGGATGTGGCGTGCAGGCCGTGTTCGCGGGCCTGGTCGTCGAGGAGGTCGAGGAGCGTGCGGCCGTCGCGCCGGGCCTGCGCGGCCATCGCGGCCACGGCGAGCGCCGCGCCGATGCCGTCCTTGTCGTTGACGAGCACGCCGCGGTCGTCGCCGACGCTGTAGCCGATGGCCTCCTCGTAGCCGAAAACCAGCCGGCCGGGTTTCCTGTGGGGGGACGACCCCCCACACCCCCCGTCGTCTTCGGGCCCGCCGGCCTTCATGATCCATTTGAAGCCGGTGAGGGACTCGGCGAACCGCACGCCGTGCGCCGCCGCGATCGAGCGCAGCAGCGAGGACGACACGATCGTGGTGACGACCAGGCGGTCGTCGCCGGTGGTGTGCCGCAGGACGTGCCCGGCGAGCAGGCACCCGAGCTCGTCCCCGGTCAGCGTCCGCCAGCCGCCGTCGCCCGGCACGGCGACCGCGCAGCGGTCCGCGTCGGGGTCGTTGGCGATCACCAGGTCGGCGCCGCGGGCGCGGGCGAGCGCGAGGGCCAGGTCGAGCGCGCCGGGCTCCTCCGGGTTCGGGAAGGCGACGGTGGGGAAGTCCGGGTCCGGCTCGGCCTGCTCCGGCACGACGGCCGGCGCCGGGAACCCGGCCCGGTCGAACGCCTGGAGGAGGACGTCGCGGCCCACCCCGTGCAGCGGCGTGTAGACGATCGAGAGGTCCCCGCCGGAGTCGCGGGCGGGGCCGCCGAGGCGCAGCGACGACACCGCGTCGAGGTAGCGGCCGGCGTCGTCGTGGACGGGCCAGTCCGCCGCGAGCGGCAGTTCGTCCACCCGGCCGACGGCGTCGATCGCGGCGGAGATCTCGGCGTCCAGCGGCGGGACGATCTGCGCCCCGTCCGCCCAGTACACCTTGTAGCCGTTGTCGCGGGGCGGGTTGTGGCTGGCGGTCACCATGACGCCCGCGACGATGTCGTCGTGCGCCCGGACGAAGTGGGCCAGCACGGGCGTCGGGACCGGGTCGGCGAACACCTCGGGCCGCAGGCCCGCGCCGCCGAGCACGGCGGCCGTGTCGGCCGCGAACCGCCGCGAGCCGTGCCGCGCGTCGAACCCGATGATCACCCGGCCGCGGCGGGGGAGCCGGGCGGCTAGCCCGGCGGCGGCGCGCATGACCGTCACCCGGTTCATCCGGTTCGGCCCCGCGCCCAGCTCGCCGCGCAGCCCGGCCGTGCCGAACTCCAGCCGCGTCCCGAACCGCTCCGCGAGCGCCCGCTCGTCGCCCGCGTCCAGGATCGCGCGGAGTTCCGCGCGGGTGTCCGGGTCGGGGTCCTGCGCCAGCCACTCCAAGGCCTGCGCGCGAAGATCGCTCATCTCGTGGTCCTGCCCTGCCGCCGGCGGTTCAGAGCTTGGACAGGACGGTCGCGAGGAGGGTGCCCATGCGGCCGGCGGACGCCCGTCCGGCGGCGAGGACCTCCTCGTGGTCCAGCGGCTCGTCCGAGAGACCGGCCGCGATGTTGGTGACCAGGGAGATCCCGAGGACCTCCGCGCCGCCGCGCCGCGCGGCGATCGTCTCCAGCACGGTCGACATCCCGATCAGGTCGGCGCCCAGCGTCCGCAGCATCCGGATCTCCGCGGGCGTCTCGTAGGTCGGGCCGCGGAACGCGGCGTAGACGCCCTCCGCGAGCGTCGGGTCGACCTCCCGGGCCAGGGCGCGCAGCCGCGCCGAGTACGCCTCGGTCAGGTCGAGGAACGTCGGGCCGGTCAGCGGGTTCGCGCCCGTCAGGTTGAGCTGGTCCGCGATCAGCACCGGGTCGCCCACCCGCTGGCGCTCGGGCCGCAGCGTGCCCGCCGCGTTCGTCAGCACCACCGTCTTCACCCCGGCGGCCAGCGCCGTCCGGACGGGGTGCACCACCGCGTCGACGCCGTGCCCCTCGTACAGGTGCGTCCGGCCGAGGAACACCAGGGTGCGGTGCCCGCCGACCTCGACGACCCGGACCCGCCCGGCGTGGCCCTCGACGGCGGGCGGCGCGAACCCGGGCAGCTCCGTCACCGCGAACTCGGCGGCGGGGTCGCCCAGCGCCTCGGCCGCCGGGACCCAGCCCGAGCCCATCACGAGGGCCACGTCGAAGGAGTCGAAGGACGTGCGGGCGCGCAGCTCGTCCGCGGCGCCGCGCGACAGTGCAAAAGCGTCGTTGCTCACAAGGCCGACACTACAGGCGGTTTCTCCCGACCTCGATCGGCCCGCCCCGGCCGGCGCCCGGCCTCAGTCGCCGAGGGACTTGCAGGGGCGGGTGCGCAGGTCCTTGACGTAGTCGTCGGGCGCGCCGGCCTTCTCCGCCGCGTCCGCGAGGATGCCGAGGTAGCGCGCGGACGGGAGGCCGCCCTCGTAGTCGTCCAGGACGTACAGCCAGCACAGCGCGTCCCCGTCGAGGGTCTGCACCCGCACCCTGATCTTGCGGTAGACGCCGAGCGCGGCGCCCTCCCAGGCGTCCAGTTCCTTCTCGTCCCAGGCGGGCACGTCGTACATGACGACGAAGACCTGCTCGGAGCCGTCCTCGACGACGGTCGCGAGGGCCCCGTCCCAGTGCTTGTCCTGGCCGCCGAAGGTCAGCCGCCAGCCGGCCAGCCAGCCGGTGCCGCGCATGGGCGAGTGCGGAGCCCGGCTCGACATCTGCTCGGGATCCATGTTGGAGGCGTACGCCGCGTACAGTGCCACGTTGGCCAAGGCTAACCCACCCGCCGGGCCGCGACCGGCCCGAAGCGCGGATTGCGGGCGGCGCGTATCCGCGGTCGCGGTGCCCGGCGCGTCGTCGGCACGGCGTCCGGTGGGACATCTCCGGGCGGACGGGCCCCGGGCTGGACATCTCACTGCCGGGAGTAGGAAAGAATGGAAGATGTGACCCGCATCGTGATCATCGGAGGAGGCCCGGGCGGTTACGAGGCCGCGCTCGTCGCGGCGCAGCTCGGCGCCGACGTGACCGTCGTCGAACGGGACGGTCCGGGCGGCGCCTGCGTGCTCACCGACTGCGTGCCCTCCAAGACGCTCATCGCCACCTCGACCCGTATTTCGGTCATGTCCGAGTCGGCCGGCCTCGGGCTGCGCTTCAACGGCGGCCCGGACGGGATCGTCGGGGCGCTGGAGGCCGACCTCGCCACCGTCAACAAGCGCGTCAAGGACCTCGCGCGGGCCCAGTCGTTCGACGTCGCCGAACGGCTCGCCTACGAGGAGGTCAAGATCGTCCGCGGTGAGGCCCGGCTGGTGGAGCCGCACGTGGTAGCGGTCGGCGACCGGCGCATCCGGGCCGACATCGTCCTGATCGCGACGGGCGCGACCCCGCGCATCCTGCCCGGCGCCGAGCCGGACGGCGAGCGCATCCTGGACTGGCGCCAGCTCTACGACCTGCCCGAACTCCCCGAGGATCTGATCGTCGTCGGATCCGGTGTGACGGGCGCGGAGCTGGCCGGGGCCTACCAGGCGCTGGGGTCGCGGGTCACGCTGGTGTCGTCGCGCGACCGGATCCTGCCGACGGAGGACGCCGACGCGGCCGCCGTCCTGCAGGAGGTCTTCCTGCGGCGCGGGATGAACGTCATGTCGCGGTCCCGGGCCGCGGGCGTGGAGCGGTCGGGCAACGGCGTGATCGTCACGCTGGAGGACGGCACGAAGGTCGAGGGCACGCACTGCCTGATGACCGTCGGCATGGTGCCGAACACCACGGGCATCGGCCTGGAGGACGTCGGCGTCCGGTGCGATTCGCGCGGCTTCGTGGAGGTCGACAAGGTGTCGCGGACGTCCGTCTCGAACATCTACGCCTCCGGAGACTGCACCGGCATCCTGATGCTCGCATCGGTGGCGGGCATGCAGGGGCGCATCGCCATGTGGCACGCGCTGGGGGAGGCGGTGCAGCCGCTCAAGCTCGGCTGGGTCGCGTCCAACATCTTCACCGACCCGGAGGTCGCGTCGGTCGGCGTGACGCAGCAGATGGTCGACTCGGGCGACGTGAACGCCCGGACGGTCATGCTGCCGCTGTTCACGAACGCGCGGGCGAAGATGCAGGGCTTCGAGGACGGCTTCGTGAAGCTGTTCTGCCGCCCGTCCACGGGGATCATCCTCGGCGGCGTCATCGTGGCGCCGCGGGCCAGCGAGCTGATCCTGGGCGTGTCGCTGGCCGTCCAGCAGCACCTGACCGTCAACCAGGTGGCGCAGACGTTCGCGGTCTACCCGTCGCTGTCGGGCAGCATCACCGAGGCGTCCAGAAGGCTGATGACCGAGCACGCCTACTGACGGGCGTGCCCGGCCATCCGCTTCCCATCCAAAGGGGTGCGCTAGAAGTAGCGCAGTGCCACGTACACCCAGGCCATCACGGTGCTGACGATCGTGATGCCGATGCCGTAGCGGGTGAACTGCCAGAAACTGATCGGGTGACCGGTCCTGGCGGCGATGCCGATCGCGACGACGTTGGCGCTCGCGGCGACGGCCGTTCCGTTCCCGCCGAAGTCGGCCCCCAGCGCGAACGACCACCACAGCGCGTCGGCGGTCGCCGGGTCGGCCCCGGCCGCCATCCCCTCCACGATCGGCGCCATCGTCGCCGTGTAGGGGATGTTGTCGAAGAACGCGCCCAGCACGGCCGAGCCGAACACCAGGCTGGTCGCGGCGGCGAAGTAGTTGTCGCCGATCGCGTCCGCGGCCCAGGTGCCGATGTTCTCGATCACGCCGGTGTGCCCGAGGCCCGACACCATCACGAACAGGCCCATGAAGAACACCAGGACGCCCCACTCGACCTCTTTGAGGACGTCGTTGACCTCGACCTTCGTGACGAGCAGCATGACGCCCGCGCCCACGAGGGCCACGATCGAGGGCTCGACGTGGAACACCGAGTGCAGCGAGAACCCGACGATGATCAAGCCGAGCACGACGAGGCACCGCACCAGCAGGCGGTGGTCGGTGATGGCCTTGCGCTCGTCCAGCGCCATCACCTCGTCCACGTATCGCGGGTCGTACTTGAACGCCTTGCGGAAGATCCACCGGGACATCACCACGAACGTGGCGAAAATGATCACCACGATCGGCGTCATGTGCACGAGGAAGTCGTTGAACGTCAGCCCCGCGCGGCTGGCGATGATGATGTTCGGGGGGTCCCCGATCAGGGTGGCCGCGCCGCCGATGTTCGACGCCAGCACCTCGGCGATGAGGTACGGCTGAGCCGGGATCCGCAGCCGATTGCAGACCACCACCGTCACCGGTGCCACCAGCATGATCGTGGTGACGTTGTCCAGGAACGGCGAGGCCACCGCGGTGATGGCCATCAGCATCACCAGCAGCCGGTACGGCCTGCCCTTCGACTTCTTGGCCGCCCAGATCGCCAGGTACTCGAACAGGCCGGTGCCCTTGATGATCCCGACGACGATCATCATGCCGAGCAGCAGGAAGATGACGTTCCAGTCGATCCCCTCGTGCTCGGAGAAGAAGACCTCCCCGCCCGACGTCAGCCCGAGGACCGTCATCAGGCCGGCGGCGACCAGTACGACCTTGACCTTGTCGACCTTCTCCGTCGCGATGAAGAAGAACGCGACGATGAAGATCACGAGCGCCAGGACGGCGCTCATGTCAGATCCCTCTCCAGCGCGCCGTCAGAGGGTGGACGGCGAAATGACGCGCCCGGCGGGCAGGCGCTTTTTGGGCGCGTACCCGGTCCCTGCGCTCGGCTCAGTCGTCCGAATCGGGCCTGGTCAGCGCCAGTGCGGACAGCACCCGGTCCAAGGTGACGGCCCCGGCCAGCAACCCCGCGTCGTCCACCACCGCGACAAGCGGGCTGCGCTGCTGCGCCATGAGGGTGGCGATCTCCAAGAGTGTCGAGGACGCCTTCACGGTCACCGGGCGGACCGTGTGCGTTCCGAGGCATTCGCCTACCCGCATGTCGCTGATCTCTTCCCAGAACACGTCGGCGTGCGCCTCGTCCACGGCCCGGGTCAGGGCCAAGTCCTCCTGGTAGGCGGCGGGGACCGCCAGTTTCAACACCTGAGTCCCGGGCAGGACGACCCGGGGCCGCTGCTCGGCGTCGACGACGATCAGACCGGGCAGGCGGCCGAGTGCCATGACCTGGATCGCGTGCGCGATCGGGTCGTTCATCGTCACGGTCGGCACCTGTACGGCGATGTCCCGCGCTTGCATGGTTTCCTTTCGGCTTCCGGAGAGCCTGATTCTTCTGGCTGATAGGTTCCTCCTCCTAACGCCGGGGACGGTCCCGTCGCAGGACGGCCTCCGCGGCGCCTTGGACAGGGCTCCGAGGCCCCTGCCGTATCGCTGTGCCATGCGTCCGCCCCTTTCTGCGTACGGTGTCCAGTCTTTGCGGCGAATGCCCGAGTCAGCATCGGGGACAGCACCCATATCGGCACGGGAGGAACATGTATCTATGCCTGGCGCCGGCCGGCTCTCTGGTTACCGGCATACCATGGGTCCGGTCGACCGGAGGTGATGGTGCAAGCTGGGGAAACTCGCACCCGGATACTGCTGGCCGATGACCATGCGCTGGTCCGCCGCGGCCTCCGGCTGATCCTCGACGCCGAGCCGGACCTGACGGTCGTCGCCGAGGCCGCGGACGGGGCGGAGGCGCTCGAGCTGATCGCGGGCACCGAGGTCGATCTCGCGATCCTCGACATCGCGATGCCGCGGATGACCGGGCTCCAGGCCGCGCGGGAGATCTCCCGCCGCTTCCCGTCCGTGCGGACGCTGATCCTCTCCATGTACGACAACGAGCAGTACCTGTTCGAGGCGCTCAAGGCCGGCGCGTCCGGGTACGTGCTGAAGTCCGTCGCCGACCGCGACCTCCTGCACGCCTGCCGCGCCGCGATGCGGGGCGAGCCGTTCCTCTACCCGGGCGCCCTCAACGTGCTGATCCGCGAGTACCTGAGCCGCGACCGGGACGGCGACGGCCCCGACAGCCTGCTCACCCCGCGCGAGGAGGAGATCATCAAGCTCGTCGCGGAGGGCCACTCGTCCAAAGAGATCGCGGAGCTCCTGACGATCAGCGTCAAGACCGTCGACCGGCACCGCGCGAACGTCCTCGCCAAGCTGGGCATGCGCGACCGCCTGGAGCTGACCAAGTACGCCATCCGCGTCGGCCTCGTCGAACCGTAACCCCCGCACCCCCGCCCTCCGGGGCCCACCTGTTTCGTTGACTTGCGGCGTGTTGTTGTTATGGAGCGCTCCATAACAACAACACGCCG
>NZ_BMRO01000004.1:51988-53932 GCF_014648675.1 Actinomadura livida
AAGTCAACGGGGTGGCGGGCCGTTCTCGGGCGGGTGCTGGTTGCGGCGGCTGCCGGCGGGCGGGATCACCAGGCGGACCTCCGTGCCGCCGCCGTTGGCCGAGCCGATGGTGAGCTGGGCGCCGATGAGCATCGCGCGCTCCTGCATGCCGCGGATGCCGGTGCCGGTCTTCGTCGGAGGGCCCGAGCCGTCGTCCACGACCCGCAGGATCACCCGGCCGTCCTCGTCCTGCGTCAGCGACAGCTCCGCGTTCTTCGCGCCGGAATGCCGCCACACGTTGGTCAGGCCCTCCTGCGCGATCCGGTAGATCACGAGCTCGGCGTCGCCGCCGAGGTCCTCCAGGCCGGTCTGGACGCGGCGGGTCACGCGCGGCCCGCCCGTCTCGGAGTAGTCCCCGACGAGGGACGTGAGCGCGCTGGTCAGGCCGAGATCGTCCAGGACGCCGGGACGCAGCCGGTGCGCGACGCGGCGCACCTCGTCCAGGCTCGACCGGACGGTCTCCTGCACGCCCCGCAGGTCCTCCGCGACCTCCTCCGGCGCCCTGCTCACCACCGACTTCAGTTCGAGCAGCACGACGGTGAGGCTCTGCCCGATCTCGTCGTGCAGCTCCTGGGCGATGCGGCGGCGCTCGGCCTCCTGCGCGTCCAGCACCACGGCGGTGCTGGTGCTGCGGTCGGCCTCCAGGCGGTCGAGCATCGCGTTGAACTGGTCGACCAGCCGGAACAGGTCCCGGTTCGGGGTGGTCGCGAGCCGGTCGCCCGAGCGGAGCGAGTCCATCCGCGCCATCAGGGTCGTGAGCCCGGCCAGCGGCGCGAGGCTGACGCGCAGCAGCAGCGCGTTCGCCGCCACCATGACCGCCAGGCCCACCGCCAGGATCGCCAGCTCGCTCAGCAGGATCCGGGACGAGACCGTGAGCGGCGTCAGCGCCAGGGCGGCTATGCCGATCACGAAGATCAGGCCGTTGATGCCGAGGATGCGCCAGAACAGGGCCGACACCGGCGTCCTCGGGCGGCGCGGCTGGTGCTCGGACTCCGGCTCGGTGTCAGGGTGCCCGGCGGCCGGCTCCGCCGCCGGTCCGGTGCTGCTCGCGGTCATGGCACCACGTCATCGCACGAGACCCGCCGTTGTCCATGCATGAGATCCCCAATCAGGTGCGATACCCATACGGCTCAGTTCCGTCTGCATGGTCAGCACCCACCTCAATGAGCACTGGGCCCAATGGTGACGGGGGGTTTCACCACCGATGGTGGAAGGTGAGGATACCGGCGGCGCTGAGTGAGGAGGTCGGGGTGGAGCGGACGGAGATCCTGGCCGCCCCGGCGGCCTTCCTGATCGTCCTCGGACTGCTCATGGCCGTGGGGGTCGCCTACGGCCTCCGGAGGGTCGGGGCGTCCGAGCGCCTCGTCGTCCGGCGGTTCGGCCGCACGGTCGGCGTGCGGCAGCCCGGCCTGCGGTTCCTCGTCCCCTTCGTGGACACCGGCGTGCGCGTTCCGATGGGCGCGCAGCCGTACGACATCTGGTTCAGGGCCACCACGAGGGACGGCGTGCACGTCCGTGTCAAGGCGACCGCGGTGATGGGGGCCGACGACCCCGTCACGTACGCGGCCGCCGCGGACGCGCCGTCCTCCGCCGCGCAGACGGTCACCGAGGTGGCGCTGCGCGACGCGGTGGCGGACCGGGACCTGGCGGACCTGCCGTCCCTCATGGCGACCGGGGACGACGAGCTGGTCCGGCGCGTCGACGAGGCGGTACGGCCCTGGGGGGTTGCCGCGAGCCTCGTCTCCATCACCGACGCGATGGTCCCGGTCCGCCCCGAGCTTCCGCTGTGCCGCTGCGACACGGCCGCCGCCCCCTCCGGCTGAACACGCGCCCCTCTGAACGGCTGAGGCCCCCGCCGGCCGGCGGGGGCCTCAGCCGCTCGTGGGCCGGGGCTCAGAAGCCGCC
>NZ_BMRO01000004.1:53942-123560 GCF_014648675.1 Actinomadura livida
CCGCCGCCGAAGTCGCCGCTCCCGAAGTCCCAGCCGCCGCCGACGTCGCCGCCGTCCCCGCCGAAGCCGCCCATGGCGTCGCCTCCGCCGTAGCCGCCGAAGCCGCCCATCATCGAGCCGAGCATGGTGCCGACCATCAGGCCGCTGAGCATGTCGATGCCGCCGTAGCCGCGGTAGTAGCCGCCCGCGTAGGGGCCGTACGCGGGGCCCGCGTCCCAGTAGGGGCGCCGTCCGCCGCCGTACGGGACCATGCGGACGTCCGGGGCCGACCCGAGCCGGAGCGCCTCCGCGTCGGCCGCGCAGGCCGGGACCGACCGCGCGGTCCCGCCCGGGGGCGCCCACATGACGTCCTCCACCGAGGGGCCGTGCTGCGGGTTGAAGAAGCAGGGCGCACGCCGTTCGGGCACGGGCTCGCCGGCGAGGCGGGCGCGCGTCGCGGTCATGTAGTACCGGCCGTCCTCAAGGGCGGTCGTGACGTCCTGCATGTCGTGCGGCCGCGTGGCGCGTGCGGTCGCCCGCTTGGCCTCGTCGTAGGAGTTCATGGCGTGCTCGTAGTCGGAGCGGATCTCGGGTTCGAGTTCCTTGTCCATGACGTTGAGGTCGAGCTGCGCGATGTCCTCGCCGAGGAGTGTGACGTCCTCCTGCACGCCGTTCTTGAGGTCGGCCATCTCCTGCTCCGCGCGGACGCGCTGCCGCTTGCGGGAGACGAGGAACAGGCCCGACACGCCCACGGCCAGCAGGATCAGCACGCTGAGGGTGACGAAGCCGCCGATCGCGCTCGACCGGGCGTTCTCGTCCGCCTTCTTCTCGGCCAGGTCGCTGAACTGGACGAGCCGGTCCTTGAGCGGCGCGCCGTTGGTGCGGGTGACGAGCTGGTTGATCTCGCTGCTGCTCAGCTTCTTGGAGATCCCGTTCATGCGGGAGCCGTCCGCCGTGACGGCCAGGTAGGTCTCGCCCTCGCCGACGCGGTTCGCGACGGACTTGAGCATCTGCCCGACCTCGGCGCTGGACACGCTGTTGCTCACGACGACCGCGCGGATGTCGGCGTCGGACGCGCCGGCCAGCGCGTTCTTTACCTCGTTCTGGTCGGCCGCGGAGAGGACGTCACCGGCCTCGCCCGTGACGTAGAGCCGCGAATCCATGAGGCCCTTGGCGATCTGGCCGACGGTGTCGGCCGCGGCCGCCGTGCGCATCGCCGGCAGCTGTGCGCCGGCCGTCTGGACGGTGGCTGATTGAGAAGTGGATGACTGCGTGGTGGCGGGCTGTCCCGTGGCGGCCTGTGCGGGGGCGGTGAAGGCGAACGCCGGCAAGGCGACGGCGGCGATGATCGCCGAGACGGCGCCCCGGCGTGCCGCCCGGATGGCCCGGATCTCGGTGCTCATGCTCCCAGTCTGCCCACGTGAGAGCCGGATTCGCTTCATCCCAGCGACTGATTTGCGGGCGGGGCGCATGGGGGCCGCACCCCAGACCGTGAACGGGGCGCGGTCAGGGCCGGAACACGTCCGCCCCGCCCGCGACCGGGCGGGGCGGACCCTGCTCAGCTGTCCTTGATCTCGCAGATGACGGCGCCGGACGAGACGCTCTGGCCGACCTCGGCGCTCAGGCCGGTGAGCGTCCCGGCCTTGTGCGCGGTGATCGGCTGCTCCATCTTCATCGCCTCCAGGACGACGATGGTGTCGCCGGCCTCCACGGCCGCGCCGTCCTCGGCGACGACCTTGACGATGGTGCCCTGCATGGGGCTGACCAGGGAGTCGCCGGACGCCTGGGCGCCGCCGCCCTTCCTGGCCCCGCGCCGCCTGGCGGGCTGCGCGCCGCCGCCGGCGGGCGCGGACGCGCCGAGGCCCGCGGGCAGCACGACCTCGATGCGCCGGCCGCCGACCTCCACCGTGACGCGCTCCCGCTCGCCCTCGTCCGCGTCGTCTCCGGCGGCGGGCGTCTCGTACGGCGGGATCTGGTTGTCGAACTCGGTCTCGATCCACCGGGTGTGGACGGAGAACGGCGCCGCGTCGTCCTCGGGGACGAACGCCGGGTCCTCCAGGACCGCCCGGTGGAAGGGCAGGACGGTCGGCATCCCGCCGATGACGAACTCCGCCAGCGCGCGGCGGGACCGCTCGACGGCCTGCCGGCGCGTCGCGCCCGTCACGATCAGCTTGGCGATCAGCGAGTCGAACGCCTGCGGGACGGTCTGCCCGGCGCCGTACCCGGTGTCCAGCCGGACCCCGGGGCCGGTGGGCGGCTCCCACTCGGTCAGCGTGCCGACCGCGGGCAGGAACCCGCGCCCGGCGTCCTCGGCGTTCAGCCGGAACTCGATCGAGTGGCCGCGCAGCTCCGGGTCGCCGTAGCCGAGCTCCTCGCCGTCGGCGATGCGGAACATCTCCCGGACGAGGTCGACCCCGGCGACCTCCTCGGTGACCGGGTGCTCGACCTGGAGGCGGGTGTTGACCTCAAGGAACGAGATGGTGCCGTCCTGGCCGACGAGGAACTCGCACGTGCCGGCGCCGACGTAGCCGGCCTCCTTGAGGATGGCCTTGGACGAGCTGTACAGCAGCTCGACCTGCTCGTCGGTCAGGTACGGCGCCGGGGCCTCCTCGACGAGCTTCTGGTGGCGCCGCTGGAGCGAGCAGTCGCGGGTGGACACGACGACGACGTTGCCGTGCTTGTCGGCGAGGCACTGCGTCTCGACGTGCCGCGGCCTGTCGAGGTACCGCTCCACGAAGCACTCGCCGCGCCCGAACGCCCCCACGGCCTCCCGGACGGCGGACTCGTACAGCTCGGGCACCTCGTCCAGCGTCCGCGCGACCTTCAGGCCGCGCCCGCCGCCGCCGTACGCGGCCTTGATGGCGATCGGCAGGCCGTGCTCCTCCGCGAACGCGACGACCTCGTCCGCGCCCGACACCGGGTCCTTGGTCCCGGCGACCAGCGGCGCGCCGACCTTCTGGGCGATGTGCCGCGCCTGCACCTTGTCGCCCAGCGCGGTGATCGCCTCGGGCGGCGGACCGATCCAGGTCAGCCCGGCGTTCTGCACGGCCGCGGCGAAGTCGGCGTTCTCCGCCAGGAACCCGTAGCCGGGGTGGACGGCGTCGGCGCCGGTGTCGGCGGCGACCTTCAGGAGCTTCTCGATGTCCAGGTAGCTCTCGGCCGCGGACTGCCCGCCCAGGGCGAACGCCTCGTCGGCGACCCGAACGTGCAGCGCCTCCAGATCGGGCTCGGCGTACACCGCCACACTGGCCAGGCCCGCATCACGGCAGGCACGGGCTATACGAACCGCGATCTCTCCGCGGTTGGCGATCAGGACCTTGCGCACGTGGGTCTCCTCCCTAACCTCGCACGCGCAGTCTAGATAACGGGCTTCTCGGGTTTTCGTAAGCCCCTCCTTATAAGGCCCCGGCCCCTGTGCGGGACGCCCCGCGCGGGGCTCGCGGCACCGGCCGCGGGGGCGGCGTCCCGGTCCCCGTTTCCCCGCTCCCGCAGGGGCTGACGGGTGTACCCTTCGGCACGAATCTGCTCGGTTCTTATGCGGGAGAGGCCGATGGTGCGCCCGTGGCTCCGGGCCGGCCTGGCGTTCACCCTGTCCGCCTGCCTGCTGGCCCCCTCGTCCGCCGACCGGCGGACGGACCCCGACGTGGACGCCGACGTCACCCGCCAGCTCACGATCGCCGCCGGGACGCTGCTGCAGCACCGGTCGCAGGCGCTCGTGCAGAAGCACAACCGCGACCACACGTCCGCGCCCCGCGAGGTGTACGGCGTCCGGATCTCCCCGCGGCTCGCGCGCTCCCAGGAACGGGCCGTGCGCGAGTTGCAGAACCGCAACCGCGCTCCCGTGGAGGGCGGTCCCGCCTACACGGGCGCCCGCACGAGCCTCGACGGCGGGCACGCCGTCCGGGAGGGCGACCGGATCACGCTGGAGGCGGTCGAGAACACGGTCGTCCGCTACGGCAGCGGCAAGGTCACCCAGTCGGTGCGGCGCCGGTTCGTGTTCGAGACCGAGGGCCAGCAGATCACGCTGGTCGCCGAGCGCGTGCTCGACCCGGACGCGCGCCCGGTGAACGACCCCTTCGAGCCGGCCCGCTGACCGGCGGGGTTCATCAGACACTTTTTCCAATGGACGTGAAAGCGCGTGCCCCGGCATTCTGACCGGCCGTGTTTACCCTCGTCACAAGGTATGTGGTCGCTCGTGCTGAATGCCGGTATGGCCACATCCGGACGGGTCGGGACGGCCCGGAAGCGCCCTCGTGGACGGAGGTTTCGCATCCCCGCTCTGGAACAACGTGATCGATGGGGCGTAGGCTTGCACCCGTGACGAGCCTTTTCCGCTCCGCGGTGAAGGGGAATTGGCTCCATTCTTCGGCGCGGGTGTGCGAAACCGAGCCGCGGGTCCCGGCCCATCCCCCCGAGGCCGGGACCCGCATCATTTCCCCGGCCGGCTAGGCGTCGGCGGCGGGCGGCGGGAGCGCCACCTGGATCTGCGCGGTGCGGCCGGCCGCCACGAGGACGCCGCGGCCGGTGGGGCCGCCCGGCGGCGTGTTGCGGGGGAGCGCGAGGCCGAGCACGGCGCCGTCCTCGGGCGACTCGACGGACAGCAGCACGCCGGAGCGGGAACGGGCGACGTCCGACACGAAGTCCCTGTGCCTGCTGTCCCCGTGCCTGCTGTCCCTGTGCCTGCTGTCCCCGTGCCCCCGGGCGAGTTCGGCGGTGGTCCCGGCGATGACGACGGCGTGCTCCCCATCTCGCGCGGTCCGCAGGACGTCGCGGAGCGCGCCGCCCAGCTCTTCCCCGCCCTGTCCTTCGCGGAGGAGTTCCGCGTCGTCCACGATGACGGCGTAGCGGTGCTCGTCGCCGATCGCCTCGGCGAGGTCGGCGGCGCCGGAGTCGCGGGTGAGGACGCCGAGGACGCCCGGGTGGCCGGACAGCAGCCGCAGCGGGGAGCGGCGCGGCGTGACGAGGACGACCGGCACGAGACCGCCGCCGACGGCGGGGTCGAGGAGCGAGTGGGCGATCGTCCGGAGCGTCGTGGAGCGCCCGGAGCGCGGCGGCCCGGCGACGGTGAGGCCCGGCCCCTCGGCGAGGAGGTCGACGCCCGTGGGGGCGAGGGTGTCCCCGCCCACGCCGACGAGGGCCCACAGCGCGGACGGGGCGAGGAAGTCGGGGTCCAGCGACATCGCCTCGCGGTAGGTGACGCGGACGGGCAGCTCGTCCACGCGCAGGGGACGCTGGCGGCGCGGAAGCCGCCCGTACCGGGACACGCAGGCACGGGCGATCTCTTGCAGGACGGCGGCCTGCGCCGCGCCCGACGCGTCGTCCCCGAGAACGCCGATCTGCGAGACGCGCGGCGGCGAGCCGGCAGCGGCGGGTTCCAGGGCGCGTCCGGGCGGCATCGCGGCGGGGACCTGCCGGTCCCGCAGGCCCCCGTACGCGTAGTCGTTGGGGTCCGCCATGCGGAGCAGGAGGCGGCGGTCGAAGACGGTGGAGATCTGCCCGCCCAGGCCGGAGCGGTCGCCGGTGAAGACGGCGCGCAGCCCGACGGCGGCGCCCTCGCGGAGCAGCCGGACGACCTGCTCGACGAGGCGGCCGTGGTCGTGGTGCTCGAACGCGCCGAGGAAGCCGTCCCAGCGGTCGAGGAGCAGCACCATCCAGGGGAGCCGGTCGGTGGCGGCGACGGCGGCGCGCTGCTCGGCGAGGGACGCGAACCCGGCCTCGGCGAGCAGCCGGTGGCGCCGGGCCACCTCGGCGGTCAGCGCCGCGAGCAGCCGCTCGCAGCGGCCGGGCCGGTCGCGGGCGACGACGGCGCCGCAGTGCGGGAGGGAGCCGAGCGGCAGCAGCGCGTTCGCGCCGCAGTCGACGGCGTACAGGTGCACGTCGTAGGGGGAGCAGGCGCCGGCGATGGACCCGGCGATGGTGCGCAGCGCGGTGGAGCGGCCCGACCGCGCGGACCCGGCGAGGTAGAGGTGCCCGCCGCCGGCGAGGTCGAGGGCGAGCGGCTCGCGGGACTGCACGGCGGGCAGGTCGGTGACGCCGAACTGGACCGGCGGGACGTCCACGACGGAGCCTCCGGCGGCGGTCCGCGGCGTCAGCGTGATCTTTTCGGGCAGCGGGTTCAGCCACGGGGACGGCCCGCGCGCGATGCCCGCCCGGCGGGCGGCCTCGTCGACGGCCTGCACCAGGACGCCGAGGTCGGTGGCGGCCTCCGCGCCGGGGCCCGCCTCGCGGGGGTCGGGCATCGGATGGCCGAGGTCCTGCCAGGGGAGAGGCCGGACGGCGGGGCGGTGGCCGGCGGCGCCGGCGGCCGGGCGCGGTCCCCCGATCCGGGCGGACTGCACGCGATGCGGCCCCCGCGTCCCGGAGCGGATGTAGCAGCGGCCGGGGGTCGCTCTGGAGATCTGCGCGGCCTCCGGGGAGCCGAGCATGCCGGTGGACGCCTCCGGGTCGGTGGCGCGGAGCGCGATGCGCAGGTCGACGCCGGCGCGGATGTCGTCGGTGACGGCCTCGGGCCGCCGCGTGGCGAGGACGAGGTGGACGCCGAGGGGTCTTCCGCGGCGGGCGGTGCCGGCCAGGTCCGCGACGAACTCCGGCAGTTCGGCGGCCAGGGCGGCGACCTCCGCGACGGCGATGACCAGGCGCGGCAGCGGCGGCAGGTCCCGGCCGGCGGCGCGCAGCTCCTCGTAGCCGGTGACGTCCTCAACTCCCGCTTCGAGCAGGATCTCCTCGCGGTGGCGGAGCTCGGCGTTGAGGGATTCCAGGGCGCGCTCGGCGGCGTGCTCGTCCAGGTCGGTGACCATGCTGACGGTGTGCGGGAGGCGGGCGCACTCCTCGAACACGCCCCGCCCCTTGGAGTCTCGGCCCCGGTGGTCGATGAGGACGAAGGTCATCTCGTCGGGGCGGTTCGCGACGGCGAGGGACGCGACGAGGGTCCGCAGCAGCTCCGACGTGCCCGCGCCGGACGCCCCCGCGACGAGGGCGTGCGGCCCGTCGGCGCGCAGGTCGATCTCGTGGGGCGCCATGGGCCCGTCCGGGCCGATCCCGATCGGCACCCGGGCGGTCCGGCCGCCGGTGCGGCTCCAGGACCGCAGGACGTGCTCGGCGGTCGGGTCCGGCATGCCGAGGAGGTCCAGCAGCCGGACCTCCGACGGGACGGGGTCTCCGGCGTCCTCCCGTGCCAGGTCCCGGATCGGGGCGAGCGCCCGCGCGACCCGCTCGGCCCAGCTCGCCGAGACCTGGTCGGCCAGCACGGGCCCGAGGACGTCCAGCCCCTGCCGGAGCCAGATCATCGGCGCCTGCCGCGGATCCCACGCGGCCATGGCGCGGCATTCCTCGGGGAGGAGGCGCTCCTCGTCGTCGACGCAGACGGCGTACAGGCCGAACTCGGGTCCGCGCGACAGCAGCATCGGCATCCCCGGCACGCGGCGGAGCGCCTGCGCGCCGTCCAGGACGATCAGGACGTTGTACGGGACGGCCCCGGTGCGCCGCCGCTCCGTCACCTGCATCGCCAGCTCGGTGACGCGGCGCGCGGCCGACTCGGCGTCGGTGCCGACCAGGGCGACGCAGTCCTCGCCCTCGCGGGGCGCGCAGTGCGGCAGCCAGCGCACCCAGTTCCACTCGTCCCCGGCGTCCGGGCCGGCGGACAGGACGACCACGGCGAGGTCGCGGGGGCTGTGCAGGACGGCGCTCTGCGCGACCATCCAGCGGGCCAGCGCGCGGGCCGCCGGCCGCGGCCCGGCCAGCCCGACGACGCCGAGGTCCGCGAGCGGGAACGCCACCGGCACCTGCCGCGCGACCGGGACCGCGAGCCCGGCGTCGCCGCCGGTGAGCTCGATGCGGGCCGGCTGGTCGGCGAGGCCGGCGCGGAGGTCGAGCGCGTCGGGGTCGTCGCGGCGGCGCTCCCACAGCCGCCGCCGCGGGCCGGTCGCGGTCAGCAGCACCTCGGCCGGGTCGGGGTGCAGCGCCCGCCGCTCGGCCTCGTCCCGGCGCCGCAGCCGCTCCACCTCGCCGTCGAACTCGCCGGACCTGCGCTGGTACTCCTTGAGCGACCGACGGAAGGAGGGCCGGAGCAGCTCGCGCGGGCTCCGGTCGGGACGCTCCGGGACCGCCAGCCGCCGTGCCCGCTCCTGCGGCGCCGTCCGGGGCGGCCGGTCGAACGCCAGGCCGCCGTCCGGGAGCGGCACGAGGTGGGCGTCCGGGGCGGTGCTGAGCGCGAGTGCCAGGACGCTCGACCCCACCGACAGCAGCGCTCCCGGCGGCCACGTCGTCTTGCCCGCGAGGGGCGCCCCGTCCAGCGTGGCGCCTCCCTCGGCCGTCAGCGCGGACGCCTCGGCCTCGACGATCTCCCGCCCGACCGTGAGCCGCAGCGACCGCGCGGGGACCGACGGGTCGTCCAGCACGACGTCCACGTTCCGCCCTGAGCCGAGGGTCGAGACCCCGAGGCCGAGGCGGTGCACCGACCCGGCGGCAGGGCCGCCCACGACGCGGACCTCGACCAGCCCGGTCGGCTCGCCGAGCACGGTGGCGGCGGCCCCGTGCCGCTCGACGGCCACGACGGCGCCGTCCCGGAGCTCCTTGACGGCGAGGGCCTGCGGGTCGAGCATCCGCCCGTCCAGCCACAGCGCCCGCGGCGACCGGGGGCCCGGCACGCCCGCGGAGCGCAGCGCGTCCTTCGAGTAGCGCGGCGCCGCGGGGGACCGCGCGGGCGCGGCCGCCGGCGCCCGCCCGTCGAGCAGGGCGGCGAGCGACCGCGCGACCCCGTCCACGGTGGCCTCGGCGTCGGCGTCCATCACGACGTCGCGTGGTCCTCCGCCGGTCAGCGCCGTGAACGAGATCCGCATGAGAGCCTCCGGCGTCCTCGGGACGGTCGCGCTCAGCTTAGTTACCCGCGGGCCGGAGCTCCCGGTGGACGGCGACCACGGCCCGGAGGGCGTCGTCGAGCGGCGTCGGCGCCATCCCGAACGTCGACTCGAAGGCCGACGAGTCCAGGACGTACGGCCTGTCGAACTGGTAGCGGGTCTCCCGCAGCTCCCGCATCATGGGCGAGGCGAGCCCGAGCGCGTGGAAGACCGGGCGCGGCACCCTCGTGATGCGCGGCGCGGGCGCGCCGGCGATCTCGCAGAGCCGCTCGGCGACGTGCGACGGGGAGACGGCGGGGCCGGTCGGGACGTGCCAGGCCCGGCCCAGCGCGCGCTCGTCGGTCCCGGCGATGGCGAGGGCCTCGGCGACGTCCGGCGTGTACGTCCAGGCGTGCGGGATCGCCGGGTCGCTGAGGAACTGGACGCGCTCGCCCGCCAGCAGCGGCCGCACGAACCGGTCCTTGCCGAGGTACGCCTGGTCGGTGCTGCGGGGGCCGTAGTAGTCGGAGGGCCGCAGCTCGGTCATCCGGATCCGGCCCGCCCGGTGCGCGGCCCGGGCGTCCCGCCACATCGCCGCCCGCACCCGGCCCTTGACGCCGGTGGCGGCGAGCGGCAGGTCCTCGGTCATCGGGCCGTCCACGGGCCCGTAGACGTACAGGTTGCTGAGCGTGACCAGGGTCGCGCCGGTGTCCTCGGCCGTCCCGAGGAAGGACGCGGCCATCGGCGGCCAGTCCCGCGTCCAGCGGTGGTAGCGCGGGTTGACGCAGTTGTAGAGCGCGTCGGCGCCCCGGGCGATCCGGGTGAGCCGGTCCCGGTCGGCGGCGTCGGCGGCGACCCGCTCGACCCCCTCGGGCCCGGAACCGGACCGCGTCACGACGACGACGTCGTGGCCGCGCCCGGTGAGCCGCTCCGCGAGGTGCGCCCCGACCTGCCCGGCTCCGACGATCACGTGCCTGCCCATTGCCTTCTCCTTTGCTCGCGTTGTCTTCGTCTCGCGTTGTCTTCAGCGGTTCTCGACGTGGGACTTCAGCGCGGTCAGCCGGGTCTCGTGGGCCGCGCGGAGCTTGCGCTCCCCGAAGACGAGCCGGGCGAGCGGGCCGTCGAACGACTCCTGGAGGGTCACCCGGGTGCGCCCGCCCTCCGCGGTGAGGACCATGCGGTCCACGGCCCGGTAGAGGCCGAGGGCGCTGCCCGTCCAGCTGAGCTCCCGGCCGGGCTGGACGATGGCGAACCGGGAGCGCAGCGGCGTGCCGTCCTGCGCCCAGCGGAACTCCCGGCCCGGCTCCACGGCGTCCAGCGCGCGGACGCGGAAGCCCGGCGCCCAGGTCTGCCAGCCGCGCAGGTCGGCGAGGACCTCCCAGACCCGCTGCGCCGGGGCGTCGATGACGATCTCGGACGAGCTGGTGACGGGTGCGGTGTCGTCGATGCGCCCCCGCAGCGCGTACTCGTCGTGCAGTGTCGCGAGGTCCTTGGCGAACATGCGGCGTTCCTTCGGATAGGTGCTCTGTTTTGAGAGCAATGCTCTCTCTAGAGAGCGGTGTTGTCAAGAGCGGTGCTCTCGATTCGGTTTGGTGCTCTGCTAACCTCGGCCCATGGCTGCACGTACGGCACGCGAACGGGTCCGGGCGGAGCTGATCCGCGAGATCACCGACATCGCCAGGCGGCAGCTCGGCACCGAGGGGGCGGCCGGCCTGTCGCTCCGCGCGGTCGCCCGGGAGATGGGCATGGTGTCCTCGGCGATCTACCGGTACTTCCCGAGCCGCGACGACCTGCTGACCGCGCTGATCATCGACGGGTACAACGCCGTCGGCGAGGCCGTGGAGCAGGCCGACGCCGGAACGCCCGCGGACGACTTCGCCGGGCGCTGGCTCGCCGTGTGCCGGGCCGTCCGGGAGTGGGCCCTGGCGCACCCGCACGAGTACGCGCTGCTCTACGGATCGCCCGTCCCCGGCTACAAGGCGCCGGACGCCACCGTCTCCGCCGCCGCCCGCGACACGGTCGTGTTCGCGCGCATCGTCTCGGCGGCGCACGCGGCGGGCGCGATCGACCCGGCCGGGCCCCTCCCGCCGCCGCCGCCCTCGATCGCCGAGGACCTGGCCCGGGTGCGCGCCGCCGTCGACCTGGCCGCGCCGGACGACGTGGTCGTCCGGGCCCTCACGGCGTGGGCCGGCCTCTACGGGACGGTGAGCTTCGAATTGTTCGGCCAGTTCGCCAACACCGTGGAGGACGACCGGGCCGCCTATTTCGACCACACGATGACGCTGCTGGGGCGTCTCGTCGGCCTGAAATCGTGATCCGCCGGGCCCTGCGGAGGCGCCCGGACCGCGGTCAGTGACTGGTGTGACTGGTGGTAAGCAACGATGTGATCGGTGAATTCGCAGGTCACCGCGGGCGCCCGAGAGATGGGGCGGCCCGCGTTCACCGAATCCATTGACGAGACCTTGCCGCCCCCGCAAGCATGGATCGCTCGGTGTTGCGCGGATCCCGGTGACGGGAGTCGCGGGAGGGCGGGAAGGAGCGCGTGGGCAGCGCGATGAAGTCCAACCAGTCGACCTTCGCCGGAGGTGGCTCGGGTCCGTCCGGCGGTGGCGCGGCGGGCTCGTCCGGCGGCACGGCGGGGCTCGGCCGCTCGGGGCTCGGCGCCTCCGGGGGGCAGCGGCTTCCCGCGTCCCCGCGGGAGCGCAAGCCCGCGCTCGCGGCGCTCGCGGTGCTGCTCATCCTCGGCGGCGCGCTCGCCAGCGCCTACCTCGTGATGGCCAGCGGCGAGCGGGTGTCGGCGATCCGCATCGCGCAGCCGGTCGCGGCCGGGCAGCAGATCCCGGCGAGCGCCCTCGAAGAGGTGCAGGTCGGCGACACCGGGATCCAGTTCATCAGCTGGTCGGAGCGCGCGAAGGTCACCCGGCACGTCGCCGCGGTCCGGCTGGTGCGCGGCGCGCTGCTGACCAACTCCATGATCGTCGCGGAGAACGCGCCGGAGAACGGGCGCCTCGTCGTCGGGCTGGCGCTCAAGCCCGGCCAGTTCCCGTCCGGCGGCGTCGAGGTCGGCCGGCGCGTCACCCTCTACGCGGTCGGCACCGGGCAGAACGGCGGCCCGCGCGCCGGGACCGTCCTGTCGGCGGACGCCATCGTGATCGGCATCGCCGGGACCGGCGGGAGCGGCGGCGAGTTCGGCGGCACCCGGCTGAGCTCCGACCAGACCAGCATCGACGTCGCCGTCCCGCCGTCCGACGCGCCGCAGGTGACCCAGGCCGCCTCCGCGGGCGCGGTCGCGCTCGCGCTGATCCCGGACGGGGCGCGGCCGCCCGCGGCGTCCGGCGGGCCCGGCGCCGAGCAGTCCCCGCCGGCCGGCGGGCGGAACCAGGGCGGCGCGGAGCCCCCGGACGGCACCGTCCAGGTCCCGGACGGCGGCGGCACGGGCGAGAGCACGCCACCGGGGCCGGGCGCGGGCGGTAACTGACCGTGGCACTCATCGCGCTCGCGGCCGACAAGGGGGCGCCGGGCGTCACGACCGCGGCGGTCGCCCTCGGCGCGGTGTGGCCGCGCCCCGTGCTGGTCGCGGAGTGCGACCAGGCGGGCGGCGACCTCGTGTACCGGCTGCCCGCCGCCGCGCCGGAGACCGGCGACGGCCCCCGCGACCTCGCCGCCGGCGGCGGCATGCTCAACCCGTCCCGCGGGCTGCTCAGCCTCGCCGCCACCGCGCGCCGCGGCCTGCGGCCGGACCAGATCGCCGAGCACTGCCAGCGGCTCGTCGGCGGCCTCGACGTCCTCGTCGGGACCACCAACGCCGAGCAGGCGCAGGCGATGAGCTGGCTGTGGGGGCCGCTCGGCCGGGCGTTCGCCGGGCTCGACCCCGTGGACGTGCTCGCCGACTGCGGGCGGCTCGGCGCCGGCACCCCGCTGACCGAGCTGATGCACGAGGCCGACCTGGTCGTCTTGCTGACCCGGGCCACCCTGGAGCAGGTCGCCCACCTGCGCGAGCGCGTTACCGCGCTGACCGAGGAGCTGCGCGGCGGCCCGCCCATCGGGGTCCTCGTGCTCGCCGACCCGCGCGACTTCCGCGGCTCGATCGCCGAGGTCGACCGCGTCCTCGCCGGGGCGCGGGGCCGCGGCCGGCCCGCGGACCCGGGCGAGCGGCAGGGCGCCGCGCCGCCGGACGTCACCGTCCTCGGCGGGCTGGCCCTCGACCCCAAGGGCGCCGAGCTGCTGTCGGGCCGCTGGGGCGGGCGGCTGGACCGCTCGCTGCTGATCCGGTCGGCGCGGGAGGTCGCGGGCGACCTCGCCGGCCGCCTGGCCGCCGCCCGCCCCGCGGGCCCGGTCGCCGAACCTCCGCCCGCGCCGCAGTCGCACCCCGTGCCCCCGCCCCCGCCCCCGCCCCCGATGACTCCGCCCCCGACGACTCCGCCTGCGACGTCCCCGAGCGCGACGTCCCCGCCCATGGTGGTCCCGCCGCCGGCTCCGCCCGGTGCGGGGCTCTCCGCGGACGGGCAGGTCCCGGCCAGCGAGCGGCCGCCGGGGCAGGTGCCGGCGGGCGGACGGCACGAGGAGGGGAGGCGCTAGATGGACCACGGGCTCGTCAAACGCCTCCGCCAGGAGGTCGGCGACCGGCTGGCGCAGCAGCGCAGGCTGGACGCCGCCAACGGGCTGCCGCCGATGTCCGGCGAGGACGAGCGGCAGTTCGCCCGCGCCCTCATCGGCCAGGTGCTGGAGGAGTTCGCCCGCGGCGAGATCACCTCAGGGCGCCGGCCGCCGAACGCCGAAGAGGAGGAGGCGCTCGCCGCCGGCGTGCACGCCGCGCTGTTCGGGGTCGGCCGGCTCCAGCCGCTGCTTGAGGACCCCGAGATCGAGAACATCGACATCAACGGCTGCGACCGCGTCTTCATCGGCTACGCCGACGGGCGCGAGGTCATGGGCGAGCCGGTCGCCGAGAGCGACGAGGAACTGGTCGAGCTGATCCAGATCCTCGCCGCCTACAGCGGGCTGTCGTCCCGTCCGTTCGACACCGCGAACCCCCAGCTCGACCTGCGGCTGCCCGACGGGTCCCGGCTGTCGGCCGTGATGGACGTGACGCTCCGCCCGGCGCTGTCGATCCGGCGGGCGCGGCTCGGCAAGGTGTTCCTGGCCGACCTGGTCGGGAACGGCACGTTCACGCAGGAGGTCGGGCAGTTCTTCGGCGCCGCCGTGCGCGCCCGCAAGAACATCATGATCGCGGGGGCGACGAACGCGGGGAAGACGACGCTGCTGCGCGCCGTCGCCAACGAGATCCCGCCGCACGAGCGGCTCATCACCGTGGAGCGCGCCCTCGAACTCGGCCTGGACGCCTTCCCCGAGCTGCACCCCAACTGCGTCGCGTTCGAGCAGCGGCTCCCGAACTCGGAGGGGCAGGGCGCGATCACGATGGCGGAGCTGGTCCGCCGGTCGCTGCGGATGAACCCGTCCCGGGTGATCGTCGGCGAGGTGCTCGGCGACGAGATCGTCACGATGCTGAACGCGATGACGCAGGGCAACGACGGGTCGCTGTCCACGATCCACGCGAACTCGTCGGTGGAGGTCTTCAACCGCATCGCGACGTACGCGATCCAGTCGGAGGAGCGGCTGCCGGTCGAGGCGACCCACATGCTGATCGCCGGCGCGATCGACTTCGTCGTGTTCATCGAGAAGCGCAACGACTACGCCTCCGGGGGGCGGCTGCGGCGCTACGTCTCCAGCGTCCGGGAGGTCACCGGCGTGGACGGGCGCGTCCTGTCGTCGGAGGTGTTCGCGCTCGGGCCCGGCGGGTACGCGGTGCCGAACGCCCCGATCGCGTGCGCCGCCGAACTCGCCGACCACGGCTACGACCCGTCCGGAGGTGCCTGGTGAGCGGCGGGCGCACGGCGGACCACCCGGGAGGGCGCTGATGTACGCGCCGGACGTGCTCCTCGCGATCCTCGCGGGCGCCGCGGCGGGCGGCGGGCTCCTGCTGCTGGCCGTCGCGCTGCGCGGGTTGCCGCCGCGGGCCCGGCCGGCCCGGGGGCGCAGCCGCGAGGAGCTGGTCCGGACGTTCACCACCCGCACCGCCGTGGCCGCCGTCGCGGGCGTGCTCGTGCTGATCGTGACGCGCTGGCCGATCGCCGCCGGCGGCACCGCCGCGCTCGTCCTCGCCTGGAACGGCCTGGTGGGCGGCGCCGCCGAGGAGCGCCGCGGCATGGCGCGGCTGGAGGCCCTCGCCGCCTGGACGGAGTCGCTCCGCGACACGATCGCGGGCGCCGTCGGCCTGGAGCAGGCGATCCCGGCGTCGCAGCGCGCCGCCGCCCCGGCGCTGCAGCAGCCGCTGCGCAACCTGGTCGACCGGCTGCACACCCGCGTCCCGATGCCGGAGGCGCTGCGCCGGTTCGCCGACGACATCGACGACCCGTCCGCCGACCTGGTGATCGCCGCGCTGATCCTGAACGCCAAGCTCCGCGGCCCCGGCCTGCGCGACATGCTGAGCGCCCTCGCGAACTCGGCCCGCGCCGAGCTGGACATGCGGCGCCGCGTGGAGGCCGACCGGCGCTCCACCCGGCGCAGCGTCCGCATCGTCGTCGCCGTCTCCGTCGGGACGGCGCTGGCCCTCGCCGTGTTCAACCACTCCTACGTCGAGCCGTACGACGACCTCCTCGGCCAGCTCGTCCTGTGCGTCGTCGTCGCGCTGTACGGGGCGGCGTTCCTGTGGCTGCGCCGCCTTTCGAAGTACGAGCTGCCCGGACGGTTCCTCAGCGAGCCGCGCCCGGCCGCCCAGCCCGGCGTGCCCGGCGAGGTGCCGAGCACCGTGGCGGGCTGGAAGGACGGCGGGGGAGCCCCCGGCCGGGGCGGCACGCGCGGCTCGCAGGAGCTGCCGCCGCGCGGCCGGCACGCGACGGACGCGGGAGGGGGTGCCGCCCCGTGAACGCCGCGATGATCGCCGGCTCCGTCGTCGGCCTCGGCCTGTACCTGCTGGTCCGGGCGCTGTTCCCGGCGCGGCCCGGCCTCGCCGCGCGGATGGCCGCGCTCGACGCCGCCCGCCGCCGCGACCTGGCGGAGCAGCAGACCGGGCCGCCGGGCGGCGCGGGGACGCCGGGACGCACCACGTCCCCGGCGCTGGAGCGGGTCGGCGTGCTGCGCGCCCGGCTCGGACGGGAGCTGGCGCGGTTCTGCGAGTCGCGCGGCTGGAAGCTGCGCTCGGTGCGCGCCGACCTCTCGATCACCGGGCGGTCGCTGGAGGCGTTCCTCGCCACGAAGTTCCTGCTGCCCGCCGCCGCGCTGCTGTTCGTCCCGCTGATCGCCGCGTACTTCGCGCTGCTCGGGCTCGGCTCGTCCGTCGCCGTGCCGGTGTGGATCTGCATCCTGTTCGCCGCGGTGTTCTTCTTCTTCCCCGACATGCAGCTCCGGCAGGAGGCGCAGGCCCGCCGGCAGGACTTCCGCCATGTCGTCGGCGCGTTCCTCGACCTCGTCTCGATGAACCTCGCCGGCGGGCGCGGCGTGCCGGAGGCGCTGCTGACCGCCTCGAAGGTCGGCGAGGGCTGGGCGATGCACCGGATCCGCGACGCGCTGGCCAACGCCCGCATCACCGGGCAGACGCCGTGGCAGTCGCTCGGCCGGCTCGGCGAGGAGCTCGACATCGCCGAGCTGCGCGACCTCGCCGGCGCGCTCGCCCTCGTCGCCGACGACGGCGCGCAGGTCCGCAAGTCCCTCGCCGCCCGCGCCGCGTCGATGCGCAGCCGGGAGCTGTCGGAGCTGGAGGGCAAGGCGGGCGAGCGCTCCCAGTCGATGCTCGTCGCGCAGCTGTTCCTGTGCGCCGGATTCCTGATCTTCCTGGCCTACCCGGCCCTGATGAGGGTGCTCGCCTCATGATCCCCGACCCCGCCGCCGAGACGGCCACCTGGAGGTACCGCTATGAACCCGCACAACCCGCTGCACGATCCGGCCGTCGTCTACCTGCGCGCCGTGCTCGGCGCCCGGCTCGCCCGGCTGCGCTCGGCCGAGGAGAGCGACCGGGGCGCGTCCGCGATCGAATGGGCGATCATCACCGCGATCCTGGCGCTGCTCGCGATCACGATCGGCGCGGTCATCACCAAGAAGGTCACCGACAAGGCCAACACCATCAACACCGGCTGACCGGCCCCGGCTCCGACTCCGGCGCGTCCTCGATGGAGTGGGCGCTGCTCACGCCGGTCCTCATCCTGCTGATGCTCGTCGTCGTGCAGTTCACGATGGTCTTCCACGCCCGGCACGTCGCGCTCGCGGCGGCGCAGTCGGGCGCCCGCGTCGCGCGGACCGCGCCGGTCGGCGGCGGCTGGCAGGACGCGGCGACCGCGAAGGCAGCCGGGGACGTCCGCGAGATCGGGCCGGAGCTGCTGAGCGGCCTCAGCGTCCGCGCGGGCGAGTCCGGCGACCAGCGCTGGGTGGAGGTCAGCGGCGAGGCGGTGACCGTCGTCCCGTTCATGAAGTTCCACGTGTCGCAGCGGTCCCAGGGGCCCATCGAGTGCTTCCGCCCCGACGTCGGCGACGGTCTCGCGTGCGAACCGGGGGCCGGCCGATGAGGGCGCCGGACCGCGGGTCGATGTCGCTGGAGATGGTGCTGGTCACCCCGCTCTTCGTGGCGTTCCTGCTGTTCCTCGCCGGCGCCGGGCGGATGGTCGACGCCAAGGGCCAGGTGGACGGCGCCGCGCGGGACGCGGTGCGCGCCGCCTCCATCGCCCGCAGCGCCCCGGCCGCGCAGCGCCTCGCCGCCGACACCGCCGCGGCCGGCCTCACCGGCACCGGCTGGTGCTCCGGCGGGCCCAGCGTGGCGACCGACGTCTCCGCCTGGGGGCAGGGCGGCCGGGTCGGCGTGACGATCACCTGCGACGTCGACCTCGGCGACCTGTCGTTCATCGGCCTGCCCGGCACCAAGCGCCTCCAGGGCCACGCGATCGCCCCCGTCGACACCTTCACCTACCGCGGGACGGACGCCGGAGGCGCCGAAGGCCCCGGGGGCGAACCGTGACCGCGCGTCCGGCGAGCGGCGCCCCCTGCCGCGACGGCCGGGACCGGGGCACGATCGCGCTGTACACGGTGCTGTTCACCCCCATCGTCTTCCTCCTGGCCGGGCTCCTCGTCGACGGCGGGCTCGCCATCCACGCGCGGCAGCGCGCCGCCGACATGGCCGAGCAGGCCGCCCGCGCGGGCGCCAACCAGATCGACACCGACGCTCTGCGGGCCACCGGCGAACCCGTCCTGGACCCGGCGCGGGCGCGTGCGGCGGCGTGCGCCCTGCTCGCCGACCACCCCGACCGGGTCACCGCGTCGCGGTGCGACGCCGACGAGCAGGAGGTGGCGGTGGACGTGCAGATCACCGTCCGGCCGCAGCTGCTCGGGATCATCCCCGGCTTCAGCGAGTTCCGGATGACGTCCGGAGCGACGGCCCGCCCCGTGACGGGGGGAATCGAGCCGTGAGCTCCGGAGGAAACCGGCTTACGATGTCTGCGACGTCCAGGGACCGGCGAACGGTGGGGGCGCGATGGTGACGCGGCAAGGGCGGCGGGCCCCGGAGCGGGGCGGCGGGAGGCCCGGCGGGAGGCACCGCAGCGCGCGCGACGTGCTCGCCGGCATCGGAGCGATCATCGCGCTGGGCGTGCTGCTGGCCGGCGTCCCGGCCGCGCTCCTCGTCCTGTTCGGCTCGCCGCTGCCGGACACGGTGCCGTCCACCTCGGACCTCACCCGGCGGATCGGCCCCGGCGCGCTCATCGGCGTCCTCGTCGCGCTGGTGTGGCTCGCCTGGCTCCAGTTCGCGGCGTGCGTGGTGGTCGAGGTCTACGCGGGCGTCCGCGGCGTCGGCGTTCCGGCGCGGGTGCCGCTCGCCGGCGGGACGCAGTCGCTGGTGCACCGGCTCGTCGTGGCCGCGCTGCTGCTGTTCACCGCCACCACCGCGATCATGCCGGCGCTGTCGGCCGGCGGGCTGTCGCAGCGCCCGCCCGCGCAGGCGCAGGCGCAGGAGTTCCGCCCGGTGGCGGCGACCGTGCCGGAGCGCGCCCCGAGCGCCGCCGCCGACCGGGCCGCCGCCGCGGACCTCGCCGCGGAACCGCTGGCGAAGGCCGCCACCACGAAGATCTACCGGGTGCAGCCGCCGGAGGGGCGCCACCACGAGAGCCTGTGGGAGATCGCCGAGAAGTGCCTGGGCGAGGGGCGCCGCTACAAGGAGATCTTCGCCCTCAACAAGAACCGCGTGCAGCCGGACGGGACGCGGCTGACGATCGCCAGCCTCATCCGGCCGGGCTGGATCCTGGAGCTCCCGGCGGACGCCAAGGGCGCGAAGGTCATCCCCGCCGAGGACCTCGACGAGTACTTCCGGTACGGGCACGCCGTCCCGGACCGGCCGGAGAAGCCGGAGAAGCCCGAGCAGCCGCGGGAGACGGAGAAGCCGCGGCCGCCGGCGTCCCAGGCGCCGCCCACGGCCGCGCCGACCGCACCCCAGCCGACGGTGCCGGAGACCCAGCCCACCGCCCCGCCCACCGCGGCCCCGCCCACCGCACCGCAGCCGACCGTGCCGGAGAAGCAGGCGCCCGAGAAGCAGGCGCCCGAGAAGCAGGCGCCCGAGAAGCAGGCACCGGCGCAGCCGCCCGTCCACGGCGGCCCGTCCGGCGAGATGGGCGGCGACGCCGAGAGCGGCGGCGCGTCCGTGCCCGGCCAGGGCGCGGACCGGCAGGACGACGACACCGGCGGGACGGTCGACCTCGGCTGGCCGCACGGCCTCGCGGCCGCCTCGCTGCTCGCCGCCGGGCTCGTCGTCGCGCTCGGCCGGCGCCGCCGCGTCCAGCTGTGGCACCGGGCGTTCGGCAGGATGATCGTCCGGCCGGAGGGGGCGGCGGCCGAGGCCGAGCGGGCGCTGCGGCTCGGCGCCGACGACGAGTCCGCGCGGCTGCTCGACCTCGGGCTGCGGCACCTGTCGAAGTCGATGGCGGCGGGCGGCCGCACGCTCCCGACCATCTACGGGGTGCACCTCGGCAGCCCGCACACCGGGCCGGGCAGCCTCGATCTGTGGATCGCGCCCGCCGACCGCAATCCGCCCGCGCCGTGGCAGGCGTTCGACGACGGCCAGGTGTGGCGGCTGCACAGCGAGGCGCTGCCGGAGCTGGAGGCCGCCGACCTCGGCGACGTCCTCGCCCCCTACCCGGGCCTCGTGTCGATCGGCACGAACGACAACGGCCGGATCCTCGTCGACCTGGAGGCCGCGCACGGGCTCATCGCGCTGCGCGGCCCCGACGACGTCCGCCGCGCGGCGCTGTCGGCGATCGCGATGGAGCTGGCCACCAACCGCTGGTCCGACCACATGCGCATCACGCTCGTCGGGTTCGACGGGGAGCTGGGCGAGGGCCTGGCGGAGATCGCCCCCGACCGGGTCCGGGCCGTCCCGACGCTCGCCGACGCGCTGCCCGAGCTGGAGGGACGCGCCGAGGAGGTGCGGCAGGCGCTCGCCGCGTCCGGCGTCGACTCGGTGCTCACCGGACGCTGCCGCGGCGTGTTCGGCGAGGCGTGGATGCCGCACTACCTGATCATGGCGGCGCAGCCGGCGGAGCGGGAGGCGGACCGGCTCGTCGCGCTCGCCCGCACCGGGACCCGGATGGCCGCCGGCTACCTCGTCCCCGGCGACGTGCAGGGCGCCACCTGGACGTGGGACGTCGACGAGGGCGGCCGCCTCCAGGCGGGCGTGCTCGGCTTCGACGTCGACGCGCAGCTCGTCGCCGACGACGACTACCGCGGCGTGTTCGAGCTGTTCCGGGCGGCGGGCCGGCTCGACTCCGTCGAGCTGCCGGGCCTCGCCGGCGGGGCGGAGCCGCCGAGCGCGCACGAGTCGTCGGTCGGCATCCGGCTGCTCGGCCCGATCGAGGTCGAGGCGCCGGGGCCGATGGACGACGACCGCCGCGCGCTGTGCACCGAGCTCCTGGTGTACCTGGCGGCGCACCCGGAGGGCGTCCACCCGACGGTCCTGTCCGGCGCGATCTGGCCGCGCGGGACGACCCCCGCCGTCCGCGACGCGTGCGTGGCGCGCGTGTCGGACTGGCTCGGCCGGGACGCGCGGGGCCGCCCGAACCTCTACACCGACGAGCGCGGCCGGATCAGGCTCGGCTCGGAGGTGCGGGTCGACCTCAACGTGTTCCGCTGGCTGGTGTGGCGGTCGGCGGCGGAGCCCGGGTCGGAGACGGCCTACATGACCTACGCGCTCGACCTCGTCCGCGGCCCGCTCCTCGCGGACCGCCCGCGCGGCCGGTACGCGTGGCTGGCCGACCACGACCTGGAGTACGAGGCGTCCGCGCGGGTCATGGACGTGGCGCACCGGCTGGTCGTGCTGCGGCTGGACGAGGGCGACGCGCGCGGCGCGGTGAGCGCGGCGCGCGCCGGGCTGCGGCTCGCCCCCGAGGACGAGGGCATGTGGCGCGACCTGCTCCGCGCCACCCACGCGACCGGCGACACGGCCCAGCTGCGGGTGGTCGTGGACGAGCTGCGCGCCCGCGTCGTCCGCGACCCGTACTTCGACCGGCTCCAGCCGGAGACGGAGTCGCTGGTGGAGGAGCTGCTGCCCGACTGGCACAGCGTCAGCACCCGCTGACGCGGCCCCTCTCGCAGGTGGGCGGCTAGCGGTACAGGCCGGTGCCGCCCAGCGAGAACCGGCCGGGCTGCGGATGGACGGCCAGGCCCGCCGGGCGCCCCCCGACGCGGACCTTCCGCACGACCCGTCCGGTCCTGGTGGACACGGCGTAGACGTAGCCGCGGGGGTCGGCGAGCCACAGCGCCGCCCCGTCCGGCGACATGCCGCCCGGGACCGGTGTGCCGCCGCCGGGCAGCGGCCAGCGGGACGCGACCCGCCGGGTGCCGAACCGGACGGCGGTGAGCGTCCCGCTGCCCACGACGAAGAGGCGGCTCGCGTCCCGCCCGACCGACAGCCCCCGCGCGCCCGGCCCGGTGCGGACGAACCCGAGCGCGGCGAACCGCGCGGCGTCCACGAGCCAGACGCCGCCCTTCACCGGGTCGGCCACGTAGAACAGGGTCCCGTCCGGCGACAGCCGCAGGTCGCCGGGGCGCGCGCCCTCCGGGAGCCGGATCGTCCCGGAGACGCGGCCGCTCGTGAGGTCCACGCGGGCGAGCGCACCGGCGGAACCGCACGTCGCCACCATCGACGACCCGTCCGGCGTGAAGTCGGCGTATCCGGCGGCGCACGGCAGCGCTACCGACCCTCTGCGCCGCATCGTGTGCGGGTCGCGGACGTCGACGCGGTGCGGCCGGTGGGCGAGGACCAGCGCGTGCCGCCCGTCCGGGGAGAAGTACAGCGCGGCCGGAGGCCCGGCCTGTACCGCGTGGCCGCGCTCGCCGCCGCGCGGCCCGAACGGGACGAGCGTGCCGCGCGCGGGGCCGGCGGCCCAGAGGCGCCGCAGGTCCCAGGACGGCACGACCCGCGAGGCCGCCGCGCCGAAGTGCAGCCGCCCGACGGTCCGGAGCGTGTGCGGGTCGATGACCTCGACGGCCCGCCCGTGCGCGACGTAGAGCCGCGGAGGCACGCCCTGCGCGTGCGGGGCGATCATCCCGGGCCCGGTGGCGGCGTAGACGTCCGCAGGGGCGACGGGGACTCCGCCGCCGGACGAGCCGGGGGAGGGGTCGCCGTGTCGGCGCGCATCGGCGTCGGGGTGCGCGGACAGGTAGGGCGCGGGGCCGCCGAGGCCCACGACCGGGCCGTCCGGGGGTCCCTCGCCGGGCCGGTGGAACGGGATCGGTGACTCGCAACCGGTCAGGGCGCCGCAGGCCAGCACGATGCAGGCGAGCGCGGCGAACGGGAGCGCGACCCGTGATCGTCCTGCCTGGCGTCCCTGCACGGTCTCCCCCTCACACGGCGGGGACCTTACCGGGGGGCGACCGTTGGTGTCCGGTCAACTGCGAAACGTGGTCGCGGTGCCGGAAGAGACGGCGGGGGACGGGCGGGACGGAGCTAGTCGGACTTGCCGAAGCCGATGCCGAACTCGCGGTACACGCGCTCCCAGAAGCCGTCGCGCAGCCAGGTGCGGGCCTCCTGGTAGGGCCGCAGCGAGGAGCCCAGCTCCTTCTCGGCCTCGATCAGCAGTTCCTTGTCGATGACCGGCGGCAGGATCGGGCCGGGCAGCAGGTCGCGGATGTTGTCCCGGCCCCGCTCGAAGATCCACTTCTGTGCGACGTGCTCGCCTATCTCCAGCATGTGGTCCCGGTCGGGCCCGAGCTTGCCGTCGCTCGTGGCGGGCGCGGAGTTCATCGACGCGGCCACCGTCGCGGGCGTCGCCCCGGCGGGGACCGCCACGGCGGTGCGGACGGTGCCGGGCGGCGGCTTCACCGCCGGGGGGCGTCCCGCGAAGACCTGCGACGGCGACGGGACCGGGCTGGTGCGCTGCGCGGCGGCCGCGGCGTCCCGGACGGCGGCGGCGGTCCCGGGCGCGGGCACCGGCAGCACCTTCGCCTTGGTGAAGTAGGGGCGGAGGAAATCGGCGGGCAGCACCTCGACCGTGTCCGACTCCCACACCAGCCACTCGGCCTGGTTCGAGCCGTGCGTCGGCTCGACCCCCCACAGGTGCACGCGGACGCCGTAGCGCTGGGCGGCCTCCACGGCGGGCAGCATGTCCTCGTCGCCGGCCAGCAGCACCGCGTCGGTGATGGCGCGGTGCCGGGCGAGGGCCTCCAGGTCGGCGCGGAGCTGGGCGTCCACGCCTTTCTGCTGGCCCTGGGCGTTCAGATTCCCGAGCCGCAGCTTCACCAGCGGGAGGTTCGCGATGACGCGCTGGTCGACGGTCGGCTGCCGCTTCGGCGCGGCGTCGAACCAGTACACCCGCAGCAGCTCACCGAGCAGCTGGTCGTCGGCGTGGCTGGTCAGCGCCTTGATCAGTTTCTCCGCGGCGACGCGGTACTCGCGCCTGGACCCGCAGCTCAGCAGCAGGGCACCGGAGGCCGCGTAAAGGTATCCCGCGTCGACGAAAATCGCGTACCGCGCGGGCTGGGGAACGAACTCCGAGGTGGCCATGGCCTTCCACCTTATTCGTGCCGGGCCGCCCCTGGGTGTGAACCACGGTTACAACGTCGCGTCGGGGACCCGGCGGACGGCCCGGCGCGGCGCTCCGCCGCGCGGAGGTGGGGCGGGGGTCAGCGCGGCAGGGCGCTGGCCCGCCACGCGCCCGCGCCGCGCGGCCGGAGGTCGTCCGCGGGCGCCGCGCGGACCAGCCGGGCGCGGTCCGACCAGCGCGACGGCCGGGCCGGCCCGCCGCCGTCCCGGGCGGCGGCGGCCGCCCGGGCGCGGGCGGTCAGCACGGCCACGAGCGCCGCGATCTCCTCCGGTCCCGGGTCGCCCCGGACGATCTGGAGGAAGGGCTTGTCGTCAGCGGTCACGGATTCTCCTGACCTCCTGGGAGGGTCGGTTCAGAGCGGGATGTTCCCGTGCTTCTTGGGCGGCAGCGTCTGCCGCTTCTCGCGCAGCGCCCGCAGCGCCCGCACGACCTGCCCGCGCGTCTCCGACGGCTTGATCACGTTGTCGATGTAACCGCGCTCGGCCGCGACGTAGGGGTTGGCGAGGGTGTCCTCGTACTCGGTGATCAGCTCGGCGCGGCGGGCGTCCGGGTCGTCCGCGGCGGCCAGCTCGCGCCGGTACAGGATGTTGACCGCGCCCTGCGCGCCCATCACGGCGATCTGCGCGGTCGGCCACGCGAGGTTGATGTCGGCGCCGAGGTGCTTGGAGCCCATGACGTCGTAGGCGCCGCCGTACGCCTTCCGCGTGATGATCGTGACGAGCGGGACGGTCGCCTCGGCGTAGGCGTACAGGAGCTTCGCGCCGCGCCGGATGATCCCGTTCCACTCCTGGTCGGTGCCGGGGAGGAAGCCGGGGACGTCCACGAACGTCAGCACCGGCACGTTGAACGCGTCGCACGTCCGCACGAACCGCGCGGCCTTCTCCGAGGCGTCGATGTCGAGCGTCCCGGCGAGCTGCATCGGCTGGTTGGCGACGATGCCGACCGAGTGGCCCTCGACCCGCCCGAACCCGGTGACGATGTTCGGGGCGTAGAGCTCCTGCACCTCCAGGAACTCGCCGTCGTCCAGCACGTGCTCGATGACGGTCTTCATGTCGTACGGCTGGTTCGGCGAGTCGGGGATGAGGGTGTCCAGCTCCTCGACGAGCTCCGCGGGGTCGACGGACACGTCGAACGCGGGCGCGTCGGAGAGGTTGTTGGACGGCAGGTAGGACAGCAGCGCCTTCACGTACTCGATCGCGTCGTCCTCGTCCGACCCCTGGTAGTGGGCGACGCCGGACTTGGAGTTGTGCGAGTGCGCGCCGCCCAGCTCCTCCATCGTCACCTCCTCACCGGTGACCGTCTTGATCACGTCGGGCCCGGTGATGAACATGTGCGAGGTCTGGTCGACCATGACGATGAAGTCGGTGATCGCCGGGGAGTACACGGCGCCGCCCGCGCACGGCCCCATGACCAGCGAGATCTGCGGGATCACGCCGGACGCGTGCACGTTCCGCTTGAAGATCTCGGCGTACAGGCCGAGCGCGACCACGCCCTCCTGGATCCGCGCGCCGCCGGAGTCGTTGATCCCGATCACCGGGCAGCCGGTCTTGACCGCGTGGTCCATGACCTTGCAGATCTTCTCGCCGAACACCTCGCCGAGGGAGCCGCCGGAGACGGTGAAGTCCTGGCTGAACACGGCGACGGGACGCCCGTCCACCGTGCCGTGGCCCGTGACGACGCCGTCGCCGTAGGGGCGGTTCTTCTCCATCCCGAAGTTCGTGGAGCGGTGCCGCGCCATCTCGTCGAACTCGACGAACGAGCCGGGGTCGAGCAGCGCGTCGATCCGCTCCCGGGCCGTCATCTTGCCCTTGGCGTGCTGCTTCTCGACGGCACGCGCCGAGCCCGCGTGCACGGCCTCGTACCTGCGCCGCTCCAGGTCCGCGATCTTTCCCGCCGTGGTGTGGACGTCGTACTCCACCGGGGGTTCAGGGGCTTGCGTCGCCATGCGGGCCAGGGTAACCGCACACTGATGGCGCGGATGCGGGCGGGGGCCGGTCACCGGGTCTCGTTACGCTGGGGCGGGTGGCTACGAAGACGCGTGAGACATTCCGGCAGGACCTGCCCGAACCGCTCCGCCGCGACGTGCGGCTGCTCGGCGCGATGCTGGGCGACGGCCTCGTCGAGTACGGCGGCCAGGGGCTGCTGGACGACGTCGAACGGCTCCGCCACGCGGTGATCGCGGCCCGCCGCGGCGAGACGACCGGCGCGGAGGTCGCCGCCATCGTCGACGGCTACCCGCTGGAACGTGCCGAGCAGGTCGCCCGCGCGTTCACCGTGTACTTCCACCTGACGAACCTCGCGGAGGAGCACCACCGCATCCGGACGCTGCGGGAGCGCGACACCGGCGACACCGTGCCCGGCTCGGTCGCGGCCACCGTCCGGCACATCCGCGAATCCGGGGACGGCGACCTGGACGACCTCGTCGAGAACCTGGAGTTCCGCCCGGTCTTCACCGCCCACCCCACCGAGGCCCGCCGCCGCGCGGTCGTCACCGCCATCCAGCGCATCAGCGACCTGATGACGCGGCTGGGCGGCGACCCCGGCGCGTCCGAGCGCGCCGAGATCGAGCGCAGCCTCCGCGAGGAGATCGACCTGCTGTGGCGGACGGCGCTGCGCCGGACCACCAAGCTCGACCCGCTGGACGAGGTCCGCACCGCGATGGCCGCGTTCGACGAGACGCTCTTCCGCGTCGTCCCGCACATCTACCGGGCCCTCGACCGCGCGCTCGCCGGGGACGGCACCGGCGCCCGCCCGCCGGAGGCCCGCCCCTACCTGCGGTTCGGCAGCTGGATCGGGGGCGACCGCGACGGCAACCCCTACGTCACCGCGCAGGTCACCCGGGACGCGGTCATGATCCAGGCCGACCACATCCTGCGCGCGCTGGAGAACGCCTGCGGGCGCGTCGGGCGCGAGCTGACCGTCCACGAGACGACGACGCCCGCGTCGGCGGAGCTCCGCGAGGTCCTCGCCGCCGCGCGCACCGCGCATCCCCGGCTGCTCGCCGAGATCGCCAAGCGCTCGCCCGGCGAACCGCACCGCCAGGTCCTGCTGCACGCGGCGGCGCGGATCGCCGCGACCCGGGAGCGCGACGCCGACCTCGCCTACGGCTCCCCGGACGAGCTGCTGGCCGACCTTCGCACCGTCCAGGAGTCACTGGCGGGGGCGGGCGCGGCGCGGCAGGCGTACGGGCGCGTCCAGCAGCTCGTCTGGCAGGTCGAGACGTTCGGGTTCCACCTCGCGGAACTGGAGATCCGCCAGCACTCCGAACTGCACGAGACGGCGCTGCGTGAATTGGCCGCGGGCGGGCCGCGGTCGGAGATGACCGAGGAGATCCTGGAGACCCTCCGCGTCATCGCGTGGATCCAGGGCCGCTTCGGCGTCCGCGCCTGCCACCGCTACATCGTCTCGTTCACCCGCTCCGCCGAGGACGTCGCCAACGTCCACGAGCTCGCCGCCTCCCTCGGCGAGCAGGCGCCGGTCCTCGACGTCATCCCGCTCTTCGAGACCGGGGAAGACCTCGAACGCGCCCCGTCCGTCCTCGACGGGATGCTGGAGATCCCGGCCGTCCGCCGCCGGCTGGCCGACACCGGGCGCCGGCTGGAGGTCATGCTCGGCTACTCCGACTCGGCCAAGCAGCTCGGCCCGACGAGCGCGACCCTCCGGCTGTACGACACGCAGGAGGCGCTCGCCGCGTGGGCGGCCCGCCACGACATCAGGCTGACGCTGTTCCACGGCCGCGGCGGCTCCCTCGGCCGCGGCGGCGGCCCCGCCAACCGCGCGATCCTGGCGCAGGCGCCGGGCTCGGTCGCGGGCCGCTTCAAGGTCACCGAGCAGGGCGAGGTCATCTTCGCCCGCTACGGCCGGCGCGAGATCGCCGGGCGGCACGTCGAGCAGGTCACCAGCGCCGTGCTGCTCGCCTCGACCGGCGCCGTGCAGGACCGCGCCCGCGACGCCGCGGCCCGCTACCGCCCGCTGGCCGACAAGATCAGCGAGGCCGCGCGGGCGGCGTTCCGCGCGCTCGTCGAGACCGAGGACTTCGCCGCGTGGTTCTCCCAGGTCAGCCCGCTGGAGGAGATCTCGGAGCTGCGCATCGGCTCACGCCCGGCCCGCCGCAAGGCCGCCCGCGGCCTGGAGGACCTGCGCGCCATCCCGTGGGTGTTCGCCTGGACGCAGACCCGCGTCAACCTCCCCGGCTGGTACGGCCTGGGCAGCGGCCTCGCCGCCGTCTCCGCCGACGGCCGCGACCTGGCCGAGCTCCGCGAGGCGTACGGGTCGTGGCCGCTGTTCAACACCCTGCTCGACAACGCCGAGATGAGCCTGGCCAAGTCCGACCGCGCGATCGCCGAGCGCTACCTGGCGCTGGGCGGCCGTCCGGAACTGACCGAGACCGTCCTCGCCGAGTACGACCGCACCCACCGCCTCGTCCTGGCGGTGACGGGCCACGAGCGCCTGCTGGAGAACCGCCGCGTCCTCTCCCGGGCCGTCGAACTGCGCAACCCGTACGTGGACGCGCTCTCCCACCTGCAGCTCCGCGCCCTCAGGGCGCTTCGCGCGGGCGTCACCGACGAGGAGGAGCGCGCCCACCTGGAGACGCTGCTCCTCCTGTCCGTCAACGGCGTGGCCGCCGGCCTGCAGAACACCGGCTGATCCGGACCGTCCGGACCGCCCGGAGCGGTCAGGACGGCCAGACGGGCTTGCGCTTCTCGTTGAAGGCGGCGATCCCCTCGCGGCGGTCGGCCGAGAACGCGGCGGTGCGCCAGGCGTTCTCCTCCAGGTCGAGCCCCGCGTCGAGGCCGACGCCGCCGCCCTGGCGGAGGGCGCGCTTGGCGGCGCGGACGGCCACCGGGGAGTTCTGGGCGATCACACCGGCCAGGGCCAGTGCCTCGTCGCGGGCCGCGCCGGCGGGGACCTTGCGGTCGGCGAGCCCGAACTCCAGGGCCTCGTCGGCGCTCAGCCGGCGGCCGGTGAAGACGAGGTCGGCTGCCTTGGCGGGGCCGAGGCGGCGCAGGGCGAGCTGCGTCCCGCCGCCGCCGGGGACGAGGCCGACGCTCACCTCGGGCAGCCCGAACACGGCCGTCTCGTCCGCGACGATCAGGTCGGCGGACAGCGCGAACTCGCAGCCGCCGCCGAGCGCGAAGCCGTGCACGGCGGCGATGACCGGCTGCGGCAGGTTCAGGACGCCGCCGAACGCGGCCCGGAAGACCGGGCGCTGGGCCATGATCTCCGCGTCGGTCATCGCGTTGCGCTCCTTGAGGTCGGCGCCGACGCAGAACGCCCGCTCGCCGGCGGCGCTCAGCACCGCCGCGCGGACCGAGGCGTCCGCCGCCACCTCCGCGCACACCGCCGCGAGCCGCCGCGCCATCGCCGTCGACAGGGCGTTGAGCGCCTCCGCCCGGTCCAGCACGATCTCCGCGACATGCCCGTCCCGCCGCAACGTCACACCATCCATGCGAAGACCCTAACCCCCTCCCCACTTCCGTTGACTTGCGGCGTGTTGTTGTTATGGAGCGCTCCATAACAACAACACGCCGCAAGTCAACGGGGGGCGGTGGGGTTTGATGGGGGCGTGAGCGACTCACCTTACGGGGATCTCGGGCGGCCTCCCTTGCATGAGGCGGCCCTTCGGCGGGCGCTGGTCAGCGAAGGGGGGTTCTGGCGGGACGTCCGCGTCGTGGACTCGACGGGCTCGACCAACGCCGACCTCGCGGAGCGGGCCGCCGAGGGGGCGCCCGAGGGCACCGTGCTGGTCACGGAGATGCAGACGGCGGGCCGCGGCCGGCAGGGCCGGTCCTGGACGGCGCCGCCGCGGTCCGGGCTGATGTTCTCCATGCTCCTGCGGCCGGACGTGCCGGTGCCGGCGCTCGGGTGGGCGCCGCTGCTGACCGGCGTCGCCGTCGCGACCGCCGTCCGGCGCATGACGGCGTGGGCGCAGGAGGGGGAGGGGTTCCTCGCAGGCGGCGACGTCGCCGTGGACGCGCGCCTCAAGTGGCCGAACGACCTGATGGTCGGGGAGCGGAAGCTCGCCGGGATCCTCGCCGAGAAGATCGACGGGGGCCTCGTCATCGGGGTCGGGCTGAACGTCGGGCTGCGGGAGTCGGAGCTGCCGGTGGAGACGGCGACGTCCCTCGCGATCGAGAGGGCGCCGCTGAGCGACCGGGCGCCGCTGCTGCGCGCGATCCTGCGCGAGTTCGCCACCTGGTACCGGGAGTGGACGGCGCTCGGCGGTGATCCGGAGACCAGCGGGCTGCGTACCGCCTACAAGGACCTGTGCGCCACGCTCGGCCGCACGGTGCGGGTGGAGCTGCCCGGCGGGCGGACGCTGGCCGGGACGGCGCGCGACGTGGACGGGGCGGGGCGCCTGGTGGTGGCGGGGACCGGCGGGGACAGCGCGGTGAGCGCGGGCGACGTGGTGCACGTCCGGTGAACGGGGAACGGCGATCCGCGGTCCGCACGTTGACCGTCATGCTGATCTGCAACGATATGTCCCGGTACCGATCCATGACGGCGGTGTCCCGGTCCGGGGCGGCGGCGGGCTGAGGGGCGGAAGATGGCGGCCGGATTGCCGGATCCGAAGGAGATCGAAGAGCTCCTGCTCGGGGGCGAGCTGCGCTACACCCGTGTCGACGCGGTCCGGCTCTCGGGGGTGTCGCAGGAGTTCTCCGGGAAGGTCTGGCGGGCGTTCGGCTACCCGTCGATGCCGGACGAGACCGTCGCCTACACCGAGGGCGACATCGCGGCGCTGGAGCGGCTCGGCCGCCTCGTCGCCGACGGGATCCTGGACGAGGACGGGGTGATCCGGCTGGTCCGCGCCTTCGGGCAGACCATGAGCCGGCTCGCCGAATGGCAGGTCAGCCTGCTGCGCAGCATGCTGCCGCAGGAACCGAACGAGGCGCCGTCCGCGGAGGCGGTCGAGACGATCGTGGACATCGCCGAGAAGCACATCGGGGAGTTCGAGCCGCTGGTCGTGCACGCCTGGCGGCGGCAGCTCGCCGCCGCCGGGACCCGGGCGCTCGGCGCGGCGGCCACGCGGGAGAACGGCGACCCGGCCGGGCGGCCCATGACCACGGTCGGGTTCGCGGACATGGTGTCGTTCACGCAGGTCAGCCGGGAGCTGGAGGAGATCGAGCTGGCCCGGGTGGTGGAGTGGTTCGAGGAGACCGCGGCCGACATCGTCGCCTCCCTCGGCGGCCGGCTGGTGAAGACGCTCGGCGACGAGGTGCTGTTCAGCGCGGAGACGCCGGAGATCGGCGCGGAGATCGCGCTCACCATCGCGGCGACCATCCAGGACGAGACCGAGGTGCCCGACGTCCGGGTCGGCGCGGCGTACGGGCCGGTGCTGCCGCTGATGGGCGACGTGTTCGGCACGACCGTCAACCTCGCGGCGCGGCTCACGTCCCTGGCGCGCCCCGGCTCGGTCGTGATCGACGGCGAGCTGGCGGCGCGGCTGGAGAAGCGGCCGGCCTACGAGGTGACGCGCATCGTGCGGCGCCCGGTCCGCGGGCTGGGCATCATCCAGCCGTACGTGCTGCGCCGCAAGCCGGCGGCCGGGCCCGCGGACTCCGGGGCGCCGTAGCGGTCCGGGCGGCCCGGACGGGCGGTCGGACGGGGCGGTTCAGACGGGCGAGGCGCCGTCGTCGCCGGGGTATCCGGTGAGCCGCTGCTTGTAGTTCTGCTCCCCGAGCTCCCGGACGAGGCTCAGCTCGGTCTCCAGGTAGTCGATGTGCTCCTCCTCGTCGGCGAGGATGTCCTCGAAGATCCGCGCGGAGGTGACGTCGCCGCGCGAGCGCATCAGCTCGATGCCGGGACGCAGCCGGGCCACGGCCTCCCGCTCGACGGCGAGGTCGGCCTCGAGCTGCTCGACGATGGTCTGCCCGATCCGCAGGGTGCCGATCTTCTGGTAGTTCGGCAGCCCCTCCAGGAACAGGATCCGGTCGGTCAGCCGCTCCGCGTGCCGCATCTCGTCGAACGACTCGTCGCGGGTGTGCTTGGCGATGCGGGTGAAGCCCCAGTGCTCCTGCATCTTCGAGTGCAGGAAGTACTGGTTGATCGCCGTGAGCTCCGCGGTGAGCTGCTCGTTGAGCAGCGCGATGATGTCCTTGTCGCCTTCCATGGTCCCCATGCTTCCACGACCGGCGGATCTTAGACAGCACTGGCCCCCGCGATGGCGGTCTCCGCCCCTCGCGGGCGGCGCCATGCGGGTGTCCGGGGACGGTTCAGGCGGCGGTCTGCGGAGCGGTCCCTCCCTCGGCGGCGTCGGGGACGATCTGCGGAGCGGCCGGCGCCTCGGCGACGGCGGCCAGGGGCAGCGGGCCGCCGGTCAGGGCGTCCGCGAGTTCGCCGGCCGTGCGGTACTCGCTGACCATCGTGTGGATGCGCTTGGTGCACATGCCGCACCCGGGCTTGAAGCCGCAGGCGGCCTTGACCTCTTTGGCCGTCCTGCAGCCGTTCGCCAGGCAGCCGTGAACGTCGTCCTCCGTGACGACGTTGCAGATGCACACGTACATGCGGCTTCGCGGACCTTCCGTGCGGCGCTGAACCACTCCACGTGCCTGACCTGGGGAGCTTAGGGCACCCTCAATAAGGTAAGGCTCCCCTAAGGTAGCTCAGTCATGTCCGTTCTGGCCAGAGCCATCCCAATCGGTGCCGGTGTGATCTAAACCGCAGGGGGAAAGGCTCTCCCGTGCGCCGCCGCGTCCGAGACGGCGGCGCGTCATGACGAGGAGCGGGACAGTGGCGCAGATCTGGCCAGGGGACGCCTACCCGCTCGGAGCCCGGTTCGACGGCGCGGGCACGAACTTCGCCATCTTCTCCGAGGTGGCGGAGCGGGTTGAGCTGTGCCTGTTCGACGGGCCGGTCGGCGACGGCGAGGAGACCCGGATCGACCTTCCGGAGGTGGACGCCTTCGTATGGCACGGGTACCTGCCGGGCATCATGCCGGGCCGCAGGTACGGCTACCGGGTGCACGGGCCGTACGACCCGCCGCAGGGGCTGCGGTGCAATCCGGCGAAGATGCTCCTCGACCCGTACGCGCAGGCCATCGAGGGAACGGTCGACTGGGACGAGGCGTGCTTCGGCTACAACTTCGGCGACCCGTGGTCGCGCAACGACGCCGACTCGGCCGGGCACACGATGCGTTCGGTGGTGGTCAGCCCGTACTTCGACTGGGGGGACGACCGCCCGCCCCGGATCCCGTACCACGAGACGGTCATCTACGAGGCGCACGTCAAGGGCCTCACCGCCCGGCACCCGGAGATCCCTCCGAGCCTGCGCGGCACCTACGCGGGCCTCGCGCACCCCGTGATCATCGATCACCTGCGCTCGATCGGGGTGACGGCGGTGGAGCTGATGCCCGTGCACCAGTTCGTCCACGACGACGCGCTGACGAGCCGCGGGCTGCGCAACTACTGGGGCTACAACACCATCGGCTTCTTCGCGCCGCACAACGAGTACTCGTCGTCCGGGCACCGGGGCGAGCAGGTGCTGGAGTTCAAGGCGATGGTGAAGGCGCTGCACGAGGCCGGCATCGAGGTGATCCTGGACGTCGTCTACAACCACACCGCCGAGGGCAACCACCTGGGCCCGACGCTGTCGCTCCGCGGCATCGACAACGCCTCGTACTACCGGCTCACCGAGGACGACCGCCGCTACTACATGGACACGACGGGCACCGGTAACAGCCTGCTGATGCGCAGCCCGCACGTGCTGCAGATGATCATGGACTCGCTGCGGTACTGGGTGACCGAGATGCACGTGGACGGGTTCCGCTTCGACCTCGCCGCGACGCTCGCCCGCGAGCTGCACGAGGTCGACCGGCTGGCGGCGTTCTTCGACCTCGTCCAGCAGGACCCGGTCGTCTCCCAGGTGAAGCTGATCGCCGAGCCGTGGGACATCGGCGAGGGCGGCTACCAGGTCGGCAACTTCCCGCCCCTCTGGACGGAGTGGAACGGCCAGTACCGCGACACCGTCCGCGACTTCTGGCGCGGGGAGCCGGACACGCTGCCCGACTTCGCGTCCCGGCTGACGGGCTCGTCCGACCTGTACGCCGACGACGGCCGCCGCCCGATCGCCTCGATCAACTTCGCGACGTGCCATGACGGGTTCACGCTGCACGACCTCGTCTCCTACGACCACAAGCACAACGAGGCCAACGGCGAGGGCAACCGGGACGGCAGCGACGACAACCGGTCGTGGAACTGCGGCCACGAGGGGCCGACCGGCGACCTGGACGTCCTCGCGCTGCGCGAGCGGCAGAAGCGCAACTTCCTGACCACGCTGTTCCTGTCGCAGGGCGTGCCGATGCTGCTGCACGGCGACGAGATGGGCCGGACGCAGGACGGCAACAACAACGCCTACTGCCAGGACAACGAGCTCTCCTGGGTCGACTGGACCGGGCTCCGCCAGGGCATGTTCCCCGACGAGCGCGGGCCGCTGCTCGACTTCGTCCAGCGGCTGTCCCGGCTGCGGACGGAGCATCCGGTGTTCCGGCGCCGGCGGTTCTTCCTCGGCGACCAGCGACGGAAGAAGGGCGGCCGGGCCGCGAAGGGCGGGCCCGAGGACCTGCCGGACCTCGTCTGGTTCACCCCCGGCGGCACCGAGATGGGCGACCGGGACTGGACGGCGGGCTTCAACAAGTCGCTGAACGTGTTCCTGAACGGCGACGCGATCGGCGAGCCCGACCGGCGGGGCAGGCAGGTCAGGGACGACTCGTTCCTCCTGCTGATCAACGCGCACGACGGGGACCTCACGTTCACGCTTCCGCCTGCCGTGTACGGGCAGATGTGGATGAAGGTGCTCGACACCGCGGACCCGCTGCTGGCCGAGGAGGAGTCGCCCGTCGTGAAGGCCCGCGAGAACGTCCCGGTCGGTGCCCGGTCCACCCAGGTGCTGCGCCGTGTCTGAACCCGCCCCCGAGCCCGAGCCCGAACCCGCCCCCGAGCCCCGACCTGCCACCGAGCCCGAACACGCCACCGAGGAACCGCTCCCCGGCGACCCCCCTGATGAGGAGACCGTGTCCGAGGACCATCTGGCCGAAGCGAACACCCCCGACACCCCCGCCCCCGCCGAGGACGGGGCCGCCGCACCCCCGTCCGGCACCTACCGGCTCCAGCTCCGCGGGACGCCCGGGGAGCACTTCGGCTTCGCGGAGGCCGCCGCGCTCGCCCCCTACCTGGCGTCCCTGGGGGTGTCCCACGTCTACCTGTCGCCGGTGCTGCAGGCCGCTCCCGGCTCCACGCACGGCTACGACGTGGTCGACCACTCCCGCCTGGCGGACGAGCTGGGCGGTGCCGAGGCGTTCGGCGCCATGGCGGCCCGGTTCCGCGCCCACGGGCTGCGTGTGCTGGTCGACGTCGTCCCGAACCACATGGCGATCCCGGAGCCGCGGGACCTGAACCTGCCGCTCACCGCCGTCCTGGCGGAGGGGCCCGCCTCGCCGTACGCCAGGTGGTTCGACATCGACTGGGAGGCGGGCGGCGGCCGGATCGTCCTGCCCGGCGGGGGCGAGCCCAACTACCGCCGCTTCTTCGACATCTCCGGGCTGATCGGGCTCCGGCAGGAGGACCCCGAGGTCTTCGAGCGCACGCACGCGCTGGTGCTGAACCTGGTCGCGGGCGGCCACGTCCACGGCCTGCGCGTCGACCACCCCGACGGGCTCGCCGACCCGCGCGGCTACCTGCGGCGGCTGGCGGAGGCGGCCCCCGGCGCCTGGCTGCTGGTCGAGAAGATCACCGAGGGGGAGGAGCGGCTGCCGCCGGACTGGCCGTGCGCGGGCACCACCGGCTACGACTCGCTCGGCATGGTCGGCGGCCTGTTCGTCGACCCGGCCGGGGAGAAGCCGCTCACCGACCACTACGTGTCGGTCACCGGAGGCCCGGCCGACTTCGCGGAGGTGGAGCACGAGGCCCGCCGCCACGCCGCGACGCACGGCCTGAAACCCGAGATCGACCGGCTCCTGCGCGTTCTCCAGCGGGTCGTGGGCGAGCGCCGTCCGGGCCTGGAGCGGGCCCTGGTCGAACTGCTCGTCGCCATGCCCGTCTACCGCGCCTACGTCGTTCCGGGGGAGGACGCGCCGCAGCAGGCCGTGGACGTCCTGAACGAGGCCGCCGGCCGCGCACGAGCGCATCTGCCAGTGGACCTGCACGGCGACCTGGAGACGGTGGTGGACCTCGCCCTCGGACGCGGGGAACGCACCGATGCCGAGTTCATCGTGCGGTTCCAGCAGACCTCGGCTCCGCTGGCGGCAAAGGGCGTCGAGGACACGGCGTTCTACCGGTGGAACCGCATGGCCGCGCTGAACGAGGTCGGCGGCGACCCGGCGCGCTTCTCCGTGAGCACGGAGGACTTCCACTCGTACTGCATCAGGGTCGCCCGGGACTGGCCGTCCACGATGACGACGCTGTCCACGCACGACACCAAGCGGGAAGAAGACGTCCGCGCATGGCTGGCGGTCCTGTCGGAGATGCCGGCCGAGTGGGCGGAGGCCATGGACCGCTGGCGCCAGTGGGGGCCCGCGCCTTCACCGATGGAACCGGACCTCGAATGCCTGTTCTGGCAGACGCTCGTCGGCGCCTGGCCCATCACCATCGGCCGCCTGGAGGAGTTCCTCACCAAGGCGATGCGCGAGGCCAAGACCCGCACCGCGTGGGTCGACGGCGATCCCGCCTATGAGGAGGCCGTCCTCGATTACGCGCGCTCCGTGCTGGCTAACCCCGACCTCGTCACCGACCTGACCGCGTTCGTGGCGAAGCTCGCGCCCTGCGCCCGGGTCAACACGCTCGGGCAGAAGCTCGTCCAGTTGGCGATGCCGGGCGTTCCGGACGTCTACCAGGGCTGCGAGCTGACCGGGCTGGCGCTCGTCGACCCCGACAACCGGCGCCCGGTCGACTACGGGCGGCGCCGCGAGCGGCTCCAGCGGCTCGACACCGGCCGCCCGGCCAAGGACGTGGACGACGAGAAGCTGCTGGTCACCTCGCGGACGCTGCGGCTGCGCAGGGCCCACCCCGAATGGTTCGGGCCGGGCGCCCGGCACGAGCCGATCGCCTCCCGCGGACCCGCCGCCGGACACGTCGTCGGGTTCGCCCGCGGCGACGCGGTCGCGCTCGCCACCCGGCTCCCGGTGGGGCTGGAGCGCCGCGGCGGCTGGGGCCGGACGAGGGTGGACGTCGTCCAGCAGGGCTGGCGGGACGTGCTGACCGGCTGCACGCACATGGGCCCGGTCCTGGACGCCGACCGCGTCTTCGAGCACCTGCCCGTCGCGCTGCTCGTACCCCGGGAGATCGACCGGTGAGCGTTTCATGAGGTTCGAGGTCTGGGCACCGTCCGCCGGCCGCGGGGACCTCGTTGCCGGCGGCGCACGCCACCCCATGGAGCCCTTGGAGGGACGTCCGGGCTGGTGGGGGGCGGAAGTCGCGGACGCCGGGCACGGGACCGACTACGCCTTCGCCCTGGACGGCGCGGAAGAGGCCCTGCCCGACCCGCGCTCGCCATGGCAGCCGCACGGCGTCCACGGCCCCAGCCGCACGTACGACCACGACCGTTTTGCCTGGACGGACCAGCACTGGCACGGACGCCCCCTCGCGGGAAGCGTCCTGTACGAGATGCACGTGGGCACGTTCACGCCGGAGGGGACGTTCGACGCGGCCGCCGAGCGGCTCGACCACCTGGTGGCCCTCGGCATCGACGCGGTGGAGCTGCTGCCGGTCGCCGCCTTCCCGGGCCACCACGGCTGGGGGTACGACGGCGTCCACCTATGGGCGCCCCACGAGCCGTACGGCGGCCCTGACGGGCTGAAGCGCTTCGTGGACGCCGCCCACGCACGCGGCCTGGCCGTGGTCCTGGACGTCGTCTACAACCACCTCGGGCCGGACGGGAACCGCCTCGGCGACTACGGGCCGTACTTCACCAGCGCCCACGCCACGCCATGGGGCGACGCAGTGAATTTCGATCAGGAAGGGTCGGACGAGGTCCGCGCGTTCGTCGTGCAGAACGCGCTGATGTGGTTGCGCGACTACCACTTCGACGGGCTCCGCCTCGACGCCGTCCACGCCATCACCGACCACGGCGCGGTGCACATTCTCGAAGAGCTGTCGCGGTCGGTGGCGGGCCTTTCCGCGCACCTTGGACGGCACCTGTTCCTCATCGCCGAATCCGACCTGAACGACCCGCGCCTGGTGACACCCAGGGAGGCGGGCGGATATGGGCTGGACGGCCAGTGGAGCGACGACTTCCATCACGCCCTGCACGCCGTGCTCACCGGCGAGCGGCAGGGCTATTACTGCGACTTCGGCTCTATGGAGACGCTCAGGAAGGCGCTCACGAAGGTCTTCGTCCACGACGGGACCATGTCGACTTACCGGGGACGGCACCACGGCCGTCCGGTCAACGTTCAGGAGACGCCCGCGCACCGGTTCCTCGGCTTTCTGCAAAACCACGACCAGGTGGGAAATCGCGCCGCGGGCGACCGTATCGGCACCGTCCTGGAATCCGCGGGAATCTCCCCGGCGATGCTCAAGGTCGGCGCTGCGGTGCTCCTGCTCGCACCGTTCACGCCCATGCTCTTCATGGGCGAGGAGTGGGGCGCGTCCACCCCGTGGTGCTACTTCACCGACCACCAGGACCCGGAGCTGGCCCGCGCGGTCAGCGAGGGGCGCCGCCGGGAGTTCGCGCGGCACGGCTGGACCGGCGCGGTCCCCGATCCACAGGCTGTGGAAACCTACCGCGCCTCCGTCCTCGACTGGTCGGAGCCCGACCGGCCGCACCACCGCGACCTGCTCGAATGGCACCGGGCGCTGCTCGCGCTGCGCCGGTCGCGGCCCGAGCTGAACGACCCGCGGCTGACCGGGACCGCCGTCGAGTGCGGTGACGGTGAGGCGCGCTGGCTGCTGATGCGGCGCGGCGGGGTGTGCGTCGCGGCGAACTTCGGGACGCTCCCGCTGGTGCTCCCCGTCCCTGTCCCGGTCCCCGCTCCGGCGGCGGCCCGCCCCCGGCTGCTGCTCGCCTCGGATCCGGCAATTCGCCTCGACTTTGACAATTTGGGCGATTCTGTTGAGGTGTCCGCGGCGCTGCCGGGCGCGACCGTGGGCGTGTTCGGGTGACCTCGCGCGCCTCCCGTGCCGGGTGTGTTGAGAAGTGCGTCCGGGTTTCGCCGAAGAAGGTGTATTCGTGGATGTACTACGAGTGGCAAACCGCAGGTCAAGAGCGCGGCGCATGCCGGGCAATGTTCAAGAATGGTCTTACGATCGACCCATGACCTCAGTACTGCTCGCCGAGGACGACACGTCCATCTCCGAGCCTCTCGCCCGCGCGCTGCGGCGCGAGGGGTACACCGTAGAAGTCAGCCCGGACGGCCCGCAGGCCCTGGAGCGGGCGCTCGGCGGTGGTGTGGACCTCATCGTCCTGGACCTCGGCCTCCCGGAACTGGACGGCCTGGAGGTGGCCCGCAGGGTACGGGCCGAGGGGCACGGCGTTCCCATCCTGATCCTGACCGCCCGGGCCGACGAGGTCGACACCGTCGTCGGGCTCGACGCGGGCGCCGACGACTACGTGACCAAGCCGTTCCGGCTGGCCGAGCTGCTCGCCCGGGTGCGCGCGCTGCTGCGCCGGGGCAGCACCGAGACCCCGATCGTCCAGGGGGTGCGGATCGACGCCGAGTCGCGCCGCGCCTGGATGGGCGACCACGAGCTCCAGCTGACCACCAAGGAGTTCGACCTGCTGCGCGTCCTCGTCCGGGACGCGGGCAAGGTCGTGACCCGCGAACAGATCATGCGCGAGGTGTGGGACACCAACTGGTGGGGTTCCACGAAGACGCTCGACATGCACATTTCCTGGCTGCGCCGCAAGCTCGGCGACGACGCCGGCAGCCCCCGCTACATCACGACCGTGCGGGGCGTCGGCTTCCGGTTCGAACGCGGCGACTAGCTCCGCCGCCACGGCCGGGTGAGACCACCCGGGGCCTTCCCGAGAGGCCCCGGGCGCGGTAGCGCACGTCCGTGGCCCCACCCTCGAAGGAGCCCTGATGAGGCGCCGACTCCTGCTGTCGACGCTCGCGGTGGCGGTGGTCGCGATCCTGATGCTCGGCATACCCCTCGCCTACGCCGCACACAAGCTCGTCCACGAGGAGGCCGCCCGGTCCCTGGAACGCGAGGCGTCCGCCATCGCCGACGGCGTCGCCTACAGCCTGGTGGCGCAGCGGCCCCTCACCGGCGAGGTGGTCGCGCGGGAGTACCCGGGGCGGCACATCTCGATCGTCCTGCCGGACGGCCGGACGCTCACCGCCGGGCCGCCGCGGGCCGGTTCCGCGCTCACCGCCACCGCGAGCCAAGGCGGTGTCCGGGTGCGCGTGTCGCGGCCGGAGGCGGAGGTCGGCGCCGACGCGCTGCGGCTGATGCTGCTCATCGGCAGCCTCGCCCTGCTCGGCGTCGCCGTCACCGTCGGGCTGGCGATGGTGCAGGCCCGCAAGCTGACGCTGCCGCTGGTCGACCTCGCCGAGACCGCCGACCGGCTCGGCAGCGGCAACGCCCGGCCGCGCCGCCGCCGCTACGGCATCCCGGAGGTCGACCGGGTCGCCGAGGTCCTGGACCGCAGCGCCGTCCGGATCGCCGACCTGCTGGCCAACAGCCGCGAGTTCGCCTCCGACGCCAGCCACCAGCTCCGCACGCCGCTGACCGCGCTGTCCATGCGGCTGGAGGAGATGATCGACGCCGCCGAGTACCCGGACGTCGTCCGGGAGGAGGGCGCCGCGGCCGTCGCGCAGACCGAGCGCCTCGTCGCGGTCGTCGAGCAGCTGCTGTCCCGCGCCCGGCACGACCGGACGGGCGCCGCCGTCGCCTCGCCCATCGACGAGATCATCGCGCAGCAGGTCGAGGAGTGGCGGCCCATCTTCCGCCGGGCCGGCCGGGACGTGCGGGTCATCGGCGAGCGGGACCTCGTCGGCATGACCAACCCGGAGGGCCTCTCCCAGATCATCGCGACGCTGCTCGACAACTCGCTCATGCACGGCGCGGGCACCGTGACCATCCGCACCAGGCCGTACGCGAGCTCCGTGCTGGTCGAGGTCGGCGACGAGGGCGAGGGCATCCCGCCCGAGCTGGAGCCGCGGATCTTCGAGCGGAGCATCAGCGGCGGCCGCGGCACCGGGCTCGGGCTCTACCTGGCCCGCTCCCTGGCCACGGTGGACGGCAACCAGCTGAAGCTGATCCAGGCGCGTCCGGCGGTGTTCGGCGTCCACCTCCGCCAGGTCGCCGAGGTGCGCCTCGCCGAGGAGCGCGTCGTGATGGGCCCTGCCTAGAGCTCCGCGTAGTCCTCGGCGTGGGAGTCGAGCGGGTGGCCGAGGCGCGGGGACGCGGCCGCGTGCCCGTTCGCCCGGTGGATGCCGGGCCCGTCGGAGGGGAGCGCGGGCGGCGCCTCCGGCAGCCCGGACGCGGGGTCGACCGGCGGCGCGCTCGCCGGCAGGAACACCCACTTCTTGTACGACCAGAAGCGGAACAGCGACGCCACCCCGGTGCCGATCACCAGCGAGATGTTGTACGAGAGCGGCCCGGTGAGCCCCAGCACGTAGTGCGTGAAGCCGATGAACAGCTCGGTGATGACCAGGCCGACGCCGTTCAGCGCGAAGAACAGGACGTACTCGCGGCCGAGCCCGGTGCGGTCGCGGTGCCGGAACGTCCAGTAGCGGTTCGCCAGGTACGCGAACGTCGTCGCGACCACCGTCGCGACGCCGTTGGACGTCAGCGGCCCCACGCCCATCCCGCTGTGCAGCCCGTTGCCGATCACGACCGTGATGACGAACGCGATGGCGCCCACGCTGCCGAACTTCGCGAGTTCGCGCACGAGGTGCTCGAACTGCCGATGGAGATTCGCGACCAGGCTCACGAAGGGGAACCGTCCTTCCGGACTTCGGCGGTGCGCCGCGGCCGACGGCGCGGCGGCTACTGCGGAGGCATCACGAGAATAGACGCCCGTCGCCCCGGAGACGTCGGAACATGAACGTTTCACACTGTCCGTGCGTTCCTTGCCCATTGTCGGGTGGCCCACACACGGTACGACGCCGCGGGCGCGTGATTCGTTCGTCCCGGCCGCCCGATAGCCTTCTGACGTGACAGAACCACCTCAGCGACCACCGCAGCGCCGGGGGGTGCCCGTCGTCGGGATGGCGGGCGGGGGGCAGCTGGCCCGGATGACGCAGCAGGCGGCGATCGGGCTCGGCGTGTCGCTACGCGTGCTCACCGGGGCGGCGGACGACTCGGCGGCCAAGGTCGTGTCCGGCGTCCAGGTCGGCGACGACCGCGCCCGCGACGACCTCACGGCGTTCGCCGAGGGCTGCGACGTCGTGACCTTCGACCACGAGCACGTCCCCGGCCCGCACATCCGGGAGCTGGAGGCCGCGGGCAAGGCGTGCCGTCCCGGCTCGGCGGCCCTCGCGCACGCCCAGGACAAGCTCGTCATGCGCGACCGGCTCGGCAAGCTGGGCGTCCCGTGCCCGGCGTACGCGCACGTCCCCCCGTCGGAACCGCTGGAGTTCCTGGACGGGTTCGCCCGCGAGCACGGGTGGCCGGTCGTCCTCAAGGCCACCCGCGGCGGCTACGACGGCAAGGGCGTCTGGCTCGTCGAGGACCTGGACGGCGCCGGCGGCGACCTAGTCCGGCGGCTGCTGGGGGAGGGCGTCGACCTCATGGCCGAGCAGTACGTCCCGTTCAGGCGGGAGCTGGCGGCGCTGGTCGCGCGCTCCCCGTACGGGCAGGGCGCCGCGTACCCGGTCGTGGAGACCGTCCAGGAGGGCGGCATCTGCACCGAGGTCATCTCGCCGGCGCCGGGCCTGCCGGGCGACCTCGCCGCAGAGGCGCAGCGCCTCGCCCTGAGCATCGCCGGGGAGCTCGGCGTCGTCGGCCTCCTCGCGGTCGAGCTGTTCGAGACCGACGAGGGCCTGCTGGTGAACGAGCTGGCGATGCGCCCGCACAACTCGGGGCACTGGACGATCGAGGGCGCCCGGACGTCGCAGTTCGAGCAGCACCTCAGGGCCGTCCTCGACCTGCCCCTCGGCTCGACCGAGCCCACCGCGCGCTACACGGTCATGGCCAACGTGCTCGGCGGGGACGACCCGGACGTCTACTCCCGCTACTTCCACGTGATGGCCCACGACCCGGGCGTCAAGGTGCACATGTACGGCAAGGAGCCGCGGCCCGGCCGCAAGATCGGCCACGTGACCGCGCTCGGCGACGACCTCGCGGACGTCCGTGAACGCGCCCGCCATGCCGCGGATCATCTGCGGTGGGGCCCTGAGAGGAAGGAGTCCAAATGAGCGGAGCGAACCGGGGGGTGCGGGGGGTCGCCCCCCGCAGGAGGCACGCATGAGCGAGGGGTCCGAGCCGGTCGTCGGCGTGGTGATGGGCAGCGACTCGGACTGGCCCGTGATGAAGGGCGCCGCCGAGGCGCTCGCGGAGTTCGGCGTCCCCTACGAGGCCGACGTCGTGTCCGCGCACCGGATGCCGCACGACATGATCGCCTACGGGGAGGAGGCGGCGGCCCGCGGCCTCCGCGTGATCATCGCGGGCGCGGGGGGAGCCGCCCACCTGCCGGGCATGCTCGCGTCGGTGACGCCGCTGCCGGTGATCGGCGTGCCCGTCCCGCTGAAGTACCTCGACGGAATGGACTCGCTGCTCTCGATCGTGCAGATGCCCGCCGGGGTCCCGGTCGCCACGGTCGCGGTGGGGGCCGCCCGCAACGCGGGGCTGCTGGCCGTCCGCATCCTGGCCGCGTCCGACGACGGGTTGCGGGCGAAGATGAAGGTCTTCCAGCAGGACCTCTACGGGCAGGCCAAGGCGAAGGGCGCGCGGCTCCGCGCGAGCCTCTGAGCGGCCGTCAGCGCCGCAGCGCCCACTCGACCGCCGGGCAGCGGTTCATGACGACGTCGAGCCCGGCGTCCTTCGCGCGCCGCGCCGCGGCCTCGTCGATCACCTGGAGCGGCAGCCACACCGCCTTCGCGCCCGCCGCGATCGCCTCGTCCACCGCCTCCCCGGCGTGCTCGGCGCGGCGGTAGACGCCGACGACGTCGACCTCGGACGCGTCGGGGACCTCGGCCAGGGACGCGTAGCCCCGCTCGCCGAGCACCTCCCGGGCCGCCGGATGGACGGGGACGATCCGCTTCCCGCGCTGCTGCAGCAGCCGGGCCTGCTCGTAGACCTCGCGCGACGGGTTGTCGCCGAGGCCGACGAACGCCCAGGTCCTGGACTCGTTGAGCAGGCGCCGGATCACGGCCTGGTCGGCGTAGGCATCAGACATGTTCATGACAACAGCCCGCCCGGCCGGTTGCTTCCCGCTCAGGGACGGCCGAGCGCCCGGTAGGTCCAGCCCGCGGCGCGCCACTTCTCGGGGTCCAGCGCGTTGCGCCCGTCCACGATGTTGCGCTCGGCGACGACCTCCGCGAGCGAGTCCGGGTCCATGTCGCGGAACTCGGCCCACTCGGTCAGCAGCAGCACGACGTGGGCGCCGCGCGCCGCGGACAGGGCCGACTCGCCGTACTCCAGGTCCGGCTGGGCGCGGCGGGCGTTCCCCATGGCCTGCGGGTCGTACACGGTCACCTCGGCGCCCTGCGCGCGTATGGACGCCGCCACGTCCAGGGCCGGGGAGTCGCGGACGTCGTCGGAGTTCGGCTTGAACGCCGCGCCGAGGACCCCGACCGTCCGCCCGTCGAACGACCCGCCGAGCATCTGCCGGGCCAGGTCCACCATCCGGATCCGCCGCCGGATGTTGATCTCGTCGACCTCGCGCAGGAACGTCAGCGCCTGGTCGGCGCCCAGCTCCCCGGCGCGGGCCATGAACGCGCGGATGTCCTTCGGCAGGCAGCCGCCGCCGAAGCCGAGCCCGGGGCCGAGGAACTTGCCGCCGATCCGGTCGTCGTAGGACAGCGCCTCCGAGAGCTTCGTCACGTCGGCGTGCGCCGCCTCGCAGACCTCCGCCATCGCGTTGATGAAGGAGATCTTGGTGGCGAGGAACGCGTTCGCCGACACCTTGACCAGCTCGGAGGTCGCGTAGTCGCAAGTGATGAACGGGGTGCCGTGCGCGATCACCGACCGGTAGATCTCCCGCAGCACCTTCTCGGCGTGCTCGGCGGCGCCCTGGTCGGGCGGCAGGCCGACGACGATCCGGTCCGGGTGCAGCGTGTCCTGGACGGCGAAGCCCTCCCGCAGGAACTCGGGGTTCCAGGCGAGGACGGCGTCCCCGCCGACCGGGGCCGTCCGCGCCATCGTCTCGGCCAGCCGCGCCGCGGTCCCGACCGGGACGGTGGACTTGCCGACGACCAGGCACGGCCGCTCCAGCAGCGGCGCGAGCGAGTTGACCGCGTCGTCCACGAAGGCGAGGTCGGCCGCGTACTCACCGGCCTTCTGCGGGGTCCCGACGCACAGGAAGTGCACGTCGCCGAAGTCCGCGGCCTCCTTGTAGGACGACGTGAACCGCAGCCGCCCGCTCTCCAGCCCCCGGCGCAGCACGGGCTCCAGGCCCGGCTCGAAGAACGGCAGGTCGCCGGCCGCGAGCCGGGCGATCCGCTCCTCGTCCACGTCGAGGCCGAGGACCTCGAACCCCAGGTCGGCCATGCAGGCCGCGTGGGTGGCGCCGAGGTACCCCGTTCCGATGACCGTCAGCCGGTAGGACAAGGCCGGCTCCTCTCGCTTCGCTGTCGCCGACTAGCGGCCACATTCCCAAGGTGCCCGCTGCGGGCTGGTCCGTGCACCGACCGCGCGAGTGTACTGGCCGGTAGCATTCCGGCCATGAGTGCTGACTTTCCCGCGTACGCGCCGTCGGAGGAGCATGAGCTGCTGCGGCGGACGGTGCGTGAGCTGGCCGATGCCAAGATCGCTCCTTTCGCGGCGGAGGTGGACGAGGAGTCGCGGTTCCCGCAGGAGGCGCTGGACGCGCTGGCGGCCAATGACCTGCATGCGGTGCACGTGCCCGAATCGTACGGCGGTGCGGGAGCCGATGCGCTCGCCACGGTGATCGTGATCGAGGAGGTGGCGCGTGCGTGCGCGTCGTCGTCGCTGATCCCGGCGGTGAACAAGCTGGGCACCGTGCCGGTCCTGCTGTCGGGCTCGGAAGAGCTCAAGCGCAGGTATCTGGCGCCGGTGGCGCGGGGTGAGGCGATGTTCTCCTACGCGTTGTCGGAGGCCGACGCCGGTTCGGACGCGGCGGGGATGAAGACGCGTGCGGTGCGCGACGGGGAGGACTGGGTGCTGAACGGCACCAAGATGTGGATCACCAATGCGGGGGTGTCGGAGTTCTACACGGTGATGGCGGTGACCGATCCGTCGGCCGGTGCGCGGGGGATCTCGGCGTTCGTGGTGGAGAGGTCCGACCCGGGGGTGTCGTTCGGGCCGAAGGAGCGCAAGCTGGGCATCAAGGGGTCCCCGACCCGCCAGGTGATCTTGGAGGATGTGCGGATCCCGGGCGACCGGATCATCGGCGCGGAGGGGACGGGGTTCAAGACGGCGCTGGCCACGCTGGACCACACCCGGATCACCATCGCCGCGCAGGCGCTGGGGATCGCGCAGGGCGCGCTGGATTACGCGGTGGGGTACGTCAGGGAGCGGCGCCAGTTCGGCAGGCCGGTCGCCGATTTCCAGGGTGTGCAGTTCATGCTGGCCGACATGGCGATGCGGCTGGAGGGCGCCCGGCAGCTGACCTACCACGCGGCGATCAAGTCCGAGCGGGCGATGCTGGGTGAGCAGGTCGCGGACCTGACGCTGGTGTCGTCGGCGTGCAAGGCGCTGGCCTCGGACGTGGCGATGGACGTCACCACCGACGCGGTGCAGCTGCTGGGCGGGTACGGCTACACGCGGGAGTTCCCGGTGGAGCGGATGATGCGCGACGCCAAGATCACCCAGATCTACGAGGGCACCAACCAGATCCAGCGCATGGTCATCGCCCGCCAGCTCCTCAGGTAACCCGCCCGCTCAGCGCAGCCGCCGCAGGTCGGCGCGGAGCCCCGCGGCGTCGGTGAACAGCACCGAGCGGATTCCCGCGGCTTCGGCGGCGCGCACGTTCTCCGCGCGGTCGTCGACGAACAGGACCTGGTCCGGACGGGCGCCGAGCCGGTCGGTCAGCCGGCCGAATATCTCCGGGTCGGGTTTGGCGAGCCGCAGGTCGGCGCTGAAGAGCCGGTGCCGGAACAGCCGCGCCCACGGCCGCCCGTCCACCATGCGGGCCAGCTCGACCGGCGCGTTCGACAGCAGGGCCAGCGGCGTCCCGGCCTCCGCCAGCTCCTCAAGCAGGTCGAGGGTGTCCCCGTTGACGTGCGCCCAGGCGCGGACGTCCAGCTCCACCAGCACTTCGATCAGGCCGTCGTCGACCGGTGCGCCGAGCCGCCCGCAGACCTGCCGCCAGAAGTCGCCGGCCGTGACTTCGCCCAGGTCATAGGGCAGGCGGTGCGCCCAGTAGGCGGGCCAGAACCGCTCCGCCGGGACGCCCGCCGTGTCCGGCAGCAGTGCGCCGGCCCGGTCGGGCGGCGACAGGCTGATGACGCCCGCGTAGTCGAACACGATCCACTCCATAGCGGCCTCCTCCGTTGTCATTGACTTTCTAACATAGATCTTGTTCGATCTAACACATGGAGAGTTCGCAACGCGTGGCCACGCTCATTGAACGGTTGCGCACCACCGAACATGTCACCGTGACCGAGCTGGCCGACGAGACCGGCGCGTCCGAGATGACGATCCGGCGCGACCTCGACCAGCTCGCCGAGCGGGGCGTGCTGCGGCGGGTGCGGGGCGGCGCGGTGAGCCTGCTGCTGCGCGGGGAGGCGATGCCCTTCGCCGTCCGCGAGCAGGAGGCCGCCGACGCCAAGGAACGCATCGCCACCGTGGTGAACGACCTGCTCACCGATGGTGAGGCCGTCATTCTGGACGGCGGCACGACGACGCTCACCGTCGCCCGCGCCCTCGCTCGGCGGCGGCTCACCGTCGTCCCGCTCGACATGCATTCGGCGAACGCGCTCGGCGGCGCCCCGCGCATACGGCTGCTGGTCCCCGGCGGGCGGACCACGCCCGGTGCGCTGGCGTTCACCGGTCCGCTCACCGAGGCGTCGCTGGCCTCGCTGCGCGTCGACACCGCCGTCCTCGGGGTGTGCGGGCTGTCGGCCGAGCACGGGCTCACCGCCCACGAACTCGACGAGGTCCCGGTCAAGCGGGCCGCGATCGCCTCCGCCCGGCGTGTCGTCGCCGTGTGCGACGGGGCCAAGTTCGGCCGCACCGGCCTCGGGCTCGTCTGCCCCGTCACCACCCTCGACATGGTGGTCACCGACCGTTCCGCGCCCGAGACCGCCGTGTCCCGCCTCCGCGACGCGGGCGTGGACGTCCGCCTTGCCTGACCGGCTGCGGGCCGGGCGGCTGGCCACCTTCGTCTACTTCGCCCTGAACGGCTTCCTGCTGGGCATGTGGATCGTCCACATCCCGAGCATTGAGGCCCGGACGGGGGTCGGGCACGCGGTCCTCGGCTGGCTTCTGCTGCTGCTCGGCGCGGGGGCCGTGGCCGGAATGCAGATCGCCGGGCCGCTCACCGACCGCGCCGGCGCCCGGGTCGTCGTGCCGCTCAGCGCGGTGCTGTGCAGCGCCGCCCTGATCCTGCCGGGCCTGGCCGCCGACGCCTGGACGCTGGGGGCCGCGCTCCTGGTGCTCGGTATCGGCAACGGCTGCCTGGACGTCGCCATGAACGCCCACGCCGTCCAGGTGGAACGCGGCTACCGGCGCCCGGTCATGTCCGCCTTCCACGCCGCGTTCTCCGTCGGCGGAGTCCTCGCCGCACTGGCCGGCGCCCGGACCCTCGACCGGGGCTGGAGCCCGGCGTCGGCACTGGCCTGGTCGGCGTTCCTCGGTGCGGCCGTGGCCGTGCTGGCCGTCCCGGCGCTGCTGCGGCCCGACGGACCCCGCCTTCAGGACGCCCCGGCACGGGAAAGGCCGCGAACACCCAGGCGCATCTGGATGCTGGCCGTCCTCGCGCTCATGGTGATGCTGTGCGAGGGGGTGGCCAACGACTGGAGCGCGCTCCACCTGAGCCGCGTCCTGGACGCCTCCGCCTCCACCGCCGCCCTCGCCTACGGGGCCTTCGCCACCGCCATGACCGCGGGCCGCCTGCTGGCCGACCGGGCGGCCGCCCGCTTCGGCCCGGCGGCCGTCCTCCGCTACGGCGCCGCCACGGCCGCCCTCGGCCTGACGGCCGCGGCGCTGTCCGCCTGGGTCCCGCTGGCCGTGGCCGGCTGGGCGGTGTTCGGGGCCGGGCTGTCCGGCTGCGTCCCCCAGCTCTTCAGCGCCGCGGGCCACCACGATCAGGGCGCGGTCGGCGCCAACGTCTCCCGCGTCGCCGGACTCGGCTACCTGGGCATGCTCGCGGGCCCCGGCGTCATCGGACCGCTGACCCACGCGATGCCGCTGAATCTCACGTTCTTCCTGCCCGTGGCACTGTGCCTCATCGCCGCGTCAGCGGCGGGCATCCTGCGCACCGCACCGGCCGACGCCCCGGCATCGGACGCGCCGGCCGGGACGGCCCCGCACCTCAAAGGCCGTCCCGCCCCGCCTTGATGACGTCGAAGACTCCCCTCCCGGGCGGGTCAGTCGTGGGAGATGGTGAGCATCAGTCGGCCGTCCTCGGCGACGGTCGGGCGGAGTGTGATGCCGTTGATGTGGGTGTAGCTGAACGGGATGCTCGCGTCGGTGACGGCCACGGCCTTCGCGGTTCCGGTGCGGGCGATGAAGGTCACCTCGGTGCCCTCGACCTTGATCCGGAGCCGGCGGACGCCGTGCTTGCCGTCGAGCGGGATCTCCATCCCGTCCTTGATCTCGATGTAGCAGTCCGCGTCGCGGCACTCCGCCGGTGAGGCGGCCTCCTTGCGGGACGTCGCCTTCGGTGAGACGGACGGTGCGGCGGCGTTCGCGGCGGCGGCGGCCTCAGCGGCGGACTGCGCGGCGGACTGCGCGGCACTGTCCGCGGCGGCGTCCGCGGCGGACTGCGCCGGGGCGGCGGACGGTGCGGCCGGGCTCCCGGACAGGGCCGGCTCCGGCGGCGGTGCGGCGAGCGCCACCCCCGCGGCGGTGACGCCGCCCGCGACGGCCAGCGCGGCGGCCGCGGTGAGCATGGTGAGCATCCTTGTCGACATGCTGTGGACTCCTGATAAATGACTACTCTCGGTCACCAGAATGTTACCCACAGTATTCGATCAAGAACGTTGCGTCATGCGGGCGGCCGCTCGTCCACGATGAGGGTCTGCATCGCGCGGCCGAACCCGCCGGACGTGTCGGCGAGCGTCGCCTCGCACAGGGCGCTGCCGCCGGGGCTCAGGTCGACGGACGCGGCCATGCAGAGCCACTCGCCGGCCGGGTCGCGGTGCAGCGCGACGGTCATGTCCGTGTTGATGATCAGCCATTTCGCGTGGTCGAGCTGGCTGCCGATGCCGGACGCGCTGTCGGCGAGCGTCAGCGCCCGCACCAGCGGCGTGTCCGCCTCCCCGGCGATCAGCGGGATCCGGGACCGCGCCCAGGTCGTGCCGGGGCCGGGCTCGCCGAAGGTGCCGTGGACGATCCGCCACTCCATCGCCGACAGGTAGCCGCCGGTGTGGACGCCGGGCCACTGCGGGAAAGGCTCGGTCGTCGCGGGGAGGGCCGGCGGCGGGGGCCCGTGGACGACCGGCTCCAGGTGTGCGGGCGCCTGCATGATCCGCCATGCCGTGGCCCGGACGACGGGACGGCCCTCATGGGTCAGCTCCGCCTCCAGGTGGGCGACCCGCTTGCCGGGGCGGACGACGCGGACGGCGATGTCCAGCACGGCCACCGGGACGGGGCTGAGCAGCTCCACCGTGACCCGCGCGATCCGGCCGCCCGGGACGGGCTCGTGCCGCTCGAAGGCCCGCCCGAGCAGGGCGGAGACCGGGCCGCCGTGCTGGAACCCCGGCGACCAGGGGCCGGCCGTGGCGGGGGTGCTGGCGAACCGCCCGTCGCCGAGCGGCTCGTAGAACGCCTCCGCGGGCGCGTCCTCGGACATGCTGCGGCTCCCTCCAGAGACCCAACCTAGAACGGCATTCTAGGCAGGTTCCGGGGCGGGGTCAGCCGCAGAGCTTCTGGGTGGCGGTCTCGGCGCCGTCGGACGGCGACGGGCTCGGCGAAGGACTCGCGACCTCGACCTTCTGCACGCCGTCCCAGTCCGCGCCGACCATGACCTGGACCTCCGACCCGAGCCCGCTCACCTTCTTGAGCTTGGCGCCGGGGATCGCGGCGGCCACGGTCTTGGCGGAGTCGGCGCCGTCCGGCCCGTACCGGATCTGCGTCCGCTGGAGGCCGCGCCGCGCCACGCCCGGCTGGACCGTGGCCTCGAAGCCCAGCCCCTCCAGCTGCCCGCCCGCCTTGGTCGCGAGACCCGGCGTGCCGATCGCGTTGAGGACGCGGACGGAGATGTCCTCCGGCGGCACCGTCGGCGCGTTCGCGGGCTTCCGGGACGCCGTGGCGCTCGGCGACTCCGACGGCTCCGCCAGCGGCCGGTCCCGCCGGATCTTGGTGAACAGGTCGCGCGCCCCGCCCTGCTCCCACAGGACGGTCGACTGCGGCTGCTCCGAGTTCCACAGGACGGTCTCGTAGTCGGGGTTGGACAGCGGGACCTTCCCGAACGTGAGGTCGTCGGTCGACAGGTCCTTCATCTGGTCGGCGATGTCCGGCAGGTTGTCGGCCAGGTCCTCGTCGACGCGCAGCGACTTCAGCGCCGCGTTCAGGAACTTCGTCGACTTGACCGGGTCGCCGAGCGTCTTCGTCGACAGCGCCTGCTTCAGCATCGCCGCCATGAACTGCTGCTGCCGGTCGATGCGGCCGAGGTCGCTGCCGCCCGTCAGCGTGTAGCGGGCGCGGGCGAACGCCAGGGCCTGCATCCCGTCGACGTGCGAGGTGCCCGCCGGGAGCTTCAGCCCGCTCTTGACGTCGTCGACCGGCTGCTCGGTGCACACGTCGACGCCGCCGAGCGCGTCCACCATCTTCACGAACCCGTAGAAGTTCACCTCGATGTAGTGGTCGATCGACAGCCCCGTCGCCCGCTTGACCGTGCTGACCGTGAGGTCGGGCCCGCCGAACTGGTACGCCCAGGTCAGCTTCCCCGGCCGGGACGGGACCTTGGCCCCCTTCTCGCCCTCCGAGCCGTTCGACTCGTGCGCCGGGATCGTCACGTAGGAGTCGCGGGGCAGGTTCACGACCGACACGCGGTCGCGGTCGCGCGACACGTGCACCAGCAGCATCGTGTCCGACCGCTCGCCCTCGTGGTGCCCGAGCCGCGCCGCCTTCTGCTGCGCCTTGGTCAGCCCGTCCCGGCGGTCGACCCCCGCGACCAGGATCGTCATCGGGCCCTTCGGCCCGCCGTCCCGGCCGAGGCCACCGACCGACACCTTGTCGATCATGCCGGTCACGTAGTTCTGGAACGCCCACGCGCCGCCCGAGGTGAGCAGCACGAACGCCGACATCGTCCCGGTCACCATCAGGAACCGCTTCTGCCGCCGCGCGCTCATCGCGGCCCGCGGGCTCAGCCCCCGGCCTGGCCGGCGGGGTCCGCGCGGGCTCTCCACCGCCACCCGCGGCGCGGGCATCCCTTCGATGGTCACGCCCTCGATGTCGCCGTCACCGCCGTCGCCGGCCGCCGCGTGGGAGCCCGGACGAGGCCGGAAGTAGCGCTCCAGCGGATCGGCCTCCGGCCCGCCGGTGTCACCGCGACCTGAGTCGTGCCCGTCTGCCATGCCGGCCGCCGCCTCCCGAGTGACGTCGTTCTGACGCGAGTCCACACCACTCTAAAGTGGGGGACACCCGTCCGTTCGCTACCTGGACCTCGTGTCCTTGGAGTAACGTGGCGCCGTCTCGGCAGACCCGTGCGGCCCGCACGTGAACGAACCGGGCGGCGTGGGCCGCGTCAGACGAGCGAGCAAGAGAGGATGGGGCGCCTCACCGGTCACCGGCCGGGGCGCCCGCGAGCCCCGTATGAAACCGTCTCCCCATGTCCAGCGCGCCATGAACCAGGAAACCCAGTACGCCGTGAAGCCCCGCTCCAACTCCGGTGAACGCACCTGGCCCGCCGTGTCGGTGGTCATGCCGGTCCTCAACGAGCAGCGACATCTGACCGAAGCCGTGCGCGGCATCCTGACCCAGGACTACCCGGGCGAGCTCGAACTCGTGCTCGCCGTCGGGCCGTGCCGCGACCGCACCGAGGAGATCGCCCGCAGGCTCGCCGCCGAGGACCCCCGCGTCCTGGTCGTGGCGAACCCGACCGGGCGCACCCCGCAGGGCCTCAACATCGCGATCAAGGCGTCCCAGTACTCCATCATCGTCCGGGTGGACGGCCACTCGCTGCTCCCCTCCGACTACGTCCGGGCCGCCGTCGAGACGATGGAGGAGACCGGGGCCGACAACGTCGGCGGGATCATGGCGGCCGAGGGCGTCACCCCGTTCGAGAAGGCCGTGGCCCGCGCGATGACGTCCAAGCTCGGCGTCGGCAACGCCCGCTTCCACACCGGCGGCGAGGCGGGCGAGGTCGAGACCGTCTACCTCGGGACGTTCCGCCGCAGCGCGCTCGACCGCGTCGGCGGCTACGACGAGACGTTCGTCCGCGCCCAGGACTGGGAGATGAACCACCGCATCCGGGAGACCGGCGGGCGGATCTTCTTCACCCCGCGGATGCGGGTCACCTACCGCCCGCGCCCCAACCTGCGGGCGCTCGCCAAGCAGTACTTCCACACCGGCCGCTGGCGGCGCGTCGTCGGGCGCGAGCACCAGGGCACCCTGAACCTGCGCTACCTCGCGCCGCCGATCGCGGTCGTCGCGATGACGGCGGGCGCGGTCGCCGGGGTGCTCGGGTTCTGGCCGGGCTGGCTGCTGCCCGGCGGCTACGCCGCCGCGATCATCGTGGGCGCCCTCGTGGAGGGGCGCGGCCTGCCGCCGTCCGCCTGGGTGCGGCTCCCGTTCGTCTACGCCACCATGCACGTGACCTGGGGGGTCGGCTTCCTCACCAGCCCGCCGCGGCTGGGCCAGCCCACACCGGTCAAACCGGGCGAACCCGTCCATTAACCGCGGGAAAGGGAAACCACCTGCAGTTTCCTGGCGTCTGACGATGTGTCAGGGTTGGCCGGGGCGGATTCCCGCTCGACGGGTTTGGAGGTGGCAATGTCCAACGGAGCACGCCACGGCTTGGGCGCGCTGGTCGGCCTGGTCGTCACGCCGATCATCGCCGCGTGCATGATGTACGGCACGGACAAACTGAGCCGGGCCGTCCGGACGTTCGCCTTCGAGGGCGGTGACCGGTGGGTCGGCGCCGCGGTCTTCGTGGTCGCGGCGGTTCTCCTCGGCCTGGTCGCGGGCTCTCGGCTGTCGCCGCTCGCCTCGTTCATCCCCGGTGCCGCCTACACGGTCATCGGCGTCCTCTGGATCCTGGCGCCCCGCTGGACGTTCCAGCACACCGGACGGGACTTCCTCCCGAGAGAGCTCTGGATCGGCTACACCACCCTCGCCGCCTACGGAGTCTTCCTGCTGATCGGCTTGGGGCTCGTCGTGGCGTCCCTGGCGCCGTCGCGCTGGAAAGCCCTCCGCCCGGCGGGAGCCGCGCCGCGCTTCGGCGCGCCGCCCGCACCGATGGGCCCGCCCATGCACGGCGCCCCCGCGCACATGGGGCCGCCTCCGGGCCAGGGCTCCCCGCCGTGGCAGGGCGCCCCCCAGTACGGCCAGCCGCCGGCCCGGCAGCCGGGCCCGGGCAACCCGCCTCCGCTGCCGTCCGCCGCGCCCGCGGCGCCTCCCGCCCCGCCTCCCGCGCCTCCCGCGCCCGCCCCGGCCGCCGACGACCGGCCCGCCCCGCCCCCGCGGAGCGGTGCCGACCGGAGCGACTCGGACGAGGACGAGCCGGGCGAGTGGACCCAGGTGTACGGCGGCAACCGCTGACGGGTCAGAGCGCGGCGACGACGCCGGCGACGTCGTTGACGACCATCGCGTCGAAGCCCGCGGCCGCGTAGACCGGGGCCGCCTCGGCGGTGGGGCACCACACGACCGTCTCCAGGCCCGCCTTGTGCGCGACGTCCACGCAGTGCTCCAGCGGCCGCAGCCGCGTGTCGGGGTGGTCGAGCCCGCACGAGCCGGTGTGCACGGCGACCGCGTCGAAGCCGAGGCCCGCCGCCGCCGGGACGGCCTGCCACAGCGGGAACCGCAGCCACGTCAGCAGCCCCAGCGGCACGCCGGGCAGTTCGTCCCGCAGGAACGTCAGCAGCGCCGGGTCGAACGAGGTGACGAGGAGCCTGCGGCGCCTCGCCTCGCGCTTCAGTAGCGGCAGGAGCAGCGCGCCGGTGCGGCGGGACGGGGCGTCCACCGCGTCCTCCAGGACCGTCTTGACGTCCACGTCCACCGCGATCTCCGGCGGCAGCGCGTCGAAGATCTCCGCGAGCCGCGGCAGGCCGCAGGCCGGCGCCGCCAGGTCGACCACGTAGTCGCCCTCGGGAGTGGTCGGGTCGTGCCGCAGGACGAGGTCGTCGTCGGCGGTGCGCGTCACGTCGATCTCGACCCACGACGCTCCCGCGGCCACGGCGGCGAGCAGCGAGGCCAGCGTGTTCTCGGCGACGGGCGTGTCGGAACCGGGCGGCGTCGGGTCGCCCGAGCCGTAGCCGCGGTGCCCGATGATCGCGGGGGTCGCCTCGAAGATCACCGGCGGTCCTCGCCCGCGAGGTGCTCGGCGACGACGACGTCCAAGGGCTGGGTGACCTTGAGGTTGCGCTCGCTGCCCGCGACCACCCGGATCGGGACGTCGGGCAGGTAGCGGTGGACGATGCCGCAGTCGTCGGTGGCGCGCAGCGCCGGATCGGCCTGCGCCAGCTCGTACGCCTTGCGGATCGTGCCGAGGCGGAAGCCCTGCGGGGTCTGGAACCGGGTCATCGTCTCGCGCGGCGGCATCGACACGACCACGCCGTCCTCGACCACCACCATCGTGTCGGACGCGGGGAGCCCGACCGCGACGGCCTCGCCGCCGTCCAGCGCGTCCAGCACACGGCCGATGACACCGTGGTCGACGAAGGGGCGGGCCGCGTCGTGGAACAGCACCCGGTCGTCGTCGGGGCGTCCGGACAGGGCGGCCAGCGCGGCGAGCGTGGACGCCGTGCGCGTGTCGCCGCCCTCGATCACGGCGGCCGTCTTGCGGAACGGCGCGGCGATCGCGGCCGCCTCGCGCAGATGGCCGGACGCCATCACGACGACGACCTCGTCGATGCCGGGATGGGTGTCGAACGCGTCGATCGCGTGCGCCAGGACGGGCCGCCCGCCGACGTCGATGAGCTGCTTGGGGCGCCCCGCCCCCATGCGCCGGCCGACCCCGCCCGCGAGCACCACCGCCACCGCAGCCATCTCACCCCTCGGTTTCCGCGACACCCGGCCACCGGGCCACTACGCTGTGCATCTGCGCCGAGCTGTTTCCCGACCGGCCGGAGGCCCCGATGGACGAGTTCCGCCGCGGCCGGCCGGCCACGCTCAACGTACCGGACGACCCCATGATCATCCGCTTGGAACCGGCGGCCCCCGGGGCCGCGGACGGCTCGTACCGCCCATATCGCGCGGGATCGAGTATGGTTGCTTCGCCGCGCTGGGTTTCGCGCAGGCGGCTTCGGCGCCGCTCGTCCACGTGCCGATCGCGGTCCTCGCGCTCCGCCACCGCGGCATCGTGCACCGCACCCGCCGAGGGCGCCGCACGCGGGAGCGGGTGCCGCACGCGGGGCCCGGCCGGGAGGGCCGGACGTCGTTCGCGGCCGTCGCGGGCCCGCCCGGTCCGCTCCCGTTCGCGTACCTTGCACCGGTCGCCTACCTTGGCGAAACCGCCGGTGCCGCGGACACCGCCGCGTGGCGGCGGAGCAGCCGCGGCAGCGGCCTGAAGGTCGACCTGGAGGAAGAGGAAGCATGATCGGCATGGTGCTGGCGGCAGGGGCGGGCCGGAGGCTGCGGCCCTACACCGACACCCTCCCCAAGGCCCTCGTCCCCGTGGACGGTGAGACCACCATCCTGGACATCGCCCTGGGCAACCTCGCCGAGGTCGGCCTGACCGACGTGGTCATCGTCGTCGGCTACTGCGCGGGCGCGGTCGAGGAGCGCAAGGCCGCACTCGAACGGCGGTACGGCGTGAACCTCACGCTGGTTCACAACGACAAGGCCGAGGAGTGGAACAACGCCTACTCCATGTGGCTCGCCCGGGAGCACTTCTCCAAGGGCGTCCTCATGGTCAACGGCGACACGGTCCACCCGGTGAGCGTGGAGAAGACGCTGCTGGCCAACCGCGGCCCGGACGTCCTCCTGGCGGTGGACGACGTGAAGACCCTCGCCGACGAGGAGATGAAGGTCATCCTGGACGGTGAAGGCAACCTGAAGACCATCACCAAGCTCATGGACCCGGCCACCGCGAACGGCGAGTACATCGGCGCCACCCTGATCGAGCCCGCCGCCGCGGAACCGCTGGCCGACGCGCTCAGGGCCGTCTGGGAACGCGACCCCGACCTCTACTACGAGGACGGCTACCAGGAGCACGTGAACCGGGGCGGCCGCATCGGCGTCGCGCCGATCGGCGACGTCGCCTGGGTGGAGGTCGACAACCACGACGACCTGGAGAAGGCCCGGCGGATCGCCAAGGGCTACTAGCCCGTTCCGCGACCGCCCCCCGACCACCCACAGCGCGGACGACGAGGACGCTCATGCCCCTGCTGACGCGGATGCTGAACGCGCCGCTCTCCATCGACGTTCGGCGCGGCGCCGTCGCCGCCCTCGGCGAGCTCCTCGCCGACCGGCGGATCGCCACCGAGGGCCGCGTGGCGATCGCCGTCGGCCCCGGCCAGGGCGACCAGATCGCCGACCACGTCCGGCCCTCCCTGGCGGCCTGCGAGGTGTACCGCGTGGCCGGCGGCACCGTGGACGCGGCCGTCGAGCTGGCCGGCAGGCTGCGCGCCGGGAGGTACGAGGCCGTCGTCGGCATCGGCGGCGGCCGGACGATCGACGCCACCAAGTACGCGGCGACGCTGTCGGGCATCCCGATGGTGTCGGTCGCCACGAACCTGTCCCACGACGGCATCTGCTCGCCGGTCGCGTCCCTCACGCACGACAACGGCAAGGGCTCGTTCGGCGTCGTGATGCCGCTGGCGATGATCGTCGACCTCGACTACGTGCGCGCCGCGCCCGAGCGCCTCGTCCGCGCCGGCGTCGGCGACGTGCTGAGCAACTTCTCCGCCGTGGAGGACTGGCTGCTCGCCGCCGAGCAGTGCGGCGAGCGGGTCGACCGGATGGCGCTGACCGTGGCGCGCACCGCCGCCGAGGCGCTGCTGCACCAGCCGGAGTCGATCGAGTCGGACCGGTTCCTCACCGTGCTCGCCGAGAGCCTGGTGCTGTCGGGGATGTCGATGGCGTTCGCGGGCGACTCCCGTCCCGCCAGCGGCGGCGACCACGAGATCCTGCACGCCATCGACCACCTCTACCCCGACACGGCCAACCACGGCGAGCTGGCGGGGCTCGGCACCGCGTTCTGCTACCACCTGCGGGCCACCCGCCTCGGCGACGGCGCCGAGCGCCTGGCGGAGATCCTCACCTGCCTCGGGCGGCACGGCCTGCCCCGGCTGCCCGGCGACGTCGGGCTGTCGGTCGAGCAGTTCGCCGAGGCCGTCCTGTACGCGCCGCGGACCCGCCCCGGCCGCTACACGATCTTGGAATACCTCGACCTCGACAAGGACGAGACGCTCAAGGCGGTGGAACAGTATGTCCAGGCCCATGGAGGCTGAGCTCCCGGGGCGGGACCGCCCCCCGGAGACCGGGGACGACGCGCCGCGGCCGCACCGCAAAGGAGCCGCCGTCGCCGACGTCCGCCGGTACGGGCAGCCGCCCGGCCTGAAGGACCGCCGCAACGAGGAGCACTGGGCCGGCCGCCTCTACATGCGCGACCTGTCCCCGTACGTCGCCTGGCTCGCGCTGCGGCTCGGGTTCACCCCCAACCAGCTCACCTACCTGATGATGGCGAGCGGCGTCCTCGCCGGCGTCGTCGTGTCGCTGCCCGCGTCCGGCACCGGCACGCTGTGGACGGCGCTCGGCGGCGCCGTGCTCATCCAGCTCTACCTGCTGCTCGACTGCGTGGACGGCGAGGTCGCCCGCTACCTGCGGCAGACCTCGGTGGCGGGGGTGTTCCTCGACCGCATCGGCCACTACCTGTCGGAGGTGGCGCTCCTCATCGGCCTCGGCTTCGCCGCCCAGGGCGGCTGGGAGAACGGGGGCTGGGTCGAGCTCGGCCTCGTCGCCGCGCTCGGCGCCGCGCTGATCAAGGCGGAGACCGACAACGTCGTCGTCGCCCGCGCCAAGTCGGGCCTGCCCGCCGACCCGTCCGGCGGCGACCGCGCGCTGCGCCCCCGCTCCACCGGCATCGCCCTCGCGCGGCAGGCGGCGTCCATGCTGCGCTTCCACCGGATCATCGGCGCGGTCGAGCTGTCGCTGCTGATCCTCGCCGCCGCCGTGCTCGACACCGTCTTCGGCAACGAGACGCCGACCGCCGTCCGCGTCCTCATGGTCGCGGTCGCCGCCGTCGCGGTCGTCCAGACCGTGCTGCACCTGGTCAGCATCCTGGCGTCGCGGAGGCTGAAGTGACCTCCCTGGACGAGGACGCCGTGGAACCGAAGGAGCACGCCCAAGGCCCCCGCCCGGACGGGGGCACCGCGCTCAGCGTCGTCGTCCTGACCATGGGGAACCGCCCGGCGGAACTGGCCCGCGCGGTGCGCAGCGCCTTCGACCAGGAACACGTCGCCATCGAGGTCGTCCTCGTCGGCAACGGCGTCCCGGGCGACTGGCGGCCGGGCGACGACCCGGTGTTCTCCGACGAGCGCGTGACCCTGCTCCGGCTGCCGAAGAACGTCGGGATCCCCGCGGGACGCAACCGCGGGGTGGCCGCGTCCAGCGGCGACGTCCTCCTCTTCCTGGACGACGACGGCTGGTACCGCTCCCCGCGCCTCGGCGCGTACCTGCGCGACCGGTTCTCCGCCGAACCCGACCTGGGCGTCGTCTCGTTCCGCGTCCGCGACCCCGAGGGCGGACGCGGCGAACGCCGCCACGTCCCCCGGCTGCGCGCCGGCGACCCGGAGCGCTCGTCCGCCGTGACCACGTTCCTGGGCGGCGCCTGCGCCGTCCGCCGCGCCGCGTTCGACGCCGGCGGCGGCCTCCCGGAGGACTTCTTCTACGCCCACGAGGAGACCGACCTCGCCTGGCAGATCCTCAACGCCGGCTACCGCATCGTCTACGACGCGTCCGCCGTCATGTTCCACCCCGCCGTCCTGCCCACCCGGCACGACATGTTCTACCGCTACAACGCCCGCAACCGCGTCTGGCTGGCCCGTCGCAACCTGCCCTGGCCCCTCGCCGCGACCTACCTCGCCGTGTGGGTCGGCATGACCGTGCTGCGCGAACGCAAGCCCAGCGCCCTGAAGCCCTGGTTCAAGGGCTTCGCCGAAGGCTGGCGCAAACCCGCGGGCCCCCGCCGCCCCATAACCTGGCGAACCGCCTGGCGCATGACCAGGACAGGGCGCCCGCCTGTTATTTAGCAGTTCCCTTGGCGTCGGGCCCTGGGGGCCCTCCTTCGGCGGGAACTGCGGTGCGATCGCTGCATCGCTTCGTCTCGCCTAGCGGCTCGCTGCGCGATCAGGTTTCTCGCAGGCTCGAAACCTGCCTTCGGACGCGATCGCGACGGTTCAGGCTGGTGCGTGGTCGCGATGGTGGCTGAGGTAGGTGGGCAGTAGTGCGTGCCACCGCGTGGGCACGGTCGGGGGCGGTGGACGTCAGGTGTTCTTGGGGGCCTGGCGTCCTAGCGCACGGCATATGAGTGCCGTCAGTTCTGCGGTTATGTCGTCCAAGGGGATGTCCTGGTCGCGGGAGGACCAGTGGTGGACGAGGTTGTTGACGGCGCCGATTATGGCGATCATGGTGAGGTGGTAGTCGCGGTCGCCGGCCTCGCCGCGGGCGACGGCCTCGCGGGCCATGGCGACGAGGGTGTCCTCCCAGCGGGAGCGCCAGCGCAGCCGGTGCCGCTCAAGACCGGCGCTGACGCCGATGACCTCGACGAACGCGATGCGGGCCCAGCGTGGGTCGCTGGCGGTGACGGTGACGAAGGCGCGCACGGCCCGTTCGACGCGGGTCGGCAGGTCGGCGCCTTCGGCGTCGGCGTAGGCGGTGGTGAGGGCCTCGGAGGCGCGTTCGTTGATGTCCTTGTGCAGGGCGAGGAGCAGTTCCTCGCGGCCGGAGAACTCCTCGTAGAAGTTGCGCGTGGACACGCTCGCCGTCGCGCACAGCCGCTCGATGGACGTGGCCGCGTAGCCGCGGGTGCCGAACAGTTCGAGGCCCGCGGCCAGCAGGCGCTCCCGCCGGTCGGCGCGGCGCTCCTCGGCCGACCGGCCCCCGTAGCTGCGCCTGGGCGCGGGATTCCGGCCGCTCATCGCTCTCCGTCCACCGGAACGAATGGGGCAGCGTCAGCCTAACCGTGTGGCCGGTCACATTTCACCGGCACCGGAGAGCCGCCGCGGTGGTTCAGCCGGTGAGGAGGGTGTCGCGCCATCCGGGGTCGGTGGTGAGGACGGTGAGGCGCTGCGTGGCGCGGGAGACGGCGACGTAGAGGACGCGCAGGCCGCGCGGGGACTGCGCGGCGATGGTCTCGGGCGCCACGATCACCGCGGCGTCGAACTCCAGCCCCTTGGCCTCCAGGACGTCGAGGACCTGGACGCGTTCGGGGAGGTCGGCGGCGAGGCGCTCGCGGTCGGCGGCCGTCCAGGCGGGGACGCCGGACGGCTCGGGCTCGCCGAACAGGGCCGGCTGGCCGTCCTGCCCCGCGTCGGGGTTCGCCTCCTCCGGGGGGAGCGGGACGATCAGGCCGATCGTGCCGTCCACCTGGCCGAGCAGTTCCTCGGCCGCCTCCCACGCGGCGGTGATGCCTCCTAGGTCGGGAAGCAGGTCGGGGAGCACGCGGACGACCGGGTCGATGCCGGACGTGCGGACGGCGCGGGCGGGGCGGGCCTCGGGCAGCGCCACCGCGAGCACCCGCGCGGACACCGCGGCGATCTCGGTGGAGTTGCGGTAGTTCGTGGTCAGCTCGTACTCGTGCCGCGCCCGGACGGGGGCGGGCTTGCGGGGCCGGCGGCGGCCCCGGGACGAGCCGCGGGAGGCGGACCGGCCGCCGCCGAGCGCCGTCTCCATGGCCGCGCGGGCGGCGTCCAGGTCCTCCCAGGCGCTCTGGGCCGGGTCCTCCACGATGGTCCAGCTCGCCTGGCGGCCCCGCCGGCCGAGCATGCGCCACTGCATGGGGGAGAGGTCCTGCGCCTCGTCCACGACGATGTGCGCGTACTCGGGGCGCTCCTCCACCACGCCGTCGTCCACGCGCCGGGACCGTTCGAGCCGCTCGATGGACGTGGTGAGCTCCTGCATCTCGGGCTCCCAGGTGTCGTCCGCCACGTCCTCGCCCGTGAGGATGTTGACGCCGTCCACGACGAACGGGTCGTCGGCGGCGGCGCGGCGGCGGGACGGGCGGGGCGGGGAGCCGAGCAGCGCGTCGAGCTCGTCCAGGAGCGCGACGTCCTGGTAGCTGAGCGGCGCGTCCCCGGCCCAGGAGCGGGCGAGCGGCTCGACGGCGGCGCCGTCGATGTCGCGTCCGGCGGCGCGGCGCAGCCGGTCCGGGTCGCCGAGCGAGCGCAGCACGTCCAGCGGGCGGCGGATCGGCCACCAGGCGACGAGGAAGTCGGTGAACGCGCGCTGCTCGCGGACCCGCGCGACGAACTGGTCGCGCTCGGGGTCGGCGCTGCCGCCGCTGCCGCCGCGCGCGGGCTCCTCATCGAGCTCGGCGAGGCCGTCGGCGGCGAGGATGGCGTTCCACAGGCCCTCCTCGGCGCCCGCCGCCTCCGCGGCCGCGTCGGGGCCGCCGACCTCGTTGAAGCGCTCCCAGAGGGCGTCCAGGAGCGCCTCGGCGGCCCGGCCGCGCGCCGCGTTGACGCTGCCGCGGCTGCGCCGGTGGACATCGCTCCTGATCCGGTCGAGGCGGGCCCGGTCGAGCGCGACGACGACGCCCTTGAACACCACGCGCAGCTCGCCCGGGGCGCCGGGCGCGTGGTCGGTGACGGCGCGCCGCAGCACCGCCGCCATCGCGTCCGCGCCCTTGACCCGCGCGAGCCGCGGCGGGTCGTGCACGGTCGCGGTCGCGCCGTCGACGAGGTCGCCGAGCGAGCGCAGCGTCGCCGAGCCCTCGCCGAGGGACGGCAGCACCCGCTCGATGTAGGCGGTGAACCGGCGGTTCGGGCCGATGACCAGCACGCCCCGGGAGCCGAACCGGCGCCGGTGCCGGAACAGCAGGTACGCGACGCGGTGCAGCGCGACGGCGGTCTTGCCGGTGCCGGGGGCGCCGCGCACCAGGACGGTGCCGTCGGCCGGGGCGCGGATCACCTCGTCCTGCTCGCGCTGGATCGTCGCGACGATGTCGCGCATCTCGCCCTCGCGGGTACGGGCGAGGGAGGCGAGGAACGCGCCGTCGCCGATGATCGTCATCCCGTCGGCCGCGTCCGGGTCGAGCAGGTCGTCCTCCAGGTCGACGACCGCGTGCCCGCGCGAGTGCAGGACGCGGCGCCGCACGACGCCGCGCGGGTCCTCCGGGGTGGCGCGGTAGAAGTCCTCGGCGGCGGGCGCCCGCCAGTCGATCACCAGGGAGTCGTGCTCGCTGGTCCGCACGCCGACGCGGCCGATGTAGCGGATTTCGCGGGAGTCCTCGTCGGCGGCGGCGAGGTCGAGCCGGCCGAACACCAGCCCGTCGTCGGCGATGTCGAGGGCCTGGGCGCGCAGGGCGGCCTGGTGGACCATCGCGTCCCGGTCCACGAGTGAGCCCTTGGTGCCGGCGAGCGACTGGCGGTAGCCTTCGCGGATCATGGCCTGGGCCTCCGCGCGCATCTCCTCCAGCCGCGCGTAGGCGATGTCGACGTAGCGCTGCTCAGCGGCGATCTCGCGGTCTTTGACGGTGCCGCCGGAGCTGGTCGTACGCCCGGTGACCTGGGACGACATGCAGGCTGCTCCTCGCACGTGTACGGCGCCGGGGACGTCCCCCGGCACCCCCGAAGGGGCGAAGAGACAGCTTATTCGGTCGGTCGGACCTTCAGCGCGGCGCGACCGTCGCGGCAGGTGGACGGCGCGCCGCCCGGGAGAGGCGCTCGCGGAGGGTGCCGCCGGAGAGCTCGACGTGCGTCTCCCCGGCGGGCCGGGCGAGCGACCGGTCGATCGCGTCGAGCACCAGGCGCGCGGGCACCCCGGGAGGCGTGCGGCAGCAGCGGAACGTCACGCCCTGCCCGCCGTACTCGGCCCACAGCGCGTCGGTGTACGCGGCGACGGCCGCGGAGGCCGCGGCGGCGGAGGCCGCGCCCGGTTCCGGATGGTCCGGGCAGAGGATCAGCTCGCCGCGCCCGCGTTCCAGCATGCCGGGGAGGGTGGCCCGCACGACGTGGACGGTGCCGAGGACGTCGGTCCCCAGGACGCGCTCCACCTCGGCGAGGGGCTGCTCCAGGGCGGGCGCCGCCGGCGAGATCATGGCCGCGTGGACGACGCGCTGCACGGGCCCGGCCATCGCCACCACGTCCGCGATGGCCTCGGGGTCGGTGACGTCGCACGTCCGGACGTGCATGTTGGGGGAGCGCAGCGCCGTCCTCGCCAGGCCGTCTGCGTCGAGGTCCACCGCGACGACGTCCCAGGCGGCGGCCGCGAGCCGACGCGCGGCCAGCGCGCCGAGCCCGCGCCCGGCACCGGTCACCAGCGCCGTCCGCATCATGGGCGCACCTCCTCGGCTCCCTCGAAGACCATCCGGAGGTGGCCGACCGTGCTGCTGCTCAGCGCGCGCGCCCGGTCCAGGCCCAGGCCGCGGAGTTCCTCTGCCACGGGATGGTCGCCCAGGACGACCTTCGCCCCGCCCGGCCGCATCCGCACCTCGGACGGCGTGACGGTCCAGGGCGTGCGGCGGGTGACCCCGTCCATGCACGAGTACGCCTCGACCTTGGGCGCTCCGGAGCCCTCCGGCATCGGCGCTCCCGATCGGACCGCCACCTCGATCGCGGTCCGGCCGCCGAAGCGGACCGCGCACCGCTTGACCCGCCCGGCGAGGTCCATGGGGATGTCGGCGAGCTCCTTCGGGAAGCCCCAGATCGTCCGCCCGGCCTCCAGGGTGAACTCCTGGTTGACCGGCAGCCAGTGGATGAACGCGCCGACCCCCTTCATGCCGCTCAGCCGTCCCAGCGCCCCGGTCGGGGGTGCCGAGCCGGGCGGCCGGACGAGGAACGCCACGGCGAACTCGTGGTACGGCCCGAGGTCCCCGTCCGCGTACCGGACGAAGGCCAGCGAGCAGATGGCCCGTCCCGGCAGCGGCTCGGCCACGTCGAGCCCGGAGTAGGAGATGACGGCCCGGGCGGCGTCGGCGGGCACGGCGAACATCGCCGATGCCACCGCGGCGTCGCGGATCCGCACCGGGAGTTCGACCCGCTCGCCCTGGATCGCGTGGGCTTCTACGGCGCTTGTCACACCGTTAGTAGAACAGGTTCTCGTTTTGCTGCCAAGCACCGGGCCCCGGGGCCCGTGTCATCCCGTTCCGGCCCGGTCCTTCTCGACGGCCGCCCTGATGCGGTCCAGGGTGGCGCGCATCCCCGCGCGGTTGACGCCGGCGCGGCGGTCGGCGGGGACGCCGGTGAACACCCTGCCGAGCAGCGAGACGAACCGGGCGCCCCGGGTGTCGCGCCGCAGGTCCTCCCAGTACTCGGTGAGCCGCGTGCGGGGCGCGGACGGGTCGTCCGCGACGTCCTCGAAGCGGTACCCCCACAGCGCCACCGGGATCCCGAAGCTGGACACGCGGAACGCGAACGCCTCGCCGGGCTCCGCGGACGTCACCCGGCACGTGGTGAACCACACGCGCCATCCGACGCGGTTCCACCCGACGAACCTCGTCCCGGCCGTGACCGTCCGCCCGCGCACCCACGCGGCGAACACCTCCGGGCTCCACTCCGACATGCGGCGCGGATCGGCGACCGCCGCGTACACGTCCGCCGCGGGCGCCGCGACCGCCACGCTCTCCTCGACAACCCACTCCCGTTCCATGGGCGGGATCCTCCCACTTTGTGACCGTCTGGTCACGTCGGGGGTGCGCGGCCCCGGGGTTCGGTGGTTCTGTCGCGCGGGCGCCGCGCACAGGGCATGGTGGATGTCGTCTTTTACACGGGTACGCGAATGCACGGGTAGGCGGAGGGGAGGCGGCGGGGTCGTGGGCGGAGGCCGGCAGCGGCCGGGCGGCCGGCCGGAGTCCGTGGGCGGGGTCCGCGTGGCCCTCGGCGTGGTCTCCGGCGTCGTCGCCATCGCGCTGGCCGCCGTGCTGGTCGACCGGTTCGTCCTCGGCGCGGAGTGGTGGCAGGTGCGGCACACCGTGACCGCCGACCCCGTCGCGCCGCAGCGCGACGTCGGGCCGCCGCCCGGCCCGCTCACGGTGAGCTGGGAGCGGACGACCCGCATCCACCACGGGTCCGTCGCCGGGTACGACGGGGTCGCCTACGCGGTCGCGCAGGGGCAGCTGGTGACGGCGTCCGGGAGCGGGCTGGAGGTCCACGACGCGCGGACCGGCGCGGACCGCTGGAGCTACCGCCGCTCCGGCTGGACGCTGCTCGGCTGGGCGGCCACCCGGTCGCGGCTGCTCGGCTACTTCGAGCGGGACGGCGACCGCGGCGAGCGGCTGGTCATCGCGTTCGACGCGCTGTCGGGCGGCCTGCTGTGGCAGCGCGAGGGCCCGCGCCCCGCCGCGGTCTCCCGGAGCACGCTGCGCTGGCCCGCCGGGTCCGACGTGCTGCTCACCACCGACGACGAGCGCCGCACCCTGTTCGGGGTCTCCGCGGTGACCGGGAACCGGGTGTGGCGGCTGCCGCTGCCGCGCGGCTGCCGGCTGTTCGAGGGCAGCGCGCGGCCGTCCGACGGGCGGGAGGACCTCGCGGCGCTGGCCCTCGACTGCGCCGGGAAGGCGCGGCACAGCCGGCTGCTGGCGGTCGAGCCGGGCGCGGGCACCGTCGCCTGGGACCGGTCCCTCGGGTCCAAGGAGTCGCCCGAGGTGTCGATGCTGGACGGCGTGACGCTCGTCGCCGACGGGACGGCGCTGCGCGCGTTCGACGAGGACGGCGAGCAGTTCGGCGTATGGCGGGGCGACGGGGTCTGCGGCGACACCATGTGCCCGGCGGTGCTGCGGCCGGGGCGGCTCCTGGTCGTCTACCACCCGGACGGCGCCAAGCGCGGCGAGACCCGCATGGAGGCGGTGCGGGTGCCGTCCGGCAAGGTCGAGTGGAGCCGCGACGCCCCCGCGTACGCGGCGCTCGCGCAGGCGGGCGGGCACGTGTTCGCGCTCCGTCCGCGGCTGTCGGGGCGGCTGCTGCCCGCGGGCGTGGACATCGTCGACCCCGGCGGCGGCGACGCCACGAGCGCGCCCGCGCCGATCTCGGTGAACCTCGACCTGCCCGGTCCCCGCCCGTGGCTGGCGGCGGCGGGCGGGCTGCTGTACGCGGCCGTCCCGCAGGCGGCGCCGCGCCCGGACGGCGCCGCGCGGCTGGTCGCGCTCCGCGGCGGCCTCGCGGGCGGCGGCCCGGCCGAACTCGGCGGCGTGCCGGCGGCGGACTGGCCGGACGCCTGCGCCCTGCTGGCGAAACCGGACCTCGTCGCGGCCCGCGTGGACGGCCACACCGCCGAGCCCGCCCGCACGTCCACCGGGCCGGTGCGGCTGCCGCGCCCGGTGTCCTGCCGCTACGAGCCGCCCGAGAAGGACGGCGACGCCGACGAACCCGAAGGGGAGGCACCCGAAGGCGAGGGCGCGGAGCCGGCCTCCCCGGACCCGGCCGGGTCCGCGTCGGACGATCCCGAAGAGTCAGCGGGCCCCGGCGAGGACGGCGAGGAGGAGCAGGACGCCGGCGTGGAGCGGACCGTGGGCGGCTTCACCGTCAGCGTCCGCTGGGTCGGCCGGACCGAGCACGTCGCGTCGCAGATGCTGGACGCCCTCCAGGCCACCCAGGCGAAGGCCCGCAAGCGCCGCGACATCGGCGCGGACGAGGCGTACGAGATCGGGCCCGCCGCCGGCATGATCGCCCTGCGGGTCGGCCGGTACGTGGTGGTGGTCGAGGCCGACCGGCCGCCGGGCGTCGCCGCCCGCCTGGCCCGCTCCGTGGCGTACCGCCTGCACCACCCGTCCTGACCCCCGTGCGGGCGGTCGGAAGCGTCAGAACTCGGGGACGGGTTCCGCGGCGAGGACGTGCTCGCGGCTCGCCCACGCTTCGAGCTGGGCGACGAAGCGCTCGGCGTGGACCGGCCAGTGGAAGCGCTCGCGGGCGGCCCGGTGGCCCCGCTCGCCGAGCCCGTTGCGCAGCTCCGGGTCGTCGCGCAGCCGCAGCACGGCCTTGGCGGCGGCGCCCGGGTCGCCGAACGGGACGATCAGCCCGCACCCGGCGGACTCGACGATCTCCACGGCCGGCGGGTTCGGCGTGGTGACGACCGGGACGCCGCGGGCCATGTACTCCACGATCTTGGTCGGCATCGAGTGCCGGTAGTTGGGCTCGTCGTGCAGCAGCGCCAGCCCGGCCATCGCGCCCTCGGCGATGCGCAGCGCCCGGTCGTTGGGGACGAACCCGTACCAGCGCAGGATCCCCTCGCGCTGCGCGCCCCGGATCAGCTCCCTGACGTCGGCGTCGGCGGCGCCGATCAGCTCGACCAGGACGCCCTCGGCGGCCAGCGCGCGCGCCATGTGCACCATGTCGAGCGCCCCGCGCGCCCTGGACAGCTGCCCGACGTAGACGGCGCGGCGGCCGTCCGGCGGGCCGGGCGGCGTCTCGGCGACGTAGGTGGTGTTGGGCACGACGGGGTGCTCCCCGCGGAACCGCGCCCGGTAGCCCTCCTCGGCGAGCAGCAGGCGGTGCCGCCGCTCGCTGCGCCGCTCCAGGCGCCGCACGGCCGGGCGGAGCACCGGACGCGCCGGGGCGGGCAGCCAGCCCTTGGCGCCGAGGGCCGCGGCGGTGTCCTCGTGGACGTCCCACACGACGGTCCGGCGGCGCACCTCGCGGGGGAGGGACACCAGCAGCTCGGGGTCGTGGAGGAGGATCACGTCGGCGTAGGCGGCGTGCTCGGTGAGCGCGCGGTGGGCCGCGCGCAGCGCCCGGAGGCGGCGACGTCCGGTGGCGCGCGGCACGTCCACGGGGCTGATCTGCCGCCACGGGGTCGCATTGCATGCCCGGAACGGCGCGATGTACGTGACTTCATGGCCGGCGTCGAGGAGCGCGCGTATCTGCCGGTGCAGAATGCGCGCGTCCTCGGGGTGATGCACCACCGTGCAAACGCAGACCCGCATTTATCTCACTCCGTGCCGAAGCCCTCGATTGACTCCGAGTCTGGGCCGCCGATGGAAATTGCGGATGAATTCCGGTTGTCGGAGGCATGGACGGCGCCGGGCGATTGGTCCGCCGTGTGCTACTGGCGCGTCATGTACCCCGCCATGTCCCCTGCGGCGGCGCTTAAAGCAGTTCGACGCCGTCCAGGTGGGCGTCGCGCGTCCGGCCCCGGGTGTCGAAGAGCAGGCGCGCGTTGCGCGTCAGCGTCCCGGAGTCGTAGGCGGTGTGGTCGGCGAGGACGATCGCCAGATCGGCGGCCGCCAGCGCCGCGGCCAGGTCCGCGCCCGCGTTCGGG
>NZ_BMRO01000004.1:123573-129721 GCF_014648675.1 Actinomadura livida
CGCGCCACCGGACGGGCGGGCGATTCGCGCTGGTCGGCGATGTCGGCCTTGTAGGTGACGCCGAGGAGCAGGACCCTGGCGCCCTTCAGCGCGCGTCCCTCCCGATTGAGGAGCTGCTGCGCGCGTTCGGCGACGTACCGGGGCATCCGGTCGTTGATCTCCTGGGCCAGCTCCACGAACCGGAACGGGTAGCCCAGCGACCGGACCTTGTACGACAGGTAGTTCGGGTCGATCGGTATGCAGTGCCCGCCGACGCCCGGCCCCGGGCGGAACGCCTGGAAGCCGAACGGCTTGGTGGCCGCGCAGTCGATCGCGTCCCAAAGGTCGATGCCCAGCTCGTTGCAGAACACCGCCATCTCGTTGACCAGCGCGATGTTCACGTGCCGGTAGGTGTTCTCCAGCAGCTTGGCCATCTCGGCCTCGCGGGTGCCCCTGGCCTGCACGACCCGGTCGACGAACTTGCCGTAGAACGCCGCCGCCGCCGACGCGCACGCCGGGGTCAGCCCGCCCACGATCTTCGGCGTGTTGCGCACCCCGTAGACCGGGTTGCCCGGGTCGATCCGCTCCGGCGAGAACGCCAGGTGGAACTCCTCCCCGGCGACCAGCCCGGACGTCTCCAGGATCGGCCGGACGACCTCCTCGGTGGTGCCCGGGTACGTGGTCGACTCCAGGACCACCAGCGTCCCCGGCTCCAGGCGCCGGGCGACCGTCTCGGCCGCGCCGCGCACCGCGGTGAGGTCGGGGCCGCCCTCCGGCGACAGCGGCGTCGGCACGCAGATGACCACGGTGCGGGCGTCGTCCAGGACGTCCTCGTGCAGGCTCGGGACGAACCCGGCCTCCAGCATGTCTTCTATGTCGGCGGGCGAGACGTCGTCGATGTGCGACAGCCCGGCCTTGAGCCCGGCGACCACGCGCGCGTCGCGGTCGAGGCCGCCGGCCCGCAGGCCGGCCCGGCAGGCCTCCCGCACGAGCGGCAGTCCGACGTAGCCGAGTCCGATGACCACCAGATCCACCCGGTGGCTCCCTTCGCAGAATGTACGCGGTCGCGGTTCAGGGGATCGCGTAGGCGGTCCGGTATCCGGCCGTAACGGTGCGCCAGGTGCGTTCCGCCCGCACCCATTCCCGGGCCGCCTGCCCGATTTTCTGCCTTCTTTCCGGACTGTAAGCCAGGTCTTCCAGACAATTCGCCCATGATTCCGGGTCTTCCGGAACTGTTAACGCGCCGGTCACGCCGGGTTCCACGATTTCGCGAAGTGCCCTGACATCACTGGCTATGACGGGGATTCCCCCGGCCATCGCCTCGATCGGCTTGAGGGGCGTCACCAACCGGCAGACCCGGTCCGCACGGCGCGGCACCGCGAACACATCGAGGACGGCGTGGAATCGGCGAACGGACTCCATCGGCACCCGGCCGGTGAACACGGCGTGCACGCCGAGCCCGGCCGCGCGCCGTTCGAGCGCGCCGCGCTCGGGGCCGTCGCCGACCAGCAGCAGCGTGACCGGCGAGCCCCGGTCGCGCAGCAGCGCCGCCGCGTCGATGAGCGTGTCGATGCCCTCGTAGCCGTAGAACGAGGACGTGAGGCCGACCACCGGGGCGTCCCCGCGGATGCCGAGCCGCTCACGCAGGCCGCCGGGGTCGGGGAGCGGTTCGAGGAACGTCTCGTCCACCCCGTTCGGCACCACGGTGATCTTCTCCTCGGGGACGCCGCGGGACGCGATCTCCGCCCGCATGGCCTCGCCGAGCGTCACGACCGCGTCCGCCTCGGCCATGCGGCGCGTCTCCAGCTCCCGGGTCAGCCGGTAGAACTCGTCCGCCTCGCGGTGCGCGGGGTCGCGCGACAGCCAGGAGTCCTCCAGGAAGCCGCGCACCTCGTAGACGACGGGCAGCCCGTGCCGCCGCCCCAGCTCCAGCGCGACGGCCGCGTTCAGGTGGTTGCTGACCGCGTGCAGCACGGCCGGCCGCAGCTCCGCGACCAGCCGCCCGGCCAGGTCGGCGCTCCTGGCGACGGCCCGCACCGGGTCGGCGGGCGGCAGCCAGGGGAGCAGCCGGTGGTACGGGACGCCGTCGACGTCCACCCGCGCCCGCGCGTCCCCGCGGCCCTGGCTCAGCGGATACCCGAGCCGCGTCACCACGTGGGTGTCGAGGCCCGCCTCCCGCTGGGCCTGGGCGATCCGGTGCGTGCGGACGGTGTATCCCGCGTTCGTGGCGGGAAGCGAGTTCGTCACGAACTGCAGGACGGCCCTGCCCCGCGGCTGCTCGGGGAGGGGGGCTCGGGGGGACGTCGGACGGGCCAGCAGGCGGCGCAGGTCGGCCGTCTCGCGCCGGACGTCCCGCGGCTTCGGGACCACGAGCGGGGAACGGCGCAGCCGGGCGCCGAACGGGGTGCGGGCGACCAGCCGGACCGCGAGCCGGGACGCCCGGCCCGGGTCGTCCCGGACCTGCCGCCAGGCGAGTCCCACCAGGTAGACGGGCTTTTTTGTGAGCACGGCGGGCGAGCGTAGGCGACCCCGATGAACAGAAGGGAAATCGTGTTGGCCCCCATCGTGCACGTCCTCGGGGCGCGGCCGAACTTCGTCAAGGCCGCCCCGGTGATCGGCGCGCTGCGCGCCGCCGGCGCCGAGCAGGCCGTGGTCCACACCGGCCAGCACTACGACGCGCGGATGTCGGAGATCTTCTTCACCGAGCTGGGGCTGCCCGAACCCGACGTCAACCTCGGCGTCGGCTCCGGCGGGCACGCCGAGCAGACCGCCGCGCTCCTCGTCGGCCTGGAGCAGGAGTTCACGAGCCGTTCACCCGAGCTCGTCATCGTGTACGGCGACGTGAACTCGACGATCGCCGCCGCCCTCGTCGCGGCCAAGCTGCAGATCCCCGTCGCCCATGTGGAGGCGGGGCTGCGCAGCTTCGACATGTCCATGCCGGAGGAGGTCAACCGGCGGATCACCGACCAGCTGTCCGCGCTGTGCCTGGTCACCAGCCCCGAGGGGATCGGGCACCTGGCCGCCGAGGGCGTCCCGGTGCACCGGACCCACCTCGTCGGCAACCCGATGATCGACACGCTGCTGGCGAACCTCGGCTCGTTCGACACGGACCGGGTCCGGGCGGAGCACGGGCTGCCCGGCCGGTACGTCCTGGCGACGATGCACCGCCCCGCGAACGTGGACGCGCCCGAGACGGCGGCGGCCCTCGTCCGGCACCTGCACGGCGTCGCCGACCTCGCCGGCCTGGTCATCCCCGTGCACCCGCGCGGCCGGGCGAACCTGCTGGCCGCCGGGCTGGCCGACCACGCCGGGGTGCACATCCTGGAGCCGCTCGGGTACATCGACTTCATCGCGGCCGTGCGGGGGGCGGCGGCGGTCGTCACGGACTCGGGGGGACTCCAGGAGGAGACGACGATCCTCGGCGTCCCGTGCCTGACCGTCCGGCCCAACACCGAGCGGCCCATCACCATCACCCACGGCACCAACCGCCTCGTCACGTTCGAGGAGCTGGTGCCCGGTGTTCGGAAGGCCCTGGAGTCGGGGCCGGTCGCCGCCGACCGCAAGCCGCCGCTGTGGGACGGCCACGCCGGCCCCCGCATCGCCGAAGTGATCATGAGGTATCTGGGTGAGTGACGAGGCCGGGACCGGCGCGCGCCATGAGGCGAAGGCGTACCAGCAGCTCGGGCGCCTGAAGGCGACGCTGCGCGAACGCGAGGCGCGCCTCGCCGAGCTGGAGAAGCGGGTCGCGGCGCTGGAAGCCTCGACGGCCGTGCAGTTCGGGCGGCTCGTCGCCGGGGCGGCGCGCAACCCCCGGCGCGGGCGACGCCTGCCGCGCGACCTGTACCGGCTGTGGCGCAAGCGCAACGCCCCCGTGTCGGCGTCCGGGAGGGGCGGCGGCGGGGCGGTCCAGCCCGACCGGGTCGACCGCCCCGAGAACCGGCTGCTCGTCGCCGGCCCCTGCGACCGCCCTATCGCCGCGGGGGTGCTCGCCCCGCGCACGGCCTCCGAGCTGGCCGAGCACGTCGAGGTCGTCCCGCTGTACCCGCACGACGCCGCGATCGTCCTCGACCGGGCGGACGTGGACATGGTCGTCGTGGACGCATCGGCCGGCGAACCCGGCGGCCCCTGGGCGTACCTGGGCATACCCGGCATGTACGACCGGGACGCCGCGCTGGACGAGATCCGGCGGATCGCCGCGGCCCGCACGCTGCCGCTCGTCCTGCTCGGCGGCGGCCCGGCACCCGCCACCCTCGCGGCCCTGACCTGGGACGCCGTCCTCGCGGACGCCGGCCGGGTCGCCGCAGTCCTCGAACTCTCCCGCTGAAGGCCGTTGAAAGGAACCACCGTGCGACAACGCGCCCTCGTCTACGGCGACGTCGATCTCAACATGATCGACGGTTCGGCGATCTGGGCCCAGGGCATGGTCCAGGCCCTGTCCCGCGCCGGCTGCGAGGTGACCCTGGTCCTCAAGGCCCCGGTCCGGACCGGACGCCTCGTCGACCCGCTGCGCGCCCTGCCGGGCGTCACCGTCCGCAGCCCGCACGCCGAGGGCCTCTGGGACGGCGTCATGGCCGCCAGGCACGCCGCCGCGATCCTCGCCCGCATCGACGCGGAGGAACAGCGTTCCCCGAGGGGGGACGACCCCCCACGCCCCCCGGGACATGGGTTCGACCTGGTCGTCGTCAGGGGGCGGCGCATCGCGGGCAAGCTCGCCATGGGCCCCCTCGCCGGACGCCTCTGGACGTACCTCACCGACGTCCCGCAGTCCGCCGCCGAGTTCACCGCCTCCGCCAAGGGCGAGCTGCGCCGGATCGCCGACGCCTCCCGCGTGCTGCTCTGCCAGACCGAGGAGCTCCGCGGTTTCCTGGAGGGCGCCGTCCCCGCCGCGGCGGGCAAGAGCGTCCTGTTCCCGCCCGTCGTCGTCCTGCCCGACGGGCTGGAGCCCCGCGCCGCCGGGGCCCCCGACGGCCGCGCGCTCCGCCTCGTCTACACGGGCAAGTTCGCGCCGCGCTGGAACACCTACGAGATGACCTCCCTGCCGCGCCTGCTCGCCATGCGCGGCGTGGACGCCGAACTCCACGTGGTCGGCGACAAGATCCACGACGATCCCGCCGACCCTGGGTTCGCGTCCCGGATGCGGACGGCGCTGGAGACCGGCGAGGGCGTGGTCTGGCACGGCGGCCACCCGCGCGCCGAGGCGATGCGGCTGACGGCCGCCTCCGACGTGGGCCTCTCCTGGCGCGACCCTGCACTGGACGCGAGCCTCGAACTGTCCACGAAGGTCCTGGAGTGCGGCACGCTGGGCGTCCCGGTCGTCCTCAACCGGACGCCCATGCACGAACGCCTCCTCGGCGCCGACTACCCGCTGTTCGCCGCCACCGAGGACGACGTCCTGGACGCCCTCACCCTCATCGGCAAGAACCCCGACGTCTTCACGCTCGCCGCGGACCGCTGCCGCACGGCCGCCACCGAATACACGCTGGACGCCGCCGCCGACCGCATCCGGACCTACCTTTCCCAGACCTTCCCGGAGCCGTCCCAGGCCGTTCTCTCCGTCAAGTCACGCCCCCTCCGCGTGGGCGTGGCGGGCCACGACCTCAAATTCTTCACCCGCCTGCTCGACTACCTACGCTCCCGCCCTGACATGGAAATCCGTGTAGACCACTGGGCCGCCCTAAAGGCCCACGACGAGAAACGCAGCGAAGACCTGGTCGACTGGGCGGACGTCATCATCTGCGAATGGTGCGGCCCCAACGCCCTCTGGTACGCCGAGCACAAGCGCCCGGACCAGCGCCTCCTCGTCCGCCTGCACCGCTTCGAGCTCTACGCGGCGTGGCCGAAGCAACTGAAGATCGACGCCGTCGACCGCGTCATCTGCGTCAGCCCGCACTACAACTCGCTCACCCGGGAGACGACCGGCTGGCCCGCGGAGAAGGTCGTCACCGTCCCCAACTGGGTCGACGACGCCCAACTCGACCGCCGCAAACTCCCCGGCGCCGAACACCACCTGGGCATGATCGGCATCGCGCCGTCCCGCAAACGCCTCGATCTGGCCCTGGACGTCCTGGAGGAACTCCGCCGCGAAGATTCCCGCTTCACGCTCTTCGTCAAATCGAAACTGCCCTGGGACTACTGGTGGATCTGGCAGAAGGACGAGGAACGGGCCCAC
>NZ_BMRO01000004.1:129742-131673 GCF_014648675.1 Actinomadura livida
GTGGCGTCCTGGCTGCGCCGCATCGGATTCGTACTATCCACCAGTGACGACGAGAGCTTCCATTTGGCTCCCGCCGAAGGCATGGCCTCCGGCGCGATCCCGGCCCTGCTCCCATGGCCCGGCGCCGAAACCATCTACGACGCCCGCTGGATCCACGAGACGCCGTCCGCGATGGCTGCGTCCATAGCCGCAACGGTTTCCGAAGGCCGCTGGGAAACCGACCGAACCCTGGCCCGCAGCCAGGTCACAACCACCTACGGCCTGGACGAGGTCTGCCGCCAATGGACGGACCTCCTCACCACCTGACACCGGGACTCATGCCGGCCGGGACACCTCCGCGAACGGGGACGTCCCGAACCATCCCGGCAGTGCCCGGCGGAGCGTCTCCGGCCCCTGGATCTCGACCGCACCGGCCCGCATCGCGTCCAGCCAACCGATGTCGCCGCGCCAGATCAGGATCATCTGCCGCAGATCGGCGGTCACCGTCACCGACACCTCGTAACCGGGGTCCACGTCGCACACGTCCGCGCCGCCGGGGTCGAGCACCAGCCACCAGCGGCGGTCACGGGCGGGAGCGTCCGGGAAGACGAACAGCACCACGGTCCGCCCGTCCGGGACGCCGCCGCAGTCGATGTTGCGGCGCATGTCCCACATGAGCAGCTTCGGGTCGAGGTCCCGGTCGCCGAGTTCCCCGGCCCAGTGGACGCCCCACACGGCCAGCGCGCCGACCACCGGCCGCAGCTCCTCACCCGCCGCGGTCAGGACGTACCGCGCCCCGTTCCCGTCGGCGCGCTTGTCCACGACCCCCGCCCGCACCAGCTGGTTGAGCCGCTTCGACAGCAGCGTCGGGGACATCCGCGGCACACCGCGGCGCACCTCGTTGAAATGCTCGCTGCCCGACAGCAGCTCCCGAATGATCAAAAGCGTCCAGCGTTCGTCCAGGAGTTCCATCGCCTTCGCGACAGGACAGAATTGGTAATACGAAGCCCCCATGCTCCGCAGCCTAGAACGATGTCCGGCCCCGGTACAGATCCTGTACTAGGAATGCGCCTCCCCAGGTCCATAGCGTGGAAGCACGAAACGAGGGGAGCCGTCATGGGGGAAAAGATCGACACGGTCAAGGCCGGTCACCGAAAGATGTGGGCACTGGGGGACTACCCGTCGCTCGCCGCCGAAATCATCCCGAGCCTGGGCGAGGTCCTCGTCCGCGCGGCGAACGTGACCAGCGGCGACCGCGTCCTGGACGTCGCCGCCGGCTCGGGCAACGCCGCGATCCCGGCCGCCCGGGCCGGCGCGAAGGTCGTGGCCAGCGACCTGACGCCGGAACTGCTGGAAGCGGGCCGCCGCAAAGCCGACGCGGACCTCGAATGGAGGGAGGCCGACGCCGAGGCGCTGCCGTTCGGCGACGCCGAATTCGACATCGTCCTGTCGTGCGTCGGCGTGATGTTCGCCCCGCACCACCAGGCCGCCGCGGACGAACTGCTCCGCGTCTGCCGCCCGGGCGGCACGATCGCCCTGATCAACTGGACGCCGGGGGGCTTCATCGGCGAGATGTTCGCGACCATGAAGCCGTACGCGCCACCGCCGCCTCCGGGCGCGCAACCGCCCCCTCTCTGGGGCGACCCGGACCACGTCCGCACACTTTTCGGCGACCGCGTCACCGACGTCACGGCCCGCCGACAGAACATCCAGATCGACGCCTTCGAGAAGCCCGAGGACTTCCGCGACTACTTCAAGGCCCGCTACGGCCCCACCATCGCCGTCTACAACAACATCGCCGGCGACCCGGACAAGGTGGCCACCCTGGACGCGGCCCTGGCAGACCTGGTCCGCCGCCACGACAAGGGAACGTCCCCCCTGACGGTCGACTGGGAGTACCTGCTCCTGACCGCCAAGCGCGCCTGACACCACCCCGGGCCCATCGCGGGCAC
>NZ_BMRO01000004.1:131689-167958 GCF_014648675.1 Actinomadura livida
GACCGAACCTAGACCAGCCGCAGCCGCACCTCGCTCTCCACGGGCAGGTACGTCTTGCCGCCCCCGACGAGCACGGGGAACTCGTACACCAGGAACTCGTCGATCAGGTCGACCAGAGAACCGGCCAACTCGGCTCCGCCGATCTCCAGGTTCCCGTCGACCTCCCGCTTGAGCCGCTCCACCACGGAAGCCGCGTCCTTGCGCCGGACGATCGTGACCCCGTCGGGAACGCTCTGCAACGTGTCAGAGAAGACGTACCGCGGCGTCTCCTTGTAAAGCCGGGCGAACTCCCGCTCGACGGCCGGCGCCCCTTCCTGCCCGAGCTGCTCCGTCCACGGCTTCTCCATCGCCTCGTAGAGCCGCCGCCCGAACAGGAACGCCCCGCACCGCCGCACCTGATCGTTGGCCGCCTGATGCACGTCCTCCGCAGGCTCCGTGAACCCGAACCCGCCGTCAGGCCCCTCGATGAACCCGTCCATCGAGGCATGCATCCCGTAAACAACGTTCCCCACGAGTCTCCCTCCACGCCCATACAGCTACCCAAGAGAGAAGACCCCCCGCCCCCCAAAAACTAATCGCCCCACCCCCACCCGAGCCCGAGCGCCACCCCACTCACCCTGCACCGGCTTCGTCTCACACGTCTGCGCAGACCGCTGGGAAACTCACCGCACCCGAACCCTGGCGGCCATCCCTCGTCACGGCACCCGTATGCGTTGCTGGTTTACACCACCGTAATCACTCACTGTGGGTAGTGCTCCTGTCGCGATCTTCAGATGTTGGAAGTTTGCCTCTCCAGCGGTAGTGGCTTGAGCTGGAACGATATGGCGGAGGCTGGGTTCACGTGCTTAATTTAGGGGTGATTGAAATTCAGGCACGCAATGATTAGGTACCTGTCCGGATCCGGTCAACGATCTTGTCGGAATCATTTTTCCAAGTGATCATGTGGCGGATGTCCGGTTGGCGCCGCGATTTACGACTTCGCGGCGGCTTGACGAAAGGTCGGGTCGTGCGAAGCTGTAGTATTCGCGGCTGCATTGCTGTGTTCTTCGCGGTGGTTCTGGGTGTGGGTGTTATTCCGCTGGCCGGTAGGCCGTCGCCTGCATCAGCCGCGAAGTCCCAGACATCCGCTGTCCCGAAGATCACGCCGGAAGCCGGGCAGTGGTTCATGGCACGAGGCGGCCTTCTGGACGGCCCGGTCATCGATGCCGGTGCAACAGTGAAAGTGAAGATCGCCGGTAAAGCGGGCATTCCGGCATCCGGTGTGGCCTCGGTGGCCATGAACATAGCCGCCAGTGGGAGAACCGGCACCGGGCAGTTGATCGCATACCCTTCCGGCGTGGTGATGCCGGATACCACGACTATCCGGTATCGCCAATACTTCTACAGCCAGAACTTGGTCTTCGTAGGCGTCGGCTCGGACGGTAATGTGACGCTGACCAACGACTCGTCTTCAGCGGTCCGGATCTATGTCGATGCCCATGGGTACTCGCTGTCGGCGCCGGGGGCACAGGTCGGTGCGACCTTCGTACCAGTGAAGCCTGAGCGAATTGGCCAGGTGGACGTGCCAGCGAATGGGACGGCAGAAGCGGCTTTGCTGGGCAAGGCCGGCGTTCCTTCGGCAGGGGTTTCAGGTGTCCTGTTCACTCTGTCGGGTTCAAGTGATGTCGATGGCAAACTCACCGTTTTCTCTGCCGAGGAGAGTATGCCGAACGACACCAATCTGGACTATGGCCAGAACCTGTTGGTCCAGAACCAAGTAATTGGCCGAGTCGACGAGAGCGGCAAGATCAAGATGGCAAATACCGGCTCAAAGCCGATTAAGGCATCGCTCGATGTGGCGGGCTACTTCGCCAAACCGGAGGCAGCGGTAAAGGGCTCAACGGTGCAGCCGATTACACCGACCCGGCTTGTCAACGATGTGACGGTTCCGGCGAATGGGACGTACACCATAGCGCCGCTTGGACAAGGTGGCGTCCCAGCGTCGGGGGTGTCGGGCGTGTATCTGAACGTCACCAACTACCACCGTACGGGGAACGGTGTCCTGCGGGTCCATCCATCTGGGACCACCGCCTCGGAGACCCACGCGGTGACATTCCAGCAAACCTGGACCTACAGCGGGGCACTACCGGCCAAGCTCGGCGCTGACGGCAAAATTGCGATTTCCAACGCCAGTTCATCCCCGGTTCGCATCTGGGTCGATCAGTTCGCCTACTTCAAGACGCCCGCGACCGGCTGCACGGGTGCCGCGCCCGCGGCCGATCCCGCCCCGCGGGTGAAGGTCGCCGCGGCGGTTCCGGAGCCGCACAACCCGACGACGGTCTTCCAGGCGTCCGCGGTCGCCGGCGGGTCGACGGGCGTCCTGCAGCTGGCTTACACCGACGGCATCGGACGCCTGATGCACGGCAGTGCCGATCCGAGCGCGCTCGGGTCGATTCAGTGGACACCGATCCATGGGCAGGAGGGCTACTACGGGCAGCCTGCACTCGGCGAGCAGGCTGACGGGCGCCTCAACGTCCTGGCCCACAATCTCGACGGCGACGTCTGGTCCCGGACCCAGGTCACGAAGGATCCTGCCGCCTGGGGCGACTGGGTCGATGTAAACGGTCCAATGGGATCCACCGTCACGGTCGCGCGGCATGACGACACCCTCGTGGCCTTCGCGGCCGACGCTGCCGGGACGCTCAGGGCACTGCCGCAGTACGCCGCCAACGACCCTTACCAGAACTGGATCGACCTAGGAGTGACGGGCCTGTCGGCCGACACCGCACCGCTTGCGGTTCCGGTCGCTAACGGCCTGCGGCTCTTCTTCCTGGACGCCTCCGGAACGTGGCGCACCGCGCTGTACGCGCGCGGCACCGTCTCGGATTGCGCGACCCTGAGCGGTCCAGGTCACTCCGGTAACGCGTCGGTTGTCACCTATCCGGGCAGCCGTCTGCGAATCTTCGTGCGGAACCCCGATGGCCACATCGTGACCAAGGCGCAGGACGCTTCCGGGAATTTCCAGGCGACGTGGAACCAGGTCGGAGACCTCGTCGCGGCAGGCTCGCCGTCCGCGGTGCTCAGCCCGGGCAGCGGCAAGACGGAGATCGTCGTGCGTGGCACCGACGACCGGATTCACAGCACTGGCGAGACGGTCCAGGGTTCCGGTCAGTGGCGCGCTTGGGTCGATGCCCAGCCGGACTATGACACCTCCGTCCCGGCCACAGATCCGACCGCGTTCACCTACTCCGCGACGAACGGCCCCACCTGGTCGTATCTCTTCCGAACGGTCAACCAGCAGACACGCCTCTACTGGCCGGAGGAAGAGACCGCTCGGCTCGCGTCCAAGTCCCCGGAGTTCGGCAGCCGAGCGCTTCCGAAACCGCCGGCGGCCCGCTGACCCACTGCGGGGCCGTCCCGAAACGCCCTCGGGACGGCCCCGCGAACCGGGTGGCATCCCATCGCAAACACGGACGGCTTTCCGTGCCGTCCCGTGACCGGGAGTGAGACATGGTGCGGCCAAACCGGCTGTTCATCGGTGCAGGCAAGCGGCGGACCACACGGCACTCCGTGATGTTCCGGACCGCCGCGGTGGTGCTCGTCCTGTCCCTCGTCGCGACCCTGGACAGCAGCGGGATCGGTGCGCTGTCGGCGTGGCGTGATCTGCCGGAACCGCACGGACCGAAGCAAGGCTGGGGCAGCGCCGCAGGGCGCGGAGGAGACGTGCCGGTCGCCGGGCGCAACCGGACGGAACCGAAGTCCTTGCGCTCCCAGCACCCGTTGACCACGGCGAAGAAGTCGCCGCAACCGCCGCGCAACACCGCGAGTGTGGCGACCCAACCGGCGGCGGAGTCGGAGGACGTGTCGGGTTTCGACACTGAGACGAGCCGTGAACTACCCGAACGGCGGGATGCGCACCTCCGCGCGTACGTCAACGCCGACGGCACCGAGTCCACCGAGGTCTCACCCCGGCCGATCAACTACCGGCGCCCGGACGGCTCGTGGGCACCTGTCGACACCCGCCTCGTCCCCGTCGGTGCCACGGGCGGGTCCGCCGACGTTCCTGCGCAGGGGTGGCGGAACGCGGCCGACTCCGTCGACATCCGCCTGGCGCCGGCGGTCAACGCCGATCCGGTCGTCCGGATGGGGCTCGGCGGCGGTCAGGAGATCGGCTACTCCCTGCAAGGCGCCGACGCGAAGGCCGGACGGCCGGGGGAGCGAGGCGTCACCTATCCCGGTGCACTCCCACACACCGACTTGAGGATCGACATCGGCTCCGGGGGGTTGAAGGAGACTCTCGTCCTGCGGTCGCCCAAGGCGTCCGGCACCTTCGTCTTCCCGCTGTCGCTGAAGGGCCTCACCGCGCGCGTCGCCGGTGATCAGGTCGAGTTCACCGATGCGTCCGGACAGACGAAGGCCGTGATTCCCCCCGGTTTCATGACCGACTCGGCGGCCGAGCCCGCCACATCGGACAACGTGACTTACAGCATCGTGTCGGTCGACGGTGCGCCCGCCCTGAAGGTCACCGCCGACCCGGAGTGGCTCGCCGATCCCGCGCGTGTCTTCCCCGTCGACGTCGACCCGAGCGTCGAGATCAGCGCGGCCACCACGAGCCTGACCGTCAACGACGGCGGCCAGGTCGGCGGATCCCAGGACCTGACGGTCGGTTCCCGGTCGGCCGCCTACCTCGGTTTCCCGGGGCTGAGCAGCAGGCTCCAACACCACCGGATCTTCGGCGCGTCGCTGTGGATGGTGAACTACGACTCGCAGACCTGCAAGTCACGGCCGGTCAGCGTCCGCCCGGTCACCGAGGCTTGGGCGGGCGCGACCGGCCTGAAGTACCCCGGCCCACCGGTCGGCGGGGCGCTGGCGCGCAAGTCGTTCTCCTACGGGCACATCGAGTTCGGCTCCACCAAGTCCAAGTGCCCGACGAAGCCCGTGACCTTCAACCTGGGCAAGAGCGGGCGCGACCTGGTGCAGCGGTGGGTCAACGGCACCCAGCCGAACTACGGGCTCTCGGTGCGGGACGAGTCGTCCGGCGGCCTCGGCACCAAGAAGTTCACGGGACACGGCACCGCGAACCCGCCGCGGCTCATCGTGACGCACAGCCCGTACAACGCGAAGTACGCGATCACGGACCCGGTGCCGAATCCGCCGGTCACCCAGGCGCAGAGCGGCAAGGTGAAGGTGGCGGTCACCAACACCGGCGCCGAGACCTGGACGCCGAGCACGTACTACCTCGGGTACCGCGTCTACGACGCCAAGGGCGAACTGGTCACCCAGCAACGTTCGGCGAACCTCACCGGGAACGTCCCACGCGGCGGTAAGGCGACGCTGGACGCCGTCATCAAGCCGCTGCAACCCGGCACGTACTCCATCGACTTCACGATGGTGCGCCATGGCGGGCCGATCTTCACCGACGAGCAGGTCCCGCCGATCCGCCTCCGCATCAAGATCATCGACATCGCACCGGTTGTGCAGGAGGTCTACCCGTCGAACGGCTACCAGGCCCCGACGCTGACCCCGCAGCTCTGGGCGACCGCCATCGACCTGGACGCCCCGCCCGGATCGTCGCTGAGCTACAAGTACGAGATCTGCGAGAAGGACGAGGACGGCGAACCGGTCAACTGCTTCGACTCCGGCTACGTCCCGGAGTACGCCTGGACGGTTCCAGCCGGAAATCTCTCATGGAGCAAGACGTACCTGTGGCGGGTGTTCGTCAAGGACACCGGCAATGAGGTTCCGTCGCCCCGCGTCATGCTGCAGACCGCGGTGCCGCAGCCGCAGCTCACCGCACAGTTGGCCCATGGCCAGGCCCACGAGTTCGAGCCGTCGTCCGGCAACTACTCCACGTCGGCGATCGACGCCAGCGTCGCCACGGTCGGCCCGGAGCTCAAGGTCGAGCGAACCTACAACAGCTTGGACCCACGCCGAGACTCTCCCTTCGGGGCCGGCTGGACGACCCAGTTCGACATGCGCCTGACCGAGGACGAGGACGGCTCGGGCAATGTCGTCGTCGGCTACCCGGACGGTCAGCAGGTCCGCTACGGAAGGAACCCCGATGGGAGCTACGCCCCGCCCATGGGACGCGAGGCCACGCTCACCCCCGAACCCGGCAAATGGAAGCTCACCGATAAGGCGGGCACCACGTTCGAGTTCGTCAACGGACGCCTGACCGCCATCACCGACGCGGGCAAGCACGCCATCACCCTCTTCTACGACCCGTCCACGGGGAGGCTCGCGAGGGCCACTGCGCCCGGCGGTCGCGCGCTCTACTTCACCTGGTCGGGTTCCCATGTGGCGTCCGTCAGGACCGCGCCAGTCGATGGCGAGGCCCTCACCTGGAACTACACCTACAGCGGCGACCTGCTCACCAAGGTCTGCGGGCCGGCGTCCCGCTGCACCACCTACGACTACGAGACCGGTTCGCACTACCGCACGACCGTTCTGGACGACCGTCCCGAGTCGTACTGGCGGCTCGGAGAGGACGAAGGCGTCGGCGCATCCAGCCAGGTCGCGGTCAACCTCGGTGAAGACGGCGCAACGTACAAGAACGTCACACTCCAGGCCGAAGGGGCACTCGCCGGAACCGGCAACACGGCGGCCATGCTCAATGGAACGTCGTCGCAGGTGACCCTGCTTGCCGGCACGGTGAAGAAGAGCCGTGACCTGGCGATCGAAGTCTGGTTCAAGAACAGGCCGACCGGGTCCGGCGGCCCGCTGATCGGCTACCAAGACAAATCGCTGGACGCCGCGTCCGGGATCGGTGTCCCGGCGCTGTACACCGGCACGGACGGCAAACTGCACGGCCAGTTCTGGAGCGGCGGGCCCATCTCGCCGATGTCGTCCACCAAGGCCGTCAACGACGGCCAGTGGCACCACGCCGTCCTCTCGGCGATGGGCTCGACTCAGACGCTCTACCTCGACGGCCAGAAGGTCGCGACGCTCACCGGCCAGACGCCCGACCACCACGCGCTCACCCAGAACCAGATCGGCGCCGCGTTCGCGTCCACACCCTCGTCCTGGCCCGGCTGGGGCACCGCCCAGCGCCGCTTCTACAACGGCACCATCGACGAAGTCGCGATCTACCATCACCCGCTGGGCCCCGCTCAGGTCGCGGCACACTACGCGAGTGCCCGCACCGCCGCCGACCAGCTCACGAGAACTACTCTCCCGAGCGGAAAGACCGCCACCCAGGTCGAATACGACACAGATCAGGACCGGGTCAGCGAGTACACCGACCGCAACGGCGGCACGTGGAAGATCAAGACCCCGACCGTCTACGGCGGTGCCACGGACCTGCGGCGCGCCGTCGAGGTCCGCGACCCCGCCGACCGTCCCCACCTGTACGAGACGGACGCGCTGACCGGCCAGATGATCCGTGTCGGTATCCCGATGGGGCTGGACGTCCGGGACGAGGACAACGAACCTCCGACGCCGACCGCGACGCCGTCCCCGACCCCGACGTACGTGTGCACGACACCCGACCCCGGCGATCCCAGCTTCTGCACCGATCTGCCCGGCAACCCCGGCGGCGTCCCCGACTGGATGGGCATGACGCTCGACGGGATGGGGATCCGGACGTTCGAGTACGACGACCAGCGCCATCCGACGACGATCACCAACGAGAACGGCGACTCGGTCAAGCTCACCTACGACGACCGCGGCAACATCCTGACCCGCACCACCTGCCGCACCAAGGACGTCTGCCACACGGCGTACTACACCTTCCCGGCGGTCACGGATCCGTCCGACCCGCGCAACGACCAGCCGATCGAGTACCGCGACGGACGTTCGACCAGCGTCGGCGACAACAGGTACAGGACCACTTACACCTACACCGCGACCGGTGACCTAAGGATCCAGACCAATCCCCAGGGCGGCGGCCAAGTCGAATACACCTACACCAATGGCGCGGAGGCCGCGGTCGGCGGCGGGAACATGCCGAGCGGCCTGGTCCGCACCGAGACCGACCCGCGTGGCGCCGTTACCCGCTACGCCTACACGCAGGAAGGCGACCTGGGTCAGGTCACCGACTCGTCCGGCCTCATCACCAGGTACACCTACGACTCCATCGGACGCCGCAAGTCCGCCACCGAGGTCTCCGACAGCGTCCCGGCCGGGGCCGCCACCTACTACGGATATGACGGCTGGTCGAACCTGACCAGCGTCACCGAACCCGCCACCACCAACGCCGTCACCGGTGCCGCACAGCAGCAGCGCACCGACCACGCCTATGACGCCGACGGGAACCTGATCAGAACCGAGGTCTCCGACACCACGGGGAACGGCGATCCGCGCGTCACCACCTTCGCCTACGACGACCACAACCTGCTCGAACGCGCCACCGACCCCCACGACCACGAGACCGGCTACCAGCACGACCGGTTCGGCAACGTCACCGCCGTCGTGGACCCGGCCGGCAACCGGTTCGAGTACGCCTACACCGCCCGCAACATGCTCGCCGAGGTCCGCCTCCGCGACTTCGACGGCGACCCCGCGGGCGCCCCCGAACTCGACGACCACTTGGTCATCGAAGCCCGCGCCTACGACTACGCCGGACGCCTCGTCGCCAACACCGATGCGATGGGCCGCCGCACCGAGCTGACCTACTACGGCGACGACCTGCTGAAGTCCGTGACGCTGAAGGATTTCCGCAACCCGGACGGCACCGAACGCGACTTCGTGATCTCGACCGTCGAGTACGACGGTGCCGGCAACGCCACGAAGATGGTCACCGGGAACGGGAAGAACACCGTCCGGAACGTCTACGACAACGTCGGACGCCTGGAATCCGCGACCGTCGATCCCGGGGGCATCGCACGCAGCGTCAGCTACCGGTACGACGTCGGCGGCAACATAACCCGGGAGACCGTCACCGGCGCGCCGTCGAACGTGCCATGGGCGACTCCCGCCACAGGCGAGACGACCACCTATGCCTACGACACACCCGGACGTCTCACCCGCCGGACCGTCGACGACGGCAGTGCCGCGCACATCACGTCCTTCACCTACGACCAGCGCGACCTGCTCACCTCGGTGACCGATCCCCGCGGCAACGCGGATGGGGCGGACGAGTCCGCCTACACCACCACCTACGGATACGACGAAGTCGGCCGGCAGATCACTGCCACGTCTCCGCCGGTGGAAGCGGAGTCCGGAGGAGGCGCCCCGTCGACCACCAGGCCCGAGACCGTCACAGGTTTCAACACCTTCGACGAGCCCACCGAGTTCAAGAATCCGCTCGGTGTGATTTCCCGGACCGAGTACGACCGCCTCGGGCAGCCGGTCAAGGAGATCGCCCCGACATACACCCCGCCCGGCTCGACCACGCCGCTCGCTCCGACGACGACGACGTTCTACGACCCGATCGGGCAGGTCGAGAAGGTCATCGACCCCAAGCAGAACGAGACGCGCTACTTCTACGACCGGCTGGGGCGCCTCCAGAGGCTCGACGCACCGGCCAAGACGAACGACGACAGGTCGATATGGCAGTACGACTACACCCGCACCGGTGAGTTGGTCGCCGTCACCGATCCCGTCGGCGCCCGTACTGAGGCCACGTACGACGACCTCGCCCGCAAGGTCACCACGACTGAGACGGTACGGACGCCGGTACCGGCCGCGTACACCACTCGCTACACCTACGACGACGCCGGCAACCTCGTCACGACCACTACGCCTACCGGAGCCGAGAGCACCGCGACCTACGACAGCGCGAACCAGCTCACCAGGACGGTCGACCCCGCCGGAACCTCCTCCGAGTTCGGCTACGACGGACTCGGCCGCCAGATCCGGACGAGCGACGCCCTCGGCCGAACCAGCAAACTCGGCTACGACACCATCGGACGCCTCGCCGCTACGAGCGCGCTCAAGACCGACGGCACGGAGACTTCCAACGCCACTTACCGCTACGACATGGCGGGCAATCTCACCGGCGTAACCGATCCGCTCAACAACACGACCACGTTCGCGTATGACGCTCTAGACCGGCTGGTGAGGCAGGTCGAGCCGGTCACGGACACCAAGTCGATCACTACCACGTTCGGTTACGACGCCGCCGGGAACCGCACCCGCTTCACCGACGGCCGCGGCAACGACACCATCTACACGGTCAACTCGCTCGGACTACCCGAATCGATCATCGAGCCGTCAACCGCCGCGCACCCGGCCCCGGCGCAGCGCACCTGGACCAGCGCCTACGACGAAGCCGGCAACCCCGTCAAGATCACGGCACCGGGCGGGGTCGTCCGCGAACGCGCCTTCGACGCCGCCGGCCGTATCGTCACGGAATCGGGCTCCGGTACTTCGTCCCCGACGGCCGACCGCACCTTCGACTACGACGCCGCCGGGCGGCCCACCAAGGTCAACGCCGCCTCCGGGACCAATACCTACGGCTACGACGACCGGGGTCTGCTCACCTCGGCGAACGGCCCATCCGGGACCGCCTCATGGACCTACAACGGCGACGGGCAGCCGACGACCCGAACGGACATCACCGGCACGGCCGGCTTCGGTTACCTCGACGGCCGTCTCAAGACCGTCCAAGACGGCATCACCGGAGCCACGCGCACCTACGGCTACAACGCCGCCGGCGAGGTCAACAGGGTCGACTACGGGGCAGGCCGGATCCGCACCGCCGGATATGACGGCCTTGGCCGCCTCGCCAGCGACACCCTGAAGAACGACCAGGGCGCCGTGGTCGCGTCCGTGTCCTACACCTACGACGACAATGACCAGACCACCGGCAAGACCACCACCGGAACCGCACTTGCCGCCGAGGAGAACTACGGCTACGACGACGCCAGCCGTCTGACCACCTGGACGCGCGACGGCACTACCACCGCCTATGAGTGGGACGACTCCGGCAACCGCACCAAGAGCGGGACCAATACCGCGACCTTCGACGAACGGAACCGTCGCACGACCGACGGCTCGACCACGTTCACCTACACACCCCGCGGCACCTTGGCGTCCAAGGCGGATGCGAACGGTTCCACCACCTATGACTTCGACGCCTTCGACCGGCTGATCACGTCCGGCGGCACCAGCTACACCTACGACGGACTGGACCGCCTCGCCACCCGCAACGGCATCTCGTTCACCTACGCGGGGCTGGGTTCTGACCCTGTCGCCGACGGCTTGACCCGATACGCGCGAGGCCCATCCGATGAACCACTGGCAACCGCCCAGGGCCTGACCACTCGGATCACCCTTTCCGACAAACACGACGACGTGTTCGGCACGTTCGACCCCGAGGCCGACCTCACCACCCTCACCGACTCTGTCTCCTACAGCCCCTTCGGAGAACCCACCGCCAGCACCGGCACCAAACCCGGCATCGGCTATCAAGGCGACTGGACCGACCCGGAGTCCGGCCTGGTCAACATGGCCGCCCGCTGGTACGACCCGTCCATCGGGGCCTTCAACAGCCGTGACTCCTGGAACCTCGATCCGTCCCCGGCTTCGGTCCATGGCAACCGCTACACCTATGGAAATGCGAACCCCAATGACCACTTCGATCCCACAGGCCATTTGGCGCCGGTCATCATCGGGGGGCTTGTCCTAGGCGGCAGGGTGGCCTGGACCGGGTGGCGTGTGTATCGCGCCTGGCGAGCTGCGCAGGCCCTCAAGAACGCCTGGGACGCATGGCAGGCACCTAGCGGCGGCGGGGGCAGCCCCTTCCTCAACCCGCCTACCGGGACTGGGTGCCGCGCACCGTGGTTCTGCGCTAGCCCTGGATCGGGTGATAGTGCTCGCGGCAGCTTCACGCGGCGGGGAGGAAGCTCCTCTTCCGCGCCTGGCCGGGGAAGCTCCTACGGAGGAAACGGCGGCCTGTCGGCCGCCCAGCGAGCGGCCATCGCCCGGGCACGAGCCATCGCGCGGGCCCGGGCGAGAACCGCGGCGGCCAAACGCCGAGCGGCGAACGACGCCCGGAACAAGGCCCGAACCATAAACCCCTCACTGCGCAGACCCTCCTACGCGGACCCTGGGAGCCGAATCTCGACAGGCCCCGCCCGAATGCCCACGAGGGCCAGGACGCACAACGTCGTCGAGGATACTGCCCAGTCTTTGCGGGACATGCGCGCTAAAGCCGTCAGCGACGCCGGATCAATCGTCAGCCAGATTTCACTGGCCGGCGCCGCCTCCACGGCTCCGCCCGCCGAGATTCACTTCGACTCAGGCGGTGCGGCTCCGCCGCCCCCCACGAGTACGGTCACGGCTCCGGAGCCCGACCGCAGTCCTGTCCTTTTCCCAGTCAATCCCTACGGCTCGTCCTTCCTGTACCCGGAAGCAGGGACAGCCTGGGAACCAGATCCGAGCCAGGGTACTACGGGCGGCGACGGTGACAATGGCTGCCTGCCGTTCAAGGAGTACAGACCACTCGACAGCCAAGGCCGGGCCACCGGCGCTCGCGCCCAATACTGCAGTGACGGGGATCTAGCGGGCGGATCCCCAGCGAAGAAGTCGATCCTCCCCAGCGGCTGGCCTCGGGATGCTGCCGGGAAGCCAAAAAATTCTGCCAGAGTCTTCTCGCGCGGACACCTTATAGGTGACCAGTTGGGAGGAAGTGGATCGGACCCGAGGAACCTGTTTACCATCTATCAGCGGATGAACAATTCTTCTATGAAGAAGTATGAGAACATCGTACGCCGGGCAGTCGAGGATGAGGATCAGCAGGTATATTATGAAGTGCGACCGGTCTATCTCGGCCACTCCGGCCGGGCGTCCGCGGTGCACATGACTGCACACGGGAGCGGCGGACTGTACTTCAACGTTACGATTCAGAACAGCAAATCCAGGCACAGAAAGCATCGAGTGATATTTCCATGGCTTCACTGACTCGGATGATCGAACTTATTGGTGAGCCCGTCCAGGTGCCGCCTCCCGTCGACTGGGACAAGTTGAGGGAGCAGCTCGGAATTCGCCTTCCCAGCGACTACATGGAGCTTTGTCGAAAATATCCGTCGCTCAACGTAGACGATTTTCTGGGTATCTTCCATCCCATCGAGGATGCGGAAGGAGAGAATTTGGTCTCCTGGGCGGAAGACATACTCGGGGCGGCAGAGGATCTCATTGAGGAGTTTCCGACCCTTGACCTTGTGCCGTTTTCGCTCTACCCCGTGGCGGGTGGCCTGTTCCCGTGGGGTGTTACCGACAACAGCGACCATCTGTTCTGGCGGACCGAGGGTGACCCGGACACATGGACGGTCGTGGTGGCGGGCCACTCTTACGACAAGGGGGCCTGGTGGGAGTTCAACGGCTCCCTGACCGACTTCGTCACGGGACTAATAACCCGTGAACTCGTCTGCCCCGTGTTGGCTCCAGACTTCCCATCCCCGGATGCGAAGATCGAACAGTGCCCGCTTCCGTAAAGCTCCCGCGAAGAATTTTTGGCCAATTTTTATGTGGTGCAGCGCCTTGATCGAGGCGAGAAAGCCACGTCTCCGGTTGGGGAGAACCGCTGCGTCGACCACGCGTTCGTGGAGGGTCCGCGCCGCTCCTCCGGTTTGTGGGGCGGAGATGATGAAGTCCCCGGGAGAATGGCGCTTCCCGGGGACTTCGTGGGTGGGGTCAGCCTGAGTTGGTGGTTACGGGGGTGGCTGCCTCTTGGTGGTGGTCGGTGGGGAGCTGGGTGCGGTAGTCGGCGATCTTGGCGTTGAGGTTCGCCAGGTTGCGGCTGTAGTCGCGGCTGGAGAGCCAGAACTTGTAGATGATGACCAGTTCGAAGGCCAGGAGGCCCGCCCCGCTGATGGCGACGACCGGGATGATGGCGCCGGAGACCACTGCGGCGGCGATGGGGGCGATGATGAAGACGCCCATCTGGAACTCGATGCCGCTGACCAGGTGGGGGCGGATGCGGCCCGCCATCAGGACGTTGCGGATGCGGGCGTACCAGGGGAAGCGCTTGTTGAAGCCCTGCTGGAGCGCGACGTTCGGGTCGTCGCCGATGACGCGGTTCTCCAGGTCGGCGTCCGGGTCGTCGCCGATGGCCTCTTCCGCGGAGAGCAGGTCGTCGTCGGCGGGGAGGCCGCCGTTGGCGCGCTGGGCGGCCTGTTCCAGGTCGTGGGCCTCGCGGCGGGCGGCGGTCAGGGTGTTCCGCATCTGGGTGCGGACCTTGTAGATCTCCAGCGCGTCCATGTAGCGGAGCATGTCGAGGAACACGACCGCCAGGGCCGTCCAGATGTAGGCGACGTTGCCGGTGGCGGCGTACTGGCCGCCCATGAGGGCGATCGCGCAGGCCAGGACGCGGACGCGGTCGAAGATGTAGTCGAGCCAGGCGCCGAAGACCGAGCCGGTGCCCTTCAGGCGGGCGATCTTGCCGTCCATGCAGTCGAGCGTGAAGGACAGGTGGTACAGCAGCGCGCCGGCGAGCAGCCACGGCCAGGACGCGACGGCGAAGCAGGCCCCGGCGGCGAGGCCGAGGATGAGGGCTCCCACGGTGAGCTGGTTCGGGGTCACCCGCGTCCGGTTGGCCGTGAACTTCACCAGCCTGGAGGCGAGCGGATCGACCAGCAGTACCGTCCACCAGGCGTCACGCGCCTTGTACGTCCGTTGCCGAACGTCGTCGAGCGTGAAGTTCGCCATGGAGATCCTTTCCTTGTGGGAAGCGATCCGATGCTACCGGTGCCCGGTTCCGGTCCTCCGCATTGTCTCCGACTCGTGATCGTCCGACCGGATGATGACCAACACCCTGGGTAGTCTTTGCTGGTGCGTGCCCGACCTGAGCTGCTTCACCTGCCTCTCGTGTGCGTGCTGGTACCGGCGGTCCTCATCCGGGTCGCCGCGGTGCTGGGGTATCCGGCGCCGATGTGGTTCGGTGACTCGCCGGAGTATCTGGAGTCGGCGATCGAGGGGCGGCCAGGGGAGACGCGCCCGTCCGGGTACTCGCTGCTGCTGTGGCTCCTCAAACCGTTCCACAGCCTGACGGTCGTGGTGTCGGTGCAGCATGTCCTCGGTCTGCTGACCGGTGTGCTCGTGTACGTGCTGGTGTGGCGGGCCGCCCGGGACGTCGTGCGCCCCTGGGCGGCGGGGGTGCTGGGGGCGGCGCTGACGGTCCCCGTGCTGCTTCCCGTCCATCAGGTCGCCCTTGAGCACATGCTCATGTCGGACTCGCTGTTCACGTTCCTGCTGCTCGCGGCGGTGGCGGCCGTCCTGTGGCGGCGGCGCATGACGTGGTGGCTGGGGGCGCTGGCGGGGGTGTTCGCGGCGGGCACGTCGCTCACCAGGTCGGCGGGGCTGCCGCTGATCGCGGTGATCCTGGTCGCCATGCTGCTGCGGCGGGCGGGCTGGCGGGCGTGCGCCGGTGCGGTGGCGGCCTTCGTGCTTCCGATCGTCGGGTACATGTTCGCGTTCCAGCACGTGTACGGCGAGTTCGCGATGGCCAGGGCCGGAAACATCTGGCTGTACGGGCGCACCGCCGACTTCGCCGACTGCCGGGTCATCGAGCCGCGGCCGGAGCTCGCGGTGATGTGTCCCGAGCACACCGACCCCCGCATCTCGCCGGCGTTCGCGTCCCTGTGGACGAAGGACTCCCCGTTCCGTGACCTGCCCGGCTGGATCTACGGGGAGCGGTCCGACCGGCTCGCGGGCGAGTTCGCGCGGGAGGCCATCACGGAGCAGCCCGCCGACTACGCGCGGGTGGTCGTCCGTGACACGCTCCGGGCGTTCGAGTGGGAGCGCAGCCCGTACCCGACGCCGTGGACGTGGCTGCAGTACGAGTTCCCCGAGGGCGCGTCCTGGAGCGACGAGCAGGACGAGCTCGCAGCGAGGTACGACCCCGAGGGTGAAACGAGGGTCGTCGATCCGTGGGCCGGAATCGTGCTCGGTTACCAGGATCGCGTGGTCATGCCGGGCACCGTGCTCGGTCTGCTGCTGCTCGGCGGGCTGGCCGGAGCGTTGCCGTATGCCCGGTTCCGCGGCCGGTGGACGCCGATGCGGCCCGTCCGGCACTGGGCGACCGGTGCGCTGCTGCCGTGGGGGACGAGCCTCGCGCTCCTCGTCATCCCCGCCGCGACGGCCGACTTCGACTACCGGTACGTCCTGCCCGCCGTCCCCTTCGCCTGCGTCGCCCTCGCGCTGGCAGTGCTCCCGCCGCGCCGCGACGGCGCCGAGGCGGAGGCGCCCGCGGAGCCGGAGAGCGTGCCCGCCGGGTCCGGTTAGCGTCCCGTCCTGCGGCGTGGCTCGGTGCGCAACTCGGTGAGCATCTTCTCCCACAGCCCGGCGATGGCCGCGACGTCGAAACGCTCGGCGGAGGCGAGGGCGTTGCGGGCCATCCGGTGCCGCAGGTCCTCGTCGTCGATCAGCCGGATCAGCGTCTCGGCGAACGCGTCGACGTCCGCCGGCGGGACGAGGAACCCGTCATGGCCGTCGTTGATGATCTCGCGGGGGCCGCGCGGGCAGTCGAAGCCCACGACGGGCAGCCCGCACGCGAACGCCTCGATGATCGTCATGCCGAACGGCTCGGCGCGCGACGACATGGCCAGGATGGACGCCTTGGCCAGCTCGCCCTCCATGTCGTCGGTCGGCTCCATGAGCAGGACGTTGTTGTAGAGCCCGAGCCGGGTGGCCTTGCGGAGCAGCTCCTCGCGCCGCACCCCCTGCCCGTAGATCCGCAGCCGCCACTCCGGATGCTTCTCCACGACCTTCGCGAAGGCGCCGATCAGCAGGTCGTAACCCTTGATCCACACCATCCGGCCCGCGGCGACGACGACCTTGTTCTCCTGCCGGGACCGCGGATACACCTGGTCCGGCAGGCCGTTCCCGATGGTGTAGACGGGGCACGACCCGTTCGGGAGCGTGGCCTCGTAGTCTTCGCGGTCGGCCACCGTCAGGCAGGTGAGGGCGTCCAGGCGCGGGTACCACTCCTTGATCTCCGCCAGGATGCCGGGCTGGTGGATTCCGAGCTGCAGGTGCTCCTGCCCGATGACGACGACCCGGCCGGGGGCGTACCGCGCCGCCGCCAGGTTGAGCCCGGCGCGGGTGGTGACCAGCACGTTCGTGCGGAGCCGCTTCATGAAGCGGGTGATCCGCACGTCGGTCCAGGCGGAGAACTTGTTGTAGCAGCGCTCCTCCGGGTGGACCATCCGGGTCGGCTCCGCCATGAGGCGTTCGGCGCGGGCGGTGTTCGGCCACGGCACCTTCGCGTCCGGGCGCAGGTCGACCAGGCTGCGCAGGCGGACGCGGTCCGACAGCGGGAGGACGGGCCGGTCGGCGTTCCGCAGCACGCTCACGACCTCGACGTCGTGGCGGCGGGCGAGTTCGCCCGCGAGGGTGAAGGTGGTCCGCACGGTGCCGTCGACGTCGAACGCGTCCAGCAGCATGAACGTGATCTTCATCCGGTCTCCTCGGGCACGAGGTGACTCGCGATCGACAGCTCGTCCTTCCCCGTGTAGTACGGCCGCACCGACATCTGCCGCTCACCGGCGGGGACGAGCTGCCGGGGGAAGGACACCTTGCCCCGCTTGCCCGGCGCGTCGTCCAGCCGGGTCGCGAGGCGGGCGTGGACGTCGCCGGCGTCGAGCCACAGGTCCCAGAGGGCGGGCTCCTCCGCGGCGAACGCGTCCACCGGCAGGCAGACGCGGAACTCCGTCCCGTCGAGCCGCGCGTCCCGCGTCACGGTGCGGCGCGTCTCGCGGGCGACGGCGGTCAGCCGCGCCCCCTCGCCGGGACGCGGGCCCGCGTAGGCGAGCCGCCCCTCGACCCTGATCTCGCCCTCGCCCGGGTACACCGCCTCGACCTCGGCGTGCGGGGACACCCGCCGGACGCGGAGGGACACATACCCCTCCGAGGAGCGGACGACCCGGACCGCGCGGTCCCGGGGCAGCCCGGCGTAGGCGCGCATCTCGTCGAACGAGAAGCAGGGGTCGTCGGTCAGCAGCGGGACGTCCGTCCTGTCCGCCATGAGCCGCACGTGCCATTTGCCGGGGTCGAGTTCGCCGACGGCGAGCGCGGCCGAGGTGCGGTCGCCGCCGACCGGCTCCTCCACCGTGCCGCCGGACGCGCGGTGCCGCAGGACGATCCGCCGGCCGTCCGGCAGGGGAGCCGGCCACCGGATCAGGAGGCGGTCGTCAACGCCCACCCTGCAATGGTTCGCCACCGCGTCCACGGCCGGTACAGCCTCCCTCAAGTCGTATTTGCAGGCGCGAAGCCTACCAATCGCCCCGCGGTTCCCCGCCGCCGAAACGGCCCCCCGGCCTCAGTCGGCCGTACCGAAAACGCGGTCGACGGTGCGGGCGGCGGCGCTTCCGTCGTCGAGGGGGCAGAAGCGGTCGACGAATTCCTTGTAGCGGGTCGCGTGGCCGGCGGTCGCCGACTCGACGTCGCGGATCGCGTCGATCAGGTCGTCGGACGTCTCGACCAGCGGCCCGGGGGACTCGGCCTCGAAGTCGAAGTAGAAGCCGCGGAGCCGGTCCCGGTAGTCGGCGAGGTCGTAGGTGAAGAACAGCATGGGGCGGCCGGTGTTGGCGTAGTCGAACATCACCGACGAGTAGTCGCTGATCATCATGTCGGAGATCAGGTACAGCTCGGTGATGTCGGGGTACAGCGACACGTCCCGGACGAAGCCGTGCTCGTCCTCAGGGACGCCGTCCACGACGTTGGTGTGCAGGCGGACGAGCAGGACGTGGTCGTCGCCGAGGGCCTCGCGGGCGCGCTCCAGGTCGAGCCGCATGTCGAACCGGTAGCGGCCGCGGCTGTAGTACTGGTCGTCGCGCCAGGTCGGCGCGTACAGCACGACGCGCTTGCCTTCGGGGATGCCGAGCCGGGCCTTCACCTGCGCGGCGACCGCGCCGGCGTCGGGGCTGTGCAGCAGGTCGTTGCGCGGGTAGCCGACCTCCAGCATCTCGCCCTTGAACGCGAACGCGCGGCGGAAGATCTCCGTGCTGAACGGGTTCGGCGACAGCAGGTGGCTCCACTCGGGGACGGCCGGGCCGGCGGACTTCGACTGCAGCGCCTTCTTCATGCCGGGCGTGTAGGCGAAGTGCACCTCCTTGATGTCCTTGCCGATCTTCTTCAGCGGGGTGCCGTGCCACGTCTGCAGGACGACCTGGTCGGGGTGGCGCTGGAAGTCGTCGCCGAGCCGGTGGTTCGTCACGATGTAGCGGGACGTGGCGAGCGCCTCGTGCCACTCCTTGCCGTTCAGCCGGACGGCCCGCAGCGTGTCCGGCAGCTCCACCTGCGCGTCGTTGACGACCCACAGCTGCTCCAGGCCGGAGTCCCGCCGCAGCAGCTCCTGGTGGATCGCCTTGGGGCTGTCGGAGAACTGGCGGCCGCTGAAGGTGGAGAACAGGACGGCGTCGCGCAGCCCGTCGCGCTCGACGCGGCGGCGGGCCTCCTCGCGGTGCTTCGGGCCGGCGCTCTTCTCCTCGGCCGAGACGTCGCCGGCCACCGACACGACCAGCCGCCCGTCGCGGCCCTCCAGGTCGTAGCCGCGCCGCGCCACCTCCAGCGGCTCCGGCAGGTTCTTCGCCGCGGGGCCGGACAGCCGGACGGTCAGCGCCCGCCCGGATCCCGCGCCGCCCGGCGGGCGGAACAGCACGTCCCAGCGGCCCGGGCGCAGCGGCAGCACGCCCGCGACGCTCGGCACGGCCGCGACCGGGATCTCCGCGCGCAGGACGCCGGACGACGCGTCGGCGACGAGGTCGAACGCGAACTCCTTGCGGCGGGCCCGCCCGCGCAGCACGATCTGCCCCGCGTCGTGGGCGGTGTGCGTCGCGGTCAGCGTCAGCGTGCCGTCGGGCCGCCAGGTGCAGTCGTCCACGACCAGCCGGGTCGTGGTGCGCCGGACGCGCAGGTAGCCGCCCGGGCCGCGGCCGGCGGTGACCTCCAGCGGGCCGAACGCGCGGTCGATGTCGTCGACGCCCTCGGCGAGCACCAGCGGGCGTCCGCCGGCGAAGACCGTCCAGTCGCGGGTGTCGTCGATGCGCTCCGGCGGGATCGGCGACCCTTCGAGAGCGGACGGGTCGACGCGGGCGGTGCGGCCGTCTCCGGTGGAGGTGACCGGGACCGGGACGCGGTCGTCGCCGAGCGACAGGACGAGCTCGTCCGGCGCCTCGCCGGCGGACTGCAGCTCGATGACGAGCGCGTCGCCGTCCCAGCGCAGGGCGGTCGCCTTCGTGGCGACCTTCTCGACCTTGATGACGAGGTGGCGGTCCTCGATCCGGGGCACCACGCGGACGTCGTCGGCGACGTAGTGGTACGGCGGGTGGGCGCCGGTGCCGGAGCTGCCGCCGCGCAGCGGCCCCTGCCGGAACACGCCCGCGTTGAACACCGACGCCTGGACGTCCCAGTCGCCCTCGACCCACGTGCCGTGGTCGCGCAGCCGCCCCACGTCGAAGGTGAACTCGAACCCCGACCAGCCGGACTTCTTCCCCGGCTTCGGAGTCTGCTTGGCCTTCGCCACGATCTTCCGCTTGCCGGACCGCAGCGTCATCGTCTTCACCGACGTCCAGCGGCGCCGCATGCTGACCGAGTTGATGTACGCCTCGCCGGTGACGGTGAGCATGTCGCCGTCCCAGCTCACCGCGTGGACGCGGCCCCGCATCTTGACCTCGCCGCGCGCCCGGTAGATGTCGCGGGGGATGTCGAGCGAGGAGTCCTTCCAGTACGGGTACACGACGTACCGGCGCAGCGGGTCGCGGACGATCGACGGCGACGCCTTGCCCCGCTCGTACCGGACGACCTTCACCAGCTCCGTCGTGTGCCCGGTGGTGGCGAGGTGCCACTTCAGGCGGGTCAGCGCGGACGTGCCGGCGAGCACCTTCGCGGAGATCCCGGACGCGTAGGCGGCGGCCTGCGCGACGACCTGGTCGCGCTCCTCGGCGGGGACGTCCGGCAGCGCGTCCAGGAACACCCGCAGCTCGTCGTTGACGGCGAGCAGCTGCAGCCGCCGGCGGGACCGGTGGTGCCCGTTGTCCTCCAGCCACGTCGTGGCGAGCGTGACGGCGCCGAACCCGTCCGCGATCTCCTGCGCCTCCGTCGTCGGCGGGAACAGCCGGGCGTGGCGGTGCAGCACGACGTCGGCCAGCACGTCGACCGCGGTGGCCCGGTGCAGCGCCTGGACCGTGGCGGGCAGGTCGTCGTAGCGGCCGATGTCGGGGAACTCCAGCTCGTGCGCCGTCCAGAAGGAGCGCCGGAAGAGCTTGCCGGACACGCGGCGGTCGGCGATCAGCTCCGGGGTGCGGCCGAGGTCGGTGCCCGTGACCGGTTCGGCCGGCTGCCTGGACGGCCGCCACTGGGCCACCTGGCCCGTCCAGCGGCGCACGGCCGCGCGCCCCGCCGCGATGTCCGACCCGGACGCGTCCAGCGAGGCCAGCAGGGCCGCGGCCGCGCCGGGCGGCAGCTCGTCGCCGCCGTTGACGAACAGGAGGAAGTCGCCGTCGCTCTCCCGCACGCCCAGGTTGCGCGCCGCGCCGCGGCTCAGGGCGCCTTTCCGGACGATCCGGAACCGGCCGTCGGGCACGACGGCCTCGGCGGTGACGCCGGTGCCGTCGTCCATGACGAGCACGTCCAGATCGGTGTGCGTCTGTGCCGCGAGCGACGCGAGGGTGTCGGGCAGCGACTCGCCGGCTCCGTGCGCGAGCACGATGACGCTGATCCGGGTGACGGTCAAGCGACCCACTCCTTTGATCACTTGGCCGGCCCGGCTGCTGCGCCGGGTCGGGGGGATGGCGTGTTGCGCGGCGGGCGCCCTGGGGGACGGGCGCGGCGGGGGGACGCCGGATCTCTGGGCGGGATGTTACTGCCCGTCGCCGGGCGCCGTGGGCTACTGCGGCGGGTTCGGGACCTTCTCGCCGAGGAACATCCGGCGGACGGCGCGCTCGGCCGCGTGCCCGTCGTCCCAGGGGCAGAAGCGCGCCTTGAAGTTCGCGAGGTCCTTGGCGGCGGCGTCGCTCCAGGCGGCCCGGGACACGAACGCCTCGACCAGCTCGTCCTCCGTGGTGGCGACGACGCCGGGCGGGGTGGCGGTCAGGTCGAAGTTGACGCCGCGGGTGAGCTTGTAGGTCTCCCAGTCGTTCGCGTAGATCACGATCGGCTTGCCGAGGTTGGCGTAGTCGAACATGATCGACGAGTAGTCGGTGAGCAGCGCGTCGGAGGCGATGGCGAGGTCCTCCACCGACGGGTGGCGGGACACGTCGATGACCCGGCCCTCCGGCCAGCCCATGTCCGCCGCCAGGTTCGCGATCTTGTAGTAGTAGTGCGCCCGCAGCAGCAGGACGTGGTCGTCGCCGAGCTGGTCCATGACCCGGCCGATGTCGAACATCGGGCTGTAGCGGCGCTGGTAGTCGCGGTGCGTCGGCGCGTACAGGATCGCGGTGGCGCCCGCCGGGACGCCGAACTCGGCGCGCAGCGCGGTCCGCTGCTCCTCGTCGCCGATCGCGTTCACCAGCCGGTCGTTGCGCGGGTAGCCGATCTCCAGCATCTCGTAGTCGCAGGGGAAGCCGCGCTCCCACGCCTCGGTCGACAGCGGGTTGGACGACAGCAGGTAGTCCCAGCGGTCCGAGCGCGTGATGAGGGCCTTGAAGTCCATGTCGTTGGCGCCGACCGGGTAGTCCATCTGGTCGAGGCCCATCTTCTTCAGCGGGGTGCCGTGCTGCGTCATCATGTGCACCTGCCCCGGCCGCTTCACGTACTCGTCGGGGAAGTTGACGTTGTTGACGAAGTACTTCGCGCGGGCCAGCGTCCGGTAGTAGTCGGCGGACCCGAACACGACGTAGTCCACGCCCTCCGGCATGGTCTTGCGCCCGCCCGGTTTCACGACCCACACCGGGCGGATGTGCGGGGCCAGCTCCCGGACCTTCTCGTAGATCGCCGCCGGGTTGCAGGCGTAGCCGCGGAACCAGTAGGCCGCGAACACGGCGAGGTTCTCGTCGATCGGCAGCCGCCGCTGCATCCGGTAGTAGGGGCGCTCCTTGGCCAGGTCCTTCGACAGCCGCACGCCGCGCCGCCCGGCCCGGGTGATCTTGTGGCCCTTCCGGCGCGCCTTGTGCTTGGCCTCCTGCGCGCGCACCCGCTGGAAGCCCCGGTAGTCGTTCGCCTTGATCATCCGGTGCTTGTCGGCGAGGAACGGCTTGTCCTCCGGGTCCGGCGGCTCGTGCCCCTCCGGCTCGTACTTGGCGTACGTCTTCGACATCTCGGCGAAGAACCGCTCGTTGTCGGCGTCGTGGACGCGGTCGCCGCGCTCGATGATGACGAGCAGGTGCCAGATCGTCCGGTCGAACATCAGCGGCCGGAACGGGTCGGCCTTGGAGCCCAGCCGGTCCATGAAGTCGAAGACGCGGTCGTACTGCGCGAACGCGTCGAAGTGCTTGGCGCCGGTCGTCCGGGTGATGGCCCCGCGGCGGCGCTGCCGGTAGATGTAGCAGACCCGGTCCAGCAGGCTCAGCCGCTCGGCCGCCATGAGGATCGGGTAGGTGACGTTGAGGTCCTCGTAGTAGCCGCCGCTGAACCGCAGATCCTGTTCGAGCAGGAACTCCCGGCGGATCGCCTTGTTCCACGCCGTCATCATCATCTCGAGGACGCTCGGGCGCTCCTCCAGCGTGAACACGTCCGGCGCGGGCGGCTCGCGGAACAGGTGGTTGATGACGCTGCGCTTGACGCGGCCGTTCCAGTAGGCGCGGGCGTAGTCGAAGAGCAGGACGTCGGGGCGGGTCTCCTCGAGCCGGTCGATGATGGCCCGGACCGCGCCCTCCGTCGCGTAGTCGTCGCTGTCGAAGAACCAGACGTAGTCGCCGGTCGCCATGTCGAGTCCGACGTTGCGGGCGTGCCCGAGCCCGACGTTCTCCTCGAGGTGGCGCACCCGGACGCGCGAGTCGCGCTCGGCGAACTCGTCGAGGATCTCCCCGCAGCCGTCCGGCGACCGGTCGTCGACCGCGATGACCTCCAGGTTGGGGAGGTCGGGGTCGAGGATCGAGTCCAGGCACTGCCGGATGTACCCCTGCACTTTGTGCACGGGCACGATGACGCTCAAGGAGATGCCGCTATCGCTGCTCACACGTAGGCCAATCAGCTACTCGGTGAATCCGGACCATACCCACAAGTGGTAGGTAAATCTTATGTCCTGCCATGCGACGGCTTGAGCAGCCATCGGGCCTTGGGCTCGACGGCCCAGTGGGTGAGCCGTTCGACGGGCGCGGTCGCGAGGACGACGCCGAGCGCGGCGGCCGCCAGGGTCACCCCGACCAGGCCGAGCGGGGTGTGCAGGACGGGTTCGGCCAGGACGCCGGTGTAGTCGAACGTCTTCACGATGAGCCCGTGGAGCAGGTACACGTACAGGGACCGGGCGCCCATCCGCGTGTACCAGCCGTGCCCCCGCGGGATGACCGCGAGGAAGGCGGCGCCGAGGAACACGGCGAAGGCCAGCGCCGCGAGGCGGTAGCCCGACCCCAGGAGGGCCCCGAAGCCCATGTCCTCGTAGCCCTTGTTCCAGAGGATGAACCCGCGGTCCATCCGCGGGACGACGACGCCCTTCTCCCAGACGTAGGCGACGGGGAGCGCCGCGGCGAGCACGGTGAGGCCGGCCCACCGCGCCCAGGAGCGGCGCAGCCACTGGACGTGCCGGGGCTGGATCGTCAGGCCCAGCACGAAGACCGGGAGCAGCCCAGCGGTGCGGCTGAGCGTCGAGTCGGCGGTGAACGCCCAGCACCCGGCGGCGAGGCTGAGCGCCACCGAGATCAGCACGGGGTGGCGGAGGTGCCCCCAGAGCGGGGCGCTCAGCCGCCAGAACACCATGGCGACCAGGAACCACATGAGGAAATGCGGCCGGAAAAGTTCGCGCAAGCTGAAACTGACGTCGTTGATGAGGATCAGCTGCGCCCGATAAAGCAGGATGAAAATTACGTACGGGACGATCAGCGTGGGGAAAATGCTGCGGAACTTCTCGGTCGATCGCATGAACCCGCGCGAGAAGTAGCCGGCGATGAAGACGAAGACCGGCATGTGGAAGCCGTACAGCACCACGTACGCCGCCCGCGCGGCGACGCTGTCCCCGTACTCCGCCCAGACGTGCCCCACGACCACCAGGGCCGCGGTGAAGAACTTGGCGTTGTCGAAGAAGGCGTCCCGCTGCCGCGGCGCCGCCGGCTTTCCGGGCCCGGTGGCGCGGGGCGCGTCCAGCACCGCGGTCGCGGGTGCGGCGCCCCCGGCCAGGGGGCTCCCCGGCACGGCGCCGGGCGCGGCGACGTCCGGCGCGGTGACGTCGGGGGCGGTGGCGGCCGGCGCGGCGGCGTCCGGCAGGGGGCCGGACGCGGGGGGACGCGGCGGAGGGATGGTGTCGGTCATGTCTCCGAGAGCTTCATTCCGTAGGTGACAGCCGTTCACGTGGAGGCACGGGCGACTCTAGCCCCCGATGGGGGGAGATGTGGCCAGATGTGCGACTTTGCCGTGCTAGCGCCGCCCGGCCGGGCGGCGCAGCGGGGTGAACACCCATGTCAGCTTGGGCTCCAGCGCCCAGCTCATCGTCCGCACGACGAACTTCGAGCACAGGAACGTCCCGACCACGAGGGCGACGCAGGTCACGAGCGTGACGCCGAGCGGGTTGTGCATCCAGTCGATGCCCCACCAGCCGGTGAAGTTCATCAGCCGGGTGACGAACCCGTGCAGCAGGTAGGCGTACAGCGTCGCGGCGCCCAGCCCGGTGAACCAGTACCGCTTGCGGGGGATCTGGGTGAGGAACGCCGCCACGAGGATGATCGCGCACGCGAACATCGCGAGCCGCATCAGCGAGCCGGTGAAGTTGCCGACGTTGAACGCGTCGTGGGGGTGCTTCCAGTAGACCCAGCCCCGCGACATGCGGTCCATGACGAAGAACGAGGCGGCCAGCCCGATGGCGAGCACGACCGCCCCGATCGGGCGCGCGACCGGCTTCTTCAGCAGCTCGAAGTGCTGCGGCTTCAGGGTGAGGCCGAGGACGTAGAACGGCAGCAGCCCGATCACCCGGTGGATGTCGAACGTTCCACCGAGGTCGCTCATGTACGACAGCAGCGAGAAGCCCAGCGCCACGGCGAGCGGCCAGCGGATCTGCTGCCAGACCGGGGTGGACAGCCGCCACATGAACAGCGCGCACAGGAACCACGTCAGGTAGTACGGGTTCAGCAGGCTGATCTCGAGGGCGTTGCGGCCCGCCAGCCAGTCGTAGATGGAGTAGGCGAACTCGAACACCACGTACGGCACGCCGACGTTGGTGATGAGCTTGCGCGCCTTGCCGCCGGCGAACGTCCAGTTCCGCGAGAAGTAGCCGGTGATCACGATGAACAGCGGCATGTGGAACATGTAGATGAACAGGTACAGCCCCTGGGCCAGCGGGACGTCCTGCAGGTAGGCCAGGGAGTGGCCCACCACCACCAGGAGGATCGCGAAGTACTTGGCGTTGTCGAAGAACGGGTCGCGCTCCTTGCGCGGCCGGGGCGGTTCCGCGGTCTCCTCCCGCGGGGCGGGCGCCGCCGGGGCGAGCGCCTCCGGCGCCGGGACCGTCGGATCAGCGGACAGCGGCCGGCCGTCGCGCGGCGCGGTGTCGGCCCCCGAGTGCCTGGTGGTGTACGTCATAGGCTGCCGGCCTAGGTCTCCTTGCAGATGTCGTCGTTCGCGCGGATCTCGCCCTGCTGCTTCGGAATGCCGCCCCCGGCGCTCTTCAGGTTCGTCCAGTCGCGCCCGATGACCAGGTCGACGATGCCCGGGGTGCCGCCGCTGCGCGCGGTCGGCTGCGGCCTGCTCGGGATGAGCGCGGCCAGCGTCTTGGAGTGCTGGTCGGCCCCCGAACCGTACAGGACCCTCGTGGTCGTGGTGAGGGAAGGCGCGTTTCCGCCGACGGTGACCTGGAAGCCCTGCGACTCCAGGTCGTCGGCGACGCGGCTCGCCTGGCCGTCGATGCCGCTGCCGTTGAAGACCCGCACCCGGACCTGGTTCGGCGGGATCTGCTGCGTGCCGGCCTTCGGCTTCTCGGGCACGGTCTTGTCGTTGCGGACGGCGGCGAAGAAGGACTGGGCGTTGGCGCTCAGCGCGACGCGGTTGGGGTCCAGCGGGTCGGGGCCGGACGGGACGGTGACGAAGCGCAGCTTGCCGGAGCTGACGCCCTGCATCTCCTGGGCGATGTCCATCATGACCTGCGGCGTCAGCTCGTTGTCGGTGGTGAGCGACTTCGTCGCCGCGTTCATCAGGGCGAGGAGCTTCTTGGGGTTGCTGACCACGCCCGCGCTCAGCGCCTTGTTGGCGAGCGCGCCCATGAACTTCTGCTGCCGCTTGATGCGGTCGAGGTCGGAGCCGTCGCCGAGCCCGTGCCGGACGCGCACGTAGGCCAGCGCGGTCTCGCCCTTGATGTTGTGCTTGCCCGCGCTGAGCCGGAGCTTCGACTGGGGGTCGTTGACGGCCTTCGGCAGGCACACCGGGACCCCGCCGATCGCGTTCGTGATCGACTTGAACCCGTTGAAGTCGACCTGCATGAAGTGGTCGACGCGGATGTTGGAGATGCTCTCGATCGTCTTGATGACGCAGGCGGCGCCGCCCTTGGTGAACGCCGAGTTGATCTGGGCGCGCTCCTCCGCCGGGTACACCTGGCCGCTCTCGCCCTTGCAGGACGGCATCCGGATCATGAGGTCGCGCGGGAAGCTGATGCCCATCGCCTGGCCGCCGCCGGGGGACAGGTGCAGCAGGATCATCGTGTCCGAGCGGGGCGGGTCGCTCTTCATCCGGCGGCCGTACTTGGCGTTGGCGCCCGTGCGGGTGTCGGAGCCGAGCAGCAGGATGTTCAGCGCCTTGTTCAGCTTCTTCGGCCGGTCGGGGCCGAGCTGCGCGTTGACGTCCTGGTGCGAGATGTTCCCGAACGCCTGGCGGTACAGGCCGTAGGCGGTGAGGGACCCCACGACCATGAGCACCGACATTCCGATGCACACCCAGCCGAGGATGCGCCAGCCGCGTCGAGGCGCCGGCTGCGGGTCGGCGTCGTCGACGTACTCCATGTACATCGGGTTGCTGTTCATGGGCTCCGTGGTCCCGGGGTAGGCAGATCCGGGGGCCGGGTCGCGCTCCGCGAGCGGCGGCCCGTGTTTCCGGTGTCGGGTACTGGACGGTCGGTACTGGTCCTGGACGGTCGGGTACTGGACGAGGGCAAGGAGAGCGTAGTCAGGTGAGCCGGCGCGGGTGCCCGGATTCGTCATTCCATCCGGGCAGACCGGCCACCACCGTGACATGCTCCATGGTCAGGCGACGATCTAGCGTAGCTTTGTCAAAGTTTCGTTGGATTATGACGGAAGCACCCGAGATTAGTGGTGCGACCAGCCCGGTCAGCACGCCGTCGAGTGTGGCGAACGACATGTCAACCAGAAGCCGGTCCCGCGCGTCCAGCTCCCATTTCTCGACCGCCGCGCGGCCTGCGGCGACGAGCTCCGCACCGCTGAGTGTGGCCTTTGTCACAGTGATCGCGGGCATCTCAGGAGTGACCTCCGCATCCGGTGCGAACCGGTCGGCATAGCTGCGGACCTCCGCGGAGTAGTCGGTCACGCCCGGCGGGCAGTCGGCGAGCGGGCCGCCCAGGGCGTGCAGCGACAGCCCGACGATCTCCTCGGCCCCGCCCGCCAGCACCTCGTCGGTGAGCACGTCGTCCAGCACCTCCTGCGCCGCCGCAAGGATGTACGGCTCGCCCGCCCCCGCCGGTTCGGCGCGCCCCGGGGCGCTGCCCCCTGATGCGGCGTGCCCGCGGAACGCTCCCGGGTCGACCGGCTCGGCCACGACCCCGGCGGACCAGCAGGCCATCAGCCAGACGGCGGTCTGCCAGTGCGGCGGCAGGACGAGCACGGCCCGCGTGCCCGGCTCGGCGGCCAGCCCGTCCACGAGGAAGTTCGCGGTCTTCGCCACCCAGTTGTCGAACGTCCGCGCGGACAGCTCGACGCGTTCGCCGCTCGCGTCGTCGTAGAAGGTCACCAGCGGGCTGGACGGGTCGTCCGCCAGCCGCCGCCGCAGCAGCTCCGCGGGCCCGCCCGCGTTCCCGGCGTGTGCGCTCATGGGGCGAGGGTATGCCGGAGTGATCGCCGGGACGTCATCACCCTGCCGGGACCGCTACGCTCCGCACGGGTGGAGGAGTCGACGGACGGGCGCGGGGCGGGGACATTGGACGCTGGTCGGCTGCTCGTTCGCATGACCGTGCTCCCCACGCTGCTCCTCGTGGCATGGCTGGCGGTCTCGCTGCCGCTGCTGGCGGCGGGCGCGCTCCGCCCGCTCCCGGCACTCGCGCTGTTCGTGCCCGTCGCCGCTCTCGTGCTGTGGCTCGGCCTGCGGTCCGCCGGGCCGGACGGCGGCGGCGCGCCCGAGCGGGGGTCGCTGCCGGGGCGGGGGCCGGTGCCGTGGTGGCCGGTCATCGCCGTCCTCGGCGTCGCGGCGGCGTTCCTGGCGCTCCAGATCGTCATGAGCGCGGAGCAGATCATCGTCCGCCGCGACCCCGCCTCCTACGTGCAGTTCGCGACGTGGCTGGCCGGGCACGGATCGCTGCCGATCCCGCCGGCGGAGCACGCGTTCGGCGGCCCCGACGCCGCCCTGGACTACCAGAGCCCCGCCTTCTACCAGGAGGGCGGGGCGGTCGTCCCGCAGTTCATGGCGGGGCTGCCGCTGGTGCTCACGCTCGGCGGCTGGGCGGGCGGCACCCACGGCATCCTGCTGGCGGCGCCGCTGCTCGGCGCCTGCTGCGTGCTGGCGTTCGCCGGTCTGGTCGCCCGCCTCGTCGGGCCCCGCTGGGCGCCGGCCGGCGCGCTGCTCCTCGCGCTGACGCTGCCGATGCTCTACGTCTCCCGCAACACGTTCAGCGAGCCGCCCGCGATCGTCCTGCTGCTGGGCGGGCTGGCGCTGCTGCACGACTCCCGGCGCGCGGAGGGGCGCCGCGCCGCGCAGAAGGCGTTCCTGGCGGGGCTGGCGCTCGGGCTGATCGTCCTCGTCCGCATCGACGGCCTGCGCGACGTGCTGCCGGTCCTCGTCTTCGCCGGGCTCCTGGTGGCGCTCGGGCGGCGGACCGGCTGGTGGCTCGGCGGCGGGCTGCTCCTCGGCGCCGGTGCCGGGCTCGCCGAGGGCTTCGGCCTCTCCCGGCCGTACCTGACCTACCTGGAGGCGTCCCTCAAGCCGCTGCTGGCCATCACGGCCGTGATCGCCGCGGCGACGGCCGTGATGGTGGCGGCGCTGCGCTGGGAGCGGACGGGCCCGCGGGTGCGGCGCGCCGCCGCCGCGGTCGCGCGGGGCAGGCTGCCGGGCGCCGCCGCCGTCCTGACCGTGCTGGTCCTGCTGGGGTTCGCGGTCCGGCCGCTGGTGCAGACCGTCCGCCGTCCCCCGGCCACGGAGGACGACGAGATGAACGTCCGGTTCATCGAGACGATCCAGCGCATCCAGGACCTCCCCGTGGACGGCACCCGGCAGTACTCCGAGCTGTCCCTGCACTGGGTCGCCTGGTACATCGGCCCGCCCGCGCTGCTCTTGGCGGCGCTCGGCGCGGCGCTGCTGGTGCGGCGGCTGCTGCGCGGCCGGTCCACCGAGTGGCTGCTGCCCTACGCGATGGTCGTCTGGACGACGACGCAGGTGCTGCTCCGGCCGGGCATCACGCCCGACCACCCGTGGGCGTCCCGGCGGCTGATCGGGCTCGCCATCCCCGGGCTGCTGCTGTTCACCGTGTTCGCCGCGGCCTGGACGTTCCGGCGCGTCCGCCGCCTCGGCTACTCGCCGCGCGCGATGCGGGCGGGGGCGGTCACCGGCGTCGCGCTGCTGCTGGTGCCGGTCGTCCTGACGTCCGGCGGGTACCTCGTGACGCGGACGGAGCGGCACGAGGTGGCCGCCGTCGAGCGGATGTGCGGCGCGCTGCGGCCGGACGCCTCGGTCGTGGTCGTCGAGCACTCCACCGCCGACCGGTTCCTCCAGGTCGTCCGGGGCATGTGCGGGCGGCCCGCCGCGCGCACCGCCGCGGGCGCCACGCCCGCCGACGTGCGCCGCGTCATCGGCAAGGTGCACGACGCGGGCCGCCGCCCCGTCATCATGGCGGCGAAGCCGGAGCAGGTCGCGCCCTACGGGCGGCCGTCCCGGATCCTGCGGCTCGACACGCGGCAGGACGGCCGCACCCTCACCGAGCCGCCCGGCGGGACGTGGGGGCTGGCCATGGAGGTCTGGATCGCCGAACCCGGCCGGTCCTGAGGAGCGGCCGGACGCTCAGGTGCAGGGGGCCGCTCCGCGGCTTCGGGCGGCTCCGGCGCGCCCGGGCGAGTATCCTCGCGCTGCGTGAGCACCCAGTCTGCCGAGACCCAGCCCGCCGAGGCGATGGCCAAGCCCGCTCCCGAGGCCCCGCCCGCGCCGGCGGCCGCGTCCCCGGTCACGCCGCCCGCGCCCGGACCCGTGAACGCGCCGGTGCGCGCGCCGGAGGCGGCACCGGACGCGGCCGAGCCCGCGTCCCACCCGGTCCACGTCACGATCGTGCTGCCCTGCTACAACGAGCAGGACCACGTGATCGACGAGGTCGAGCGCATCTGCGCGGCGATGGACGCGAGCGGCAAGAGCTACGAGCTGCTGGCCGTCGACGACTGCTCGACCGACGCGACGCTCGCCCGGCTGGAGGAGGCCGCGCCCCGCTTCCCGAACATGCGGGTCATCGCGTTCCAGCACAACAGCGGCTCGGGCACCGTGCGGCGCATCGGCTCCCAGCAGGCCCGCGGGGACATCGTCGTGTGGACGGACGCCGACATGTCCTACCCCAACGAGCGGATCCCCGAGCTGGTGGATCTGCTCGACACCGACCCGTCCATCGACCAGGTCGTGGGGGCGCGCAAGAGCGAGGAGGGCTCGCACAAGGCGCTGCGGGTGCCCGCCAAATGGTTCATCCGCAAGGTCGCCGAGCGACTCACCAACTCCAGGATCCCCGACCTGAACTCGGGGCTGCGCGCGTTCCGCCGCGAGGTGTCGCTGCCGTACCTGCGGCTGCTGCCGCCCGGGTTCTCCTGCGTCACGACGATCACGATCGCGTTCCTGTCGAACCAGCACCCGGTCCACTACATGCCGATCGACTACGCCAAGCGGGCCGGGAAGTCGAAGTTCCACTTCACGAAGGACGCCTACCGCTACATCCTGCAGGTGCTGCGGATGGTGATGTACTTCAACCCGCTCAAGGTGCTGATGCCGCCCGCGCTGTGGCTGATCCTGATCGGGCTGGGCAAGGGCGTGTACGACATGATCGCGCACTTCGGGTACTTCGCGAACAACACCATCATGATCTTCGTGACGGGGCTGATCATCGCGTCGCTGGCGCTGCTGGCCGACCTGATCGTCCGATCACGGGGCGACGTGTAGGGCATGGGGACGTCCAGCGGCGCGCCCGGCGGCCTCAGGATCGCCATCGTCGGACCCGCGTTCCCGTACAAGGGCGGCGGCGCGCACCACACCACCGAGCTGGCGCACCGGCTGGCGGCGGCGGGCCACGACGTGGTCATCGAGTCGTGGCGCGCCCAGTACCCCGGGTTCCTCTACCCGGGGCAGCAGACGATCTCCGATCCGGAGGGCGAGCCGTTCCCCGGCACCCGGCGGCGGCTCGACTGGCGCCGCCCGGACGGCTGGTGGCGCACCGGCCGCGGCCTGCGCTCGTACGACCTGGTGGTCCTGGCGGTGCTGAGCCCGGTCCAGGTGCCGTCCTACCTGGGGATCCTCGCGGGCCTGCGGCGCGGCGCGCGGACGGTGGCGCTCTGCCACAACGTCCTGCCGCACGAGCGCAAGCCCTACGACGAGCCGCTGATGAAACGCCTGCTGCGCAGGGTCGGCGGCGTCCTCGTCCACTCCGATGAGCAGGCGCGGCTCGCGGAGGGGCTCACCGAGCGTCCCGTCCGGGTCGCCGAGATGCCCGCGCACCTCCCGGTGGCCGCCGCGGTCGCGCCGGGCGACGTGAAGGTGCGGCGCCGGCTCCTGTTCTTCGGGATCGTCCGCCCGTACAAGGGCCTGGACGTCCTGCTCCACGCCCTCGCCAAGGGCCCCGGCGACGTGGGGCTGACCGTCGCGGGGGAGTTCTGGGGCGGGCTGGACGAGACGCGCGAGCTGATCCGCTCGCTCGACCTCGCCTCAAGGGTCGAGCTGCGACCGGGTTACGTGCCGGCCGCCGACGTCCCGGGGCTGTTCACCGCCGCCGACGCGCTCGTCCTGCCGTACCGGACGGCCACCGCGTCGCAGAACGTGTGGATGGCCTACGAGCACGGCCTGCCGGTCATCGCCACCGACGTCGGCGGCTTCGCCGGCCAGGTCCGCGACGGCGTCGACGGACTGATCTGCGAACCCGGCGACGCGGCGTCCCTCGCCGACGCGCTCGGCCGCTTCTACGCGCCGGGGGAGCCGGAGCGGCTGCGCTCCGGCGTCCGGCCGGTCGACCACGCCCCGGTGTGGGCCGAGTACCTGGACATGCTCACGGGGGACGCCCTCACCGGGGACGCGCTCACAGGTGGGGCTCGATGACCTTCAGCAGGGCGCGCTTGGGCTTCGCGCCGACGATCTGCTCCACGACCTCGCCGTTCTTGTAGAGCAGCAGCGTCGGCAGGCCCATCACCCCGTACTTGTTCGGGGTCTCGGGGTTCGCGTCGTAGTCCAGCTTCGCGATCTTGAGCTTGCCGTCCTGCTCCGCGGCGATCTGGTCGAGGACGGGGGCGACCATCCGGCAGGGTCCGCACCAGTCGGCCCAGAAGTCGACGAGTACAGGGGTGTCGCTGCCGAGGACCTCGTCCGCGAAGGTCGCGTCGGTCACGGTGATCGGGGCCGTCACGGTCCCTCCTTCGTAGGGTGCGTACCCCTCACAAGCTCCTTGGACGGCGGTTCATTCCCGGGGGCCGGCGTCGTCCGCCCGAGCAGCAGCGCGGCCCCGGCGACGAGCAGGTCGGCGGCGGTCAGCAGCACCCGGGACGCGATCGCGACCACGACCGGCGCGCCCGCCGGCAGCGCCGGGGTCAGCACCACGGTCAGCGCGGCCTCCCGCGCCCCGATGCCGCCCGGCGCGATGAAGACGAGGAACCCGGCGACGAACGCCAGCGCGTACGCGCCCGTCGCGAGGAACGGCAGGCCCTTGCCGTCGCCGCCGACGGCGTTGCACAGCAGCCAGGTGTGCACGCCGAACAGGATCCAGCCGAGGACCGTCCAGCCGATGGCGCGCAGCGTCACGGCCAGGCTCACCGGACGCTCCAGCGGCGGCCGCCGGATGACCTTGAGCATCAGCCCCAGGGACCAGCTCACGATCCGCGGGTGGAGCAGGATCAGCAGCAGCGGTGCCAGCAGGAACAGGTACCAGTACTGCTCGCGCGCCGCCACCGACGTGAGCGGCAGCGTCACCGCCGCGACGGCCAGCCCGCACGCCGTGGACGTCGCGACCGCGAGCATCGTCGACCCGAAGCTGCGCTCGGGCGGCACGTCGTGCTCCCGCGTCATCTCGATCTGCGTCACCAGCGCCCAGACCTTGCCCGGCACGTACTTGCCGAGCTGCGAGATCGCGGAGATCCGGAAGATGGCGCGCACGGGCAGCGGCGAGCCGAGGCCGCCGAGGAACTCCCGCCACCCCAGCATCCAGACGAAGAGCCCCGCCAGCCCCGCGGCCAGCGCCGCGGCCAGCACCACCCACGACATCTGGCGGAACGCGTGCACCGCCTCGTCCCACTGTGAGGCCACGCTGTAGGCGCAGAACGCGAGCGCGAGCAGCACAAGGAGAACCCGCAGCACGCGCACGGCGACGACCTTCATCTTCACGCGCCCAGCGTAGGCGAACGTGGCCGCGCGGCCGCCCGCGCGGCCTAGAGTTGGGGACGATGAAGCTCTCGGATGTGGTCGCCTTCATGGGCCACCAGGTACACGTGTGCCGGTACCGCGAGGCGGGGACGCTCCTCGGCTGGATGGGGCGGGACCTGCGCGGCCGGCGCGTCCTCGACGTCGCCGGCGGCGACGGCTACTGGGCCGGCCGGGCCCGCAGGCGCGGCGCCGACGCCGTCTCGATCGACCTCGCCCGCGGCAAGATGGAGTACGGGCGCACGCTCGCCCACGCGCCCGCGCTGATCGAGTGCGACGCGCTGCGCCTCCCGTTCGCGGACGGCTCGTTCGACGCGGTCCTGTCGGTCTGCGCGATCGAGCACTTCGACGACGGCGGCAGGTCGCTGGACGAGATGGCGCGCGTCCTCAAGCCCGGCGGTGAGGTATTCATGTCCGCCGACGTGCTGAGCCGCGCCGACACCTGGCCGAAGCTGCGCGACGCGCACAAGGCCAAGTACCACGTCCAGCACACCTACACCCACGACAGCCTCCGCAAGCTGATGGACGAGCGCGGCCTCGACCTGGTCAAGCACAGCTACCAGTTCCGCACGCCCGCCACGGAGCGCCTCTACCTCTCGCTTTCCACCTACGGCGGCAAGGTCGGCTTCAACGCGGCCGCCCCGCTGACGCCGCTCGTCGCCCTCGCCGACCGCAAGGCCCCGAACGAGCGCGGCAGCATCGTTCTCATCCACGCGCGCAAAAGGTAGTTGCCGGGGGTGTGGGGGTCGTCCCCCACAGATAGTGCTGCAGCGGATCGGCATCCCTTGCCGAACCTGTGAATGAGGTGCCGCGCGAGGGGCACCTCCGGGCGTAGGCTCGGACGGTAAAGGGTGATCTACGCCACCGCGGATGGGGGAGAGACCGTGGCGCCTCGGATTCTGCTCGACGCGACCGCCGTGCCGGCCGACCGCGGCGGGCTCGGACGGTACGTTGACGGGCTGCTGTGCGCCCTGCACGCGCAGGGCGCCGACCTGGCGGTCGTCTGCCAGCGGGCGGACGAGAAACGCTACGGGGGCCTCGTCCCCGGGGCGCGCGTCGTCGCCGGCCCGGCGGGGCTGTCGCACCGCGCCACCCGCCTCGCGTGGGAGCAGTCCGGTCTCCCGCACGTCGCCGAGCGCGTCGGCGCGGACGTCCTCCACCTGCCGACCTACACGATTCCGGTCAGCCTGGCGCTGCCGACGGTGGTGACGATCCACGACGTGACGCTGTTCGCCGAGCCGGAGCCGCACGACCCTGTCCGCACCAGCTACGTCAAGTCGGCGACCCGCACCGCCGCGCGCCGCGCCACCCGGCTGATCGCCCCGTCCCGGGCGACGCGGGACGAGCTGGTCCGCGTCCTCGGCGCCGACCCGGCGGGCATCGACGTCGCCTACCACGGCGTCGACCAGCAGGTGTTCCACCGGCCGTCCGAGGCCGAGGTGAAGCAGGTCTCCGACCGGCTCGGCCTGCACGGCCACCCCTACGTCGCGTACCTGGGCGCGCTGGAGCCGCGCAAGAACGTCCCGAACCTG
>NZ_BMRO01000004.1:167982-174726 GCF_014648675.1 Actinomadura livida
GACGAGGTCGACGCCGCGCTCGCCACCGTCCCGCTGAACCTGCGCGTGCTGCGCCCCGGCTACCTGCCGTGGGCGTCACTGCCCGGCTTCTTCGGCGGCGCGCTGGTCGTCGCCCTCCCCAGCCGCGGCGAGGGCTTCGGCCTCCCGGTGCTGGAGGCCATGTCCTGCGGCGCGCCCGTCCTCACCACCCGGCGCGGCCCCCTCCCCGAGGTGGGCGGCGACGCGGTCGCCTACACCGAGCCCGACCCGTCCGGCATCGGCACGGCGCTCGACGAGCTGTTCGACGACCCGTCCCGCCGCACCGCACTGGCCGACGCCGCCCACGTCCGCGCCGGCCAGTTCTCCTGGTCGGAGTCCGCCGAGGCGCACCTGGCCTCCTACCAGCGCGCAGTGGACCAATACGCGGCAACCCAGGCTTCCCGCACCCACTAGGCTCGCTCGCATCCGCTACCGCGGTGGAGAAAGGGAACCGAGTGGAAGCGATCCTCCTGGTCGGAGGGCAGGGCACGCGGCTGCGTCCCCTGACCATCTCCACCCCCAAGCCGCTGCTGCCGACGGCCGGGGCGGCGTTCCTCGCCCATCAGCTCGCGCGGGCGCACGCCGAGGGCGTCGAGCGCATCGTGTTCGCCACGTCCTACCGGGCGGAGATGTTCGAGGCGGCGTTCGGCACCCGCGCGCACGGCGTCGAGCTGGCCTATGTCAGCGAGGACGAGCCGCTCGGCACCGGCGGCGCCATCCGCAACGCCGCGCGGGCGCTCACCTCCGGCCCGGACGACCCGGTGCTGATCCTGAACGGCGACATCCTGTCGGGCCACGACGTGCGCGCCCAGGTCAAGATGCACGAGGAGGCCGGTGCCGCGGTGACGCTGCACCTGACCGAGGTCGACGACCCCTCGCGCTTCGGCTGCGTGCCCACCGACGACCAGGGCCGCGTCACCGCGTTCCTGGAGAAGACTCCGCATCCGGTGACGAACCAGATCAACGCGGGCTGCTACGTCTTCCGCCGCTCGGCCGTCGACACGATCCCCGAGGACGAGGTCGTGTCCGTGGAGCGGGAGACGTTCCCGGCGCTCATCGCGTCCGGCGCACCGGTCATGGGCTACGTCGAGTCGGCCTACTGGCTGGACGTCGGCACGCCCGAGGCGTTCGTCCGCGGCTCCCGCGACCTGGTCCTCGGGACGCTGGCCTCCCCGGCGATGCCCGGCGAGCCGGGCGAGCGCCTCGTGCTCCCCGGCGCGAGCGTCGCCGCGGGCGCGGTCGTCCGCGGCGGCACGACCGTCGGCCGGGGCGCCGTGGTCGAGCCCGGCGCCACGGTGATCGGCAGCGTCCTGCTGGACGACGCGTTCGTCGCCGAGGGCGCCACGGTCCGCGACTCGGTGCTGAGCCGGGGCGCCCGGGTGGGCCACGGGGCCGTCCTGGAGGGCGTGGTCCTCGGCGACGGCGCCGTGGTCGGCCCCGGCAACGAACTACGCGGCGGCCTCCGCGTCTGGCCGGGCATAGAGCTCCCCCCGACCGCCGTCCGCTTCTCCGCCGACACCTGAGCCGGCGGCCGATGACCACGATCCGTTGTGGAGCCGGGCAGGTTCGGGAGTGGCGGCCGCCTTGGGAGCTGGATCTGCTGGGGACGTTGTCGCCGCATCGGCGGGGGGCGCGGGATCCGGCGTTCCGGGTTGAGCCGGACGGGTCGGTCTGGCGGGCCTCGTACACGCCCGACGGGCCGGCGACGCTTCGGCTCCGGCACGTCGGGGACGTCGTCGAGGCCACGGCCTGGGGGCCGGGGGCCGAGTGGTCGCTGGACGGGGTGCCCGAGCTGCTGGGGGCGGCGGACGAGCCGGAGGGGTTCGTCGCGCGGCACGACGTCGTCCGGGAGCAGGTGCTCAGGCGGCCGGGGCTGCGGATCGGGCGGACGCGGCGCGTCTTCGAGGCGCTCGTGCCGGCGGTCATGGAGCAGAAGGTCCTGGGACTGGAGGCGTTCCGGGCCTGGAGCCATCTGCTGCGGATGTTCGGGGAGCCCGCGCCCGGCGCGCCGCACATGCGGGTGCCTCCGCCGCCCGAGGTGTGGATCCGGATCCCGTCGTGGGAGTGGCACCGGTCGGGGCTGGAGGCCGTCCGCGCCCGGACGATCATCGGGGCGGCGCGGGTCGCGAAGCGGCTGGAAGAGGAGCCGAGCGAGCGGCGGCTGCGGTCGCTGCCGGGGATCGGGGTGTGGACGGCCGCCGAGATCAGGCAGCGGGCGGCCGGCGACCCCGACGCGGTGTCGGTCGGCGACTACAACCTGCCCGGCCTGGTGGGCTGGGCGCTGATCGGCCGCAAGGTCGACGACGCGGGGATGCTCGAACTGCTGGAGCCCTACGCCGGGCACCGGTACCGCGTCACCCGGCTGCTGGAGTCGTCCGGGAGGCGCCCGCCGAGGCGGGGGCCGCGGCTGCCCGTCCGGGACTACCGGTCCTTCTGATCACGTCTCCCAGGACGCGCGGGCCTCGTCGATCTCCGCGCGGGTCGGGAGCCGGAGGGACGGCGGCGGCTCCTCCGTGAAGCCGTGCTGGTCGGCGTACATGGCGGGCAGGGTGCCGTCGGCGGCGCGGAAGCCCGCCCGGTGGAGGATGTCGTGCGCGGGACGCGTCGCCAGCGCGGCCTTGAACGCCTCCGCCGCGTCCTGCCGGTCCTGGTCCTCGGTGGTCACGACGTACGGGTGGTCGAGCATCAGCGTGCCCTCGTCCGGCATGAGGCTCACGATCGGGTTGGGGCGGTGGCCGTCGTTGTAGGCCACGACCGCCTGCTCGGTGGTGACCGCCAGGGGGCGGGCGAAGCGTTCGGCGCCGATGAAGTCGGCGAGGACCGTCATCGAGCCGCCGGACGACTCGTCCGGCCTGCGGGGCGCGTTCTCGCGGAGCGCCTCGGCGGCGTCGCCGGCCTTGCCTTCGGCGACCTGCTCGATGGCGACCATGGCGATCGTCCCGCTCATCCCGGCGGCCGGGTCGGCCGCGTAGCGGGCCAGCGGGACGCCTCCGGCCCTGTCCTTCAGGAGGAGTTCCCAGCCGAAGCCGACCTCGGCGTCGCGCAACTCCGCCTCGACCGGGCGCGGCGTGGCGAGCACCACGGGCGTCGCGGCCACCGGGGTCCCCCCGGCGGGGACGGACGTGTTGCCCGCCTCCCGGGCCGTCTCCAGCCACAGCGTCGACTCCGGCACCCACGCGTCGGTCCTGGCGCGCAGGGTCGCGTCGCCCAGGTAGCCGCCGGGGGAGACGGGCTTGATCCGGGCGTCGACGCAGCGTCCCGCCACGCGGTGCTCCTCGACGTTGAACCGCTCCGCCACGCCCCGGAGCGCGGGCGCGATCTCCGGCTGGGCCGCGATGGTGATCCGCAGCGCGGACCCGCCGCAGGCCCCGGTCCCCGGCCCCGGGAGGAGGCCGAGCGCCCACGCCCCGCCGCCCACGCCGGACAGCAGCAGCACCGCGGCCGCCCAGACGACCGGCCGCCTCCAGAGGTTCACCCGTCAGTCATACAGCCGGGGATCACGTGCCGACCAGGGGCAGGTCGAGCCTTCCTCCGCCGCGTCCGAAGTGGCCGATGCCGTCGGTGCGGCGGGACGCCTTCAGGCGCTCCTCCGGCACCTCGCCGTAAAGGGTCGTGCGCTGCCTGGCGGGACGGCCCGCGCGCGCCGCGATCTTCTCCAGTTCGCTGATCGGCTTGAAGGAGCCGTTCTCCGACCCGGCCATGCGGCTGATGGTCTCCTCCATGAGGGTGCCGCCGAGGTCGTTCACGCCGCCCTGGAGGACGCGCGTGCAGAGTTCGTCGCCCAGCTTCACCCAGGACGTCTGGATGTTCGGAATCGCACCGTGCAGCAGGATCCGCGCCAGGGCGTGGACGGCCACGTTCTCCCGGACGGTCGGCCCCGGACGCGCCAGCCCGGCGAGATAGATGGGCGAGTTGTGGTGCACGAAGGGCAGCAGGACGAATTCGCTGAACCCGCCCGTCCGCTCCTGGATGGAGCGGAGGAGCTTGATGTGCCCGACCCAGTGCGCCGGGGTGTCGACGTGCCCGTACATCATGGTGGACGTCGTCGGCAGCCCGATCTCGTGCGCGGTGGTGACGACCTCGACCCACTGGTCGGTGGGCAGCTTGCCCTTGGTCAGCACCCACCGGACGTCGTCGTCGAGGATCTCGGCTGCCGTGCCCGGCAGGGAGTCGACACCGGCCTCCTTGGCGCCCTCCAGCCATTCGCGGATCGACATGTCCGCGCGGGACGCGCCGTTCACGACCTCCATCGGGCTGTAGGAGTGCAGATGGATGTCCGGTGCGCGGTTCTTCACCTCGCGGGCGAGGTCGAAGTAGGCGGTGCCTGGCATGTCCGGGTGGATGCCGCCCTGCATGCAGATCTCGCTGGCGCCCGCCGCCCAAGCCTCGTCCACCCTGTCCCCGACCTGGCGGAGGGAGAGCGTGTAGGCGTCGGCGTCCGTGCGGCGCTGCGCGAACGCGCAGAACCGGCAGCCGGTGTAGCAGACGTTGGTGAAGTTGATGTTGCGGGTGACGACGTAGGTGACGTCGTCGCCGACCGTGTCGCGGCGCAGGTCGTCGGCGAGCTTGGCGAGGGCGTCGAGTTCCGGGCCCTCGGCGTGCAGGAGGGCCAGTGCCTCGTCGTCCGACAGGCCCGCCGGGTTCTGCTCCGCGCGCGCGAGAGCGGTCTTGATGTCGGAGTCGAAGCGCTGGGGGGCGGACATGCGGTCGCGTAGCGCGTCCCAGTCGCCGTACACCTCGTCGAAGTCGTCGCGCCGGTCGCTGGTGCGGCCCGTCGTGTCGATCTCGGTGTGCAGGTCGGTCCGGCCGGACGCCTCGAACCCGCCGTCGGGCTCCTGCCAGGGACGCCCTTCGAGGACGGCGTCTTCCCGCGCGAGCCCGGTCGCGGGGTCGGCCAGCGCCGCGACGTGCGCGTCCAGCCGCGGGTCCAGCCACGGCTCGCCGCGCCGCACGTACTCGGGGTAGATCGTCAGCCGCTCCCGCAGCGCGAACCCCGCCGCGGCCGTCCGCTCGGCCAGCTCGTCGATCTGCGGCCAGGGCCGCTCGGGGTTCACGTGGTCGGGCGTCAGCGGGGACACGCCGCCCCAGTCGTCGATGCCGGCGCGGAGCATCAGCGCGAACTGGTCGCCGACGAGGTTCGGCGGCGCCTGCACCCGCGCCTTCGGGCCGAGGACGAGCCGCGTCACCGCGATCGTCGCGGCGAGCTCGGCCAGGTCCGCGTCGGGGGTGTCGCGCATCTTGGTGTCCGGCTTCGACCGGAAGTTCTGCACGATCACCTCCTGGATCGCGCCGTACTCCCGCATCGTCCGCCGGATCTCGAAGATCGCGTCCGCGCGCTCCTCGACGGTCTCGCCGATGCCGATGAGGATGCCGGTCGTGAACGGGACGTTCGTGCGCCCCGCGTCCTCCAGCACCCGCAGCCGGACGGCCGGGTCCTTGTCCGGCGACCCGAAGTGCGGGCCGCCGCGCTCGCTGAACAGCCGCGTCGCCGTCGTCTCCAGCATCATGCCCATGGACGGCGCGACCGGCTTGAGCCGCTGGAAGTCGCGCCAGGTGAGCACGCCCGGGTTCAGGTGCGGCAGCAGCCCGGTCTCCTCCAGCACCCGGATCGCCATCGCGCGGACGTAGGAGAGCGTGTCGTCGTAGCCGTGCGCGTCGAGCCACTCGCGGGCCGGCTTCCAGCGGTCCTCGGGACGGTCCCCGAGCGTGAACAGGGCCTCCTTGCAGCCCATCTCGGCGCCCCGCCGCGCGATCTCCAGCACCTCGTCCGGGCTCAGGTAGGGGGCGTCCAGCTTGTGCGGGACGGTCGCGAACGTGCAGTACCCGCAGCGGTCCCGGCACAGCCGGGTCAGCGGGATGAAGACCTTGCGGCTGTAGGTGACGACGCCGGGGCGGCCGGCGGCCTCCAGGCCGGCGTCCCGGGTGCGGGCAGCGTAGGTGAGCAGGTCGTCGAGCTGCGCCCCGCGGGCCTGCAGCAGTGTCGTGGCCTCGGATCGATCCAGTGTCTTGCCGTCACGCGCGCGGGCCAGTGCCCGGCGGAGCGCGGAGCTCGTCCCGTCCATGCAGGCACTCTATGCCAATCGTCATAATTTGCGACGCGGCGGGGTCACCGAATTGCCCGTTTCTGATATAGCCCCGCCGGCGCGCCGGCTATTCCCGCGTCACCGGACCTCGATGAACGCCTCCGGGCTCCGCGGCGGGCGCTCCCGCGGCGGTGCGGCCGGGTGGCCGACGCCGACGGCGCCCATCGGGTCCCAGTCGCCGGGCAGCCTGAGCGACTCCCGGACGACGTCGCGGCAGAACATCGTGCTGGACACCCAGCACGAACCGAGCCCCTCGACGGCCAGCGCCACCAGGAGGTTCTGCACCCCCGCGCCCGTCGCGACGACGAACATCTCCCGCTCGGCGCGCGACCGCCGTTCGTCCGGATAGTCGTGCGAACCGTCCATGACCAGGCACGGGACGACCAGGTACGGCGCCCGCCGCAGCACATCGCCGCGCCGCAGCCGCTTGGTGACCGACTCCTCGGAGAAGCCGTCCCGGCGCAGGTCGGCCTCCCACGCGTCGCGCATCGCGTCCAGCAGCCGCGTCCGCGACTCCGCCGACTCCAGCAGGACGAACCGCCACGGCGTCGTGTGGTGCGGCGCCGGCGCGGCGATCGCCGCGGCGACCGCGCGGCGCACCGCCGCCGGGTCGACCGGGTCGGCGGTGAACTCGCGGATCGTG
>NZ_BMRO01000004.1:174736-252975 GCF_014648675.1 Actinomadura livida
GCGCGTACAGCACCTCGGACGGCCCCCACCGGAACATGTCCTCGCCGGGCGGGCGGACCAGCGCCCGCGCGCCCGGCCCGTCCTCCTTCGTGACCAGGGCGGACAGGCCGCGGACGAGCGCGACCGGCACCCCGTCGAGCTTGCCCTTCACCAGTTCCGCGGCCGCCGCGATCTCGTCGGCGACGGCGGTGATCGTGGCGTCGAGGCGGTTGCCGTAGGAGTCGTCGCGGCCGCGCAGGTCGCTGAGCGGCTCCAGGCCGGCGAGGCCGATCGCCGCGTCGATCAGCCCGTTGCGCCAGGGCCGCCCGAGCGTGTCGGAGACGATGACCGCGACGTCCGCGCCGGTCCGCTCGCGCAGGCCCGCCCGGATGCGGCGGGCCGAGGCGTCCGGGTCCTCCGGCAGCAGCAGCACCGTGCCGGGCCTCGTGTTGGACGCGTCCACCCCGGCCGCCGCGAGGACGAGCCCCTGCCGCGTCTCCACGATCCGCGTCTCGCCGCGGTCGTGCGCCCGCCGCGCGACCACCCGCACGGTCTCCGCCTCGATCGCCTTCTCCCGGTCGTCCGCGACCAGGACCCGCCCCTCCGCCTTGCTCACGATCTTGGAGGTGACGACCACGACGTCGCCGTCCCGCACGGCGTCCGCCGGGATCAGCGCCGCGATGTCGTCGCCCTCCGCGACCTCCGGCAGCCCGGGGACCCCGAGCACCTCCAGCCGGCTCACCGCGACTCCTCCGCCCGCTTCAGCTCCACCGCGAGGTCGAGCGCGGCGCGGGCGATGTCCGCCGTCGCCGCCTCGTCCGTCATCAGCAGGGGACGCGACCGCACCTCTATGCCCTCCACCCGCACGGCGGCGTCGGCCTCGTCCACGAGCCAGCCGTCCAGCAGCCCGAGCCCGTACAGCTCGGCGACCGCCCGCGCCGACGTCTCGGTGCCGATCGCGGTCAGGCAGGCGTCGGCCATGCCGCTCACGGGGGCGCCGCCGATGATCGGGGAGACGCCGACGACCGTCCTGGTCGCGACCGCGTCCCGGATGCCGGGCACCGCGAGGATCGTCCCGATGCTCACGACCGGGTTGGACGGCGGGAACAGCACCACGTCGGCCGCCTCGATCGCCGCGAGCACGCCCGGCGCGGGCTTGGCGTCCTCCGCGCCGACCGCCGCGATCGACAGGGCCGGGACGGACGCGCGCAGCCGCACCCACCACTCCTGGAAGTGGATCGCCCGGCGCCCCTGCTCGTCCTCGACGACCACGTGCGTCTCGACCTGGTCGTCGGTCATCGGGATCAGCCGGACGCCCGGCCGCCACCGGTCGCACAGCGCCTCGGTCACCGCCGACAGCTTGTACCCCGCCGCGAGCATCTGCGTCCGGACGATGTGGGTCGCGAAGTCGCGGTCGCCCAGCCCGAACCAGCTCGGCCCGACACCGTAGGCGGCGAGCTCCTCCTTGACGGTGAACGTCTCGTCGGCCCGGCCCCAGCCCTGGTCCTCGTTGACGCCGCCGCCGAGCGTGTACATCACGGTGTCCAGGTCGGGGCACACCCGAAGCCCGAAAAGGGAGATGTCGTCCCCGGTGTTGCCGATGACGGTGATCTCCGCTTCGGGAGCCGCCGACCGCAGCCCGCGCAGAAAGCGCGCCCCGCCGATACCGCCCGCCAGCACCACGATCTTCATGACGTCCAGCGTATCCATGGCGCCATTTCCGGCGCACGGCGTGCCCGCCCGCGCGAGGCGGCCCGCCCCGGTGGGTTCGCGGGTGGAATCTATGCCAAGCTTTGGCGTGTAATCGCGTCGCCTCTGTCTGGAGATGTCACCGTGAACAAGGAAGCCGTCCAGCGCCTGCGCGAACCGGCCGCCTGGGTACTGCTCGCCTCGGCGGGCGTGCAGCTGCTCGCGGGCATCATCACGCTCATCGGCGACGATGGGACGTTCACCTTCCGCGCCCTGCTCGAGACCCGTGACGGGATGTTCCTGCAGATCGGGATCGTCGGCATCCTCGTCCTCGCCGTCCTGCTGGTGACCTGGGGCGACCGCCCCACGCCGCAGGCCCGGACGATCACCATGGGCGCCCTCGGGGTGCTCGGCGGCATCGCCGTGTTCGGCCTGATCTCCTGGCTGAGCGGGATGCTCACCGACTCCGAGTCCGCGGGCGCGCTCACGAAGCTGTCGGTGTTCCTCATCGGCGCCGGGAAGCTCGCCGTGGTCGGCGTCGGCGCCTGGTACGTCTACACCGTCTTCCAGGGGATGCAGCCGCCGCGCCCGCAGCCGGGCCAGCAGCAGATGCAGCAGGGCTACCCCGACTTCGGCTACCAGCAGGGGCAGCCCGGCCAGCCCGGTCAGCAGGGGCAGCCCGGCCAGCAGGCCCAGCCAGGCCAGCAGCAGTACGGCCAGCAGGGCTACGGGCAGCAGCAGTACCAGCAGTACCAGCAGTACGGCCAGCAGTCCGGCGCCGAGGGGCAGCAGGCGGGCCGGCCCGGGTACGAGCAGCAGGGCCAGCCGGGCCAGCAGGGGTACGAGCAGCAGCAGTACGGCCAGCAGCAGGACTACCAGCAGGGCTACGGCCAGCAGCAGTACGGCCAGCAGGACTACCAGCAGTACGGTCAGCAGGGCGGCTACCAGACGGGCGGCCAGCAGGGCTACGGGCAGGCCCAGCCCACCTCCGACCAGGAGGAGATGGGCGAGTGGACCCGCCAGTACGGCGGTTCGGAGCAGGGGCCGCAGGGCACCCAGCCCGCGCCCGGCGGTGAGCAGCGCCCCGACGAGGGCGGCGACTGGTACCGGGACAACCGCCCCCCGCCTCCGCAGTGACCCCGCGATGACCCGGCCGCCCCGGCGCTGATTCCGGGCGCCGAATGCCCGCGCCGAATGCCGCGCGGTGCTCCCGCGGTGACCGCCGGTTTTACCGATCTTCATCCACGGGTCAGCTCGCTCGCCCGGCATAACCCGCTAAGTCGCCCCGGAAAGCTCTCCGGCTTGACGGGGCGGGCGCTACACGCGTGTAATTTCGTCGGTGTAGTTTCAATGCCTTCTCGGGGGAAGTAACCGGAGGGAAGGCATTGACCAGGGGGTTCCACGGGCAGGGAGGTGCGCTGTGAGCGAGGTGGTCATCCCGCTGGCGCACGGCACAGACGGTGAAGAGTTGGGCTGGCAGGAGCGCGCACTCTGCGCGCAGACCGACCCGGAGGCGTTTTTTCCGGAGAAGGGCGGCTCCACTCGCGAGGCCAAGAAGGTGTGCCGGGCATGCGAGGTGCGTACGGAGTGCCTTGAGTACGCGCTGCAGCACGACGAACGTTTCGGCATCTGGGGAGGGCTCTCCGAGCGGGAACGCCGCAAGCTGAAGCGCCAGGCGGTCTGACGCCGGCCGGCCGCGCGGCTCGCGGGCCGGCCCGGGGTCCGCGACGGCCCCGGGGTCTTCTACGGGGGAGACCCGGCCGGACCGGCCGCGCACCCGGATCTCGGCGATCCAGGGCGTGCGCGGGGCGGCCACGCGTACAGTTGTCAGCCGTGCCGGCCCCCGGGCCGGCACGGCTGCTGTCGTATCAGCCACGCACCTGTCGTCCCACAGATCGAGCGACCCCTTGGCCCCCACTCTCGATCGCCATGTCGTCACGGCCGTCCTCGTCACCCACGACGGTGCGCGGTGGCTCCCGGAGACGCTGAAGGCGCTGCTGACGCAGGCGCGTCCGGTGCAGCGCCTCGTGACCGTGGACACCGGAAGCCGCGACCGCGGGCCCGCGGTCCTCGCCGAGGTGCTCGGCCGGCCCGCGGTCCTCACGCTGCCGCGCACCACCGGCTACGGCGAGGCCGTCGCGGAGGCCCTCCGCCAGGACGCCGCGTCCGCCCCCGTCCCCGCCGACGACCCCGGTTCCGCCCACCAGCCGAACCCCTACGAGCATCCGGCGCGCGTCGAGTGGATCTGGCTCCTGCACGACGACTCCGCGCCGGCGCCCGACGCCCTCGCGCACCTGCTGCGGACCGCTGACACCGACCCCAACGTGGCGGTGCTCGGCCCCAAGGTCCGCGACTGGGACGACCGGCACGTCCTGCGCGAGCTGGGCGTCACCGTCGACGCCGCCGGCCGCCGCGAGACCGGCCTGGACCGGCGCGAGTTCGACCAGGGGCAGCACGACGGCGTCCGCGACGTGCTGGCCGTCGGCAGCGCCGGGATGCTGGTCCGCCGCGACGTGTGGGACCGGCTCGGCGGCTTCGACGTCGAGTACGGCCTCTTCCGCGACGACCTGGACTTCTGCTGGCGGGTGCACGCCGCCGGGCACCGGGTGGTGACCGCGACCGACGCGGTCGTGTACCACGCGGAGGCGGCCCGGCGGGGGCTCCGCGAGATCGGCATGACCGCCGAGCACCCGGCCCGCCGCGACCGCCGCAACGCCGTCCACACGCTGCTCGCCAACCAGCCGCTCCCCGCGATGCTGCGGGCGCTGGCCCGCAACGTCTGGGCGTCCCTCGTCCACGCGCTCTACCTGGTGCTCACCAAGCGGCCAGCGGCGGCCCGCGAGGAGGTCCGCGCGCTCGGCGACGTGCTGCGCGACCCGGGCCGGCTGCGGCGCGCGCGGGCCGCCAGGGTGGACGGCCGGACGCGCGCGCACCGCAGCATCCGGCGCTTCCAGGCCCGCCGGGTGGTCCTGCGCCGCACGGTCGAGGCGATGGCGGAGTACCTCGCCGCCCACGAGCGCGACCATGCGCGCGACCAGGAGGACGCCGACGGGGAGCAGGTCTCCGAGCCCGGCCCGATCCGCCGGTTCCTCGCCCGCCCCGGCGTCATCGTCGTGCTGGCGCTGGCCGCCGTCGCGGTCGCCGCGGAGCGCTCCCTGCTCACCGCCGCCGGGCGGCTCGGCGGCGGCGCGCTCGTGCCCGCGTGGGGCGGCGCGAGCGACCTGTGGGCGCAGTACCTGTCCGGCTGGCATCCGGTCGGGCTCGGCAGCGACGCGGGCAGCCCGCCGTACGTCGGGATCCTCGCCGTCCTGTCCACGGTCCTGTTCGGCAAGCCGTGGCTGGCGGTGTCGGTCCTGCTGCTGGGGAGCGTGCCGCTCGCGGGCCTCACCGCCTACTACGCGTCCCGGCTGCTGGTGACGCCCCCGTTGCGGCCGGGCCGGCGTGCTCGCCCGAGCGGCCTGCGCGTGCCCGTCGCCGCCGTCCGGGCGTGGTTCGCCGCCGTGTACGCGCTGCTGCCGTCCGCCACCGGGGCCGTCGCCGGCGGACGCCTGGGGACGGCCGTCGTGCACGTCCTGCTCCCGTTGATCGCCGTGCACGCCGCCCGCGTGTACGGAGTCCCGCGCGCGTGCGCACCGAAGGACGGCGCCGCCGCCCCCGATGCCGCCCTGCACGCCCGGACGCTGCGCAAGCGCGCCGGGCGGTCCGCGTGGACGGTCGCGCTGCTGCTGGCCGTCGCGATGGCGTTCGTCCCGGTCACCTGGCTGATCGGCGTGGCCGCCGCCGCGATGGTGTGGGCGCTGTTCGACCGGCCGGGGCCGCGCGGGCGGCGGCACCTCGCCATCGCGCTCGGCGTCCCGCCGCTGCTGATGCTGCCGTGGACGGCCGGCCTCCTGCTGCACCCGTCGCGGTTCCTCACCGAGGCGGGCCTGCACCGGCGGTTCGAGCCCGCCGCCGCGGACGGCCTGCTGCTCCTCGACCCGGGCGGGCCCGGCACCCCCGCGCGGTGGGCGCTCGCCGGGCTGTTCGCGGTCGCCGTGTGCGCGCTGCCGCTGCGGCCCCGCCGCAACGCGGTGCTCGCCGGCTGGCTGCTGGCCATCTTCGGGCTGCTCGTCGCGACGCTGACCAGCGCCGCCACCGTGACCAAGGGCGCCGACCCGGCGCCCGCCTGGCCGGGCGTCGCGCTGATCTTCGCGGGCGCCGGGGTGCTGTTCGCCGCGACCGCCGCGGTCCTGCGCGCCACCGAGGCCCTGGCGAGCGGTCACGCGCTGTACCGGACGGGCGGTGCGGCGGTGTGCCTCGCCGCGCTCAGCGCCCCCGTGCTGGCCGCCGGGTTCTGGGTCGGCGGCGGCGCGGGCGGCCCGCTGACCGAGGTCGACCCGGACACGGTGCCCGCGTTCGTGCACGCGCCCGGCGGGGCGCGGACACTCGTCCTGCACAAGGAGCCGACGGGACGCGTCTCCTACACGGTCCTCCGCGACGCGGGCCCGAGGATCGGCGAGTCCGAGGTCATGGCCGGCGGCCCGGCCCGCGACCGCCTGGACGGCCTCGTCGCCGGTCTCGTCGCGGGCCAGGAGGGCGATGCCGGGCCCGCGCTGACCCGGATGGGCGTCCAGTACATCGTCGTGCCCTACCCCAGGACGGACCCCATCACCAAGGCCCTCGACGCGGCGCCCGAACTGCTGCGCCTCAGCCGCACGGGGACGTTCGCCGTGTGGCGGCTCCACGCGCCGTCCGCCCGGATGATGCTCGTCGAGGGCGACACGGTGACGCCGCTGCGCGCCGGACGCATCGACGCCCGCACCAAGGTCCCGCCCGGTGGCGGGCAGCGCACACTGCTCCTGGCCGAACCCGCCGACGGAGGGTGGCGGGCGACCCTGAACGGCCGGGAGGCCAAGGCGCGGACGGTGGACGGCTGGGCGCAGGGCTACGACATCCCCGCCGCCGGAGGAGAGTTCCGGCTGCACCGGTCCATGACCATGCGGCACGCGTGGATGGTCGTCCAGGGCATCGCCGTCCTGCTGGTGGTCGCGCTCGCGATGCCCGGCGCGCGGGCCGACACCCTGCCCTTCAGCGGGTCGTTCGCCGGTGAGCGCGAGCGGCGCCGCGGCAGGCGGGGCCGCCGCCGCGGTCACCACCGCTCCCGCGTCCGGCACGAGGCGCCGGCCGCCGAACCGGCGGCGGAGCCCAGCCCGGAGGAGGTCTCGTGAAGCCGAACCTCTGGCCGAAGCTCAAGCTGAAGCCGAAGCTGAACTTGAAGCTGAAGCCGAATTGGAGGCCGAACCTGAAGGCCGACGTCAAGGACGTCGACCTGGACAAGATCCTGCGCCTGCTCACCCTCCGCTACGCCACCGCCGCCCTGGTGCTCGTCGCCCTGGCGTCGCTGTACGGCGCGGCGACGTTCTCCCGTCCGGGAGAGGCCTCCGAGAACGGCCGGGAGGCGTTCGTCACGACCGCCGTGATGGTGTGCCCGGGCCACGAGGGCGGACGGCTGGCCATGCAGTCCCTCCCCGACCGGAAGGGCGGCGGGAGCGTCGCCATGACGCCGACCAAGGGCGGCCCCGCGCTCGGGGCCATGTCGGCGCCCGGCCAGGGCTGGGACGAGAGCACCAAGACCGGCGAGGACTCCTACACCCTCCGCGCCACCGGGGCCATGGCCGCCGGGCTGGAGGCCGAGCAGACCACCCACTGGGACGGCGGCCCCGACCGCGGGCTCGCCGGCACCCGCTGCGCCGTACCCGGCACCGACCACTGGTTCATGGGGCCCGGACCGGACTCCGCCGACGAACTCGACCTCTACCTCACCAACGTCGACGGGCAGCCCGCGTTCGTCGACCTCACCGCCCTCTCCGGCGAAGGCCCCCTGGAGAGCGTCGACGGCCGCGGCATACGCGTCGACCCCTACACCACCAGGGTCGTGAAGATCGGCGAGTCGGCCGAGGGCCTCGGCGACGTCGTGAAGTCCGCCGCCGACCTCGGCCTGCGCGTCCGGACGAGCACCGGCCGCGTCGCGGCGTCCGTGCGCGTCCGGGTCGGCGAGAAGAAGGGCATCGAGTGGCTGCCCCGCTCGCACGCCCCCGCGAAGTCGCTGATCGTCCCCGGGGTGCCGGACGGGTCCGGCGCGCGCCGCCTGCTCGTCGCCGTGCCCGGCGAGTCCGACGCGCAGATCAGGGTGCAGGTGATCACCACGGAGGGCACGTACAACCCGCAGGGCCGGGAGATCGTGGACGCGCCCGCCGGGAGCGTCACGTCCGTCGCCCTCGACCGCGCCCTCCTCGGGAAGGCGGCGGCCGTCCGGCTCCTCGCGGACCACCCGGTCATCGCGGGCTTCGCCGCCCAGCGCGGCGCCGACGTCGCCTACGGCACCGCCACCCCGCCGCTCACCGAGTCCGGGCCCGGCATCGTCGCCGACAACCGCTTCGACTCCGCCCTCCTCGTCAGCGCCCCGGCCGGTGCGGCGACCGTCCAGGTCAGGACCTTGAACGCCGGCGGCGCGAGCGCCCCCGAGGACATCAAGATTCCGGCCGGGAGCACCGTCCGGGCCGAACTGGAGGCCCCGGCGGGGAGCGGCGGAGAGGACGCGGCCTACGGCGTCGTGATCGTCCCGAAGCCCGGCTCGGGACCCGTCCACGCATCCCGCGTCCTCGCCAAGGGCAAGGGCGGCGGGTACCTGTTCACCGTCCTGCCGATCATCCCCGCCCGCACGGCCATCCACCTGCCGGACACGGCCGACTCGCAGACGGCGCTCATCCCCGGCTAGCGCCGGGGGTCAGTCGTCGGGGGAGTCGTAGCTCGGGTCGACGGACTCGGGGGACAGGCCGAGCAGGTCCGCGACCTCCTCGACGAGCAGGTCGCGGATCAGCAGGGATATCTCCGCCTCCCCGGTGGCGCGTGCCTCGACGGGACGGCGGAACACCACGATGCGCACCGGCCGCTCGGCCGCGGCGGGCTCGCCGGGGGGCGTGGGCTGCACGACGGTCTGCCCGAGCGGGACGGGGCCGTCGAACCACGGCTCGACGGCGGGGACGTCCTCGACCGTGAACGCGACCCTGGCCAGTTCCCGGCCCCAGCGCAGGTGCAGCCGCCGGACCTCGTCGTCCACGAGGTCGTCGAACCGCTCCGCGCGGGTGCGCGAGACCGGCGCCTGCGGGGGTGTCAGAGGACCGCGAACGCCGCGACCGCGCCGATCGCGACGCCGTACGCCTGCCACACGGGATCGCACGCCTCAAGAGTACCTCTGCCGCCGCGCGTGCCATCGGGTGTCACGGGTCAACGGCAACCAGGAGGTCGTCAGGGGGCCGTGGGGGGCATCGGTTGACACGGCCGCCGCACCCTGTCCAGAGACCGCACGGTGAGGGTCGGAGTCCATACGGAATGTAGTTGTTACCCCGGAATTCGCCCGGTAACGGCGACACGTGCGCCCGGGTGGTGGCGGAGCCGGGGGGAGGGGGGTACGGTCAGCCATCGTGAGCCCCGTCCGTACCTGCTCCCGCACCGCCTGCAAGGCGCCTGCAGTGTTCACGCTCACGTACGTCTACCGTGACTCCACCGCGGTCTTGGGGCCGCTAGCCACGTACGCCGAGCCGCACTGCTACGACCTGTGCGCGGAGCATTCCGAGCGGCTCACCGCCCCGATGGGCTGGGAACTGGTGCGGCTGCCGGTCGAGGAGGAGGCCGAGCCCAGCGCGGACGACCTGGAGGCCCTCGCCGACGCCGTCCGCGAGGCCGCCAAGCCCGCTCCCGGCCCCGGCCAGGAGCCGGTCGGCCAGGGCACCGAGGTCGGCCGCCGCGGCCACCTGCGGGTGCTCCGCTCGGAGCCCGCGGCGACACAGCCCGGCCAAGAGTGACGCAGCCCGGCCAAGAGTGACGCAGCCCGGCCGGGAGTGAGGGCCGCCCGCTGGGGAAGGTCCGCCCGCGGGGAATCCCGGTGCCGGTGCGGCGACTTCCCGTCCGGCCGCGTCCGCCCGTCCCGGTAGGCTCGTGTCCCTGTCGCCGTTCCCGGGGCCGCCGCCGCCGGGCGGCGCTCACCCGGGCCGGGTTCCTACCAGGCCGGTTTCTTCGGACAGGGAGCAGGAGTGGGCGACCTCGCCAAGATCTTCAAGGCGTACGACATCCGCGGTGTCGTGCCGGACGAGCTCGACACCGCGACCGCCGAGGCGGCGGGCGCGGCCTTCGTCCGGGTGACCGGGGCGAGCGCGATCGTCACCGCGCACGACATGCGCGAGTCGTCGGTCCCGCTCTCGGAGGCGTTCGCGCGGGGCGCGGTCTCACAGGGCGCGGACGTGATCGAGGCCGGGCTCGGCTCCACCGACCTGCTCTACTACGCCAGCGGCAGCCTCGACCTGCCCGGCGCGATGTTCACCGCGAGCCACAACCCCGCCAAGTACAACGGGCTGAAGCTGTGCCGCTCCGGCGCCCGGCCCGTCGGCCAGGACACCGGCCTCGCCGAGATCCGCGAGATGATCGAGAACGGCGTCCCCGCCTACGACGGCGAGCCGGGCGCGGTCACGCGGCGCGACGTCCTCAAGGGCTACGCCGACCACCTGAAGACGCTCGTCGACCTGTCGTCGATCCGCCCGCTCAAGGTCGTCGTGGACGCGGGCAACGGCATGGGCGGGCACACCGTCCCGCCGGTGTTCGAGGGCCTCCCGATCGACCTGGTGCCGCTGTACTTCGAGCTGGACGGCACCTTCCCCAACCACGAGGCCAACCCGATCGAGCCGGAGAACCTGCGCGACCTGCAGGCGAAGGTGCGCGAGACCGGCGCCGACATCGGGCTGGCGTTCGACGGCGACGCCGACCGCTGCTTCGTCGTGGACGAGCGCGGCGAGATCGTCGCCCCGTCCGCGATCACGGCGCTGGTCGCGACGCGCGAGCTGGCCAAGCACCCCGGCTCCTCGATCGTGCACAACCTGATCACCTCGCGGGCCGTCCCGGAGATCGTCGCCGAGCACGGCGGGACGCCCGTCCGGACGCGCGTCGGGCACTCGTTCATCAAGCAGACGATGGCGGAGACGGGCGCGGTGTTCGGCGGCGAGCACTCGGCGCACTTCTACTTCCGCGACTTCTGGTTCGCCGACTCGGGCATGCTCGCCGCCCTGCACGTCCTCGCGGCCCTCGGGCAGCAGCACGGGCCGCTGTCGGAGCTGCTCGGCGAGTACACCCGCTACGCGGCGTCCGGCGAGATCAACAGCGAGGTCGCCGACCAGGCGGCCGCGGCCGGCAAGGTCCGCGCCGCCTTCGAGGGGCGCCCCGGCGTCGCGATCGACGAGCTCGACGGGCTGACCGTGGGCGACGAGGCCGCCGGATGGTGGTTCAACCTGCGGCCGTCCAACACCGAACCGCTGCTGCGCCTCAACGCGGAGGCGGGCGACGAGGCGACCATGGCGGCGATCCGTGACGAGGTCCTGGCCCTCGTCAGGGAGAAGTGACCGGTCAGGAGAAGTGACTGCGAAGGGAAGAGACGCTGCCATGACGTTGAAGCTCGACTCCTGGCTCCTGGAGATCCTCGCCTGCCCCAACTGCGGCGGCGGGCTCCGCACCGACGAGGCCGCCGCCGAGCTGGTGTGCACCGGCTCGTGCGGCTACGCCTACCCCGTCCGCGACGACATCCCGGTCCTGCTCGTCGACGAGGCCAGGACCCCCGCTCCGTGACCGGTCCGCGGCGCGGTCCGGGCCGCCGGGCCGGGGCGGTGCGATGAGCGCGGGGCTCGACCCCGCGCGGCTGGAGGACGCGGCGGCGGTCGAGGCGGCCGATCCCGCGGGGATGCTGCGGCAGGTCGCGTCGTCGGCCGCGCAGGTCCGCGAGGCGCAGCGGGCGGCGGCCGAGGCGGGGATCGCCGGGCTGGCCGAGGACGGCCGGCCGCGCGCGATCGTGGTCGCCGGGATGGGCGCCGCGGGCCTGTCCGGAGACGTCCTCGCCGCCGTGTGCGGGCCCGGCTGCGCGGTCCCGGTGACGACCGTGCGCGGCTACCGGCTGCCCGGCTGGGTGGGCGCCGCCGATCTCGTCGTCGCGGTGTCCTGCTCCGGTGAGACCGAGGAGACGCTCGAGATCGCCGCGGAGGCGGCCCGGCGGGGGGCAAGGCTCCTCTTCGTCGGCGGGGCGGATTCGCAGCTCGCGGCGCTGTCCGAACGGAGCCGCGGGGTCTTCGTCCCGGTGCGGCCGGTGGGGCAGCCCCGTGCGGCGCTGTGGGGCCTCACCATCCCCGTTCTCCTCGCGGCGCGGACCCTGGGCCTGGCGCAGGTGCCGGACGAGACCCTGGAGTCCACCGCCGCCCTGCTGGAGGACGTCGCCCACCGGTGCCGCCCGTCCAGCGAGCCGTTCCTGAACCCGGCCAAGCGGATGGCGCTCGACCTCGCCGGCGACCTCCCGATGGTCTGGGGCTCCTCGGAGCCCGCCGCGACCGCCGCATACCGGATGTGCAGCCAGCTGAACGAGAACGCCAAGTACCCGGGGATCTTCGGCGCGGTGCCCGAAGCGGACCACAACCAGGTGATGGCGTTCGACGGCTTCTTCGCCCGCGGCGGCTCCCCGTCCGACCCGGACGGGTCAGTGTGGGGGCCGGCCCCCACACCCCCCGACAACGACCACTTCTTCCGCGACCGTACCGACGACCCCGAACACGGGCTGCACCTCGTCATGATGCGGGACGTGGACGAGCACCCCCGCCTGCGCAAGCGGAGCGAGGCGTCGACGGCGATGGCCCGCGACCGGGGCGTCGCGGTCACCGAGATCCGCGCCGAGGGCGAGCACCCGCTGGAGAGAATCGCGACACTCATCGCGCTGGCGGACTACGTCACGGTTTACTTGGCTATCGCGCTGGGCGTGGACCCCACTCCGGTGCCTGCCATTCAAGAACTAAAGGCGAGGATTTCCCAGGTATGAGTGCTGAGGGCGGAACGAAGGCGATCGTCGCCGCGCTGCTCGCCAACACCGGAATCGCGGCGTCGAAGTTCGTCGCGTTCCTGTTCACCGGTTCGTCGTCGATGATCGCCGAGTCGGTCCACTCGGTGGCGGACGCCGGAAACCAGGCGCTGCTGCTGGTGGGCGGCAAGCGCGCCAAGCGCGGCCGGACGCAGCAACACCAGTTCGGCTACGGGCGTGAGCGCTACTTCTACGCGTTCGTCGTCGCGGTCGTCCTGTTCACCATCGGGGCGATGTTCTCGCTCTACGAGGGCTACCACAAGATCTCCCACCCGGAGGAGCTCAAGTCCCCGGGCTGGGCGTTCGGGGTGCTGGGCGCCGCGATCATCATGGAGATCTTCTCGTTCCGCACCGCGATCGTGGAGTCGAACAAGGTCCGCGGTGACCAGTCCTGGTGGGCGTTCATCCGCCGCGCCAAGGCGCCCGAGCTTCCGGTCGTGCTCCTGGAGGACCTCGGCGCCCTCGTGGGCCTGCTCTTCGCGCTGTTCGGCGTCACGATGGCCGTGGTCACCGGCGACGGCGTGTGGGACGGCGTCGGCACCATCGGAATCGGTGTCCTGCTCGCCGTGATCGCGGTGATCCTGGCGTTCGAGACCAAGAGCCTGCTGATCGGCGAGGGCGCCGACCCCGAGGTCGAGCGCGCGATCGTCGAGGCGCTGGAGTCGGTGGAGCAGGTCGACCGCCTCGTCCACATCCGCACCCAGTACATGGGCCCGGAGGAGTTGCTGATCGCCGCCAAGATCGCCGTCAGCCACGACGACACGGCGGTGGACGTGGCCCGGGGCATCGACGCCGCCGAGGCCAAGATCCGGTCGCAGTTCCCCGAGGCGAAGCTGATCTACCTGGAGCCGGCGCTGTGGGAGCCCGCCGCGGAGGGCGCGGAGACCCCGGTGGTCCCGAAGCCGGCGGAGGATTCGGAGACTCCGGCGTCGTCCTGACCGTTCGTGTACTGACCGTTCGTCCGTCCCGGCCGCCCCGCGCGGGCGGCTGGGACGGGCACGGAACCCCTCGCCGGGCGGCCGCCGCCGTGCCGGCCGACCCCAGCCCAGGCGAGACCGGCGAGCCCCTGACGAGGCGTGTACCGCGGCCGTCCGGCGAGGTGCTTCCCATGCGTCCCCGCCCGGACCCCTGAAACCGGGCGGTTCTGGTGTGACCGCGGTGGCCCCGCCGAACCCCTACGCCGGCGTCGGCCACCGTCGCGGTCACGGTTAAGACACTACGTTCGCGCTGGTCCCCGGCACGTCCCCCTCAGGGAGGGAACGCGGGTGGTACCTCAGGCGGACCCGGCTCGCCCGCATACATCCGCACGGTGAGGCATCCGCGCGTCCCAGCGGCCAGTATTGAAGGGTGACCTCCGATGACAAGGCCCGGCCCGGACCCGGTCCCGCGGGGTTCGGCCCGGCCGTCGCGCACCACGCGTGGCGGCTGTCCGGCCGGATCGTGGCGGGCGTCGGCCAGCTGCTGCTGTGGATCCTGACCGGCATCGGCACCCTGCTCCGCCCGCTCGCCGTGCGGCTGGCCGCACGGCTGAACGGCGTGGGCCGCCAGCCGGCGCCGCACCCGCCGGGAGCCCCCGGCGGCCCGGCGGACGCGACGGCGCCGCTGCCCCGGTGGATCGGCGCGTGGCGGGAGTTCGCCGCCTCCTGGTACTTCGCGCCGCTGACCGGGCTCGCGCTGACCGTCGCGGCCCTCGCCGAGCTGGCGCCGCGCGCCGAGTCGCCGATCAGCCTCGCGGGCGGGTTCGCGGTCGCGGCGACGCTGCCGCTCGTCTGGCGCCGGGAGAACCTGCGCCCGGTCGCGGCCGTGGTGCTCGGCACGGTCGCGGCCACCCTGCTCACCGGCGAGAGCCTGCTCATCACCACCGGGTTCGCGGCCCTCTACACGCTGTACGCGCTGGGACGGCAGCTGCCCCGCCAGTCCACCGGCGTCCTCGCGGCGGGCAGCGTCGCGACGCTCGCGGTCGTGTACCTGGCGGCGGGCTCGCTGGACGAGATCCCGTGGCCGGCGGCGTTCCTCGCCGTCCTCGCCGCCATCGGCCTCGGCGACGCGCGCCGCGTCGTGGAGTCGGCCGGACGCACCGAGGCTGCGGCCGCCGAACGCACCAACGAGACCCTCACCCGGCTCACCGCCGTCCAGCGGGAGCAGGCCGTGATGCGCGAGCGCGCCCGCATCGCCCGCGAGCTGCACGACGTCGTCGCGCACTCCGTGTCGATGATCGCGGTGCAGGCGGAGACCGCCCCGTACACGATGGAGAACCTGTCGCCCGAGGCCCGCGCCGGCTACACCGAGATCGCCAAGACCGCGCGGGAGGCGCTGGTGGAGATGCGCCGGCTGCTCAGCGTGCTGCGCGCCGACGCCACCCCGGAGCCGGAGGCGGCCAACTCCCCGCAGCCGCGGCTGGACCGGCTGCCCGACCTGATCGAGCAGCACCGCGGAGCCGGCGGCAACGTCGACCTCGCCGTGCACGGCGACCCGCGGGCGCTGTCGACGACGGTCGAGCTGTCCGCGTACCGGATCGTCCAGGAGGCGCTGACGAACGCCCGGCGGCACGCGCCGGGCGCGGGGGTGCGCGTCGACCTGATGTTCCTGCCGGACCGGCTGGCGGTCCGCGTCCGCGACGACGGCCGGCACCCGCCGGGGCCGCCCGGCCGCGTCCCGCCCGGGCAGGACCCGGCAGCGCCGACCATGGTGCTGAACCGCGACGACCCCGCCTCCCGTACCGCGATACTGGACGACCGAGCGGGCATGGCGTCCGGGACCGCGGCGGGGGACGCCGGACGCACCCGTGTGCAGTCCCCGGAGTCCGGTGGCGGACACGGGCTCGTCGGGATGCGGGAACGTGCGACGATGCTGGGCGGACGGTTCTCCGCCGGCCCGGCCGCCGAGGGCGGTTTCCTGGTGGAGGCCGAGCTTCCGCTGGCGAGCGAGGGGAGTTCCACCCGTGGACACGGTCCGGAGGCGCCGCCCGGCGGCCGCTGACCCCGCGCGGCCCGGGGGGCGGCCGCGGTGATCAGCGTGCTGATCGTCGACGACCAGACGATCGTGCGGGCCGGGTTCGCCGCCCTGCTCGACGCGCAGGAGGACATCACCGTCATCGGCGAGGCGGGCGACGGGCGCGAGGCGGTCCGGATCGCCGAGCGCAGCCGTCCCGACGTCGTGGTCATGGACATCCGGATGCCCGGCATGGACGGCATCGAGGCGACCCGCCGCATCCTCGCGCTGCCCGGTTCCGAGGGCGTCCGCGTCCTGGTGCTGACGACGTTCGACGTGGACGAGTACGTCTACGAGGCGCTCGCGGTCGGCGCGAGCGGCTTCCTGCTGAAGGACGCCACGGCCGACGAGCTGGTCTCCGCGGTCCGGGTGGTGGCGCGCGGCGACTCCCTGCTCGCCCCGCAGGTCACCGGGCGGCTCATCCGCGAGTTCACCAAGCAGCGGCGCAGCAGGCCGCAGGCGCCGTCGGAGCTGGCGACGCTGACGGCCCGCGAGTCGGAGGTCCTCGTCCTCATCGCGGGCGGGCTGTCCAACGGCGAGATCGCCGAACGCCTCGTGGTCAGCGAGCACACCGTCAAGACGCACGTGGCGCGGGTCTTCACCAAACTCGGCCTCCGCGACCGCGCCCAGGCCGTCATGCTCGCCTACGAGTCCGGCGTGGTGGTCCCAGGAGAGAACGCGAGCTGACCGCGGTCCCGGCCCCCGCGCTCGCTACGGGCGGCGGCGCAGGAGCCTCATGGCCTTCTCCTTCTCGAAGTCGAGGGCGCGCGTCGGGGGTGCGGAGAGGCGTCCGATGCGTTCGCCCAGTTCGCGGACGTGGGCCTGTACCTGCGGTTCGGCGAGGACGCGGAGGCCGAACGCCAGTTCGGCGGGGCCGATGTCGTAGCGCTTCTCCAGGGCGAGGGCGAGCGCGACCGCCCGCAGCTCGGTGTCGCCGAACTGGCGGTGGCCGCCGGCGCGCCCCCTGCCGGAGACCGCCTCCCGGGTGGACGGCAGCAGCCCGAGGGCCTCGCGGTAGCGGAGCATGCGGGGCGAGGTGCCGAGCCGCTGGGCGGCCTCCGTGATGCGCATGGCGCCCATTCTTACAAATTTGTGTCAGGAAGTCGCCTCCGGACGTGCCAGCGGCGGTGCGCCGACCGTAGACTCGCGGCGTTGACGCACCGCGCACCGACCCGCATCCCGCGGACCAAGGAGCAACGAAAGCATGGACTACAAGGTCGCCGACCTGTCGCTGGCCGACTTCGGGCGCCGGGAGATCCGGCTCGCCGAACACGAGATGCCGGGCCTGATGGCGGTGCGCGAGGAGTACGCCGCCGCCCAGCCGCTGCGCGGCGCCAAGATCATGGGCTCGCTGCACATGACCATCCAGACGGCCGTGCTGATCGAGACCCTGGTGGACCTCGGCGCCGACGTCCGCTGGGTGTCCTGCAACATCTTCTCCACCCAGGACCACGCCGCAGCCGCAGTCGTCGTGGGCCGTGACGGCTCCGCCGACGACCCGAAGGGCGTCCCGGTGTTCGCCTGGAAGGGCGAGACGCTCGAAGAGTACTGGTGGTGCACCGACCAGGCCCTGCAGTGGCCGGACGGCAGCGGCCCCAACATGATCCTGGACGACGGCGGCGACGCGACCATGCTCGTCCTCAAGGGCGTCGAGTACGAGAAGGCGGGCGCCGTCCCCACCGCCACCGAGGACGACCCCGAGGAGTGGGGCATCATCCTCGACACCCTCCGCCGCACCATCGCCGAGAAGCCCGGCCGCTGGACCGAGACGGCCGCCGCGATCAAGGGCGTCACCGAGGAGACCACGACCGGCGTCCACCGCCTCTACGAGATGGCGAAGGCCGGCACGCTCGCGTTCCCGGCGATCAACGTCAACGACTCGGTCACCAAGTCGAAGTTCGACAACAAGTACGGCTGCCGCCACTCCGTCATCGACGGCCTGAACCGCGCCACCGACGTCCTCATCGGCGGCAAGGTCGCGGTCGTGTGCGGCTACGGCGACGTCGGCAAGGGCTGCGCCGACGCGCTGCGCGGCCAGGGCGCCCGCGTGATCGTGACGGAGATCGACCCGATCTGCGCGCTGCAGGCCGCGATGGACGGCTTCCAGGTCACCACCCTGGACGACGTCGTCGACACCGCCGACATCTTCGTCACCACCACCGGCAACTTCAACATCATCACGGCCGAGCACATGGGCCGGATGAAGCACCAGGCGATCGTGTCCAACATCGGGCACTTCGACAACGAGATCGACATGGCCGGCCTCGCCAAGACCCCCGGCATCGAGAAGATCGAGATCAAGCCGCAGGTGCACGAGTGGCGCTTCGCCGACGGCCACTCGATCATCGTCCTCGCCGAGGGCCGCCTCATGAACCTGGGCTGCGCCACCGGCCACCCGTCGTTCGTGATGTCGAACTCGTTCACCAACCAGGTCATCGCGCAGATCGAGCTGTTCACCAAGACCGACGAGTACCCGATCGGCGTGTACGTCCTGCCCAAGCACCTGGACGAGAAGGTCGCCCGCCTCCACCTGGACGCGCTCGGCGTCAAGCTCACCGAGCTGACCAAGGAGCAGGCCGCCTACATCGGCGTCCACGTCGAAGGCCCGTACAAGCCCGACCACTACCGTTACTGAGTTTATTGGCGGTGCCCGTGGTGGAGGGCGCTGGGGCGCCCTCCACCACGGGCACACGCGTGCGATTGCTGCATCGCTCCGACTCGCCTAGCGGCTCGCTGCGCGATCAGGTTTCTCGCAGGCTCGAAACCTGCCTTCGGACGCAATCGCGACGGTTCGGGTTGTCGCGTGGCTGGTGTGCCGACCGATGTTGTCGTAGGAGTGGTGCGGCGGTCCGCGCCTGAGGGGGGCTGATGAGCGATATCGCGGATGCTTCGCTGGCGTATGAGGGCGTCAAGCGGATCGAGTGGGCCGACCGGAGCATGCCCGTGCTGCGGCAGATCCGGGAGCGGTTCGCCGCCGAGCGTCCCCTGGACGGGCTGAAGGTCGCGGCGTGCATGCACATCACGACCGAGACCGCCGGGCTCATCCGCACGCTCCAGGCCGGGGGCGCCAGTGTCGCGCTCGCCGCGTCCAATCCGCTCTCCACGCAGGACGACACCGCCGCCGCGCTCGTCCAGGAGTACGGGGCCGAGGTCTTCGCGCGGGCCGGTACCGACCGCGAGGGGTACTACGCCCACATCCACAAGGCGCTGGAGACCGGGCCCGACTTCGTCCTGGACGACGGCTGCGACCTGGTCAACACCCTGCACACCGACCGGACCGACCTGCTCGGCACGGTCAAGGCGGGCTGCGAGCAGACGACGACGGGTGTCATCCGGCTGCACCAGATGGCCTTCGAGGGTGCGCTCCGCTTCCCGATGGTCGCGGTCAACGACACCGACACGAAGCACATGTTCGACAACCGGTACGGGACCGGGCAGTCAACCCTGGACGGCATCGTCCGCGCGACGAACACGCTGCTCGCGGGGAAGACGATCGTCATCGCCGGGTTCGGCTACTGCGGCCGGGGGCTGGCCGAGCGGGCCCGCGGCCTCGGCGCCCGGGTCGTGGTCACGGAGATCGACCCGGTGAAGGCGCTGGACGCGGCGCTGCAGGGCTTCGCCGTCCAGCCGATGGCGCAGGCGGCCGCCGACGGCGACGTCTTCATCACGGTCACCGGCAACCGGGACGTGGTGAACGGGGAGCACCTCGCCGTCATGAAGGACGGCGCGATCCTCGCCAACTCCGGCCACTTCGATGTCGAGATCGATGTCCGCGCCCTGGCAGAGATGGCCGTCGAGGTCCACCGGGGCGTCCGCCCGCAGGCCGACGAGTACGTCCTGGCCGACGGGCGCCGCCTCGTCCTGCTCGCGGAGGGGCGGCTGGTCAACCTCGCCGCCGCCGAAGGGCACCCGGCCGCCGTGATGGACATGTCGTTCGCCGACCAGGCCCTCACCTGCGCGTGGCTCGCGACCGCCCACGCGACCCTCTCGCCGGCCGTGCACGACGTCCCGAAGGAGATCGACACGGAGGTGGCCCGCCTCAAGCTGGCGTCGATGTCCATCGACATCGACCACCTCTCGAAGGAGCAAGAGGACTACCTGCGCTCCTGGCGCATCGGGTCCTGACCCCGATGCCCGCAGGCGCCTACCTCCACCTGGAGGGAGAGATCGAGGAGCGCTTCCAGTGCGCGCCGGGGCCCGGCGGGTGGCGGTACACGGCCCGGCGCTCCGACGGCGTCCGCGTCGACCTGGTGACGGACGCGCGCTGGCGGCAGATCCGCGTCGAGCTCGTCACGCCGACCTGGTGGCTGCGCGGCGGTCTCACCGGTCCGAAGCTCGCCTGGGTGCGCGCCGCCGGTGAGACGGGGACGGAGCACACGGAGCGCGCGGCCGGCTTCCTGTCCGACTCGCCCGGTTTCCTCGTGGCGATCGCGCACTCGCTGGCGCTGGACGAGAACGCGGAGACCGATGTGCGCCTCGTCCAGCTGAACGGCCCGTCCCTCGCGCCGCTGACGACGACCTGGCGCTGGCACCGGTCCGGGACGGCGGTCTACGAGACCGACACCGAACCGCTACCGGTCGCGCAGTACGAGATCACTGACCTGGCCACGGGCGAGATCGAGGCGGTGCACCTGGCGGGCGACGTCGTCGTCGCCGCGCCCGGCATCGAGCTCACCGAGCTTGAGTCCCCGCCCAATCTCCGCCTCTAGCGACGGGCGGCGGACGTTTCCCGATAAGGTCCCTTACCTCCCACGATGATCAGGAGGTCGCGGACTTGTACGGCCAGCCACCGGGGCAGGGACAGCCGCCCCCCGTTCCGCCGATGGGCGCTCCCGCCCCGCCACCGGCCGGGAAGCGGTCACCGCTCGTGTTCGTGCTGGCCGGGCTCGCGGTCGTCGTCGTCCTCGGGGTGGTGGCCGTGGTACTGGTGGCCGTCCAGAGCGCCGGGGGCCGGCTGAGCGGCCCGCTCAAGGCCGAGCAGTGCATCGACACGGGCTTCGGGAACGGCACGGGCAACAAGATCCCGGCCAGTACCCGGGTGAAGTGCGACGACCCCGCGGCCAGGGCCAAGGTGGTCAAGATCACCGCCGAGCGGCAGGCCACGGCGTACCAGTTCGGCACCCGGTCGGAGCCCGACTGCCCGGCCGGCACGGACGGCGTCAGCAACGTCACCCTCAAACAGGGCGACAAGCGCTACTACGAGGCGTGCGTCCGCAACCTCGACGGCCCCCACCCGGGCGACCCGGGCGCGGGCGGCGCACTGCTGTCGGTCGGGGACTGCGTCAGCGGCGGCTCCTTCGGCATCGGCGGCAAGGAGGTCGCCTGCACCTCCGCCAACTGGTACGGCAAGGTGATCGCCCGCGTCGACGCCGAGGCGTCCTGCCCGGCGAAGACGCTGGAGACCATGAAGCTGCGGTCCTTCGGCGGCGGCGAGCTCACCCGGCCAGTGCTGTGCCTCGGCGCGGGCGGCGGCGTCCTGGCGACCGGTGACTGCATCGCCGACCCCTCGTACGCCGTCGGCGGCCCGAAGAAGGCCGACTGCGCCCGCCCGACGGCCGTCGCGAAGATCGAGGGCCGGGTCAGGGCGAAGCGGGACTGCCCCGCCACGTCCACCCACCTCATGACGGCCGACGGCGCCTACCTCCCGGTCATGTGCCTGAAGAAGATGCGCCCCACCCTCAACGACAAGATCCGCTCCCTGGGCGGGTGAGCGGGGCCGGGCCGTGGGCGGGCGGGCTTCGGCCTCTCATCGAGACGCGTAGCCTGCCCACGGCCTCATCCCCGGCCCGGCTTCACCCGGTGAGGGGTTTCTCCCAGATGGACACGTGCTGGGCGCTCTCGCTCGTGAAGGGCTCGCGCGTCCAGCCGTCCCAGCGGTCGCGCAGGCGCAGCCCGGCGAGCCGGGCCATCAGGTCGAGCTCCGCCGGCCACACGTACCGGAACGGGAACGAGCGGTACTCCCCGCGGCCGTCGACGACCTCGATGTGGTGCGAGCTCATCGCCTGGGCGGCCACGTCGTACACGTCGAAGCCCCACTGCGTCTCGCTCACTTGGAACGGCACGACGTCCTGCCCCGGCGGAAGCCGCCGCAGCTCGGGCACGCCGACCTCGATCACGAACGTGCCGCCGGGGTCGAGGTGGGCGGCCGCGTTGCGGAAGCAGGCCACCTGAGCGTCCTGCGTCGTCAGGTTCATGATCGTGTTGAACACCAGGTAGACGACGGAGAACGTCCCCGCCGCACGCGCCGCGGCGAAGTCGCCGACCGTCACCCCGATCGCGGCACCGCCCGGCTTGGCGCGCAGCCGCGCGATCATCGCCCGGGACATGTCTATGCCGTGGACCTCGACGCCGCGTTCCGCCAGCGGCAGCGCTATGCGACCGGTCCCGATCCCCAGTTCGAGGGCCCGGCCGTCTCCGGCGAGTTCCGCGAGTACCTCGACGGCCGGTTCGACGGCGCCGGCCGCGAACATCTCCGCGGACGCCTCGTCGTACCCCACCGCGACCCGCTCTCCGAAGCAGCCGTCTGAATCGTCCATCGCTGGACCGTACAAACCGCGACACCCGTCACGCGAACGATTTCCGGGGCGTCAGAGCGATCGCGTCATGAACACGCTGTTGGGGTCGGGCTTGTAGTCCGCGAAGGGCTCGCAGTAGGTGAAACCGAACCGTTCGTACAGCTTCCTGGCGGGGAGGAAGAACTCGGCCGAGCCGGTCTCCAGGCTCAGCCGGGCGAACCCCATGCGCTTCGCCTCGGTGAGGACGTGTTCCAGCAGCAGTGACGCGATCCCGCTCCGCTTGCGCCGCGGTGTCGTGCGCATCGACTTCAGTTCGGCGTGGGCGGCGTCCAGCCTCTTGATGGCCCCGCAGCCCACCACCGAACCGCCGTCCATCACCGACCAGAACGTGACGTCCGGCGCGCGAAGGGCTTCGAGGTCGAGGGCGTGCTTGCTCTCCAGCGGCGTGATGGACCGCATCTCCTGGACGTGTTCCTGGAGAAAGCCGGCGATCTGCGTGCCGGACAGGTCGTCAACGATGATGTTCATCCCGCTCCTCCGGCACTTCGGCACCCTGCGCATCTACGGTCCAAGTATTCCGCGACAAGCGCTCCTTCGTCCCGGCCGGCCGCCTGACCCATGCCGCACGGTGGTCGACCAACGTGGCAGCGACAACCCAGCTGATCAGCGCAGTACGAAGTGGAGAGGCCGAGCGAAGGGGAGAGACCGAGCGAACAGTAGACGCTCCCTGAAGACTGGGAGAACTAGTCGCTCCTCCCTTGTTGACGGGCCTGGCGCGCGTATCCGGGATGCTGCGTTCCCGGGATGCTGCGTTCCCGGGATGCTGCGTTCCCGGGATGCTGCGTGTTCAGACGATCCCCACAAGTATGTTCCGGGGCGGTAGGCGTTCAGGGGCCGGCGGATTGCCGGGATCCTCGCAAGGAGGTGCGGGGTTGTGCGGTGGGGGGTCTTGCCATGGGGAGTCTTGTCCGTTGGGGGCGTGGGGCATGGGGACGAGGTTGCGGGCGGGTTCCCGTCGGGCGGGAAGGTAGAGACGCCGGTTTCTGCTGCCAGGGGCTCGCGGTGCTGGACGGTGAGCGGTGGCCGCGGGTGTGCCGGGGGCGCGGGAGCCGGTAGGTGTAGTGGCCGTCGTCGTTTCGGGTGATGTGGATGCGGTCGGGGTTGGCTGCCTTCCACCGGTTGTGCCATCCGCAGGTCAGGGTGAGCTTGTCGATGTCGGTGGGGCTGTGGCCGAGGGACCAGCCGTGCACATGGTCGACCTCGCACAGCGTGCCGGGAACCTCGCATTCCTGAACGGCGCACGTCGGATAGAGGGTTTCCAGGACGCGGCGCTGGCCTGGAGTGGCGAACCGTTCTCGGTACCCGAGGTAGAGCGGCAGGTGACCGCGCCCCAGCAATAGCGGCGATACCCCGGCGGCCAAAGCGATGCGGCGGGCCTGGGCGGCGGGGATCGGGGTGCCGTCGCTGAGGCGGGCCGGGGCGGTGCCGCCGGTAAGGGTGTCCAGGTCACAGATGACGGTGACCTTTGTGGCCTTGTGCCCACCGGCCAAGGCCCCGGTAAGGGCTGCCGCCATGCGTTCGGGCAGGTCACGGTCGTCCTCGGTGCCGGCGGGTTTGGCCAAGGGTGCGAGGGTGCCGTCCCAGATGGCGGCGTCTTCGGCGTTCAGCCAGCCCTTGATGTAGCGGCCGCCGTCCAGGGAGCGGGTGGAGTCGATCCAGGACCGCTCGTACCCGCGACGGGAGTCGGGGTCGGGGGTTTCGGTACCGTCGCGCTCGGCGATCAGGTCGGTGATCCGATGACCGAACGCGGCGACCTTCCCGGCGGAATGGCCCTGCTCGACCAGGTCGAGCAGGATGTTCTCGGCCGCCGCGCAATCCTCCTCGTCCAGCCGGGTGACCGCACCGGCGATGGTGGAGGCATACCCGTAGGAGAGGTCCCCGCTCGCCAGCCGCGCGGCGACAACGGGAAGGCGGTGGAGTTGGCGGGCGAGAGCGATGCGTTCCTTCGCGCGGGCCTCCCGCATTCCCAGCCGGATCCGCAGCCAGCTCCGTACGGACGGGTAGCCCCAGCGGCGTAGTTGCCCGGACGCGTCCACCCGCCTGATCAGGCTGGCCAGCGCGCTTTCATGGAGGTCGATGGTGCGGCCGAGCGTCTCGGCGTCCCGCAGGCAGGCCGCTGCCGGACCGTCGTCCGGGCGCTGGGCGAGTTCGGCCGCGATCAACGCCGCCGCATCCACCAGCTCGCTGGTGGACATCGACGCCACGTCGTTCTCGCTCGAACACATGACACAATGCTATCGAACAACTCCGGACCGTGTTCGCAATCGCACGGATGTTCGAGGTGACAATATTAAGACCCGATCGATAGCCCGCCCGCGATACCGGGGCGTTTGGGCAGGTGCGGCCATGGATGGACGGACGGCGTGTGACGGGGCTCGGCCACCGAGCGGCAGAGACCCCCCGGGAAGATCGTCTGGGGGGTTGAGGGGTGGGGTCAGCGGTCGAGTTCGCCGGTCTTGATGCGGGCGACGAGACGAGTGAGGGCGGGGCGGTCGAGCCGGAGGGCGGGCCCGGTCGGGTCGGTGCTGTCGCGCACGGCGATGGTGGTGTCGAGGCAGGCCAGTTCGATGCAGGTACCGCCCTCCTGACTGCTGTGGCTGCTCTTGCGCCACGCAGCGCGCTCCGTATCTTTCACAGGCCCTCCATGACCTCGCGGATCAGATTCTGTGAGGCTACATCCGTGAGAGCGGAGCCGACGATCAAGTCCCACAGCCGTCGGAGCTCCGCCACCCGAGGGGCCGGTTCGATCACCCGGCCGGTGCCGCCCGCGCTCTCCACGAATGCGATCTCGGGATCGTCATCCAATGTGAACAGGGTGAAACCTGCCGCGGGGAAGACCTGAGCGCCGTCCGGGACGACCAGAATGTTGATGTAGGGCTCGTTGGAGAGCTCCAGGACGCGAGCGAGTTGGGCCTTGGTGATCTCTCTGTCGCCGACCTCTTTCCGGATCACCGACTCGAGCATGACGATCACCACCCACGGAGGCTCCTTCCTCTCCAGGACGCGTTGACGGTTCATGCGGGCGTCGACCGCCAGGTCGATGGTATTCACGTGCTGACCAGGGCTGAGGACTGCGCGAGCGTACTCTTCGATCTGCAACAGACCGGTGACGACGACCGGTTCGTAGACGCGGATCGAGTTGGCGCCGCTCTCCAGATCGGCGTAGGGGCGGAAGAAGGTCGGGATGCCCTCCTTGGCGGCGAGGGGCTGGAGCTCCTGGAAGGTGTCGCCAGTGCCGAAGTGGGCGTCGATGTGCTCGGCGAGCTGCGGGGACGGGGCTTGGGCGGCGGTCTCCACTTTGGAGATGGTGTCGTTCGAGTAGCCGATCGCCTCCGCGAGCTGGGCTTGGGAAAGTCCGGCTTCGTCCCGAAGCTTCCTGAGTTTTGCCCCGAAGAGTGCCGCGGTTGACTCGGTCGGGTCGAGTCGCTTCCGATTCACCACGAGTTGCCCTCCGCAAGTATCGAATTCGATAAAGCCGATCCCACTTCCGACGATAACCAGAAGCTTCCACGATGTGTGGCGGATCGCATACGTCGAGTGACGGAAGAGGTGCACGGCATGATCGTCGGACGAGATCACAGAAAGGGCGAATTCGACATATCGGACTCCTTGCTTCGGGTGGAGAGAACGGCGGCAGGGCCCCGGGCCTTGCGGCGGGGATTCCTGGCCCTGCCGGACGTCGTCCAGCAGGGTCGTCTGATCGTCGAATCGCAGGTGCTGCAATGGGGGCTCGCGGAGGAGACGGCGGAGGACGCGGTGCTCATCGCGTCGGAACTGCTCACGAACGCGGTGCGGGCCACGCCTCACCAGCCGATCGCGTTGCGGATGGCTCTCGCGGGTGACGGGCTCCGGGTGGAGGTGTGGGACTCCTCGCCGGAGAGGCCACGGGTGTCCACGCCCGATCTGTCGATGCCCGAAGAAGCACCCGCGGATGACGCTCCCGACCCCGGTGGCTGGGGGATGAGAATTGTCGCTTCTCTGGCTCGGGAACACGGCGTCCGGACGGAGTTCGAGGGGAAGAGCGTCTGGGCGGTGTTGAAGGCAGAGCGGCGGTAGGGAACCGTTGGCGGTGCGGTTACCCCGCCTTGCCCGCCGGGGGGAATGCCTCACTCGTGGGGGAGTGGTTCACACGGGAGATCGCGGACGCCGGGCGGCTCCGGCTGTTCTGCTTCCTGGTCGCGTTCATCGCCGGGTTCCTGTTCATCCGGTTCAGCGTGCGGATGATCCGGCGGCAGGTGCGGTGGTGGCCGGGGAACGTCACGCCGGGCGGGCAGCACATCCATCACGCGGTGTTCGGCCTCGTGTTCATGTGCGTGGGCGGCGTTGGCGGGCTGACCATCGACGACGGGTCGTCCGGGCTGGCGGCGGCCGCCGCGGCCCTGTTCGGGCTCGGCGCCGCCCTGGTGCTGGACGAGTTCGCGCTCGTGTTCTACCTGCGGGACGTCTACTGGAGCGAGAAGGGCCGGCTGTCGGTCGAGGTCGTGTTCATCACCGTCGCCCTGTCCGGGCTGCTGCTGCTCGGGCTGCACCCGGTGGGACTGGACGACGCGGCCGGCGACGGCCTGTGGGGCATCGCCCTCGCCCTCCTGTTCAACGTGGCCGTCGCCGTGATCGCCCTGCTCAAGGGCAAGATCTGGACCGGCGTCCTCGGGCTCTTCATCGGGGTGGTCGCGCTGGTCGGCGCGGTGCGGCTCGCGCGCCCGGACTCGCCCTGGGCGCGGCGCCGGTACGCGCCGGGCTCCCGGAAGGAGCGGTGGGCGCGCAACCGCGAGCGCCGGTACCGGCGGCCCGTGCAGCGGCTCGGCGACCGGCTGAGCGACCTGGTCGCCGGACGCCCGTCCGCCAAGTAGCCGGGCCGCCGGCCGGTAACGGCCGCCGCGCTCGCCGGAGGCGTCCCGCTGCTCGACCGTGGGAGGGCTTCCGGCGGGAGGAACGGCGATGGTGAGACCGCGAAGCCGTCCGGTGCCGTACTGACTTTTTTCGAACCGGACCCGGGGTGCGGGCGTCTCACCTCTGGGTGGTCGTGGACGTCGGGGGACCACGGCCACCCGCCATCAGTAGGGGGACGGCCCGCCGAACATCTCGCTGAGCCGCGGCGCGAGCTCGAAATCACCGCTCAGCTCCAGGCGGCCGTCCATGAGAAGCGACGCCGGATTCGCGTCTCCGGCGAGAATACGCAGGAAATCGGCCGTAGCCACACTGAGCGTGAGCGCAGGATCCTTCGCGGGCCCTTGGCGAGCGCGGGCGCGCGTCTTGCCGATGCCGAGCGTCCAGACGGCCTCCCCGTCCGCACGGCTCAGACGGAATTCCAGCTCACCGGTGAACCCGCCCGACGCGGACGGGTCGTAGGCACGGGCCATCCCGGCGAAGAACACGCGTTGCGCCGCGGGGCCGAACCGGCGTTCGATCTGCGCGTCGGAACGGCCGTGCACGAGCTTGTAGAAGCCCTGCCGGAACCTTCTGCGGCCCGCGGCGCGGATGTCCTCGACCGGCCGCCGGCCGCGGGAGGCGCGGGCGACCTCCGCCTCCTCGTCGATGCGGTAGCCGGGCGGGCTCGTCCGGGCCGGTTTCCGGCGCGCGAGCGCGGCCTCGATGGCGGGGGCCAGCCGCTCCGCCTTGGCGGCCTCCCGCTCCTCCCGCCCCTCGGTGAAATGCGGAAGCACCGCCTTCCCGAACAACTCCAGGCTCTCGCAGATGTGCTCGTGCTCGTTCGGGCCCGCCTGCAGCACGAAGGAGACCTGGTCGACCCCGACCGATTCGTAACGCCGGACCAGGTCGACGACCTGCTCGGGCGTCCCCACCGCGCCGCGCAGCGAGCCGACGTTGACGTTGAGGGTCCCGGCGTTGGCGATGATCTGCTCCCGGGACAGACCGCGCGAGGCGCGCCGCTCCAGGAACTCCTGCCACACGTCCGTGCGCCCCGGATCGTGCGGCGTGGACCCGTAGTAGTGCGCGAGGGCGAACGCGAAGAAATGCGCGCCGTCGATGCCGCGCTCGATCGCGGTGGCCTCGTCCTCGTGCAGCATCATCGGCAGGACGACGGTCACGTTCGGGTTCACCGCGAACCCCGCCGGGACGCATTCGTCCGACTCGATGATGCGGTAGTACTCGTCCACCCATCTGCCCGCGTCCTCGGGCTCCACGAAGGAGAACGAAAGGGCGCCGATCCCGTTCCGCGCGGCGAACTGGATCGTCTCCCGGCGCGAGCACGCCACCCAGAGCGGCGGGTGGGGTTTCTGGACGGTCTTCGGCAGCACGTTCCGCGGCGGCATCCGGATGTCGGGCGAGTTCCACCCCGCGAACGGCTCCTCCACGAACATCCTGGTGATGGCGTCGATCGCGTCCTGCCACTGCGCCCGCTTGTCGGTGCGCCGCACCCCGAACCCGCCGAGCTCCGCGCTGGAACTGGCCTCGCCCGTCCCGAAGTCGACGCGCCCGTTGGACACGAGGTCGAGCGTCGCGATCCGCTCGGCGATCCGCGCGGGATGGTTCACAGCGGGCGGCAGCTGCACGATGCCGTGCCCGAGCCGAATCCGTTTTGTCCGCTGCGAAGCGGCCCCGAGAAACACCTCCGGCGCCGAAGAATGCGAGTACTCCTCAAGGAAGTGGTGCTCGACCTCCCACACATAGTCGAACCCCACCCGATCGGCGATCTCCACCTGGTCGAGCGCGTCCTGGTAGAGCCTCAGCTCCTGCCCGTCACTCCAAGGCCGCGGCAACTGGTGCTCGTAGAAGACTGAGAACCTAATCCCAACCACCTCCCGGTATGGGATCGGGTGGCGCCGCCCGCCGTCACCCGGTCGCCCTGCGAGCCAGCCTCACCCCGATTGGACGTCACGTCAACAACGAGCAAGCGTTCGCTTGACGGGGCGTCGCCGGGGCGGCACCGTGATGCGGGACGGTGGAGGAGGGGCATGGGGCTGCTGGACGGGCTGCGGGTTCTGGATCTGACGATGTGGCGGCCCGGTCCGTACGCGACCCAGCTGCTCGCCCAGCTCGGGGCGGACGTGATCAAGGTGGAGCCGCCGGGCGGGGAGCCGATGCGGATGTTCCGGAGCCATTTCGACGTCCTCAACCGGCACAAGCGCAGCATGGTGCTCGACCTCAAGTCCGAGGACGGGCTCGCGCGGTGCCTGGAGCTCGCCGGGGGAGCAGAGGTGTTCGTTGAGGGGTTCCGGCCGGGCGTCGCCGACCGGCTCGGTGTGGGGTATGCGGCGCTGCGCGAACTCAACCCCGCGCTCGTCTACTGCTCGATCTCCGGCTACGGCGCCGATGGGCCGTTGTCGGACGTTCCCGGGCACGACATCAACTACCGCGCGTACGCGGGTGCGCTGCCGCCGGACGCCGTGTCGCCGGAGGCCGACGAGCTTCCGGTGGCGGACATGGCCGCCGCGACGATGGCCGCCTTCGCGGTCACCGCGGCCTGCATGAAGGCGCGGGCCACCGGGGCCGGCGACCGGATCGACCTCGGGATGGCGGACGTCCTCGCGCACTGGGTCGGCACCGTCCCGGAGGCGACGCGGCGGTCGGGGGCGGGGCCCGTGCCCGGCTACGGCGTCTACCCGACGAAGGACGGCCAGAAGATCACGCTCGGGGTGGTCTCCGAAGACCGGCTCTGGAAGGCGACGTGCCACGCCCTCGGGATCGGCGAGCACGCGGACGTTCCCTTCGTCGAGCGGCTGGGCAGGATCGGGGAGCTGGACGGGGCCGTGACCGCGGCGGTGGCGAAGCTCACCCGGGCGGAGGCCGTCGAGCTGCTGACCGCGGCCGGTGCGCCCGTCGCTCCGGTGCTGTCGCACGCCGAGATGCTGGGCCTCGACCACTTCCGGCGGCGTGCGGTGCAGGAGGAGGGGCCGGTGCGGACGACCGTCCACCCGCCGCTGCCCGAAGGCCCCGTCGCCGGGCCGGACGAGCATCGCGGGCAGACCTGGCGGAGTCGCACGGCCTGAAATTCAGGTGGATATGTCCGGCCCGTTTGGCATGCTGGGGACGTGAGCCCACGTGCGATGAGTCCCGTCCTGGTCGGCAGATCCGCCGAGCTGGCGGAGCTGGAGGACGCGCTCGCCGCCGCACCCGGGGCCGTGCTCATCGGCGGTGACGCCGGTGTCGGCAAGACCCGGCTGATCCGCGAGTACGCCCGGTCCGTGGACGGCCGCGCCCGGGTGCTCGCCGGCGGCTGCCTGGAACTCGGCTCCGACGGCCTGCCGTTCGCGCCGTTCACGACCGTCCTGCGCGACCTCGTCCGCGACATCGGCACCGACGGGGTCGCCGGGCTCGTGCCGCGCGGCGACACCGGCGGCCTCGCCCGGCTGCTGCCCGAGTTCGGGGAGCCGGAGAGCGACGCCGCGTCCGGTGAGGAGCGCGCGCGCCTGTTCGAGGTCATGCTCACGCTGCTGGAGCGGCTGGCCGAGCGCGGTCCGGTCGTGCTGGTCGTGGAGGACGCGCACTGGGCCGACCGCTCCACCCGCGACCTGCTGGCCTTCCTGATCCGCAACCTCGGCACCGCGCCGATCCTGATCGTCGTGACGTACCGGTCGGACGAGCTGCACCGCAGCCATCCGCTGCGCCCGCTGCTCGCCGGGCTGGAGCGGGTCGACCGGGTCCGGCGCGCGGAGATCGCGCCGCTGACCCGCGCGGACATCGCCGCGCTCGTGACCGAGCTGCTCGGCGGGACGCCGCCGCACGGGCTGGTCGACCGGATCGCCGTGCGCAGCGAGGGCAACCCGCTGTTCATCGAGGCGCTGCTCGACGACGACGGCACGCTGGCGAGCGAGCTGCCCGAGTCGCTGCGCGACCTGCTGCTCGCCGGCGTGCAGCGGCTCCCGGACGAGACGCAGGACGTGCTGCGCGACGCGAGCGGCGGCGGCACCCGCATCGAGCACGCGCTGCTGTCGGCGGTCACCGGCCTCGGCGACGGCGGGCTGACCCGCGCGCTGCGCCCCGCCGTCGCCGCGAACGTCCTCGTGGTGGACGGCGACGGCTACGCGTTCCGGCACGCGCTGATCCGCGAGGTCATCCACGACGACCTGCTGCCGGGCGAGCACACGCGGCTTCACCGCCGCTACGCCGAGGCGCTGGAGAACGACCCCGGGCTCGTGCCGTCCGGGCGGCTATGGGTCGAGCTGAGCCACCACTGGAAGTCCGCCCACGACAGCACGTGGGCGCTGGCCGCGTCGTGGCGGGCCGCCGCCGACGCGCGCAAAGCCCTCGCCTACGCCGAATGCCTGGCGATGCTGTCGCGGGTCCTCGAACTGTGGGACCGGGTCCCGGACGCGGCCGAGCGCATCGGCGCCGACCACGTCACCGTCCTGGAGCAGGCCGCGGCCGCCGCGGACGAGGCGGGCGAGTACGACCGCGGCATCAAGCTCGTCACCGCCGCGCTGCGCGAGGTCGAGGCGGTCCAGGAGCGGGGCGGCGGCCACGATCCGGCCCGCGTGGCGATGCTGCTCGAACTGCGCGGGCGCATGCGGTACCAGATGGCGCGCCCGGGTTTCGTCGAGGACCTGCGGTCCGCCGTGGCGATGCTGCCGGTCGACCCGCCGACGGCGCTGCGCGCGCGGGCGCTGTCCACGCTGGGGAACTACGTCCGCCTCACCCCCGAGATCGACGAGGCGCGCAACGCGGCGGCCGAGGCGCTCGCGGTCGCCCGCGCGCTGGGCGACCCGGTCACCGAGGCCGAGGCGCTGATCACCCGGTTCTGCGCCGACGTCGACTACCTCGACGAGGAAGACCTCGCCGAGATCGACCGGACGGCGGTCAGCACCGGCGACCAGCGGGTCCTGCTGCGCTTCCACGTGATCAAGTCGCATTTCCTGGAGGGCGCGGGACGGCACGAGGAGGCCGCCGCGGTCGCCGGGCGCGGCATCGAGCTCGCCCGCGAGTACGGCGTGGCCCGCACGCAGGGGACGTTCCTGTCCATCAACCAGGCCGAGCCGCTGGTCTCGCTCGGCCGGTGGGACGAGGCGACCGCCGTGCTGAACCAGGCGATGGAGCAGGATCCGGCCGTGACGACCAGGACGTCGCTGCTCGTCCTGTCCGGCTGGCTCGCGCTGGCGCGCGGCGACCTGGCCACCGCGCGGAAGCGGCTGGTCGGCTCCCGCGAGATCATGAACCTCAAGATGAAGTGGCTGAAGACCCAGGACTACTTCGCCACCCTCTGGCTGGAGGCCAACGTGGCCCTTGCGGAGGGACGTCCCGAGGCCGGGCTGGACGCGGTGCGTCCCGTCCTCGACCACGCCGGCCTTCCCGACGACGCCCGCTACGCGTGGCCCGCGCTGGTCACCGGCGCGTCGATCTGCGCCGAGCTAGGCGATGCCGCGGCCGACGACCTGCGGCGCATCGAGGAACGCGCCGCCGGGCTCAACGTCCTCGGCCCGCTGCAGAAGGCGCACCGGCTGACGTTCGCCGCCGAGGCGGCCCGCGCCCGCGGCGTCCTCGACTTCGCCGCGTGGGAGGAGGCCGCGGCGGCGTGGGAGGCGCTCGGCAACCCGTACCGCCGGGCGTGTGCGCTGCTCAACGCCGCGCGGGCCGCGCTGGCGGACGGCGACCACGACGCGGCGGCGGCCCGGCTGCGCACCGCGGAGGAGCTGGCGGACGGCCTCGGCGCAGTCCCGCTCGGCGAACGCGTCGCCGACCTGCTGCGCCGCACCCGCACCGCCCGCGGCGGCGAGTCCGCGGCGCCGCTGGGGCTGACGCCGCGCGAGTACGAGGTGCTGCGCCTGGTCGCGGAGGGCCGCAGCAACCGCGACATCGCCGAGGCGCTGTTCATCTCGGTGAAGACCGCCAGCGTGCACGTGTCCAACATCCTCGGGAAGCTGGACGTGGCCAACCGCGGGGAGGCCGCGGCGACCGCGCACCGCCTGTCGCTGTTCGCCGTCCCGGCCGGGCGGAACGGCACCCCGGTCGGCTGATCGGTCGGCTGATTCGGTGGCGGGGATCTCCCCTCCGCAGGACCCCCGCCCCCGAACCGTCGGACCACACGGGAACTTCGTGGCCGGCCTTCGCGGTGACGTCCCGCGGAAGCAGGCGGTGCTCCGCCGCCCGGAGAGGCGGCCCGTCATCGTTCCGGCCACTGCACAGTTTCGCGGTCGGGGGGCGTGCGGTGTTGGACGACATACCGTTCGCGGGGCTGGAAGAAAGCGACGGGGAAGGGTCACGTTCCGTGACCCTTCCCCGTTCCGGCCAATCCGGCCGTGCCTGCGGGTGCGTCAGCGCGGCACGCGGGCGACGCAGAACACCGTCTGCCCGAACGGCGGCTTGACCACGCGCTCGATGGTGCGGGTGAGCGGCACGACCGTCCGGTCGTAGATCTTGACGAGCTTCGGGTCCGGGTAGCCGGCGCCGCCCCGGCGGACCGCGAACCACCAGGCGATCCCGCCCAGGAAGTTGATCGGCTTGAGCACCTCGGGGACGAGGCCCGCCGCGCGGACCGACGCCTCCAGCGTCTTCGGCGTGTAGCGGGTGACGTGCCCGACCTTGCGGTCGAAGTCCCCGTAGAGCTGCATGTAGCCGGGCACCCAGATGACGATCCGGCCGCCGGGCTCGGTGACGGCGGCGAGGTCGCGCAGCGCCTGGACGTCGTCCTTGATGTGCTCCAGGACGTTCATCATCACGACGGTGTCGACCTTCCGCCGGATCGCGATGTCGGCGGGCAGCGCCAGGTCGATGACCTCGACGTCCTCGCTGCCGTCGTAGCGCTTGCGCAGCTCGCCGACGCAGTACGGGTCGTTGTCGCTGACGACGAGGTAGTCGAGGCGCCCGGCGAACTGCTCGGAGAAGTGCCCGAGCCCCGAGCCGACCTCCAGCATGGACCGCCCGACGTGCGGCGCGACGGTCTCGTACTCGTACTTGCGGTAGTTGCGGGCCTCGTCCCCGCCGAGGTGGTTCTCCAGCGCGCCCTCTCCGGCGGCGGGCTGGACGACGTCCCCGTCCGCGCCTCCCCCCGGCGGCGCCGGCGCGGCGCCGGCGCTCTTCGGCTTGCTGCCGACGAGGTTGAGGAGGGTTCCTGCGATGGACTTCTTCTGACCAGGTGAATGCATTACTTCCCGCTCGCTGGGTGCGTGGGCGCTCGGATTCTCGCTCGCCGGATCGAATGACCTGATCCGCTCGGACGGTCCGATCTCTGGCGCGAAGCCGGGCCAGTCTACCCAGGCGCGGGCGGCCGACGCCCCGCGGTGACCGCGCGCCGCCCGCCGCACGCCGCGCGCGGGCACGTCCGCCCTGGTCAACCGCCCTGGTCAGCCGCCCGGCCCGGCCGCCGGCCCGGCTGCCCGGCCCGGAAGCCCGGTCAGCCGATGGTGCGGTGGACGTCCTCCTTCTCGCTCGGACCCGGCTCGGACGGCGCGATCCACGGCCCGGGGATGGACGGGTCGAGCACGCCCTCCTCCACCCAGGCGAAGTCGCCCTTGAGGACGGCGCGGGCCAGTTTCGCGTCCATCGCGTCGGTGTTGCGCCAGAGCCCGTCGAACAGTTCCTCGACCCGGACGCGCGACTGCCGGCAGAAGGCGTCCGCGAGCAGCACGGCCGACTTACCGGGCGCCGTGGCGGGACCCTCGCCGCCCGCCCCGGCGCTCGCGAGCGGGCCGTCCGCGGACGAGTCGGCCTGCGCCCGGACGCACACCGCGCTCATCGCGTACAGCTCGGCCCCGATGTCGACCATCCGGGCGAGGAAGCCCTGCTTGCGCTCCAGCCCGCCCTGCCAGCGTCCCGACGCGTAGAAGATCGACCGGGCCAGCTTGCGGGAGGACCGCTCGACGAACCGCAGGTGCCGCGCCAGCGCCCCGAACTCGGCGTACGACTTCGGGCGCTGCCCGGCCCCGGTGACCAGCGTCGGCAGCCAGCGCGCGTAGAACCCGCCCGCCTTCGCCGCCGCCCGCGCCTTCTTCCCCGCGGACGCCTCCGGGTCGATGATGTCGCCGGCGACCGACAGGTGCGCGTCCACCGCCTCCCGGGCGATCAGCAGGTGCATGATCTCGGTGGAGCCCTCGAAGATCCGGTTGATCCGCAGGTCGCGGTACAGCTGCTCGGCGGGCACCCCGCGCTCGCCGCGCGCCGCGAGCGACTCGGCCGTCTCGTAGCCGCGGCCGCCGCGCAGCTGGATCAGCTCGTCGGCGGCGCGGCACGCCATCTCCGACGACCACAGCTTCGCCAGCGCCGCCTCGATCCGGATGTCGTTGCGCTCGTCGTCGGCGAGCTGGCTGGACAGGTCGAGCATCGCCTCCATCGCGTACGCGGTCGCCGCGATGAACGCGATCTTGCGGGAGACGGCCTCGTGCTCGCCGACCGGCCGGCCCCACTGCACCCGCTCCCGGGACCACTCCCGCGCGATCTTGGCGGCCCACTTGCCGCTCGCCGCGCAGATCGCGGGCAGCGAGAGCCGCCCGGTGTTGAGGGTGGTCAGCGCGACCTTGAGGCCCGCGCCCTCCTTGCCGATCAGGTTCGCCTTGGGGACGCGGACGTCGTGGAACCGGGTGACGCCGTTCTCGATGCCGCGCAGCCCCATGAACGCGTTGCGGTTCTCGACGGTGATGCCGGGCGTGGCCATGTCCACGACGAACGCGGAGATGCCGCCGCGGTGCCCGTCCTGCTTCGGGACGCGCGCCATGACGACGACGAGGTCGGCGACGACGCCGTTGGTCGTCCACAGCTTGACGCCGTCGAGGACGTACTCGTCGCCGTCGGGGACGGCGGTGGCGCGCAGCCGGGCCGGGTCGGAGCCGACGTCGGGCTCGGTGAGCAGGAACGCGCTGACCTGGCGGGCGCAGCGCGGCAGCCACTCGTCCTTCTGCTCCGGCGTCCCGAACATCTTGATCGGCTGCGGGACGCCGATGGACTGGTGCGCCGACAGCAGCGCGGCGAGCGCCGGGCTGACCGACCCGGCGACCATCAGCGCCCGCCCGTAGTAGAGCTGGCTGAGGCCGAGGCCGCCGTACTTCTCGGGGATCTTCATGCCGAGCGCGCCGAGTTCGCGCAGGCCCGCGATGACGTCGTCCGGGATCCGCGCCTCCCGCTCGATCAGCGCCGGGTCGATCTTCGTGGCGCAGAACTCGGTGAGCCGGGCGAGGAACTCCTCGCCCTTGCCACAGGCCTCGTCGTCCGGCCGCGGATGCGGGTGGACGAGGTCGAGGCGGAAGTCCCCGAGGAAGAGCTGCTTGCCGAAGCTCGGCAGCCGCCACTCGGTCTCCCGCGCCTCCTCGGCGACCTTCCGTGCGGTCCGCTCGTCCACGTGCGCGGGCCGGTCGGCGCGCGCGGGTCTTGTCTGGCTCATGCGTCCTCCTCGGGCGGGTCCTCGGATGCGCCATGGCTCCGCCCCGAAGTTACGCCCCGGTCGTACTTCTGAGTAGTCCCGTACATGTGAGCGCCCATTCCCCAGGCCGTATCGGGAAACCCTCCGCACGCGCACGTCAGGAGTGATCCAATGGGACGACCGTCGCCGAGGCCTTGACCGAACCAGGCCAGAGGGGTTCGCTGTGGGTAATGGATGAGACACGCAAACCCACACTCATCGCATCGGTGCAGCGCGCCCTGCGGCTCATGGAAGTGGTCGCGGCACGTCCGAGCGGCGCGCCCGCCAAGCAGCTCGCGCGAGAGGCGAGGCTGCCCCTCGCCACCACCTACCACCTGCTGCGCACCCTCGCGCACGAGGGCTACGCGACGCGCCTGCCGGACGGCGTCTGGGTGCTGGGCGAGCGGGTCGAGGCGCTGCACGGGCAGAGCAGGGCGCAGCAACTGCTGGCGCGCATCCGCCCCACCCTGATGGACCTGCGGGACGAGCTGGGCGTCGCGGCGTACTTCAGCATGCACATGGACGACGAGATCCGCCTGATCGACATCGCCGACGGCCCGCGCGCCCCGCGGGTCGACGTCTGGGTCGGCTTCGAGGACGCCGCGCACGCCACCGCGATCGGCAAGTGCGTGCTCAGCCAGTTCGACGAGGAGCGCCGCCGCGACTACCTGGCGCGGCACCCGCTCGTCGACCTGACCCCGCACACCATCACCGACCCCGGCCGGCTGTTCCGGTCCCTCGAATCGCCGGGCGGCCTGCAGTACGACCGCGAGGAGTACGCCCTCGGCACCGCCTGCGCCGCCGTCCCGGTCACCGACGCCACCGGCACCATCGTCGGCGCCCTCGCCATCTCCTGCCGCCCCGCCAAGCTCGCCAGGGTCGAGCGCTCCGCCCACCGGATGCGCGCGACCGCCGACGAGATCCAGCGCACGCTGACGCTGACCCCCTGACGTCCCGGCCAGAGTGACGCTGGACGGCGTCGCCGTGACCGGTGCGTCCACGATGTGGGGCGTGGGACGCGCGAACGACGCACCGGTGGCGGTCAGCGACTTCTAGGAGATGCGGCGGCGCGTCCAGTAGAAGCAGAACCCCGTCAGCCCCAGGGTGAGAACGGCGAACAGCCCCGTCTCGGCCCACTGGAGCGGCCAGAAGCGATCGGCGGGGTGGTAGACCACGTACTGCTTGTAGCCCTGCTGCGCGAACGCGTCGAAGCATTCCTGCGCCGGTCCGGGGGGCGCGTCCGAGCCCGGCCTGGGTCCCGGCGGTGCGCACGGGCCCGCGCCGATGGAGGCGGGCAGCTTCTCGACCTTGCGGCCGGACGCGTCGACGGTGTGGTTCTCGAGCGTCCAGGTCCCGGCCCCCGCCTGGGTCCGCACGGTCAGGCTGTCGTTGTGCAGCATCAGCGAGTCCAGGTTGCCGGACGTGATCGCGACGGCGCCGCGCTCCGGCGGGATGAGGTGCGGGCGGACCCACAGCGGCACCGCGACCTGGACGGCGGCGAACACCGCGAGCGTGATCGCCATGGCCGGCAGGGTGCGGCGGACGAGCACCCCGACGGTGACGCCGAGCGCGAACGCGAACGCCGCGTAGCCGACCGGGGCGATGCCGTGCGCGTCGAACAGCAGCGGCATGATCCGCGAGGAGCGGGGCGCCGCGGCCGCGGCGAGGGGGTCGGACCACCGGTCCACGGCGAAGACGGCGATCCCCGCGGCCGCCATGGAGGCCAGCCCGACGAGGCCGACCTTGACGGCCAGCCAGCGGGTGCGCGTCACGCTCTGGTTCCAGGCGAGGCGGTGCGTTCCCGCCTCGATCTCCCGGGCGATCAGGGGCGCGCCCCAGAAGACGCCGACGAGGCCCGGAAGGCCGACCACGATGGCGAGCAGCGCGCCGTAGAGGGCCTGGTGCTTGATGACGAACTGCCGGGCGAACTCCTCGCACGCGTTGTCGGTGGCGCAGGACGCGGTCCCGGCGGCGTACTCGTCCGCGAGGCCCGGCCCGGTGATCAACAGGGCGGCGCCGAGCACGGCGAGGCCGGCGAACACGACCGCGCCCTGGAGGCGGAACTGCCGGAGCGTCAGCCAGATCATCGGATCGCCTCCAGGCTCGGACGGGACGGGGAGGAGGCCATGTAGGCCAGGACGAGGTCTTCCAGCCCGACCTGGCCGACCGTCCAGGCGGGGTCGTGGATCGGCCCGTCCGTCCGGACGATGAGGGTGCTCTGCCGGTCGGTGTGGCTCTCGGACACGACCTCCTGGCCGGCGGGCAGGGTCGCCGGGTCGCGGCGCGGCCCGGTCAGCCGGTGGTGGGCGGCGAGCAGGTCGTCGACGTCCCCGGCCACCCGGACGCGGGACTCGACGAGCACGACCAGGTAGTCGCAGGTCCGCTCCAGGTCCATGACCAAGTGGGAGGAGAGCACGACGCTGAGCGAGTGCTCGACCGCGGCCTCCATCAGGCCCTGCAGGAACTCGCGGCGGGCCAGCGGGTCGAGCGCGGCGACCGGTTCGTCCAGCACCAGTAACCGAGGGCGTTTGGCGATGCCGAGCGTGAGGGCCAGCTGGGCGCGCTGCCCGCCGGACAGCTTCCCGGCCTTGCGCGCGGGGTCCAGGCCGAGCCGCTCGATGCGGTCCCGGGCGAGGGCGTCGTCCCAGCCCGGGTTGAGCCGCGCGCCGAGCTTCAGGTGCTCGGCGACGGTCAGCCCGGCGTAGGTGGGCGTGTCCTGGGCGACGTACCCGACCTTGGCGAGCTGCTCCGGCCCGCTCGCGGGGCGTCCGCCCAGGACCCGGATGCCGCCCGCGGTCGGCGTGAGCTGGCCGACCGCCAGGTTCAGCAGCGTCGTCTTCCCGGCGCCGTTCGGCCCGACCAGGCCGATGACCCGTCCCGCCGGGAGGTCGAGTGTGCAGTCGGAGAGCGCCCAGCGCTTCCCGTATCTCTTGCCCAGGCCCTCGGCCTGCAGCGCGGTGGTGCATCGGGCTCTCCTTGCGGAAACCCCTGCCTTCAGGCGGGGGAGGAAACGGACTCCTGCGGAGCAGGAGATGGCAGGGCGATCCGCCGTCATGGTGGAGCGCCGTTCACCGCTCTTCTTGCGAAACGGCCGCGGCCGCATACCCGTATCGCTAGGTTGCCGGGTATGGCGCGGCAGGTGAAGCGGGCTTTCCGGTACCGCTTCCACCCCACAGGCGAGCAGGCGGCCGAACTGGCCCGCACGTTCGGTTGTGTCCGGCTGGTCTACAACAAGGCGCTGGCCGAACGCACCCGCGCCTGGCGCACCGAGCAGCGGCGCATTTCGTATGTGCAGTCCTCGGCCGCGTTGACGGCGTGGAAGAAGACCGACGAGCTGGGGTTCTTGAACGAGGTGTCGTCGGTGCCGTTGCAGCAGGTACTGCGGCACCTGCAGACCGCGTTCACCAACTTCTTCGCCGGTCGTGCGAGGTATCCGCGGTTCAAGGCCCGTAAGAAGTCGCGGGCGTCGGCGGAATACACCCGCTCGGCGTTTCGGTGGCGCGACGGCGAGCTGACGCTGGCCAGGATGTCCGAGCCGCTGGCGATCGTGTGGTCGCGTCCGCTGCCGGACGGGGCGCAGCCGTCCACGGTGACCATCTCCCGGGACGGGGCGGGCCGTTGGTTCTGCTCGATCCTGTGCACCGACATCATCGCGCCCCTGGCCCCGGTTAAGGCGGCCGTGGGCGTGGACGTCGGGATCACCTCGCTGGTGACCCTGTCGACCGGGGAGAAGATCACCAACCCTCGGCATGAGCGCCGCGACCGTGAACGTCTGGCCAGGGCACAGCGGGATCTGTCCCGCAAGGCCCCCGGGTCGGCCAACCGGGACAAGGCCCGCATCCGGGTGGCGCGGATCCATGCCCGTATCGCCGACCGGCGGCGGGATTTTCTGCACAAGCTGTCGACTCGGCTCGTCCACGAGAACCAAGTGGTCGTGATCGAGAACCTCAACGTCGCAGGGATGGTCGGTAACCACGGCCTGGCGCGTGCGATCTCGGATGCGGCGTGGCGGCAGTTGCGGATGATGCTGGAGTACAAGGCCGGCTGGTACGGCCGCGACCTGGTGGTGGTCGACCGGTGGTTGCCCTCCTCCAAGACGTGCTCGCGGTGCGGGATCGTCCGCGAGGGCATGCCGCTGGATGTGCGGGAGTGGGAGTGCGGCGGGTGCGGTTCCCGGCACGACCGGGACGTCAACGCCGCACGCAACATCGTGGCCGCCGGGCTGGCGGTGTCGGCCTGTGGAGCCGATGTCAGACCTCGACGGGAGTCCTCCCGAGCGGGGCAGTCGGCAATGAAGCAGGAAACCCAACCGGCAACGGTCGGAAATCCCCGCCTTTAGGGCGCGGGAGGAAGTCAAGCTATGTCCTCCTGTGCGGCGGACCGAAAGGTCGTCATGAACAGCGCCTCGATGCTCTCGTCGTCCAGCCCGGCGAGCCGTGCCTTGGCCAGCCAGCGCTGCAGGTCCTTGCGGAGCGGGCCGTGCGCGGCGAGCGAGTCGCCGGCCAGCGTCCGCGTCACGAACGTCCCCACGCCCGGACGCGGCGCGACGAGGCCCTCGTGCTCCAGCTCCCGGTAAGCCTTGAGCACGGTGTTCGGGTTGATCGCGAGCTGCGCCACCACGTCCTTGACGGTGGGGAGCTGGTCGCCCACCCGCAGCAGACCGAGCCGCAGCGCGTGCTTCACCTGCCGGACGAGCTGCATGTAGGGCGACACCCCGGACCCGGAGTCCAGATGGAACTCGATCACCGGCACCTCCATTTAACTAGGATGCTAGTACTTTAGGCATCTGGTACTCCCCGATGTCAACCTGGAAACGGATTGGTGGGCGTTTTGTGCCTGGGGCGTAGTTCGGCGATGCTGGGGGCGTGTCAACGGAGACTCTTAGCGGCGCCGCCGAGTTGCGCGCCCAACTGCACGGGCTGCCGGGCGTGGACCGGGTCGGCGCCGAGGAGCGGGCCGCGCGCCTGGCGACCCGGTCGATCAAGACGACGGCCAAGGCCGCGGCGATCGACCTGGCGATCTCGATGGTGGACCTGACCACGCTGGAAGGCGCGGACACCGCCGGGAAGGTGCGGGCGCTGTGCGCCAAGGCCGCGCATCCGGACCCGGCCGACGCGTCGGTGCCGCGGGTGGCGGCGGTGTGCGTCTACTCCGACCTGGTCGGCGTCGCCGTCCGGGCGCTGGAGGGGACGGGCATCGGCGTCGCGAGCGTGGCGACCTCGTTCCCGTCGGGGCGGGCGCCGCTGGAGGCGAAGCTCGCCGACACCCGCGCGGCGGTCGCCGCGGGCGCGGCGGAGATCGACATGGTGATCGACCGGGGCGCGTTCCTGTCCGGCGACTACACCAAGGTCTTCGAGGAGATCGTCGCGGTCAAGGAGACCTGCGGCGACGCGCACCTGAAGGTGATCCTGGAGACCGGGGAACTGGCCACGCTCGACAACGTGCGGCGCGCCTCGTGGCTCGCGATGCGGGCCGGCGCGGACTTCATCAAGACCTCCACCGGGAAGGTGTCGCCCGCGGCGACGCTCCCGGTGACGCTGGTGATGCTGGAGGCGGTCCGCGACTTCCGGGCGGCCACGGGACGGCAGGTCGGCGTCAAGCCGGCGGGCGGGATCCGCACCACCAAGGACGCGATCAAGTACCTGGTGCTGGTGAACGAGACCGCCGGGCCGGACTGGCTGACGCCCGAATGGTTCCGGCTCGGGGCGTCCAGCGTGCTGAACGACCTGCTGATGCAGCGCCGCAAGCTGGCCACCGGGGTGTACTCCGGTCCCGACTACTTCACCCTGGACTGAGCGATGGCTTCCGAGAACATCTTCGAGTACGCGCCCGCGCCCGAGTCCCGCTCCGTCGTCGACATCCGCGGCTCCTACGGGCTGTTCGTCGACGGCGAGTTCACCGACGGGCACGGCGAGCCGTTCAAGACGATCAACCCCGCCGACGAGACCGTCCTCGCCGACGTCGCCTGCGCGGACGAGGCGGACGTCGACCGCGCCGTCAAGGCCGCCCGCCGCGCGTTCGACGAGGTGTGGGGGCCGATGCCGGGGCGCGAGCGCGCCAAGTACCTGTACCGGATCGCCCGGATCGTCCAGGAGCGCTCGCGGGAGCTGGCGGTGCTGGAGTCGATCGACAACGGCAAGCCGATCCGCGAGTCGCGGGACGTGGACCTGCCGCTGGTCGCCGCGCACTTCTTCTACTACGCCGGTTGGGCCGACAAGCTGCGGCACGCCGGGTTCGGGGACGACCCGAAACCCCTGGGCGTGGCGGGCCAGGTGATCCCCTGGAACTTCCCGCTGCTGATGCTGGCCTGGAAGATCGCCCCCGCGCTGGCCTGCGGCAACACCGTCGTGCTCAAGCCCGCCGAGACGACCCCGCTGACGGCGCTGCTGTTCGCCGACATCTGCCGCCAGGCCGAGCTGCCGCCGGGCGTCGTCAACATCGTCACCGGCGCGGGGGAGACCGGCCGCGCGCTCGTCGCGCACGACGGGATCGACAAGGTCGCCTTCACCGGCTCGACCGAGGTCGGGCGGCAGATCGCCCGGGTCGTCGCCGGGACGCGGAAGAAGCTCACCCTGGAACTCGGGGGCAAGGCCGCCAACATCGTGTTCGACGACGCCGCGCTCGACCAGGCCGTCGAGGGCATCGTGAACGGCATCTTCTTCAACCAGGGCCACGTGTGCTGCGCGGGGTCGCGGCTGCTGGTCCAGGAGTCGGTCGCCGGGGAGCTGCTGGAGCGGCTGAAGGCCCGGATGGCGACGCTGCGGATCGGGGACCCGCTCGACAAGAACACCGACGTCGGCGCGATCAACTCCGCCGCGCAGCTCGCCAAGATCCGGGAGCTGTCCGACGCGGGCGAGCGGGAGGGCGCGGCGCGCTGGTCGCCGCCCTGCGAACTGCCCGCCCAGGGGTTCTGGTTCGCGCCCACGGTCTTCACCGACGTCGCGCAGTCGCACCGGATCGCGCGGGAGGAGATCTTCGGGCCCGTCCTCTCGGTGCTGACGTTCCGGACGCCGGAGGAGGCCGTGACCAAGGCCAACAACACGCCCTACGGGCTCTCCGCCGGGATCTGGACGGAGAAGGGCTCGCAGATCCTCTGGACGGCGCAGCGGCTCCGCGCCGGCGTGGTCTGGGCCAACACCTTCAACAAGTTCGATCCGGCCTCCCCGTTCGGCGGCTACAAGGAATCGGGGTTCGGCCGCGAGGGCGGACGCCACGGACTGGAGGGCTACCTCAGTGCCTGACAAGACAGGATCCGAGCGTCTCGCCGTGCGCAAGACCTACAAGCTGTTCATCGGCGGTGCGTTCCCCCGTTCCGAATCCGGCAGGTCGTACGTGGTCACCGATGCCAAGGACCGTTTCGTCGCCAACGCGTCCCGCGCGTCCCGCAAGGACGCCCGCGACGCGGTCTCCGCGGCCCGCAAGGCGTTCCCCGGCTGGTCGGGCCGGACCGCCTACAACCGCGGCCAGATCCTCTACCGCGTCGCCGAGATGCTCGAAGGGCGGCGCGACCAGTTCGTGGCCGAACTCCGCCAGACGGGCCTCAGCAAGTCGCAGGCCGCCGCCGAGGCGGACGCCGCCGTCGACCGGTGGGTCTGGTACGCGGGCTGGGCCGACAAGATCACCGCGGTCGCCGGCTCGGCGAACCCGGTGTCCGGCCCGTTCTTCAACTTCTCCACGCCCGAGCCGACCGGCGTCGTCGCCGTCGTCGCGCCCGACTCGCCGCTGCTCGGCCTCGTGTCGGTGGTGGCCCCGGTGATCGTGTCCGGGAACACCGCCGTCGTGGTCGCGTCCGAACCGGCGCCCCTGCCGGCGATCACGCTGGCCGAGGTGCTGGCCACGTCCGACCTGCCCGGCGGCGTGGTCAACGTCCTGACCGGGCACCGCGCCGAACTCGCGCCGTGGCTCGCCGACCACATGGACGTCAACGCCGTCGACCTCACCGGGGCGGCGCCCGGGGACGTCCCGGACCTGGAGGAGCGCGCCGCGGGGAACCTCAAGCGCGTCCTGCGCCCGGACGGCGCCGCCTGGACCGCGGAGCCGGGAACCGCCCGGCTGACCGCGTTCCTGGAGACCAAGACCGTCTGGCATCCCGTGGGCGTCTGATCTCGGATGACGCTGCGTGTGTAGAAGGTCGCTTTCGGTGGAATAGACCTCCCCTCGGCTGATCATCACTGGGGGGAGATCAGTGCCTACCAAGACCGCGAAGACCGCGTCTGCGAAAAAGTCCACCACGGCGAGGAAACCGGCGGCGAAGAGCACGTCGGCGGCCAGGTCGAACTCGAAGACCACGGCGAACTCGAAGACCACGGCGAACTCGAAGACCACGGCGAGCTCGAAGACCGCGGCGAGCCGATCGGCGGCCGCGAAGAACGGCACGGCGAAGAAGCCGGCCTCGTCCGGCCGGACGTCGGCGTCGGCGTCGGCGGCCGCGACCCGGGTCACGAAGGCGGCGAGCGAGGCCAAGACGGCCGCGACGCAGATGAAGTCGCTGGCGACCAAGGCGTCCTCGTCCGCCAAGGCCATGACGGCGATGACGAAGGCGATGACCAGCGCGACCAAGGCGATGGCCGACGCCGCGAAGGCGATGGACGCGGCCGCGAAGGCCATCACCACGACGGCCGGGCCGGCGAACTCGAAGAGCACGGGCACGAAGAGCACGGCCGCCAAGAGCACGAGCACGAGGAGCACGGGCACCAAGAGCACGGGCACCAAGAGCACGGGCACCAAGAGCACGGCCGCGAAGAGCACCGGCACGAAGAGCACGGCGACGAAGAGCACGGGCGCCAAGACCGCCGCCAAGAAGAGCACCGCGAAGAAGGAGGCGGCGTCGGCATCGGGCACGACCCGCCGGACGTCCGCCGCGAGCGGCGGGTCCAGGTCGGCGGCCTCGGCCCGGACCGGCGCGTCGAAGTCGTCCGCGGCGACCAGGTCGAAGTCGTCGGGCACCGCCGCGAAGCCCGCCGCGTCCGGGGCGAGGCCGGCGGCGTCCTCGCTCGTGGAGCCGAAGACCGGCCCGCTCCAGCACTCGACGCGGACCAGCGGCGGGTTCCTCAGCGGGCTCACCGGAACCGGCGACCGTGGCCGCTGACGGGCCGCTGGACGAGCGGGACGTCCTGGCGCGCATCGACGAGTACGTCGGCGAGGAGCAGCGGCTCCGCGAGCGCTACCGGCGCGACGAGCTGGGACGCGAGGAGGAGCACCGGCGGCTGGAGGCGCTCGAGGTCGCGCTGGACCAGTGCTGGGACCTGCTGCGCCGCCGCCGGGCCCGGCTGGAGGCCGGCGGCGACCCCGGCGGCGAGCGGGTCCGGCCGCCGGACGAGGTCGAAGGCTACCTGCAATGACCCCGGCGAGGCGGCGGCGCGGGCCGCTGCGGTTCGGCGTGTCCCTCGCCCCGGACATGGCCGCGCCGCTGATCCGCACCGCGCAGGACGCCGACCGGTTCGGCCTCGACCTCCTCGGCGTCCGCGACCAGCCGTACCGCCGCGACACCGCGGACGCGCCGGCGCTGATGGCGGCGGTGCTGGCCGTCACGTCCCGCATCCGGGTGCTGCCCGCGGTGGCGTGCCTGCCGCTGCGCCCGCCCGCCGTGCTGGCCAAGGCCATCGCGACGATGGACCGGCTCAGCGGCGGCCGCGTCGAGCTCGGCCTCGGCGCGGGCACGGCCTGGGACGGCGTCGAGGCGTACGGGGGCGGGCGGCTCGGCGCCGCCGCGGCCCGCCGCGCCCTCGAAGAGGCCGTGCAGGTCATCCGGCTGCACTGGAGCGACCAGAACGGGCTGCGCCTCCACGGCGACCACTACCGCTTCACGACCGTGCAGGGCGGCCCCGCGCCGGCGCACCAGATCGGCATCTGGCTCGGCGTCACGGGCCCGCGCGGCATCGACCTCGCGGGGCGCGTCGCCGACGGCTGGCTCGCGCCGTCGTCGCTCGTCCCGCCGAAACGGCTCGCCGACGGGCAGCTGCGCCTCGACGCCGCCGCGGCCGCCGCGGGCCGCGACCCCGCCGACATCCGCCGCGGCTACGTCCTGGAAGGCGCGATCGACGGACAGGGCAGCCGCGGCTTCCTGCACGGCCCGTCCCGCCAGTGGATCTACGAACTCACCGAACTGGCCGTCGGCCACGGCGTCGACACGTTCCTGTACGCCGGTGCTCCAGAGCAGCTCGCGGAGTTCGCGCTGGAGATCGTCCCGGCCGTCCGGGAACAGGTCACCAAAGAGCGCTCCGGAGCCGTGTCCGCCCAAGGGGCCGCCCCTGGAACCCCCGGCTGAGCGTCACATGCGTGTGGGGGTGGGGACGCCCAGGAGGGACAGGCCGGTCACCAGCGTGCGGAGGGTCGCGGCGCACAGGGCCAGGCGGGAGGCCCTGGTCTCGTCGTCCGGGGCCTTCAGGACGGGGCAGTTCTCGTAGAACGTCGTGTAGGCGTCCGCGACCGCGTAGATGTAGCTCGCCAGGCGGTGCGGCTCGGCGGTGTCGCCCGCCTGCTTGAGGACGGCGCCGAAGCCGAGCAGTTCCAGCGCCAGCGCCCGCTCGGCGGGGTGGCCGACGACGATCGGGCCCGTGGCGTCCTCCGGCGCGAGCCCGCCCTTGCGGAAGATCGACCGGATCCGCGCCGCCGCGTACTGCAGGTACGGGCCGGTCTTGCCGTTGAACGAGATCATCCGGTCGAAGTCGAAGATGTACTCGCTGTCGCGGGCGACCGACAGGTCGGCGTACTTCACCGCGCCCATGGCGACGTCCCGGACGATCGCCTCCCGGGTGGCGTCGTCGAAGGGCTCGTCGTGCTGGATCCCGTCGAACACGGCGCCGGCCCGCTCGACCGCCTCGTCCAGCAGTTCGGAGAGCTTGACGGTGCCGCCCGCGCGGGTCCGCAGGATCTTGCCGTCGGTGCCGAGGACGTTGCCGATCTGGGCGTGCTCCGCCTTGACCTCGTCGTCCAGCCAGCCGGCCATCCGCGACACGGCGAACACCATCTGGAAGTGCAGCGACTGCGGCGCGCCCACCACGTAGACCATCCGGTCGACGTGCTCGGTGTCGACCCGGTACCGGATCGTCGCGAGGTCGGTGGTGGAGTAGTTGTAGCCGCCGTCGCTCTTGCGGATGATCACGGGCAGCGGCTCGCCCTCGCGGCCGGTGAAGCCGGGCGGGAACGCGCACAGCGCCCCGTCGCTGATCACCGCGATGCCCTTGTCCTCCAGCTCCCGGGCGGTGGGGGCGAGCAGGTCGTTGTAGAAGCTCTCGCCCCTGATGTCGTCGTCGGTGAGCGTGACGCCGAGCCGCCCGTAGACGTCGTTGAAGTACTGCTTGGACACGTCCACGAGGACCTGCCACAGCCGCAGCGTCTCCGGGTCGCCCGCCTGGAGCTTGACGACCCGCGTACGGGACCGGTCGGCGAACTCGGGATCGCCGTCGAACTTCTCCCGCGCGGCCTGGTAGAACGCGGTCAGGTCGCTGACGGACGAGTCGCCCCGCGCGGCGGCCTCCTCGCCGAGGTCGAGCAGGTGCTCGATCAGCATGCCGAACGGGGTGCCCCAGTCGCCGACGTGGTTGTCGCGGACGACGTCGTGGCCGAGGAAGTCCAGGATCCGCGCGATGGCGTCCCCGACGATCGTGGTCCGCAGGTGCCCGACGTGCATCTCCTTCGCCACGTTCGGGGAGGAGTACTCGACGACGACCTTCTGCGGCTTCTCCGCGGTGGGGACGGCGAGCCGCTCGTCCTCCAGCGTCCGCTGCGCCTCGCCGGCGATCCACGCGTCGCTCAGCGTCAGGTTGATGAAGCCCGGCCCGCTGACCTGGACGTCCGCCACGACACCGGCGGTGTCGAGGTTCGCGACGATCTCCTGGGCCACGTCTCGCGGCTTGCGGCCCAGCTTCTTGGCCAGCGGCAGCGCCACGTTGGCCTGAAGGTCGGCGAACTGCGACGGCCGGATGACCGGGTCGGTGTCCGCGTACGACGGTCCGAAGGCGGCGCTGAGCGCGGCCTGGACCCGGGCGGCGAGTACGAGTTGCGGATCGGACATGTGCCAAGGTTATCGGCGCCCGGCCGCCGCCCGGACCCGGTTTTCCGCCGCGCGGGCTACGGCGCGGCGGGCGGCTCCTTGCGGTCGGGCACGGTGTCGGCGGCGGGCCGCGCCTCCGGCAGGCGCGGGACGTCCTCCGGGGTGCGGTCCGGCTGCCGGTCGGTGCCGTCCCGGTCGCCGTGCGTCCAGCGCCCGAACCGCGACGTGCGGGTCAGCGCGACCTGCTCGCGGATCCGCTCCACGATCCGCCCGGCGGCGAGCCGGTGCGCGAGGTCGCACGCCGACGTGACGGCGCGGGCCCGGGACGCGCCGTGCGCGATGACGACCGTCCCGTTCAGGCCGAGCAGGACGCCGCCGCCGTAGGTGTCGGGGTCGAGGCGGTCGCGGAGGTCCTGGAAGCGGCGGCGCTGCAGGAGGGCGCCCATCCGCGCGGCCGGAGTGGACGTCATCGCGTCGCGGACCTCCGCGAACGCCGTCCGGATCGTGCCCTCCATGGTCTTGAGCGCGACGTTGCCGGTGAACCCGTCGGTGACGACGACGTCGACCTTGCCCGTCAGGAGGTCGTGGCCCTCGACGTTGCCCGTGAACTCCATGCCGTGGCTGCCGGTGGTGAGCAGCTCGTGGGCGCGCCTGGTCGTCTTGTTGCCCTTGGCCGGTTCGGTGCCGATCGTCAGGAGCCCGACGGTCGGGCGTTCGAGGCCCAGCAGGATCTGCGCGTAGGCGGTGCCGAGCGCGGCGAACTGGACGAGGCCCTCCGGCTTGACGTCCGTGGTGGCGCCCGCGTCCAGCATGATCGTGGGACGCGGCCGCGTCGGCAGCGTCACCGCGATCGCCGGGCGCAGCACGCCCTGCTGCCCCTTCAGCCGCAGCCGCGACGTCGCCACGACCCCTGCGGTGCTGCCCGCCGACACCAGCGCCGACGCCCGGCCCTGCTTGATCAGATGGCAGGCGATCGCGATGGACGAGCGGGGCTTGCGCCAGCTCGCCAGCGCGCCCTCGCCCATGTCGAGGGCCTCGTCGGCGTGCACGATCGGGATCTTGCCGACCATGCCGTACAGGTCCAGCTCGCGCCGGATCCGCCACGCCTGCCCGACCAGCACGAGGCGGACGTCGTGGTCGCGGACCGCGGCCACCGCACCGGCGACGATCTCCTCCGGGGCGTGGTCGCCGCCCATGGTGTCCACCGCGATGGGCAGCGGGCGGGGCGCCGTCCCGCGGCGAGGCGTCGCGGGGCGCGGCGGCTCGCCATCGCCGGTCATGGCCGCTCCAGAAGGGTGGAAGAACGCGGTGCGCCGCAAGAACGCAGCTCATCGCATCGTAGGACGTTCTTTCACCCGTCTTGACGGCACCCGGCCGGAGTGGTGATCGTCACCCTCCGGGCTAGCCCTCCTCACCGTGGCAGTCGGCGCCCAGGCACGGCGCGTTCTCCACCACGGGCTTCCCGGCGACGAGGATCGTGTAGTGGCTCTCGGCCGTCTCCCGGTCGCCGCTGCCGAAGACCGCGACCGGCTTCTTGTCCGAGGTCGTCCCGGCGCAGGACACCCGCAGCTCGTCCTGCGTCGCGCCGGGCAGGTCCGCGCACTTCAGCGGCTCGGCGAGCTTGACGCCGTGCTCGTGCAGCTCGGCGGCGGCCGTCACCGGCAGCGCCTTCCGCATCGCCGCCTGGGTCTGGTACGTCAGCTCCTCGCCGCGGAACACCAGGTACGCGACGGCGCCGCCCACCAGTGCCAGCACCAGGAGCGCGGCGGCGGCCCCCAGGATCAGGATCTTCTTACGGCCGAGTTGCCGGACCGTTTGAGTCATCTCCACACAGGTGTAGTCACCGACAGTGCGAGGGCGTATGCACCGGGTGATTGATCTTTTCGTTTCGTATGCGGATTCGTTGCCGGTCCGCGAGTCACGCGCCTTCGCGCTCCGCGACCTCGGCGCCGCACACGCCGGCGACCGCGCCGGCGACCGCGTCGGCGAGCACGCCGGGACGGTCGAGCGGCACCATGTGGAGGGCGTCCGGGAGCACGACCTGCCGCCCGAGCGGGCTCATCGCGGCGAGCCGCGCGTGCCCCCGCGCCCACTCCCGCTTCCTGCCGGCCCCCGACACGTCGCCCAGCGCCGTCACGACCACGAGCGGGACGGGCGGGAACGGCCGCCGCTCGCGCAGCCGCGCCAGGTCGGCGGCCGCCTCCCGGTAGGCCAGTTCCTCCGCGAGCACCGTCCCGATGACCGTCCCGCGCCCGTAGACCGAGCGGATGACGTCCGCGGGGACGGCGTCCTCGCGGCGGCTCGTCCCCCGGAGGGCCAGCCGCCGCCCGGACGGCCCGGCGGCCCGCGCGAGCCGGGTCGCGCCGAGCAGGACACCGGCCGCCGTGGCCAGCGGGGTCAGCACCGCCGCCGGGCGGACGGCCGCACGCGCTTCGGGCTCGTGGCTCGGGTCGACGAGCACCGTCCCCCGCACGAGATCGGGCCGCAGCCTGGCCAGCGCCTCGGCGTGGAACGCGGCCATCGAGTGCGCGAGGACGACCACCGGCCGCCCGGCCCGCTCGGCCAGCGCCTCCAGGATCGCGGCGTCGCGGCGCAGCGTGGGCGGGGCGACCCCGGCGGGGCTGAGGCCGAGTCCGGGACGGTCGAACACCGTCACCCGGTACCGCTCCCGCAGCAGGGCGGCCGTCGGGTCCCAGTCGAACCAGGCGCCGCCGAGGCCGGAGGTCAGCAGCAGCGGGACGCCGTCCACCGGCCCGGACTCCACGGCGTGCACCTGCTCGCGCCCCACGTTCACGATCTCGCCCATCGCGCCCCCTCGACCGCCCCGTCCCGTCCCGCCGCGCCCAGTATTTCCGACCGCCGCGGCCGCGGCCGACACGGCTGCGCGCCCGCGAAACCCCTGGCAGCGTCCGCGCCGGTGACCGCTGCGCAACCTTGCCCTTCGCCGAACGAAGATGTTGACGTGCCGTAGTCGTTGTACAAGCGGCGAAAAGTCAACGATGATGTCCAGGCGATTTGTCTGGATCGTCCTTGACCAGCTTTTTTCCGACCGGCTAGGGGGTATCAATTCGGTAGGAACACGTCCTAAACGGTTGAATGGGGGTGTCCCACGAACTTCTGATCACCGTCCGTGACGACGCACCCGGGGGGTGCGCTTCCCCGCTGACAGCAAGGAGTACCAACACGTGACACTGGTGAACGACGCGGCGCCGGCAGTGCGGTCCACTGGTCGCAAGTTCCGCGCCTTCACGGCGAAGCACCTCGACGAGCTGACCGCTCGTGCGGGGCTGTCGCCCGCGCAGCGCCTCGCGACCCGGGCGGTGGCCACGGTCCTGCCGTTCCGGACGAACGCGTACGTCATCGAGGAGCTCATCGACTGGTCGGCAGCGCCCGACGACCCGATCTACCGGCTGGTGTTCCCGCAGGAGGACATGCTCCCGCCCGAGGACGTCGCGCACCTGTCCGACCTCCTGCGCCGCGAGGCGCCCAAGGCCGAGATCGAGGCCGCCGCCCACCGCGTGCGGATGAAGCTGAACCCGCACCCCGCCGGGCAGATGGAGCTCAACATCCCGAGCTTCGGCGACGGCAAGATCCCCGGGATGCAGCACAAGTACGACGAGACCGTCCTGTACTTCCCGAAGCAGGGGCAGACCTGCCACGCGTACTGCACGTACTGCTTCCGCTGGGCGCAGTTCGTCGGCGAGGCCGACCTCAAGATGGCGGGCGACGACGTCACCGCCCTGCGCGACTACATCGTCTCGCACCCCGAGGTGACCAGCGTGCTGTTCACCGGCGGGGACGCCATGATCATGGGCGAGACCGTGCTGCGCCGCTACATCGAGCCGCTGCTCGAACTCGACCAGCTCGAGTCGATCCGCATCGGCACCAAGTCCCTCGCGTACTGGCCGCAGAAGTTCGTCACCGACCCGGACGCCGACGACATGCTCCGCATGTTCGAGCAGGTCGTGGCGTCGGGCAAGAACCTGGCGTTCATGGCGCACTTCTCCCACCCGCGCGAGCTCGAACCGCTCATGGTCGCCGAGGCGTGCCGCCGCATCCGCGACACCGGCGCGGTCATCCGCACCCAGGCGCCGCTGATCCGGACGATCAACGACAGCGCCGCCGACTGGGAGAGCATGTGGCGCACCCAGACCCGGATGGGCCTGATCCCGTACTACATGTTCGTCGAGCGCGACACGGGCCCGCAGGACTACTTCGCCGTCCCGCTCGCCGACGCGTACGAGATCTTCCGGGACGCCTACAAGAACGTCTCCGGCCTCGCCCGCACCGTCCGCGGACCGTCCATGTCCGCCACCCCGGGCAAGGTCTGCGTGGACGGCGTCGTGGACCTGGCCGGTGAGAAGGCGTTCGCGCTCCACCTCATCCAGTGCCGCGACGCCGACCTGGTGGGCAAGCCCTTCTACGCCCAGTACGACCCGAACGCGGTCTGGCTGGACGACCTGAAGCCGGCCTTCACCGACCGCTTCCCCTGGCAGAAGTAGGACGACCCGCCGCACGGCGGGCCGTTTCACGAGACGCGGAGCGGATCGGGAAACGGCTCGTCGTGCGGAGCGGGGGTTCCAGGGGGTCGCCCCCTGGGTAACAAAGCGGGCCGTTTCACGAGACGCGGAGCGGATCGGGAAACGGCTCGTCGTGCGGAGCGGGGGTTCCCCCTGGGCTAGTGCTGATTCTTCCGGGGGTCTGGCCGTATTCCTTTGTGAAGGCCGTGATGAAGGCGGAGGCGCTGGCGTAGCCGACCTGGTGGGCGACCTTGGTGACGGGGTGGGAGTCCAGGAGGACGCGGGCGGCGCGCAGGCGGAGGCGGGTCCGCCACTGGGTGTAGGGCATGCCGAACTCGCGGACGAAGTCGCGCTGGAGCGTCTTGGTGCTCACCCGCAGCCGCTCGGCCCACTCGTCCAGTCGGGTCGGGTCGGCGGGGTCGTGGGAAAGGGCGCGGGCGACGGACAGCGCCAGGCCCGTCCCGTGGACGTGCGCCGGGGGCGCGGGGGCGGTCGGTGCCCCGAGGCCGCTCAGGATGCGGCGGCGGGCGGCGAGCGCGGTCGCCTCGTCGCAGCCGCGGCGGGCGATCGTCTCGATCAGCCGCGCTGCCTCGGCGTCGATGGTCGCCGGGCCCGCGCGGAGGCCGTTCAGGGCGGCCGGTGCCTCGCGCAGGCAGATCCGGTAGACGGTCTGCCGGTCGCCCGCGCGCACGTCGTGGCTGACGGCGCGCATCACCCAGAACGCCTCGCCCGGACCGAGGAACGTGGTAGCCGACCCGTACAGCGTCGCGAGGATGCCGTCCGGTGACCAGTAGAGCTGGTGCAGGAAGTCCTCGCGGTTCTCGCCGAACGCCAGGCCGCCCGAGGAGCGGTACTTGAGCACGAGGATCCCGTCGGGTGCGCCGAGGCCGTAGCCGTACTCCTCGCACGACTCGGGATCGTCCCAGAGGTGTCGTGTGACCGGCACAGGATGTCCTCCCAGCGATATGGGCGCGATTTAAGTAAGGCTAACCTAACCAGGCGTCGGCCCATGTCAGCGGGGTGCCGGCCCCCGAGCGTCCCTGCAACACCCTGAAGGAAACACGACCATGCACTCTCGCAAGCCCTGGAGACTCGCCGGCGCGGTGGCCGCCGCGCTCGTCCTCGCCACCGCCTGCGGATCCGGCTCGGACTCCGCGTCCGGCGGCTCCGCCGAGACGCGGGTCTTCGAGGCCGACAACGGCAAGGTCACGATCCCCGTCGAGCCGCAGCGGGTCGTCGCGACCGGATACGCCGTGCCGGTCCTCATCGAGGCCAAGGCGAAGCTGGTCGGGATCTCGTCCTGGAAGCGCGGCCTGCCGCTGATGAGCGAGGACGACCGCAAGACGTACGACGGCCTCACCAAGGTCGCGGGGGAGCGGGCCGCCGACACCAACTACGAGGCCGTCGCCAAGGCCGACCCGGACCTCATCGTCATCGGCGTCCCGAAGCCCGCCCTCGCCGACCTCGACCTGAAGCGCCTCGAATCGATCGCCCCGGTCGCGGTCATCGGGCCGACGCTGCCGTCGGCGTGGCGCGAGCTCTCGCAGCGGCAGGCCGACGCCGCCGGCCAGAGCGGCGAGCTCGCGACGGCGAAGGCCGCGTACGAGAAGAAGGCCGCGGACCTCAAGGCCAAATACCAGGACGCCCTGGCAGGCGTGAAGTTCGGGCATGTCGGCGCCTACGGCGACATCTCCGCCGGGACGTTCATGCGCGAGTTCGCGGGCTCGTGGGGGACCAACATCGCCCAGGACATGGGCGTCGCCTACTACGGCGAGGTCAAGGAGAAGGGCGGCGGCGCCGAGGACGTCAGCGAGTACCCCTCCATCGAGGAACTGCCCAAGAGCCTCGGGGACGCCGACGCCATCACCTACACGGTCGAGGCCGACGGCAAGCCCGCCGCGGAGGTGAAGTACGTGCTCGACTCCAAGCTGTGGAAGAACCTGCCGGCCGTCAAGGACGGCAAGGCATACCCCGTCCGCTACACCGAGGCGGCGACCTACGAGTCGGCGATGCGGACGCTGGACGAGGTCGACAAGGCGCTCGCGCCGCTGCTCGGGCAGTGAGCGGGGCACCGGTGAGCATCGACCGGCGGGATCCGCGCGGCCGGGTCCTGGAGCACCACCGGACGGGCACGGGCGTCCGCCGCATCGGGTACCCGATCGGCATCCGCACCGTCCGGGTGGTGCGCCGCGAGCAGATCACGCGCAGCATCCTGCGGCTGACCGTGGGCGGGCCGGAGCTGGACGGGTTCCACACCTACCAGGCCGACGACCACGTGAAGATCGTCTTCCCGGACGCGGACGGCGCCCGCCGCCTCCCGGTCGTCAACGCCGACCTCGAACTGGACTGGCCGAGGCCGCTGCCGCCCGCCCGCAAGTACACGATCCGCCGCTTCGACGCCGAGGCCCGCGAACTCGACCTCGACTTCGTCCTGCACCCGGGCGGGCTCGCCTCGGACTGGGCGGCGGCCGCCCGGCCGGGGGACGAGGTCGCGGTCGCCGGCCCGCCCGGCGCCAAGGCGTTCCCGCACAACTACGACCACTACCTGTTCGCGGTCGACGCCACCGCGCTGCCCGCCGCGGCGCGGTGGCTGGAGGAGTCCCCGCAGGACGTGTCCGCCCGGCTGGTCATCGAGACCGGGGACGCCGCCGACCACGCCTACCCGCTCGCGGCCCGCGACGGGGTGGAGGTCACCTGGCTCGTCCGGGACGGCGAGCGGTCCCCGCTGGCGGACGCCGTCCGGGCGCTCGACCCGCCCGCGGGCCGCACGTTCCTGTTCGCCGCCGGGGAGGCGGGGGCGATCAAGCCGCTGCGCGCCTGGGCCCGCGAGCTCAAGGGCGAGGGGCGGCTGGACGCGCTGTTCACCGGCTACTGGAAGCGCGGAGTGGCGGGGCTTGAGGACGACTGATCCGGCGCCCGGAACGGCGGGGCGCGGCCTGGCGGAGGCGGGCTCCGCTCCTTCCGCGTCCCCCCGGCCCGGCCTGGACCGGCGGGTCGTGCTCCTGGCGGGCGCCGTCCTGCTCCTGGCGGTCTGCGCGGGCGCGAGCCTGGCCGTCGGGGCGGGCCGCACGCCGCCGCAGGAGGTGTGGCGGGCGCTGACCGGCTACGCGGGGACGAACGAGCACGTGATCGTCCGCGACATCCGGGTGCCGCGGACGATCCTCGCCATCTGCGTGGGCGCGGCCCTCGGCACAGCGGGCACGCTCATCCAGACGCTGACCCGCAACCCCCTCGCCGAACCCGGCATCCTCGGCGTGACCTCCGGCGCCGGGTTCGCGATCACCGTCGGCACGGTGCTCGGGATCGCCGGGTCGCAGACCGCCCAGCTCGGGCTCGCGCTGGTCGGCGCGGTGGTCGCCTCGCTGGTGGTCTACGGCGTCGGCCGGACCGTCCCGCTGCGGCTCGTCCTCGCCGGCGTCGCCTTCACGTTCGTGCTGTCGGGGATGTCGCTCGCGCTGCGGCTGCTGTACCCGGACGTCCTGGACCGGTTCCGGTTCTGGTCGGTCGGGTCGCTCGCCGGGCGGGAGCAGACGCCGTTCGAGGTGCCGCTGCTCGCGATCGTCCTCGCCCTCGCCGGCGCGCTGCTGGCGACCCGCCCCCTGTCGGGGATCGCGCTCGGCGAGGACGTCGCGCATGCGCTCGGCGCCCGCGTCGCCCGGACGAGGGTGGCGGTGCTCGCGCTCGTCACCGTCCTGGCCGGGGCCGCGACCGCCGTCGCGGGGCCGATCGCGTTCGTGGGGCTGATCGTCCCGCACCTGGCGCGGCACGCCGCGCGCGGGTCGATCCCGTGGCTGATGGGCTACACGATGCTGCTCGGCCCCATCCTGATGCTCGTCTCCGACATCGGGGCGCGGGTACTGCTGCCGACCGGCGAGGTGCCCGTGGCCGTCGTCACCGCGTTCCTCGGCGGCCCCGCGCTGATCTGGGTCGTCCGGCGGTACGGGGCGGTGGAGCTGTGAGCGCCCTGGTACTGCGCGCGGGACGGCTGTCCGCGCTGGTCGAGCGGCGGACGGCCGTTGCGTCGCTCGCGCTGGTCGCCGCCGCGCTCCTGCTCGCCTTCGCCGCGCTCTGCCGCGGCGACTCCTGGGACCCGCCCGGCGAGGTCCTGGCGGCGCTCGCCGGGCAGGGGGACGCGGCGCTGATCGTCCAGGAGTGGCGGCTGCCCCGGGTGACCGCGGCGCTGGTCTTCGGCGCGGCCCTCGGCGCCGCCGGCGCGGTCTTCCAGAACGTGACCCGCAACGCGCTCGGCAGCCCCGACGTGATCGGCCTGGACGCCGGCGCCTACACCGGCGTGCTGATCGCGATCACCGTGTTCGGCGGGACGGCGGCCGGGCTCGCCGCGGGTTCGCTCACCGGCGGGCTCGCCGCGGCCGCCGTCGTCTACGTGCTGTCGCTGCGGTCCGGGCTCAGCGGCCTGCGGCTCATCGTGATCGGGATCGCGGTGAACGCGATGATGACCGCGGTCAACAACTGGATCGTGCTGCGCGCCCAGCTGGACGTGGCGATCGCCGCCACCGGATGGAGCGCGGGCTCCCTGAACGGCCTGGACTGGGCCGAGGTCCGCGTACCGTTCCTCATCATCGCCGCGCTGGGGCTGCTGCTCGCCGCCCTGTCGCGCACCATGGGCCAGGCCGCGCTCGGCGACGAGGTGGCCGCGACGTCCGGGGTGGCGCTGAAGCGGTACCGGCTGCTGGTCATCATCACGGGCGTGGGCCTCACCGCCACCGTCACGTCCGCGACCGGGCCGATCGTGTTCGTCGCGCTCGCCGCGCCGCAGATCGGCCGCCGTCTCGCCGGCGCCGCCGGGACGCCCGCGCTGCCCGCCGCGCTGACCGGGGCGCTGCTCCTGCTGGCCGCCGACCTCGCCGCCCAGACGGTGCTCGCCCCCGTCCAGCTGCCCGTCGGGGTGGTCACGACGGTGATCGGCGGCGCCTACCTCACCTGGCTGCTGACCATGGAGATGAGGAAGCCGTGAACGGACGCCTCACCGCCGACGACGTCACCCTCGCCTACGGCGACCGGGTGGTGTCGGCGGACCTGACCGTCGACGTCCCCGACCGGGCGTTCACCGCCGTCGTCGGCGCCAACGCCTGCGGCAAGTCGACGCTGCTGCGCTCCTTCGCCCGGCTGCTGGCGCCCGCGGCCGGGCGGGTGCGCTTCGACGGCCGCGACGTCCGCGACTACCGGCCGAAGGCCATCGCCCGCGAGATCGGGTTCCTGCCGCAGGGGCTGGTCGCGCCGGAGAACATCGCGGTGCGGCAGCTTGTCGCCCGCGGCCGGTACCCGCACCAGACGCTGCTGTCCACCTGGTCGCGGGAGGACGAGCGCGCGGTGGCGGCGGCGATGAAGGCGGCCGGCGTCACCGAGCTGGCCGAGCGGACGGTGGAGAGCCTGTCCGGCGGGCAGCGGCAGCGCGTCTGGGTCGCGATGGTCCTCGCGCAGGAGACGTCCTACCTGCTGCTGGACGAGCCCACCACCTTCCTCGACATCACCCACCAGTACCAGCTGCTCACCCTGCTGGCCCGGCTCCGCGACGAAGGCCGGACGATCATCGCCGTCCTGCACGACATCAACCAGGCGTGCCGCTTCGCCGACCACCTCATCGCGATGCGCGACGGCCGCGTCGTCGCCGCGGGCGCCCCCGCCGACATCGTCGACACCGCCCTGATCAAGGAGGTGTTCGACCTGTCCTGCGTAATAGTCCCCGACCCGGTGACCGGCACCCCGATGATCGTCCCAGACGCCGGTGCGGAGTGACCCGGCACCGGCGCCCGGGACGCCGCGTCAGTAGACCGGGATGATCGTGGCGCGGGCCAGGGTGTGGCCGGTGATGTTGAAGCCGACGACGGCCGGCATCGTGTCGGAGTCGAGGCCGAGCGACTCGACGTCCAGGGCGTGGACGGTGAACACGTAGCGGTGCGGGTCGCCGGGCGGCGGCGCGGCGCCGCCGTACGCCTTGATCCCGAAGTCGCTGCGGGCGTGGACGCCGACCTTGGAGTCCTCGGAGCCGGCGCCGGTGGGCAGCTCGGTCACGTTCGCGGGGATGTCGAACAGGATCCAGTGCCAGAAGCCGCTGCCGGTGGGCGCGTCCGGGTCGAAGCACGTCACCGCGAAGCTCTTGGTCTCGGGCGGGAAGCCCGACCAGCGCAGGTGCGGGGAGTCGTTGTCCCCGCTGAACCCCCAGTCGTCGAAGACCTGGCCGTTCGGGAGACGCTCGCCTTCGGTGACGTCGTCGCTGGTGACCGTGAACGACGGGACCTCGGGCAGGTACTCGTGCGGAAGCGGCGGCTTGCCGGCCATGGTGACCTCCTAGTCGGGACGTTTCTGCAGGGATCTTCCTACCCTCATCCCTATCAGGAGGCGTCAGGTCTTGACGGCGCCCATCGTGAAGCCGGTGACGAAGCGGTCGAGGAACAGGTTGAACAGGAACGCGATCGGGACCGCCGTGATCACCGCGGACGCCTGCAGGGACTGCCAGAAGAAGACGTCCCCGCGGATCAGCTGTGTCGGCACGCCGGTGCTGATCACCATCTCGGGGCTGGACGACACGAACGCCAGCGCGTACACGAACTCGCTGGACGTGAGCGTGAAACTGAACACCACGACCGCGACGATCCCCGGGAACACCAGCGGCATCACCGCCCGCAGGAACGCGCCGAGGCGGCTGTAGCCGTCCACCATGGCCTGCTCCTCGACGTCCTTCGGGACGGCCTTGAGGAAGCCGATCAGCAGCCACACCGACACCGGGACCGTGATCGTCGGATACACGACGATCATCGACCAGAGCGTGTTCTCCAGGTGGAGCGCGACCACGACGCGCGTCAGCGACAGGAACAGCAGCGACGGCGGCACCAGGTACACCATGAAGATCGCGATGCCCATCGGCGTGCCCCACGGCCGGTCGAGGCGCGCGAGGGAGTACGCGGCGGGCAGCGCCAGCGCGAGCGTGATCGCCACCACCGCCGCCCCGACGATCAGCGTGTTGACCACGAACGTCAGGAACGGCGTGTCGGTGAACAGGAACGTCACGTGGTCGGGCGTCGCCGGCATGTTGAAGAAGAACGGGTTGCTCTCCGGGTTGTACAGGTCCTGGTTCTGCTTGAACGCGCTGATCACGCTCCACAGGAACGGCAGCGCGCACAGCAGCGCCGCGGTGACCGCCGCCCCGTACACCCCGCACCGGGCGGCGACGTGCCGGCGCCCGTACCGCCGCCGCAGCCGCTCCATCTCGTCCGCGGGCACCTTCCCGACGGGCTTTCCGGCGGGCGCGGTCGTGGTCATCGTGCCTCCAGCCGTCGGACGGCGCGCAGGATCGCGACCGCGGCCGCGAGCAGCAGCGGGAACAGGAACAGCGCGATCGCCGCGCCCTGGCCGACGTCGCCGCCCTCGATGCCGCGGAAGTACGCCCACGACGCCAGCACGTCGGTCGAGTGCGTCGGGCCGCCCCGCGTCAGCACGTACGGGACGGTCATGTCGGTGAACGTCAGGATCGCGCCGAACAGCGCCGCCACCGCGATCACCGGCATGGTCAGCGGGATCGTCACCTCGAACATCCGCCGCCAGAACCCGGCCCCGTCGATCCGCGCGGCCTCGTCGAGGTCCTTGGGGATGGCGATCAGCCCGGCCATCACGATCACCGCGGCCAGCGGCGTCAGCCGCCACACGTGCACCGCGATCACCGACGCCATCGCCGTGCCCGGCTGGCCGAGCCACACGACGTTCGCGTCGATGAGCCCGACGTTGCGCAGCACCCAGTCGACCGGCGAGAAGATCGAGTCGAGGAACCACAGCCAGGAGACCGTCGACAGCGCCACCGGCGTCGTCCACGGCAGCAGCACCAGGAACCGGACGAACCACTTGCCGCGGAAGTCGGCGACGAGGATGTTCGCGAGGATCTTCCCGAACACCACGATCAGCAGCATGCTGATCACGGTGAAGACCAGCGTGTTCCGCAGCGAGCGCCAGAACACCCGGTCGTCGAACACGTCGCCGAAGTTGGCGAACCCGACGAAGTCGAACGACGGGTCGCCGGTCGTCACGTCCGAGAACGCGAACGCGATCGCCAGCAGGAACGGGATGCCGACCAGCGCGATGATGTAGACGACCGACGGCAGCAGCATCACCCACGCGAGGAACCCGTCGCGGTCGGCGAGCCCGACCTTCGGCCGCTCCCGGCGCCCGCCCGCCTCGACCGGCTCCGCCTCGGTCTTCACGTCCGTCACGAGGCGCCTCCGATCGGCACCGCGGCCGTCCGGACGCCCTCCGCGGCGTCGAAGAACCGGAACCGGTCGGCAGGCACCGCGAACTCGTGCGTCTCCCCGGCCGCCAGCGGCGTCGCCACCGTGGCGGGCAGCCGCGCGATGACCCGGGTCTCCTCGCCGATGCCCGTCACCGTCCCGTACACGTGCCGGTCTCCTGACAGGTACTCCATCCGCTCGACCCGCAGCGGCATCGTGACCCGCTCGGACGTGACGTTCTCGGCGGGCAGCAGATGCTCGGGACGGAACCCCACCAGGCGGTCGTCGCGCTTCACCAGGTTCATCGGCGGCGACCCGATGAACGTCGCGACGAACGTGTCCGCCGGGTCGTCGTACACCTCCTGCGGCGTCCCGACCTGCCGGACCCGGCCGTGCTCCAGCACCGCGATGCGGTCGCCGAGCCCCATCGCCTCCGCCTGGTCGTGCGTCACGTAGATCGTGGTGGTGCCGACCCGCTCCTGGAAGCGCTTCAGCTCGTCCCGCGCCGTCGCGCGCATCTTCGCGTCCAGGTTGGACAGCGGCTCGTCCAGCAGGAACACCGCCGGGTCGCGCACCAGCGCCCGCGCCAGCGCGACCCGCTGCCGCTCCCCGCCGGACAGCTGCCGCGGCTTGCGGCGCAGCAGCGGCGTGATCTCCAGCAGCTCCGCCGCCCACGCCGCCTTCTTCTCCCGCTCCGCCCGCTCCATCCCCTCCGCGCGCAGCGGGAAGACGATGTTGTCCAGCACCGTCTTGTGCGGATACAGCGCGTACGACTGGAACACCATCGCGATCTGCCGGACCCGCGGCGGGAGCCCGTTCACCACGTGCCCGCCGATCAGCACCTCGCCCTCCGTCGGCTGCTCCAGGCCCGCGATCGTCCGCAGCAGGGTCGTCTTCCCGCACCCGGACGGACCGAGCAGCACCAGGTACTCCCCGGGCTCCGCCGCCAGGTCCACCCCGTCCAGCGCCAGCACCCGCTCCGACCGCCCCCGCCGCGCCCGCAGATGCCCGTCGAACGCCTTGACGAGCCCCTTCACTTCGACAGTTTCCATGGCTGTGCCTCCCGGGAGCTTGGGGTCGGGCTCAGCCGCCTATGAGGCCGCGGGAGCGCCAGTTGTCGAAGATCTTCTTGATCGATTCCTCGGCCTCGGCGACGGCGTCCTTCGGGGACGCCTGGCCGCGGGCGGCGCGGCCGAACATCGTCGGCAGGACGTGGGTGTTGAAGGTCTCGCCGACCGCCGGGTTGGACGGGCCCGGGTAGCCGATGTTGGCGCTCCACGAGACGGAGTCCTTCAGGAAGCTCAGCTTGTTCGCGGGCTTGGCGCCCCACGGGTCGTCGTCCAGCCAGCCGTTCAGCTGCGGGACGAGCGACGGCCACGCCGGCAGGTCGTACATCTCGGAGTGGTACGTCACGGCCGGGAAGTTCGCCGTGTAGTGCAGCAGGAACTCCTTGGCCGCGTCCGCGTTGCCGGCGTACGTCGGGACGATCCACTGCTGGATCACGTGCTGCGCCGCCAGCGCCGCCTTCGGGCCGCGCAGGGCGGGGACGAAGAAGATGTCGTCGCCGATCTCGCGGTTCGTGCTCATCGCGGTGCGCCACGCCGAGATCGAGTTCAGGATGTAGGACGACTTGCCGGCGATGAGCGCCTGGTTGTTGGACGCGGGGTTCCACGAGAAGACCTCGCTGGTCTCCGCCTCCTTGAACAGCCGGGTCATGTACTCCACGGCCGCGATGGTCGCGTCGGAGTTGATCGCGACCTGCTCGTTCTCGTCCTGGACGGAGCCGCCGAACGACCACAGCAGCGCCCGCGCCGCCATGTTCGAGTCGGTCTCGGGGGAGAGCCCGATGCCGCACGGCACCCCGGTCTGCTTCTTGATCTCGGAGGCGCCGCGCAGCAGGTCGTCCCAGCTCGCCGGGCCGTTCGGCATGCCGACCTTCTGCCACATCGACCGGCGGAAGTCGCCCGGGTCGGGCGTCCAGCCGGGGCAGTAGGCGTAGAACTTCTCGGTGTTGGGGTTGTAGCTCGACTTGCGGCACAGCTCCTGCTGCTGCCCCCACCGCTTGTTCGCCTCCTGGACCACGTCGGCCATGTCCAGGACGGACGGCTCGTACTGCGAGAGCGGCGCGATGTGCTGGATGAGGTCGTGCCCGCGCTTCGCCTGGATCTCGGAGGCGGCGCGCCGGGGGACGTCCACCGTGTTGACGTGGTCGACGCGGACGTCGACGCCGACCTTCTTGCCCCAGTCGGCGACGAACTTGTCGAACCAGGTGTCGTGCCGGGGCACGAAGTGGCTCCACATCAGGATGCTGAGGGAGCCGCTCAGTTTCGTCGCGGGGGAGGTGAACACCTCCTTCGGGGCCTCGCCGGAGCCCTTCGCCTGCGGTCCGCTGGACTCGCTGGCGCATCCCGCCAGCAGCCCGTAGGCACCCGCCGCCAGTGCGCTGGAAGCTAGGAATCCGCGTCTGTCGAGCCCGGCGGAGCCGGCCCGGGAGGAGTGGGGGGTCGTCCCCCCTCGAAGGGCATCGAGTCCCGGGGGGACGGGGGTTCGGGGGGAGTCGGGGGTGAGCCGGTCGGCCATGGGAGCCTCCCTCGCCGCTGAGGTTCTCCCTCGAAAGTAGATCTACTTTCGCTTTTCAACCAGAGACGATCCGGTAACTCCGCGTCACAGTGGTCTCACGGGTACCGGCGGCCCCCGAGCCCCCATGGGCACCCTCCCGCAGGGCCTTACAGGCCAGTGACCCGCTGTTTCGGGGGCCCTGACCCGGTTCGGTCCTTACTTGCCGGTGGCCTCGGTGTAGGCGGCGATGACCTCTTCCGGGTCGCCGTCCATGTGCATCCGGCCCTCGTCGACCCAGATGACGCGGTCGCAGGTCTCCTTGACCACGTCGAGCTGGTGGGCGACGAGGAACACCGCGCCGGCCTCCTTGCGCAGCTCCTCGATCCGGCGCTTGCTCTTGTTCTTGAACTTGGCGTCGCCGGTGGCGAGCGCCTCGTCGATCAGCAGCACGTCGTGGGTCTTGGCCGCGGCGATCGCGAACCGGAGCCGGGCGCCCATGCCGGACGAGTACGTCCGCATGGGGTACTGGATGAAGCCCTCCTTGAGTCCGGCGAAGTTCACGATCTCCTGGTACTTCGCCTTGGTCTCGGCCGGGGTCATGCCCATCGCCAGGCAGCCGAGGACGATGTTGCGCTCGCCGGTGAGGTCCTTCATCAGGGCCGCGTTCACGCCGAGCAGGGACGGCTGGCCGTCGGTGTAGACGCCGCCCTTGTGCGGGGGGAGCAGCCCCGCGATCGCCTTCAGCAGCGTCGACTTGCCGGAGCCGTTGGTGCCGATGATCCCGATGGCCTCGCCCCGGTAGGCGACGAACGACAGGCCCTTGATCGCGTGGACCTCGGTCATCGTGGGGCGGTGCTGCCGCCGGACGATCCGGGAGAGCGCGCTGGCGGCGTTCCCCTTCCCGCCGGCGCCGAACACCCGGTAGACGATGTGGAGGTCGTCCACCACCACGATCGGTTCCCGGTTCGGGTCGATCTCGATGGCGCCGCGCACCTTGGTGTCAGCCACGGCCATATCGCTCCTCGGCACGGTAGAAGTACACGAAGCCCCCGATCAGCATGACCAGGCTCCAGCCGACCGCGAGCAGCCACAGATGCGTCACGGAGGTCACGCCCAGGGTCGACTGCACGTATCCCCGGTATTCGCCCAGCAGGACGTACCGGCTCAGCTCCAGGAACACGTACGCGGGGTTCGCCTCCAGCAGCGCGCCGAGCCACGCGTGGTTCTTCAGCAGATCGCTGCGCTCCATGAGCTGCGGCAGGCTGAAGATGACACCGGAGGCGTACAGCCACGTCCGCATGACGAAGGGCAGCAGCTGCGTGATGTCGCGGTTGAACGCGCCCAGCCGCGCCATGACCATGCTGATGCCGACGTTGAATATCAGCTGGAGCAGCAGGATCGGGACGAACAGCAGCATGTAGAAGCTGAGCGGCTCGCCGAACGCCAGGATGATGGCGAACAGCACGAACAGCGACACCAGCAGCTGCTGCAGCTCCACGACCGCGTACGCCAGCGGCAGCGTCGCCCGCGGGAAGTGCAGCGCCCGGATCAGCGACAGGTTGTCGCCGACCGACTTGGAGCCGGAGGTGACGGACCGCTGGGTGAAGCCGAACAGGAACACGCCGGTCACCAGGAACGGGATGAAGTCCGGCACGCCGCGGCTCAGCTTCAGCAGCAGCCCGAAGATCAGGTAGTAGACGGCCGCGTTCAGCAGCGGCGTCAGCACCTGCCATACCTGGCCGAGGCGGGAGTCGCTGTGCTTCGAGACGTTCTTCGCCGACGCGAACGCCCAGATGAAGTTCCGCCGAGCCCACACACTCTTCAGATACTTGGGCAGCGGGGGGCGCGCCGCGCTTTGCCTCAGCCCATGACGTGCGGCGTAGTCGGCCAGCGTCTCGTTCACGTGAGGAGGCTCCGCGATCGTTCCGACCGACTCGCCACCCGAGGAACCGAGTCGTTCCGGGTGACTCATGCCCGGAAGCCTATTGCAGTCGATGAGTCCGGCGGGACGTCTGCCCGCATGTGACCCCCGATTTGAGATCTTTGCGGCATCATGTCGCCACCCTGGGGGATACCCCGGTCATGCGCGTCAACCACTCGGCCCATCCCACCGCGCAGCGACGGCCCCCCGCCTGGCGTCCCCCCGGATGGCGGCGTCCCCCGCCGCCGGAGCCCCGGTCCCGCTTCCACCGCTCCCGCACGCTGCGCAGGCTGGGGCGGATCGACCGGTGGGCGTTCGACGGGGTCGCGGCGGCGCACCTGCCGGGCCTGGAGTACGTCCTGCCGAGGCTGTCGCGGTTCGCCGACCACGGCGTGCTGTGGTTCACGAGCGCCGGGGTGATGGGGCTCTCCGGCGGCGCCCGGCTGCGGCGCGCGGCGCTGCGCGGGTCGCTGGCGATCGCGGTGGCGAGCCCGGCGGTGAACCTCCTCGGCAAGCAGGCGTTCCGCCGCAAGCGGCCCGTCGTGGACCTGGTGCCGCCGATCCGGATCCGCTGGAAGCTGCCGACGTCGCACGCCTTCCCGTCCGGCCACTCGGCGTCGGCCGCGGCCTTCGCCACCGGCGTCGCGATGGAGGCGCCGCGCTCGGTGGCCGTGCCCGCAGCGGCCACGGCCGCGGCGGTGGCGTTCTCCCGCGTGTACACCGGCGCCCACTATCCGGGCGACGTCCTCGCCGGGGTGGGGATCGGCATGCTCGCCGCGCTCGGGACGCGGACGGTCTGGCCCGCCCACCCGCCGGCGGCCCGGGTGACGCCGGCCGAGGACACGGTCACCGGGCGGGACCTCGGCGAGCTGGTCGCCGACGACGGGCGCGGGGTGGTCGCGGTCGTCAACCGCGCCGCGGGTGGCGGCGACGCGCCGGTCGGGATGGCGGGCGGGATACTGCCGAGCCGCGCGGACTTCGCCGTGGAGATCCTCGAACGGGAACTGCCCGCGGCGGAGATCGTCACGTTCACGGCGGGCGACGACGCCGACAAGGTGTTCGGCGAGGCGGCCGGGCGGGCGTCGGTGCTCGCCGTCGTCGGCGGGGACGGGACGGTGAACGCGGCCGCGCGGGCGGCGCTGGACCACGACGTCCCGCTGCTGGTCGTCCCGGGCGGTACGTTCGACCACTTCTCCCGCGCCCTCGGCATGGCGTCGGCCACGGAGGCGATCTCCGCCTACCGGGACGGGCGGCTCGGCCGCGTCGACGTTGCCTACCTCACCCCGGCGGGCGGCAGGCGGGGACAGGACGAGGAGCACATCTTCCTCAACACCGCCGGCTTCGGCGCCTACACCGAGCTGCTCGAACGGCGGGCGCGGCTGGAGCGGCGCATCGGCAAGTGGCCCGCGCTCGCCGTCGCCGCCGTCCGGACGCTGCGGCACTCCGAGCCCGTCGACCTGTTCGTGGACGGCCGCGAACGCCGCGTCTGGCTGGCGTTCGTCGGCAACTGCCTCTACGGCGCGCGGGGCACCACCCCGAACTGGCGCGAGCGGCTCGACGACGGGTGGCTCGACATCCGCACGGTGTCCACCGGCCGCCGCGTCCCCCGCGTCCGCGCGGTCGCCGCGGTGCTGGCCGGGCACCTGCACATCACCCCCGGCTACCGCGCGTGGAAGGCGACCGCGCTGGAGCTGGCGTCACCGGCCGGCGGCCTGCGGATCGCCCGCGACGGCGAGCTCACCTCGCTGCCCGCGAAGCTCCGCTTCGGCAAGCACGCGGGCGCCCTGACCGTCTTCTGCCCCGCCGAGGCGCTCCGCTGACGGGCCCGCGGAACGCGGGGTTTGGCGGACGGCGACCGGGTAGGGGATCGGACGCCCACGGAGGAGGGAACCGGACATGACGAGCCCGGACACGACGAGCAATGACACCGCGATGGGGGTCGACCCCGGCGCGCTGACCGACGACGACCTGTTCCGTGAGCTGGGGCATCTGTACCAGACGAGGCTCGACGCGCTCCGGCACGCCGCCGACCAGGCGTACGGGGAGCACACGCGCCGCATGAACCAGTTCGAAGCCGAGTACCTGCGCAGGTACCCGGGACGGGAGATCGACCCCGAGCGCTTGCGCGAAGGGGCCCGCGCCCGCTGACGGCGCACCGCTGACCCCGACCGCCCGCCCGGTTCCGCGCCACCGGCCGGGCGGTCGGCTCTGCCCGGCCGGAGCGGGGCCGGAGCCCGCTGTTGTTCGCGGGTTCGTGTTGTTCGGGTAAAGGTCCGGCGTTGGGCGCGGGGGAGCGGCAGGGTCCGTTGCAGGATCCGAAGGGGGATCCTCGGGGGGTGTGTGTTCTGTGAGGCGGACCCGGCCTGGCCGGAAACGAAGGCGCCATGAGCGGAGCCGGCGCGGCGGGCGTGAGCGCCGCGGGCGCGGGCAGCAGCCGAAGCTGGGCGAGTGCGTCCAGCGATGGTGGCCGTTCGTGGCGGGCACGCTGGCGACGACCGGGCTGCTGCTCGGGGCGTACCTGCTGGCGCCGCGCGATCCGGGCGCGGCGGCGACGCTGCACGTCCGCGGCAAGGCCCCGCCGGACGGGTCGTTACCCGGCAGGGTGGCGCCGGACGCCGCGGCGGGCGGGGCAGCGGGCGTCCACGAGCGGCCGATGAGCAGCTACACCACCCGGTTCACGCCGGGGGAGCCCCGCGTCCGCAACATCGAGCTGGCCGCCCGGATCCTCGACGGCCACGTCGTCGATCCCGGCCGGACGTTCTCGTTCAACGACGTCGTCGGGCCGCGTACCAAGAGCCGCGGATACGTCCCGGCGCCGGCCATCATGGGCTCGCGGCTGGTGAAGGACGTGGGCGGCGGCATCTGCCAGGTGTCCACGACGCTCTTCAACGCGGTGTTCCGGGCCGGCCTGGACATCCGCAACTCGCGGGCGCACACCATGTACATGCCGGAGTACCCCGAGGGGCGCGAGGCCGCGGTCGCCTATCCGGGGCTGGACTTCACGTGGCGGAACGACACCGGGCACCCCGTCCGCATCGAGGTCGGCTACACGGCGGCGTCGCTCACGGTCAGCCTGTACGGGGAACGCAGGTACGAGGTGCGGTCGAAGGCGTCCGAGCGGTACGGGATCAAGCCGTACGGGACGGGCGTGGGACGGGGACGCAAGTGCGTGCCGATGGCCGGCCGCAAGGGCTTCAAGATCGACGTCTGGCGGACGCTCCTCGACGACGGGCGGAAGGTGCGGCGCGAGAAGTTCCACACCGAGTACCGCCCGCAGCCCAAGGTGGAGTGCCTGTAGGGGGTGCGCGCGGGGTCCCGGCGGCGCCCGTGACAGGCTGAAGGCATGGCGGTACCAGAGGGAACGTACGAGCTGGGGCCGGACGACGGGCGGCTGCTGGTCAGGACCGGCCGCAGCGGGCTCGGGCGCCGCGCCGGCCACGACCTGACCATCGAGGCCACGCGCTGGACGGCGGCGGTCGAGGCCCGCGACCCGCTGGACGGGTCGTCCGTCCGGGTGGCCGTCGACGTGGACGCGCTGGAGGTGCGCGAGGGCACCGGGGGCGTGAAGCCCCTCACCGACGACGACCGCGCCGAGATCAAGAAGAACCTCCGCAAGGTGCTGGAGGTCAATCGCCACCCGGAGATCACGTTCGTCTCCAGCCGAATCACCGGGGACGGCGAGATCGAGGGCGACCTCACGATCATGGGGCGCGCGAAACCCGTGCGGATCCGGGCCGAACTGGACGGCGACCGGGTGCGGGGCGGCGTCACCGTGACGCAGAGCCGCTGGGGCATCAAGCCGTACTCGGCGTTCTTCGGCGCCCTCAGGCTGGCCGACGACGTGGAGATCGACTTCGATCTCCGGCTTCCCGCCTAGCGCGGGCGGCGCGGGCGAACTGATCGTCCAGGCTGCGGGGGAACGGCAGCATCCGGTGGATGTCGCGCCAGGGCGCGAACTGCCGGACGGCGTTGAAACCGGCCGCTGTCACGATCCGTTGCACGTTCGGGCCCGGTCGCCAGGCGGGATAGGCGTCGAGATACGCGACCTCTGGGGCCAGGCTGTCCGGCTTCTGGGGCGATACCAGTGTCATCGGCGGGCGGACGCCTTCGGCGGACGCCATGTCGCGTGCGTAGGCGACGAGTTCGAGTGTCTCTGCCTCCGGCCCGCTGTGGACGATGAGCCAGCCGTCCACGTCGACCGGCTCCGACGGGGGATCGGTCAGGGCGAGCGGCACGATCTCGTCGGAGACGGCGCGCAGGTACGCCTCGTGCGCGGGCGCCAGCGGTTCGAGGACGAACGTCCGGTCGAAACGCGGGGGATCGGCGGGCAGCATCGGCGCGTAGGCGTCCCAGCGGAGCAGCCGCGCCAGATGCGTGACCTTCGTGCCGGGAAGGATCACGTCGCCGCGGATGAGCTCGCCCTTGAGACCGGCGGGGAACGCGTCCACGATCACCTCTTCCGGCACCTCGTCCGGCGCGAGGCCCGTGACGCCGGTGCCCCGCACGATCCGCCAGTCGCCGGTGACGCGCGGATCGCCCGCGAACGGCGACGCGGTGACGACGGTGACCGGCCCGTCCACCCCCAGGGTGTGCAGGACGGCCCTGAGCCGCGTCAGGTGCCCGAGCCCGTCCCCGGACGCGTAGCAGAGGATCAACGGACCGCGTCGAGCACGGCGCGGTAGCCGGCGGTCTCGGCGGCCGGGGTGAAGTCGCGCCGGATGCGTTCCGCGCCCGCCGCGCCGAGCTTCGCCAGCTCCGCGTCGCCCGCCCGCGCGGCCCGGTCGATCGCCGCGCGGCACGCGTGCGCGTCCCCGGCGGGGAACGTGAACCCGATCTCGTCGTCGGCGACGTCCGCGAGCCCGCCCGCGTCCGAGGCGAGCAGCGGCACGCCGAGCGCGGCCGCCTCCAGCGCGACGTTCGGCATCCCGTCGTAGAAGGACGGCAGCGCGACCAGGTCGCAGCTCGCGTAGACGGCGGGCAGGTCGTAGCGGTCGAGGAACGCCATGGCCGAGTGCGCTACGCCGCGTTCGGCCAGCGACTCCGCCACGGACTCCTCCACCTCGCCGACCAGCAGCAGATGGAACGACTCGGCGTGCCCGGACGCGGCCAGGGCGTCCAGGAAGAAGCCGACGCCCTTCTTGACCTTGAGCTGCCCGATGAGCCCGATCGTCCGGCGCCCCGGCGCGACGTGCTCCGCCCGCCAGGCCCGCGCCCGCTCCCGCTCGGACGGCAGGACCCGCCACTGCGCGGTGTCGACGCTGTTCGCGACGTACGTGACGGCAGCGTCCGGGGCGATCGCGGACACCAGCGGCGCGTGCGAGCGGGCGACGACGCACACCCGGGACGAGGCGCGCAGCGCGTCCGCCAGCACGCCCCGCCGCCGCATCGAGAAGACGCCGACGTCGATGTCGTTGCCGCGCAGCAGCGTGACCAGCGGGGCGTCCAGCAGCGCGGACAGGACGGGCGCGGCGAGCATCGCGTACGCGCCGCCGAACGCGACCACGTGGCCGTAGCCGGCGAGGTCCTCGGCGTTGATCGTCGTCCACAGCCGCCGCAGCGCGTGCTCGGGGTCGTCGCCGAGCGGCGCGGTGATCAGCCGGCCGCCGTGCTCGCGCCCGACGCCCCACGGGCGGTCGCGGCGGGTGAGGTGCGCGACGTCGACCTCTACCCCGGACGCGCGCAGCCCCCGCACGATGCGGTCGCACGACTGGGACATCCCGCCCCGGCTCGGCGGGTAGTGCTCGGTGAGCCACAGGACGCGGGGCATCAGCTGTCCACGAAGCCGGTGTCGTCGTCCGGGCCCCAGTCACCGCCGTGGGACCAGTCGTCGCCCGGGTTGAACGCCCCGCGGTCGTACTCGCTGAAGGTCGTGTACCAGAGGGCGTCGTTGTAGAGCTGCGAGCTGCGGTGGTAGTAGTGCCGCCGGTAGCCGCCCGTCCAGGCCGGGTGGTGCGGGTCGTGCGTCCCGTAGCCCTGGGCGGCGCCGCATTCGGGGCACAGCCCGTTCGCCGCGGCGTGCGCGCCGCAGACGGGGCGGCCGCACCCGGGGCAGGACACCACCGCGGCCTGCCCGCAGCGTCCGAGGACGAAGAAGCCGGTGGTCACCGAGCATGGGGTCACGGGGTCCTCCTCGCGGTGCGGCCCGGGGGCGTCCACCGGAACGGTTCCGTCGACACGTGCAGGATCTGGTCGATCATCGCCTGGTCCTCCAGCGGCCCGGGGAACTTCCCGTTCGCCCGGATCACCGTGCGCTTCCCCGGCTTGACGCGGACCCTGACCCACTGGGGCGGCGGCGACCCCGGCCGCTGCACGGCCGCGTCCTTCGCCAGCCGCCGCGTCACCTGGACCAGCTGCACCGTCTTCGACTTGGACTTGTACTTGATCTTGCCCCGCGGGTTGCGCTTGCGGTACTTGCGGTGCCGGACCCGGTCGGTCACCGACAGCTCCAGGACGCTGCCGTCGCGCAGCTCCGCCCGCATCCGCAGCCACGGGTCCATGGCGTACCACTGCTTCATCGACGTGATGGGAGGCCGGACGGGCACGTCGTGCTGCGGCCCGTTCTTCTCCGGCAGCCGGTGGCCGCGCATGTCCGCCGCGACCGACAGCGTCCCGTGCGGCGGCATGTCGGCCACCAGGATCCGCAGCATCGGCACGAGGACGCCCGGCACCCGCCGGTTCAGCTGCCACTTGCCCCGCCGCACCTCGGCGGTGTGCCGCGCGAGGCTCTGGATGACCGGCTCCCAGTCGTCCCGCCGCAGCGAGACGGAGAACGCCCGCTCCAGGGTGAGCGCCCTGTGCAGGGGATGGAACCGCTCGATGGCGGCCTTCTGCTTGCGCCAGAACATGACGAACCACCTATCGAACCTGGTCGTGCAGCGGCCGGACGACCGTGCGGTAGACCTCGGCCAGGCGGGCGCGGGAATGCGCCCACGTCAGGCCCTCCTCGATCCGGCGCCGGCCCCTGCGGCCCAGGGCGACGGCCTCGTCCGGGTACTCCAGCAGGATCCGGACCGCCCGCGCCAGCTCGGCGGGACGGTCCGCGGGGACGAGCCGCCCGTGCTCCCCGTCCGCCATCAGCTCCCGCACCGCGGGCAGGTCGGAGGCCACGACCGGCACCCCCGCCGCCATCGACTCGATCACCTTGAGCGGGGCGCAGCCCTGGTCGAGGTTGCGGGCGCAGCCGGTCAGCGGGGCCACCGAGACCTCCGCGTGCGCCAGCCACGCGGCCACCTCGTGGTGCGGCAGCGTGAACCGCCAGTCGACCCGGTCTGCCACGCCGAGCCGCTCGGCCATCCTCCGCACCGGCTTCGACCGCCGCTCCGGGACGGACGAGCAGACGACCAGCCGCAGGCCGTCCAGGTCGGCGAGCCTGGCGAACGCGCGCATCAGCACGTCCAGGCCCTGCCACGGCTGCAGCGCGCCGATGTAGACGATGTACCGCCCGGGCGCGCCCTCGGGACGCGGCGGCCGCGCACCGGTCTCCGCCCCGTTCGGCACCAGATGGATGCCGCGCTCCGGCACGCCGAGCGCCGCGACCGCCGCGCCGATCACCCGCGACGGCACCACGACGGCGTCGCTGCGCTCCAGGCAGTACCGCTCCAGCTCGCGGATCTTGCCGAGCGTGCTCGGCGCCGCCCACGGCCAGGTGTGGCTCATCTCGATGGACGGCAGCCCGTTGACCTCGTACACGACCTTGTGCCGCCGCCCGTCCGCGACGACCGGCAGCGCGCTCCACGGGTCCCGGACGTGGCAGACCTCCAGCGTCTTCAGGTGCGGCTCCAGATGGCGGGCGACCCACCCGGAGAACGCCTCCGCCCGGTCGATGAGGTTCGGGACCGGGACGTCGAACCGCGCGATCTCCCGGGTCCCCTCCCGCTGGTACCGGGGCAGGTCAGGGCCGCCGATCACCCCGAGCAGCCCGCCGCCGAAGTGGTCGAACAGCTCGTCGGCCATCTGCGCGATGTGCACCGCCGACCCCTTGCTCGACGGGAACCGGTCGAACGCGAAGTACGCCGCCCTGTGCTCCATCCGGCCCTTCAACCGACCCGCACCTCCTCGTGCGCCGCGCGGTGCCACGCGATCTGGTCGGCGAGCCCCTCGGCCAGGTCCGTCGCGGCGGTCCAGCCGAGCAGCCGCCGGGCGCGGGCGGTGTCGGCCCACGTCCGGGTGGCGTCCCCGGCCACCGGCGTCTCCCGCCGGATCTCCGCGGGGACGCCGAGCGCCCCGGTCAGCATCGCGATCGCGTCCCGGACGGTCACGGGTTCGTGGTGGCCGACGTTGACCGCGATCCCCGGCGGCAGGTCCTCGGCCGCCGCCGCCAGCGTCGCCGAGACCACGTCCCGGACATGCGTGAAGCTCCTCGACCGCAGCCCGTCGCCGAAGACGGGGAGCGGGCGCCCGCTCAGCGCGGCCTCCACGAACCGGTGGAACGCCATGTCGGGCCGCTGCCGGGGGCCGTAGACGGAGAAGTACCGGAGCAGGACCGTCCGCAGCCCGTCCCGCGCCGCCGCGCCCGCGAGCCGCTCCACCTCGACCTTGCTGGCCGCGTACGGGCTCGCCGGGTTCAGCGGGTCGTCCTCCCGGTTCGGCCGCCGCCCCGCGGAGCCGTACACCGAGGAACTCGACGCGACGACGACCTTCGGCCGCAGCGCCGCCGGCCGCCGCATGCACGCCGCGAGCAGCCGCGCCGTCGCGCGGACGTTGTCCCGCTCGACCGCGCGCCGGGCGCCCCACGAGTCGCGGACCCCGGGACGTCCGGCCAGGTGAACGACGACGTCCGCGGCGGCCACCGGGCCCAGCTCGTCGACCGCCAGATCGAGTTCCGCCGCGACGACACCGGGCCTGGCCGCGAGGTCCGCCCACGTGCGGCGCGCGAGGTCGGGGGTGAGTGAACGTCCGGGCGCGTCGACGGCGAGGACCTCATGCCCGGCCACCGCGAACGCGTCCGCCACATGACTCCCGACGAACCCCGCCGCCCCCGTGACAACCACCCGCACGCGGGAACTTTATATGCCCCGGTACATCTTGGACAGCACGAAATTTGGCCACCACCAGCCAGAAGGGTGTCGCGGGCCTCAGCGTCGGAGGAGTGAGCGGACGTGCGCGACGACGGCGTCCAGCGGCACCTTCTCCGTGTCGCCGGTGGCGCGGGCGGTCACTTCGGCGGTGCCCTCGGCCAGGCCGCGGCGGCCGACGGTCACCCGGAACGGGATGCCCGTGAGCTCGGCGTCCCGGAACTTCACCCCGGCGCGTTCGGCGCGGTCGTCGATCACCACGTCCACGCCGGCGCCCTTCAGGGCGGCGTAGACGTCCTCGGCGGCCTCGGCGACTTCGGCGTCGTCGGACTGGGCGACCACCACGGTGACCTGGAAGGGCGCGACGGCCAGCGGCCAGACGATCCCGCGGTCGTCGTTGTGGATCTCGATGATCGCGGCCATCGCGCGCTCGACGCCGATGCCGTAGCTGCCCATGACCACCGGGACGCGCTTGCCGTCCGGGTCCAGGACCTCGACGCCGAGCGCGCGGGCGTAGCGGTCGCCGAGCTTGAAGATGTGGCCGACCTCGATGGCGCGCCGGATCTCCAGGGCCTCGCCGCAGCGGACGCAGCGCTGCCCCGCCTCGACCTCCCGCAGGTCCGCCCACTTGCCGACCTCGATGTCGCGGTCGACGTCGACGCCGCGCAGGTGGACGTCGTCGGTGTTCGCGCCGGTGAACATGTCGCGGCGGCCCCGCAGCGCCTCGTCCGCGATGACGGGGAGGGGCGTGGGGAGGAACGCGTCGACCGCGCCGAGGCTGCCCGGCAGCGCGCCCAGCGCGTCCTGGATCTCGGCCGGGTCGGCGGCGCGGATGCCGGTGGCGCCGGTCGCGTCCACGAGCTTCTGCTCGTTGAGCGGGTGGTCGCCGCGCAGCAGGACGAGCGTCAGCGTGCCGTCCAGGACGTAGACGAGCGTCTTGATCTGCCGGTCGTCCGGCGCGTCGTACGCGCGGAGGTCCTCGATGGTGCGGACGCCCGGCGTGTCGAACCGCTCCGGCGCGGCCGGCCCCGGCGCGTCGGACGCGGCGGGGAGCACGGACGTCGCCCGCTCGATGTTGGCGGCGTAGCCGCAGGCCGGGCAGTGGACGACGAGGTCCTCGCCGACGTCGGCGGGGCACATGAACTCGGTCGAGTCCGAGCCGCCCATGGTCCCGCTGGACGCCTCGCACGCCAGCGCGGGCAGGCCGAGCCGTTCGAAGATCCGGGTGTAGGCGCCGTGGTAGGCGCCGAACGACGCGTCCAGGCCGGCGCCGTCCAGGTCGAAGCTGTAGGCGTCCTTCATGGTGAACTCGCGGGTCCGCATGAGCCCGCCCTTGGGGCGCGGCTCGTCCCGGAACTTCGTCTGGAACTGGTACCACTGCTGCGGGAGCCGGCGGTAGGAGTTCAGCTCGCGGGCGACGGTCGCGAAGATCTCCTCGTGCGTCATGCCGAGGGCGTGGTCGGCGCCGCGCCGGTCGCGGAGCCGGAACATCTCCTGGCCCATCAGCTCCCAGCGTCCCGAGCGCTGCCACGGCTCCGCCGGGTGCAGGGCGGGCAGCAGCATCTCCTGCGCGCCGATCGCGTCCATCTCCGCGCGGATGATCTCGATGATCCTGGCCCGGACGCGGACGGCCAGCGGCAGCAGCGAGTAGTGGCCCGCGGTGAGCTGCCGGACGTACCCCGCCCGGAGCAGCAGCCGGTGGCTCGGCGCGTCCGCCTCGGCGGGGTCGTCGCGGAGCGTGGGCACGAACATCTGGGACCAGCGCATCCCGCGAGCGTAGCGAAGGGCCCCGGCGCGCCGGGGAAGCGTCCGTGCGGTGCGCCGCGAGTCAGTACCCTGAGTGCCGTGAGTCGAGAAGGTGTGACGCCGCAGAGCGAGGATTTCTCCGCCTGGTACAACGAGGTGGTCGTGCAGGCCCAGCTCGTCGACCGGGGGCCGGTGCGCGGCACGATGGTCATCCGGCCGTACGGCTACCGGATGTGGGAGCTGCTCCAGGCCGACCTGGACGGGCGCATCAAGGACGCGGGGCACGAGAACGCGTGCTTCCCGATGTTCATCCCGGAGTCCTACCTGCGGCGCGAGGCCGAGCACGTCGAGGGCTTCTCCCCGGAGCTGGCCGTCGTGACCCACGCGGGCGGCAAGGACCTGGAGGAGCCGCTGGTCGTGCGGCCGACGTCCGAGACGGTCATCGGCGAGTACATGGCCAAGTGGATCGACTCCCACCGCGACCTGCCGCTGCTGCTGAACCAGTGGGCGAACGTCGTCCGCTGGGAGATGCGGCCGCGGATGTTCCTGCGGACGACCGAGTTCCTCTGGCAGGAGGGCCACACCGCCCACGCCGACGAGGACGACGCGATGCGCGAGACGATGTGGGCCCTCGGCGCCTACGCCGACCTCGCCCGCGACCTCGCGGCGATGCCGGTCGTCCCGGGGGAGAAGACGCCCGGTGAGCGGTTCGCCGGCGCCGTCCGCACCTACACGATCGAGGGCATGATGCGCGACGGACGGGCCCTGCAGGCCGGGACGTCGCACTACCTCGGCACCAACTTCGCCAAGGCGTTCGAGATCCAGTACCAGGACGAGTCGGGCGCCCTCATGCTCGCGCACACCACGTCCTGGGGGATGAGCACCCGCATGATCGGCGGCGTGATCATGACGCACGGCGACGACAAGGGCCTCGTGCTGCCGCCGCGGCTCGCGCCGTACCAGGTCGTCATCGTCCCGATCGGGCGCAAGGAGCAGGGCGAGGAGGCCGCGGCGGAGGCACGCCGGCTCGGCGCGGCGCTCAAGGCCGCGGGCGTCCGGGTGCACGTGGACGGCAACCGCCCGCAGCTCTCGCCGGGCTTCAAGTTCAACGAGTGGGAGATGCGCGGCGTCCCGGTCCGCATCGAGCTGGGCAAGCGCGACATCGACGGCGGCGTCGCGACCGTCGTGCGGCGGCTGCCGACGGTCGAGGGCCAGGGCAAGGAGCAGATCCCGCTGGAGAAGGTCGCGGAGGTGCTGCCCGGGATCCTCGACGACTTCCAGGCGTTCCTGCTGCGGCGGGCCGAGGCGTTCCGCGAGGAGAACACCGCCGCGGTGGACGGCTGGGACGCGTTCGCCGCGCAGGTCGCGTCCGGCTGGGCCCGCGCGTTCCACTGCGGGGACACCGCCTGCGAGGACGACATCAAGGCCGAGACCGCCGCGACGCCCCGGGTCATCCCGTCCGACGCGCCCGCGGAGACCGGCGACTGCGTGAAGTGCGGCCGCCCGTCCGCCTACGGCAAGCGGGTCGTCTTCGGCCGCGCCTACTGACCCGGGCCGGCGCGGCTGAGCGGGGCGTGCGGCGGGCGGCCGGTCAGGTCGTCTTCGGCCGCTTCGGCCGGCTCGCCTTCAGCCGGGTCAGGTACGGCTGGACGAACCACACGTACCCGCACAGCGCCAGCAGGACGGCCGCGGTGGCGATCGTCCAGCCCGCCTCCTCGGAGACCGACTCGACGACCAGCGTGGTCGCCGCGGTCATCGACGCCATCAGCGCCAGCGCGCCGATGATCCCGAACAGGTTGGCGCGGCGG
>NZ_BMRO01000004.1:252991-276619 GCF_014648675.1 Actinomadura livida
GCCGCCCCGAACAGCGCGATGTAGAACAGCGCGGTCCCCACCCCGTCGACCTTCTCGTAATGGGTGGAGAACGGCACGATCAGCAGGAACGCGAACAGCACCTGCACGCCGGTGACGGCGACGCGGAAGCCCTGGAGCAGCTCGACGAACTGCCGGTCGAGGCGCTCGTGCTCGGTCTCGTTGCGGGGCTTGTCGGCCGGGTCCGTGGTCATGAAAGCCATTTACCCCAGCAAAACGTTCGTCAGTCCACCAACTCGATCAGTACTGGCCCGGTCAGCACCGGCATCGTGCCTAGTCCAGCGACGCCTGCTCCACACGCAGCGCGAGCATCGAGACGTCGTCGCGCAGGTCGCTGTCGCAGAACTCGAGCAGCGCGTCCTCCACCGCGTCGAGCATCCCCGCCGGCGTCTCGCCCGCGTGCCCGGCGAGGATCTCCAGCAGGCGTTCCTGGCCGAACTCCTGCCGCGTCATGTTGCACGCCTCCAGCACGCCGTCGGAGTGCAGGATCAGGGTGTCGCCGACGCCGAGCTCGATCGTGTCCTGCCCGGCCTCGAAGTCCTCGAACAGGCCGAGCGGGACCCCGCCGCGGGCCGCCGACCTGATCACCCCGTCCGCGCGCACGACGATCGCGGGCGGATGCCCCGCGGTGCCCAGCGACACGACGACCCGCTCGGTCTCCACCGTCAGCCCGGCCATCACGGCGGTGACGAACCGGTCCTCGTCCATCAGCGCCTCGTTGACGATGCCGAGGACGTCCCCCGGGGCGGCCTTCCACCGGGCCGCAAGCCGCGCGCAGTGCCGGGCCGCCGCGGTCACCGCCGCCGCGTCCTCGCCCTTGCCGCACACGTCGCCGAGGATCAGCCCCCAGCCGCTCTCGGTGCGGAACACGTCGTAGAAGTCGCCGCCGACCTCCGAGCCGTGCGTCGCCGTCAGGTACTTCGCGGCCACGCTGACGCCGGGGATGGCGGGCAGCGCCTTCGGCAGCAGGCCCGCCTGGAGCGTCTCGGCGACCTCGGCGCGCCGCCGGTAGAGCCGCGCCGCCCGGATCACCAGGGCCAGGTAGCGGCCGAGGCGCTGGACGACCCCGAGGTCCATGAGGTCGAACGGGCCGTACTCGCCGCTCGCCGCCAGGGTGATCGTGCCGATGGCGCGGTCGCCGTCCTCGATCGGGACGCTCAGCACCGAGGTCACGCCGATCTTGCCGCAGACGGGCTGGCCGTCCGGGCACACGCCGAGCACGTCGAGGTTCTCCAGGTGCGGCCGCAGCGCGCTCTGCCGGGTGACGAAGACGGTGTGGGGGAGGGAGCCCTGGACGGGTTCGACCTCCTCCAGCATCCGCGCGGCCTCGACGGAGCGCTCGTCCTCCGGGCCCATGACCACCTGGCGGCGCAGCTGGGGCGGTGTGCCCACGGCGTGCGCGCCGCCCAGCGGGGGCGACCCGGGGCCGCCGTTCCCGCCGGTCAGGTCGATGAACGCCCAGTCGGCCAGTTCGGCGGCCAGCAGCCGGGCGCACCGCCGGATGGCCACGGTCTCGTTGAAGACGGGTTCGTCGAGCAGCAGCTCGCTGGCGGTGGCGAGGACGTCCATCCGGTGGACGATCGTGGCGACGGCCTCGTCGTCCGGCTGGGCGGCGTGGGTGCTCCGCGCGTGCGCGGGCTCCTCGCGGGCGGGCGCGTCCGGCGTGGGCGCGGTGCCGGTGGCGGCCGTCCGGGCGGACGCGGTGCCGTCGGACACCGCCCGCGCCGACGCGCCCCGGGCCGATGCGGTCCGCGTCGCGGCGGACGAGGCAGGGGCGGACGCGGCGGGGGCGGACGCGGCAGGGGCGGACGCGGCGGGGGCGCGGCCGGACGCCGTCCGCCTGGGCTTCGCCGGGGACGGATCCGGGTCGCCGGCCGGCGCGTTCGCCGGCCCGGCGGCGGCCACGACCATCGGGTCGGGTTCGCCGCGGATCCACACGCGGGCCAGCGTCACCGTCGCGTCGACGGGGTGGTCGCGGCCGAGGAACCGGACCTTGACGGGGTGGCGCCGTCCCGTCCGGACGACCGCGGCGATCTGCGACCGCACCGCAGCGCGGGTCGCCATGTCGCAGAAGGCCGTGAACTGCTTGCCCGACACGTACCCGGCGGACGTGCCGAGCAGCGCGGCGGCCTGCCGGTTGACGCGCCGGACGGTCGTGTTCCGGTCGAGGAGGAACAGCGGCACCGGGGCGTCCTGGAAGACGGTGCGCAGCACCCGCCGCTCGTTCTCGGCCGCGGCCGACCCGCCCTGCTCGCCGGGGTGCTCGGTGCCCACGGTCCGCAGCACGGTCAGCGCCAGCTCCAGCTCGACCAGGGCCGCGTCCAGGGTGGCGCGCAGGTCGGGCTGCGGCACGCCGGCGGCCTGGCGCAGCTCGCCGATGCGCCCCTCGAGCTCCGAGATCTCCCGTGTCACGGTCTCGGGTTCGAGCTGGTCGGGCTGATCGTGCATCTGGTCTCCCTCTCGTCGGCGCCGCACGATGGAGGCAGGCAGGGCCGGGCCGGAGGCCGGCCGGACCGCGGTCTCGGCGCCGCGCCGCCGGGTCGGGCCGGACCCGGCTGTGCGCAGCCTATGCGCCTCACCCCCATGCGCCTAGATCCATGACCTAGGGAAGCCCCTGATGACCGACGATACGCTGGGCCAGTGCGGTGAGCTTCACGTGGCGTGTCTGTGAGATGCGCCGCATCTCCGCGAAGGCCGTGTCGGCGTCGCAGCCCAGGGCGTGCATGAGGATCCCCTTCGCCTGGTCGACGATGGCGCGGGCCTCGACCGCCTCCTGCAGCTGGATCGCGGTCCGGTGCACGACGTCGTACTGCCGGGTGTTGGTGACGGCGGCGCTGCCCTGCGCCATGAGCAGGGACGCGATCCCGCCCTGCGCGGAGCCGAGCGACTTGGGCGTCACCCCGAACAGGGTGAGCGTGACCAGGACCGGCGGGTTCAGGTGCGGTGTCGTGCTGAAGCAGCGCACCCCCCGGCGCAACATGTCGGCCGTCGCCTCGGGCCAGCGGGTCTCGGCGAGGATGTCGTCGGACGTCTGCGCCCGGCGGTCCAGCACCGCGTCGAAGAGCGGCCCGCGGCCGCGGGCCAGCTGCCGCTCGACGATCTCGGCGAGGTCGGGATGGCTGGCGGCGGCGGCCAGCGGTTCGGGCCGGAACTCCTCGGGCACCGCGATGCCGGACGGCGGCGCGCCGGGGCCCTGGTTCTGCCGGGGGACGCGCGGCACGTCCTCGGCGTCGGCCTCGGGGAGGCCGAGCGCGGCGCCCGGGTCGTTCGCGGGCTCGGCGGGGAGCGCCCACCGCACGCTGGACGCGCCCGCGCATCCGGGCACGGCGCGCGAGGCGAGGTCGGTCACCCGGTGCAGGGTGCCGATGTCGGAGGACTCGCCGACCATGCCCAGCCGGGCGATCTCCAGCGCGAGCTGGTCCGTCAGGACGGTCTCGGTGGGTGTCACCCCTCCGAGATTATCCTGCGTTCCGAGTTCCGGGGTCGGCGGCGTCTGGCCCGCTCCCCGTCCGTGGTATCCCCGGTTCATGGCGTTTCCGGTGGTGGGGCGGCCGCAGGCGGGCGCCGCGCGCGGGTCGCGGCGCGTCGGCGGGCTTGGCCGCGGGGCGGTTCGGGTGTCGGGGGCGGGTGGTCAGAGAGGGGTGCTCCGGAGGGTTCCGGCGCCTGTCGGCCGGGGGCCGGTGGCCGAGGGGCGGCGCGGCCCGGGGGTTCAGTTGTTCGGAGGGGCCTTGCTGATCTCCGGGAGGGGGCCGGCGTCGCCGTTGGCCAGGGCCAGGTCGCCGATGCAGACGATCCCGACCGGACGGTGCTGGGCGTCCACGACGGGGAGGCGCCGCACCGCCCGCTCGCACATCAGCCGGGCCGCGGTCCCGGTGTCGTCGTCGGGGTGGACGGTGGTGAGCTCCGCGGTGCAGACGTCGCCGAGCGGGGTGAGCGAGGTGTCGCGGCTCTCGGCGACGGCGCGGACCACGATGTCACGGTCGGTGACGACGCCGCAGAGGCGTCCCGCGTAGGTGACCAGTACGTCCCCGATCCCTCGGTCCCGCATGATGCGGGCGGCTTCGTACAGCGTCGCGTCCAGCGGCAGCGTCTCCGGAGCCGCCGTCATCACGTCGCTGACCCTTGGTGGCATCGCGCGCACATCCTTCCGAATAACGACGGCGGCTCGCGTAAACACGTGTGCGCGCCTTACCCGCGGTCGGCGCGCCTATGCGGACCGTTTTGCCCGACGGCCCCTGGGCTGGCATCAGAACGCGAAAACGGACCCGGTGCGCGAGCGCATGACGCAGTCGTTGCCGTACTCGACCCGGAACCGGACGGCCTTGCCGCGCCACCGGCCGTCGGCCCGGGCGACGACGGGGGAGTGGACCGCCGTGCACATCCGGCCGTCCGGCCCGTGGGCGAACCCGCCGCCGGATCCGCTCAGCTCCGAGCACGCCCGCGCCGCCTCCGGGTGGCTGCCGCCCGGCGGGTCGCAACGCAGCGTGACGCTCCGCGAGGTGCCCCGCTCCGGGTGGTCGAGGGTGAGCCGGAGGGACGTCGCCGACTCCGGCGAGGAGGCCGGCATGAGGGCGATCACCGCGCCCACGATGACGCTGGTGGCGAGGTTCGGCATCGATACTCCGGGGATCGAGGGCGGCAGGACACCGATACTCGCTCAGCGTAGCGCTGCGATGACCGAACGTACCCGGAAATGGGCGATCCCGCAGTCACGGGGCAACTGCGGGATCATGGTCTCCGGGTGGAGACGGGCCCGGGGGCCGGTGCGCCCGCCGGCCGGGGGCGGACCGCCGGGTCTCAGGCGGCGAGGATGTGCTCGGCGCGGTCGTCGTCCGTCTTGCGCCGCGAGACGGGGTGGTCGGCCAGCGCCTCGCGGAGCTGCTTGCGGCCGCGGTGCAGGCGGGACATGACCGTGCCGATGGGGGTCCCCATAATCTCGGCGATCTCCCGGTAGGCGTAGCCCTCGACGTCGGCGAGGTAGACGGCGTCCCGGAAGTCCTCCGGCAGCGCCCGCAGGGCGGCGACGACCCGCGAGTCGGGGATGCGGTCCAGCGCCTCGGCCTCGGCGGACCGGAAACCGGACGCGTGCGCCTCCGCCCGCGCGATCTGCCACTCCTCCAGCTCCTCGGAGCCGGCGCGCTGGGGCTCGCGCTGCTTCTTGCGGTAGGTGTTGATGAAGTTGTTGGTGAGGATGCGGTGCAGCCACGCCTTGAGGTTCGTGCCTTCCTGGAACTGGTGGAAGTTCACGTAGGCCTTGGCCAGGGTCTCCTGGACGAGGTCCTCGGCGTCGGCGGTGTTGCGGGTCATGCGCACGGCGCTGGCGTACAGCGGGTCGGCGAGCGGCAGGACGTCGCGCTCGTAGCGCTCGGTGTTCTCGGCCGCCGCGGTGTCCCCCGCGTTAGGGCGGACGGGCGTGGTGACAGCGGTCATCGTCGCTCCCCGTAGGTAGTGGCCCAGGCGGAAACGGGCCGGTTGCTGACGCGTGTTCCGGGGGCACGCGCGGACCGGGCGGACGAACCGCCCCCCGTGTTAGTGGTACGTGCCACCGTTCCCGACGGGTTCGGAGGTCTCGGCCGCCCATGGCGCACGGGCCGAGGATCCTGCGCGGGTCGGCTGGGCCAGGGCGACCCCGTGCTTCCGGGACGTCGCGGGCCGATGCTCGATCAGGCGCTTCCCACCCATCGGTGGTCTTCCTGCCTTGTAAGACGCCTGGAAGGGTCCAAATGGTTGCGTGCGGACGGGTGTCGTCCGTCACATGCGGTGGCGTGTCGTCCTCGGCGGACGTGATCAAGCGGTATAGGGCCGCCCCTGCCCGGACGAGGGGCAGGGGCGGCCCGCGAGGACGGGGATCCCCGGGAGCCCGGCGCGACGGGGGCTCCCGGGGATCGGGACGGTCAGCCGAGCAGGTGTCTCAGGGCCTTGGCCATCAGGGCCCGGCTGTCGGCGGGATCGGCCTGTTCGAGCCCGAAGCCGAACAGGACGGTGTCCTTGGTCGCGACCGACGACACCGCGTCGATCAGCGCCTCGGACCGGACGAACTCGGAACCGTTGCCGGGGCTTCCCTCAGGGGCGCCCTGGATGGACCAGGGGCCGAGGCCGGTCTCGAAGCCCTCCGCGTCGAGCTCACCGCCGGTGGTGGTGAGCCTGGTGTCGTCGATGAACAGTCCGGTTCCACCGGTGAAGGGGTCGCTCACATAGGCGAAGGACACCTCCACCTGCTTGCCCGCGTAGGCGGACAGGTCGAACGCGACGGGAACCCAGCCGTTGGAGCTGCCGGTGAGGGCGTTCCAGGCGCCGGTGGTCCCGGTGTTGCCGCAGGGGTTTCCTCCCGTGAGGTAGTGGTTGAGGAACGGGTGCATGGCGAGGTAGTAGCCCGCCTCGCACTCCGCCGGGACGTTCGTGGACGTGCGCCCGTTCTTCTCGGGCAGGGTGGTCCAGTCGTCGGCGCCGGCGGTGTGGGCCTCGATGATGACGTTGTCGTAGCCCGTCTCGGTGCTGTAGGAGACCTGGGCCTGGAGCGTCGGGGCCTGCGCGGCGGTGACGCCGGTCAGGTCGATCGTCCGGGTCAGCCGCCGGTACGCGCTGTTCTGGTGGGGGCCGGCGACGTACCACTCGCCCTCGATGGGCTCGGTGGCCGCGGCGGCGCCGGTGTAGTCGCCGACCTTCCAGCTGGAGAACTGCGGGAAGTCGGCCTTGGGCAGGGCGGTGGAGGTGACCTGGAAGCCGCCCGTCTCGTTCAGCGGGTTGGTGGCCGTGCCGGTGAGGTCGGACGTCACGCCCTCGAAGGGCCGGTCCGTGCCGACGAATGCGGTCGGCGATCCGACGAGCTGCCTGTCGTACGCGCCCAGGTAGTACTGGAAGAAGTCGTCCGACAGCAGTTCGCAGTCGTCCCGGAAGCTCGTGGTGAGCACGCACGGGCGCTCCGGGTGGCCCTTCAGGCCGTAGTAGATGCCGCCGCCGTTCGCCTGGCCGAGCGGGCCGGTGTATCCGGTCGTCTCACCGGTGTGCAGGAGCTTCCCGCCCTCGTTGAGGTACGACCTGACGCTCAGGACAAGGTCCTTCGCGCGGTCGGCCACCTGCGAGTCGGGGAAGTCGCCGACGACGGACCGCACCGGTTCGTCGGCCTCGTCCTGGGTGAGGCGGTTGTCGCCGAGGTACCAGACGACGGCCTTGAAGTGCTTCAGGACGCCGAGGTCGTGCGGGACGCCGTCCTTGTCGATGTCCCAGACCAGCGGCCGGCGCTTGGCGGACTTCACCAGCTCGGCGTACTGGTCGGCGTACCGCGGCTCGTTCGTCCCGGCCGGGTAGGTCGGGTTGACGCCGGTGTAGTCCTCGTCCGCGATGACCAGGACGTCGGCCTTCTTCTGGTCGCGCACGGTGTAGGTGAAGCGCTCGCTCTCCACCCGCTTCCAGCCCTTCCAGCCGGAGAACCACACCTCGACCTTGTCGCCGGGCCGCTGCGATCTGACCTTGCCGCGGAACTCGCCGTAGTAGTGGTCGTTCTCGTCGCCGTAGCGCTCACCGCCGCGCCACTCGCGCACGAGGTCGTGGTGCGTGCGGCCGCCGTTGATCCGGTAGTGCATCGTCTTCAGCTTCAGTGACCTGCGGATCACCGAGGCGACCTCCTGCGAGCCGCCGTAGGACGTGCTGAACGCGTCCGTCTCAAAGTCGGCGGCCTTGTGCCCGAGGGAGGACACGGGCTCGTCCGGCGTGTGCGCCGACTTGCCGACCGACAGCGCGAACGGCAGGTTCTTCGCGAACTCCCGCTGGATGAGCGTCTCGTCGTCGGGGAACTCGAAGCCGCTGCCGCAGTCGCCGGGCTCCCACTCGTCGTCCGGGTCGGACGCCGCGGCCGACGCGCAGGTCGCCATCTCCGGCGTGATCGACAGCGCGCCGTAGACGTTGTCGGCCTGGCCGTCGGTGTCGCCGTTGGTCGTGTAGAGCTGCGCGCCCAGCTGGGGCACGTAGCCGGGGACGGCGGGGTTGTCGATGTCGCCGAGCAGCGCGTCGTGGATCACGTCGTCCGGGCTGCGGGTCAGGGTCTGCCAGCCGACGCCGTGCAGCAGCAGCTCCGCCGCCGAGTGGTAGTTGATCAGGAACGCGGGCCGGACCTTCTTGTAGAGGTCCATCTGCGCCTTGGTCTCGGGTTCGGAGGCGGGGGCCGGGCCGCGGTACGTCTCGTCGGCGGGCCCGTCGGAGGAGCCCTCGTTGTCGTAGCCCCACTTGTAGGGGAAGTTGCGGTTGAGGTCGACGCCGTCCCCGCCGGTGATCTGGCCGTCGCCGTCGTTGTCGCGGGTGTTCTTGCGCCAGAGGCGGAACCCGTCCTGGAACGTCAGGTCGTAGCCGTCGACGTTGACGACCGGGACGAACCACAGCTCGGTCGTGTCGACGATCTTCGTGATCTCGGCGTCGCCGCCGTAGTTGCCGACGTAGTGGTGCAGCAGCCGGCGCACCATCTCCGGCGTGATCCATTCGCGGGCGTGCTGGGCGCCCTGGTAGACGACGACGGGCTTCTTGTGGCGCCCCTTCTTGCCGGCGTCCTTGGTCACCTTGACGGCGGTGATCGGCTTGCCCTCGCGGCTCTTGCCGATGTCCACGGCCGTGGCGATGGACGGATGGTCGGCGGCGACCTTCAGAAGCTCCTCGTGGAGGTTCCCGGGGCCGCTGTAGGGGCGGAAGACGCCGTCGGCCGCGGCCTTCGTGCGAAGACGGGCGGTGTTCTTCGCGGTGAGGCCGAGGCCCTGCCGGTTGAGCGCGGCGGCCTGCGGCGCGCTCATCACGGCCTCGACGCGGATGCTGCCCGCCTTCTCGCCCTTGGCGATGCGGATCGCCTCGTGGTCCAGGCCGGAGCGGTTCAGCAGCTCGACCTGCGCCGGGCCGAGCTCGGCGGTGTAGACCGCGACGGCCGCGCCGGAGGGCGAGGGGTCTGGACTGGCGTTGGCGGGAGTCGCCGCCAGCGTTCCGATCAGGAGCGCGGCGGCGGCGAGGGTCGGGGTGAGTCTTCGATGCCGGAACAGTGCGCGCGACATTGCGCCTCCCTGGAAGGGATCACAAATGGGGGTTGCGTGATCGTCTGCCTGGGGAACCTGGGTGTCAATGGGGCATTAGTGCTTTATGCCGCATTCGGTCACTTTCCGATGTTCCGGCTTTCGGGGTGGCTACGGCGGTGTTCCCTTTGATAAAGGGCGTTCCGGAAGACGGGCAATAATCCGGCCTTCGGTGCCGTCTCCGACCAGTTTCCGCGGACCGGCGTCACGATCTTGTTACGGCAGGTAGCGTCCCGTTGACCGGGAGTCGCCGAGGATGTCGGAGCGTCCTGTGCTCCCTGGAGGGGGACCGCATGGTCATCGACGAGCTGCTGGGGATGGCGTGGATGACGGCCATCACCCTCAACGGGCGCGGACGCATCAGCCACTGGGACGACACCGCGGCCGGGTTGTTCGGCGTCGGGCGGCTCCAGGCCGTGGGCCGGCCGCCGGCCTCGCTGCTGCGGCTCCCGCGCGAGCACCGCGGCGCCTTCGAGCCGGGGGTCTTCGGGCACGTCTGGTGCGGTTCCTGCACCCTTCCGCGCGTGGACAACGGCGTGCTCACCGAGGTCGGCTGGTGGGTCTACCCCATCGACACCGACCCGGGCGGCCACGACACGCGGGTCCTGGCGCTCGCCGCCGACCTGCGCCGGCTCCGCGAGGAGGGCCCCGGCATCGTCGTCGGCGACCTGCCCGTGGCGGGCCCCGACGCCGGCGCCCGGCGCGCCCCCGGAACGCGGCTGCTGCGGGTCGAGCCGGCGCTCGCGACGCCCGCCGGGCCCGGCACCGCCCCGTTCGCCGCGCCGTTCACCGCGCGGCTCGCCGACCTGCTGCCCGCCCTGGACCCGGGCGCCGCGGAGAGGATCGCGCTGCAGGTGCTGCGGCTCGGCTGCCCGGCGGTCTCCCTCGGGCTGACCGTCCGGCTGCCGATCATCCCGCACGCGGAGGGGCCGGCCGCCCCCGCCCCGCCCCGGCCGGCGGCTCCCGGCCGGCAGGGCCCTCGGGCCCGCTCCCGGCAGGTGGCCACGGCCGCGCGCACGGGGCGGAGGCGCCCGGCCCGCGCGACGCGGCCGGCCGCGCCCCGCACACCCGGCCCCGCCCGGTCGGACGGCTGGGAGAGCACGGCCATGCGGGAACCGCTCGCCTACCTCAGCGAGGCCGGGCAGCAGATCGGCGGCACGCTCGACCACCTGCAGGCCGCGCGGAAGCTGGCGGAGGTGCTGGTCCCGCGGCTCGCCGACTTCGCCGCCGTCGAACTGCTCGAACGCGTCGTCGCCGACTCGGCCCCGCCCGCCGCCGAGGTCGACGAGGCCACGCAGATGCGCCGGGTCGCGGTCGTCCACAACGACGAGCACGGGCGCTGGGACGACCTCGTCCCCGAGGGGGAGTCGCTGCTCCTGGCGTCCGGGGCGCCGTTCGTCCAGGCCATGCGGACCGGGCGGCCCGTCCACATCCCGCACGTCGGTCCCGCGCAGGCCGCCGAGATCGCCGCCTCGTTCGGCGGCCGCGACCTGCGGCCGCTGTTCGCCGGGCGGGCGCTGATGATCGTCCCGCTGATCGCGCGGGGCCGGGTGCTCGGCACGTTCAAGCTGCTCCGCAAGGCCGATCGGCCCGGGTTCGGCGACCTCGACCTCGCCATGGTCGACGAGCTGGCCCGCCGCGCCGCGCTGTGCATCGACAACGGCCGGCTCTACCGGCGCGAGGTCCAGGTCGCCGAGGAACTGCAGCACTCGATGCTCCCCGACGACCCCCCGGACGTCGCGGGCGCCCGCGTCCGCTACCGCTACCGGCCCGCGGAGCAGGCGATCAACGTCGGCGGCGACTGGTTCGACGCCATCCCGCTGCCCGGCTGCCGGCTCGGCATCGTCGTCGGCGACGTCATGGGCCACGGGCTCACCTCGGCCGCGATCATGGGGCAGATGCGCACCGCCGTCCGCACTCTCGCCGCCGAGGACATGCGGCCCGCGCGGCTGCTGCGCCAGCTCGACGGCCTCGCCCGCCGGCTCGGCGAGGACTACCTCGCCACCTGCCTGTACGCGGTGTACGACCCGGTCGAGCGGAGGTGCACGCTCGCCAACGCCGGGCACATCCCGCCCGTCCTGGTGTCGGCGTACGGTGACAGCCGCATCCTCGGCGTCCCGTCCGGCGTGCCCATCGGGGTCGGCGGCGAGGCGTTCGAGACCGTCGAGGTGGCGGTGGAGGACGGGTCGCAGCTCGTCCTGTGCACGGACGGGCTCCTGGAACGCCGCGACCGCGACCTCGACCAGGGGCTGGAGCTCATGCGCAGCCGCCTCGCCGGCGCCCCGCCCGACCTCGACGGCACCTGCGACTCCCTCCTCGACACCCTCGCCGCGCCCACCCCCGCCGACGACATCGCGATCGTGGCGGTCGGGTTCGACGGCATCCCCAAGGACGACGTCGCCGCCTGGGAACGGCTGGATCCGCGGCCGAGCACCGTCCCCTGGGTGCGTGCCCAGGTCGCCGCGCGGCTCGCCGACTGGGACCTCGGAACGCTCACCGACACCGTCGAGCTGCTGGTCAGCGAGCTGGTCACCAACGCCCTCGTGCACGGCGCCGGGACCATCGGCCTCCGCCTGATCAAGGGCGGGACCCTGCTCTGCGAGGTCTACGACGACGGCGCCGACCTCCCCCGGCTCCGGCACGCCGAGGCCACCGACGAGTCGGGGCGCGGGCTCCAGCTCGTCAGCCACCTCGCCGCGCGCTGGGGCACCCACCGCGCCGAACCCGGGAAGGTCGTCTGGTTCGAGCACCTGCTGCCCGGACGGCGCCCGCCGCGCTGATGTCCGTGGTCGTGGGCCCGCGTCGCGGTTCTGTGAGGTAAATGTCGCGTCGGCGACAGATATTTTCCAACGCCCCGTCCGCTGTGATCGATGTGACGACACCCATCGAGGCCACGGGGGAACAGTTGGGGCGGAATCTGACGCTGCCGGTACCGGAGACGCTGTACAGCACCTACGCCGTGGCGCTCGCGGCACCCATCCCGGACCCGGCGGAACTCGCCCGCGCCGAGGTGACGCGCCGCACCCGGCCGCCCCTCCGCGACCTCGCCCTCGGCATGCTCGACAGCCCCATGCTCACCCTCGACCAGCGCCCCGCGGGCGACTTCCCCCCGCTGCCCGCCGACCTCCTCGCCGCCTACGGGGCCGCCCCGGCCGACCTGGCGGCCATCGAGGACGCCCCCCACCTGCTCGCCGTCCGCGCCGCGTACCGCCCCGGCCGCCCGCCCGCGCACGAGTGGTCCGCCCGCGCGGTCGCCGGTGCCGTCGGCGCCGCCCTGACCGCCCCGGTGATCGACGTCTTCACCCCGCAAGTGCTCGCCCCCGAGCACCTGGAACGCTCCCTTCCGGGCCCGGACGGCACCTTCCGCCTCACCGACTGGATGCTGCTCCCGCACACCTCCGGCACCCATGGCTTCTTCTTCATCACCAAAGGGCTAGCCCGTTTCGGACTCCCCGAACTGCAGACCGAGAACGTCCCACCCGACCTGGTCGAACCGTGGGGCCGCCTCCTCAACGGCCTCGCCCGCCGCGTTCTCGACCTCTGGCTGGACGAACTCCCCGCCGGAGAGCAACCCCTCGTCGTGGACGTCCCCGAGGTCGTCTCGGTGGGCCTGCGCGACATAGCCGCCGCTCAGGGCACCGACGACCCGCTGCGCCGCGAGGTGCCGGTCCGCCTCCGCCCCGACACGGCGGAACCGCCCGTCCTCACCGTCCTCCCCGCCGACGAGGGCCCGGACCGCCTCGACTCCCTGTGCGCCGCCCTCTTCGGCACGCCGGAAAGCCGCCGATGAACTTGCCGATGATCTTGAACTGAGCGCAGGATCGACAGGTGAGATTCGGCCCGCGTGACCGTCCCAGCCCCGAGCCCGAGAACCCCGGCCCCCCGGAGCCCGAAGACGCTCCGAAGCCGCGTCCCGGCCCATACCCGACAGACGTCCACGTGGCGGGCAAAGGCACCGCTCCCGAGGCGGCCCAGCCTCCCGACTCGCTCCCCACCCACCCCGAACCCCCGCACACCAACGCACCTTGGACGCCGCACGCCACCCCAGAAACGCGCCCCACCGACCAGCCCACCGCGCCCACCCCACCACCACCCCGCCGACCCGAACGCCGCCGCCCCAGGCCACCCCACCCCGAACCCACCCAGACCGGCCACCCCCGCCCCCCAACCGACACCCCGACAAGCCCGACCACCCCCCGCGACCACCCCGCGAACACGCCCGCACGGCCCCAGAACTGGCAGCCCCCCAGGCCGAGCCCGCAACCAGGCTCGCCACCGCAGGCAACATGGCCGGCCGAACCACCACCGAGCGGCCAACAGGAGCAGCCACCCTGGACCCCCCACACCCGGGGCCCCGAACCCACGGCAGCACCTCCGCAGCAGCCGAAGCCAGCCGAAACCAGCACTGCCCCACCGGCCGGCAACACGCGCGACACGCCACCGGACTGGAACCCCCGCGAACCAGGCACCGCACCCCAACCGGGCACGTCACCGAACGCATCCGGCGGCTCACCGCGTCCGGCCCGCGAGCCGAGCGAGACACCGCCCAGGGGCCGTCCCCACCCGCTGAACGCCACCCCCTTCGGCACCCCTGGCCCATCAAGCGGCCCGCCGCCCCCGACCAGAACGGACCTACCGTCCTCCAACGCAGGCGGGACGTCATCAGACTGGACACCCCGCGAGCCAGGCACCGCACCCCAACCGGGCACGTCACCGAACCCGTCCGGCGGCTCACCGCGTCCGGCCCGCCAGCCGGGCGAGACACCGCCCAGCGGCCGCCCCCACCCGCCGAGCCCCACTTCCTTCGGCAGCCCTGGGCCAGCAAGCGGTCCGCCGACGCCGACGTCGTCAGATCGACCGATCCAAGGCGCGAGTGAGGAGTCCTCGGACTGGACGCCGCGGGAGCCGGGAATCGCACCGCAGCAGGACGCGTCGCCGGCGTCGGCTGAGACCGCTTCGTGGGCGGTCCGCGGGGCGGGTGAGTCGCCGTCGAGTGGGGCGTCGGGCGCTTCCTCGACGGGCGGCACTGGCTCTGCGGGCGGACCGCCGCTGCCAGGCCAGGCGGAGTCTTTTGGAAGCGACACTCCGCAATCGGGTCGCGAGGTTGGGGAAGGGCCGTCGTCCTGGGGCTCCAGTTCGTCCTCTGAGGCTTCACGGCCGGAGCGGTCGTCCTCGCAGGCCGAGCAGTCTTCGCCTTGGACGTCCGGTACACCGGGTGGTCGGCAGGCGTCTTCGGGGTGGGAGGACGATGAGCCGTTCCTGCCCGGGAAGGGGTTGTCGGCCGAGCCGCCTCCGCGGGCGGAGCCGGAGGGTGCGGCGCCGAAGGCGGGGCCGGGGCCGATGGCCGATCCCGGGCGGCGCAAGGCGCTCGCGGACGCGTTCGTGGCCGAGTTCGTGGAGAGTGCGACGTGGCGGGCCACGCTCGCCGTGCTGGACGGAGCCTTCCCCGGGCAGGGGATGGCGACGGCGCTCTCGCAGCGCGGCGACGAGCTGCGGCGGACGATGGACGCCCTCGACCGCAGGACCATGGCGAAGCTCGGTGTCCCGGCGTGGCTGGACGACGCCGGGATGGTGTTCGACCTCAGCGCGCACCTCGGTGTCCGGGCCGCGCGGGAGCCGATGCGGGAGCCCGGGCGTCCCCGCGCGTCGCGTCCCTATGCGGGGGCGTTCGTCGTCGACACCCTTGACCCGCTGCGCTACCACCGGGCGGTGGGCGGGCCGCGGGCGCCGCGTGACCTGCGGGCGGAGGGCGTGCTGCCGGTCCCGTCGGCGGAGGACGACGACAGCGGTGTCGTGATCGTCGCGAATCTGACGTCCGCGGGTGTGCGGGTCCTGGATTCGGCGGCGCTGTGGCGTTGCGCGGGCCGGGTCGTCACGGGCACGCTGCACGAGGCGGCGCGTCCGGAGACGCGGCAGCAGGTCCGCAGGGCGCTGTGGGCGTTGCGGCGCGTGGTGTTCGTCGACCCGGACCTCGGGCTGGGGCTCTGCCTGCAGCTCGACGCGGAGCGCGTCCCGCGGTGCCTGCTCGCCTTCCGCGTGGACCGGGCGGAGGGCGCGCCGCGCTTCGTCCGCCCCTAGTCAGTCGGCGGTGCGCAGCCAGGAGAGGTCGCTCTGCCGGTCGGGCGGCAGCTCGCGGATCCGGTCCACGAGCTGCCACGGCTCGGCCGGCGGGGTGCCCTCCTCCGGGAGGACGCCGCAGACGAGCGCGGTCTGCGTGCTGACCGCCGTGAACGGGCCGAACTGCGCGACACCGCCGCCGCGCAGCGCCGCCAGCTCGGTGAGCAGCGCGTTGAGGGCGGACGGGTCCCGCGGGTCGTACAGGCCGCGGACGAACGTGAAGAGGTCCTCGGCGAGCACCTCGGGGCGCCGCCCCGACAGGTGGTACACCGTCCCCCGGTAGGCGCCCGCGGCCGCCGCCGTGTACGCCGCACGGACGCGGGGTCGCAGGCCGTACTCCGCGGCGGCGCGTTCGTACGCGTCGGCGAGCAGCGCCTCGGCTTCGCCCTCCTCGCTGAGCAGGACGCCCGCGACGACGCCCTCCTCGCGGTCGAGGCGGTCGAGCATCTCCCGGCGAAGCTCCAGGACGTCCTGCTCCACCGCGTCCAGCGACCGGGCCAGGGCCCGCTGGGCGTCCCGGTCGAGGTCGAGGGCGGCCACCTCGTCGGAGAGTTCACCGAACTGCTTCTCCAGCCGCTCCACCCGCCCGCTCAGGGATTCCAGCCCGTCGAGGACCTCGGTCGGCGGGCCCTCCGGCTGCGGCGGCGGAATCGGGATGCCCGCGGGCTCGGTCGCCTCGTCCACCACCGTCTTGAGCGCCTCGTGCCGCCGCGCGAGTTCGGACAGCTGGCCGCGCAGGTCGCGCAGTTCGGCCTGCGCGCGTGGGAGCCGCTTGTCGGACGCCAGGTAGAGCTCGCGTCCGGCGATCGCGAGGCAGAGCAGGACAAGGACCACGGTGGTCATGTGACTCCTCGGGAGGCGGGCTGCGCCTCCGACGATAACCATCCGCGGCCGTGTAGGCGGAGGACGCGGCCGATCTAGTCCAAAAGGCCCGCCATTTCCCCGAGCCCCGCCCCGCGCCCCGCACCCCACCTCAAACGCGCCCCGCCCAAGCCCGAAGCCACCGCCCCCGTGTCCGTGACTGGACGTCCGCGACACCGCAACCCGCCCAACACCTCCGCAAGCACTCCCGTCCCGCGATGCGGTGCTGGGGCGGGGACATGGGCCTGTCTGATGCCGACCGCGCCCGCATGAGCGCGCGACGTCGAACTGCTCCTTGCCGGACGCGGTCTCGGCGGCGACGGCATGCTTGTCGAGATGCCCGCGCACCTGTCGTGTCGCTCGGCCGCGGCCTGGGCGGTCGAGGCGGACCGCACCGCGCCGCACGCCACCCGGGTGCCCCTGGCCGGGACGAAGCAGTCCGCCCCGGTCGTGGGTTCGGGTCGCTGCGGGGTGTGTTTGCGATGGTGCCGAGCTGGTCGGGGGTGGGTCAGCCGAAGAGGCCGCCTAGGAGGCCGCCGAGGATTTCGGCGGCGCCGCCGGCGATCTCTCCGGCGACGTCGCCTGCGATGCCGCTCGCGGCGTCGGCGGCGATGTTGCCCGCGATGTTGCCGGCGGCCTGGCCCGCGTAGCCGGCGATCACGTTGCCGAAGGCGTCCACGGGGGCGCCGGCCACGTAACCGGCGACGTGCTGCGCGTACCCGGCCGCTCCGCCCGCCGCGCCGAGGGCCATGCCGCCCGCGACGCCGGCGGCCGCGGCGCCGCCGACCAGGCCGGCCGCCGCGGCCCCGCCGCCGTGGCGGCGGTGGCCGTGGTAGCCGGGTGAGCCGTGGTGGATGTGCACGGGCGGCGGTGCGGCCGGGTGGCCGTGGGGCGGCGGCGGATAGGGCGCCGGGCCCGACGGGGCGGGCGGCGGCGGGCCGGTGTGCGCCGGTGGGGCCGGGTACGGGGCCGGGCCTCCAGGTGCGGGCGGCGGCATGGAGCCGGGTGGGGGCGGCGGTCCGCCGTGGCCCGGCATGGGGGAGTGCGCGGGCGGGGCACCCGGGGGCGGCGGCGGGAAGGTCGGCCGGCCGGGGGCGCCGCCGGGCGCCGGATAGCCGGGCGGCGGGTGCGTGTGTCCCGGGCTGTGCATGGGGGCCGGTGTCTGGCCGGGGCCGGGTGCGGGCGGCGGGAACTGCGCGTTGCCCGGACGGCCGTAGTCGCCGGGACCGCCGTAGGACGCGGCGGCGGGCTGGGCCAGCGACCCTCCCGGCGGGGGTGGCGGCGGGGGCGGGAAGGGCGAGGCGCCACCGGGCGGCGGGAGCGGTGCCTGGGCCGGAGGCGCTGTGGCCGGGCCGCCGTGGCCGGCGCCGGAGCGGGACGGGCGCGGCAGGGCGGCGGCCTCCTGCAGCCACCGGCTGATCTTGGCCTTCCAGTCCGCCTCGGCGGCCTCGGCGTGCGGGACCTGGAAGACGCCGAACGACTCGTCCGAGGGGCGCTCGCGGTCTTCGGCGCGCAGCACGAACGCCATCGTGCGCGGGCTCGCGACGAAGCTCAGCCCGATCTTCTCGATCCGTCCCTGGTAGGACGCGGGCGGGTTGAGGTGCATCTCCTGGTGGAACGGCAGCTGCTGGGAGACGCCCCGCAGCTTGGACGACTCGAACGTGACGTTCGAGATCTGGAAGCCGAGCTGCGCGATCGCCGCGAGCACCCACTGCTGGGACTCCAGCGGCTCCACGGAGATCGGGTCGATGTCGCCTGGGTCGGGCTGCCCGGCCAGGTCGACCTCCGTGCACATCCCGATGGTGAACCCGGGGAGCTCGTGGCCGAGCACCGTGGTGAACGGCAGCTCGTACGGCAGCGGAATGGAGAACGAGAGGTCGCGCTGCTGGCCGGTGTCCAGCCGGAAACCGCGGGTCAGGGCGCCCCGGTACACCTCCGGGCCGGCCGACTCACCGCCGTAGCCGTTCTGCATGCGCGGCATGAGCGCCAGCGTCACGTGCCGGACGTCCACGGGCCGTGTGCCGCCGCGCAGATGGACCTTGCCGGCCACGACCCCGCCGGGCTTGCAGTTCGGCTCCGACAGGATCGTGTCGACGGACGGTCCGCCGCCCGCCATCTGCCCGTAGGACAACGGCCGTTCCCCTCTTTCGACCGCGGGGGAGTCTCCCCGCGGTGCCAGCCCGCATGGGTCGTCCCGCGCGAGTTCGCCAACACGGGTTAGACCCACTCCACCATGCCATCGGTTCACCCGGCGAAGTGGAACAGCGGCCCTTTTCATCCGCCGGGTAACGAAAACCGCACCTGCCGACCGCCCAAGGACGAACAATCCGCGCTCTTGGCCGCGGCCGGGCAGGCCGCGCTCTTGGATACGGCCGATATGAGCGGGTCGTGGCGGGCGGGTGGCGGCTAAGTCGCCCGCGGCAGGTGGCCGCTGCCGCGCCCAGCGCGCTTGGCGGGGCCTCGACGGTGTCGAGGTCGTGGTGTTCGAGCGCGCTGGGCGTCGGCGCGGCCTGCCGGGGCGTGGGTGGGTTACTCCTTGGCGGTTACGGTCACCGTGGCGTAGCCGAGTTTTTCCAGGGGGTCACGGATCTGCTCGGCGTCGCCTACGGCGATCACGGTGAGGGCCTCGGGGTCGACGTGCTTGCGGTACGTGCGGGCGACGCCGTCCGGGGTCGAGGCGCGTACGGCGGCCAGGTAGGCGCTCGGGTAGTCGGTGCCCAGGCCGTTGGCGGAGACGTCGGCCAGCTCGGCGGCGACGGCGCGGGCCGTCTCGTACTCGGCGGGGGCGCGGTCGGCCAGGGCGCGGACCGACGAGCCGTGCTCGTCGGCGCCGATGCCCTCGGACACGATGCCGCGCAGTTCGGTCAGCGCGTCGGAGACGGCGTCGGCGGTGACCTCGGTGTGGACGGCGCCCTGCGCGATGAACAGGCCGCAGTGCCGCATCCGCAGCAGGCCCGCGCGCATGCCGTAGGTGTAGCCCTTCTCCTCGCGGAGCTTCGCGTTCAGCCGGGACGTGAGCCCGCCGCCGAGCACGTGCGCCGCGACGGTCAGGGACGGCCAGTCGTGGTGCGAGCGGTCCGGGACGCCGTGCCCGAAGCTGAGGTACGTCTGCACCGAGCCCGGGCGGTCGACGACGACGATCCGGGCGGCCGACTCCGGCATGACCCGGTCCGGGGTGGGGAGCGGGCCGCCGGTCGCGGCCCAGCCCTCCAGTGCGGCCGTGAGCGCTCCGTCGGCGTCCACCCCGGAAAGATCACCGGCGACGACCGCGGTGGCCTCGGCGGGCACCACGGAGCCGTAGAAGGAGCGGACGTCGGCCCCCTGGAGCGCCTCGACGGAGGCGCGGCCGCCGCCGGTCGGGCGGGACGCGCGGGCCTCCGCCGGGAACATCACCGCGCGCAACTCGCGCATGGCGCGCGACCCCGGGTCGGCGTCCTCCTGCGCGATCTCCTCCAGCCGCTCGCGGACGAGGCGGCGTACGTCGCCGTCGTCCAGGGCCGGGCGGCGCACGACCTCGGAGAACAGCTCCATGGCCGCGCCGAGCCGCGTCGTCGGGACGTCCAGCGCGATGCGCAGCGCGGTCAGGTCGGCGTGCGCGAAGAAGCTGGCACCGAGCCGCTCGAAGGCGGCGGTCAGCGCGGTGCCGCCGCCCGGCTCGGTGCCCTCCGTCAGCGCGTGCGCCGCCAGCGTCGCGACGCCGTCGAGGCGGCGGCCGTCGGCGAGGACCGGCTCGCGGCCGGCGCCCGCGTGCAGGACGAGCCGCACCGCGGCGAGGCGCCGGCCGGGCAGGTCGCAGCGCAGCGTCGCCGGGCCGGCCGGGACGCGGCCCTCGACGCCGGCCGGGAACGCCCAGGCCGGGACGGGCCCGGGGACGGGGCGGGGCTGCAGGGACAGGCCGCTGCTCACGAGGTGCCTCCGTAGGTCAGGGCGGTGCGGCCGCCCGGTGCCAGCCAGCGGCCCGCCATCTCCTTGATCGCGTCCCCGGTGACCGCGGCGGCGCGGCCGGCGGCGGTGAAGGTCCGGGCCGGGTCGTCGAACTGCGTCGCGTTCTGGGACAGCGCGTTGGCCAGGGCCGTGACCGTCTCGGTCTGCTCGAGGAAGCCCCGCTCGGCCTGGGCCGTGGCGCGGGCGGCCTCGTCGGCGTCGGGGCCGTGCTCGGCGAACCGCTGGAGCTCCTCGTCCAGCACGGCGGCGATCTTGTCCGGGTCCGGCCCGATCGCGTCCACGATCGCCAGGGACGGGCCGGACGCCAGCCGCGTCACCCCGGCCCACACCTCGGTGGCGATCTCGTCGCGGCGCACCATCCGGTCGTACAGCCGGGAGCCGGAGCCGCCGCCGAGGATCTCGACCGCGAGCTCGGCGGCCTCGATCTCGTCGCCGCCGTCGGTGGGGAGCGTGAACATCGCGAAGTAGGCGGGGGAGGGGACCTCCTCGTCGAGGGTCTCCCCGCGGACGCCGGACAGCGGCCCGAGCCCGCCGGGCCGCGCGGCCGGCTTCTCGGGGCCGGCCGGCAGCCCGCCGAAGTAGCGCTCGACCGCCGCCAGCGTCGCCTCCGGGTCGACGTCGCCGACGACGGACAGGACCGCGTTGCCGGGGGCGTACCAGGTGGCGAAGAAGTCCGCGCAGTCTTCGAGGGTGGTGGCGTCCAGGTCGTCCATGGAGCCGATCGGGGTGTGCGCGTAGGGGTGGCCTTCGGGGAAGGTGAGGGCGCACAGCCGCTCGAACGCCGTCCCGTAGGGCTGGTTGTCGTAGCGCTGGCGGCGCTCGTTCTTCACCACGTCGCGCTGGTTGTCGAGGTTGGCCTGGGTGAGCGCCGCGGGGAGGGTGCCCATCCGGTCGGCCTCCAGCCAGAGCGCGAGCTCCAAGTGGCTGACGGGCACGGTCTCGTAGTAGTTCGTGCGCTCGAACGACGTGCTGGCGTTGAACGCGGCGCCGGCGCTCTCCAGCAGCGCGGCGTGCTCGCCTTCGGCGACGTTCGCGGAGCCCTGGAACATCAGGTGCTCGAAGAGGTGGGCGAGCCCGGTGCGGCCGGCCCGCTCGTGCCGCGAACCCACCCCGTACCAGATGTTCACGGCGGCCAGTGGTACTACATGGTCCTCGCAGACCACCACGCGCAGGCCATTGCCGAGCGTGTGCTCATGCAGCGGCTGTTCTGCCACGGAGCGCTCCCGTCCGTTCGATGGGTCGGCTGGCGGACAGCACCGCGCGCGTCGGCGGGACGTGCCCGGGCGGCGGGCTTGATCTCGGTCTCACCGTACCGGGTACCGGCGGCCGGACGCGCGCCTCCGCGAACTGTGGACAACTCGCGTGGAGGCGGAAGGACGGGAGGTCCGGGAGCAGGAGGGAGCAGGGGGAGCGAAGGGCGCGAGGGGTCAGCCGGCGGGGGACTCGTGGGCGGCGATGGCGTCCTCCAGGGAGTTGTGGAGGACGAAGATCTTGGTCAGCTGGGTGACGTGGAAGACGCGGCGCACCCGGTCGTTGACGCCCATGAACGACATCGTGCCGTCGCGGGCGCGGAGCCGGTGGTAGATGCCGACCAGGACCCCGAGGCCCGTGGAGTCGAGGAACGTGACCTCGCCCAGGTCGATGACCAGATGCGCGCCGCCGTTGTCGATGATGTCGAGCAGGGCCTCCCGCAGCCGGGGGCTGGTGAAGACGTCGATCTCACCGCTGATCTTGACGACCGTGAGGCCCTTCTCCTCGCGATGCTCCACGGCGAAGTCCACCGGTGCTCCTCTCTGCCGCTCGGCCGAACCGCCGCGGCGCCCTGGGGGGCGTCTGTCTCGGTGAGACTAGTGGGAACTCGTTTGTTACCCCTGTGGCGCGTCGTTACGCCCGCCTGACGGAACGGGAGCGTTCCCCGCGGCGATGCCGTCAGGGAGTCCGGAAGAGGGCCCACACCACCTTCCCCTGCGGGATGGCGCGCCACCCCCAGCGGACGCTGAACGACTCCACCAGGTGCAGGCCGCGCCCCGTCTCGGCTATGTAGTCGGGCTCCTTGCGGCGCGGCGCGGCGGGGCTCGCGTCCATGATCCCGCAGAGCAGCCACGGTGCCCGGTGGCCGATCCGGAGCCGGATGGCGGACGGCGCCGAGCCCAGCGGGTCGGCCGGGTCGCCGTACACGCCCGCGCGGTGTACGCCGTCGCCCGGCCGGCCGCGGGACGTCCCCCCGCTGTGCCGCAGTGCGTTGGTGACGAGCTCCGAGACGACCAGGCCCACGTCGTCGGCGAGTTCCGGCACGCCCCATTCGGCGAGCCGGGAAACCGCGAAGTGGCGGGCCTCGGTGACCGATTCCGGATCGGGCTCGACCGTGAACGAGACCGTGGAGCCGCGGAGCTCGGTCAGCGCCGTGACGGCGGAGTCCAGGCGCGGGGGAAGGTCGGACGACTCGGGTACGGGCATGGAGCAGCCGGCAAGGTCGTGCGGGTCGGCCGGCCCCATGACGGGGCCGAGCTCCCAGCGCGTGTCGTCGTGCGCGTGGCGTGACGTCATTCCAACCGGACCCCGCAGAGTGATCTCGTTGTGCAGCCGTGGCTCGGAAGTCTCGTGCGTTATCCTGCGCATCGTAGCGTGCGAATGCAAGGCCCAATGCACGTGCATCCGCGTTGTGAGGGTGTGGGGCGACGCGAATGCACGCGACCTGAACGGAGGTAACCGCAGGACACTGAGGCCAGTGGCACACTAGGTTCGCTGTCCGCCGAATAGCCGGGAGGTTGGGCGTGACTCCAGAGACGCCGGGAAGCGGGTCGACGGTGCGTCGGATCCTGCTCGGGTCGCAGCTTCGCCGTCTGCGCGAGCAGAAGGGCGTGACCCGTCAGGACGCCGGCTACGTCATCCGCGCGTCGGAGTCGAAGATCAGCCGCCTCGAGCTCGGCCGGGTCAGCTTCAAAGAACGAGACGTGGACGACCTGCTCTCGCTCTACGGCGTAAGCGACAAGACAGAACGCGAAGCGCTGCTGCAGCTTGCGCGGGAGGCAAACACCCCCGGTTGGTGGCACCGGTACAACGATGTACTGCCCGGCTGGTTCCAGACCTATGTCGGCCTGGAGGAGTCGGCGGCGCTGATCCGCACATATGAACTGCAGTTCATTCCGGGACTGCTGCAGTCGGAGGGGTATGCGCGGGCGGTGATCCGCTTGGGCAACGCCGGGGCCGCCGAACACGAAATCGACCAACGCGTGGAACTGCGGATGCAACGGCAGGAACGCCTGACGGGCGCGGACGCACCGCGCCTGTGGGCGGTGGTGGACGAGGGGGCGCTCAAGCGCCCCATCGGCGGTCCGGAGGTCATGAGGGGCCAGTTCGAGCACCTCATCGAGATGTCCAAGCTGTCGAACGTCACCATCCAGATCATGCCGTTCAGGTTCGGAGGCCACGCCGCCGAGGGGGGCGCGTTCACGATCCTGCGCTTTCCCGAGCAGGACCTGCCGGACGTGGTTTACGTAGAGAACCTCACCGGCGCGATGTACCTGGACAAGCGAGACGACGTCGACACGTACCTGCAGGCGATGGAACGCCTCTGCGTCGACAGTGCGACCCCGGAACGCACCGTCGAGCTTCTCGGTGATCTTCTCAGAGAGACATG
>NZ_BMRO01000004.1:276637-496859 GCF_014648675.1 Actinomadura livida
AACTCCCAGGGGAACTGCGTCGAGATCGCCGAACTGCCGGGCGGGCGGATCGCGATGCGCAACTCCCGTCACCCGGACGGCCCCGCGCTGATCTACACCCGCCCCGAGATCGAGGCGCTGATCCTTGGAGCCAAGGACGGCGACTTCGACCATCTCATCGCCTCCCGAAATTGAGATGACTCCGGAAAACCGCCAATCAACCGCCACCTGACCGGCCGGGACGGGGACGCAGAAGTCCCCGGGGCGAGGTCGCGGTGGCAATCGAATCGCGGCGGGTCGGCTCCGGTTCACCGAACGTCGACCCGTCCGCCATCGAGCAGAGGCCACCCCAGGCGCGAGGGTGGCCTTCTTACTTCCCGGCCTGCTTGCTCCCCGCCCCGCTGGGCTCAGCCGCAGTTGCCGTAGGGCGCCGACCGGCCGTTGCCGCCGAACCTGACGCACGTACCGGGCGCCTTCACGTACACGGGTCCCGCGTACCAGGTGAACTGCCCGCTGTCGGCGATGGTGCTGCCGCCCTTCTTCTGGATCCACACCGACGCGGGGGACGCCTCGCCCACGTTCTGCGTCTTCATCATGACGGCGCAGTTGTAGGTGGAGCTGTTGTAGAGCAGGTAGGCGGTACCGCCGGAGACGCTCAGGGAGCGCTGCACGTAGTAGCCGCCTCCATGGCCGCCGCTGTTGCACACCTGCTGCGGGCTGAACTTGTTGGGCGGCTCCTTGCCGGGCTGGGTGCCGCCGTCCCCGCCTCCACCGCCCCCGCTGCCCTTCGTGGGCGTCGAGCCGCCGGGCTGCTGCGGCGTGCCGGGCCGCTGGGACTTGCTCGGGGCCGTCGGGCTCTGGCTCTGCTGCCCCTTCGGCTGCCTGCGGCGCTGCTCCTCCGTCGGGCTCTGGGCCTGCCCCTCCGCGCCGTTCGCCGCCTCCGCGCCGCCCTGCGCTCCGCCGTCCTGACCGGACGCGGCCAACCGCCGGTCGTCCTCGCCGCCGGACCTCGTGGCGGCCCAGGCGGCGCCGCCCGCGATGACGGCGGCCACGGCGACGGCCGCCGCGATCGGGACGACGAGACCGCGCTTCTTACCGCCCGATCCATGGACGGGAGGGGCGGGCGGGGGCGGGCCGGCGTGGTGCCCCTGGGGGCCCGGCAGCGCGCCGAAGGGCGGCGGCTGCGGGGCCGTGTGGCCCCTGACACCGGACGGATCGGTGACCGGGTCGGGCGGCAGGACCGCACCGGCCATCGCGGACGGGCCGGCGTGCGGATCCGTGGAACCCGGCGCCGCGCCCGCGTGGTGCCCGGGGGCCTCGGCCGGGAGCCCGGGGAACGCGGGCAGCGGCTGGACGGACGGCGTCGCCGAAGACGCCCCGCTGGCGGCCCCCACCAGCCGTTCCTGGGCCTCGCGGGCGGTCGGGCGCTGCGCGGGCTCCTTGGCCAGGCACGCCTCGACGAGTTCGCGCATCGGGCTGGGCAGGTCGCCGAGGTCCGGCTCGGCGGTCAGGATCCGGTGCATGACCGTCGCCAGCTCGTCGTTGCCGAACGCGGGACGTCCCGTGGCGGCGAACACCATGGTCGTGCCCCAGGCGAACATGTCGGAGGCCGTGCTGACCTCACCGCCGGTGAAATGCTCGGGCGCCATGTAGGCGGGAGTACCGACGTTCTGCGTTTCCCCCGCCGCGCCCAGCGCGCGCGCCACGCCGAAGTCGATGACCCGTGGGCCGTCCGGCCCCATCATCACGTTGTGGGGCTTGAAGTCGCGGTGCACGATCCCGGCCTGATGGATCGCGGTGAGCGCCGTCAGGGTGCTGATGGCGAGCCGTTCTAGCGCCCCGCCCCTGCGCGGCCCCTCCGTGCGCACGACATGGTGCAAAGAAACGCCTGGGACGTACTCACTGACGATGTAGGGCTGGTCCCCGGCGACGTCGGCGTCTATGACCTGCGCGGTGCAGAACCGCGCCACCCGCTTGGCGACTTCAAGTTCGCGGACGAAGCGCGCGCGGGCGGACTCGTCCCCCGCGAGCCCGCCGTGCAGGAGCTTGATGGCGACGTGGTCCTCGACGGCGAGGCCGTCCTCGGCGGCGCCGCCCGCGGACTCACCGGCGGGGCGGCCGAGGAAGACGGCGCCCTGGCCGCCCTCGCCCAGGCGGCCGAGGATCTCGTACCCGCCCAGCCGGGTCGGATCCCCCGACCGCAGTGGATGGGCATCCGGCATCGTCCTGTCCGTCACGCCATTCGCTCCCCGTCACTATCGGTGCATTGTCACTTTCGGCTCATCGGCGGAACATCGCCGCACCACCCCGGGCGTCCCCGCAAGACTATGGACACAAGATGGTAGGTGCTCCGCGGAGCAGTTGATCTAGCCCATGGCACTACCTTGGTTAACAGGACTACAGTCCGATTCAAGCGGGTTGAGAGGGCGTGCAGTGATGGACCGCGGTCCCGCCGGGAGGAGCGTCGACCTGGAGCTGATGCGGACGCCCCCGCCCAAGGAGCGCGCGGACGCCGCGCGCAACCGGGTGAAGGTCCTCGAAGCGGCCGCGGCGATGTTCGCCCGGCACGGCGTCGAGTCGGTCTCGATGGACGCGGTCGCCGCCGCCGCGGGCGTCGGCAAGGGGACGCTCTTCCGCCGCTTCGGCGACAAGGCGGGCCTGGCCGTGGCGCTCCTGGACGAGCGCGAGCGCGAACTCCAGGACGCGATCCTGTCCGGCCCGTCCCCGCTCGGGCCGGGCGGCCGGGGCGAGGCCGTCCCGCCCGCCGAGCGCCTGCACGCCTTCGCCGACGCCTACCTGGACTACGTCCTGGAGCACCTGTCCCTGGTGCGCATGTCCGAGACGGCCTCGCCGGGCGCCCGGTACCGCATCGGCGCCTACGGCTTCTGGCACCGGCACGTGACGATCCTGCTCGACCAGATCGTCGCCGACGGGGACGCGCTGGCGCACGCGCTGCTCGCCGTCCTCAGCGCGGAGCACCTGACCGCGATGATCGAGAACGTGGGCGCGGAACGCACGCGCGCCGCCGTCCGCGCTCTCTTCGACGTGGCGGGCTCCTAGCAGCCCCGGATACAACGAAGCCCCCGTGGCGGGCACGGGGGCTGTGCGGTGTCCGGCTCGGGCAGGGCCGGAACGGACGATGTCAGGCCGGGTCGGGAGTCCGCCGCTCTGGGAACTGCTCCGCCCGGCCGTTCCCATTGCCCGGCGGGCCCTCCTCGGCGTGGCCTCGTCGGCCGGCCTCGGCGTGGCCGCGCTCGAGTCGCGCGGCGACCATCAGGGCGCGCAACGACGTCGTCTTCACGTTCGCGTGGGCGCTGGAACGGGTTCTGGGGATGCTGCTGGGCAAGACCGGCCTCCGTGAGTTCGTCGACGTTAGTTGCAACTGCAAGATTTTCCCTCGTATTCCGAGTGATCGCCGCTTTTTCCACCGGCCGGCTCCGGTCGCTGCCTCTCCCGCCCTATCTACCTGGCCGCCTACGTCGCCGAGTCCGGGATCGATCCGCGGGACGAGTTCGGCACGCCCGAGGTTCGCCTACGCCGCCTTCATCGCCGCCGTGTGCGCGGTCTGGGGCGTGTTCGCCCCGGAGGAGTCCCGCACGAGCTTCCTCACCGGGTTCGTGGCGGGCGCGCTCGTCGCGGCGGCCGTCGTGGCCGTCCGCCTGTGGCGCGCCCGCCGCTGAACGGTCAGAGGTACAGCCCCGGCCCCTCGGCGGGCGCCGCGGACCCGGCGGGCTCCAGGTCGCCGGCCGCCAGGGTGGACAGCTCGGCCGCGTCCGACGAGTCGGTGAGGCGTTCGGACTGGGCGGCGACCGCGGCGTCGAGGAGGTTGCGCATGAGGCGCCCGTTCCCGAACGCGGGCCCGCGCGGGACGTCGCGGATCAGCGTGCGCAGCCGCGCGGGGACGCCGGGGCCCAGGCGGAGCCCCTCCGCGGCGGCGAGGTGCTCGAAGATCTGGACCAGCTCGTCGTCGGAGTAGTCGGGGAAGGCGACGCGCTTCGGGAAGCGGGACGCGAGCCCGGAGTTCGCGGCGAGGAAGGACTCCATCTCCCGCTCGTAGCCCGCGGCGATCACGACGAGGTCGCTGCGGTACTCCTCCATGAGCTGGACGAGCGTGGAGACGGCCTCCTGGGTGTAGGAGTCGCCCGCGAGGGAGTACGCCTCGTCGATGAACAGGACGCCGCCGAGGGCCTGCTCGACGGCGGCCCGCACCCGCGGGGCGGTCTGGCCGATGTAGGAGCCGATGAGGTCGGCGCGGGCGACCTCGACGAGGTGCCCGGACGACAGCAGCCCGAGATCGGCGTAGGCGGAGGCGACGAGGCGGGCGACCGTCGTCTTCGCGGTGCCGGGGTTGCCGGTGAACACCATGTGCCGGGTCGGGACGGTGACCTGCTGCCCGGCGGCGCGGCGCAGGTCGCCGGCGCGGGCCTCGGCGGCGAGGCGGTGCACCTCCTTCTTCACGTCCGCGAGGCCGATGAGCCCGTCGAGCTCGGCGAGCGGGTCGGTGACGGGCCGGACGCGGGTGGCGCCGCTCAGCGTGTCCGGGATGTCCTCGGCGAGGAGCGCGGACAGTTCCTCCGGGGTGGGCTTGCGCAGGGCGGTGATGCGGCGGGCCTGGAGGACGGTGGCGCGCTCGCACAGGTTGCGCATGGTGCGGGCGTTGCCGAACGAGCGGCCGCGCGGGGCGCGGCGGAGCAGGTCGGCCACCCGGTCGCGGGCGCCCGGCGCCAGTTCGAGGCCGGCGGACTTCACCTGGGTGGAGAAGATCTCGATCAGCTCCCCGTCGGTGAAGTCCGGGAACCGGACCGTGCCGGGGAACCGGGACGCCAGACCGGGGTCGGACGCGATGAACCGCCGCATCTCCCGCTCGTATCCGGCGACGATGACGACGAGGTCGTCGCGGTGGTTCTCCATGAACTTCAGCAGTTCGGCGATGGCCTCGGGGCCGAAGTCCTCCTCCACGCCCTCCTGGTAGAGCGAGTACGCCTCGTCGATGAACAGGACGCCGCCGAGGGCGCGCTGCACCACGTTCCGCGTCTTCACGGAGGTCTCGCCGAGGTACTGGCCGACGAGCGTCGAGCGGGTCGCCTCGACGAGGTGCCCGGACGTCAGCACCCCGAGGTCCTTGAGGATGCGCGCGAACAGCCGGGCCACGACGGTCTTGCCCGTGCCGGGGTTGCCGGTGAACACCATGTGCCGGGCGGGCGGGGCGGGGACGGGCACCCCGGCGTCGCGCCGCATCTTCGTGGCCTTCGCGCCGGCGACGAGGAGCTCGATCTCCTGCTTGACGGAGCCGAGGCCGGTGAGCGCTTCGAGTTCCGCCATCGGGTCGGCGCCGGGGGAGTCGAACGAGGCGGGGACGTCGGGCCGCTTGACGACGAGTTCCTCGCCGGGTTCCGTCCGTTCGCGGACGGATTCCACGACGATGTCGGCGAGCCGCTGCGCGAGGCGGGCGTTCCGCAGGTTGCGGACGGGCGGCGTGCCCACGAGAAGCTGGCCCGCGGCCGTCAGGGCGCGCTTGTGCGCGCGCCCCGCGCTGCTGGACGGCCCGGTTGAACAACTCCGCGTAGCCCTCCGCGGTGAACGGGCGCGTGCGGGCGACCTGGAACCGCAAGGCGAGCCCGGGGTTGACCTCCCGGATCCGGTCGTCTCCACCCGGTTCGCACAGCGCGACGACGTGGAGGTCGTCGTGGACGTCGAGGGCCCGGTGCAACTGCTCCAGGATGGCCTCGCCGCTGCGGTCGTCCTTCGACATGTCGTCGAGGCCGTCGATGACCATGAGCCGCACCCCGGCGCTGTCCCGCGCGTCGTTGTGGAGGTGCACGGTGGCGGCGGAGACCTCCTTGGCGGCGAAGAAGTCGCCGGCCAGCCACAGCGGCGGGTCGGCGAGGCCGTGCCGCTGGACGAGCCGGACGATCTCCTGGGCGGCGTCGCGCTTGCCGGTGCCGTCCGGGCCGACGATCATCAGCCGGACCGGCCCCGGCCCGCTCGCGATCTCCTCCAGCGCGGCGACGACCTCCGGCTGGCCGACGAGGTCGGTCTCCACCTTCACGCGGGTGCGGGCGCCGCCGCGCGGCCGGGACCCGCCCGTGCCGTGGCCCGTGCCGTGGCCCGTGCCGTGGCCCGCGCCGAGGCCCGCGGCGAGCGGGTTGACGATCCGGCGCCGGGGGGTGAACAGGCGGCGGACGTCCTCCTCGAACCCGGCGACCGGGACCCAAACCGGGTCGGGCCTGGCCGGCACGCCGGGCAGCCCCTGGACGGCCGCGGTGAAGCGGACCGCCATGTCGAGCCAGCCGCGGCAGACGTCGATCGCTCCGGCGCCGAGGCCCCGAGCGAGCCACGCCCACTCGTCCACCGACCACGCGTCCGCCTTGAACGAGCCGCGCCTGTCCTCGAAGCGCCCGAGCAGGTCGCCGTACCGGTCCTCGGTGAGGACGACGGCCAGTTCGGCGGGGACCTGGCTCTTCCCGGCCTGCAGCAGCAGGTGGACGAGGAGCTGGTCGGCGTCCTCACCGTGCGGGGCGATCTCGCGCAGGTGCTCGTGGACGGGCAGGAGGCCGGAGCACACCCATTCCAGGTAGCCGATGGGTCCGTGCAGCTCGGGCAGGGCTTCGAAGACGCCGTCGTCGGCCTTGGCCGTCCACAGGTCGCGCCGGCGCTCCGCCGAGAGGCCGAGCCAGTCGCCGTCCGGCGGGTCGCCGTACAGCTTCGCGATGGCCTGGCGGCGGCGCTCGAAGGGCTCCAGGCCATCGAAGACGCCGAGCGACTCGCGCGCCAGGGTGAGCGCCAGCTCCTGGTCGCGGCAGTCCTCCAGCCATTCGAACGGCCGGAACTCCCCGGCGAGGCCGCTCCAGGAGCCCAGCTTCTTCGGGTCGAGCGGCGTGCTCATGAAGCGGCCGAACAGCTCGTGGTACAGCTTCGTGAAGGGGCCGGAGTAGACGGCGCCGGCGCCCGGCAGGTAGGCGAGCACGCTGATCAGCTCGGCGGCGATCAGCGGCGCCGGGTTCTTCATCATGCCGTGCTGGCCGGTGGTCAGCGGGGCGCAGCGCGGATCCGCCACGAAGGCGTCGATGCGGTCGCGGATCTCGTCGTACAGCCCGTCCGGGACGCGCCACGGGCCGTGCGCGTACAGGTCCATGACGGGCTCGTCGGACACGAGAAGTTCCAGATGCTCCGGCAACCGCACGCTCTCCCCCTCTGGCACACCCAATCGGGCGGCACAGCCTAACGAGGGGGGCCGACCAACACCGGGGCGTGGAGAATAACGGCCCATTTTCACCACAAGGCGTGTTCTGTCACATTGTTCACAACTTAGGGGCGGCCCAGGGGGCTCGTCCGGCCGCTCAACTGGGTAGGTATCCGAAGATTCGGTTCGCCCGCCGACCAGGTACCGCTCACCGCCGAGGCTCAGCGCCGAGCCCGGGAGGCCATCGGATGCGGGCGGACGCGCCCGAAGCCGTCTCCTGGGAGAGATACGTGATCAGAAAGCTGCTCGTCGCCAACCGCGGTGAGATCGCCGTGCGCGCGCTCCGCGCCGCCTACGAGCTGGGCATCGCCAGCGTCGCCGTGTACGCGCACGAGGACCGGCTGTCGCTGCACCGGCAGAAGGCGGACGAGGCGTACGAGATCGGCGAGCGCGGCCACCCCGTCCGGGCCTACCTGGACGTGGACGGCATCGTGGAGACCGCGCTGCGCGTCGGCGCCGACGCGGTCTACCCCGGCTACGGGTTCCTGTCGGAGAGCCCCGAGCTGGCCGAGGCGTGCGAGCGCAACGGGATCAGGTTCGTCGGGCCGCCGTCGTCCGTGCTGAGCCTGGCCGGCAACAAGATCGAGGCGGTCGCGGCGGCGCGGCGCGCGGGCCTGCCGGTGCCGCGCTCGGCGACGCCCGAGCCCGGCGCGGAGCTCGCGGCGGCCGACGAGATCGGGTTCCCGCTGTTCGTGAAGGCCGCGGCCGGCGGCGGCGGGCGCGGGCTGCGCCGCGTCGACGACCGGGCGGAACTGGAGGCCGCCGTGGACGCGGCGCGCCGCGAGGCGCAGAGCGCGTTCGGCGACCCGGCGGTGTTCCTGGAGCAGGCGGTGGACCGGCCCCGCCACATCGAGGTGCAGGTCCTCGCCGACGGCGCCGGGAGCGTCGTCCACCTGCGCGAGCGCGACTGCTCGGTGCAGCGCCGCCACCAGAAGGTCGTGGAGATCGCGCCCGCGCCGCGGCTGGACGCGGAGGTGACGCGGCGGCTCTGCGAGGACGCGGTCAAGTTCGCCCGAGAGGTCGGCTACGAGAACGCGGGCACCGTCGAGTTCCTGGTGAACGACCGGGGCGAGCACGTCTTCATCGAGATGAACCCGCGGATCCAGGTCGAGCACACCGTGACCGAGGAGGTCACCGGCATCGACCTGGTGCAGAGCCAGCTGCGCATCGCGGGCGGCGAGAGCCTCGCCGACCTCGGCATCGTCCAGGAGGAGGTGACGGTCAGCGGCTTCGCCGTGCAGTGCCGCATCACCACCGAGGACCCCGCCAACGACTTCCGCCCCGACACCGGCAAGATCTCGGCGTACCGGTCGCCGGGCGGCGCGGGCGTCCGGCTGGACACCGGCACGGCCTACGGCGGCGCGATCGTCAGCCCCCACTTCGACTCGCTGCTGGTCAAGCTGACCTGCCGCGGCCGGACGTTCGAGGAGGCGGTGCGGCGGGCGCGCCGGGCCGTCGCCGAGTTCCGCATCCGGGGCGTCGCGTCCAACATCCCGTTCCTGCGGGCCCTGCTCGACGAGCCGGACTTCCGCGCGGGCGGCGTCACGACCGGCTACATCGCCGAGCACCCCGAGCTGCTCACGGCCCGTTCCAGCGGCGACCGCGCGACGCGGCTCGTCCGGTACCTGGCGGACGTCACCGTCAACAAGCCGCACGGTGACGCGCCCACCGACCTGGACCCCGCGACCAAGCTTCCGCCGCTCGACGCGGACCGCCCGTTCCCAGAGGGCTCCCGTGACCGGCTGATGGCTCTCGGCGCGCGCGCGTTCGCCGAGCAGCTGCGGAACCAGAGCGCCCTGGCCGTCACCGACACCACGTTCCGGGACGCGCACCAGTCGCTCCTGGCCACGCGAGTACGCACTTACGACCTGCTGTCCGCCGCGCCCTACCTCGCCCGCATGACACCGCAGCTGCTCTCCCTGGAGGCGTGGGGCGGGGCCACCTACGACGTCGCGCTCCGCTTCCTGGGCGAATCGCCCTGGGACAGGCTGGCCGCGATCCGTGAGGCCGCCCCGAACCTGTGCATCCAGATGCTCCTGCGGGGCCGCAACACCGTCGGATACACGCCGTACCCCGATTCGGTGGCCCGCGCGTTCATCCGCGAAGCGGCCAGTACCGGAGTCGACATCTTCCGTGTGTTCGACGCCCTGAACGATGTGGAGTGCATGCGTCCCGCCATCGACGCCGCGCTCCAGACCCACGCGCTCGTAGAGGGGACCCTCTGCTACACCGGCGACCTGTCGTCCCCGGACGAGCGCCTCTACACCCTCGACTACTACCTGCGCCTCGCAGAGCAGCTCGTGGAGGCCGGGGTGCACATCCTGTGCATCAAGGACATGGCCGGCCTGCTCCGCGCCCCCGCCGCCCGCACGCTGGTCGCGGCCCTCCGCGAGCGTTTCGACCTGCCCGTCCACCTGCACACCCACGACACCGCGGGCGGCCAGATCGGCACCTACATCGCCGCCATCGAGGCGGGTGTCGACGCCGTCGACGGGGCCGCGGCGCCGCTCTCGGGCACCACCAGCCAGCCGCCGCTGCAGGCGATCGTGGCGGCCACCGACTTCACCGACCACGCCACCGGGATCGACCTGGACGCGCTGACCGTCATGGAGCCGTACTGGGAGGCCGTCCGGAAGCTCTACGCGCCGTTCGAGATGGGCCTCCCGTCGCCGACCGGGCGCGTCTACGAGCACGAGATCCCGGGCGGCCAGCTGTCCAACCTGCGGCAGCAGGCCGTGGCGCTCGGGCTCGGCGACCGCTTCGAGGAGATCGAGCGGCTGTACGCGGCGGCCGACAAGATCCTCGGGCGCCTGGTGAAGGTCACCCCGTCCAGCAAGGTCGTCGGCGACCTGGCGCTGCACCTGGTCGCCGCGGGCGCCGACCCGGACGACTTCGCCGCCAACCCCGACCGCTACGACATCCCCGACAGCGTCATCGGGTTCCTGAACGGCGAGCTGGGCGACCCGCCCGGCGGCTGGCCCGAGCCGTTCCGCACCAAGGCCCTGGCCGGACGCCAGTACACGACGTCTCATGCTGGGGGGTCGACCCCCCAGGCCCCCCGGCAAGTGCGTGGTGTACGCGCCGAGCTCACAGGCGCAGAGGAGAAGGCACTGGCCGGACCCGAAGTGCGCGACACCTTGGACCGGCTCCTCTTCCCCGGCCCGGCCAAGGACTACCGCGAGATGCGCGCGGCCTACGGCGACCTGTCCGTCCTGCCCACCGGCCCGTTCCTCTTCGGGCTCCGCGCCGGGCACGAGGTCGCGTTCGACCTCGAACCCGGCGTGCGCGTCCTGGCCGGGCTGGAGGCGGTCGGCGACATCGACGAGGCGGGCGTCCGGCAGGTCATCTGCACGGTGAACGGGCAGCTCCGGACGCTCTCCGTCCGCGACAAGTCCGTCGTGTCCGACGCGCCGCCGGTCGAGCGCGCCGACCCCGGCGAGCCCGGCCACGTCGCCGCGCCCTTCGACGGCTCGGTGACCCTGCGCGCGGCCAAGGGCGACGAGGTCGCGGCCGGCGACGTCGTCGCCACCATCGAGGCGATGAAGATGGAGGCCGCGATCACCGCGCCGATCGCCGGGACCGTGGCCCGGCTCGCCGTCCCGGAGACGACCCCCGTCCAGGCGGGTGACCTCCTGCTGGTCCTCCAGGCGTAGCCGGAGCGGGCGCCCTCCGGCGGAGCACCCGGAGGAGGGCGCCCGCCGCGGTGGCCGACAGCTGACGGCCGCGAGGGATTATGCCGCCGTGCGGCCGGGTACCGAGATCGCGTGAGCCGTTCCCTCCCGGCCGGGGATGCACCCGGGCAGAAACCTGGTCGAGCACCAGCTGGACGAGCAAAGGACACCATCCTGAACGCCAGCCACGCTCGGAGCGCGTACAACCGCGCCACCGTGAACCTCGTCGACCCGATGAAGGACTACCTCTCCCGCATCGGGCGCACCGCGCTGCTCACCGCCGAGCAGGAGGTCGAGCTGGCCAAGCGCATCGAGGCCGGGCTCTTCGCCCGCGAGCGCCTCGAACGGCTCGGCGACGAGCTCAGCCTCCAGGACCGCGCCGACCTCGAATGGATCGCCGCCGACGGGAGCCGCGCCAAGGAGCACATGGTCGAGGCCAACCTCCGCCTCGTCGTCTCCCTCGCCAAGCGCTACATGGGCCACGGCCTCCCGCTGACCGACCTCGTCCAGGAGGGCAACCTCGGGCTCATCCGCGCCGTGGAGAAGTTCGAGTACCGCCGCGGCCTGAAGTTCTCCACCTACGCCGTCTGGTGGATCAAGCAGGCGATCAGCCGCGCGCTGGCCGACCAGAGCCGCACGATCCGCATCCCCGTCCACGTCGTCGAGGTCCTCAACCGGATGACGCGGGTCCGGCGGCGGATGGCGCAGGACCTCGGCCGCGAGCCGACCTCGCGGGAACTGGCCGTCGAGCTGGACGTCACGCCCGAGAAGGTGGAGTGGCTGCGGCGCCAGGCCCGCGAGCCGCTGTCCCTGCACACCCCGCTCGGCGAGGACGGCGACGGCGAGCTCGGCGACGTCATCGAGGACCCGGACGGCGGCGACCCCGCCGACGTCGTCGCGTCCTCGATGCTGCGCGGCCGCCTCGACGCGGTCCTGGAGACGCTCACCGAGCGGGAGGCGGGCGTGATCTCGATGCGGTTCGGCCTGGCCGGCGGCGAGCCCAAGACGCTCGAAGAGGTCGGCAAGGTCTACGGGGTGACGCGCGAGCGCATCCGGCAGATCGAGTCGAAGGGCATGCACAAGCTGCGCCACCCGTCCCGCCGCGAGACCCTCGCCGACCTGCTCGGCTGACCGGCCTCCCGCGCCGGGCGGGTCAGACCAGGTCGGACGGGTCGGTGTTCGCCCCGCACAGGACGACCACGACGCGTTCGCCGGGCGCGGGACGGTAGGCGCCGGTGCGCAGCGCGGCGACGGCGGTGGCGGTCCCGTGCTCGACGACCAGCCGGTACTCGTCCCAGACGAGGCGGCGCGCGGCGACGATCGCCTCCTCGGAGACGAGGACGGGCCGCACCCCCGTCCGGGACGCGACCGAGAACGCGATGTCGCCGAGCCGGGTGGCGCCGAGGGAGTCGGCGGCGATCCCGGAGACGTCCACGGCGACCGGGCGCCCCGCGTGCAGGGCGCGTTCGAGGGTGGGGATGCGCTCGGGCTCGACGCCGACGACGCGGGCGCGGCCCTCCAGCGCGGTGGCGACGCCCGCCATCAGCCCGCCGCCGCCGACCGCGAGCAGCACGGTGTCGACCTCGCCGCCGGTCTGCTCCAGGATCTCCAGCCCGAGCGTGCCCTGCCCGGCGCACACCTCCGGCAGGTCGTAGGCGTGGCAGGACAGCGCGCCGGTGTCGGCGGCGCGCTTGGCCGCGGCCTCCTGCGCCTGCGCGTACCGGGTGCCGACCTGGGTGACGGCCGCGCCGAGCGCGCGGAGCCGGGCGACCTTCACCGCGGGCGCCGTCTCGGGGACGAACACCTCGGCGGGGACCCCGGCCCGCGCCGCCGCGTACGCGAAGGCGAGACCCGCGTTGCCCCCGGAGGCGGCGACGATGCCGGACGCGGGGAGCCGTCCCGCCTCCCGCGCGGCCAGCACATGGTTGAACGCGCCGCGCGGCTTGAACGACCCGGTGTGCTGCGTCAGTTCGAGCTTCAGCCACATCCGGGCGGCCGGCGCGAGCGGCGCCGGATCGACCTCCAGCAGCGGCGTCCTGCGGACATGGCCCGCGACGCGCGCCGCGGCGGCGTCGACGTCCGAACGAGCGATCACCGGTTCCCCTCTCCTTCTCCGGCCTTGGCGGCGCGGTCCAGCAGTATCTTGCGCTCGGCGGCGTTGCGGGTGAGCTCCGCGGCGCGTTCGAACTGCGCGCGGGCCTCGGCCGCGCGGCCGAGCCGGGCGAGCAGGTCGCCGCGCACGCTCGGCAGCAGGTGGTAGCCGCGCAGGGACGGCTCGTCCGCGAGCTTGTCGGCGACGGCGAGGCCCTCGGCCGGGCCGTGCGCCATGCCGGCCGCCACCGCGCGGTTCAGGTCCACGACGGGGGACGGGGCGACGCTCGCGAGGATGCCGTACAGCGACGCGATCTGTGTCCAGTCGGTGTCCTCGGGCGCGGGCGCCTGCGCGTGGCAGGCGGCGATCGCCGCCTGCAGGACGTACGGGCCGGGCGGCTCGCCGATGGCCTTCGCGCGGAGCAGGGCGGCGAAGCCCCGGTGGATGAGGAGGCGGTCCCAGCGGCCGCGGTCCTGGTCGAGGATCGGGACGGGCTCGCCGGACGGGCCGGTGCGGGCCCTGGTGCGGGACGCCTGGATCTCCATCAGCGCGACGAGCCCGTGCACCTCGGGCTCCTCGGGGGCCAGCCCGGCGAGGATCCGGCCGAGGCGCAGCGCCTCCTGGCACAGGTCCGTCCGCACCCAGTCGTCGCCGGACGTCGCCGTGTAGCCCTCGTTGAAGATCAGGTAGACGACCTCCAGCACCGAGGACAGCCGGGCGGCGCGGTCCGGGCCCTCGGGGACCTCGAAGGGGACGCCCGCGTCCGACAGGGTCCGCTTGGCGCGGACGATCCGCTGCGCGACGGTCGGCTCGGACGTGAGGAACGCCCGCGCGATCTCGTCGGTGGTGAGCCCGCCGAGCATCCGCAGTGTCAGCGCGGCCCTGGCCTGCGTGGACAGGACGGGGTGGCAGGCGGTGAACACCAGGCGGAGGACGTCGTCCTCGATGTGCTCGTCGTCGGGGACGTCGATCTCCGGCGGGGCCTGCGACTCGGTGTCGCGCCCGATCTCCGCCAGCTTGTCCTCGTAGCGGCGCTGCCGGCGGATCCGGTCGATGGCGCGGCGCTTGCCGACGGCCATGAGCCAGGCGCCCGGGTTGTCCGGGACGCCTGACTCAGGCCACTGCTCGAGCGCGGCGACCAGCGCGTCCTGCGCGAGTTCCTCGGCGAGCCCGATGTCGTGCACCATGCGGGCGAGACCGGCGATGATCCGGGCGGCCTCCAGCCGCCACACCGCATCGATGCTCGCGTGTACACCTGAGGCCCCCACGCTGCCGATGAGAGCACCCGCACCGGCCGCCGCGCAAGTTCGGCCCTCAGGCCCCCGGCATGGGGTCCCCGGGGCTGAAGACCTGCTTGATGACGCCCGCGCCGTCCCCGACGATCTGCCAGAACCGCTTGGACAGCTCGATGGCCTCCTCGCGGCTGCGCGTCTCGATCAGCGCGAACCCGACGACGGCCTCCTTGGCCTCGGTGAACGGGCCGTCGGTCACGGTGACCTTGCCGCCGGACGAGTTGATGCGGGCGCCGCCCGGCTCCAGCCCGCCGGTGGCCAGCAGCACCCCGGCCTTGGACATCTCCTCGATGAACTGGCCCATCTCCATCTGCAGCTTCTCGTCGGGCGGACCCTGCTCGCCGGTGTCCGTCGTCATCATCAGGAACCGCATGTCGTCTCCCTGTGTTCGCGGGCCGGTCCCTCCGGCCTCGCTGACGCGTCGAAGAAGGAGTGACCGGATCGACATTCCTTCCGACTTCTTCCAGATTTTTTCCCGGACGCGTATCGTTCCAGGTCGGGGGGGCGCCGATGGCGGAAGCTCAACATAACCGCCCGAATCGCCACAAACTTGACATCTCGTCCCGGTGGGCAAGTGGGGAACTTACGAGTAACTTCTCTGGGTGGAAAGGTTCTTGCGCGTCGGAGGAGGCGTTCCGTGGCAGATCCGGTGACTGGTGCCGTGGGGTGCGGGTCGTGAGCGCGGGCGAACCTCCGGACGAGGCGGCCCCGGTCGCCCCCGCGCAGGAGTACCGGACCGCCGGCCCGACGGTGCTGCGGATGCTGGTCGGCGCGCAGCTGCGCCGCTTCCGCGAGGCCGCCGGGATCTCCACCGAGGCCGCCGGATACGAGATCCGGGCCTCGCACTCCAAGATCAGCCGGATGGAGCTGGGCCGCGTCGGCTTCAAGGAGCGCGACGTCGCCGACCTGCTGACCCTCTACGGCGTGACCGACCCGGAGCGCCGCGAGCCGCTGCTGGAACTGGCCGAGTACGCGAACGTCCCGGGCTGGTGGCAGGAGTACGGCGACGTGGTGCCCGGCTGGTTCGAGCCCTACCTGGGGCTGGAGCAGGGGGCCGTGGTCGTCCGCGTCTACGAGGTCCAGGAGGTCCCGGAGCTCCTGCAGACCGCCGACTACGCCCGCGCCCTGATCGCGGTCAGGCACCCGGAGGCGTCCGGGGACGAGGTCGAGCGGCGGGTCGAGCTGCGGATGCGGCGGCGCCGCGTGTTCGACCGCCCCGACCCGCTGAAGCTGTGGGCGATCCTCGACGAGGCGGCGCTGCGCCGCGTGGTCGGCGGCGCCGAGACGATGCGCGCGCAGATCCGGTACCTCATCGAGATGGCGGGCCGGCCGAACATCACGCTCCAGGTCCTGCCGTTCTCCGTCGGCGGCCACGCGGCCGAGGGCGGCCCGATGACGCTGCTGCGGTTCGCCGAGCCCGACCTGCCCGACGTCGTCTACCTGGAGCAGCTCACCGGCGCGCTCTACCCGGACCGGGCCTCCGACATCATCCGGTACCGGGACGTCCTGAACCGCCTCGGCGTCCAGGCCGAGCCGCCGACGCGCACCCTCTCCATGCTCCACGAGATCGAGGACCGCCTCTCCTGACCCGTCCGGCGGCCTGCCGGACGCGCGAAGGCCGGGCGTCTCCCGCCCGGCCTCCCGCCCGTCTTCGCCCCCGCGCTACGCGGCGGCCGGACGGTAGGTCGCGACGATGACGCCGGTCTTGAACGTCGTGGTGCCGGCCAGTTCGAACGACGCGGCGAAGTTCTCGCGGGTGACCAGTTCCGCCGGGTCGCCGGTACCGACGAACACCGGGTGGATCCACAGGCGCAGCTCGTCCAGCAGCCCGTTCTCGACAAGCGTCCGCGACACCGCGCCGAACCCGTACTGCAGGATGTCCTGGCCGTCCTGCTCCTTCAGCTTGGTGAGCTCGGCGACGGTGTCCGCCCGCTTGATCACCTTCGTGTCGCCCCACCCCGGCTTCTCCAGGGAGTCGGACACCACGTAGTGCGGGAGCGTGTTCATCCGGACGCCGAAGTCGCCGGTGGCCTCCTCCATGGCCGGCCACGCCTGCGCGAAGCCGTCGTAGGTGGCGCGGCCCATCAGCAGGGCGCCGCAGGAGAACAGGAGTTCCTGGGCGTAGGCGGCGGCCTCGTCCTGGAAGTAGGCCGAGGTCCAGTTCTGCGGGTTCTCGATGACGCCGTCGAGCGAGATGTACGTCGAGTTGATGATCTTGCGCATGGTCGCCTCCGTGGCTTGGATCGTGCGCCTTCCGGCTCGATGGAACCACCATGCGCCACACCGTTTACGGCATTCTTACGGTCGCTTTCCGCCGGGGTCGTCGGGCGGGGTTGTCGGACGGCGGCACTAGGGTGCGGCGTGTGCGTTTCGGGGTGCTCGGCCCGCTCGCCGTCTGGACCGACGACGGCGGGCTCGTTCCGGTGCCCGGGCTCAAGGTCCGGGCGCTGCTGGCCGGCCTCCTGGTCCGCGAGGGCCGCCCGGTCCCCGCCGACCGGCTGATCGACGACCTGTGGGGCGACGCCCTGCCCGGCAACCCGATGGGCGCGCTGTCGGCGAAGGTGTCGCAGCTGCGGCGGGTCCTGGAGGACGCCGAGCCGGGCGCGCGGGCGCTGGTGGAGTCGCGTCCCGCCGGGTACCTGCTGTGCGCCGCCGACGAGCAGGTGGACGCGCGGCGCTTCCAGCACCTGGTGGCCGCCGCGCGCCGCGCCGGGGAGCCGGAGGAGACCGCGGCCCTGCTCGCCGAGGCGCTGGAGCTGTGGCGCGGCCCCGCGTTCGCCGACTTCGCGGACGAGCCGTTCACCCGCCCCGCCGCCGCGCGCCTCGGCGAGCTGCGGGTCACCGCGCTGGAGGAGCACGCCGAGGCCCGGCTCGACCTGGGCGGGCACGGCGCCCTGGCCGGTGAGCTCGGCGCCGCGGTCGCCGCCCACCCGCTGCGGGAGCGGCTGCGGGCCGCGCACATGCGGGCGCTCTACCGGGCGGGCCGCCAGAACGAGGCGCTGGAGAGCTACGACGGCTACCGGACGCTGCTCGCGGATGAGCTGGGCCTCGATCCCGGCGCCGAGCTGGCCGATCTCCAGCGCGCCGTCCTCCGGCAGGACCCGGCCCTCGACGCCCCCGCCGCGCCGGAGCCCCGCCCCCGGTCGAACCTGCCCGTCCCGCCGACCGAGCTGATCGGGCGGGACGGCGCCGTCCGGGAGATCCGGGCGCGCATCGGCACCGACCGGCTCGTCACCCTCACCGGCCCCGGCGGCGTCGGCAAGACGCGGCTGGCGATCGAGACGGCGGCCGGGCTCGTGGACGCGTTCGGCGACGGCGTGTGGATGGCGGAGCTGGCCGGGTTCGAGCGCTCCACGGTGCCCGACCTCGCGGAGGCCGTGACCGCGATCCTCGACATCCGGGACGCGCCGGGCACCGGGGGCGCGGCCCTGGACCGGCTCGCGGCGGCGCTCGGCGCCCGCCGGCTGCTGCTCGTCCTGGACAACTGCGAGCACGTGATCGAGCAGGCCGCCGAACTGGCGGAGCGGCTGCTGCGCCGCGTCCCCGGGGTGCGGATCCTCGCCACCAGCCGGGAGCCGCTCGCGCTGCCCGGCGAGGTGGTGTGGTCGGTGCCGCCGCTCGACGTGCCCGGCGAGGGCGACGACCCCGGAGCCGCCGGGGCGGTCCGGCTCTTCGCGACCCGGGCGGCGGCGTCCTCGCGGCGGTTCCGGCTGGACGAGGCGACGGCCGGCCCGGTCGGCGAGCTGTGCCGCCGCCTCGACGGCATCCCCCTCGCCCTGGAACTGGCCGCGACCAAGGTGCGGACGCTCGGCGTGGCGGGCATCGTCGACCGGCTCGACGACCGGTTCCGGCTGCTGTCGTCCGGGCACCGCGGCGCCCCGGCCCGGCAGCGCACGCTCACCGCGATGATCGACTGGAGCTGGGACCTGCTGACCGAGCCGGAACGGGCCGTGCTGCGGCGGCTGTCCGTGCACGCCGACGGATGCGCGGCCGAGTCCGCCGAGGCCGTCTGCGCCGGGCCGGACGTCCCCGCCGGGGAGGTCCTGGACGTCCTGGTGCGGCTGGTCGACCGCTCGCTGGTCGTGATGACGGAGCGGCCGGGCGAGGGGCCGCGCTACCGGCTGCTGGAGTCCGTCGCCGCCTACGCCGCCGAACGCCTGGCCGAGGCGGGCGAGGAGGAGCGGGCGCGCGCCGATCACGGCCGCCACTACCTCGACCTGGCCGAGCGCGCGGAACGGCACCTCTACGGCCCCGACCAGGCGCGCTGGCTCCGCCGGCTCGACCTGGAGTCGGCGAACCTCCGCCTCGCCCTGGACGCCGCCACCGGAGACGCCGCGCTGCGGCTGGTCAACGCGCTCGGCTGGTACTGGTTCCTGCGCGGCCGGCTGACCGAGGCGCTGCGGTCGTTCGACGCGGCGCTCCGGCACGGCGGCGGGGACCCCGTGGTGCGCGCGAGGGCGCTGACGTGGCGCACGGGCCTCGCCGTCCTCAAGAGCGCCCCGCCGGACTGGCGGGCCCGCCGCGACGAGGCCCTCGCCCGCGTCGACGGGACCGGGGACGAGCGGCTGCGGGCCTGGGCGAGGTGGTTCCTGATCTACGCCAACGTCGAACTGGACGATGCCGGCGCGGGCGCCGCGGCGCTGGAGGAGGCGCTGGCCTCGTTCCGCGCGTCCGGTGACCGCTGGGGGGAGGCGGCGGCGCTCGCCCTGCGGGCCCAGCACGCCCACGCCCACGGAGACCCGGTCGCGCTGGAACGCGACGCCGAGCGGGCCGCCGCCCTGTTCGCCGAGGTCGGCGACCGCTGGGGCGGGCTCCAGACGGCGGAGTGGCTCGGCGCGGCGGCCGAGCTGACCGGCGACTACGACCGCGCCGAGCGGCTGCAGCACCGGGGCCAGCGGCTGGCCGAGGAACTGCGCCTGTGGCCGGACGTCGCCGTCCGGATGGCCTGGCGCGGCTGGATCGCCTACCTGCGCCGCGACTACGCGTCCGCCCGCCGGCTGTGCGGCCGCGCGCACCGGGTGGCCGTGGAGCAGGGCTTCGCGCAGGCCGTGACGTTCGCCGCCATCGGCCAGGGCCTGGCGGCGGCCGGCGAAGGCCGGCTGGACGATGCCGAGGACTGCCTGCGCCCTCTGCTGGCGGCGGCGTCCCCGGAGGAGTTCCCCCCGCTCTACCTCACCCTCGTCCAGACGGGCCTCGCCCGTGTGGCCGAGGCCCGCGGCGACGCGGCGCGCGCCCTCACCCTGCAGCGGGACGCCCTGGCCGTCGCGATCCGCCTGGAGGCCCCGCGCGACCTGGCGGGTTCGCTGGAGGGGCTGGCCTGCGCGCTGAGCCTCGCCGGCCGCACCGAGGACGCGGTGCACGCCCTGGGCAAGGCGGCGGCGATCCGCGAGTCGGCGGGCCTACCGCCCAGCCCGGCCGAACAGGAGGACATCGACCGCGCCACCGGCCGGCTCGGCGCCGCCCTCGGCCCGGCCGCGCTCGCCGCGGGCGCCCTCCTCGACCCGGCGGAGATCCTGCGGCGGGCGGAGTCGGTCCCGCCGTCGGGCGCGTCGGTGTGGCGGGCGGAAACGACGCCGGGCACCTAGACGCCGGGCGCCGGCGCGAAGATTGCGAAAACGTCGCGATTCGTCAAAGATCCCCCGGGTCCCTTGTAACGCCCGTCACACACAAATGATCATCGGCCTCCATGGGGCGACGACGGGGGTTCGTCATCGGGCGGATGGCCGGCGACCGGACGCTGATGCTGGCCGCCTGCGCGACCGCGCTGTTCACGACCGCGGTCCTCGCGGCACTGGCGGGCTACACCGGCCCGGTGACCCGCGAGGGGATGCGGCGCACCCTGGCGGACGCCACCTTCGAGACGGCCGGGACGACGATCGGCGCGCACGTCCGGCCCGGCGGGCTCGCCGAGGTCCGGGACCGGGTCGGCCGGGCGCTCGGCGAGATCTACGGGGACGTGCCGCTGGCGGTCTCGATGAGCGTGCGCGGCGACTCGTACACGCTGCCGGGCCAGGAGGACGCCGACCATCCCGAGCTGACCACCTTCGCGGCCTACACCGGGATCGAGCGGCACGCGCGGCTCACCTCGGGCCGCTGGCCCGCCGCCGGCGGGAAGTCCGGCGAGGTCGAGGCCGTCCTGCCGCGCGCCGCGGCCGAGGCCATGCGCGTCGAGGTGGACGACGCCTTCACCCTGAAGGGGCGCGTCGACACGGCGTCGGCCGTGGACGTCCGGGTCGTCGGGCTGTTCGACGTCCCCGACCCCGGCCACCACTTCTGGCAGGGCGACGGGCTCGTCACGACCGGCGCCGAACGCCTCGACTACACGACGTACGGGCCGCTGGTGGTGCCTCCCGAGGTGTTCGGGGAGCGCTTCGGCGGCACCGGCTCCGACGCCCGGTTCACCGTCCTGCCCGACCTGAGCGTCCTGGACACCGGCGACCTCGGCCCGCTCGCCGACCGCGTGGGCGCCGGTGAGGAGACCCTGCGGGAGGGCGGGGACGGCGCGCAGTACTCCGTGGTGACGGACTTACCGGAACTGCTGCGGCAACTGCGCGAGGCCGTCCAGGTCGCGCGCTCCGCGATGCTCATCCCGGTGATCCAGCTGGTGGTGCTGGCGGGATGCGCGTGGCTGCTCGTCGCCCGGCTCCTGGCCGACCACCGGCGCGGCGAGGTCGCGCTGCTGCGGACCCGCGGCATGGGAATGCGGCAGCTCGCGGCCGCCGGCCTCGCCGAGGGCCTGCTGGTCGTGCTGCCCGCCGCCGTGCTCGGCCCGCTGCTGGCCGGGCCGCTGCTGCGGCTGGCCGGGTACGCCCCGGCGGTGCGCGAGTCGGGGCTGCGGCCGGCGGCCGGGCCGTCCCCGGCGCTGTGGATCGTCTCGGTCGCGGTGGCGCTGGCCTGCGCGGTCGCCCTGACGATCCCGACGCTGCGCGGTGCGAACCGCACGTTCGTGGAGGCGCAGGCCGGGCTCGGCCGCCCGGGGCGGGGCGTGCTGCGCGGATCCGGCGTCGACCTGGCGCTGCTCCTCGTCGCCGGGCTGGCTGTCTGGCAGCTCACCCGGTACGGGGTGGACGGCGCGGGCGGCGGCCCCGGCGGCGGACCGGGCGGTGTGGACCCGTTCATCGTGTCCGGGCCCGCGCTGGCGCTGCTGGCCGGAGGGGTGCTGCTGCTCCGGGCGGTGCCGGCGGTGTCCCGCGCGGCCGAACGGGTCGCCACGCGGGGCCGGGGCCTCGTCCCCGCGCTCGGCACCCGGCAGGTCGGGCGCCGCCGTCTCCGCTACACGGGTCCGGTGCTCCTGCTGGTCATGGCGATGGCGGTCGGAGTGCTGTCGGTGACGACGATCTCGACGTGGAGCCGCTCGCACACCGACCGCGCGGACTTCAGGAGCGGCGCCGACCTGCGGTTCGTCCCGTCGTCCGGCGGTGAGGGCCCGGCGCCGCTCGGGCAGGGCGGGCGGTTCGCGGCGCTGCCCGGGGTGACGTCCGCGACACCGGTGCTGCGGGCGGACGCCAGTCTCGGCACCCGCCCGGCGGTCCTGCTGGGCGCGGACGCGACGGCGCTCGGCCCGCTGCTGCGCGTCCCGGCCGGCCTGCGGCGCGACCTGCGGCTGGACGAGCTGGCGCGGGCGCGTCCCGCCGCGCCGGCACTGACCGTCCCGGGACGGCCCGAGCGTCTCCTCTTCGACCTCCGGCTCAGCCCCGCCGAACCGGGCCGCCGCCCGCCGCCGGGCGAGGACCACGAGATCGCCGTGACGATCGTGGACGGGCAGGGATTCACCCGGAGGGCCGCCCTTCCCGGGATCGCCGCCGACGGCGACGAGCACACCATCGCCCTGGACGATCTGGCCGGGCGGGACGGCGCGCTGTCCTACCCGCTGTCCATCCGGGGCATCCACTACTCCTACGACGAGAACCCCCTCGCGAAGGGGCTCGTGCTGGACGTCCTGTCCGTGCGGGGCGACGGCACCGGGGAGGCGCCCCGGCCGCCCGGTTCCCGATGGGCCGCGTTCGCCCGCTCCACGGACGCGACGAAGCAGCTCGACCCGCGCGTGGCGGACACGGAGGGCGCGATGGGGCGGCTGACGATCCCGCCCACCCCGGAGCACGCGTCGGGGACCCGGGTCACCGAGCCGCTGGGGGAGGTCTCCGCGGTGCTCGGGACGGCGGCGGCGCCGCCGTCCCGCGGCCCGGGGAACACCGCTCTCCAGCCCGCCGTGCCGGGCGTCATCACCGGCGAGGCGGCGCGCCGCGCCGGGGTCGGCACGGGAGGCACGGTCACGCTGAGCACCGTCGACGGCGACCAGCCGGTCGAGGTCGTGGGCGTGGCGCCCGCCCTGCCGAGCGTTCCGCCCGACGTCCCGGCCGTCCTGGTGGACCTGCCGACCCTCACCGGGAGCAGGCTCACCGCGGGCGGGGCGGACACCGGAAGCGTCACGCCCGGGGAGTGGTGGGCGGCGACGCGGGAAGGCCGCACCGGCCCCGCCGTCCAAGCGCTGACGGGCCATCCCGCCTGGGGCGAGGTCGCCGCCGACCGCACGGCGCTGCGCTCCCAGCGGCGGGACGCCCACCTGGGCGCGGCGCTCCAGGGAGCGCTGCTGCTGGGGTTCGGCGCGGCGCTCGCGTTCGCCGTCATCGCGTTCGTGGTGAACGCCGCCGTGACCGCCGGGGCACGCTCCCGCGAGCTGGCGGTGCTCCGGGCGCTCGGGGTGCGCCCCCGGCAGATCGCCGGGATGTTCGCGATCGAGCAGGCGTACCTGGTGGTGCTCGGATTGCTCGGCGGGACCGTCCTGGGGCTGGTGGTGGCGCGGCTCGTGGTCCCGCACGTGGTGCTGAGCGTGCAGGCGGCGGAGCCGTACCCGCCCGCCGAGCTGGTCGTCCGGTGGCCCGTGGTGCTGGGCATGCTCGCCGGGGTGGCGCTGGTGCTCGGCCTCGTGCTGCCGGCGGTGGTCCGGACGCTGCGCCGCCGGAATCTCGGCGCGGGCCTGCGCGCGGGGGAGGACCGATGAGGGGCCCGCTGCTGCGGCTGGCTCGCGCGCAGTGGGCGCCGCTCGTCGCGCTGGCCGCGCTGACGGCGGTGTCCGCGCTGCTCGCCACCGTCCTGCCGGCGCGGATCGCCGCCGGGTACGACCGTGCCGCCGCGTCCGCGGTGGGCACGGGCGCGGACGTGCGCGTGGAGGGCCGGTCGGGAGGCGAGACCGGGGCGCGCATGATCCCCGGGATGGCGGCGATGACGACCAACTCCCTCGCCTGGCAGGAGCTGCTGCCGCCCTCCCTGCGGGGCGCCGTCGGCGAGCCGGAGCCGTCGGTGACCTCCGGGCGCATGACGGTCGCCGGCGTGGCGCCGAGCCCGCGGCTGCTCTACCTGGGCTGGGACGAGGGCGCCTTCAGACGGGCCCACATCGTCGCGGGGGAGCCGCCCGTCAACCGACCGTCCGGCATCGGCGACGAGGGCGACGAGATCCAGGTCGCCATCGGCCGGGAGTACGCCGACGCGATGGGGTACGCCCCCGGCGACCGCCTCGAGCTCCATGAGCGCAACGTGCCCGCACCCGTGCGGGTCCGGATCACGGGTGTGTACGAGGCGGACGACGCCGCCGCCCCGTACTGGGCGCCGCGCCCCACCCTGCTGCGGCCCATGAAGGCGGGCATCGGCGACGGCGTCCTCGCCGATGTCGGCACCGCGCTCACCGACGCGGGCGGGTACACGATGCTCACCCGCCACCAGGACCGGCGGCTCACCTACAGCTGGCGCTTCCCCGTCCACCGGGGCGCCGTCGACTCCGCGGGAGTCGCCGCCATGGCGGACGACCTGGACGCCTACCGGACCGCGGTGCGCGGCCGCTCCGACCTGTTCCCCTGCGAGGTCGTGACACCGCTCGACGGGCGGCTGCGCGGCTACGCGGACCGCCTCCACACGGCCAGGTCCGTCGTCGGGCCGGCGCTCGGCGGGCTCTCCGCCGTCGCCGCCGGGGTGCTGCTGCTGGCCGCCGGGCTGCTCGGGGTGCGGCTCAGGCCCGTCCTCGGGACGATGCGGGCCCGCGGCGCCGCGCTCCGGCAGCTCGCCGTGCCCGCGTGCGGCCTGACCGTGCTCGCCGTCGTCCCGTCCGCCGCGCTCGGGTACGCGGCGGGGCGGCTGCTGGACGCCGGGCCCCCGCAGGCCGCGTCGCTGTACGCGATCGCCGCGTCGGTCCTGGCGGTCGTCGCCGTGTCCGCCGCGGCGGTGGCGCGGGAACGCGGCGGCGGCCTGGAGTCGTCGGCGGGCCGGCGGGACGACGTCGCCGCGGCGCGGCCGTCCCGGCGGCGGCTCGTCCTCGACCTCCTGCTCGTGGCGCTCGCCGTGATCGGTGTGGTGCTGGTGCGCGGCCGCGGCGCCGCCGCGGGGACCGACCCGCTGGTCGCCGCCGTGCCGGTGCTGCTCGGCGCGGCGCTCGGCGTCCTCGTCCTGCGCGCCTACCCCTACCTGCTGCGCGCCGCCGGGCCGTACCTGCGGCGGCGGCGCGGGGCCGTCGCGTTCCTCGGCCTCGCCCGCGCCGGACGGCAGGGGCTCGCCGGGACGCTGCCGCTGGCCGTCCTGCTCATCGCCACGGCCGTCGCGGGCTTCACCGCGACCGTCGGCACCTCGCTGCGCGACGGGCAGGAGCGCGCGTCCTGGGCCGAGGTGGGGGCCGACGCCCGGATCTCGGCCGGGCCCGTGGACGACGCCGCGCTCCGCCGGATCCGCGCGGTGCGCGGCGTGACCGGGGCGGTCCCGGCCCGGGTCGTGACGAACGTGACCGCCGAGGGGGACCGGGTCCCGGTGACCGTGATCGGCGTGGACCTGGACGCCTACCGCGGGATCGCGCCCGGTGTGCCGGACGCGTCCGGGGCCTGGTTCTCGGTGTCCGCCTCCCGCCTCCTCGGCACGGACGCCGTGACGCTGAGCCGCCCCGGCCTCGACCCGATGCGCGTCACGCCGGCCGGGCGGATCGAGCGCTTCCCCGGCCTGGACCCGGGGTCGGCGTTCGTCGTCGTCCCGTACAAGCTGCTCGCCGAGGCGAAGGGGTTCCCGTCCGAGGTCTTCGTCGCCGGGGAGGGACTGGACGCCGAGGCGCTGCGCGCCGCCGTCCCCGGCCGGGACGTCCGGCTGCGGCAGGACGTGCTGGACGGCATGGCCGGCGTCCCGCTCGTCTCCGTCGTGCACGGCACGTTCTGGGACGTCGCGCTCGCGGGCGGCGCGTACGGGTTCCTCGCCGTGCTGCTCGTCCTCGTCGTGGGGGCCCGCGAACGGGGCCGCACCGTCGCCCGCCTCCGCGCCCTCGGGCTGAGCCGCCGGCAGAGCCGGGCCCTCGCGCTCGCCGAGATCGCGCCCGTCCTGCTCTGCGCGGTCGGGGCCGGCTGGGCGCTCGGCCTGCTGCTGCCCCGGATCATCGGCCCCGCCGCCGACCTGCGCCCCTACACCGGGGGCTTCGCCGCCGCCGCGCACCTCCCGGGCGCCCCCGCGCTGCTCGGGCTCGCCGCGGCCCTGCTGCTCGCCGCCGCCGCTGCCGCCGCCGTCGACCGCGCCGCCGACTCCCGCCCCGGAACCGCCCTGAGAACGGGGGACCCATGACCGACACGCCCGACCTCGCCGAACTGGAGCGCCGCGCCGCCGAACGCACGCCCGGCTACGGCGAGGGCGCCCACATCGTCTGCGACAACCTGGTCCGCATCTACAAGACCGAGGGGGTCGAGGTCGTCGCGCTCCAGGGCCTCGACCTGCTCGTCGACCCCGGCGAGCTGGTCGCCGTCGTCGGCGCGTCCGGCTCGGGGAAGTCCACGCTGCTGAACATCCTGTCCGGCCTGGACGTGCCGACCGCCGGCGTCGCCCGCGTCGCCGGCTCCGACCTGCTCACGATGGCGGCGCGGGAGCGGCTGGCGTTCCGGCGCGAGCGGGTGGGCTTCATCTGGCAGCAGACGTCCCGCAACCTGCTCCCGTACCTGACCGCCGCGCAGAACGTCGAGCTGCCGATGCGGTTCGCCGGGCGGTCCCGCCGCGCCCGCGCCACCCGTGCCGCCGAGCTGCTCGGCATGCTCGGCGTCGGCGACTGCGCGGGCCGCCGCCCGGACGAGCTGTCCGGCGGCCAGCAGCAGCGCATCGCCGTCGCGGTCGCCGTCGCCAACGAGCCCCGCGTCGTGCTGGCCGACGAGCCCACCGGCGAGCTCGACACCGCCACCGCCGCCGAGGTCTTCGCCGCGCTCCGCCAGGTCAACGAGGAGTTCGGCACCACCACCGTCGTCGTCACCCACGACCGGCAGATCTCCGGGCACGTCGACCGCACGGTCGGCATCCGCGACGGCCGCACCAGCAGCGAGGTCCGCCGCCGCGCCGGCGCCGCCGAGGAGTACGCCGTGCTCGACCGGGCCGGGCGGGTGCAGCTGCCCGCGCCGTTCACCGAGGCGCTCGGCATGCGCGACCGCGTCCGGCTCAACCTCGAAACCGACCACATCCGCGTCCGGCCCGGTGAGGAGCGCGAATGACCGACCCCATGGTGGCCGTCGAGGGGCTCACCCGCACCTACCGGACGGGCGGGATCGAGGTCCCGGCCCTGCGCGGCGCGTCCTTCTCCGTCGACCCGGGGCGGCTCGTCGCGATCAAGGGCCGCTCGGGCTCGGGCAAGACGACCCTCCTCAACCTGATCGGCGGCCTCGACACCCCCGACGGGGGCACCGTCCACGTCAACGGCCGCGACGTCGGCGCCCTCCCGGAGGACGACCTCCTCGCCCTGCGCCGCGACGACATCGGGTTCGTCTTCCAGTCCCACGGCCTGATCTCCGTGCTGTCCGCCGCCGAGAACGTCGAGGTGCCGCTCCGGCTCGTCCGCACGCCGCCCGCCGAACGGGACGAGCGCGTCCGCGTCCTGCTGTCCCTCGTCGGCCTCGCGGACCACGCGGCCCAGCGCCCCCACGAGCTCTCCGGCGGGCAGCGCCAGCGCGTGGCCATCGCCCGCGCCCTGGCCAACCGCCCCCGCCTGCTCCTGGCCGACGAGCCCACCGGCCAGCTCGACTCCGAGACGGCTTCCGCGATCATGCCCCTCCTCCGCGCCCTCGTCGCCAGCGAAGGCGTGACGGTGCTGGTGGCCACGCACGACGAGACCCTGCTGACCGAGGCCGACCGCGTCCTCCACCTGGAGGACGGCCTCATCACCGAGCCGCAAGCACCGACGCCGGCCTGACGCCCCTCCTTGGCCGATGCCGGTTGCGGGGGGCCGGTTGCGGGGCGGCGCGGTGGGGAACTCGTCCTTCATGGCGACTGTGGTGCTGGTGGGGACGCTCGATACCAAGGGGGCCGAGTACGCGTGGCTTCGCGAGCGGGTGCGGGCGCTGGGCTGCGATGTGGTGCTCGTGGACACGGGCATCGAGGCGTCCGATGTCGAAGCCGACGTTCCGGCCGAGCGGGTCGCGGAGGCCGGGGGCACGTCGCTCGGGGCCCTGCGGGACGCGGGGGACCGGGGGGCGGCCGTCACGGCGATGGGGGAGGGCGCGGCGGCCGTGCTCGCCGGGCTGGACCGGGTCGACGCCGTGCTCGCGGTCGGCGGGAGCGGCGGGTCGTCGATCGCGGCGCGGGCCGTGCGGGACCTGCCGATCGGGCTGCCCAAGCTCATCGTGTCCACGATGGCGTCGGGGGACGTGACGCCGTACGTGGGCGCGAAGGACGTCACGCTGATGTACAGCGTCGCCGACATCGCGGGCGTGAACCGGGTGACGCGGCTGGTCCTCGGGAACGCGGCGGCGGCGGCGGCCGGGATGGCGCGGGCGTACGAGGCGGCGCGGGCGGCGCCCCCGGCGGACGAGCGGCCCGTGGTCGCGGCCTCGATGTTCGGGGTGACGACGCCGGCGGTGGACGCCGCGCGGGAGCGGCTCGAAGAGCTGGGCTACGAGGTGCTCGTCTTCCACGCGACCGGGGCGGGCGGCCGGGCCCTCGAAGGGCTGGTGGAGAGCGGGCTGGTCGAGGGCGTGCTCGATCTGACAACGACGGAACTGGCCGACGACCTGGTGGGAGGGGTCCTGTCGGCCGGGCCCGAGCGGCTCACGGCGGCGGGACGGCGCGGGGTGCCGCAGGTCGTGGCGCCGGGCGCGCTGGACATGGTCAACTTCGGGCCGCGCGAGACCGTCCCGGAGCGGTTCGAGGGGCGCGTCCTGTACGTCCACAACCCGACCGTGACGCTGATGCGGACGACGCCGGAGGAGATGGCCGAGCTGGGGCGGCGGGTGGCGGCGAAGCTGGCCGCCGCGACCGGGCCGGCGGCGCTGTTCGTCCCGCTCGGGGGGGTGTCGGCGCTGGACGCGCCGGGCCTGCCGTTCCACGACCCGGCGGCGGACGAGGCGTGCTTCGCGGCCATGGCGGGCGCGGTGGCGGGCGCGGTGGAGACGGAGAGGCTCGACGTGAACATCAACGATCCGTCGTTCGGCCGCGCGATGGCCGACCGGCTGCACCGGATGATCTCGGAGGGAGCGTGATGAAGCGGGGAACCCTCCTGGAGCGGCTCCGGGCCGCCGTCGCGGAGGGCAGGCCCGTCATCGGCGCGGGGGCGGGCACCGGGCTGTCCGCCAAGTGCGCGGAGGCCGGCGGGGTCGACCTGATCATCATCTACAACTCGGGCCGGTACCGGATGGCGGGGCGCGGGTCGCTCGCCGGGCTGCTCCCGTACGGCGACGCGAACCAGATCGTGGTGGAGATGGCGTCCGAGGTGCTGCCGGTCGTGGCGGACACGCCCGTCCTGGCCGGGGTGTGCGGCACCGACCCGTTCCGGGTGATGCCGGTGTTCCTCGACCGGCTGAAGGCCATGGGGTTCGCGGGCGTGCAGAACTTCCCGACGGTCGGGCTGTACGACGGCGTGTTCCGGCAGAACCTCGAAGAGACCGGCATGGGCTTCGACCTGGAGATCGAGATGGTGCGGCTCGCGCACGAGCGCGACCTGGTCACCGCCCCGTACGTCTTCGACGAGGACCAGGCGCGGGCGATGGCGGAGGCGGGCGCCGACGTCCTCGTGCCGCACGTCGGGCTCACCACGAAGGGCAGCATCGGCGCGGGCACGGCGCTGACGCTGGACGAGGCGGTCGAGCGGGTCCAGGCCATGCGGGACGCCGCGTTCGCCGTCCGCCCGGAGGTCCTGGTGCTGTGCCACGGCGGGCCCATCGCCGAACCGGACGACGCGGCGTACGTGCTCTCCCGCACCGAGGGCGTCGTGGGCTTCTTCGGGGCGTCCTCGGTCGAGCGCCTGCCGACCGAGCGGGCCATCACGCGGCAGGTGGCCGCCTTCAAGAATCTGGAGCTCTGATGCTGGTCAACCCAGGAGACGTGACGACGATGACCTTCGACTGGGGGTCCATCAAGTGGTTCGTCACGCCGTCGTCCGTGCCCGGCGCGGGCAGCACGCTCGGCGAGGTGATCGTCAATCCCGGCAAGGGGCACGCGCGGCACAACCACCCGGGCGCCGAGGAGGTCATCTACGTGATCTCCGGGGAGGCGGCGCAGATGGTGGACGACGGGAAGCCGTTCCGGATCGGCGAGGGCGACGCGGTCCACATCCCGAAGGGCGTCTGGCACTCGACGTACAACGCGACGTGGCGCCCGCTCCGGCTGATCGTCACCTACACGCCGGGCGGTGAGGAGAAGGCCCTGGAGGCCGCACCGGACCTGCGCCTGCTCGCGGCGGGCGCGATCCCCGAATGGAGCCAGGCTTGACCGCGTGACCAGGTCAGACGCGTGACCAGGTCTCCAGGCCCTCTTCAGTGAGCAGGACGTCGAACGCGGCGTCCGCGGCGCCGATGAGGGGGCCCTGCGGGCCGAGGGGCGACCGCAGGACGGGCGGCGGCGCGGCGCGGCGGTAGCGCATGAGGGCCGAGGTGTAGCCGTCCCGCAGGGCCGCGGGCGTGCGCTCGTCCAGGTCGAGGGCCAGGCCGGAGAGGGTGACGGCGTCCGGGTCGAGGGCGTTGACCAGGGCGCCCATGCCCCGTCCGAGTGCGTGGGCAGCACCTGCGACGGCGTTCAGCGCGGCGGGGTCGGACGCCGCCGACGCGATGATCTCGCCGGCCGCGGTGCGCGGGTCGGCCGGCGGGGGACGGTCGAGCGCGCGGGCCATGGCGCGCCCGTCGACCGCGAGGTCCCAGCAGCCGCGTGCCCCGCACGGGCACTCCAGCGCCGGGTCGCCGAACGGCATGTGCCCGAACTCGCCGCCCGCGCCGGTCGCGCCGTCCACCGGCCGCCCCTCCACGACCAGGATGCCGCCGACGCCGACCTCGACCGTCAGGTGCAGGACGACCCGCGCCGCCGTCCCCGCTCCGCGCCGGGCGTCGGCGAGCCCCACGAGCGAGGCGTCGTTCCCGACGAGCAGGGGGACGCCGGGCGGCCGGAGCGGCCCGAGGGCGACGTCCCGCCAGCCCAGCCCGGACGCCTGGATGATCGTCGTCCCGCTGACGGTCCCGGCGACGCCGGCCGACACCGCGCGGACACGCCCGCCGTAGTGGGCGTGCAGCGCGGCCACGCGCGCGGCGAGCGTCCCGACGAGGCCGGGGGATCCGGCGTGCCGGCCGCTGTCCTCGGTGATGACGCGGCCGCCGAGTTCCACGCAGGCCACCCGCCACTCCTCGTGGCTGATGGCGACCACGCACACCAGCGGGCCCTCCGGGTGGGCGCCGAGGACGGGGGACGGCCGGCCGCGCCCGCTCGCGCGGGGCGGCGGGGTCTCCCGGACCAGCCGCGCCGCCTTGAGCCGGGCCGTGATCTCAGCGGCGGACCCGCTGCTCAGCCCCAGCGCCCGCGCCACCTCCGCCCTGGTCGCGGACGGGTGCGCGTGAACGTGCCGCAGCACGGCCAGCGCGCCCTGGCTGCGCAGGGCCCGCGCCGAGTGCGCGGTCTTCGGCTGCATGGTGACATCCTGGCCGTTCCGGATTATCCTCGTGGCACGAGCATATTCCTCCCGGGGTGACCCATGAGCGAGACCGCGGTGCTGCGGCGCACCTCCTCGACCTTCGGCCTCTACCTGGCGTTCGGCTGCCTCGGCTACCTGCTGACGGCACTCGGCGCGATCCTGCCCGAGCTGCGCGCGGAGCGCGGGCTCCCGCGCGCCGAGGCGGCCCTCTACCCGTCGGCGTTCGCGCTGGGGCTCGTGGTCGTCGGGCTCGTCGGGCACCGGCTCGCGGAGCGGCTCGGGCGGCTGGCGCTGCCCGCGGCGCTGGCCGCGCTGGCCGGCGGCGCCGGGATCATCGCCGCCGGCGGCGGGCGGGTCGGGACCGGGATCGGCGCGCTCGTCCTCGGGCTGGGCGGCGCGGGGCTCGTCCAGCTCGTCCCGGCCGGGCTGCGGGCGCTGCACGGGGGAGACGGGGCCGTCCCGATCGGCGAGGCCAACGCGGTGGCGAGCACGGCGTCCGTGCTGTCGCCGCTCCTGATCGGCGCGGCGCTCGCCGCCGGGCTCGGGTGGCGGTTCGCGTTCGCCGTCCCGCCGCTGGCGCTGGCCGCGATCCTGCTGCTCACGCGGCGCGCCGTGGTGCCGGTGACACCCGCGGACGTCCCGCCGGACGCCGGGAGCCGGGCCCCGCGCGCGTTCGTGAGCCGGTGGTCCGATCTGGTGCTCGCGGTCGGCGTCGAGTTCTGCATGGTCTTCTGGGCCGCCGACTTCCTCCGGTCGGTCAAGGGCCTCGGCTCCGGCGCAGCGACCACGCTCTCGGCCGCGTTCGTGCTGGGCATGGCCGTGGGACGGATCGCCTCCGGGCCCCTCGTCCGCGCAGCGGGCGGGGCCGACCGGCTGGTCGTCGCGGCGACGGCCGTCGGCGTCGCCGGATTCGCGGTCCTGTGGGCCGCGCCCGCCTCCGCCGCGGTCGCCGGGCTGCTGGTGACCGGGCTCGGCGTCGCGCTGCTCTACCCGGTCATCCTCGCGCGGGCGCTCGCCGCGTGGCCGGCTCAGCCCGTCCGGGCGGCGGCCCGCTGCGCCCTCGCGTCCGGGGTGGCGATCGGCCTCGCCCCGCTCGCCCTCGGGACGCTCGCCGACCTCACCACCCTGCGCGCCGCCGTCTTCGTCGCGCCCGCCCTGCTGCTGATCCTCCTCGTCCGCTGCGGATGGCGCCTCAGGGCGCACCCGGCGGCGTGACGGGGCGCACCGGTCAGCTCACCTTGCCGCGGACGTAGACCCACCCGCCGTCGTGCCTGACGAACCGGCTGACCTCGTGCAGTTCGCCGGGCGTCGAGCCGTCCAGGTAGTGGGCGCGGAATTCGACCGTCCCCTTGTCGTCCCCGGGGCCGCCGCTCTCTTCCCGGACGATCTCCAGGCGCACCCATCGGGTCCCGGGGTCGAAGTCGATGCGCTCCGGACGCGTGGCGGGATGCCAGCTCCGCAGCAGGTACGCCTCGTCCCGCTCGGCGAACGCGCTGAACCGCGACCGCATCAGCTCCGCGGCGGTCTCGGCCCGCGCCTCCCCCCGATGCAGCCGCCCGCAGCAGTCCTTGTACCGGGGCCCGGCACCGCAGGGACACTTCTTCGACTTGGGCACCGATTTCGCCACGTCCCGATTCTGTCAGGTGTCGCCGGTGACGATGCCGACGCCGCTGTAGTGCGGAACCTCCGGGCCCGGCGGCCGCGTCGGGTCGGGACGCCACCGCGAGCACGACACGACCCCCGGCTCCTCCAGCCGCGCGCCGACGAAGAGCTTCTCGATCTGTTCCGGGGACCGGGCGCGGATGGGCGTCCCGCCGCGGTCCATGACCTCCCGCACCGCCCGCCGCATCGCCGCGCCGTCCAGCTCGTCTGTCGTGGCGTCGCAGGTGTGCGAGATGACCAGGTAACTGCCCGGCGCGAGCCTGCGGACCAGCCGCGCGACGATCTGCTCCGCCTCGTCGTCGTCCAGGATGTGGTTCAGCACCCCGAGCAGCATCAGCCCGACCGGGCGGTCGAGGTCCAGCGTGCGGGCCGCGCCGGACAGGACGTCCTCCGTGTCGCGGATGTCGGCCTCGATGTAGTCGCACGCCCCCTGGGGGGTGCTGGTCAGCAGGGCACGGGCGTGGTCGAGGACCAGCGGGTCGTTGTCCACGTAGACGATCCGGGACGATGGCGCGATGCGCTGCGCCACGTCGTGGGTGTTGTCGACGGTGGGGAGGCCCGATCCGAGATCCAGGAACTGCCGTATCCCCGCCGTGACGAGGAAGCGCACCGCGCGCCCGAGGAAGGCGCGGTCCTGCTGGGCCGAGCCGGCGATCCCCGGCAGCACCCGGAGGACGGCGTCACCGGCCTCGCGGTCCACGGGGTAGTTCTCCCGGCCGCCGAGCCAGTAGTCCCAGATCCGCGCCGACTGCGGCGCGCTCGTGTCGATCTCCGGCCGCGGTCGCTTCGCCATCACCGGTCCTCCCGGACGATATTCGCCGTCCCTTACCCTTCCCTGGACCCTGCATGTCCATCACGGGGAAGTGGCCGCCCGCTGGGCAGAAACTGCTGAACGCGGACCGGGTGATGGCGAAACTCTGACGAAATCCTGGCGGCGGCGAGGCTGGTTCGGTTTCCGGCCTGCGCTGGTCTCGGCACGCCCGGCGGGCCCGTCGGCACCGACCCTTGTCCGCTTCCGGACGCGGGGTTACCGTCGGTCTTAGCTGATAGGAAAGTTTCCTATCAGATGGAGTCTCCATGCAGTCCCCGCTCCCCCCAGTGCACGGCGCGCGTCGAACACGACCCACCCCGAACGCAAGGGAATCCCCGCATGAAGAAGTCAAGCCCCAGGCTCGCCGCCGTCGTGGCGGGCCTCGGTATCGCCCCCCTCCTCTCCGCGATCCTTCCGGCGTCCGCCGCCCACGCCCACGGCTACGTCTCGGCGCCGCTGAGCCGGCAGGCCCAGTGCGCGCAGCGCATCGTCGAGTGCGGCGCCATCCAGTGGGAGCCGCAGAGCGTCGAAGGGCCGAAGGGCCTGCGCAGCTGCAGCGGCGGAAACGCCCGGTTCCGCGAGCTGGACGATGACGGCAAGGGCTGGCGGGTCACCTCCGTCGGCAACACGGTGACCTTCACCTGGACGTTCACCGCCCGGCACCGCACGCTGAACTACGAGTACTACGTCGGGGACAGGCGCGTCGCGGTGGTCGACGGCCACGGCCAGCAGCCGCCCGCCACCGTCTCGCACACCATCGGCCTCGGCGGCGTCAGCGGCCGGCAGAAGGTCCTGGCCGTGTGGAACATCGCCGACACCGCCAACGCCTTCTACGCCTGCGTCGACCTGGAGGTGCGGTGACACAGCAGCCCGCCCTGACACCGCAGCGCGTTCTGGCGCTGCTCGGCGCCGTGGTCCTCGCGGTCGCGACGATGTTCGCCGTTCCGTCCCCGGCCACCGCGTCGCCGGCCGCCGCGGCGGCGTGCAACGCGCCGAACTGGGTGGCCGGGCAGTGGTACCCGGTCGGCAGCATCGTCCGGTACACCGACGGCAACCACTACATCGCCGTCCATGAGAACCCGGGCTACGACCCGGTGATCAGCCACTGGTTCTGGGACCCGTACACCTGCGACGACCCCGGCGGGCCCGGTGGCCCGAGCGGGTTCGTGGTGAGCGAGTCGCTGTTCCAGCAGCTGTTCCCGAACCGCAACTCCTTCTACACCTACGGCGGCCTGACCTCGGCCATCGCCGCCTTCCCCGCGTTCGCGACCACCGGGAGCGACACGACGCGGAAGCAGGAGGCGGCGGCGTTCCTGGCCAACGTCGGCCACGAGACGGGCGGGCTCGTCCACATCGTGGAGCAGAACAGCGCCAACTACCCGCACTACTGCGACCGCGGCCGGCCCTACGGCTGCCCTGCCGGGCAGTCGGCCTACTACGGCCGCGGCCCCATGCAGCTCAGCTGGAACTTCAACTACAAGGCGGCGGGCGACGCGCTCGGCCTCGACCTGTTGCACAACCCGTGGCAGGTGGAGCAGAACTCGGCCGTGGCGTGGAAGACCGCCCTCTGGTACTGGATGACCCAGCGCGGTCCGGGCTCGATGACCGGCCACAACGCCATGGTCAACGGGCACGGCTTCGGCCAGACGATCCGCAGCATCAACGGCAGCATCGAATGCGACGGCGGTAACCCCGCCCAGGTGCAGAGCAGGGTGGACACCTACCGGAGGTTCACCGAGCGCCTGGGCGTGCCCACCGGCGGCAACCTGACCTGCTGATCGCATTCGCCGGCTACGGCGGCGTGAACCCGCGTCCGCTGTAGGACGGTCACCGGGGGCGGGCGGCTGTGTCCGCCCGCCCCACGGTGTCACCGGCCGGAGCAGTCCGGGTCGATGCTTCCGGCCGGGCCGGTGCCGATGAAGCCGAACGTGGTGGTGGCCCCCGCGGCCAGGGACCCGTTCCACGACTCGTTCGCCGCGGTGACCGCCGTGCCCTCCCGCGTCACCTTGGCGCCCCAGGACTGGGTGACGGTCTGGCCGCCGCCGAACGTCCAGGAGACCTGCCATGCCGTGAGCGGGTCCGTCCCGGTGTTGCGGACGGTGACCTCACCCTGGAAACCGCCCTGCCAAGACCCCGTCGTCTCGTAGGAGGCACTGCACGCGGTCCCGGCGGGGGGAGTGGTCGGGGTGGTGGTCGGGGTGGTCGGCGTGCTGGTCGGTGTGGTGTCGGAGGTGTCGCCGTAGATGACGCCACGGCCGTTCGTGCCGAGATAGACGCGGCCGTAGACGCGCGGGTCGCCGGTGAGGGCCTCGCCCGCGTTGCCGTACTGGTGCTGGTCGTCGTTGATGCGCGTCCAGGTGCCGCCCGCGTCGTTCGACCGGAACAGCCCGGTCACGCCGCCGACCGTCCCCATCAGGTAGAGCGCCTGGTGGCTCGCGCCCGGGGCGGCCTTGCCGAAGCCCACGTTCACGGCGTCGGAGATGTTCGAGATCTTGGTGAAGCTCGCGCCGGAGTCGGTCGAATGGAACAGGCCGGTGTCGCCCGCGAGCCAGATGTCGCCCTCCTCGCCGGGCAGCGCCTTGACGTGGACCCCGCTGGTCGGCAGCCCGGACGCCGCCGCCGAGAACGACGCGCCTCCGTTGGTGCTGACGTAGAAGCGGCCGCCCGAGACCGCGTAGAACTTGCTCGCGTTCACCCGGTCCGACTCGACGATCGCGTTGGCGGGCACGCCGGACGACTGGCTCCAGCCGGTGCCGAACCCCACCGAGTGGACGACCGGCTGGCCGCTGTCACCGGGCGCCCAGACGAAACGGCCGCCGTCCGCCGCGGCGGCGACCGTGCCGCCGTTGTTGACGCCGCCGGGCTCGGTGCCCTGGAACCAGTTCGCCCCGCCGTCCGTCGAGAACGCCACATGGCTGTCGTCCGGGCGGTCCGAGTCGGTGAAGTTGCCCGCCCGCACGACCACGCCCGGATTCGCCTCGGCGTAGTCGAGGCTGGTCGTGCTGGTGAACACGGGCTGGGTGAACATCGTCCGCGGAACGGCCCCGAGGTCGGCGTGCCGGAACCCGCCGATGTCGCCGAGCCCGCTGATCAGCGGCGCGCCGGACGGCGGGCTGACCAGGTCCAGGACGGCGGTCTCCTCCAGCCCCCGCACCATCGGCCGGATCCCGATCTGGCCGCCCGCGTCCCACTTGGTGAGGTCCTCGGTGCCGTAGATCGTCGCGCCCGTCCCGTACATCAGCCGGTCGGAGTCGAACGGGTCGATCTCCACCGACTCGTTCATCCAGCCGAGCTTCGGGGCCACCTCGGGCGGCGCCGGGTTGGCCCCGAACGTCAGCCAGGGCACCTCCGAGATGTCGTGGGTGTAGCGGAAGCTCCGGTCCGGGTAGCTCGTCCAGTCCCAGATGCGCGTCCAGGTCGCGCCGGCGTCCGTGCTCCGCCACATGATCATGTCGGGCCACCAGGACACCTGCGTGGCGACCATCAGCGTCTCGGGGTCCTGCCGGTCGATCGTCAGGCCGCTGTAGCCGAAGTACGCGTCGGAACTGCTGGACGGCACGGGGCTGATCTGCGTCCACGCACCGGAGCGCGTGTCGAGCTTCCACACGTCCCCCTTAGCGCCGTCGTAGGGGCCCGCGGTGTCGCTGGTCGCGATGTAGAGGACGTGGTTGGTCGCGTCCAGCACGCCCTTGTGCGCGATGTAACCCGTGGGCTGGCCGGGCACCCGTTCCCAGGTCGCGCCCGCGTCGGTGCTGCGGTAGACGGTGTTCTGCTTGTCCGCGACGCCGGCGTAGATCGTCCTGGTCGGCGCGCCCGCCGTGCCGTCGCTCTCGTCGAACGTCACCCAGACCACGCCCGGCCGGTGACTGCCGTACCCGCTGCTGTCACCGGGATCGTCGGCGTAGTCGCCCGGGTTGGGGAAGCTGTTCACCTTCGCCCAGGTCGCGCCCTGGTCGGTGCTCCGCCACAGCCCGTTGCCCTCGGGCGTCCCCAGGTAGAGCACCCGGTTGTCGTGGGGGTCGACCGCGAGCCGTTCGCCCATCCCGCGTCCCGGCATGTTGCCGCCCAGCTTGAACGGCAGTTCCGCCGTCCGCCACGTCCTGCCCCGGTCGGACGAACTCAGCACCGCGCCGTTGTTGGGGTCCCAGTCATTGGTGTACATCCCGGCGGCCGCATAGACCCGGTTCGCGTCCACCGGATCGGCGGCCAGGCTGACCACGCCGTTGTACCCCCACTTGTCCCACCCGACCCAGTCCAGCAGCGGCACCCACTGCCTTCCCGACTGGTCCCACCGATAGGCCCCGCCGATGTCCGTGCGCGCGTAGACGAGGTTTCTCTCCTTGCGGCTGAAAATGATGCCGGGTACGAATCCGCCCCCGTCGATCCGCACGTTCTTCCAGGCATAGGCCTCGGCGGCGGGCGCCGCGGGCGCGGCGGTGGCGACCCCCACCACCGCCCCGGCGACCAGCGCCAACGTGGCCGCGACGGCCCCCACCGCGCGAGTGAACGATCTCCGCATCGGACAAACCCTCCAGGTCGGCGACACCGCTGCCCAGGAGAGTGATCGAAGCGATTCGACTCGTCAACGTGTTTCACGTGGCGCCGCGGCGCTCCGCGGAATTGCCCGTTCAACCAGCCCCGACAAGGCTCGACCCGATGAAAGAAGACCCTGTGGATTTCACGGAAAAGCGGAATGGCGCCGGTTCTCAGGCGCGTCCGAGGGACGCGCGGGCCCACCGCGCCGCCTGGAGGGCGAGTTCGTCCTGCCGCTCCCGTCCGCTGTCGTACCGGATCTCGGACACCAGGTTGCCGACGCCGAAGAAGACGACGGCACCGCCGTCCGGGCCGGTCGTCGCGAAGGCGGCCTCGCCGAGGCCGGAGAGCGGCGTGACCCGCTCGGTCGCGTTCTGCTTCTCCTCGGCGAGCAGCCGGCGGGCCGCCGCCGTGCTCGCCGCGGTGCGGAGCGTGAGCCTGAGCCGCTCGTCCCCGTCCGCCGTGGCGGAGGTCTGCCAGACGCACTCCTTGCGCGGCTGGCCGGTGTCCGAGTCGGGGCTCTCGTCGGCGTGGTTGTGGAACGTGCGCACCAGCTCGCCCGCCTGCTCGGCGGTGATGAGCCCGCACGGGGCGGGCGCGGTCGCGAAGCGCACCGGTTCCGCCGTACTCGAGGACGGGGACGGCGTCTCCCGCGCCACCGGTGGCGGCGGCTCCTCCCGATCGCGAAGCACGATGACCAGCACGGTCACGACGACCATCACCGTCGCCACCGCGACGGCGAGGGCCGCGACGAGCCAGCCCCGGCCGGTCTTCGGCGGCCCGGCGGGAACGGTGGGACGCCCGTCATAGGCGGGATGCGGCGACGTGACCGGGGCGGCCGGTGGGGGAGGAGCCGTGTGCTCGCCCGTCACCAGTCCCCGCAGGAACGCCTCGGCCGCTTCCGCGTCGAGGCGCGCGGCCGGGTCCTTGACCAGGAGCCCCTTCAGCAGCGGTTCGAGCGTCCCGGCGGCGCGGGGCGGGTCCGGCTCGTCCGCCAGGACGGCCCCGAGCGTCCCCATCATGCTGCTGCGGGCGAAGGGCGAGCGGCCCTCGGTCAGGGCGTACAGCGTCGCACCCAGGGACCACAGGTCGGAGGCGGGGCCGCTGAGGTCGTCCCGCACCCGCTCGGGCGCCATGTAGGCCGGGGACCCGATCAGCGAACCCGGTCGCGTGAGCGTGGCGTCGCCCTCCAGCGCGGCGATGCCGAAGTCGGTGAGGACGGCGCGTCCGTCCTCGCGGAGGAAGATGTTGGCGGGCTTGACGTCCCTGTGGAGCACACCTTGGGCGTGGGCGGTGCGGAGGGCACCGAGGATCTCCAGGCCGATGCGCGCCACCCGGTCGGGCGGCAGCGGGCCGTCGGCGGCGAGCACCGTGTCCAGGGAGCGGCCGGGAAGCAGGTCCATGACGATGCACGGCCCGTCCTCCTCGACCACGACGTCGTGCACGGTGACGATCGACCGGTGCTGGAGCAGAGCGGCCGCCCTGGCCTCGCGCAGGGCGCGCTGTGCCGCGTGCTCGCGCTGCTGCGCGCTCAGATGGCCGGGGAGCAGGAGTTCCTTGACCGCCACGTCCCGGCCGAGCAGCTCGTCGCGGGCGAGCCAGACCACGCCCATCCCGCCCTCGCCGAGGCGCCGGACGAGCCGGTAGCGGCCGGCGAGCGTGCGCGGCGGCGCTGTCACGCCGCCGCCCGCGCGATCTGCCGCGCCGTCTCGCGGACCTCGCCGGGGGACGCGGTGCCGCGCTCGTACATGTGCTCGACCCGCAGCACCGAATTCTTCACCCGCAGCACCACACCGGATATGTCCATGGGCTTAGACAGACCCGTGGAAGTGTAGGTGAAGGCTTCGTCGCCCACCCCGTTGAGGTTGGTCGCCCCGCTTTCCCGCGCCTTTACGTGGTTCACGTCGATCTCGGGCCATCCCCAGTAATGGACCCCGCCCCGGGACGCGTTCTTCGTGCTCACGAATTTGTTGTGCGCCTCGGCCGGCGACCGCGACGGCGGCCCACCGGCGGCGCGGCCGAGATCAGTGATCACGACTCCGCGTTTCGCGGCGGCCCACCCGCAGGAATCGTCCTCGTCCTCGACCAGCGGCTTTCCCTGCCGGAGCAGGCGGCTCACCTGCTGCCGGGTGAGCAGCCCGCACAGGTCGAGCGCGGGAGGGGACGGCGTCGCGGACGGCGTCGCCTGCGGGCTGGAAGACGCCGCCTGCGGCGCGGCCGACCCCGCCGCCCCCTGAGTCGGCCGGGGCTCATCCCCTCCGTTGGAGGCATTGACGGCCAAGGCGACGATGAACAAGGCGCCGGTCGTGACCAATGCGACGCCCGCCGCGACGGGAATCCATATACGCCGAGGGTCTTTCTTCGGGGGAGCGGGCGGAGGCATGGGAGCGGCACCGGGCAGCCCGGACGGCATTCCGGCGGACACATTTCGCAGAACCCGCCGCACGTCCTCCGGCTTCGGCCGAGCGTGCGGCTCCTTCTGCAGCAGATACCACAGCAGCGGCGAAAGGGACCCTGCCCGCCGCGGCGGCGCCGGTTCCTCGGTCAGCACGGCCCCGAGCGTCGCCATCGAGCTTTCCCGCTCGAACGGCGGCCTTCCCTCGACCGCCGCGTAAAGGGTGGCGCCGAGCGACCAGAGATCGGACTCGGGGCCGCCCGGCTGCTCCCGCAGCCGCTCAGGGGCGATGTATCCGGGCGAGCCGACGAACGTCCCGGTGCGGGTGAGGCCCGGGTCCGCCTCGATGCTCGCGATGCCGAAGTCGGTCAGCACGACCCGGCCGTCCTCGGCGAGGAGCACGTTGCTGGGCTTGACGTCCCGGTGCACGACGCCCTTCTGGTGCGCGGCGTCGAGCGCGTCCAGCACCTGCAGGGCGATCTGGGCCGCGACCTGGGGCGTGCGCGGGCCGTCCCGCCGGAGCACCTCGCCGAGGGACGCGCCGCTCACCAGCTCCATGACGATCCACGGCCGCTCGTCCTCGATCACCACGTCGTGCACGGTGATGACGCCGGGATGGTCGACCAGCGCCGCCGCCCGCGCCTCCCGCTGCGCCCGCGCGGTCGCCACGCGGCGCTCCTCCGCGGTGAGGACGTCCGGGAAGACGATCTCCTTGACCGCCACGGTGCGGCGCAGCGTCTCGTCCGCGGCCGACCAGACGGTGCCCATCCCGCCGCTGCCGAGCCGTTCCCGGAGGCGGTACCGCCCGGCGAGCACCCGTTCGGACATCTGAGCGTCGGTCCTTCCCCATCGATCCGAGCGCGCGTCGAACACACGGTAGCGCCTGGAGATCACCTCGGACGAAGCGGAGAAATGCCCCACTTTGACCAGATATTGGCCATTAAATCCCCGTGTGTCGCAATCGGTCGGGTATAGCGCTCGCTGAAAGCGCTGGGGAGGAGTTCCGATCATGACCGCACCACTCAAGGCCGGGCCGGGCCGGGACTGGGCCGACGCCTTCGCCGCGGCCAGCAACGATGATCCCGAGATCCAGGCCCACGGCAAGTACTTCACCTGCACCTACCTCCTCGACGCCACCGACCGCAGCTACGCGATCAAGGTGGAGTCGGGGCGGGTCACCGAGGTCACGACGGACCCGGGTCCGCTCGACGTGCCCTACCAGTTCGCGATCCGGGCGAGCACCGACACCTGGCGCGGCTTCGGCGAGCCGGTGCCCGCGCCGATGCACCACGGGATCTGGGCCGCCAGCTTCCAGCGGGACATGCGGCTCGAAGGGGACATCCTGGTCCTCATGCAGAACCTGCGCTGCATCACCCGGCAGATCGAACTGCTCCGCGTCGTCGGCTCACCGGTCTGAGGAAGGAGATCACCGTGAGCAGGATTTCCCCGGTCACCGGGCACTACGTGACAGTCGAGGCCGACGGCCTGGAGTACAAGGTCTTCTACCTGGAGAACGGCACCGGGCAGCCTCTGGTCTGCCAGCACACCGCGGGATGCCACAACCACCAGTGGCGCGACCTGCTGGAGGACACGGAGATCACCGCGAACCACCGCGTGATCGCCTACGACCTGCCCCGCCACGGCAAGTCCGACCCGCCCGAGAACACCGAGTGGTGGAAGGAGGAGTACAAGCTCACCGCGGACCACTTCGTCAACTTCATCGTCGCCCTCTGCGACGCCCTGGAACTCGAAGACCCGATCTTCATGGGCTCCTCGTTCGGCGGAAACGTCGCACTCCAGCTCGCCCTGCGCCACCCCGACCGTTTCGCGGGCGTCCTGTCGGTCGAGGGCGCCGACTACTCACCCGGCTTCTACCTCGACTGGTGGCAGCACCCGCACGCCAACGCCGCCCAGGTGTGCGCGAGCGGCGTGTGGGACCTGATGGCCCCCCAGTCACCCGAGTCCGACCGCTGGAAGACCTGGTTCTACTACTCCCAGGGCTCCGAGGCGTTCAAGGGCGACCTGCACTTCTACTCCGTCGACCACGACCTCCGCGAGGACCTGGACAAGATCGACGGCAACCGATGCCCCGTGGTGATGCTCACCGGCGAGTACGACTACCTCACCACCCCGGAGGACAGCGCCCGCACCGCCGACGCGATCCAGAACGCCACCTTCATCAAGATGGAGGAAATCGGCCACTTCCCGATGAGCGAGAACCACCGCGTCTTCCGCGACTACCTACTAGAGGCCCTGAAAACCCTAGAAACCAAAACCTCCGCCTAGCCCCTTCGGGCGGCCGCCACGTCAGGGGCGGGGGCGTGTTCGTGCTGCTGATCGGGCGCCTCCGGCAGGATTCGAACCTGCGACACCCGCTTTAGGAGAGCGGTGCTCTATCCCCTGAGCTACGGAGGCGTGTCGTCGCTCGCGGCAAGAGCGTAGCGGACGGCACCTACAGGGTAGGGGACGGAACCCGTTGCGCGCTCCCTCTTAAGGGGCGGCTGGGACCTCTAGGCCAGGTGGGGCCGCGGTGGGTACGCTTCGGTGCCGTGACGGGTCGGCATCGTGGGCAGCCCAGTGGCAGGTCTGCCGAGGACGAGGTGGCTGAGCGTCCGCCCAGAAGCAGGCGGAGGCTCGCGGTCGCCGCTGGTTCCGGCGTGCTCCTGGTGACGGCTTCCTTAATCGCTTTCGGGCTGCGCGATGAGCCGGCGGACAACGAGCCGCAGACGGCGGCCACCTCCGTGCAGCAGCAGGTGCCGGTCATCCCCGGGGGCGAGCCGACGTACGGGGAGTACGTGGCGCCCGAGGCGGAGCCGCAGGTGGCGACGAAGGCGCCGCCGAAGCCGGCGCCCGTCCCGAAGACCACACCGAGCAGGACGACGCCCGCTGCGGCTCCGACGCCGTCCCGCGCCAGGACCAGGAGGCCGTGCCCGCCGGAGTGGCAGGAGGTCTGGTGGATGCGCCGGTGGTGCGACGACCGCCGTGATCGCGATGGTGACCGTGGCCGCTGAACCGATTACGCACAGGTCATCGTAGAACGTGTAGTACCGTTCTGCCGCTGTTCCGCATTTGGGCATCAGGAGGAAAACCACCGTGCCGAACCCCCGGTCGGCGGCGCTGACCGCGGTCTTCCTGGTGATGACCATGCTCGCTCCGCACGGTGTCGCCGTCGCGGCCGACGCCGACTCCGTGGAGTCGCTGCGCCGTGAGGCGTCGAAGGCTCGCACCGAGCTGGAGAAGGCCACGAAGCAGATGCAGACCCGGAAGAAGGACCTCGCTGCCTCCCAGGTCAAGCTCCGCAGCACGCTGAAGGACCTGGCGGTCGCCGAGGCCGAGCTGAACCGGATCCGCGAGCCGCTGGCGAGGCTGGCGAACAGCTCCTACCAGCAGAGCGGGGCCGTCGGTTCCATGTCCATCTTCGGCGGCGGCGACCCGGGCCAGGCGCTGCGTTCGACGGCGGACGTCACGCTCCTCGCCAGGTCGCAGCAGGCCCTTGTGGACCGTGCCGACGAACTGCAGTCGCGGCGCAAGCGCCTCGCCTCGACCGCCCAGGAGCTCCAGTCGAGCAACGCGGTCGAGCAGACCCGCCTCCAGCAGGAGGTGGACGGGCTGAAGACCAAGTCGGCGCAGCTCACCAAGCAGCTCAACACGATGCTCGACAAGCTGTCGGTGAGCCGGCTGAAGCGGCTGCAGCTCACGTGCGACGAGGGCCTCGCCACCGAGGCCAAGCAGTTCCCCAACGGGCTGATCCCGTCGAAGTACCTCTGCGCCCTGCCGCAGAAGGGACACCGGCTCCGCGCGGACGCCGCACTCGGCTTCTACAAGCTGAACGCCGCCTACAAGCGCCGCTTCGGCCGCGACATGTGCGTCACAGACGCGTACCGGAGCCTGTCCGAGCAGCACTCCGTCTACGCCCGGAGACCCGGTTTCGCAGCCGTCCCCGGGACGAGCAACCACGGCAAGGGACAGGCGCTCGACCTCTGCGGCGGCATCCAGAGCTCCGGCTCGATCCAGTTCAACTGGATGGAGGCCAATGCCGAAAAGTACGGCTGGTACCACCCGGCATGGGCCTACAGCAACCCCTTCGAACCCTGGCACTGGGAATTCGGCACCGAATCCGAATACGAGTAATCCACCCACCGCCCCCGCCGGAACGGCCGGTCGGAGCCATGTCGGTCTCCTTCGTCCGCGCTCGCGTGCTTGAGATCGGGTCGACCGTCCGGCGGCGGCGCGGGAACAGCGCGGCAAGTCCCAGGCCCCTAGGCGGCGCTGGAGCGGAAAGAGCGCGTAAGTCCGAGGGTCCCTAGGCGGCGGTGGGGCGGGTAGAGCGCGGTAAGTCCGAGGGTCCCTAGGCGGCGCTGAAGCGAGAAGAGCGCGTAAGCCCGAGGGTCCCTAGGCAGCGGTGGGGCGGGAAGAGCGTGTAAGCCAAGGGGCCCCCCTGGGCGGCGGCGGGCCCCCTAGATGGCGGTGGGGGTTTCGGTGGCGGGGGTCACCTCGGCGGTGCAGTGGCGGCACCGGCGGGCCCTGATCGGGATGGCGCTCAGGCACTGCGGGCAGTCGCGTTCGGTGGCCTCCTTGCCGCGGTCGATTCGCTCGATCAGCTTGGTCGTCGGGAGCACCACCAGGAAGTACACGATCGCCGCTGTGATGGTGAACGCGATCGCCGAGGTCACGAAGATCCCGTACGGGAACTTGGTGCCGTTGATCGTCACGGCCAGGCCCGTGTAGTCGGGTTCTCCGCCGAGCAGCGCGATCAGCGGTGAGATGAACGAGGCCGCGAAGTCCTCGACGAGACCGGCGAACGCGGCCCCCACGACGAACGCGACCGCCAGCTCGACGAGGTTGCCACGAAGAAGAAACTTCTTAAAACCACTCATACCGACTCCGGACTCTCGGGGGATACGCCATCCACTGCAGCAGGCGCACAGGAATGGCTACGGATCGTAATGAACCCTCCAGCGACATGCCAAGCCACCCCACCCACCAACGCCCGCCGCGTTCAGCCACCCACCGGCCGACGCCCGCCGCGTTCAGCCTCGGGACGCACCATGAGGTGGCGGGTGGGGCCAGGGGGCTGTGGGCTGGCCAGGGGGCCGTGGGCTGGCTCGGGGCCGTGGGGGTGACTCGGCCATGGGCGGCTTGGGCCGTGGAGCTGGGGGTTAGGGCTTTGGGGTGATTGTTAGGGAGAGGGGGGCGGTGGTGTTTGCGAGGGCTAGGGCCTGGGGTCTGTCTGTGGCGAGGAGTATCAGGGCGCCTTGCTGGCGGGTGGTCTCGTCGGGGGGAGGGACTGTTAGTACGGGGACGGCGGAGACCACGACTCTGGCGTCGCCTGGGGGGTGGGACGGGGCGGCCTCTGGGAAGGGCGGTGGGGTGGGGCTGGTCAGGACGTCGATGCGGTCGCCTGGGTGGAGGAGGCGGACGGCGTCGGCGTCGGCCATGCGGACCGGGGTGGCGACCGTGTCGGTGCCGTAGCCGCGCAGCAGGCCGTCGCCGACCACGCGGGTGTCGGTGAGGGGTTCGCCTGCGCGCATGGGGGTGGCGAGGACGCGGCCGGTGCCGGAGCGGAGGGTGCCGGACGGCACGGCGGCGGTCGGCAGGGCCACGCGGCGCAGGTCGGACGGGGTGAGCGTCGTCCCGGCGGGCAGGTCGCGGGCGGCGGCGAGGACGCGGACGGACGGCGCCGGCCCCGGCCGCAGGGCCAGCAGGGCGAGACCGGCGGCGGCCGCGGCGAACAGCGCCGCCAGGGGCCGCCGCAGCCGGGCTAGGCGGGCGCTCACGGCAGTTCCAGGGGGAGCTTCATGCCGTCCAGGGCGTTCGGGCAGGGGCAGCTGCGTTCGGCGGGCAGCGCCTTGACGACGTCGCCCACGAGGGTGCGGAGGCGGCCGATGTTCTCGCCGAAGACGCGGAGCACCTCGTCCATGGTGACGCCCTCGCCCTCCTCGATGCCCGCGTCGAGGTCGGTGACGAGGCACAGGGAGGTGTAGCAGAGCGCGAGTTCGCGGGCGAGGACGGCCTCGGGGTGGCCGGTCATGCCGATCAGCGTCCAGCCCTGGGCGGCGAACCACTGGGACTCGGCCCGGGTCGAGAAGCGCGGCCCCTCGATGACGACGAGGGTGCCGCGGTCGGCGAGGTCCCAGCCGGCGGTCTTCGCGGTCCCTGCGGCGGTGCGGCGGCCCGCCGGGCAGTACGGGTCGGAGAACGACACGTGCACGGCGGCGCCGTGCTCGTAGTAGGTCTGGTCGCGTCCGGACGTCCGGTCGACGATCTGGTCGGGGATGCCGAGCGTGCCGGGGCCGTAGCGAGGGGTGAGGGAGCCGACCGCGCTCGGCGCGAGCACCTGCCGGACGCCGAGCGAGCGCAGCGCCCACAGGTTGGCCCGGTAGGGGATCCTGTGCGGCGGGAACCGGTGGTCGCGGCCGTGCCGGGGGACGAACGCCACGCGGCGGCCGGCCAGCTCGCCGACCGCGATGGGGTCGCTCGGCGGCCCGTACGGGGTGTCGACCCGCACCTCTTCGATGTCGTCCAGGAACGAGTAGAAACCGGAGCCGCCGATGACTCCGATCTCGGCGGCGGGCGCTGCGGCGGAAGGCTGTGAGGACATGGCGCAGACACTAGCCAGCCCGCCCCGGCACCCGGGAGACCGTCCGCACATTGTGGATAACTTCCCGGGGCGCGCAGAAGGGGCCCGGTCGGGACCGGGCCCCTTCGCATCCCCGCGCCGGAGCCGGGGATTGTCGGCGTGTCAGCCCACCGGGTCCAGGACCTTGGGCGGGGTGGGGACGGGCTCCTGCTTGGCGAGGCGGCTGGGTGCCCAGATCCGCCGGCCGAGGTCGTGGGCCAGGGCCGGGAGTAGCAGGGATCGGACGATGAACGTGTCGAGCAGCACCCCGAACGCCACCGCGAAGCCCATCTCGACCATGAACACCAGCGGGAGCGTGACCATGGACGCGAACGTCGCCGCCAGGACCAGGCCCGCCGAGGTGATCACCCCGCCGGTGACGGTGAGCCCCCGCTGGATGCCGCGGCGGGTGCCGAGCGTCTGCGACTCCTCGCGGACGCGGTGCATCAGGAAGATGTTGTAGTCGACCCCCAGCGCGACCAGGAAGATGAAGGCCAGCAGCGGGAATCCGGGGTCGGCGCCCTCGAAGCCGAAGCCGTACTCGAAGATCACCGCGCAGGCGCCGAGCGAGGCCAGGAACGACAGCACCACGGTCCCCATCATCAGCAGCGGGGCGACGACGGCGCGCAGCAGCGCGACGAGGATCAGGAACACCACGGCCAGCACGATCGGGATGATCACCAGGTTGTCGCGGTCGGAGGCCCGCTGGATGTCGAGCATCGTCGCGCTGTAACCGCCGACCTTGGCATCGGCACCCGGGACGCCGTCCACGGCGGTGCGCAGCCGTTCGACGGTCGCGCGGGCGGCCGCACCGTCGGCCGGGTCCTTCAGCGTCGCCTCGTACCTGACCAGGCCGTTCGCCGTGGCGGGCGGCCCGATCTCGGCGACGCCCGGGGTGCCGCGGACGGTGTCGGCGAGTTCGCCGGACGCCGACGCCGCGCCGATGACGACGGCCGGGGCGCCCGATCCGGCGGGGAAGTGCCGGGCGACGACCTCCGAGCCCTGCACCGAGTCGGGACGTCCGGTGAACATCCCCGCGTCCGACGTCCCATCGGTCTTAAGCGAGCCCAGGCCGAGGCTGAGGACGACCAAGCCGAGCATGGTGGCGGCCCAGAGCGCGCGCGGACGCCTGCTGACGAGACCGGCGATCCGGCTCCAGATGCCGTGCTCCGCGTCGTACGCCTCCGGCCGCAGGTACTTGGCGTCGTAGCGGGGGATCAGCGGCCAGAACAGCCAGCGGCCGCAGATGACGAGGAGGGCCGGCAGCAGTGTGGTCATCGCGGCGAGGGCGGTGAGGATGCCCGCGGCGGCGACGGGGCCCATGCCGGCCGTGGAGTTCATCTCGGCGAGCAGCAGGCACAGCAGGCCGGCGGCGACGGTGGCGGCGGACGCGAGGATCGCCGGTGCGGCGCGGTGCAGCGCGAAGGCCATGGCCTCGTGCCGGTCCTCGTGCCGGTGGAGTTCCTCCCGGTAGCGGGCGACGAGCAGCAAGGCGTAGTCGGTCGCGACCCCGAATACGAGGACGGTCAGGATTCCCGCGCTCTGGCCGTTGACGGTGAGGTCCCCGTACTTGGCGAGCAGATACACCAGCGACTGGGCCAGCCCAAGAGCGAAGAGGGCGCTCAGTACGGGAACGAACCACAGCATGGGGCTGCGGTAGATGATGAGCAGGAGGACGATGACGACGGAACCCGCGGCCATGAGCAGGAACCCGTCGATGGACTCGAAGACCTCGATCTGGTCGGCGCCGCTTCCGGCGGGTCCGGTGACGTACGCGGAGAGGCCGGGAGGGCCGCGCTTGGCGATCTCGCGTGCCTCGTCCACGGCACCGACCACGTCTTCGTCTTGCAGAGGTACGAGGGTCTGGAGGGCTTTGCCGTCCTCGGAGGGGATCGGCCCCTGCGCCTTCTGCGCGCCCGGCAGGTTCTGCAGCGCGGAGACGTCGGACTCGGCCTTCGCGCGGTCCTCCGCCGTGATGCCCCCGGCGCGTTCGTAGACGACGACGGCGAGCATGGTCTCGTCCGTGCGGAACTGTTCGTCCAGTGCGACGACCTGGGTGGACTCCGCTCCGTCGGGGAGCCACGCCGCGGCCTCGTTGTTCTCAACGTCGCCGAGCCTGCCCGCCAGGGGTCCGAGGGCGGCCAGCAGGACGACCCACAGGGCCAGCACGGCCCATTTGGTGCGCGGGCCGGCGATCAGTCCGGCCAGGCGGTGGGCCCACGTCCTGGGGGGAGCCGGGCTCTGTCCGCTCATGGTTCCTCTCCTGTTATCGAGATATATCGCGTCTTTGGAAACTTCTCGCCTGTCGAGACGAATGTCAAGTACTATCGCGAAATTTCCGCCGAGTCTCCCGCTCCGGTCACAGACCAGGGGACTCACTGCCGCAGAGCTGAACGCGCAGGAGAGGGAGCTCTGTCCGGGGCCTCTCCCAGCATCTCAATCGTCTTATGGACGACCCCGGCCGCGCCTCAGGCGCGAGGCTTGATCGCGGCTACTGCACGCGGTGTAAGACCGCACCCGCGGATAGGTCTTGAGATGGAGAGGCGGCATAGCCGGTAGGCACCAGCGGCGGAGGGCGCCCTCCTACCGGACGGCAGGGGCGGCCCACCGGGACGCGGCCGGGATCAGGGCATGACGATAGCCGGGGGACCCGTATGGCCTGCGCAGACCACGCGCGGCGGATCCCCCGGTGGGAGCCCTAGAGAATCAGGCGACCTTCTCGGAAGAGGAGGAGGACTTGCTGGAGGACGACGAGGAGTCGCCCCCAGCGGACGACGAAGACGCGTCCGACTTGGCGGAGCCGGATCCGGACTCCCCGCTCGAAGAGGACCCGTTGGACGAGGACCCGTTGGCCGAGCCGCCCACCGTCGAGCTCTTGCCGGAGCCGCGGCTGTCGGTGCGGTAGAAGCCCGACCCCTTGAAGATGATCCCCGCGGCGGAGAAGACCTTGCGGAGCCTGCCGCTGCACGCCGGGCATTCGGTCAGCGCGTCGTCGCTGAACTTCTGCACGATCTCCAGAGGCTCGCCGCATTCGGTGCAAACGTACTGATACGTCGGCACGGTTCCTCCTCGCTGACTCAGCCCGGCTGAGCCCCGGACTGGCACTCACTATGAACGACTGCTAATGGTACCCGTGGCTGCAACACGTTTCGCCCCCGGCCTGTTCCCGGACCGGTCTCCGTCCGGCAAGCCCGCGAAGCCGATCTCCCGGGCCGGACCCGGTCACGTGCCCGTCTCCCCGAACCATCCGGCCAGCCGTCCCTTGCGGCTCACCGCCCGCAGGCGGCGTTCGGCGGCCTCCCGTACGGCGTCGGTGGTCACGACCAGGAGGGTGTCACCCGCCTGCAGAGGCGTGGTGGGCTCCGGGACGAAACTGGACCCGTTGCGCACGATCAGCGTGACGGACGCGCCCGGCGGCAGCCGCAACTCGAAGATCTCCACGCCGCTCAGCATGGAATCGGCCGGGATCCGCACCTCCAGGAGGTCGGCGTGCAGCTCCTCCAGGGGCGCCGCCTCCACGTCCAGCTCCCGCGTCTGCTCGTCGCTGTTCAGCCGGCACAGCCGCGCCGCGAGCGGCAGCGTCGGGCCCTGCAGCAGCGTGAAGACGACCACGATCGTGAAGACGATCGAGAAGATCCGGCCGGACTGCTCGACCCCCTGCACCATCGGGATGGTGGCGAGGATGATCGGGACGGCGCCGCGCAGCCCGGCCCACGACGCGAAGATCTTCTCTCCCCACGACATCTTGAACCCCACCGTCGACAGCGCGACCGACACCGGACGGGCGACCAGCAGCAGCACGAAGCCGATCAGCAGCGCGGGCACGATCTGGCCGGGCAGTTCGCTCGGGGACGCCAGCAGGCCCAGCATCACGAACACCCCGATCTGGGCCAGCCACGCGATGCCCTCGGCGAAACCGCGGGTCGCCGGACGGTGCGGCAGCCGGGCGTTGCCGAGGACGAGCGCGGCGACGTACACGGCGAGGAATCCGCTGGCGTGCAGCAGCGACGCCACGCCGTAGGAGGCGACGGCCAGGGACAGGACGGCGATCGGGTAGAGGCCGGAGGCGGGCAGCGCGATCCGGCGCAGCCCCTGTGCCCCGAGCCAGGCGATGGCGACGCCGATGACGGCGCCCGCGGTGAGCTCGTAGAGCATCAGGCCGAGGAGTTCGGCGAGGTTGGGTGCGGTGGCGTGCGCGCTGAGGGCGATCACGATGATCACGACGGGGGCGTCGTTGAACCCGGACTCGGCCTCCAGCAGCCCGCTCAGCCGGGACGGCAGCGGCAGCCGCCGCAGCACCGAGAACACGGCGGCCGCGTCGGTCGGGGCGAGCACCGCGCCGAGCAGGAACGCCGGCCGCCAGTCCATGCCGATCAGCCACATGGCGGAGAGCGCCACGATGACGATGCTGATCAGCGTGCCGATGGTGGAGACCACGATCGCGGCGGGCACCGCGGAGCGGACGCGCCGCCAGTCGGTCGTGACACCGCCCTCCGCCAGGATCAGGACGAGGGCGGCGAAGCCGAGCATGTGGGCGAGCTCGACGTCCTCGAAGTCGATGTGCAGGGGACCGGACTCGCCGATGAGGAGGCCGAGCCCCATGTAGACCAGGAGGGACGGCAGACCGGCCCGGTGGGACAGCCTGACCGCGAGGATCGCGCTGAGTACGAGGGTGGACCCGAGGAGTAGCCAAATGTCGAGATGCACATCCCACCCTTCGCGGGGCCTTCGCCGTGGATCGTTTAGCAATCCTATTCATTCACGGGACGAACGCACATTTGCGGTTGAGGGACGGCCCGCCCCGTAAGCTCGCTATCGCCGTGTGACCTGCGGCTTCAGCCCGTTGATCACATTTTGCACCTCGTGTCCCCGGACGGCCGCGGTGACGTTGTCGCGCACGACCGACACCAGGTTCAGCTGCGACTGGATCGACGCTCCCGCGGAGTGCGGAGACAGCAGGACGTCCTCGTGGCTGCGCAACGGATGCCCCTCCGGAAGGGGTTCCTCGTCGAACACGTCAAGGGCCGCCCCGGCCAGCCGTCCCGACTCCAGGGCGGAGAGGATCGCGTCGTCGGGCGCGATGCCCCCGCGCGCCACGTTCACCAGCAGTGAGCCCTCCGGCATTAGGGCGAGGCGCTCGGGACCGATCAGACCGCGCGTTTCGTCCGTCAGCGGTAGGGCGAGCACAAGGATGTCGGACGAGGCGAGCAGATCGTCCAGTTCCCTGTACTGGGCCACGGACTTAGGGCGCGGACGCCTCGTCCAGTAGGAGACGGTGCAGCCGAGCGCGGTGAACAGCCGCGCCGCCTCCGCGCCGATCGCGCCGAACCCGACGATGCCGACGCGCTGCGTGTGGATCTCCCGGGGCCGCCGGGCGATCACGTCCGGCTGCGGCCAGCCGCCCGCGCGGACGCGCCGGTCCGCCCAGGCGAGGTGGCGGCACAGCGCGAAGGCCGCGCCCACCGCCCACTCGGCGACCCCGCGCGCGTTGAAGCCCGCCGCGTTCGCGACCGGCACTCCCGCCGCCGTCAGCGCGGCGACGTCGAGGCTGTCGGTCCCGACGGCCGGCATCTGGACGAACGCCAGCCGCCGCGCGGCCCGCACCGCATCGGCGTCCAGCGCCAGCCGGGCGCTGAAGTCGCCGACCACGATGTCGGCGTCCGGGAGCGCGGCGAGCAGCCCGGCGCGGTCCCTGGTCTGCGGGAACGTCACCTCGGCGGCGTCCCCGAGCGGCTCGAACAGCCGCCGGACGATCTCGTCCGCGATCGGGGGCAGCGACAGGATCCGCCACGGCGCCGTCATCTCGAACCTCCCGTTTCACCTGCCCATGACCGCCTTCGGGCGATCTTGCCCCCAACTCTAATGAGCCGCCAGGGGCGTTCCGTCAGCCGAAGCGCAGCATGCCGTCGGACGGGGTGGCGGCGGCGCGGACGCGCCGGTCGTGCGGTTCGGCCGGGACCGTCGGCAGGACCTCCGAGTCGTACAGCGGCGCCACGGTCAGGATCGCCGGGCCGACGCGGGCGAGCGCCCGGTCGTAGGAGCCGCCGCCGCGCCCGAGCCGCATGCCGGTCCGGTCGGTGGCGAGCGCGGGGACGATGACGACGTCCGCGCTGGCCACGGCGCCGGGACCGCGGGACGGCTCGGACGGCTCCAGGCATCCGCGCGGCCCCTCGACGAGCGAGTCGGGACCCTCGTAGGACGCCCAGTCGAGATCGCCGTCCGGGAGCACGCGGGGGAGGATCACGTACGCGCCGCGCTTCCACAGCGCGAACAGCAGGCCGCGCGTGTCCGGTTCGGTGCCGATCGAGACGTATGCCGCGATGGTCCCGGCCATCTCGACCTCGGGGACCGACAGCAGCGCGTCGCGTATCGATCTCCCGGCCGCGGCGCGGTCGTCCGGCGTCATCGCCGCACGCCTGCGGCGCAGCTCGGCTCGTAGGTCGCTCTTGGAAACGATGTCCTGCACGCTGCCGTCCTCGTGGGTGGCTAGGGTCTGTACATGGCCGACAATGCACCTGTGCTCAAGGCGGTCGTCCCGGCGGCCGGGCTCGGTACCCGATTCTTGCCCGCCACCAAGGCGACTCCCAAGGAAATGCTGCCCGTCGTCGACAAGCCGGCGATCCAGTACGTCGTCGAAGAGGCGGTCGACGCCGGCCTCAGCGACGTCCTGATGGTCACCGGCCGCAGCAAGCGGTCCATAGAGGACCACTTCGACCGGGCGTACGAACTGGAGGAGGCGCTGCGGGCCAAGGGCGACGACGAGCGCCTGGAGGCCGTGCATGAGTCCAGCGACCTGGCCATCATGCACTACGTGCGCCAGGGCGAGCCGCGCGGGCTCGGGCACGCGGTGCACTGCGCCCGCCAGCACGTCGGCGACGAGCCGTTCGCCGTGCTGCTCGGCGACGACATGATCGACGCCCGCGACAAGCTGCTGCGGCGCATGATCGAGGTGCGGCGGCGGCACGGCGGCAGCGTCGTCGCGCTGATGGAGGTCGAGCCCGACCAGGTCTCTGCGTACGGGTGCGCGGCCATCGAGGCGACGGACGAGGACGACGTCGTCCGGATCTCCGACCTCGTCGAGAAGCCCTCCGCCGAGGAGGCGCCCAGCAACTGGATCATCATCGGCCGCTACGTCTGCGACCCCTCGGTGTTCGACGTCCTGGAGAAGACCCCGCCCGGGCGCGGCGGCGAGATCCAGCTGACCGACGCGCTGCGCACGCTCGCCGACACGCCCGCCGGCCAGGGCGGCGGCGTCTACGGCGTCAAGTTCCGGGGACGCCGCTACGACACGGGCAACAAGCTCGAATACCTGCGGACCGTCGTCCAGTTCGCCGTGGAACGCCCCGACCTGGGGCCCGAGTTCCTCCCGTGGCTGCGCGAGTTCGTCCGCGAGCACGATGCCGGCGGTGGCGCGGCCGGCTCCGGGGACGCGTGACGGCACGCCATGCTGGGTCAGTGGGCATGAGATCGGTAGACGAGCACCTGACGGAGATCCTCGGCAGCGTCGCGGCGCTGCCGCCGCTCGACATGGCGCTGCTCGAGGCGCAGGGAACGGTGCTCGCGGAGCCGGTCTCCGCGCAGGCCCCGCTGCCGCCGTTCGACAACTCCGCGATGGACGGGTACGTCGTCGTCGCGGCCGACATCGCCGCGGCGAGCGAGACCTCCCCGGTCACGCTGCCCGTCGTCGGGGACATCGTCGCCGGCGACACCGGCGTGTCGGCGATCGCGCCCGGCCTGACCGCCCGGATCATGACGGGCGCGCCGATGCCGGCCGGTGCCGACGCGGTGATCCCCGTCGAGTGGACGGACGGCGGCAACGCCACCGTCCGGGTCTCCCGCTCCGCGCCGGCGGGCAACTACATCCGCCGGGCGGGCGAGGACGTCCGCGCCGGGCAGGTCGTCGTGGCCGCGGGCACCCGGCTCGGCGCCCCGCAGATCGGCATGATCGCCGCCGTGGGCCGGGCCCGGGTGACGGTGCGTCCGAGGCCCCGCGTGGTCGTCGTCGCCACAGGGGACGAACTGCGCGAGCCGGGTTCCCCGCTGGGGCACGGCCAGATCTGGGAGTCCAACGGCTACATGCTCACCGCCGCTGTGGTCGAGGCAGGCGGAGTGGGATTTCGGCAGGCCACCGTGGAGGACGAGCCCGGCAAGGTGCTGGAGATGCTCGAAGACCAGCTCGTCCGTGCCGACGCCATCGTCACCACTGGCGGGGTCTCCATGGGCACCAAGGACGTGGTCAAGGAGGTCTTGACCGGCACCGGGACGGTGAACTTCCACAAGGTGCGCATGCGTCCGGGCAAGCCCCAGGGGTTCGGCCTCCTCGAAGGCACGCCCGTATTCACCCTCCCTGGCAACCCCGTCAGCGCCTACGTGTCGTTCCAGGTTTTCGTACGTCCCGCTCTGCGCGCCATGCAGGGACTGGAACCCGACCCACTGCCCATGGTGAGCGCCGTCCTTGCGGAGGAGGTCGCGTCCCCCGCCGGACTGCGCCACTTCCTGCGCGGCAACCTCTCGTTCGACCGCGGTACGTACACCGTCACCGCCGCCGAGGTGCAGGGCTCACACCAGCTGGGGTCGCTGGCCACCGCGAACTCGCTCATCCAGGTGCCGGAGGACATCGAGACCCTCCCCGCCGGTTCCCGCGTCGACGTCATGAGGTTGCCGTCTTGAGTGCCAAGGGCTCGGAGTTCACGCACCTGGACGAGGCGGGCGCGGCCCGCATGGTCGACGTGTCGGCCAAGGACGTCTCGGCCCGCACCGCGACGGCGACGGGATTCGTCCGGCTATCGCCCGAATGCGTTGCCCTCCTGCGCGCCGGCGACGTCCCCAAGGGCGACGCGATCTCCGTCGCGCGCATCGCCGGGATCATGGGCGCCAAGCGCGTCCCCGACCTCGTCCCGCTGTGCCACCCGATCGCCCTGCACGGCGTCACGGTCGACCTGGAGATCCGGGACGAGGGCGTCGCGATCACCGCGGTCACCCGCACCGCCGACCGCACGGGGGTGGAGATGGAGGCGCTGACGTCGGTGAGCGTCGCGGCGCTGGCGCTGGTCGACATGATCAAGGCCGTCGACCCCGCCGCCGTGATCACCGACGTGCGGGTAGAGGAGAAGACCGGCGGCAAGAAGGGCGAATGGCGCCGATGATCAAAGCGATGGCGGTCACCGTCTCGAACCGGGCCGCCGCCGGCGTGTACGCGGACAAGTCCGGCCCTGTCCTCGTCGAGATGCTGGAGGACCTCGGCTGCCAGGTGGACGGCCCGGTGGTCATCCCCGACGGCGAACCGGTCGCCGGCGTCCTGCGCGACGCCGTCGCCGACGGCTACGACGTCGTCGTCACCTCCGGCGGGACGGGCCTCACCCCCACCGACCAGACCCCCGAAATGACCCGCCGGGTCATCGAATGGGAGATCCCGGGCATCGCCGAGGCGATCCGGCTGGAGGGCCGCGAGAAGGTGCCCGCCGCGATCCTGTCCCGCGGCCTCTCCGGCGTCGCGGGCGGCACCCTCATCGTCAACCTGCCGGGCTCCACGGGCGGCGTCCGCGACGGCATGGCCGTTCTCGGCCGCGTCCTCTCCCACGCCATCGACCAGATCAAGGGCGGCGACCACCCCCGCTGACGTGCCGTCGCGTACGAGAACGTCCCGCGTGACCGTTTTCTCGGGAAGAATCAATGGCGTTCGGACGTCCGACCAGGGAATCATGGAACCGTGGAACGTTTGCGGGGATGGCCTGCCACCCTGACCGAGGGTCCCGTCGGGCTGCGCCCGCTACGGCACCGCGACGCCGCCGCCTGGCGTGAGCTGCGCGTACGCAACGCCGACTGGCTCCGCCCCTGGGAGCCCACGAACCCCGAGACGCCGCTGTTCCGCAGCGGCCTCGGCCCCTACGTCAGCATGGTCCACACCATGCGCCGCGAGGCCCGCCAGGGTCTCGCCCTGCCCTGGGTCGTCACCTACCAGGACGTGTTCGCCGGCCAGCTGACCATCGGCGCGATCGTGTGGGGTTCGGCCAGATCCGCCCAGATCGGCTACTGGGTCGACAAGCAGGTGGCGGGCCGCGGCGTCATTCCCACCGCCGTCGCCCTCGCCGTCGACCACTGTTTCTTCACCGTGGGCCTCCACCGCCTGGAGGCGAATATCCGCCCGGAGAACACGGCGAGCCGCCGCGTCGTGGAAAAGCTCGGATTCCGGGAAGAGGGAATTCGCCGCCGCCATCTGCACATCGACGGAGCCTGGCGCGACCACATCTGCTACGCCCTGACCGTCGAGGACGTGCCCGGTGGCCTGCGCGCACGCTGGCTGGCCGAGCGCAAACAGGCATTTCCCCGGCGCACTTGAGTCCGCCGTGACTTTCCCTCCGTAAGAATCCTGCGATCGAGAAGCCGCGGCAAACGGAGAGTAACGGCGAGATCGATCTCGCGACACACCGCCCCTTATGCTCGTCAACCTCTGACACCCCCTCGTACCGTGCGGGGCGTGACCCTGCTCCCAATGCACGTTCGCGCGCCGAAAGTCGGCCCGCCTCTTGAGCGTGCCCTGGGACGGTGGTGCCGATGAGCAGCGCAGTTCTTTATCTCGCCATCGTCGCCGTCTGGGCCATGGTCCTCGTCCCGATGTGGCTGCGCCGCGACACCGAGGCGACCGGACTCACCCGCCTCCTCCACAAGCGCACCGACGAGCCCCTCGTCGAGGACGACGAAGAGGAGCCCGAGCAGATCCCGGCGCCCCGCCCCCGCGGCCGGTCGACCCGCGCCGCCGTCATCGCCCGGCGCCGCCGCCGCACCACGGGCCTGACCGCCCTGCTCCTCACCACCACGGCCGTCGCCGCCACCGGCCTCGCCCCGTGGTGGATCACCGCGCCCCCGGCCGTCCTCATGGCCGGCCACCTGGCGCTGCTCCGCGTCGCCGTGGGCATGGACACGGCCCGCCGCCAGGCCGCCGCCCAGGCCCGCGCCCGCGCCAGGGCCCGCGCCCGCGAGGCCCTCCTCGCCACCGAAACCGCCGAGGTCATCGAACTCCCCACCCCCGAGGAGGTCTTCGACCAGTACGCCCCCGACCGCCGCGCCGTCGGCGAATGACCCGTGCGCGAACACCCCCCGAAGTTTGCTAACCTTACGGAGTCCTCGGGGCTGTGGCGCAGTCCGGTAGCGCACCTCGTTCGCATCGAGGGGGTCAGGGGTTCAAATCCCCTCAGCTCCACCGAGAAACCCCAGGTCAAGGCCCTGTTCGGAGCATGCTCCGAACAGGGCCTTGATCGTTTGTCATCACGTTGTCATCAGGAGCGCCGCCACGAGATGACACGTTCCCGGCAGCCACCATCGATCCCGCGCGCCACCTCGCCGCGTCTGCCACCAGCCAGCCGATCGCCGTGGGGGCGTCTCGTGTGACCTGGGAGGGCCGCTGGACGGCCGCCGGGCCCCGCCCCGCGGCCTCGCGGAGGTCCCCGCCCTGGCCGCAACGCGACCGCGTCCTGCGCGCCCACTCCAGCCGGGTTCCTGGTCGATCTGTCGGACTTGATCTGTACGGTCGGCGACATCCGAGTCAGCGGTTCGCAGTATCAGGTGATCGAGAGGCTGGAATGGCGGAGCACCGCACGTACCTCGAGTTGTCCGAAGACGACGCCACCGCGCACAAGTTCTACGAGGTGGTCCGTTCCGGCACTCGGGTCACCATTACCTACGGACGGATCGGTGCCTCCGGCCAGAGGAAGGTGACCGATTTCGCGACCGAGGCCAAGGCCGAGACGGCCGCCGCCAAGAAGATCGCGGAGAAGACCAGGAAGGGCTACGCGCCGGCGGTGCGGGGCGTGCGGCAGGCCCGCCCTGTCACCAGGCGCACCATGGTCAGCAGCAGGTCGACGGCCCGCCAGGCACCGGTGCTGTGGCGGTTGGCCACCGGCGCTGCGGCGTTCGGCATCTTCGTGGACCAGGACCGGTGCTGGGTCGGCAACCAGAACGGCGACGTGTACACCGTCGCCACCGACGGCACCGTGACCGGCCACTACCGGCTGCCCAACGGGGTGAAGTGCATCGTCGCCGACGACTTCTGGATCTACGCCGGCTGTGACGACGGCAGGGTGTACGACCTGAGCGGCAAGGTTCCGCACGTGGCCTACGAGATATCCGCCGATGTCGACATCTACTGGCTGGACATCGATGACGCGATCCTCGGAGTGTCCGACCGCAACGGCCGCGTCACGGCTGTCGACCACGAAGACGAGTACCAATGGTCGCGCGACGTCGACGGCGACTCGGCCTGGATGGTGCGATGCGATGCCGGGAGCAACACCGTCTTCCACGGCCATTCACGCGGAGTGGCCTGCTATTCGGCCACCGATGGCAAACCGGTCTGGCGGACGCCGGTCGGCGGCAACGTGCTGTTCGGCTGGCAGGAGAATCGCTCGGTGTACGCCGCGACCGGCAACAAGGAGGTCTACAGGCTGGCCAAGGGCAATGGTGAGGTCGAAGCGGTGTACCGCTGTGACGCCGCCGTCTTCTCCTGCGCGGCCTCGCCCGACGGGCGCTACGTGTTCGCCGGCGACAACCACTCGTCCATCTACTGTTTCGACGAGGACGGCACGCGCCTGTGGAAACTCGGTACGGGGCACGGCTCGGCCTATTCGATGCAGTTCCTGGACGAGAGGGTCTACATCGTCACCACCGACGGTTCGCTGGTCTGCATCGACGCCTCCGAGACGGCCATCCATGCGGCTCAGCAAGGGTCGGTCCCCAAGCCCGTTGACGTGAAGGTCGCCGCGTCGCTGCCGACGTCCGAGCCGGTGACGGTACTGGAGACGACCTCGCAGCCCGGCGACGCCGTCATCCTGGAGTGCTATCAGGACGGTTCCCGCCACCGGGTGCGGGTCATCAGCGAGGGCTACGAGCAGACATGGAACGTGCAGTTCCCCAAGGAGATCCGCCAACCCGGCGCCCGCTACGCCGTAGAAGGCGTCCGCACCTCCGGACGGGGCGGCTTCTACCGGGCCTACGGCGAGATCAGACGGCTCCTCTGACCACGACTTTGTCAGTAATGACTGGCATTGTGGGCGCCGCGCGGTCGTAGAGCCTTCATGGCGCGATCTCTGATGTGCCTAGCGCTGGCGGCCACCATGCTGGTGAGCGGGGTCATCGGCACCGCGCGCCGCCGCCACCGGATCACATCCTGGACGAGCCTGCCGACGCCCCCGGGCCTTGGCGGCTTCAGCCGCGTTGTCCCGGTGGCGGAGGACGACGTCTGGGCCACGACCGGAACGGTCGCTTTCCACTGGGACGGTGCCGCCTGGACCGCCGTCCCGCTCCCCGACGACTGACCCGCGGCATCCTCGAAGACATCGCCGTCGACGCGTCCGGCACCGCCTGGGTGACGGACGGCGGCGGCATCCTTCACCGCTACCGGAATGGCGAGTGGACACCGGCGAAGCTCGGCCCCTACGGCACGACGCTCCAGGCCGTCACAGAGGTCCCCGGAACGAACAGCGTATGGACCGTAGGTGCGGACGGCCGCAACGCCCTTGCCTTCAAAACCTCTGAAGCCGCCAACCCCAACCCGGCGGCCATATATGGAGCTGATTGCGCCAGCGGCGACGGAATAGTGCTGCGTCGGCAGGCGGTGAGAGGCTGGTTTGGGAGATCCGACCGGCCTCTGATCATTTGCCGCCACGGCCGAGCGACACCAGATGGCACGACCCGGACCACCCGAACATCGCCCGCATCACACTGTCGAAGTACAGCCGCCGTGGCGATACGAGTACGTGAACCACTCCGAGGATTGGCAGGCTGCTCGCCCTTCAAGCGTGCGTTGCGGGGGGCGGTGGGTGTCAGTCGCTGGTGAATAGGACGGAATTGATGTAGCGCTTACCGGGGCACAGGGTTCTGCGGACGAAGCCTCGGTCTAGTTCGCGGACTGTTTCGCGCTGGTGGGTGCAGAGGTCGAAGTCGGCCAACAGTGTCCAGCCGGCGTCCAGGAGTACGCGGCCGGTGTAACCCCAGCCGCTCATCAGAGCGATCAGGCCCGGCATCTGCCGGTGGCGCTCCTCGACCTCGACGATCAGGGTGGGGCGGTCGCGCGCGATGGTCTCGGCGGCGCCGAGCAGTGCGTTCAGTTCGTGTCCCTCGACGTCGACCTTGATGAAGCGGACGTCGGTGAGCCCGAGGCTGTCCACGGTGATCCGGGCGACGCTCACGGGACGGCCGGCGCCGCCCGCTACCGAGGAGATCCCCGCTAAGGCACGGCCGTCGGGGACCCACAGGTCGATCTCTCCGCACTCGTCGGAGGCGGCGGCCTGCACGACCTCGACCTGAGGGAACGCCTGGCGCAGCAGTCGAGCCAGCCGCGGATCGGCCTCGACGGTCACCACCCGGTCCGCGCGGTCGGAGAGGCGTCGGGTCCACGGACCGAACCATCCGCCGATGTCCACCGCAGTGCCCCCGACCGGCACGTACTCGGGCAGCCGCGCTAACTCGGGCTCCAGCCTCGGATAGACCGTCCGCACCAGGCGGCCGATCAGTCCTGTCGGCAACGCCGCCGAGAGCCGGCGTCCCGAGGCTGCACGGCTGGCCCGCGCGGCCGGTGTTGCGGCGGCCGATTCCTCCCGCTCCGGTGTCGGGTCGAGGACGCCGTCAACCAACAGCCCGCTCCGTAACATTCCTAACGCCCGTAGGCAGCCGACGGCCGTCCGGCCATGCCGACAGGAATGGCCGGTGTCCGATTCTGAGGTAGACCACCACGTCGCGGAGCTTTGCCGGAGCGGGCGAACGACCGCCCTGGAAGGGGGGCAGGTCCAACGTCTGGTGATCATGCGTGACCATACTCCGGCGCGTGCCCGATGTCACCGTCAATGGCGGAACCCGGCCGCCTCCGGAAGTTCGTGTTGATCGTCAGCTGAGACAGATCACGCGCGCGGATTGTGACCTTGGACGGAGCGGATGCGGTTATCGCCGAAGGCGTCCTGGGTGCCGCCGCCTTCACCGGGGTCGGCTCATGTGGAACTTGCCCGGCCCGTTGCGACTCATCTTCCAGCGTCCGGACCCGGGTGGCCGGGGCCTTGTGCGTCGTTGGCGTGGGATTGGAGAGCACCGGGTGCATCGGTGCTGTGCGGCGGCCGGGTCTGCGGAGGTGTTGCTCAGAGCAGTTGGTTCATCGGCCGTGGCGTTGGGGAGTTCGTGGCCGGTGGCCGGTCGTTAGGGTTCGCGCATGACAGAACGACGTGTGATCCTCAGTGGTTCGACGTTCGAGGAGCAGATCGGCTACGCCCGTGCCGTGGTCGACGGCGATCGGGTGTACGTGTCCGGGACGACTGGGTTCGACTACGCCACCATGACGATCTCCGAGGACGTGGTGGAGCAGGCCGAGCAGTGCCTGCGCAGCGTCGAGACCGCGTTGGCCGAAGCGGACTGCACTTTCGCCGATGTCGTGCGGGTGCGGTATCTGCTGCCTGACCGCTCCGACTTCGAGCCTTGCTGGCCTGTACTGCGTCGTGCTTTCGGCGCGGTACGACCGGCCGCCACGATGATGGTGTGCGGGCTTGCCGACCCGCGCATGAAGATTGAGATCGAGGTGGACGCGCGGAAGGCCACCTCGTAAGAGTGGCGTCCGTTGTCGTAGCGGGAGCGGCGCGCTGACCACGGTGTCTTGTGGGGGGCCCTAGACTTGGCGTTTAGTTTCCTTTTTGGTTAGTGGCCGAGATAGCGGGGTTCGCGCTTTTCTAGGAAGGATCGCACGCCTTCGCGGTGGTCCTCGGTGGCAAACAGGTCGCCGAGTGTGGAGGTGACCCAGGCGCCCAGTTCGTCCCAGTCGGGGTCCAGGGCGCGGCGCAAACCGCGTTTGAGTGCGGCTACGGCTAGTGGCGGGTTGGCGGCGATCCGGTCGGCCAGTTCGACTGCTGTTTCCAGGACGCGGTCGTCGTCCACTACTCGGCCCACAAGGCCGATTCGCTCGGCTCGGTCGGCGTCGATCACCTCGCCCGTGAACAGCAGTTCCGCGGCGTGCTCGCGCCCGACTAGCTGGGCCAGGCGGGCGATCCCGGCCACGTCGCTGCACAGCCCGCGCTTGACGAACAGCTCACCGAACCGGGCCCGCCGTGCCGCCACCCGGAGGTCGGCCATCAGTGCCAGTTCCATGCCCCACCCCACTGCGGGGCCGTTCACCGCCGCGATGACCGGGATGTCCGTCTTCAGTAACGCCCCGGCCGCCGGGGTGATCTTGGGCTCCGGGCGGGACGGTGTTGCCTCGCCGCCGCCCATCAGCTCGCGGACGTCGTCACCGGAGCAGAAGGAGCGCCCGGCTCCGGTGACCACCAGGGCGCGGGCGGTCGTGGCGAGGACCAGTTCGGTCAGTTCCTCGTAGGTCTGGCGGCGCAGCGCGTTGTGCACCTCGGGGCGGTTCAGTGTGATGACGCCGACATGGCCGTCGGCCTCATAGATGACATCTTGCGGCATAGCGGCCGGTCAGTTCCTCTCCGTTAAGTCCTGGATCCGCTGGCGCAGCTCGTACCGTTTGCGGACGGCCGCGCAGCCTTGGTCTGCGGCTTGGCCGGGGGCAGGGGCACGTTAGACGGTGGTTCCGTGTTGGTGATGGAGGAGGGCGAGAAGGCTGTCCACTCTTGCCTGTAGTGGCGGGATCATATCGAGCGCGATGGTGAGGTGGGCCCTGGCCGTTTGCTCGTCGAGTTCTGCCACACCGTCGCGCACAATGGCCTTCTCCGCGTCCCTTATCTCGGCTGCACGCATGAAATCCTGGGCATCGACGGCGTCCTCCTTGGCGCGCCGTAACGCGGTGACCCGTTCTGTGATCAGGGCCAGCTCGTCGGGGAGCACGGGCACGGGGGCGCCAAGGGGTCTTTGACCTCCGGCGCATTCAGCACATCCGTAGCATGTGAGGGGCCTGACCTGCTCGCGCGCGGCTCGGACGCGGTCGACGGTGGCGCCTTGAGCCGCGAGCAATTCGGCAGCGAGGCCGCCCTCCAATTCTCGCTGTCGGCCGGCCAGTGCGGCCGATCAGGGTACGGCGGGCTTGGGTGGGTGGAGCGCAGCTGCGTCGCAGGCCGTGGGACGGTCCGACGTTCGGACGTGCCCGACGGTGGGGATTGGATTCGGCGTGGTGGTGCGGGTGTGCGGTCGTCCCGCAGTGCGGCGGGGCTGGGTGTGGCGGATTGTTGGGGAAGGGTGAGCATGGCGAGTGAGACTGAACGGCTGGCGGGGTTCCTGTATGAGATCGGGCTTCTCAAGCGATACAAGCGCACCGGGTGGTTCGTGGCGGGTGTGCAGGACCCCGAGAGCATTGCCGACCATTCGTTCCGTACGGCGATCATCGCGAGCGTCCTGGCCGCGATGGAGGGGGCCGATCCCGAGCGTGCCGCGCTGCTGAGCCTTTTCCACGACAGTCAGGAGACGCGTCTCACCGACCTCCCTTACCTGGCCAGGCCGTATGTGGAAAAGGCGTCCAACGAGGAGGTCACCGAGCACCAGACGCGCGGTCTGCCGGACGTGGTCACCGCGATGATCACGGGTGTCGTCGCAGAGTATGAAGGGAAGGCCAGCGCCGAGGCGATGTGCGCCCGCGACGCGGACAAGCTCGAGTGCCTCATTCAGGCCGTCGAGTACCGGGAGCACGGCAATCGGAACACCCGGCCGTGGATCGACAGTTCACTCGCCCAACTCCAGACCGCGTCCGCCAAGCGTTTGGCCGCGGAGGTGCAGAAGAGCGGTTCCCTCGATTGGTTCACGCGAGTGTTGAACGGCGATGAGGGTCCCTAGCCGGCGGTCGTTGTCAGGGCTCGCCGGTTCGGTTGGCGCCCTGTTCCAGGGCGGTCTCGTAGGCGCGTAGGGCGGTGATCACCGTTGCGCGGTCGGCGGGGGTCAGGTCGCGCATTACGCGTTCCCAGGCGGAGGCGTTGCCGGAGAGCCATTCGCCGATCGGTGCGGTGTAGGCGGGGGCGATGGCGATGATGCGGCGGCGGCGGTCGGCGGGGTCGGTGGTGCGCTCCAGGACGCCGCGCCGGGACAGCTCGCTCACCATGAGGCTCACGGTCGTCGGGGCGACCTCCAGCCGCGCGGCGAGTTCGTTGACGCTGGCGGGGCCGTCGTACTCCAGGTGCGCCAGCAGCGCCAGGTGGCGGGGCGCCAGGTCGAAGCCCTGGAGTGCCTGGGGGACGGGCAGGCGCTTGGCGCGGCCGACCAGCCGGGGCATCAGGAGCAGCAGGGTGCGGACGGCCTCGTCGACGGCCGGACCGTCCGGGGCGGTGGACATCGGCGGCCCCTCCAAGTACCTTTGAGTACAAAGCTTTTAAGGTCAAAGGGAACGGGGCTCGCCATGCCGCATCTGACCGTGCACCTTCCGGAGAACAGGCTGTCGGGCAAGGAATCCGAGCTCGTCACCGCTCTGACCGAAGCGATCATCGGAGTCTACGGTGAATGGGCCCGTGACCTGGTGGGCATCCGCCTGGCCGGAGTGCCCGCGGGCCGCTTCGTGCAAGGCGGGAAAAGCGTGGACACCGGGGCCTCGCTGACGATGGGCGTCCGCGCCAGCGCCTTCGACCGTCCCGACGCCGACGAGATCACCGCCCGCCTCGGCGCCGGCCTCACCGACGCGATCACCGATGTGCTCGGCGAGGAGTTCCGCGCCGGCACCATGGTCGAACTCGTGGCGTCCCCGCAGGAACGCACGTTCGTCGGCGGCGCCCGCGCCGAGTAGCCCACGGCTGGCCGGGTGTGGCCCCTCCCGTGAAGAGCCGGAGATCCGAACGTACGCTGGCAGCGCGCACTCAGATGATCGCTCTGCGTGCCTGGCGGCCGGTGGCGATCATGGCTCCCGCCGCGCACACGTGACCCACGCGGAACGAGGAGCCGGCCAGTGCAGCAGATGTCCAAGGGCGCCAACATCGACCTGTCCGGCCTGACCGCGGCGACGGGGCCGTTGACCGTCGCGCTGAGCTGGATCGATCCTTCCGGTGAAGGCGAGGCCGATGTCTCGGTGCTCTTGGTCAATGCCGACGGCAAGGTGGGGAGTGACGCCGACTTCGTCTTCTACAACCAGCCCGCGACGGCCGACGAGTCCGTCCGGCTCCTGGGCAAGGCGCCCACCGCCACGGGCAGTGAGGACCGCATACTCGTCGACCTGACCGCGCTGCGTCCCGAGGTGGAACGCGTGGTCGTCGCCGCCAGCCGCTACAGGGAGGCGACCTTCGGGGCGTTGGACGACCTGCGCCTGGCCGTCTCGGACGGCTCGGGAGAGGTCCTGCTGGTCTTCGACATCAAGGACGCCGACACCGAGACCGCGTTCATCTTCGGGGAGCTCTACCGCAGGGGCGACGGCTGGAAATTCCGTGCCGTCGGCCAGGGGTACGAATCCGGGCTCGCGGGGCTGGCCACCGACTTCGGGATCAACGTCGATGACGGCGACGAGGACGAGCCGGGCGAGGCGCCGGCCTCGCAGGGCCCTACGTCCGGCACCGACCAGCCCGAACCGGTTGCCGCGACGCCGGTCGAGGACGAGCGGCCGAAGCGGGTTCGGACCGCCAAGAAGAAGACCACCCTCCCCAAGGCGGCGAAGGTCGATCTGGCTGAGCATTCCTCGTGGCGGCACGCACGGCTGTTCTCGGTGACCGGTCTGCGCAACGATCAGGAGCGCGAGGTCCGCGCCACCGCCACGCTGCTGTCGGTGATGGCGCAGGTTCCCGAGTTCGGCCGCCGGCTGACCGCCCGTTTCAACGCTCCGGCCGGGACGGTCCAGACGTTCGCCGAGGCGAGCTTCAAGCACGGGGACGGCAAGGTGCGGCCGGACGGCGTGCTGCGCGTGGCGAGGGCGGGCAGGATCTGGACGGCGCTGATCGAGACCAAGACCGGCGGCAACCCCCTCAAACCGGAGCAGGTGCAGGCTTACCTCGAGGTCGCGGCCCGGAACGGCTACGAGGCCGTGATCACCCTGTCGAACGACCTGGCCCTGGGCAGCGAGCATCCGCTCAAGGTCGACAAGCGGTTGCTGCGCAAGGTCGCGCTGCGGCACGTCTCCTGGGCCGAGGTCGCCCATGAAGCCGACATGCTGTGCCATCACGACGGTGTCGCCAATCCGGTCCATGCGTGGCTGCTCAGCGAACTGCTGCACTACCTGCGTCAGGACGGCGCCGGGTGCCAGGGGTTCCGCGACATGGGCTCCGCGTGGGTCCCGGTGCGCAACGCCGTCACCGCCGGGACGCTCCGCCTGGGCGACCGCCGTGCCATGCAGGTGGCCGAAAGCTGGGAGAAGCTGATCCGGCAGTTGTGCCTGCGCCTGAGCGGCGGGACCGGCACGGGTGTCGCTCCCGTGCTCCGCAGGCGGCGGGACGGGGACGCGTCGGTGCGCCGCCTGCAGACCGTGACGTCCCTGGTGGAGACCGGGCGGATGAGCGCCGAGATCCGCATGCCCACCGCCGGTGGCCCGGTCCTCCTCGAAGCCGACCTGCGCACCGGCCAGATCGAGACCACCGTCGAGATCCCCGCCGCGGACCGCGCGCGTCCCCTCACCCGCGTCCAATGGCTACTGCGGCAGCTGAACGAGGCCCCGCCCGAGCTTCGCGTCGAAGCCCTGACGCCCGGCCACAAGACCGGCCCCTGCGAGCTCCTGGCGAACCTGACCAGCGAACCCGGCATCCTCGTCCCCGGTGACGGGAAGCAGATCACCACCTTCCGGCTGACCCTCCCGTCCGGCATGGGCACCAAGCGGGGCACGGAGGAGACCGGCTTCGTGCGCAGCATCGACAACGCGATGGACCGCTTCCATCAGGACGTTCTCCAGGTCCTGAAGCTCGATACCGCGGCGGTTGTTTGATCGGGTCCCCGGGGAGCCTGCATGCCCGGGGGTCAGGGGCGTGCGGGTGTTCGGACAGGTGGGGTTAGGTTTGCGGGGTGTTTGCAGCCGCTTGAAGCTTTGGTACGGTCTGTCCGAAATCGGCGCCTGCCAGGTGCCGTAACCATCTGATCGTGTCCGTTCCGTTCGGGTCGTGTGTCGGCCGGGCGGGCGGCTGCGCCGAGTCCGCGTGGTGCGCGGAGCCGGGGAACCAGCGCGATGTGCGGGTCCATGCCCGCCTCGCAGGGGTGAATCGACGCCTCCTCGCCACGTGCGACGAGGGTCGTAGGGCGACTTCCATGCCCGAATCCGTCAGCTAACCCGGTAGGCGGCATGGAAGGAGCAACTGCCGTGATCGGTCGGCACCGTAAGAAGAAATTCGAGCCCGCTCCCGTGCTGAGCGTCGTCCTCGCCGGTGTCTTCGCGGGCGCCGTGGCCGTGGCGCCGCTGGACGGAGGTTCGGCGGACGGCGGTTCCGCGGACTCCAAGGAGACTCCGTCAACGAAGGCCGTCGCGGAGCGCGTCGACAGGTCGGCGGCGAAGCGGGACGAGGGGCCGCCGCGCAAGGCGCCGGATGACTGCGACCCCTCGAAGAGCACGGCCCGGTACGCCAACGGGCGGATTCCCGTCGACCAGCTCTGCAAGCTGCCCCAGGACGGGGAGTACCTGCGCGCGGACGCCGCGGTGGCCTTCTACAAGCTCAACGCCGCGTACCACGACCGCTTCGGCAAGGAGATGTGCGTGCGGAGCTCCTACCGCGGCTACAACAAGCAGAAGCAGCTGTACCAGAGCATGCCGGCGGGGATGGCCGCGCGTCCCGGCAACAGCAAGCACGGGATCGGCATCGCGGTCGACCTGTGCGACGGCGTCCAGCGCGAGTCCTCACCCCAGTTCAAGTGGCTGGAGGACAACTCCAGGAAGTACGGCTGGATGCACCCGAGGTGGGCCTACAGCAGCCCGTACGAACCGTGGCACTGGGAGTTCGACGTCGGCCAGGCGTAATGGCGTCACCTGTCGCGGAAGAAGCCGTGGCGGGCCAGGATCTCGGCGAGGCGCCGGCCGGTGGGGGTGAGGACCGTCCCGGAGCCGCGGCACGTCTCGCAGGCGGCCTCCTCCGGGCCCTCCGGCCGGGCCCTCATGTGGTCGTCGATCGCGCGGTCGATGGCGGCGACGATCGAGGGCTCGGCCGGGCCCAGCCGGAGTGAGCCGTAGGAGAAGTCCTGGTGCGGCGCCTTCTCGGGGGTCATGTCCGCCGCCCTGCGCGCCGCCTGCGCGACCCGGACCAGCTCGTCCGCCTGCCGGTACCACGTCCGCCACTGCTCGCGGACGACGCCGCCCGTGCCGCCGCACGTTCCGCACCCGGTTTCGAGCGCGGCCAGGAACGGCGCCCAGGGATCGGCGGGGCGGGCCGCGTCGCCGGTCATCTGACGCGCGCCTTCACGCTTCTCCGCCGACCGCAACCCAGGGTCCCGGCTGCTCTCCCACGGCCGGTCATACGGGGACGGGCCTCCCGAGGTTCGAGGAAACCGAAACTCGCTCGGGAGGCGCCGGCCGCGGCGCCTAGTTGATGTTCAGGTCGCCTTGGACGTCGCGGAGCTGGACGACCTTGTCGGCCCGGCCGTTGAAGACGTTGACGACACCCTCGTCGTTCGCGGACGCCTTCGTCTGGGCCTGGTTCCAGAGGGCCTCCAGCTCCGCGCGGAAGCCGGGATCCTCGTCCAGGAGGCGCCGGACGGCCCCTTCGACGGCGTCGGGGTCCTCGGCGGCCCTGGCCAGGGCCGCCTCGTCGGAGGGACGTCCGCGGAACCGCTCGCGCACCCGCCGGCACATCTCGGCGACGGCCGCGCGGACGGGTTCGCCCGCGACCTCGACGGCTTTGCCGGCCATGGCGGTGGCGACCGCCACGGTCATGGGATCTGTCATTCGTTCAGTGCATCACGACCAGGCAGCGCCTGCCAGACGTTTCATCCCGAGTGGATCCTCACGAGCGTCACCACATGAAGATGTTCGGGAGCACCATCGAGATGACGTTGATCGCTTGGACGAGCATCTGCCCAGGTCACCTGTCCTAGTCGGGGTGGGCGCGCGCCCCATTGCGCACGCCGGTGCGGGCGCCTCCGGCCTGCGATTCGCCGGGGCGCTCCGATTGGATGATCGTATTCACCATGCCCGAACATGTGGTGATTTCTAAGGAAAACAGGTGGAACGACATTCGTCCGGCAGCTGTAAGTCCGAATTGTGCGATATCAATCGTTTGCTAGGTGGAGTTCCGCACCTCGGCGCTCCTGTGGCGCGCCGGTCTGCGATGACTTTTCGCTTGGCGGGCGGTCCACACGTGAGAGGCACATCACCAGGATTGGATCGCCGATGCGCGAGCGGACGCACGAGCCGTATCCGGCCCTGCGGGGCCGGTGGCTGCTGGAGCGGGCGATCGGCTTCGCGCTGACGTCGGTCCAGGCGGTCACGCCGGAGATGCTGCAGCGGCGGACCCCCTGCGCTTCCTGGGACCTTGAGATGCTGCTGCTGCACCTCCGGGACTCCCTGTCCGCGCTGCAGGAGGGCATCTCGCTGGGGCGGGTCGCGCCGACCTCCGTCCAGCCCGGCCGGGAGGAGCATCCGGTGTCGGCCGTGCGGGTGAGCGCGATCCGGCTGCTGCGCGCGTCCGGGGCGCTGGGGCAGGTGGAGATCGGTGACCGCCGGATGGACGGGGAGCTGATGGCCGCGGCGGGGGCGGTCGAGGTGGCGGTGCACGGCTGGGACATCGCGCAGGCGTCGGGGGAGCGGCGGCCCGTCCCGCCCGACCTGGCGGAGGAGCTCCTCCATGTCTGCCCGTTCGTGCTGCCCGAGTCGCGCCCTCCGCTGTTCGCCGACCCCGTCGACGCGGGGCCGGACGCGTCCGCAGGGGACCGGCTGGTCGCCCGGCTCGGGCGCCGCCCGCGCCGCTGAGGATGCGGCCGCCCGCGGATGGAAGAATCGGGTGCCGGCCGCACCGAGGGAGAGAACCAGTGAAATCCTCCGTCCCGTACCTGCTTCCCGAGGGTCGCGAACGGGTCCTCAGCATGATCGGCAAGGGTCAGTACATTCCCGCCATCAAGCTCGTCCGGGAGGTCACGGGCCTCGGGCTCAAGGAGGCCAAGGAGTACGTGGACGGCCTGAAGGGCGAGGCGTTCGCCAGGGTCGTCCCGCCCGAGACCCAGGGCAAGGCGCAGGCGCTGATCGCCCAGGGCAGCCCGAAGGACGCGGTCAAGCTGATCCGCAGGGAACTCGGCCTCGACTCCAGGGCTGCGAAGGACTACGTCAAGGCCCTCCAGGGCGGACACCTGATCATCGCGCCGGGGGGCATGCTGTCGGACCGGGTCCGGGCGTTCAAGCAGGCCGGCGACCACGAGTCGGCGATCGCGCTGGTGTGCGCCGAGACGGGCATGCGACGCGACGAGGCGCTGCGCTTCGTCGAGGCGATCCGCTAGCAGCCGCCAGAAGCCGCCAGAAGCTAGAAGCGGTCCGGGGCGGGGAACAGCTCGACGGGCTGTTCGAGGAACGCCTTGGCGGTGTGCGACATGTGGAGCCGCCAGTGGGCCTCGGCGGCGTCGGCGTCGCGCGCCTCGACCAGCTCGCAGAACCTCCGGTACGACCGGACGGCCCGCCTGCGCCCGGTGATGCTCGTGACCTGCCCCGACCGTCGGTAGAACGCCGAGACGACCTCGCTCAGCAGCCGCGCGAACAGGGCCATCGAGGCGTTCCCGGCGTGCTCGAACAGCTTCTCGTGGACCAGCGCCGCCGCCTCGCCGAACGCGGTGCCGTCCGCGATGTGCGCGGCGTCCGCGGCGGCGTCGACCGCGGCCCGGAAGTCGGCGAGCGCCTCGGGCGTGTGGGTCTCGGCGAACATCCTGGCCAGCCACGGCTCGATCGCCGCCCGGGACGCGTAGAGGTCGTTCATCGGGACGCCCTCGATCTGCAGCAGCAGCGCGAACATCCGGGAGATGTGCTCGACCGTCGGACGCGTCACGCGCGGCCCGCCGTTCCGGCCGCGCAGCACGGTCACCAGTCCCTCGGACTCCAGGATCCGCAGCGCCTCGCGCAGCGTGCTGCGGGCGATGCCGAAGACCTCCATGAGCTCGTCCTCGGTGGGGAACCGGTCGCCCGGCCGCAGCTCACCGCGGGCGATCTGCGACCGGATGGACGAGGCCACGAGCGCGGAGGTGCGGGCGCCGCGTCCGGCGGGCCGCGGGATCCGGACGGGCTCCGGCGCCCGGTCGCGGGGCGCGGCCGGTTCCCGTCGCATGGGACCGCTCCTTCACGTGGGGAGGTCGACCGGTCCAGAATAACAACGCAATCAATCTACTGATTTGCTGGAGCGCCGGGCGGCCGCCAGGGCGCCGGGAGCGGAACGACCCTTGGAGGGGCCATGGCGATCGCCATCACCGAGGAACACCGGGAGCTGGCGCGGACGGCGCGCTCGTTCCTGCGCGACCAGGACGCGCGGGCGGCGAACCGGGCGCTGCTGGAGGCGGACAAGGAGGAGCCGCCCGGCTTCTGGGTGGAGTTCGCCGGGCTCGGGCTGCTCGGCCTGCACCTCCCCGAGGAGCACGGCGGCGGCGGGGCGGGCCTCCAGGAACTGGTCGTGGTCGCCGAGGAGCTCGGGCGGGCGGCCGCACCCGGCCCGGCGCTGCCCACGATGGCGGCGTCCGCGGTGATCGCCGCGTCCGGTGACGAGGACCTGCGGGCGCGGCTGCTGCCCGGCCTGGCCTCCGGGGAGACCCTGGCGGCGCTCGGCGTGGACGGCTCGGTGGCCCTGCGCGACGGCACCGCGTCCGGGGACGCCGGGGTCGTGCTCGGCGGCGGGCTCGCGGAACTGCTGGTCCTCGCCGCCGGGGACGAGATGGTCGTGGTCCGGGCGGACGCGGCGGGCGTCACCGTCGAGGTCCCCGGCAACCTCGACCCGTCCCGCCGGTCGGCGCGCGTCCGCCTCGACGGCGTCCCGGCCGAGGCGGTGCTCGCGGGCGCCCGGAAGCACGCCACCGCCGTCGCCCGCACGCTGGCCGCCGCGGAGGCGGTCGGCGGGGCGCTCGAATGCGTGGAGACCGCGACCGAGTACGCGAAGGTGCGCCGGCAGTTCGGGCGGCCGATCGCGACGTTCCAGGCGGTCAAGCACCACTGCGCGAACATGCTCGTCGCCGCCGAGCTGGGCACGGCCGCGGTGTGGGACGCGGCGCGGGCGGCGTCCGGCCCGGCCGACCAGTTCGAGCTGGCCGCGGCCGTCGCGGCGGTGCTCGCGATCCCCGCGTTCACCGGCAACGCGGGCCTCAACATCCAGGTGCACGGCGGGATCGGCTTCACCTGGGAGCACGACGCGCACCTGCTGCTGCGCCGGGCCGCGACGCTGGAGGCGGTGTTCGACCCGCACGCGGCGGAGCGGGACGTGACGCGACTCCGGGCCGCCGGGGTCGCCCGGAAGGCGAACCTCGACCTGCCGCCCGAGGCGGAGGCGGAGCGGCCGCGGATCCGCGAGCTGGCCCGCGAGATCGCCGCGCTGCCCGCCGCCGAGCAGCGGACCAAGCTGATCGAGACGGGGTACGTCCAGCCGCACTGGCCGCGACCCTGGGGAGTGGAGGCGAGCGCCGGGCTGCAGCTCGTCATCGAGGACGAGTTCCGCACCGCCGGCGTGAAGCGCCCCCAGTACGGCATCACCGGCTGGGTCATCCTCACCCTGATCCAGCACGGCACGCAGGACCAGATCGACCGCTGGGTGCGGCCCGCGCTCACCGGCGACGAGATCTGGTGCCAGCTGTTCAGCGAGCCGGAGGCCGGGTCGGACGCGGCGGCCGTCAAGACCAGGGCGGTCAAGGTGGACGGCGGCTGGCTCGTCAACGGCCAGAAGGTCTGGACGAGCGGCGCCCACTACTGCCGCTGGGGCTTCGCGACCGTCCGCACGGACCCGGACGCCGCCAAGCACGCCGGCGTCACCATGGTCGTCGTCGACATGAAGCACCCCGGCGTCGAGGTGCGGCCGCTGCGCCAGACCACCGGCGACTCCGACTTCAACGAGGTGTTCTTCTCCGACGTCTTCGTCCCCGACGCCGACGTCGTCGGGACCCCGAACCAGGGCTGGGCGGTGGCCCGCGCGACCCTCGGCAACGAGCGCGTCAGCATCGGCGGCGGCGTCGGCGGACCGCCCGGACCCGACCTCTTCCGGCTCTACGCCGAACGCGGCGACCGCGTGCCCGCGGCGGCCGAGCGCGTCGGCGCGCACTCGGCCCGCGAGCAGGCGCTGCGGCTGCTCAACCTCCGGTCCGCCGAGCGCGCGGTCGCCGGGGGCGAGCCCGGCCCGGAGGGCAACATCACCAAGCTGGTCCTGGCCGAGCACGCGCACGCCACGGCCGACCTCCTCGCCGAGTTCGCCGGCCCGGAGGCCGCCTTCACCGACGGGCCGCTCGCCCAGGCCGCGAGCCGGCTGCGGCTCGGCTCGCGCGGCCTGTCCATCGCGGGCGGCACGTCCGAGATCACCCGCAACCAGATCGGCGAGCGCATCCTCGGCCTCCCCCGCGACCCGCTGATCAAGTAAGGGACCGGGCCCCGGCGCCACCCCGCGCCGGGGCCCGGACGCTCACCGGCGGCGGTTCCCCGGCCGCAGCGACGGGTTGCCGGACATGTGGTCGATGCCGGGCATGTCGGTACCCGGCGGGACGACCTCGTCGATGGCGTCGAGCACCCCGGCGTCGAGGCGGACGTCGGCCGCGGCCAGCAGGTCCTCCAGCTGCTCCATCGTCTTCGGCCCGATGATGGCCGAGGTGACGGCCGGGTGCTCGGTGACGAACCCGAGCGCCAGGTGGGTCAGCGAGAGCCCGGCGCCATCGGCGATCTCCGTGAGCCCCTCGACCGCGTCGAAGCGGTCGGGCGTGCTCGGGTCCTTGCCGAGCCGGTCGCCGTGGGCGAACCGGGAGCCGGCGGGCGCCTGCTCGCCGCGCCGGTACTTGCCCGTCAGCCACCCTCCGGCCAGCGGGCTCCACGGGATGACGCCCATGCCGTGCCGCCGCGCCGCGGGCAGCACGTCCGTCTCGATCGCCCGCGCGAAGATCGAGTACTGCGGCTGCTCGCACACGAAGCGCTCGGTGTTCCGCCGGCCGGCGGCCCACTGCGCCTCGACGATCCAGTCGGCCGGGAACGACGACGACCCCAGGTAGAGCACCTTGCCCTGGCGGACGAGGTCGTCCAGGGCGCCGAGCGTCTCCTCGAGGTCGACGTTCCAGTCGTGCCGGTGCATCTGGTAGAGGTCGATGTGGTCGGTCCCGAGCCGGCGGAGGCTGTCCTCCACGGCCCGGACGATCCAGCGGCGCGACCCGCCCCGCATGTTGCGGTCCTCGCCCATCGGGTTGAAGAACTTGGTGGCGAGGACGATGTCGTCCCGCCGCCCCTTGATCGCGCGGCCCACGATCTCCTCGCTCCTGCCGCCCGAGTAGATGTCCGCGGTGTCGATGAAGTTGACGCCCGCTTCCAAGGCCCGGTGGACGATGCGCTCGCACTCGTCGTAGTCCGCGTTCCCGATGGTCCCGAACATCATGGCTCCGAGACACTGCGCGCTGACCTTGACACCGGTCCGCCCGAGCCTGCGGTACTCCATACTGATGAGCTCCCTTCGACGTTGCCCCGAACGCTAGAGGCTGGAGCCCACTCAAGGTCAACCCCGCGGCCCGTGACCTCGTGCCGCCGGAGCCGGCGGCGGGGGCGGGTACGGGGTTCGGCACGGGCGTGGAAAGTCTTGCCATTCCGGGTGCGGCGAGTGGCGTTCGCGAATCGGGCAATTGGCCAGGAATTGCTGGTTTCCGTGTTCGGTGCGGCGGGTCGGGCTCCGCGCTTTCCCATCGCTGTTCGGGCCATTTTCGCGCGATCTCTGCCGAGTGATCTCCCCCTGGTCGGATGCCGATTTTGCCAAGATCGGGTCATCGTTCCCGCGGCATTCCCAGGGTGTTTCGGGGCGGCTTCGCCGGGCAGTGCGAATTGATGATGATCTCCACCGGGCGGGTGGAAGCGATGGTGAGCATCGAGGGGGATGGAAGACCATGATCGAGGGTCCGTCATGAGCGCGCCGCCGGAGCTCGGGCTCGACTTGCTCGGCATCGAGGCGGAGACGTTCGCGGCGACGCCGACGCTGAACCTGCGGATCGGCCTGCGGCGGCTGGACGGCGGGCCCGTCCAGTGCGTCCTGCTCACCACGACCGTGACGATCGCGGCGTCGCGCCGCTCCTACGACGACGCCGAGCGGGAGCGGCTCGCCGGCGTGTTCGGCGAGCCGGACGTGGGGGACAGGTCGCTGCACGGCCTGACGTGGGGGCGCATCGGCGCGACCGTGCCGACGTTCCGCGGTGATGCGGAGGTGACGCTCGCGCTCGCGTGCGGGCACGACATGCAGGTCGCGGCCGACCGCTACCTGCACGCGCTCCGCGGCGGCGACGTGCCGCTCGACCTCACCTTCAACGGCACCGTGTTCTATCCGGGCGAGGACGGCCGGCTGCGCACTGGCCAGATCCCGTGGCACCACGAGGCCACCGGGCGCCTCCCCGTCCAGACGTGGCGGGACCTCATGGACCGTTACTACGGGGCCGCCCGCTGGCTCCGCCTGGACGACGACTGCTTCGCCCGCCTGGCCGCCTACCGGGCGCGGCGGGCGCACTCGTCCTTCGACGACACGGTCGACGAGCTGCTCCGCAGGGCGGAGATGCTGCGGGACGACCGGGAGCTGCGCGAGGAGGAAGAGTGGACCGCGTAAGGGCCATCGCCGACGTGGTCCTCTACGAGGGCCATCAGCTCTGGCCTTCCCGGCGCTCCGCGCAGGGCCGCGGGCGGAGGTGGACCATAGGCGGCGTCTACCCGCGCCCGTACGCGGAAGCGGCCGGCGACCCGTGGACGGTCTGCGCCGAGTTCCTCATGGAGGGCTCGCCCGACGCGGACGTGGAGGTCACGCTCCGGTTCCTGCACGCGGTGCACCGCCAGGCCATGGACGGCGGCGTCCCGGTGGACGAGGTCAGCACCGGGGACGGGACGTACGAGACCCGCCAGGAGGCGCGCGAGCGCGAGATCACCGGCGGCCGGGTCCCCGTGGCGCGGCTCCTGCGCTCGCCCGTGCGGGTCCCGGTCGCGGTCGCGGCGGGCACCGACGAGGAGGAGCTCGGCGGCGGGGCCCGGTTCATGCGCCTGTGGCACCGGGTGGACGGGACGGTCGAACTCTCCGCCGCCGAGGCCGGGGACGGCGTCGTCCGGCTGCGGGTCGAGGTCGTCAACACCGGCCGCGGCGAGGACCGCGACGAGGCCGTCCACGCGGGCATGATGTGCGCCCACGTGGTCGCGCGGGCGCGCGGCGGGGCGTTCGTCTCGCCGGGCGATCCGCCCGAGCGGCTGGCCGACGCCGCGGCGGAGTGCGCGAGCGACGGGCTGTGGCCGGTGCTCGCGGGCGCGCCGGGCCGCTACGACACCGTCCTCGCCGCCCCGGTCGTCCTCTACGACTGGCCGCAGGTCGCGCCGGAGGGCACGCCGTTCGACGGCACCGAGGCCGGGCGGCTGCTCGTCCTCAGCGTGCTCAGCCTCAGCGAGGAGGAGCGGCGGGAGATGTCCGCCGCCGACCCGCGGGCCGCGGAGTTCCTGGAGCGCTGCGCCGCCGCTGAGGCGCTCACTGGGAGGGACGCCCGGTGACGCGGTCCCACCCTGCGGCACGGTCCGGCACGGTGCTCGTCGCGGGCATCGGGAACGTCTTCAACGGCGACGGCGGTTTCGGCGTGGAGGTCGCCCGGCGGCTCCGGAGGCGGCCGCTGCCGGAGGGCGTGGACGTCACCGACTTCGGCATCCGGAGCACCGACCTCATGTACGCGCTCGGCGCGGACTACCGGACGGTGGTCCTGGTCGAGGCGGCGGCGCGCGGCCTCGTGCCCGGCACCGTCTCGCTCGTCGAGCCGGTCGGCGGCCTCGGCGAGGCCGGGCACCCGCTCGACCCGGTGCGGCTGGCCAGGGAGGACGGCAGGGTCCCGGCCCGGACCCTGCTCGTCGCGTGCGAGCCGGCGGAGCGGGCCGCGCACCCCCCGTGGGAGATGACGCTCAGCCGGCCGGTCGCCGCCGCCGTGGCCGAGGCCGTCCGGCTGGTCGAGATGCTCGTCGCCCGGGAGACCGGGCGGCTGCTCGCCGGGACGCCCGCGTGAGCGACCGAAGGGGGAGAGGCATGCGGAAGGGAATGCGCATCGGCCCGGACGCGCTCCGGACGATCATCGCGCTGTTCGTGCTCGCGGTGATCGTCGGGCTCGTCCGGGACACGCCGGTCCTGCGCCGGTACCTGAGGACCGGCCCGTGAGGGCCGGACCGGGAGGTGACGGCCGATGACCGTGACCGAGGTGTTCCGGCGCCGGGCCGAGCCCGCCGCCGCGCTCGCCGGGGAGGCCGGGACCATCGCCGCCGCCTGCCACGCGATGGCGGCGCGGTTCCACCGCGGGGGCCGGCTGTTCACGTTCGGGACCGGCGGCGCGGCCACCGACGCCCAGCACGTGGCGGTCGAGTTCGTCCACCCGGTGATCGTGGGGAAGCGGGCGCTGCCCGCGCTCTCGCTCACCGGGGACGTCGCGACCCTCACCGGCGTCGGCGCGGGCGCCGGCTTCGACGAGATCTTCGCGCACCAGCTCCGCTGCTTCGGCGGCCCGGACGACATGGCCCTCGGCATCTCGCCGGACGGCCGGTGCGGGAGCGTCCGGCGCGCGCTGGCGACCGCCCGCGACCTCGGGATGCTCACGGTCGCGCTGGCGGGCGGCGACGGGGGCGAGCTCGCCGGGGCGGCCGACCACCTGGTCACGGTGCCGTCCGCCGATCCGCGCGTCGTGAAGGAAGTGCACGTCACGGCCTACCACGTGCTCTGGGAACTGGTCCACGTGTTCCTGGAGCAGCCGGACGTGCTGACCGGGGAGGACGGCGCATGACGACATCCCAGGCGGGCGGGGACTGCGCGGGCGACCACTGCGTGACCTGCTCGGACGAGGCCGTCCCCGTGCGGATCCTGCGCATCGGGGACGACGGCCTCGCGGAGGTCGACACCGGGGACGGGCGGGTCGAGCAGGTCAGCGTGGCGCTGGTGGACGCCGCGGCCGGCGACACCGTCCTCGTCCACGCCAAAGAGGCCATCGGAGTCGTGAGATGACCGGCATGCAGCAGCTCTATCCGTTCCTGTACGCGGGCGGTCCGGGGCTGGACGCGCTCATGGCCGACGTCCGCCGCTCGACCGCCGAGAAGGCGGCCGACATCGCCCGGCTGCGCGAGTCCGTCCTGGAGGAGTACGGGGAGGCCCTCGCGGTCTGCGCCGCCCGGATGGCGGACGCGTTCCGCGCCGGCGGGCGGCTCTTCACGTTCGGCAACGGCGGCAGCTCGACCGACGCGCAGGACGTCGCCGCGCTGTTCCTCAACCCGGGCGACGCCGGGCGGCCGCTGCCCGCGCTGGCCCTGACGACGGACGTCGCCGTGGTGACCGCGCTGTCCAACGACATCGGGTTCGAGGTGGTCTTCGCGCGGCAGCTCGCCGCGTTCGGGCGGCCGGGCGACATCGCGCTCGCGCTGTCCACCAGCGGGAACTCCGACAACCTGATCGCCGCGCTGCGGGAGGCGGCGCGGCGCGGCATGCTCACCGTCGGCCTCGCCGGATACACCGGCGGCCAGATGGCCGAGGAGCCCGCGTTCTCCGACGGACGGCACCACCTGTTCGTGGTGCCGTCGTCGTCCGTGCACCGCATCCAGGAGGCGCAGACGACGATCTACCACGCCCTCTGGGAACTGACGCAGCGGGAACTCACGCAGGCGGAACTGGACCGGGAGGCCCGCTGATGTGCCTGGCGATACCTGGCGAGATCGTGGAGATCATGGCGGACCGCCCGCTGGCGACCGTCGACGTCACCGGCGTCCGGCGCTCGGTCAACATCGGCCTGCTCGACCGGGAGGCGCTCGCCGCCGGCGACTGGGTGCTCATCCATGTCGGCTTCGCCATGTCGAAGATCGACGAGGCGGAGGCGATGGCCACGCTGCGGATGCTCGAAGGGCTCGGCGAGGCCTACGACGACGAGATCGACGCACTGCGGGAATCGAGGATCGACTGATGCGCTTCGTCGACGAGTACCGGGACGCGGACAAGGCGCGGACCCTCGCGGCCTCCATCGCGTCCCTGTGCGAGCCAGGCCGCCAGTACAAGTTCATGGAGGTGTGCGGGGGCCACACCCACACCATCTACAAGCACGGGATAGAGGACTACCTGCCCGAGAACATCTCGCTCGTGCACGGCCCAGGCTGCCCCGTGTGCGTGATCCCGATGGGACGGGTGGACGACGCCATCCACATCGCGTCCCAGCCGGACGTCATCATGACGTCCTTCGGGGACATGATGCGGGTGCCGGGCGGGGACGGCTCCTTCTTCGACGCCAAGGCCGCCGGGGCCGACATCCGGATGGTGTACTCGCCCCTGGACGCGCTGAAGATCGCCCAGCGGAACCCAGACCGCCGCGTCGTCTTCATGGGGATCGGGTTCGAGACCACCGCGCCGTCCACCGCGATGACGGTGCTGCGTGCGGCGGCCCAGGGCATCGGGAACTTCTCGGTCTTCAACAACCACGTGACGATCCTCCCGGCGATCAAGGCGATCCTCGACTCGCCGGACCTGCGGCTGGACGGCTTCATCGGCCCCGGCCACGTCTCGACCGTCATCGGCTGCCGCCCGTACTCGTTCATCACCGGCGACTACGGGAAGCCGCTGGTCGTCGCGGGCTTCGAGCCGTTGGACCTGCTCCAGTCGGTGCACATGCTGCTGGCGCAGCTCGCGGCGGGACGCTCCGAGGTCGAGAACCAGTACGGCCGGGTGGTCCCGTGGGACGGCAACGCCAAGGCGCTCCAGGTCATCGGGCAGACCATGGAGCCGCGGCCCTACTTCGAGTGGCGCGGCCTCGGCTTCATCTCGCACTCCGCGCTCCGCTTCCGGGACGAGTACGCGGCCTACGACGCCGAGAGCGTCTTCGACATCCCGGGCGGCCGGGTCGCCGACCCGAAGGCGTGCCAGTGCGGCGAGGTGCTGAAGGGCGTCCTCAAGCCGTGGGAGTGCAAGGTCTTCGGGACGGCCTGCACGCCGGAGACGCCCATCGGCACCTGCATGGTCTCCTCCGAGGGCGCCTGCGCCGCGTACTACAACTTCGGCCGCTTCACCCGCGAGCGCGTCAAGGAGGCGACACGGTGACCGGACGCGACACGGTGACGGGACGCGTGACGATCCGCGAGGAGCAGGTGCTCGAACGCATCGAGCGCGCCCGGTCCCGCAAGGCACGCCTCCGCGAGGACGCCATCACGCTCGCGCACGGCTCCGGCGGCAAGGCCACCCACACCCTGATCGAGGCCGTGTTCCGCGAGGCGTTCGACAACCCGCACCTGGACCGCCTGGACGACTCCGCCCACCTCACCGTGAACGGGACCCGGCTCGCCTTCACCACCGACTCCTACGTCGTGTCGCCGCTGTTCTTCCCCGGCGGCGACATCGGCGACCTGGCCGTCAACGGGACCGTCAACGACCTCGCCGTCTCCGGCGCGACGCCGCTGCACCTCTCGGCCGGGTTCATCCTCGAAGAGGGCTTCCCGGTCGCCGACCTGCGCCGCATCACCGAGTCGATGAGCCGGGCCGCCGAGGCCGCCGGCGTGGACATCGTCACGGGCGACACCAAGGTCGTCGAGCGGGGCAAGGCCGACGGCTGCTACATCAACACCGCCGGGGTGGGCCTCGCGCACGCCGCCGGCGCCGAGGTCCGGCCGGGGGACGCGGTCCTCGTCACCGGCCCGATCGGCGAGCACGGCGTCACGATCATGCTGGCGCGCGGCGAACTCGACATCGAGGCCGACCTGGCGTCCGACACCGCGCCGCTGAACTGCCTGCTCGCCGAGGTCCGCGACGCCTGCCCCGGTACCGTCCGCCGCATGCGCGACGCCACCCGCGGCGGTGTCGCGACCGTCCTCAACGAGCTGGCCTCCGACGCCGGCGCGGCCGTGGTGGTGGACGAGTCCGCCGTCCCCGTGCGGCCCGCCGTCCGCGGCGCCTGCGAGCTCCTCGGCATCGACCCGATGTACGTGGCCTGCGAGGGCCGCGCGGTGATCGTCGTCGCCCCGGAGGCCGCGGACGCCGCCCTGGCCGCGCTGCGCCGGCACCCGCTCGGCGCGGACGCCGCGGTCATCGGGCAGGTGCGCGACGACCCGCCCGGTCTCGTCCTGCTGAAGACGGTCTTCGGCGGGACCCGCATCGTCGACCTCCTGGTGGGCGACCCGCTGCCACGCATCTGCTGACCGCGTCCCCGCGCCGGACGATCGAACCCGACGGAACCCGCACCGGGTGCGCGCCGTCACAGTTCCGATTCGATCACCTTCGTCCCCGTGCGGGGGTCCGGCATGGGTCGTGCCGATGCGCGGGGCGTCCAGCAGCCAGAGGGTCGCCACCATGAGAAGCAGCCAGCCCGACACCGTCCGGCGGAACGGGCGCGCAAGGATCACCGCGGCTTCGGCCGCCATCGCCGCGATGGCACTGTTCGGCTCAGGGTGCGCGATACCGAACTTCACCACCGAATCGCGGCCCACCCGCGAGCTCCCGCCGCCCCCGGAGCTCTCGACGCCGGATCTTTCGACGCCGGAGCTCCGGCAGAGCACGCTCACCGGCAGCTGGCGCGGCACCTACACCTGCCCGCAAGGGCTCATGCAGCTGAACCTCACCCTCGTCCAAAGGTCGAGCGGAACGGTCAGCGGCATCTTCCGTTTCGCCCCCGCGCCCGGCAACTCCGATGGATTGTCGGGCTCGTTCACCCTGCGGGGGCACGTCACCGGCAGTTCGCTGGCTCTGCACGGTGACTCCTGGCTCAGCAGGCCGGGCGCCTATGAAATGGTCTCGCTGAGCGCCCGCCTGTCATCCGCCGATCCCGACCAAATCCACGGCACCATTCAGAGCCCAGGGTGCGGCACGTTCACCGTGCAGCGACGCTGAAGCCTTCATATGCGGCGGAACGCCTCCGCGGCCGGGTGCGACGGCGGAGGCGGCCGGCGTCCGAGGCGTCCGGGTCAGGGCCGCAGGACGTACTTCCCGCGCACGCCGCCCTCCGCGACCGCGCGGTGGACGCCGGCGACCTCGTCCAGCGGCACGACCGCGTGCACCCGCACCGGCAGGCGGCCGCTCGCGGCGGCGTCCAGCAGCTCGGCGAGCCGGGCGCCGTCGGCCCGCACGTCCAGTACGCGGACGGTGACGCCGCGCTCCTCCGGCGGCGCGGCGTTCGGCAGCACGCCGACGAAGACGCCGCCGTCGCGGACCAGCGCGATGCCCCTGTCCTGGAGCGTGGCGGCGTCGGCGACCGCGTCCCAGCCGGGCGCCGCCTCCTGGGTGAAGTCGACGCCGAGGCCGCGCACGAACTTCTCGTCCCCGGCGCGGGCCAGGCCGGTGACGCGCCAGCCGCGCTCCTGGGCGAGCACGGCGGCGTTCGCGCCGACCGCGCCGGCGGCCCCGGTCACCAGCAGGCTCCGGCCCTCCCCGTCCCCGAGCAGGTCGACGAGCCGGGCCGCTGCCAGCGCGTTGAGCGGGACCGCCGCCGCGGTGGTCAGGTCGAGGCCCTCGGGGACGAGGGCGAGGTCGTCGACCGGGATGACCAGCTGCTCGGCGTAGGTCCCGAAGTCGCGGTCGAAGCCGGGGAGGATCCCCGCGACGCGGCTGCCCACCGGGAAACCGGCGTCCGGGCCGGCGGCGGCGACGGTCCCGGCGAAGTCCCAGCCGAGGCCGACGTGGCCGGTCCGCTCGATCAGCCCGATCTCGTGGAAGAACCCGGACACGACCGCCAGGTCGACGGGGTTGACCGCGGCGCCCGCGATCTCGACGCGCACCTCGCCGGGCCCCGGCTCGGTGCGGGGCACGTCGATGATCTCGATCGGGTCGGGGCCGCCCGGATCGCGGACGACGGCGGTACGGAAAGTGGTCGACATGGTCGCCTCCCATGGAGATGTTCGCTCTGCTCCTCCACAATGGAGGGGTAGCTCTCCATCGGGAAGAACGCACCTGGAAGTGCGTAGGTCACCGCGCGGTAGGAAGGAGCGGCCGATGCCGACGAGGACGGCGGCCCAGAAGCGGGCCGAGGCGAAGATGGAGTACGACGCGTTCCTGGCGCGATGCCCCAGCCGGCAGCTCCTCGACCGGATCTCCGACAAGTGGGTCGCGCTGGTCCTCGCCGCGCTCGGCGGCGACGACCCGTACCCCGGGGACGACCGCGTCGGCGAGCCGCGGCCGATGCGCTACTCCGAGCTGGCGCGGCGGCTGGCCGGGGTCAGCCAGAAGATGCTCACCCAGACGCTCCGCTCCCTGGAGCGCGACGGCCTGGTCACCCGCTCGGTGACCCCGACCGTGCCGGTCACGGTCACCTACGAGCTGACCGGCCTCGGGCTCTCGCTCCACGCGGCGATCCGCGGCATCAAGATCTGGGCGGAGACGCACATGGACGAGGTGATCGCCAACCGGGCGCGGTACGACGCCCCCGGGGAGAACTGACGGTCAGCCGGCCATCGCGGCGAGGCGGCGGGCCAGCCGGGCGGCGGCGTCCCGCAGCTCCGGCGGCTCCAGTACCTCGGCGTCGAAGCCCAGCCGGGCGATGTGCATGGCGAGCCAGTCCAGGTCGTCGCCGCCGACGCTGAGCACGCACCACCCGTCGCGGTCGTCCTCGACCCGTCCCACCTGGGGCGGGACCAGTTCGCGCACCCGGGCGGGCGGGGCGTGCAGCCGCACCCGCGCGAGATGCCGGTACGGCGCGGCGGTCACCGAGCGCTGCACGTAGGCGACCGGGTCGGGATGCTCCCGCGGCCGGAAATGCCAGGTCGTCGCCGTCACGTCCCGCATCCGGTCCAGCCGGAACGTGCGCCAGCCGCCGCGGCCGGTGTCCCAGGCCATCAGGTACCAGCGGCGGGCGGTGGCGACCATCCGCACCGGCTCGACGGTCCGCTCCCGCTCCCCGCCGTCGCGGGCCGCGTACCGGAACCGCACCCGCACGGCGTCGCGGCAGGCCCGCGCGAGCGTCACCAGCACCTCCGCGTCGACCTCGACCCCGGGGCCGACGAGGGTCTCGGTGGCGCCGTGCACGGCCCGCACCTCGGCGCGCAGCCGGGGCGGCATCACCTGGTCGAGCTTGCTGAGCGCCCGCAGCGCCGCCTCCCCGGCCCCGGCGACCGTGCCCCCGGACGCCATCCGCAGCGACACCGCCGTCGCGATGGCCTCGTCGTCGTCCAGCAGCAGCGGCGGCAGCCGGGTGCCCGCGCCGAGCCGGTACCCGCCGCCCACCCCCGACGCCGCGTGCACCGGGTAGCCGAGAGCGCGCAGCCGCTCCACGTCCCGCCGCACCGACCGGTCGGTGACGCCCAGCTCGGCGGCGAGCTCGGCGGCGGTCCAGGACGACCGGTGCTGCAGCAGCCCCAGCAACCGCAGGACCCGCTCGGTGGTCGCCTCGACGCTCACGCGCCCAGCGTCCCACAGATCACGGAAGGATCCTGTCCGCGATATGGGGCAGGCTGCACCCATGAGCGACCTGAAGTGGAACCCGATCCTGCGGGACCAGCTCACCTGGCACTGGACGAACCAGCTGCGCCCCCGCATCGACGGGCTCACCGACGAGGAGTACTTCCGGGAGCCGGTGCCCGGCTGCTGGAGCGTCCGCCCGCGCGGCACCGGCACCGCGCCGGTGCAGGCCGGCTCCGGGACGATGACGATCGACTTCGCGATGCCGCCGCCCGACCCGCCGCCCTTCACCACGATCGCCTGGCGGCTCGCGCACGTCATCGTCGGCGTCCTCGCCATCCGCAACGCCTCCCACTTCGGCCGGGCGCCCACCGACTACCAGGCGTTCGAGTACGCCGAGACCGCCGACGAGGCGCTCGCCCAGCTGGACGCCGAGTACGCGACGTGGCTCGCCGGAGTAGAGTCCCTGGGCGAGGCGGGCCTCGCCCGCCCGTGCGGGGAGGCCGAGGGGCCGTACGCCGCGGACCCCATGGCGCGGCTCGTCCTGCACATCAACCGGGAGCTGATCCACCACCTGTCCGAGGTGTGCCTGCTCCGCGACCTCTACCTGCACCGGGAGACCCGATGACCCGCGACGTCCAGATCACCTTCGACTGCGCCGACCCGGCCGCCCTGTCCGCGTTCTGGGCCGAGGCCCTCGGCTACGAGCTGCAGAAGCCGCCCGGCGACTTCACGTCGTGGGACGAGGCGCTGGAAGCGTTAGGCGTCCCGCCCGAGAACCGCAACGACGCCTCCGCGGTCGTCGACCCCGCGGGCTCCGGCCCCCGCCTGTTCTTCCAGCGGGTACCGGAGGGCAAGCAGGCGAAGAACCGCGTCCACCTGGACGTGCGGGCCGCCCCCGGCCTGGAGGGCGAGGACCGCATGAAGGCCCTGGAGGCGGAGGCCGAACGCCTCGTCGCCCACGGAGCCACCCGCGTCCAGCGCTTCGAGCCCGCACCGCCGATGCAGTCCGGCCACATCGTGATGACCGACCCGGAAGGCAATGAATTCTGCCTCGACTGAGCGTCCCGGATCGGGCGATCCCCGAGGTCGTCGCCCGCGTCGGCGTCGACCCCGACCCGGTCGACGTGACCGACGCGGACGAGGCCCGCTGGCTGCGCGCCTGCCTGCCGCCGGACCGGCCGGAGCAGAGGGCGCGGCTCGAAGCGGAGACGGCATTGGCGGCGGCGGCCCCGCCGGTGCTGCTGAAAGGCGACGCCCTCGAGGTGCTGCCCGAAGCCTTCGCCCGAGTGCCTCCGGACGCCCTGCCCGTGGTCACCACGACATGGGCGCTGTCGGACCTCCCGCTCGAAGGCCGCCTGCGCTTCTTCCACCGCCTCGACGAGACGGCGGCGCACCGGCCGGTGGCCTGGGTGTCGGCGGAGGGCGTCGGCGTCGCGCCGGCGATACCGACCTTCGGCGACCGCCGCGCGTCCGGCCACAGCATCATCGGCCTGGCGCTGCTCGATCACTCGACCGTCCGCACCGAGGCGGTCGGCCGCTGCTGGTCCCGCGGCCGCCTGCTGTCCTGGCTGACCGGCTCCTAGCCCGAGCGATGCGGGCCGCCCGGTGGCGGACGGCCCGCATGGTCGCGCCGGCGAGGTCAGAACCTGCCGGCCTTGATGTCGGCGAGCGTCACCCGGGACGAGTGGTCAGCGTTCGCCGCAGGTGGCGCGCTCGCGTGCGCGGCGGGCCAAGCGGATACCGGTCGGATGCACAGAAAGCACAAGCCGGTGGTCAAGAAGGCGCGCGGCCGAGGGTAGGTGATCACCTGCCCCTTTATCGTGGAATCGCCCGGCCACGGGGAGGGGCCTTGGATCTCGAGATCTTTCCGCTGGCCGTCACGATGATGGCGGGCCCGCAGATCATGTCCGCGATCATCCTGGTGACCACGAGGCGGCCGGTGCTCGTCTCCCTCGCGTTCCTGCTGGGCGTGGCCGTCGCCGTGACGGCGGGGGTCGCCGTGACCCGCGGCGTCTTCGACCTGCTGGGCGCCGGCGTGTCCCTGGGCGAGCCCTCGGAGCACGGATCGGCCGGAAAGATCATCCAGCTCGTCCTGGTCGGGCTGCTGGTCCTCATGGCCCTGCGGAACTACGTCAGGCGGGCGACGATCGAGCCGCCCCACTGGCTGGGGGCGCTCATGGAGGCGGGCCCGCGCCGGGCGCTCAGGACGGGCCTCCTGGTGGTCCTGTTCATGCCCTCGGACATCGTGGTGATGCTGACGGTGGGAGCCCACATGGAGCAGCACGACGTGGGCTTCGCCGGCGTCCTGCCCTTCGTCGGGGCGACCGTCGCCGTCGCGGCACTGCCGCTGCTGCTCCTGCTGCTCTTCCACCGGCGCGCGGAGCGGGCCATGCCCGGCGTCCGCGCGTGGATGAACAACCACAGCTGGCTGATCAACATCATCTCCTGCCTGGTCTTCATCGCGCTCATTCTCTGATCGGCGGGGACGGGGCCCTCCTGTGTCGAGAACGCGGCGCCGGTGGCGTCCCAGGTGCATCGGCGGCCGTGAGGGCCGCGTGACGAAGGAGGAACCGGCATGACGAAGCTGCGGATGGACAACATCCTCATCGTGGTGGACGACCTGGAGGCCGTCACCGCTTTCTTCGCCGAGCTCGGCATGGAGCGGGAGGGCGAGGCGTTCGTCGAAGGGGACTCGGTCGACCGGGTGCTCGGGCTCGACGGCGTCCGTACCGACATCGTCATGATGCGGACCGGTCGGCGAGGTGGCGCGGTACGGGGACAGCCACCGGCTCTGCTTCGTCCGGGCCCCGAGGGGATCGTCGTCGGGCTGGCCGAGCAGCTCGGCTAGATGTCGAGAACCGGCGGACGGCTTCGTCCCAGGGATGACGGCGGCCGGCGAGGGGCCGCCCGGACGACGGAGGAACGACCATGGAACAGCATGAGATCAACGAGATCCTGAACCGGCCGCTGAGCCGGGAGCTGCTGGCCCGCGACCTGACCCGCCTGGCCTACGTCGCCAAGGACGGCACGCCGCGCAACGTACCGATCGGCTTCACCTGGAACGGCGCGGAGCTCGTGATGTGCACCGCGACGAACGCCCCGAAGCTGAGCCACCTGCGCGCGAACCCGATGGTCGCCCTGACCATCGACACCGAGGTCCACCCGCCGAAGATCCTGCTCATCCGGGGCCGGGCCGAGCTGGACCTCGTCGAGGGCATCCCGGACGAGTACCTGCAGATGAACGGCTCGTACGAGATGACGCCCGAGCAGCGGGTCGAGTGGGAGGCCGGGGTCCGCTCGCTCTACGAGGCCATGGTCCGGATCGTGGTCACCCCCACATGGGCGAAGCTGATCGACTTCGAGACGACGCTGCCGACCGCGGTCGAGGAGCTGATCCAGCGGCAGCAGGAGCGCGCGCAGACCTGAACACCGGCCGGTGCGCGCTCCGGCGGCTCAGCCCGGCGCGGACATCGTGCGGCGCTTCCGAGCGGTGCTGACGAAGGCCGCCGCGGTCATGACGGCGGCGATGGGGACCCAGACGGCCAGTGTCGTCCGGAAGTTCTCGCCGCCGGCACTGACCAGGAGCGGTGAGAAGAGTCCGGCGAGGAACAGCGCGTAGGCCAGGCCGAGCGTGGCGACCATGCCCGGGGTCGGCTCGGGGCGGGCCCGGAGCCGCAGCAGGCGCCAGGTGCTCGCCGCCGTCATGAGGACGCCGCCGGGGACGAGGATCAGCGCGCCGATCAGCACCCGGGTGCGCATGTCGACCGGCGCCGCGTGGGTCCGCTGGGACTGGCCCATGGCCGCGATCTCGGTCAGCCTGCCGCGCCAGACCGTGCCGGTGACCCGGTCGCCCTCGTCCAGGGTGTTCAGCACGGGGCCGCTGTTCGGATAGGACGTCTCCCACCCGTCGCCGTCCGCGTCGGTGAGCACCGCGCTGTCCGACTCGCCTCGCTTGCTGGTCAGGCGGACGTCGGACACCGTGAACTTCGCCGTCCAGCGGCAGTCTGCGGGCGCTCGCGGCGGAGCCTGGCAGCGTGTCGCCGACTCGTAGGCGCGCAGGTCGCGGTCTCCGTCCGGTGCCTCCGCCGCCAGGAGCCCGGCGGCCAGTACCACCAGCCCGACGCCGGCCGCCAGGTTGAGCACGGTCATGAAGATGCTCTTCATGATGCCGCGGAGGGAGAGATGAGCCATGTCGTGCTTCCCGGTCGGTGGATTTCGGCGGTGCCGTCAGCGGGTGGTCCGGAGCGCCTTTTCTATCGCGGTCAGTTTGTCGGCCAGGTGGAGGAGGGCGCCCACCGAGGGGTCCTCCTGGCTGCCGGCGAGGGCCTGGGCGCGCTGGTAGGCGTCCTTGATCTCCGTCCAGCGGGCCTGCTGGCCGGGGGTCATGGTGCCGCGGAGCTCGGCGAGCTTGAGCATGTTGGCCTCGGCGTCCGAGGTCAGCGTCTGCGATTCGGCGCGGTAGTGGTCGTCGATGGCCGCTTCGAGTTCGGCGGCGTTCATCACCGGGAGGACGCGCTCGGCGAGCGTGTTCATGTCGCGGTAGGAGCCCTGCAGGCGGAACGGGGGCTCGGTGCGGGCGGAGTCGTCCTGGGCCGCCGAGGCGATGTAGGCGCGGTTGACCGTCAGGACGACCCGCTGCACGTGGAGCAGCTTCTCCAGGACGGAGAGGATCTCGTCCAGTTCGGCCTGGGAGTACGGGTGGGACAGGCGGTCGGGCCGGACGGTCCGGTCGCCGGACGCCATCCGCACCAGCAGCTCGACGTCGGCGCGGTCGTGGTTCGTGAGCGGCGCGAGGACGGTGTTCGAGGTCAGCGCGTTCTCGATGTAGCTGAGCGCGAACAGGTCGTCCTTGCCGGACAGGACGTCGCCCAGGTTCCACACGTCGGCGCGGTTCGCGAGCATGTCCGGGATGCGGAAACGCTGCCCCGACTCGGTGTACGGGTTGCCGGCCATGCAGACCGCGAACCGCTTGCCGCGCAGGTCGTAGGTGCGCGGCTCGCCGTCCTTGACGCCCTCGATCCGGCGCTGGGCGTCGCAGAGCGGGATGAACTTCTGCAGGAGCTCCGGCGAGGTGTGCTGGATGTCGTCCAGGTAGAGCAGGACGTTGTTGCCCATGTCGAGGGCGAAGTTGATCTTCTCGACCTCCTGGCGGGCGGTGGCGTTGGGCGCCTGGGCGGGGTCGAGGGACGTGACGTCGTGGCCGAGGGCCGGGCCGTCCACCTTGACCAGGGCCAGCCCCAGACGTTCGGCGACGTACTCCATCAGGGTCGTCTTGCCGTAGCCGGGCGGGGAGATGAGCAGCAGCATCCCCATCTGGTCGGTGCGCTTGCCCTCGCCGGTGATGCCGAGCTGCTTGGCGAGGTTGTCGCCGATCAGCGGCAGGTACACCTCGTCCACCAGCCGGTTGCGGACGAACGCGCTCATCGTCCGGGGCTTGAGCGCCGCGACGTTGAGCCGCTTCTCCTCGGTGGTGATGAGGTCGTTCCGCTGCCGCTGGTAGGCGCGGAAGGCCGGGACGCGCTCGGCGCGGAACCGCTCCGTGCGGGCGAGCAGTTCGTCGAGGCGGAGGTCCATGCGGCGGTCGGCGATGCGGGGGTGGTCGCCGAGCAGGTCGTCGATCGTCGCCGTCAGCGCGGCGGGGGAGTCGTAGCGGGCGGACGCGCAGAGCAGCGTCGCCACGGCCTCGGGGGCGTCGGCCTCGTCGCCGTCCGCTCCCGTCCCGAGGTAGGAGCGGAGCCACGCCTCCGCCAGCTGGTGCTGGGCGGCCAGCGACCCGGCGCCGCGCAGGTCGTCGTCCAGCGCGTTCTCCCCGAGCGCCTGCCCGAAGCCCTTGAGCAGGGTGCGGGCCCCCTGGCTCATGACGAAGCCGTCGGGGGCCGCGGCCAGTTCCTCGACCAGGTACTCGGCGGCGAGCGGGTCCGGTGCGGCCAGGCCGCTGCGCTCGGTGAAGGCGGTGACGGCGGCGGACAGCTCGGCCGTCAGCTCGGCCAGCGCGCCGGTGCGGCCGGCCGTCCTACCGAACGCCTCGCGGGCCCGGACGAGGGACCGCGCGCGGGTCGTCCAGGCGGCGCGCCCGGTCTCGTCGGCGCCGTGAGTCCAGAAGAGCTGGGCGGCGGCGCGGGCCGGGGACGGGTAGCGCAGCAGGCCCGCCTCGGAGCGCAGGCGCAGCAGCGTCTCCAGGATGCGGGCGGCGTCGTGGTCGTGGACGCCCCGCTCGTAGCCCTCGTCGTACCGGTCGGCGGCCGCCTCCCGGACGAGGGCGAGGAGGCGGCCGTCCTCCGCCGCCCGCCGCAGCCGGGCGGCGCCGGTTTCCGCGAGGATCGACGTCGCCAGGTACTCGGCGCGGTAGGTCTCCGGGGTCTCCGAGACGAGCGTCTGGTTCCACAGGTGCCGGGTCGCCGCGAAGCCGCCGTCGCGGACGGGCGCGCGGTAGTCGGTCCCGGTGATCGCGAACGCCACCGTGTCGCGGTGCGGGACGAGGGTCAGCTCGATCGGGCGGGTGTTGACCGCGAACCGGTGCCGCCCGAACCGGATCGACCCGCCGTCGTCGCCGTACAGGTCGAGGCGGTCGCGCAGCGCCCGGCCGGCCTCCTGGCGGGCGGCCTTGACCCGGCCCTCCAGCTCCTCGGCGCGGACGCCGTCGTCCAGCGCGCGCAGCTCGTCGGCGATCCCGCGGAGCCGCGCCACCATCGGGTCGGTGGCGAAGTAGGTGTTGACCTCGTCCGGCGACCCGAGGGCCGCGGCGCGGCGGCGGACGCCGGACAGGATGCGGTCGGCCGACTCGGTGAGCCGGTCGGTGCGGCGGGCGCGCTCGTCCAGCAGCGTCTGCTTGCGGGACGAGAACGCCTCGTAGACCTCGGTGCGCTTCGTCTCCAGCTCGGCGAGGAAGTCGTCCAGCTCGCCGAACCGGGCCTGCAGCGTCTCCAGCCGGAGCAGCAGCCGGCCGAGCTGCTCGTCGCAGCCCTCCGGCGTGGCCGCCCCGGCGAGCGCGCCCGCGATGGACTGGTCGAGCAGGCCGAGCTCGGCGGCGAACTCGGCGCGGCCCTCGCGCCCCAGCAGGTCGCGGCGCCGGCCGTCGAGGACGGCGCGGGCCCGGTTGAGGCCGCCGAGGACCTCGCCCACGCGCTCCAGGATCGCGGTCCGCGCGGTCGCGTCGGTCAGGTCGAGGTCGCCGACGACCCCGGTGACGACCTCCAGGCCCTCGTTCTGCGCGTCGAGGAGGTCGCCGAGCGGCACGGCCTCGGCGGCGGTCTCGATCGCCTGCGCCGCCTCGCTGATCCGCTCGACCTCGGCGTGGTAGCCGGTGAATGCGTCCTCGCGCTGGAGGAACTCGACGGCGCCCTGGCCCGCGTCCCGGAGCTCGGCCTGGACGGTCTCGGACAGCTCGTCGATCCGGGCGAGGTCGATGTAGCGGACGTCGCGCAGCGTCTCCAGATGCCCCTGCGCGCGGCGGAACTCGGCGAGCCGGCCGATCCAGCCGTCGGCGCTCGCCGGCGGCTCGGCCCGGGAGCGCCGGACCAGGGCCGCGATGTCCTCGGCCGCCTCGGTCACCGCGGCGGCGGCCTGGTCGGTGAGCGCGCTGACCTTCTCGTACTCGTCCAGGACCTGGCCCGCGGTGGCGCGGACGTCGGCCAGCGGCGCCGCCACCTCCCCGAGGTCGTCCTCGGCGAGCCAGTGGTACAGGTCGGCCGTGCGCGTGCACGCCGAGATGAGCGCCTCGAACACGCGGCCGGACGGCGACATCTCGTCCACCATGCGGGTGACGGAGAGGCACTCGGAGATCCCGCGGACCAGGTCGGCGTTCCCGACGCGCTCCAGCGGGCCCGTCCCGACGGGCTGCGCGGCGGCGTGCGCGTCGGAGACGAACGGGCTCCGCCAGATCTGCATCGGGTGGACGCGGGCGGGCTCCTCGGAGAACGCCCGCATCACCGCGAGCGTCCCGTCCTCGAACAGCGAGTACCCGTGGCAGGTGATCGGCGTCGTGACCTGCTTGCGGATCACGTTGTACGGCAGCAGCAGCGACCGCCCGTCCTCCCGCGAGTGGAACACGTAGAGGACGTCCTCGCCGTTGGGGGAGCGGACGACGCGCTCGTACTCCAGGCCCGCGACGTCGGTGTCGAACGTCTTCGCGGCGCCGGTGTCCAGGTAGTACCCGCCCGGGAAGATGATGCCCTGGTCGTCCGGCAGCCTCCGGCACGCCTGCGCGATGCCGTCGAGCCGCACGACCTCCTTGGTGCGGACGTTGAACACCAGGTGCCGCCACGCCGTCTCGTTGTACGGGCGGATGCGGAGCAGGATCAGCGCCCCGACCCGGGCGTGCAGGATGTCGGCGTCGGCGAGGGACTGGAGCGGCTCGTCCACCGGCTCGGAGTAGACGCCCGTCCCGCTGTCGGTGTTGTCCTCGATCTTGACGGTGAGCGTCCCGCCGATCGTCTCGACGAACACCTCGCCCTCGACCGAGATGTGCGGGTGCCGGCCGAGGACGTGGTCGTCGCGGGTGGTCTCGACCCAGTCGACGTCGTGCGCGGCCGGGAACGCGTGGTCGCGCTCGCCCTGGTTGTCCTCGTACGCGACGGTGCCGTCGGGCGCGGTCCGCCACCGCAGCACCCGGAGATCGGACAGGCGCGGGCCGGTCTGGAACACCGCGAGCAGCCGCCCGTCCACCAGCCGCAGCTGGAGCAGCCGCGCCTGCCGGTAGTACCGGTACATGTCGGAGAAGTCGCGCTGGAACCGCGGGTCGTCCAGCAGGCCCGGCACCGCCTCCGGCCCGGTCGGGACGAACGAGATGCCGTCCCCGTCCCGCGCGAAGCGGTGCAGGGAGAACACGTCGTCGACCGTCGTCTCCGGCTTCAGCCCGAGGAAGACGTTGTAGCCGAACAGCATCACCCCGCCGAGCGCCACCACGTCCCGCGGGACGCAGTTGTGCGCCGTCCGGATCTGCTCGGTGCCGGCCAGCCGCAGCTCCGCCCCGCCGAAGACCTCCAGCCGCCGCGCGTTCAGCTCCTCCGCGCGCCGCGCCAGCTCCGCCGCGTGCTCGGCGAGCCGCGCCCGCAGCACCTCGTACGTCCCGTGGTCCAGCTCCGCCCGTACACCCTCACTCACCCGTCACTCCCTCCGCTCCGCCTTCACTCCCCGCCCCCCCGCGCGTTGACTTGCGGCGTGTTGTTGTTTTGACAGGCCGGATAACAACAACACGCCGCAAGTCAACGGGTGCGGTCAGCTGGTCCCGGGGGCCGTCAACTCGGTTCCGTTGGCCTGCCGCAGCGGCGCGTCGGCCACGCCCAGGCGGCGGGCGGTGTCCAGGAGGTCCTGGAACCCGGACGCCTCGGGGCCGCCGGACTTGATCAGGCGCAGCAGCAGCGCCGACAGGGTCAGGTCGCGGACGCCGCCGGTGTCGACCGAGCCGAGCAGCCTGGCCATGTCGTCGGTGAAGCTGCCCGAGCCGTCCAGCCAGGGGCCGGCGACGGACCGCGCCACCTCGGAGTTCTGCACGAAGCCGTCCACGCTCTTGCCGAGCGCGATGGAACCGACGAGCCGGTCGAAGAACACGCTGTCGCCGCCGACGATGTTGATGTCGGCCGACTCCAGCCCGGCCGCGACGACGCTCGCCTGCGCCTCGGCGACCTGCCGCTGCACGTCGATCGCGGCGAGCCGGATGTCCTTCTCCGTCTCCAGCCGCAGCCGGTACTCCTCGTGCTGGCGGGACGCCTCGTCCAGCGCGGCCATCGCGCCGGCCTTCTCGTTGAGGCCCTCGGCCTCCGCCTTCAGCGCCTCGCGGATCCGGGCGGCCTCGGCCATCGCCTTCTCCCGCGCGACGGCCGCCTCGGCCCGGCCGACCTTCTCGATCGCGGCGGCGTGCTGCTCGCGCACCTGGACCTCGGCCAGCCCGGGCGCGGCGGCCTCGGCCCGCAGGCCCTCGGCCAGCCTGATCTTGGCCTGCGCGTCCAGCTCGGCGGCCTCCTGCCGCGCCTGCGCCATCGTCAGCTCCTCGCGGGCGCGGTGCTCGGCGGCGGCCTCCGCGGCCTCGGCGGCCTTGATGTCCTTGACGAGGTTCTCCTGCGCCTCGGCCTCCGCCTGGATGATGACGGCCTGGCGGGTGCGCTCGGCCTCCTCGACCGTCCGGAGGCGCTTGATGTTCTCCTCCTGCTCGGCGACCGTCCGCTCCACCGCGATCCGCTCCCGGACGACGTTCGCGATCTCCCGCTTCTCCGCCTCGACCTCCTTGTCGGCGGAGATCCGGGTCAGCTCGGTCTCCCGCTCGCGGGCGATGACCTCCAGCAGGCGGTCCTTCTCGATCCGCTCGCTCTCGATCGCGAGCACCCGCTCCTTGTTCTTCGCGGCGACCGAGACCTCCCGCTCCTTGTTCTCGTGCTGCACGCCGAGCTGCTCGTCGGTGCGGATGTGCGCGGTCTGCGCGCGCAGCCGCTCCTCGGCCTTCACCCGCTCGATCTCCGCCTGCTCCCGCGCCCGGACGGTCTCGACCTCGCGCTCCTGGCGCAGCTCGGCGTCCGCCTGGCGGCGCTCCAGCTCCAGGATCGCCTCGCGCGCCTCCACGTTCTGGCGCGTGATCTCCTTCTCCTCGTGGCGGGCGTGCTCGTTGGTGCGGACGTGCTCGATCGCGGTCAGCTCGGTGATCTTGCGGATGCCCTGGGCGTCCAGGATGTTCGACCTGTCGAGCGACATCAGCGGCGTCTGCTCCAGGTAGTCGATCGCCGCGTCCTCGAGGCTGTAGCCGTTCAGGTCCGTGCCGATGACCTGGATGATGTGGTCGCGGAACTCGTTGCGGCGGGTGTAGAGGTCGGCGAAGTCGAGGTGCTTGCCGACGGTCTTCAGCGCCTCGGAGAACTTGGCCGCGAACAGCTCCTGCAGCGTCTCCTGGCCGCTGGCGCGCTCGGTGCCGATGGCCTGCGCGACCTTCACCACGTCCTCGACGGTCTTGTTCACGCGGACGAAGAACGTGATGCGGATGTCGGCGCGGATGTTGTCCTTGCAGATCAGCCCTTCCCGGCCGGTCCGCTCGATGTCGATCGTCTTCACCGAGATGTCCATCATCTCGGCCTTGTGCAGAACGGGCAGGACGATCGCGCCGGTGAAGGTGACGTCCACCTTCTTGTACTTGGAGATGATGAGCGCACGGCCCTGGTCGACCTTGCGGAAGAGCTTCTTCACCATCAGGACGAGCCCGAGGGTGACGAGAAGGGCGAGTGCCAGGAGCACACCGGCTCCCATGGTGATGACGTCCATCGGAATCCCTGTCTGTCGGGGGAGTGCGGTCGCGGGGATCAGGTCGCGGGGGGCGGGGCGCGGGGGGTCGGGGCGCGGGGGCTAGAGGGCCGGGCGGTCGAACGCCGCGTCGTGCGGCATCACCCAGAAGAACTGGCCGGCCGGGTCGAAATCGAAGATCAGTGCGTGGCTGCCGGCGGTGAGGGCGGTGCCCTGCGCGCCGCCCGCCACGGCCACGTCCATCGCGGGCTGCCGCACCTGGACGATGGCGGACGAGCCGTCGGGGGCGGTGACCTCGGCCTGGCCGAAGTCCGGGCCGACCCGCCCGGTGCGGATGACGCAGGGCAGCCCGACGAAGTCGCGCAGCGACGCCTCGACCGGGCGGCGCAGGACGCGGCGCAGCGGCAGCACGGCCAGCCGCGTCCCGGCCCAGGCCGCGATCAGCGCGACGGCCAGGACGAGGGTCCGCAGGAAGGCGCCGTCCAGCAGCGCCGAGCCCGCGAGGCTGACGAACCACGCGAGGGCGATGAGCAGCGAGAGGACGACCGTGCCGGGGACACCGCCGAGGCCGAGGAAGGCGAACCAGCCCGGGCCGGGCCCGTCCCCGTCCTCGGGGCCGGCGCCGGCCCCCGTATCGGCATCGGCGCCGGCCCCGAGGAGGTCCATGTCGAGGCCGCCGACCAGGACGAAGGCCCAGTACACGGCGACGACCAGGAGAGAGAAAGTGAAAAGCGCGGTCGGAAAACCGAACGCGGCGTCGAAGAATTCAGCCATGAGAATGCACGCTTCCGCTGTGGGACGTCGAAGACCGCGCCGGGCGCGCCGAATGCGCGCCGGCCCGTGAGGAAAGGCCCGCGAAGGGGAGGGGAAGGAAGCGGCTCAGCTATCTGGGAAGTCGTGCGCCCAGGCCATGGAGATCATGCCGTAAGGCCGGGCGGGAACGCGCGGCGACGGAGGCGGCGCGATGATGAAGTGCCGGGAATTCATCCACCCTCCTGGTCGCAGACGTATGGTGTCTCGCCGACCAGACTTCCCGGCACACCGGTAGTTAACTTAGCTTATTTCTCGCGAAAAGGGAAGTCTGCTGTCGGATCGTTTGCCGTGACCGGCCGCCGACCTCGCCGTTCGCCGCGGCGGCTCGGGCGAGGGGCCGCGCCGTCCGCGGTGCGGCGACCCGACACTTGGGCGTTCCGGCGCCATGATCGGTTCCAGTGGCTTGGCCGCCGCGGGCCACCGGATCTGCGGCGGGCGCGAAACCGGGGGGAACTTTCAGGTTTCGTTGAGGTAGCGTTGGGGCTTCACTCAGGAACCCGGCGTATTTTGGCGCGGCATGACTCCGCAGACCAGCCGGCCGATCTTCATCATCGGCTGTCCCCGTTCGGGCACGACGCTGCTCCAGCAGATGCTGCACTCGCATCCGCGGATCGCGTTCCCGTCCGAGACCAGGTTCGTGCACACCTCGTACGAGGTGCGGCAGACCTTCGGTGACCTGGAGCTGGCGGAGAACCGGCGCAGGCTCGCGGAATGGATCGTCAAGGGCAAGGACACGAAGTTCCACGTCCTCAAGCTGGACGCGGACAGGACGATCGAGGAGATCGTGCAGGCGCCGCCGACGCTCGGGTCGGCCCTGGCGACCGTCTTCCGGGCGTACGCGCGCGAGCACGGCAAGCCGCGGTGGGGCGACAAGCGCCCGAGCTACTTCCGCCGGGTGCCCATGCTCCAGCGGATGTTCCCCGACGCCCAGTTCGTCCATCTCGTCCGGGACGGCCGGGACGCGGTCAGCTCGCTGAAGAAGATGCCCTGGTACCACGGCGACACCTTCTCGGCGGCGCTGACCTGGCGGGAGGCGGTCGACACCGGCAAGTGCCTCGCCCGCCGCCTCGGCCCGGAGACCTTCTACGAGTTCCGGTACGAGGACCTCGTCGCCGAACCGGAGAACTCGCTGCGGCGGCTGTGCGCGTTCCTCGGCGAGGATTACCACCCGGCGATGACGAAGGCGTACGAGCACGCCCGGGAGACGGTGCCGTCCGCGCGCAAGTGGCACCTCCGGACGCACGAGGCGCCCAACACCCGCAACGTCGGGGCGTGGCGGGAGCGCCTGGAGGACTGGGAGGCGGACCTGGTCGAGCACGTCCTCGCCTCGCGGCTGGCCCAGCACGGCTACGCGCTGACGGGGGTGGCGCGCCCGTCCGCCGCGAACCTCGCCAGATACCACCGGATCGCGGCGCACCGGTGGCGGTCGCAGCGGGCGCACGCGGTCCTGGACCGCCTGGCGCAGTCCCGCGACCCCAATCCGGTGGCCTCCCTCCTCACCGGGCCGGTGCCGGTGGACGGTGCCGCTGACCAGGCATGATTTCCGCGGGGCAAGCTATATATGCCTGCGAAGGAAGAAGGACCTGACTCGTCCGTGATGGGGGAGTCTGGGAGTTTGTCCGAAATTCTCTTGGAACGTGCCGGGTCGGCATGGCCGGCCGGATGCCCGTGCGGGACGGGTCTGCTGGGAAACGACGCAGGTCGGGTGCCGCGGTGGGTTCGCGGGTGAGCGACGGATCCAGTGGGACGGGCGGGGACAGGGGTTCGCGGGCGGCCTTCCGGTGGGCCCCATAACGGAAGTGGTTACTCACCAGTAACCTAGTGCCGTTTTACCGTCTAACTGACTTAATTTACGAAACAGAGACATGGTTGTGTCCGATCGTTCACATGGGGATCTGAGACACATCGTCTATTTGCCGGTATCTTGCGTGTTGCTCGTCTTCCGATAGCTATCGCGATTGATTCGATGATCCTCTGACATAAGGAGGAATGCGGTGACCAGATCGGAAACAATTTCCCACGACGAGCTGCAATCGTGGCTTCTTGACAGGATCGCCTTCTACCTCGACCGGCCTGCTGAAAACATCGATCCAGGTGTCGAACTGGCGCGGTATGGCGTGGACTCCGTCTACGCCATCAGCATCATCAGCGACATCGAAGACCATCTCCAGGTCGAGGTCGACGTGGCCGAGGCGCGGCGCCGGGAGACGGTGACGGCCCTCACCGACTACCTGCTCGAACTCGTCGCGTGATGGCCGACCGGCCGGGCGGCGGGCCCGTCATGGTGGTGCTCGGCGACAGCGTCGCCGAGGGGCAGAACGACCCGGACCCGGCCGGCGGGTGGCTCGGCTGGGCCGGTCGGCTGGCCCGTGAGCTGGACGTTTCCCGCGAGGAGATGCTCAACGTCTCCGACCCGGGCGCGACGATCGAGGACGTGGTCGGCACCCAGCTGCCCGCCGTCCGGGACCTGCGGCCGAGGCTCGTCGTGCTCGGCTGCGGGATGAACGACGCGCTGCGCGGGTTCGAGCGGCCGGCCGCCGCGGCCCGGCTGACCGAGCTGTTCGGCTGGGCCCGCTCGCGCGACGCGATCGCGCTCGCGATCCCGGTGCCGCGGCCGCCGCTGCTCGACCTGTCCCCGATGTCGCAGTTCCGCAAGAAGCGAACGGTGCAGCGCATTCACGACTTCAACGAGGAGCTCGCCCGTGCGACGCGCGAGTTCGGAATACCGTTTCCCGCGCGAGAAACGGTGGACAAGGTCGCCGATCCCGCGATGTGGAGCGCCGACGGAATCCATCTGAACCCGCGCGGGCACGCTTATGTCGCGGAGGTGATCGCGAACTTCGCACGAAGCCTGCTCCGCGAGCGGGCGATATGAGCTCGGGGGCCGAACCGCACAAGTCTGGGATTGAGATGAAGAGACCATTCACCTTCGCCCGAGTCCCCCAGTCGATGTTGCTGATTCCGCTCGCGCCGGTCCTCGCCGTGCAGGCTTGGCGGACGGCCCGGCGCACGCCCCGGCTCGCACCCGCGTCCGGTGACGAGCACGGCTTCGCCCCCGGCACCGACCCCGGCGCCGGACCCGCCTACCGGGTCGTCGTGATCGGGGAGTCCACCGCGGTGGGGGTCGGCGCGTCCCGGCACGCGCAGGCCCTGCCGGGCTTCCTGGCCGAGGCGCTGCGGGAACGCCTGCGGCGCAGCGTGTCCTGGTCGGTCAACGGCGAGAACGGCGCCACGGCCCACCGGGTCGCGACCGGCCTCGTACCGAACGGCGCCCCCGGCACGGACATGTCCGGCAAAGACGCGTCCGGCAACGGCACCTCCGGTAACGGCACGCCCCCCGGGGGCGCGCCGCCCGGCGGCGCGTCCGGGGGACCGGGCGCGGACCTCGTGGTCGTGACCGTCGGGATCAACGACCTGATCCGGGGGCGCCCGCTGCGGCGGTGGACGGACGACGTGTCCCGGCTCATCGCCGCGCTGCAGGGCAGGTACGCGCACGCGACGCTGGTCGTCGCGGGGATGCCGCCCGTGCACCGGTTCCCGGCGATCCCGCAGCCGCTGCGGCTCGTCCTCGGCGCGCGGGCCCGGCTCATGGACCGGATCATGCGCGACGCGGCCCGGTCGCGCGGCGCCGTCCACGCCCCGATGGACGAGGCGATGGCGCGCGACCGGCGGCTGTTCGCGAGCGACGGCTTCCACCCGTCGCCCGCCGGCTACCGGGCCTGGGCCGAGGACCTCGCCCGCGCCGCGACCCCCGTCCCCGCCACCACGACCCCCGCCACTACGAGCCCCGCCACTACGAGCCCCGCCACTACGAGCCCCGCCACTACGAGCCCCGCCACTACGAGCCCCGCCACTACGACCCCCGCCACTACGACTTCGCCCGCACCCGATCCCGCGCCCGGTTCCGCTGAGAGCGCGCCCCCCGCCGACATCGTCCCGCCCCGGACGGTGAACTGACCCCGACCACGGCAAGTGAAGGGAGCAGCTCAGGTGACGGTTCCCGGAACGTTCCGAAAGGCGGTGGAGGCCAAGGACCTCTCCGCGATCACCGGCTCGCTCGACCCTGGCATCGAGTTCCACAGCCCGGTGATGGTGAAGCCCTACCACGGCCGCGACTCCGTCGCCGCGCTCCTCGGTGTGCTGCTGGAGGTCTTCGAGGACTTCCACTACACCGACGAGCTCATCAGCGCCGGCCGGCCCGACGCGCCGGCCCAGGCGCTGATCTTCAACGCCCGGGTGATGGGCAAGGCCGTCCAGGGGCTCGATCTGCTCCGGTTCGGCGACAACGGTCTCGTCACCGGCTTGACCGTGATGGTCCGCCCCCTGCCCGCGGCGATGACGCTCGCGCGGGCGGTGGGGCGGCGGATGGAGGCGGCGGAGGGACCGGGGGGCCCGTCCGGCACCGCCCACCTATAGGGAGTCGAGAAAGAGATGGACAGTAAGGTCCCCGCACGCGCGACACACCCCGCTACCGCAACCCCTGACGTCCCCGCGACCTCCGCGAAGCCCGAGCCCCCCAGGCCGCCCGTGGTTTCGGCGGAGCCCTTGAAGTCCCCGGACCCCATGAACTCGGCGGACCCCATGAATCCGGCGGACCCCATGAATCCGGCGGACACTGAGAACTCGGCGGACCCTGTGGATTCGGTGGACCCCGTGAACCCGGCGGAATCCGTGCCCGCCCGGGGTGCGGCCGGTGCCGACGAGCCCGCCCCGGGGGACGTGCGGTCCAGGGTCTGGTGGGGTGAGTTGTCACCGGCGCACCGGGTCGCCGCTGATCTGGACGGCTATCTGGGCGACCCGATGGACGAGGAGTCCGGGCCGTTCTCCTACAAGGCGATCGTTGAGGCCGAGGAGCGCGACGAGCTGCCGGCGGGCGCGGTCGACGCCGTCCGGTCCTGGGGTTTCCCGAAGTACCTGGTGCCCGCCGGGCTCGGCGGCCGGTTGACGACCCTGGAGGACCTCTTCTTCGTCACGCGCGGCATCTCCCGCCGCAGCGTCACCGTCGCGGTGATGTACGGGTCGGGGCTGCTGGCGGTGAACCCGGTCTGGCTGTGGGGGGACGGGTGGCAGCGCAGGACCGTGGCGGACGGGGTGCTGAACGGCGACCTGGCGTGCTTCGGCGTCTCGGAGGCCGACCACGGCAGCGACGTCATGGCGTCGGAGTCGGAGGCCGAGGTCCAGGGCGACGAGCTGCTGCTGACCGGGACGAAGTGGCCGGTCGGCAACGCCACGCGCGGCCGGTTCGTCACCACCTACGCCAAGACGGGCCCGCGTGACTTCTCGCTCATCCTGGTCGACAAGCAGGAGCTCGAACCGGACATGTGGACGGCGCTGCCGCCGGTCCGGACGGTGGGGCTGCGCGGCCACGACCTGAGCGGCGTGATGTTCGTCGGCGCCCGAGTCCCGGCGGAGCGGGTGATCGGGCGGCGCGGCTCCGGGCTCGTGCAGACGCTGAAGACGCTGCAGATCACCCGGACGGCGATCGCGGCGCTGTCGGTCGGCACGATGGACGCGGTGGTCCGCATCGGGATGCGGTACTCGCGCGAGCGCACGCTGTACGGGTCGGACATCTACAAGATCCCCGTGATCCGCGACCACCTGGTCAAGACGCACCTGGACCTGCTGATCGCCGAGTGCGTCGCGATCCCGGTGACGCGCAGCCTCACGGTCGCGCCGGGGCGGCTCAGCCTGTGGTCGTCGATCGTGAAGTACTTCGTCCCCGTCCTGGGGGAGGAGGTCGTGGCCAGCATCGGGACGGTGCTGGCGGCGCGCGGCTACCTGCGCGAGGGCGTGGCGCACGGGGTGTTCCAGAAGCTCCAGCGCGACCACGCGATCGCGAGCATCTTCGAGGGCACCACGCACGTCAACCTCGCCAACGTCGCCGGGCAGCTGCCGTACCTGATCGAGCCGCCGGAGGAGACGGGCCACGAGGACGAGCTGCTCGCCGACCTGTTCTGCTGGACGCGCACGCCCCCCACCTGGGAACCCGACGGCCGGATGCTGCAGCTCACCAACGAGGGCCGCGACGAGATCGGGCAGCGGTTCGAGCAGATCTCCGAGGAACTGCTGTCGGCGGCGAACGCGCACGCGGCGCCTGGGGTCGCGGCAGAGCTGAAGGACCTGATGTCCAGCATCGGTGGGCTGCGGGCCAAGGTGGACCAGGGCATCCGGGCCAGCGAGGGCGACACGGGATCAGTGGCGGCCTTGGCACGGGCGAAGCGGTACTGCGAGCTGCACGCGATGATGTCGTGCGCCCTGACGTGGCTGCACAACAGGCACGCGTTCGGCGGGGCCTTCGCCGACGGGCAGTGGCTCGTGCTGTGCCTGCAACGCCTGCTGCAACGCGCCCAGCCCGACACCATCCTGTCGGAGGAGTTCCTCCCTTCGCTTGAGGCAGCGATGTTCCGCGTCTCCGACGAGCGGCGCTGGTTCTCCTTGCTTTCCCTGGCCGAAGACGAGTGATGGCCTATGCGCTCGCACAGGGATTTCGTGTCGCTCGTCCGGGAGAACATCCGGGAGCAGGGCGACGGCCGGTCGTTCACGTTCATCAGTGAGGAACCGGGCCGCAAGTACAAGGAGAACGTGCTCGGGTTCGCCGAACTCGACCGCAAGGCCCGCGCGCTGGCCTGCCGGCTGGAGGCGCGCGGTTTACGGGACAGGGCCGTCCTGTTGCTGTATCCGGAAGGGCTGGAGTTCCTGACGGCGTTCCTGGGGTGCCTGTACGCGCGGGTCGTCGCCGTCCCGGCACCCCTGCCCGACCTGGACGCGGAACGGTTCGGACGCACCCGCCGGATCATCGACGACGCCGACATCACGCTGATCCTCACCGACACCGCCCACCGCGACACGATCGACGGATGGCTCGCCGGCGGGGGCCTGAAGGGACGCGTCCACTGCCTCGACACCGCGGCAGGGGACGGCGAGGGCCTCGACCCGGGGGACTGGGCGCCTCCCGAGTTCGGTCCCGAGACGCTGGCCTTCCTGCAGTACACCTCCGGCTCCACCAGCGAGCCGAAGGGCGTCATGGTCACCCACGGCAACCTGCTCGGCAACGGCGAGGAGATCAAGCGGCGGATCGAGGGGTCGCCCGACACGGTCGGCGTCGGCTGGGTGCCGCACTACCACGACATGGGCCTGGTGGGGCAGTTCCTCCAACCGCTCTACCTCGGCTGCCGCTACGTGTTCACCTCGCCGATCACGTTCATCAAGCGCCCGGTGCTGTGGCTGGAGCTCATCACCCGCTACCGCGGCACGATCACGGTGGCGCCGAACTTCGGCTACGACCTGGCGCTGCGCCGCGTCACCGACAGCCAGCTGGAGGGCCTCGACCTGTCGTCCCTGCGGGTGGCGAAGAACGGCGCGGAGCCGGTCCGCGCGGCGACGCTGGAGCGGATGACCGAGCGGTTCGCGCCGGTCGGCTTCCGTCCCGAGATGTGGATGCCGTGCTACGGGATGGCCGAGACGACCCTCCTCATCACCGCCGCCCCCGTCGGCGACGGGCCCGTCATCCGCGACTTCGACGCCGCCGCCCTCACCCGCGACACCGCCGTCCCCGTTGACACCGCCGTCCCCCGGGACGGGCCCTCCGGGGAGGAGGGAGGGGTGCGGCGGCTGGTGAGCAGCGGCCGCCCCGTCACGCTGGACGTCCGCGTGGTCGACCCGGTGACCCTCAAGGAGCGCCCGGAGGGGCACGTGGGGGAGATCTGGGTCGGCGGCGGCAGCGTCGCCAGCGGGTACTGGAGGAGCCCTCAGGAGACGCGTGAGGGCTTCCAGGCCCGCACCGCCGACGGGGAGGGCCCCTACCTCCGGACGGGCGATCTGGGCTTCGTCGCGGACGGCGAGCTGTACGTCACCGGGCGGATCAAGGACCTCATCATCGTCAACGGGCGCAACATCTACGCCCACGACATCGAGGAGGCCGCCCGGGACGCGCATCCCGCCGCCCTCACCGGCGCGGCGTTCGTCGTCGACCCGGCGGGCGGGCGGGACGACGGGGTCGAGCACGTCGTCCTCGTCCAGGAGATCAGCACCAGGGCCGCGGCCGGGACGCCGCTGGACGAGGTGGCGTCCCTCATCAAGACCCGCGCGGCCCGCGCGTTCGAGCTGCCCGCGCTGAGCGTCGTGCTGACCGGGCGGGGCACGGTGCGGCGGACGACCAGCGGCAAGCTGCAGCGCCTCCTCACCCGGCGCGCGTACCTCGCCGGGGAGGTCACCGAGCTCGCCCGGGACCTCGAACCGGGCGTCGCCGGGCCGTCCCGGACGCACGTGTGACCGGCCGGCCTGGGAGTTTCGGTGAACCGGAAAAATGACCATAACCAAACCTAGTCAAAAGCATGACTAATCATGTCGTTGTCTGCTACCGTCGGCACAACCCTGAGTCAAGGCGGGGAGAGAAGCCGATGGCGCTACGTCACGCGGTGCTGGCGGCGCTGCTCGATGGCGAGTACAGCGGCTACCAGCTGGCCAAGATCTTCGATTTGTCGGTCTCCAACTTCTGGCATGCCGTACCGCAGCAGCTCTATTCGGAGCTGTCGAGGTTGGAGACCGAAGGTCTGATCAGCGGACGGCAGATCATCCAGCACGACCGCCCCAACAAGCGGGTGTACACCGTCACGCAGGCCGGCGTCGACGAGCTCGAGCGGTTCGCGACGTCCCCCGCCAAACCAGGAATCATCCGAGAGAACCTGCTCGTCATGGTCCAGGCCGTGGACCACATCTCAGCCGAGTCCGTCATCGCGCAATTGGAGGACCGGGCCGTGGCGTCCGCCGCCAAGGTCGAGGTCTTCGAACGCACCCTGAAGCACCTGCGCGGCGACCTGGACGAGGAGGCGTTCCTGCGGACCGGAAACCCCGTGGGGCCGTACCTGACATGCCTGCGCGGCCTGCGCTTCGAGCAGGAGAACTACGAGTGGTTCACCAGTACCGCCCGGCTGCTGCGAGCCCGGGCGGGCACACAGGCCGAGGGGGGCGAGCCGTCATGACCGGAATGCACTGCACAACGGCGGCCCGCACCACCTCGAACACCGTGCCGCCGCATGCCCGAACGGCGGCGGCACACGCACCAACCCCCCGCGCCCTCCCCAGCTCCGCACCCCGGCAGGGCTGGATCGGGACAACACGCCTTAGTCAAGGAGGCGTCCATCATGTCGGGCGATCACCACACCATCGAACTCCCTAGCACCCTGGCCCCGGCCCCATCCAACGGCACCCCGACCCACGGTCCCGCGACCAACGGAACGGCGGCCCACGACCTCCGCGCACTCGACGAGCCCACCGCGTCACTGCTGGGCGAACTGACCCTGCCCGCCGAACGGGAGTCCGTGCCCCATGCGCGGCGCTTCAGCCGGTCGGTGAGCACCGTCTCCGGCGTCGGCCACATCGCCGACGACGCCGAGGTCCTGGTCTCCGAACTGGTCACCAACGCCGTCCGGCACGCGCCGGTCCCCGGCTCCGCGCTCATCCTGAAACTGCTCCGCACGGGCACCAGGCTCCGCATCGAGGTCCACGACGAGAGCGCCGCGGTGCCGCGGCCGCGCCCCGTCGACCTCATGGAGGAGACGGGACGGGGCTGGTTCCTCGTCGCGGTCCTGGCGGAACGGCACGGCACCGACCACACGCCCTCCGGCAAGTCGGTGTGGTGCGAGGTGCGGGCCTGGCCACGGGACGAGCACCCCGGACACTGAGCCGTCCCCTCGCAGATCCCCGGTTCAGCGATGGGAGGCGCGCCATGTCCGGTGACTACTACCGCTCGGACGGGAGCCGCGCCACGGCCGAGGAGGCCCAGCGGCTGCTGCTGGACGTGCGAGGACGCCTGCTCGCGCAGGACGTCATCCGCGTCGGCGCCGTCACGGTGGTCGTCTCGACCTGGTTCACCGTGATCGACCTCGGGCTGGCCGCCAACGGGCGGCCGCTGCTGTGGCAGACGATCGTGTCCGACACCACGATGCACGCCGACATCGGGCAGTACACGACGCGCGACAAGGCGGTGCGCGGGCACGCGCAGGCGGTCTCGATGATCACGAGCCGGCTGCGCGGGCTGGTGGCGCGCGCGGCCCTGGACGAGGCCCGGTCCTGAACCGTGCCCGCGGGGCCGGCGCGGGACCGAGCACGGCACGGCATGAGCGAGAGCACGGCGCACGAGCACCGCACGAGCGGCGAGCGCATGCCCGGAAACGGGCGTGCGCGAGCGCAGACGAAGACGAAGTGACCGAGCACGGGCCGGAACCGCGGTCCGTTCCCCGCATGAGGTTGTGATCTGAATGGTCGCCGAAGGTCGGCAGGCGGACCCCCACGCGGCCGCCGCGAGAAGCAAGCCACCGGACCACCCGTCCGGCCGCAAGGGACGCCGCAGGCGGTCCATCCGCCTGCGGATCACGGCCCTGCTGCTGGTGCCGCTGGTCTCCCTCATCGCCCTGTGGGCGTTCGCCGCGAACATCACCCTCGGTGACGCGTTCGACAAGTACGACTTCTCCACCACCTACGACAAAGTGGGGCTTCCTGGCATCTACCTGGTGAACCACCTCCAGGCGGAACGCTCCCTCAGCGTCGTCGCGCTCGCCACCGGCGACGCCGGGGCCCAGAAGAAGCTCGCCGGGCTGCGGCAGCGCGTCAGCGGCATCGAGAAGTCGTTCCGCTCGACCGCCCTGTCGCCCGAGGCCCGCGACGCCGCCGAACCCGAGACGAAGGAGCGGCTCGCCACCGCGCTCAAGGCGCTGGACACGCTGCCGCAGCTGCGCGCCGAAGTCGACTCCGGCGACGTCGAGCCGCTGAAGGTCATCAACGCCTACAGCGCCGTCCTCGACGAGGTCATCAAGGTCTTCAACGGCCTGGTGACGGTCAACGACGTCGCGATCGTCACGCAGGGCCGCGCGCTGATCAGCGTCGGCAACGCCCGCGCCAACATGCTCCGCCAGGACTCGCTCGTCACCGCCGCGATGGCGCGCAACGGGCGGCTCACCCCGGCCGAGCACACCGCGTTCGTGCAGTGGGCGGCGGAAGGGCGGCGGCAGTTCGAGGCGGGCCTCGCCGACCTCAACGACGAGCTCCGCGGGCCGCTGCAGAAGCTCGCCGCATCCGACGAGTACAAGCGGTTCCGCGCGGCCGAGACGGCGATCGTCCAGGTCCGCGACGACCGGCTGCCCGCCGAGGCGGCGCAGTGGCAGGCCACGACCCAGCTGCTGTCGGAGGCGTGGGCGCAGCAGGTCACCCAGGCGAGCCTCGCGCTCAACGAGATGGCCGAGCCGATCGGCGAGCAGATCATCATGCGGCTCGTCCTCGCCGGCGGGTTCGGGCTGCTCGCGGTCGTCGGGTCGATCATCCTGTCGCTGCTGGCGGCGCGCAGCCTGTCCCGGGAGCTGCGCGGCCTGCAGCGCGCCGCGCTGAACCTCGCCGAGGACCGGCTGCCCAGCGTCGTCGCCCGGCTGAGGCGCGGCGAGGAGGTCGACGTCGAGGCCGAGGCGCCACCGCTCGTCATCGGCAAGACCCGCGAGGTCGCGAGGGTCGGCGACGCGTTCACCAAGGTGCAGCACACCGCGATCGACACCGCCGTCCGCGAGTCGTACCTGCGGCAGGGCATCAGCCGCGTGTTCCTCAACGTCGCGTGGCGGAGCCAGTCGCTGCTGCACCGCCAGCTGCGAATGCTGGACGAGATGGAGCGCAGCGCGTCCGACCCGAAGGCCCTCGAAGACCTGTTCCGCCTCGACCACCTCACCACCCGCATGCGCCGGCACGCGGAGGGCCTGGTCATTTTGTCCGGGACGTCCCCGGGCCGCGGCTGGAGCCAGCCCGTGCACGTCGAGGACGTGCTGCGCGCCGCGATCGCCGAGGTCGAGGACTACAAGCGCGTCGAGGTCGTCGTCGTGTCCGGGCAGGCCGCCGTGATCGGCGAGGCCGTGGCCGACATCATCCACCTGCTCGCCGAGCTGATCGAGAACGCCACGGTGTTCTCGCCCGCGCCCACCGAGGTGCTGGTCCGCGGCGAGATGGGCGCCAACGGGTTCGCCGTCGACATCATCGACCGCGGCATCGGGCTCGACCAGTCCGAACTCGACGCGCTCAACCTGCGGCTCTCGCGGCCGCCCGAGTTCGACCTGGCCGTCACCGACCGGCTCGGCCTGTTCGTCGTCTCCCGGCTCGCCGGCCGGCACGGCATCAGGGTCGCGCTGCAGCCGTCCCTGTACGGAGGCGTCAGCGCGGTCGTGCTGATCCCGCGCCGCCTCATCGTGGACGTCGACCAGCCCGACGACGAGGACGGCGCCGTCGCGGGAGACGTTCCCGTCGCGCGGGCCAGGCCCGTCCACGAGAACGGCTCCGCGCCCACGAACGGGGCGGCGAAGGCGTGGCCGACGCCGTCGTCGTCCTCCTCCACGGCGATGCTCAACGCGCCGACGCCGTTCGACACGTCCGCACCGGCCGAGGACACGTCCCCCACGATGTGGGACAACGCCACACCGTCGTGGGACACCTCCGCACCGTCCTATGACCCCGCGCATGACCCCGCGCACGACGCGGCGCAGGTGCAGGGCACCGCGCCGTCCGACACTCCGGCGTCCCGCTCGGACCAGCCGGGTTACGACGCGGCGGTGGGGTTCAACGCACCGGCGTCCTTCCAGGAGCAGCCGTCGTACGACGGGACCGAGACCCCGCCGTCGTACGGGACCCCGCCGTCGTCCGCGTACGGCCCGGCACAGTACGGGGAGGCCGGCACCGCCTTCGACGCCACGCGCCAGTTCGGGCAGCCGGGGCCGCAGCAGTACGGCCAGTACGGCGCGCCCGCGTCCTTCGGCGAGGCCCAGGCGCAGCCGGGCGGCGGGCGGGCCCCGCTTCCGCGCCGCGTCCGCGGCGGGAACCTGGCGCCGCAACTCCGCGACGAGCAGCCGTTCGCCGCGCCATCGGCCCAGGACGACGCCGTCGCCGCCTGGGAGGAACGTTCAGCGGAGGCGTCCCGCGACCTGTTCGCCTCCCTGCAGGCGGGCTGGCTCCGCGGCAGGGACGAGGACGAGGGACCCGGGGACGCCATGGAGGGAAGATCATGACCCAGCAAGTCGCGGCCGAGCTGAACTTTCTCCTCGACGATCTCGTCGACCGGGTGCCGCAGATCCGCAAGGTCGTCGTCCTGTCGCGGGACGGCCTCGTCATGGGCATGTCCCGCGGCGTCGGCCGCGACGACGCCGAGTACCTGGCGGCCCTCGCCGCCGGGTTCCACAGCCTCGCGATCGGCGCCAAGCCGCAACTGGAGTCCGGCGAGATCCGGCAGACGCTCGTCGAGATGGAGAACGGCCTGTTCTTCGTCGTCCCCGCCGGCGCCAACAGCTGCCTCGCCCTGATCAGCGAGGTCGGCGCCAACGCGGGCCTCGTCGCCTACGAGATGACCATGCTGGTCAAGCGGGTCGGGAGGCAGCTGTCCACCGGCATCAGGCAGGGCGGGCCCGGCCCCGGACACAGGTGACCCGCGATGGACCCGAGCGAAACGCCCGGCGCCCCCAGGGGGCCGGGCCGGGAACGGTGGCTGGACGCCGCCGCCGGACCCATCGTCCGCCCCTACGCGGTGACGCGCGGCCGCACCCAGCCGACGGGCGAGCCGCTGGACATCGTGGCGATCCTCGTCGCGACCGGCCGGCCGCCCGCCGAACCCGGCCGGCTGTCCCGCCAGCAGCGCCGCCTGCTGGCGCTCTGCCGCCGCCCGCACGCCCTCGCCGACCTCGCCTCGGACCTGGACCTGCCGCTCGGCGTGATCCGGGTCCTGGTCGGCGACCTGCTCGACTCCGGCCTCGTGGACGTCCAGCGGTGGTCCACACCGGCCGGCCAGCCGTACGTCCAGCCGCACACCGACCAGAACCTGCTCAGGAGGGTGCTCGATGAACTCCGCGCGCTCTGACCCCCCGCCCGACGCCACCGAGGAGCATGACGACCGGGCGGACGGTCCGCGGGTCGCGTTGAAGATCCTTGTCGCCGGCGGGTTCGGCGTCGGGAAGACGACGATGGTCGGCGCGGTCAGCGAGATCCGGCCGCTGCGGACGGAGGAGGCGCTGACCGACGCGAGTATCGGCGTCGACGACCTCGACGGGCTCGGGTCCAAGACCACCACGACCGTGGCCATGGACTTCGGCCGGATCACGCTGCGCGACGGCGTCGCGATCTACCTGTTCGGGACGCCCGGCCAGGAGCGGTTCTGGTTCATGTGGAACGAGCTGTCGCGCGGGGCGCTCGGCGCGGTCGTGCTGGCCGACACGCGGCGGCTGATGGCGAGCTTCGCGTCGATCGACTACTTCGAGCAGAAGGGCACGCCGTTCGTCGTCGCCGTCAACTGCTTCGACGACGCCGACCGCTACGACCCGCCGGAGATCAGGATGGCGCTGGACATCGATCCGCACGTGCCCGTGCTGCTGTGCGACGCGCGGCAGACGGTGTCGGCCAAGCAGGTGCTGGTCGCGCTGGTCGAGCACGCGCTGCGGCTCGCCAGCGGCCCGTCCTCGACGAGCCCGCGGGCCTGGCGGACCCCGGCCCCCACCCGCGACGGCTAGCCGTTCTGGCCCTCCTCGGGCTGCGGGGGGCCCATGATGATCTCGTCCACGCCGACGTCGTGGCCGTTCGTGCAGCGGACCTGCGACTGGACCGCCGCGCCGCAGCCGGCGTGGGTGAGCATGACCTGGCGCCCCTCGTCGCCGGGCAGGTAGGTCTCGCCCCACTCCATGAGCCCGACGAGGGTGGGCGCGAGGTCCTGGCCCATCTTCGTCAGGTGGTACTCGTAGCGCGTGCGCTGCCCCGGTTCCTGGTAGGGCTCCCGGCTGAGCAGGCCGGCCTTGACGAGGTGGCGCAGGCGTGCGGTCACGGCCGACTCGGTCATGGCGAGGTTGCGGACGAAGTCGCCGAAACGGTTGGTCCCGAAGTACGCCTCGCTGAGCACCAGCACCGCCGACGGCGGGCCGAGCGCGGCGAGCGTCCTCGCGACCGGGCAGTTCTGCATCGACCAGGCGTCGCGGTCGGCGAAGTGCCCCTCAAGTGCGATTGTCACCCCTCCACTATAAACCTGCTGACTTCGCTTGACCAAAGTCAGCCCGCTCGCTAGCCTCCCTGACTATGGTGGAACAAAGTCAGGTACGCCCACGGCCGGTGCTCGCGGTGCTCTCCGTCGCCTCCTTCATGGCGGGCCTCGACCTGTTCATCGTCAACGTCGCCTTCGACGAGATCGGACGCGACTTCGCCGGCGGGACCATGGCCGACCTGTCCTGGGTCCTCAACGCCTACGCGATCGTCTTCGCCGCGCTGCTCGTCCCCCTCGGCCGCCTCGCCGACCGGTACGGACGCAAGCCCGTCCTCATCGCCGGGCTCGTCGTCTTCACCGCCGCGTCCCAGGCGTGCGCCATGGCCCCCGACCTGTGGTCGCTCGTCGGCTTCCGCGTCCTGCAGGCCGTCGGCGCCGCCGCGCTCATCCCCACCAGCCTCGGCCTGCTGCTGTCGGTCTACCCGGCCGCGCGCCGGGGCGGCGCCGTGCGGATCTGGTCCGCCTCCGCCGCGCTCGCCGCCGCCGCCGGGCCCGTCGTCGGCGGCGTCCTCGTGGACGTCTCCTGGCGCCTGGTCTTCGAGATCAACATCCCGATCGGGATCGCGGTGACGCTGCTCGCGCTGCGCTACGTCCCCGACTCCCGCGAAGGCGCCACCGCCCGCATCCCCGACCTGCCGGGGACCACGGTCTTCACCCTCGCCGTCGCCGCCCTCGCCCTCGGCCTCGTGAAGATCAACGACTGGCCGGGCGAGCAGACCGCCCTCGTGGTCGGCGCCGCGCTGCTCGCCGTCGCCTGGTTCTGGCTCCGCTCCCTGCGGCACCCCGCGCCGGTCATCGAGCCGTCCCTGCTCGCCGTGCGCACCTTCTCCTGGTCGAACGTCACCGTGCTGCTGTTCAGCGTCGCGTTCGCCGCCAACCTCCTGCTCGGCGTCCTCTGGATGCAGCAGATCTGGGACTACTCGCCCATCAGGACCGGGCTCGCCGTCGCGCCCGGCCCGCTGATGGTCCCGGTCATGGCGATCATCGCCGGCAAGATGGCCGCCGCACGCGTCCCCGCCGGTCTGATCACCGCCGTCGGGTGCACGCTCTGCGCCTTCGGCGTCGCCCTGATCGCGATGAGCCTCGGCCCGGCACCGGCCTACACCACCGAGCTGCTGCCGGGCTGGCTCATCGGCGGAGTCGGCGTCGGCCTCGCCCTCCCCACCATCCTCTCCGCCGCCGCCGTCGACCTGCCCGCGCACCGCTACGCCACCGGCAGCGCCGTCGTCAACATGAGCCGGCAGATCGGCACCGTCCTCGGCGTCAGCCTCGCCGTCGCCGCCCTCGGCGCCCCCATCGGCTACACCGAAGCACACGACGCCTACGTGAACGCCTGGCTGATGGTCGGCGGGTTCATGGTGATCGCAGCCATCACCGCCCTTGGCATGAACCCGCGCCGCCCGCAGCCCTCCCCCACCGTCCCCGACACAGAAACGGAAGTGGTCGCCCGCGCCTCATAACCGAAAGACCCGGGCCGCGGGCGAAGCCTTGACCCGGACCGAAAGGTTCGGTTCGCCCGCAGATCCCGAATCACAGCGGGCACCTTCATCCGGAGAAGGTGCCCGCTGTATTTGATTGCATCGCCCTTGGCGTCAGGCGCTAGAGCGCCTTCCTTCGGCGGGCGCTGCTTGCGATCGCTGCATCGCTTCGGCTCGCCTAGCGGCTCGCTGCGCGATCAGGTTTCTTGCTTCGCTCGAAACCTGCCTTCGGACGCGATCGCGGTGGTTCTGGTTGTTGCGGGGTTGCTGTGGTGGCTGGTTTTGTGTGTTTGTGGGTGCGGGTTTGTGTGGGGCTTTCGGTTACTGCTTTGTGTGGCTTAGTAGGTCGCCTGGTTGGCAGTTTAGTTCTCTGCATAGGGCGCTTAGGGTTGTGAAGCGGATTGCTTTGGCTCTGCCGTTTTTGAGGATGGAGAGGTTTACCGGGGTTACGCCTACTCGTTCGGCGAGGTCGGTTAGGGTCATTCCTCTTTCCTCTAGGAGGTGGTCCAGGTGGACCTCTATCTGGTGGGGGTCCTCGGGGGGCATCAGACCAGGCCCTCGGTGTCGGCGCGGAGGCGGGTGCCGTAGCCGAACGCGCCTGCCAGGCCGGCGGCCAGGAAGGACAGCAGGACGGGGAGTGCGGACAGTTCGTAGCTGATCTCGACCGCCTGTTCCATCGGGGTGCCGGAGACCAGGACCGTCGTCGCCAGGACGTCCAAGGCCGGGACGAAGGTGGCGGTCACCAGGAGGGTGGCGGCGACCGCGAAGAGGCGGCGCGTGTTCCGGCGGTCGAAGATCTCCTGGTCGGCGCGGAACGTCGTGGCGATCTGCATGATGAGGGTCAGGATCGCGAGGACCAGGATGCCCTGGACGATCTGGGGGCCGACGAGCAGGACGCGGTCCAGGAGGCCGGGGTCGCTCACGGTCAGTTCGGCCTGGTGGGTTCCCTGGAGGGTCATCCCGTCCGCGGACGGGGCGGTCACCTGGGCGCGGTCGTCCAGGTGGACCTCGCGGGTCTCCGTCGGCGGGATCAGGCCGGTCACGCCCAGGAACGGGAAGAGGATGCTCAGGCCGACCCCCAGGAGGCCGAGGCTGATGATCCCTTCCAGGCTGTGGCGGTCGAGTGTTCTCCACCAGGAGGTGGTCTTCATGGGTCGCTCCCCGTGCAGCGGCATATCGTTCTTCGATAGTATCGAAAATCGATATGCCGCCGTCAAGGGGGATTGGGATCTGGTTCCTGGTGCTACGCCTGGAGGGCGGCGAGGAGGACCAGGATCAGCGTCGCGACCGCGAAGAGGCCGTGGCCCAGGACGACCGGGACGGGGAAGGCGTGCTCGGCCGGGGTGTCCGGCGTCGCGGCGCCGGGGGCGCCCTGGGTGGTGCGGACGGCCGGTGAGCGGGTCACGGCCAGCCCGCGGGCGAACATGACGAAGCCCAGCAGCGCCACCGGCAGGAGGATCGCGAACGCCGTCCAGGCCAGCGCGCTCGTGTCGGCGAACAGGTAGACCACCCAGACGACCAGGCCGGTCGCGGCGAGCAGGAAGTGGCCGAAGATCACCGGGACGGGGAGCCGGGACGAGCCCTCCCGGCTCGCCCCGCCGCGGGCCGTCCAGGTGCCCAGCATGTAGAAGCCGCCGACCGCGGTGACGAGCCAGGCGACGAGTGCGGCGATGCTCATGGTTCCTCCGTGTTCATCCGATACCTACAGCGTGGAGACCCCGTCCTTGAGGGCGGGGAGGAAACGGGGGGGGCGGTGCGGCGCGGTGACTCTCCGGGTTTTGTCGGTGGCGGTCGGTATGGTGCGGGCGTGTCCCGGTACCGGTTGTGCCCGACCCCCGCCCAGGAGGCGGGGCTGCTGGTGCATTGCGCGCATGCCCGGTTCGTGTGGAACCTTGCCGTGGAGCAGCACGGGTGGTGGACGCCGCGCCGCGGCCCCGCGCCGGGGTACGTCGCCCAGGCCCGCCAATTGACCGAGGCCCGCGCGGCGAACCCGTGGCTGGCGGGCGGGTCGCAGACGGTGCAGCAGCAGGCGCTCAAGGATTTCGCGCAGGCGATGGCGAACTTCTTCGGCGGGACGCACCGCCGCCCCACCTGGCGCAAGGCCGGGCGGCATGAGGGGTTCCGGATCGTGGGGGCACGCGGCCGGGCGTGGGAGGTGCGGCGGTTGAACCGCCGCAACGGCCAGGTGCGGGTCCCGAAGGTGGGGTGGGTGCGGTTCCGCTGGTCCCGCCCGGTGCCCGACGGGGTGAAGTCGTTCCGGGTGACCCGCGACCGCTCCGGCCGGTGGCATGTCGCGTTCGCGCACGTGCCTGGCCCGGTCCCCGCTCCCGGCAACGGTGCGGCGGTCGGCGTCGACCGGGGTGTGGCGGTGTCGGCCGCGCTGTCGACCGGGGAAACCCTGAACGTGCCGGGCCTGACGGCGGGTGAGGCGGAGCGGTTGAACCGGCTGCTGCGGCGTCTGGCCCGCGCGAAACCGGGGTCGAACCGCCGCGCCCGGGTCAAGGCCGCCATCGCCCGGCTTAAAGCCCGTGAGGCCGACCGCCGCAAAGATTGGGTGGAGAAGACCTCGACCGGCCTGGCGCGCCGCTTCGACGTCATCGGCGTCGAGAAACTCGACGTGGCCGCCATGACCCGTTCGGCGCGCGGCACCCTTGACACGCCGGGCGTGAATGTCAGAGCCAAGGCGGGGCTCAATCGGGGCATCCTCGCCAACGGCTGGGGACGACTCGCCGCCCGGCTGGAACACAAGGCCCCCGGACGGGTCGTCAAGGTCGACCCCGCGTACACGTCGCAGACCTGCAACCCCTGCGGGCACCGCGCCCCGGACAACCGCGAGAGCCAAGCGGTGTTCCAGTGCACGGCCTGCGGGCACCGGGCCAACGCCGACGTCAACGCCGCACGCAACATCAAAGACACCGCCGTGGGACGCACGGTGGCCGCGCGGGGAGGCACGCCGTTGGGCGGGCCGGTGAACCGCGAACCTCAACCTGCTCTCCTGCCTGCGTAGGGACCGGGTTGGAATCCCCCGCCTTCACGTCAGACGGGGGAGGACGTCAAGACTGTGTTCTCCGGGACGGACGGACGAAGCCCTCGGCCTGTGTGTTCTCGTCGGCCACGCGGACGCCGTAGCGGTAGGCGAGCTTTCCGCCGAGATACCCCGCCGCGGCCAGGCATGCGAGGGACGCGGCCGAGAGCGCGGTCTGGGCGGGCGAGACGGCGCCGTCCCCGAGCCGCCAGCCGAAACCGGCCACGTAGGCGAAGGTCGCGGCGAGGTTCAGGGACATGTGGCTCAGCGCGGTGCGGAAGGCGCGGGTGCCGGGCGGGATGGCGAGCAGGTCCAGGAAGCCGGTCGCGGCGGCGGCCAGCGCGCCGGCGATCCCGAGGCCGATGAGCCACAGCGAGACCTCGGCGGCGGAGGGCGGGCCGGTGCCGAGGTGCGCGGCGACGTCGATCACGAGGCTGCTCACCCAGGCCCCGATCGGCACCGTCACGAGGATCGGGTGCAGGGGGTGGCCGTAGCCTCCGGCGAGCGGGCTCACCGGCTGTTTGGCGCGGTACTGCGGGTCGTCCATGACGCCTCCTATTTCGCCAACAAGTATTGGTGTTTTATGGGTTCGGAGTCAATGGGGTGCGAGTTTGTTGGTGTGTCGTTGGATTTCGTACAGTGTTCTGGGTGTTTTCGTCGGTCGGGGTTAGGGTGGGGCCGTGACCTCGGATCCCCTCGAAGCCGCCGCGATCCTGAGTGACGACCTGCGGCGCGGCATGTACGCGTTCATCCGCTCGGCAAGGGCGCCGGTGACCCGGGACGAGGCGGCCGCCAGCGTCGGGATCTCCCGCAAGCTCGCCGCGTTCCACCTCGACAAGCTCGTCGAGGCGGGGCTCTTGCGCGCCCACTACGCGAGCCCGGCGGGCGTCCGGCGGGTGGGGCGCGCGCCGAAGGTGTACGAGCCGTCCGGGGTCGACGTGCGGGTCAGCATCCCGCAGCGCGAGCACGGGCTGCTCGCGAGCATCCTGCTGGACGCGGTCCGCGGGCAGGGGGCGGCGGAGAGCGGGCAGGAGGCGGCGCTGCGGGCCGCGGGGGAGCGGGGCCGCGCACTCGGCGCCGCGGAGAGCCGTCCCGTCCGGGGCGGGCGGCTCGGCACCGAACGCGCGCTCACCCGCGCGGCGGAGGTCCTGGACCGCCACGGCTTCGAGCCCGACCGGGAGGAGCCCACGCGGCTGCGGCTGCGCAACTGCCCGTTCCACCCGATGGCCCAGGACGACCCCGACCTCGTGTGCGGGGTCAACCACGCCTTCCTGTCCGGTGTGGTGGACGGCCTCGGCGCGTCCTCCATCGAGGCGAGGCTCGCCCCGCACTCCGGTTACTGCTGCGTCGAGTTCGGGCCCCGCGAGGAGTGAGCGGCGGACGCGGGGCGGCCGCTCCGCTATAGGTACTTACCTCCATAAGTCCGGCGAATTACTGTTACGCCGTGACGAGGTTGGGTGGGGTGGCACGGGCACTGGCCGCGGTCGTTCTCGCGGCGGGGCTCGCGGGGGCCTGCGGGGAGCGCGGGCAGGAGTCGCTGCTGGACAAGTCGACGCTGGTGGTCGGTGTCCGGCCGGACCTGCCGGGGCTCGGGCAGCGGCTTCGGGACGGGCGCTTCGAGGGCTTCGACGTCGACGTCGCGCGCTATGTGGCGGACCGGCTCGGCAAGAAGGTCGCGTTCGTCCAGGCGCTGGCGGCCGACCGGATCCCGCTGCTGACCTCCGGCCGTGCCGACATGGTGCTCGCGACGCTGTCGGTCACGCCGGAGCGCAAGACGGAGATCGCGTTCGCCGGGCCCTACTACGTGTCCTACCAGGACGTCCTCGTGCCGTCGGACGCGCGCGGCGTCGACGAGGTCCGCGATCTGAAGGGGCGCCGGTTCTGCTCCGTGGAGGGCGCGAACACCGCGGCGCGGCTGCTGGCGATCCACGGGATGACCGCCGATCTCGTCCCCGCCCGGGACTACGACGAGTGCATGACGAAGATCAAGGCGGACGAGATCGACGCGATCACCACGAACGACGTGATCCTGGCGGGCCTCATCCGGCGGGAGGGCGGCGGGTTCCGGCTGGTCAACGCCCGGATCGGCGAGCAGAACACCGGGATCGGGCTGCGCCGGAACGACCCCGACGGGTGCGAGGCGCTGAACCGGGCCATCACGCAGATGTACCAGGACGGCACGGCCGTGAAGCTGGTGACCAAGTGGTTCGGCGGCACCCCCGGCCTGGACCTGTCCATCATCGAGATCCCCCAGTTCGAGGGCTGCGACTAGCCGGTCGCGCGCTCCAGGATGTGGTGCAGCTCGTCGGCTCGGTCGCCGTCGATCGCGCCTTCCCGCGCGCGTGTGGCGATCTTGTGGTGCAGGTAGGCGACGTCCGAGTGGCCGCCTTCGAGCGCCTCCCGGGGGCGGTCCAGGATGTTCTCGATCACGTTGTTGAGGTCGAGGCCCACGTCGTCCCGGACGTCGCCCTCCTCGACGCCCTCGTCCACGGCGAAGCGGAGCCGGAGCAGCGCCTCGTACAGGCGGGGCTCAGCCGACGACTCCGGGGTTCGGGAAGGCGTGCTCTCGGGTGTGGGGGTGGCCGGGGTCGCGGCGGGGGACGGCGATGGCGGCGGTGCGGCAGCCTGGAGGGGGAGGAGGCGGTCGGGCGGGCGGTCGTCGGCCAGCGAGCCGCCGATCCCGATGACGAGGGTGGTCGCCGCGACGACCGTGGCGAGGACGCCCGCGAGCGCGAGCCAGGGGAGCTGGAAACCGCGCGCCGGGCGCAGTTCCTCGCTGCGCCACCCGCCGGTGCCCTGGTCGTCCGTCATGTCTGGACCGTCGCCAGTACGCGGTCGAGTTCGTCGGCGAGCCCGGGGGACAGGCCGCGCTCCCGTTCCCTGGTGACGATCTTCTCCCGCAGCAGGCCGATCCGCTGCGCCACGTCGACGGCCCGGTCGGAGGTCAGGTCGTCCTCCAGGTTCGTGATGACGTTGTTGAGGTCGATCGCGACGTCGGAGCGGATCTCGCCCGAGCTGTAGCCGCGGCTGACGATCGGGCGGAGCCGCCCGAGCGCGTCGGTCACGCCCGTCTCCGTCGCGCGGCCGCCGCGTGCGGCCGGCGGTGCCGGTGCCGGCGGACCGTCCGCGCGCGGCTGGGACGGTGCCGGGACGACGGTGACCGGGGCGCGCGGCGCGGAGACGAGCATCGCGGCGGCGGCCGTGGCGGGGATGGCGATGACGAGGGCCAGCGCCGCCAGCCGGGCGTGCCTGCCGTACCGGCGCGGGCGCGCGATCGGGCGCAGCGTCCGGGTGCGGTCCTCGGGGGACGGCGCCCGGCGCACCGTGCTGAAGACGGCGTTCGGCGGCTCGTCCTCGCGGGTGAGGAGGGCGGCGATCTCGTTCATCGACGGGCCGTGCTCGGCGGTCGCGGAGGCACAGCGTGCGGCGAGCGCGGCCAGGTCCGCGGGCGGCCCGGCGGGGAGGCAGGCCGCGATGACGGCGCCGAGCGCGCGGACGTCGGACGCCTTCGCCTCCGCCACCGCGGACTCGGCGGTGCCGGGAGTCCGGTCATGGCCGGACGTGCCGCGGGCGCCCCGGACGATCCCGGCGAGACCGGTGTCGACGACCTTGACGTCGCCGCAGAAGAGGACGATCTCGCCGGTGGTCAGGTCCCCGTGCGGCACCCCCGCGCGGTGCGCGGTCCGCAGCGCCCCGGCGACCTGGGCGCAGATCCCGGCGGTCTCGGACGCGCTGAGCGGCCCGAGGCGGAGGCGCTCCGCGAGGGTCTCGCCGCTCAGGAACTCGGTGACGACGTAGGAGACGAGGCGTCCGGACACGTCGCGGGTCTGGTCGCTGTCGTAGACGGTCTCCAGGGCGGCGTGGGACAGACCCGCGGCGCGGTTGACGCCCTTCTGGAACGCGCGGTGCAGGTCGGTGCGCGCGGAGGCCAGGAGCTTCACGGCGACGGGACGGCCGAGCAGCTCGTCCCAGGCGCGCCAGACCTCCCGCGTCCCGTCGTCCTCGAGGAGGTCCACCAGCCGGTAGCGCTCCGTCAGCCGCAAGCCCGATTCCACGCGAACCAATCCCTGTCGCATTCCCTGGCCGGGCGTGGTCCCCGGTCTGGCAGGTGGTACGCGGCGCCGGGCGGGCGGGTTCGACGGCAGTAAGCGTCGGTTGTCGTAAGGCGGGGTCGTAAGGCGGGGTCGTGAAGCGGGGCGTGAAGTCGGGAAAGACCCGCGATGTAGGTGTTCGGCGGCCCGGTACGGAAGAATGGGAGAGGCCACGGCCAGGCGGGGGCATCGGGAGAGGCAGGACGCTTTGAGCGGCGACATGCGGTTCACCGTCACGCGCACGCTGAGCAAGGACCAGCAGGCGCGGCGGGAACGGCTGATCGACTCTGCGCGGGAACTCGCGCTGGAGGGCGGCTACGCGGCCGTCACCATGCACGATGTCGCGGACCGCGCCGGTGTCGCCCGCGCCACCGTCTACCGGTACTTCGCCACGAAGGACCACCTGCTCACCGAGGTCGCGGCGGCCTGGGCGCACCGCGCCATCGACGACATCGGCGCGGTCGAGATCGGCGAGACCCCGCTGGAGCGGCTCACCGCGCTGCTGGAGCGCATCGTGTACGTGGCGGCCGCCGAGCCGACGCTGACCTCGGCCATCATCCAGGCCGTGACCTCCGACGACTCCAGCGTGGACGACCCGCGGACGGTCCTGTTCCTGTTCCTGCGCGACCGGCTCTCCACGGCGATCGGCGACCCGGTGCCCGAGCGGGACGACGTCGAGATCGTCCTCGGGCACGTCCTGCTCTCCGCGCTGGTCAGCCTGGCGTCGCTGCGGCAGCCGGCCGACGAGGTCGCCGCGATGGTCCGCACCGCGGGCCGGCTGGTGCTGGCCGGAGCGCTCGCCGCCACCACCGCCCCGTAACGGTCCAGCACCCGCACCTGCCGGCGCCGGTTTTGTCATCCGAATGACAAGGCTCGCGGCGCATTGATTGGACGGGGACACAGCCCGCCCGGCCCGCCGTCGGTAGCTTCCCTAGAGCCCGCAAGCGGAGCGGCCGGGAGGTGCGGACAGTGACGACGACGCTGGGGGAGCGCTCGCCGCTGAAGCCCTGGGCCGGTGTTCCCAGCGAGCTGTCCGACGTCTTCCGCCCCCACCTGGACGCCCTCGCCGAAGAGATGATCGAGGAGATCCTCGCCGGCATCCCCGAGTACTCCCGCCCGCAGGACGAGGAGTACGCGCGGCTCGTCCGGCTCGCCGTCGAGGGCGCCCTGCGCCAGTTCGTCGACCTCATCATGGACCCGGAGAGCTCGTGGGAGCCGGTCGCCGCGGTCTACCGGGAGATCGGCTGGGCGGAGGCCCGCGAAGGCCGCAGCCTGGACATCCTGCAGACGTCGCTGCGGCTCGGCGCCCGCGTCGCCTGGCGCCGCCTCGCCGCCGAGTCCGAGCGGTACAACATCTCGCGCGGCACGCTCGCCAGCATCGCCGAGGCCATCTTCGCGTTCCTGGACGAGATCGCCCGCGCCGCCACCGAGGGCTACACCAAGGCCCGCGAGCAGGAGGCGGGCGAGCTGGAGCACCGCCGCCGCAGGCTGCTGGACCTGCTGCTCGCCGAACCGCCCGCCGCCCCGCAGGCCGTCGCGGACCTCGCGCGGCTCGCGCAGTGGCGGGTGCCGCGCGAGGTCGCCGCGGTCGTCCTGTACGAGCGGCGGCAGCAGCCGTTCTCCCGCCCGCGGCTGCCGCCCGACGTGCTCGCCGACGTGAACCGCCGGGAGCCGTGCCTCGTCGTCCCCGACCCGGACGGGCCAGGCCGGGGCCGCGTCCTGGAGCCGCTGCTGCGCGACTGGGTCGCCGCGCTCGGCCCGACCGTCCGCGTCGAGGACGCCGCCCGGTCGCTGCGCTGGGCCCGCGAGGCGCTGCCGCTCGCGCGCCGCGGCATCCTGCCTGCCGACCGGCTGATCCGCTGCGCCGACCACATGCCGGCGCTCGTCATGTTCAAGGACGAGGAGCTCGTCCGGACGGTCGCCGAGCTGCGCCTCGCACCGCTGAACGGCGTCCGGCCGCGGCACCGCGAGCGGCTGATGCGCACGCTGCTGGCCTGCCTGCAGAGCGGGTTCAACGCCACGGAGGTCGCGGGGCGCCTGCACGTCCACCCGCAGACCGTCCGGTACCGGCTGCACCAGCTGGAGGAACTGTTCGGCGAGGGGCTCTACGACCCGGAGGCGCGGCTGGAGCTGGAGATGGTGCTGGCCGTGCACCTCACCGCGCCCGCGACCTCTCAATCAAGCGATTGACCGACAGCCGGGCCAGCGCCTAGCTTGGGGCTATGACCAGCAGCGACGGTGCCCGGGAGCGCATCCTCGACGCGGCCACCCGGCTGTTCGCGGCGCTCGGCTACGACGGCACCTCGACCCGCATGATCGCCGAGGCGGCCGGGCTCAACGTGGCCACCGTCGCCTACCACGTCGGCGGCAAGCGCGACCTGTACGTCGCCGTCATGGAACGTGCCCACACGGCCGAGCGCCAGGTCCTGTCCGACGCGGTCGCCCAGGTCGAGGACGCCGGCGGGCTCCTCACGCTCGTCGACCGGTACATCGACTTCTGCGCCGAGCACCCCGAGGTCCCCGCCCTGTGGATGCACCGGTGGCTGTCGGACGCCGCCGACGTCGCGCACCTGGAGGAGCACTACGTCAGGCCGCTGCTGGAGATGGTCGCCGCCGCCGCCCGCAAGGTCGTGCCCGACGGCGTCGACGTCGAGTACGTCATCTGGACCGTCGTCTGGTGCACCCACGGCTTCGGGTCCGGCGGCGTCCTCGATGCCGATGGAACGCGCCACGGACTGGACGACCCGCGCGAGCTGGCCCGGTTCCGCGCCAACGTGCGGCGGCTCGTCGCCACCGCGATCGGACTGCCCGACCCGGCGGCCTGAAGGCCCCCGGGCCCGCCGATGACCGCCCCGCCCCCACCGAAGCACCGAGGAAGCGCAACGCCATGCCGTCTGACCACGCGCCGGAGACCCCCGCAGCCCCGTCCCACGACCCGGCGCTGCCCGAGACCGGCCGCCCGGCCGGCGAGCTGCTCGCCGAACTCGCGCGGCTGCGCGAGGCGGACCTGCCCGTGCGCGGCGGCCAGGTCACCGCCTACGTCTACGACACCGGACGCGAGGCCGTGCACGACCTCGCCGCCACCGCCTACCTGGAGATGCTGGAGGTCAACTGCCTCGACCCGACCGCGTTCCCCAGCATCGTCGCCCTGGAGCGGCAGGTCGTCGCCGCCGTCGCGAGCCGGCTCGGCGGCGGGTCCGGCGTGTTCACCAGCGGCGGCACCGAGTCGATCATGCTGGCGGTCAAGTCGGCGCGCGACGCCCGCCCGGTCGCCGGGAAGCCGCAGATCGTGCTGCCGGCGACCGGGCACCCCGCGTTCCACAAGGCCGCGCACTACCTGGGCATGGAGGTCGTGCACGTCCCGGTCGACGCGTCGTTCCGCGCCGACCCCGCCGCGACCGCCGCCGCCATCACGCCCCGGACCGTCCTGGTCGTCGCCTCGGCCCCCTCGTACCCGCACGGCGTCATGGACCCGGTCCCCGAGATCGCGGCGGTCGCCGCGTCCGCGGGCGTCCCGTGCCATGTGGACGCGTGCGTCGGCGGCTGGGTCCTGCCGTGGCTGCGGGACACCGGGCGCGACGTCCCGCCCTTCGACCTGTCCGTGCCCGGCGTGACGTCGCTGTCCTGCGACCTGCACAAGTACGGCTACGCGCCGAAGGGCGCCTCCGTCGTCCTCTACGCGGACGAGTCGCTCCGCCGCCACGCCTACTTCGCCGCCGCGGAATGGCCCGGCTACACCGTCATCAACGCGACCGTCCAGAGCAGCAAGAGCGCCGGGCCGCTCGGCGCGGCGTGGGCCACCCTCAACGCGGTCGGCGCGCAGGGCTACCGCGAGCTGGCCGGGAACGCGATGGAGGCGGCGGAGCGGCTCGTCGCCGGTGTCGCCGAGATCCCCGGACTGCGGGTGCTCGGGGAGCCCGTGGCGCCGCTGGTGGCCGTCGCGTCGTCCGAGCCCGGCCTGGACGTGTTCGTCATCGCCGACGAGGCCCGGTCGCGCGGCTGGTTCTTCCAGCCGCAGCTCTCCTACGCGGGCATCCCGCCGAACCTGCACTTCACGCTGACCGGCGTCAGCGACATCGAGCCGCTGCTCTCGGCCCTCGCCGACTCGGCGAAGGCCGCCCGCGCCGCCGGGCCGCCCGACGTCCCGGCCGACCTGGTGGAGGCCCTCGCCGGCCTCGACCTCGACTCGCTCGACGACGCCGGTTTCGCCGGGCTGCTCGCGTCGGTCGGCGTGGACCTCGACGGCGGCGGCCAGCCCGAGATGGCCGTGGTCAACGCCATCCTGGACGCGCTGCCGCCCGCCACCCGCGAGGCGCTGCTGATCCGCTTCCTGTCCGCGCTCTACGCGTGACGGGCGCCGCCGGGCTCAGCCGAGGCGGGTGAGGCGCTCGAAGACGGACGGCTCGTCCAGCGTCCGGACCAGCTCCAGCGGCACCTTCGCCGCACCGGCCGTCAGGGCGGTGACCCGCGCGCCGGCGTCCGCCTCGCGCGGCGGGTCGCCGTCCATGCCGACCTGCACGGTCAGGCCGGGCCAGCCGACGACGGTCACGGGCGCAGCGGCGCGCAGCGGCGTCCGGTCGCCGAGGCCGTCCTCGATCCGCGCCACCCGCGCGCCCTTCGGGGCGATGGTCTTCGCGACCAGCGCCTCCTGGGCCGCGACCACGAGCCGCTGCGCCGCGTCGACGGCTCCGGCCGCCGACGCGGTGTCCTGCCCGAGCACCGCGCCCACGATCAGGGTCTGCACGCCCTCGACTTCCTTGCGCGCCGCGAACACGAAGTTCCCGCCCGCCTCGTCGGTGTAGCCGGTCTTCCCGCCGACGACACCGTGCTGACCCAGCAGGAAGTTCCCGCCCTGCCGCGGTGCGCCGCCGTCGCCGGGCTCGTACGCCCGCTTGTTGACGATCTCGGTGAACGCCGGGATCTCCATGGCCGCCCGCAGCAGCTTCACCTGGTCGGCGGCGGTGCTCACCGTCCCCGAGTCGTAGCCGCTCGGGTCGGTGTAGCGCGTGCCGGTCATGCCCAGCGACCGCGCGGTCTCGTTCATCTTCGCCACGAACGCCGGGCTGCTTCCGGCGTCCCAGCGCGCCAGCTCGTGGGCGACGTCGTTCGCCGAGATGACCATCAGGGCCTCCAGCGCCTGGCGCTGCGTCAGCCGCTGGTCCGCGGTCACGCCGAGGATCGACTCCCCGCGCCTCTCGCGAGCCGGGATCTCCGCCGCCGCCTGCGGTGACACCGTCATGACCGGGCCCGGCTCACCCGGCTTCAGCGGATGGTCGCGCAGGTACACGTACGCCGTCATGACCTTGGCGACGCTCGCCGTCGGGGTCGACGCCGACCCGCCCGACGCGCCCATCGCCCCGAGGCCCTCCACGTGGACGGCCGACTGCCCCGACGAGGGCCAGGGCAACGCGGGCGCCTGCCCCTCGAACACCACGCTGGGGTCGACGGTCAGCCCGACGGTCGGCTCCGGGACCGGCCGCACGAGCTGCCCGGCGACGAGGCCGGCGACCAGCACGAGCGCCGCCGCCAGGACGACGAGCCACGTCCGTCCCCCCTCGCCCTCCGCCTTCTCCTCCGGCGCGGGCGCCTCGGGCGCGGCGACGGCCGCGGGCGGCGTTCCGTCCCACTGGACGGTCCAGGGCCCGGACGAACGAACGGCCGGCTGCTCCTGCGGGGCCGTCAGATCCGGCAGGCGCTCGATCCGCGTCGGCCCGGTTCCGGTAGGCGGAGGTGCGGGCTCGGTGGGGTCCTTCTGGGGAGCGGCCTCGGCCTCTTCGGGCTTGGTCTCTTCGGGTTCGGTCTCTGGTTCGGCGGGGGCCTCTTCGGTGGCGGCCTCGTCCTCCGCGCGCTCTTCGGGCGGTGTTTCCTCCGGCTCGGCGGGACGCCGGACGGGGATGTCCGGTCGCGTCAGGTCGACCTTCGCCGGGATGCGGAACTCGGTGGTGGCGGTGCGGGCGGACTCGCGCTCGTCCCCGCTGCCGGACGCCGACGGCTCCCGCTCCCGCTTGGCGTCGTCCACGGCATGCCCCTCCTCGGCCGGTGCCCCCAGGCAGCTGGAGCGGTCTCCCCCGACGGCCCCGTGCATATGAAGATGCGCAGTTTACCGAGAAGGTTCGCGCGGGCCGGTGATCGCGGAGCGGGTGTCGCGAGCCCGTCGTGAACCCGTACGGGGCGTTGTGGAGAGACATCGCCGACAACATCCCCGCACGGGAAGGCTCGGTGCGCATGCCATGGTGGCCGCGATGACCGTTCCCCCCACGGCGCAGGAGCACGACGCCGATCTCATCAGGAGTTCGCTCGCCGACCCTGAGGCGTTCGCCGCGCTGTTCGACCGCTATTCCGCGATGCTCTTCCGATACGTCTCCCGCAGGCTCGGGCCGGAGGCCGCGGAGGACATCGTGGGCGAGACGTTCCTCGCCGCCTTCAGCAGACGGCACCGGTACGACGCCGCGCAGCGCGACGCGCGGCCGTGGCTGTTCGGCATCGCGACGAAGCTCGTCGCGCGGCACCACCGGACGGAGGCCGCGCGCTACCGGGCGCTGCGCAGGAGCCCGGTGGACGGGCCGGTCGAGGGGCCGGCCGACCGGGTGGCGGCCGGGGTGACCGCGGCGGCGTCGCGTCCGATGCTGGCCGAGGCGCTGGCGGGGCTCCCGAGAAGGGACCTGGACGTCCTGCTGCTCGTCGCGTGGGGCGACCTGGCCTACGACGAGGTGGCGCGGGCGCTCGGCATCCCCGTCGGCACCGTCCGCTCCCGGCTGAACCGGGCCCGGCGCAAGGTGCGCGAGGCGCTCGGCGGCACCGACCCGACGCGCGAGGAGGCGTGACCATGGACGATCTCGAACTGCTCCGCGACCTGGGCCGGGAGCTGGAGCACGAGCCGCCGGCCTCGCTCACCCGGCAGCGCGGAAGGCTGCTGGAGGCGTCGCGGCCGCGCGGGCGGGGCGGCCGGGTGCGGTGGCGGATGCTCGGCGCGGTGGCGGCGGTGACGGCCGCGGCCATCCTCCTTCCGATGCTGGCGTTCCACGACCGGCGCACGGAACCGGCGGCGGGCACGTCCGCACCGGCGGCGGCCGGGCCCCTCAACGTGCTCGTCATCGGCTCGGACGCGCGGCGCGACGGGTACCCGACGCGCGCGGACACCCTGATGCTGGTGCACGTGCCGGCCGGCAGGAAGAACGTCCGGGTGGTGAGCATTCCCCGGGACTCGCTGGTGACCCTGGCCGACTGCGCGAACCCGCGCGGGAAGGGCGTCCCGGTCGGCCCCGTGCCGATCGGCTCGGCGTTCACGCAGGGTGGCGCCGCATGCACGCTGAAGACCGTGGAGCGGCTGACCCGGGTCCGGATCGACCAGACCGCGGTGATCGGTTTCGGCGGGTTCAGGCGGATGGTGGACGCTCTCGGCGGCGTCGAGATGACGCTGCCCGCGCCCGTCGCCGACCCGGCGGCCGGCCTGCGGCTGCCCGCCGGCACCCAGGTGCTGGACGGCCGCCAGGCCCTCGCCTACGTCCGTGCCCGCCGCGGGCTCGGGGACGGCTCGGACCTGAGCCGCATCGAGCGCCAGCAGATGTTCATGGCCGCGCTGGCGCGGCGGATGAGGGCGCACCAGCGCGATAACCGGCTGCTTTTCGGCAGGTTCCTCGCCGCCGCGGCCGTGTCGGTCGAGACCGTGCCCCGGCTGGACGTCGGCGGGCTCAGGGCCCTCGCGGACACCTTCGCGAGGACCGGGGCGGACGACGTGGAGTTCAGGACCGTTCCCGTCCGGCCGGCGGCGGCGGACCCGAGTCGGCTCGTCTGGGACGCGGAGGCCGCCGAGCGACTGTTCGCGCCGTTCCGGGAGTGAGCCAGGAGTGAGGTCATTTCTGTCGGGTAGGTGCCGACTCATCCCGGGCCCGAGCGACGACCCACGAGGCTCAAGGAGTGAGCAGCACATGGCAACGAAGATTCGCGACATCATGACCGGTTCCCCGACGTCGGTGTCCCCGGAGCTGGACATCGTGACCGTGGCCCGCGCGATGCGCGACGAGGACATCGGCGCCGTGCTGGTGGCCGAGGGGGACGACCTGATGGGGCTCGTCACCGACCGCGACCTGGTGATCCGCGGACTCGCCGCCGGCGGCGACCCGAAGCAGCAGAAGATCGGCGGGATCGCGAGCACCGCGACCGCGACCGTCGGGCCGGACGACTCGCTCGACAAGGCCGCGCAGATCATGCGGGAGCGGGCCGTGCGCCGGCTGCCGGTGATCGAGGACGGCCGTCCGGTGGGCATCGTGACGATCGGCGACCTGGCGATGGAGAAGGACGAGGTCTCCGCGCTCGCCGACATCAGCGCGGCCCGTCCGAACACCTGATCCGCGGCGGTGACCGATCCGCCTCACCCCCCGATCCAGGGCGCGTCCGGAGGCTCCCGTGATTCCCCGTCCCCGGCCGCCGGGCGCGCCCGTCCCCGTCAGGGCAGGACCGACAGCAGGCGGTCCAGTTCCTCTTCGGTGTTGTAGTAGTGCACAGAAGCTCGCACGGCCGCCGCAGCGGCGTGCGGGTCGTATCCGTGTGAGACCGGGTTCGTGACGTTGATGTTGACGTCCACTTCCCTGGCGGCGTCCTTGATCTCCGTGGGGTCGTGGCCCTCCACGGTGAATGTGACGATGCCGGACGGACGGGCGCCCTTGTCCAGGACGGTCGTCCCGGGCCGCTCGGTCAGCGCGGCGCGCAGCCCGGTCGCGAGTCCGGTCACGCGGTCCTCGATCGCCGCGATTCCCAGGTCGGCGGCGTAGTCGGCGGCGACGCCCAGTCCGATCTGGCCGGCGACGTACCGCTCCCACGTCTCGAAGCGGCGCGCGTCGTCGCGCGTCTCGTAGCCGTCGGGGGCTTTCCAGTCGGCCGCTTGCAGGTCGAGGAACGGCGGCTCCAGCGTCTGGACGACCTCCCGCCGCACGTACAGGAACCCGGTCCCGCGCGGGCCGCGCAGGAACTTGCGGCCGGTCGCCGACAGCATGTCGCAGCCGATCTCGCGGACGTCCACGGCGAGCTGGCCGACCGACTGGCACGCGTCCAGCAGGAAGAGGACGCCGTGTTCCCGGCACAGCCGCCCGACCTCGGCGACCGGGTTGACGAGCCCGTTGTGGGTGGGGACGTGGTTCAGCGACACCAGCCGGACGCCGCCCTTGACGAGTTCGGCCTCCAGCGCGTCCAGTGCGAGGGTCCCGTCGGCCTCGTCCGGGAGGACCTCGACGCTCAGGTTCCTGGCCGCGGCCACCTGCTGGTAGGCGATCGCGTTGCTGGAGTACTCGCTCGTCGTGGTGAGGATGCGGTCGCCCTCGGCGAAGGGGACCGCGTAGAACGCCATGTCCCAGGCCCGGGTGGCGTTCTCCACATAGGCGATCTCGTCCGGGCGCGCACCGATCAGCCCGGCCGTCGCGCCGTAGAACCGCTCGACGGCGTCCGCGTTGGCCTCCGCCGCCTCGTACCCGCCGATCGTGCTCTCCAGCGTGAAGTGCTCCGCGACGGCGTCGATCACCGGGCGCGGCGGGAGCGCGGCGCCGGCGTTGTTGAGATGGGCCACCCTCGCGCAGCCGGGGGTGTCGGTCCGGAGCCTGCCGATGTCCACGTGCCGCGTCCCTTCGAAAATGTCGTACCCCCGCGCGACCCTTGGCACAGGCGGCGACTTGACCTCAACCTTCATTGAGGTCGCATGCTCTCTTCCAGATATCGATCATCGCCTACCGAGCACGGGGTTCGTCATGGACATGGAAGTCACCGCGTGGATGTCGTTGCACCACGCGATGAACGCGCGCGACAGCCGGCCTTTCTCGAAGGCGACGCTGCGCCGCATCGGCCGGTTCGCCCGCCCGCACCGGCGGCGGCTGGCCGTGTTCCTCGGCTTCAGCGTGGTGATGGCCGTACTCGCGGTCGCGACGCCCGTGCTGGCCGGGCAGGTCGTCAACGCCATCGTCGAGCAGGCCGCGCCGTCCACGGTCGTCTGGCTCGCCGTCCTGATCGCGTTCCTCGCGCTGGCCGAGGGCGGCCTCGGCCTCGCCAACCGGTGGCTGTCGGCCCGCATCGGGGAGGGGCTGATCCTCGACCTGCGCACGGCGGTGTTCGACCACGTCCAGCGGATGCCGGTGGCCTTCTTCACCCGCACCCGCACCGGCGCCCTGGTCAGCCGCCTGAACAACGACGTCATCGGTGCTCAGCGCGCGTTCAGCGACACCCTCTCCGGGGTCGTCAGCAACCTGGTGATGGTCCTGCTGACGTTCGCCGTGATGGTCCGCCTGTCGTGGCAGATCACCCTGCTGGCGCTGGTGCTGCTGCCCGTGTTCGTCCTTCCGGCCCGCCGCATGGGCAGCCGCCTGGCGCGGCTCGAACGGGAGGCCGCCGCGCACGACGCCGCGATGAGCACGCAGATGACCGAGCGCTTCTCGGCGCCGGGGGCGACGCTGGTGAAGCTGTTCGGCCGCCCGTCGCGCGAGTCGGCCGAGTTCGCCGCCCGCGCCCGCCGCGTCCGCGACATCGGCGTCCGCACCGCGATGGTGCAGCACGTCTTCATCACGGCGCTCACCATGGTCTCCGCCCTGGCGCTCGCGCTCGTCTACGGCCTCGGCGGCTACTTCTCCCTGCGCGGCAACCTCGACGCCGGCGCGGTCGTCGCGCTCGCGCTGCTCCTCACCCGCCTCTACGCGCCGCTGACCGCCCTCGCCAGCGCCCGCGTCGAGGTGATGAGCGCCCTGGTCAGCTTCGAGCGCGTCTTCGAGGTCCTCGACCTCAAGCCGCTCGTCGCGGAACGGCCGGAGGCCCGCGCCGTCCCCGACGGTCCGGTCTCGGTCGAGTTCGACCGCGTCCGCTTCGCCTACCCGTCCGCCGACAAGGTGTCGCTGGCGTCCCTGGAGGAGGTCGCCACCCTCGACACCCGCGGCGGCGTCGAGGTCCTGCACGAGGTGTCGTTCCGCGCCGAGCCCGGACAGACGGTGGCGCTGGTCGGCTCGTCCGGCGCGGGGAAGTCCACGATCGCCCAGCTCGTCCCGCGGCTGTACGACGTCGACTCGGGCGCGGTCCGCCTCGGCGGCGTCGACGTCCGCGACCTGACCTTCCAGACCATCCGCGACACGCTCGGCATGGTCACGCAGGACGGCCACCTGTTCCACGAGTCGATCCGCGACAACCTCCTGCTCGCCCGGCCCGAGGCCACCGAGGACGACCTGTGGGACGTCCTGCGCCGCGCCCGCCTGGACACCCTCATCAGGGGCCTTCCGGACGGGCTCGACACCGTCGTCGGCGAGCGCGGCTACCGCCTGTCCGGCGGGGAGCGCCAGCGCCTCACCATCGCGCGCCTCCTCCTGGCGCGCCAGCGCGTCGTCATCCTGGACGAGGCCACCGCCCACCTCGACTCGACGTCCGAGGCGGCGGTCCAGGAGGCCCTCGCCGAGGCGCTCGACGGCCGGACCGCGGTCGTCATCGCGCACCGCCTCAGCACCGTCCGGGCCGCCGACCTGATCCTCGTCGTGGAGGACGGCAGCATCGCCGAACGGGGCACCCACGAGGAGCTCCTGGCCGCCGGCGGCCGGTACGCCGACCTGTACCACACTCAGTTCGCGGACCAGCCCGGTGAGCCGCCCCTGGAACCCGTCGGCTGACCGGTCAGCCGACCTCGGCCAGGGCCGCGTGGAGGGAGCGGATGACGCCGGTGCGCCATCCGCTCCCCATCCCGCGGAACGCGAACGCGTTGACGGGGTCGTCCAGGTCGAACCCGGCGTGCTCGATGAACAGGCGGGTGCCGCGCCCCTCGGGGACGAGCCGCCAGGTCACGGTCGTGTCGAGCCCGCCGCCGCCCCAGCTGATCCGCAGCAGGCGCTCCTCCTCGATGGCGAGGACCCGGCAGTCGACCGTCCCGTCGAAGTCGACGTTCGGGATCGGCTTCGACGCGAACGTGAAGCGGTGGCCGACGACGGGCTTGAAGTCGTTCGGCATGAGCCAGCGGGCCAGCAGCTCCGGCTCGGTGAGCGCCCGCCACACCTTGGCGGGCGGATGCGGCAGGAACTCCTCGACCTCGATCGACGCGCGCTCCCCGCTCCCGTCCTGCGGAGGGGTCATCGGTCGTCCTCCTCGTCCTCGTCCAGCAGTTCACGCAGATCGGACAGCCGCTCCCGCCAGAACCGCTCGTAGGGATCGAGCCACTCCGACAGCTCCCGCAGCGGCCCCGCCTCCAGCCGGTAGAGCCGCTGCCGGCCGCTGCGCCGCTCGCTGACCAGCCCGGCGTCCCGCAGCACCCTCAGATGCTCCGAGACGCTCGGCCGGCTCATCGCGAAGTGGGACGCCAGGTCGTTCACCGGCTTCGGCCCGTCGAGCAGCAGCGCCGTCAGCTCCCGCCGGACGGGGCTCGCGAGCGCGCCGAACACGTCGCCGCCCCTGTCCGTGGCCATGTCAGCGCCCATGTCAGCGCCCATGTCAGCGCCCATGTCAGCGCTCGGCCAGGACGATGCCGTTGCCGTCCGGGTCGGTGAACGTGGCCTGGCGCCCCCACGGCAGGTCCTGCGGCCCGTCGACGTCCACCCCGGCGCGGCGCAGCTGCGCGCAGTCGGCGTCCAGGTCGGACGTCTCCAGCATCAGCCCCTGGACGCTTCCCGGCGCCATGCCGGGCATGTGGTCCGCCAGGACCACGTTCGTGTCCGCGCCCTTGGGGGCGAGCTGGAGCCAGCGGACCGGCCCCATCGTCTGGTCCGTCACGACCTCGAACCCGAGGTCGTCGGCGTAGAAGCTCTTGGCGGCGTCCTGGTCGGAGACCGGCACGGTCACCATCCGCACATGCGTGATGTTCATGAACCCCACGATAGGTAGGACTTTCCCTACGTGTCAAGCGTAGGAAAATCCCTACTTACCGTTATCGGGGCGAATGCTCAGTCGACCAGGGCGCCGGCGCTGATGTTGATCTGGGTCGAGGTCAGGCTCGCGGCATGGTCGGAGACCAGGAACGCGGCCACCCGGCCGACGTCGGTGAGCGTCACGGCGCGCTTGAGGAGGGTGGCGTCCACCATCTGCTGCTTCACCTGGTCCATCTCCGGCACGTCGGGCATGGACTCGGGGATGCCGCCGGTGCGCATCGTCAGGACGCGGACCGAGTGCGGCCCCAGCTCGCACGCCCACTGGCGGCGCATCGCCTCGACCATTTCGCAACCGACCTGCACGGTTCCGAGGCCGGGCATCCGGTTCGTGGCGTCGGAGCCGCCGAAGTGCAGGATCACGCCGGACCCCTGCTTGACCATGTGCCGGGCGGCGGCCTGCGTCGTGAGCAGGAACGACCGGGCCACCTTGTCCATGGCGCGGGCGAAGTCCCCGACCGGCATCTCGATCAAGGGCTTGAACACGGCGTCCTGGGAGATGAGGTTGACGGAGACGTCGACGCCGCCCGCGGTCTGCGCGACGGAGTCGACCCAGCCGTTGACCGCGTCCTCGTCCAGGGCGTCCACGCGCGCGGTCTCGGCGAGCCCGCCGCGCGCCCGGATGTCGTCGGCGACGGCGTCGAGCGTGGCGGGCGTCCGCCCGGCGAGGAAGACCCGCGCGCCCTCGGCGGCGAACCCGCGGGCCATGGCGCCGCCGATCGCGCCGCCGCCGCCGTAGATGATCGCCGTCTTGTTCTCCAGCAGCATGTCGTGCTCCGTTCCGTCTGTTTTCGAGGTGACTCGACGCTAGGACCGCGGACACGCGAGCCGCATCGGTCGCGGAACGGGCGTGGAACAGCGCAGGTCGAAGCGGAAACGCGAGCCGTCGGAACGGTCCCGCCGGACGTGCCCGGCGGGGGCGGGCCGCGCGGCTAAGTCATGTGACGGATACCGATCGGGCCATGAGCGGTTCCTGCCGAGGCCGCGGCCGCGGGTTTAGGCGGTGGGGGCGGTGGCAGGTTGAGGGCATGCGTGCCGTCACTTATGACTCGTTCGCCTCTGACAACTCCCGCCTGAAGGTCGGTGACGTCCCCGCCCCCAAGGTCGGCCCGGGCCAGGTGCTGATCGAGGTGCGGGCGGCCGGCGTCAACCCGGTGGACTGGAAGGTGATGGCCGGCGGCCTGGACGGGATGATGGACGCGGTGTTCCCCGTCATCCCCGGCTGGGACGTCGCCGGCGTGGTGCGCGGCCTCGGCCCCGACACGCCCGAGTTCGCGCCGGGCGACGAGGTCATGTCCTACGCCCGCAAGGACGTCGTCCACGCCGGGACGTTCGCGGAGTACGTCTCCGTGTCGGCGGACGACGTGGCGCGCAAGCCCGCCGCCTTCGACTGGAACCAGGCGGGCGGACTGCCGCTCGCCGGGATGACCGCCCAGCGCGCCCTGGACCGCCTGGAGATCGGCCCCGACGACGTCCTGCTCATCCATGCGGCGTCCGGCGGTGTCGGGAGCCTCGCCGTCCAGATCGCGCGCGACCGGGGCGCCCGCGTCATCGGCACGGCGTCCGAGAAGAACCACGACTACCTGCGGGAACTCGGCGCGGAGCCGGTGGCCTACGGGGAGGGGCTGGCCGACCGCGTCGGGGAAATGGCGCCCGGCGGCGTCTCCGCGGTCGCCGACTTCGCCGGCGGCCAGCTCGACACGACGCTCGCGGTCCTGCGGCCGGAAGGACGGCACGTCTCCGTCGCCGACAACGAGGTGGAGAAGCACGGCGGCCACTGGATCTGGGTCCGCCCGGACGGAACCGGACTCGCCGAACTGGCCGCCCTCGCCGACCGCGGCGCGCTCAAGGTCGAAGTGGCCGAAACGTTCTCCCTGGACCGGGTGGGCGACGCCTTCGACGCCAGCCGCAGTGGCCACACCCGCGGCAAACTCGTCATCACGCCCTGAGCCGGGCCGGGCCCCGGGTCAGGTGACCGGCACCAGGCGGGCCAGTTCCGCGCGGCGGGTCACACCGAGCTTCGGATACGCCTTGTAGAGGTGGTGGCCGACCGTGCGGGGGCTCAAGTAGAGCTGCGCCGCGATCTCGCGGTTGCTGAGGCCCGCGGCGGCGAGCCGCACGACCTGCATCTCCTGCGGGGTGAGCCGTTTCATGGGGTCGGAGTCCCCGGCGCGGGCGGCGGGACGGTCGCCGAGCACCTCCAGTTCGGTGCGGGCGCGCTCGGCCCAGGCGGTGGCGCCGACCCGGGTGAAGGCGTCCTCGGCGGCGGCCAGTTCCGTGCGGGCCTCGGTGCGGCGGCGTCTCCGGCGCAGCCATTCGCCGTAGAGGAGACGGGTCCGCGCGGCGTCGTAGGCGTGGTCGCCGTGCAGGCTGAGCGCGGTCCGGTAGTGCTCGTCCGCATCGTTCCCGCCGGCGAGGAGCGCGCGGCAGCGCGACACCATGGCGGTGCGCGACGTCGCCGCCGCCCACGCCTCGTACGCGGGCAGGTGGACGCGGGCGAGTTCGGGGCGCCCGGCCCGGACGGCGGCCTCCGCGTGGTCGGGAATCGCGCGGATCAGCAGATCGCGGCGGGCGGGACCCGAGCACACCGCGTCCAGGTGCACCAGGGCGGCGTCGGCATGGCCGCCGGCCAGATCGAGGAGCCCGAGGCCCCAGGCGGCCAGCGCGGCGTTCGCCGGATGCAGCTCGGCGTGCCGGAGGACGCCGGGCCCCTCGGTCCGGGTGCGGTCCGGGTCCGACTCCAGTCGGACGGCGACGCATCTCAGCGCCGTGACCTGCATGTCCATGCCGATGTCGGCGGCGAGGGAGATGCCCTCGGCCGCGGCCGAATCCGCGCCGTGCAGGTCGCCGAGCAGGAGCCGCCCGATCGCGAGGGGCTCCAGGACGTACGGGAGCCAGCCGATCGCGCCCTCGGCCCTGACGTCCGCCGCCATGCGCTCCAGCAGAGTCGTCGCGGCGCGGTCCTCGGCGACGAGGAGCCCCACGTAGCCGGCGATGACGCGTTCGACGAAGTCCTCGACCTTCCCGGCGAGCGCGGCCTGGACCAGCGCGCGTATCGGCGGGACGGCGTCGGGCGCGCCTTCGATCAGCCGCCCGTAGGCGATCAGGCCGCCGGTCACCGGGGCCTTCGCCGAGCCCGGCGGGAGCCGCACCGTCCTGAGCAGCTCGACGCTCCGCCGCACGAGATCGTGCGCACCGGCGTCCCGCGCCGACCACACGGCCTCGGTCAGCATCGACACCGCCTGCTCGGGGTCGCTCCCGGCGATGAGGCCCGCGCCCTCCAGCGCGAGTTCGGCGTCTGCGGCCGGCGAGACGCGCTCGTAGGCGACCTGGGCGCGGATGAACGCGGCCTCGGCGATGACCGCGTCCTCCCGCGTGTGGTGCGCGGCCTCGGCGGCGAGGCGGGTGGCGTGGTCCGGCCGGCCGGCGTCGTAGGCGGCCCGCGCGGCGTGGACGAGCCGCCGCGCCTTGCCCTCCGGGTCGGTGCTGAGCCGCGCCGCGCGCTCGTAGGCGGCGGCGACGGCGGCCGTCCCGCCGCGCCGCCCGGCGCGCTCCGCGGCCCGCTCCAGCTCGGCCGCGGCGCCCTCGTCCGGGCCGGTGGCCGCGGCGGCCAGGTGCCAGGCGCGGCGGTCGGCGTGCTCGTCGCCGCCGAGGGCCCCGGCCAGGGCGTCGTGGACGGCGAGGCGACGGTGATGTGCGGCGTCCTGGTACGTCACGGCGCGGATGAGCGGATGGCGGAACCGCACGTCCGCGCCGTCGAGGACGACGAGCCCGGCCTCCTCCGCGGGCTCCAGATCGGCCGGGCCCAGGCCCAGCGCCTTCGCGGCGCGCAGGACGACGCCGAGGTCGCCGGTCCCGTCGGCGGCGACCACCAGGAGCAGCCGCCGGGCGGTGTCCGGCAGCGCGGCGAGCTGGCGGCGGAAGGTCTCCTGCACCCGGCCGCCGACCGGCAGCGGCCCGGCGTGCCGGGCCGGCTCCGACCCGAGGGCGTTCGCCAGCTCGATCAGGGCGAGCGGGTTCCCGGCCGCCTCGTCCAGGAGCCGCTCCCGCACCGGGACGGTCAGGGCGGGCGCGTGCGCGGCCACCAGCTCCCGGGCGGCGGCGCGGTCCAGCCCGGCCAGCCGCAGGACGTCGAGGCCGTGGTCGGGGAAAGGACGTGCCGTGTCCCGCACCGTGAAGATCATCGAGATCGGGTCGGCGCCCAGCCTGCGGGCGGCGAACAGCAGCGCGTCCAGCGAGGCGCCGTCGAGCCACTGCGCGTCGTCGACCAGGCAGAGCAGCGGACGGTCCGACGCCAGTTCGGACAGCAGGGTGAGGGTGGCGGCGCCGATCAGGAAGCGGTCCCCGGCCGGTCCCTCGGCGAGGCCGAACGCCGACCGCAGCGCCGCCGCCTGCTGCGCCGGCAGCCCGGCGAACCGGTCGCCGTAGGGGTGCAGCATCAGGTGCAGCCCGCTGAACGCCAGCTCGGTCTCGGCCTCGATGCCCGCACCGCGGACGAGCCCCATGTCCCCGGCGTCCGACGCGATCTGGTCGAGCAGCGCGGTCTTGCCGATGCCCGCCTCGCCCCGGATCACCACCGTCCCGCTGCGCCCGCCCCGGGCGCCCTCGAGCAGCCCGGCGACCCGTTCCCTCTCCCGGTCCCGTCCCACCAGCACGCCGAAACCCTAGCCCGGCATCAGGCGCTGCGTCTCTGCTCGACCAGGAGCTTTCCGGCGACGAGGAAAGCCATCATCCCCACGCCGATCAGCGGGTAGGCGTAGCGGACGTCCACCACCAGCGGCACGGCCACCAGCACGGCCGAGACCAGCACGATCATGGCGTAGCGCTTCAACAACACCCGGAGATCACCGCTCCCGGGCGCTCGCGTCAGCACCGCCTGCGTCGCGACGATCACAACGGTGAGCAGCCCGAGGACCCCCGGAATCGCGAACCAGAAGAAGGTGTCACTGACCAGCGTGAGCGTAAGCCCGTACGACACGAGCCCGGTCACACCCCAGATCCCTACCGATCGCGCCGCGCTCCGCCGCTTACCGGTCCGGCCCGCCGCGGCCGAGGAGTTGGACATACCACCCCTTTCCCGTCGTCGTCATGATCGGCCACCGAACTCTAGTGGCGGTCCACGACCGTCCCCCGACTCGCCAGCCCGTTGACTTGCGGCGTGTTGTTGTTATGGAGCTCTCCATAACAACAACACGCCGCAAGTCAACGAATCCAGGGGACGTTGGCGGTCAGCGCGTAGAGGCACGGCCGTCATGCCGATGGCTGCGGCCTCACTACGTTGACGTCGCTATGGGCGCAGGCCGGACGGCTCAAAGCTTGAGGTCGTTGAGGACGGCGCGGAAGGCGTCGGGGGTGAGCAGGAGTTTGGGGCCGTCGGGGTTCTTGGAGTCTCGGACGGCCACTGCCTGGGGGAACCGCGCCACCTCCACGCACTGACCGGACGTTCCTTCAGCGGAACGGCTGGACTTACGCCATGCCGGAGTGCTCACTCAAAGCCTCCATCGCTCGCTCGATGAATCCTGCCGTGGAGTCTACGGGCGCGGCCTTTGCCCCGATACGTTCGAAGCGTCGGCGGAGTGCCCGCGCGCCGTCCGCGTCCATCACGAGGCGTCCGCCGGTGGGGGCCTCTATGTACCCTATTTCACCTTCTCGCACCGTGATGACTTTGAAAGAGCCGTCTAGCGCCTCGGACTCCCCTGAGCCTCGGGGCACAATGCGCAGGACTACGTTGGGCCGTTCAGCCAGCTCTTTCAGGTAGGTCAACTGGCCGAGCATGGTTTCCGTGCCCCCAACGGGCCACGTCAGCACGTTCTCCGTCATGAGGATCCACAGTTCCGGTGGTTCATGTCGAGAGAGGATCTTCTGGCGCGCAAGGCGCTTCGCGAGATCACCCTCAACGTCCGCGTTGCGTCCGGCCAGCAGGAGTGCGCGCGCGTACTCGGGAGTCTGGCAAAGGACCGGGATGAGCTGGCCGCTGAACATCTGGATGAGCGATGCGCGTGCCTCGAACTCGGTGTAGCTCGAGAGCCACTGCGGGTCGGGGGCGAGTCGCGCGTACCACAGGGCGTAGGTGAAGAAACCACCCGTTCTCCATGCTTTGTCCAGCTTGACTGCCTGCTTGTCGGTCAGCCGGGACTCGCCACTCTCGAGTCTGGAAATCGTGGATCGTGAACAGTGGAGAGTCTTGGCGACGGCATCGCCGCTGAGTCCGCGCTCTATGCGTTGAAAACGCAGGTGGTGGGCCATCCATGCCCACATGCTCGACCGCGGATCGGGGGGTTGGTTCGTCGTGTCCTCTGGGTTTCCAAGATCGCCAAATTTCCAGGTTTTGCAGGGGCTGGCGACAACGATAGGCCGGCGGGCGCACTGTGTCACCACATCACAACAATCTGTGAGGTGGGCCAGGTGAATGAACCGGCGACGATGGTGGTGAAGGCGGACTTGGGGGCGGTCAGGGAGGCGCGGGAATTCGTCGGTCTGGTGTTCGGGGCGTGGGGGCTGGAGGACTACGTTGCCCGGACGGTGATAAGCGAGCTGGCCACGAATGCCATCACCCATGGGTCGCGTGAAGGGGATCTCGTCGTCGTGCGGGTCTACCGGAGGGAGGACGGGGTGCCCGTGGTGGAGGCGTGGGATCGGTCCGAGGTGGTGCCGGTGGTCGGGGTCGTCGACTACGCGGCGGAGAGCGGGCGGGGGCTGCTCCTCATGGAGGCGCTCGTCCGGCGGTGGGGGACGCGGCCGCTGAGCGAGGGCGGCAAGGTCGTCTGGGCCGAGATCGAGCCGGTGTACGTGTGAACGAGGGGGTGCTGCTGTTGTTCCTTCAGCGGATCTTTCCGGAATGGTCGATCACGAAGGGCGACGACGGTGATTGGCGGGTCAGCGGGCACGTTCGTCTTTCCGTGTCGTCCCTTGACGGGGCGTTGGACGTTCTCGCCGTGGCGGAACCTGAGGCGGAGGAGCGTGTGCGCCGATTCTTCCTGCGCGGCGAGGTGACGATGACAACCGCGCTCGTCGAATTCGACGGAGGGACGGAGATCACCATGGTGCAGGAGGGAATGCCCGACGCGGTGTCCCCGTCCGACAACGAGTTGGGCATGCGGATGGCGCTCGACAACCTGGCGAAGCTGGTGGAGGGCTAGAACGGCACCGGAGACCTCGTGCCTGGTGCGCCTCCCGCTCAGGTCGCCGGTTGGCCGCTCCCGGAAAGGATGGCCCGGGTGATGTCCGCCAACCGTCGCGCGGCGGCGGGGTCGAAGGGTGCGCCGCCCACGTCGATCTTCGTGTACTGCATGTAGGCGCTCAACGGTTCCGGGTCGGGGTCGTCGAGGTGGCGTCGCAGCATGTCAACGGCGGCGTCGACCGGCTGGCCGCGGTCGTCCATCCCGGCGACCAGCGCGGCGTCGGCCTCGTTGTAGTCACCGGTGAATCCGGTGGCGGTCAGGCCGGGATGCGCCAGGACGTAACGGATCCGGGTGCCGGGGTGTACGGCGGTGAACTCGGCGCCGGCCAGGTCGCTGAGTTTGCCGCATTGCGCCATGACCCGGTCCGGTCGGTAGTCGCGGGTGAACTGGAGGTCGTCCCAGTTCATCGCCGACAGGTCACCGCCCGGCCCGGCCAGGTTGAGGATCACGGGCCGCTCCGCCGCCTCCAGCCGGCCGGCCAGGCCGTGGGCGAACAGATACCTGCTGAGGTAGAAGAGCGCGAAGTTGTGCTCGATGCCCTCGGCGGTCTCGCGGCGGGTCGAGCGGTAATAGCGCGCGGCCAGCACCAGGGCGTCCACGACCGGGTGGCTCCGCGTGATTTCGGCGACGACCCGCCGGTTCTCGGCCACCAGGCTCAGATCGGCCTGCAGGTATGCGGCGCGCTCGCCCGAGCCGATGGCCCGGGCCTCCTCCAGGAACCGGCGGCCCTTGTCCGGGGCGCTGCCGACGACGATCACCCGGTCGCCGCGGCCCAGGTAGTGAAGGCCGAGTCCCTTGCCGATGCCGTCAGTGCCCCCGGTGATCACGATGGTCTTCAAAGATCCTCCCCAAGTAGACTCACGAGTCTAATCCAACAGTCCTTTGAGGATAGTCTCGACCTGGGAACGCGTTAGCCTGATGAGTCTGGTTCGGTGAACGGGCCGGTATGCTGAGAAAATGAGCCCACAGCTGGACCGGGGCCGCATCGACAAGCGGAAGGACATCCTGGACGCCGCGTTCGCCGTGTTCGCGCGCGAGGGCTACCCGCAGGCCCGTGTCGACCAGATCGCCGCGGAGGCGGGAGTCGCCAAGGCCACCGTCTACAACCACTTCGGCGACAAGGAGAACCTGTTCCGCGAGACCATCGCCGCGCTGTCCGAGCGGGCGCTGGCCCGCAACCTGGCCGCGGTGGCGTTGCTGGCCAAGGCGGGTGACGACCTGCCCGCCACGCTGACCAACGTCGGGACGCGCCTCGTCGACTGCTACTGCGACCCGCAGTCCTGGGCGCTAAGGCGCCTGCTGTACGCCGAGACTCCGCAGTTTCCCGATCTGCTGGAACTGACGCAGGTCGGCGTCGCCGAACCGGTCGCCCAAGCACTTGCCGACCGGCTCGCCCGACTGGCCTTGGAAGGCGACATCGACATCTCCGACCCGGTGTTGGCCGCCGAGCACCTCACGGCACTGCTGACCGGGCCGCTGGAGGCGCGGTCACGCTTCGGCACCCGCCGCATCCCCCGCCTCGAACGCAAGGCCATCGCCGAATCCGCGGTCGGCACATTCCTCAGCGCCTTCGCCCCCCGGCCTTGAGCCGCGGCGGCTTCCGCGGGCGGCGACAACGTCGTTACGCTCATGCGAACCGGCCGCAACTCGCACCCAAGAGGTTCAGATGCTCTACCGGAGTCCTGCTGGCTTTTGTGCCGAGTACGCCAAAGCGCACCGCGACCCAGTAACCGATGCGACAGGCGACACGGTCGAGTTGGATGAGGTGGCCGTCGTCAGCGAGACGCCAGATTCGGCGCGGGTCGTGGCGTCCTTGTTTCATCACGGGCACGCTCCGGATGCCGGGTATTACGACGTTTTCGAGCGCGTCGCCTTCGTCCTGGTCAAGCGGGGCGACGGTTGGCACCTGGACTCCGAAGAACACCTCGGCTACGACAGCTGATCCCTCGCGACCGGCAGCAGCTCGAAGAGGCTGGAGAAGCCCTGGTCGCCGTGGCCTTCGGCGATCCGGGCGTCCATGAGCTTCTTCACCTCGCGCATCCGGAGGGCCTCCACGCCGCGGGACTCGCGGTGGGTGATCATGTCGTCCATGAGCGCGGCCTGGACGTTGAGCGGGCCCATGTCGGGCGCGTAGTCGCCGTTCTGCACCGCGTTCGCCATCGTGGTGAGCAATGGCGGGTAGGCGGTCAGGGAGTCGGCTATCCGCTTGGCGAACTCCGCCACGTCGAACCCTTCTGCCTGCACCAACTTCAGCGTGTGCAGGAAGCCGATGAGCAGTTCGTAGGAGACCGCCACCTGGGCCAGGAATTCCACTGCGGCGAATCCGGCGTCCTCGCCGTGGTAGGTGATCGGGCCCAGTTCCGCCAGTGTCGCCTCGTGCGCTTTGAAGACGTCGTGTGAGCCGCTGAACGGCAGCATGATGTTCGCCGTCCCGATGTACGGCGGGTCTCCCATGACCTTGCCGTCCAGGTACTCGGCCCCGTGCTCGTGGGCCCAGCGTTCGTTCGCCCTGGCCTGGGCGGGGGAGCAGCTCGTCACGTTGACCAGGACCTTGCCCGCGACCGCGCCGTCCAGGGCGGCGAGCACCTCCTCGACCGCCGCGCCGTCGAGGAGGCAGAGCACGGTGAGGGGGCTCGCCGCCACCGCGTCCGCGGGCGTCGCGGCGGCGGTGGCGCCGGCTTCGGTCAGCGGTGCGGTCTTGCTCGCCGTCCGGTTCCAGACGGTCGTGGCGTAGCCGCGGCCGACGAACATCCTGGCGATCGCCGACCCCATGTCCCCGAGGCCGATGACGCTGACCTGGCCTTCTGCCTGCATGCTGCTTCCTCCCCGTGCCGAACCGCCGGACGCCCGCCACGCTAGGACCTCAAGTCGACTTGAGGTCAACCGTGACCCGTGTCACCGGGAGCCGTCAGATCGGGGAATTCCGGCCTTGTCCTGGCCTGCAGCCTGTTTTGCCGTGATTTGACCGGGTAATGCGGCGCCGTACACGAGCGGACTATCGAAGTGGGAACAGAACATGAACTTCCGGACGGGTCTGGCCGCCGGCGCGGGCGGTGCCCTCGCCGTGCTGTCGGCCCGGCGGCTGGGCCGGCGGGTGCTCGGCGGGGCCGTCCAGCGGCTCGAACGGCGGCTGGAACGCACCGTGCGGGACCTCACGGCCAAGGCCGAGCAGGGCGGGCCGATCGTCAAGGCCGCGCTGGCCGGAGCCAAGGCGCTCGCCGCGGGCAAGTCCCCGGTGCGGGCGCTGCTGAGCTTCGGCTGGACCGCACTGAAGGAGACCCTCGCCAACATCTTCGGGCGGGGGCGGGGGAAGCCGACCAACATCGTCGAGCAGATCGACGTGGGCGCCCCGCGCCGGCTCGTCTACGACCAGTGGACGCTCTTCCAGGAATGGCCGACCTTCATGAAGAAGGTGGAGAGCGTCGACCAGAAGTCCGACGAGAAGCTGAGCTGGAAGGCGAAGATCTTCTGGTCCAGCCGGACGTGGGAGTCGACGATCACCGAGCAGGTCCCCGACCGGCACATCGTGTGGCGGTCCAAGGGCCAGAAGGGTCACGTGGACGGGTCGGTCACCTTCCACGAGCTGTCGCCGAACCTGACCCGTGTCCTGCTCGTCATGGAGTACCACCCGCAGGGCCTTTTCGAGCGGACCGGCAACCTCTGGCGCGCCCAGGGCCGCCGTGCCCGCCTTGAGCTCAAGCATTTCCGCCGTCACGTGATGACGCAGTCGCTGACCCGCCCCGACGAGATCGAGGGCTGGCGCGGCGAGATCCGGGACGGCGAGACCGTCACCAGCCCCTAGTGAGAGAAGCGAGACCATGAAACGTGGAAGCCGGATGGGCGCACTGCCCGTCGGAAGCGTCACCAAGCTGCTGCCGGGCGGCCGCCGCAAGAAGGTGCCCGGCCTGAGCGGCATCACCAAGGCCCTGCCGGGCGGCGGCGGGGGGATCGTCAAGAGCCTGCCCGGCGGGCGGGCCGTCGGCACCGCCGGCGGCGTCCTGCTCGGCGCCGGCGCGGCCGTCGCCGCGAGCCGGGCCTTCACCGGCCGCAAGGACGACCAGGAGTCCTCCCACCAGGAGGAGCCGGAGCAGAAGGAAGCCCAGAGCAAGAAGTCCCGGGACGAGGACGAGGCCCCCGAGCAGTCCGAGGACCAGTCCGACAAGAACGGGCAGGGCGTGCTCGGCCGCATCAAGGACACCGTCGGCGGCGCCGTCCCGGGCCTCGGCAAGAACGACGAGGACGGCGAGGACAAGGACGGCAAGGGCGGCGGCAAGGGCGGCGGTGGCAAGAAGGTGAAGGTCACCAACATCGTCGAGCACATCGACATCGGTGCGCCCCGCCGCCTCGTCTACGACCAGTGGACGCAGTTCCAGGACTACCCGTCCTTCATGAAGAAGGTCATCAGCGTCGACCAGGCCGACGAGACCAAGCTGAACTGGCAGGCCAAGATCTTCTGGTCCAAGCGGACCTGGGAGGCCACGATCATCGAGCAGGTCCCGGACGAGCACATCGTGTGGCGCTCGCAGGGGGCGAAGGGCCACGTGGACGGGACGGTCAGCTTCCACAAGCTGTCCCCGAACCTGACCCGCGTCCTGCTGGTCCTGGAGTACCACCCGCAGGGCTTCTTCGAGCGGACCGGCAACATCTGGCGCGCTCAGGGCCGCCGCGTCCGGCTGGAGCTCAAGCACTTCCGCCGCTTCGTGATGACGCAGTCGCTGACCCGCGCCGACGAGGTCGAGGGCTGGCGCGGCGAGATCCGCGACAGCGAGGTCGTCCGGACGCACGAGGAGGCCCTGGACGACGAGGACCGCGACCGCAAGGACGACGCTCCCGAGGCCGAGGAGCAGGAGACCGAGGAGTACGAGCCCGCCCGCTGACGGGCGGGTGGCGCCGACCCGAACGGCCGCATCCCGCGGTCAGCGGATCAGCCGGGCCAGCTCGACGCGCGACCGGATCCCGAGCCGGGTGAAGACGTTGCGGAGATGGTGGTCGATGGTCCGCGGGCTGAGCAGCAGGCGCGCCGCGATCTCGCGGTTGGTGGCCCCTTCGGCGGCCAGCCGCGCGATGTGCGCCTGCTGGGCGGTCAGCTCCCCGAAGCCGTCCGCGGTGACGGGCGCGGCCCCGCCGTCCGTTCCGGCCCTGCTGGGCGGCGGGGCCGTTTCGGCGGCCGCGGGCGCGATCGTCTCGCCGGCGGCGCGCAGCTCCGCGCGGGCCCGCGCCGTCCACGGGACGGCGTCGTAGCGCTCGAAGATGCGCAGGGCGGCGCGGAGGTGCTCGCGGGCGGCGCGCGGCCGGCGGCCGCGCCGGAGCCGGTGCCCGAACAGCAGCTCGGTCCGGGCCAGGTCGAACACGGCGCCGGCGGCCTCGTGCAGGCGGAGCGCCTCGGTGAAGTGCTCCGCGGCCTCGGCGTCGCGGGCGGCGAGCAGCGCCTGGCAGCGCCGGGCGAGCGCGGTGCGTCCCGGGGCGCGCGGCGTCCCGTCCGCCCAGCGCCGGTAGTGCTCGAACGCCTCGGCGGCCTGCTCCCGCCGGCCGGTGTGCACGAGCGCCTCGACCAGGTGCGGGACGGCCAGCAGCCGCGCGGGCGGATGGGCCAGCCCGGCGCCGCCGGGCAGCCGGAGGCGCGCGGCCGCGTCGGCGGGCCGGTCGGCGGCGAGGTCGAGAGCGGCGGGCGCCCAGGAGCCGAAGGCGGCGGCGCGGGTGATGCCGCGGCCCCCGGTGGGGCCGGTGAGCCGGTCCAGGTGCCCCTGCGCGGTGGCGTCGTCGCCGTTGAACGCGGCGGTGAGCGCGAGCGTGGCGAGCTGCTCGGCCGTGTGCGCGTGCAGCTGGGCGGCGCGGGCGAGGCGCAGCCCGTCGTGGCAGGCGGCGATCGGACCCGGCGGATGCCCGAGGAGCGCCTCGCAGCGCCCGGCGACCATCAGCGCGTACGACTCTAAGGGCGCGTTTCCGGCCCGGCGGGCGGACGCGACGGCCGCGTCGGCGAGGGAGCGGGTGGCCGCGCCGTCCCCGAGCATGAACGCCGACAGCGCCGCCCACGTCTGCGCGGCCGGGTCGGTGGCCTCGGCGCCGAGCAGCACGGCCCGCCGGAGGTGCTCCGCCGCCTCGGCGTAGCGGCCGCGGATCGCGGTGGCCGTGCCGGTGAGGTGGGCGAGCAGCAGCGCGGAGCGCGGCGCGGCGTCGGGACCGGATCCGGGGAGCGTCGCGGCCCGGTCGGCGATCTCCAGGTAGGCGCCGTGGTCACCGGACGCGTCGGCGGCCTCCGCCGCCCAGGCCAGCGCGCCCAGTGCGGCCTCGGTGTCGTGCCGGGCGAGCCGTTCGGCGGCGTCCCGGAGCATGGGGACGGCCGCCGCGGGGGAGCCGGCCGCCGCCTCGATCTCGCCGCGCAGCCCGTCGGCGCGCGCGGCGCACGCTTCGCCGCACGCGACCTGGCGGACCTGCCGCAGCAGCGACCGGGCCCGCCGGGACCGGCCGCTGGCCCAGGCGTCGCCGGCCGCGGACAGCAGCCGGTCGGTCCGTGCGCCGTCCTCGCCGGTGAGGGCGGCGGCGCGCTGCCAGACCCGCCACGAGTCGGCGTACCGGCCGGCCTCCTGGGCCGCCCGCGCCGCCGCCGCGAGCCCGTCCGCGATCCGCGGGTCCGGCTCCCCGGTGACGGCCGCGCGGTGCCAGAGCCGCGCCGGCGCCTGCCATTCCTGCACGAGGACCTCGGCGAGCAGTGCGTGCGCCTCCTGCCGCTCCTCCCGCGACGCGTCGGCCCACAGCGAGGACCGGACGAGCCGGTTGCGCACGGTCACCGCGTCGCCCTCGAACCGCAGCAGGCCGGACGCGCGGGCCGCGTCGAGGTCGGCCGGGCCGATGCCGCCGGTCCGCGTGGCCCGCGCCACGGTCGCGGCATTGACCCACTCGTCCGCCAGCACCATGAGGACGAGCCGCCGCGCGCCCGGGGGAAGCCGCAGGTAGCGGTGGCGGTTCAGGGAGCGCAGGGAGCTGCCCGCCGGGAGCGAGCGGGGCGGCGGCACGGTGCCGGACAGCTGGCCGGGGGTCAGCGCGGCGGCGAGGTCGCGGATCGCCAGCGGGCGGCCGCAGGCCAGGTCGATGACCTCTTCGGCGAGGTCGCCGCCGATCGCGGCGTACGGGACCGCGCAGCCCATCGCCTCGCCGAGCGCGTCCTGGAGGACGCGGCGGCTCGCGTCCTCGTCGAGGGGCGGGAGGTGCAGCCGCCGGATACCGGCGAGGCCGTCGGGGTCGCCGTGCCCGCCGCGGGCGGCGAACAGCATCGCGATCCGGTCGTGCTGGACGCGCCGCGCCGCGAAGGCCAGCGCCTCCAGCGAGACCGGGTCCAGCCACTGGACGTCGTCGGCCCGGCAGAGCACGGGGCCGTGCTCCGCGGCCCGGCTGAGCAGCTCGCACACCGCCGCGTACAGGACGAACGGGGTGCCGCCGCGGCCGCCGCGGGTGACCGCGCCGAGCGCGTCGCGGTGCGCCGCGGGCAGCTCCGCGAACAGCCCGGCCAGCGGCCGCAGCAGCCGGTGCAGCCCGGCGTAGGGGACGGCCGCCTCCCGGCGGACGCCGGTGGTGCCGAGGACGCGGAAGCCGGGTGCGGCCCGGCGCGCCGCCGCGTCCAGCAGGGCGGTCCGGCCGGTGCCGGCGTCGCCGACGATCGCCAGCGCGCCGCCGTGGCCGTCGCGGGCCCGGTCGAGCAGCGTCCCGATGACGCCGAGTTCGCGAGCGCGTCCGTGGATCCGTGGGGGCGGGGATTCAGGGGCCATGCCGGTCCTCCTCTGCGGGAACGACCCTGACCGAGCGGGTCTCGGCTAGAACAGACCTCTAGAACGAGCCTCTACAATGAACCTCTGGTTGGACGGGTCCTCGAATAGGGAGCGGGCCCATAGATGACCATGCGTCCACGGGACGGGTCTAGAGCGGCGTTCTGGTTCGGGGACGCGGCGCAATCCGGACGGGTCCCCGTTGTGCACCCGCACAGTCTGGACGTCCGGAGATGGCCGGAACGCGCCCTTGATGGCACCATGAGGCCTTCGCGTTGTGCTGGAGGTGGCCCTCGATGACGGGAGGACGGCCCGCGGCGGCCGCCGGGGTGAACCCCGATCGCTCCAACGACCGCGAGATCATGCGCAAGGCCGTGCTGCGCCTCACCGACCGGCTCCCCGACCTCGCCGACCGGCTCACCGCCGAGATCCTTTCCGGGGACGGCGCCCACCGCGACGAGGAGTTCACCCGCGACGTGTGGGAGATGTGCCATACCGGGCTCGGGCACGGCTTCGAGACGATCCTGGAACCCGGCCGCGGCCGGGCCGACCTCGAATGGGCGCAGCGGCTCGGCCGGCGGCGCGCCCACCAGGGCCAGCCGCTCGACCAGCTCCTGCGCTCCTACCGGCTCGCCGGGAAGGTTTTCTGGGAGGCCGTGGTCGAGGTCGTCGACCGGCACGACCCGGAGAGCGTCGCGACGCTGATCAGGCAGGCGACCCGCACCTGGGACACGATCGACCAGCAGTCCGGCGCCGCGGCCGCGTCCTACCACAGCACCGAGCTCGCGCTCGCGCGGCGCAGCGAGGAGCGCGTCCACGCGATCGTCGACGCGCTCCTGGACGGCCAGGGCGCCGACGGCGGCCTGCTGTCCACCGCCACGTCGGTCCTCGGCCTGCCCGCCACCGGCCGCTACGCCGTCGTCATGCTCGGCGCGGAGAGCGGCTTCGGCGACGGCGTGGAACGCCGCCCCGGCGACACGGCCGGGATGCGCTTCATCTGGCGGCTGCGCACCGACGCCCAGGTGGCGCTCGTCGCGCTCGGCACCGCGGAACTGGACGACCTGGTCGCCGCCGTCCGCCCCTACGCCCGCTCGCACGCCGGTGTCAGCCCCGTCGTCGACTCCCTCGCCGAGCTGGGCACCGCCCGCTGGTTCGCCGAGCTGGCGCTGCGCACCTGCCGCGGCCCCGGCAACCAGATAGCGCGCCTGGACCGCCGGCTCCCCGACGCCCTCGTGCTGTCCCAGCCCCGGCTGTCCGGGCGGCTCGGGCACGTGGCGCTCGGCGGCCTCGCGGACGTCGACCCGGCGTTCCGCGAGGTCCTGCTGACGACCCTCGGCACCTGGCTGGAGTGCGACGGCTCCGCCGCCCGCGCCGCGGACCGGCTGTTCTGCCACCGCAACACCGTGCTCAACCGGCTCCGCAAGATCGAGCAGCTCACCGGCCGGACGCTGACCCGCCCCGGCGACCTGGTCGAGCTGGCCCTCGCGCTGAGCGCGCTGCGCCTGCACGGATCCGGCCCCGAGCACGGCGGAGGGCCGCCCGCGCGGGGAGGCGTCGGGCGGCCCGTCCGGTAGGGCCCTAGGAGTGCGGGCAGGTGTCGCGGTACTCCTCGATGTCACCGCCGGCCCGGGGTGCCGGGCACAGGAACTGCTCGTAGCGGGTGTCGTTGTCCACGAACCGCTTCAGCCAGGAGATGCTGTACTTCGCGATCGTGGTGTTCGAGGTGTTCGGCGCGAAGTGGCTGGCGTTGTTGAGCTCCAGGTACGCCTTCTCCGTCGCCGCCGGGATGCTCTCGTAGAACGGCTCGGCGTGCGAGCGCACCGACGCGACCGAGTCGCTCTCGGCGCCGATGATCAGCGTCGGGACGCGGCTGTTGAAGCTCTTCTGCGTGTTCCACGGGGTCAGCGGGATCGCCGCCTGGAGCGACGGACGCGACAGGGACGCCTCCAGCGATCCGCCGCCGCCCATCGAGTGACCCATCACGGCGAGCCGCGAGGAGTCGATCCGGGACCGGACGCCGCTGCGCTCGGTGAGGTAGTCCAGCGCGGCCAGCAGCTGCCGGCCCCGGCTGTCGGGCTGGTCGAGGCGCGAGTTGGTGTCGATGGTGAAGACGACGAAGCCCTGCGAGGCGAGCCGCGGCCCGTACCAGGACATGCTGGACTGGTCGGCGGTGAACCCGGGGGCGACCGCGACCGCGCCGAACGTGCCCTGCGACGTCTCGCGCGGGTAGTAGATCGTCCCGCCGCCGAAGCCGGAGACGACCAGCGACGAGACGCGGTCCTCCGACACCGAGAACGGGCCGCGCAGGGCCTCGATGCTCGACACGGTCGGGTCCGGTCCGCGCTCGTAGGGGTTGTCGGCGGCCTGCGCGGCCTGCGGCACGGCGACGGTGCCCGCGGTCAGCGCCGCGGCGAACAGCATCTTCGCAGCGAGCCTGGGGGTGGATAGCACGTCGATTCGCTCCTGTTCGCGGGGAGCCGGGGGGAGCGGCTCCCGAACGGGGGTGGAGCCGGGGGAGGCTCCAGGACGCCGTCATTGTCAGCAGCCGCCCGCCCCGCGAACATCGGCGAAATCGCCGGTCACTTGCGAACGCCCCGTCACGGCCGTCCGCCGCCCTCCCCGGGCGCGGAGGGCCTCACCCCCGGAAGGTCACGCGCGTGCCCTGGTGGTGCCGCCGTTGACGTGCAGGACCTGGCCCAGGAGGGTCGGGAGCCGCGCGTCGGCGAGGAACGCGACCGACTCGGCGACCTCCTCGGGCGAGGCGATGCGCCCGAGGGGGGTCCGGCCGACGTACTGGGAGCGGATCCTCGCGACGGAGACCCCGGCCGCGGCCGCGTCCACCTCCAGCAAGGGGGTGTCGACGGCGCCCGGCGCGACGGCGTTCACCGCGATGCCGAGCGGTCCGAGCTCGCGGCCGAGCGACTTGGTCAGCGCGATCACCCCGGCCTTGGACGCGCAGTAGGCCGTCGCGTCCGGCCAGCCGATCAGCCCCCACTCGGACGAGATCAGCACCATCCGGCCGCCGCCGCGCTCGACCATGCCGGGCAGGACGGCCTGGGCGCACGCGAACGTCCCGCCGAGGTTGACGTCGATGATCCGCCACCAGTCGTCCAGGTCGTGCTCGGCGAACGGCGCCACCGTCAGCCGGGCCGCCCCGGCGACGAGGATCCCGATGTACCCGCCGGTCTGCCGCTCGACGTCCCCGACCATCGCCTCGACGGCGGCGGGGTCGGAGACGTCCGCGGGCGCCGCCACCCCGCCCAGCTCGGCGGCGAGCGCGGACACGTCCCGGCCGGGACGGTCGTTGAGCGCGACCTGGTGGCCGTCGCCCGTGAGCCGGCGGGCGATCGCGGTGCCGAGCGCGCCGGCCGCGCCGGTGACCAGTGCGACGGGCATCTAGATCACCGCCCCGGCGTTGGGGGAGAGGATCTCCCCGGTGCAGAACGTCGCGTCCTCGACCAGGAAGGCGGCGGCGAGCGCGACCTCCTCGGGCGCCGTCAGCCGCCCCGCCGGGAGGGTCTGCACGTAGGAGGGCCGCCGCCAGGGCGAATTGGCCGACAGCAGCGGCGTGTCGGTCGGGCCGGGCGCCAGCCCGTTGACCCGCACGCCGGCGGGTGCCAGCTCCACCGCCAGCGACCGGACGAGCCCGATCACCGCGCCCTTGGCCGCCGCGTAGTGCGCCTCGGCGTGCCCGCCGCCGATCGCCAGATCGGACGTGACCGCGACGATGCTCCCCTCGCCGCGCACCACCATCCCCGGCGCGACGGCCTTGCACACGTTCACCACGCCCCCCAGGTGCACGCGGAGCATCCGCCGCCACTCGCCCCAGTCGATGTCGGACACCGGGACGAGCGCGTAGTGCCCGGCAGCGCACAGCGCCGCCTCGATCGGCCCCAGCTCGCGCTCGATCCGCCTGATTGAGGCACTCACCTGCGCCGGGTCGGCCACGTCCACCCCGACGGAGTGGTGGGCGTCCTCGGCCGGCGCGAGGTCCAGCCCGGCCGTCGTCCAGCCGCGCCCGGCCAGCTCGCGCACCATCGCGGCGCCGATCCCGCTCGCCGCTCCGGTGACGAGTGCGACTCGCTCCCGCATCGATCCTCCGCACAGTCGGGAAGACAACAGGCAAACCCGCCATAACCCCAGGTGACAAGGGACATGGCGATTTCTTGGCCAAATGCACTGCGGGACGCCGCGGCTGTCGTGCCCTTCTCCAAAACACGGTCATGATCACGGGCCACCGCCGTGGCGGAATGAGAGGCTGAGGCTGTGACCAGCGAACCCGCGGTGCTGCGCCTCACCGTCCGGCAGCTCCTCGAGGTGCCGCGCTTCCGGCTGCGCCTCGTCGCGGGGGAGAGCGGCCTCGACCGGCCGATCCGCTGGGCCCACTCGACCGAGCTGCTCGAGCCCGGCCCGTACCTGCGCGGCAACGAGGTCGTCCTGACGGTCGGCGCGGCGCTGCGGGACGCGGACTCGTGCGTCGCGTTCGCCGGCTCGGTCAAGGCCAGCCGCGCCAGCGCGATCGGCTACGGCGTCGGCGACGTGACCGAGGACGTCCCGGAGGCCCTGAGCCGGGTCTGCGAGCGCCTCGGCCTGCCGCTCATGGCGGTCCCGCCCGAGATCCCGTTCCTCAGCTTCACCGAGTGGTTCGCCGAGCGGCTCGCCTCCACCCACGACGAGCGGCACGAGCGCGAGGAGACCGGGCGGCTGCTGCGCATGATCCGGGAGGGGCACGCCTCCGCCGAGGTGCTGCGCGCCCGGATCGACGAGACCGGGCTCGACCACGGCTCGCTGCTCGCGATCGCGATGGACGTCCCGGAGAACGACCTGCCGGGGCTCCTCGGGGTGGACGGCGACACGGCCATCCTCATCGGCAGCGAGGAGCACGTCTGGGCCGAACCGGCCGGGGTGGGCAGCCCCGGCCCCCTGGAGCACCTGGCGCTGTCGCTGGCCGAGAGCGTCGCCGCCCTGGAGGTCGCGCGCCGGACCGGCGGCGTCGTCCGCGGCGCGGACCTGGCGACCTTCCCGGCCCTGCTGCGCCGCCTCACCCCCGACCAGGTGTCCCCGTTCGCCGAGCAGATCGCCCGGCCGCTGCGGGATTACGACAACGCGCACGGGACGAGCCTCGTCGAGACGCTCAGCACCTTCCTCGCCATGGGAGGGGCGGTCGGCGCCACGTCCCGCTCCCTGTTCCTGCACCCGAACACGCTCCGCCACCGGCTGGCGCGGATCGAGTCGCTCACGGGCCGCAACCCGCTCCAGTTCGAGGACCGGGTGGCGCTGGCCATCGCGATCTGGGCGGGGCCGACGAACTGAATGTCGGTTCGCGCGGGTTTTCCGGGCAAACTGGGTGGAATGTCAGGAATGTCGGCCGGGAAACGCCCGGCGGCGGGTGCGGTCTTCCTGCGGAATCGGTGACGGCATACTGGCGCGTCCGTAAGTGATCATTCCGGCGGGACGTGCAACGGGGCCCGTATACGGCATCCGGAAGTTTCACCCTGATACCCGTGGTCACCGGTGCCACTTTCCCCTCTGTGCCGCACCTACCCTGCGTATCCGCCGGTGTCCCCAATGGCAAAGCGGTCAGGGCCGAATTTTCAATTTCTGGTCACCCCCCGCCAGGGCGGTCTACGTTTGCCCCGGAGTGCAGAGCCGCATCACCGAAAGGAGCGCCGGCCCGATGACGGAATCCCCCCACGGCCCCGACCATGGCGCGGAGACGAAGATCAACACCGACGTTCCGCAGTCGGCCCGGATCTGGAACTACTGGCTCGGCGGCACCGACAACTACGAGGTCGACCGGATCGCCGGCGACCAGTACGTCGCGCTCTACCCGGGCATCGTCCCGATCGCGCGCGCCGGCCGCTACTTCATGGACCGCGCGATCCGGTTCCTCGCCGCCGAGCGCGGCGTCCGCCAGTTCATGGACTGCGGGACGGGCCTGCCCACCATGGACAACACGCATGAGATGGCCGAGCGCGCCGCACCCGGCACGAAGGTCGTCTACGTCGACAACGACCCGCTCGTCCTCGCGCACGCCCGCGCGCTGCTGACCGGCTCCGGCGAGGGCCGCACCGCCTACATCGACTCCGACCTGCACGACACCAAGACGATCATGGCGAAGGCGGCGGAGCTGCTCGACCTGTCGCAGCCGGTCGGGCTGATGCTGATCGGCGTCATGGGGCACATCGTCGACCCGGGCGAGGCGCTCGGCGTCGTCCGCGGGCTGATGGAGCCGCTCGCGTCCGGCAGCTACCTGATCCTGCACGACTCCACCGACACCAACGAGGCGTTCAACGCCGCGCAGCGCGCCTACGACGAGACCGGGGCCATCCCGTTCCGGCTCCGCAGCCCGGAGTTCATCCGCGGCTACTTCGACGGCCTGGAGATGGAGGAGCCGGGGCTGGTGACGAGCGGAGCCTGGCGCCCCGAGGTCGGCGGCGAGGCCGAGGAGCTCCCCACCCTCTGCGGGGTGGCCCGCAAACCCTGACGCAGCGTGACCGCCACGCCACCGCGGGCCCCGGCGGCGCTTCGCCGCGGCCCGCGGGAGGCGCGCGGGAGCCTCCGCGGAAGGTCGCACACCGTTCCGCGGCCGATGCGATCAGTGAAGGTATAGTGAGCCGTTCGTCCGCTCCGTTCCTTGATGCCACGCCTGTCCCCCGACGAGGAGTCCCGTTGGCCTCCGTCACGAGTACCGGCAGAACACGTCCCATCGACGCCCAGGGGGACCCGCTCGTCCCCCGGACGCTCCTGGCCCGGCGCCTGCGCGCGCTGCGGGAGGCGCGGGGGATCGGCCGGCGGGACGCGGCGCGGGCGATCGGCGGCTCCGGCTCCAAGATCTCCCGGCTCGAGCTCGGCCGCTCCGGATACAAGCCCGGCGACGTCGCGGAACTCCTCACCCTCTACGGCGTGGACGACGACGAGCGCGCCACGCTGCTGGCCCTCGCCGAGCAGGCGAACGCGCGCCCCTGGTGGCACGCGGACGGCGACATCGTCCCGGCGTGGGTGCGGCCCTACTTGAGCGCCGAGCAGGCGGCCAAGCTGGTCCGCACGTTCGAGGCCCAGTTCGTCCCCGGCCTGCTGCAGACGGAGGATTACGCCCGCGCGTTGATCCGGCGCGTCGCCCCGGAGGCGGAGGTCGAGCGGCGCGTGGAGTTCCGGATGCGGCGCCAGCGGGTGCTGCGCCGCCGCCCGCGCCCGCTCAACCTGTGGGCGGTGCTGGACGAGGCGGCGCTGTGGCGCCCGATCGGCGACCCGGAGACGATGCGGGCCCAGATCCGGCACATCGTCGAGCTGTGCCGGCGGCCGAACGTCACCGTGCAGATCGCGCCGTTCGGGATCTGCGGGCGCGTCGCGGGCGACGGGCCGCTCACCCTCGTCCGGTTCCCGCAGCAGGGCCTGGCCGACATGGTGTACCTGGAGCGGGCGAACAGCGGCGTGTACCCCGTCCGGCCGCAGGAGGTCGAGCGGCACTGGCACGTCTTCAACACCCTGGTGACCGAGGCGTCCCCTCCCGAGCGCACGCCGCGCATTCTGGCCGGCATCCTCGCCACCTACTGAGCCATTCGAGCAGGCCGTTCCCAGCGGCCTTTCCTTTTCGGACCGTTCCAGTCCAACCGGCGACCGGAACGGGCGGCAGGATCGGCGATCACGCACTCCCGGCTGACCACTTCCGGCCTATATCCATAAATAATGGATATTCAGGAGGAATCGCACGGCACTCCGGGGACGTACGGCACAGGGGCCTCCCGCGACGCCCGTGTTTACCGGCCGGCCATCCGGTTACCGGGCATCACTGACGCCCTCCTCGCCGCCGCCGTCGAAGGAACGCCATGTCCGTCCGCGAGCGCTTGTGGAATGGGTCCGAGGAACGCCGGTCCCGGGACGAACTCCAGGCCGGGGAGAACTTCCCCGTCGCCACGCGCCTGCTGCCGGCGCGGTACCGCGCGCACCTGCTCAACGTGTACGGCTACGCCCGGCTCGTGGACGACATCGGCGACGAGGCGCCGCCCGCCGAGCGGCCCGCGCTGCTCGACCTGGTCGAGCGCGACCTCGACCGGATCTACGCGGGCGCCCGCCCGGAGTTCCCGGTGATGCGCGACCTGGCCCGGACGGTCACCGCCCGATCCATCCCGGCGGACCCCTTCCGCCGCCTCCTGGAGGCCAACCGCCGCGACCAGGACGTCACCCGCTACGAGACGTTCGGCGACCTGCTCGGCTACTGCACGCTGTCCGCCGATCCGGTCGGGCGCATCGTCCTGCACGTGTTCGGCGCCGCCACCCCCGGCCGGATCGCGCTGTCCGACCGGGTCTGCAGCGCGCTCCAGATCATCGAGCACTGCCAGGACGCAGGCGAGGACCTCCGCAACGGCCGCGTCTACCTGCCTGCCGAGGACCTGCGCCGGTTCGGGTGCGCGGAGGACGACCTGGCCGCCGCCGTCACCCCGACCCGGCTGCGGGGCGTGCTCGCCCTCCAGGCGGGCCGGGCGGCGCGGCTGCTGGACGAGGGCGAGGCGCTGACCGGCCGGCTCCGCGGCTTCGCGCGGATCGCCGTCGCGGGCTACATCGCCGGCGGCCGGGCGGCGCTCGCCGCGCTGGAGCGCGAGGCGTACGACGTCCTGGGAGGCCCCCCGCGCCCGAGGAAGGCGCGGCTGCTCGCCGAGTGGTCGCGGACGCTGGGAAGGAGCTGACGAGATGGACGAGGCCGGAGTGGGGACGGCCGGCGCCTACCGGCACTGCGCGGGGGTCGTCCGTTCGCAGGCGCGCAACTTCGCCTACGGGATCCGGCTGCTCCCCGGCCCGAAACGCCGGGCGCTGAGCGCCGTCTACGCCTTCGCCCGGCGGATCGACGACATCGGCGACGACCACGGGGCACCGGCCGCGGACCGGCTCGCGAAGCTGGCGGACGAGCGCGCGCGGCTCGCCGACCCGGCCGCCCATCCGGCCGATCCCGTGCTGGTGGCGCTGGCCGACGCGGCGCGCCGCCACCCGATCCCGCTCGACGCGTTCGGGGAGCTCATCGACGGCTGCGAGGCCGACGTCCGCGGCGCGGGCTACGACACCTTCGACGACCTGCTGTGGTACTGCCGGTGCGTCGCGGGCGCCGTCGGCCGCCTGTCGCTCGGCGTGTTCGGCACCGCCGACCCGGAGACGGCCGTCCCGCGCGCCGACGCGCTCGGCGTCGCGCTGCAGCTCACGAACATCCTGCGGGACGTCCGGGAGGACGGGGAGAACGGGCGCGTCTACCTCCCGGCCAAGGACCTCGCCCGGTTCGGGTGCACGCTGCACCGGGACGAGCGCGGCCGCCCGGCCGACCCGCCGGAGCGGCTGGCGGCGCTCGTCCGGTTCGAGGCGTCCCGCGCGGAGGAGTGGTACGCCACCGGGCTGAAGCTGCTGCCCATGCTCGACCGCCGCAGCGCGGCCTGCGCCGGGGCGATGGCGGGCATCTACCGGCACCTGCTGCGGCGCATCACCGCGGACCCCCTCGCGGCGCTGGAGAGGCGCACGTCCCTGCCGGGCTGGGAGAAGGCCGCCGTGTCCGCCAAGGCGATGGCGGGGCTCCGCCGATGAGCGCCGTCGGAGACCGGGAAGGACACGTCGCCATCGTCGGCGGCGGCCTCGCCGGCATCACGGCGGCGCTCGCGCTGCAGGAGACGGGCGTGCGGACGACGATCTACGAGGCGCGCCCCCGGCTCGGCGGCGCCACGCACTCCTTCGAGCGCGACGGGCTCACCGTCGACAACGGGCAGCACATCTTCCTGAAGTGCTGCACGGCGTACCGGGGGCTGCTGGAGCGGCTGGACGCGCTGGAGCGGGTCGACGTCCAGGACCGCTTCGACGTCCGCGTCCTCACCCCGGACGGCGCGCACGGCCGGCTCCGCCGCGCCAAGGCGCCCGGCCCGCTGCACTTCATGCCCGCGCTCGCCCGCTACGCGCTGCTCCCGCCCGCCGACCGGCTGCGCGCCGTCCGCGCGTCGCTGGCGCTCCAGCGCCTCGACCCCGCCGACCCGTCCCTCGACGGGATCGCCATGGGCCGCTGGCTCGCCCGCCACGGGCAGCGGCCGGAAGCCCGGCGGGCGCTGTGGGAGCTGTTCGTGACCGCCGCGCTCAACATCGGGCTGGACGACGCCGCGCTCGGCCCCGCCGCGATGGTCTGCCAGACGGCGCTGCTCGGCCGGTCCGACGCCGCGGACATCGGCGTCGCGTCCGTCCCGCTCGGCGACCTGCACGGCACGGTCGCGGCGGCGAAGATCGAGCGGGACGGCGGCCGGATCCACCTCGGCGCGAAGGCGACGGCGATCGAGGCCGGGCCGAAGCTGGTGGTGAACGGCGCCCCGGTCACCGCGGACGCCGTCGTCGTCGCGGTGCCGCACCGGCAGGCGGCCGGGCTCGTCCCGGCGGAGGCGTGCCCGGACCGCGAGCGCTGGGCGGGCCTCGGCTCCAGCCCCATCGTCAACGTCCACGTCCTCTACGACCGGCCGGTAATGGACGTGCCGTTCGCCGCGGCGGTCGGCTCGCCCGTCCAGTGGGTGTTCGACCGGACCGCGGTGAGCGGCCTGACCGGCGGCCAGTACCTCGCGGTCTCGGTGTCGGCGGCCGACGACCGGATCGACACGCCGACCGCGGAGCTGCGCCGGGTGTACCTCGCCGAGCTGGCACGGCTGTTCCCGGCCGCCCGCCGGGCGCGCGTCACCGACTTCTTCGTCACGCGGGAACGGCACGCCACGTTCCGGCAGGGCCCCGGCAGCGGCGAGCTGCGTCCCGCGTCCGCGACCCGGCTGCCGTGGCTGTTCCTCGCCGGCGCGTGGACCGACACGGGCTGGCCCGACACGATGGAGGGCGCCGTGCGCAGCGGCCTCACCGCCGCCCGCCTCGTCCGCCGGCACCTCCGCTCGACCGCGCAGAACCACTGACCGGGAGGGAAGGGAGCGCTCCATGACCACGATCGAGGCGCCGGGACTCACCGGCGCGGCGGCGGCCGCCGTCGAGGCCGCCCGCGACCACCTGCTCGGCCTGCAGTCGCCCGAGGGGTGGTGGAAGGCGGAGCTGGAGACCAACGTGACCATGGACGCCGAGGACCTGTTGCTCCGCCAGTTCCTCGGCATCCGCGCCGACGGCGAGACCCGCGAGGCGGCGCGCTGGATCAGGTCGCGGCAGCGCGACGACGGCACGTGGGCGAACTTCTTCGGCGGCCCGCCCGACCTGTCGACCACGATCGAGGCGTACGTCGCGCTGCGGCTGGCCGGCGACCCCGCCGGCGCCGCGCACATGCGGCGCGCCGCCGGCTGCGTGCGTGAGGCCGGCGGGATCGAGGCGAGCCGCGTGTTCACCCGCATCTGGCTCGCGCTGTTCGGGCAGTGGTCGTGGGACGACCTGCCCGTCATGCCGCCCGAGCTGATGTTCCTGCCGAGCCGGGTGCCGCTGAACGTCTACGACTGGGCGTGCTGGGCGCGGCAGACGATTGTCCCGCTGACGGTCCTCGGGTCGCTGCGTCCCGTCCGGACGCTGCCGTTCGACCTGGCCGAGCTGCGGTCCGGGGTGCGTCCCGCTCAGGACGCGAAGGGCTGGGGACGAGTGTTCACCACGCTCGACCGCGCCCTGCACGTGTACGAGAAGCGCCCGGTCCGGCCGCTGCGCACCGCCGCGCTGCGCCGCGCCGCCGAGTGGATCATCGCCCGGCAGGAGGCCGACGGCTGCTGGGGCGGCATCCAGCCGCCGTGGGTGTACTCGCTGATGGCCCTGCACGAGCTGGGCTACGGCCTCGACCACCCGGTCGTCCGGCGCGGCCTCGCCGGGCTCGACCGGTTCACGATCAGGGACGAGAAGGGCCGCCGCCTGGAGGCGTGCCAGTCGCCGGTCTGGGACACGGTCCTGGCGATGAACGCCCTCTCCGACGCGGGGACGCCGCCGGGCGACCCGGCCCTGCTCCGGGCCGCGCGCTGGGTCGCCGCCGAGGAGGTCCGCGGCCCGGGGGACTGGCAGGTGCGCCGCCCGTCCCTCCCGCCGGGCGGCTGGGCCTTCGAGTTCGACAACGACGTCTACCCCGACACCGACGACACCGCCGAAGCGATCCTCGCCCTGCGCAGGTCCGGCCTCCCGGGCGCGGCGGAGCCGATCGGCCGGGCCGTCCGCTGGCTGGCGGGCATGGCCTCGCGCGACGGCGGCTTCGGCGCCTTCGACGCCGACAACACCCGCGAGCTGTGCACGAGGCTGCCCTTCTGCGACTTCGGCGCGGTCATCGACCCGCCGTCCGCGGACGTCACCGCCCATGTCGTCGAGGCCCTCGCCAAGGAGGGGCACGCGCGGACGACCGTGGTCAAGCGGGCCGTGGTGTGGCTGCTGAAGGCGCAGGAGGCCGACGGCTCCTGGTTCGGGCGCTGGGGGGCCAACCACGTCTACGGGACCGGGAGCGTGGTGCCCGCGCTCATCGCCGCCGGCGTCCGCCCGGACAAGCCCGCGATCCGCCGGGCCGTGGGCTGGCTGGAGGAGCACCAGAACGACGACGGCGGCTGGGGCGAGGACCTGCGCTCCTACGACGACCCGGCGTGGATCGGGCGGGGGGCGTCCACGCCGTCCCAGACCGCCTGGGCGCTGCTCGCGCTGCTCGCCGCCGGGGAGCGCTCCGCGGCCGTGGACGGCGGCGTCCGGTGGCTCGTCGACCACCAGCGCCCGGACGGGAACTGGGACGAGGAGCACTTCACCGGCACCGGTTTCCCCGGCGACTTCTACATCAATTACCACCTCTACCGGCTCGTGTTCCCGATCAGCGCCCTGGGCCGTTACGTGGCAGCGTCGAACGAGGTTCGCGAATCATGAGCATTCCGTTGCGCCAGAGCGTCCGTGTCGGCACCCACATCCTCCGCAACAAGCTGCGGGGAAGGGACAAGTTCCCCCTGCTGCTCGAACTGGAGCCGCTCTTCGCCTGCAACCTCGCCTGCGCGGGCTGCGGCAAGATCCAGCACCCCGCCGACGTGCTGAAGCGGCGCATGCCCGTCGAGCAGGCCGTCGCCGCCGTCGAGGAGTGCGGCGCGCCCATGGTGTCCATCGCGGGCGGCGAGCCGCTCATGCACCCGCAGATCGACCGGATCGTGGCGGAGCTCGTCCGGCGCAGGAAGTTCGTCTTCCTGTGCACGAACGCCCTGCTCATCCCGAAGAAGATCGACAGGTTCGAGCCGTCGCCCTACTTCGCCTGGGCCGTGCACATCGACGGCCTGCGGGAACGCCACGACGAATCCGTCTGCAAGGAGGGCGTCTTCGACGAGGCCGTGGCCGCCGTCCGGGAATGCCGGCGCCGCGGCTTCCGCGTCACGACCAACACGACGTTCTTCAACACCGACACCCCGCAGACGGTCATCGAGGTCCTCGACTACCTCAACGACGACCTCGAGGTGGACGAGATGATGATCTCGCCGGGCTACGCCTACGACAAGGCGCCCGACCAGGAGCACTTCCTGGGCGTCCAGGAAACGCGGGAACTGTTCCGCAAGGCGTTCGCCGGCGGCAACCGGAAACGGTGGCGGCTCAACCATTCGCCCCTTTTCCTCGACTTCCTGGAGGGCAAGGTCGACTTCCCGTGCACGGCCTGGGCCATCCCGTCGTACTCGCTGTTCGGATGGCAGCGTCCCTGCTACCTGATGTCGGACGGCTACGCCCAGACCTACCGGGAACTCCTCGACGGGACCGACTGGGAGTCCTACGGCAGGGGCCGCGACCCCCGCTGCGCCAACTGCATGGCCCACTGCGGCTACGAGCCCACGGCGGTCTTCGGCACGGTCGGCTCCCTGAAGGAGTCGCTGAGGGCGCTCCGCAGCACGTAGCCGGCCGGAAGCCGAAGCCGTCGCGGCGTTCTGCGGCTTTTCCGGCGCGTCCGCAATACCATGATCCCGTAACCGGACCATGAACTGGACAGGGTGACCATGGCGGACGAAACGCCGGAATGGCCTCCGGCCGAGCTCGACTTCGACAAGCCCACCATCGCCCGCGCCTACGACGCGCTGCTCGGGGGCAAGGACAACTTCGCCGTGGACCGCGCCCTGGCCGACCAGACGGCCGAGCTGATCCCGGGGCTGCGGGAGTCGGCGATCGAGAACCGCAAGGTCCTGGTCAGGGGCGTCCGGTACCTGGCGCGGGAAGCCGGGATGGACCAGTTCCTCGACCTCGGCAGCGGGCTGCCCACCGTCGAGAACACCCACGAGGTCGCGCAGCGCGAGAACCCCGGGGCCCGCGTCGTCTACGTCGACATCGACCCCCTGGTGTCGGTGCACGGGCGCGCCCTGCTCGCGAACAACGACGTCACCAAGGTGATGACCGCCGACGTCCGCGACCCGGGGGCCGTCCTGTCCGCGCCCGGGGTGAAGGGGTTCCTCGACTTCTCCCGCCCGGCCGTGATCATGCTGGTCGGGATGCTGCACTACCTCTCCCCGGACGTGGTCGACGACGTCGTCAGCGCCTACCGCGACGTCCTCGTCCCCGGGAGCCACCTGTTCATCACGTCCCTGGTCGACACCGGCCTCCCGCAGCAGCAGGAACTCGCCCGCATCACCCGCGAGAACCTCGAAGAGGGCTGGGCCCGCACGCCCGAGGAGATCGAGGCCCAGTTCGCCGGCTTCGAGCTGATCGAGCCCGGCGTGACCTATACGGCCCTGTGGCGTCCCGACGGCCCGGTCGACCCCGGCGACCTCGCCCCCGGCGAGCAGCTCGGGATGGCGGGCATCGCCGTCAAGCTCTGACGCGGGGCACGCGGTCCCCGTCCTCGACGTCCCCCGAGGTCGGGCGGGTTTTTCCTGCTCTGGTGGGGAAAGGCGGGAAAAAGCGTGAACAGTCGTGAGGGGGACGACATGCAGCACGATCATCTGATCGGTCAGGTCCAGGCACGCGCCCACCTGCGCAGCCGGGGGGAAGCCGAGACCGCCTGCCGCGCCACACTCGAAACGCTCGGCGAGCGGCTGCCCGAGGGCCTCGCGGACAACCTCGCCGCGCAGCTGCCGCGCGAGATCGGCGAGCACCTGCGGCGCACCGAGGTGTTCGGCGGCGCCGGGACGGGCGAGCGCTTCGACCGGCACGACTTCATCGAGCGCGTCGCGGCCCGCTCCGGTGCGGACGACCCCCGGGCCGCCTACATGGCGAGGGTCGTCCTGGAAGTGGTGGGGGAGGCCACCCAGGGCGGCATGATGAACAAGGTCAAGGACGCCCTCCCCGACGACATCCGGCAACTGGTGAGCGCGGGCAGCACCGGCTGACGCGGGCCGGCCTACCGGCTCATGTCCACGACGCAGAAGGCGTTGCCGTCCGGGTCGGCGAGGACGACGAAGTCCGAGTCCGGCGGGTACAGGTCCCAGTCGATCCTGCTCGCCCCGAGGCCGACCAGGCGCTCGATCTCGGCCTCCTGCTCCTCCGTGGTGTCCACCAGCAGGTCCAGATGGATGCGCGGGTGCCGCTCCGCGGGCGTCTCGCTGAGCATCAGGCCCAGCGCCGGGCCCGACCCGTCGGCGTGCTCCAGCGTCCGCCACCTCGGTGTGGCCGACTTCTCCCACACCACGAGGTCGAGCGCGGAGGTCCAGAAGGTGACCGCGCGGGGAATGTCGTCCACACCGATAACGGGAAATAGTCGTGGCATGAGCCCAGTCTAGGTAGGGGCTCGCCGACCTATCGGGGTGAAAGAGATGACGGCAGAACAGATCACCGAGCGCATGCTGGCGGACGCGGTCTCGACGATGGAGATGATGAGCACCGCGCTGGGCGTCCGCTTGGGCCTGTACGAGGCACTCGCGGGCGGCCCCCTCGACGCCCGCGGCCTGGCCGACAAGACCGGAATCCACCCCCGCTACGCCCGGGAGTGGCTCGAACAGCAGGCCGCGAGCGGGTTGCTGACCGCGGCCGCCGACGAGGAAGACCCCTACGCGCGGGCGTTCGCCCTGCCCGACGACGTGCGCGAGACGCTGCTCGACACCGACAGCGTCAACTACGCCGGGGTGCTCCCCGGACTCGTCGTCTCCCTCGCCGAGATCCTGCCGCAGGTGGCCGAGGCGTACGGGACCGGCGACGGCGTGCCGTACGCCGCGTACGGGCCGGGCACCCGGCACGGGATCGGCGGCATGAACCGGCCCGGGTTCCGCGCCGGCATCGCCGACTGGGTCGCGGCGCTGCCGGACATCGAGGCCCGGCTGTCCAGCGGCCCGGCCAGGGTGCTCGACCTCGGCTGCGGCACCGGCTGGTCCTCGATCGCGCTGGCCGAGGCGTTCCCGGCCGCCGGCGTCCACGGCGTCGACATGGACGAGGCGTCGGTCGCGGAGGCGTCGGAGCACGCCGCCGACCACGGCCTGGCGGACCGGGTGACCTTCGCCTGCGCGGACGCGGCCGAACCCGGCGCCACCGGACCCTACGACCTCGTCTGCACGTTCGAGGCGCTGCACGACATGGCCGATCCGGTGGCGGTGCTCCGGTCGGCGCGGGAGTTCCTCGCCCCCGGCGGAGCGGTCCTGATCGGCGACGAGAAGGTCGCCGAGCGCTTCACCGCCCCCGGTGACCTGCTGGAACGGCTGAACTACGGGTTCAGCGTCCTGCACTGCCTGCCCGCCACGCGCGCCGAGGGCGCCGCGGTGGAGGCCGGCACCGTCCTGCGCCCCGGCACCGTGCGCTCCTACGCCGCCGCGGCGGGCTACGGCGGCTGCACCGAACTGCCCATCGACCACGACCTGTGGCGCTTCTACCGCCTCGACCCGTCCTGATCCCCGTCGATCACCCGAGGTCGAGCCGCAGGATCCGGTCGTCGCCGGGCCGGGGGTCGGTGCCTCCCCAGGTCGCCTCGTCGGTGTTGGACGTGGCGATCCAGAGGGAGCCGTCCGGGGCGCGCTCCACCGTGCGGATCCGCCCGTACTCGCCGACGAAGTGCTCGACGGGTTCCCCCGCGGCCTCGGGCCCGTCGACCGGAAGCTGCCAGAGCCGCTGCCCGCCCAGGGCGCCCATCCAGATGGACCCCTTCGCGTAGGCGATGCCCGAGGGGGACGCGTCGTCGGGATGCACGGTGAAGATCGGCCGCACACCGGTGCCGCCGTCCGTCCCCTCGGTCTCGGGCCAGCCGTAGTCGCGGCCCGGCCGCAGGACGTTCAGCTCGTCCCACGTCCGGTGACCGAGTTCGGACGCGTAGGCGGTGCCGTCCGGACCGAAGGCGATGCCCTGCACGTTGCGATGCCCTGAAGAGAAGATCGGAGAGCCCGGTGTGGGGTTGTCCTCAGGGATCGACCCGTCCGGCTTGATCCGCAGGATCTTGCCATTGAGCGACTCCTGATCGGCCGCGTTCTCGGGCTCGAACGCGTCCCCCGTCCCGATCCACAGGTTGCCCTCGGGCCCGAAGCGCAGCCGCCCGCCGTGGTGCCGGTCGGCCGTCTCGATCCCGTCCAGGACGACGCGCTCCTGCCGGAGCGACCGCAGATCCTCCGCGACGCGAAGCGCCACGACACGGTTGGTGGGCGGCCCGGAGACGTACGCGTAGACCGTCCGGTCCTCGGCGAACTCGGGCGAGGTCGCCAGCCCGAGCAGGCCGCCCTCGGCGCTGGCCACAACGCCGGGCACCTCCCCGACCAGCACCGGCTGCCCGCCGCCGGCCGGAATCCGGTGGATCTGCCCGGACGCGCGCCCGGAGACCAGGGCCGACCCGTCCGGCAGGAAGGCCAGCCCCCACGGCATGTCGAGCCCGATGACGAGCTCGGTGACCCGCCCCGGCCCCGCCCGCCCAGGCGACTCCGGCTCGGCCGAGGCCGCACACCCGGCGAGCGCCGGACCGGCGACGAGCATCAGAGCGATGACGTACTTGCGGAACATAACGTGCCTCGTCTCCAGCGAGCTGTTAATGCTGACAACGAAAACACGTTAACGACGCCAACGTCAACACCGCCAACATGAACTTGTTATCGTTGGCAGCATCAGCAGAGGCGGAGGCCATGAAGCGGGACGCGACGCGAGAGCGCATCATCAAGGCGGCCTACGGGCTGCTCACCGAGGGCGGCCGCGAGGCACTGTCCACCCGCGCGATCTGCGCGGAGTCCGGTGTCCAGTCACCGGCCATCTACCGGATCTTCGGCGACAAGCAGGGCCTGCTGGACGCCGTCGCCGACCACGGCTTCGAGTCCTACCTGGCGTCGAAGACGTCCCTCGGCGAAACGGACGACCCGGTCGACGACCTGCGCCGCGGCTGGGACCTGCACGTCGAGTTCGGAGTGGGCAACCCGTCCCTGTACTCCCTGATCTACGGCGACGCCCGCCCCGGCGTGGAAACCCCCGCCGCCCGCCGCGCCTCGGCCATCCTGGCCCACAGCATCCGGCGCATCGCCGAAACCGGCCGCCTCCGCGTAAGCGAGGAACGCGCCGCCCTCCTCGTCCACTCCGCCGGCCGCGGCACGACCTTCACCCTCATCTCACTCCCCGAGGACCAGCGCGACCCGGCCCTCTCCACCCTCGCCCGAGAAGCCGCCATCACAGCAGTAACGACCGACACCGGCCCGACCACCCCCGCCGACCCCACCCACCTGGCCATAGCCCTACGCGCCGCAACCCCCAGACTCACCACCCTGACCCCCGCCGAACAAACCCTCCTAACCGAATGGCTAACCCGAATAGCCAACACCTGACCCGCTAACCGCCTGAATCTGCCGACGGACGTAACCAACGTGCTCCCACACGGCGTCCTGAAGGTCGTCCCAGCGCTCGTCCTCCAGTCCCAGGTAAATCGACCGGGCACGGACCAACACAGCCCGGTGCTCTACGGGAAGCCGAGCAAGCGCCCACGATGCGGCCTCGTCCTTGGACCAGATCCGGCCAGTGACCAGCGTGCTCCAAATCCGGGCAAAGGTCAGCAAGACATTCCGCGTATCCGTCTCAACCTCCCCCAGCAGCCCCGGCACCCCGTCGAGCAACGCAGCCCGAAGATCCTCACGCGGCACAGGCTCCAGAACCTCGCCCGCCGCCGGCCCGAACACCGAAGAACCACCCATCAAAACCATCGTGATCAACACCGCGAGATCAGGACACGACTCCGCCCCCGGCACCAGCCCACCCTCATACTCCGCCCGAAGCCACTCCCATACTGAAACTCACACTCCGCCGGATACCGCCAAGGCCGAACGGCCGACTGCACCACAACGCTAAGTTCAACCGGCCGCCCCGACCCACCCCCCAAGGGACCACCAGAAACCGCCAACAACCTCCCCAATAGGGCCCGACGCTCCCCTCCAGTAAGCCGCCGACTAACCACAACCAACAAATCGATGTCGCTATGAACCCGCAACCCACCAAGCACAGCCGACCCATGCCGATAACACCCCACGACACAAGATCCAACGACACCCCGCACAATCTGCACGACCTCACGAGTCAACTCTTCATCGCGCCGAAGCGTCCCCATCCAACAAACCTTTCGTGTAGCGCCCCGTACGCCATACGGAGAAGCGATCCCGCTGGCACGGCATGGACTATGCAAGACCAGACCGGTCGCTGGCTGGTTGCTGTCAGTTCTCCCGAGTGAGTTGTGCCCCGTCAGCCGTGTCTCTCTGCGCACGCCAGGGGCTCGGCCATACATGGTTTTCGATCGGATAGCTCGCCATAGCGCCATCGAAGTCGGGGTCGTGCTCGAAGTGCGCCCCGCCGAACCGGGCGTCCCCGCCGAACTTCACCCCATTGAACACGGCGTGACCGCCGAACTGGGTCCCATCAAATACGGCATATTCGCCGAACTGAGCTCCCTCGAACCGAGTGTCCCCGCTGAAGCGAGTTCCCTCGAACCGCGCGCTTCCGCGGAAATGCGCCTTGCCGAACCGGGCTTCCCCGCCGAACTGTGTTCCCTCGAACACTGCGTACACGCCGAACTGAGCCTCACTGAACGAGGCGTTTCCGCTGAACTGCGCTCCCTCGAACCCGACGTATTCGCCGAACTGCGCCTCACCGAAGCGCGCGTCCCCGCCGAACTGCGCCCCCTCGAAACCGGCAGGCCCGGCGAACTGCGCCTTCGCGAACCGCGCCTCCCGCCTGAACTGCGCTCCCTCGAACCGGGCGCTTCCCCCGAACTGCGCCTCGCCGAACCGAGCGTCCCCGCCGAACTGCGCCCCGTCGAACCGGACCTGCCCGATGAATCGCGCACCGCGAAACTTGGCTTCCCCACTGAAATGAGCGTTGGTGAATGTGGCGCTTGCTGGGCGGCAGTCAGTGAAGTCGAGGTGGATCAGATGGGCACCGGTGAGGTCGATATCGATGCCATCCCAGAAGGTGGATGGCTCATTGCCCGGCTCCGTGACGGTCAGATGGCGTTTGAGGAGCCGCTGCGCAGTGAGACGGACCTGTAGTTCGGGCTCTTGAGCGGTGCGGTCGTCGAACTGCTCAGCTTGCTCGGATTGGTCGTCGTGTTCGGCCGGCGTAGCCCGAAAGGGCATCCGCAGGTATGAGCAAACGACATCGATAACCGTCTGCCGGTAGTAGGGATGGTCTTGCGCCAAGCGCTCAAGCGAGTACAACCCGCCAAGCCGGACGGCGGCCTTGTCATGGCCCAGCAGTTCGACTCCCTGGCCGTACTCGACGTGGGCTTGGACACGTTCGGCGCGTTCCCCGGCGGCCTCGTCGACCCGCTGACGGCGGTAGGCGGTGACCAGGGCGACCAGGGCACCGACACCGGCGACCAGAGCGAAGACGAGTTTGAGTAGCTCTAGGAGGTCTTTCGTCTCCAGCGGCTTCGGCTCGGCGTGCGGCGGCGACCCAAGGAGCAATGACAGCAAGAACCACGCAGCGACCAGCAACACCACAGCCGCGGTGAAGGCGAACGTCAACGCCCGGCGGATCGACCAAAGCCCAAGCGTCTTGTGCGCGTCTTTCACCGGCCGGTACTCCGGCGTCTTATCTCGGCCCACAGACCCGATGCTAGGGAGCCTGCAAGGCGCCGACCGGCCGTCCGACCAAAAGCGGCCCATCCGTTTTCGCCCTGACGACTCGGTCCGCTGGGTCAGTGTAGGGATCCGGTGCGTTGCCGACGGGGTGCTGGGGTCCTGCGCCGACTGGAAGATCAACTACGAGCCGAGTCGGCATCTCCTCGCACGCGTGTAGACAGCGCGGCTCCGGCCCGTTCTCGCGTGGTGTGGCCCCAACTTTCCATCCTCCGCCCCATCGAGACCTGTACCTGGCGGCGGACGGCTTCCGGCCGCCGCCATCCTGGCTTTGGGGAGCCCCGCCCCATTCCGAGCAAGCCCAGTGACGTCCTAGGGCTGGAGGAGGATGCGGCGATGACCGAATCTCCCGGGCTGGTGGCTCAACTCCTCAAAGTCGTGGTCGCCTACACGTGGTTCTTCGAGGCGTGCGATGACTCGGTGCTCGATGACGATACGGCGCTGAAGCAGATGGAGTACGCGGCATACCTGCTGAACCAATTGTCGGACGCGGACAAGCGCAGGCTGCTCGATGAACTGTCGGCTTTGGCGGCCGCTGAGTCGGATCCCTCGGAGCGAGAGTTCGTCCAGGGGTTCGCTTTCGCAATGGGCCTGGTTCCGTCCTAGAACGGCGCCGCGCCCCCGGCGCCCGCCGGCACCCAACGGACGGGCTGGCGGCGTCGCGGTGCGCGGCCCGGCGCGACCGCCCGGAGACCGGCGCCCCCGCCACACCCTCCGGCGGCCAGACGTAGGGCACCGAAGCGGCCGAAGCACCGCCGCCCGGAGACCGTGCCTATTGGCAGCCTTCGGTGGCACATGGCTGCATACGCAACAAACCCCGGTGCCTGGCGAAGCGCCTGGTCAACCGGGGTTTTCCGAGATCATCTGAGGTGCCCCCTGCAGGATTCGAACCTGCGCACACGGCTCCGGAGGCCGTAGCGGTGAAAATCTCGTCAGGGGAGCTGACCAGGCAAGACGGGGTTGAACCTAGCCACTCTGGTCAACTTCTCACGCGCATCTCTCGCACGCGCCCGCCCGTCCTGAGGAGTGGCGAGCGTCCACATCCGGGCAAGCCGCCCACCAGGTGAGGCGCTTCGGGCACAATGAGCGCGTAGGAGCACTGGTCCCGATCGAAGGGATGGAGGCTCATGAGTTCGATCCAGAGCATTGCGGTAGCGGTTTCCGTGTTTGCTGTGCTAGTACCCGCAGCGGGGTACTGGGTCAGGGTAGTCCTTTCCTCAAGGAGAGGTCATCCTGGTGCGGTCAGGAGGTATCCGGTATCCCTTCGCGTAAGAGAAACGGCCGATGAAATGACCCGCTCCCTGGCGGAGGATTCACAAAATCCTGCGGTCATTCAGTTGGGCTTGGCTTTTGAAGGGCTATCAAAGGGAGATGGCAAAGGAGACTTCAGGCTCCTTATTCCACCATCCGAAATGCCTTGGCGCGAAGATATCTTCGATAGGGTATTTAAAAGGGCTGTAGAACACCTCGCACAGTTGAGTCACGAAAAAAGCCAAGAAACGCGCGCGCGCGAACTTGAGGCTCTTCGCGAAGTGTTTGAAATGTGGATTGCAGAATATCGCGACATTTACGGCTACGGCGTCAATGAGCCTACGGCGACGCCTGTGTCAACTATTGATCTCTTGAAGGTTGGCGATGACGAGAGATCGATTGATGCAGCCGACTCTCTAAATCGTGGCTTGGAAAATCTCTTCCTCTCACTGGGGCCGCCTCCGGATGGTCTTCTTCCGGACGTCCGGCCCGAACTTGTTGATGACGGTGGGTCACAGCGATGACCAATGAAATTCAGGATGAGCGGTCGCTTAATGCTCTAGCCATAGCCATGGAGTGGGCAAAGCTACCGTCGGAGCACCTCCAGAGTGCGCTGGCGGCGCTGGAGCCCCAACTTGTGCGTGAACACGAGCTGAATAAACTTCGTATCGAAGCGATGGAGCGTAATGAAAATCTGCGCATTGAGGTGCTTGAAAAGCAGGCCAAACGCGCATTCGTGCTTTACGTTCTCGGCTTGGTGGCGGGTTTTCTAGTAGTTGTCGGCATGCTGGTTAGTGCCGTCATAGTGGGAATTAAAGGAAATCCTTGGCTGGCCGCAATGTTGAGTGGACCGAGTGTGCTAGCGCTGGCTACACTTTTCGTTCTTAGGCGCCACACCTCAGACAATGCGCGATACATGGCGCGGAATCAAAGTGAGGCTCTCGCTTCTGCGACCAACCCACCTGTCTAAGTGGGGGGTCAAGAGGCCACCCCCGTAGTGCCGGCAAGTGATGCAGTTCCGATCGGTTGCCAATTCCACTTGCGTTCAGGCCCCCACTGGACAACGAGGGTCAGTTTGGTGACGGTGATTTCACAAATCGGGAGTTCGTGTCCGAGGGCATTGATTAGGGAGGAAGCTGATTGTTGAGCCGTGCTGTAACAGAGTGTCATATGTGGCACCCAGGTGCCTGGGCCGCTCGTTGTGTTACCTTCACGGCCAATGACCCCCTTCGTGGCGTACCGTGCTGCTTCTAGTGCGGGATCCAGTGCGTCGGATGGTTCCACTCCCAGCATGATGGCTTCAGGATGGTATAGAACTGGGCCCAATGTGACGCCAATTGGTGGCACATCAGTAAGGGAACGGGAAGCCGAAATTAGCATGTCTTGCATTTGGTTAGGCGCGATGTCGTCCGTGCTGCCAGCTACTAGAGTTGAGATGTGTAGCCATTCGAGTGGGGTCATGTGAAGGCCGGTAAACTCTGCCAGCTGGTTTTGTGCGTGTTGAGCGAGCGTGCGCACTTCAGGGTAGCCGCCCATGAGTATGTGCCAGTAGACGGTTCCCTTGCCGGGGGGAGTGTCGGCCCGGTTCTTCCAACGGTCCCGCATCTGGGTAGGTAGTGGGCTCACTGTGCCTCCGAGTCGTCATAGCCCTTGAGGGCTTCTGAGTTGAACGCTTGGATATCCTCGCGCAGTTGGGCTGCCGCGGGACTACCTTGGAAGCGTTGATGCCCTAGCCGGCGGTAGAGCTTTTCTAGGTAGCGGGTCACGGTTGACAAGCGGAACTGTGGGTCAAGGTCAAGCATCGGCGTAACTTCACCGATTGCTGCCTCTAGTGATCCCTTCATAAGGTGCGCGATGCCGGCGCCTACCCGAATCTGTGCCCACGTAGCTGGCAGCTGCGGGTCTCCTGATTCCCAACCTGCGTCCGCCATTGCTGCAGCTCGTAGGGCTCCGTCCGCGTCGCCGGTTATGGTCGCTACTGAGAGCGCGAAGAGTGCTTGTCGTTCGGTTGGAAAGGACCAGACAGACAACCCTGAGGATGTGTCTAGGCAGAATTCCGCCGCTTCATGTGCCCGCTGCGCCGCTTCGTTGGCGCGGTTATGGTCGCCAAGCAGGGCTGCCGCATTTGCTTCGTACCAAGCTAGTTGAACCCGTATTGGCTCTTGAGGGCTACGGTCGTAGCCTTGCCTGGCTAGATCGGCTGATTCCACATACTTGTCTTGCCAACGTGCCGTTTTTGCTCTGGCGCCCCATGCGATTGCGCCGGTCGCCTCAGCTTCGTTGGCCATGAGGGTGGCTGCGTAACCGTGTTGTTCGGCTATTTGGTCTTGTTTTAGGTCGCCTAGCAGCATGCATGTGTGGGCAAGTAGGTCAGAGTGCAATTTGTAGAGGTCCCGCGTTTCGCTCAGTCGCTGTTTTCCGCTTTGCAGGATCGATTGTGTCTGGCGCTGTAGCCGCATTACCTCCGGCAAGAGCTTCTTTGCCGGTGTATTTCTGTGGGCTTTCGCGAGAGACTCGGTTCCCCTTGCTATCTGGTCTATGGCGTCCCTAGTCGTATTGCTCTCAGCTACCCATGCCGTCAGCGATGAAAGGTCACTCGTCACCGTCACCAACTGCGAGTCAGAGCGCTGGCTCACGTCTCCTGGTCGGCCAACGATTAGAAAGAAGCGGGCTTTGGCATCCTCGGGCGCTTTGTTTAGGAACGTGTCGAGTACCTGTTACAATTCCACTGACACCGGCATGCCAGGGTTCGCGTTCCACTTGGCCACCGTCCGAACGGACACGCCTAGGCGGCCGGCGAACCCTTCGTTGGTGGTTCGCGTCGCCCGTTGAAGGGCGCTCGCGTGGCTCCCCGTCCAGTTCTCGACTACGTCCACTTTCGATGCTCCGTAGGTGGCGTGCAAATGTAGTGCATCGCCGGTGCACTGGCAGTGCACCGGCAGTTCATGGTGACAAGGGGCGTCCTGCCTCTTCAATGGGTCGTAGCGAGGAAAGCGGCTCTGAGGAGGTGAACATGAAGCACTCGGCCGGCCTGGACGGTTCCCAGCGTGGGAGCGTCATTCGGATGCTGCCTCAGGTAGGCGGGATTCGATGTGCTCGACTCTTTGACGCAGGTTGGCCAACTCCTCGCGTAGATCGTCAAGCGCCGGCCTGTCGACGTCCGGACGGTCTGGCGTGGCCCGCCCGCGCAATGAGATCTGTCGTAGGTGATCCTCCGGGAAGCCTAGAGCGCGGGAGATCGCTGCGAGCGTCGCCCGGGAGCGCTGCCGAGGTACGCCCTGCTGGATCTGGCGCAGCGTGGCGGGAGAGACCCCGGACACCTCTGCGAGCTCTCGTTGAGTGATCCCACGGTCCTGCATCCGGTCGTTGACGACCTTTGCGACCGCTTCCCAGTTGCTCACAAACCCTCCTGACCAGCACGAACCACTACGCCCGCCACTCCGTAACCGTTCAGAACAGCGGTGAGACAGCAGTTAGACCGTACCTCGGCCAGACGCGCTATTGACAGCGCTAATTTGAGCGCTCATAGTAGCGCTTACGAAGCAAGGAGAGCAGATGTTCCCTCAGGGCAAGAAGTCGCTCGGCCCCACCATCGCGGGGTTTGTCCTCCTGGTCTTCGCCGTGAAGAACCCGGAGAAGGCTGCCGGTCTCGTCAACGCGATCTTCGACGCGATCGACCGTTTCTCCAGCGCACTGGGCACGTGATGCCCGTCCACCGTCCCGTCACGTCCACCAATCGGAGGTTCCACATGAGAGACCACGACCGCCGGCGCATGCCGCTCGCCGACCTGATTGATGAGTGCCTGTCGGGCGCCGAGTGCTTGTTTGACCCGGACCTGCACGAGGGGCCGGCGGACACCATCGAGTTGCCCGCCGAACGGGACGCCCGCGAGACGGTTGCCAAGGAGGTGTGCGCGTCCTGCCCGGTACTGGACGAGTGCCAGACCTACACGGCGTGCACCGCGCCCAAGACCGGCGTGTGGGCCGCCACAACGCCGACGGAGCGGACGTCCCTGCACACCATGTCGGACGGTTCGCCGCTCGGCGGACGGGCGGTGGCCTGATGTTCGGTCCCGACTCGACGACGGCCCGGACCTACACCCATCCCGACGTGCTGAGCATCGGTGTTCGTGACGGTTGGGCCGACCCCGAGACCGACCCGACCCGCATCGACTGGACGACGCGCCAAGGCCGCGCCGCCATCCCGTTCCAGGTGATCGACGGTCGCCCGGTCAACCCCTGCGAGACGACCTCGGTCCGCTATGGCCGCAACGAGTTGGGGCACTGGGGTGAGGCGTTGGCCGCCGATGCACTGGTGTCGGCTTCAGACCGCACCGGCCGCCGCTGGATCGTCATGGTCGAACGTACGGACGGTCACGGCTGGGCGCTGCCCGGTGGCCACGTCGACCCTGGCGAAACTCCCCTCCGGGCTGCAGCGCGTGAGCTGGCGGAAGAGACCGGTCTGACCGTCACGGGAGCGTCGTGGCGGACAACGGCGCCGCGCTACGTTCCTGATCCTCGGGCGAGCGATGAGGCATGGATGGTCACCGTACTGAGCGCGGTGGACCTCGGCACCATCGACCGTGATCAGTTCCCCGCGGTAGTAGGCGACGACGATGCTCGGCAAGCGGCTTGGGTCCGCGCCGACACCTACCGGACGCTCGTCACCTACCTCGCCGAGACCCATGACGGTCAGGTCTTCCCTGCTCACGTCGAGATGCTCAAGCAGAACCTACGGGATCGGGAGGTCGGGCCGACGGACCTCGGTTCGCGTGTCGCGATCGAGCGCGCTCGGCTGCAGGTAGCCCTGGCCAGTCACGCACTCGGCCACTGGCACGAGGGCAGCAACGGGACCGGTGACAAGCCGTACACCGCGTACGCCGGCGAGACCGTAACCGCGATCGATGCCGCGTTGCGTGCTCTGCACGACGCCCGTTCCGCGCTGGTCACCGAGTCTCGGCGTGACGAGGACGCGGCCATCAAACGGATTGACGAGCTGCTCGCCCGGTCGCGCGCCGCGCGCCTGGACGCTGCCGAATCGCCCCCGTCCGCTCAGGTGCCCGACCCGGCGCCGGAATCCGACCGCAAGACGTAGCACGCCCCCCGGTGCACAGCCGCCAAGCAATCCACCGGAGGGCGCTACCTCAAGGAGAGGTACCACCATCATGAAGCACCAGCTCATCACCGTCACGGGAACGCCGGCGCCCGCCGCGTCCGTGACGCCATTGGCCCGGCGGCCCGCTCCACGAGTCCGCCCGGTCAAGCTCTGCCCGACCTGCCGCACCGTCCTGGACGGTGGCCCGGTGCAGTACCGCTGCGAGCCGTGCGGCAAGTCCGTCATGGCGGCTGACCTGGACAACGAGTTTCACGCCCCCAACACGAACGCCACCGCGATCACCGGGAGGGCTGCCGCATGAACGCGCCCACTCCGAACCTCGGCCCGGACGTGGTCGACACGGGCCACAGCGACGCGCGGCAGGCCCGAAAGCTCACCAGTAACGAGTTCACCGCGGTTGCCGTGGTGGCCGCGATGGTGGCCGTTCTCGGCTTGCTCGGATTCGTCAACAGCTTCGCTGCCGTGGCCGACGCCGCGCGCCCCTCGTTCGGCTCGTTCGCCTGGACGGTCCCGCTCGGCATCGACCTCGGCATTGCCATCTTCGCCGCGCTCGACATCGTGCTCGGCCGCCTGGACATGCGCGTTCGGTGGCTACGGCTCATCCCCTGGACGTTGACCGGCGCGACGGTCTACCTGAACGTGGCCGGTGAGAGCACAGCGTTCGGGAAGGTCGCCCACGCTGTGCTCCCGTGCCTGTGGGTCGCCGCTGTGGAGATTGGCGCCCATGTCGTGCGAGTCCGCGCCGGCATCGAAGCGGGTACCCGCATGGACGGGATCCGCGCGTCCCGATGGTTCCTCGCTCCCGTCCGGACGGGAGCGCTGTGGCGCCGCATGGTGCTGTGGGAGATCCGTTCGTACCCGGACGCGCTGAACCGCGAGCGGTCCCGGCTGCTGGTTCGGACCGACCTACAGGACACCTACGGCGCGGTGGCATGGCGGTGGAAGGCGCCCCGGAAAGTCCGCGCGCTGTACCGGCTCGGCGAACTCGCCCCCGCTCCGACCGCGCCGAATGCGGACGCGCCGAGTCTGACGATCGCGGACCGTCCCGCGCTGAACGCCGGACCGTCCGCACCGACAGAGCCGGACCCGTCCGCCCCGGCAGAGAAGACCGTCCGGCGGACCGATGGCCGGACGACGCGCGGACGGTCCGGCACCAAGTCCGGCGGACGGTCCCGGACCGGCGCGCGGACGGGCAAGCGGACGCCGAAGCGGACCGTCCCGGACGTGGACGACCTCATGCCGCTCGGTTGGCGGATCGCTGCCGACCTTGAGACGCGCGACGTGCCGCTCAAGCGCGACTCGCTTGCCGCCGAGATCCGCAAGACCGGCCAGAAGGTCAGCAGTGAGCGCGTGGGCGCACTGCTGGACCGGCTCAAGTCCGAAGCGCCCACCGACCCGACCCCCGTCAACGCCACCGACACGGACGCCGCGGTCTCCGCCGCTGCTGAGGGGAGCGATGCGCGATGAGTGCGAACCTGAACAAGCCCATGGGTGAGGTCATCGACTTCCCCGGACGCCCCACCGATCCGACCTCGGCCGGCGGCCCGGAGGACGTCCAGACCGACGCGCGACCGGCCGCCCCGGCGGACACCTCCTATGAGATCGAGCTGGACGAGACGCCGGCCGCCGAGGTGGCGAGCACGGTGCCGGCGCCGGTGGACGTCCCCGAGAGGGACGCCGCGCAGCGTCCGGTCATCCCCGCCACGCTGCAGAGCTGGGTGAGCATCAAGGCCGCCGTCCGCCAGACGGTGAACCGGTGGGCGCACGTCGCCGCGTTCCACCTGGTTCGCGTCCCCGCCTACGCCGGACTGGCCACCGTCTACGGCGCGGCTGGCGCGTTCCGGCTCGTGGGGCGGCAACTGCGTTGGTGGTGGGTCACCGAACAGTTCTCCCTGCGCAACAACGCCGCGGCGGCCGGCGACGCTGATCTGTGGCTCAAGCTGCACCGTGAGGCCAAGGCCACGCGCACGTGGCGCGGCATCGTGGTCGCCGGTGAGGCGCTCGGCGTCGCCATGGGCGCAACGATGCTGGTCAGTGCGCCGCTGTGGACCCAAGCGCTGACCGCAGGAATCGTCGTCCCGCTGCTGGCGAGGTTCGGCCGTCCCGCTGACAAGCGCATCGTGAGCGCCGCCGTGGTGGCGCCCCGGTTCCGCAAGTTGAACGCGGACATCGTGCTTCGCGCCTACTACGCCACAAAGCTCGGCGACCCGGCCAAGCCCGGTCAGCAAATCGAGTTCGGCTCAAGCATGTCCCGCGACGGGGAGGGCAGCCGAGTCACGGTCGATCTGCCCTACGGCAAGGGCCTGGACGACGCCATCAAGGCCAAGCCCGCCATTGCGTCCGGCCTGGACGTGTCGCTGTCGCAGGTGTTCATCACGCGCGACCCGACGTCCCACCGGCGTCACGTGCTGTGGGTGGCAGACCGTGACCCGCTCGCCGTTCCCGCCGGCCGGACGCCGCTGCTCAAGCTGCAGCCCACCGACATATGGGAACCGTCCCCGTTCGGCGTCGATGAGCGCGGACGCCCGGTGACCGTGGACATGATGTGGAACTCCATCCTGGTGGGCGCACAGCCGCGCCAGGGCAAGACGTTCTCGGCCCGCGCGCTCGCCCTGTACGCCGCGCTTGACCCCTACGTGCGCCTGAGCGTCTTCGACGGCAAGGGGTCGCCGGACTGGCGCAAGTTCAAGCTCGTTGCCGACCGGTGCGCGTTCGGCCTGGCCATGGGGCGCGACGGCGACCCGGTAGAGCTGTTCATCAACGCTCTGCGCGACATCAAGACCGATGTTCAGGACCGGTATCAGCGGCTCTCTGAGCTGCCCGCCGACGTCTGCCCAGAGGGCAAGCTCACGCGCGACATCGCCCGTGACCCGGCGTACCGCATGCCCGTCCGTCTCGTAGTGATCGATGAGTTTCAGGAGTACTTCGACACCCCGGACCCGGACGCCAACAAGGAGATTGCCGCGCTGCTGGTCTTCCTGGTCAAGGTCGCCCCGGCCGCCGGCGTCATCGTGCTCGGCGCCACTCAGAAGCCGTCCGGCATCGGCACCGGGCAGGTTGCCCAGCAGTTCAACGCGTTCCGCGACAATCACCAGATCCGATTCAGCCTCCGCACCGGGTCATGGCAGGTTTCTGACCTGGTTCTGGGATCGGGCGCCTACTCGGAGGGCTTCGACTCCTCGACCCTGCTGCCCGACTACAAGGGCGTGGGCATCCTGCGTGGCGCCAGCGACGCAACGCCCACGACCCGCACCTACCTCGCCGACGCTGAGGACGCCGAGAAGATCCTGACCGCGGCCCGCGCGTTCCGCGACCGCGCCGGAACCCTGTCCGGCATGGCCGCCGGCGAGGACATCGCCCGGCAGGTCCGTGACGTGCTCGCCGACGTCCGCTCCGCAGTCGAGCCCGGCGAGAAGTGGGTGAGCTGGCAGCACCTGGCGACCCGTCTCGCCGAGCGGCTGCCTGACAGCTACGGCGACCTGACCGCCGACGCGATCTCGGCTCAAGTCCGCGCGTTCGACGTCCCGAGCGTCAACGGCAAGCGAGACGGACAAGTCCTCAAGGGCGCCAAGCTCGCCGCCATCGACAAGGCCATCGAGCGCCGCGCCGAGAGCCTCGCCCGGTAGCGGACGACCCGCCACCGGTAGCGACCGCGCTACCCACCCCCGCTACCTGATCTACCTGCGCAAATAAGCCCAGGTAGCAGGTAGCCCACGCCCCCGAACCGGCCCGAAAACCGCTCTGGGAGACCCATGGAGACCCTCCACGCCGCTACCGCTACGGCTACCGACACCTCGGCCCCGATCCTCATCGTCCTCGCGTTCATCGCCACCGCCGTCTACCTCGTGTCGTGCTTCATCTGGCCGTTCCGCCCGTGCTCCCGCTGCGACGGCGCCGGCCGGTTCCGCTCCCCGTCCGGCCGCGCCTGGCGCTACTGCCACCGCTGCAAGGGCAGGGGCGCCCAACTCCGCACCGGCCGCCGCATCCTCACCTACCTCGGCAACACCCGCGACCGCGGAACCCGTCACTGACAGGAAGGACCCACCGTCATGGCCAACGAGCCCACCATCACCATCACGGGGAACCTGACCCACGACCCGGAACTGAGGTTCACCACGTCCGGCCTGCCAGTCGCGTCGTTCACCATCGCCAGCACTCCGCGATACCGCGACACCGCCACCGGCGAGTGGAAGGACGGAGACACGTGGTTCGTTCGCTGCTCGGCCTGGCGCGACCTCGGCCAGAACATCGCCGAGTCCCTCAACCGCGGCTCGGCCGTGGTCGCCACCGGTCGACTCCGCCCCCGCACGTACGAGGCAACGCCCGGTGACCCGACCACCAAGCGCACCGTCGTTGAACTGACGGTGGACGACATCGGCCCGTCCCTGCGACGCGCTACGGCCAAGGTCGTCAAGACGACCCGCGAGCGCCCCCACGAGGGCACCTCGTTCGGCTCCCCCTCGCCGGCCAAGGACGACCCGTGGGCCACCGCCGGAAGCAACTCGGCGAACACCCCCGCGGGCAACGCCAGCGGGTTCTCGGACGACCCGCCGTTCTAGCCCCTACTCGGCCCCATGGGGCGGTTCCTGGCGCACAGCCGCCAGCAATCCGCCAGGAACCGCCCCCGCCGGCCCGTCACTACCTCAAGGAGAGACCATGACGTCCCGACCCTTGCCCCAGACCTTGACCTACCTCGGCGAGCGGTACCGGCTCGTTGACGGACGCATCGTGCTCAACTGGCGCGACCGCCCCGTCTCGACTCGCCCCCGCCCGTGCCACTACTGCCACAACCCGGCGCACTTCACCGACGACGCCGGCCGCCCCGTCCACAAGACGTGCCACGAGGTCGCCATCACGGCTGACCGCCTCGTCACCGGTGGGGACGTGGCCGCATGAGCGCCGTCATGCGCGCCGACGCGTTCATGGACCCGACCGGCGAGCGGCACGGCATTCCCACCTGGCCGTGGCGCATGGCGCCCCCGCACCTCGCGACCCGCCGGCAGTTGACCGCCATGGGCTTGCGCCCCGGTGGACAGTCCGTCCAGGGGCAGGTGATGTGGCGCTCCCGCCGCTACAGCGCTCCCGGTGGCGTCCGCGTCGCCTACCTCTACGACACGCGCCTTGCCCTGCCGAAGCGCACCCCAACTCCCGGCCAGGTGGCCGCGCTCAGCAAGGCCATGGCCGCACGCCGAACCTGCCCACGCTGCCAGACGGACGCCGGTTACGTCCTGCCTCGCCGCCACGGCGCATGCCTGGACTGCCTCACAGACTGGGAGGCGTCCGCCGCATGACCGCGCCGCTGTTCTACCTCGGAGCGCATCAACCACACTGGCTGTGGAATGCCGAGTTCCCGCTGTTCGTCTCGCATCGCCAGCTCACGCGCAAGGCACGATTGCGGCCGGCCACGTGCCGGTGGGCTCTCGACTCTGGCGGATTCACAGAACTCTCGCTAAACGGCCGATGGCTTACGAGCCCCGGCCAGTACGCCAGAGCGGCGACCCGCTACGCCGAGCACCTCGGCGCGCCGGACTTCATGTCTCAACAGGACTGGATGTGTGAGCCGTTCATGATCGAGCGGACCGGCCTGAGCGTCCGCGAACATCAAGAACGCACGGTCGTCAACTACCTGGAACTGCGCACGCTCGCGCCGGCGCTCCCGTGGTTGCCGGTCCTGCAGGGCTGGACCCTGTCCGACTACCTACGGTGCATAGACCTCTACGCGTCCGCTGGTGTCGATCTGGCTGCGTTGCCGCGAGTGGGTCTCGGCTCGGTTTGCCGGCGACAGTCAACCGGGGAGATCGGGCACATTGTCGCCACGCTCGCCGGACGTGGCTTGCGGTTGCATGGATTCGGGGTCAAGACCGGCGGATTGCAGCGCTACGGCCACCAGCTCGCGTCCGCTGACTCCATGGCATGGAGCTACAACGCGCGCCACCTGCCGCCCCTGCCGGACTGTGCCGGACACAAGAACTGTGTGAACTGTCTGCCGTACGCCACGAGGTGGCGCGGTCGGTTGCTCGCCGGCATGGCTGCCCGCGGTCATCAAACTGACCTGCTCGCCCTGCAGGCACACGAGGGGAGCGCACCATGACCGCTCTCGACACACATCCCGGCTGGTTCGCGCTCGCGTGCGCGGCGCGCGGATGGCACGTGTTCCCGCTCACGCCGGGGGACAAGCCGCCGCTGGCTGGGTTCACTGACTGGGAGGCCAACGCCACCACCGACCCGGCGCGTATCCGCGAGTGCTGGTCACGTGCCCGGTACAACGTCGGGATTGCGTGTGGCCCGTCCGGTCTCGTGGTGATCGACCTCGACATGCCCAAGCCCGGTGAGCGCCCGCCGGCCGAGTGGGATGCGCCCGGCGTCAACGAGGGAGCGGACGCGTTCGCCCTGCTGTGCGAGCGGCACGGCCAACCGTTCCCGTTCGAGACGTTCACCGTCCGGACTCGGCGGGGTGGGTGGCATCTGTACTTCGAAGCGCCGTCCGATGTTCGCCTGACCAACACGGCGAGCAAATCGCCGCGCGCTCTGGGATGGAAGATCGATACCCGCGCGCACGGCGGATTCGTCGTCGGCCCCGGTAGCTACGTCGATCTCTCGGACGGTGCCGGATCGTACGAGGTCGTTAACAGCGTCGCCCCGATGCCGCTACCCGAGTGGCTCACCGGACTACTCAAGCCCGCTCCCGCCCCCACTCCCGCCTTGAGTGCCTACCGCGACTCCGCAGGAGTCGGTGACCTTGACGCCTACGCACAAGCGGCACTCAAGGCGGAAGCGGATCGGGTGGCGAGTGCCGAGCACGGTGGACGTAATCGGGCGTTGAACAAAGCCGCGTACAACCTCGGCCGGATCATCGCCGCCGGCGTCCTGCCGGAAGACATCGCGACAGGCGTTCTGTACGACGCTGCGAGCGTCCACTTCGGCCCGTCTCGTGAGGACGTCCGTCCCAATGAAGCGCGCGCCACGATTCGGTGCGCAATCGAAGCGGGCAAGCGAAACCCGCGCGACATCACCAGGAGGGGCGCAGCATGACGGACGCGACCCACAGCGACCGCGGCGAGCGCCAGGCGGCCGGCGGGGAAGGCGTGGCCGCGCTGAATGCGGCTCGCGATTTCATCACCCGGTTCTGCGTGCTGCCCAGCCAAGCGGCATACGACGCTATGGCGCTGTGGGCCGCGCACGCCCACGTGATCGACGCATTCGACTCCACGCCACGCATGGCGTTCCTGTCACCCGAACCCGGATCGGGCAAGACGCGAGCGCTCGAAATCCTTACCCTGCTGGTTCCGTTCCCGATGCACGCGGTGAACGCGAGCGCCCCGGCGCTCTACCGGTCGGTGGGTAACCGCGAGCGCCGGCCTACGGTTCTCTTTGACGAAATCGACACCGTGTTCGGCCCCAAGGCCAAGGACAACGAGGATCTACGGGGATTGCTGAACGCGGGCCACCGACGCGCCGGCGTCGCCTATCGCTGCGTGGGAGAGGGCACCAACCAAGGCGTTCAGGAATTTCCCGCGTACGCAGCCGTCGCGCTCGCCGGACTGGGCAACCTGCCGGACACGATCCTTACCCGGTCCGTCATCGTTCGCATGCGTCGCCGCGCCCCTCACGAACGAATAGAGCCGTACCGCGCTCGCATCCACGAACCGGAGGGCTGGAAAGTCCGCGCCATGCTCGCCGATTGGGTCACGACTCAGGCCGAGCGACTCGGCGACGCTTGGCCCGAGATGCCGCCCGGAATCACCGACCGTCCGGCGGACGTCTGGGAACCTCTCCTGGCCATTGCCGACGCTGCCGGGGGAGAGTGGCCCGACCGCGCGCGCGATGCATGCGTCTATCTCGTCAAGCAGGGTGCCGAGCGCGGTGTAAGTCTCGGGATTCGCCTCCTGATGGACCTTCATCGGATATTCGACGGCGCCCGCGCTCTGTTCACCGAAACCATCCTTGACCGGCTCCACGGCATCGAAGATGCCCCATGGGCTGAACTTAAAGGCGTCCCACTCGACAGCCGCGGACTTTCCCGGTTGCTCTCGCAATACGACGTGGCGCCGGTGAAAGTGAAAATCGAAGGTAGGTCCCTCATGGGGTACCGCGCCGATCACCTCGCAGACGCATGGGCGCGCTACCTCCCAGCCACCTCGGCTGAGGGACCGGAACCTACGGAACCTCCGGAACCCACCCAGCTCACGACCCTCGATCCCGGTTCTGGCGAGCGGAGCGGTTCCGGAACCTCCGGAACCGAGCGCCCGCCGCCGGTTCCGAAGGTTCCGGAACCCTGACCCTCACCCGGAACCCGATATACCCGCCTTGACCTGCGAAGGTTCCGCAGGTTCCGGAGGTTCCGCACTTCTAGCCGAAGGGAGGACGACCACCTACAGCGCTCTGTCTGGCCCGGTGCACAGCCGCCAAGCAATCCATCGGGCTTGGAAACTCACTCAAGGAGGAGTAGTCAACCGTGGCACGCAAAGACGAATTGCTCACGATCTCCGAGGTGATTGCCGAACTCGGCGTCCCGCGCGCGACGTTCTACCGCTGGCGCCAGCTCGGCAAGGCGCCCCGCAGTATCAAATACCCGAACGGGGACGTTCGGATACGCCGGTCCGTCCTTGAGCGTTGGCTCTCTGCGCTTGAGGAGGCTGCGTGAGCAAGGACGAGGAACCGCGTCCTGGACGACGCAGAATTCCGGGAAGCAAGGGACGCACGCGCGACGTACGGCGACCGTGGAAAATCGGCAAGGCCAAGAGCAAGACGCGCCCTCACATGGTTCGGTGGGTCGTCGCCGGCGACGTATGCACCGTCACGTTTGCCACGTTCGCACTCGCCGACGGGTTCCGTTCCGACCTCATCCAGGCCATGACGAGGGGCGAGGAATTCGACGTCGCAACCGGCCTGCCGATGTCCATGCTCAAGGTCGCGACGGCGCGCACGTGGTTCGAGTTCTGCAAGGCGTACGTCGGTGTCCGGTGGGACGGCGCCGCGGCCAAGACGCGCGACTCCATCACCGACAGCCTTGCAACGGCGACGCTCGCCATGGTGGAGGACGGTAGCGACCGGCCGTCTCTACAGGAGTTGCGGAGAGCATTCCTCTGGGCCGTTACGCCCGCCAACGAGGGCACCGACGCGCCGGACGAATTCGCCGCGGGCTTGCGGTGGCTGCAAGAGCGTTCCCTGCTACTCAAGGCGCTCGCAGAGCCTCAAGTGATCCGGCGCGTAGAGAAGCGGCTCACGGTCACGCTCACGGGCAAGCGCGTTGCGACGGACACCTACAGCCGCCGCCGGCGCGGGCTCAATACCGCCGTGGTCTACGCCATGGAGCTAGGGGAACTCTCGGACAACCCGCTCAAGGCCGTGGGACGGACGCATGAGGCACGCCAGGGCGAGGTAGACCCTCGTGTCGTCATCACGCATGCTCAAGCCCGAGACCTTCTCACCGCGCTTTCCTACGTCGGTTCATGGGGACGAGGGAGAGGACGACGATTGGTCGCCTTCTTCGCGACGCTCTACTACGCCGGCCTACGACCGGCCGAGTGCATCGCGCTGAGGGCAAGCGACTGTTTCCTGCCGGACGATGGTTGGGGCCGTCTGACGCTCGTTCAGACGCTCCCCGTCACCTCGAAAAGGTGGACAGACCACGGGGAGCGCCACGAGCGGAGAGGACTCAAGCAGCGTTCCGCCGAAGCGGCCCGCATCGTGCCGATACCGCCGTCTCTCGTGGTCATCCTCCAGGCGCACATCAAGGAGTTCGGCACAGCTGAGGACGGGCGCCTGTTCCGCAACGAGCGTGGTGGCATTCTGGGTGCCTCTACCTACTCGCGAGCGTGGGAGGAAGCCCGCCAGCTCGCGTTCACGCCCGCTCAGGTCGTATCGCCGCTCGCCGGTCGCCCGTACGACTTGCGACACGCGGCCCTGAGCACGTGGCTGAACGCGGGGATCTCGCCGGCGGACGTGGCTAAGCGCGCGGGCAACTCGGTAGAGGTGCTACTCAAGCGTTACGCCGGTTGCCTGGACGGTCAGGACGACAGCATCAACCGGCGTATCGAGAGGGCCCTAGAGGAGGACGACGAAGACGAGTGAGATCTGGCGTCAAGCCCAACATCTAGATATCTGGGGAGGTTCTCCCACAACATGTGGCGTGTTGCGGGAGAAATGTCAGTGACTCCTGTTACGGTTGCCTAGAGCTGAAAAACCCCAGCCTGGGCACCAACGCTGGGGTCGGTACCTGACTGGGGTCTATCTCTTGGCGGAGCTCAGACTCTATATGACGAGGGACAAGCGGGTGCGCGCCCCCTCGACATTCGGTCAGGTGCCCAGCTCAGGCAGGAGGTGAGCAGGCACATGGCGAAGGGAAGTAAGCCGTCGGGCTCCGGAAAGGCTCGGAGCGCGATCACTGGTAAGTACGTGACCAAGGCGACGGCGGCCCGGCACCCCAAGACCACGGTCGTGGAGAAGCCGTCGAAGCCCAAGAAGAAGTAGCTAGCGAGCCGAGAGCCTGGCGTACCCCCGGGCTCTCGGTTGCAGCTCTGTGTGGCCGGCGAGAGGGTCTCTCGTGGGTCTCTCGTGAGTGGTGCTAGACAGTGGGATCGGGTGGGACTCAGTTGGACTGTGGTCCGTCCGGTTCTTTGGTGTCTGTGCTGGTCAGCGGCTTGATTGCGCTGGTCCGTGGAAGGTGCCCCCTGCAGGATTCGAACCTGCGCACACGGCTCCGGAGGCCGTTGCTCTATCCCCTGAGCTAAGGGGGCCCTGCGCCCCTTGGGCGGCGCGGTAGAAGGTTACCAGGGTTGGCGGGGTGACGCGCGCGTGGGCGTTCGTCGTGCGTTCGTCGTGCGTGTGGGCTAACTTCGAGGCCGTGACCGAGCCACTGGGACGCGTTCTGGTCGTTGACGACGACGAGGTGATCCGCCAGCTCATCGCCGTGAACCTGCAGTTGGAGGGGTTCGAGGTGGCGACCGCGGTGGACGGCCAGGACTGCCTGGAGAAGGTGGCGGAGGTCCGGCCGGACGTGATCACGCTGGACGTGATGATGCCGCGGCTGGACGGGTGGGTCACCGCCATCAGGCTGCGGGAGGAGCCCGGGACGGCGCACATCCGGGTCGTGATGATCACGGCTCGGGCGCAGGAGCATGATGTGCGGCGGGGGAACGAGATCGGGGTGGACGCCTACGTGACCAAGCCGTTCGACCCGAATCAGCTGATCCAGACGGTGCGGAAACTCGCGGCGGTGTCCAGATAGTGGTCAGATAGTCTCACCAGGGTGACTCCAGGCGACGTTGGCGGTGCCCTTGTGCGGGCCGTGTGCGACGCTGTGGCGGACGGTGAGATCGATGTTCCCGTGCCGGTGGGTGTGACTGTTTTCAGCCGGGGGCCTGGGGTTTATGAGAGTCCTGTGGCGCTGAGGCTCGGGGTGGAGCCGGGAGTCATCGCGCGGCGGGTCGGGGGTGTCGTCACCGGGAGTGGGTTCGTTCGCGTTGTGGTTCCGGTGGGACGTGTCGTCGAGGCCGTGGTGCGGGACCCCGGGGTTGTCAGCGTGCCTCCGGGTGGGTGGAGTGAGTGGCCACGGACGTTTGAGAATCCGGGGTTTTCTGTGCGGTACGCCTATGCGCGGGCCTGCTGGGTGGGGCGCTGGGCCAGGGAGCTTGGGATCGGGGCAGGGGAGCTTCAGGACGTTGCGGCTGAGGAGCTTGCTCTCGTCGGGGCGCTGGGGGACGTGCAGGCGCGCGCGAAACAGGCGGAGCGGGAACGGGATGCTCGGCCGCTGATGTTTTGTTTGGAGAGAGTGGCCGGGGCGTACCACGACGTGCACGAGCGCTGTCCTGCGGTTCCCAAGGGTGATGAGGAGCCTGGGACGGTGCATGCCGGGCGGGTGGGTTTGGCGGAGGCCGTGCAGGTCGTCCTCGGCAACGGGCTGAACGTGATCGGTGAGACCCCTAGAGAGCGGATATGAGTCGAGTACATCCAGCTGGCCCCCTGCACGCCGACGTATTGCCGGAGGACCACCCGGTGGGGCCGGCGGACGATCTGAATGCGCTGGAGCCCACGGTGTGGCCGCGGAGCGCCAAGCGGGAGGAGGGCGTCCTCACCGTTGGCGGGGTCGACGTCCGGGATCTGGCGCGGGAGTACGGGACGCCTCTGTACGTCTATGACGAGGAGGACGTGCGGAGCCGGGCCAGGGAGTACGCGGCGGCGTTCCATGACGGGAGCGTGCACTACGCGGGCAAGGCGTTTCTCTGTACGGCCCTTGCGAAGTGGCTGAACGAGGAGGGGCTCGGCCTGGACGTGTGCAGTGGGGGCGAGCTGGCCGTTGCTCTGGCCGCGGGTTTCCCCACGGAGCGCATCACTTTGCATGGGAGCAACAAGTCGTCGGCGGAGATCGCGAAGGCGCTGGAGGTCGGGGTCGGGCGGATCGTGCTCGATTCCTACGAAGAGATCGCCCGGGTGGGGTATCTCGCCCATGAGATGGGTGTCCGGCCCAAGGTGATGGTGCGCGTCACCACGGGGGTGGAGGCTCACACCCATGAGTTCATCGCGACCGCTCACGACGACCAGAAGTTCGGGTTCTCCAGGAGTTCCGGGGCCGCCCTTGAGGCGGTGCGGCGGGTGCTGGACCTGAAGCAGCTCGAGCTGGTGGGGCTGCACAGCCACATCGGGTCGCAGATCTTCGAGGTGGACGGGTTCGAGGTGGCGGCGCACAGGCTGGCGGAGCTGCTGGTCGCGATCCGGGACGAGCACGGGATCGAGCTGCCGGAGCTGGACCTGGGGGGCGGGTACGGGATCGCCTACGTGCCGGGGGAGGAGCCGCACGACCCGAAGGCCATCGCGGACGGGCTGCGGGAGATCGTGGCGCGCGAGTGCCGGGCGTACGAGCTGACGATGCCGCGGCTGACGGTCGAGCCCGGCCGCGCGATCGTGGGGCCGGGCGGCGTCACGGTCTACGAGGTCGGGACCGTCAAGGACGTCGAGGGCCTCCGCACCTACGTGTCGGTGGACGGCGGCATGAGCGACAACCTGCGCACCGCCCTGTACGGCGCCGAGTACACCGCGGCGCTGGCGAGCCGGTCGTCCGAGGCATCGCCCATGCTCAGTAGGCTTGTCGGCAAGCACTGCGAAAGCGGCGACATCGTTGTGCGCGACGTGTGGTTTCCCGAAGATCTTGCGGCCGGGGACCTGGTGGCGGTCGCCGCGACCGGTGCGTACTGTCGGTCGATGGCCAGTAACTACAACTTCGTCCCGAAGCCGGCCGTGGTGGCGGTGCGGGACGGCAGGTCGCGCGTGATCATCCGCCGGGAGAGCGCCGAGGACCTGCTGCGGCTCGATGCGGAGGTCGAAGCGTGAAACCCGGACTGCGCGTGGCGCTCCTCGGATGCGGCGTGGTCGGTACCGAAGTCGTCCGGCTGCTGCGCGAGCAGGCGGAGGACCTCGCCGCGCGGATCGGGGCTCCGCTGGAGGTCGCGGGGATCGCGGTGCGGCGGCCCGACCGCCCCCGCGAGGGCGTCGACCCCGAGCTCCTGACGACGGACGCGCACGCGCTCGTGACCAGGGACGACGTCGACATCGTCGTCGAGGTGATCGGCGGCATCGAACCGGCCCGGACGCTGATGCTGGAGGCGATGAAGTCCGGCAAGTCGGTCATCACGGCGAACAAGGCGCTGCTGGCCGAGGACGGGGCGACGCTGTTCGCGGCGGCGCGGGAGTACGGCGCCGACCTGTACTACGAGGCGTCCGTGGCGGGGGCGATCCCGCTGCTCCGGCCGCTGCGGGAGTCCCTCGTCGGCGACCACGTGCACCGGGTGCTGGGCATCGTGAACGGCACCACGAACTACGTCCTCGACCAGATGGACACCTACGGCGCGGGATTCAACGACGCGCTGGAAGAGGCGCAGTCGCTGGGTTACGCGGAGGCCGATCCCACGGCCGACGTCGAGGGTTTCGACGCCGCGGCCAAGGCCGCGATCCTGGCGCAGCTCGCGTTCCACACGCCGGTGACGGCCGCGGACGTCCACCGCGAGGGGATCACCGAGGTGAGCGCCGCGGACGTGGCGGGCGCCAAGGGCATGGACTGCGTCGTCAAGCTGCTGGCGATCTGCGAGCGCGTCCCTTCGGAGGACGGCCGGAACGGCCGCGGCGTGTCCGTTCGCGTCTATCCGGCGATGATCCCGCGGTCCCATCCGCTGGCGAGCGTCCGCGAGGCGTACAACGCGGTGTTCGTCGAGGCCGAGTCGGCCGGTTCGCTGATGTTCTACGGCGCGGGCGCCGGCGGTGCCCCGACGGCGTCGGCGATCCTCGGCGACCTGGTGGCGGTGGCGCGCAACGTGGCCGGCGGTACGCCCGGACCCGTCGAGGTCACCTACGCCAAGCTCCCCGTCCTGCCGATGGGCGAGACGGTCACGCGCTACTACATCCAGCTGGACGTGACCGACGAGGCCGGTGTTCTCGCCACGGTCGCCGAGGAGTTCGCCAGGCACGGGGTGTCGATCCAGGCCGTCCGGCAGGTCGGGCTGGGCGAAGAGGCACAGCTCGTAGTGGTGACCCACAGGGCGCCTGACGCGGCCCTGTCGGCGACGGTGGAGGGCCTGCGCGGGCTGGACATCGTCCGTGAGGTGGCCAGCGTCATGCGTGTCGAAGGCGAAGAGTGAGTGTCCGGAACACGATTCGGCCACGACCGATAGAATTCGGACAACATCGCAGGTCATCGAGGAGACCGACTTGAACGCGAACGCCCGCGCGTGGCGTGGCCTGATCGAGGAGTACCGCGACCGGCTTCCGGTGACGGAGGCGACGCCGGTCGTCACGCTGCTGGAGGGCGGCACGCCGCTCGTGCCGGCGGTACGGCTGTCCCAGCTGACCGGCTGCGAGGTGCACCTCAAGGTCGAAGGCGCCAACCCGACCGGGTCGTTCAAGGACCGCGGCATGACGATGGCGATCAGCAAGGCCGCCGAGGACGGCGCGAAGGCGGTGATCTGCGCGTCCACCGGGAACACCTCGGCGTCCGCCGCGGCGTACGCGGTGCGCGCCGGGATGACCTGCGCGGTCCTCGTCCCCAACGGCAAGATCGCGATGGGCAAGCTGGCCCAGGCGCTGGTGCACGGGGCGCGGCTGCTCCAGGTGGACGGCAACTTCGACGACTGCCTCGAGCTGGCGCAGAAGCTGGCGGTCGACTACCCGGTGGCCCTCGTCAACTCGGTCAACAGGTTCCGGCTGCTCGGCCAGAAGACGGCGGCGTTCGAGATCGTGGACGCGCTCGGCGACGCGCCCGACGTGCACTGCCTGCCCGTCGGCAACGCCGGCAACATCTCCGCGTACTGGATGGGCTACAAGGAGTACGCCGAGGACGAGACGGCGTCGCGGACGCCGCGCATGCTCGGCTTCCAGGCGAGCGGGGCCGCGCCGTTCGTGAAGGGCGAGCCCGTCGCGAAGCCGCAGACCATCGCCACCGCGATCAGGATCGGCAACCCCGCCTCGTGGGACCTCGCCATCGCCGCGCGGGACGAGTCCGGTGGCGCGATCGACTCGGTCACCGACCGGCAGATCCTGGCCGCCTACCGGCTGCTCGCCCGCGAGGAGGGCGTCTTCGTGGAGCCCGCCTCGGCGGCGAGCGTCGCGGGCCTGCTGCAGGCGAGCGAGCAGGGAGTCGTCAAGCCCGGGTCCAAGGTCGTCTGCACGGTCACGGGCAACGGGCTCAAGGACCCCGACTGGGCGATCTCCGGTGCCCCCGCGCCGACCGTCATCAAGGTCGACGCGCATTCCGCCGCGTCCGAGCTCGGTCTCACCTGACGTGGGCTGGACCGGAGGACCGGTGCTCGTGCGGGCACCGGCGACCAGCGCCAACCTGGGCCCGGGGTTCGACTCGCTCGGTCTCGCGCTGTCCCTGTACGACGACGTCGAGGTGGAGGTGACCGGCGGGGGCCTGTCCATCGAGGTGGACGGCGAGGGCGCCGAGGTCGCCGGCCGGGGCGAGCGGCACCTCATCGTCGAGGTCATGCACCGCACCTTCGGGCTGCTGGACGAGCTGGCCGGATCCGGACTCGGCCGGCCGCCCGGGCTGCGGCTGCGCTGCCGCAACCGGATCCCGCACAGCCGCGGCCTCGGCTCGTCCTCCGCGGCGACCATCGCCGCGATCGTCGCGGCCCGCGCGCTGCACCCCGGCGGGAAGCTGTTCGACGACGATGCCGCGCTCCGCCTCGCGACCGAGATCGAGGGGCATCCCGACAACGTGGCGCCGTGCCTCGCCGGCGGGCTGACCGTCGCCTGGACGGCACCGGGCGGCCCGCGGCTCGTCCGGCTGGAGTCGCAGGTCACGCAGGTCGTGGCGTTCGTCCCGGAGCAGCGGCTGGCGACCGAGCGGGCCCGCGGGCTGCTGCCGGAGACCGTCCCGCACGAGGACGCCGCGGCCAACGCCGGACGCGCCGCCCTCCTCATCGCGGCGCTCACCGGCGGCCTGGACCGGGAGATCCTGCTGGACGCGACGGACGACCGGCTGCACCAGGACTACCGCGCTCCCGCCATGCCGGCGTCCGCCGCACTGGTCAGGACGCTGCGCGCCGCGGGCGTCCCGGCGGTGATTTCCGGGGCGGGACCCACTGTCCTGGCCTTCACAACCGCCTCACAAGTTGATTCGATGGCTTCCGGAGTGGGTAATGGGTGGCTCAAGCACCCATTGGACGTCGCGACCCGCGGCGCACGCGTCATGACCGGACGAGCGGAGTCCCGGCCCTGACCGCGGCGCCCGGGGGCGGGGGCCGTCGCGGCGTCCGGCCGGTGCAGGTCCCGGCCTGAGCCCGCTAGGTAAAATGCGAACACATCGACCTCTGGGGAATAGCAGTGCGGCCTGGTGATGTTAGGCTGAATGCCGCACCAGATGCCCCGTTCGGGGCAGCGTGCTCGTCAGCCGCGCGTCGCCGGATCGGCCCTTCGGCCGTGTCGGTCCCGCGTACCAGGCTTCCCGACACCGTGACAATCCGTTGTCCGGCATCCCAGCGAAACTTCGGACGTGGCGGTACCGGGAACACGCACGAGCGAACCGTCCCGTCCACCATCTGGCTGTGCCCAGAACACGCAGATCCCGGCCCCACCGTGATCAGCGGAGCCCGTTCCGGCGCCCCCGCCGGACCGCATTACCGGGTCGACTGGCCGGGCACCGGCCAACGCCCGCTCCCTGGGAAGGACCCTTAGTGAGCGAATCCAGCGAACTCCTTACGGACGCATCGAGCACGGGACCCGCCGACGCCGCACCGGCCGGCGCGGAGCCCGCCACCCCCCGGCGCCGCCGGTCGGGCACCGGCCTGTCGGCGATGGTGCTCCCCGAGCTCAAGGCGCTCGCGTCCAGCCTCGGCATCACCGGTGTGACCGGGATGCGCAAGAGCCAGCTCATCGCCGCCATCCAGGAGAAGCAGGGCGGCCAGGGGCAGGGCTCGGCCGGGGGCGAGCAGGGAGCCGCTGCCGTGGCCGGAGCCGAGGCCGGAGCCGCCGGGACGAAGACCGAGCGTCCCCGCCGCACCCGCACCGCCGCGGCCAAGAGCGAGACGTCCGACGAGCAGGTCGCCATCGGCGAGGCCGAGCCGGCGGGCGAGCAGTCCGGCAAGGGCGGCGAGCAGCCGGCCGCTGACCGGCAGGCCGCCGAGCAGCAGACCGGCCGCGACGAGCAGGCCCCGGCGGACGACCAGTCCGGCCGGCAGGCCGCCAAGACGGCCGAGAAGACCGACGGGCGGCAGGACCGCTCCGACCGGCAGAACGGCCGGCAGCGGGGCGACAGGCAGGACCGCGGGGGCTCCGAGGGGCGCGGCGAGCGCGGCGAGCGGCAGGGCCGCGACCGCGACCAGGGCCGCGAGCAGAACTCCGACGACGGCGAGTCCCAGGGCGGGCGCGACGGCCGGGACGGGCGCGAGGGCCGCGAGGGCGGCGGGCGCCAGCGCCAGCGCGGCGGCCGGGAGCGCGGCGAGCGCGGCGACCGCGGCGACCGCGGCGACCGCGGCGACCGCGGCGACCGCGGCGACCGCGGCGACCAGGGCGGCGGCGGTGGCGGCCGGCAGCGGGGCCAGAACCAGGGCGGCGGCGGCCAGGGCGGCCAGCACGGCCAGCACGACGATGACGACGGCAGCGGCCGGGGCCGGCGCGGCCGCCGGTTCCGGGAGCGCAACCGCGGCCGCGGCCGCGAGCGCTACGAGGAGCCGGTGATCACCGAGGACGACGTCCTGATCCCGGTCGCGGGCATCCTCGACATCCTCGACAACTACGCGTTCGTCCGCACGACCGGCTACCTGGCGGGCCCGAACGACGTGTACGTCTCATTGGCGCAGGTCCGCAAGAACGGGCTGCGCAAGGGCGACGTCGTCACCGGCGCGGTGCGCCAGCCCCGCGAGGGCGAGCGGCGCGAGAAGTTCAACGCGCTCGTGCGGCTCGACACGGTCAACGGGATGGAGCCCGAGCAGGCCAAGGCCCGTGTCGACTTCAGCAAGCTGACCCCGCTGTACCCGCAGGAGCGCCTGCGGCTGGAGACCGACCCGGGCATCCTCACCACGCGGATCATCGACCTGGTGTCGCCGATCGGCAAGGGCCAGCGCGGCCTCATCGTGTCGCCGCCCAAGGCCGGCAAGACGATGGTGCTCCAGGCGATCGCGAACGCGATCACCAAGAACAACCCGGAGTGCCACCTGATGGTCGTCCTGGTGGACGAGCGTCCGGAAGAGGTCACCGACATGCAGCGGACGGTGAAGGGCGAGGTCATCCACTCGACCTTCGACCGTCCCGCCGAGGACCACACCACGGTCGCCGAGCTGGCGATCGAGCGCGCCAAGCGGCTCGTCGAGCTGGGCCACGACGTCGTCGTGCTGCTCGACTCGATCACCCGCCTGGGCCGGGCCTACAACCTGGCGGCGCCCGCGTCCGGCCGCATCCTGTCCGGCGGTGTCGACTCGACGGCCCTGTACCCGCCCAAGCGGTTCTTCGGCGCCGCGCGCAACATCGAGAACGGCGGCTCGCTGACCATTCTCGCGACGGCGCTGGTGGAGACCGGGTCCCGGATGGACGAGGTCATCTTCGAGGAGTTCAAGGGCACCGGCAACATGGAGCTGAAGCTCAACCGGTCCCTGGCCGACAAGCGGATCTTCCCGGCGGTGGACGTGGACGCGTCCAGCACCCGCAAGGAGGAGATCCTCATGGCCCCCGAGGAACTGCGGGTCGTCTGGCAGCTCCGCCGCGTGCTGCACGCGCTCGACACGCAGCAGGCGCTGGAACTCCTCATCGAGAAGATGAAGGAGACCAAGTCCAACGCCGAGTTCCTGCTCCAGGTCCAGAAGACCACGGTCTCCGACGACCGCTGACCGAGCACCGCGAACGCCCCCGCCCGGACCCGGGCGGGGGCGTCCGCGCCCCCGCCCGGAGGCGTCCCGCTCCCCGGACCTTCGGGTTAGCCCCACCCCCGAATGGCAGGCGCACGTCATGGTCGCCCGGGCCGCCGGTCGGCAGGCTTGGACCATAGGTTGGAACGGGCACGGAGGGACGACGTGGGCGAGCTGAGCAGGCCCCCCGGTGAGGGGAACGCGACCGGCGCCGCGGCGCGCTGGGCGGCGGCGCGATGGGCCGCGGTGATGCAGGTCGGCGGTGAGACGGCGGCGACCGTCGCGAACAGTCCGTGGACCCCGGTCGCCATGGCGAAGTCGTCGCTGACCTGGCGGTCGGCGATCTACCTCGGCGTCAGCCTGGCCTTCGGGCTCGGCTGCTTCATCGGGCTGACCGTCGGGCTCGCGCTGTCGCTCGGGCTGCTGATCATCTGGGTGGGCCTGCCGATGCTGGCGCTCATGATGGTCGCGTGGCGGTGCGCCGCGGTACTGGAGCGCCAGTTCGTCCGGGCCGCGTTCGGCGTGCGCGTCCCGAGCCCGTACCGGCGGCTGCCGCCGGGACGCAACCCGCTCACCAAGCTGAAGGCGATGGCGTCCGATCCCGCCACCTGGAAGGACCTGCTCTACCTCGCGCTGCTGTTCCCCGTCACGCTGCTGGAGTTCGTCGTGTCGGTGGCGGTCTGGTCCGCGACGGGGATGCTGCTGGCCATGCCGGTCATCGTGGCGGTGGACGGCGGCGCCGAGGTGGGCCTCGGGTTCGTCTCGTACTGGGCCGGGAACCCGGTGGCGGCGCTGCCGCTGACGGCGGTCGGCGTGCTGTGCCTCGTGCTGGCGATGTACGTGACGCGGGTGATGGCGATCGGCCACTCCGCGTGGGCGCGGCTGATGCTGGGCCCGAGCCTCGCCCAGACCGAGAACCTGGAACTGCGCCGGCGGACCGAGCACCTGCGGGCCAGCCGCGCCCGCGGGGTGGACGCGGCCGAGTTCGAGCGCCGCCGCATCGAGCGGGACCTGCACGACGGCGCGCAGCAGCGGCTGCTGTCGGTGGCGATGGACATCGGGCGGGCCCGCGCCAAGCTGGACGACGACCCCGAGGGCGCGCGGGCGCTGATCGAGCAGGCCCACTCGGGCACGAAGGAGGCCATCGCGGAGCTGCGCGACCTGGCCCGCGGCATCTACCCGGCGATCCTCACCGACCGCGGCCTGGACCCGGCGCTGTCGGGGCTGGCGGGCCGCGCGCCGGTGCCCGTGGAGGTCGAGGTCGACCTGCCGGAGCGCCCGCCGGCGGCGGTGGAGAGCATCGCGTACTTCATCGTGGCCGAGTCGCTGGCGAACATCGCCAAGTACGCCCGCGCGACCCGTGCAACCGTCCGGGTGGCGCGCGAGGACCGGTGGGTGGTGGTCGAGGTGACCGACAACGGCGTCGGCGGCGCGGTCGCGCGGCCGGAGGGCGGCCTGGCGGGCCTGGCGGACCGCGCGGCCACCATCGACGGGATGCTCCTCGTGGACAGCCCGCCCGGCGGCCCCACGATCATCCGCGCCGACCTCCCTTGCACCTGGTAGGCGGTGCGGGGCCGTGGGCCGGGTCGTCCGAGACGGCCCGGCCCGGTCGCGTCCGCCCCGATAATGGACTGATGCGGGTAGTGATCGCCGAGGACTCGGTGCTGTTGCGGGAAGGGCTCGTCCGGCTGCTCGCCGACGCGGGGATCGAGACGGTCGCGGCGGTCGGCGACGGCCCGGGCCTGCTCGGGATCGTCGAGGAGCACCGTCCCGACCTCGCCATCGTCGACGTGCGGATGCCGCCGTCGTTCACCGACGAGGGGCTGCGCGCGGCGATCGCCGTCCGGGAGCGCCTGCCCGGCACCCCGATCCTCGTGCTGTCGCAGTACGTGGAGGAGCGGTACGCGACCGACCTGATCGGCGGCGGCGCCGAGGGCGTCGGCTACCTGCTGAAGGAGCGGGTCGCGGACGTCGCCGAGTTCATCGACGCGGTCCGCCGCATCGCCGCCGGCGGGACGGTCATCGACCCGGAGGTGATCGGCCAGCTGCTGGGCCGCCGCCGCACCGGCGACCCGCTGGACGCGCTGACGCCGCGCGAGCGGGAGGTCCTCGCGCTGATGGCGCAGGGGCGCTCGAACGGCGCCATCGCCGCGGACCTCGTCGTCACCGAGGGCGCGGTGGAGAAGCACATCTCCAACATCTTCATGAAACTGGACCTCCAGCTCGCGCAGGGCGGGCACCGCCGCGTCATGGCCGTGCTGGCCTACCTGGGCCGCGACGGCGGCTGACCGCCCGCGGGCGAGCCGGGGGCCGGGATCGGGAATGCCCGATGACCTCGCCACGTTCAGGTATCTGGCACACTTGGAGCGAGTCGTTCTCATCCGGGGCGCCGGCGGACCGGCACCGCGGGCCCCGATCGGGATGAGCACGGTTCGCAACCGCTGCGGTACCGGTTCACGTCTCCTGTATCACCCATGGCCCTGTCGGGTGCGAACGGCCATGTGACCCGCGGGACGCCCGGCGACCGCCAGAAGCGAGGAGAGCCATGAGGCCTGACATCCACCCGAACTACGTCGTCACGACCGTGACGTGTACGTGCGGCAACACCTTCGAGACCCGCAGCACCGCCGAGAACGGCGTGATCCACGCGGACGTGTGCTCGAACTGCCACCCGTTCTACACGGGCAAGCAGAAGATCCTCGACACCGGCGGCCGGGTCGCGCGCTTCGAGCAGCGCTACAAGAAGAAGGCCGGCAAGTAGCCGAGCGCCGCACACAGCGACCAGGGACGGCCCGGGGAGACCTCGCGAGGGTCCCCGGGCCGTTCGGAGTCGGCTCCCGGAGGCCGGTGGCCGCCGGGGCCGGGACGGGCCAGGACACAGCGTGAATCTCGACGATCTGATCAGCGAATACGCGAGCATCGAGGAACGGCTCGCGGACCCGTCCGTCCATGCCGACCAGAGCCTGGCGCGCAAGCTGGGCAAGCGCTACGCGGAGCTGCGCCCGATCGTCGAGACGCACCGGGAGCTGACCTCGACGGAGGACGACCTCGCCACCGCCCGCGAGCTCGCCGGGGAGGACGCGGCGTTCGCCGCGGAGGCCGGTGAGCTGGAGAAACGGCGCGAGGAGCTGGAGGAGCGGCTGCGCCGGCTGCTGGTGCCGCGCGACCCGAACGACGGCAAGGACGTCATCCTGGAGGTGAAGGCGGGCGAGGGCGGCGAGGAGTCCGCGCTGTTCGCCGCGGACCTCCTGCGGATGTACCTGCGGTACGCCGAACGCGTCGGCTGGAAGACCGAGATCCTCGACTCCCACCTGTCGGACCTCGGCGGCTACAAGGGCGTCACCGTCGCGGTGAAGTCCAAGGGCTCCCAGGACGAGGGCGTCTGGACGCGCCTCAAGTACGAGGGCGGCGTCCACCGGGTGCAGCGCGTCCCCGCCACCGAGTCGCAGGGACGCATCCACACCAGCGCGGTCGGCGTGCTCGTCACGCCCGAGGCCGAGGACGTCGACGTCCAGATCGACCCCAACGACCTCCGCATCGACGTGTACCGCTCGTCCGGCCCCGGCGGGCAGAGCGTCAACACCACCGACTCGGCGGTCCGCATCACGCACACGCCGACCGGCGTCGTCGTCTCGTGCCAGAACGAGAAGAGCCAGCTCCAGAACAAGGAGCAGGCGCTGCGCATCCTGCGGTCGCGGCTGCTGGCGATGGCGCAGGAGGAGGCCGACGCGGCCGCGGCGGCCGAGCGCAAGAGCCAGGTCCGCACGGTGGACCGCTCCGAGCGGGTGCGCACCTACAACTACCCGGAGAACCGGATCTCCGACCACCGGGTCGGCTACAAGGCCTACAACCTCGACCAGGTGCTGGACGGCGACCTCCACAACGTCACCCAGGCGCTCGTCGACGCCGACATGGAACGCCGCCTTTCCGAAGCCCAGAAGTCTTAAGCCCAGAATCATGAACCTCTTGCTCGACGAGATCGCCAGGGCCACCGCGCGGCTGGCCGACGCCGGGGCGGCCTCGCCCCGCGCCGACGCGGAGGAGCTCGCGGCGGCGGTGCACGGGGTGCGGCGGACCGAGCTGCACGGCGTCCCCGACAGCGCGTTCGACGCCCGGTTCTGGGAATTCGTCGCGCGGCGCGAGGCGGGGGAGCCGCTGCAGCACATCACCGGCCGCGCGTACTTCCGCTACCTGGAGCTGAAGGTCGGGCCCGGCGTGTTCGTCCCGCGCCCGGAGACCGAGGTGATGGTCGGCTGGGCGCTGGAGACGCTGCGCGACATGGACGTCCGCGACCCGCTCGTCGTCGACCTCGGCACCGGGTCGGCGGCGATCGCGCTGTCGATCGCGCTGGAGGCGCCGCGCTCCCGCGTCCACGCGGTGGAGAAGGACCCGACCGCGTTCGTGCACGCCACCCGGAACGTCGAGGAGCTGGACGAGCGGGGGCGCGTCCGGCTGCACCTCGGCGACTTCGCCACCGCGCTGAAGGAGCTGGACGGCACCGTCGACCTCGTGGTCAGCAACCCCCCGTACATCCCGATGAGCGAGTGGGAGTACGTGCCGCGCGACGTCCGCGACCACGATCCCGCGGACGCGCTGTGGGGCGGCGGGGACGACGGGCTGGACGCGATCCGCGTGGTCGAGGACACCGCGCGCCGGCTGCTGCGGCCCGGCGGCTACGCGGCGGTCGAGCACAGTGACCTGCAGGGCAACGACGTCTACTGGGTGTTCGCGGAGGAGCGGGGGTGGCGGGACGTCCGCAACCGCCGCGACCTGACCAACCGGGACCGCTTCGTCACCGCGCGGCTGGCGGCCGAGTAGCCCGTTATCCTTGGCGTGCCATACCCGAGAGCGCTGCGCAGATGGGAAGACGGCGACCGTGAGCCGACGATATGACTGCTCCGACCCGATGGAGCGCACCCGCGGAATCGCCGAGGCCGTCTCGGCGGTGCGGCGCGGTGAGCTGATCGTCCTGCCGACCGACACGGTGTACGGCGTCGCCGCCGACGCCTTCACCCCGCCGGCGGTGACGGCGCTGCTGGACGCCAAGGGGCGCGGGCGGGAGATGCCCCCGCCGGTTCTGGTGGGGTCGGTGCGGGCCGCGACGGCGCTCGTGGACGACCTCGGCACCTACGGGCAGGACCTCATCGACGAGTTCTGGCCGGGCGCCCTGACGCTGGTGTGCCGCGCCAACCCGAACCTCATGTGGGACCTCGGCGAGACCAAGGGGACCGTCGCGGTGCGGATGCCGATGCACGAGCTGGCGGTGGAGCTGCTGAAGGAGACCGGTCCGCTGGCCGTCAGCAGCGCGAACCTCAGCGGGCAGGCCGCGGCGCGTAACGCCGTAGACGCCGAGAAGATGCTCGGCGACGCGGTCTCGGTGTACCTGGACGCCGGTGAGTCGGGACCCGGCGACCCCTCGACGATCGTGGACCTGACCGGGTCGATCCCGCGGCTGCTGCGGGCGGGCGCCATCCCCGAGTACAAGATCCGCACGGTCGTCGGCGTCCTGCTGATCGAGGAGGACGAACCGGACGGCGACGGGCAGGACGGGCTGGACGCCGAGAACGAGTCCGCCGAGGCGCCAGAGGCCGCTTCCCGGGTCGAACTGCGCAAGCCTTCCCTGAGCGAGGGCGAGACGACCGAAACGCCGGACGCGCAGCCTGAGCCCGCTCCGGGCACCGCTGGGGATGTGCCGGACCCGCAATCCGAGCCCGCTCCGCGCGCGGCCGGGGACGCGCCGGACCCGCTGCCCGAGGACTCCGCCGCCCCGGCGGGCCCCTCGCTCACCAAGGACGGCGAATCGCAGCCGAAGAACGCCTGAGAAGCGGCCTGGGAGAACCGGCCTGAGAGAAGCGGAAGGCCCCGCCGGGCCGGGCGGGACCTTCTTCATCGGCGGCGGAAAGCGGCTCAGAAGAGCTTCTTGCCCTTGCCGTAGTAGTACTTGCCGGTCTTCTTGTTACGGCCGCACTCCTGCACCCACAGGTGGCTGCTGTAGCTCGACTTCGCGGCGATGCTGACGGTCGCCTTGCCGTCGAAGTTGTACTGCGTGCCGTTGGACGTCACGCCGATGATCTTGTGGCGCGACCAGTAGCGCTTGGTGCCCTCGGTGAAGAGGAAACGCACGCACGCGGTCCAGCCGTTCTTCGCACTGTCCCGCAGGTAGCCCTTCACGTAGGTCGTGCCGCCGCTCCGGGTGTAGGTGCCCCAGGCGCTGAGGTTCCCGTAGCTGTTGTAGGGCGCCCACTTCGTCGCCGCCTCGGCGGGCGCGGCCACGGCGGTCATTCCGGCCATCAGGGTTCCGGCGCTCAGGGCAATCGCAGCGAATCGCCGCATAGGTCCTCCATCTAGGACTCCGGGGGTTATCGGCGGATAACCTAGCACCAAGATCTTGATCATCTTTACGGGTTTTTTAGGCCCCGACCAGGGCAGGTCGAAAATGGCGGCGGGGCGAACCAATGCCGCTCCGGTGGCGTCCAATGGTCCGGGAAGCGTCCGCGCGAGGCGTCCGGCCCGTCCCGCAGGCCCTTTGCGGCACGGCGGGACGGGCCGGAAACCGCTCGCCGGAATGCCCGCAGGGGCGCGTCTTCATGACAAAGGTCACAGCGGCTGTCCCCATGGGGAGGGGCACGTAGCCTGGCGTGAGTAACGCCGTCGTTACGCCGACACAGCGACGGCAGCGGTGAAACTATGCCTGACGTGCGTGGCCGTGTCCGGGGGCCTGCGATCGCAGCGGGCGCGCTGCTGCTGACCCTCGGCCTCATGCTGCCCGCAGAAGCCGCCGCCCAGGTTCACGGCGGTGAGACGGCCGGCGCGGCGCACACCGACGAGGACCGCCCGACCGGGGACGACGGGACCGGCGAGACCGGCGAACGCGGTGCGACTTGGGGGACGGCACGTCCCGCGCCCGCCGTCTCCGGAACCGTCCCGCCCCCGGAGACCGCCGCCGGGGACATCGCGGAGAGCATCGCCACCTACGACGTCGTCCTCGCCATCGGCACCGACGGGGTGCTGCGCGTCCGGGAGACGATCACCTACGACTTCGACGAGTCCGGGCGGCACGGCATCGTCCGGCAGGTGCCGTTCCGCCGCGGCGACCGGCTGTACGAGGTGCGCGCCGTCCGGGCCGGCTCCTCGACCGGCGCCCCCTCCCGGGTGCGGACGACGCGGCTCCTGAACGACGTGCAGATCAGCGTCGGCGCCCGGCAGCACGAGGTCCGCGGCCGGCAGGCGTACGTGATCGAGTACGACGTGGCGCGGGTCTTCACCCCGCGCGCCGGGCACGACGAGCTGGTCTGGGACGCGATCGGCACGAGCTGGAACGTCCCGATCAGGAACGCGGCCGTCCGGGTGGAGGCGCCCGTCCCGCTGCGGCACGCGACCTGCCGCGCCGGGGCGCCCGGCGCGACGACCCGGTGCCTGCGCGACCGCGACGGCCCCTACGCCGTGGACTTCATCCAGCGCGCCCTCGCCCCGCGGGAGGGCATGAAGATCCGGGTGAAGCTGCCCAAGCGCGCGATCGCCGTCCCGCCGCCGCGGCACGTCCCGCCGCGCTGGGCCGGCGACTGGCCCGGGACCGCGCTGCTCGCGCTGTCGCTCGGGATGGTGCCGCTGCTGCGCCGCCGCCCGGCGCCGCGCCGCCCGGCCGGGCCGGTGCTGGCCGCGGCGGGCGCCCTGCTGGTCGTCGCCGACGCGGGCGGCGAGGTCGCGGCGCACGGGTTCTGGGCGTTCTCGCTCGGCGACCGCAGCCTCGCCGGGCTCGCCCTGATGGTCGTCGGCGCCGGGGTGGTCTGCGTCCACCGGCTCCGGACCCCGTAACCCGGCGCGGGCGGCGCGCGGGAGGATTACAGTTGTCCGATCACGTGCGTGAACAGATCGCCCTCGCGGGCCGTCTCATCAGGGTGACGGCGCCGCGCGGTGCGCGGGCCCGCGATGTGCGGGACGGCGCCCACGGGGCAGTCAACCACCGGCGATGCTGGGCGAAGGAGGCGCAGGGGAGTGCGGGAATACCTGCTCAGCATCCTCGTCGCCGCGCTGGTCGCCTACCTGCTGACGCCGCTGGTGCGCAGGTTCGCCATCTGGTTCGGCGCGCAGGCCGTGCCCCGCGACCGCGACGTCCACGTCATCCCGACGCCCCGGCTGGGCGGCCTCGCCATGTTCGGCGGGATGGTCGCCGCGCTGGTGGTGGCGACCGGGCTCCCCGAGATGCGCAAGGTCCTCGGGGACGGGGACATCAGCGTCGGCAAGGCGCTGCTGCTGTCCGGCGGGCTGATCGTGCTGATCGGCATCGCGGACGACCGCTGGGAGGTGGACGCGCTCACCAAGTTCGCCGGGCAGGTCGCCGCCGCCGGGATCTTCATCATGCAGGGGATCCAGATCTACGTGATCCCGCTGCCCACCGGCGAGTCGCTGTCGCTGCCGCCCGCCTACGGGGTGCCGCTGACCGTCCTCGTCGTCGTCGCCACGATCAACGCGGTCAACTTCATCGACGGGCTGGACGGGCTGGCCGCGGGCGTCGTCGGGATCGCGGCGCTGGCGCTGTTCTCCTACGCCTACCTGCTGTCGAAGGCGAACGGGATGACCACGCTGACCGGCGCGACCCTCATCGCGGCGGTCCTGTTCGGGATGTGCGCGGGCTTCCTGCCGCACAACTTCAGCCCCGCCCGGATCTTCATGGGCGACACCGGCTCGATGCTGATCGGCCTGCTGCTCAGCGCGTCCACGATCATGCTGACCGGGCAGTTCGACCCGGCGATCCTCGCCAACGGGCTGTTCCCGTTCTTCGTCCCCGTGCTGCTGATCCCGGCCGTGGCCGCGGTCCCGTTCATCGACATGCTGCTCGCCGTGTGGCGGCGCACGAACCAGGGCCGGTCGCCGTTCTCCCCGGACAAGCAGCACCTGCACCACCGGCTGCTCGAACTCGGCCACTCCACCCGCCGCGCCGTGCTGATCATGTACTTCTGGGTGGGGCTGCTGGCGTCCGGGCTGGTGGGGCTCGCGCTGTTCGACGCCGCGTGGATCACCCTCGGCATCACGCTGCTGGTCGCGGTCGCCGGCATCATGCTCATGCTCTACAAGCCGCGCCGGCTGCGCCGGCACGGCCCCGTCGCCCCCGGCGACCACGCCGCCGAACGGCCGCGACTCCCCGTCTGACGACCGGCCGACAATGGCTCTGATCTGCGGATAGACTGTGCGCGGCCGCAGCGGGACGGATTCTGGCCGGGGGTCGTGGGCGGCCACGTGGAGTGCGCGCGGCGCACCTGAACCGGGCACCGCGCCGCGGACTTCAGGAACCGCCGACCACCGGAAACCGCATTACCTTCAGGGTAATTGTGGACAATCCGGACGCTTGTGATACCTTTCACGAACAGCAAAACGACCACTGAACGTGACCAGCCGGAGCCCTCATGCAATCCAACGACGCCCGGATGCTCCGCGGCGCCGCGATCCCGACCGCGGTCGTCGGGGTGGGTGCCGTCCTGATCGCCCTGCTGGCCGCCGGCGCCAAGGGCGCCCTCGCGGCCGCGCTGGCCGCCGTCGTGGTGATCGCCTTCTTCTCCATCAGCGCGGTGGTGGTCTCCTGGGCGGGCAAGATCTCCGCCCAGACGATGATGCTGGCCGCCCTCGCGAGCTACCTGGTGAAGATCCTCGCGGTGATGGTGCTGGTCACGGCCATGGACGGCGTCACGATCTGGAACACCAAGGTCTTCGGCTGGACGGTCATCGGCCTCGCGCTGCTCTGGATCGCCGCCGAGTTCCGAGTCGCCCTGAAGCAGAGGCCCTACATTGACGACACCGAGAACGCGCTGGACCGGAGTCCGTGATGGAGGCGTCGCGGAAGGTGACGTTCCCAACGGGCTACTCCAATATGACCACCGCATGGGTGGCCTGCTATCGTCCGGAGCGCGATGAGCGAGCAGAAGCGTCGGCCGGAGGACGGCCAGCGGGAATTCGCCGACGTCGCCTGGTCCGTGCCCAGCTACCTCCTCTCCGGGATGATCATCTGGGGCGGTCTCGGGTGGCTGCTGGCCGGCTGGACGGGCCAGTCCTGGCTGATCCCGATCGGCGTGGTCATCGGCGTCGGGCTCGCCACCTACCTGATCTACCTGCAGTTGGGTCGCCACACCTCCTGAGCGGCCCCGCCGCCGAGGAAGCGCCCGTGAGACATCACCACATTGATGAAGGGAACGCCGCGTGAACGCGCAGACGGTCCTCGCCGCCTCCGAAGGGGGAGAGTTCCAGGCACCCGGCCCGGAACTGTTCGACTTCCCGCCCCTGTTCGCCGGCGGCCCCGAGTGGCTGACCAAGCCGGTCGTCTTCGCCGTCTTCGGTGCGCTGGTCACCTGCGCCCTGTTCTGGATGGCGTTCGCCAAGCCGAAGCTGGTGCCGCGGGGCATGCAGAACGTCGGCGAGATCGGCTACATGTTCGTGCGGGACGAGATCGCCCGCCCGTTCCTCGGCAAGAACACCGACCGGTGGATGCCGATGCTGATGTCGCTGTTCTTCCTCATCTGGATCTGGAACATCTTCGCGGTCGTCCCGGTCATCCAGTTCCCGATCGCGTCGCACATCGCGTTCCCGGCCGTGCTGGCGATCATCGTCTACATCACCAAGGTCTACCTGGGCATGAAGCACCAGGGCCCGGTGAAGTACTTCACGAACATGATCCCGCCCGGCCTGCCGCTGCCGGTCTACTTCCTGCTGGTGCCGATCGAGTACCTGTCCACGCTGATCCTGGCGCCGTTCACGCACGCCGTCCGGCTCTTCGCGAACATGTTCGCCGGCCACACGATCCTCGCGTTCTTCAGCCTCGTCGGCTTCTGGTTCCTGTTCGAGAAGCCCACCTTGGCCGGGTTCGGGGTCGGCATCATCGGCGTGCTCATCACGATCGTGATGACCGCGTTCGAGCTGCTGATCCAGTTCCTGCAGGCGTTCCTGTTCGCGATGCTCGCCGCCATGTACATCCAGAGCGGCCTGGAAGCCGAGCACTGAGCCCCGGGGGTATCCGCGGCGCCTCCCGGCGCGGCGCCCCCGTCCGAGCAACAACGTTCAGCCCAGACCGGCGGAGTCTCCGCCGGCCGACAGAAAAGGAAAGATCAATGGGAGTCCTCGCCGAGGTCAGCGGTAACGTCACCTCGATCGGATACGGTCTCGCGGCCATCGGCCCGGGCATCGGCGTCGGCATCATCTTCGGTCAGGGCGTGAACGCGATCGCCCGCCAGCCGGAGCTGACCGGCGTCATCCGCACCAACATGATGCTGGGCTTCGTGCTCACCGAGGCGCTGGCGCTGATCGGCCTGGTCGCGCCGTTCATCTTCCAGGGCATCTGAGCACGGGTCTCATCTGAGGAAGGGCTGCAGACATGATCGGAGCAGCTTCCGTCCTAGCGGCGGAGGAGAACAACCCTCTCGTCCCGCACGCGTACGAGCTCGTCGTCGGGGTCTTCTCGTTCCTCGTCGTGATGATCGTCCTGGGCAAGATCCTGACTCCGCGACTGCAGAAGGTGCTGGAGGAGCGGACCCAGGCGATCGAGGGCGGGCTGGAGCGGGCCGAGCAGGCGCAGAAGGAGGCGCAGCAGGTCCTCGATCAGCACAAGGCCCAGCAGAAGGCGGCCGCGGTCGAGGCGTCCAACGAGCGCCGCAAGGCCGAGGAGCAGGGCGCGCAGATCATCGCCCAGGCCAAGGAGCAGGCCCAGGTCGAGGCGCGCCGCATCGTCGACAACGCCAAGGCGCAGATCGAGGCGGAGCGGCAGCAGGCGCTGCAGTCGCTGCGTGCCGAGATCGGCGCCCTGTCGGTCGAGCTGGCCGGGCGGGTCGTGGGCGAGTCCCTTGAGGACAGCGCGCGGCAGAGCCGGGTCGTCGACCGGTTCCTCGAGGAGCTCGAGGAGCGTGCTCGCACGCAGGAGCAGATCACATCATGACCATTTCGGGAGCGGTGAGCAGGGCGTCGCTGGCCGAGGCCAAGGAGCGGCTGGAGGTGGTCATCTCCTCCAGCGCGGTTGCCGGGGGGTCTGGGGGGTCGTCCCCTCAGAACGACACGGCGGACCTGGCCGAGCTCGGCGGCGACCTGTTCGCGGTGCTGCACCTGATCGACCGCGAGCACGGCCTGCGGCGGGCGGTCTCCGACCCCGCGCGGGACGGTGCCGACAAGGCACAGCTCGTCCGGATCCTGCTGGAGGGCAAGGTGTCGCCGGCCGCTCTCGGGCTGGTCGCCGACGTCGTCCGGCTGCGCTGGTCCAAGCCGTCGGAGCTGTCGGACGCGGTGGAGACCCTCGCGGTCACCGCCGAGGCCGCCCGCGCCGAGGCCGACCGGCGGATCGACGACCTGGAGGACGAGCTGTTCCGGTTCTCCCGCGTCGTCGAGCGCGAGCCGGAACTGCGCGGCGCCCTCGCCGGGCCGGGCCTGCCGGAGGACCGCAAGCTCGGCCTGGTCACGGCGCTGCTGGACGGCAAGGTCACGCCGGCGACGATGACGCTGGTCACCGAGCTCGTGCTGCGTCCGCGAGGACGTAGCCTGGAGAGCGGGCTGGCCGAGTACGGCAGGCTGGTCGCCCAGCGGCGGCAGCGGCTGGTCGCGCTGGTCCGCACGCCGGTCGAACTGTCGGAGGCGCAGCGGACGCGGCTCGCCGCGGTGCTCGCCACCGCCTACGGCCACGACGTACACCTGAACATCGAAATCGACCCCGCGTCGATCGGCGGCCTGTCGATCGAGATCGGGGACGAGATCATCGACGGCACGATCGCCGGACGGCTGGACGACGTCCGCCGGCGGCTCGGCGCCGGCTGAGGCCGGCGGGAAGAGCCGACTGTAGGCCGGCGGCACCGATTCCGACGAAGTCGGTCGGGGGGTCGTGGGGGGTCGTCCCCCCTCGGGCCAGATCTGACCCAAGAGGGAGCAAGAGAGGAATCATGGCGGAGCTGACGATCCGTCCGGATGAGATCCGGAACGCGCTGGAGCGCTTCGTCCAGTCGTACGAGCCCGAGGCCGCCGCGCGCGAAGAGGTCGGCACCGTCGTCGATTCCGGCGACGGCATCGCCCACATCGAGGGCCTGCCCTCCGCGATGGCGAACGAACTCGTGGAGTTCGAGGACGGCACCCGTGGCCTGGCTCTGAACCTGGACGTGCGTGAGATCGGCGCCGTTGTCCTTGGTGACTTCAGCAAGATCGAGGAGGGCCAGAAGGCCCGCCGGACCGGCGAGGTCCTCTCGGTCCCCGTCGGCGACGGCTTCCTCGGCCGCGTCGTGGACGCGCTGGGCAACCCGCTGGACGGCAAGGGCCCGATCGAGACCACCGAGCGCCGCGCGCTCGAACTGCAGGCCCCGACCGTCGTGCAGCGGCAGTCGGTCAGTGAGCCGCTGCAGACGGGCATCAAGGCGATCGACGCGATGACGCCGATCGGCCGCGGTCAGCGGCAGCTGATCATCGGTGACCGGCAGACGGGCAAGACGACCGTCTGCGTGGACACCATCATCAACCAGAAGGAGAACTGGGAGTCCGGCGACGAGAGCAAGCAGGTCCGCTGCATCTACGTCGCGATCGGGCAGAAGGGCTCCACGATCGCCAACGTCCGCCGCTCCCTGGAGGAGGCCGGCGCGCTGGAGTACACCACGATCGTGGCGGCCCCCGCGTCCGAACCGGCGGGCTTCAAGTACATCGCCCCCTACACCGGGTCCGCGATCGGCCAGCACTGGATGTACCAGGGCAAGCACGTCCTGATCGTCTTCGACGACCTGTCGAAGCAGGCCGAGGCCTACCGCGCGGTGTCGCTGCTGCTGCGCCGCCCGCCGGGCCGCGAGGCGTACCCCGGTGACGTCTTCTACCTGCACTCGCGGCTGCTGGAGCGCTGCGCGAAGCTGTCCGACGACATGGGCGCCGGTTCGATGACGGGTCTGCCGATCATCGAGACCAAGGGCAACGACGTGTCGGCGTACATCCCGACGAACGTCATCTCCATCACCGACGGGCAGTGCTTCCTGGAGACGGACCTGTTCAACCAGGGCGTCCGCCCGGCGATCAACGTCGGCATCTCGGTGTCCCGGGTCGGCGGCGACGCGCAGATCAAGGCGATGAAGACCGTCGCCGGCACGCTGCGCCTCGCGCTGTCGCAGTTCCGTGACCTGGAGGCGTTCGCGGCGTTCGCGTCCGACCTGGACGCCGCCTCACGGTCCCAGCTGGACCGCGGCGCCCGCCTGGTCGAGCTGCTGAAGCAGCCGCAGGGCAGCCCGTTCCCGGTCGAGCAGGAGGTCGTGTCCGTGTGGGCGGGCACCTCCGGCGCGCTGGACGACGTCCCCGTGGCCGACATCCGCCGCTTCGAGCGCGAGTTCCTCGACTACATGGAGCGGGAGGAGAGCGGCATGCTGACCTCCATCCGGGAGACCGGCAAGCTCTCCGACGACGGCCTCGCGAGCCTGCAGAGGGCCGTCGCGGCGTTCAAGAAGGGCTTCCAGACCAGCGAGGGCGAGATCCTGGCGGACGAGCCCGTCGAGGCGATCGCGGACGAGGACGTCGAGCAGGAGACGATCACCCGCGTCAAGAAGGACTGACGGGCGATGGCCGCACAGCTTCGCCAACTCCGGCAGCGGATCAGGTCGGTCAAGTCGACCGCCAAGATCACGCGCGCCCAGGAGATGATCGCCACGTCGCGGATCGTCAAGGCCCAGCAGGCGGTGACGGCGTCCAAGCCGTACGCCGACCAGATCACGCAGGCCCTGACCGCGCTGGTGAGCCACCACGTCGGGATCGACCATCCGCTGCTGCAGGAGCAGCCGGCGGACAACCGCAGCGCGGTCCTGATCATCACAAGCGATCGCGGGTTCTGCGGCGCCTACAACGCCAACGTGATCCGCGAGGCCGAGTCCCTGATCAAGGCGCTGCGGGACGAGGGACGCGAGCCGGTCCCGTACGTCGTCGGCAACAAGGGCATCACCTGGTACCGGTTCCGGGACCGGGACGTCGCCGAGACCTGGCACGGGTTCAGCGACCGTCCGACCTTCGGCAACGCGGAGGAGATCGGCCGCCGGCTCACCGAGGACTTCCTCAAGACCGATGCCGAGGGCGGGGTCGGTGAGATCCACGTGGTCTACACCGAGTTCGTCTCGATGCTCACCCAGCAGGTGCGGGTCACCCGGCTCATGCCGCTGGAGATCGAGGAGGCCGAGTCCTCCAAGGTCCCGCCGGCGTACGAGTTCGAGCCGTCCGCGGCGGCCGCGCTCGACCTGCTGCTGCCGAACTACGTCGAGAGCCGCATCTTCCACATGCTGCTCCAGTCGGCGGCGGCGTTCCAGGCCGCGGTCCGGCGGGCGATGAAGTCGGCGACCGACAATGCCAACGAACTGCTCGGGGTCTACACGCGCCAGATGAACCAGGCGCGGCAGGCCGCGATCACCCAGGAAATCAGCGAGATCGTCGGTGGCGCTGACGCGCTCGCCGAGTCTGGCGGGGAGTGACAATGACTGCTCAGGTAGAGACGGCGACCGCGACCGGGCGCGTCGCCCGTGTCATCGGCCCGGTCGTCGACGTGGAGTTCCCCGCCGACGCCATCCCGGAGATCTACAACGCCCTCAACGCGGAGATCTCGCTCGGCGGCGAGGAGAAGACCCTGACGTTCGAGGTCGCCCAGCACCTCGGCGACAACATGGTCAGGGCCATCTCGATGCAGCCGACGGACGGCCTGGTCCGCGGCGCGCCGGTGGTCGACTCCGGGAAGTCGATCTCGGTGCCGGTGGGCGACATCACCAAGGGCCACGTGTGGAACGCCCTCGGCGACGCGCTGGACGTCCCGACCGCGTCCCTGGAGATCAACGAGCGCTGGGGCATCCACCGCAGGGCGCCGGCGTTCGACCAGCTGGAGTCGAAGACCGAGATGCTGGAGACCGGCATCAAGGTCATCGACCTGCTGTGCCCGTACGTCAAGGGCGGCAAGATCGGCCTGTTCGGCGGCGCGGGCGTCGGCAAGACGGTGCTCATCCAGGAGATGATCCGCCGGGTCGCCCGCAACTTCGGCGGCACCTCGGTGTTCGCCGGCGTCGGCGAGCGCACCCGCGAGGGCAACGACCTCTGGGTGGAGATGGCCGAGGCGGACGTCCTCAAGGACACCGCGATGGTGTTCGGCCAGATGGACGAGCCGCCGGGCACCCGGCTGCGCGTGGCGCTGTCCGCGCTGACGATGGCGGAGTACTTCCGCGACGTGCAGAACCAGGACGTGCTGCTGTTCATCGACAACATCTTCCGGTTCACGCAGGCCGGTTCGGAGGTCTCCACGCTGCTCGGGCGCATGCCGTCCGCGGTGGGGTACCAGCCGACGCTGGCCGACGAGATGGGCGTGCTGCAGGAGCGGATCACCTCGACGCGCGGTAACTCGATCACCTCGATGCAGGCGATCTACGTGCCCGCCGACGACATCACCGACCCGGCGCCGCACACCACGTTCGCGCACCTGGACGCCACCACGACCCTGTCCCGCGGCATCTCCGAGAAGGGCATCTTCCCGGCGGTCGACCCGCTCGACTCCACCTCGCGGATCATGGACCCGCAGATCCTGGGGAACGAGCACTACGAGGTCGCGCAGGAAGTGATCCGGATCCTGCAGAAGTACAAGGAGCTGCAGGACATCATCGCGATCCTCGGTATCGACGAGCTGTCCGAGGAGGACAAGGTCACCGTCCAGCGGGCGCGGCGCATCGAGCGGTTCCTGTCGCACCCGATGTACGTGGCCGAGCAGTTCACCGGCCAGCCCGGTGAGACGGTGCCGAAGGACGAGACGATCGCCTCGTTCAAGGCGCTCTCCGAGGGCAAGTACGACCACCTGCCCGAGCAGGCGTTCTTCATGTGCGGCGGCATCGAGGACGTCGAGAAGAAGGCCCGGGAGCTGGAGAAGTAGTCCGCCCCGGCGGGACCGCCCCGGACGCGCCGTCCGGGGCGGTCCCGCCGATACCGCTCCAGTGAGTCGGAGGAGACAGACGTGGCAAACCTGAGAGTCGGGCTGGTGTCGCCGGAGCGCGAGATCTGGTCCGGCGAGGCCAAGATGGTGGTCGCGCAGACCATCGAGGGCTCGCTCGGCATCCTGCCGGGCCACGCCCCGGTGCTGGGCGTCCTCCTCGACGGCAGCGTGGTGAAGGTCGAGCCGGCCGACGGCGGCGAGCCGATCGTCGCGATGGTCGGCAGCGGCTTCTTCTCGGTCGCGGCCGACGAGGTGTCGGTGCTGGCCGAGCAGGCGGAGCTCGGCCACGAGGTCGACGTCCAGGACGCGCGGCAGGCGCTGGAGGACGCGCTCGCCGCCGAGAGCGAGGACGCGACTACGGAACGGCGGGCCCGGGCGCGGCTGCGCGCGGCGGGCATCGAGGCTTAACGCCGGACGACGACGGCTCCGACGGGCGGCGGGGGACTTGGACGGGCATCTGGCACTGGATGCGGGCGGCGTTCTCGTCGCGCTCATCCTGGTGGCGGCGCTGCTGTTCTTCTCCATGGCGGTGCGCCGCCGGCTGTTCGCGCGGGGCGGCGGCGCCGTGGAGTGCAGCCTCCGGGTGCTGGACCCGGAGGGCGGAGCCCCGGGAGTGTGGCGCCTCGGCATCGGCCGCTACAGGGGAGACGCCCTGCACTGGCACCGCGTGTTCGAGTTCCGCAGCAGGCCCCGGCAGGTGATCCACCGCCGGGGCCTCGTCGTATCCAACCGGCGCCTCCCGGACCCGGAGGAGGCCGAGGGGCTGCTGCCGGACGTGAGCATCATCGAGGTCAGGGACGGTGACCTGACCGTGGAGCTGGCGATGGGCGCGGCGGCCCTGACCGGTTTCCTCTCCTGGCTGGAGGCGGCCCCGCCGGGTACCCCCGTGGAACTGCACCCTCCCGACGAGGCCGGCTGAGCGCGCCCAGAGATTCGGCGTTGGGAGACCGGCCCGGGGGAGCGGTCCCGGGAGAACCTGCATGGGCCGGTAAGGCGCCGGTATGGAATCGGTGTGCGCGCGGCGCCGCCGCTTGAGCCGGCCGGGACGCGTGACCATCATCGCTGCTGGTCCGCTCCGTCTCCGTTCGCAGGAGTGCACGTGCGCAAGAAGAAGCTGCTCACCGGTGCCGCCGTGGCGCTGCCCGCCGCGTTTCTCCCCGTGGCCGTGATCCCGTCGGTGCTGCCGCCCGCGGACGCCGCGCCGGCCCGCCCCACCCTGGCCCGGCTCGTCACGCTGAAGGACGTCCAGGCGCATCTGAAGGCGTTCGAGGAGATCGCCGACTACAACGGCGGCCACCGCGCCGCGGGCGGCGCCGGCTACGACGTCTCGGTGCGGTACGTCGTCGGGCGGCTGCGGAAGGCCGGGTTCCGGCCGAAGATCCAGAAGTTCCGGTACCCGTACTGGCGGGAGCGGTCGGGGCCGGTGCTGGCCCGGACGAAGCCGTCCAAGAAGTCCTACAAGCGCGGCGAGGACTTCGCCACCTACGCCTACTCGGGCTCGGGCGACGTGACCGCGCGCGTGGTCGCGGTGGACGTCCCGGCGAAGGGCGAGGACGGGACGAGCGGCTGCGACCGGCGCGACTTCAGGGGCTTCAGGAAGGGCTCGATCGCCCTGATGCAGCGCGGGACCTGCACGTTCGAGAAGAAGGCCGCCCGGGCCCGCGCCGCCGGGGCCGCCGCCGCCGTGATCTACAACCTGCCGGGGGAGGACGGGCCGGTGAACGGGACGGTCCGCAAGCCGTCCAGGATCCCGGTCGTCGGCCCGACCCACGAGCTCGGCGCCGCACTGGCCAAGGCCGCGAAGAGGAAGGGCGGCCTGACGCTGCGGGTGAAGACCGACACCGTCCACGGGAAGCGGTCGGCGTCCAACGTCATCGCCGACACCGAGCGCGGCCGTGGCGACAACGTGGTGCTGCTCGGCGCGCACCTCGACAGCGTCAAGGACGGCCCCGGGATCAACGACAACGCCACCGGCTCCGCCGCGCTCCTCGCGATCGCCGGGAAGATCGGGAAGCTCCGCAGGGGCGACCTGCGCAACCGGGTGCGGTTCGCCTGGTGGGGCGCGGAGGAGGAGGGCCTGCGCGGCTCGACGCACTACGTGGAGTCCCTGGACCGCCGCGACCGCGACGCCATCGCCCTCAACCTGAACTTCGACATGCTCGGGTCGCGCAACGGCACCCGGGGCGTGTACGACGGCGACCACTCCACCCGCGCCGGGACGCGGGCGCCCGCCGGTTCGGGCGCGATCGAGAAGATGTTCCGGGACTACTTCAAGGGCCGCAGGCTGCCGACGACCGAGAGCTCCCTCAACGGGCGCTCCGACTACGGCCCGTTCGCCGAGCACGGCATCCCGGTCGGCGGCATGGACACCGGCGCGGACGGCGTGAAGACCGCCGCGGAGGCCAAGGCGTTCGGCGGCAGGGCGGGCAAGGCGTACGACCCGTGCTACCACTCCGCGTGCGACCGGCTGAAGAACGTGCACCTGAGGTTCCTCGACACGAACGTCGACGGCATCGCGCACGTCACCCAGCACCTCGCGCGCACCACGGTGGCGGTCAACGGCGGGGCGCGCGTGCAGGTGGCGCTGGACCCGTCCTACCGGCCGCTCTGGCAGGGGCCCTACCAGCTTCGCTGATCGGCCGAGTTGACGAGGATGCTGCCGTCGCGGGTGTCCAGCTTGACGCTGCGCGAGGACGCCGAGTCCTGGTGCACGGACGGGTCGATCGTCCTGGAGCCGTTGTCCGTGGACGTGGCGATGGCGTAACTCTCACTTGTCGGGAGCCAGACGCGGATGGAGCCGTTGGCGCTGCTGGCCCGGACGTGCGTGGGAGCGGAGGCGAACCCGAGCCGGACCCCGCCGTCGAGCGTCTTGGCGGTGACGCGTTCGGCGGTCAGCCCCGCGACGTCGATGGAGCCGTTCGCGGTGTCCAGGTCGGCGGTCTTGACGTCGCCGCTGAGCTTGATGCGGCCGTCGCGCGAGCGGGCCGTCAGCCGGTCGGCGGTGAGTCCCGTCGCGACGATCGAGCCGTTGCTGCTGTCCAGATCGGCGGTGGTGGCCCGCCCGGAGACGCGCAGCGACCCGTCCCTGGAACTGATCGACGCCGAGGTCGCCCGCAGGTCGGTCACCTCGATCGATCCGTTGTGGGAGTGCAGCTTCACCGCCCCGGCGAGGCCGGACGCGGAGATCGACCCGTCCCGGTTGTCGATCTCCACGGGCACGTCGCGGGGGACCTGGACGCGGTAGGAGACCCCGCATCGGCTGAAGCCCACCGTCGCCCTGGCGCACTTGGCCGCCAGCGTGAGCGTGTCGTCCTCGGTGAGCCGCTCGGCGACCGGCTTGTTCTTCTCGTTGGACCAGCGCAGCCGCTCGCTGACCTTGATGGTGGGGGTGTCGGTTGCCGTCACCTGCACCCGGCTCCCATCGCCGGTGATCTTCAGTGCGGTGATGCCGGCGGGCGCGGTGTAGGAGCGGGTCTCCTCGCCGCTGCCGAAGCTCACGTTGCCGCAGCCGGTCAGCGCCGCCGCCGCGACCGCCAGCACCGCCGTCGCCGTCAGGGTCTTCACGTGGTCACTCCCGTTGTCGCCTTGCGCCCGTACAGAACCAGCCTGCTCTCCACGGGACGCCGTCACCAGGAGGGGAGCCGGTCATCGCGCGGTGGGGCTAACCCCACCCCCCGGCGGGGGAGCGGACCGGGTCAGCGTTCTCCGCCGGGCTTCCAGAGGACGTCGCCGTGCTCGGCGTTGGCGACGCGGCAGAGGATGAACAGGAGGTCGGACAGCCGGTTGAGGTAGGTGGCGGTCAGCGGGTTCACGCCGCCCTCGGCCGCCTCCGGGTCGCCGTCGGCGGCGGAGCCGTGCGCCTCGACGGCCGCCCAGGCGGAGCGTTCGGCGCGCCGCGTGACCGTCCGCGCGACGTGCAGCAGCGCCGCGCCCGGGGACCCGCCAGGGAGGATGAAGCTGCGGAGCGGTTCGAGCGTCTCGTTGTGCTCGTCGCAGGCCGCCTCAAGGCGTTCGATGTAGGGGGGCTCGACGCGCAGCGGAGGGTACTGCGGGTCCGGCACGACCGGCGCGCACAGGTCGGCTCCCACGTCGAACAGGTCGTTCTGGACGCGGGTCAGCAGCGCGACCACGTTCTCGGGCAGGTCGCCGAGCGCGATGGCGGTGCCGATCGCGGCGTTGGCCTCCTCGACGTCGGCGTAGGCGGCCAGCCGCGGGTCCGTCTTCCGGGTGCGGGACGCGTCGCCGAGCGCGGTGGTGCCGTCGTCCCCGGTCCGGGTGTAGATCCGCGACAGGACGACGGGGTTATCCCTGTTCTTCGCCATAGCCGCACCCTAGCGCCGCAGGGCATCGAAGCACGTTCGGTAGGGTTTCGGAAAGACTCCCGGAGGCCGCCGTGTACGACTACATCATCGTGGGAGCGGGCAGCGCGGGGTGCGTTCTCGCCGCCCGGCTGACCGAGGATCCGTCGGTCGCGGTCCTGCTGCTGGAGGCCGGCCCGCCCGACGACGCGCCCGAGATCCACATTCCGGCGGCCGTGGCGGGGATGATCAAAGGCCCGTTCGACTGGGACTACGCCACCGTCCCGCAGGAGAACGCCGCCGGACGCAGCGTGTACTGGCCGCGGGGGCGCACGCTCGGCGGCAGCTCGTCCACCAACGCGATGATCTACGTGCGCGGCTCCCGGTACGACTACGACACCTGGCGCGACGTCCACGGCTGCGAGGGCTGGGGCTACGAGGACGTGCTGCCCTACTTCCGCCGCGCCGAGGACCAGCAGCGCGGCGACATCCCGTACCACGGCGTCGGCGGGCCGCTGCGCGTGGAGGACCTGCGCTACAAGCACCCGCTGACCCGCGCCTGGTTGCAGTCGGCCAAGGCGTACGGGCTGGCCGCGAACCCCGACTTCAACGGCGCGCGGCAGGACGGCGTCGGCTTCTACCAGGTCACGCACAAGCGCGGCCGCCGCTGGTCCACCGCCGCCGGGTACCTGCACCCGATCGAGCACCGCCCGAACCTCACCGTCGTCACCGACGCGCTCGCGACCCGCGTGGTGATCGAGGACGGCCGCGCCACCGGCGTCCGCTACGAGGCGCGCGGCGAGACCATGCTGGCCCGCGCCGGGGCGGAGGTCATCGTGTCCGGCGGCGCGGTGAACAGCCCGCAGCTGCTCATGCTCTCCGGCGTCGGGCCCGCCGACCACCTGCGCTCGGTGGGCATCGACGTCCTGGTCGACTCCCCGGTCGGGCAGCGGCTCCAGGACCACCCGTTCGTGAACGTCATGTTCGCCACGCCCCGCACCAAGAGCCTGTGGGAGCTGGCGAACGCGCGCTCCCTGGCCCTTTACCAGGCGCTCGGGCGGGGACCCTACGCGTCCAACGTCGCCGAGGCGGGCGGGTTCGTCCGGACGGTCGAGGGGCTGCCCGCCCCCGACCTGCAGTACCACGTCCTGCCCACGCCGTTCGTCGAGCAGGGGCTCGTGGAGGTCGCCGAACGGCTGCTGTCGGTCATGGTCACCGCGGTCTCCGTCGCCAGCCGCGGCTCGCTCACCCTCCGCTCCGCCAGCCCCTACGCCAAGCCCCTGATCGACCCCGCCTACCTCGCGGACAAGGCCGACCTGGACGTCCTGGTCGCCGGGGTCCGCCAGGCGCGGGAGATCGCGGCGTCCGGGCCGCTGGCGGCCCTGGTCGGGGGCGAGTGGGCGCCCGGCGAGCAGGTCGAGTCGGACGAGGCCGTCCGGGACTACGTGCGCCGCCAGGTCGCGACCCTGTTCCACCCCGTCGGCACCTGCGCGATGGGCGGCGGCGACTCCGTCTGCGACCCCGAGCTGCGCGTCCGCGGCGTCGACGGCCTGCGGGTGGTGGACGCGTCGGTGATGCCGGCCGTCCCGCGCGGCAACACCAACGCGCCGACGATCGCGATCGCCGAGCGCGCCGCCGACCTGATCCGCGGCCGTACGCCGCTCAAGCCTGCCAACGCCTCGCGCTAGGCGTCCCTCCGCCGTATTTTCCTTTTGTCTGGTTTTGTCGGGATTGTCGTGCGGTGATGCTGGTGGTGACCGCGCCGGGAGGGACCCGGCGGGACCGAAGACAGCACGGGCGCGCGAGGCAGGGGTGTGCCGCGGCCCGGCGGGGGAGGCCCAGATGGAGGCCACGGTTCTGGAATCCATGCGGACGACGCTGCGCGGCCCGGTCCTCGGACCGCAGGACTCGGACTACGAACGGGCCCGCGCGATCTACAACGCGATGATCGGCACCTGTCCCGCCGCCATCGTCCGGTGCGCCGACGCCGCGGACGTGGCGGAGGCCATCGGCATGATCCGCGACATCGGCGCCGAACCGGCCGTCCGGGGCGGCGGGCACAGCGGCGCCGGCCTCTGCCTGGTGGAGGGCGGCGTGACCATCGACCTGTCGCCCATGCGGTGGGTGCGGGTCGACCCGGAGGCGCGCACGGCCGAGGTCGGCGGAGGCAGCCTGCTGGGCGACCTGGACCACGCCACCCACGGCTTCGGGCTGGCCACGCCCACCGGGATCAACTCGACCACCGGGGTCGGCGGGCTCACGCTCGGCGGCGGCCACGGCCACCTCACCCGCAAGTACGGCCTCACGGTGGACAACCTGATCGCCGCCGACGTCGTTCTGGCGGACGGTTCGCTGGTCACCGCGTCCGAGACGCGCGACCCCGATCTGTTCTGGGCGCTGCGCGGCGGAGGCGGGAACTTCGGCGTCGTCACCTCGTTCACCTACCGGCTCCACCCGGTGGACACGGTCGGGGTGGGCATCACCGCATGGCCTATCGACGCGGTGCCCGAGGTTTTGAGGTGGTACCGGGAGTTCCTGCCTCAGGCGCCCGAGGACCTGAGCGGCTTCTTCGCCGTCCTCACCGTCCCGCCCGGGCCGCCGTTCCCCGAGGAGCTTCACGGCAAGAAGATGTGCGCCGTCGTGTGGTGCTACACGGGCGACCCGAACGGACTGGAGGACGCCATCGCGTCGGTGAACGACGCCGGGCGTCCCGCGTTCCAGTTCACCGCGCCTATGCCGTACCCCATGCTCCAGAGCATGTTCGACGAGCTCCTCCCGCCCGGCCTGCAGTGGTACTGGCGAGGCGACTTCTTCGACCGCATCGGCGACGACGCCATCGACCTGCACCTCAAGCACGGTTCGGAGCTGCCGACCCCGCTGTCCACCATGCACCTCTACCCGATCGACGGCGCGGTCCACCGGATGGGCGCCGACGACACCGCCTGGAGCTACCGGGACGCTCTATGGTCGGCCGTCTACGTCGGCATCGACCCCGATCCCGCGAACGCCGCGCTCATCCGGCAGTGGTGCGTGGACTACTGGGAGACGCTGCACCCGCACTCGATGGGGGGCTCCTACGTGAACTTCATCGGCGCGGACGAGAGGGAGGACCGGGTCCGGGCCACGTACGGGGACCACTACGACGAACTCGCGCGGATCAAGGCCGAGTACGACCCCGGTAACTTCTTCCAGGCCAACCAGAACATTCGTCCGGCCGCGCACGTCTGACGCCCGCCCGCACACGTCTGACGCTCACCCGCGCCGGAAGGAGGGCGGCCTGCGCCGAAAAGAGGAGCGCCCCCGTCCTTCCGGACGGGGGCGCGGCGTGCGTACAGGCGGGGGGGGGGGGGGGGGGGGGGGGGGGG
>NZ_BMRO01000004.1:496883-506230 GCF_014648675.1 Actinomadura livida
GCTTCCTCCCGCAGCGCCCGCACGCGGTCCTTGATGATCACATTGCTGAATTCCGGGCGGTTCATGTCCGTCTCCCTGTTCCCGCCGGACCCGTCTTGGCCCGACATGTACAAGGCTCGTCCTAAGACCCCGCCCCCCACATCGGTACGACGCCTTATGCGGCCCCCTAAGACGCCTTAGATTCGTGCCCACCCCTTCGAAGGAGCCTCAGATGGACGTCCAGGCGGGCACGCGGGAACTGGCCGAGCGGTTCGTCGCGTCCGGGCAGGAGGTCGGGCTCCAAGTCGCCGCCTACCTGAACGGTGAGCCCGTGGTGAACGTGTGCGCGGGTAAGGCCGATGGGACTACGGCCGATGCGACTACGGGCCGTCCGGTCGACGAGCGAACACTCTTTCCCAGTGGCCCGGGGCCGATTTCGACCGTCGTCCATGTGCTTGCGGAGCATGGACTGCTCGACTACGGTACCCCGGTCGCCGCCTACTGGCCGGAGTTCGGCGCCCACGGCAAGACCGACGTCACGCTTGCACACGTCCTCACCCATTCCGCCGGGGTACCGCAGACCCCGTCCGGCATCACACTCGACGACCTCGCCGACTGGGACGGGATGTGCGCGCGGATCGCGGACCTGCGGCCGCTCTGGCGGGCGGGCGCCACGAGCGGGCACCACGGGCTGACCTACGGCTTCATCCTCGGCGAGGTCGCCCGCCGGGTCACCGGGCGGCCCGTCTCGGCGGTCCTGCGGGACGAGGTCGCCGCTCCGCTCGGCGTCCCCGACGATCTGTTCTTCGGCGTCCCGGCTCGTCATCTGTGCCGAGTTGCGCGGCTGGAGGACGGGGACCGATCCGACAGCCTGGTGCACTTCCCCGACGGTTCGCTGTACCACCAGGTGGTTCCGTCGTGGATGCAGGTGGGTGCCGTGTTGGCGAACCGGCCCGAGAGTCAGGTGCTGGACCTTCCGTCCGGCGGTGCGGCGACTGCCCAGGCGCTCGCTCGCATGTACGCCGCCCTCATCGGTGAGGTGGACGGCGTTCGCCTCATCGGCCCGATCAGGACCGGTCGGCTCTCGGCGCTGGTCACGATGAAGGAAGACCGGGTGACCTGGCTGCCCTCCCCTAGGGGTCTGGGGTACATCGTCGGCACCGTGGACATGGGCGGCGGGGCCGCTTTCGGCTGGCCGTCCGGTACCGGCGGCCTGGCCTTCGCCGACCCCCAGCGCGGATTCTCCTTCGCCTATCTGCCCAGCCTTCTGACCCCCGGATTGGCGGACCGCGCCTACCAGGTCGCCGACGGTATCCGGCTGGCACTGGGGCTGGAGACGGCGGTGATCCAGGCCGTCCGGAGGAGGATGGCGAAGCGCATGGCCCGCCGTGTTCGTGCTCGTGTGGCTCGGCGGAGGGCGGCTGAAGTCAGACGTCGTCTGTAGGACGTCGTTGGTGGGACGTTGTGTGCCGAGGTTGCGGAAAGGAGGTGGACAAGTCGGGACTTGGTCTGTCACCATCCTGGCCATGATCTATGAAAGGGGCGTCGCCGCCCTCGTCCGGTGAGCGTCTTCGCGCAGCGGGAAGCTGCCGAGATCCGCGCGGAATGGCTTGGTCATCTGCTTTCCAGCCTGCCCGCTGACCATGCGGCCGCCGAGGCCGCCATCTCTGAGCTGTACCGGCTGATCGGGGCCGATCCACCGCGTTTTCACTGGGTCGCCTCGCCTTTGGCTGCCCTGGAGACCGTTCCGCCTGGGCTGCGGTTGCGGGCGTCCGAGTCTGTGGACCGTGTCGCCGACTGGCCGCTGGCGCTGCGGTTCCGCAGGTCGATCAGTGAACTGACCGCGCAGCTCGATGTCTCCGTGATGCGCCATCAGCGTGCATTGGACAAGTTGTTGGGGCAGGTCGTGCGAGCGCCGCTCATGGCATCCCGCCGCAGCACGCTCGCCATGGCGCTCCGGTCGGTTCGGGATGTGTCCTGGCGGAGCGACTCCTGGTACGCGGCTCTCTGTGCGTCCTGGCCCGCCCACTACGACGCGATCCGCCGGACGTCCGGTGTCGTCTTCACGCCTGAGCAGAATCGTCTGCTCGACTTTTGGGCGGCGGCGGTCCGGTCGTGTGGCTGGTGGTGGCCGCGCGAAGACGTCTGCGTCGTATCCGAGCGGCCCGTCGAGATCCACACCGAGGTCTGGGGCGACGAAGGGCAGGTGCGGCTGCATCGCCCGGACGGCCCCGCCCTCCGGTTCGCCGACGGCTGGGACGTCCATGCCTGGCACGGCACGAAAGTGCCGTCCTGGGTGATCGACGACGACCCCGACGTCGAACGGATCGCGCGGGAGACCAACATCGAGGTCCGGCGATGCGCGATCGAGAAGATCGGCTGGGGCGACTACATCGACCGGGCCGGGCTGCGGCTGGTGGCCGCCGCGCCGGACCCCGGCAACCCCGGCTCCGAACTGCGGCTCTACGACCTTCGCGAGCAGACCCGGGTGCTGCTCGCGGTCAACGGCTCCATCGAACGCGACGGGCACCGCCGCCGGTACGGGCTGACCGTGCCGGGCGGGATCGACGACCCGGTCGCCGCCGCCGGCTGGACCTACGGGCTGTCCGGTGATCAGTACTCACGACTCGTCCGCCGAACCTGAGGTGATTTCGATGACTGTGACTCTCGCGTCTCTTTCCCAGCAGACCGGGCTCGCCGTGCTCGACCATCTTGAGCAATCGGTGAGCATCCCCGTTATTGACGGGATCCAAGCTCAGGGCGACCTGATCGTCATTCCGTTCTCCGAGGTCTCGGTGTCCGTGTCGTTCTGGCCGAATGCCACCTGGAGGGAAGTGCCGGCCGAAGGGGTTGAACTACTCCGGGGTGCGGCGGGTGGCAATCCACATACGCTCGTCGCCGATTCTGGCGCTTGTCGCTGGACTACGCATTTGTCGGACGCCGGTGGCCTTGCTATTGGTGTCTTCGAGGCGTCTGCTCCTGTCTATCTGCTGCATCCCGAGCATGGTGCTTCCGGGTGTACGCCGGGGCGGTATGTCGTCCGGCGGCAGCGCGAATACGCGGCGGGGGGATGGGGGCCATTGGGGTCGCGTCTGGTCGCTGACTGAGGGATGTGGCTGCGCGCGCATGCTCGGTGTGCCTTCCGGTCTGGTGCCTGGGCGGCCGCGCGGGCGTCATTCTTTGGTGGGTGTGTCCGCTACGTGGGCGGTTGTTGCGTAAGCCGTGGGTGGGCGCTGCTTCGGGGGCAGCGCCTTCCTCGGTGCTTGGATTGCTGATCTCTTGCTGGTGGGGTTCTGCTGCTGGCTGGTCGCTGCGTTCCTGTCTTGTTGGTGCGTGGCTGAGCTCTGCTTTTTATCGGTTTTGTGTGGTGGCCGTGGTGGCCGTGGTGGGCGGCTGAGGTGCCTTCCGTGGGTGGGTGCGCTTGTTTCGGTGTGTCGCCGGTTGCTGTCACTTTGGTTGCGGTGGTGGTTTGGGTTGGGTGTTGATCTGCGGGATTGGTGCGGGGTGTTGGTTGGGCCGCGCTTCGCGCGGAAAGCTGTCGGTGAGGGGGTGGAGTCTTGTTTTTGGGGCGGTGGTGCTTGGTGGAGGCTGGAAAAAGGTGGTGACAGTAATGTGGCGTGTCTGAATTGTCTGCCGGTATTGGTGGGGTCTTCGTTTATGATGGGGGGACGGAATTCGGGTTGGGGGTGAATGTTCGTGACAATGCCTGCACCTGTTGGCGCAATCGCCAATAATCGGCGGCGTGAATGGGAAGATCGCGAGTGGTTCCCGCCTGGTCCGCAACTGGCTATCTGCCTGTCCGGTGAGAAGAACCGGCTGGACGATCTGACCGATGAAGAACTGCTCCAGGTCGCGGCGGCGGCCCGGCGGCAGACCTCGTGGGCGCAGGCGCGGGAGCTTGCCGCGATCGCCGAGCTCACCCGCCGCCGCACCGCCGACGAGGACTCTGACGACACTGACCACCGGATTCTGTCCGGCCGGGAGTCGGTCACCGAAGAGGTCGCCGCCGCGCTGACCGTTACGAGCAACACCGCCGCCAACCTGGTCCACCTCGCCGAGCGGCTGACCGGTCCCCTGGCCGAGACGGGAGAGGCGCTCGGCGCCGGACGGCTCGACATGGCCAAGGCCCGCGTCATCTGCGATGTCACCGACCGGCTTCCCGAAGAGGTGGCCGGACGGGTGGAGCGCGCCGCGTTGGAGACGGCGTCCGGGCAGACCACGGGACAACTGCGCCGCCGCATCAGGAGAATCGCTCAGCGCCTCGCACCTGAAGCGGTCGAAGAACGCAGGCGGGAGGCGACCCGGCTACGGCGGCTGGAGCTATGGGACACCCCGTCCGGCACCAGCGATCTGGCCCTGTGCGACCTGGCCGCCGAGGACGCCCACGCCATCTTCAACAAGATCACCGCCGCCGCGCACGGCATCCAGGCCGATGGTGACACTCGGCCCCTCAACACCATTCGCGCCGACCTCGCCGCGCAACTGTTGCATGGCGTTGAACTGCCCGAGGCGATCCGCGCCCTGCTGACGGAGACGCGCGACGACAGCGCGAAGGACGGTTCTGTCGGCGATGGTGATGTCGCGCCGTTCGCTCCCGTCGTCGCTCCCTCCGGTGGGGGTGACGACCTGCGAACCGGAGCGGGCGGTGCGTGCGACGAGTTCAGCGGTGATACGGACATCGCGGCTCTGGCGAATGAGGTGGAGCGGCGCCTCAGGCATGTGCAAGGGCGCGTCCCTCCCCGGGAACTGCCGCACGCTGTCCGGCAGACTGCGCAGCGCATCCACAGCCAGTTCTCGGAAGCTCGCGACGCGGCCTGCCGGGGTGACGAAGAGGGCCACGGCAGACCCGGCTACCGGCCGCCCGCGGCGATGCGGCGAGAGGTCGAAGCCCGCCATTCGACGTGCGTGTTCCCCACCTGCAACCAGCCCTCCCACCGCTGCGATCTGGACCACACGGTGCCCTGGCGTCCCGGAATCACGTGCCGGTGCAACCTTGCACCGCTCTGCAGACGCCACCACAGACTGAAGCAGCGCAAGGATTGGCGACTCTTCCAAATCTGGGCCGGACTGCTGATCTGGGTCACCCCGTCCGGCGCCTGGTACCTGGTCCGCCCAGAACGGCGGTAAAACCGGGCCTCAAGCGGAGTTCAGGTGGATGCGGGCCCAGGAGTTGTTGATGTAGCCCTTGGGATTCCACAGGTGGGCCGGGGATTCGGGTTGGAGTGCGCCTGTGGAATCCCACGCCCTTGCGGTGACTTCGACATCGCCTGGAGGGAGGTCGACGGTCGTGTGCCAGTGCTGCCATGCCCACGGTCCGTCTCCGGCATCCAGGTCCGCCTGGGTCCACGTTCGGCCGCCGTCCACGGAGACGTCTATGCGGGCTACGGTGCGATCGTCCCCGGCTAGGGCGTACCCCGTGACTTGGGCGGGGCCGGGTGGCACCTGGGCGCCGTCGTCGGGGCTGAGGATCTCGCAATTGAGGGCGATCGGCCCCAAGGAGATGCCGTCGCCGGGTCCGGCCCGGCTGGGGTCGGCCTCCGGGGGCAGGACGCGGTAGGCGGTGGCCTGGAAGTAGTTGGCGGACGGCTCCGCCTGCGCGGTGACGCGGCTGAGCCACTTGACGCTGCGTGCCCCGATCCAGCCGGGGACGATCACCCGCAGCGGGGCGCCGTGGATCCGGGGGAGCGGTTCACCGTTCATCGCCCAGGCCAGGAGCACCTCCGGGCTCAGGGCCTTGGCGGCGGGGATGGAGCCGCCGTAAGGCTCGGGCGGATCCGGGAGAGGGGAGACGTCCGGCGCGGCGAAGGCGATGTGGGCGGCGTCGGAGTGTAGGTCGGCGTGGGCCAGGACGTCGGCCAGGCGCACCCCGCTCCAGCGTCCGGTGGCGGTGGCGCAGGGGCCCCACGGCTCCTCGCCGGGAATGTCGCGCACCTCCAGCAGACCGGCGCGGCGGTTGCCGGCGCATTGCAACGTCGCCGTCACCTCGACGTCGTCGAACCGGTCGCGCAATTGCTCCAGAGACAGTTCCAGCGGGTTGTGCACCAGGCCGTCCACGGTCAAGCGCCAGGCGGCGGGGTCGATCTCGGGGATCGGGCCGTGGTTGCGGCTGTAGAACGCATCGGGCGGCGTCACGCGGTGTCCGGCCAGCGCCGTGCGGGGCGGCTCGGCGTTGTACGGCTCCCGCTCGTGCACCACCATGTCGTCCCGTTTCCCCCATGGACTCATGCCTTGGGAGTACCCGCACCGCGCGGTTGATGCGGTCTTTCCGCAGGTCACCGAGGTGCGAACCGCTTGTTTACGGGTATGGCGGGCGAAAGGCCGAATGCGGCCCGGTCGTTGACCAGGCCCTGACCTGGAGGGGTGGCGATGTTCTTCCAGCAGTTCTACTTCGAAGGTCTGGGGCACGCGTCGTACCTGCTGGGGTCGGAGCAGACCGGGGAGGCGCTGGTGTTCGACCCCCGGCGGGACGTCGACGACTACCTGGAGCAGGCGCGCCGCAAGGGGCTCCGCATCCGGTACGTGCTCGACTCGCACGGCCACAACGACTACCTCTCCGGGGTGACGCAGCTCGCGGCCCGCACCGGCGCGCAGGCCCTCGGCTCGGCCACGGCGGACCTCGGCTACCGGCACCGCGCCCTGCGCGACGGGGAGCAGTTCGAGATCGGGGAGATCGGCATCGAGGTGCTGCACACGCCTGGGCACACCCCCGAGCACATCAGCCTTCTCGTCTACGACCGGGACCTCGGCGCGGACGAACCTGCGCTGCTGCTGTCCGGCGGTGCGTTGCTGGTCGGCGACCTTGCGCGGCCCGACCTGCTCGGCGGGCGCGCTGAGGCCGAAGAGGCCGCCCAGGCCCTTTGCGACACTGTGCGGGACAAGATCCTTTCGCTTCCCGACCATGTGGAGGTCTTCCCTACTCATGTGGCCGGTTCGCTGTGCGGCGGCAGCATCGGGAGTCGGCTGTCCACGACCATCGGCTACGAGCGGCGCACCAACGCCCGGCTCGCCGAGACCGGCACCCCGGAGCGGTTCGTCGAGCGCTGCCTGCGGCCGGACGCCCTGCCCGCCGTCCCGCCGTACTGGCGCCGGATGCGTGCGCGGAACCTTGCGGGCGTCGAGCCCGTCACCCTGGTCGGGGAGCCGCCCGCGCTGCAGGTGGAGCAGGTCCGGCGGGCCCAGGACGAGGGGGCCGTGGTGCTGGACGTCCGCGCGCCGGAGGCGTTCGGCGGGAGCCACGTCCCGGGCGCGCTCAACGTCGGGCTCGGCTCGTCCTTCGCCACCTGGACGGGGACCGTGCTGCCGGAGGCCGCCCGCGTCGTCCTCGTCGTGGACCGCCCCGAGGACGTGTGGACGGTCACCTGGCACCTGCTGCGCATCGGCTACGACCCGCCCATCGGCTGGCTGGCCGGCGGCATGACGGCGTGGCGCGCCGCCGCCGAGCCGCTGGAGGGACTGCCGCAGATCAGCGTCGGCGAACTCCACGACCGGGTGGTGGCCGAGGAGGTGAACGTGCTGGACGTCCGCCAGCCCGCCGAATGGTCCGCCGGGCACGTCCCGGGCGCCGCCTTCATCACCGGCGCGGAACTGCCCGCGCGGCTCGGCCGGGTGCCGCGCGGCAGGCCGCTGGCCGTCACCTGCAGCACCGGGTACCGGTCGTCCGTCGCCGCCAGCCTGCTGGCTGCTCATCAGGACGAGCCGGTCCTCAACGTGCTCGGGGGAATGACCGCGTGGCGGGCCGCGGGGCATCCCGTCGAGGTGCCCGTCGGCGCCGCCGCGGGTTGAGCGGGGCGGGTCAGGCGACCTCGACGAAGCCCATGTGTTCGTAGAGGCGGCGGGCTCGGCGGTTGCGGCGGGTTACGGCGAGGGTGAGGGTGTCGTGGCCCTCTGCGGCGAGTGCGTGCATGGCGGCGCGGACGAGTGCCTGGCCTAGGCCGTGGCCGGAGTGGGACGGGGCGGTGAAGAGGAAGGCCAGCAGCGGCAGGCCCCTATAGAGGGTGACCAGCGCGGCGCCTACGGGGCGGCCTTGGGCCTCGGCGACGAACGACGCGGCTGGGAGGAAGGTGCCGTACTCGCCGTCCAGCGCTAGCCGGATCTCGCGTGCCGCGCCTTCCGGGCCCCCTACGTCGGCCTCGTCGGGGGTGCCTCGGTAGGCGTCCCACATGACCGGGCCCAGCGCCGGGACGTCATCGGGCCGGAACGGGCGGATACCGGGTGGGGGCGGCGGCATCGCGCGCAGCGGCGCCTGGAAACGGCTGCGCACCGGTGCACCGTACGTCCCGGATGTCATGGTTTCGAGTCTAGGCGGCGCCCCCGCGCCGGGCGGGGGCGCCGGGCGGTGTCAGCGCTTGTAGCGGCGGCCGTGGATCATGTTGATCATGTTGAGGACGCGCGCCATCTCCTTCTCGGTGCGCTCGAAGGAGGTCAGGTTCATCGTCGCGAACCGCTGCCGCGTGATGGCCTTCGGGCGGGTGAACTCGCGCAGCCCGTCCGCGCCGTGGATCCGGCCGAACCCCGACTCGCCGACACCGCCGAAGGGCAGCGCGGCGACCTGGGCGAACGCGGCGAAGGCGTTGATGGACGTCATGCCGGAGCGCATCCGGCGGGCGACGTCCATCGCGCGGGACCGGTCGCCGGAGAAGACCGTCCCGGCGAGGCCGTAGCTGGTCCGGTTGGCCTTCTCGACGGCCTCGTCCAGGTCCTTGACGCGGTGCACGGTGATCGTCGGGCCGAAGGTCTCCTCGGACACGGCGGCCGAGTCGTCCGGCACGTCGGTCAGCACGACCGGCTCCACGTACGGCTTGCGCACGGACTCGGCGCCGCCGACGACGGCCTTGCCGCCCTTGTCCAGGGCGTCCTTGATGTGCCGCTCGATGATGTCGAGCTGGGCCGGCATGGTGATCGGGCCGTAGGCGGCCTCGCGGTCGAAGCCGGGACGCAGGTCCTTGGCCTTGTCGGTGAGCTTGCCGAGGAACTTGTCGTAGGCGTCGTCGACGACGTAGATGCGCTCGACGCCGATGCAGGTCTGGCCCGCGTTCGACATCGCGCCCCACAGCGCCGCGTCGGCGGCGGCGTCGAGGTCGGCGTCGGAGTCGACGATGCAGGCGTCCTTGCCGCCGCACTCGGCCACGATCGGCGTGAGGTTCTCCGCGCACGCGGCCATGACGCGCTTGGCGGTCCGGGCCGAGCCGGTGAAGGCGATCTTGTCGACGTCCGGGGACGAGGCGAGCGCCGCGCCCGTCTCGCCGAGCCCGGTGATCGTCTGCAGCACGGGGTGCTCGGGCACGACGGCGGAGACGAGCTCCTCCAGGAAGACCCCGACGCCCGGGGTGAACTCCGACGGCTTGAACACCACGGCGTTGCCGGCGGCG
>NZ_BMRO01000004.1:506250-510770 GCF_014648675.1 Actinomadura livida
TGGTACTCCAGCACGCACTTCTGGTTGATCGCCATGAGGCCCGGGAAGACGGTGCGCGGGCCGAGGGTCTTCTGCGCGTTGCGCGCGGCCCAGTCCAGGTGGGATATCGCCATGATCGTCTCGAGCTGGGCGTCCTGGAGCGGCTTGCCGGTCTCCTGGTGGACGAGCTCCGCCATCCGGTTGAGGTTGCGGGTCAGCGAGCCCTTGATGTTGAGGAGCCGGAGCCTGCGCTCCTTCCAGCCGAGGGCGCGCCACCAGCCGGCCGCCTCGCGGGCCCGCTCGACCGCCGCGGCGACGGCGGCGGCGTCCCGGACGGGATGCTCGGCGACGACCTCGCCGGTGGCCGGATTCAAGGACGCGAACGTCTCGGTGCTCTCCGTGGCCACGGACATGAGGAACCTCCCGGGAGGAGCCTGGTAAGTGATTGCTTGCAGGTGTGTACCGGCTAGTAAATCACCCTACGTCCCGGACGGTCACCCCAAGGGCGAGCGAGGTCAGTCGCTCCACCACTGGAAGAGCGAGTGCCCGAACTGGATCGGGAACTCGTCCAGGCCCAGCGCCCCGGTGAGGTGGAAGATCACGTCGAAGAACGCCTGGTTGACCGGCCCCAGCCAGAGCAGGGCGATCAGGATGAGAAAGGCGTAGCCGCCGTAGGGGGCGACCTTGTCGACCAGGCCGCGCGGCAGGTACGGCTCGATGATGCCGAAGCCGTCCAGCCCCGGGATCGGCAGCAGGTTCAGCACGGCGGCGGTGACCTGGAGGAACGCCAGGAACGCCACGCCGAGCCAGAACACGCCGTGGTCCTGGTGGGCGAAGTTCTTGTAGAGCACCGCGAGCATGATCGCGAACAGCGCGTTCGACAGCGGGCCCGCGGCGGAGATCAGGCTGTGCCGCAGCCGCCCCCGGATCCGGTGCCGCTCGATCCAGACGGCGCCGCCCGGCAGCCCGATGCCGCCGAGCACGATGAACACCACCGGGATCAGGAAGCTGAGCGTGATGTCGGAGTACTTGAGCGGGTTCAGCGTCAGGTAGCCCTTGGAGACGACGCTGTGGTCGCCCGACCGGTAGGCCATGTAGGCGTGCCCGAACTCGTGCAGGCACAGCGACACCATCCACGCCGCCAGCACGAACCCGAACACCGCGAGCCGGGCCGGCTTGGCCGGGTCGTCCGCGTACCGCCAGGCGATCAGGCCGCACAGGACCGTCGCCGCCACGATCGCGAGGAAGATCGGGCTCGGCCGGACGGCCGCACCCCCTCGCGTCCCGTGCGCAGTCCCCTCCATCGCTTCGGCCCCTCTCGCCGCGCCGTCTCCGCCGGCGCCCCGGTCCCGTTCGATCTTCGAAGCTACCCGCTCGCCGGAGTCACGGCGCCGCGATGACCGGAACGACGTAGGTGCGCAGGAAGCGGCGCAGCTCCTCGGGGTCCCGGTCGCGGTCCATGACGATCAGCGAGGTGATGATGCGGAAGAGGAACTCCACCGTCCCCTCCACCTCGATGTCGGCCCTGAGCGTCCGCTGCCGCTGCGCCTTCTCGAAGGACGGCCGCACGTAGTCGCAGCAGACCGCCAGCACGTGCTCCGCCGCGCCGGCCACCGCCGCCTGCATGTGCCCCGCCGCCTCCGGCACCAGGAAATGGGTGATCGTCGGCTCGTTGCGGACGTGCTCGATCGCGTCGAGCGTCCCCTCGACGATCGCCTCGGCCACCGACCGCTCCCGGCGCAGCCGGTCGGCGAGCCGGTCCAGGAACCGGTGCAGGTCCCGGACCACGACCTCGAGGATCAACTCGTCCCGCCCCCCGGTGACGCTCCGGTACACGGTCGCCCGGGACAGCTTCGCCGCGGCCGCGATGTCCTCGACCGTCGTCTTCGCCACGCCGAACCGGCGGAAGCACTCGTCGGCGGCGTCGATGATCCGTTCACGCGTCGCGTCGGTGGTGGTGGCCATCGGCATACCTGAACATTACCGGCGACCCGGACTGCGGGCCGCACGACATGTCAGAAGCTGGGCAGGGGTCAGAACGGGGGCAGGCTCAGAAAAGGGTGCCCTCGTGCTCGATGCCGCGCAGCGCGTCGTAGTCGAGCGTCACGCAGTGGATGCCGCGGTCGGCGGCGAGCACGCGGGCCTGCGGCTTGATCTCCTGGGCGGCGAACACGCCGCGGACGGGCGAGAGGTGCGGGTCCCGGTTGAGCAGCTCCAGGTACCGGGTGAGCTGCTCGACCCCGTCGATCTCGCCGCGCCGCTTGATCTCGATGGCGACCGTGGCGCTGTCGGCGTCCCGGCACAGGATGTCGACCGGGCCGATCGCGGTGGGGAACTCGCGGCGGATCAGCGTGTAGCCGTCCCCGAGCGTCGTGATGTGCTCGGCGAGCAACTCCTGGAGATGCGCCTCCACGCCGTCCTTGCGCAGGCCGGGGTCGACGCCGAGCTCATGGCTCGTGTCGTGCAGGATCTCCTCGATGGTGAGGATGAGCCGCTCGCCCGACTTGCCGTGCGTGACCGTCCAGCGCGCGACGGCGCCGTTCTCCTCGTAGCTCTCCTCGCGCAGCGAGCAGGGCGGGTTCATCCAGTTGAGGGGCTTGTAGGCGCGGTCGTCGGCGTGGACGCTCACGCTTCCGTCCGCCTTGATCAGGATCAGCCGCGGCGCCATCGGCAGATGGGCGGTGAGCTTGCCGGCGTAGTCGACGCTGCAGCGGGCGATAACGAGACGCACGGCGCCCAACTCTAGTGCCCGGTGCGGGCTAAGGCGGCGCGACCGCGGATCTAGGGCGTCATGCCGATGCGGGTCCGGGCGCCTTAGGAAGAACCTCTTGGATGTCGGGCCGCGTCCGGTGGCCGGCATCGAAGAGGAGGGACCGTGTATCACCACGACATCATGCGGTCGCTCATGAAGGAGCGGGTGCGCGAGCGCCTGGCGGAGGCCGAGGCCGAGCGTGCCGGCCGGTTCGCCCGCCGCGCCCGCGAGTTCTGGGCCGACCGCGCCGAGCGCGCGGCCGCCCGCCCGCCCCGGCGGACGTCCCGGCGCGCCGCGCCCCAGCGCTGACCGTCCCCGCCCCGCTAGCGGAATGAAAACCTTTGTCAACCCCTGGAATTCTCAGGAAACCGTGATTAGCGTCGCGAGTGGGAGTCATCCTCCGTCTGGCGAAAGGACCCCCGCATGTCTCTTGACGTGACCCCGGAACTCCTGGAGACGGCACAGCAGGGCGAGGTCGGCGACGCCGCGTTCGTCGAGTGCATCAAGACGTCCCTCCCGTACGCGTGGGACATGATCAGCGGGCTGGTGGCGCGGCTCCAGGTGGACGGCGGCGACTTCGCCGACAACCTCACGCCGCCGCCGGACGAGCAGGCGCGCGGCCAGCTCCTCCGCGTCCTGGCGAGCGACGCCATGCGCGGCACCCTGGAACGGCACTTCGGCATCAGGCTCGCGTTCCAGAACTGCCACCGCGTCGCCGTCTTCCCCGCCGGCGAGTCGGACGCCCACCGGACGTTCGTCACGGCCCGCGAGCAGATCCTCAACCAGTCTCCCGAGCTGCGCGACTGCTGACCCGCGCCCCGCGGCGTGCCCCCTGTGCGACCACAGGCGGCACGTCGCGGTCGTTTCCGGGGCCATTCCGCTCGGTCACGCCGTGGCCGCGCGGACCTTGGGGAGGACCTCTTCGCCCAGGCGGGCTATGTTCTCCAGGGCCGCTGCGCGGGAGCCGGCGGCCTCCACCATGAGAATCAGGTGCCGGATGCCCGTCTTCCGGACGGTGGTGACGAGGGCGTCGATGCAGTCGTCCGGTGAGCCCACGGGGTGCAGCTCGCACATGCGGCGCGTGTAGGCGACGGGGTCGCGGGGCGGGCGGGGACGGTCGTCCACAGGCACGTAGCCGTCCAGGCCGGGGTCCAGCCAGCGCGGCATCTCGGCCATGAGAGTTGCGGTGGCCTCCTCGCGCGTGTCGGCGACCTGGGCGACATGGGTGGAGATGTGCGGGAGGTCCGGCAGGCCGTGCCGGGCGACGGCGGCCGCCTTCTCCTCCGGTCCGACGTGCATGCCCAGCAGCATCGGCAGGCCGCGCTCCGCCGCCAGCGCCTCCGTGGCGGGGGACGTGCACGCGACCGTCACCGGGGGCGGGGCAAGCGCGCGCGGGACGACCGGTACCTCGCGGAAGCGGAAGTGCTCGCCCTGCCAGGAGACGCGGTCCGACCGCAGCCAGGCGAGGAGCAGGTCCAGGGATTCGGCGAAGCCGTGCTCGTAGCGGGGCAGGCCGGTGCCGAACACCTCAAGGTCGCGCCAGGGGCCGCCGCGTCCCACGCCGAGGCGGAACCGGCCGCCCGACAGCAGTGACAGCATCGCCGCCTGCTCCGCGAGCGCCACCGGGTGCTGGGTGGACAGGACGCTGACGGCCGTCCCGACATGGATCCGCCGGGTGACGGCGAGGAGATGCCCGGCCATGAGCGTGGCCGACGGGACGACCCCGTACGACATGAAGTGGTGTTCGGCCAGCCACACGTCGTCGAACCCGGCCCGTTCGGCGGCCACC
>NZ_BMRO01000004.1:510784-558351 GCF_014648675.1 Actinomadura livida
CGCACCTAACCGTCGTACCCGCCAGGGGAAGCCGCGGGCACTTCTGCGAGACTGCCGTTCATGACTGGTGGTTCGTTCAGCAGAGTCGGGGTCGTCGGACTGGGCACGATGGGCGCGGGCATCGCCGAGGTGCTGGCGCGCGGCGGCCTCGCGGTGGTCGGCATCGAGGTGAACCAGGACGCGCTGGAGCGCGGGCGCGGGCACCTGGAGAACTCCACCGGGCGCGCCGTCAAGCGCGGACGGCTCACCGAGGACGCGCAGCGGGAGATCCTCGGCCGGGTCGCGCTGTCCACCGACTTCGCCGACCTCGGCGACTGCGACCTCGTCATCGAGGCCGTCCCCGAGCGGCTCGACCTGAAGCGCAAGGTGTTCGCCGAGCTGGACCGGGTGTGCCGCGACGACGCCGTCCTCGCCACCAACACCTCGTCGCTGCCGGTCACCGACATCGCGGTCAGCACCGGCCGGCCCACCAAGATCGTCGGGGTGCACTTCTTCAACCCGGCGCCCGTGATGAAGCTCGTCGAGGTCATCGCGACCGTGCTGACCGAGCCGGACGCCGTGACCCGCGTCGCCGACCTCGTGCGGAGCCTCGGCAAGACCCCGGTGACGATCGGGGACCGCGCCGGATTCGTCGCGAACCGGCTGCTGTTCGGCTACCTGAACCAGGCCGCGTCGATGCTGGAGTCCGGGCACGCCACCCGCGACGACATCGACACCGCGATGAAGACGGGCGCGGGCCTGCCCATGGGGCCGTTCACCCTCATGGACCTGATCGGCCTCGACACCTGCCTGGAGGTGCTGGACGCGATCTACGCCGAGTCGCGGGACCGCCGCCACGCCGCCTCCCCGCTGCTGCGCGAACTCGTCACCGCCGGGCTCCTCGGCCGCAAGTCCGGCCGCGGCTTCTACACCTACGACAAGTCCGCCGCCGAGTCCGCCGCGGAGGCCGCCGCAGGCCCGGCGCCGGTCGTGGGCGTCGTCGGCGTCGGCCCGCTCGCGGACGCGATCGCCGCGCTGTGCGACCGGGCGGGCGCCGAGCTCCGCGACTCCGCCGCCGGGCTCGCCGGCTGCGAACTGATCATCGAGGCGGCCGAGGACGCCGAGGCCGGGCGGGCGCTGCTGTCGGCCGCCGCCCAGGCCGCCGCACCGGACGCGGTGCTGGCCGTCACCTCGGCGGACGGCCCGGTGATCGGCCAGGCGATGGCCACCGGCCGTCCCGCCGGCACCGTCGGCCTGCACCTGCCGGACCCGGCCGGGACCCTCGCCGAGGTCGCCGCCACGGTCGCCACCGCCCCGGAGGCCGCCGACCGCGCCGCCGACCTCCTCGGCCGCCTCGGCCTGACGGTCGTCCGCTGCCGCGACCGTGCCGGGTTCATCGTGGACGCCCTGCGCTTCCCCTACCTGAACGACGCCGCGGCCATGCTCGGCGCCGGATACGCCGACGCCGACTCGATCGACGCCGCGATGACGCTCGGCTGCGGCTACCCGACCGGCCCGATCGCCGACCTCGACCGCCTCGGCCTGGACCGCGCGGTCACCGTCCTCAACGCCCTCCATACCGAAACCCGCGACCCGGCCCTGGCCCCCGTGCCCCTCCTCACAGAGCACGTCACCGCGGCACGGCCTTTGCGCTGAATATGCTCGGAGCATGAGCCCCCGGAAGAATCGTCGTGCAATGAGGGGACGTGCGTCTCCGGGTGGGGCGTCCTGGGTTCAGGTGACCGAGGAAGGGCCGGACGGGGACTGGGTCGTCCGGGCGATCTCCGGGGGCGGTGCGGTCAAGGCGTACCGGTGTCCCGGATGCGATCAGGAGATTCCGCCCGGCGTCGCGCACGTCGTCGCGTGGCGGTCCGACGACCGGGACGGGCGTGACCGGCGGCACTGGCATCGTCCCTGCTGGCAGGCCAGAGGCAGGCGCTCGCCCCGCATCATGCGGTCGCGCGGCGCGCCGCGCTATTAGAGGAGGGTCATGGCGGAGATCAGGGCGTCCACGGTGCTGCCGGCGCGGCGAGAGGAGATCACGCTGCACACCGCCGACGGGCTGGAGCTGGTCGGCGAGCTGGCGCTGCCCGCCGAACGGCCGCCGGTGGCGACGCTGGTGTGCCTGCACCCGCTGCCCACCGCCGAGGGGATGATGGACAGCCACGTCCTGCGCAAGGCGTCCTACCGGCTGCCCGCGCTCGCCGACATCGCGGTGCTGCGGTTCAACACGCGCGGGACGTCGTCGGCGCGCGGCACGAGCCAGGGCGAGTTCGGCGAGGGCGAGACCGAGCGGTACGACGTCGCGGCGGCGCTGGAGTACACCGAGTACCACGACCTGCCGCGCCCGTGGCTGCTCGGCTGGTCGTTCGGCACCGAGCTGGCGCTGAAGTGGGGGCGCGACCCCCTGGTGGAGGGCCTGCTCCTGCTGTCCCCGCCGCTGCGCCGCGCGGGCGACGCCGACCTGGACGCCTGGGCTGCGGACGGCCGGCCGGTGGTGGCGCTGGTCCCGGAGCTGGACGACTTCCTGCGCCCGGCGGAGGCCAGGGAGCGCTTCAAGCGCATCCCGCAGGCCGAGGTCGTCGCGGTGGAGAACGCCAAGCACCTGTGGGTGGGCGAGCCGTATGTTCGGATCGTCCTGAACGAGATCGTGCGGCGGGTCGCCCCGGCGGCGGCCCCACTGCCCGCCGAATGGGACGAACCGGGCGAATAGTCTCACGCGGCCGATCGCGGCCACTCTCGTCACGCACGACTCGATAGCGGGTAACGATGGCTTAGCGATCGCGTTCCCGGCGGCCGCCGGGACGCCGTTCGGAGGGATCGTCCATGACCGTGCAGCTGTACGCCAGGGATGTCGGGTCCGGCACGCCGCTCGTCCTGTTGCACGCCTTCCCGCTCTCCTCCGCGATGTGGCTCGCCCAGCGGGAGGGGCTCGCGAGCCGGTTCCGCGTCGTCACCCCCGACCTGCGCGGCTTCGGCGGTTCCGTGCTCGGCGACGACGAGCCGTCGATCGACGCGATGGCCGACGACGTCGCGCGCATGTTCCGGACCCTCGGCGTCCAGCGCGCCGTCGTCGGCGGGCTGTCCATGGGCGGGTACGTGGCGATGGCGCTGTGCCGGCGGCACCCCGACCTCGTCCTCGGCCTGGTCCTGGCCGCGACCCGCGCCACCGCCGACGCCGAGCCCGTCCGGGAGGCGCGGCTGCGGCAGGCGGAGCGGCTCGAACGCGACGGCGCCACGAAGGTCCTGGTGGACGAGGTGCTGCCCGGCCTCATCGGACCCACGACGCTCCAGCGGCGCGCCCTGATCTACGGGCGCGTCCGCGGGCTCGTCCAGGCCACCCCGCCGCTCGCCGCCGCCTGGGCGCAGCGGGCCATGGCCGGGCGCCGGGAGGCGTTCGAGACGCTCCGCAACCTGCGGGTGCCCGCCCTCGTCATGATCGGTGACGAGGACGCCCTCGCCACCGAGGACGAGGCCCGCGCCATGTCCGACGCGCTGCCGAACGCGGAACTGCTGGTCATTCCGCGCGCCGGGCACCTGTGCGCGGTCGAGCAGCCGGACCTGTTCAACCAGGCCGTCGCCGAGTTCGCCGCCGCGCTGGCGAGGACCAGCCGCTGAACCGCCGCGGCCCGCCCGCCGGGGCGCCGGGCTAGAGCGTCTCCTGCCTCGGCATCGCGACCTCGCGGATGAGCAGCGAGATCGCCGCCGCGGTCGGGATCGCGAGCAGCGCCCCGACCACGCCGAGCAGCGCGGCGCCGACCAGCGCCGCCACGATCGTCACCGCGGGCTGGACGTCCACCGTCCGTTTCATGACGCGCGGGTACACGACGTAGTTCTCCACCTGCTGGTAGATCACGTAGAAGATCACGCAGGCGATGAGATCGGTGGTGGACCCCGTCAGGAACGCGACCAGCGCCACCACCACCGCGCCGATCGTCGCGCCCACCAGCGGGATCAGCGCGGTCACCGAGACGATCAGCGACAGCGCCAGGGCGTACTTCACCCCGAGGATCGACAGGAATATGTACGAGGACAGCCCGGCGATGAACGCGATCGTGAACTGCCCCGCGACGTAGCCGCCTATCCGGTCGAGGATCTCGTCGCCGAGCAGCGCGACCCGCGCCCGCCGGGAACGCGGCGCGAGCTTGTAGAAGAACGTCTTGATCTGCGGCAGCGAGCTGAGGAAGTACAGCGTCAGGATCAGGATCGTCAGGGTCTGGAAGACGCCGTTGATCGCGACCTTGCCGATCCCGGTGGCCGTGTCGGTGAGGCTGTTCTGGAAGTCGGGGCTGTTGACGGCCTTCTCGGCGCGGTCGAGCAGCCCGTACCGCTTGTCCCACTCGGCCAGCGTCTTGTTGTTCTGCAACTGCTCGACGTACTCGGGGATGCTCTTGCGCAGCTCGGTGACCTGCTCGGTGATCGGCTGGACGAGCGAGGCGACGAAGCCCGAGAAGAACAGCAGCACGAGCAGGAACACCGCCGCGACCGCCGCCCCGCGCGGCAGCCCGATCCCGCGGAGCCGCTCCACCGCCGGGTTCAGCCCGACCGCGAGGAACATCGCCACCACGATCATCACGATCACGGACTTGGCGTTGGACGCGGCCTGCACCAGCAGCCAGGCGGTGATGACGCCGAGCGCCGCGGTGAACCCGAACACGAACGGGTGCGCGCGGCCGAGCGGCTGACCGGGCCGCCCGAACGGGAACATCTGGTCGACGCCCGCCTCGCGCCTGCGCTGCTCGACGTTGTACGCCGGGTCGGGCGCGCCCGGGGCGGGCGGCGCCTTCTCGGTCGCGGGGATCGTCGCCGGCAGGCTGACGGGCGTGCCGGTCGCGGGGTCGCGCTCGCGGGCGGGCTCCTGGATCTCCTCGGGCTTCAGCGCACCGCTGGGCGCGACGAGACTCTCATCCGGCTCCGCTGTGTCTTCCTGGCCCGACGGTTCGTCCTCGGAACGGGGGGTCGCGTCGTCGTCGGGGCGGTCCTCCCGGTCGGGGGTGTCCTCTTCCGCGGGCACGGCGTCGTCGGCGGGTGGGGTGGGAGCGGGGACCTTGCGGTCGGCGGCGGGCCGTTCCGTGCCGGGCTTCGCCTCCGGTCCGTCCTCGTGGGGGGTCTCGTCGGACACGCCGCTCTCCTCTTCCGTCCTGCGTTCCCGGGGCACCCGTCCGGAGCCGCGGACAGTGCGCTACTGGGTCAGACGACGGAAAGCCTAGAGGCGTTTCCGCTGCCTCTAGGCTTTCCCGTCACGTGTCGGCCGCGTCAGGCGGCCGGCCGGATCACTCCTGCCACCAGTCCTCGTCGTCCTCGTCGGACTTCTTGGCCTGGGCGGCCTGCTTGGCGGGCGCGGCCTGCTTCGCCTGCTGGCCGGGCTGCTGCCGGGGCGGCTCGGCCTGCTGCGGGGCCGGCTTGGGCTCGGCCGCGGGGATCGCGGCCGGCTCCGGCGGCGCGGCCAGCTCGGCGTCGCCGCCCAGGTTCGGGGCGACACCGCCGATCAGCTGACGCAGCTGGTTGAGGTGGCTGGTGATGCTGTCGCGCTGGCGCGTGAGCTCGTCCACCTGGCGCTGCGCGGCCGTCCGGACGCGGTCGGCCTCGGCCTTGGTCTCGGCGAGCAGCTGCTCGGCCTGCGCCTTGGCCTCGGCGATGACGTTGTCGGAGTTCTTGCGCGCGTTGGCCATGAGCTGCTTGGCGTGCGAGTCGGCCTCGCGCCGGGTCTGCTCGGCCTGCTGGGTGGCCTTGGCGGCCCGCTGCTCGGCGGACGCGGCGCGCTGCTCGGCCTCGGCGACGAGCTTCTGCGTGGCGGCCTGGGCGGCCGAGTGGCGCTCGGCGTCCTGCCGGTCGGCCTCCTCGCGGCGGGCGGCGAGCTGGATCTCGAACTCGGCCTCGGCCTGGGCGCGCTGGGCCTCGCTCTCCTCCAGGATGCGCTGGGCCTGGGCCCGCATCTCGTCGGCCTGCCGCTTGGCGGTGGTGAGGATCTCGTCCCGCTCGCGCTTGGTGGACGCGCGCAGCTGCGCGACCTCGCGCTCGGTGGTGGTGCGCAGCTTCGCGATCTCCCGCTCGGCCGCGGCGCGCTTCTCGGCGACCTCGTGGTCGGCGGTCGCGCGCAGCTTGGCGACCTCGCGCTCGGTCGTGGAGGTCAGCTCGTCGGCCTCGCGGCGGGCGGAGGTGCGGACCTCCTCGGCCTCGCGCTCGGCCGCGTTGCGCATGTCGTCGCCCTCGCGCTGGGCGTTGGCGCGCAGTTCCGCGGCGTCGTTCTCGGCGGTGGCGCGCTGCTCGGCGGCGTCGACCTTGGCCGCGGCCTTTATCTCGTTCGCCTCGGAGCGGGCGGCCTGCACGAGCTCGGTGGCCTGCTCCTCGGCGAGCCTGAGCAGCTGCTCGATGCGCGCGCCGAGACCGGAGTACGTGGGACGTTCCTGCTCCTGCAGCTGACGATGGGCGTCCGACAGCTCCCGCTGCAGGGCCTGGGTCTGCTCGCGGGTCTGCCGGACCTCGTTGTCGAGCGACTTGATGTGCTCGTCGACCTGGTGCCGGTCGTAGCCGCGGAGCACCACGTCGAATTCGCGCGGGGGCGTGTCTTCAAAGAAGTTGCTGAGCTGGGCGTCGATGTCGGACTGCATGTGGCTCAATCCTGATGTGACGGGGCTACGGGTAGTTCCGGGGACCGGTTGATCGCCTGGCATGACGGGCGCAGTGCCCCAGACCTCTTCCGGCGAATGAAGCGTACTCCGGACACTGCCGTGTTGGGGGCTCATCTTGACGCGCTGCGTGTTTTGTCCCTTTTATGGCCCTCGTCTCCGGGTCGGTTCCGGCGCAGGTACGGGCCCCACAAATGCACCAGATGTGGCGGAACGGTCACAGAGCGGCAGTCAAAGGCCCGCCGCCCGTCACCGTGATATCGAACACGTCACGATCCGGTCGCGCCCCCGTGGCGGCGGGCCCTGAAGATCATGCGGTCCGGTCAGCGCTTCTGCACCAGCTCGGTGAGGACGCCGTGGCAGTCCTTGGGGTGCAAAAAGTTGATCAAGGATCCCATGGATCCGTTGCGCGGCGCGTCGTACAGGACGCGGACGCCCCTGCCCGCGATGCCGGCCGCCTCGTCCTCGACCGTCCCGTCGGTCCCGAACGCGATGTGGTGCACGCCCTCGCCGTTCTTCGCGAGCCACTTGGCCACCGGCGAGTCGTCCCGGATCGGCTCGATCAGCTGCAGGTAGCTCGCCGCCCCGTCGCCGGTGTCGTTGATCTTGAGCATGCACTCCCGGACGCCCTGCTCCTCGTTCACCTCGAAGTGCGCGTCGGTGAAGCCGTAGGTGGCCTTGTAGAACTCGACGGTGGCGTCCAGGTCGTGACAGGCGATACCGATGTGGTCGATACGGGTCAGCATGGGCTTTCTCCCTACTCGGGCGGACAGGCGGGGGCGAACTGAACCGGACGAGGTTCTCCTGGGTATGGTGGCAAACGTCGCCGCAGCACCACCCTGGAGGCCCCCACATGACCACGTCCGTGATCGTCGCCGGAGCACGCACCCCCATCGGGCGCCTGACGGGCTCGCTGAAGGACTTCTCCGCCGCCGACCTCGGGGCGCACGCGGTCAAGGCGGCGCTGGAGCGCGCCGGGATCTCCGGCGACCAGGTGCAGTACGTGATCCTCGGCCAGGTCCTCCAGGCGGGCGCGGGGCAGATCCCCTCCCGGCAGGCGGCCGTCAAGGCGGGCATCCCGATGAACGTCCCGTCGATCACGATCAACAAGGTGTGCCTGTCCGGCCTGGACGCGATCGCGCTCGCCGACCAGCTGATCAGGGCCGGCGAGTTCGACGTCGTCGTCGCCGGCGGCATGGAGTCGATGACGCAGGCCCCGCACCTGCTGCCGAAGTCGCGCGGCGGCTACAAGTACGGCTCCGTCGAGGTCCTCGACCACATGGCCTACGACGCGCTGACGGACGCGTTCGACGGCGTCTCCATGGGCGAGTCGACCGAGCGGCACAACGCGAAGCTGGACATCTCCCGCGAGGAGCAGGACGAGTTCTCCGCCCGCTCCCACCAGCGCGCCGCCGAGGCCGTCAAGAACGGCCTGTTCGACGACGAGATCGCGCCGGTCGAGATCCCCCAGCGGCGCGGCGAGCCGGTCGTGTTCTCCACCGACGAGGGCGTGCGCGGCGACACCACCGCCGAGACCCTCGCGAAGCTGCGCCCCGCCTTCAGCAAGGAGGGGACGATCACCGCCGGCTCGTCCTCGCAGATCTCCGACGGCGCCGCCGCCGTCGTGGTGATGTCCAAGGCCAAGGCCGAGGAGCTCGGGCTGACGTGGCTGGCCGAGATCGGCGCGCACGGCAACGTCGCGGGCCCCGACAACTCGCTGCAGTCCCAGCCCGCCAACGCGATCAAGCACGCGCTCGGCAAGGAGGGACTGGACGTCGCCGCCCTCGACCTCATCGAGATCAACGAGGCGTTCGCCTCCGTGGGCATCCAGTCGATGCGCGACCTCGGCGTCGGCCCGGACAAGGTCAACGTCAACGGCGGCGCCATCGCCCTCGGCCACCCGGTGGGCATGTCCGGCGCCCGCATCGTGCTGACCCTGGCCTACGAGCTGAAGCGCCGCGGCGGCGGCCTCGGCGCCGCCGGCCTCTGCGGCGGCGGCGGCCAGGGCGATGCTCTACTTATTCGTGTTCCGACCCGAACCCTCGCCTAGCGGCTCGGAACCGATCGGACCACGCGCGATCGCTGCATCGCTCCGGCTCGCCCAGGGGCTCGCTGCGCGATCAGGTTCCTCGCAGGCTCGGAACCTGCCTTCGGTCGCGATCGCGACGGTTCAGGTCGTTGCGTGGTTGCTGTGGTGGCTTGAGTCACTGCGGATTCTGCTGTTGGTGGACGGTGACCTTGGTGAAGCCCAGGGCGCGGAGCATGTTCTCCAGCATCGTCTTGGTGTTGGCGTCGGCGCGTTCCTTCAGGCCGCTCTGGGCCGCGGCGGTCTGGATCTTCTGGGCCGCCAGGACGTAGAGCTGCTGCTGGTTGTTGGGGTTGCTGCTGAAGAAGTCGCCGAAGCGGTCGATCAGGCCGCGCTCGGTGGCGTAGACGTAGCTGTTCTTCTGGTCGAGGTTGGTCCGCTCCAGCTGCGCGGGCGGCAGCGTGATGGTCGCGGCCGTCCGGTCGGCGTTCACCTTGACGGCGCCGTCGCCCACCTTGGAGAAGTCGACGTAGGCGTCGACGGAGCCGTTGCCCACGAACAGCGTGCGGTTGCCGCGCAGGGAGTCCGGCAGGAACTTCGCGTCCTTCTCCAGGTCGACGACGACCTGGAAGTTGCCGCTGGCCGCCTCGTAGCGGTGCAGGTCGCGGATCGACTTCAGCAGGACGGGCCCGCTGCGGTCCTTCGTCTCCACGCCGAACGGGTCCAGCCACCCGGGAAGGCCGCGCAGCGCCTGCTGGGCCACCAGCACGATCGCGATGGTCGCGATGATGAGCAGGGCGGGGGTGAGCAGTCCGCGCCACCGGGGGCGGGACCGGACGGCGGACGACTTCCGGGGCGAGTCGTTCTTCGTTTCCGAGCGAGCCATGTACGGGACATTCCCGCAAGGACCGCCTCTTACCTGTCGGGCCGGTTAGGTCGGTGTGAGCGAAGCCATAGCGTGCCGCGCAACCTGGGCGGGGACCTGCGCGTTCACCCGGCGTGGACATGATTCGCGTTTTCCGGTTGGTCTCCATCGCCGAGGCGGTCTCCTTCCTCGCCCTGCTGCTGATCGCGATGCCGCTGAAGTACGGCGCGGAGGCGGAGGTGGGCGTCCAACTGGTCGGCCCGATCCACGGAGTCCTGTTCATGGCCTACGTCGGGATGGTCTTCCTCGTCCGCGACGCGCTCCGCTGGGACCTGAAGCGCACGGTCCTCGCGCTGGCCGCGGCCGTGCTCCCGATCGCCCCGTTCCTCGTCGAGCGCCAATGGGCCAGGCCCCCGCACGCGGCGGGCGCGCCCGCGTCAAGCGCCCCCTAGGAAGTCGGCCGGCCCCAGGGCGCAGGAGTGGTAGTCGGCGAAGTTGAGCCGCAGCCAGGCGCGGCGGCGCGCCTCGCTCCAGGATCCGAAGCGGCGGGCGGCGCGGGTGTCGGGGACGGACGGCGGGTCCTCGCCGAGGAGCCACGCGTCGACCAGCGCGCGGTAGTGGTCGGGGACGTCCGGGGAGGCCGCGCAGGCGTGGGCGTCGCGGAGGCTCCGGCTGATCTGCCGGACGGCGCGTGACGCGTATCCGGGGGAGAGCGTCTCGTCCAGGTGGACGGTGGCGACGCCGCCCGATACCGAGACGGGCTTCCACGCCGGGCGCTGCTCCACGCGCGTGAACGCGCCGGGCGTCTCGTGGAGGCGGGCGGCAAGAGGAGTGGCCGCCGCGGTCAGCACGGGCAGCGCGTCCCGCAGTGCCGGATGGACGCACACGGTGATCGGCCACTCCCGGCACACCGGTTCGGTGTGGACGGGCGTGATCGTGCCGCTGGAGGCGCGCAGGCCGAGCGTGGCGGTGCCCGTCACGGCCAGCGCGACCAGCAGCGGGAGGACGATCAGGAACCGCCGCGTCACCCACACGACGTAGCCGAGGATCAGCGCGGTGGTCAGCCCCGCCGTCCAGGTGACCTGGTCGAGGAGCACGCGGGGGCGCAGTGTGGTGAACAGGGCGATCTGGTCGAAGGCCGCCGGGGGGAGCAGGCTCAGCCAGGACATGCCGGGGACGCGGAGCGCGGCCCACAGGGACGTCACGGCGAGGACGAGGACGGCCGTGGCGCGGTGCGGTACGGCGCGTCCCATCAGGTAGCCGGCGACGACGTGCAGGACGAGCGAACCCGCGCCCGCCGCCACGCCCACCAGGTGGAGGTGCCCGGCGCCGTCCTGGGCGAGGGTGACGACGACGACCAGCGCCGTGACCGTGGCGTAGGAGAGCAGCGCGGCGACGGACAGCAGCAGCAGGTCCAGGAGCGCGCCGGTGGCGGGGGAGCGCGCCGTGAGGTCGCGCAGGTAGTCGAGCGGGCGTTCCCGGACCGTCGTCCACGCGGCGATCGCCGCGGCCACCGGGCCAACGAACCGGACCGCGTTGACCAGGGCGACGACGGCGTTGTCCCAGTAGGCGACCGCCGGGTAGAGCGAAGGCACGGCGGCCGCCGTCCCCACCGCGGTGAGGACCGGCATCGCGACCAGCAGCGCCGTGCGGCGGGCGTCCAGCCGGAGCACCCGGCCGAGGTCAGACACCGGTGGCGCTTCCGGCGGGCGGCCTCCGCACCCTGAGCCTCGTCAGCTGCGGCAGCGGCACGCCGGGCAGCGTCATCTGCGGCGGCGCGAGCCGCGCGGGCCGGTGCCGCACCGGCACGGGCGGGGGCGGCGGGCCGGCCGGGTCGGCGGCGCGGCGGTCGGTGGCGCTGCGGCCGCGGCGGGCGCCGGCCGAGCCGGTGGCCTGCTCGGTCAGCCTGCCCCGGGCGAGCGTGAGGAGGCGGTCGCACCAGCCGGTGAGCGTCTCGGTGGCGTCGGCCGTGACGAGCACGGTCGGGGCGAGGGTGCGCAGCACCGGGACGAGCTCCGCCATGGCGGCGGTCAGCGCGTGGCGTCCGGGGCCGCCCGCGCCGGTGGGCCAGGGTTCGGCGGCGGCGCACAGCTCGCCGAACGGGTCGTCCAGCAGCACCACCTCGGGCTCGTGGACGCACGCCGCGGCGAGCCCGGCCCGCAGCCGGACGTCGGGCGGCAGCAGCGCCAGCTCGGTGCCGGCGGCCTCGCCGAGGTCGAGGCGCCGCACCATGGAACGGGCGGCGGACGCGCTCGTCCGCTTGTAGTAGGCCGCGTACTCGACGAACTCCCCGGCCGTCATGTGCTCCGCCCGGGAGAACCGGGCGGGCAGGTAGCCGATGGCGGCCCGTGCGGCCCGTACCCCGGCGGCGTGCGCGACGTCGTGTCCGAGAATGTGCAGCACGCCGGCGTTCGGCCTGCGCAAGGTCGCGAACGTGGCCAGCAGAGTGGATTTACCGGCACCAGGTGGACCGGCCAGGCCGACCACGCCTTCGGGCACGCCGAAGGTCACCGGGCGCAGGAGCCACCGCCCCCCGCGGCGGACACCCATTCCTCGGGCCACGATCACGGAATGCTCCGCGATCACAAGTTTCCCCCCATTGCTCGTCATGCCCTCGCGGCGCCGGGGCGCGATTCCCGTGTCCGGGTACATCCGGTGGCCTCGGTCCCCCAACCCTGCCACGCGGTGCCCGCCGTCCCGGCCGCCGTTCGGCGGCCCGGCGCGCGGTCGCTTTTGCCCGTGCCGCGATGCATCGACATCGTGACTATAACCGGGCTTGGTGATGGCTGCCAGCAATCTTTTCGCCTTTACGGCAGGACGTCTCGAATCTTTGCCCGGCGTCCGCGATGGCGAATTCCAAAAAAGCCGACAAGTGTCGAATTGTGCAACGAATTGGGGCGTGCCGGGCCTCCGGTGCCGGGCGACGCGCTCCGCTGGGAGCGTACGGACGCACGGCCACGCGCCCTCATGGGGCAGGATGGACCCATGCCTTCTCGGGACTTTTCGTTGCACGGGGCCATCGACCTGGGGGCGCGTCAGTCGGCCGCCAGGAAGCAGCCGGGCCGCCAGGCCCAGGGCGGCGGCGCGGGCGCCGGTGTCGGCGCGCCCGCGGCCGGCGGCCAGTACGTCGTGGACGTCACCGACCAGACGTTCAACACGGAGGTCGTGGAGCGGTCGCAGTCCGTTCCCGTCCTCGTCGACTTCTGGGCCGAGTGGTGCGGGCCCTGCAAACAGCTCGGGCCCATCCTGGAGAAGCTCGCCAACGAGGCGGCCGGCAAGTGGATCCTGGCCAAGGTCGACATCGACGCCAACCCGCAGCTCGGCGCGTACATGCAGCAGATGGGCGTGCGCGGCATCCCGTTCGTGGCGGCGGTCGTCGCCGGGCAGCTGCTGCCGTTCCTGAACGGCGCGGCCCCCGAGCCGCAGGTGCGCCAGGCCATCGACCAGCTCTTCGAGGCGCTCCGCAAGGAGGGCATCCTGCCGGACGCCCCCGAGGGCGAGCAGCCCGCCGCCGGTGCGGACGCGCCGATGGCCGACCCGGTGACCCAGCGGGCCGAGGACGCCCTGCAGCGCGGTGACCTGGACGGCGCCAAGGCCGCCTTCGAGGAACTCCTCGCCGCCGACCCGCGCAACCCGCAGGCCAAGCAGGGCGTCGCGCTGGTGGAGCTGAGCCGCCGGGTGGAGTCGCTGGACCCCGACCGCACCCTCCAGGAGGCCGCCGCCAAGCCCGGCGACGTCCAGACGCAGATCCGCGCGGCCGACGTGGAGATGGTGTCCGGCCTGATGGAGCAGGCGTTCGACCGGCTGGTGTCCGCGGTACGCGCCACCGCCGGCGACGACCGCGACGCGGCCCGCAAACACCTGCTGTCGCTGTTCGACCTCCTCCCGCCGGACGACCCGCGCGTGACAAAGGCCCGCCGCTCACTCCAGTCAGCATTGTTCTGACCGGCTTCATGCCTGCCTTGCCCTGCTCTGACGTGGGCTGACCGGTTCTGCGCGGGTGTGGAGCGGGCATTAGTCGGGTGTGAGTGCGCACGTCGTGACCGTTTCGGCTGCGTTCGGGGCCGGTGGGCCGGTCGTCGGGCCGGCGGTGGCCGACCGGCTCGGGATGCGGTTCGTCGACCGTGCGATCCCCGAGATGGTCGCCGGTGAGATCGGCTGCACGCTGGAGGAGGCGCTCGTCCACGACGACCGGGCGCTGAGCGGCATCGGCCGGATCCTCGCCGGGGCCGCGCGGCTGCCCACCGTCGCCCTGGGCATGGACGTCTACCTGCCCGACCGCACGATCGCGCAGCCCGAGGACTTCGTCGCGCACACCGAGGCCGTGCTCAACCGGCTGGCCGACCGGGGCGGGGGAGTGCTGCTCGGCAGGGCCGCCGCCGTCGTGCTGGCCGGGCGCCGGGGCGTGCTGCACGTCCGGCTGGACGGCCCGCGGGACCGGCGGCTCGCGCCCGCCGCCGCCGAGATGCCGGCGGAGATGTCCCCGGAGACGGGGCGACCTGCGCGGAGCGGGCCACCCGATCGCGATGTTGAGCGTATGCTCGATGACAACGACCGCGCCCGGACGGCCTACGTGAAGCACTTCTACGGGGCCGACCCCGCCGATCCGCGGCTCTACCACCTGGTGATCGACACCACGAGGCTGCCCGTGTCCGCGACCGTCGAGCTGATCGTCGTCGCGGCCCTGGCGGTGTGAGCCGCGGGACGCGACCGGGCCGCGGCCCCCGGACGCACCGTCCCGGCCCGCCCGCCCCCGGACCGGAGCGACGCGCGCGGGACGTGGACAACCCGGAGCAGAGGGAGCATTTGCCGTGGCGAGCGTGCCGAGCGTGTCGTACTCCATCACCGTCCGGCTGGAGGTCCCGGCGGGCGGCAGGGCCGTCAGCCAGATCACCCACGTCGTCGAGAACGCCGGCGGCATCGTCACGGCCCTCGACGTCAACACCGCCGGCCACGAGACGCTGCGCATCGACGTCACGATCGCGACCCGGGACACCCAGCACGCCGAGGCGATAGCGGCCGCGCTGGAGCAGATCGAGTCCGTCAAGATCCACAAGGTCAGCGACCGGACGTTCCTGATGCACCTCGGCGGCAAGATAGAGATGCAGTCCAAGGTGCCGCTGCGCAACCGCGACGAGCTGTCGATGGCCTACACGCCGGGCGTCGCCCGCGTCTCCCTCGCCATCGCCCGCAACCCCGAGGACGTCCGCCGGCTGACGGTCAAGCGCAACAGCGTCGCCGTCGTCACCGACGGCTCCGCGGTGCTCGGCCTGGGCAACATCGGCCCAGAGGCGGCGCTGCCCGTGATGGAGGGCAAGGCCGCGCTGTTCAAGCGGTTCGCGGGGATCGACGCGTGGCCGATCTGCCTCGACACCCAGGACACCGACGAGATCGTCCGGACCGTCCAGATCCTCGCGCCCGCGTTCGGCGGCATCAACCTGGAGGACATCTCCGCGCCGCGCTGCTTCGAGGTCGAGGCCCGGCTGCGCGAGCTGCTCGACATCCCGGTCTTCCACGACGACCAGCACGGCACCGCGATCTGCGTGCTCGCCGCGCTGACGAACGCGCTGCGGGTCGTCGGCAAGGACATCGGCTCGGTCCGCATCACGATGGCGGGCGCGGGCGCCGCCGGCAACGCCATCCTGAAGCTGCTCATGCACGCGGGCGCCCGCGACCTCGTCGTCTGCGACTACCTGGGCGCCGTCCACAAGGGCCGCGAGGACATGGACGACTCGCTGTCCTGGATAGCCGACCACACCAACCCCGAGTGCTACGCGGGCGACCTGCGCGGCGCCGTCAAGGACGCGGACGTCTTCATCGGCGTCTCGGCCCCGGGCATCCTGACCGGCGACGACATCGCCACGATGAACGACGGCGCGATCGTGTTCGCGCTCGCCAACCCCGAGCCCGAGGTCGACCCGGACGAGGCCCGCGAGCACGCCGCGGTCGTCGCCACCGGCCGCAGCGACTACCCCAACCAGATCAACAACGTGCTGGCGTTCCCCGGCGTCTTCCGCGGCCTCCTGGACGCGCAGGCCGACATCGTCACCGTGGACATGCTCGCCGCCGCCGCCAAGGCCCTCGCCGAGGTCGTGACGCCCGACGAGCTGGGGCCCAACTACATCGTCCCCAGCGTCTTCCACCCCGACGTGAGCAACTTCGTCGCCGGCGCCGTCCGCGAAGCCGCAGGCGGCCGCCCCCGAACCGAAGCGTAGTCCTCCAGGGGGGCGACCCCCTGGAACCCCTCCAGCCACCTACCTCAGTGATCACTCACGGTTCGTGAGGCCGGAGCGAGTGCAGCGAGCGCAGGTCGCACGAACCGCCGCACGGGGCGCCGTGCGCAACGGGGGTTCCAGGGGGTCGCCCCCCTGGGCCAACACAGCTACTTCTTGAAGACCTGTTCGCGGCGGCGGGGCCAGATTCCGCCGTACCAGAAGATGATGGCGCCGGTGAGGATGATGGCCGCGCCGGTCGCGCCGCGGGCCCAGAGGACCGTGTCGGGGCCGGTGTTGGGGAGTTCTTCCGGCGGGGTCTTGGTGGGTGCCGGGGCCGCGCCCGCCTTCTCGCAGTTGGCCTTGACGGTCGCGCTCCCGATCCGCTTGTTGGCCCAGTTGACGGTGACGCGGGTGGTGCGGTCCTCGCGGAGCTTGACGGCGACCGTGCGGGTCGAGTTCGCGGGGATCTCGCCGGGGATCGCGGCGGTGTCGTCGTTCTTCTCGATCCCGAAGTCCTCGGTGCGCTTGCCGGTGTTGCGGACGGTGACCTGCACGGTGCGGGCCGGGCAGGAGACCTGCGACCCGATCGAGGCGGTCACCGGAGCGGCGGGCGTCGCCGACGTCCCGGACGGGCTCGGCGACTCCGACGGGCTCGGGCTGCCGGACGTGGTGGCCGAGGTGGACGCGCTCGACTCGCCCGACGTGCCGTTGATGAGGGCCGGGATCGCGATCAGCGCCCCGATGACGAAGAACACGGCGGCGATGACGACCCGCGGCAACTGCATCGCTGTCCTCCTCGGCCCGCCGGGCGTACGCCAAGCGGGTGGCCGATGGTGCTAGATCATTCTTAACCTAGGACCTTGTGGTGCCGATATCCCCATCGATAGGAATGCGTAACAGGCTAACGAGTGGGGGAGCGTGCCGCCGGAGGTCCGCGCAACGCATCATGGAACCCATGGAAGACGGCATCAGGGTGGGACTCCTGCTGGTCGCGACCCCTCAGCTGGAGGATCCCAACTTTCGGCGGAGCGTCGTCCTGCTCGTCGAGCACGACGGCGACGGCGGCACGCTGGGAGTCGTCCTCAACCGGCCGACCGAGATCCCCGTCGACCGCGTGCTGCCGCCCTGGGCCGAGCTCGCCACCGGGCCCGCCGTGGTGTTCCAGGGCGGCCCGGTCGCGCTGGAGAACGCGCTCGCCCTGGCCCGGCTCCCCGGTGAGGACGAGCCGCTAGGGTGGCGGGCGCTGGACGGAGGCGCCGAGGTGGCCAGGGTGGGCCTGGTCGACCTGGAGGCCCCGCCCGGACTGCTGGCCGCCGAGCTGCTGCAGCTGCGGGTGTTCGCGGGCTACGCCGGATGGGCGGCCGGCCAGCTGCGCGCCGAGATCGAGGACGGCTCGTGGTACCTCGTGCCGGCCGAGGCGGGGGACGTCTTCGCCGCCGACCCGGACCGGCTCTGGCAGGAGGTGCTGCGCAGGCAGGGCGGCGACCTGGCGTTCGTCTCCACTTTTCCCGAGGACCCCACGCTGAACTAAGGTGAACACGTGAGTACGAAGATCCTTCCCGACGGCGACACCCAGAGCGATGTCCGGCCCGACCTATCGCACGGTGACGGCGACCACGAGCGGTTCGCCCACTACGTGAAGAAGGCCAAGATCACCGAGAGTGCGGTGACCGGGACGCCGGTGATCGCGCTGTGCGGCAAGGTCTGGGTGCCGAACCGGGATCCGAAGAAGTACCCCGTCTGCCCGGAGTGCAAGGAGATCTACGAGTCCATGAAGTCGGGCGGCGAGGGCAAGGAGTGACCACTTCTCTTCCGGTCGCGGTCGAGAAGCGTTAGCCACCGGCCGCCGGGAGGCGGCCGACGGCGCGCCGTCCGTTTCGGCGTGCGCGCAGGGTCCCGCGGTGAGCGGTCCCTTGCCGGGTTCTCCCCGGTGGGGTCGCTGACCGCGGGACTTCCATTACGCAAATACGGGGTTCGTACATTCGGGGGGATGTATGCGGCGGTTGGCCGGGGTTTCGCTGTGCGCACTGATGGTTACGGTGTGTTCTCTATCTGTCCCGGTGAGTGACCGGGCGCGGGTGCGGGCGGCGCCGGTGGCGGAGCCGGACGACGGGTGCGGCCCGGATTCCGGCGCCCGGACGTCCCACCCGGGCCCGCATCCCCGCGACCATGCCCACCTCGGGCACGAGGAGGTCGTCGCGATGCTCGCCGATCTCCGCCGGACGCTCGCCGACCGCTACGGCACCTCCGACGAACGGCGCCTCGACTCCACGCTGCGGCGGGCGGGCCGCCTCGTCGTCCCCGTGCGTTTCCACGTCATCCACAACGGGCGCAGGGGGTGGCTGTCGAACAAAGACGTCCGCCGGCAGATCTCCACGCTGAACGCCGCGTACGGGGGAGCGAAGGGCGGGGTGGACACCCACGTCCGGTTCCGTCTGGCCAGCCACGGCCACACCGACAGCGCGGCGTGGTTCTACAGCCCGCGGCTGTACGAGAACTCGATGAAAAGGCGGCTGCGCAAGGGTGGACGCAACACGCTCAACGTCTATACCGCCGCCGTGGGCACGGACGTCCTGGGCTTCTCCACGTTCCCCCAGTGGTACCGGAGGAAGCCGCACATGGACGGCGTCGTCATCGACTACCGCAGCCTGCCGGGCGGATCGTTCCGCCACTACGACCGCGGGTACACGGCCGTCCACGAGATCGGGCACTGGCTCGGCCTCTTCCACACGTTCGAGAACGGGTGCCGCACGCCCGGCGACGGCATCGCCGACACCCCGTACGAGGCGCGGCCGGCGGAAGGGTGCCCTTACTCCCGGGACACCTGCCGGCAGCGGGGCCGCGACCCCATCCACAACTTCATGGACTACGCCCACGACTCCTGCATGAGGGAGTTCACCGCAGGTCAGGGGCGCCGCATCCGGGCGGCGTGGGCCGCCTACCGCGCCCCGCGGCGCGGCGCCCGGAGTGTGGATCTCGGCACAGGACCGGCGGCCGGAGCACTATCTGTCGGTGCGCCTCGGTAGCCTTCAATGACCGTGAGCACCTTCGCCGCATCGAGCATGCCTCCCGCCTTCCCCGAGCGGGCCGCCTGGGGGACGGCGTCGTCCCTGCGCGCCTGGCAGCAGCAGGCGCTGGAGGCTTACTTCGGGATGGACGGCACGAAGCCGGGCCCGCGCGACTTCCTCACCGTCGCGACGCCCGGCGCCGGGAAGACGACGTTCGCGCTCCGCCTCGCCCGCGAGCTGATGGAACGCCGCGTCGTCTCCGCGATCACGATCGTGTGCCCCACCGAGCACCTCAAGCGGCAGTGGGCCGAGTCGGCGTCCCGCGTCGGCATCAGGATCGACCCGGAGTACCAGAACGGGCAGGGGCCCGTCGGCAAGGACTTCCACGGCGTCGCCGTCACCTACGCGACCGTCGCGGCGCGCCCCGCGCTGCACCGCAACCGCACCGAGTCGCGCAAGTCGCTGGTCATCTTCGACGAGGTCCACCACGCGGGCGACGGGCTCTCCTGGGGCGACGCCGTCCGGGAGGCGTTCGAGCCCGCCGCGCGGCGCCTCGCGCTGTCCGGTACGCCGTTCCGCACCGACGTCAACCCGATCCCGTTCGTCCAGTACGAGGAGGGGCCGGACGGCGTCCGGCGCAGCCGCGCCGACTACACCTACGGCTACGGCCCGGCCCTCGCCGACGGCGTCGTCCGCCCGGTGATCTTCCTCGCGTACGCGGGGGAGATGCGCTGGCGCACCCGGGCCGGCGACGAGATCACCGCGACGCTCGGCGAGCCGCTCACCCAGGACCAGACCGCCCAGGCGTGGCGCGCCGCCCTCGACCCCAAGGGCGACTGGATCAGGCAGGTCCTCGGCGCGGCCGACCGCCGGCTCACCGAGCTGCGCCGCGCCATCCCGGACGCGGGCGGCCTGGTCATCGCCACCGACCACGAGACCGCCCGCGCCTACGCGAAGATGCTGCGCGCCGTCACCGGGCAGGGCGCCACGGTCGTGCTGTCGGACGACCCGACCGCGTCGAAGAAGATCAAGCAGTTCGGGGAGACCGACGACCGCTGGATGGTCGCGGTCCGGATGGTCTCCGAGGGCGTCGACATCCCGCGCCTCGCCGTCGGCGTGTACGCCACGTCCACCAGCACGCCGCTGTTCTTCGCGCAGGCCATCGGCCGTTTCGTCCGCGCCCGCAGGCGCGGCGAGACGGCCTCGGTCTTCCTGCCGTCGGTGCCGACGCTGATGGGGCACGCCGCCGAGATGGAGACCGAGCGCGACCACGTCCTCGACCGGCCCGTCCGGGAGGACGGCCTGGACGACGAGCTGCTCGCCGAGGCCAACCGCAGGCAGGACACCTCCGACGTCGGCGAGGAGCTGCCGTTCGAGACCGTCGAGGCGTCCGCGACGTTCGACCGCGTCCTCTACGACGGCGGCGAGTTCGGCATGCACGCCGAGCCGGGCTCCGCCGAGGAGGAGGAGTACCTCGGCATCCCCGGCCTGCTGGAGCCCGAGCAGGTGTCGGCGCTGCTGCGCAAGCGGCAGGCCGACCAGATCGCCGGGGAGCGCAGGCGCAAGACCGGCGACCCGCGCGCCGACCGCACCGCCGCCGAGGACATCGCCGCCCTGCGCCGCGAGCTGAACGGCCTGGTCGGAGCCTGGAACCACCGCACCGGCAAGCCGCACGGCGTGATCCACACCGAGCTCCGCGCCGCGTGCGGCGGCCCCGCCATCGCGCAGGCCACCGCCGAGGACGTCAAGAAGCGCATCGCCAAGATCCGCGAATGGGCCGCCAAGCGCCGCCACTGACGTCTTCGAGGAGCCGGGGGCTCGCACCGGCCCGGCGAGCGCCGCAACGCAGCTCACAGCGGTGAACTGCGTATAGCACGAAAAAGCGGCCATAAGGTGACTCTGCCCCTTTCGATCAGGGCGCCGAGGAGAGCCGCGATGACCGACCGAGCCAGCCCCCCAGACGACCTGCCCGCGGACCGGACGGAGCACCCGCCGGGTGCTCCGGCGACGGCGTCCGTCCCGAGGCAGCGCAAGCCGCGGAACGGCGACGAGCGCGACCGCATCCGGCGGCGGCTGGAGCGGCTGCTCGGGATCGCGGCGACCGAGGGCAACACGGTCGCCCCGCTGCGCAACGGCGACGAGATCTTCCCGGCGATGCTGGATTCGATCCGAGCCGCGCGGAACACGATCGACATGATGACCTACGTCTACTGGCGCGGGGACATCGCCACCGGCTTCGCCGAGGCCCTGGCCGACCGGGCTCGCGCCGGAGTGCGCGTCCGGCTGCTGCTGGACGGGGTCGGGAGCCTGAAGATCGAGAAGGACCTGGTGGAGCGGATGGAGGAGGCCGGCGTGATCGTGGCCTGGTTCCGCAAGCCCCACCAGCTGTCACCGTTCAAGCAGAACCACCGCTGCCACCGCAAGGTCCTCGTCGTCGACGAGGAGGTCGCCTACACCGGCGGAGTCGGCATCGCCGAGGAGTGGTGCGGCGACGCCCGCGACTCCGGCGAGTGGCGGGACACCCACTTCCAGATCCGCGGGCCGTCGGTCGACGGCGTGGCCGCCGCGTTCGCGCAGAGCTGGGCCGAATGCCACGAGGACCTGATCGGCGAGCGCGACCGCTTCACTCCGCAGCCCCCGGTCGGGGACGCGGTCATCCAGGTCGTCCGGGGCTCGGCCAGCCTGGGCTGGCAGGACATGCAGACCCTCGTCCGCATCGTCCTGGAATCGGCGCAGCACCGCATCCGGCTGGCGTCCGCCTACTTCGCCCCCGACGCCTACTTCACGGAGCTGATGTGCGCGACGGCGAGGCGCGGCGTCCAGATCGAGCTGCTGCTGCCCGGCCCGAACGCCGACAAGCGCGTCAGCCGGCTGGCCGCCCAGCGCCACTACGAGACGCTCCTGGAGTGCGGCGTCCGCATCTTCCAGTACCAGCCCACGATGCTGCACACCAAGATCATCCTGATGGACGACACGGTCGCGCTCGTCGGCTCCACCAACTTCAACCGCCGGTCCCTCGACCACGACGAAGAGGTCATGCTGGCGGTCATCGACGAAGACCTCACCGCGACCCTGCACGCCCACTTCGACGAGGACCTGGCCCGCAGCGAGCGGGTCGACCACGCTCGCTGGGCGCGCCGCTCCGCCAGGCAGCGCGCCAAGGAGGCGGCGATCACCCCGCTCCGCCGCTTCCTGTGACCCCGCGGGCGGCGAGTCGGGACCCGATGGTGATCTACCCGTTTCCGGACACTCCGGTGACGGTGACCCTTGGTCGGGTCTCGGTCAGGTGCTCACCACTGGGGCGCCGTTGAGGGCGACCCCCTCCTGCGCCATCTCCTCCAGGGCCTTGTCGACGGTGGGCTTGGCGACACCGGCGGTGAGGTCGAGGAGGACGGTGGTGCGCAGGCCCGCGCGGGAGGCGTCCACGGCGGTGGCGCGGACGCAGTGGTCGGTGGCGATGCCGACGATGTCCACCTCGTCGATGCCGCGGCCGGCGAGCCAGTCGGCGAGCGGCTGCTCGTCGTCGGAGACCCCCTCGAAGCCGCTGTAGGCGGCTTCCTCGCGGCCCTTGCTGAACACCGCCTCGATGGGCGCGAGCGCGAGGTCGGGGTGGAAGTCGGCGCCCGGGGTGCCGATCACGCAGTGCGCCGGCCACGAGTCGACGAAGTCGGGTTGCTCGGAGAAGTGGTCGCCCGGGTCGAGGTGGAAGTCGCGGGTCGCCACGATATGGGCGTAGCCCGACCGGTTCTCGGACACGTGCCGGGAGATCCGGGCCGCCACGTCGGCACCGCCGCCGACGCCGAGCGAGCCGCCCTCGCAGAAGTCGTTCTGCACGTCCACGATGATCAGAGCCTTCTTGCCCATGAGCGCTCCCTGTTCAGGTCTCTCCTCCGGACTTGCCCAGACACTAGGGACGCTATCCCAGAATGCGGGACCGGTTCAGGGGCGAGTGCCGTCGCCGACGAACTCGGTCGGGACGGCGGGCTCGCCGCGCGAGAGGCGCACCGCCGACGCCGGCAGTTCCGCGACCGCGCGGGCGTGGCGCTCCCTGCTCGCGGTGAGCGGTTCGCGTCCGACGACCTCGCCGTCGCGCACCAGCGGGACGTGCAGGACGCGGTCGCGCGGACCCGGGGCGGCCTCCCCCAGGAAGATGGCCTCGGCATGCGCGACGCCGTGCCCGTCGAGGCGGCGGACGGCCGTCTTGCGCCCGCCGCGGCTCGGCTTGCCGGGGGAGCGCTTCGCCACCGGGCGGACGGGGGCGTCCTCGCCGGGGCCGTCCGCCCGCGCGACGAGCTTGTAGACGAGCGACGTCGTCGGGGCGCCCGAGCCGGTCACGAGGGACGTCCCCACGCCGTAGCCGTCCACGGGCGCCGCGGCGAGGGCCGCGATGCCGTATTCGTCCAGGTCGCCGGTCACCACGATGCGGGTGCCGGCCGCGCCCAGCGCGTCGAGCTGCTCCCGGACGCGGCGCGCCAGCGCGCCGAGGTCGCCGCTGTCGAGCCGCACGCCGCCGAGCGCGGGCCCGGCCAGTTCCACGCCGGTGCCGACGGCCCGCTCGACGTCGTAGGTGTCGACGAGCAGCGTCGTGTCCGCCCCGAGCGAGGCGAGCTGCGCCTCGAACGCGTGCCGCTCGCTGTCGTGCAGGAGGGTGAACGAGTGGGCGCTCGTCCCGGCGGTCGGCACGCCGTAGAGGCGGCCCGCCTCCAGGTTGGACGTGGTGGCGAACCCCGCGATGTAGGCGGCGCGGGCGGCGGCCACGGCGGCGCGCTCGTGGGTGCGCCGCGAACCCATCTCGATGAGGGGCCGGTCCTGGGCCGCCTGGACCATCCGGGACGCCGCGGACGCGATCGCGCAGTCGTGGTTGAGGATCGACAGGGCGAGGGTCTCCAGGAGGACGGCCTCCCCGAACGTCCCTTCGACCACCAGGATCGGCGATTCCGGGAAGAAGCAGTCGCCCTCGGCGTAACCGTGGACGTTCCCGGTGAAGCGGTACTTCTCCAGCCACTGCAGCGTGGGCTCGTCCACGATGTCGTTCGCGGCCAGGAACTCCAGCTGCGCGGGCTCGAAGCAGAACGCCTCGATCGCGTCCAGCAGCCGCCCCGTCCCCGCCACGACCCCGTACCGGCGGCCCGCGGGCAGGCTCCGGGCGAACACCTCGAAGACCGCGCGCCGGTCGGCCGTCCCGCTGCGGAGTGCGGCCTGCAGCATGGTCAGCTCGTACTGGTCGGTCAGCAGTGCGGTGCCGTCACCATGGTCCACATCTGGAACCCTAAGCCTTGCCGCGTGCACCATGGAGGTCCGGACCGTCGCACCGGACGGGGCGGCGGCGCATAGCATCGGGTGCGATGGGCGGACGGACTTCACGCGGAGAGGGGGAGACGCGGACATGAGCGCCATGAGCACGGCGCCCGCACCCGTCGAACTGGAGCGGCCGGACGTCGAGGAGGACGTCAGCGCGGACCGGCCCTGGCTGGCGATCGTCTGGAACGACCCGATCAACCTGATGTCGTACGTCACGTACGTGTTCCAGGCCGTTTTCGGCTACCCGAAGACCAAGGCCGAGAAGCTGATGCTCGACGTGCACCACAAGGGGCGCGCCGTCGTGGCCAACGGCACCCGCGAGGAGATGGAGCGGGACGTGGAGATCCTGCACTCCTACGGCCTGTGGGCCACCGTGAAGCGGGACGACTAGTGCCGATGGGCGGAGCGATCCGATGAGCCGTCCGGAGCGGAGCGACCCGTGAGCCATGTGAAGAGGACCCGCCAGGGCATCAGGGTGCGCCTTGAGGCCGAGGAGGCCGCGCTCGTGCGCGCCCTGATGGAGCAGCTGCTCGCGCTGCTGGGCGAGGCGCCCGGCGCGGACGACGAGCTGGCGTCCATCGGCATCGCCGACAACGCCACCAAATCGGACGACCCGGTGCTGGCCCGGCTGTTCCCCGACGCGTACCAGGACGACGGCGAGGCGGCGGGCGAGTTCCGCCGCTACACCGAGATGGGGCTGCGCGACGGCAAGCGCGAGGCCGCCGAGACGGTGCTGAACACGCTGGGCGAGCCTGGCGGCGACGTGATGCTGGACGAGAAGCAGGCGCAGGTGTGGCTGCGGGCGCTGAACGACGTCCGGCTGGCGCTGGGCACCCGGCTCGACATCACCGAGGAGTGGTACGAGGAGGCGGAGGGCATGGACCCGCGCGACCCTCGTGCGCCGATGTTCGCGGCCTACGACTGGCTCACGATGCTGCAGGAGAGCCTCGTCCGCGCGCTCTGGTGACCGCCTCCCGCGTCCACACCTGGTCATAAAGGGCATTACCGATTGTCGGGACGGCGGTGCGGAGGGTCGTTAACGTTGCCTCCAGGGGGCGTTCACGGTCCGCCCGCGGCGGGCCGAAGACCATTCGGAGGCCGTCATGCCCGTAGCGGGCACCCACCCCAAGCCGGTCGGCGCGATGGAACTGGGCGACCACCTCGCCCTCGTCTTCGACGACGACGGGGAACGCCGGTCGATCATGGCCGCCTACGCGCGCGACGGAGTCCGCGCCGGCGAGAAGGTCATCTACATCTCCGACGGCGTCCCCGCGGCGGACGTGCTCGCCTGGCTGCTGGCCGCCGACGCGGGCGCCGGCCCGGACCCGGACGGCGGCGACATCGACCTCGCCGCCGCGATGGAGGCCGGGCACTTCGTCGTCCGGACCGCCGAGGAGACGTTCCTCGCGAGCGGCCGGTTCGACCCGCAGGAGAGCCTCCAGCTGATGGCGACGGAGATCGACCTCGCGCTCGTGCAGGGCTACCGGGGCGTGCGGATCGCCGGCGAGGCGCGCTTCTCGCTGCGCCGCTGGCCGGGCACCGACCAGCACGGCGACTTCGAGCGGATGCTCGACGAGGTCTTCATGACCACCGACCTGAAGGCGATGGCGATCTGCCAGTTCGACCGCCGCTGGTTCGACGACGTGCGGCTCGCGGCGGTGGACGCCAGCCACATGGGCCGAGTCCGCGTCAACGACTACTACGACGACGGCTCGCTGCGCATCACGCCCATCTTCAGCCCGCCCGGCGCCGCGCTGGCCGGGACCATCGACCGGTCGAACCTCTCCGCCGCCGAGGACGTGCTGGAGTCGATCACGACCCGGACGGGCCTGCTGTGCCTCGACCTCGGCGGCGTGACGGACTGCGACGCGGACGGGCTGCGCCTGCTGGCCGGGGCCGGCGGCCGGGGGCACGGCGGGCTGCTGCTGCGCGGCGTGCCGCCCGCGCTCCGCGACCGGCTGCGCGAGGAGGGCCTGGACGACGCCCCCGGCATCTCCGTCGAGTACCGCGCCTGATGCGGATGAGGAGGCCGCATGGTCACCGAGCAGACCCGTCCCCGGTCCGGCGAGCCCGCCACCCCGGTCGGTGATATGCGGCCCGGGGACCACCTGTGCCTCCCCTACGTCAACGCCGAGGAGCGGCATGCCGTCCTGACGGCGTTCCTCAACGACGGCCTGCGCGCCGGGGACGCCCTGGTCTACCTCGTGGACGGCGAGCCCGCCGGCGCCGCCGCCGGGCGCCTGCGGCACGGCTTCGGAGCGGCGCTCGACGACGGCCGGCTGACCGTGCTGCCCACCGCGGGCGCCGACCTCGACACCGTGCTGGAGTCGGCGCTGGCGCTCGGCCATCCGGGGGTGCGCATCGCGGGCGAGGCGTGCCCGTCGCTGCGCGGCTGGCCCGGGACGGCGCGCTTCGCGGCGTTCGAGGACGCCGTCCACCGGGCGGTCGCCCGGCCGGGCAGCCCGGCGATGGCGCTGTGCCAGTTCGACCGCCGGTGGTTCGCGGCCGAGCACCTGCGCGAGGTGGAGCGCCACCACGGCGGGCGGGCCGGCGCCGACGCGGTCTTCGACGACGGGGTGCTGACGATCGTCCCGCTGTTCGCGCCGCCCGGCCTGCGGCTGTCCGGCGCGATCGACGAGTCGACGCTGCCGGGCCTGGTCGAGGCGCTGCGCGACGCCGGCGACGGCTCCGCGCACCTGTGCCTCGACCTCTCCCGGCTCGAGTTCTGCGACCTGGACGGGCTGCGCACCCTGATCCGCGCGAACGAGCTGAGCACCGTCCTCGACCGGCAGGTGATCCTGCGGTCCATGCCCGGCTGCATGGAGCTGATGATGCGCGTCTGCGGCTGGGACACCGCGCCCGGCATCGTCGCGGAGGCGACCGCGTGAACGGGCCAGGGCCGTGGGGCCCCGCCGTGGACGCCCAGGGCGCGCAGGACGTCCTCGTGCACCAGGCGCTGATGTACGGGTCGCGGCACGAGTACCTGCTGACCGCCGTGCCGTACCTGCGCGCCGGGCGCCGGGCCGGGGACGCGGTCGTCGTGCTGGTCGAGCCGCCGGTGGCGGCGGCGCTGCGCGGGCAGCTCGGCCGCGAGACCGCCGCGGAGATCGAGTTCCTGGACGCGGCGCAGTGGTCCCGGGGCCCGATGCACGCGCTGGCGTCCTGCCACGACCGGGCCCGCGCCGACTGGTGGCCGCGCGGGCGGCTGCGGCTGCTGGCCGAGCCGGTCTGGCGCGGCCGGACGCCGCTGGAGACCCGCGAGTGGAAGCGGCACGACGCGCTGCTGAACGTCGTGTTCGCCGGCACCCCGACCATGATCATGTGCGCGTACGACACGGCGGTGCTGCCCGGCCACGTGCTGGACGCCGCGGCCCGCACCCACCCGGAGCTGGCCGGGCCGGACGGGCCCGCCGCCGCCGCGCGGTACACCGCCCCCGCGGAGTTCTGCGCCGAGTGCGACGCGGGCCCGCTGCCGCCGCCGCCTGCGGTGGCCGCCCGCAGGTCGTTCGCGACGGGCGGGCTGCCGGGGCTGCGGAGCTTCCTGTTCACCGAGGCCGCGCGGCTCGGGCTGCCGGAGGACCGGACGCTCCCGTTCGTGCTCGCGGTCAACGAGGTCGCCACCGGCATCATCCGGGACGGCGGCGGCCGCGGCTCGCTGCGGGTGTGGGCCGAGGCCGGCGAGCTGATCTGCGACGTCGCCGACCCGGTGCGCGTCCTGGCCGACCGGTTCCTCGGCTACGAGCCGCCGGGCGCCAAGGGGCACGACGCCGCGATGTGGGCCGTCCGGCGGCTGTGCCACATCGTGGAGACCCGCTCGGGCCCGCAGGGCACGCAGGTCCGCATGCGCGTCCGGATCGGCTGAGCGTGCCGGATGCCGTGCCCCGCCATGGGCGGCGGGGCGCGGCCGGGGCGGGCGGGCGCCGCCGGGTAGCCTGCGGGCATGCTGACGATCGAACGTGCCATAGTCGACAAGATCATCGCGCACGCGCGCGCCGACCACCCCGACGAGGCATGCGGCATCGTGGCCGGACCCGAGGGTTCGGACCGGCCGGCCCGGTTCATCCCGATGACCAACGCCGAGCGGTCCCCGACCTACCACAGCTTCGACAACGACGAGTGGTTCCGGGTGGCGAACGAGATGTTCGACAACGACGAGGAGATGATCGTCCACTACCACTCGCACACCTCGACCGAGGCGTACCCGTCGCGGACCGACCTCGACTACCTGCGGTCGTCGCTGGCCGACCCGCGGGTGCACCGGGTGATCGTGTCGACCCAGGCGCCGGACGAGGTGGAGTTCCGCTCGTACCTGCTGGTGGACGGCGAGCCGGTCGAGGAAGAGGTCCAGATCGTCGAGTCGTACGGCTGACCGCGGCGGGCGGTGGGCTGAGCGACGGGCTGGGCGGCGGACGGCCGAAGGCGGCGGGGCGGCCCCGGAGGACGGCCGGTAAACTGGCGGTCATGTGGACGAGCGGTCACCGGACGGGCGCTGTGCGCCGCCGCGCCGGTTCCTCCGCGGTGCCACCCGTGCAGAGCTTCCTGTTCGGGCACTCGCGCGCCGAGGTCGTCTACGACTGTCGCTGACGCGCTGATCATGCCTGGAATCTTCCCGCTTCCCGCCCGGTTGTGACGCAGAGGGCGGGAAGCCCCCGTACGACGTAGAAGGAGATCACCGCGATGGCGATCGAGGTCCGCATCCCGACGATCCTGCGCAACCTCACCGACGGGGCCAAGTCCGTCGAGGGCAAGGGCGCCACACTGGACGAGCTGTTCACCGACCTGGACGCGCGCCACGCCGGCCTGCGCGACCGGCTGGTGGACGACAAGGGCCTGCGCAGGTTCGTCAACGTCTACCTCAACGACGAGGACGTCCGCTTCCTCGGCGGGCTGGAGACGCAGGTCGCCGACGGCGACAGCGTCACCATCCTCCCCGCCGTCGCCGGCGGCTGAGCCGGGTCGCGGCACATGCGATTCGACTCGCTGCTGGACTCGCTCGGCCGCACGCCGCTGGTGGGCCTGCCGCGGCTGTCGCCGAGCGACGGCGTCCGGCTCTGGGCCAAGCTCGAGGACCGCAACCCCACCGGCTCGGTGAAGGACCGCCCCGCCTTCTACATGATCCAGAAGGCGGAGAAGGAGGGGCTGCTGACGCCGGGCTGCACGATCCTGGAGCCGACGTCCGGCAACACCGGCATCTCGCTGGCCATGGTCGCCAAGCTGCGCGGCTACGAGATGGTGTGCGTGATGCCGGAGAACACCTCAGACGAGCGCCGCCAGCTGCTGGAGATGTGGGGCGCGCGGATCATCTTCTCCCCGGCGGCGGGCGGCTCGAACGAGGCGGTCCGGGTGGCGAAGGGCCTGGCCGAGGAGAACCCCGAGTGGGTGATGCTCTACCAGTACGGCAACGAGGCCAACGCCCTCGCGCACTACGAGACGACGGGCCCGGAGATCCTTGAGGACCTCCCCACGGTCACGCACTTCGTCGCCGGGCTCGGCACCACGGGCACGCTGATGGGCGTCGGCCGGTACCTGCGGGAGCAGGTGCCGGACGTGAAGATCGTCGCGGCCGAGCCCCGGTACGGCGACCTGGTGTACGGGCTGCGCAACATCGACGAGGGCTTCATCCCGGAGCTGTACGACGAGTCGGTGCTGACGACGCGGTTCTCGGTCACGTCCGGGGACGCGCTGCGCCGCACCCGCGAGCTGCTGGAGCAAGAGGGGATCTTCGCGGGCATCTCGACCGGCGGCGCGCTGCACGCGGCGATCGGGATGGCGAAGAAGGCGGTCAAGGCGGGCGAGCGGGCCGACATCGTCTTCGTGATCGCCGACGGCGGCTGGAAGTACCTGTCGACCGGCGCGTACGGCGGGACCCTGGAGGAGGCGGAAGCCCGCCTCGAGGGCCAGCTCTGGGCCTGAGCCCCGTCCCTTTCCCGGCCGCCGTGCCGGCGCGGGCGGCGTCCTGACCACGGTCGCGGTCCGGCCGGCACGGTAGAGTTCCCTATCGAATGTGATTCTAGAACCGTGTCGGACGGGTGACGGCGCCCGCCGCGCGGCCGGACGCGGGAGAGTGCGGATGAGCGGGTTCGGCGACGCGACCGCCGTGAAGCAGGTCGGCGAGGGCCGGTACGAGATCGTCCTCGACGGCGGCTACGCCATCGGCGAGGCGCTGAACGGCGGCTACCTCATGGCCGTGATGGCCCGCGCCGCCGTCGACGCCTCCCCGCACGCCCACCCGATCTCCACCGCGGCGAACTTCCACCGGGTCACCAAGGCCGGGCCCGCCGAGGTCGTCGTGGAGTCCCGCAAGGCGGGCCGCACCGCCGCGGCGTCGCTGGTCAGCCTCGTCCAGGACGGCCGCTCCGTCGTGGACGCCCTCATCACCACCGGCACCCTCGACGCCGCCGCCGAGCCCGATTGGGCCGGCGAGGGGCCCCCGGCGATGCCGCCGCTGGAGGAGTGCACCGACTTCCGCCCGCCGTCGGGCGGGGGGTTCGCCGACCAGGTCGACATGCGCTTCGACCGGTCCACGATGGGCTGGCTGGACGGGCGGCCGAGCGGGCGCCCCGAGGTCCGCGGCTGGTTCCGGCACCACGGCGACGAGCCGCTCGACGCCTACTCGCTCGCCCTCGCCGTGGACGCGCTGCCGCCCGTCGTCCTGAACCTCGACGCGCAGGGCTGGGCGCCGACCGTCGAGCTGACCTGGCACATGCGCGCCGTGCCCGCGCAGGGCTGGCTGGCCGTGCACGGCACCGGCCGGCTCCTCGCCGACGGCTGGTTCGACGAGGAGGTCGAGGTCTGGGACTCCGCGGACCGGCTCGTCGCGCAGAGCCGGCAGATCGCCCGGGTGCCGCGCACCCGCGGCTGAGGCGATCCCCGGTCCGGTTCCCCGGCGTTTCCCTCGGCGTTTCGCCCCCGATCGGGTGCCGCCGGCGGCCGCATGGCCTGAACTGGACGGTTTTCCGGCTTGTGACGGTGTGATGTCCAACGCATGACGCACCTGAGCGGAGCCTTCTCGCTTAGCCTTGTGCACCATGTCAGAGGCATCCTGGGGGGCGGCGTCCCGGGGACGGGACGCGTCCCGGGGGGACGGCCCCCCGGACGCCCCCATCGGGGTCTTCGACAGCGGTTTCGGCGGGCTCACCGTGGCCCGCGCGATCCTCGACCAGCTGCCGAACGAGCCGATCAGCTACCTCGGCGACTCGGCGCGGCAGCCGTACGGGCCGCGGCCCATCGCGGAGGTCCGCGCCTACGCCCTGGAGATGCTCGACCGGCTCGTCGCCGAGGGCGTGAAGCTGCTGGTCATCGCCTGCAACAGCGCCAGCTCGGCGATGCTGCGCGACGCCCGGGAACGGTACGACGTCCCGGTGGTCGAGGTGATCAACCCGGCCACCCGCCGCGCGGCCCGCGCCACGTCCAACGGCCGGGTCGGGCTGATCGCCACGCAGGCGACGGTGAACAGCCGCGCCTACGAGGACGCGTTCGCCGCCGCGCCGCACATCGAGCTCGTCAGCGCCGCGTGCCCCCGCTTCGTCGAGTTCGTCGAGGCGGGCGTGACGATGGGCCCGGAGCTGCTGGAGGCGGCCCGCGGCTACCTCCGTCCGATCGTGGCCGCCGGGTGCGACACCCTCATCCTGGGCTGCACGCATTACCCACTGCTGGCAGGTGTCATCTCGTATGTCGTCGGCGACGGGGTCACACTGGTGTCAAGTGCCGACGAGACCGCCAAGGACGTGTATCGCGTGCTGCACGATCGGGGGCTTGCCCGCGCCGAGGCGACGCCGCGGCCGCGGCACCGGTTCCGCGCCACCGGTGACCCCGGCGTGTTCGCCGAGCTCGGCCGCCGGTTCCTCGGCCCGGAGATCGGCTCGGTGGAGACCGTGGAGACCACGCCGGGCACGGCGCTGACGACCTGATTCCTCGGGAATCCAAAGGAGGAGTTGAGCGTGCGGGTCACTGTGATCGGCTGCTCCGGCAGTTTCCCGGGGCCGGACAGCCCCGCGTCCAGCTACCTGATCGAGGCGGACGGCTACGCGCTGGTGCTCGACCTCGGCAACGGCGCGCTCGGGTCCCTGCAGCGGTTCCGGTCGCTGTACGAGATCGACGCCGTCTGCATCTCGCACCTGCACGCCGACCACTGCCTCGACCTGTGCGGGTACTGGGTCGCGCGCACCTACCGGCCGGGCGGCCCGCCGCCGCCCATCCCGGTGTACGGCCCCGCCGACACCGCGGCGCGGATGGCGCGGGCCTACGACCTCGATCCCGTCCCGGGCATGAGCGGCACCTTCGACTTCCGCACCCTGCGCCGCGGCACCCAGGAGATCGGACCGTTCCGGGTCACGGCCGCGCTGATGCCGCACCCGGTCGAGGCGTACGCGTTCCGCATCGAGCACAACGGCAAGACGCTCGCGTACTCGGGCGACACCGGGGCCTCCGACGACCTGGTCGAGATCGCCTCCGGCGCCGACCTGTTCCTGTGCGAGGCGTCGTTCCTGGACGGGCCGGGCCTGCCGTCGGAGCTGCACCTGACCGCCCGCGAGGCCGGGGAGCACGCCGCCCGCGCCGAGGTCGGGCGGCTGGTCCTGACCCACCTCGTGCCGTGGAACGACGCGGACCTCTCGCTCAAGGAGGCCAAGGCCAGCCCCTACGGCGGCGACATCGAGCTGGCCCGCGTGGGCGCCCGGTACACCCTCTGAGGCCCACTAGGGTTGGAGCCATGCCTCGCCCCGATGACCGTGCGCCCGACCAGCTCCGTCCCGTCCGCATCCAGCGCGGATGGCTCGACCACGCGGAAGGGTCGGTGCTGATCGAGTTCGGCGCGACCCGGGTGCTGTGCGCGGCGTCCGTGCAGGACTCGGTGCCCCGGTGGCGCCGCGACAGCGGCCTCGGCTGGGTCACCGCCGAGTACGCGATGCTGCCCCGCGCCACCAACACCCGCAACGACCGCGAGTCCGTCAAGGGGCGGATCGGCGGGCGCACCCACGAGATCTCCCGGCTGATCGGCCGCTCCGTCCGGGCCTGCCTCGACTTCAAGGCGCTCGGGGAGAACACCGTCCAGCTCGACTGCGACGTCCTCCAGGCGGACGGCGGCACGCGCACCGCCGCGATCACCGGCGCGTACGTGGCGCTGGCCGACGCGGTGAGCTGGATGCGCGAGCGCAAGCTGCTGAAGGGCGACCCGCTCATCGCCTCGGTGTCGGCGATCAGCGTCGGCGTCGTGGACGGGGAGCCCCGCCTCGACCTCTGCTACGAGGAGGACTCCGCCGCCGGCACCGACATGAACGTGGTGTGCACCGGCGACGGGCGGTTCGTCGAGGTGCAGGGCACCGCCGAGGGCACCCCGTTCGACCGCTCCGAGCTGGACGCGCTGCTCGACCTCGCGGCGGGCGGCTGCGCCGAGCTGACCCGCCTCCAGGCCGAGGCCCTCGGCGCGGGGGCCCGAGCCCGATGAGCAGGATCGTCCTCGCGAGCCACAACGGGGGCAAGGTCGCCGAGCTGCGGCGGATCCTCGGCGGTCTCGACATCGTCGGCCTCGACGAGTTCCCCGGCGCTCCTGACGTGGCCGAGACCGAGCTGACGTTCGAGGGCAACGCGCTGCTCAAGGCCCGCGCGATCGCCGCGTTCACCGGCCTGCCCGCGGTCGCGGACGATTCCGGCCTGTGCGTGGACGCGCTGAACGGCATGCCGGGCGTGCTGTCGGCCCGCTGGTCGGGACGGTTCGGCGCAGGAGGAAACCGCGACCTCGCCAACCTCCAGCTGCTGCTCGACCAGGTCGCCGACGTGGCCGACGAGCAGCGGGGAGCGGCGTTCGTGTGCGCGGCCGTCCTCGTCGTCCCCGGCGGCGCCGAGCACTGCGTCGAGGGACGGATGCGCGGCGCGCTGATCCGCGAGCCGCGCGGCACCGGCGGCTTCGGCTACGATCCGGTCTTCGTCCCGGACGGCGAGACCCGCACGACCGCGGAGATGGCCCCGCAGGAGAAGGACGCCATCAGCCACCGCGGCAAGGCGTTCCGTGCCCTCGCCGACATCGTCGCCGCGGCCGGCCTCCCCTAGGCCCCGGCAGGCTCCGAGGCGCTGCGGGAGACGCTCAGCCGGACGAAGGTGCCGTCCCAGCCCGCCTGGATCTCCACCAGGTCGACCAGGAGGCGGACGGTCCACAGCCCGAAGCCGCGCTGGAGGGCGGTTTCCGGCGGGATGAACCCGGTCAGCGGGTTGGGGGGCGGGCGCCAGAAGCCGTTGTCGCCGATCTCGCAGACGACGTCGTCGCCGTCCCGCCAGATCCACAGGCCGGCCGGCGGCGTGCCGTGCTGCAGCGCGTTGGCCGCGACCTCGTTCGCGGCCGTGACGAGGTTCTGCGCCGGCCGCTTCGGGAGGCCGTGCCGGGCGGCGCGCTCGCCGACGAACGCCCGCAGGACGTGCAGGTCGGCGCCGGCGACGGGGAGGTACTCGGCGTCGCGGGGCCGGCCGGTGCGCGGGCCGCGGTCGCAGGCCGTCCCGACCGTCACCGGGTCGACGTACTCGTGGTTCAGCCCCTCGTGCTCGGACGACAGCAGCAGGGGGTGCGTCCGCTTCGCCTCCGCGACGACGCGGGGCGGCAGCGTGCCGGTGTCGTACGGGCACAGCGCACGCGCGCCGGAACTCGCGAACACCACGTTGATGAGTGACTCGTACCGGATCCACTCCAGCGTCTGCCGCTCGTCCCAGCCCTGCCAGACGGGTTCGGCCAGCGCGCACACGCGGCGCGGCGCGCTCTGCTTCACGACGTGCTGGTAGTCGCGCAGGGTGCGGACGGGATGCCGGTAGAACTCCGCCGAGTCGACGAACGCGATCGGCTGGCCGGGCCCGGCGAAGACGTCCCTGAGCGCGGTCAGCCTCGGTTCGGGGACGACGGCGATGACGCTCTGGTCGTTCGCCAGCCCGTCCTTCAGATACGGCACGGTGACCGAGAGGAAGTCGTCGATGTCGCGGTACAGGAAAGCCTTGTGCTCCATGGCCATCAGGTGATCCCCTCCGGGTCCGGGGAGGTGCGCCGGCCGCCGCGGACGAGGCCCGGGAGCCGGTGCCAGCCGACCATCTCGATGACGTTCTCCACGTCGGGCGCCAGGTGGTCGAGGACCAGCGGCTCGCCGGCGGGCAGCCCGGTGGCGTGCCGGGCCATCAGGTGCAGGCCGCCGAGGTCGATGAAGCCGAGCCTGGACAGGTCGAGGTGGACGCGGCGGCGGTCGGTGCTCACCTGGGCGAGCTGCTCGGCGAACACCGAGTGCCGCGCCGCGTCCAGCTCCCCTTCGAGCCGCAGGCCGTCGGGTTCGAACGTGCGCACTATCTTCAGGATCCCGTCGTCGTATTCGGGGTTCACTTCCACGAGGACCTCGTGTGTGTCACGGAGGGCGGCGAGCTCGTCCGGCCGGAGCGCGTGCCTGTCGATCTGGCAGATCGCCATCGCCATCGTGCTCGGCGACACCGCGTCGCCGACGCGGTGCTCGCACCCCAGCATCCGGGCCAGGTCGGGCGGCCCGGGCGGCTTCAGCAGCCAGCTGTAGTCGGTGGTGAGGCGGACGGCGCGGAAGCCCTCGTCGAACGCCTTGTCGACCTCGCGGCCGAGCGTGTCCAGCATCATGGCGGGCTCGAACCCGCCCCGACGGTCCAGGCAGGCGTCCCGCCGCGAGATCACCCGCAGCTGGCCCGCCCGGCTGTAGGCGTCCACGTCGATCCCGTGCCGGGGGCCGACGCCGGGCAGCCGGTGGGCCGGGGCGTCGGTGACGTAGACGACCTTCTCGGTGGTCCGCAGGCCCTCCCGCACGAAGGTCCCGATGACCTGGTCGCGCTCCTCGGAACCGCTGTAGGCCAGCCAGCCGTGATCGCCCGGCCGGACTTCTCCGACGGGACGTTCGGCGAACCAGGGTGTCTCCATGGCCTGCCCATCGAGATCGGTGGTGTGTGCATCAGCGTACGCCGCTCGGAGGGTTTTGGAAGCCCAACGCACGGAAGCCCTCACTCTCCGTCCGGGGTCCGGCGCCGGCCGCGCCGGGGAGCGCGAGCCTGAGCCGGACGGTGCTGCCGCCCTCGCCCGTCCTGATCTGGACGGCCGCGCACAGGAGCCGCACGGCCCACAGCCCGAACCGGCTCCCGAACGCGGTGCTCCCGGGACGCGGCGGGATGAGCCCGTAGCCGGTTCCGGGCGCCCACCGGCCCTCGTCGGCGACCTCGCAGACGAGGGCGGGCGCGGTGCCCGGCTCCGTCCACATGCGCAGGACGATGGGCGGCTCGCCGTGCCGCATCGCGTTGGTCACGACCTCGGTCACCGCGACCAGGAGGCGCTGGAGGTCCTCGTCGGGAAGCGCCGTCTGGCGGGCGTACTCGGTGACGTAGGCGCGCAGCCAGTACAGGTCGGCCTTGTCGAGCCGGAGCTCGTCGGCGTCCGGCGGCGGCGCGGGCAGCGGCTCGCGGTCGCACTGCGCGCAGTACGACCAGGGGTCGACGAAACCGGGGTTGGGCACGGCCTGCCCGCCGCGCACGGTCTCCGGGTGGGTCTTGCGGGCCGCCGCGACGATGCCCGCCGGCAGCGACGTCGAGTACGGGCACATGAGCGCGGCGCCGGTGTCGCGGAACGCGACGTTGAGGACGGCCTCGATCCGCTGCCACTCGACGACCTCCGGCGGGGTCCGCGACGTCCACGCCGGCTCGCCGAGGACGCGCAGCCGGCTTCCCCGCCCGGTGGCGTCGTCGGCCGCGCTCAGGCAGTCGGCCAGCGTCCGCGCGGGGTGGCGGTACCAGTCCCGCGGCTCCTGGAACTCGACGCCGGCGTCGGCGGGGCCGAGCGCGTCGCGCAGCAGCATCTCCTGGCCGGTCCCGCAGACGGCGACGACGCGGTCGCCCGCGGCGAGCCCGTCCGCGAGGAAGGGGAGGGCGCCGTCGAGGAACCGGTCCGCCCCGTCGTAGGGCAGCAGGCGGTGCGTGAAGGACGTGTGCACGACGTTCCCCGGCGAACTTGTGATCATGGTGTCACCGACTGTGCCGACGGGCGGACTCATCAAGCCTAGGCCGCCCGCGGCGGCCCTGCCGAGGTCGTTTTTCAAATAATGCGGGCGAACTCATGGGTTTTTGTCCGCAATTCTGGCGCGGACCCGTCCGTTACCCGGGCCGACCGTGCACCGGCCGGGGCGCCGGGCCGGGACCGGCGCGGCGGCCCGTACAGCACCGCGCGCAGACCCGGCGCGAGCCGCGCCGCCAATTCATCGCGCGGCATCGACGCGACCGGTTCCACGCCGAGGAGATGGCGCGTGAAGATGACGCCGGCGAGCTGCGCGCCGAACACGCCCGCCCGGCCCCGGACGTCGGCGGTCACCGCGCCCGTGCCGGCCAGGTGGTCGGCGATGCGGCCGATCAGCTCGTCCTGGACGATCTCCTGCAGCAGCCGTCCGAGCTCGGGCTCCTGCGCCGCCGCCCGCACCATGAGCACGAGCGGGCGGCCGCCCTCGGGGTCGTCCCACGCGGTGAGCAGCGCGCGCAGGACGCGTTCGGGCAGCGTCGCGGGGTCGCCGGGGAGCGCGCCCGCGAGCACCTCCGGAGGGTTGGCGACCAGACCCAGCACCGCGCCGAACAGCCCCTTCTTCGACCCGAAGAAGTAGCTGATCAGCGCGGCGTCGACGCCCGCCTCGGCGGCGATGGAGCGCATCGTGACCGGCCCGTAGCCGTCGGACAGGAACCGGCGGCGGGCCACCGCGAGGATCTCCCGCCGGGTGTCCGGGCTCCCGCGCCGCCGCCCGCGCGAGGCCCCCGATTTATTCATCACGGTTGAAATATAGCCGGTGCGGCGGCCAGATTCGAGGTGGCCGAAGAGAGAAGACGCACTAGGAGGCTCGCCATGGCCGCCGTCATTCCGGAGGGGCGAACCGCGCACCGCGCGGTCCTGCCCACCGTGATGCTCTCCCTCGCCACGGTGGTGTCCGCCGTGGCGTCCCTCAACACCGCCGTCCCGTCCATCGCCCGCGACACCGGCGCCGGGCAGACGGAACTGGCGTGGATCATCGACGCGTACGCGCTCGTCTTCGCGGCGCTGCTGCTGCTGGGCGGCGCCATCGGCGACCGCTACGGGCGCCGCCGCGCCCTCACCGCCGGGCTCGTCGTCTTCGGCGCGGGCTCGGCCGCCGCCGCGCTGGTCAGCGACCCGAACTGGCTGATCGCGATGCGCGGCGTGCTCGGCGTCGGCGCGGCCCTCGTCATGCCCGCCACGCTGTCCACGATCACCTCGACGTTCGCCGCGGAGGCGCGCACCCGGGCGGTCGGCATGTGGGCGGGCGTCGCCGGCGCGAGCGCCGTCTTCGGGCTGCTCGCCTCCGGCACGCTGCTGGAGTTCTGGTCATGGCGCTCGGTGTTCGTGCTGAACGTCGTGCTGGCGGCGGCCGCGCTCATCGCGACGCTCGCGGCCGTCCCCGAGTCCGCCGAGCCGGACGCGCCGAAGCTGGACCTCACCGGTGCCGCCATCACCGTCGCCGGGCTGGGCCTGCTCGTCTACTCGATCATCGAGGCGCCCGTCGCGGGCTGGGCGAGCGTCCGGACACTCGCGGGCCTCGCCGCGGGCGTCCTCGTCCTCGCCGGCTTCGTCGCCTGGGAGCTGCGGCGGCCGCACCCGCTGCTCGACCCGCGGCTCTTCCGTATCCGGCCGTTCTCCGCCGGGACGCTGTCGATCACGCTGCAGTTCTTCGCCTTCTTCGGGTTCATCTTCATCGTCTTGCAGTACCTGCAGCTGGTGAAGGGCGACAGCGCGCTGATCGGCGCGCTGAGCCTCGTCCCCATGGCGCTCGCGATGATGCCGTCCGCCCGGGTCGTCGCGCCCCGGCTGGCCGCCCGGTTCGGCGCGCCCCGCGTCATCACCGCCGGGCTGCTGCTGGTGAGCGCGGCGCTGCTGGTCTTCTCCCTGCTGGACGAGACCAGCGGCTACTGGCTCCTGCTGGCGGGCCTGCTCCCGCTCGGCGCCGGCATGGGCCTCGCGATGACCCCCGCCACGGCCGCGATCATCGACGCGCTGCCCCGCGACAAGCAGGGCGTCGGGTCGGCGGTGAACGACCTGGCCAGGGAGCTCGGCGGGGCGCTCGGCATCGCCGTCCTCGGCAGCGTCCTGCAGTCCGGCTACCGCGCGAACCTGGCCCCGGAGGGCGTGCCGGCACCCGTCGCCGAGCAGGCGAAGGAGTCCCTGGCGATGGCGCTGCGGGCCGGGCCCGGGATCGCCGCGGAGGCCCGGACGGCGTTCGCCGCCGGCGTCCAGTCGGCGATGCTGACCGCCGCGATCGCGCTCGCCGGCACCGCCGTCGCGGTGGCCGCCCTGTCCCGCGCCCGCCGTGCCCGCACGGCGGACCCCGCCGGGCCGCCCGCGAACGGCGACCACCCACACCCCGCGGACCGAGCCGCTAAGCTGAACGCGCCTCCGGTGGGAGGCGCAGGCGGGCGTGGCGAAACCAGGTATACGCGGCAGGTTTAGGTCCTGTTGGTGGAGACACCGTGGGGGTTCGAATCCCCCCGCCCGCACCCTCCGCGTGCGAAGACCGGCCCGCGACGCGGGCCGGTCCTTTCGTGTCTCCGGTTCAGATGCCGAGGTCGCGGCGGAGGCGGTCCACGTGGCCGGTGGCCTTCACGTTGTAGTACGCCTTCTCGATCCTGCCGTCGGCGTCGATGAGGAAGGTGGAGCGGATCACGCCCACGACGACCTTGCCGTACAGCTTCTTCTCCCCGTACGCGCCGTACGCCTTCAGGACCTCGGCGTCCGGGTCGGAGAGCAGCGGGAAGGTCAGGCCCTCCTTCTCCCGGAACTTCGCGAGCTTGGCGGGCTTGTCGGGGGAGACGCCCACGACGGCGACGCCCGCGGCGTCGAGCTCGCCGAGGCTGCCCTCGAAGTCGACCGACTCCTTGGTGCAGCCGGGGGTCATGGCCGCCGGGTAGAAGTACAGGATCACGCGCTTGCCGCGCAGCGCGGCCAGCGACACCGGGGACCCGTCGGCGTCGGGAAGCTCGAACTCGGGGGCGACGTCGCCCGGCTGCAGCCGCTCGGACACCCTGTCCCGCCTTTCGCTCGGATGGTGGCTCCAACCGTACCGGGCCGGGGGGTGCGGCGGGCGTTCCGGGGGAAGACCTGCGAGACTGTCCGGATCATGCTTCGCTGGTCACGGTTTCGCCCCACACGATAAGGACACGGCATGGACGACAGGCCCAGCGACCCGGAGGCGCTGGAAAGGTACATAGAGCGCAACGTCCAGGAGCTCGCACGCACGGTCGACGAGATCGCCGACCGGACGAATCCGAAGAACGTCGCGCGGCGGGGCGCCGACCGGCTGAAAGAGGAGGCGGGTCAGGTCGCCAAGGCCGTCGGCGCGATGATCGGCGCGCCCGCGGACGCCGACGACCCGGAGCGCGGCGGGATCGACAAGCGCGTGGTGCTGGCGGGCGCCGCCGCCGTCACCGTGGCCGCCCTGGTCCTCTGGAGCCGTAGGCGCAGGCGCCGTTGAGGCCGTTCAGGGAGGCGCCGGTCCGCGGTCTGCGGCCGGCGCCTCTGCGCGTCACGGGGCCGTGGCCGGGCGCCTGCGGGACGCTGCGGGCGAGCAGCTCGGCGACGTCGCGCAGCTCGGCGAGTTCCGCGCGGCAGGACGGGCAGTCGCGCAGATGCGCCGACAGCTCGTCGGCCTCGGCGCCGGGCAGCCGTCCGAGGGCGTAGACGCCGAGGCCGATGCGGTACTCCCCGCAGTCCGTTCCTCCCACACCATTGGGTACGGGGCAGGGGCGTCCCCCGTTCAGGCGGACGAGGTCACGGTCAGGTGAACTGCGGCAGGTGGTCGCGGTGCGCGGCGAGCCCCTCGTCCAGGATCTTCTCCGCGGTGTGCTTGCCGCGGACGAACGGGTGCGCCATGAGGGCCTGCAGGGCGGTCCGGCGGTCGCCGGTGACGGCCGCCTCGGACGCGAGCCGCTCGTAGGCGTGGATCGCCTGGGTGAGCCCGCGCACCGGCCCGGGGAGCGGGCCCATCGTCAGCGGGACCGGCCCGGCGCGCCCGACCAGCGAGGGGACCTCGACGATCGCGTCGGCGTCCAGCGAGGAGATCGCGCCGTTGTTGCGCGTGTTGACGATCATCCGGCGGCCCTCGTCGCGGTGCAGGGCGCAGATGACGTCCACGGCGAACTCGCCGTGCTCCCCGCCGCCGCGCTCGCGGGACGGGTCGGGGTCGGCCTTCCGCGACTCGGCGGCGACCTGCTCGTAGTAGGCGGGGAGCATCGCGAGGATGTCCTGCGCGCGGGTCGTGCCCTTCGCGCGCAGCTCCTCGACCACGTCGTCGTGGAAGAAGTAGTACTTGGCGTAGGAGTTCGGCAGGAATCCGAGCGTCTTGGCGAGTTCGGCCATGCGGGACGGGTCGCGCCACGGCGTCGCACCGCCGCCCGGGATCTCCAGCTCGTCCAGCAGCCCCGGCAGGTCGAGCTCGTGGCCGTCGAGCCGGAGCCGCTGCGCCCAGGTGGCGTGGTTGAGGCCGATCCAGTCGGCCTCCAGCCCCTCGAACGGCAGGCCCAGCAGGTCGGCCCACATCTCGGTGTCCCCGATGGCCTGATCGCACAGTCCGATGACGCGCGCCCCGGTGGTGCGGGCGACGGCGTCGGTGACGATGTTCGTCGGGTTGGTGTAGTTGACGATCCAGGCGTCCGGCGCGGCCGCCGCGATCTCCAGCAGGACGGGCACGGACCGCAGCGCCATCAGGAACCCGCCCGGCCCGGCGGTCTCCTGCCCGACGACGCCGTGCCTGAGCGGGATCGACTCGTCCAGATGGCGCGCCGCGAGCCCGCCCGGACGGAACGTCGTGAACACGTAGGAGGCGCCGTCCAGCGCGGCCTTGAGGTCGGTGTGCGCGGAGACGGCGATGCCGGCGCCCCTGGCGGAGAACATGGCGCGGGCCAGCCGCGTCATGGTCACCAGCTGCCCGGTGTCGATGTCGTGGCAGGCCAGCTCGGTGCCCGCCAGGTCCTCGGCGCGGTGCAGGATTCCGCGGATCACGCCCGGCATGTAGCCGCTGCCGGCCCCGATGATCGCGATCTTCACCGGGGCTCCAGGTCGGGCGGCGACACGGTGAACCGGGCCTCGACCGCGGCCCGGACGACCTGCTTCGCGGGCTCCAGGTCGATCGGCTCGGGCTCCTCGGGCGCCCCGGCGGCCCGCCCGTACGCGGCGGCCAGCGTGACCGGGCCGCCCGCGTCCTGGGCCCTGCCGAGCCCCTCGTCCGACAGCTCGACGAGCCCGGTGAGCCGGGACCCGAGCGCCTCGGCGTACCGGCGGGCCCGCTCGACGGCCTCGTGGGCGGCCTGCCGCGCGGCCCGCGCGTAGACCTCGCTGTCCCGCCGCAGCAGCCACTCGGGCCCGTCCACGTAGGTGCGCTCCATGTCGCCCAGCCGGGTGACGAGCTCCCCGAGCACCCCGAAGTCCGCGACGACGACCTTGATCTGCACGGTCCCCCGATAGGCGCGGACGTCGCCCTCCCGCCGCTTGTACTTCAGCAGCGGCACGATCGACACCCCGCCCGTCTCCAGCTTCTCGACGGCGTCCCCGTACGACCTGACCAGCTCAAGGCACTGCCGGTTGCGCTCGGTCAGCCGGTCGAGCGCGTCCCGCCGGTCGGACTCCTGCGACTGGACATGCACCACCACCCGCGCGATCTCCGGCTCGACCTCAAGCACGGCCTCACCACGAACACTGATCAAGGGAGCATCGCTCATCCCCCCAACCTACGTCCCCACCCACCCCCAGGAGCCCAGAGCACCCCCCACCGTTTCGTTGACTTGCGGCGTGTTGTTGTTATGAAGCGCTTCATAACAACAACACGCCGCAAGTCAACGTCTTGTCGGCCCATGGGGATGCTTGGACGGGGGGCGCAGGGGGCTACAAGAAGGTGCGGCCTTCGCCTCTGTACGTCGGGACCGTGCCTACTACCTTGTCGTCTTCGATCAGGTGGAGGGTGTCGAAGCGTTCGCAGAGTTCGCCGGCCTTGGTGTGGCGGAACCAGACGCGGTCGCCGATGGCGAGGAGGTCGGCGGAGCGGCCGAGGAGGGGGGTCTGCACTTCGCCGGCGCCCTCGTTGGGGTCGTAGACGAGGCCGGTCGGCAGGTAGGGCTGGGGGAGGCGGACGGCGTCGGCGGGGCCGGAGGCGAGGTAGCCGCCGCCGAGGCAGGTCGCGACGCCGGGCGCGGGGCGGCGCACGACGGGGAGGGCGAAGAGCGCGGCGGGGCGTCCGCTGAAGTTGGAGTACTGGTCGAACAGGTGCGGCTGGTAGAGGCCGGAGCCCGCCGCGACCTCGGTGACAGCGCGTTCGGCGGCGGTCTTCTCGACGCTGCCGGTGCCGCCGCCGTTGACGAATTCGAGCTCGGTCAGTTCCGAGACGGTGCGGACGATCGCGGCGCGGCGCCGGGCGAGTTCGAGGCGGGACCGCTGCTGCATGGTGCGGATGACGCGGCCGCGGGCGGGACGTCCGGGCGGGACGTCGCCGACCCCGGCGATCTGCGATTCGTACGCCATCAGCCCGGCGAGGTGGAGCGAAGGCCGTTTGAGGATCTGCTCGGCGAACGCGCGGACCTGGGCGGGGGTGCGCAGCGGGGAGCGCAGCGCGCCGATCCGGACGCGTCCGGCGAGGGGGCGGTAGGAGGCGTCCACGTCGATGCAGACGCGGATGTCGCGGTCGCCGGCGGCGGACTCGATCAGGTCGAGGTGCTCGGGGCAGTCGACCATGAGCGTGACGGTGCGGGCGGCGGCGGGGTCGGCGGCGAGCGCGGCGATGGCGGTCCGGTCCGTGGTGGGGTAGGCGACGAGGATGTCGTCGCTGACGCCCTCCGCGGCCAGCCAGAGGGCTTCGGGGAGCGTGAACGCCATGACCCCGGCGAAGCCGTCCATGGCGAGGACGTCCTCCAGCAGCGGCCGGCAGCGCACCGACTTGCTCGCCACCCGGATGGGCTTGCCGGCGGCGCGGCGGACGAGGCCGGCGGCGTTCGCGCGGAAGGCCGCCAGGTCGACGACGGCGAACGGCGCCTCGATTGCGGCGGTCGCGGCGTCGTAGCGGTCCCGGAGGTTCATGGTGGTCAGACTGCCATAGAAACCCCGAATGTGAGAACCTCTCACGTACCGCTCATTCGGGACGCGGGTGCGCGGCGAAGAAGTCCCACAGCATGGCCCCGGCCCGGTCCGGCCATGCGTGCCGGCCTCCGTTGATCTTGCAGAAGGTCACCGCGACGCCCCGGTCGCCCTTCCCGGTGCTCTGGCACTCGGTGTTCCCGGTCAGCGCCTTGACCCGCCGCTCCGGCTCGGGCAGCCCGCCGGCCCGGCGCCAGAACTCGACCGCCTTCGACACGGGCGGGAACGGCCGCCGGTCGTTGAAGTCGCGGTTCCCGCCGCCGTTGTACGGGACGCTCCCGTCCGCCGTCCCGTGGAAGATCATCGCCGAGACGGGCTCGCCGGGGTCGCAGTCGGTCACCAGCGCGCCCTCCACGACCCCGATCGCCGCGACCTTGCCGGGCCGCTCGCAGGCCATCCGGTACGCCATCCCGGCGCCGTTGGAGAAGCCCGTCACGTAGACCCGCCTCGGGTCGGCCAGCCCCGCGCGGGTGAGCTTGTCGATCAGCTTGGTGAGGAACCCGACGTCGTCCACGTCGCCGATCTTCGCGGCGCCGCAGCAGTCGCCGGCGTTCCACGTCGTCATGAAGCCGTTGGGGTAGGCGACGAGGAATCCGTTCTCGTCGGACTGCCGGTTGAAGCCGGAGATCTCCTCCATCTTCTCCATCGTGGCGAGCCCGCCGTGCAGGGCGAGGACCAGCGCGGGCGGGTCGGCGGGCTTGCCGTCCCGCCATTCGCCGCCGGCCACCTTCGCCGGCACGTGCAGCAGGAACTCGCGGTGCCCGATCGTCCCCACGTCGAGCTTCTGCTTGTGCGTGCCCTGCGCGGTGGGGATGCCGTCCACCTTCGCGGGCCGTCTGTCCCCGCCCCCGTCCCCGTCTCCGCCGCCGTCGCCGGTCTCGGTCGTGCATCCCGCGAGAGCGAGGGTCACCGCCAGTACCACGAACCCGATTCGCCGCATGGAAGCAAAACTAACCTCAAAGCGAGCCCCCAAACTACTGATGAGTAGCCGCTCGCTCCGTCCCTCCCGGCTCGCCGTCGCGGGCGGTAAGGCGGCGGGAGGGACGGACGCCGCGTAAGCTCGATGGGGACACGCCCTGAGCTGCCCCATCGCGCCAGGGCCCCGCCTCGTCCCACCGCGAACACAAGAGTTGAGACCGTTGAACGAATATGTGCTGACCCTGTCGTGCCCCGACCGGCCCGGCATCGTCGCCGCCGTCTCGGGGCTGCTGGCCGAGCGCGGCTGCAACATCCTGGAGAGCCAGCAGTTCGGCGACGGCGACTCCGGCACCTTCTTCATGCGGGTGCAGTTCGCGACCCTGGACGACACCGACCCGGACGAGCTGCGCGGCGCGTTCGCGGCGCTGGTGCCCGAGCTCGGCCTGCAGTGGCGGCTGCACGCGCTCGCCGAGCGGCCGCGCGTGCTGATCATGGTGTCGAAGGGCGGGCACTGCCTCAACGACCTGCTGTACCGGACGCGCTCCGGGCTGCTCGACATAGACATCGTCGCGGTCGCGTCCAACCACCCCGACCTGCGGCCCCTCACCCAGTCGTACGGGATCGACTACCACCACCTGCCGGTCGGGCCGGGCGGCAAGGCCGCCCAGGAGGCCGAGATCCTGACGCTGGTCGAGCACTACGGCGCCGACCTCGTCGTCCTCGCCCGGTACATGCAGATACTCTCCGACGACTTCTGCGCCAAGCTGCCCGGCGCGATCATCAACATCCACCACTCGTTCCTGCCGAGCTTCAAGGGCGCCCGCCCCTACCACCAGGCGCACGCGCGCGGCGTGAAGCTGATCGGCGCCACCGCGCACTACGTGACCGCCGACCTGGACGAGGGGCCGATCATCGAGCAGGAGGTCGCCCGCGTCGACCACGGCCACAGCCCCGAGGAGCTGGTGGCGGTCGGCCGCGACGTCGAGTGCCTCGCCCTCGCCCGCGCGGTCCGCTGGCACTGCGAGCACCGCATCCTCCTCAACGGGGACCGCACGGTCGTCTTCCGCTGACCCGCGGCCCCCGCCACCCCGGCGAACGCGCGAGATGTCGGCATGGCGTGTTTCACTCCACGTGACAATGCCTCACCATGGGTGATGATGCCGGACGTGCCGATGGCTCACGGGGGTGGCTATGGCCGAGATGCTGGTCAGGGACCTGATCGAGGAGGAGCACAACAGGCGGCAGGCGCGGCGGCTCGCCGTCCGCGAGTTCCGGCCGCGCCGCGCGTTCGCGGGCTTCGCCGGCGCGCTGCTGGTGACCACGGGGTGCGGGGTCGCCGCCATCGAACTGCTGGCCGCCGCGCTCGGCTCCGGCGTCCACCCCGTGCCGGGCGTGGCCGCGGTGGCGGACGCGCTCCGGCGGCACACCTGGCGCGACGTCCTGCCGGCCGCGGGCGCGATCACCTTCGCCGGTGCCGCGTTCCTGCTGGCGGCGCTGCCGGGGCGGCTCAGGGGCGTCCCGCTCGCGGGCTCCGACCCGCGGCAGGCGGGCGCCATCGGACGCACCGCGCTGCGCCGGACGGTCGCGGACGCGGCGCTCGGCGTCCCCGGCATCGAACGCGCCCGCGTGCGCGGCCCGGGGCCGTTCCGCGGCGTCCTCGTCGTCCGCGTCACGACCGGCTACCGCAACCCGGCGAACCTGGCGGACCTCGTCCGCCAGGCGGTCGGCGCCCGGCTGGACCGCATCGAGCCGATGCGCCGGCCGCAGGTCGACGTCCGGCTCGGCTGGCGGAGGGACTGACATGCGCATCCCGATCGCGGCCACCGGGGCCGTCCTGCTCGCCTGCGGTGCCGCGGCGCTCGCCGCCGGGCTCGGCGCCTTCGGCGCGGCCGCCGCGGACGGCCCGCTGCTCGACCCCGCGCTCGCCCGGTTCGCCGGCGGCCACGGCTGGTTCCTGCCGGTCGCCGCGGGCGTCGCGGAGGTCCTGGCGCTCGCCGGGCAGCTGTGGCTGGTCGTCCAGGTCCGCCGCGTCGTCCACCGGTGGTGGCCGGACGTCGACCCGGAGACCCGCATCCGCGCCCGCGCGGCCGCGGACGACCTGAACCGGGACGCGCGCGCCATGCCCGGCGTCCGCGACTGCGGCGTGCGCCTTTCGGGGACGGCCGACCGGCCCCGCCTGCTGCTGCGGCTCGCCTGCGCGGGCGACACGCTGATCAGCGAGGTCTACGGCGAACTGGGCGCGGGCCCGGTGGAGCGCTACCGCGAAGCCGTCGGCATGCCCGACCTCCCCGTGGTGATCCGCTTCCGCCCGGACCTCCCACGCCCACCCCGCCGCCACCGCGCCCAACCCGAACCCGCCTGACCCGACCACCTCAGCCACCGCAGCAACCCCGCGACAACCTCAACGCTTGCGATCGCGTCCGAAGGCAGGTTTCGAGCGAAGCAAGAAACCTGATCGCGCAGCGAGCCGCTAGGCGAGCCGGAGC
>NZ_BMRO01000004.1:558392-579464 GCF_014648675.1 Actinomadura livida
GCGGGCACATGCACACGGTGGGCGCCTGCGTGGGGGGAGGGGCCGCGCAGGTCGAACCATCGATCGGCGAGGGGCTCGTTACCGTACTCGGGAGTTTGCGCGTTCCGGAGTCGGTGGTCACCCTTGTGTACATTTCGTTCACGGTGAGGCCGAGACGAAAGGTGCGCGTGTGCGGCGTCCCGAATGGACGATTCCCGGCCGCTGGAGTGTGGCGCGGCAGCTCCTGGTGCTGCAGGCGGCGATCGTCGGGCTGCTGGTGGCGGCGGGCGCGGGCATCGCCTACCTGGACGCCGGGCGGTCCGCCGACGACGCGGCGGCGCAGACGGTGACGGCGCTCGCGAAGAGCATCGCCGACGCCGACAACGTCCGCGTCGCGGTCACGACCCCCGATCCCAGCCGGCTGCTGCAGCCGTACGCCGAACGCGTCCGCCACGACACCGGCGTCGACTTCGTCACGATCATGAGCCCGGCCGGGATCCGCTACACCCACCCGAACCCGTCCCGGATCGGCGGGGCGTTCGTCGGCAACACCGGGCCGGCCCTCGCGGGGCTGACGTTCACCGAGACCTACACGGGGACGCTCGGCCCGTCCGTCCGCACCGTCGCCCCGGTCTACGACGACGGGCGCATCGTGGCGCTCGTCGCGGTCGGCATCACGATCCGCGTCATCACCGCCGAGCTGCGGCAGCGGCTGATCTCCCTGGCCGTCGTCGCCGCCGCGGTGCTGGCCGTCGGCGTGGGCGGCAGCTACCTGGTCGCCGCCCGGCTGCGCCGGCAGACCCGCGGCGTCGCGCCCGGCGAGCTGCGCGAGATGTTCGAGTACTACGAGGCGATCCTGCACACCGTCCGGGAGGGCCTGCTGCTCCTCGACCGCTCGGGACGCGTCGTGCTGTGCAACGACGCCGCCCGCGACCTCCTCGACCTGCATCCGGACCCGCGGGGGCGGCACGTCACGGACCTCGGGCTGTCGGACGAGCTGGCCGCCACCTGCGCCTCGGTCGAGCCGCGGTCGGACGAGGTCCACGTCGCCGACACCCGCGTGCTGGTCGTGAACACCAAGCCCGTCCGGTCGCGGGACACGGCGATGGGCAACGTCGTCACGCTCCGCGACCACACCGAGCTGCAGGTGCTGACCGGCGAGCTGGACACCGTGCGCGGGTTCGCCGAGTCGCTGCGCTCGCAGGCCCACGAGGCGGCGAACCGGCTGCACACCGTGGTGTCGCTGGTGGAGCTGGGCCGTCCCGACCAGGCCGTCGAGTTCGCCACCGCCGAGCTGCGGACCGCCCAGCGGCTCACCGACCGGGTCGTCGGGTCGGTGTCCGAACCGGTGCTGGCCGCCCTGCTGCTCGGCAAGTCCGCGGAGGCGGGGGAGCGCGGCGTCGAGCTCGCCGTCACCGAGGACACCGTCATGGAGGGCGTGGCCGAGCCCCGCGACCTCGTCACGATCCTCGGCAACCTCATCGACAACGCGGTGGACGCCGCGCTCGCCGGCGCGGACGTCCGGCCGCCGCGCGTGGTCGTCAGCGCGCGGCAGGAGGACGGCGCGCTCGTCCTGGAGGTGGCCGACAGCGGGCCGGGCGTGGACCCGGACGCGGTGCCCGAGATGTTCCGGCGCGGCTGGACGACCAAGACGTCCGGCGGGCCCGTCGGGCACGGCATCGGCCTCGCGCTCGTCGGGCAGGCCGTCCGCCGCCACGGCGGCGACGTCCGGGTGAGCCACGACGAGGGCGCCGTGTTCACCGTCCGGCTGCCGCTGGAAGCGCCATGATCAAGGTGCTCGTGGTCGAGGACGACCCCGTCGCCGCCGAGGCGCACCGCTCCTACGTCGAGCGCGTCGCCGGTTTCACCGTCGCGGAAGTCGTCCACTCCGGGGCGGAGGCGCTGCGGTTCTGCGAGCGCTCCGCCGTGGACGTCGTCCTGCTCGACTTCTACCTCCCCGACACGCACGGCCTCACGGTCTGCCGTGCGCTCCGCGCCGCGGGCAGCGAGGTGGACGTCATCGCCGTCACCTCCGCCCGGGACCTGGCCGTGATCCGGTCGGCGGTGTCGGTCGGCGTCGTCCAGTACCTGCTCAAGCCGTTCACGTTCCCGTCCCTGCGCGACAAGCTCGAACGGTACGCGCGGTTCCGGGAGCAGGCGGTCGGCGCCGGGGAGGTCAGCGGCCAGGCCGACGTGGACGGGATGCTCGCCACCCTCCGCACCCCCGGCCACCGCACGCTGCCCAAGGGCATGAGCGACGAGACGCTCCAGGCCGTCACCGAGGTGCTGGCCGGCGCCGCCGACGGGCTGTCCGCCGCCGCGGCCGCCGACCTCACCGGCGTCTCCCGCGTCACCGCGCGCCGCTACCTCGAATACCTCGCGGAGAACGGCCTCGCGCACCGCCGCCCGCACTACGGTCAGGTCGGGCGCCCGGAAGTGCGCTTCTACCCCGGGTAGACGGGGTACTCATGTGACGAGTGTGATCGACATCGGGGGAGTGTTGTCGTGAACGACAAGCAAGGCAAGGACAGGGCGGCCGGGAGCACCGGGCGGGAGGGCGGTTCGGGCGGCGGTACGGGCAAGCGTCCGAAGAAGCCCGGTGACGCGGCCCGCAAGATGCGCGCGATGTTCCAGGGGACGAGGCCGGCCGGGGAGGCCCGGCCCGCGCCCCGCGGCGGCGGCACCCGCTCCGCACCCGCCGAGTAAACCGGGGTTGACCTGCTCTTTCTCCAAAGTAGCGGTTCGTTGACCATGCGGCGAGCATGAATCGGACATCAGCGACTTTGGGGGACGGTATGAGTCAGGATGACACTCGGGCCGCCGGTCAGGGCTCCACCCGGACGATGCGCAAGCGGGGCCCTGACGGCGGTTCGAGCGAACTCGTCACAGAAGACGGCACCACCAGGATCGCCGACACCGTCGTCGCCAAGATCGCGACGATGGCGGCGCGGCAGGTCGGCGGCGTGTACGCGATGGGCAGCGGGATGTCGCGGACGCTCGGCTCGGTCCGGGAACGCGTGCCCGGGGTGACGGCCGACGACACCCAGGGCGTGGACGTCCAGGTCGGCGAGCGCCAGGCCGCCGTGGACATCGACCTCGTCGTGGAGTACGGGCTCTCGATCCCGGACCTCGCGGGCGCGGTGCGCGCGAACGTCGTCAACGAGGTCGAGCACATGTGCGGCCTGGAGGTCGTCGAGGTGAACATCACCGTGGACGACGTCCACCTGGACGGCGACGAATCGGACGAGCGGTCCGAGGGGCCCCGAGTTCGATGATCGCCTGGACGAACGAGGCGGGATCCTCCGTGCGCCCTGGTCCGGCGAACCGGCGCCCACCCCGCCCAGGCCCGGACGAGCCCGCCTCGCGACGCCCGAGCGCGGCGGGAACTCCCGCTGCCCAGGCCGCCGAGCCGCGACATCAGCGACCCCCCGCCGTCCCGCCACGGTCCGGTGAGGGGCCGGCCGGAGCGGCGGGGGCGGTCGTCGAGCTGGCGTCGCGGATCGGTGCGGCGGCGACGGGGTGTCCGGACGTGCTGGGGCTGACCTCCGGGCCGCGCGGCTGGATCGCGACCTACCGTCCGGGGCCGCCGCTCGCGGGGGTGGCGGTGCGTCCGGGTGAGATCGAGGTCGGGGTCGTCGTCCGGTACGGGCGGCCTTGCGCGGAGATCGCCGACGACGTCCGGCGGCTGGTGCGCCCGCTCGCCGGTGGGCGGCGGGTGACCGTCCTGATCGGGGACATCGCCGATGAGCGGCCGGTGCCATGAGGGGACGGCTGAAGGGGGATTCGTCATGGACATGAGACTGCTGTGGCCCTTGGTCGGGATGGCCTTCGGGGTGGCGCTGGGCTTCGCCGGCGCGTTCGGCGGGTTCGGGCCGTTTTTCATCGTCCTGTTCCTCGGCGCGCTCGGTTTCCTGGTCGGACGCGCCATCGAGGGCGACCTCGACCTCGGGCGGCTGCTCGGCACCGGCCGGCGGTCGCGATGAACGGCGGGGAGCGGGGCACCACGACGATCCGCGAACGGGCCGTGGCGCGCATCGTCGCGCAGGCCGCGGCGGAGGTCGACGAGTCCGGAGGGCTCGGCCGGGCGGTCCTCGGCGTGCCGTTGCCCGGGCGCCGCCCCGCCCGCACCGAGGTCCGGGTGGCCGGGGACGTCGTCACCGCCAGGGTGGCGATGTCGGTGACCTACCCGATGCCGGTGCGCGATGTGGCGCGGCGGGTGCGCGAGAGCGTGCGCGGCAGGGTGGCGGAGCTGACCGGTTACACCGTCCGGCAGGTGGACATCGACGTCTCCGAGCTGGGCCGTCCGGGCGCCGGCGAAAGGACCGTGCGGTGACCGCGCAGGCCGGTCTCCGGCCCGCCGTGGAGCGGGAGGAGACGAAGGCGTCCCGCAAGGCGGACCGCGCGGCGAAGCACGCGTTCCACTCGCGCAGGGTGTGGCCCGCGATGGTCGCCGCACTGCTGCTGACGGCGGCGGGCGTGCTCACCGCCATCGAGGTCGTCTCGGCGCTGCTCGACCGTCCGGCGGGAATCTTTCCCTACGGATGGGTGAAGGACGCGGCGTGGGAGGACTGGTACGCCCTCGCGATCTTCGGTGCGCTGGCGATCCTCGGCCTGTGCTTCCTGCTGGCGGCCCTGCTGCCGGGCAGGTCCCGGATGGTCCCGCTGCACGGCGGGGACCCGGGCCTGGTGATGGGGGTGAGCAGGCGCGGGCTCAGACGCGCCGTCGCCGCGGCGGCCGAGGGGGCGCCGGGTGTGTCGGGTGTGGCGCGGGTCCGGCTGGGGCGCCGCCGGGTGAAGGTCGTGGCCAGGACGCCCGTCCACGAGCCCGCGGGGCTGGACGAGGGCGTCGCCGACGCGGTGCGCGCCCCCCTGGAGCGGCTTGAGCCACTGCCCGACCGGTCCGTGCGGGTCTGGATGCGGGGGGCGTGATGGACCGCCGTCCCGCGCACCTCAACCGCACCGGGCTGGCGCTGACCGGCGCCGTCCTCACGGTCGTTGGGGGCGCGAGTCTCGCGCGGGGCCTCGGCGCCTTCGGGGACGGACGGGCCTCCGCGCCGGTCCTCACCGCCGGGGCGCGGCGCTTCGCCGAGGACAACGCCTGGTTCTGGCCTGCCGTCGCCGCCGCGGCGGTCCTCCTGGCGCTCCTCGGGCTCGCCTGGCTGCTCGCTCAGGGACGTACCGGCAGGCTGCGGGGCCTCGAACTGGAGCCGGACACCGGGGCGGGCGGGACGCGGTTGTCGGCCAAGGCCGTCTCCGGCGCGCTCGAAACCGAGATCGGCGAGTATCCGGGGGTCCAGAAGGTGCGGGCCCGGCTGATCGGCTCGTCCAGCCGGCCCGAACTGCGGCTGGACATCGCGTACGGGCGGCAGGCGGACCCCGCCGAACTGCGCCGGCGCGTCCAGGAGGAGGCCGTGCCGCGGCTGCGTGCCGCCGTCGAACGGGACTCGGTGCCCACCGTGGTGCGCTTGCGCCTCGTGTCGGGAGAGCGAACTCCGACCGTCATCTGATACTTGACGACACTTTGATCCTATTTGGGGGCATTTCGCGGCCCATGGAACTAAGGTCCGAAGGGAACGTGACGTCGAAGGCATGAAGGAGGCGCGCTTGTCCGACCTCGCATTGTCGGGCGGCTCCACCGCGGGGCCCTTCGGCGTATGGAGGAAAGAGACGGACCACAGTATGGGCCCCTCCCGCTGAGCGGTCCGACGGCCCGGGAGCCACGGCGGTATACGCCGGGCTCCCGGGTTTTCTCTTGTTGTGAGGCAGGCCACGCGCGCAGTGGGTTGTGTTTTCCAACTTACTGATCGGATACTCCGAGAGTGAGTTGGAAAACACAACGGAGGTGGGAGTCATGCGCGACGCGGTGATCGTGGAGGCCGTGCGCACCCCGGTGGGCAAGGGCAAGCCGAACGGGTCGCTGCACGACGACCACCCGGCAGACCTGCTGGCCCGGACGCTGCGCACGCTCGTCGAACGCGCGGGCATCGACCCGGCCCAGGTGGACGACGTCGTCGGCGGCGTCGTCACCCAGGTCGGCGACCAGGCGCTCAACATCACCCGCACCGCCGTCCTCGCCGCGGGGTTCCCGGAGAGCGTCCCCGCCATGACCGTCGACCGGCAGTGCGGCTCGTCGCAGCAGGCCCTGCACATCGCGGCGCAGGGCGTGCAGAGCGGCGCGTACGACATCGCGATCGCGTGCGGCGTCGAGTCGATGTCCCGCGTGCCGATGGGGTCGAGCGTGCCGCCCGGCACGAACCCGTTCGGGACGATGCTCGGCGAGCGGTACCCGGACGGCCTCGTCGGCCAGGGCATCAGCGCCGAGCTGATCGCCGCCCGCTGGGACCTGCCCCGCGAGGAGCTCGACGCCTTCGCCTACGAGTCGCACCGCCGCGCCGCCGAGGCGTGGAAGAACGGCGAGTTCGACCGCGAGGTCGCCTGGGCGGGCCAGTGGGACGAGACCGTCCGTCCCGGGACGTCCCCGGAGATCCTCGCCGGGCTCGCACCGGCCTACTACGACGAGCGCATGGCCGAGCGGTTCCCCGAGATCGCCTGGAAGATCACCGCGGGCAACGCGTCCCCGATCAACGACGGCGCCGCCGCCGTGCTCGTCATGGGCGCCGACGTCGCCGAGCGGCTCGGCCTGCGCCCCCGCGCCCGCTTCCACGCGTTCGCCGTGACCGGCGACGACCCGCTGCTGATGCTCACCGCGATCATCCCGGCGACCGAGAAGGTCCTGGACCGGGCCGGCCTGTCCCTCGGTGACATCGACCTGTTCGAGGTGAATGAGGCGTTCGCCCCGGTCGTGCTGGCCTGGCAGCGCGAGACCGGCGCCGACCCCGCCCGGGTCAACGTCCGCGGCGGCGCGATCGCGATCGGCCACCCGCTCGGCGCCAGCGGCACCCGCATCATGACGACGCTCCTGCACGCCCTCGAAGACCGCGGCGGCCGCTACGGCCTCCAGACGATGTGCGAGGCCGGCGGGCTGGCCAACGCGACCGTCATCGAGCGGCTCTGACGGATGGGCCGGACGGGCACGGCGGCCGGTGCGGCGTCCGCGGACGCCCACCGGCCCGCGCCGGACCGCGGCGCAACACCCGCGGAGCCGGGCGGGACACCGCCGCCCGGCCGGTCACGACCGGTGAAGGCCGCCGGCCCGGCCGAACAGCCGGAGCGGCGCATTAGGCTGCGTCGTATGCCGAAGGACGCCCAGCCACGTGAGTGCTCGGTCGCCGACACGCTGGAGCTGGTCGGCGAGCGCTGGAGCCTGCTCGTGATCCGCGAGCTCGTCTACGGGGTGCGGCGCTTCGACGGGATCGCCCGGAACACGGGGGCGTCCCGCGACATCCTCACGTCCCGGCTCCGCAAGCTGGAGGCGAACGGCATCATCCGCCGCGAGCGCTACAGCGACCGGCCGGCCCGCTACGAGTACCACCTGACCCCCGCGGGCGTGGAGCTCTGCGACGTCCTGCTCGTGCTGATGAAGTGGGGCGACCGCCACCTGAACGCGGACGACCCGCCCGTCCGCTGGCAGCACTCCTGCGGCAACCCGGTCAGCCCCATGGTGATCTGCCGCCACTGCGGCAACGAGGCCCGCCACGGCGCCCACTCGCCCACCGGACGCGGTGTGCTGACGTCCTGATCCGGCCGGTCAGCGTTCGGCGGCGAGGCGGACGCCGAGCCCGACCATCTTCGGGTTCAGCAGGTTGGTCAGCATCCCGTTGAGGTACGCGCGCCGCCCGGAGACCCCTCTGGCCGCCGACGCGCCGTCCAGCCCCTCCCTGCGGTGCCGGATGGCCTGGACGCCCAGGTAGACGAGAAACGCCGCACCGGCGACCCGCACCACCGTGAACGCGGTCGGCGCCGCCGCGAACAGCGCGGCCAGCCCCACCGCCGCGACGGCCACGTGGATGGCCTCGCTCGTCGCGACCCCGGCCGTCGCGAGCAGCCCGGCACGCGCGCCGCCCCGCATCCCGCAACCGAGGACGAACAGCATGTCGGGCCCCGGAATCACCATGGCCACGATCGAGGTCAGCAGGAACAGGGTGAGCAGATCCGCATCAACCGGCACCTATTGATCATGGCACGGAATCCCGGCTCCGCCCCGGGGATTTTCCGGTGCTCAGCCCGGTCCGCCGCCAAGGCTGACCTCGTTCCCGTCGGGGTCGCGGTAGATCACCTTGGCCACGTCGTTCTCGTACGTCTCGCGGTCCGCGGGTTCGATCCCGCGTGCGGTGATCGCGCCGACCCGGTCGTCGAGGTCGTCGACGTAGGAGAACACGAGGGCGTGCCCGGCCCGGTCAGGGTCTTGGACGATGTAGACGTACCGGTGCTCGGCCACCTCCCACACGGCCTCGATGTCGTTCGGCAGGAACGACGGCTCCCTGCCGAAGAACCGCTCGTACCACGGCAGTGCCGCCTTGTAGTCGGTGACGGGAATGCCGGCGAAGAGGTCCAGCGCCATGTTCTCTCCCTCTACGTGGAGCCTGAGTGCTGCCGGTACCGACTACGGCGGCGGAGGAAAGTCATCGCCGTGCCTCGCTCGCGGGCCGCGATCACGTGGCGGAAGGGGAGCGCGAGGAGCAGGGCGACGGCGACGAGGAGCCCGCTCGTCCAGAGGGGCCCGAGCTCACCGGCCCCGGTGCCGAGGGTGGCCGCGGCGACGAGGGGTCCGGCGGCGGCGCCGGTGTTGAGCGCCGCGATCGAGTAGGAGCCGGCCATGGTGGGGGCTCCCGCCGCCTCGTAGAGGACGCGCGTGATCAGCGTGCCGCCCAGCGCGAACGACAGAGTGCCCTGGACGAACACGAGGACGAGCAGCGCGACCGGCTCGCCGGCGAGCAGCGCCATGGCCGGCCAGCCCGCGAGCAGCAGCGGTCCGCCGGCCGCGAGGACCAGGCCGGGACGGCGGTCGGACAGCCGTCCCGCGATGGTCACCCCGGCGAAGGAGCCGGCGCCGAACAGCACCAGGGCGACGGAGATCCACCACTCGTCCAGCCCGCCGGCGCCGGTCACGACCGGGGCGAGGAAGGTGAAGCTCGCGAAGGTCGCCGCGTTGACCAGCGCGCCGAGCAGCATGACGAGCAGCAGCCGCGGCCTCGCCAGCAGCGCGAGTTCCGCCCGCAGCGGCGAAGCGGCGGCGGTGCCCGGCTCCGCGCGGCGGCCCGGAACCCCTGTCAGGATGCCGACGGCCGCGGGCAGGCAGAGCGCGGCGACGGCCCAGAACGCGGCCCGCCACCCGAGCAGCGCGCCGAGCACCGATCCGCAGGGGACCCCGGCGATCGTCGCGACCGTCGTGCCCGACAGCAGCACGGCGAGCGCGCGTCCCTTCCGGCCGGGCGGGACGAGCGCGGCGGCCGTCGTCAGCGCCACGGCGAGGAACCCCGCGTTCGCGAGCGCCGCGAGGACGCGGGTCGTGAGCAGGACCGGGAGGCTCGTGGTGAGGGCTCCCACGGCGTGGGCCGCCGCGAACAGCAGCAGGAAGCCGAGCAGGCTCGCCCGTCCCGGCCGGTTGCGGGCGAGCGCCGCCATGAGCGGGGCGCCGGCGGCCATCCCGATCGCGAAGGCCGAGGTGAGGGCGCCCGCCGCCCCGACCGTGACGCCGAGGTCCGCGGCGATGTCCGGGAGGAGCCCGGCGAGCATGAACTCCGAGGTGCCCATGGCGAAGACCGCCAGGGCGAGCAGGTACAGCGAGAGAGGCATCGAGTCGATCCCGAGGTGAGGAGGAGCACGAGAGGAGACGTCTCGTCACCGCGGTCAGCGCCCGATGGGCGCACCGGTCCGGCCGCGGGCGCGGCGGGACGGGAAGCTCAGTGGTTCAGGGAGCTGACGGCGTGACCGAAAGCCCCCACCTTGGACGCCTCGGGGCTCGACATGCCGAGCACGCTACCCGCCCACCCCCCACCGAAGCACCCCGATTACCGCCCCCGGGATTCGTTGACTTGCGGCGTGTTGTTGTTATCCGGCCCGCCATAACAACGACACGCCGCAAGTCAACGGGTCAGGAGGTCGTGTCCAGGAGGGCGCGGGCGCCGGTTCGGGCCGTGGCGGCGGCCGTGGGGTCGCCGTGGATGCCGGCCACCAGGATGGCTCCCTCCGCTAGCAGGTGGATCGGCTCGGCGGCGGGCGGGGCGACGGCGGTGACCAGCTCGACGACCTGGTCGTGGAACGCCCGTTTGTGCGCCCGCACCGCCGCGGCGATGGCCGGGGACGACGGGCCCAGCTCGCCGTGGACGTTCGCCCACGCGCAGCCGCGGAAGCCGGGCTCCGCGAACCACTCGCCGAGCCAGTCGAACATCGCGAGCACGCGTTCCCGGGCGTCCGGCACCTTCGCCACGTGGGCCGCCAGGCTCTCCCGCCAGCGCCGGTCGCGGCGCTCCAGCATCGCGACGACTAGGGATTCCTTCGTCGGGAAGAGGCGGTAGATGCGCTTCAGAGGGAGCCCTGAGACGGTCCGCAGCTCGTCCATCCCGACCGCTTGCACGCCTCGCGAGTAGAAGAGGTGCTCGGCGACGTCCAGCAGCGCCCCGCGGTCCTGGTCCTGCTGCTCCTGCGTGATCGCGGCCGGCATCACAGCGCTCCTGCCTTGACGTCGAGAACGAGCGTTCCCTAGGTTAGCGGTAGTTATCGAGAACGTACGTTCTCCACCTGAGGAGGCCATCATGTCCGAAGCCCGCCCGCCCTTCCCGCCCTTTTCCCTGGAGACCGCCCAGCAGAAGGTGCAGGCGGCCGAGGACGCCTGGAACACCCGCGACCCGCAGCGGGTGGCGCTCGCCTACACGCCCGACTCCGCCTGGCGGAACCGGGACCTGTTCATCACCGGGCGGGAGGAGATCATCGACTTCCTGACGCGGAAGTGGGAGCGCGAGCTCGACTACGCCCTGCGCAAGAGCCTGTGGGGGTTCCGGGAGAACCGGATCGCCGTCCGGTTCCAGTACGAGTGGCACGACGACGGCGGGCAGTGGTGGCGCAGCTACGGCAACGAGCTGTGGGAGTTCGACGAGCGCGGCCTGATGCGGCGCCGCGAGGCGAGCATCAACGACGTGGCGATCGGCGAGGCCGACCGGCGCATCCACGGCCCGCGCCCCGAGGACGAGCACGGGATCGACATCCCGCTCCAATAACCGGCGGGCGCTCGGTCAGCACTCGATGACGTTGACGGCCAGGCCGCCCCGGCTCGTCTCCTTGTACTTGTCGAGCATGTCCCGGCCGGTGTCGCGCATGGTCTTGATGGCCTTGTCGAGGGAGACGAAGTGGCGGCCGTCTCCGCGCAGCGAGATGCGGGCCGCGCTGATCGCCTTGATGGCGCCGACGGCGTTGCGCTCGATGCAGGGGACCTGGACGAGGCCGCCGACCGGGTCGCAGGTGAGGCCGAGGTTGTGCTCGATGCCGATCTCGGCGGCGTTCTCGACCTGCTCCGGGGTGCCGCCCAGGACCTCGGTGAGGCCGGCGGCGGCCATGGAGCAGGCGGAGCCCACCTCGCCCTGGCAGCCGACCTCCGCGCCGGAGATCGAGGCGTTCTGCTTGAACAGCACGCCGATCGCGCCCGCGGTCAGCAGGAAGCGGACGACGCCGTCGTCGTCGCAGCCGGGCACGAAGCGGTCGTAGTAGTGCAGGACGGCCGGGATGATGCCCGCGGCGCCGTTGGTCGGGGCGGTGACGATACGGCCGCCCGCGGCGTTCTCCTCGTTGACGGCCAGGGCGAAGAGGGTGACCCAGTCCATCGCGTGGAGCGGGTCGGTGGCGTTCTCGGTGGAGAGCTGGCGGTGCAGCTGCGGTGCGCGGCGGCGCACCTTCAGGCCGCCGGGGAGGAGGCCCTCGCGGGCGCAGCCGCGGGTGACGCACGCCTTCATGACGTCCCAGAGGCCGAGGAGGGCTTCGCGGATCTCCCGTGGCGTGCGGCCGAACGCCTCCTCGTTCTCCATCATGAGCGCCGAGACGGACAGGCCCGTCTCCCGGCAGCGTTCGAGAAGCCCGGTGCCCGTGTCGAAGGGGTGCGGCAGGACGGTGTCGTCGGACTTGATGCGGTCGGCGCCCGTGGCGGTCTCGTCCACGACGAAGCCGCCGCCGACCGAGTAGTACACCCGCGCGCGGAGTTCGTCCCCGGCGGCGTCCAGCGCGGTGAAGCGCATGCCGTTGGGGTGGCCGGGGAGCGACTCCTTGCGCTCGAAGACCAGGTGCTCGCCGACCGCGAAGGGGATCTCGTGGTCGTCGAGCAGGCGCAGGGCGCCGCTCTCGCGGATCTTGCCGAGGCGGTCGTCCACCTGGTCCACGTCGACCAGTTCGGGCCGGTCGCCCTCGAGCCCGAGGATGACGGCCTTGTCGCTGCCGTGGCCCTTCCCGGTGAGGCCGAGGGAGCCGTAGAGGGTGACCCGCACGGACGCGGTGCCCGCCAGCAGCCCGTCCCGCCGCAGGCCCTCGGCGAAGCGGTGCGCGGCGGCCATCGGACCGCCGGTGTGGGAGGAGGACGGGCCGATCCCGATCTTGAAGAGGTCGAAAACGCTGATGGCCATTGCTACTCCCTTGTAGCGGCGCGCCCCCTTCCGGCGGGAAGGGGGCGCGATGACGTCACAGGTCCGGGTACAGCGGATGCCTGTCGGCCAGCGCCCGCACGCGCGCCGCCAGGGCGTCGCGGTCGAAGGACGGCTGGAGCGCCAGCGCGATGACGTCGGCGACCTCGGCGAAGTCGTCGGCGGTGAACCCGCGGGTGGCGAGGGCCGGCGTGCCGATCCGCAGGCCGGAGGTGACCATCGGCGGACGCGGGTCGTTCGGCACGGCGTTGCGGTTGACGGTGATGCCGATGTCGTGGAGGCGGTCCTCCGCGTCGCGGCCGGTGAGGTCGGAGTCCACGAGGTCGACCAGGACGAGGTGGACGTCCGTCCCGCCGGTCAGGACCTTCACCCCCGCCTTGGCCGAGTCGTCGGCGAGGAGCCGGTCGGCGAGGATCTTCGCGCCCTCGATGGTGAGCGCCTGGCGGGCGCGGAACTCGTCCGACGCGGCGATCTTGAGGGCGACGGCCTTGGCGGCGATCACGTGCTCCAGCGGGCCGCCCTGCATCCCGGGGAACACCGCCGAGTTGATCTTCTTGCCGTACTGCTCGCGGGCGAGGATGAGCCCGCCGCGCGGGCCGCCGAGCGTCTTGTGCGTGGTCGTCGTGACGATGTCGGCGTACGGGACGGGCGACGGGTGCAGGCCCGCGGCGACCAGCCCGGCGAAGTGCGCCATGTCGACCATGAGCACCGCCCCGGCCGCGTCGGCGATCTCCCGGAACGCGGGGAAGTCGAGCTGCCGCGGGTACGCCGACCAGCCCGCCACGATCATCTTGGGCCGGTGCTCGGCGGCGAGCGACGCGACCTCGTCCATGTCGACCAGGCCGTCCTCCGCGCGGACGTGGTACGGGACCACGTTCAGCGTCTTGCCGGAGTAGTTCAGCCGCATCCCGTGCGTGAGGTGCCCGCCGTGCGCGAGGTCGAGGCCGAGGATCGTGTCGCCGTGCTGGAGCAGCGCGAAGTAGACGGCCGTGTTGGCCTGCGCGCCGCTGTGCGGCTGGACGTTCGCGTGCTCGGCGCCGAACAGCGACTTCGCGCGGTCGATGGCGAGCTGCTCGGTGACGTCGACGTGCTCGCAGCCGCCGTAGTAGCGCCGCCCCGGATAGCCCTCGGCGTACTTGTTGGTGAGGACCGAGCCCTGCGCCTCCAGCACCGAGACCGGGGCGAAGTTCTCCGAGGCGATCATCTCCAGGGTGGACTGCTGCCGGCGGAGCTCGGCGGCGACGGCCGCGGCGACCTCCGGGTCGGCCGTGGCGAGCGAGTCGTGCAGGGTCACGTTCAGCCTTCCTCGATCAGCTTGTCGTAGGCGGCGGAGTCGAGCAGGTCGCCGGGCTCCTCGGAGATCCGGACCTTGAAGATCCAGCCCTCGCCGTACGGGTCGTCGTTGATGACCTTGGGCTCGTCCACCACCGACGTGTTGATCGCGGTGATCTCGCCGCTGACCGGGGAGTAGATGTCGCTGACCGACTTGGTCGACTCGATCTCGCCGCAGGGCTCGCCCGCCTCGACGGAGTCGCCCTCGGACGGCTGCAGCTCGAGGTACACGATCTCGCCGAGCGCGTCGGCGGCGTGCGCGGTGATGCCGATGGTGACGATGCCGTCCTCGCCGCCGAGGCCGGACACCCACTCGTGCTCTTCGCTGTAGCGGAGCTGCTCGGGAACGCTCACGATCACATCTCTCCTGTCATTGTGGGGGGTGACCCCCACACCCCCGGACCAACCTTTTAGGAACGCTTGTAGAACGGCAGATCAACCACGTCGACCGGCTCGTGCCGCCCGCGGACGTCCACGGCCAGGCCCGCCTCCTCGACGCCGCTGTCGAGGTACGCCATGGCGATCGGCTTGCCCAGTGTGGGCGACGGAGCCCCGCTCGTCACGACACCGCACGGCGAGCCGCCGGACGTGATGACCTGGTACCCCTTTCGCGGCGCGCGACGCCCGCGGGCGACGAGTCCGACGAGCCTACGGCCCTGCGGCGTCTGGGCCTGCGCCACCAGCGCGGACTTCCCGACGAAGTCGCCCGGCTTGTCCAGTTTCACGATCCGGCCGAGGCCCGCCTCGAACGGCGTGATCTCCGCGGACAGCTCGTTGCCGTACAGCGGCATGCCCGCTTCGAGGCGCAGCGTGTCGCGCGCCGACAGCCCGGCGGGGACGACGCCGTCCGCCCCGGCGAGCGCCTTCCACAGCGCGACGGCGTCGGACGCGTCCACGAACACCTCGAAGCCGTCCTCGCCGGTGTACCCGGTGCGGGCGAGGAGCGCGTCGACGCCCGCGACGCGCCCGGCGAGGATCGCGTAGTACTTGAGGTCGGCCAGCGGCGCGTCGGTGAACTCCGCGAGGATCTCCTCCGAGCGCGGCCCCTGCAGGGCGACCAGCGCGTACGACGCGGTGCGGTCCTCGACGGCCGCCTCGAAGCCCGCGGCCCGCTCGGCCAGCGCGTCCCGGACGACGCCGGTGTTGGCGGCGTTCGCGACGACCATCCAGGTGGCGTCGGCGAGCCGGTAGACGATCACGTCGTCCAGTACGCCGCCGTCCTGCGCGCAGAGCATCGTGTAGCGGGCCTTGCCGACCGGCATCGACGCGAGGTTGCCGACCAGCGCGAAGTCGAGCGCGGCGCCCGCCCCCGGCCCGGAGACGAAGATCTCTCCCATGTGGGACAGGTCGAACAGCCCGGCGCCGGTGCGGACGGCCTGGTGCTCGGCGGTCTCGCTCGCGTAGCGCAGCGGCATCAGATAGCCGGCGAAGTCGACGAGGTTCGCCCCCAGTTCCTGGTGGACGTCGTGCAGCGGCGTCTTCTTGGCGGTCGGATCGGCGGGCATGGGTTCGGCTCCTTCGTCACGGGCGCGCAGGGACCATCGTCCCATCCGCGCACCGGTCGTCTCGGTGCCTCCCCCTCTGTCATCGGCGCCTGAGAGCTTCACCCGCCGCCGGGGCGGGCTTTCACCTTCGGCGGGGGACCGGGGTCCCCGCTTTCCAGAGGTCGCCTGGTCCGTGCGGTCCGTGGGCCTGAGAGTTTCCGGGGAGGGGTTTGCTCCTTCGGCGCCCCCCGCCGGCTGCGGGGGCCTCTCCCGCACGGGATCATCGGCGGTAAAGGTGATTATTGCATTTCCCACCCGCCGCAAACCCGCCGCCGCCACCGCCTGGGATCCACACGATGCTGCCGCCGCGGACAGCCCGCCCGCACCCCGCCGCAGGCGGTCACGCGATGGTTAAACCGCAGCAACGCCGGTGCCGTACTCTTGGTGAGTTGCTGGATCCACCCCCCGGTGAGCGGGGTGCACGACCGGAGGGGCGAGACGCATGGCCTACCTGGTTGGGGCGTTGATTCTCTTCTTCGGCCTCCTGGTGTCCATCGCGCTGCACGAACTGGGGCACTTCTCGTTCGCCAAGCTGTTCAAGGTGCGGACCACCCAGTTCATGGTCGGGTTCGGTCCGACGATGTGGTCGTGGCGCCGCGGGGAGACCGAGTACGGGATCAAGTGGATCCCGCTCGGCGGCTACATCCGGATGATCGGGATGCTGCCGCCGCGCAAGGGCGACGCCCCCGGCCAGATCCGGCAGGTCAGCACCGGGCCGTTCCAGGGCCTGATCGAGTCGGCGCGCGGTGCGGCGCTGGAGGAGGTCCGGCCGGGCGACGAGAACCGCGTCTTCTACGCCAAGAAGTGGTGGCAGAAGCTGCTGATCATGTTCGGCGGGCCCGCGATGAACCTGCTCCTCGCGGTGGTGTTCTTCGCGATCCTGCTCATGGGCATCGGCACGAACCAGCCGCAGCCGGTGATCCGCGAGGTCGCCGAGTGCATGGTCCCGGCGAGCCAGTCGGAGGTCAGCGAGTGCCCCGCGAACGCGGCGCCGACCCCGGCGATGCAGGTGGGGCTGCAGCCCGGCGACCGGATCACGGCCTTCAACGGGAAGCCGATCGACGACTACCGGGAGCTGCAGGAGGAGATCCGCGACGCGGGCGGCAGCACGGTGCCGATGACCGTCGAGCGCGACGGGCGGGACGTCGGGCTGAACGTCCCGATCGCCCGCAACCAGATGTACCACCTGGAGGACCCGGACAAGATCGTCGAGGTCGGCTTCCTCGGCATCACGCCGACCAGCGCGGTCGAGCGGCAGGGGCCGGGCGCGGTGGCGAGCACGATGGGCGACCTGACCGTCCGGACCGCGGGCGCGCTGGTGCGGATGCCGGAGAAGATGGTCGGCATCTGGCACGCGGCGTTCGGCGGCGAGGAACGCGACCCGAACGGCCCGATCGGCGTCGTCGGCGTCAGCCGGATCGGCGGGGACGTGGCCGCCTCCGAGATCCTCGACGGGTCCGAGAAGATCTCCTACTTCGTGATGCTGCTCGGGTCGCTGAACCTCGCGGTCGGCCTGTTCAACCTCGTCCCGCTGCTGCCGCTGGACGGCGGGCACATCGCCGGCGCCCTGCTGGAGGCGATCAAGAAGGGCTTCGCGAAGATCTTCCGGAGGCCCGACCCCGGCTATGTGGACGTCGCGAAGGCGCTGCCGGTCACATACGTGATGGCGGTCGTCCTGATCGTCATGGGCGGGCTGCTCATCTACGCCGACCTGGTCAATCCCGTCCGCTTCACGGGATAGCGGCCAGTTCCCCGGTCTTCAGGAACCCGTCGAGCGCGGCGAGGTAGGGCTCTATGTCCAGGCCCTGCGCGGCCAGCCACGCGTCCGAGCCGTAGGTGCCGGTGTAGCGTTCGGCGCCGTCGCAGATCAGCGTGACGACGCTGCCGCGCTCCCCGCGCGCCCGCATCTCCGCGATCAGCTCGGCCGCGCCCCACATGTTGGTGCCGGTCGAGCCGCCGACGGCCCGGCCGCTGACCGCGCTCGTCCAGCGCATCGCCGCGATGGACGCCGCGTCCGGCACCCGGATCATCCGGTCGATGACCGCCGCCACGAAGGACGGCTCGACGCGGGGGCGGCCGATGCCCTCGATCCGCGAGCCCGCCGCGGTCCGCTCCGGGTCGCCGTCGGCGTACGACCCGTAGAACGCCGACCCGTCCGGGTCGACGACCGCGAGCCGCGTCTGGAACCGCCGGTACCGCGCGTACCGGCCGATCGTCGCGGACGTCCCGCCGGTGCCCGCGCCCACCACCACCCAGGACGGCTCGGGGAACCGCTCCAGCCGCAGCTGCTCGAAGATCGACTCGGCGATGTTGTTGTTGCCGCGCCAGTCGGTGGCGCGCTCGGCGTAGGTGAACTGGTCCATGAAGTGGCCGCCGCACTCGGCCGCGAGCCGCCGCGACTCGTCGTAGATCGAGGAGGGGTCGTCCACCAGATGGCACCGGCCGCCGTGGAACTCGATGAGCTGGATCTTCTCCGGGCTGGTCGACGCCGGCATCACCGCGATGAACGGCAGCCCGAGGAGCCGCGCGAAGTACGCCTCCGACACCGCCGTCGACCCGCTGGACGCCTCGATGATCGTCGTGTCCGCGCGGATCCAGCCGTTCGCCAGCCCGTAGAGGAACAGGGAGCGTGCGAGCCGGTGTTTGAGGGAACCGGTGGGGTGGACGGATTCGTCCTTCAGGTACAGGTCGATGCCCCACTCCGGCGGCAGCGGGAACACGTGCAGGTGCGTGTCGGCGCTGCGGTTGGCGTCGGCGTCGACCAGCCGGACGGCCTCGGCGACCCAGGCCCGGTATCCGGGGTCGCAGCGGTCCACGGTGCGGCTCACGGCGGCTTTCTCCTCGGATCGTCGCTGATCGGCCGCGTCCCACGATATCCGTGCATGTCGCAGGGCATGATGGAGCGTGCGGGGGGCACATGATCGAGATGTTCGGTGAGCGGATCGTGGAGGCCGGGCGGCTGCCGCTGTTCGGCTTCTTCGCCGCGTTCATCATCACGTTCGTGGTGACGCGGGTGAACGTACGGCTGATCCGCTCGAACGTGCGGTGGTTCCAGAACGTGACCGCCGGGGACGTGCACATCCACCACGTCGTGTTCGGCGTCGTGCTGATGCTGGTCGGCGGGGTGGGGAGCGTCGCGATCCCGGACGCGCACGTCTGGCTCGACCTGGCGGCCGCCGTCGTGTTCGGCGTGGGGTCAGCCCTCGTGCTGGACGAGTTCGCGCTGATCCTGCACCTCAGCGACGTCTACTGGACGGAGAAGGGCCGCGCGTCCGTCGACGCCGTCTTCGTCGCCATCGCCGTGACGGGCCTGCTGCTCCTCGGCATCCACCCGTTCGGCTACGAGAACCTCTGGTTCGACTCCGGTTCCGGCTCCGGGTCCATGTCCCCGCTCTACGCCGCGTTCCTGTTCGGCAACCTCGTCCTCGCGGTGATCACGCTGCTGAAGGGCAAGATCTGGACCGGGCTCATCGGGCTGTTCCTGCCCGCGCTGCTGATCGTCGGCGCGATCCGGGTGGCGCGGCCCGCCTCGCCCTGGTCGCGCTGGCGCTACGACGCGGACTCGCGTCGCTACCAGCGGGCCGTCCGGCGGGAGAAGAAGGTCCGCCGGCCGCTCATCCGGGGCAAGATCTGGGTGCAGGAGTTCATCGCGGGACGGCACGACCTCATCCCGCCCGAGCTGATGCAGCGCCGCGCCGAGGCCGCCGAGCGGGCGCGCCGCCGCCGGGTCGCCCGCGCCCGCCGCAAGGCCGCCGCCCGCGCCGCTCGCGCCGCCCGCAAGGTGACCCCCGGAATCCCGCGCGCACCGGGAGGCGAGGGCCGGTCGGAGGTCCGCCCCCGCCACGGCTCCCTCGTCCGCGCCCGCAACCGGGGGACCGTGTCCCGCATGAGGACCCGCGCGCAATCGCGCCGCCGCCCCCGCCACACCGAGCAGGAGGAGGACCCGCCGCCCAGCGAACGCCCCAGGGCGGGGACGTCCGGGTGAGTGCTGGGCGCAGGGGTGTGCGGAGTCCGGCTAGTCCATGATCGGGGCGACGGCGCGGACGGTGTCGATCGTGTCGGCTTCCGCGGCGGACTTGTCTTCGCGGTAGCGGAGGACGCGGGCGAAGCGGAGGGCGATGCCGCCGGGGTAGCGGGGGCTGTGCTGGACGCCGTCGAACGCGATCTCGACGACCAGCTCGGGCCGGACGTGGACGGTCCAGCCGTCCTCCCGCACGGCCAGCTCGCGGAACTTCTTCGTCTGCCACGCGAGCAGTTCGTCGGTGAGGCCCTTGAACGTCTTGCCGAGCATGACGAAACCGCCGGTCTCGGGGTCGCGGGCGCCGAGATGGAGGTTGGACAGCAGGCCCTGCCGACGGCCGTGCCCCCATTCGACCGCGAGGACGACGAGGTCGAGGGTGTGCCGGGGCTTCACCTTGATCCACCCGGCGCCGCGCCGCCCCGCCGTGTAGGGGGTGTCGATCGACTTGATCACGACGCCCTCGTGGCCGTGCGCGACGGCCTCGTCGAACGCCTCCTTGGCCCGCCCGGGGTCGGCGGTGACGACCCCGGGCATCCGCAGCTCCGCGGGCACGGCCCGGACGAGCGCCGCGCCGCGCTCCGCGCCAGGGGCGTCGAGCAGGTCGGCGCCGCCCGCCGGGCCTCCCTCGTCCAGGTACAGGACGTCGAACAGGAACAGCGACAGCGGGACCGGCTCGGTGTCCTTGGCGGTGCGCGTGGCGGTGCGGGCGGCGGTGACCTGGAACGGGTGGGGGCGCCCGTCGGGGCGCAGCGCGATCAGCTCGCCGTCGAACACGGCCGCGCGGACCGGCAGCTCCCGCACGGCCGCCACGACCTCGGGCAGCCGGGAGGTGATCTCGTCCAGCGTGCGGGTGAACACCCGGACCTCGCCGTCCGAGACGTGGATCTGCGCGCGGACGCCGTCGAGCTTCCATTCGACGGACGCCTCCGCGCCGAGCTTGGCGAACGCCTCCTCGACGGACGGGGCGGACGCCGCGAGCATCGGCTTGACCGGCCGCCCGACCTCCAGCGTGAACGCGCGCAGCCCGGCCGTGCCGTCGGCGAGCGCGGCCGTGGCGACCGGCCCGAGCGCGCCGCGCAGCATGAACGCCCGCCGCACCTCGGCGGCCGGGACCCCGGCCGCCGCCGCGATCGCCTCGGCCATCACCCCGTCGAGCGCGCCCTGCCGCAGCTCGCCCGCCAGCAGCCGGACGAGGAAGTCCTGCTCGGCGCGGGTGGCGCGGCCGAACAGCGCGGCGACCAGCTCGCGGCGCCGCGCGACCGAGCCCGGCCCGGAGACCGCGCCGATCCCGGTGAACGCCGCGTCAACCTCCGGGACGGTCAGCGACGGTTCGGCGGCCGGGGGCGGGAGGTCGCGCAGCGCGGCGTACCCGACGCCGATCTGGCGTTGCGGCAGCTCACCGGACAGGTAGGCGACCACGGTGGCCGCCTCGCCGGGTTCGGCCGTGCGCAGGCACTCGGCGAGCGCGGATACCTTGGCCTTGCGGCCCGAGGTGCCCGCGACGGCCTGCGACGTCCGCGTGATGTCGGCTAGCAGCACCTCTCCATTGTGACCACGAGGTCTGACAATCCATACCGTCCGGGGGCCTGGTCAGGAGCGAGGCGCCTGACTAGGTTGACTTGAGGCGGGCCCAGTCACCGAGACGGGGGAGTGAGGAGCGGGGAGTGGGGCT
>NZ_BMRO01000004.1:579481-589468 GCF_014648675.1 Actinomadura livida
CAAGCTGCTGGCGGTGCTCGCCGCCTTCGCGGTGGCCGGAGCGGGCGTGTTCCTGGTGGTGCCCGGCCGGAGTCAGAGCGGCGGTGGCGGCAGCGACGCCGCGGCCGTGGCGCAGATGCCCGCCGGAGCGGAACATTCACCGGTGCGGCCGCGGGAGTTCGTGCGGAGCCTGCCGGCGCCGTGCGGGACGGTGTCGCGGGCGACCGTCGACCGGACCGTCCCGAAGGCGCGGCCGCGGCAGAGCGGGAACTCGACCCTGACCACGTGCACGTACTCCGCGGAGGGCTCGCCGTCCCGGTGGCTCCGCGTGGAGGCGCACCTGTACGCGCCGGACGACACCGCGACCCCGGTGGAGGACGCCGCGAACCTCTACGACGAGCGGTGGGAGCAGGCGCACGACGCGCCGCCCGTCCGCACGATCAGCCTCCGCAGCCATCAGGGCCTCGGGGACGAGGCGTACCGCTGGTTCAAGGCCGACGAGGCGGGCCCGGCGGTGATCGGGCAGGTCACGGCCCGCACCCGCAACGCGGTCCTCACCGTCAGCTACGGCGAGCACGCCCCCGGTGCGGCCGAGCGGCGGGATCTGGAGCGCGCGTGCCTGGACCGGGCCACCGCCGTCGCCCGCGAGGCCGTCGCCGCGCTAAATCATTTCTGACCTGAATCGGCCGATCATGGCATATTCTCTGTCAAGAGCTTCTAAGGTGATGGGCAATGGGGAGGGGTATGCCGATCATGCTCCCCGAACGAGGCCGGGTGATCGGCGTATTCGCGGCACCTGGGAGGAGGAGGTCGACGACGTGACCGTCCAATCGGTAGGAGTGTCCTGGGTATAGTTCCAGGTCAGTGACCCGCAACGTCGACGGGCCGCGGAGTGGACCCCCTCCGCGGCCCTTTCGTGTGCCGCCGCCCGGACCAACCCCCGCAGCATTTACGAACCATTTTCTAATACGAGATTCGGGCTGTCAGGATGAATGGCCCGGACTAGAACCGGTTACGGTTCCAGTAATCCGCCGCGCGCCCAGATGCCGCGCGCCCGCCCGTCCAGGAACCCGACCTCGTCGAAGAACGCGGTGCACCGGCGGAACGCCCACGCCATCGTCGCGCGCCGGTGCGGGCTGACCGCCGCCACCCGCCGCGCCAGCCGCGGATCCAGGCCCACCGCCGAATAGCACGACGGATGGACCAGCTGGCCGGTCATCACCCGCATCACGCGCGCCAGGCCCGCGGCCGCCATCCGCCGCCGCACCGCGGGCATCACCGCCACCAGCCGCTTCAGCTCCTCGCGGGCGTACTTGATGTGCCGCGCCTCCTCGATCACGTGGATCCGCGTCACCTGCCGCACCAGCGGCTGCACGTTCTCGTCCGGGAACGTCGTCCGCTGGAACGCGTCGGTGAACTCCTCCACGACGAGGGTCCCCGCGAACACCGGCATCGGGTCGTACACGGCCCCGAGCAGCTTCGCCAGGTGGAACTCCGCCGCGCGCGGGCGGTGCGTGCGCAGCCCGCACGTCCGGACCATCCGGCCGAACATCTTCGAGTGCCGGCACTCGTCGGCGATCTCCGTCAGCGCGTAGGCCACGTGGCCGCTGTCGTAGCGCTGCCGGTAGGCGTGCATCAGCAGCGCCTGCATCAGCATCATCTCCGACCAGATGCCGAAGGAGGCGATGCTGCACATCTCCCGCCTCGACAGCTCCACCCGCTGCCGGTGCGTCAGCCCGTCCCACAGCGGCGTCTCGTAGATCGAGATGAGCTGCGGCGGCATGTAGAACACGTCCGGGTCCTGCGGCGCGTCCCAGTCCACGTCCACGTCCGGGTCGAACGAATGCCTGCGCGACGTCCGCAGCAGGCGCTCGGCGACCACCTCGCGATGGGTCAGGTCCAGCGTGTGGTCGCCGTCGTCGCAGCGGATCACCGCCGTCCACGTACGGGGCCGGCCGTCTATCAGCACGTCGGGGGGCATCGATCCGTCTCCTCTCACCGATGGTGAGTCGTGGGAGGGGCCGCGCCCGGACGCGGGGCGCTAGCCGCGGGAGGTGGGGATTCTGGCCATGAGCCGCACCGCGGAGGGGGAGACCCTGGACAGGGTGTGCAGGAGGTGGCCCTCGAAGTTGACGGGGACCACGGCCTTGTTCTTGATGATGGCTTGGACGATCCGCTCGGCGACTTTCTCCGGCGGGTAGTTGCGGAGCTTGATGGCCTTCTTGGCGCTCTGCTGGAGGCGGGTGCGGGCGGACTCGTCGGCCACGGCGTAGGTTCCGTTGTCGACGAGGTCGGTGCTGACGAAGCCGGGGCAGACGGCGGTGACGCCGATGCGGCTGCCCGCCAGCTCGGCGCGCAGGCACTCGCTGAGCATCAGCACGGCGGCCTTCGTCGTGCAGTAGGCGGGCATGGCGCGCCAGGGGGCGAACGCGGCGGCGGACGCGACGTTGACGATGTGGCCGCCGAAGTTGGGCTTGTCGGGCTTGTTGGGGAGGCCGTGCACGCGGTCGTGCATCTGCTTGCCGAACAGGCGCGACCCGTGGATCACGCCGTACAGGTTGACGCCGAGGATCCTGTCCCAGTCGTCCAGTCCGGTTTCGAGGAACGGGCCGGCGACCGCGATGCCGGCGTTGTTGACGACGATGTCCGGGGCCCGGTGGGTCTCCTCCACCTCGGCGGCGAAGATCTCCATCGCGCCCGCGTCCGAGACGTCCACCTGGTAGGCGGTGCCGCCGGAGCCGACCGACTTGGCGAGGGTGATGGTGTGCTCCGCCGAAGGGAGGTCGATGTCGGCGGCGATGACGGTGGCGCCGCGGCCGGCCAGGGCCAGCGCGGTCGCGCGGCCGATTCCACTGCCGGCTCCGGTGACGACGGCGAGCGCTCCGTCGAAGTGGGCGAGTGGCATGCGAGACCTCCGAGCGGGCGTCCTGGACGGCGTTGGTCCAACCGTACTCAGCTCGCCGCGGCGTCCGCGATCACGGTGTCCACCTCGGCCTTGCGCGCCGCCTCCTCGGCGGCGAACCGCTCGGTGTCGAGCTTGTCGGCGATCTCCTCGTCCTGGTTCATCAGGGCGTCGAGGTCGGCCTTGGACATGTCCAGCACGCCCATGTCGTCGTAGGTCTTCTGGACGCGCTCGCTCCACAGGCCGATGTCCTTGACGCAGGGGACGATGCGGCTGAACAGGAGGCTCTGGAACATCCGCATGTACGGGGAGTTCTCCACCAGCTCGTCGACCTCCTTCGGGTCGATGCCGAAGTTGGTCCAGATCTCCCGGCCGCGGATGCGGTCGCGCATCAGGTAGCAGCCCTCGATGACGAAGTCCTCGCGCTCGCGGAGCTCGGCGGGCGACAGCTGCTTGTAGTAGTCGCGGAGGGCGAGCCGCCCGAACGCGACGTGGCGGGCCTCGTCCTGCATGACGTAGGCGAGGAGCTGCTTGGGGAGCGGCTTGGTGGTGATGTCGCGGATGACGCCGAACGCGGCGAGCGCGAGGCCCTCGATGAGGACCTGCATCCCCAGGTAGGGCATGTCCCAGCGGGAGTCGGTGAGGGTCTCGTTCAGCAGGTCCTGCAGCTTGGTGTTGATCGGGTAGATCATCCCGACCTTCTCGTGCAGGAAGCGCGTGAACAGCTCGACGTGGCGGGCCTCGTCCATCGTCTGGGTGGCGGAGTAGAACTTGGAGTCGAGGTCGGGTACCGACTCCACGATGCGGGCGGCGGTGACCATCGCGCCCTGCTCCCCGTGCATGAACTGGGAGAACTGCCAGGACGTGGAGTGCCGGCGCAGCTCGCCGCGCTCCTTCTCGGAGAGGCGGTCCCAGTACTTCGTCCCGTAGATGGCGAGGGACTGGTCCGGGACGCCCAGGGGGTCGTGCGGGTCGACTTCAAGGTCCCAGTCGATCCGCTTGGTGGAGTCCCACTGCTTGTCCTTGCCCTTCTGGTAGAGGGCGAGCAGGCGGTCGCGGCCGTCGTCGTACTCCCAGGTGAACCGGGCGTCGCCGACCATGGGGACGTTCCAGGTGGACGTGTCGACGGGCTCGGTGTAGAGGTCATGGGTCGACATGGGCGCTCCTCCCCGAGAGGCGCAGACGTACGGTGTACGTCCTGCGTACAATGTACGTACCGTGTCATGGCGCACTTATGGGTGTCAACGGCCCGGGGAAAGGCGGAACCGATGACGAGGAACGCGACCCCCGGCCCCGTGCGGCCGGTGCTGACCCGCGAGCGGATCGTGCTCGCCGCGGTCGCGCTGATCGAGCGGGAGAGCGCGGACGCGCTGTCGATGCGCCGGGTGGCGGCCGAGCTGGGCGTCGCCGTGATGTCCCTCTACAACCACGTGCCGAACAAGAGCGCGCTGCTGGAAGGCGTCGCCGAGCACGTCGTCTCGGGCCTGGAACTGCACGACGACCCGTCCGAGCCATGGCAGGAACGTGCGCGGGCCCTGGTGCGGGCCTTCCGGAAGGTCGCCCACGACAACCCGCGCTGCATGACGATCGTCCTCACCCACAAGATCGACACCCCGGTCGCGCTGCGGCCGGCCGAGCGCGCCCTGGCGCTGGCCGACGCGGCCGGGTTCGACGCCGAGACCGCCGTCCGGATCATGCGGGCGCTGCTCGCCTACGCGCTCGGCGCGCAGCTGCGCGAGGTCGGGATGAGCAAGATGCTCGGCCACCTCGCCGAGACGGGTGCGCAGGCGTGGTCCCGGCTGGACCCGGACGAGTTCCCCCACGTGCTCGCCTACGGGCCGGAGCTCGCCGGCGTCGACGCCGAGGCCGACTTCGAGTTCGGCCTCGACCTGCTCATCGGGGCGCTGGACCGCCTGCCCCGGCGTCCGCCACATAGGGGCTGAGGCCGTGCCAGCAGAAGTCGGTCATGTGGCGGGCCGCCTCGTGCGCCGACATCTCCGGCCGCCGGGCCCGCCACTGCGCCAGCCGCTCGCTCCCGCCGATGATGATCTCGGTGTAGGCGTCGATCGCGGCGGCCGGGGCGGACGGCGCGAACGTCGCCAGCACGCCCGCGATGAGCGTGCTCTGCTGCCGCCGCGTCGACTCGACGGCCTCGATGGTCTCCGCGGACGCGGCCATCGGCTCGCGCATCAGCATCGCGAACGACCTGCTGTGCGCGTCCATGAACTCGAAGTACGCGACCATCCCGCGCCACAGGATGTCCTGCGGGGTGGCGGCGCCCGCCATGGCCTTCTGGGTGACGTCGAGCAGCTCGGCCTTGGACCGGCCGACGCACGCCACGAGCAGCCCGTCCTTGGAGCCGAAGTACTCGTACAGCATCGGCTTGGAGACGCCGCAGCGCTCGGCGATCTCGTCCATCGAGGTGGCCTGGTAGCCGCGCTCGCCGAACACCTCCTCCGCCACGTCCAGCATCTGCCGCTCGCGCTCGGCGCGCGACATCCGCCGGCGCGGCGGGCGGGGTGTGGCGTCACTCACAGCGGAACCTTCCTGTTGGACCTACCGTCAGTAACCTACTCCAGGTAACTTACCGGAAGTAGGTTACGCGAGAGGATGGGTTATGAGCGAGCGCGCCCCGGCGATCGTCATCATCGGCGCCGGCTTCGCCGGTCTCGGCATGGCGATCCGGCTCAAGCAGAGCGGCTTCCACGACTTCGTCGTCCTGGAGAAGAGCGAGGCGCTCGGCGGGACGTGGCACGACAACACCTACCCGGGCTGCGCCTGCGACGTCCCCTCGCACATGTACTCCTTCTCGTTCGAGCTCAACCCCGGCTGGACGCGCATGTTCGCGCCGCAGCCCGAGATCCGCTCCTACATGGAGCGCACCGCCGACAAGTACCGCGTGCGCGAGCACATCCGCTTCGGCGCGGCCGTCGACGCGATGGAGTACGACGACGAGGCGCGGCGCTGGAACGTCACGCTCGCGGACGGGTCGACGCTGACGCCGAAGGCCATCGTGTCCGGCATCGGCGCCCTGCACGTACCGTCCTACCCGGACCTGCCGGGCATGGAGCGGTTCCGCGGCACCGCGTTCCACTCCGCCGAGTGGGACCACTCCTACGACCTCGCGGGCAAGCGCGTCGCGGTCGTCGGGACGGGCGCGTCCGCCATCCAGTTCGTCCCGCGGATCGCGAAGAAGGCCGCCGAGCTCGTCGTGTTCCAGCGGACGGCGCCGTGGATCCAGCCCAAGCCGGACGTTTCCATCCCCGCGCCGGTGCGTTCGGTCTTCACCAAGGTCCCGGGGGCCGCCCGCGCCTTCCGCAACGGGATCTACTGGACGCTGGAAGCCCGCGCCGTCGGCTTCACGATCGACCCGCGGCTGTCCGGCCCGCAGGAGTTCCTGGCCCGCCGGCACATCGCCCGGCAGATCTCCGACCCCGGGCTGCGCGCCAAGGTGACGCCGGACTACACGATCGGGTGCAAGCGGATCCTGCTGTCCAACGACTACTATCCCGCGCTCGCCCGCCCCAACGTGGAGCTGGAGACGTCCGAGATCGCGGAGGTCACCGAGAACTCCGTCGTCACCGCGGACGGCCGCGAGTACGAGGTCGACTGCATCGTCTACGGCACCGGCTTCAAGGTGACCGACGCCCTCGCCGACCTGCGCGTCACCGGGCGCGACGGCGTCAAGCTGCAGGAGATCTGGGCGAACGGGATCGAAGCGCACCGCGGCACCACCGTCCCGGGCATGCCGAACTTCTTCATGCTGCTCGGCCCGAACACCGGGCTCGGCCACAACTCGGTCGTCTTCATGATCGAGGTGCAGATCCAGCACGTCCTGAGCTGCCTGCGGCTGCTGCAGGAGCACCGCGGCGACGCGATCGAGCCGAAGCCGGGCGCGACCCGCCGCTTCAACGACCGGATGCAGAAGCGCCTGCGCCGCGCGGTCTGGAACGAGGGCGGCTGCAACAGCTGGTACCTGGACGACCAGGGAGTGAACCGCACACTCTGGCCGGGCCACACCTTCGAGTACTGGGCCGGCTCCCGCAAGGCCAAGCCCGAGGAGTACACCATCACCCGTTGACCCACCCGTCGACCGCATCGGCCGCGGCGGCGTGTTAGGGAAGAGGTATGGCGAAAGCGCTCATGCCCAGGGGGCTACGCAAGGTCAACAAGGTCTTCACCAACCGGATCCAGGGGGTCTACGCGCCTTACGTGCCGCCGCTCGCCGTGGTCGTGCACAAGGGGCGGCGGTCGGGGCGCGAGTACCGGACGCCGGTCACCGCGTTCCGGAGCGGCCGGACCCTCGTCATCGGGCTGCCGTACGGGGCGGACACCGACTGGGTCCGCAACCTGCTCGCCGAGGGGCGCGGCGGGGTGGAGCGGCTCGGGCGGGTCCGGCGGATCGCCCGCCCGCGCGTGCTCGCCGCGGACGAGGCGCGGGAGCTCCCCGCGGTGGGACGGGCCGCCGCCCGCTACATGGACGTCCTCGTCGCTGACATAGAGGACTGAGCTGACATAGAGGACTGAGCCGGCAGAGCCGGGCGGGGTCAGCCGCGGGGGTCGGTGCCGCGGCCGGGGTTGCGGCGGTTGCGCAGCCGGACGGCGCGCAGGGTGGCGTCGAGCGAGAACCGGGTGTCGGCGTCGTCCAGGCTGTCGCCCATGTAGCTCTCCAGCTGCCGGAGCCGGTACCGCACGGTCTGCGGGTGGATCTTGAGCCGCTCGCCGATGTCGACGGCCGTCGAGCGCGTGGTGACGGCCTCGGCGAGCGTCTCGACCAGCCGCCGGCGCTGCCCGTCGGACATCTCGCGCAGCGGCTCCAGGTGCCGGCGGGTGAGCTCCTCCACGAGCGGCGGGTCCGACAGCAGCCACATGGTCATCAGGTGGTCCTGGCAGGGGATGAGGGAGCCGTCCTTGATGACGCCCTCCTCGGCCAGGGCGAGGACGCGCCGCGCCCAGCGCAGCGAGTGGGTGGCCCGCTCCAGCGGGACGGTGAGGCCGACGACGCAGGTCGCGTCGGACAGGGCCGCGTGCAGCATGCCGTGGCGGGCCTCGGTCAGCGGCCCGGGGACGAGCAGGGCCGGTTCGGCGGAGTCGAGGTCCACCAGGACGTCGGCGTCCAGCGCGGCGCGGGTGCAGGGCGCCTCGGGGTGGACGGCGATGAGCGTGGCCTCCTCCGGGAGCGGCCACCAGCAGGTCGCCCTGGCGAGGTCCTCGATCGCTTCGGGCACGACCGCCGGCTGCTGGAGGATCAGGTGCAGGAGCCGCCGCCGGTCCTCGCGGCGGCGCACGTCGGCGTGCCCGGTGGCCTGCTGGTGGCCGAGCCGGATCTGGGCGACGGCCTCCTCCAGGTAGACGAGCATCGCGTCGACCGTGCTGGAGACGATCGACGTGGGGATCTCCTCGCGCTCGGCGATGACGACGGTGCGGCGCCAGGCGATGTGGAAGGCGATCCGGGTCGCGGCCTGGATGTGGTCCAGGTTGCGCCCCTCGATGGCCTCGAACTGCCCGACCGCGCGGCAGGTCTCGTCGCGCTGCGTGAGCTGCGCGCCGGGCTCGGTGAAGGTGTCCAGGAATCCGGCGAGGAGTAACTCGGTGCTGATCCGCAGAATCTGGTCATAGGCGGAATCGGCCGAGCGATTGTACTCCGGGATCGACTTCCGGATCTCGGTAACGACCTCCTGAGTGACGTCGGGCAGCTCCGAACGCAGCAGGCGGATGAAATCGGCGAAGATGGTTCTGCTCGTTTCAGACAATTCCAATGCCTGCGACATGGGTATGGGAAACCTCCGCATCGGGCCTGCTGGACACCGGCGCCGTGCTGCCCGCTCCGCAGCGGAACGGCGGCGCCGGCGGGGTGTGCCGAGCGGTGGCGGACACCCGTGGGGCGGGATCGAGGAACACTAGCGAACATAAAGTCGTCAGTGACCGCTGACAAGGCTTCCGGCCTGGATCGGCGCCGCAGAGCTGCTTCTTTGCGCGAGATGTGACAAAACCGCGGTCCGGATGCTGTCCCGTTGACAATCCCCTCCGCGGCGCGCGGGCCCGCGTCCCGCCGCCGGACGCCATGTTACCGCCAAGTAGTCACCGGCGACGGATCGGCGAAGATCGAATACTAAGCCGGTGACAATTTTCAAGACCATTGCCGAGAATGCCCAGGGAATCCTGCCGGTCGCTATTGAATTCCAGGTCTACTGGCCCGTAACGTCCTCGCTTGACCCGGCCGGACAGGGTGGTGATGGTCGTTGGGAATTAAAGTCGTGGTCGAAGGTCTGACGAAAGCGTTCGGACCGCAGACCATTTGGCGCGACGTCACGCTCACGCTGCCCGAGGGCGAGGTGAGCGTGCTGCTCGGTCCTTCGGGGACCGGCAAGACGGTGTTCCTCAAGTCGTTGATCGGGCTCCTCAAGCCCGAGCAGGGACGGGTGCTCGTCGACGGCGTCGACATGGTCAACGACCCGGATCGCAAGGTCTACGAGGCACGCAGGCGCTTCGGCCTGATGTTCCAGGACGGCGCGCTGTTCGGCTCGCTGTCGCTCTTCGACAACATCGCGTTCCCGCTGCGGGAGCACACCCGCAAGAAGGAGTCCGAGATCCGGCGCATCGTCCTCGAGCGCATGGAGATGGTCGGGCTGGCCGGCGAGGAGCGCAAGCTGCCCGGCCAGATCTCCGGCGGCATGCGCAAGCGGGCCGGGCTCGCCCGCGCGCTGGTGCTGGACCCCGAGGTCATCCTGTGCGACGAGCCCGACTCCGGCCTGGACCCCGTCCGCACGGCCTACCTGTCCCAGCTGCTCATCGACGTCAACGCGCGGATCGACGCGACGATGCTGATCGTCACGCACAACATCGAGATCGCCGCGACCGTCCCCGACAACATCGGGATGCTCTACCGCCGCGACCTGATCGCGTTCGGCCCCCGCGAGGCGCTGCTCACCAGCCAGGAGCCGGCCGTCGCGCAGTTCCTGCACGGCGACCCGCGCGGCCCCATCGGGATGTCGGAGGAGAAGGACGCCGCCGCGCTCGCCGCCGAGGCGAAGGCGGCGGCCTCCGCGGCGCCGCGCCGCCGCCGCACCATCGAGATCCCGCCGCAGCTGCGCCCGACCCCCCGG
>NZ_BMRO01000004.1:589479-591093 GCF_014648675.1 Actinomadura livida
CGCGCCGGGGGGAGCAGCGCCACGCGCAGCGGCTCGACGCGATGCTCCCGAGCCTTCCCCATCCCGCGCAGCAGGCCATCCTGGCCGGGCGCCGCAACCGGCAGGAGGCGGGCGGCCATGGCGGCGCCTGAGACCAGGACCCCCGGCGCCGGCGCGCTGCGGCAGGTCGGCGGGCTGTTCGCGCTCGCCGGGACGGTCGTCGCGATGACGTTCCGGCGGCCCTTCCAGATGCGCGAGCTGATCCAGCAGTTCTGGTTCATCGCGTCCGTGGCGATCCTGCCGACGGCGCTCGTGTCGATCCCGTTCGGCGCGGTCATCTCGCTGCAGGTGGGGTCGCTGGCCAAGCAGCTCGGCGCGCAGTCGCTCACCGGCGGCGCGAGCGTGCTCGCCATCGTGCAGCAGGCGAGCCCGCTGATCGTGGCGCTGCTGATCTCCGGAGCGGCGGGCTCGGCGATCTGCGCCGACCTCGGCTCGCGGACGATCCGGGAGGAGATGGACGCGATGGAGGTGATGGGCGTCTCGCCCATCCAGCGCCTCGTCGTCCCCCGGGTGCTCGCCTGCATGGCGGTCGCGGTCCTGCTGAACGGCCTGGTCTCCGTCGTCGGCGTGGCCGGCGGCTACTTCTTCAACGTGCTGATGCAGGACGGGACGCCGGGCGCCTACCTCGCCTCGTTCTCGGCGCTCGCGCAGCTCCCCGACCTGTACATCAGCGAGCTGAAGGCGCTGCTGTTCGGGTTCATCGCCGGCGTCGTGGCCGCCTACCGCGGGCTGAACCCGCGGCCCGGGCCGAAGGGCGTCGGGGACGCGGTCAACCAGTCGGTCGTCATCACCTTCCTCCTGCTGTTCTTCGTCAACCTCGTGCTGACGGCGATCTACCTGCAGGTCGTCCCGCCGAAGGGGGCCTGACATGGCGATCCCCGGTGCCCGCCGGATCAAGCCGGTGAAGCTCGTCTCGTGGCTGGACCGGCCCGGCGACCAGCTCACCTTCTACGTCAAGGCGCTGCTGTGGACGCCGCGCGCCCTGCGCCGCTACCTGCGCGAGTCGCTGCGGCTGCTCGGCGAGGTCGCGTTCGGCAGCGGCGCGCTGGCGGTGATCGGCGGCACCGTCGGCGTGATGATCGGCATGACGGTGTTCACCGGCGTCGTCGTCGGCCTCCAGGGGTACGCGGCCCTCGACCAGATCGGGTCGTCGGCCTTCACCGGGTTCGTGTCGGCGTACTTCAACACCCGCGAGATCGCACCGCTGGTGTCGGGCCTGGCGCTGTCGGCGACGGTCGGCGCCGGATTCACGGCGCAGCTCGGCGCGATGCGGATCAACGAGGAGATCGACGCGCTGGAGGGCATGGGCGTCCCGTCCCTGCCGTACCTGGTGACGACCCGGATCATCGCGGGCACCGTCGCCATCGTCCCGCTGTACGGAATCGGGCTGCTGAGCTCCTACCTCGCGTCCAGACAGGTGACGCTCTGGTTCAACGGGCAGTCCGCCGGGACCTATGACCACTACTTCAACATCTTCCTCGCCCCCGAGGACGTGGTGCTGTCGTTCGTCAAGGTGCTGATCTTCAGCGTCATGGTGGTGCTCGCGCACTGCTACTACGGCTACCGCGCGGTCGG
>NZ_BMRO01000004.1:591117-611756 GCF_014648675.1 Actinomadura livida
CATCAGCCTCGCCATCTGGGGCGCGACGACCACGGTGAAGGTGACGGGTTGACATGGCGAGACAGGGCACCATGCACGTGGTCGGCCAGCGGCTGGCGGGAGTGGCGTTCCTGCTGGTCCCGGCCCTGCTGATCTGGCTGTCGATCGCGATCTACAACAAGCGGTTCACCGAGACGACGACGGTGACGCTGCGCACCGGGACGGCCGGGCACGAGATGCACCCGCTGGCGGACGTGAAGGTCCGCGGCGTCGTCGTCGGCGAGGTCCGCTCGATCCGGGCGGACGGGGCCGGCGCCGAGCTGGAGCTGGCGCTGAAACCGGAGATGGCCGACCGCGTCCCGTCGGACGTCACCGCGATGCTGCTGCCCACGACGGTGTTCGGCGCGCGGTACGTCGCGCTCAACCCGCAGCCGGGGACGGCGGCGCAGCCGATCGCCGAGGGCGACGTGATCTCCGAGGACCGCAGCGCGAACGCGGTGGAGCTGTCCCAGCTGCTCAACCGCACGATGGACCTGCTCAACACCATCCAGCCGGCCAAGCTCGCGGCGACGCTGAACGCGATGTCGCGGGCGCTGGAGGGGCGCGGCGAGCAGATCGGCGACAACTTCGAGCAGCTCGACGCGTTCCTGCGCAAGTTCAACCCGGAGGTGCCGGCGCTGACCCGCAACCTCGCGGAGCTGGCGGAGTTCGCGCAGCACGCGTCCGACGCCGCGCCCAACCTGCTGCAGGCGCTCACGGACCTGACCGTGACGAGCCGCACGATCGTCGAGCAGCGCACCGCGATCTCCGAGCTGTACGAGGCGGTGTCGGGCTCGTCCGCCGACCTGGAGGACTTCCTGCGCGCCAACTCCGGCAACATCATCGAGCTGGCGACGGCGAGCCGGGGCAGCCTGGACCTGCTGCGCCGCTACGCCCCGGCGGCGCCCTGCACGTTCCGCACGCTCGCCGACTTCGTCCCGAAGATGAACCGGGTCCTCGGCAAGGGCACCGACAGGCCCGGCCTCCGCGGGACGGTCGTGCCCGTCCCGAACAAGGGCCGCTACAAGCCGGGCGTGGACGCGCCGCGGTACGGCGCGGGCGGCGGCCCGCGGTGCCCGAGCGTCCCGTACCTGCCGACCGGCGGCGGTGAGACGAAGGTGCTTCCGGCCGGCGGGGTCCCCGGGGCGGGCGGCGCCGGAAGCGGCCTCGGCCCCGCGAACTCCGCGTCCGAGAACGACCTGGTGAACGAGCTGACCGGCCCTTCGGTCGACGAGGTGCCCGAGGAACTCCCGGACTGGTCCAGCGTGCTCGTCGGGCCGATCTACCGGGGCACGGAGGTGACGGTCAATTGAGGCTCACCGGCCAGGGCCTGAAGGGGATGGCGGTCCCCCTCACCAGCTCGCTGATCTTCATCGGGGTGACGGTGCTGGCGACCGCGCTGCTGGCGTCCAGCATCACCGGCGCCACCAGCGGCGACCGCGTCACCTACCACGCCAAGTTCACCGACGTGGCCGGGCTGCATCCCGGGCACGGGGTCCGGATCGCGGGCGTCGAGGTCGGCCAGGTCGAGAAGATCGAGGTGACCGACCGGCGGCTGGCGCTGGTCACGTTCGAGGTGGACCGCGAGCGCGACATCCCGGCGTCGGCGACGGCCGCGGTGAAGTACCTCAACCTGGTCGGCGGCCGCTACATCGCCCTCGACCAGGGCACCGGCCCGCCCAACGAGGTGCTGAAGCCGGGCGGGACGATCCCGGTGGAGAACACGGCCGGGACGCTCAACCTCACTCAGCTCTTCCAGGGCTTCCAGCCGCTGATGCAGGCGCTGTCGCCCGGGGACGCCAACAAGCTCTCCGAGTCCATCGTGAAGGTGCTCCAGGGCGAGGCCGGGACGATCGAGAGCCTGCTCCGCACGGTCGGGCAGTTGACCAGCACGCTCGCCGCCAAGGACGAGGTGATCGGCCAGGTCATCACGAACCTCAACAGCGTCGTGCAGACGATCAACTCGCGGGATCAGCAGCTCGTGGACCTGGTACGCACGCTCCGTGAGTTCACCTCGGGGCTCGCCGCCGACCGCAAGCCGATCGGTGAGGCGATCGGCTCGATCGCCGACCTGACGTCCGCGACCGCCGGGCTGCTGCAGGTCGCGCGAGACCCGCTGAAGGACGACATCGTCCAGCTCGGCCGCCTCAGCGACAACCTCAATCGGGACGCGCCGCTGGTGGAGCGGTTCCTGGAGCGGACGCCCACGAAGCTGCAGACGTTCGGGCGGCTGGCCTCCTACGGGTCGTGGATGAACTTCTACCAGTGCGAGGTCAAGTTGATCGGCGTCCACTACGCCGGTTCGGACCTGTCCGGCGACCCGCCGCCGACCGGTATCCCGATCAAGGACGCGAGGTGCCGCGGATGACGCCCCCGACCCCGCCGCCCCCGCCGCCGCCGGGCGGGCCCCCACCGCCGCCGGGCGGGGGGACCCCGCCCCCGGGCGGGCCGCCCGCGCCGCTGCCGCGCGCGCTGCCCCGCCCCAAGAAGGGCCGGCCGCGGCTGAAGCCGCTGCGCGACCGCAACCCGATCCCGGTGGCGGTCGTCGGCATCGTCGCCCTGCTGGTGCTCGGCATGGTGGCGTTCCGCGCCGACGACCTGCCGGTCATCGGCGGCGGCACGACCTACGAGGCGTACTTCTCCGAGGCCGCCGGGCTGAAGCCCGACCAGGAGGTCCGGGTCGCGGGCGTGAAGGTCGGCAAGGTCACCGGCGTCGAGCTGGAGGGCGACAAGGTCAAGGTCACCTTCCGGGTGAAGGACACCTGGGTGGGCGACTCCACCCGCGCCGCCATCATGATCAAGACGCTGCTGGGGTCGAAGTACCTCCAGCTCGACCCGCTCGGCGGCCGCGCACAGGACCCCGACCGGCCGATCCCGCTGGAGCGGACGATCGCCCCCTACGACGTGACGACCGCGTTCCAGGACCTCGGGCGGACGTTCGAGCAGCTCGACACGGCATCGCTGGCTGCGAGCCTGGACACGATCGCCACGACGTTCGAGGACACCCCGGCCAGCGTCCGCGTGGCGCTGGAGGGCCTGTCGTCGCTGTCGAAGACGATCGCCTCCCGGGACGCCGAGCTGGCGCAGCTCCTCGCCGGCACCAAGAAGCTGTCGGGCACCATCTCCGCGCAGAACGCCCAGTTCGAGGCGCTGTTCGAGGACGGCAACCTGCTGCTCGCCGAACTCCGCCGGCGCCGCGAGGCCATCCACGCGATCCTCGTCGGCACCCGGCGGCTGGCCGACGAACTGGTCGGCCTCGTCGACGACAACCGGCGGACCCTCGGCCCGACGCTCCAGTCGCTGAAGAAGGTCACCGACCTCCTCGAACGCAACCAGAGGAACCTGGACAGGACGCTGGAGAACGCCGCCCCCTACCTGCGCCTCGTCGGCAACACGACCGGCAACGGCCGGTGGGTCGACGGCTACCTGTGCGGCACCGTCCCCAAGGAGTACCTGGAGAACGGCCGCTGGACGCCGCCCGTGAAGGGCTGCGAGCCGCCGCACCTGACGGGAGGCCGGTGACATGGCGTCGTCCCCGACACGCACCGCCAAGCTGCCGCGGCTGCCGTCCGCGGCCCGGGACCGGCAGGTGCGCGTACTCGAAGCGATCATCCTGGTCTTCGTCCTCCTGCTCGCGGTCGCGCTGATCCCGATGCTGGGCGACGGCCCCGGGCGCAGGATCACCGCGTACTTCGCCACCACCATCGGCGTCTACCCCGGATCCGACGTCCGCGTGCTCGGCGTGAAGGTCGGCACCGTCGACTCCATCGAGCCGCTCGGAACCCGGGTCAAGGTCGACATGAACGTGGACGAGGACGTGGACGTCCCCGCCGCCGCCCACGCCGTCGTGATCGCCCCGAACCTCGTCTCCGACCGGTACGTGCAGCTCGCCCCCGCCTACAGCGGCGGCCCGAAGATGGCGCCCGGCGCCACGATCGACGTGAGCCGCACCGCGACGCCGCTCGAACTCGACCAGCTCTACACCGCCGTGCGGACGTTCGCGAACGATCTGGGGCCGCAGGGGGTGAACGCCCAGGGCGCGCTGTCGGACGTCATCAGCGTCGGCGCCGCCAACCTCGGCGGCAACGGCAAGCTGCTCAACACCACGATCGCCGACCTCGGCAAGGCGTCGCAGACGCTCGCGGACTCCAGCGGCGACCTGTACGCCACCGTCGCCAACCTCAACAAGTTCAGTGAGATGCTCCGGAACAACGAGGGGCAGATCCGCCTGGTGGAGAACCAGTTCGCCGAGGTCAGCGGCTTCCTCGCCGCCGACCGGGACGAACTCGGCGCGGCGCTGGAGAGCCTGGCGCGGGCGCTCGGCGAGGTGAAGGCGTTCATCGCCGAGCACCGCGAGGCGCTCAAGGTCAACGTCGACCAGCTCACCCGCATCACGAAGGTCCTCGTCGAGCAGCGCGCGTCCCTCGCCGAGATCCTCGACACGGCGCCGCTGGTGGCGCAGAACGCGCTGAACGCCTACGACCCGAAGACCCGCTCGCTGGTCGCCCGCGGCAACCTGCTGGAGATCACCAAGGCGTTCGGCAGCCTCGACCAGCCGGGCGTCGACCCGCAGGCGACCAACGCCAGCCCGCTGTGCGCGTCGGCGGTCTCCGCCCCCGCGGCGATCCGCGAGCAGTGCGAGCGGCTCCGGAGGCCCGGCCTGGCGGCCGTCCCGCCATCGCAGGCGGGCGGCGCGCCCCCGCTGCCGCTACCGCCCGCGGGCCCGACGTACACGGGCAACGGCGACAAGGGAGGCCGCTGATGCGCGTGCCGGCGAAGGTGATGGCGGTCTGCACCGCCGCGGCCGTCCTGACGGGCTGCTCGATGCAGGTCGAGGACATCCCGCTCCCGGGCGGCGCCGACCTCGGCGACCACCCGTACACGGTGAAGGTGCAGTTCGAGGACGTGCTGAACCTCGTCCCGCAGGCCGCGGTCCGGGTGAACGACGTCCCGGTCGGGCGGGTGAAGGCGGTGTCGCTGCCGAAGGGAGCGTGGGACGCCGAGGTCACGCTGCTCGTGAACGGCGACGTGCGGCTCCCGGCGAACGCGACCGCGAACCTGGAGCAGTCGAGCCTGCTGGGGGAGAAGTACATCGAGCTGTCCGCCCCGGCCCAGCCGGCCGCGCAGCCGCTGACCGACGGCGCCACGATTCCGGTGGCCCGCACGTCGCGCAACGCCGACGTCGAAGAGGTCTTCGGCGCGCTGTCGCTGCTGCTGTCGGGCGGCGGGCTCCCGCAGATCCGGACGATCAACAAGGAGCTCAACCAGGCGCTCGGCGGCCGGGAGGACACGATCCGGTCCGCGCTGCGGAACCTCGAACAGCTGACCAGCACCCTCAACCGCAACCGCGAGTCGATCACCACCGCGCTCGACGGGCTGAACCGCCTGTCGTCCACGGTGCGGTCCCGCAACGGCCAGGTCGAGACGGTCCTGAACGATCTGTCGCCGGGACTGAAGGTCCTGGAGGACCAGCGCGGCCAGCTCGTGGAGATGCTGCGCGAGCTGGAGAAGCTGTCGGACGTCGCGGTCAAGACGATCAACGCGAGCAAGGACGACACGGTCGCGAACCTGCGCTCCCTCGCGGTCATCCTCCAGAAGCTCGCCGACTCCGGCCGCGACCTGCCGAAGTCGATGGAGGTCCTGCTCACCTTCCCGTTCACCGACGAGGCGCTCAAGGCCGTCAAGGGCGACTACCTGAATGGCTACCTCACCGTCGTCGCCGCCGAGGGCTTCAACTGCGTCGTCCCGCCGGTGAAGGAGGAGGGCCCGTTCGACGGCATCGAGGACGAGGACGCGCAGGCGCGCGGCGGGCAGGATCCGGCGGCACGGGCACTGGCCGCGGAGGCCCCGCCAGGGCCGCGCCCGGAACCGTGCCCCGCCACCGGCCAGCTGAACGCGCCGGCCGCGCAGTCGCCGGAGGCACCGCGCCAGGTCACACCGCAGGTTCCGTCCGGCGAGCCCGGCTCGGGCGTCCCCGGGGACGCACCGCCCCTGCCGCTGCCGACGCTCGGGGAGGGCGACTGACATGCTGACACTGGGCACCCGCATCAAGATCGTCACATTCATCGTGATCGCCCTGGCCGTCGTGGGCTACACCAGCGTCAGGTACGCCGACCTCGGCCGCTACGTCGGGATGAGCGGCTACTACACCGTGCGGCTCGACCTGCCGGCCACCGGCGGGCTCTTCGAGGGGTCTGCGGTCTCCTACCGCGGCGTCACCGTCGGCGAGGTCGGCAAGCTCGACCTGAGCGACGACGGCGTCATCGCCGACCTCCACATCGAGAACTCCGCGCCGGACATCCCGGCGAGCCTGGAGGCGGTCGTCGCCAACCGCTCCGCCGTGGGCGAGCAGTACGTCGACCTGCGGCCGCGGACCGGGTCCGGGCCCTACCTGGCGCACGGCACCACGATCCCGCGGAGCGCCGCCACCACCCCGGCACCGGTGAACGAGACCCTCAAGAGCCTCAACGACCTCACCGGGTCGCTTCCGCTGAACGACCTCCGCGTCCTGATCGACGAGCTGGGCCTGGCGTTCAGCGGGCAGGGGCCGCACCTCCAGCAGCTCCTCGACACCAGCGCCCGCTTCGTGTCGGCGTCCGACGCCGCGTTCCCGGAGACCCGCGCACTGATCCACAACGGCGAGGACGTGCTGCGGACGCAGAACGAGCTGTCGGGCGCGTTCAAGTCGTTCTCGCTGAACACGCGCCTGCTGGCCCGGCAGCTCCGCGATTCCGACGCCGACCTGCGCGATGTCATCCGGTCCGGGCCGGGCGCGGGCGCCGAGATGTCCCGCCTGCTCCGCGACCTCGACCCCGGCCTGAGCGTGCTGCTGGCCGACTTCCTCACCCTGGCGCGGCTGGGCCAGCCGCGCCAGGCCGCCATCGAGGAACTGCTGGTCCGGCTTCCGCAGGTCGCCGGGATGGTGTCGACCATCGTGGCCGGCGACAAGCTGCGGGTCGGCTTCGCGACCACGTTCTTCAACCCGCAGCCCTGCACGCGCGGCTACGGCGGGACCCGCTACCGCAACGGCCTCGACCTGTCCAAGCCCCCGGCGTTCAACAGCGGTGCCCGCTGCACGGAGAGCCCGAGGACCGGCATCAACGTGCGCGGTTCGGCGAACGCGCCGCGCAAGGGGGTGCCGGAGCCGGCCAAGCCGGGGTCGCTGTCCCGGACCGAGGTCACCGACCTCCTCAGCACGTTCGGGCTGCCCGCCGCGACGGAGCCGGCCGTGCCCGCGGACCTGCGCGGCCTCCTCGGACTGGGGGTCCCGCGGTGACCCGCGCCGCGGCGGCACGCCGCGCGGCCGCCCGGGCGGTCCCGCTGATCCGCCCGGCCGGCTACGTGCTGATCGCCGTGGCGACCGTCTTCCTTTGCACGTCGCTGTGGTCGCTCTTCCAGGCCGGGCGGGGCGCCGACAACGAGTACGCCGCCGAGCGGGACGACCTGACCCGCACGGCCGTCCAGCACATCACGCAGCTCAACAGCATCGACCCCAAGCGCGTCGACCTCGACCTCGCGCACCGGCTGCGCATCGCCACCGGGCCGTTCCACGACGCCCTGGAGGCGGAGATGCCCGCCGCGCGCCAGAAGTTCGCCAAGCAGGCCGCCCCCTCGCACGGCAAGATCACCGCACTCGCCGTCACGGACTTCGACCGCTCCGCCGGCAAGGCGACGGTCATCGCGTCCGTCCGGATCTTCACCGACGCCACCGGGGACGACGGCCGGCGCACCGAGCAGCGCAAACGCTACGAGGTCGGGATGCAGCGGGTCGGCGGCGCATGGAAGGTCAGCGAGCTGAACCCGCTGCCGCCCGGGGGGAAGCCGGCCGAGGGGAGCGGGTCGTGAGCATCACCGAGCAGGAGCCGCGGACCGGGCGGGAGCGCCCGGCGCGCCGCGGCCGCCCCTCGCGCAGGAGACCGGTTCGGCGCCCGTCGCTTCCCGTGCTCAAGCGGGCCGCCGGGCTGGGCTGGCCGGTGGCCCTCGCCCTGGCGATCTGCGTGTCCGCCCTCGCCGTCGACGGCTGGGCCGACAGGCGGAGCGAGGGTTCACCGGCCGCCAACCGGGCGCTCGTGGACAAGGCCGCGACCGAGAAAGCCGTCGTGGACGTCTCCGCGAAGGTCGCGCGGATCTTCACCTACACCCACACCGACCCCGCGGCCACCGAGCGGGCCGCGAACGAGGTGCTCACCGGAGACGCCATCGGCGAGTACCGCAAGCTGTTCGGCGTCGTGAAGAAGAACGCGCCGGTGATGAAGCTGTCCCTCACCACGAAGGTCGCGAAGACCGGGGTGATCAGGCTCACCGAGGACGGGACGGCGGTGCTGCTGGTCATGCTCGACCAGACGGCCACCCGCGACGGCAAGCGCACCGGCCCGCCCGTCGCGGCCCAGCTCATCGTCACGGCGCGCAACGACCAAGGCTGGCGCATCAGCGACCTCCGGGCCGCCTGAGGAAAGGGGTGGAATCACGGTGAGCAAGATCAAGACCACCGTGCCGAAGGTGGAGGAGCCCGAGGCCGAGGTCCCCGAGCCCGCCGAGGACACGGCGGCCGCCCCCGAGCCCGAGGAGCCGGACACAACCAAGGCGTCCGAGGACGCCGACGAGTCCAAGACTTCCAAGAAGACGGGTAAGTCCGGGACGTCCAAGAAGGCGGACGAGCCCGCGCCGCGCCGCCTCTCCCGTGATCCGCTGATCCGGGTGGCGTCGCTGGTGACGGTGATCGCGGCGGCCGCCGCCGCGTGGTTCGGCTGGTCGTACAACACCGCGGCGGGCAATGACGACCTCGCCTACGCCGCCGAACGCGACAAGGTTCTCGCCGTCGCGAACCAGGCGATCGTCAACCTCAACACCCTCGACCACCGCAACGTGGACGCGGGCCTGAAGGTCTGGCAGGACTCGACGACGGCCGAGCTGTACGACGAGATCGCCAAGGGCCGCTCGCGGCTGGAGGCCGAGGTGAAGAAGGCGGAGACGACGAGCACCGCGAAGATCCTCGAATCCGGCCTCACCGAACTCGACACCAGGGCCGGGAAGGCCGCGGTCATCGCCGCCGTCCGCATCACCATCACCGGCGCCGAGGGCAAGCCCAGCGAGAACACCCGCCGGTTCGCCGGCCAGCTCACGAAGACCTCGTCCGGCTGGAAACTGTCGGCCCTCGGCCAGGCCCCGACCGGAACGCCCTGACGGGGAGGAGACGAAATTGGCAGCGATCAGCACCATCGGCCGGGTGGTCCCCGGCACCGCACGCATCCGCCTGGTCGTTCTCCTCGGCGTGCTGACAATGGCGCTGGGCGGAGTGGCCGCATGGTCGTTCGATCAGGAACGCGGCCTCACCAGCGCGGCCTCGGCGGACAACGCGGCCCTCAGCGACAACGCCCGCACCAGCGAAGTCCGGGGCCAGATCACGACGGCCGTCAACACAGTGTTCTCGTACAACTACGCCGACGTCGCCAAGACGGAGAAGGCCGCTCAGGAGCTCCTCACCGGAAAGGCCGTCCAGCAGTACAACCAGCTTTTCGCCCTGGTGCACAAGCAGGCGCCGGCGCAGAAGCAGGTGCTCACCACCACGGTCACCGACACGGCGGTGAAGACGCTGACCGGTGATCGCGCCCGCCTCCTGGTCTTCGCCGACCAGCGCAACACCCGCACCGACAAGAACGAGACGAGCTACTCCGCCGCCGTCTTCGCCGTCGACGCCGTCCACACCGACGGCAAGTGGAAGATCACCGAGATCGACACCCTCGGCGCCTGACCGCACCGGGCCCGGACACCAGAAGGGAGGAACACCGACTTGCGACGGTTCGCTCAGCGGGCTTCAACGGCCATCGCAGCCGCGGCCACCACCGTCTCTCTCACCGCGGTCCCGGCTTCAGCGGCGCCCGCTACCTGGACGGTCACTCCCGGCGGCGTCGTTACCTGGGCCAATACAAGGGGCATTCTAGCCGTTAACACGGACACTGGAGTATCGGCATTTCACTGCCCCGTTTCGGCGGTCAGCGCCACCATGCCGGGCGGTACCGGTCTGCCTGGCACGGGCATCGCCGCGTTGACCGATGTGACGTTCAGCGGTTGCGCAGGTACGGCGACCAGCCCCACAGTCACGCCGGCCAATCTGCCGTGGTCGTTCAACGCCGTCAGCTACAACGCCGGCACGGGAGTGACCAGCGGTACGGTAACCGGATTCACCGTCACGGTCAGTACTGGTTATTGCACTTTCACGATCGGCGCTCCCGGCGGTGGGCCTGGCATGATCTCGGCGACCTACACGAATAGCAACCCCAACACTGCCGTGGATCTTATTGACTTGAGCAGCACGGATCTCGAGGTGCAGACCACCTCCGGTAGCGGGTGCGCCAGCCTGTACGTGCCGGGCCATGACATCACGCTTCTCGGCCAGTACGGAGTGGTGCCGCCAGGGCAGACCATCACCAGTCCGTGAGCAGGCGGGTGCACTGCGGCGGCGGCGGTGAGTCTCGTGACCAGATTGGATGAGATGTTATAAGCCAGCGATAACCGAATAGTGATCGAATGCTAAGTAGAAGACAAATTTGAAGGATCTGGCCAAGCCACCTTAAAAAAGGCTTGACCGGCTCTTGATACGTACATTACCGGCAGGTACATTCAGCTTAGAGAACGGCAGGACTGGGTGGTCTTGCGCAGAAGTCGAAGATGTTCGGCTTCCGGGGTTCTGCTCCCGCCAACCCGGAGGAGTTCGTTTCTGCAGAACGCGGTCAGTGTCCCTACGAGTAGAAGAAACCACCCCCTGAAGGGAAACAGAACTGACATGCGAAAGATCGCCCGCAAGGCTCTGACCGTCTCCGCGGTCGCCGCCAGCACCGTCGCCCTCACCGCCCTCCCCGCCGCGGCGGCGACGATCACCGTCACCCTCCCCGGGGTGGCTTCCTCCCCCGCGGCCATCACGGGGCAGAACAACGGTTCCGTCGTGGCTTCCAACACTCGCAGCGGTGCGGTCCTGATCTGCACCAGCCTGACGGCCGCAGGCACCGTGAAGGTCGGGGCGGGCGTGACCGACCCCGTCGGCCAGGTGACGGGCCTTACCTTCAGCGGCTGCACGGTCAACGGGCTGTCGGCCACCGTGACGGCTCAGAACCTGCCGTGGTCCCTGGCGACGACGGGCAATACTGCCTCGGGAGTCACGCCCGGCAAGCTGACCGGCGTCAGGGTCCACGTGTACGTCACCAGCCTCAACTGCCACGCCGACTTCCAAGGGTCGACCGCTACGAACGGAGAGATCAACGGCACCCACACCAACCCAACGAGCGCCACTGCCCCGAGCAAGCTGACGCTGCCGTTCGGAGCCACCAACAACCTCAGGGCGGCCAACGTCGGCGTCGGCGGCTCCCCCTGCCCCAACAGCCTGGTCGCGAACGGTGACGCAGCCTCGCTCGCCGGCGTGATCGACCTGCGAGGGGTCAACTCCACCAACAACACGGGGCCGACGGTCACTCGCGTGTGACGAAGTGAGGGCACGGCCCTGAACGAAGCCGCACCCGGGCGCTCGCCGCCCGGGTGCGGCTCCCATAGATCAAGGATGTGAGATGCACCGGATGTTCAGAGGCGCCGCGCGGACCGCGGCGATCGCTGCCCTTACCGTGAGCAGCGGGGCCTTGGTCGCCGTTCCGCCGGCGATCGCGGACATCGGTGCGGACATCGGGCTGGTGTGTTCCGGGAAGGCTGGAACACACCAGGTGGCCCTGCGGATCGACTCGACCGTCCCGACTTCCGGGACCGTTGGCCAGCCGGTCCAACTGGGCACCATCAAGGTCGACGTCAGTCTTCCTCCCGAGCTGGTGAAGGAAGTCGAGCCGGCTCCTTCGGTCGAGGCGTCGGCACCGCCGGTGACGGGAGTGACGCCGTCCTCGGCCACTGCCCCTGCGCTTGGAGGAGTCGCGGAGATACAGGTCGCCGTCCGCGGGCTCGGTGGCGACCGGCGCGGCGGATGGCCGGCCTTCGCGTTGGCGGCCGCGCCGCCGCGAGGTGACGGAGCGGTCCACCTGACCGGTAGCGGGGTGGCCCCGCCGGTGGTCCCCGAATCGCCGGGTGGACTCTCATGGTCCGCGGGGGCGGTGGGTCTGTCGCTGGTGCCGGACGAGACGACGGCGAAGGACGCGGAGGAACTGGCGCTGCGTTGCGTAGCGGAGAAGGAAACGGTTCTCGGCACCGTAGACGTGAAACGCGGGAACGGGACTGCAGTGCCCGGCGCGTCGAGCGCGTCACCCCGTCAGGCCGCTGCTCCACAGCACTTGTGCGAGATGATCCCCGCCGGGGGAGAAGACCCGCGGTACGCCATCAATCGTGACGACCCCAAACTGGCAGCGATTTATGAATCCCCCCCAAAGCCGGACGGGACGTTCGACTTCCCGGATACTGGGATAATGATGTGCATCAAAGCGACGGGATTCTTCAACCTGAGGAAGGCGGAAAACGCTGCCCCTGTCGCTGTCGAAACCAATGCGCGGGTGCCGACCGAGAGTTCTCAAGGAAATCCGTTCACCGGGCCGAACTGGTCGGAGCTCCGCGGGTACTCGGTCAACCAAACCTACCCGGCCTCCGCGACGCTGCTGGGCTTTGGTTTCATGCCCACACGCGCGGAAGCAAGAGCTGAGCAGGTCAGGCCCCCGGGATCCGGGCCGGGCGCCCCGGTCACGGGAAATCTACGAATTCTCCAGAGCCAGCCGTTGGCTATTCCGGGTCCGACTGTCGAAAACCACGAGATCCGAGCCGCCGCCTATATTCGCCTCAAAGCCGGTCAGACTGAGGTTAATGGAGTGCCTCTCGACCTCGGTGACAAGTGCATGACGAGTCCGACTCTGCTTTCCGCGACGGGGTTCATGGGGAATCTGAGGACCGGGACCACGCAATACGACCAGGGGCAGACTCTCATCGCCGAGGACTTCACCATTCCCCCCTTCTCTGGTTGTGGAGTGGACGAAGACCTCAGTCCCATCCTCACCGCGAGTGTCTCCGGGGCGGGGAACTATGCGAACCTGGAGTCAGGCCGGTGGTGCCTTGTCGAAAGCGGGCATAATTGTGCAGATGGCGCCGGTGAACTTCCCCGTACCTTCACTGTGTATCCGGGCGGGGCTGTCACCGCGGTCGCGAAGCCGTTTACCCTCACCAACGGCGACGCAGAGTTCAGGTGTGACTCGGCGACCATGCGATTCACTATGGAGCGTGGGCGCTGGCAGTCACGATTCAGACTGGGCAAGGGTGACATGGCCCTCGCCGACTGCCAGGTCAAGGCGTCTGACGGTCCCGTCTATCAGGTGGAGGGTGAAGTCACCCAGGACGGCGCATTGTGGATAAACATGATCATAAATGAGACAACCGGCGACCCGGAAATGAAAATAAACGGGGTGCTGCTCAACGCGGCGGTGGATCTCGGCGGTGGGCAGAAGTGCACGCTGCGGATATCCGACGAGCTAAGATCTTTGTTCGCCACAGTAGACGAGCGCCCCGGAGAGATGCAGGGGACCTATGGCAACGGTACCTTCTCCGTGCAAGCACATACGCTCAAGCCGTCGGTGAAGTCAACCTGTCAAATTCCAGGATTCACAGAACCCGGCATTCCATTCAGTTCGGCCAACGGTGATTTCGCCTTCGATCCGGTGCAGCAGATCACTACGCCCTGAACGAAGCCGGTGCCGCCATGGGCCGATCGTTCCCGTGCGAGCTGAAGCGGTGACCGAAGTCCTCAGGCTCCCAGTGCCGGACGTGCCGTCGCCTGCACCACCCCAGGCGACGGTGCGGCCAGGCCGGCTCGCCGCAGGCCGTCACCGGCCTGCGGCGAGTACGGCGATTCGGCCTGCTCCCCGCCAACCGCCGCAACCGGGGCCGACCGGACGTGGACACGGGTCGAGTACATCCGCGGATATGTGGTGAGTGACAATATCGACCGCTCCCGGGACACCTATTCTCACCTTCTCCAACAAGGCGGAAAAAACTTCACGTTAGAGTGTTGCGGTGTATTGAACCGTCATTGCTTCGGTATTACTCTCCGGTTGGGAATCAAGGATCTATCACATTGATGGTCCGTTGAACGATTCCCGCGTCGGCTGGGATCACGCAGTGGCCGCCCGGCGCTCTGTGTCCGTTTCTCCCGGTACGAAGAAAGGACAGACCGGTGAAGTTCACTCGTCTTCGCAGACGCAGTTCCCGGCTCGCTCTCCCGGCCGCGGTCGGTGCCGCACTGCTCAGCTTCGGCTTGGCCTCTCCCGCCGCGGCGGCCAACCCGGACCCGATCCCGGCCAGCTTCGACTTCTCCGACTGCCCGACCCTCCCGGCCGGTGCGTCGCCGCAGTTCTCACACTGCTGGGTCGGCGTGGTCACCAGCGGAACCTTCAAGATCGGCAACTTCGACCAGACGATCGACAAGCCGATCCGGATCACGTGGGCGACCACGTTCAACACCACCACCTTCGAGACCGGCACCGTCTTCGGTGGGCTCCACACGGAGAAGATGAAGATCCAGGACGGCCTGTTCGGTGACCCGTTCCTGACGGCCGTGTACGCCAAGGTCGAGTACGCCGGCACCTTCGAGATGCCGCCCGGCGACGATCTGCGCATCAACCTCGGAATCAAGGTCCGCATCCAAAACCCGCTCCTCGGGAACAACTGCGCGCTCGGGTCCAACAGCAACCCGATCATGCTGAACCTCACCACCGGCACCACCAGCCCGCCGGCCCCCAACACCCCGATCACCGGAGAGCCCGTCTCGATCGCGCGGCAGGAGCCGCAGCCGACCGTGCTGCAGGCCAAGCACGTCGGCAACTCGTTCGCGGTGCCCGGCGCCTCCGGCTGCATCTTCAACTGGGGCGCGGGCAACTGGCTCGTCAACCAGATCGGCGGATTCCCCTCGGCCGCCGGGAAGAACAGCATGGTCCAGAACGAGTACATCGTTTCGAAGCAGTACAGCCAGCTCTGAGCCGAGCCTGGTCTGACGCTCGCCGTGCCCGCGACATCATCGCGGGCACGGCGTTCGTGCGTTTCACGAGTGTGGACGAGGCCGACCCGCTGGTCTCCGATGCTGCCGGCACCCCGCGCGGCCGGAACAGGAGTGCTTCTCATGCGACCTGACGACACCCCCGACGAGTTCTCCGAAGGCGCCTATGTCGTCCGACAGACCTGGTCCGGCAATCTTCCGGTCCTGGCGCTCTTCGGTCTCATGGACGCCTTCCTGCTCTACCAGGCCATCCGGAACCCCGGGGCCGCCATCGTCGTCGTGCTGGCGGGTTTCGGAGGAGTGACCGCGATCTTGGCCGTCCTCCTCATCGGGCCGATACGGCGCAGGGAGGTGTCGTTCGCGGTGGACGCCCGCGGCGTCTACTTCGGCCCCTCTGATCCAGGGGATCAACCAGAGCTGATCCCCTGGTCGTGGATCGCCTGCGTCGTGACCTTCGACCGGATCGTGCGCAGCAACGGCCAGAAAAGCCGCCACCTCTATGCAGGTGTCGAGCTCACCGACGCCGGCGTCGCCGCCCGGATGAGCCGACTGCCCAGGCCGCCCGGTCTACCGCCGCCGACTGCGGAGGAGCGGGACTTCAACGAGGCGGTTCTGATGCCCTGGCTCAAGCACATGGTCGGCGAGCCGTCGCTCGTCTCGCAGCGGATCCAGGGCTGGCGACTGAACATGGCACGTCTGACCGAGGCGGTTCAGCGCTACGCGCTTGGCACGCCCGTAGTCCACAGGCCCACCCGCAGCGATCCGGGCATCGCCGGCATTGCGTTCACCGCGTGGCAGGTCCACAAGAACTTCCGGCGACTCTCCGAACGGGACGAACGCCAGGACGACGACTAGCGCGGTGACCACCGAGACCTATGGGGTTCGTTGACTGCGGCGGCCTGATGCGGACGGCCGGATCACGACAACACGTCGCCGCTCAACGGTCGGTGGTCAGTGGTCACGGTCGCCGGAGTGAACGGAGCTGTTCGCCGCGAAGGCCGACTCATCACGGGCGCCGTCATGGGGGCGCGGTGGGGGAGGAGCGTCCTCCGGTCTGGTTGTGCGAGTGTCCGGGGGCGCGGTGTGCGGGACCTCGAACCAGACGCGCAGCCGGCCGTCGTCCAGTTGCTCGAAGCCCCACGACTTGGCGAGCATCGACAGGATCGGCAGGCCGCGCCCGTGTTCGCCCTGGGGATCATCGACATGATGCGGGACGCTGGCACCGCCCTCGTCGGTGACCTCGATCCGGATGTTGGCCGTGTCCACGTAGGCGTCCACCTCCACGAGATCGCCCCCGCCGTGGACGATCGCGTTGGTGAGCGTCTCGGACAGCAGCAGGACGCTGTCGTCGCACGCGCTGTGCTCCGCCCCGAGCAGCGGTTCGAGCCGTCCGAGCAGCCACCGCCGTCCGTTCACCACGTTCCTCGGGCTGGACGGAATGACGCACGTTCCCAAATGCTTCACCGGGCCCGCACCGCCCACGCCACCCGCGCGGCCGTCTCACCGACGTCCCCTGCCATGCACCACTGCCCGCCGAAGGCGTAGCGCCACCGTCCCCGATGGTCGACCGCCGCGACCCCGAGCCATGTGCGCGGCCACGCCCGCTCCGGAACCCACAGCACGGCCTCACCGCGCGACGGGTGGACGAGCATGGAGGTGCATTGCTGGCTTTCGCCCAGTTTGTAACACAGATCAGCCAGGAGGCTGAACCGCACCGAATGCGGCCGCTGATCCGCCGACATCGTCTGACGCCCTTTCCCCGGGCACGCGAACGACCACGATTCACCCGACTTTCTTGCGTGATCGCCCGTCTACCGTGCGTGACTTTCGCTACGGTCAGAGTGTGCGCGGATGACGTGCGTTCTGCAATAGAAACGAACTGAACTAACGCAGTTTGTTTCTTCGATCTTGATCTCAAGGCACCATAAAACGGATACAAGGAGGACGAAGTGACCGCTCGGCGCAGCCCCACCGTCCGCAAGCGCCGCCTCGCCGCTGAACTCCGCCGGTTGCGCAAGGAGTGCGGGTTGACCCGGGAGCAGGTCGCCGAACGCATCGGATGCGCGCCCGTCACGATCACCCGTATCGAGACGGGCCAGAGTGGCGCCCGCGTCGGCGAGGTCTCCCTCATGCTGGAGGTCTACGGCGTCACCGGCGACGAGCGCGAGGCCCTCCTCCAGGTGGCGAAGGACGCCCGCAAGCGCGGCTGGTGGCACCAGTACAGCGGCACCATGCCCAAGTGGTTCCAGGTCTACGTCGGCCTCGAAGAGGAGGCATCGGAAATACTCACCTATGAATCAGAGCATATCCCCGGGTTGTTCCAGACTGATGACTACATCAGGGCGCTGCTCAACGCAGGGCTCCGAACGCTGGCCGAAGACGAGATTCAAGGTCGAGTCGCGTTGCGACTCAAGAGGCAAGAGCGCCTCGTCAGCAACGACGCTCCCAAGATCTGGGCAGTGCTCAACGAGGCAGTAATCCGACGGCACGTCGGTGGGCGAGAGACGATGTGTGCTCAACTTCAGCAGCTCTGCGAGCTAGCGAAGCTCGATCACATCAACATCGTCGTTCTTCCCTTTTCGGCGGGTGCACACCCCGGCATGGAAGGCTCTTGCAGCGTCCTACGGTTTCCCGAACCTGCCGATCCCGATGTCGTGTATGTCCAATATCGGCTGGGAAGCATCTATCTGGAAGATCCCTCCGATGTTGGAGAGTACGTTGACCTCTTCGACCACCTGCGCTCGCGAGCGCTAGGGCCAGACGAGTCTCTGGCCCTGATCGCCAAGGTGGCGAACGAAGTCTCCAAGTAGGTCGGATAGGAGTGCAGGATCACCATGAGGCACTCAGACGTGCTGTGGCGCAAGAGCAGTCGCAGTGGCGAGCAGGGCAACTGCGTGGAGGTAGGCGGTGTCTGGAGGACGAGCAGTCACAGTGCTAACGCCGGTTCCTGTGTCGAGGTTAGGCCGGGCCAGGTGGTGGTTCTGGCGCGGGACTCCAAGGATCCGGACGGGCCGGTGCTGGGCTTTGGTGCCGACGCGTGGGGTGCTTTCCTCGACACCGTGAAGAGCGGGCGGCTCGACCTCAGCTGACGGGAATCCTTGCGGCTGCCGGTGACCTGTCGGTGGCCGTCATCCGTCCGTGAACAGGGCGTAGATGGCGGCGCCCATCGCCATGGGGCCGGTGATCGCGTAAGTGAGGTAGCCCAAGTGGCCCAGCACGTCCGGCCGGTCAAAGAGGGCGGTCACTACCACCAGGAGGAACGGGGCGGAGAGAGCGGCCAGCCACCTGTGCCCGGTGAGCAGCCACAGGAGCGGTGCGGACAGGAGGGCCGCCCCCGCCAGGCCGCAGACGAGGCGGCCGTACGCGATCAAGTGGGCCTGCTCCTCGCTGCCCGAGTACACGACCGGGGCTGCGGCTACCAGGCCGCGCAGCAGGTAGCCACCGGCCACGGCGATCACAAAGAATGTGAGCGTCGACATCAGGGTGACCGGTGTCCAGGGTGCCAGCATCGTCCGCAACGCCATCGCCGCGCCCACCGGAACGATGACCAGACAGGGGTAGAAGGCGACGACGTGGTCGGGGCCCGGCATGGTCAGCAGGACGGAGGCGACCGCGGTGGCGAGCACCGCCAGTGCAGGACCCCGCTCACCCGTCAGGGCGAACCCGGCGGCGCCCGCGGCGACCAGCAGGGCCGCCAGATAGACCAGGACTCGGTCGCGCTGGAGGAGCTGCACGGCGACGTCCGAGCGCAGACCGGCCCAGTCGTACACCCCCTTGAGGAGCCACAGCTCGCCGGCGAGCACGATGGCGAACGAGGTCACCGCCAATGGAGTGGTCCATGTCGTCGCGCCCACCAGGGCCCCTTCCTGCGGGCGACGACGCGTTGGTAGAGCGGCGGCGGTGGTCGCTGCCCGACGAAACGAATTCGCATTTCCTGGAGAGATCCACGCGATGTGAACACGTGGCGGTCGGCGCGTCAACCGACCCGGAATTCTCCTCAGCCGTTGCCAATCGAGCGAGCACCCGTGATCGGCGGCCTGTCAGCCGATGATGACGTGCGTCCGTTTCAGGACAGCGACCTGGAAGGGGACGACGGCGCGGGTTAGCCTGCGTCCGCTGATCGTTCCGCGGTTCCCCAGGGAAAAGGTCCACACCGATTCTCGGCAGCGCTTATGCGGTGCGGGCCACGGTGCCCGGCCGCGCCAGGCCGTCAGGAGTGTGGGTGAGCGGTATGGAGACCCCGGAATCTCGGACGGACGAGGACTTCGAAGCGATCCGCGTCCTGATGATCGGGGCGATGGTGCTGTGCACGGTCGGCACGCTCGGGGCCGTGGCCAAGGCGGCGGCGCCCGCGAACATCGCCGGGCGCGCCCCCGGATTCGCCGACGTGTTCCGCATCAACCCCGGCGTGGTCTCCGTGGCGGCGGCCGTCGTGGTCGCAATCGTGACGATTGCCGGAGTGGCGGCGCTGTGGTGGTCGGTGCGGCGGACGTGGCCGTGGCTGCTGATCGCGGGCGTGGTGCTCGTCCTGATCGGCGAGTCCGCCGCGTCCCCCGTTCCGGTGACCTCGACGACTCCCGGGGGGCCCTCCTGGCTGGCCCAGGGAACGGCCACCGCCGGTGCGCACCTCGTGCTGCTCGGGACGCTGGGTGCCGCGCTGATGTTCGTCGGCATCAAGGCCGCCGGCGCAGGTGCGGTGCTGATCGGGGCGGGCCTGGGCGCCCAGGTGTTCGGTGCGGCCACCGACGTGCTGATGGCCGAGGCCCTGCCGCTGGAGCCGGGCGGCTACGGCTACGACTACGCGCCGGTGGCCAAGTCGCTGCTGCACATCGGGCTGCTGCTGGGCGCCGTGGGCGCGATGGTGCTGGTGGGGACGCTGCACCTGCGGTACGGGGGACGTCCCGAGCTGGAAGGGCCGTCCGACGCCGAGCCCGCGGTGGACCGGCTCATGGCGCTGGCGGGCGCGGCCGGTGCGCTGCTGTTCGTTCCCGCCGCCGTCATCGGCGACGGCGAATTCGGTGTGGCCGCCTCCGGGCTGCTGCTGGTGGCGGGGCTCGTGTTCGCCGTCCTCGCGGGCCCGCGGGCGGTCGCCGGACTGGTCCTCGCGACGGCCGTCGTCGCCGGTGTCTCCGGTCCGGCGGGCGCGCTGATCCAGGCGGGTTCGGTCCCCGCGGTGAGCATGTGGTTCTGGACCGCGTCCGGGGTGGTGGTCGGAGCCGCCGTCGCGTTCCCGGTCTGGCGGGCGTTGTCGGCCGCGGTCGGGTGCGGGCTCTGCGGGGTGCTGCTTCTGGTGCTGGTGGCGGTGCGGCCGGACGGGGTGCCCCTGGTGATGCTGGCGCTCCTGGCCGCCGCGGCCACCGCGGCGGTCGCGTCGGTGGGGGTGTGGCTAGCCAGGGACGGTTCGCTCCCGGTCGTCCTCGGGCCGCTGGCGTTCGCGACGATCACCGGGGCCTGCGGGCTCCTCGCGCACTGGCAGGGATCCGGACGGCGCGCCCCCGGCGAGGAGCTGTTCCGCGAGCCCGGCCACCTCTGGCTCTACGCAGCCCTCCTCCTGGCGGCAGCGGCCGCGTTCGCCTTTCGCGTACGCGGCCGCTCGCTCGTCAGGTGAAGACCTCGTCGAGGGACTCGGCGGTCGCGGCGCGGCGGGCCCAGGTGTGGA
>NZ_BMRO01000005.1:0-42421 GCF_014648675.1 Actinomadura livida
GCGCCACCCTGCACGAACCGGCACACAAGATCACGTAACCACGCCGACCCAGATCAACTTCTCAAACACGCACTTAGGGGGTGTGGATAACCGCGACTCTGTGGAGTGGCGGACGAAGTCGGTTACGGCCGGCTGGACGGCTCTGCGAGGAGCCGCATTGTTGGTGCGGAAGAGTGCCGTCCGCCGCCGAGACGGCCGGGGATTCGGCTATCAGGTGGGGTCCGGGGCATGGCGGCTTGAGCGTTCGGACTCGGCGCCGGAAGGGGCTCGGTTCGGCATGGGGGTGGGGCCTGATTTCCACAGGTTGTGGATAAGTGTGTGGTCAGGTTCGGGCTTTGGTCAGGGTCAGGTCGAACTCTGCGCGCCGGAAGGGGGGCCGGAGGCCGTACTGCGCGGCCTCCTGTTCGTCGTTCGACTCGGCGAAGTCGACGATGAGGCTTTGTTTGACCGCGAAGACCGCGTCGGAGTCGAGGTAGGGGCTTCCTGCGACGAAGACGTGGGTCGTCAGGGGTGTGTGGCCGGCCGCCTGGACGATGAAGTGGATGTGCGCGGGACGGTACGGGTGTCGTCCGGTGGCCTGCAGCAACCGGCCTACCGGTCCGTCTGTGGGAATCGGGTAATGGCTGGGGACGACCGTGCGGAAACGGAATCGTCCTTCGGTGTCGGTGTGGAAAAGTCCGCGGCCGTTGCCTGGCGGCTGTAGGTCAGGTTGCTGGACGTCGTAGAACCCTTGTTCGTTGCACTGCCACACGTCGACTTCGGCGTCGGGAAGTGGCGTCCCGTCGGTGTTGAGTACGCGACCGGAGACCGCACATGGTTCTCCTTCGCCGACGAGATCGATGTTGTCGCCTAGGTCGCGTGGGGGCGAGTCCACCATGTGGAAGGGGCCCAAGACGGTGCTCTCTGTTCCGCCCGCGCGTTCGTTCAGGGTTTCCACGAGCATTGAGACACCGAGGACGTCCGAGAGCAGAACGAACTCCTGGCGGGTGTCGCTGCAGGCGTGGCCGACCGCCGTCAGGAACTGAATCGCCTGCTCCCACTCCTGGATGGACGGTCTCGTCTCGCGGACGAAGGCGTGCAGGTGCGCAGTGAGTGCGGTCAGGATCTCCTGGAGACGCGGATCCGGTGTCTTGCCGAAGCTCTCCTGGACGGCCCGGGCGGCAGTGTCCACGTTGAAGTCCACGAGATGCCTCCTATCCACAAGCTGTGGATAACTTTGCGCGGCGGGGAGGCCGGTGTTTCGTCCCCGGTCCGGGCGGCGCCCCGTCCCTTCCCATAATCCTCTCCTGTTGTGGTCTTCGCACGGCCGAATGACGCGTCAACGCTCCGTCGGGAGGTGTGCATGTAGCCTTCGCGACCGCCCGCGCCGGTGGTTCGGCGGCGTTTGCGCATGTCATGATCACGGTGCTGCGGGGCGGCGGGTTGTGTGTGGGGCTGGGGATTTCCGGTGGGCAGCGCTGTCCACCGGTCTCGGGGGGTTGTGGAGGCCGGTTGCCCACAGGGTGTGAACGGGGTGTGGGCGACACTCCGTCCAGGGTGGCGTTGTGGCTGGTCAGCAGGTTTTCCACGGCGTGGACAACGGGGCCGCGGGGTTGGGGGCAACCTGGGGAAGAATGGTGGACGCCGCGGCCGGCGGTCGTACCCAGGGTGTGCACAGTAGTTATCCACAGGTTGTGGATTCCGTGCACGGCGGTGCGGCGGGGTGGATCCTGTGAGAGGACGGAGGGCAGGAGGTCGCTCGAACCGTGGAGAACCCCGTTGTTCTGGGGATCTCCCTGTGGATGCGACCTTCTGCAGCACCGAGTGGCATGGTCCGGCGGATGTGTGCGGACGATGTTCACAGCCTGTGGATAAGTGTCGGCCGGAGGTGGGGAGAGGGATGTCGCTTCGTGGTCTGTACAGGTGCCGCACCATCCGGCTGAATGTCGGCATGAGGTCAAGTCTCGTGGCGTCCACGGCGGCGTGCGGGCGCGGCTGCGTACGATGGCCCGGTCGCTCCACGGTGCCTCCGACCTGCGAACACCAGTTCGAATCCGTGCTACGCTCGCGGAATGGGGCAGTTGCTGAACGAGCCGGTTCGCGCCGAGCACGACCCGGCGGGACGGCTCACCGCGTACGAGTGGCGGGGGACGCGCTACGCGGTCGACGAGGTGCTGAAGACGTACGGGACGGCCCAGGAGGGGCGCGTGTACCGGGTCCGGGTCACGGGCGCCGAGGGAGTGGCCGTCGCGGAGCTCGGCCGTGACGAGGATCGCTGGCGGATCCGGCACGTCTTCTCCGCCTGACCCCTCGGGTGGCGCCGTCGACCAGACCCTCTGGACGCGGGTGGACGGCGTCCAAGGGAGCCCGCTGGACCTGCTGACGGCCCGGATCGGCCGGCGGCACTACGCGCCGCACATCCACGACGAGTACGCCATCGGCGTCACCGTCGCCGGGCTTGAGACGATGCGCTACCGCGGCGAGAAGATCTACTCCGGCGCGGGCAGCGTGGTCGTGGTCGAGCCGGGAGAGGCGCACACGGGTGGTCCCGCCCTCCCCGAGGGGTTCGCCTACCGGTGTTTCTATCCGGATGCCGAGCTCCTCAGCGCTGCGACGTCGGGCGGCCCGTCGGCGCTGCCGCACTTCCGTGAGGCGATCATCGACGATCAAGGGCTCGGCGAAGCGCTCCGGCTCGCGCACCGCGCCTTGCGGCTAGGGGAAGACCCTCTTGAAGGAGAGTCACGCCTGCTGAGTGTTCTGGGGACGCTCGTGGCCCGGCACGCCGTCCAGACCCCGAAGATCGTTCCTGGCGGGCGCCGGGGCGACGCCGGACGGATCGCACGAGCCGTCACCGCGCGCCTGTCCGACGAACTCCTCACGCCGCCGACCCTCGCGGAGGTCGCCGACGGCCTGGAGCTCTCCCGCTACCAGCTGCTGCGCGCCTTCCGGGACACCGTGGGCATGCCGCCGTACGCGTGGCTCGCCCAGTACCGGGTGATGCGGGCCCGCACGCTTCTGGAGGCGGGGCACCGCCCGGCGGAGGTCGCGGCCCTTGTCGGGTTCGCGGACCAGGCGCACCTCACCCGATGGTTCCGGCGAGTCGTGGGCGTCACACCCGGCGTTTACCGCAACAGCGTTCAAGACAGCATGGTGCGCCGCATCGCATCCTGAACCCGTCAATCGGTCGCATATCCCGGGCCGCCATGCCGTCCGGCGCGTGTCGTCCAGTCGCCTGTCACGCGCCGGCCCCCGCGGTGACGTGTCGCGGGCCATGCGTCCACAGGGGCTCCGTCACGGAACGTCCGTCGAACCATGCTTGTTGAGGACGTTGGACGCGGACGCGCCCTGTGCGCTCGGCGCTCGTCCGGTGGGACGGGGGCCGAAGCGTTGATCAGATCCTGTCGCGGGATCGCGCGCCGGTAGGCGCCCGTAGTTGTGGGTCGCGCTCCTGGGCGGCGGAGCGGGCATCGGGAATGGAGGTCGGGGTGAGCCGTCGAGGTTGGGCGCTGTTCGTGCTGATGGGGGTGCTGTGGGGCATTCCCTACCTGTTGATCAAGGTGGCGGTCGAGGACGTCTCGGTGCCCATGGTGGTGTTCGCGCGGACGGCGCTGGGCGCGGCCGTGCTGCTGCCGCTCGCGATCCGGGCTGGGCGGCTCGATGTGGTGCGCCGGCACTGGCGTCCCCTGCTGGCCTTCACGGCGGTGGAGATCCTCGGCCCGTGGGCGCTGCTGTCGCACGCCGAGACCGAGCTGACCAGTTCGATGACGGGCCTGCTGATCGCCGCGGTCCCGATCGTCGGGGTCGTGCTCGCCAGGCTCGTGGGCGACGCCGAGCGGCTCGGCCCGGTGCGCTGGGCGGGGCTGCTGGTCGGGCTGACCGGCGTCTGCGTGCTGGCGTGGCCGCATCTCGGCGGCGGCAGCGCGTGGGCGGTCGGCGAGGTCATGCTCGTCGCGCTCGGCTACGCGATCGCGCCGATGATCGCGCTCCGGCGGCTGCAGGACCTCCCGAGCCTGCAGATGGCCGCGTTCTCACTGGCCATCGCCGCGGTCGTCTACACGGGGCCCGCGGCGCTCACCTGGCCGGACTCGATGCCGAGCACGCAGGTGCTGGCCGCGCTCATCGCGCTCGGCCTGGTGTGCACGGCGCTCGCCTTCATCGTGTTCTTCGAGCTCATCCGGGAGGTCGGCGCGTCCCGGGGGATGGTGTTCACCTATGTGAACCCGGCCGTAGCGGTTGCCGCCGGTGTCGTCTTCCTCAGCGAACCGTTCACCGGAACGATCATGCTTTCGTTCGCGCTGATCCTCGGTGGGTCCGTCCTCGCGACCGTGCAGCGCCGCCAGGCGCCCGGGCCCACCCCCGAACCGAAGGGCGCGCGGCGCGATCCGGCGGTCAGCGAAGGGTCACTGTGAACTTCGCGGGCTTCCCGATGTTGCCCGCGCGGTCGATCGCCCGGTATTCGATGGTGTGCCGGCCCTTGCCGAGTCTGCCGTGGGTGAGGCCGTCGATGACGGTTCCTTCCGCAGTGAACAGCCAGGGGGCGGACGAGTCGGTCGGCCAGCCGAAGTAGTTGAACCAGCCGTCGCCGTCCACGCGGAACTCCGTGACGACCGCGCCTGGACGGTCGTCCTCGCCCGTCAGCCGCATCGTGAAGGGACCGTCGAAGACGTAAGGGCCTCCTGGACGAGCGTGCGCCGCCTCCGACAGCTCGTAGGACGCTGTCGGAGGTTGCGCGTCGATCGTCCAGGCCCGGCTACGGGAACCGACACGTGCGACCAGTTGATGCGTGCCCTTTGACAGGTCGAGGCGTGCGAGATCGATGTCGCGGTCACCGCCCCGTACGCGTCGCCCGTCGATCTCCCAGCGAACGGTGGGCTCGCTGTGCGTCGGGTGCGTCGTCTCCACGTACACGACCGATTCACTGCCCACGGGCTTGTCGGTGGGTGTGGACGAAGTGAAGTCGACCGGCACGTGCTCTGGCGTAGTGGCGATGTCGGTATCGACCGTCCACGTGCGGGTCTGGGTGAGTGCCGGCATGGCGCGTATGGCCGGGTCCCTGACGAAGTGGGTGGGGTCGGTGACTTTCACCTGGACGGTGTGCAGGCCCTTCTTGAGTCGCAACCGGGCCAGGTCAAGGTCGGAGCCCTTCTGCACGACACGCCCGTCGACCGTCCAGGTCACGGACAACCGGTGCCTAGCCGGGTGCATGGTCTCCACCCACAGGACACGGTCGTCGCCCACAGCCGTGTCGTTCGGTGTGTGCGCCTGGATCAGATTGACCTTGGCTGAGATCCGCTGGGTCATCTGTTCGCGGCCGACCTGGTCGAAGTAGTAGCCCAGCGTCTTCATCATCGAGTGCTGGCTCGGCCTCCACACGCCCTTACTGAAGTAGAGCCCGCCCTCGTACCGCCCTATGGTGCCCCCGGACTCGCTTCGTTCACCGAGCCACCGCCACCACTTCTTCTTCTGCGACTTCATCTCGTGCTCTGTCAGCAGCGTGTGGTGGACGGACTCAGGCTCCGGACCGCTGTACGTCCCGCCCGGAACGCCTCGCTGGTAGTAGTCGTACTCGTCGTTCAACCCACCCAGCGAGTGCCCCAGTTCGTGCGGCGCGATGAGAGCCGACATCGCGTTCCCGCCCGACGCCGTCGCATATGCGCCGCCTGCACCGCCGTAGGTGTCGCTGTTGGCGAGCGCGAGAATCTGGCGATTTCCTGCGTTCGTCCCTGCGGCGAGATCCGCATACGTCTGGGCCGCTGTGGAGTCGACCGTTAGAAGCCGCTGGATACCGTCCTCCCTGCAGCCGCTCCAGAACGCCATACGCAACGGCGTCGTCCGGCGTGGGGAAGTCAGCGACGGATCACAGCTAACCCCAGACTCACCGGACGGAATCTCGACCGCGTACACGTTCATGTAGCTGCGGTACGACTTGAACGGCTCGATCGTCCACAGGTCGTTCAGATGCTCGGCGAGATGGGCGCGGAACTTCGGCATGTCCTCCGCCGTGTAGCCGTCGCCAAGAACGACCAGATTGAAGCGCTTGGCCGGATCTCCGGTGATTTGAACAGGGACGACCGTCGCGTCCTCGGGCTCCACCGCCTTCGCGGGCGCCGCCGTCAGGGACAAGACGGCCACGGCCGCCGCGACGGCCACGGCCACCCGGCCCGTCCACATGAGCAGACCTCCTCGCGTGGGCGCGCGGCGGGCGGGGTGCGGCCCGGAGGGCGCCGGCTCACCCCGCTGATCAAGCGGGGACAGTCCGGATTATCACCCGCAATCCGTCCAGTCGCTAGCGTTTGCCGCGCTGGCCGTCCGCGAGCCCCCGCGCGACCCGATGCCCGCCAGCCCGCCGCTGCACGGCCGCCGACAGGCTGGGCGCGACCCCGCCCAGCCTTGCCCCGAGGCGCAGCCCGAGCGGCGCCACGTCGACCTCCGCGATGTTCCGCTCGATGGCCCGGACGGTCGCCCGCGCCACGTCACGCGGCGTCCGCGTGCCGACGCCCTTGGGCAGCGTGACCCCGGCGTCGGCGAACATGCCCGCGTCCCGGATGAAGCCGGGGAACACCGTCGACACGCCGACGCCGTGCGGCCGCATGTCCTCCCGCAGGGCCAATGCGAATCCCCGCATCCCGAACTTTGTCGCGTTATAGAGCGACGCGTGGCCGGACGCCGTCTTCCCGGCGAGGGACGACACGAACACCAGGTGCCCCCGGCCACGTTCGGCCATCTGCGCGCCCGCGAGCTTCGCCATCACGATCGGCGCCCGCAGGTTGACGTCCAGCACGCGGTCGATCTCGGTCATCGAGTACTCGTCGAGCAGGCCGGACGCGGGCAGCGCCGCGTTCGCGACGAGCACGTCCACCCGGCCGACCTCGTCCAGCAGCAGCTCGGCCGCCGCACGATCCGCCAGGTCGGCCACGATGGCCCGGCCGCCGAGCCGTTCGGCCAGGGGTTCGAGGACGTCCGCCCGCCGGCCCGTGAGGACGATCTGCCCGCCGCGATCGGCCAGCGCGATCGCCAGCGCCCGGCCGATCCCGCCCGTCGCCCCGGTCACCAGGACGGTCGCTCCACCCAGCTCCATGACGTGATCCTTTCGGATCACATGCCGATGCGCCAGAGCAGCAGAATGATCGACGAAAGCACCAGCCCGGCCGCGCCGAGCGGGACCTCACCCATCGCGATCATGGCCGTGCAGCCCGTCGCGGTCAGGCCGGCGACGAGCACCATCCCCCGGCCGCCGGACGGCTCCTCCCGCGGCGCGCCGGAGTCGAACTCGCGTTCCCAGCGCCGGAAGTCGTCCTCTGCCATCGGTACTCCCGAAGGTCCGTCCCAGGGATTATGCGGCCGCCCGGCCACCCCCGCGCAATGGCGCGGACGTGACAGGACCCCCACCGGGATTGGACGCCGGGTCCGATACGGGCGAGGGGGTGCGGATCGCCCGCGAACGGTTGCTAGGCTGCTGAGAGCCTGGGAAAGCAGACGCTGATGCGAACGCGTCCCGGGTTTTGACTTCATAGTCGAGGTGAAGGGGTCCCACCATGAAGAAGCTGCTCGTTCTTGCCGTCGTCGCACTTGGTGGCTTCGCCGTCTGGCGCCGGATGCAGCAGGACCGCGCCGAGCTGGACCTGTGGACCGAGGCCACGTCGTCCGACAGCTGAGCCGCCGGCGATAAGGCCCCGGCGTGAACGAAGCAGAGCCGATCACCGTCGCCTGCCTCGATCTCGCCGGGACCACTGTCGCGGACGGCGACACCGTCCGCACCGCCTTCACGGAGGCGATCGCCGCACTGGGGATCGTCTCCGGCACGGCGGCCCACGAGCGCGCCCTGGCACGCCTCCGCGAATCACACGGTGAGTCGCAGATCGGTATCTTCCGGTCGCTCTTCGACGAGCCCCGCGCCCAGGCCGCGCACTTGGCCTTCGATCGCTCCTACGACGAGCTCGTCGCCGCCGCGGCCTGCAGCCCGTCCCCGGCGCCGCCGAAACCCTCGACCTCCTCCGCGGCGCCGGCATCAGCGTCTGCCTGCTGACCGCCTTCAACCGCCGCACGCAGGCCCGCGTCCTCGACACCCTCGACTGGTGGCACCGCGTCGACCTGACGCTCTGCCCCGAGGACGCCCCCCGCGACCGCCCGCGCCCCGACCTCATCCTCACCGCGGCCCTGCGCTTGGGCGTGGACGACGTCCGCAACATCGCCGTCTGCGCCGACACGGCCACGGCCATCCGCTCGGGCCGCCGCGCCGGCGCCTCCATCGTCGCCGGCACCCTGACCGGCGCCCACGACCACGACCGCCTCCGCACCGCCGGCGCCACCCACATCCTCCCCAGCGTCACCGCCCTCCCCGACCTCCTCCTCCCGGCCCCCGCCGGTGACACGTTGACCGCCGACCACCGGTAGGCTGGTCCCCGCCGCACGGGGCCTTAGCTCAGTTGGTAGAGCACCGGCTTTGCAAGCCGGGTGTCAGGGGTTCGAATCCCCTAGGCTCCACCAGCCAAAGAGCCCAGGTCAGAACCGAAGTTCCGGCCTGGGCTCTCGCCTCTCAGGATCTTTTCTTCCGCTTCCGTGCCCGTTGCGTGCCCGATCGCTTCTTGCCCTTGAGTTCAGCCTTGGCCATGGCGCTCAGGGTGTCGGCGATCTCCCGGTGCCGCTCGTCCGTCGCGTGCAGGTAGATCATGGCCGCGCGGTCGCTCGCGTGGCCCATGCGCTCCTTGAGTTCAGGGAGCGTCGCGCCTGCGATCGCTGCGAGGGTGTTCCCGGTGTGGCGCAGGTCGTGAAACCGCACGTCCTTGAGATTCGCCTTCTTCAAGGCCCGCACCCAATTACGCCGGAAGTTCGCCCGGCGGAGCAGCGCGCCTTTAGCACCGACGAAGATCAGCCCCTCGTCGCCGTCCTGGGCGAACTTCTTGACGTGCTCCTTCAGGTCGGGGAGCACGATTGCCGGAATAGGAAGCGTCCGGACGCCCGCCTCAGTCTTCGGAGGGCCGAAGTGAAGCGGCCTGCCGGTGACCTCCACAAGCGTGCGCTCGACTCGCACCGTGCCGGCCTTGAGGTCCAGATCTTTGCGACGCAGCGCCACGGCCTCACCCCAACGCAGGTTCGCGAAGGTCGCGAGGAGGACGAGCGCCCGGTAACGACGGTCGATCACCTCGGCCAGGGCGAAGACTTCCGCGATGCTGAGGACGGGTCGCTCTGCCGAGTTCTCAGCCCCACCGCCCTTGATCGTGCACGGGTTTCGCTTGATCATGCCGTCACTGACCGCCGTGCCCATGATGGCTTTGAGTAGCCGATACGCCTTGGCTACCGTGACGGCTCCGGCCCCCGATTCGAGCAGCCGGTTACGCCAGCGCCGCACATGAGCATCCTTGATCTCTGAGACGGCCGAGTTGCCGAAAGTCGGGATCAGGTGGAGCCGGACGAGCCCCTCATAGCGCTCGACAGTCTTGGGGCGAAGGCCAGGCCGCTCCTTGATCCACGCTTCCGCGTACTCCTTGAAGGAGACGTCACCAGCGTCCGGAGACAGCCAGTCACCGCTCTTGATCTCGGCTTCCTTGAGCACAAGCCATTGCTCGGCGTCACGTTTGGTCACGAACGTGTACGGCGCAGGTCGATCGATTCCGTCTGGCCCTGGGTAGCGAGCTTGAAACCGTCCCGAGGGCAGCCGCCGGACGCGTCCGAAGCGCCGCTTGCCAGCCATTACGCAGCCCTCCTTGGGGAGCGGAACCGAAGGGTGACCGGCTCCACGAGGCCGGACGCAACGAACTCACGAAGTGCAGACTCGGGGATGCGGACGAACCGGCCGACCCGCACGAACCGGATACGCCGTTCCTCGATCAGACGCCGTGGAAATCGTTCGGAGGTGTTGAGGTACTCGGCCGCCTCCGCCACTGTCAGCAGCCGGTCAGCCGGGGAGATGCCGGGTCGCTTGGTCACGCCGCCTCCGCAGTTGCCGAAAGTTCGGGGGTTGGGTTGTGGGTTGCTTGGTCGAGTTGCTTGCGTCGCTGGATGCGTTCGTTGATCAGCAGCAGTAGGCGTTGTTCTGCGGGTTTCACGTCCGGGTCGCCAGGCCCGGCCCGTTCCCAGACGTGCACGGCGTTCGGGTCGGCCGGGTTGGTGACGGGGACACCGGCTTCAGCGAGTCGTGCGAGGACCCAGGCTTTGCGGTCGGCTTTGTGGTCGGCGAGGGTCTTGCCGGACCATTTGCGGGAGACGAGGACGCGGCGGCCGCCGTAGCCGAGGTGTTCGCGTCGGTGTGCTTTGCCCTTGCAGTAGCCGGGTGTGAGGCCCTTGCGGGGGTTCTTGGGCTGGACGCCGTAGCGCAGCCAGTTCGCGCACGTCGGTGAGCACGGCTCGTACCGGAGTGCTTCGGCCATCCGGTCGACGTGCTCACGCTGCGCCGGAGTCTCGGCGTTGTGGCACTCGGCGACGCCCTTGACGAGGTACTTGGTCAGGTAGCCGATCAGCTTGCGCGACTGCGCGGAGTCGGCGAGGACGCCTTGTGCGTCGATCTGCCGCCCGAACTTCACCACGTGCAGCGGTTCGGCGTCCTCGTCCTGGCCGAGGGAATCAAGCGCCTCATCCCAGGTTGGGAGCACTTCACCGGTCGCCGGGTCGAGGTACCCGCCGTTCTCGCCCGCCGCCTCATCCCAGACCGGGAGCCGCTCCCCCTCGAAGACGACACGATCGGTCGAGGGCCACCACACCTGGTGGTACGTGGCCGCCACTACCTGCCGCAGCTCAGCCCGCGAAATGGTCCCGCGGATGGCCATGTGCAGGTGCGGAGCGAGCCGCCGTTGTGGTTCGACGGCCGCGAAGTACTGCACGTCGTAGCCGACGAACCGGCGAAGGTTCTGCACGAACCGATCGACCAGCTTGGAGAAGTGAAGCGCGTCCCGCGCCGCCCGTGTGTAGTCGTAGCCGTCCGGGTCGACCGGGGTTCCGTTCGAGCGCACCCGCCCGTAGGAGTCCAGGGTCAGGGTGAGGAAGATCGAGGGCCGGAACGCCTTGCCGTCCTTGCCCCGGAAGACCTTGCCGACCGTGCGGGAGTCGACCGGACGCCGGGGAAGGTCGGGGGCATCCTGCCGCCTACGGGTCGACCGGGTCCGCCGGCTCTTGCCCTGTTCTGTCTTGAGGGAGCCGCGGACCCCGGTGCGTTCGAGCTCGTTGTCGAGGTCGCGAATGACCGCGTCCCAGAACTCGGAGTCTTCCCCGTCCGCCGTACCGTCGACGGCCGCACGGTCACGGGCCGCCGCCGCATGCGCCCGCAACTCCATCCACGCCCGCTGTTCCTCGTCCGGGTCGGCACGTGTGATGATCGGTTCTTCGGTCAGGTGCCAGCCTTGACGGCACTGCACGGCGCGGAGCTTGCGCTTGCGTTCGGCGCACGAGGGGCACACCGAGGCCAGGGTGTGCCCGCACGGGACATACACCACCTCGGCCGCACCCGTGTTCAAGTCGACCCGCCGCATCGGCACGGGGCGGATGCAGACGCCGTGTTCGACCGCGACTGCTTCCAGCACCCCCCGCGCCAGCGGAGGCAGCGTCTTGACCACCGGTTCCGGACCGGGCTCGTCTGGAGCGTCGGGGGCGTCGAGGGTGGGTTGCCTCACGCCGCCTCCACATCGGGCAGGCCGAGCGCGACCATCGCCCGGATATCGGCATCAGCCACGTAGGCCGCCCGCACCCGCACCGGGTCGGGGGAGGCTTCCAGCCGGACGAACCCGACCCCCGCGCCGACCTCCGGAACCGATGAGATCTGGTCGGCCAGCGCACCACGGTCGCGGGCACCGTCACCGAGCACCATGTCGACCTGCTCGTCTTCATCGAGGCGCAGGGCGATGCGGTCGGGGAACAGGTTGCGCAGGTTGTTGACCTCTTTGCGCGCGTCCTGCTGCGCGCCGATGACGCAGTACCCCACCGACCGGCCCTGCGAGGTCAGCACCGCCAGCGCCGACTCGGCCCGCTTTCTCAGGTCGCGTTCGGGGCAGTAGGCGGTCAGGAACGCCAGCTCATCCACCACGATCACCCGGAACGGGAACTCAGCCGAGGGCGTGAACGAGCGCGTCATACCGGCGAAGCGTTCGGCGCGTTCGTTCATGTCCGCCGCAGCTTCCTCCAGGAGCTTGACCATGCCGCCCTTGGGATCGGAGGAGTACCGCCCGTACCGCTCGAACAGCACCCGCCCAAACGACAACTCCATCCGTTTCGGGTCGACGGCCCACACCTCCACCAGCCCACCGATCATCAACGGCAGCAGCGCGCGGACGGTCGACCAGATGACCGAGCCCTTGCCGGCCCCCGTCGCCCCCGCGATCAACACGTGCGTGCCGAGGAGCCGCAGCCGCCACGGTGAGCCGTCCTCGCACCGCCCGACCACCACGCCGGACAGGTCGACGTCGGAGGCGTCCGGGACGGGGAGAGCCGGTATCGGTTCGGCGAGGGCATCACGGCGGACGAACTCCAACCACACCCGTCCCGGACGGTCCCCGTCCCGCACCCGCGCCAGGGACGCGCCGAAGCCGTGCGCCAGGTTGGCCGTGACCCGCTCCCACGCGTCTGGGGCTTGACCTTTGAGCATGCGGACCAGCACCCGGTCGGACGTGGGACCGCAGCGGACGCGGACCAGGGAGGGCAGGTACTCCCTGCCCTTGTGCATCTTGGTCAGGCCCGCCGTGACCAGGACCGGTTGCCAGTGCCGCCGGTACACCCACACCATGCGCCACCAGGACCGAGCCGGACGGGCGATCCAGCGGACGAAGGACGGACGGTCCACCCCCGCCCACACACCCAGGCCCATGGCGAGGAGGGTCAGGACCAGGACGGGGACGGTCCACCCGTAGGCGTAGCCGAGCCAGCCGAGCGCGGACGCGGCCGAGACGGGGACGATGTTGCGGACCAGGAACACGAGCATGCGGACCAGGAAGCGGACGGCGTTGACGATGAGCACCAGGCCCTCGGGCATGTGCCACACCGGAGGCGCCCACTTGGGCGCCGCGAACGGGTCACGCTGGGTTTCGACGGCGACGTTCTCACCGGGGGCGAGCTTGCGGAACTCCCATGCCATGATGGGTCACACCTCTTCTTTGAGCAGTTCAGGGGAGAGAGAAGGGGCGGCCGGAGATGCGACCTCCAGCCGCCCCACTCGCTTGTCAGGCCGCCGACTCGGCCGACGCGCCAGGCACCGAAGCGCCGTTGAGGACGTGGAGCCGTTCCACCTCGGCCGCGTACCGCGCGAACGACTCGGCGAGCTTGCGCGCGACGGCCAGGTCTTCGGCGGTCGGAACCGTCGGGTTGGTCGGGGTGATGGTCACGTGCGCCTGTGCGTGCGAGATCACGAGCTGGCCACGGTCACGCACGCACAGCAGCGAGATCTGCTCATCCGGCCGCAGGGTCACGTTCACCGATGCCGTCCCGTCCGGGTCGACCGTGAGTGTGGTGTAGCTGTAGGCCCCCATCAGACAGCCGCTCCCTTCCCCGACGAACGGCGCGCCGAGGACCGGCCCGACGAGGGCGACGGCCGCAGCGGTACAGCCGCTCGACCTCGCCCGCGTACGCCGCCGCCTGCTCGGCCAGCCGCCGCGCGAACTCCACATCCGAGGCGCCCAGCCGCTCCGGAAGCGTCAGGGTGACCAGCACCCGACCCGCCGACACCGAGAACAGCGGAGTACGCGCCCGAAACGACTTGAACTCGGTCGAGGCCCCGCCGTCGATGGGCAGCGACAGCGCCGACATGCGCCCGCCCGCCATCACGCCGCATCCTTCGCGGCGTTGTCCTTGCCCGAGCCACGGGCCGCGCCGCCCTTGAAGTTGGCCGGACGCACCGCCGCCGCCTTGAGCGAGTAGGCCAGCCGCCCGGTACCGCTGTTGACGTACGGCGTGACCGCCAGGCCGTCGAACTCCACCGGCACGAACGGGAAGCCCGCCGGAGCCTCCGGCATCACCGGCTGAACCGGCGCCATCAGCTTGACCTTGAACGTCCCCTTGGACTCGGGGTCGGCGTCCAGGACCTCCACGGCCCACACCAGTTCCCCGGTGTCCTTGTCCCGCGCCTGGACGAAGTTCTCCCGGGTCGACCGGTCGAAGTCCCGCACCGGTTCGACACCGCCCTTGACGAACGCGCCGTAGGGGAACACGTCCCCGAACGCGACCTTGAACGGACCCTGCACCGCCATGACAATCGCTCCCATCCGGTCAACTGTCTGTCAGTTGACCTATCAAGTGCGATCCTAAGCGTATCCAGCTTGGTCTATCAAGTAACTAACCGGCGAGTGGCCGGATACGGTCACGCCAGCGGGTAGGCGTCTTCCAGCTCATGCAGGTCAGCAGGCAGGACCGTGTCAATCACCATCAGCGGACGACCAGCAGCGTCCCGAGCCGTCGCGTACACGACCAGGACGGGCGTCCCTTCACTCATCGACAAGGCGCCCGCCTCCTCACCTGTCGGCATCCTCGCGACGATGTGCTCGATGACGTGATCGAGCTTCACATCCTTGCGGGACTCCAGATGCTCCCGCACACCTTGTTTGAGCGGTTCGGCGCTGGTGAGGTTGGTCCCCTCCGCCAGGTCCAGCGGCAGCCACAGGGACAGGAGTTCAGACGGCGAGCCGTCAGCCGTCAGCAGCCGCCGGCGAAGGAACGCCTTGCTGGTAGACCCGAGGCCGAGCAGGGAGCGGATGCGGTTCGGTGCGTCAACGACGCCAGCGGCCAGGACCTCACCGGGGATGGCCGCCTCCGAGCCAGCCAACCGCACCTGCCCCGCCCGTGCGCTCTCCAGCGAGGCCAGGGCGGGACGGCCCCGGACGAACCGCCCCTTGCCCTGCTGAGAGTCGATCCAGCCTTGATCCCGCAGAACCCGCAGGGCCGCCACCACGGTCGGGCGACTCACCCCGAACTCTTCGATGAGCTGGTGTTCGCTCGGCATCGCCGAGCCGGGGGCGTACCGGCCGGACTCGATGCGCCGTTGAAGTTCCGCGACAAGCTGGGCGTACTTGGGGGGTACGGATTCTAGGCTCATCTCGTCCGTCCATCATCCGACAGGTTGTCTTACCAGGTCAGCGCTAATCTACGCCGAACCCCTCCCGGCTGTCACGACTAACGGACGCCAGCAGGCCCGACTACGCCAGCAGGAGCAGCCGACCCAACCGCCTCAGCCATCCGGGTCGCAAGCTCCATCGGCGTCGCCGCTTCTAGGAGCACCCACCGCGCCGACCATGGCAAGACAGCCCACCACCGCAACGTATGGTGCCCGAACCAGACCGACGAGCCGGGGAACCGGCGTTGCAGGGTGACGACCGCCGCGGTCACATCGTCCGGTGCGTCCCCGGCCCACGGCATCACGGCCGGTGCCCCAGCGGGTAGGAGGCGGCCGGTTCGGTCATAAACGCGGTGATGCGGTCGGCGGCCCCGTCCAGGTCCTTCACCGGGTGAAGGTTGTCCACCCGCCACCAGGAGACCACTCCTTTGCGACGGTTCACCACGACATAGCCGACGACATCCTTGGCCGTCCCGCCGGGCCGGGTGACCGTCAGTCCGGGTATCGCGTCGCGCATCTGCACGCACAGGCCACGGGCGACCAAGGCCCGACACAGGGCACCCAACACGCGCAGTTCGGCGTCGCGGGACAGCGAAGGACTCATCACCTGTTCTCGCTTTCGTTGGAAGCAGAGCCGGAGGCGCGGGGCCAGGTCCGTCCCTCCCACACGCGTGACCTGCTGGGGGAAACGGGGGCGATCACGCGACGGACCGTCCTCGCCGCGCCGCCGGCTCTGCCGTTCAATGCGCTATGGCCAGCCCCTCGGGCCAGCCGCACAGCGCTAGTCGAAGTGGTCGTTCGCCGAGCCGTTGAGCTGCCCGGCCTGTGCGGTCACAAAGCGAGCTACCTTGCCCGCCGCGCCCGCCACGTCATCGACCGGGTGCTTGCTGTCGTCGCGTCGCCAGGTGAACGTCCGGCCCGAGGCCCCGACGAACACCCACACGAACAGGCCCGGATTAGCAGTAGCCACCAGCAGCCCCGGCATTGCCTCATCCAGCCGGACGGCCAGGCCCAGACCCAGGAGGGAGGCCCGCAGATCAGCCAGAAGCCGCAACTCGACATCCCGCGCGTTCACGACCCCGCACCATCCCGCCGCCCGGACGCACGACCCGACCCCAGACAGTCAGGGCAGGAGTCCCGACGACTGTCAGCCGGAACGCCCGCCACGTGCCCCGGCGTCAACGTCCGCCGCGCCACACGCCGCTTGAACCCGCGGCCCCTGCAAGAGGTGCAATCGCTCGCCATGACGACACCGTGCCAACAAGTCACGTTGCGTCACGACGCCGTGATCATCTCGTCTCGCACATCAACGTCTTACAACCGTCTCGACTTTGTCTCGTCTTCAACGTCACGCCGCGCCTAGCCTGGTGAACGTCGACCAGAGAGGACGGCCGGTGTCTCCCCAACCGATCCTGCTGCAAGTCGTGATCCGCCAGCACCGCCTACAGCGGTACGGCATGTTCCAGGCCGCCTACAACGAGGCCGCCAAGAAGGTCTCGCCCGAGCTGGCGGGCACCGCACCGAGCCGCGCCCAGCTCCACCGCTGGACGTCCGGGGAACTCAAACGCCTTCCCTACACAGATCACTGCCGGGTCCTGGAGGCGATGTTCCCCGAGTGGACGGCCGACGAGCTGTTCGCCCCATGTCCGCCTCACGTCCTGGCGCACGAGCCCGCCGCCCATACCCGCAGCGACGAGCGCGCCGACCTTGAGTCGACCGCCGACCGAGTAGGCCCCAACCCCTACGCCGACGTCACCGCTGTGTTCGCCACCCGCGCCGAGTTCTCATTCGCACACCCGCCGCACGCCCTACTCGACGGCGCGAGCAGCATCCGGGCCGCCGGCCTCTCCCTCAACATGCTGTGCCAGCAGTACCCCGACCAGCGTCTCTACCGGCTCATCGAAGACGGCGCCACCTTGCAAGCCCTGTTCCTGGACCCCGAAGGGGAGGCCATCCGAGCCCGCGAACAGGAAGAGGGCTACACGGACAACCACCTGACGACCCTCACCCGCCTGAACATCGAGGTCCTGACGCGCCTACGCAAGCGCCTCTCGCCCGAGGCCCAAGACCGGCTGTCCGTCGCCGTCTATGACGAGACGATCCGGTTCAACATCACGCTCATCAACGACAAGCTATGCGTGATGCAGCCCTACCTACCGAACGCCCGCGGAGTCGACTCGCCCACGTTCCTCGCCGAGCGCAACTCGACCGGCACCGGCCTGTATGGGACGTTCGAAGAGATCTTCACCGCGCTATGGGAACGAGGCCGAACCGTATGACCGACGCACCCACCGCACTCCTACCCGTCGCACTCCGAGCAGCGGAGATAGCCAGCGACCTAGTGCGCACGCGCGTCCCCGGCCTGCTCACCGCCAAGGGTGACCGCGACATGGCCAGCGAAGTTGACTACGCCGTAGAACGCGCGGTCCGCGACTACCTTAAAGAGCGAACCCCGGACATCGCCATACTCGGCGAAGAAGAAGGCATCAGCGGAGACACTGCTGGCGACCTCATGTGGGCCATCGATCCGGTAGACGGCACCGCCAACTTCGTTCGCAACATCCCGCTCTGCGGATTCTCACTCGGCCTGATCGAACGGGGCCGCCCCGTGGTGGGCGTCATCGACCTACCGTTCCTAGGCACCCGCTACCACGCAGCCCAGCACACCGGCGCCTACCTCGAAGACCGCCGCATACAAGCCAGCATGACCACCGACCTCAAAGACGCCATCGTTGCCATCGGTGACTATGCCGTAGGCGAGGGAGCCGAAGCCAAGAACCGCCAACGCATCGCCCTAACCGAACGCCTAGCCGCCAACGTCCAACGAATCCGCATGCTCGGCTCAGCCGCTATAGATCTCGCATGGGTAGCCGAAGGCAAGCTAGACGCGAGCATCACGCTCTCAAACAAGCCATGGGACACAGCCGCCGGCGTCATCATCGCCCGGGAAGCAGGAGCCATGGTCATCGACAAGGATGGCACAGACCACACCTTGAAGTCAGCGGCAACGATTGCGACTACGTCAACTCTAGCTAATGCCTTTCTCGACCATATAAGCTATTGCATATTCGGTGTGAGTTGACGGCCATTTATGGTGAGAAAATCAGAGCGCCTTCGAAGCCGGGACAATCAACCACAGTTGGCCGCCCTCCGTCGGCTGCAGAGCAGCGATTTCTGATCGTCAATGCGTACATATGCATTCCATGTAGACAGTAATAGAAAACCTCTTCATCGATCTGAACTTGATCACCGGTTTCGTAGCCTAGCCAAGGGCAACTGTCAACAAGACGTCGATCCACAACCCCCGCCCTGTGTACGATTACATTGCGTAGTTGCTGGCTCTGGAAAAGGGACCTCTTTACTCGCGGATCTACAACCCCGCCGAGTCCGATCGCCTCCAGGAGGGGCTCGTACTTAGTGACGCCGCTCTTCAGGTCGACCTTCAGGTCTCGCTGCAACTCCGTAACGATCAGTCGCGCCCGTTCGTCCTCGCTCAATTGAATAAATTCACCCAGAGGAATCTTTATCTTCGAGATGGGAGACGTCTTAGTGATATCGGGCTTGTATTTGATCCAACTTTCTACCAGATCTTCAATAAGTGCTTCTAGTGACCCCCATGCTCCTACTAGTGCATGTGCGTGAAGTAGTGGAAACCCCTTCTCTTTCTCCTTTTGGGCTAGATCTGCTTTTCTTTTGGCGTCGGCAACTCTCTTTGCTTTGCCTTCGTCTGCATCGTCGAAAATTGCATCAAAAAGTTCGGGTCGCAAAATGAGCCCATGAAACCCTTCATGTGTGAGATGTATGAGATTCTCAATGTCCGCACTTTGTTTAGAGTAGCGACTAAAGGGCTTTTGCCATATGCGCCGATTGCGTTCGGAGGGTGACTCGATCGACATGTATCGATCGTACGCTCACTACGCCTGTGGCTGAAGTAGATTTAGGCTCCCAGCCCAGAGCGGATCACTGCGAGTCGGTTGTTGCTCAGAGGCTTGCCGAATTGGGCTGTTTAGGATCAAGGGGCGGCGGCGCTCAGGCCGCTGCGCGGCCCCGCGCCTGGCCGCCCGGAGCGTGCGGCGTGGGCGCCGGTCACCGGACGGCCGCGCCGGGCCGCGCGTCCTGCCACCGCCGCCCCGTCCGCCAGGTGCCGGCGGTCAACGGGTCCGCGCCGCCGACCCGTACCCTTGTTGGTGTCCCACCGGGGCTACCTGGCCCGTCCACGCGTCATACTCTGGTTCCGGCCGAGCCGATCTATGGACAAGGGCCGATGCGATGACCATGCGTATCTACGAACTCGCAAAGGAACTCGACGTCGAGATCAGGGTAGTCATGAACACCATGCATGAGCTCGGCCTGTTTATACGCAGTGCGGCATCGTCCATCGCACCAGAAGAAGAGAAGCAGATCCGCGAAAAGCTTCACCGTGATCCGTGACAAGGGCCAGGGTGCGCATCGCCGCCCGACTACCGGCTGACCGCGAGGGCTGCGGCTCCAACACGCCTCCGGCGGGGGCCTCCGACTCCGGGAAGCTCAGCCTGAGCCTTGACGGTCACCGTGGGTTGGGTGGGAAGCCTGAGCTTCCCGTCTGCCGCCGTCCCGATCAGTGATCTACCAGACCAGGGCCAGGGGGCCAAGGTCGTTCGTCCGGTAGGGCGCTCCACCTTGGCCCCCTGGCCCTGGCCCGGCAGCGCGGAGCGCGGGACGACGGCAGACGGGAAGCTCAGGCGGGGTGAGTGGTGCGGAGTGGTCGCCAAGCCAAGGGCGTGCCCGTTGCGTGCCCGATCCCAAGGTGATCAAGGGGGACTCGCGGTCACCAGCGGGGTGATCGTTGGGGAGGACCAGGTCAGCGGGTTGCCAGGTCGGGCGGGAGGTTCATGATCGGCTTTGCAAGCCGGGTGTCAGGGGTTCGAATCCCCTAGGCTCCACCAGCGAAGACGCCCCCGTCCGGATCTTGGACGGGGGCGTTCGGGCCATTAACGGGCCATTAGGCCACCGGGACGAGCACGCCGCTAGGCCCGTCACCGTCACCGCCGTGCCGCTCCGCTCCGCTTTGATCTTGTCGTTGAGCGCGTCAGCGATCACCGATCGACCCCGCCTCTGAGGTGGCGTGCTCCCTGGACGCGGTCAACACCAGGGGGAGCAGTGGACCAAGCGCCTCAGCCATCCTGGTCGCGCGGTCACTCGCATGGCCCCATGCGCTGTTTGAGTTCGGGGGGAGCTCCGCGCCCGCGATCACGAGGGCGTATGCCGAGCCCCCTGAAACCAGTCAGCCCACGTCCCGTACTCCAGAGACTCGTCAAGCAGGGGCTCACCGACATCGAACACCACAGCGCGGATCACGTTGCCAGATGGCGATCAGGATCAAGTCGTACTCGGTCCCACGCCGGTCGAGCACGACACCACCAACCAAATGGAGCAGGGGCCTCGCGTCTTCAAGGCGCCTGCTACGCCGATCGCCTGCGGCGACCGGCTTCGGGCTGTGCGTTTGGGACAATTCGCGGATGACCAGCCCGCAGGAGGACGCGCCGCAGGGACATGACCCATGGCGGTCACCTCGAGCGGGATATGTGGTTCCTGCAGCGTCGCGGCGGTCTCGTCATCGTGGTCTCGCCGGCGTGGTGGTGTCTACGCTCGTACTCGCACTGTTGGCTATCGGCGCCAGATGGGCGCTTTCGGGCGGGCTGTATGGGTGTACCGACCGCGACGAGCGGCTTGCATCCACTCTGGTTCGATCGGACGTTCTGAGGCTGCATCCTCGTGGTGCCACACTCCAGGACCAATACTCTGGCTGTGATGAGGACGACGGCTTTGCCTACGCCGGGCGCCAGTATCGCCCTACATCCAATGAGGAGAGCATCCTCGCCTTTTATCGAACTCGGGCGCTGGTGGCCGGGTGGAAGCTGTTGAAGGAGAACGCGACGCCGGTTCCTCCGGAGGGGTTGGTAGGGTCGGCGACGCGTCTCTGCTTCACCAAGGCCCTCAACGATGTGACCGGCTATCTATCCGTGTGGTTTCCCAGCGACTTCGGTGACAACACCACCTACTTCGGTGTCGAGGTGACAGCTAGTCACGACGGATCGGCGTGGTGCTGAGGTCCCTCCGTCGGCCAAGCCAGGCGGGAGCGACGTGGCCACCCCAATGGAACGCCTTAGCGGGCACTCCGGCGCTGCGGTCAGGAGCGAGTTAGTGCCCATGTGGTTTCGAAGATCTGGGCAGTGATGCGTTCTAGGCCCCAGGCCTCCGGATCCATTTCGCCCTCGGCTAGGAACCCGTGTTCGTCCTCCAGGTGTTGCCAGCTGTACCGCAGAACCCTGCCGGTGTCTTCGACTTCGATGTGGCGGATGGGCCAGTGTGCCCCTTGATCGATGATCGTTTCGAACAGGAAGAGCCGGTCATCTACCTCATCGTGTCGACCACGCCAGTGGTGGGTCGCTCGACCCGACTCGGCGAGCGCCCTAATCGCTGGGCCGCGCTGGTCCCTCATTACCGGCCACTGCACGGCAGGAGCTTACGGCACGCCCTCAGTGGGCAGCTGGTTACGGATGAAAGTGGCGTTGGCATGGCGGGCGTTCAGGGCCCGATCGTTGCAGCGTGGGGCGTTGTGGGGTGGGGGCTTCTAGGTTTGGACGGTCACGGTGGTGGGGTTGTGAGAGTGAGTGTGAATGCTGGGCCGGGTTCGGTGGGGGTCCAGCCGCTGGCCAGGGCCTGGCGGATTGCCTTGGATACCGTTCGAGGCAGAACTGCACCGGTGGGCAGAAGGAGTAGCCAGTTGCTTGGGTGGGCGCAGGGTAGGGAGACGACCAGCAGTGCGCCCTTTGTATCGGCGGCCTCTACGACGAAGGTCAGGGGAGACTCACCCAAACCTTGGGAGTATGTGGGGCGGCCACGCACCTTCCAGCGGTAAGTGGATCCGTCCAGGACTATGTGCCGGGACCCCTTCTTTGCCAGAGTCACGGGACCTCCGTCATGTCGTGTTTGCAGGTACTGCTGCAGGGTGGGCCAGGATCCGGGGCCGGGCTTTGCTCCGCTGATTGCTGGGTCAGGGGCGTCCCGATCGCTTCTGGGTGAAGCGGACGGTGTCGATTATGGCTCCGATTATGATGCCTGCTATGGCGCCCAGCAGGCCGGTGCCGATTGCGCTGTCGCCGGATTCGTAGCTGTTGCCGAACCATCCCCAGGTTGCTCCCAGGGCCGCGCCTGCCAGTAGACCGACCAGCCATCCGAAACTCATTCGCATAGGGAAACCCTCAGACGTCGACGACAAGTTTCCGTGAGTATGCAGAGGTTGTTGATCTTTGTCGAGTTGGGGGCGGCCGATATTCGGGGTGGGGTTACGGGGGTTGGCGGGTTAGGGCTGCGATGGCGTCCACTGTTGTCAGTGGGATGAGTAGGGCGGCGTCCCAGGTTTCGTCGTCTTGGCCGATCAGGAGGGTTGCCTGGTCGTCGGTGGTCAGTGACCAGAAGACGGGGGTGCCTGCGCAGATGCCCGCTTGTAGGGAGCGTCGGTTGGGCCAGGTTGCCTCGCGGATCTCGCTTAGGCGGGATAGGTCCTTGAGGGGTGCCCAGACGTGTATCTCCCAAGATTCGGACTGCAGGATTAGTAGCGGGGTTGGGCCGGCGTCCATGTCCAGGGTCACTTCGACCATCTGGGGATGGTTGCACAGGGGTGGGCGCCTCTGTGCAGGATTTCCTTTTGGGGCGGCGCGTGAGGGGGGAGGGTGAGTGTATGTGGTTGTGGCTGGTTGTCGGGTTCTTTGTTCTGCTGTTTGGGTTCGGGGCCGTCTACGATTGGCGGCTTCGGCGGCGGGGGCATCGGCTGCGGGACGGGGCGCAGCTGATGGGCGAGGCCCGGGAGAACCGTCGTGACATGCGTGCCTGGTACCGGGGGTCGCACGGGCACAGCGGCGAGGATTTGTCGTGGACGGCTGAGAAGCGGCGGTATCGGCGGTGAGTCGTTCAGGTTCGGGAGCGGCCCACGTAGAGGTTGCGTGCTCGGTAGTAGGTGTCGGACGTCGGGCCGGGCGAGCCTGAGGAGCCCTCCATCTGCAGGTTGATGATTATCCACATTGGCTGGCCGACGAAGTTGGCTCCGCGGTGGCCGCCTACCCAGGAGCCGTCCAGGTAGTAGTGAATCACCAGCTCTAGAGCGGTTGGGCGGGTTCGGTGGTGCGTTCTCTGGTCCAGAGGGTGCGGTAGGTGCCGGGGCGGGTCAGTAGGTCGTCGTGGGTGCCGCGGTCGGTGACGGCGCCCTCGTCCAGGACGATGATCTCGTCTACGGCGTCCAGGCCGGCTAGGCGGTGGGTCACCAGGAGTGTTGTTCGGCCCTCGGTGGCGGCTAGTAGGTCGGCGGTTAGGGCGTCGGCGGTGGCGATGTCCAGGTGTTCGGCGGGCTCGTCCAGTAGGAGGATCGGGAAGTCCGCTAGGAGGGCGCGGGCCAGAGCGATGCGCTGGCGCTGGCCTCCGGATACCTGTGCGCCGTGTTCGCCGACGTGGGTGTCGAGGCCCTGCGGCAGGGAGTCGACCCAGTCGAGGACGCGAGCGCGGTGCAGGGCGTCGCGGATCTGGTCTTCGGTCGCATTAGGGCGGGCCAGGCGGACGTTCTCTCCGATGGTCGAGTCGAACAGGTGGGCGTCCTGGGCGCAGAGGCCGATGACCTGGCGGACGTCATCGCCGCGCAAGGCGCGGAGGTCTACGCCGTTGAGGGTCGCTTGGCCGCCTGCCGGTTCCAGGAAGCGGAGAAGGACGGCGGTGAGCGTGGTCTTGCCGGAACCGCTCGGTCCGACGATCGCGCAGCGGCGGCCTGGGGTCAGGTCCAGGGAGATGCCGTCGAGCGCGTAGGGGGCCTTGGGCGTCCACCGGGCACGCAGGTTCTTCACCGAGAGCGTGTAGGGCGCCGTAGGAAGAGGTGCGGGGTCATCCGGGTCGTGCACTGGCTCGGGGCTGTCCAGGACGGCGAAGACCCGCGTGGCCGAACGGCGGACCCGTTCCATGTACTGGGCGGCCAAGGGCAGCCCGGCCACGACCTCGAACGCGGCCAGCGGCAGGAGGACGATCACCGCGAGCAGCACCCCGTCGAGCACACCCGAGCGGACGGCAGGGAGCCCGACCGCGAGGCTGCCCCAGACGGCCAGACCGCCGGCGAGGGCCGAGATGGCCGCTCCGGCGCCGGCGGTGGTGGCGGACCGGGCTGTGGCGCGGGTGAAGTCGCGGTCGAGTCGCGTTGCCTCGGCGAGTTGTGCGGGGGCGGCGCCGTAGGCGATGAGTTCCGGCGCGCCCTGGAGGGTGTCGACCACGTGCAAGGTCAGCTCGCCGCGCAGGTCCGTCGTCCGGCGTTCGGCACGCCGCGCCATGGCGGACGACAACCAAGGAGCGGCGACACCTGCGAGCAATAGTGCGAACAGGAGCACGGCCCCGGCGGACGGAAGCAGCGCCCAGGCGAGGCCGACGGATGCGCCCCCGACGACGGCGGCGACCACGCAGGGCAGAAGCACCCTGAGGAAGAGGTCCTGAACGGCATCGACATCGGCGACGAGACGGCTCAGGAGGTCCCCGCCACGGAACGACGGAAGCCCGCCGGGCGCCAGCCGTTCCAGCCGTTCGTACACGCGTGCACGCAGGTCGGCCAGGATGCGGAACGTCGCGTCGTGCCCGACGAGCCGCTCGACGTAGCGGAACACGCCGCGTCCAAGCCCGAACGCCCGGACGGCCACGATCGCGACCATCAGCGTGAGCACCGGCGGATGCTGCGCCGCCCGCGAGATGAGCCACGCCGAGGCCGCCATCAGCCCGACACCGCTGCCGAGTGCCAGGACTCCGAACACCACGGCGATGACGAGCCGCCCCCAGGCGGGCCGGGCGAAGCGGAGCAGCCGGAGGATCATGCCGTCACCGCCGCCGGGGCGATGGGGACGGCGCGGTCGGCCACGGCGGCGAGGGCCGGGCGGTGGGCGACGAGGATCACGGTGCGGGTGGCCGCCAGGCGGCGGACGGCGTCGATCACGGTCGCCTCGCTTTCCGCGTCGAGGTTCGAGGTGGGCTCGTCCAGCAGGAGGAGCGGCGCGTCCCGCAGGAAGGCGCGGGCGAGGGCGATGCGCTGCCGCTGCCCGGCGGACAGGCCGAGCCCCCGCTCGCCGAGCGGCGTGTCGAGGCCCAGCGGGAGGACGTCGATGAACTCCAGCGCGTTCGCGGCCGCGGCGGCGGCCCGGACGTCGGCGTCGGACGCGCCGGGGCGGCCGAGCCGGATGTTGGCGGCGACGGTCCCGGCGAACAGGTGGGGGCGCTGCGGCACCCACGCGATCTGCGCGCGCCAGGCGTCCGGGTCGAGGTCGGCGAGGTCGTCCCAGTCGGCCATGACGCGTCCGGTGTCGGGGCGGACGAAGCCGAGGAGCACGGCGAGGACGGTCGACTTGCCGGCCCCGCTCGGCCCGGTGAGCGCGACGGTCTCGCCGGGGTGGACGGTGAGGCTGAAGTCGTCCAGCGCGGGGGCGCCGCGCCCGTCGTAGTTGACCGTCACGCGGTCCAGGCGGAGCGTGGTGCGGACGAGGTCGGGCACGTCGGTGCGCGTGCCGGCGGCGGGCGCCGGCGTCTCGATCACCTCGAAGATCCGCGCGGCGGCGGTGAGGCCCTCGACGCTCGCGTGGTACTGCGCGCCGACCGCCCGCAGCGGGAGGTACGCCTCCGGCGCGAGGATCAGCACGAGCAGCGCGGTCTCCAGGCCCATGCCGCCCTCGACCAGCCGCAGCCCGATCGACACGGCGACGAGCGCGACCGAGATCGTCGACAGCAGCTCCAGGACGAGCGCGGACAGGAACGCGATCCGCAGCGTCGACATGGTGGCGCGCCGGTGCCGGTCGGTGACCTCGCGGATCTTCGCGGCCTGCGCCTTCGCCCGGCCGAAGATCTTCAGGGTGGGCAGCCCGGCGACGACGTCCAGGAAGTGCGCGGCGAGGACGGACAGCGTCCGCCACTGCCGGTCCATCTTCCGCTGGGTGGTCAGCCCGACCAGGATCGCGAAGACCGGGATGAGCGGCAGCGTCACCGCGATCGTCACGGCGGACAGCCAGTCGCCGAGCAGGATCCGCGCGCCGACCGCGACCGGGACGATCACGGCGAGCACGAGCTGCGGCAGGTAGCGGGAGAAGTAGTCGTCGAGCGCGTCGATGCCGCGGGTGGCGAGGGTGGCCAGCTCGCCGCTGCGCTCCCCGGCGAGCCAGCGCGGGCCGAGGAGCAGCGAGTGCGCGAGCAGCCGGCCGCGCAGCTGCGACTTGACCGCGGCGGACGAGCGGTGCGCCGCGACCTCCTGCAGCCACGCGACGAGCGTCCGCCCGGCGACGACGGCGAGCAGCAGCAGCATCGGGGTGCGCAGGTCGGCGAGGGACGCGCCGCCGAGGAACGCCCGGGTGAGCATCCCGGCGAGCAGCGTCGCCTGCGCGATGATCAGCCCGGCGGTGGCGGTGCCGAGCACCACCGACGACAGGAGGAAGATCCGCGTCGTCCGGGCGTACTTCAGCAGCCGGGGATCGAGGGGCTTCATTTCACGGGCTCGCGCACGGGGATGTGGGACGTGCCGATGCGCTTGCGGAACACCCAGTACGTCCAGCCCTGGTAGATCATGACGATCGGGGTGAACACCACCGCGACCCACGTCATGATCGTCAGCGTGTAGTGGGTGGAGGCGGCGTTCTCGGTGGTCAGGCTGTTCGCGGCGCCGAGGGTGGACGGCATGACGTCCGGGAACAGCGCGGTGAACAGCGTGGCGACGGCGAGGACGATGGCGGTCCCGGTGCCGATGAACGCCCAGCCCTCGCGCCCCCGCCCGTTGGCGGCGGCGGCGAACAGCAGCGCGGCGGCGGCGCCTCCGGCGGTCAGCCAGGTCACCGGCTTGCCGTGCTGGAGCTGCGTGATCAGCAGGAAGCTCCCGCCCGCGGCGACGGCGGCGACGGCGGCGATGCCCGCGACGCGGCGGGCCTGGACGCGGATGTCCCCGGACGTCTTCAGCGCGAGGAACACCGCCCCGTGCAGGACGAACAGGATCATCGTGGTGAGCCCGCCGAGCAGGGCGTACGGGTTGAGCAGATCGGTCAGGGTGCCGACGAACTCGTGGTCGGCGTCCAGCGGCACGCCGCGGACGATGTTCGCGAACGCGACGCCCCACAGGAACGCCGGGACGAGGCTGCCCCAGAAGATCGCCTTGTCCCAGCGGGCGCGCCACCGGGGGTCGTCGGACTTGCCGCGGTACTCGAACGCGACACCGCGGATGATCAGCGCGAGCAGGATGGCCAGCAGCGGCAGGTAGAAGCCGCTGAACAGGGTGGCGTACCACTCGGGGAACGCGGCGAACATGGCGGCGCCCGCGACGATGAACCACACCTCGTTGCCGTCCCAGACGGGCCCGATGGTGTTGATGACGACGCGGCGCTCGACGTCGTCGCGGCCGAGGACGGGCAGGAGCATCCCGACGCCGAAGTCGAACCCCTCCAGGAAGAAGTAGCTCGTCCACAGGAAGGCGATGATGATGAACCAGACGGTGGTGAGTTCCATGACCGGCGGCCCTCTCAGTAGGCGAACGCGAGCGAGCGCTCGGAGTCGTCGTCATCGGCGGAGTCCGGCGGCAGGACCTCGTCCTCCGAGGGCGGCCCGGCCTTGGCGTACCTGATCATCAGCCCGGCCTCGATGACCATCAGGACGCCGTACAGCGCGGTCAGCGCGACGACGGAGATCAGCATCGAGCCCGCGCTGACGCCAGGGGAGACGCTCGCGGACGTCTTCAGCACGCCGTAGACCGACCAGGGCTGCCGCCCCATCTCGGTGAAGATCCATCCGGCGGAGTTGGCGATGAACGGAAGCGTCAGCGACAGCACGCCGACCCGGTAGATCCAGGGGCTGGCCGGCAGGCCCCTGCGCCGCAGCAGCACCAGCCCGGCCGCCGAGATCAGCGCGGTGAGGAGCCCGACGCCGACCATGAGCCGGAAGTTCCAGTAGGTGACGGGGACGAACGGCCGGTAGTCGCCGGGCCCGTAGGCGGCCTCCGCCTCGGCCTGGAGGTCGTTGATGCCGCGGACCTCGCCGTCCCAGCTGCCGGTGGACAGGAACGACAGGACGGCCGGCACCTTGATCCCGAAGATCTCCTCGCCGCCGTCCGGGGTGCCGACGGCGAACAGCGACAGCCCGGCGGGCCGCTCGGTCTCGTAGATCGCCTCGGCCGCGGCCATCTTCATCGGCTGCCGCTCGGTCATCGTCTTGCCGAGGAGGTCGCCGCTGATGGCGACGCCGATCGAGGCGACGAGGGTGACGCCCAGCGCGAGCTTCAGCGACGGGCGGAACACCTCGACGTTCTTGCGGCGGGCCAGGTGCCAGGCGCTGACGCCGGCCATGAACATGCCGCCGGTGACGAACGCGGCGGTGATCGTGTGCGGGAACGCGGCGAGGTGCACCGGGTTGGTGAGCACGGCCCAGAAGTCGGTGAGGACGGCTCGCCCGGTCTCCTCGTCGATGCGGTAGCCGACCGGGTTCTGCATCCAGGAGTTCGCGGCGAGGATGAAGAACGCCGAGAGCACGGTGCCGATGGACACCAGCCACATGCACATCACGTGCAGGAGCTTGGGCAGCCGGTCCCAGCCGAAGATCCACAGCCCGAGGAAGGTCGACTCGACGAAGAACGCGAGCAGCCCCTCGATGGCGAGCGGGGCGCCGAAGACGTCGCCGACGAAGCGGGAGTAGTCACTCCAGTTCATGCCGAACTGGAACTCCTGCACGATCCCGGTGACGATCCCCATCGCGAAGTTGATCAGGAAGAGCTTGCCCCAGAACTTCGTGGCGCGCAGGTAGGCGGTCTTGCCGGTCCGGATCCACGCCGTCTCCAGGATCGCGACGAGCGCGGACAGCCCGATCGTCAGCGGGACGAACAGGAAGTGGTACACGGTGGTGATCCCGAACTGCCACCGGGCGATGTCGACAGGGTCCATGCTCGCGGGCCTCCGGCTACTACTACAAGCTGTAGTACTACATGCTGTCAGACATACTACGGGCTGTAGTAGTAGGGGAGGGCGTTCGATGCGTCACAGCCCCCGGGCCGGGTGGCCCGGGGGCTGTGGACGGCTTGCGGATCAGGCGTCGGCGTCGACGACCAGGTCCTTCTCGATCTTGCGGATGGCCTCCCGGTCGGCGTGGATCTGCGCCGCGTCCTCGTGGGCGAGGATGATGTAGCCCATCGTCATGCTGGCGAACAGGTCGGTGCTGGCGTCCACGTGATCGCCCGTGCCCACCACGTGCACCGGCGAGTGGTAGCTCGGCAGGTCGCGGGCCTGGTCGTAGATCTCCGCGTTGCGCACGATGCCGGTCGAGTGCGACATCAGGAACACCGCCATGACGTTCTGCCGCAGCGTGTAGCCGGGCGGCATCTGCGGGCCGAGGCCGCGGCACACGTCCACGATCCGGGTGACCTGGCTCTCCCCCGTGGCGATCTCGGTGACCGCGGGGTTGCCCGCGCCGGCCAGCCGCGCGTTGACCTCCAGCAGCCGCGGCCCGTCCGGGGTCATCATGACCTCGGTGTGCGCCGCCCAGTTGCGCAGGCCCACCGCGTCCAGCGCGGCCAGCCCGTAGTCGATCAGCTCGCCGTAGGCGTCGGTGTCGTACGGCAGCCACTCCACGAAGTCGTAGACCGCGATGCCCTCGCCGAACGGCACCCGCTTGTACTTGATCATGTCGGTGATCGAGTGCCGCCCGTCGTGGCTGACCGTGTCGATGGCGTACTCGGTGCCGGTCATCATCTCCTGGACGAGCACCTCCTCGGCCAGCACGTCCAGCTTGTCGCGGGTGCCGAGCATCGCGGTGAACAGCTCCCGCCAGCCCTGGCCGCCCGGCGCGCGGCTGACCCCGACGGTCCCGGCGCTGGTCGGCGGCTTGACGACGAGGTCCTTGCCCGCGAGCCCCTCGCGCTCGATCCAGGCGGCGACCGCCTCGGGGTCGCGGGTGGAGATCTGCCGCGGGACGGGCAGCCCCGCCTCGGTGAGCGCCTGGTGCATGAGGTACTTGTGGCGCCGCGCGTCCACCAGCTCGGCGACGTTGGAGAACTCGGGCGCGAGCGCGTCCGAGCACTCCTGGGCCAGCCGCAGCGCCGCCTCGACGCCGGGGATGACGGCGATCGGCTTGAGCCCGCCGAGCCGCTCGATGGTCCCGGCCATGTCGCCGTGGTGGTTGATGACCGCGTCATAGGCCCCGGGGTCGTGCGAGGAGTGCAGCGGCGCCAGCGACGGACCCGTGTAGTCCATCACGGCCACCGGGCTGAACCCCGCCTCCCGGAGGGCGGGGGCGACCATCGCCGCCGAGGTGAAGGGCCGCACGATCGCCACGACTGGTCTGTCCATGATGTTCACCCTTGCTCCGGTCTTGCTCCGGTCTTGCTTCGTTGGTTGCGCGGTCACCCGCGGGTGGCCCGCCCGCGACCCGGCCCGGGATGCGAGCGGGGCGCGGGCGGGCGCGTGCGTCAGTCGCCTCCCTTGGACGTGGTCGCGGGCGCCAGGTCCTCGGGCTCGTCGGGGCCGTCCGGACCGTCCGCCGGCCGGGCGCGCGACAGGCCCGCGCCGACCGCGACGAGCACGGCCGCGACGATCCCGAACGAGCCGGTCAGCACCCACACGAAGTCGCCCCAGGAGTGCCAGACGGCGACGCCGATCATCGGGCCGACGGCGTAGCCGGCCTGCTGCGGGACGGTCGCCGCCGCGATGTAGCGGGCCCGCAATTCCGGCGGCGCGATGATGCCGGGGTAGGCCATCATCGACGGCGCCGCGACCACTTCGCCGAACGTCCACACCACGGTCGCGAGGGCGAGCAGGCCGACCGAGGTGGGCCCGAGGTACATCAGGTAGCCGACGCCGAGCAGCGCCATGCCGACCGCCATCGGCAGCCCGATCGGCAGTTTCTGCGTCCACTTCGACAGCAGCACCTCGAAGACGATCACCACGAATCCGTTGATCGCGAGCAGCACGGCGTACAGCCGCTCGGTGTGCCCGATGCTCTGCACGAACAGCGGAAGGGTCGCCGAGACCTGGATGTAGGTGATCGCGGTCAGGAAGAGCCCGACGATGAAGAGGACGAAGCGGCCGTCGGTGAGCACCCTGCGGTACCCGCCTCCGGGGACGGCCTCCGCGACGGTCCCGTCCGTCCCGCCGACCCCGGCCGGGGACTCGCCCGGCGAGCCGGACTTCAGCGCCACCAGCGCGAACAGGCCGAACACCAGCGAACCGCCCGCGTCCGCGTAGAAAAGCACGTCGTACGACGCGTACACGAGCAGCAGCGCCGCACCGAGCGGTCCCAGCGTGGACCCGAGGTTGAAGGTGAGCCGCAGGAACGAGAACACCATGACCTGGCGGTTCATCGGCGTGAGTTCGACGACCCACGCCTGGGACGCGGGCCGGTACGCCTGGTTGAACAGCCCGGCGAGCCCGGCGACGATCACTGCCGTCCACAGGTTCGACGCGTGCACGAGCAGCGCCGTCAGCACCGCCGAGCCGAACATCGACCACACGATGACCAGGCGGTAGCCGATCCGGTCGGCGACCGCGCCGCCCACGGCCGTCCCGGAGATCCGGCCGACCATCAGCGCGGTGAAGGCGACCCCGGCGTCGAACGCGGAGAAGCCCCGGTGGGTCAGGAACAGCACCAGGAACGCGTTGAGGAAGGCCGCGAGGCTGGTGATGAAGTTGCCGACGACGAGGATGCGGACCGTCCTCGGCATCTCCCGTACGGTGCCGAGGACGGTCGCGTGCTCTCCGGTCGCGCTCACGCCGGTTCCCCGGTCTCCGTAGCGCCGGTCTCGACCACGAGAGCGGCGCCGGCGGCCTGGAGCGCGTCATGGCACTCCGGCACGGTGTCGGTCACGGCCGTCGCGAAGGCGATGCGGCCGAGCACGATCCCCTTCGGCGGCGGGGACACGACCGTGCCGGGGAGGACCATCGGCGAGACCTGGTCGATCGCCTCGGGCAGCCGGTTCTGGTCGAAGCCGACCGACGCGATCGTGGTGTCCTCCTCCGCCGGGTAGAAGAAGCGGATGCCCGCGGCCCTGGCGTGCGCCGCCGTGACGTCCGGGGCCAGCCCGCACGCCACCGCCGCCGCGGCGTGGCCGGGATCGACCCCCGTCGCAAGCCTGCCGAGGTAGGGGATCATGTCGCCGCCGAGCCGCCCGTTCACCTCGATGAGCTTCGGGCCGTCGGCGGTGAGGATGAACTCCGTGTGCGTCCAGCCGTCGCGGAAGTCCAGCGCGGTGTGCGCGTTCTGCAGCGCGTCCAGCAGGTCCTTGTCGGACAGCAGGGGGTCGTCGCCCGCGACGACGTGCCCCACCTCCTCCATGTACGGCGGATAGCCGACGACCTTGCGGCCGATGTAGAGCGCGGTGACCTCGCCGTGCCGCACGACGGCGTCGACGCTGATCTCCTCGCCGGTCACGCACTCCTCGACCAGCAGCGGCGTGGGCATGTCCAATCCGACCGGGTCCGGCGCCTTGGCCGAGAGCGAGAACTCGAAGCGGTCGCGGAGCTCGCCGGCGTCCTTGACCCGCACGACGCCGAGGCTGGCGGCGAGGCCGCGCGGCTTCAGGACGACCGGGTAGCCGATGTCCTCGGCCGCGCGGAGCGCCTCGTCCAGCGTCGTCACCGGGGCCGAGCGCGGCTGCGGCACGCCGGCCGCGTCGAGGGCCGCGCGGGTCCGCCCCTTGTCCCGCACCCGCAGGATCGTGTCGGGGCCGCCGCCGGGCACGCCGAGCGCCTCGGTGACGTGCGCGGTCGGCAGGATCCGCGCCTCGTCCCAGCACAGCACGCCGTCGACCGGCTCGCGCTCGGCCAGGCGCAGCGCCTCCTCGGCCATCGCAGGGCCGTCGATGGTGCTCGGCACCACGGTCCACCCGGCGATGTACTCCTTCTCCCAGGTCGGCTCGGCGACGTGGAAGAGGTGCACCCGGAACCGCTCGCTGATCGACCGCAGCAGGTACTCCCGGTAGACCCTCCAGCCCGTCGCGATCACGAGCAGATGGGGGCGGTCGTGTGTCGCCATCGTTGGTTCTCCCTCGATGGGCGCCCGCCCCCGCCGGAACTCCGCGCGCCGGCGGGCGCCCGTATGGCTGGTCAGGACGTGAAGTAGTCCTCGAGCGCGCCGCGCCGGCGGACGTCGAGGGTGGCGCAGTGGAAACCCCCGCCGAACGTGTTGACCGTGCGGAACGGGACGGGGATGGGGGTGAAGCCCTCCTTCTCCAGCAGCCGCAGGAGCTCGGTCTCCTGCGCCTCCACGAAGATGCGGTCCTGGTCCAGCATCAGCGTGTTCATCGCGATCCAGCGGCTGCAGAAGTACATCGTCTGGTCGGCGGGGATGGCGGGCTCGGGGCACACCACCGTGTCCCAGTCGGCGAACATCTCCGGCATCTCGGGCACCCGCTCGGGGTTGATCAGCACCCGGCCGGGCCGCAGCGGGACGAACGTGGCGTTGAGGTGCATCGGGTGGTCGTCCAGGAACGCCACCTCGTGCACCCGGAACTCGTCGCCGAGCAGCCGCCGCACCCACTCGATGCCGAACCGGTTGGTGACGTGGCTGCGCTGGACGAGGATGTCGCGGCCGAACCGCATGAAGTCGCCCGCGTCCACGATCGGCTCGAACTCGGTGATGACGGACGTCGCGTCCGGGAACGGGTCGTCCAGGGACGGCGTCTCGGGCTTGGCCGAGGCGTACCCCGGGTTGTAGGACGCGTCGGTGAGCTGCGGCTTCGGCGCGGCGACCCAGCGGGCCCCGCGCCGGAAGTAGTCCTTGAAGATCGTCCGGAACGGGTGGGTGGCGAAGTAGTACGACCGCCACCCCATCGTCGCCTCGACGATCTGGTCGCCGGCGACGAGCGCGATGTCGCGGGGGAAGGTGTGCGAGGACCCGCCGGTGGACGACCAGTCGGCGGTGCCGAACGACCGCGACTGGTCGACCGGGTCCGGCCGCCGCACCGTCACCCCCTCGCCCTCCAGGATCGACACGAACCCTTCGAGTTCCTCGCGGGCCGCCTCGACCTGCTCCTCCGGGAACCCGCCGCCGCCGTTGCGCCGGTAGAAGTCCCACGCCTCCGGCGGCACCGTCGCCTCGACCGCCGGGTGCCACGGCGGCACCGCGGCCCCGTCGATGACGCCGACGATCACCTCTTCGAGCGGGTCCCACTCGTTGTACGAGCCGACCGGCACCGATTCTTCAGCCATCGTGGGACGTCCTTTCGGCGGTTCGTGCGGTCACGCGCGCCTCGGGCGAGGCCGCCTTCAGCCCGTGCAGCCGGCCCCGCGGCACCAGCAGCACGTCGCCCTTCCCGAGGCGGTGCGGGTTCTCGGTGGCCCACGCGTACACGTCCACCTCGCCGGCGGTGACCTCGATGAGCCGGTCGGTGTCGTGCACGCCGGTGCTGAACGGGTCGTCCGGGCGGAGGGTGCCCGACTCGGCGTCGTCCAGCCCGGCGGACGCAAGCGAGGCCCCGGCCCGGGTGTGGTCGTCGAGGGTGTCGGCCCAGGCGATCTGGGCGCGGAAGTCGGCGTCGCCGAGCCGCAGCAGGAGCTTGGTGTCCTCGATCCCGCGCACCAGCTCGGGGATGACCAGCTCACCGTGGGTGCGGGCCAGCCCGAGCAGGAGGTTCTCGTACGTCATCCGCCCGTGGTGGATGTCGATGTGCGCGTGCTCGTCGCAGTACTTCGCGTCCACCCGGTCGCCGTAGACGGCGCGGAGCATCGCCCCGGTGTCGGCGAACCCCTGGGCGAACAGCCACTCCAGGTAGGTCACCGCGGCCATGTAGCGGAACATCCCGCGGTGGTCCTCGGTGAGCCAGTTGAAGTAGTTCACCCCGACCAGGGAGCTGGTCAGGTAGAAGTTCCAGTAGGCGTGCAGGTCGGTGCGCAGCCCGACGCTCGCCAGCATCTCCTTGAAGATCGTGCTGTGCTTGGCGCCGTACACCCCGTAGCCGAACTCGTCGAGGAAGATCTTGAAGAGCTCGGACTGCTCGGCGCCGTAGGACCCGCCCAGGTTGCGCGCCATCGCCGACGCCTCGGTCAGCGCGTCCAGCGCGAGCTGGATCAGGTGCAGCGCCGCGGCCTCCTCCGGGTGCCGGCACTCGGTGATGGCCCGCATCGTGCCGGTCACCGGCGCCGCCGCGTCCACCGCCGGGTTGTTCCCGGACGCGTCGGCCGGCGCCCCCGCCTCGCCGACCTCGGCGAGGAAGTACGCCTGCAGCTCGTCCAGCGTCCGCACCGCCGGGACGGGGACGGCGTCGTCGAGGAACGAGAAGGCGTAGCGCTCCAGGCCGGGCCGGACCTGGTCGCGGAGCCGCCGCACCTCGTCGCCGTAGAACAGGTCGAAGTCGTCCTTGACCGGCCCGAGGCCCTCGGCGGGCAGCAGGATCATGTCGCTCTCGTAGGCGTTGCACAGCGCCCGCCCCGCGATGAGCTGCCCGGAGCTCAGGAACTCCGCCTCGGTGGCCGGGACGGAGAAGTCCCGGTCGCCGGTGCCGGGCGGGCCGATCGGCCGCCGGAACGGGTTCCCCTCGATGAACACCTCCGGCCCCGGCTGGAAGATCCGCTGCGCGCAGTACTCCGCGAAGGCGGTGGACCGCCCCGTCGTGGTGATCGTCATCGCGCCGCCTCCGTGACATCGCGTTCCGTGCCATCGCGTGCGGGGACATCGCGCTCGGGGCCGGGCTCGCTTCCGGTGCGGACGGTGAACCGGACGCACTCCCCGTCGTGCACCGCGTCCAGGACGACCGGCTCGCCGGGCTGCACGAGCACGGGCACGGGCAGGCACTGGATGGCCTGCTTCCAGTGCGAGTCGTGGCCGGGCGCGTTGTCGAGCGTTATCCCCGGCAGCAGCTCCATCTCGAACCAGAACGCGATCGCGTGCAGCCTGCCGGCGGCGGTGGGGCGGACCCGGAGCTCGGTGCCGCGCGGCGTCGCGTCCGCGGTGCGGAAGTCGAAGTCGAACACGGTCAGCGGGTCCGACAGCGTCCGGTGCTCGTGCCGGTGGAGCCGGGAGTCGAAGTACTCCAGCGTCGACAGCCGGTTGAACGGCGCCAGGTCGAACCCGTAGAGCTTGCCCACGTGGTTCTTGCGGAACAGCTGCTCGCTCTCCACCAGCTGGGCGATGATCCGCCCCCGCGAGGGCATGATCGTCGCGTCCGGGGTGAGCAGGTGCTCGCGGGCGTGCGCGATCGTGCCGAGGATGCCCTCGCCGAGCAGCCCGCAGTCGACGATCTCGGTGACCAGCAGGTCGGCGCGCCGGGGCAGGTCCTCCGGCACCGTCATCCGGGTGGACATCTTCGGCACGACGCTGACCGCGTCGTCGTATCCGGCCACCCGCACGACCCGGGAGGTCGTCTCGGCGACGGGCTCCTGCCCCTCGCACGCCACGACGTGGCGCGCCCCCGCCCGCGCGGCCATCATCGCCAGCAGCCCCGAGCCGGCGCCGATGTCCAGCACCAGCGCGTCCGGGTTCGCCGCCACCGCCTGCCGGATCGCCCGGTCGTAGAGCTCCGCGCGCTCCTCGTCGTGCAGCATCTCCCAGTGCCAGCGGGGGACGGCGCGGCGGACGGCGCGGTTCCGGCCGATCCGCGCCTCCTCGTTGTCGCGATCCAGGCCGAGGATGAGCTCGTACGCCTTGGCGGCGTCCTCGTAGCGGCCCTGGTGGTGCAGGTCGCGTCCCCAGCGCAGGAACTGCGCGAGTTCCAGGTCGTCGTCGGCGTGGATCTCCGGAACGGGATCCATCAGGTCGGATTCTGTCGGTTCCACAACCGTGCCTCCTCGGTTCGGACCAGGTGATGCTGTGCTGGCGGCGCTGTCCGGTGTCATCGGCGCGCGACCTCCCCGGCGCCGACCGCACCGGCCGCCTCGCCCGCGGACTCGGCCGCGCAGGGCGCGTCCGGCGGCAGGTTGGCGAGGACCTCCTTGCGGATGACCGAAATCGGTTCGCCGCCTTCGTCGTCGCCGTCCGGGAGGACGACGACGGCCTCGTCGCCGCTGCGCACCATCGGCAGGCTGGTGCGCTTCACGGCCGCGACGCCGACCTTGGTGCCGTGCCAGGGGCAGCTCAGCCGCCGCCCGTCCGGGGTGCGGCGGGCCAGGCTCAGCGGCCCGCCCCGGTGCGGGCAGCGGTCGAGGACCAGCAGCGCCCGCCCTTCCGTGTGCAGGACGAAGTAGCGGTCGTGGCCGACCAGCACGGTGTTGTGGCGGCTCAGATCCATGACGATGACGCGGGCCATCTGCTCCTCTTGTCGTTCGGGCACGGCCGGGTGACGGTCGGGGACGGCACCGGCATGGCGCGGGCATGCGAAACCGGGTACGGGGTCGGGTGTCCGGTGAGGGTGTGCGGCTCACCGGCGACTTGCGGAAGCGGAGGACGCCGTTCCCGACGACGCCCGGGAGTCGGTCAGCCGTCCGGGGTCACGGCATGGAGCAGGTAGTCGCATGCGGCGGCCGTCGACCGCACGCCGTAGAGCCGGCCGGCCGGGATCAGCACGGCGTCGCCGCGGGCCAGCCGCTCGGGCGGGCCGGTCGGGGTGGTGATGAGCTCCGCCTCGCCGCGCTCGACCTCCAGGACCATGGAGTCGTCGTGGCTGCGCGTCCCGAACGGGCTGTCCGGCGTCAGCGCGACCCGCCGCGGCTCCGGCCCGAGCCGGACCGTTCCCGCGAGGTCCCGGTGCCGGGGGAGGTCGTCCGACCAGCGGATCTGCGCCGCGGTGTCGTCCTCGAACCAGCCGCCGATGAGCCGGGCCTCGGCGACGCCGCGCATCAGCTCCGGCACGACCCGCGGCCCGTGCCTGGCGGCCAGCGCGAGCAGCACCTCTTCCCTGGTGATGCGCCCGTGATGCTCGTCGATATGCGCGTGCTCATCGCAGTAATGCAGATCGACGTTATCCCCGAAGATGTCCCGGAAGACCTTCACCATCTCCACGAACGCGGGCGCGAAAACCGCTTCCGCATACGTCACCGCACCCGCGTACCGGAAGAACTTGGCGTGATCGCGGGACAGGTAGTAATAGTAGTTGTTCGTGGCCAGCGGGCCGGCGAGGTAGAAGTTCCAGTACGCGTGCACATGGGTCGCCATGGCACGGCTGCGCAGCATCTTGGCGAAGATGGTGGTGTGCTTGGCGTCGTAGACCCCGTACCCGAATTCGTCGATGAAGATCTTGAACAGGGCGGATTGCTCGGGTCCGTAGGCGCCGGCGAGGTTGCGCGACATCGCGGACGCCTCGGTGAGGCCGTCCAGCGCGAGTTGCACCAGGTACAGGTCGGCGGCGCTCTCCCGGTCGCGCGCCGCGGCGATGGCGGCCAGGGCGGGCGATGGACCGTTCTCGGCCTCGGCGACGACGTGCTGGAAGTAGGCGTCCAGGACCTCGGGGGTGGCGGCGCCGCTGACGTCCACGGCGTCGTCGAGGCAGGCGAACGCGAAACGTTCCAGGGCCGAGACGGACGATTCGCGGAGTTCGCGCAGCTCAGAGCCGTAGAAGAGGTCGAAGTCGGCGTGCAGGGGGGCGAGTCCCTGCTCCGGGAGCAGCACCGTGTCGGCCTCGTAGAAGGTGCCGAGCAGCCGGTGCGCGCTGAGGGAGCGGTGCGCGGCCCACTCGCCGGCGGCCGGCGGCCGGTCGAAGTCGCCCTCGGCGAGCGCGTCCGGGACCAGCATCCGGCGGTAGGGGTTGGGAGGGTGCAGTACCTGGGCGTCACCCTGGAAGAGCGGGCTGCGGGCGAACGAGATGATCCGCTTCCCCAGGGTGCGGTCGATTTCTTCCTCGGCAGATTGGATTGTCATTTAGTTATACCGTTCACCTGACTACTTCATGGGGTCGGGTGTAGTTGAGTGCGCCTTCCCGATGGTGACGGGAATAGAACGCAAGAACGGTTCGCGGTTCGTTGGCGGGTGGGTCGGGCGTTGCGCAGCGGAATAGGACTACCCCGGATGGTGAACAGAGAGTCCCCCCACGCGGTGGCACGTTAACAAAGGCCGCTGATCCGATCAATGATCAACTTTGACTTTATTGGGAAGATGATCTGGCAACTCTTGTGCGCGGCGGTACCGGTCAGGCCGCCGCCGCATTAGTGGTCTCCCTATCCCGGGCGCGGTCGCCGGCGCGGCCGGCATTCCCGGCGGACGCGCTGACCTCGGTGTTACGCCGTCCGCGGTGCCCCCCGGAGCCCGGTCGCGCCCCCCGCCGGCGGCGGGCCCGACTTCGCCCGGCGCGGAACGGACGCACCCGCCGGACACTAAGCGGGGGGTGCCCCCGTTTAGATGACCGTATTCGGCAGCTTGTGGACATCTCGGGCGCCCGCCGTCGCCGCCTTCGACGAGATGGTCTTGGGGATCGCCCGCGAGGTCGACCGCCAGAGCCCCGTCCCCGCCCGGTGACGCCCTTCTCAGCGGCGCGGGCTCGGCCGGCCCGGGGTCAGGAAGGTGCGGCGGTAGGCGGACGGTGAGGTCTTCATCGCCCGCGCGAAATGGTGCCGGAACGTCGCCGGACTCTCGAAGCCGACCGCCGCGCCGACCTCCTCCACCGGTGTGCCGCCCTCCTCCAGCAGCGGCAGGGCGGCCATGATCCGCTGGGCGATCACCCAGCGCAGCGGACTCGTCCCCGTCTGCCGGTGGAAGTGCCGGAGGAACGTGCGCGGCGCGAGGCGCGCCTCCCGGGCCATCCGCGCGACCGTGATCGGCTCGGCGAGGTGCGCGAGCGTCCACGCCATGGCGCGGGCGACCGCGTCGTCCTCCGCGGGCGGGGTCACGGCCGCCTCCACGAACTGCGCCTGCCCGCCCTCCCGGTGCGGCGGGACGACCAGCCGCCGCGCCACCGCGTTCGCGATCCGGGCACCGTGGTCCTTGCGGACGAGGTGGAGACACAGGTCGAGCCCGGCCGCGCTCCCCGCGCCGGTGAGGACGTCGTCACCGTCCACGTACAGGACGTCCGGGGTCACCCGCACCTTCGGGAAGCGGCGCCGCAGCAGGTCCGCGTGCCGCCAGTGCGTGGTGGCCTCGCGCCCGTCGAGCAGGCCCGCCGACGCGAGCGCGAAGGCGCCCGAGCAGATCGACACGACGCGGGCGCCGCGCGAGTGCGCCGCCCGCAGCGCCGCGACGACCTCGGGCGCGGGGTCGCTCCGGACGTCGGGCACGGCGACGACCATGACCGTGTCCGCGGACGCGAACGCGTCGAGGCCGTGCTCGGCCGTCATCGTGAAACCGCCGACCGCGCGCATCGGGCTGCGCTCCGTAGAACAGACCAGCAGCTCGTACCAGGGGACGCCCACCTCCGGCCGGGGCAGCCCGAAGACCTCCACGACCAGGCCGAGCTCGAACGGCGCCATCCCGTCGAACGCGAGCACCGCCACCGTGTGCCGCCGCGCCGGGGGAGTCACGAGCATGGCGAGATCTTAACGAGGGTAGGCATTCACGCCACTGTTCGGCCGGATCGCCACGACCGCAGGATTGAGACGCCCGCAGGAGACCCCCATGCCGAGGAGCACCGATGAGCGCCTTTCCCCCTGCCGCGTCCAGCGCGGAGGCCGTCCGCCACTTCGCCGCCCGCCTGTCGTTCGAGACCGACGTGTCGGACGTGGCGGCCCACATGGGCACCGGCGCGATCGTCGTCGTCGACACGCGCAGCACCGAAAGCTGGGACCAAGGCCACATCCCGGGTGCCGTCCACCTGCCGACCGCCGACATCGCCGGCCATGCCGCGACGCGCGTACCCGGCGGCACGACCGTCGTCGTCCATTGCTGGGGCCCCGGCTGCAACGGTGCGACGAAGGCCGCCCTGGAGTTCGCCAAGCTAGGCTTTCCGGTGAAGGAGATGATCGGGGGCTTCGAGTACTGGGCCCGCGAGGGGCTCCCGGTCGAGACCGGCGAAGGGGTCGTCCGGCGCTCCCCCGACCCGCTCACCGCCCCAGCGGCCGCCGTCTCCTGTGACTGTTGACACGCCCGGAAACCGCTGACGCCGAATGTTCCGGCGGGGACAGGGCATAAGGAGGCGGTCCGGCGACGTTAGACTCTAGGAATCACTCTCGGCGCCCCCATGGCGTCAGGCTCGTCCTTGTAGCCCACTCAGTCCGTGGTGCCTCCCGAGACGTGCCCCCCTCTCGGAAGGTAATGCGTGACCACAGCTGCCGCTGCACAGAACCCGTCCACGCCCGCGACCGCGGACGAAGAGCGGGTTCCCTCCTTCACCGAGCTCGGCCTGCCGCCGGCGCTGGTGACCGCCCTGACCCGTCAGGGCATCGACTCCCCGTTCCCGATCCAGGCCGCCGCGATCCCCGACGTCATGGCGGGGCGCGACGTCCTCGGGCGCGGTAAGACGGGCTCCGGCAAGACCCTCGCGTTCGGTCTGCCGCTCCTCGCCCGCCTCTCCGGCCGCAAGGCCGCGCCGAAGCGCCCGCTGGCGCTCATCCTCGTGCCGACCCGCGAGCTCGCCCAGCAGGTGCAGACCAACCTGGAGCCGCTCGGCCGCGGGCTCGGGCTCCACTTCAAGACCGTCATCGGCCAGACCTCGATGTTCAAGCAGATCGACGCGCTGCGCCGCGGCGTCGAGATCCTCGTCGCCACCCCCGGCCGCCTCAAGGACCTGATGCGGCAGGGCGCCTGCGACCTGTCCGACATCGAGATCGCCGTGCTGGACGAGGCCGACCACATGGCCGACATGGGCTTCCTGCCCGACGTCACCGACATCCTCGACGCCGCCAAGCCCGGCGGGCAGCGGCTGCTGTTCTCCGCCACCCTCGACAAGGACGTCGACGTCCTGGTCAAGCGCTACCTGAACGACCCGGTGACGCACGCCATCGGCCCGGTCGACGAGTCCGTCGACACCATGGAGCACCACCTCCTGCTGGTCGCGCCCAAGGAGAAGGCCGCCGTCACCGCCGAGATCGCCAACCGCGAGGGCCGGACGATCCTGTTCGCCCGCACCAAGCACGGCGTCGACCGGCTGGCCAAGCAGCTCGTCCAGGTCGGCGTCCGCGCGGCGGGCCTGCACGGCGGCAAGAGCCAGGGGCTGCGCACCCGCACGCTCGCCGAGTTCCGCGAGGGCTCGATCAGCGTGCTGGTCGCCACCGACGTCGCCGCCCGCGGCATCCACGTGGACGACGTGACCCTCGTCATGCACGTCGACCCGCCCGCGGACAGCAAGGACTACATGCACCGCGCGGGCCGCACCGCCCGCGCCGGCGAGAGCGGCACGGTCGTCACGCTCGTGCTGCCGCACCAGGTGCGCGCCACGTCCGCGATGACGCGCCGCGCCGGCATCAACGCGCCCCGCACCAAGGTCACCACCGGCGACGCGGAGCTGGTCAAGCTGACCGGCGCCCGCCAGCCGTCCGGCATCCCGATCGAGGGCCCGATCATCCCCGAGCGTGCGCGCCGCGAGGGCGGCGGGGGCCGGGGCCGCCAGGGCGG
>NZ_BMRO01000005.1:42494-48378 GCF_014648675.1 Actinomadura livida
ACCAGCACCACCCCGGAGCCCCGCCCCAATCGGCGGGGCTCCGCCCATTTCCAGCTCCGTCCGGTCCACCGGCTCGGCGGCCGCTTCCGGCCCGACGGGCGCGGGGTCAGCCGGCTTCTTCGCGCAGGACGTTCTGGGTGCGGGCCTCGTTCTCCTCGCGGAGCTTGTCCTGCAGGACCTGGAGCCCTTCGAGGCCGTCCACGGAGAGCGCGGCCAGCTCGTCCAGCGACATGAGGGGGTCGCTGCGCAGCGGGGGCTGCCAGCCGTTCTCCTTGTCATGGCTGCGCAGGATCTTGGCGGGGACGCCGCCGATGACCGCGTGGTCGGGGAACTCGCCGCGGACGACCGCGCCGCCCGCCACGGCCACGTTCCGGCCGAGCCGGGTGCCGGGGAGGATGATCGCGCCGGTGCCGATCCAGCAGCCGTCCCCGATCACGACGGGGTTGTTCTCCGGCCACTGCCGCCCGATGGGCGTGTGCAGGTCGCCGTAGGTGTGGTTCTGGTCGGTGATGTAGACGTTGGGGCCGGTGAAGACGTCGTCCCCGATCTCGATCGACTGGTGGCCGACGATGTGGGTGCCGCGGCCGAGCGAGCAGCTCGCGCCGATGCGGACGACGACGTCGGGCCCCAGGTCGAGGCCGGGCACGAAGCCCGCCGAGATCGTCACGTGCGTGCCGACCAGCGTGTGGTCCCCGATCGAGATCCACGGCTCGCCGTAGATGGACCCGACGGGGAAGCCGATGCAGGCGCCCTCGCCCAGGTACGCGAACCGGCGGCGGCCCGGCGTGTGCGGAGTGATCTCGCCGTGCCGCTGCACCCATGTCCAGGTGCGGTGCACGGCCGTGTGCACGCCCTGGCGCGCCCGGAGCCTGGCCCGGGCCGCCAGCACCTGCGGGAGCGAGCGCTTCGGCGACATGGCGTTCACCGTACCGGTTGGTAGTAACCGTGGGACAGGAGGGACGGAAGAGCCGGGCCCCGCCTCGCCGCGCCGATGCGCCCGTGCACGGCGAAGGGCCCGGCCGTGCCCGGCCGGGCCCTTCAACCGGAAACGCGCACTCCCCGCGCTAGTGCGGAGAATGCACCTGACCGTCGACATCGGCGCCGGTGACCGTCATGGAGTCCGCCGACGTGGCGTCCCCCGCGTGCTCACCGGAACCCTTGGTCAGATCGCGGATGGTGCCGCGCCTTGTGGCGACCACACCGGCCACGCCTACCGCGGTGACGACGCCCATCATCGCCATGAAGGCGCCGCGCCCGGACTTGGACCGCCGCGGCGGTTCCACCCGGTGGGCGGTGTCGGTCAAGAACGTGCTCACCCGCGGTGCGAGCCCGGTCTCCACGTACCGGGCCGCCTGCCGGAGCTTCGGTGCGCTCCAGCCGCGGACGGCCATGACACGCTCATCCGCGGCGGGTCTGATCCGCTCCGCCGCGGAGGAGGCACCTTGCCGGCACATCTCGGCGCCTTGCCGGTACATGCCGGTGCCCTGGCGGGCGGCCTGGCGGGCGGCCTCCTGCACGCGGTCGAGCCGCGTGAGAACCTCCTCCTGCGGCCTTCGGCGGATACTGATCATTAGGGACACGCTAACCTCCCTGTTTGCGAGGTCCTGTCGTGCAGCCTTCCCGAAGTCAGGGGGGTAAACCCCGGATGAGCCACCGCCCGTACACGCAGGGTGACATTTCGGGGCGCGGCCGGAGACCCCAAGTCCAGACGTACAGACCGACCAACTCCATGAGAGGTGGCCAGCGTGGCCAATGAGATCTTCGCGACGCTCAACACGTCGCTCGGCAAGATCGTGATCCAGCTCTACCCGGAGCATGCTCCCGAGACGGTGGCGAACTTCGTCGACCTCGCGGAGGGCAACCGCACCTGGCACGACCCGCGGACCGGCCAGAAGTCCGACGCGCCGCTCTACAACGGCACGGTCTTCCACCGCGTCATCAGCCAGTTCATGATCCAGGGCGGTGACCCGCTGGGCACCGGCACCGGCGGACCGGGCTACGAGTTCAAGGACGAGTTCCACCCCGACCTGAAGTTCGACCGGCCCTACCTGCTGGCCATGGCGAACGCCGGGCCCGGCACCAACGGCTCCCAGTTCTTCATCACGCTCAGCGTCGGGCACACCCAGCATCTGACCGGCCGGCACACCATCTTCGGCAAGGTGATCGAGGGCACCGACGTCGTCGACCGGATCGGCCAGGTCCCGACCGCCCGGGGCGACCGCCCGCGGGAGGACGTCGTCATCCAGTCGGTGACGATCGACCGCCGTTAGACGTTTCATACGGTGAGAGCCGAGAACGCGTGAGACCGGTCCCCACGGAGCCCAGATGAGCACAGATCAGAGTCCCGCTCCCGAGACCTCGGTGCCGACCTGCTACCGGCACCCGGGCCGGGAGACGTACGTGCGCTGCACGCGGTGCGACCGCTACATCTGCCCCGAGTGCATGCGGGACGCGGCGGTGGGGCACCAGTGCGTCGAATGCGTCGCCGAGGGCAACCGGGGCATCCGCAGGGCGGTGCCGCGGACGCCGATCGGCGCGCGGGGCTCCACGTCCGCGGTGCCCGTCGTCTCCTACACGCTCATCGCCGCCTGCGTGCTGGCGTACCTCGCCGAGCTCGCGTCGTGGCGGGTCGTGTGGGAGTTCATGATGCTCGGCCGGGGGCTGCTGCCCGACGGCGAGGTCGGCGGGGTCGCCGAGGGCGAGTGGTACCGGCTCTTCACCACGATGTTCCTGCACCAGCGCGGCGGCACGTTCGGCATCACCCACATCCTGTTCAACATGTGGGCGCTGTACGCGATCGGCCCCGCGCTGGAGCAGGTCCTCGGCCGGTGGCGGTTCCTCGCCCTCTATGTGCTGTCGGGGCTGGGCGGCTCGGTGCTGCTGTACATGGTGGGCGCCCCGTCCGCGTCGGCGGTCGGCGCGTCCGGCGCGATCTTCGGCCTGTTCGGCGCGTTCTTCGTGGTAGGCCGGAAGCTCGGCGGGCCGGTGGGGCCGATCGTGGTGCTGCTGGTGATCAACCTGGTGATCACGTTCTCGGTGCCGGGGATCTCCTGGGAGGGCCACGTCGGCGGCCTGGTGGTCGGCGCGGTGCTGGCGGCCGCGTACGCGTACGCGCCGGCCGCGCAGCGGCGCCTGCTGCACATCGGGGCGCCGCTGCTCACCCTCGCGCTGCTCACCGCCCTGGTGGTCGTCAGGACGGCGGAGCTCAGCCCGTCCGTCGGGTAGCCGCGAACGCGCGGACGCCCCGCGATGGACGTCCGCGCCTGTGGATAACCTGGGGACAACCGGTGCCCGGCGCCCCCTACCTGTGGATAACCCTCAGCGCCACTTGGTGGACAGGATCACGCCGAGAATGATCGCCGTGAAGCCGATGCCGAGGTTCCAGTTGTGCAGGTCGGTCATGTACGGCACCTCGGTGCCGGTGCTCGCCGTCACGTAGAAGACGGCGATCCAGGCCAGGCCGACCAGCCACAGCGCGACCATCGTCGGCACCAGCCAGCGCGGGCTGACCTCGGGGGCCTTGGACTTCTGCGGGGGCGTGTAGACGGCCTTCTTACGCGTCTTGGACTTGGCCACGGTGGGTCGATCTCCTCGGGCGTCCGGCGGCCGGAGCGCCGGACCGCGCATGGGGTGCTTTGTCGGTTAGCGTAGTCGCTGGTGAGCAGAGTACGGCGTCCAGCGTGGGGAAGCATCATCCCGGTCCTCACGCTCCTCGCGGGAACGCTGTTCGCGGCGAGCGCGAGCACGGCCCGCGGCACGAGCCTGCGCGAGCAGGGCCGCACCGAGATCACCGAGCTCATCGCCGCGGAGCAGCGCCGGAGCCGCCAGGAGCGCGCCGAGTACCGGCGCCTCCGCCATGACATCGACCGTATCTCGCGTGCGGCCGGACGTCACGACGCCAGGGTGAAAGAAGCCCGCGCCGAAGCCGACCGGCTCGCGGTCCGCGCCGGTTTCACCCCGTTCAGCGGTCCCGCGCTCCGCGTCTCGCTGGACGACGCGCCGCTGCCGAAGTCCGGTGCGCTGCCCCGCGACGTCCGCCCCGACGACCTCGTCGTCCACGAGAGCGACGTCCAGGCCGTCGTGAACGCCCTGTGGGCCGGCGGCGCGAAAGCGATGCAGATCATGGACCAGCGGGTGATCTCGACGAGCGCCGTCCGCTGCGTGGGCAATACGCTGATCCTCCAGGGCGTCGTGTACTCCCCGCCGTTCCGGATCACCGCCGTCGGCGACCCGGTCCGGCTCCGCGCGGCGCTCGGCACGTCCCCCGAGATCGCGGTCTACCGCAGGTACGTCCGCGCGTACGGGCTCGGCTACTCGGTGCGGACCGTGCGGAGGGCCACGCTGCCGCCCTACACCGGCAACGTGACGATGAAGCACGCTACGGTGCCGGACTGAGAAGGAGGGTGCACCCCGGTGCGGACGCTGATCCGTGGCATGGGCGAACTGACCATCACCGCCGGCCTGGTCTTCATGCTCTTCGTCACCTACGGGCTGTGGGGCACCGGCCGCTACACCCAGGACCAGCAGGACCGCCTCGGCGACGAGATGCTGGACACCTGGCAGGCGTCCAAGGTCACCACCGAGCGGGTGAAGCTGGGCAAGGGCCTCGCCATGATCCGCATCCCCCGCTTCGGCGAGGACTGGAAGTTCGTCGTCATCGAGGGCGTGGACCGCGACGACCTCCGCAAGGGCCCCGGCCACTACCCGGGGACGGCGCTGCCCGGCGAGATCGGCAACTTCGTGGTGTCCGGGCACCGGACGACCTACTCCGCCCCCTTCAACCGGCTCGGCGAACTCGACCGCGGCGACGAGATCCTGATCGACACCCGGGAGCAGCAGTACGTCTACAAGGTCACCGACCGCAAGATCGTGACACCGGCCGCGACCGAGGTCACCGCCCCCGTCCCCGGCCACCCCAAGCGCAAGCCGACCGAACGCCTCATCACCCTCACCACCTGCCACCCCAAGTTCTCCGCCGCCAAACGAATGATCATCTTCGGCGAGCTGGCGTCGGCGGTGCCCCGCGTGAAGCGGACATAGCCCCCAAGGAGACCCCGTGTACGCCTGGATCTGGCGCCACCTGCCGGGCACCTGGCAGACCAAGACCGCCACCGCACTGGGCCTCGCCATCGCCGTGGCCGCCATCCTCTGGTACCTGGTCTTCCCCTGGCTGGAACCCAAGGTCCAGTTCGACGACGGCGTAGTGGACACCCCCACCCCCACCGCGACCCCCTGATCGCCAGGACGCGAAAAATATTCAGTTGAAATCCGTAACGTTCTACGCCCTACGGACGAAAACCATGATGAGGGTTTCCGCCATTGCCCCCGAGTGGCGGAAACCCTCGTTCTTATTGCATTGCCCTTGGCGTCGGGCCCTGGGGGCCCTCCTTCGGCGGGCAATGCGTGCGATCGCTGCATCGCTCCGGCTCGCCTAGGGGCTCGCTGCGCGATCAGGTTTCTCGCGGGCTCGAAACCTGCCTTCGGACGCGATCGCGACGGTTCAGGTCGTCGCGTGGCCGGGGTAGTGGCTGGTGTCCGTGCGCCCTATGTAGTGGCCCTTGGCGGTGGGTGCTGGGGGCTTTCCCTTCGGCGGGCAATGCGTGCGATCGCTGCATCGCTCCGGCTCGCCTAGGGGCTCGCTGCGCGATCAGGTTTCTCGCAGGCTCGAAACCTGCCTTCGGACGCGATCGCGACGGTTCACGTTGTCGCGTGGCCGGGGTAGTGGCTGGGGTCCGTGCGGCCGTCGAGCCCCTCGGTTGTAGGGGCTGGCCGCGCTACGCCGTCGTCTGTGGCGCCCGGGCGTCCTCATCTCGTCCGTGGCCGCCGGGATCCGGGTGCTGCTGTGGTCCGTTGTGTCGTCTCCCTCTGGCCTTGGGGGCCGGAG
>NZ_BMRO01000005.1:48418-55582 GCF_014648675.1 Actinomadura livida
TCGCCCGGGGCCACCACGGCGTCCGGGCCCGGCTGCTGGTTGAAGACCAGGCCGGGAGCGACCTGGCGGTCGGGCGGCGGGACGGCCTTCTCGACCTTGCACTTCAGCCCTAGGCCGTTCAGCTTGCCGCAGGCGGCCCGCTGGCTGTTGTTGAACAGGTCCGGCACCTTGAGCTCGCTCGGGCCGTTCGAGATGGTCACGGTGACCGTGGCGCCCTTCGGGGCCTTCGAGCCGCCGGACGGGTCGGTCGAGATGACGTTGAGCCGCGGCACGTCGTCGCTGTTGTCCACGCGCTTCTCGACCTCGAAGCCGCGCGCCTCCAGCAGCTTCTTCGCCTGGTCGTACGGCTTGCCGGTCACGTCCGGCACCTCGATCTCCGTGGGCGGCTTCTTGCCCCTGGAGACCACCAGCGTCACCGTCGCGCCCTCCGGCGCGTTCGCGCCGGGCCGCGGGTCGGAGCTCATCACGAACCCGCGGCGGATCTCGTCGCTGTACTCGAGCTTGGGCTCGCCGACCTTGAAGCCGAGCTTCGTGAGCTGCGCCGTCGCGTCGGCCTGCGAGACGTTGACGATGCTGTTGGGGATGGCGACCTGCTCGGTCTCGTCGCCCCCGCCGCTCATCATCCAGCCGATGAGCGCCGCGCCGCCGATGAACAGCACGGCGAGGCCGATCCACAGCGCGGCCTTCTTGCCGGCGCCGCCGCGCTCGCCGTAGTCATCGTCGTCGTAGCGGGCCGGTGGCAGACCGTAGCCGTTGTCGACCGGCCGCTGCATCTGGGTGTGGGGCGGGGCGCCCCCCGGGTAGCCGCCCATGACCTGCGTGCCCTGGGCCGAGCCCATCAGCATCGTGGACGCGGCCGTCGACGCAACCGGCTGCCCCTGCAGGACGCGCTGGATCTCCTGCCGGAACTCGTTCGCGTTCTGGTAGCGGTGGTCGGCGTCCTTCGCCATGGCCTTCAGCACGATCGCGTCCGCCCACTGCGGGATCTGCGGATCCACCTGCGACGGCGGAACCGGCTCCTCCCGGACGTGCTGGTACGCGATCGCGACCGGGGAGTCGCCGGTGAACGGCGGCTTGCCGGTGAGCAGCTCGTAGAGGACGCAGCCCGTCGAGTAGATGTCGCTGCGGGCGTCGACCCGCTCGCCGCGCGCCTGCTCCGGCGAGAGGTACTGCGCGGTGCCGATGACCTGCGCGGTCTGCGTCATGGTGGCGGCCGAGTCGGCCATGGCCCGGGCGATGCCGAAGTCCATGACCTTGACCTCGTGCTGCCGGGTCATCATCACGTTGGCCGGCTTGATGTCGCGGTGCACGATCCCGCCGCGGTGGCTGTAGTCCAGTGCGCGCAGGATGCCGTCGGTGACCTCGAGCGCCTTGTCGGGAAGCAGCGCGCGGTTCTCCCGCAGCAGGTCGCGCAGCGTGCTCCCGTCCACGTACTCCATGACGATGTACGGGATGGAGGTGTCGCCGATCATGTCCTCGCCGGTGTCGTACACGGCGATGACCGAGGGGTGGTTCAGCGACGCGGCCGACTGGGCCTCGCGCCGGAACCGGGCCTGGAACGTGGGGTCGCGAGCCAGGTCGGACCGCAGCGTCTTGACCGCTACCACGCGATCCAGCCGCAGATCTCGGGCACGGTAGACCTCGGCCATGCCGCCCCGCCCGATCACCGTTTCGAGCTCGTAGCGGCCGCCGAGCAGCCGAGGTTGACTCATATGTGCACTTTCCCTCGTACGTCTACACCTTGTCCTCCGAACCTAGCTTCCCGCTCAGTTCCGGAGAGGGATCCGGGCTCGGAGTTGACGGAGTCGTGGTGCTCTCCGTCGGAGTGGGTGTTGGCTCTGGGGCGGTGGGAGTCGCCCGGGGCGGTTTCCTTGATGGCTTACGTGATGGGGACGCTTCGCGGGTGTCCGGCGTTGACGGACGGATCCTACGCGTCGGGGCGCGCGGCGTGGCACTCGGTCTCGGTGTACTGGGGGTCCGGTACGTGGGCGTGTTGGTCGCCGGGGTGCTCGGGGGGACGACCGGGTCGTCGCCGGCGTCGTCCCCGACCGGCAGCGTGGCGGGAGACCGGGGTGGATCCCGCTCGTCCTGGCCGGAACCCGCGAACGCGAACCCCCTCAGCAGGGATCCGGCCACGAGGGCACAGACCAGGAGCACCGCCGCGACCGACGCGTACGTCAGTGCGGCGCGCCGTTGCCCGCGCACTGACCCCGAGGCGAGGTTATCCGCCCCCGAGGCAGCGTCAAATCCAGACAAAGCCGTCGATTGAGTAACGATCTTCGATCTGGGGTGCCGACCAGGGGGAACGGCCCGCGGACCCACCCGCGGAATTCGTCCCGTGCTGAGGGCCGCGCGGATCGCCAGGGCGCGGTCGGCGACCATGCCCGCGTTCGCCGGCCGGTCCGCCGGGTCCTTGGCGAGCAGCTGCATGATCAGCTCGCGGGCGGCCGCCGGGACCCGCGGCGGCAGCTCGGCCGGCGCGTCCCGGACGTGCTTCAGCGCCACCTCCACGGGCGTCGACCCGTCGAACGGCGGCGCGCCCGTCAGGCACTCGTACGCCACCGCGCCCAGCGAGTACAGGTCCGCGGCCGGGGACAGCCGGTGCCCCTGCGCCTGCTCCGGCGAGATGTAGTGCGCCGTCCCCATGACCATCCCGGTCTGGGTCTGCGAGGCCGCCGCCAGCCGACGCGCGATCCCGAAGTCGGTGATCTTCAGGGTGCCGTCCGGGGACACCATCAGGTTCGCCGGCTTGATGTCGCGGTGCACGACCCCCGCGTCGTGCGCGACGGTCAGCGCCTGCCCCGCCTGCACCATCATGTCCAGCACGGCCTCCAGCGGAAGCCCGCCGTCCCGCGCCAGGATCTCGTCCAGGGGCTCGCCCGGCACCAGCTCCATCACCAGGTACGCCCGGCCCTCGTGCTCGCCGAAGTCGTACGCCCCGGCGATCCCCGGGTGCCGCAGCTCCGCCGCGAACCGCGCCTCCGACTCGAACCTGCCCCGCGCCCGCGCGTCCGACCCGAGCTCCAGCCGCAGCAGCTTCACCGCCACCTGCTGCCCGAGCAGCTCGTCGGACGCTCGCCAGACCTCGCCCATCCCGCCGATCGCCAGCCGCTCCAGCAGCCGGTACCGGTCGTTGAGGACGAGGTCCCCGCTCACTTCTGCAAGACCTTAGCCATGATCGCCCCCGCGAGGGGGCCGGCGTCGCCGCCACCGGAGCCCGGGCCCTCGGTCATCACGGCGAACGCGTAGCGCGGGTTCTCCACCGGGCTGAACCCGATGAACCAGCGCGCGTTCGGGTTGCCCGGGCCCTGCTCGGCCGTGCCGGTCTTGCCGGCGATCCGCATGCCGGACAGGTTCTTCGCGGTGCCCTCGGAGATCACTGCGCGCATCATGTCCTCCAGCTGCTCCGCCTGGCCGCCGGTGATCGGCTGGGCGAACTGCTCCGGCGAGGCGTTGTAGAGCTCACTCTGGTCCTTCGCACGGACCTTCTGCACCACGAACGGGCTCATGATCTTGCCTTCGTTGGCGACCGCGGCCGCGACCATCGCCATCTGCAGCGGGGTGGCGCGCACGTTCTCCTGCCCGATGCCGGAGCGGGCCGTCCCGTCCTGGCCGGTCGGGGTCGTCTTGCCCTCCGCGTCCGTGTAGGACACCGGGACCGAGCTCTCCGCCGCGTACATGTCCGGCTCCAGCTCGATGCGCTTGCCGAACCCGAACTTCCCGGAGCTGTCGGACAGCTGCTGGATGCCCATGTCGAGCGCCATCTTCCCGAACGAGGTGTTGCACGACTCGGCGAACGCGCCGCGCAGCGGGGCGGTGCCCGCGCAGCTCCCGCTGTCGTGCGAGTTCGGCAGCGGACGGCCCGACTCCGGCAGGATCAGCTGCCCGGTCTGGATGGTGGACCCGCTGTCGATGCCGAGCTCCTGCATCGCGGCCGCCGCCGTCACCGTCTTGTACGACGAACCGGGCGGGAACGTCTGGCTCAGCGCGTTGTCGACCAGCGGCTTGATCACGCCCTCGCCGTCGTTCAGCTGCTCCAGCCGCTTGCCGCCCTTCTCGCCCTGCTGCGGCGCGACCTCGTTCGGGTCGAACGACGGCCACGACGCCGCCACCTTCAGCGCGCCCGTCCGGACGTCCATCACCACGGCGCCGCCGCGGCGGCCCGGCGACGTCTTGCCCCGCAGCAGCTGGTACGCGGTGCGCTGCGCCTCCGGGTCGATCGTCAGCTCGAGGTTCGCGCCGTCGGCCGGCTTGCCGATGAACGTGTCGAACCAGCGCTGCTGCGTGATGCGCGTGTCCTTGCCGCTCAGCAGCGAGTTGTAGGCCCGCTCGACGCCCGACGCGCCGCCGTTGAAGTACCCCGTCACCGGCGCGAAGATCGGGCCGTCCTTGTACGTGCGGCCGTACTTCGGGTTGTCCTTGCCGGTCGGCTTCGACGTCACCAGGACCTCGCCGCCCGCGGAGATCTGCCCGCGCGGGTGGTTGAACACGTCGGTGAACTGCCGGCTGTTGTTGGCGTCGGTGCGCAGGTCCTCCGCCTGGCTGCCCTGGACGTAGTTGATCTGCACCATCAGCCCGAAGAACAGCAGCATCGCGAAGATCGCCACCCGCCGGACCGGCTTGTCCATGTTCATACGGCTTCCCCCCGCTCGGCCGTGCTGCAGCCCCGAACCGCGCGGACATCCCCCGTCACGTGCTCGTTCATCGGACCGAAGTCACCTCGTGCTCACGATCTGCGTCATGCCCTCGTCCTGGATCGCCTGCGGGGCCGGCTTGCGCGCGTCATGGCTCATCCGCACCAGGATCGCGATCAGGATCCAGTTGGCCATCAGCGACGAGCCGCCCTGGGACAGGAACGGCGTCGTCAGGCCGGTGAGCGGGATGAGCCGGGTCACGCCCCCGACGATCACGAAGACCTGGAGGGCAACGACGAACGACACACCGCCCGCGAACAGCTTCAGGAACGGGTCGCGCGCCGCCACGGCCGTCTTCATCCCGCGCTGCACGATCAACGCGTAGATCAGCAGCAGCGCCATCAGTCCGGTCAGCCCGAGCTCCTCGCCGATCGAGTCGAAGATGAAGTCGCTGAACGACAGCGGCGTCCGCCACGGCTCGCCCTGCCCGAAGCCCGTCCCGAGCACGCCGCCCTCGGCGAGCGAGAACAGCCCCTTCATCAGCTGCGCGCTGTCGGCGTACTCGCCGCCGAGCTCGGCGCAGGCGGTGAAGCCGGGCGAGACCGAGCCCTCGGTGTCGTACTTCTCGTAGATCTCGGTGTTCGGGTTGACCGGGACGACCTTGCCGCTCTCCAGCAGGCAGCCGCCGTCGAAGTACGGCTTCGGGTTCAGCCAGATGTCGATGCGCTGGTTCACGTGGCCCATGAACGGCAGCAGCGTCGAGATGAACACGCCGAACGCCAGCAGCCCGACACCGATCACCACCCAGGAGATGCGCTGGGTCGCGATGTAGAGCATCGACACGAACAGGCCGAAGAACAGCAGCGCGGTGCCGAGGTCCTTCTGCAGGAACAGCACGCCCAGGCAGAAGAACCAGATCACCATGATCGGGCCGAGGTCACGGCCGCGCGGCAGGCTGAACGGGCCGACCTTCTTGCCGATCAGCGACATCGCCTGCCGCTTGTTCACCAGGTAGCCGGCGAAGAACACGACCAGCAGGATCTTCGCGAACTCCCCCGGCTGCACCGAGAACGGCCCGACGCTGATCCACACGCGGGCGCCGTTGATCTGCTGCCCGATGCCCGGGACGATCGGCAGCAGCAGCAGGATGACCGCCGTGAGCCCGATCAGGTACGTGTAGCGCTGCGCCGTCTTCGGCGTGAACGACACCGGGGCGTCGGTCTTGTCGGTGTCCCGCATGATCAGCACCGCGGCGACGAACAGCCCGATGCCGACGAACGTCCACATCAGCTGGCTCGGCGCGTCGGCGGCGTCCGCGAGCAGCTTCTTGCCGGCCGCCGCGGCGGCCTTGCGGTCGGCGCTGGTGTCCAGGTCGAGCCGGTAGATCATCGCCAGCCCGATGCCGTTCAGCGCCACCGCCAGCGGCAGCAGCAGCGGGTCCGCGTAGGGCGTGAACTTCGCCTGGACGAAGTACGCGATGAGCGCCAGCACGACCAGGCCGCCGCCGTACACGAACAACCCGCCGGGGATGCTGCCGTCCCGGGCGAGGCCGACCTCCGCGAACGCCGACAGCGTCAGCACCATCGCGAAGATCAGCAAAGCCAGCGAGGCCGCGTTCCGCCGTTGGTACGGCAGCCGCGACCTGATCTGCTCCCCGAGCTGGTGCATCTACGATTTCCCTCCGTTGGAGGGGCAGTCCGGGATGCGTGAGTTCGGTGTCTTGCACTGGTCGCGGCGGGTGGTGAGCTCCTCGAGCTTCTGCTCCGCCGCCGCCTGCCCGATGAACGCCATGTCGCCCTTGCCGATCGCCGTCGCGTCCGACCCCGGCAGCTCGCCCACCGGGATCTCACTCGTTTTGACGGTCGCCTGCCGGCAGTTGTTCTGGTCCTTGCCCTTGACGATGGCGACCTTGCCACCGCTGTCGACGAGCGTGTACTTGCAGGCGGCGCTCTCCAGCGCCTTCCACGCGTCGCCGGGGCTGTCCACCGTGTAGGTCTGCCGGACCTGCTGCTGAAGATCCTGGGGGAGGTCCGCTACCATGATCGGCGGGTTGGGCTGGTCCTTCTCCACGCGGGACAGGCTCAGGCCGGGCACATCCTGCGTCGTCCCGCGGAACAGGACGACCCTGCCGTCCCGCTCGCCGATGTAGTAGCCGTTCCGGACGTTCTGCACCAGCACGAACCCGCCCGCGACGACGCCCACCACGACCACGCCGGCGACGACGACCAGCCACGTCCAGCGCCGCGCGCCGCGCCGCGGCCGCTCCATCCCCGCCTGCTGCGCCGCGCCCGGCGGCGGGCCCATCGGATCGCCCATCGGCGCCGGGGCCGGGGGCGGCGGCATCTCGTCCACGGCGACCGGCGGCTGCGGCCGCGTGTCGCGCAGCTGCGCCGCGCGCCCGGCGGGCGTGTCCGCCGCCGTGGTGTTCGCGCCCGGGCCGCCGCCCGGCGGCTCCGGCGGCGACGCGTTCGCCGCCGCGCCCACCGCCTGGCCCGGCCCGCCCGTCGGCGGCTGCCGGTCGAGGTCGATG
>NZ_BMRO01000005.1:55607-87319 GCF_014648675.1 Actinomadura livida
CGTCCGCCACCACGCAGGTGATGTTGTCGGGGCCGCCGCCGCGGTTCGCCAGGTCGATCAGCTGCCGGACGGCCTGGTCCGGCTCGTCCACGTCGGTGAGCACCTGGAAGATCGTCTCCGCCGTGACGACGCCCGACAGGCCGTCCGAGCACAGCAGGTAGCGGTCGCCGACCTGCGCCTCCCGCAGCGACAGGTCGGGGTCGACCTCGCCGCGGCCGTCCAGCGCCCGCAGCAGCAGCGACCGCTGCGGGTGCGACGCCGCCTCGTCCGGGCTGATCCGCCCCTCGTCGACGAGCGACTGCACCAGCGTGTGGTCGTGCGTTATCTGGAACAGGCTGCCGTCCCGCAGCAGGTACGCGCGGGAGTCCCCGATGTGCACCAGCGCGACCTGGTTGCCCGCCCACAGCATCGCGGTCAGCGTCGTCCCCATGCCCTGCAGGGCGGGGTCGGACTCCACGATGCGGTGCAGGTTGTCGTTGGCGGCCTTGACGGTGTGCTCCAGCGCCGCCAGCAGCTCCGTCGCGGGGAGGTCCTTGTCGAGCGCGCGCAGCGCCTCGATCGCCGCGGCGCTCGCGATCTCGCCGCCGACGTGCCCGCCCATCCCGTCGGCCACCGCGAGCAGGTGCGAGCCCGCGTACGCCGAGTCCTCGTTGCCCTCGCGCAGCATGCCGACGTCGGAGCGTGCCGCGTAGCGGATTCCCAGAGTCATTTGCGCAGCTCGATCACGGTCTTGCCGATACGGACCGGTACGCCCGGTGGAATCGGCATCGGCCGGCTCACCTTCGTGCGTCCGAGATACGTCCCATTGGTCGAGCCGAGATCTTCCACGATCCACTGACCGTCCTGCGCATAAAGTCGGGCATGCCGGCTCGAAGCGTAGTCGTCGGTGACAACGAGCGTGGCGTCATTCGCCCGACCAATGGTGATGGGCACCCCCGTGAGGTCTATGACGGTGCCGGCGCGCTCGCCCTGGACGACCACCAGTTTCGTCGGGGCGCCCTGCTGGGCGCTGCGCTGCGGCCGCGGCGGCTTGGGCTGCCTGGCCGCCCTGGGGGGCCGGGGCTGGGACGCGCGACTGGCCGCCTTCGACGCGGCCTTCGAGCCGAACAGGTCGGCCCGGATCACGCCGACGGCCGCGATGACGAACAGCCACAGCACCGCGAGGAACGCCAGCTTGATCAGCGTGAGGGTGAATGGGGACATCGGAGTCGGGGTTACTCCCTATCGCGGCGGAACACAAGGGTGGTCCGGCCCATCGTGACCCGGGAGCCGTCGACCAGCGTCACCCGCCGGATCGGCTGCCCGTTCACGAACGAGCCGTTGGTCGACCCTAGATCCACGAGAGCGATTTCGGGACCTTCTACGCGTATCTCGGCATGGTGCCGGGACACGCCCGGATCGACAAGGCGCAGGTCGCAGTCGGTGCCGCGGCCCAGCAGCGTCACAGGGGTATTGATCTCATAGGTGCGTTGAGTCGTGTCCGAGCCCTCCACCGCCGTGGTCACCAGAAGCCGCGGATGCCCGCCGAAGACGCCCCCGCGCCCGCCCTGCGGCACATCGCTCACCGGCTGGCGGATCTCCCCGCCCTCCACCGTCGAGCCCCTGATCACCCCCGACCGGATCCGGAACATGCCCGTAGCGAGATCGCCCGCGTTCTCGAACCGCACCCGCACCGGCCCCACGAAGGAGTACCCCTGCTCCTTCGCGTACTCGCGCGCGAGATTCGCCAGCTCCTGGCTCAGGCTGTCGGCGTACACCTGCAGCCGCTGCCCGTCCTGCTGAGAGATCTCCACGACGAAGTCGTTCGGAACCAGCGTGCGGCCCTGTGCCACGATCGCCGCCCGATCGTCCATCTCGCGCTGCACAGCACTGGCCACCTCGACCGGCTGCAGCTCGGACTTGAAGGCACGGGCGAAGGCCCCTTCGACCATGCCCTCAAGCCGTCGCTCGAAGCGCTGAATGACGCCCACGGGCACCTCCCTTCCCCACTGGTAGACGATCGTATCGGTGCAAAGGTTCGCTCGGCGTATCCGGATACCTAACCACTGCTCCGACCGTGCTAGCCTTTTCAGGCACCCGGCGACGGGTGCACACCCGGGGCGGGTGGCGGAACGGCAGACGCGCACGGTTCAGGTCCGTGTGTCCGAGAGGATGTGAGGGTTCAAATCCCTCTCCGCCCACGAACGAGTTGGGAGTACTGTGCCCGCGGAGTGCGCGGGCCGGTACTCCTTCTTTGTGTTGGCCCAGGGGGCGACCCCCTGGAACCCCCGATGTGGGGGCTCCGCCCCCACGCCCCTTGCCGGTTGATGTCCGCTTTGTAGTGCGGGTCGTCGGCGCTTGGTGTTCTTGCGCGGGCTTCGCCCGCTTGTTGGGGGCTTCGCCCGCTTGCCCCCCGGTGGGCGGGCGCGTGGCTGGCGTCGAGTGCGTGCCTTGCGGCATGTGGGCGGACCTTTGCCCCCCTGCGGCGGGTGGTGGTTTTGCGCGTGCGGTTATGAGGCGGGAGGGGCGGGCCGCCTTTTGGGGGTGCCCGTGGGTCGCAGGCATGGTTCCACTTTCCCCGCTTCCGGACGCTGTGACCAGGGGGCATGAAGGGTTTTACGTCAGGACGGCCAGGGGCCTCGGGGAGTGGTGCGCAGGTCGGCCGTTTGTAGGGCGCGGGCTATGTCGCTTGCGGTTATCAGGCCCACTACGTGGCCTGTGTCGTCCAGGATGACGGCGCGGCCGTCGGTGCAGCCTGCCATGCGTGGGAGGAGGTCCGTCAGTGGCTCGTTCGGGGTTGCCGTGGGGACCTCGTCCGGGGGGCACGCTATGTCGGCCAGGCGGAGGGCGTGGCGCTCTTCGGGTGGGGTTGCTCGGACGCGGTTCAGGGTGACCAGGCCGGCGAGGCGGCCGTTCTCCACCAGGGGGTACGTGGAGTAGCGGTGCGTCAAGACGACGTTGTGGATGAGCTCCTGGACCGTGGTCGCCGCGTCCATCACCAGGGGGTCGGGCGTCATCACGTCGGCGGTGCGGACGTCGTGCAGGGCGGCCTGGACGCGCGTCTGCTGCTCCTCGGCGCTCGCGGCGGAGACCAGGAAGAAGCCGATCAGCGCCAGCCACAGTCCGCCGAAACCGGCGCCGAGCACGAACTGGACGAAGCCCGCGGCGATCAGGGCCAGGCCGAAGACGCGTCCGGCGCGGGCGGCGGTGACGGCGGCGCCGGTGCGGTCGCCGCGCCGCCACCACAGGAACGCTCGGAGGACCCTTCCGCCGTCCAGCGGCGCGGCCGGGATCATGTTGAAGACCGCGAGGATCACGTTGAGGCCGGCGAGGTAGGCGAGCGTCCCGAAGAGGAGGTCCGGGGCGTCGGCAGCCGCCGCCAGCATGGCCAGGACCGCGAACACCGCGCCCACGACCAGGCTGATGGCGGGGCCGACGATGGCGATGCGCAGGTCGGCGCCCGATGTCCTCGGTTCGCCGCGGAGCTGGGCCACGCCGCCCAGCAGCCACAGGGTGATGCCCTCGACCTCGATGCCGTTGCGGCGCGCCACCACCGCGTGCGCGAGTTCGTGGGCGAGCAGGGACGCCAGCAGGAGGATCGCGCTGACGAGCCCCGCAACGACGTAGGCCCAGGTGGCGTGGTCCGGGTACACCTCCGGGAATCGGCCGAATGCCAGCCCGAACACCAGGATCAGCACGATCACCAGCACGCTGACATTGAGGCCGACCCTGATTCCGGCGATATGGCCGAGGCGGATCGACTCACGCATCCGGGCTCCTTCGCATGCGATTCTCTTGTGGTCCCGTGACGCGAGGTCCCGGAACCTGGTCGAATACCCGCGGAGCGGGCCGGTCATGCCCCGGATGCGGCCGCACGGGAGTCAGGCGGAGATGCGGCGCCGCAGGTGCTCCTTGCCCTGCTCGGCGCCCTTGCGGCTCTCGGCCTGGGCGCGGCGGAAGAGGTCGGCCAGCTCGGTGTCGCCGGCGCGCTCGGCGTCGTTGATGTAGGTCTCCAGCCGCAGCGCGTTGCTCAGGCACTGCTCGACGAACCAGATCAGGTTGTAGTCCTTGTCCTTCGTCCCGGTGATGCCACCGGTCTCCTGTGTCGCGCTCATGGGTCTGCCTCCCTTGGGTTTCGCCGGCCGTCCGGCCGACGCGCGTCCCTTACCCGTGAGGCCATGGCCCATTCTCGGTTCAGGGGCGCGGGGAGATTCTGATGGCCGTCCGGTTTCCGGCCGATTCGCCGACCTCGATCTGGACGGAGCCGGTCTGGAGCCGCCCGCCCGCGCCGCCGACGGAGGCCGTGAAGCCGGACGGGTCGGTGACCGTGAAGGTGTCGCCGGCGCTGAGGACCGTCAGCGGGTCGGTGTCGATCGCGGCGCCGAAGCGGAGGACGTCGCCCTTCCTGACGACGACCTCGCATTCGCCGTCCTGGCAGGCGGTCAGGTTCCGTCCGTCCGCGGCCGTGCTCGGAAGCGGGACGCTCTGGCTCGGCGATGCGCTAGGCGGCGGTGTCGTCAGTGGAGCGGGTGTGGGCGGGGTGATCGCCGGCTCGTCGCCTCCGCATGACGTGAGGAGGAGGGCCGGGAGCAGCGCCGGGACGAGGAGGGGGGAGCGGTTCATGGGCGTCCATTCGGCTGTGCGCGGTATTCGTGCGGCTACTTTACGTGTCGGCCGGTGCGGTGTGCATCCGGTTGATGGCGGCCGGGGTTCATGGGGTGAGGCGCGTCCGGAGGGGCGTGCTCGCCTATGAGAGGGGACTTCATGGACCTGCAGCTCACCGGCCGGGTCGCGGTCGTCACGGGTGCGTCCAAGGGGATCGGGCTGGCCGTCACGCGGACGCTGCTCGGGGAAGGGGCGCGAGTGGTCGCGGTGTCCCGCAAGTCCGGGGAACTGGACGCGCTGGCCGGCCCGGACCTGCTGCACGTGCCGGCCGACCTGATGGACCCGGACGCCCCGGCGCAGGCCGTGGAGCGTGCCGTGGAGGTGTTCGGCGGGCTCGACGTCCTGGTCAACAACGCCGGCGGGCCGCCTCCCGGCGCGAACCTGCCGCGGTTCGGCTTCGGCGGCCTGTCGGACGACGACTGGCGGGACATGTTCGAGTTCAACCTGTACGCCGTCGTCCGGGCGGTGCGGGCGGCGATCCCGCATCTGCTGAAGAGCGACGCGGCTTCGATCGTGAACGTCTCGTCGGGGAACGCGCGCCGTCCCGGGCCGATGAACTACGACTACAACGCGGCGAAGGCCGCGGTGACCAACCTGACGAAGGGCCTGTCGGAGGAGTTCGCGCCGCAGGGCGTCCGGGTCAACACGGTCTCGCCGGGACCTGTGCTGACGCCCTGGTGGACGGACGAGGGCGGCGCCGCCGACATCATCGCCGGGGCTACGGGCTCTGACCGCGCCACGGTGCTGGAGCGCGGCGCGGTGGAGATGATGAGCCTCACGACCGGGCGCCTGACCGACCCGCAGGAGGTAGCGGACGTGGTCGCGCTGCTGGCGTCGCCGCGGTCGGCGAGCACCACGGGCGCGGACTTCGCGGTCGACTCGGGGTTCCTGAAGGAGATCTGACCCGTTGCGGCGATCGTTGTCTACGCCTCGATGTCCAGGTCCACCTGGTCGATGACCCAGTCGTGGTCTGCCGCCGCTGCGTCGTGGTCGAGGCAGGAGCGGGCCAGGACGCGGAGGACCTGTTCCGGGTCGCAGCCGTAAAGGCCCGCACCCCAGGCCGCGTTGGCTTCTACTACCGCCCAGCCGCGGTCGTGGATTCGTCCCACGTCAAGGACGGTCGCGGGCGGGAGCGGGACTTCGGCGAGGACTTCTTCGGCGTACTGCCTTGCCTGCTGCACGTCGGCGTCTGCGGCTTCCCAGGTCCCATCTGGGGTGAGGGCGAGTTCCCCGTGCAGCAGGTAGGGCGACATGGTGACGACCGTGCCCTCAAGGATGTGGCAGCGAAATTCGACGTCCCACGTTACGGGCTCGCAGGTGAACACTGGAGTGTCGTCTGGGAGGACGTCCTCTCCGGGGAGTTCGTCGGGGGTCGTGTAGACCTTGCCCTCGAATGCCTTCCGGCCGTCCGAAGGCTTGACGAACGTCGCTTCGCGGAAGGTGCGCCGGACGTCCCCCAGTGTCGACATGTCAATGTACCGACGTCGATGCCGCTCAGGGAGGCCCGGCAGCCAGCCGGGCGGGACATCGAGGAGCCTCATCCCGAGCTGTGCCGCGATGACCTCGACGAACGTCGGTTCGCCGTACAGCACCGCGTCCTGCCCGCGCAGGTGGTCCGGAGCGCGCCACCCGCCGAGCCGTTCCGCCTTCCAGCCCAGGCGGCCGGACGCGGCCCGCAGGGACTTGGAGTCGGACGTGTACCGAGGTGAAAGGACGAGGAGCGGCATCGGACGACTCTCCGGTATCGGTCTGGTCACGTAGAAGAGAGCCCCAGCACGGGCAGGCACGGTTCGAGGCCCTCGATGGTGACGGGGGTGGTGCGGTGCCGGTACCAAGCGGCGCGGCTCAGGCGCAACCGGGCGTCGATGGGCAGGGCTCCGCGGATCATGTGGCGTTCGAGGCCGTCCGGACGATAGCCGACGGCGTGGATGCCTTCGGCGGCCAACTCCGCCAGGGTGGCGAGTTCCTCGGACGACGGCAACCGCAGTTCCAGTCGCGGTGTACTCAGCCGCAATCCCAGCAGCGGGAAATGGTCGACAAGCATCTCCTCATCTTGGAGCGCTCCGTCACCGCCGACCACTGAATTTCACCGGCTCGGTGGCGGGCGTTATCGAAGGGGACGGATCGCATGGAACTCCGCCCATACGGCCGTGCCGTTCAGCGCGGGGTGCGTTCCCCAGCTCTTCGAGAGCGCGTCGACCAGCAGTAGGCCGCGGCCGTCCTCCGAGCACGGATCGTGGCGCACACGCGGCCGGCCCTGGGTGCCGCCCTGATCGAGGACGGTCACGCGTAGAACGTCCTGGCCCGTGCTCACGATGACGGTCACCTCGCCGTCGTCCGTCCCGGACGCGGTGTGCTCGCAGGCGTTCGCGACCAGTTCGTCCACGCAGAGGACGATGTCGGCCATGGCTTCGTCCTCGATGTGCGGAGCCAGTCCGCGAACGAACGCCCGCGCAGTCTGCGCGGACTTCGGCACACCCGGCATCGTGATCGTCCCGAGCAGCTTCATGTGATTGGACCTCCGACCTCGGTCTCACGCTGCGTCATCGCTTCACTCCTTCTGGTGAGAGGCGCTCGCCAGCATGAATGGCCAGGTGAGACCGCACAAGCGCTCTCACTGACAACGGGAGCGGAGGACTGCGGGAGTTGTGGAAAGCGGGATATCCCCAATCTCGCGACGGCGATGACATGGCGTTGCTGATCGCTCACACTTGGTGATATGTCGAAGCGACCCCCCACCGTCCGCCGAAGGCGGCTCGGTACCCAGCTACGCAAGATCCGCGAAGAGCGCGGCCTCACCCCGGACGAGGCCGCGGCGCTCCTGATGATGTCCAAGAGCGCCCTCAGTCGAATGGAGAACGCCCAGGTAGTCGCACGCGCGCACGAGGTCGACTACATCGCCATGACGTACGGCCTCCCGGAGGACGACGACTTGAGGATCGCACTGGTCGGTCTCGCCACAGGAGGCCGCTCCCGCGACTGGATCAGACATCACAAGGAGCTCAACAGGGCAGCAAACTACGGTGAGTACGTCCTGCTCGAACAAGACGCCTCCGAACTCTTCTCGTACGAAGGCGACCTCATCCCTGGACTACTCCAAACTCCGGGATATGCGCGTGCCGTACTGACCTCCGTCCCCAAGAACGCAGACCGAGACATCGACCAGGCTGTAGCCTTCCGTATAGCGCGGCAGGACGCGCTCACGAGGACCAATCCGCTCGTGGTCAAGGCCGTGGTCGGTGAGGCGGTGCTGTGTCAGTGGGTCGGTACACCAGAGGTCATGATCCACCAGCTCCGGCACCTGCTCGAACTGCAGGGGCGCCCGAACATCGAACTCCAGGTTCTCCCGTTCACCGCAGCCAGGAAACCGGCGCTTGACGGATCGTTCGGGATCCTCCACGTTGAGGCAGGGAACTTCCCTATCGTGGTGATCGATGGGCTCTTGCGAAGTCTCTTCCTCGAAGAGGAAGAGGAAGTCGCAGCTTACCGAGACATTCAGGCCAGACTATGTATGGTCGCTTTGTCCGAGACTGAGACCCGCGAGCGCATCAAAAGGGCCATTCAGCACTTCGAGTCCGGCCAAGCCGAAGGGACAGTGGGTGACTTACTGGCGGAAGAGCAGCCATAGCAGCAGCGAGCCACAGACGTGTGTGGAGTGCGCGGCGCTGGCTCCGGCACCGAATGCCGTCGTCGGCATTCGGGACTCGACGGATCCGCGAGGGCCGCGTCTGGCCTTGACTCCGGAGGCGTGGCGGGCGCTGCTCGTCCGGCTCAAGGGTGATGCGTAGGCCTGCATCGGCGAGGCGGCCGCGGAGGTAGGTCAGGGCGGCTAGGACTCTGCGGTGTGCGGGGCCGTCCGGCCGCAGGCTTCTGTGATGGCGGCCGGGTCCCAGTAGAAGGGGCGGCATTCGAGCATGCGTCCGTCCCGGACCCGGATCAGCTGGAGGATCAGCGTCTCGACCTCGCGGCCGGTGGCTCGGGCGCGGAAGCGCACCCGGTTGCGCACGACGACGGTGTCCCCATCGACCCAGTGCCGCTGATCCAGGAACTCCATCGACTCCCACACCTCGCTGAAGCGGGCCAGGAACCGCTCCATGCCGTCCCGGCCGCGCCACGTCCCGCTCCCGGTGAACGGCAGGCCGGGAGCCTGGTGCAGCACCACCTCCGGATCCAGGCAGGCGGCAGCCTGCTCATAGCTCGCCTTGCCGTACCCGCCCGCGGCCACGTACGCCGCCTCGGCCGCGTAGAACCTCTCCATCACCGCCCACGCGTCGACCGAGCCCCCCGAAGCCTCGATGGCCATGACCCACTCCTCTCACCGGCAACACCCTGTGAACCCCGCCCCGGCGGGTTCCGTTGCAGGGGCGCCTGTGCCCTACAGCTCCTTGACGTAGCGGTGGACGGGGACGGGGACGGTGCCGGTTGCGGTGGGGGCCTGGTAGGTCAGCGGGCCGGTGTCGCGCCAGCCGTGCAGTTCGTAGAAGCGGCGGGCGCGGGTGTTGCCGGGGACGACCGCGAGCCACGTCTGCGGGTGGCGGCCTCTGAAGCGGTCCTCTGCGGCCTGGAGGAGGGCGCCGCCGACGCCCTGGCCGCGGGCCGAGCCGTCTACGGCCAACTGGATGACCTCGCCGTCCTCGTCGCCGAGGATGATCAGGCCGAGGAGGCGGTCCTCGGTGTCGGTGGCCACGAGTGTGGTGGCCAGGTACTTCTCGGCGTGGGCGGCGAAGTGTCCGGGGCCTCGGGCGGCCATGAGCTCGGGGGGGACGTGGCCGTCGTGGCCGTCCAGCCAGGCCGCCCGCCAGAGCGGGGCGAGGTTCGGCAGGTCGGCCTGGCGGGCGGGCCTTATGATCATTCGTCACCTCTCGATGCGGTCGGCCGGGCCGTTTCCGCCATCCTTCACCGTTGGCGGCCGGGTGTCAGGACGGCGGCGGCCGCCGCCGCCACGGCCGCGGCGACCGCGGCGACGGTGTAGCCGTTCGTGAAGCCGGTCAGGACGGTTCCGGCGAGGCTCGCCGCGGCGACGCTGGAGATGACGGCGGCGCCGATGGACGCGCCGAACTCGTGGAACGTGCTGACGATCCCGGAGGCGATGCCGGACTCGTGCGGCGCGACCTGGCCGAGGGCCGTCGCCGAGGCGACGACGAACAGCGCGCCGGTTCCCGCGCCCGCCACGGCGGTGCCGATCGTGACGGTCACCGGGTCCAGCGAGAACGCGGGGACGGCCATGCCGGCCGCGGCGACGAGCAGGCCGGCCACGGCGAGCCGGCGCGCGCCCGCCTTGGCGATGGCCCGGCCGGTGAGGTCGGCGCCGAGCATCGTGGCGACCGCGACCGGGAGGAACAGCAGGCCGGTGCGGAGGGCGCCGTAGTCCTGCGCGTGCTGGAAGTAGAACGTGCCGAGGAAGAACACCGCGATCATCAGGGCGGTCGCCATCAGGATCAGGAACGTCCCGGTGGCCACGGGGCGGCGGAGCAGGAGCGCGACGTCCATCATGGGGGACTTGGCGGTCCGCTGCCTGAGCACGAAGGCCGCGTAGCCGACCGCGGCCAGCAGGACGAGCAGGCCGTTCGCGCTGGAAAGCCAGCCGTGGTCCCCGGCGCGGATGAAGGCGTAGATCAGGGACGCGGACGAGGCCGTGACCAGCACGGCGCCCAGCACGTCCAGCCGCGGATACGGCGCGGTCACCTTCTCGGCCGGCAGCATCCGGGCGAGCGCCGCGACGATGATCAGCCCGATGGGGACGTTCACGTAGAAGACCCAGGGCCAGCCGGGGCCCGCGGTGAGCAGCCCGCCCAGGAGGACGCCGAGGGCGGCGCCGCCGCCGCCGAGCGCCGACCAGACGCCGAGCGCCTTGTTGCGTTCTTCGCCGTCGAACAGGTGCACCACGAGTGACAGGGCGGCCGGGGACATCAGCGCCGCGCCGATGCCCTGGCCGATGCGTCCGCCGAGCAGCGGGCCGGCCGAGTCGGCGAATCCAGCCCGCAGTGACGCCGCGGTGAAGAGCAGCAGGCCGACGAGCACGAGACGCTTCGCGCCGAACAGGTCGGCGGCGCGCCCGCCGAGGAGCATCAGGCCGCCGAAGGTCAGGGTGTACGCGCTGACCGTCCAGGTGACGGCCTGGCGGCTCAGGCCGAGGTCGGCCTCGATGTTCGGCAGCGCGATGGCCACCACGGTGACGTCGAGGATCAGCATGAGCTGGGCGACGCCGAGGAATCCGAGGATGCGCCACCGCAGCGGGTTGGGCGCGCCCTGCGGCGCTGATGGGTCGTGGACGTTCTGCGTCATCACGCTCTCCTTAAGTCGTACATCGATATACGAGTTATAGGGCGAGAGTAACACGTACACCGTCGTACGAGTTAGGGTGCGGGCATGACCACGGCCACTCCTGGACGGCGCCGGCGCGCGGACGCCGAGCGCAGCATCGCCCGCATCGTCTCCGCGGCCCGCGAAAGCCTGAGCCGGGACCCGAGCGCGAGCATCGACGACATCGCCAAGGCCGCCGGGGTGGGCCGGATGACGCTCTACGGCCACTTCCGCAACCGGGCGGAACTGATCGAGGCCGCCCTGGGCGAAGCCCTGCGCGCGGGTGAGGAGGTGCTGTCGGCCGTCGATCTCACGGGCGACGCGCAGGAGGCCCTGACCCGGTTGCTCGAATCGAGCTGGTCGCTGGTGGCCGAGTCCACGGCGCTGCTGGCGGCGGCCCAGGGGACCTTGCCGGACGGACGCGTCCGCCAGCTGCACGCCGCCCCCGCCGAGCGCGTCGAGGACCTGCTCCGCCGGGGCCAGGATCAGGGCGTGTTCCGCACCGACCTGCCGATGTCCTGGCTGGTCAGCGTCATCCAGCACGTCCTGCACGGTGCCGCGGAGGAGAACCGGTCCGGTCGCCTGCGGCCGGAGGAGACTCCCGGTGTCGTCGTCGCGACCGTGCAGTCGATCCTGGCCGTCCCGCCGACTCGCTGACCGGCCGCGTCAGCGTCGGCGGAGGAATGCTTCGGCGGCGTGTTCGCTGATGGTCGCCAGCTGGGCGTGGATCTGGTCGGTGCTGGACGGGTCGAGGCCCTTCAGGCGGGTGTGGGCCCGGTGCCACAGCTCGTGGGCCGCCGGGTCGTCGTCGGCCAGGTGGTGGCAGGCGCCGAGGTGGGCGAGGGTGCTGACTTCGCCGTACACGTCGCCGACCTCCCCGAAAAGGTCGAGAGCCCGCCGGTAGTGGTGGACGGCGCCGGTGTGGTCACCCAACTGGAGGTGGGTGTCCCCCAGGCATGACCAGGTGTGGGCCTCGTGCGGGCGGTTGCCGAACTTCTGGTGCAGGACGAGGGCCTGCTCGCACAGGTCGATGGCTTCGCGGTGGTTTCCCACCCTGCCCTGATACCAGCCGAGGTCGGTGAGGGCGAGGGCCTGCCCGGCCTGGTCGCCTGCCTCCTCGAACAGGGCGTGGGCCTGGGCGGCGGCGTGGAGCGCATCCGCCTCGCGGCCCTGGATGCCGTAGACGAGGCCCCGGTAGTAGTGCGTCCATGCTCGGCCGAGGGTGTCGTTCTGCGACCGTGCCAATGCGGTGTCGAGGTTGCTGTGGGCCTCGTCCAGGTGGCCCAGATCGGCCAGTGCGGCGGCCAGGTCGCGGTGGGCGCGGGCCTCTTCCGCGGGGTCGCCCAGCCGCTGGGCGGCGGCCACGGCCGCCCGCTGGGCATCGGCCCGGTCGTGCCAGCGGCCCTGCCGGTGCAGGCCGAGGAACAACGCCTGCGCCAGCCGGCAGACGTCCCGGTCCGAGCGCAGTTCGGCGGCGAGGCTCAGCGCGGTGAGCAGGGCGGGACGCTCGGCGGTGAACCAGGCCAGCGCCTCGTCCGGCCCGGTGAAGCCGGTGACGTGGACGCCCGGGCGCGGTGGATCCGGCACGGTGGTGTCGATATGGCCGTGGAGATGGCTCGCGGCGGCGCACGCGGAATGGATGTAGTGATCCACGAGGCGGCGCAGCGCGGTCTCCCGGTCGGTGTCGTGGGCCCGGCAGAGCTCGGCGGCGTAGGCGTGCAGCAGGTCGTGGCAGGAGTAGCGGCCCGGGGCGTGCTCGGTGAGCAGGTTGGCGCGCGCCAGTTCGGCGAGTGGCGCGCGTACCGAAGCCGGTGGGACGCCCGCCAGGCTCGCCGCGGCGGCGATCGTGCCGTCCCGGGGGTGCAGCCCGCCGACGAGGCGGAACAGCCGGGCCGCTTCGCCGCCGAGCGTGTCGTACGACCAGGAGAAGACCGCGCGGATGTCGGCGGCGCCCTCCAGCGCGCCGAGGGTGTCGCGAAGCTCGCCGGCGAGTGCGGCGAGGGGGTGCGCCGGACGGATCGCGGCGCGGGCGGCGACCATCGCCAGCGCCAGCGGCAGCCCCGCGCAGCGGCGGACGATCTCGTCGGCGGCGGCGGGCTCTGCGCCGACCCGGTCGTGGCCGATCCGGCGGCCGAGCAGCCGCCCGGCCTCGTCCGGAGGCAGCAGGCCGAGGGTGAGCGGGTGCGCGCCGTAGGCCATGACCAGCCCGGCGAGGTGGTCGCGGCTGGTGACCACGACCAGGCAGCCGGGCGCCGCGGGCAGCAGCGGGGCGACCTGCTCGGCGTCGCGTGCGTTGTCCAGCAGCAGGAGCATGCGCCGCTCCGCCAGCAGGCCGCGGTAGAGGCCGGCCTGCGCGGCGGGGCCGTCGGGGATCCGGTGCGGGGGAACCCGCAGCGCGTCCAGGAACTCGCGGACGGCCGCGGCCGGGTGCACGGCCTCGCCCGACGGGCCGTATCCGCGCAGGTCGATGTAGAGCTGGCCGTCGGGGAAGCGGCCGGCGACCTGGTGCGCCCAGTGGACGGCGAGGGTCGTCTTCCCGACCCCGGCCGTCCCGGCGATCAGCGCGATCAGCGGCGCCCCGGACCTCGCCGGGCCGGGTTCGAGCAGGGCGTCGAGCGCGGCCGCCTCGGCCTCCCGGCCGGCGAAGCCGCTGACGGCGGCGGGCAGTTGCCGGGGCACCGCGCGCCGGACGGCCGGAGCGCCGCCCGCCAGGAGGTCGGCGTGCACCTGCCGCAGCTCCGGGCTCGGGTCGGTGCCGAGCTCCTCGGCGAGCCGGCGCCGGAGCGCCTCGTACCGCTCCAGCGCCTCGGCGGGACGCCCGGCCGCCCCCAGGACCCGCAGCAGCCGCGCCCAGAGGGACTCCCGCAGCGGATACCGCTCGGCCACCTCCGCCAACTCGGCCGGAGCCGGGGGTGAGCCGTCCGCGAGCAGCAGGTCGACGTGGCGTTCGAGCGCGGTCAGGTAGCGCTCCTCCAGTGCCGGGGCCGCGGACCGTTCCAGCCAGTCGGACCGGACCCCCGCGAAGGGGGTGCCGCGCCACAGCGCGAGCGCGGTGGACAGCCGGGACCGCTCGGCCGCCGCGTCCGGCGCGTCCGCGGCCTCGTCGAGCAGCCGGCCGAAGCGGAGCGCGTCGACCCGGTCCGGGTCGGCCGCCAGCAGGTAGCCGCCCGGCCGGGCGGCGATCGGCTGCGTCCCCGCGGTCTCCAGGGCGCGGCGCAGCCGCCGCACGTTCGTCCGGACGTTGGCCCGCGGGTCGCCGCGCGCATCCGTCCCCCACAGGGCGGTCACGAGCGTGTCGGTGGGGACGGTGCGTCCCGCCGACATCGCCAGCACGGCCAGCAGCGCGCGCAGCCGCCCCGCCGGAAGCTCGACCGGCCTGCCGTCCACCGAGACGCGCAGCGGCCCCAGCACCTCGACGGTCAGCACGTGGAGCCCCTTCCCCGGCCCGGCGGCGAGTTTCACAGCGGTGACACAACTCTGCCACCCGGGTCCGCCAGGCTGACGGCAAGGCACGAGGCAGCAAGCACGAGGCACGGATCCGAAGGGGGCTCCCATGAGCAAGGTGATCTTCGATATGAGCATGTCGCTGGACGGATACGTCAAGGCCGTCGGCAGCACACCGGACGAGCCGCTCGGCAGGGGCGGCGAGCGGCTGCACGAGTGGGCGATGGGCGGCGGCACGCGCGACGGCGAGCTGCTGGCCGCCGCGACGGCGGAGGCCGGTGCCTACATCGGCGGGCGGCGGACCTACGACGACTCCCTGCGCTGGTGGGGCGCCGACGGGCCGACCGGTCCCGCCCGGCTGCCGCTGTTCGTCCTGACCCACCGGGCACCCGACGACGCGCCGGAGAACGGCGTCTACACCTTCGTGACCGACGGCGTCGAGAGCGCACTGCGGCAGGCGAGGGAGGCCGCAGGCGGCAAGAGCGTCTACGTGATGGGCGGCCCGGACATCGGGAGCCAGTTCATCAGGGCCGGCCTGGTCGACCAGATCGGCGTTCACCTGGTGCCCGTGCTCTTCGGCGGAGGCACCCGGCTCGTCGACCACCTCGGGGACGGCCACGTGCGGCTCGAACGGGTCAGCGTGGTCGACACGCCGCAGGCCGTCCACCTCCTCTACGACGTCGTGAAGTGAACGCGGGCGGCGCGGAGGCCGTATGTGGACAGGAGGGTGGAGGGGGAGCGGGCAGACTGTGATCTTTGAGTGCGGGTCTCCCTGTTCGCCGGGAGCGGGGCGTGCTCGGGGATTGGGGGTCGCGGATGCGGCGGCTGGTTGCCTCGCTGCTGGTGGGCCCGGTGCTGCTGGGCTGCCTCGGCCTGGCCGGGTGCGGCGGCGCCGAGGACGCGTCCATCCTCGCGAAGACGACGCTGGTGGCGGGGGTGCGGCCGGATCTGCCCGGGATCGGTTTCCGGCGCGCGGACGGCACGTTCGAGGGCCTGGACGTGGACGTGTCCCGCTACCTGGCGGAGCGCATGGGGAAGAAGGTCCTCTTCGCTCCGGCCCTGGCGGCGGACCGGGAGCGGCTCCTCCGCAGCGGCGAGGTCGACATGGTGCTGACGTTCTGGCTGGAGCCGGAGTGGCAGCAGCGGCTCGCGTTCGCCGGGCCGTACCTCCTGTCGTACCAGGACATCCTCGTGCGGAACGACGAGCGGGACGTGCGCGAGGTCCAGGACCTGAAGGGGCGGAAGATCTGCGCCGTCGTCGGGTCCGGGGCCGCGGAGGCGGTGACCGTGGAGCGGCAGGTGGCGGCGATTCCGGTGGCGGCCCGGTCCTACGACGACTGCATGACGATGCTCGGCGACGGCCGGATCGACGCCGTCACGACGAACGACACGATCCTCGCGGGCCTGAAGACGCGGCAGGGCGGGGACTTCCGGCTGCTGAACTCCCGGTTCGGCGAGCGGCGGACGGGCATCGCGATCCGCAAGGGCGACCCGGACGGGTGCGAGGCGCTCAACAAGGCGATCACCGAGATGTACCAGGACGGCACGATGTCCGGGTTCATGCGGAAGTGGTTCGGCTCATCGGGCCTGAAGCTGTCGGACGTGGACGTGCCGCAGTTCGAAGGCTGCCTCTGACGGCCGCGCGATCAGGGGGACTGGCCGTTCCCGGAGTTCTGGCCCGGGGGACTGCCGTTGTTCCCGTTGTTCCCGTTCTCCTGGCCGTTGCCGGAGTTCTCCCCTGACGGGCTTCCGTTGTCGTCGCCTGGGCCGCGCGGCGGGTCCGGGTTTCCCGGGGGCGGGGTCTGCTGGCCCGGCGCATTCTCCCTGCCGGATCCCGCCGAAGGGTCGGCGGCGGGGCCGGGTGAGGCGGACCGCCGCTTCTTGGTCGCGGGCGGAGCGGAGGACGGTGCCGTCGCCGGCTCCTCGGAGCGGGGCGTGACGTGGGTGACCGGCTCGCTGTGCTGGCCGGTGCTCCGCCGCTGGTCGAACGTCGGGGTCGCGGAGGGGTCCGGGGCGCGGCCCGGGATGTGCCCGTTCATCGCGGCGTAGGCGGCGGCGCCGCCGGTGAGGATGAGCGAGCCGCCGACCAGGACCAGCGCCTTCACGGTGAGGAAGCGGCGCAGGGCGGCCATCCGGGACGTCCGCGCGGGGCGCGGGACGGCCTTGAAGGCGGTGACCGCGGCGTCCTCGCCGGCGAGTTCCTCAGGACGCGCGGGGGCCGCGGCCGCGGCCAGCAGGGCGTGCAGCCGGGCGTGGTCGTCCGCACCGCCGAGGACGCGCTCGGCGGTCCTCCGGTCGAGGTCACCGGCCCCGTTGTGGTCGCTCATGTCACCCCTTCAGCGCCGGTTCCGCCGTTTTTGTCACGGCGCAGGAGGGGGCGCACGTCCCCCGCCAGCCGGGCGGGCGGGACGGCGTCGGCCGGGGCGGGGGAAAGCCGGTCGGCGAGGCGCCGCAGCCCCCGGTAGGAGGCGGTGCGCACGGCGCCCGAGCGTTTGCCGAGGACCTTGCCCGCCGTCTTGGCGTCCAGGCCCACGACGACGCGCAGCAGCACGGCCTCGGCCTGGTCGCGGGGCAGTTCGGCGATCAGCCGGATCGCGTCCCGGGTGGCGATGCCGTCCAGCGCGGCGACTTCGGTGTCGGCCTCGGCCGCCATCGTGGTCAGCGCCTCGACGGGGACGTCGCCGTTGGGACGCCGCGAGCGGCGGCGCAGGTGGTCGAGAGCGCGGTGCCGGGTGATCGTCGCGGTCCAGCCGCGGAAGCCGTCGAGGTCGCCGCGGAAGGAGGGCAGGTCGCGGGCGATCTGCAGCCACGCCTCGGACGTCACGTCCTCGGCGTCCGGGCCGACGAGCGCGCCGGCGAAGCGGATCAGGCGGGGCTGGACGTCGCGGTACAGCATGCGGAAGGACTCCTCGTCGCCGTCCTGCGCCGCCCGCAGGGCACGGCAGAGCCGCTCCTCGTCCGCCCGTTCCATCCGGGCCATTGTGCAGGTATTCCGGCAACCGCGTAACCTGTATGCAAGTGTTAACGGTGAGTAATCATTGCGGATGGCTTCCACCAGCTACGGAAAGACCCGTAGGCCCCGGGAACAATCGCCGGGGCCCGTCGGTTACACAAGACAGCCGATGTGCCTGGTGTCCCCGGGCCTCACCTATCGCCTTCACGGAATACCGTTCGGCTGGAGCCGTGTTGAGCCTTTCGCCGAGAGGCGACCCCGCACATCGGCCGCAAGACCAGGACCCCGCCGGGTCGCACGATCCGGCGGGGTCTGGTCGTTTTACGGGCCCCTGCTAACGGGGTTCTCAGTGCTGGGGCGCGAGGGCCGGGTAGTCGACGTAGCCTTCCGCGCCGCCGCCGTAGACGAGCTCCGGGACGTGCGGGGTGAGCGGCGCGCCCGCCGCGAAGCGGGCCGGCAGGTCGGGGTTCGAGATGAACAGCCGGCCGAAGGAGAACACGTCGGCCAGGCCCACCGCGAGGACCTGCTCGCCCGCCCGCTGCGACGTCGGGTCCGGGCCGTTGAAGTTCCCGATGAGGGTGCCCGACCAGCGCGGCCGCAGGTCGGCCAGTGCCCCGTAGGCGCCGCGCTCGATGATGTGCAGGTAGGCGAGGCCGAGCGGGTCGAGGGCGTCGACGAGCGCCCGGTAGGTGCCCTCCGGGTCCGTCTCGGCGATCTCGTTCTCCGGGTTGTGCGGGGAGATGCGCAGCCCGACCCGCTCGGGGCCGATCTCGGCGGCCACGGCCTCGACGACGTCGAGCGCGAACCGCAGCCGCCCGGTGCGGGAGCCGCCGAACTTGTCGATGCGCCGGTTGGTGTTCTCGGCGAGGAACTGCTGGATGAGGTAGCCGTTCGCGCCGTGCACCTCCACCCCGTCGAACCCGGCGCGGACGGCGTTGCGGGCCTCCGCGGCGAAGGCCGCGACCGTCGCCTCCGCCTCGGCGGTCGTCATGGCGCGGGGCGTGACGTGGTCGACGCAGCCCTGGTTCGTGTGGATCCGCTCCCCCTCGATCCGGACGGGCGAGGGGGCGACGGGGGTCGCGCCGCCCGGCAGGATCAGCGGGTGGCTCATCCGGCCCACGTGCCAGAGCTGGGCGAAGACCGTCCCGCCCGCCGCGTGCACGGCGTCGGTGACCGCGCGCCATCCGGCGACCTGCTCGTCCGTGACCAGGCCGGGGATGCCGGGCCCGCCCTTGCCGAGGACGTCCGGCCAGATCCCCTCGGTGACGATCAGGCCGGCGCCCGCGCGCTGCGCGTAGTACTGCGCCGTCAACGGGTGGGGGACGCCGGTCGCGTCGTCCGCGCGGCCGCGGGTCATCGGCGCCATGGCGATCCGGTTCCGCAGCTTCAGGTGCGGCCCGTCGTAGGGGAGCAGGAGCGGGCTGGGCATCACGGCCTCCGAAACATGTATCTACATTGATTGCATGTACATGCAGAGATTGTCATTGCATGTAGGCTGGTGTCAATAGACGGGGAGGAGCCGAGATGAGCGTTTATGCGGCCGGCTCGCAGGCGGATACCGGCACTGCTGACACCGGCGCGGACACGGGCACGGTCGACACGGGCACGGTCGACACGGGCACGGTCGACACGGGCACGGCGGACGCGGCGCTCTGGGACGGCGTCGTCACCCTGCACGCCCGCGTCGAGCAGCAGCTGGCCAAGGCGATGCAGCGGCGGCACGGCGTCGGCCTGTCGGAGTTCCGCGCGCTGTGCCGGCTGTCCCGCGCCGACGACGGCGAGCTGCGGATGCAGGAGCTCGCCGACCTCATCGGCCTCAACCAGAGCTCGGTCAGCCGCCTCGTCGCCCGGCTGGAGGCCGCCGGGCTCACCCGCCGCGCCATGTGCCCCAACGACCGCCGCGGCGTCTACACCGTGATCACCGAGGAGGGGCGGGCCGTGCACCGGAAGGCCGCCCCCACCTACGACGAGACCCTGACCGAGGCCCTCGACGAAGCCGCCGCGGACTCCGCGTTCGCGCCGCTCGTCGCCGCCTTCCGCGCCTGAGCGCGGCCCCCGTGAAGGGACCGCGCTCAGCCGTGGCAGCCCGGGTCAGCGGGGCGCCGGCACCTCCGGGCGGACCGGTCCGGCGGCGGTCGCCGAGGCCGGTTCGGCGGCGTCCGCGTTCAGCGGCTTGAACCGGCGCAGCCGCAGGCTGTTGCCGACCACGAAGACCGAGGAGAACGCCATCGCGCCGCCCGCGATCATCGGCACCAGCAGCCCGGCCGCCGCCAGCGGGATCGCCGCCACGTTGTAGGCGAACGCCCAGAACAGGTTGCCCTTGATCGTGCGGAGCGTGCGGCGGGACAGCCGGATCGCGTCGGCCGCCGCCCGCAGGTCGCCGCGGACGAGCGTCAGGTCGGACGCCTCGATCGCCACGTCCGCGCCCGTCCCCATCGCCAGGCCCAGGTCGGCCTGCGCGAGCGCGGCGGCGTCGTTGACGCCGTCGCCGACCATCGCGACCGTCCGCCCCTCGGACTGGAGGCGCTTGACGACGTCCACCTTGTCCTGCGGCAGGACCTCGGCGATGACCTCGTCGATCCCGACCGCGTCCGCGACGGTCCGCGCCACGGTCTCGTTGTCGCCGGTCAGCAGGACCGGGCGCAGCCCGAGCTCCCGGAACCGCTCGACCGCCTCCCGCGAGGTCGGCTTTACCTGGTCCGCGACGGTGAGCACCGCGCGGGCCTCGCCGTCCCAGCCGACCGCGACCGCGGTGTGGCCGCGCCCCTGGGCCTCCTCCATGGCGTCCTGGAGGCCGGGGCTCAGGTGCTGCGACCATTCGGCGAGGAGCTGCGGACGTCCCGCGATGACGCCGTGGCCGTCCACGACCCCCTGGACGCCCAGGCCCTCGACGTTGGCGAAGTCCTCCACCGCGCCGAGCTCGCCGACGCGCTCGGCCGCGCCCTTGGCGATCGCCTGCGCGATGGGGTGCTCGGACGCGTTCTCCAACGCGCCCGCCAGCCGCAGGACCTCGTCCTCGGACACGCCGTCGGCGGTAACGACGTCGACCAGGGCCATGCGTCCCGTGGTGACGGTGCCGGTCTTGTCCAGGACGATCGTGTCGACCTCGCGGGTGGACTCCAGCACCTCCGGACCCTTGATCAGGATGCCGAGCTGGGCGCCGCGCCCCGTGCCGACCATGAGGGCGGTCGGGGTGGCGAGGCCCAGCGCGCACGGGCAGGCGATGATCAGCACGGCCACCGCGGCGGTGAACGCGGCGGCGGCGCCGGTGCCCGTCCCGAGCCAGAAGCCGAGCGTGCCGAGCGCGAGGGCGATCACGACCGGGACGAAGATCCCGGAGATCCGGTCGGCGAGCCGCTGCGCCTGCGCCTTGCCGGTCTGCGCCTCCTCGACGAGCCGCGCCATCTGCGCGAGCTGCGTGCCGGAGCCGACCCGGGTCGCCCGGACCAGCAGCCGCCCGCCGGCGTTCACGGTCGCGCCGACCACGCCGTCGCCCGGCGCGACCTCCACCGGGACCGACTCGCCGGTCAGCATGGACGCGTCCACCGCGGACGAGCCCTCCTCGACCGTCCCGTCGGTCGCGATCTTCTCGCCGGGGCGGACGACGAACACGTCGCCGGCCGCGAGCCGGTCGACCGGGACGCGCTCCTCGCGCCCGTCCCGGATGACCGAGACGTCCTTCGCGCCCAGTTCCAGCAGCGCGCGGAGGGCGGCGCCGGCGCGCCGCTTGGACCGCGTCTCGAAGTACCGGCCGGCCAGGATGAACATGGTCACGCCGGCCGCGGCCTCGAGGTAGATGTTCATCGACCCGTCCGACCGGGTCATCGAGAACTCGAAGCCGTGCTTGATCCCCAGCTCGCCGGCGGTGCCGAAGAACAGCGCCCACAGCGACCAGCCGAACGCGGCGAGCGTGCCGAGCGAGATCAGCGTGTCCATGGTCGCCGCGCCGTGCCGCAGGTTGATCGCCGCGGCCCGGTGGAACGGCCAGCCCGCGTACACCACGACCGGGGCGGCCAGCGTCAGCGACAGCCACTGCCATCCCTCGAACTGCAGCGCCGGGACCATCGCCATCGCGATGACCGGGACCGACAGGACGACCGCCGTGATCAGCCGCTGCCGCAGCGGCCGCAGCCCGTCGTCCGGTTCGGCGGCCTCGTCCTCGGACGGCTTCTGCGCCGGCAGTTCGGCGCTGTAGCCGGCCTTCTCGACGGTGGCGATCAGGTCGTCCGGCGACACCTCGCCGGAGAACTCGACGCTCGCCTTCTCGGTGGCGTAGTTGACCGTCGCGGTCACGCCGTCGAGCTTGTTGAGCTTCCGCTCAATGCGGTTGGCGCAGGACGCGCACGTCATCCCGCCGATCGCCAGCTCGACACGCCCGGACGCGGTGTCCGTGCTCATCGCTCCTCCTCTGCCTCGATCGTGCGGTCAGTGCGTGTGGGGCTGGTCGTCGTGCCCCGGATCGTCGTGTCCCGGCTCGTCCTGCTCAGGCTGCTGGACGGGGGCCCCGGCGTCTCCGGCGTGCACGGTGAACTCCGCCGTGCGGACCTTGCCGTCGTGCTTGAAGTCCAGGTACAGACGGTATGCGCCGGAACTGGGCGCTTCGGCGAAGAACGTGACGCCCGGCCCGGGTTCGGTCTTGCCGTCGCCCGGCTCCCCGTCCGGGTGGACGTGGAGGTAGGCGAGGTCGCCCTGGCGCAGCGCCACGAGGTGGCCGTACGCCTCCAGGTAGGGCTCCAGGTCGGTGACCGGCTCGCCGTCCTTGCTGACGGTAAGGGTCAGCTCGGCGGACTTGCCGGGGACGAGGCCGCCGGTCAGCGTGACCTCGTACCCGTCCACCTTGGCGACCTGCTCGGGCTTAGGCAGCGGCACGGGCCGCAGGTCGCCGGGGGCGGTGATGTCGGTCCCCAGCGTGAGCTGCCGCTCCGCGCTCTCGGGCTGGACGTCGGTGAAGAACCGGTACACGCCCGCCTTCGGCAGCGTGATCGGCACCGTCCAGACGCCGCCGGACTCGGTCGGGTGCAGGTGCTGGAAGCCCGACAGGTCGCGCCGCGCCACGATCAGGTGGAGCCGCTTGCCGTGCAGGGGCTTGAAGGCGGTGACGGGCTTGCCGTCCGGTCCGTTGACGGTGAAGCGGAAGTCCGTCTTCTTGCCGGGCGTGAGCGTCGTCCGGTAGGGGACGAGCGTGTACCCGTCCTCCGAAACCTGGAGGCCGCCGGGCGGCTGGGACGCGGCCCCGCCGTGCCCGCCCCCGTGCCCGCCGCCGGTGCTCTCGCCGTGGCCGCCGCCCTCGTGCGACGCCTTCTCCACCGAGGCGCCCACGGGGCCGACGACCTTGCCGATCCCCGCGGCGCTTCCGAAGACGACGGCCAGGCCCACGGCGTAGGCTCCCACTTTGGTCGCGCTGTTCATGCCGATCACTCCGCTGGCTTCTCTGGGAGGCCGCCCGCGCGGACGCGCGGGGGCGCTCCGGTCATGCCTTCAGCTGGTATCCGGCCTCTTCGACGGCGTCCTTGACCAGGGCGTCGTCGAGGGGCGCGTCGCTCGTCACGGTGACCCGTCCGGTCGGCAGGTCGACCTCGACGCCGGTCACCCCGGCGATCTGCTCGACCTCCTCCGTGACCGAGCTGACGCAGTGGCCGCAGGTCATTCCGGTGACGGTGTAGGTGGTGGCGGTGCTCATCTGGCGTCTCCCTCCGGTATTACCCCCTAGGGGTATCTTCCGGGCCTCATGCTGTCATAACGTCCACCGGTGGGCAACCCCTACCCCCTAGGGGTTATTTCGAGATCCCGGTCACATCGCGGCGACCTGCCTGGTGAGCGGCCGGTCGAGCCGTCCGGCGGTCACCGCGGGAAAGTTATCCACACCCTGTGTGCACGGCCGTCCGGCACGCGCGGTCTCCGGTTCGCCCGGATTCGCTGAGGTATCGCCCCTGAAGAGGTCGTCCGTCCGCGCGGTCCCCGAGTTGTGCACAGGTTTTTCCACAGCCTTCCACAGCCCTGTGGACGGTCCGCGCGGCGACATCGCGGATACTGATTCCATGCCTGAGCTACCTGAGGTCGAGGCGCTGGCGGGCTTCCTGCGGGAGCGCGTGGTCGGTCACGCCATCGCCCGGATCGATGTTCTCGCCATCTCCGCGCTGAAGACCTACGACCCGCCGGTGACCTCGCTGGGCGGGCTGACCGTCACCGGCGCGTCCCGGCACGGCAAGTTCCTCGACCTGGACGTCGACGGGCTCCACCTCGTGATCCACCTGGCCCGCGCCGGCTGGCTGCGGTGGCGGGACGAGATCCCGGCCAGGCCGGCGCGCCCCGGGGGCAAGAACCCGCTCGCGGTGCGCGTCCACCTGGACGACGGCTCCGGCTTCGACCTGACGGAGGCCGGGACGAAGAAGGGCCTCGCCGTGTACGTCGTCCGCGATCCCGCCGACGTGCCGGGCGTCGCGTCCCTCGGCCCCGACCCGCTGGACGACGCGTTCACCCCCGAGGCGCTCGGCGCGATCGTCGACGGCAAGCGCACCCAGATCAAGGGCCTGCTGCGCGACCAGAAGGTGATCGCCGGGATCGGCAACGCCTACTCCGACGAGGTCCTGCACGTCGCGCGGATGTCCCCGTTCAAGATCGCCGCGTCGCTGACCGCGGACGACGTCGCGACCCTGCACGAGGCCATCGTCACCACCCTCCGCGACGCGGTGGAGCGCTCGCGCGGCCTGGAGGCGCAGGACCTCAAGGGCGAGAAGAAGACCGGCCTGCGGGTGCACGCCCGCACCGGTCAGAAATGCCCGGTCTGCGGTGACACGGTCCGCGAGGTGTCGTTCGCCGACTCGTCCCTCCAGTACTGCCCGACGTGCCAGACGGGCGGCAAGCCGCTCGCCGACCGCCGGATGTCCCGCCTCCTCAAGTGACGCGCGGGGTCGGTCGCCGGTGCCGTTGTCCGCCCATTGGAGCACCCGGGCGCCGTTGGCGTTCGCCGCGTTCTCGACCCCGAGCACCTTGCCGCTGGGTGTGCATCCGGATCCGGCGGTACCCGGTGAAGCTCCGCAGGTCAGCCGAGTCCCATACGTGCAGGTACTGGTTGTTCTGCGAGAAGTCGGTGCCGTAGAGGTCCGTCGCCAGGACGACGAAGCTGCCGTCCTGCTTGCGGAACACGAACGGGTCGCGGAGGCCGCGCGTGCCCGCGGTGGGCGTGGTCACCGGGGCGTTGCGGTTCAGCGGCGTCCAGTTGAGCCCGTCCCGGCTGACCGCGAGGTGCAGGCCGTAGTTCGCCCCCGTCATCGAGGGCGACTCGGTGAAGTACGCCATGACGTACGCGTCGTAGGTCGCCGCCGCTGCCGGCGGCCCGTGCGCCACGATGGCGGCGGCCGCGGTGAACACGCTGATCAACAGGGCGAGGACTCTTCGGCGGGGGATCAACGCACCGATCCTTTCCGGTGAACCGACGGGAGCGTCGGCCGTTGCCATTGGAAATCGGTCGGCCGCCACCGGCGGCCGCCAAAACGGAGCCGTTTCTCGCGGGTGTGAACTTGCCCGTCAATGTGAGCGATAACATCAACAGTGTCAAGACCATGAACACATCTCGGCGGCTGTTAATGGCGAGGTGTTAGCGCGAACACATATCTGTCCTGGGACTTAACAAGTTCGCGAGATGGCAGGCCCGGCCTTGGACATGCGTAGGGCCCCGGCGCGACGCCGGGGCCCGTGGCTTACGGATGGATCGGGAACGGAGCCGGAACGGGGATGGCTCGTTCAGCGGACCTTGGGAACGTCGCCGAACAGCGGCGCGACCTCCGTCCAGCGGTGCAGCTGGCAGCCGTCCTTGCGGCTGAACTGGGCGTCGACCTTCTGTCCGTCCCAGGTGCCCTTGACCGTGGCGACCTCCGGGCCGCCGTAGATGTGCGTGCACATCTGGTCCTTGGGGACGGGCTTGAACGGGTCCTTGGCCTTGGTGAGGGCCGCGCAGGCTTCGGCGGCCTTCGGATGGTCGCCGCCCGGCGGCGCGCACGTCAGGGTCCAGGACTTGGCGGGGGCCTGCGCGGAGGCCCGGACATCGATGGTGAGCGTCTCCGCCGGCGAGCTGGACGGCTGCACGGACGTCGTGCCCGAAGGCTCGGTGGCGGGATTTCCGTTGGCCTGTTCGTCGCCGCAGGCGGCCGAGAAGAGGAGCACGGCCAGCCCGGGCGCTGCGAAGAGGAGCGTCCGATACCGCATGAGTGATTCGACGCACAGGGGGTCGGCGCGGTTCCATGGGGGTGTGATGAATTTCGGGGACGACGTGCCGGCCGTGCGGGCCGCTGACGTTCCGCAGGACGCCTACCTGCTGGACGTGCGGGAGCAGTACGAGTGGGACGCGGGGCACGCGCCCGCGGCGGTCCACATCCCCATGGGCCGGCTCGGCGACCGGGCCGGGGAGGTGCCGCGCGACCAGGAAGTCTTCGTGATCTGCCGGTCCGGGGCCCGCTCCGCCCAGGTGACCGTCGCGCTCAACCAGGCGGGCTGGCTGGCGAAGAACGTCGACGGGGGAATGAAGGGCTGGGCCGAGGCCGGGCGTCCGATGGAGGGCGGCGGCGACGGCCCCCCGCACGTGGCGTGATCCGCGCCGGGGCGGACAAGGGGCGCCAAGGCCCGTAGCCGGGCCGGGGGGAAAGGTTACCGGACGGTAGTCTTACCAAACGGTAAGTGTGACGTGGGAACTTTCGGTGCAAGTTGCCCCGCGTCGCGCGAGGTGCGGTGGCACGATTGCAGACGTGAACCACGTCCACGATCCGATCGCGCGCGCCGTCATCGAGAGCGCCGCCGATGCGATCGTGGCCGTCGACCAGCGGCACCGAGTCACCGTGTGGAACCCCGCCGCCGAGCGCATGTTCGGCTGGACGGCCGACGAGATGGTCGGGCGGGTGCCGCCGATCGTCCCGGACGAGCTGAAGGCCGAGCACAACGCCGTGCAGGAGCGGCTGCTCACCCGGCCCGCCGGCGAGGGCGAGAGCGGGCAGATCTCGATCGCCACCCGCAGGTTCCACCGGGACGGCCGCCTGATCGACGTGCGGATCGACACGAGCCTGCTGCAGGACCCGTCCGGCACGCTGCTCGGCTGGGTCGGGGTGTACCACCCGGTCGACGAGGACGAGGTCGTCCAGCACTACATGACCGAGCGGGCCAGGCTCGTCCGCCGGCTGAACGACATCGTCGCCGACCTGAACGCCGAGCTGGACCTCGCCGTCGTCCTCGACCGGATCACCGGCGCGCTGATCGAGCTGACCGGCGCCGACGCGGGCGGGTTCGTGCGGATCGAGGGCGAGCGGCTGCGGCTGGTCAGCATGTCAGGGCTGCCGGAGCACATGCGCGGCCGGTCCGCCGAGCTGCGGCCGAGCCTGGTGGGGGAGCTGCTGCGGTCCGGCAAGACCGTCAAGCTCGCGACGGGCGAGCGGCGCCTCGGCGACCTGATCTGGTCGGAGCTGTCCGGGCTGCACACCATCGCGCTCGGCCTGTCGTACCTGCAGAACCGCCCGTACGGCGCGCTCTACGCGCTGTTCTCGGGCGGCAAGGTCGGCCACACCGAGCTCGAGCTGCTGGAACTGCTCGCCGGGCACGCGGGCGTCGCGGTCGGCAACGCCGTCGCCTACGCGGAGGTCGTCCGGCAGCGGGCGCACGAGCGCGCCGTCATCGACTCCAGCGCCGACGGCATCGCCGTGCTCGACCACGATCTCGTCGTCCGGCAGTGGAACCCGGCCGCGCACACCCTCACCGGCATCCCGCCGGAGGACGCGATCGGCCGGCCGCTGCCGTTCGACATGCCCGCGCTCGGGGAGATGCTGACGTTCCGGCTGGAGTCGGGGACGTGGCTGAACGTGCTGGCCGCCGAGATCGAGGAGACCGGCGAACTGGTGGTCGACTTCCGCGACGTGTCGGAGGCCAAGGCGCTGGAGGAGGCCAAGGACCTCTTCCTCGCCACCACGAGCCACGAGCTGCGCACCCCGATCACGGTCGTGCAGGGGTTCGCGTCCACGCTGGTCAACCGGTGGGACGAGATGGCCGACACCGACCGGCGCGCCGCCGTCGCCACCATCGCCGAGCGCGCCCAGTCGCTCGGCCGCCTCGTCGAGCACCTGCTGCTCGGCTCCCGCGCGGGCGCCGACGAGCTGACGGTGACGATCGAGTCGTTCGACCTGGCGCGGGTGCTGACGGGGGTCGTCGCCGGGTTCCGGTCGCTGTCTCCGCTGCACCGCGTCGAGCTGGAGGTCGACCCGGACCTGCCGCCCTGCCAGGGGGACGCGATGGCGACCGACATCGTCCTCGGGCAGCTGCTGGAGAACGCGTTCAAGTACTCCCCCGACGGCGGGACGGTCAGCGTCCGGGCGGTCCGCGACGGATCCGACATCGTGGTGACGGTCGTGGACGAGGGGATCGGCATCAAGGCCGGCGACCACGAGCGCATCTTCGAGCGGTTCGTCCAGGGGGAGGCCGGGGACCGGCGGCGGTTCGGCGGAATAGGGCTCGGCCTGTACATCGTGAAGCGGCTCACCGAGGCGCAGGGCGGAATGATCTCGGCACATCCGGCCAAAAATGACAATCGTGACGGATCTCACATGGAGTCGGGCGGCTGGGGAGGAAACGGTTCCGCCGCGCCGGTGTTGCCGCCCGTTTCCAGGCAGAACACCCTGCTCCGCACCGCCGACGGGCGAGGACCCGCAGGTGGCGCGCGTCGCGGAGACGGCACGTGCATGCGGCTCGTCCTCCGCGCCGCCCACTGACCGCCCGCCGCCCGCCGCGTCCCGCGCGACGTGCTTACCGCGCGGCCACTCCGTCGCCGGTGCCGCGGTGAGACCGGTGTGACCAGGGCAATCGGCGGCCTCGATGGGTGGCAGGGTTGGCCTCTGCGGGAAAGTACGGTGTCCGGGGGGTGTGATGGACGAAACGCGTGCGTGAGGAGTAAGTCCGCCGTTGGCTGGATAGATCCTTTGATGGTTGCCGTTGGTGACGGGATTCCGATCCGAGGGTGATCACCGTGACCGGAGGTGCGGTGACTCGTTGTGCAGGTGGCAGACTAGTTGGTTCGTGTTTCCGGTCGGGATCCAAAGGGCATTTCGGTCCTACTGGAAGCAGGACGACGGGAAGCGTCCGAGTAAGCGGAACCTCGGGGAGGTGAGGGCGTCGAGCGTAGTACTGCTGCCCCACGCACCGTCCAGCGTCGCGGTCGCCCGTAGGCGCCTCAGCTCGGAACTCGTCGATTCGGGCGTCTACGACACCATCGTCGACGACGCGACCGTCATCATCAGCGAGCTCATCAGCAACGCGCTCCGGCACGCCCGGCCGCTGCCGTCCGGCCAGGTCAGGGTCCGGTGGCGGCGCCGCGAGGACGTCCTCGAACTCGAGGTCAGCGACGGCGGCGCCATGACCGAGCCGCGCCGCGGCCCCGGGACCCTGTCCTCGCTCGGCGGGCGCGGGCTCGGCATCGTCGAGACCCTGTCCGACGGCTGGGGCGTGCGCCACGAGGACGGCTCCACCACGGTGTGGGCCATCCTGCGGGCTCCCACCGCGTCCGGTGATGAGGAGGCGCGGGTGCCGGACGGGGCGCAGAGCGTTCCCGACCTCTCCGACTGGCCGGACCTCCTGGACGAGTCGGAAGAGTTCCACGACCGGAGCCGCACGGCGACCAGCAAGGCGTACCCCGCGTAAAGCCGCATCCCGCGCGGCCGTTCCGACGTTCAGATCTCGTCGCGGAGCAGCGGGCACGACATGCAGCGCGGCCCGCCCCGCCCGGTCCCCAGCTCGCTGCCGCTGATCCGGATGACCTCGATACCGGCCGCCTCCAGCTGCGCGTTCGTCTCGATGTTGCGCTCGTAGGCGACGCAGAGGCGCGGCGACACCGCGAGCGTGTTGTTGCCGTCGTCCCACTGCTCCCGCTCCGCGGTGACCGGGTCGAGGCCGGTGTCGATCACCTTGATCCGCTCGACGCCCATCGCCGCCGCGGCGGCGTCGAGGAACGGGCGCGGCCCGGTGACCCGCAGGTCGCCGTCGCCGAGCGTGACCGTGTAGGCGACGAGCGAGTGCGCCATCGGCGGATACATGACGACGGTGTCGACGTCCACCATCGTGCAGACGGTGTCGAGGTGCATGGTCGCCCGCTCCTGCGCGATCGGGACGGCCAGCACGGTGTGCGCCAGCCCCGCCGCGATCACCTGCCGGGCCAGCCGCTCCACCCCGGCCGGGGTCGTCCGCTCGCCCGTGCCGACCGCGATCACCCCCGGGCAGAGCAGCAGGACATCGCCGCCCTCAAGGTGCTCCAGGGACGGCGAGTACACCGGCTCCACCTCCGCGAACCGCGGATGGTGCGCGTAGACGAGGCCGGTCAGCGCCGCCTCGCGCCGCCGGGCCTCCATGGCCAGGCTCGTCACCGCCACCCGGTCCCCGATCCACGCGCTGTTGTCGCGGGTGAACAGCAGGCCGGGCAGCGGATCGATGATGAAGTCGAGCCGGTCCATCAGCCGGTAGACGAGCCCGTGCCCGGCCTTGAGCTCCTCGTGCGCCAGCCCGGCGATCAGCGTGTGCGCGAGGTTCTCCGGGGCGAGGTCCCGCAGGTGGTCCGCCACGACGCGGCGGAGCTGGTCGCCGAGGCGGAGGTCGGCGGTGACATCCGCGATGGCCTGCTCCCGTGCCTCCCCGTACTCCAGCGCGTCCTGCAGCAGCTCCGTCAGGTACAGCACGTCGACGCCGTGCGACCGCAGGGCCTCGGCGAACGCGTCGTGCTCCTCCTGCGCGCGCCCCACCCACGGGATCGCGTCGAACAGCAGCTTGTCGCTGTTGCGCGGCGTGAGCCGTTTCAGCTCGGCGCCGGGACGGTGCAGCAGGACGGTCCGCAGCCGTCCGACCTCGCTGGTGACCCGGTACTCGTGTGCCGTCCTCGTTGCCGTCACACTCCGCAGTCTAGGTGCGCGCCGCGCGGCGGAACCGACCGGACGGCCCTGTGCCAAGATGCGTCGGTGACCGGCAGGACGGCGGCGCTCCCGCTCCATCTCACGTCGGCGACGCTGCTGCGGGTGTCGGCCGAGGGCGTCGCGACGGCGCTGGTCCTGACCGTCCAGGCGCGCACCGGCAACGCCGCCACCGCCGGTTACCTGCAGACCGCGATGACGCTGCCGTACGTCCTGAGCGGCCCCCTGATCGGGCACGCGCTGGACCGGGTGGGCCGGCCCCGCCGCGTCGCGGTCGTCCTGGCCGCCGGGTACACCGTCGCGACCGCGGTGCTGCTGGCGGTGGCGGGCCGGTCGCCGCTCGTCCTGGCGCTGCTCGTCGCGGCGGTGATCGGTGTGACCGAGCCGATCGTCGTGGCGCTGACCAGCCTGCTTCCCCGGTTCGTGCCCACGGGGCGGCTGTCCCGCGCGTACGGGCTGGAGGCGTCCAGCTACAACCTCGCGGGGATCGCGGGCCCCGGTCTCGCCGCCGGTCTCGCCTCCCTGGCGGGCGGCCAGTACGCGGGGGTCGCCATCATCGCCGTCGGCGTCGTCGGTCTCCTGACGCTCCCCCTCCTCCCGTTCCCCGGCCCGCCTCCCGGCAAGGACGCCGACCCGGGCGCCGACAAGGACGCCGACAAGGACGCCGGCAAGGACGCCGGCACACGCCCCGGCACCGGCTGGTTCCCGATGATCGCGGGCGGGCTGCTCGTGCTGGCCGAGGTCCGGGTGCTGCGGGCGCTGACCGCGGCGACGACGCTCGCCTGGATGGGCTTCGGCGGCGTCGCGGTGACCGCGGTGCTCCTCGCCGAGCACATCGGCGCGGCGCCGAGCGCCGGCGGGCAGCTGCTCGTGGCGCTCGCGATCGGCTCGCTGATCGGCTCGCTCGCGTCCAGCCGCTGGCTGACGCCGAAGCACGGCGAACCGGTCATGATCGCCGGGCTGGTCGCGTTCGGCGCGTCGCTCGCCGCCCTCGCGGTGGCGCCGTCGCTGGCGTGGGCGACGGCGGCGTTCGTCGTCGCGGGCGTCAGCGAAGGGCCGGTGTTCGCCGCGACCCTGATGCTCCGGCAGCGCGAGTCGCCGCCGGAGCGGCTCGGCCAGGTCAACACCACGGCCGGCAGCCTCAAGATCGGCGCGTCCGCGGTCGGCGCCGCGCTGACCGCCGCGTCCGCCGCCGCGATCGGCCCGGTCGGGCTGGTCCTGGCGATCGCCGCCTTCCAGTTCGCGGGCGCCGCGGTCGGCCTCGTGCTGCTGCGCGTCCCCGCAGGTGAAAAACCTGTCGACGCGGTGCAGGGCGATTCGTAGTCTTCGAGCATGTTCTTCGCGGCCGGCACCACGACGCTCGCAGGCACCGCCCTGCTGAGCGCGGTGCCGGCTGCCTTCTCGGCAGCCGCAGCAGCAGCAGGCGGCGGCATCGACGGCCG
>NZ_BMRO01000005.1:87329-119274 GCF_014648675.1 Actinomadura livida
GACGACGGCGCGCGGGTTGCCTGTGGGGGGACGACCCCCCACGCCCCCCGGTTCGCTCCGCTCATCCGAAGCTGACCCCTCTCCGTCCCGCCCTTCGGAGAACCAGCGGAGGGGGGTGCCCGGGAATGCGCATGCACGCGCATGGGTTCTCACCGGTCCCACCAGTGAGGACGAGACAATGGCGAAGCAGCTTTACGAGCGCGGCAAGCCCCACCTCAACATCGGCACGATGGGGCACGTCGACCACGGCAAGACGACCCTGACCGCGGCGATCACCAAGGTGCTCGCCGAGCGCGGGACCGCGTCCGCCGTGCCGTTCGACCGCATCGACCGCGCGCCCGAGGAGCGCGACCGCGGGATCACCATCAACGTCGCGCACGTCCAGTACTCGACCGCGACCAGGCACTACGCCCACATCGACATGCCCGGCCACGCCGACTACGTGAAGAACATGATCACCGGCGCGGCGCAGGTGGACGGGGCGGTGCTCGTCGTGTCCGCGCAGGACGGGGCGATGCCGCAGACCCGCGAGCACATCGTCCTGGCCCGCCAGGTCGGCGTCCGGCACATCGTGGTGGCCCTCAACAAGGCCGACATGGCCGAGGACACCGAGCTGCTCGACCTCGTCGAGCTGGAGGTGCGGGAGCTGCTGTCGGAGTACGGGTTCCCCGGCGAGGAGATCCCGGTCGTCCGGGTGTCCGGCCTGCGGGCGCTGGAGGGCGACCCGTACTGGACGGCCCGCATCGGCGACCTGCTCGACGCGATCGACGCGTACGTGCCGGTGCCGCCGCGAATCCTCGACCAGCCGTTCCTCATGCCGATCGAGAACGTCCTGACGATCACCGGGCGCGGCACCGTCGTGACCGGGGTCGTGGCGCAGGGCCGGATCGGCGTCGGCGACGCCGTGGAGGTCGTCGGGCTCGGTGAGTCGTTCGGCACGGTCGCGACCGGCCTGGAGACCTTCGGCCAGTCGATGGCGCACGCCGAGGCGGGCGACAACACCGCGATGCTCCTGCGGGGCGTCAAGCGGGACCAGGTCCGCCGCGGCCAGGTGGTCAGCGCGCCGGGCGCGATCCAGCCGCACCTGCGGTTCCGGGCGCGCGTCCGGGTGCTGACCGCCGACGAGGGCGGGCGGAGCAGGCCGTTCTTCCACGGGTACCGGCCGCAGTTCCACTTCCGCACCACGGACGTGGTCGGCGACATCGACCTCGGCGGCGAGGGCGGCATGGCGCTGCCGGGCGACTCGGTCGAGATGACGGTCGAGCTCGGCAAGCCGGTCGCCATGACCGAGGGCCTCGGCTTCGCGATCCGCGAGGGCGGCCGGACGGTCGGCGCCGGCACGGTCACCGAGGTGCTCGGCTAGCGGGACGGGGCCCGGCGGGATCACTCGCCGGGCCCCCTGCGCTTTGGGGGCGAACCGCCACGTCCGAGCGACCCGGTGGTGAATGACCGACTGGTCGCGAATCGCTGGCGGAAGCGATCTTGTTGTGGTGGAATGCCGCTGTCATCCCCGCTGACACCCCCCACTGGAGAATGTGTGCGATCCCCCCGCGCCCTGATTCCCCTGTTCTCGGTCTGCGCGGCCGCCGCGGTCGTCACCGCGGCCGCCACCGGCGCCGGCATCGGGGACATACCGGGCGGCGGCGACTCCGCCCGCGCGGACGGGACCGTGGCCCATGCCGACGGTGCCGCCGTGGGCGCGCACCCCGTGACGATCAACGCGATGACCTGGAACGTCTGCGGCGACGCGGAGCCCGGCTGCCCGCTCGGCACGGACCCCGCCGGCCTCGGCAAGAAGATCGTCCAGCGGATGAAGGCCACCGAGGTGGGCGGGCGCACGGTCAGCACGAACGCCGTCCTCCTCCAGGAGGTCTGCGAGGGGCACGTCCGCGGCTTCAAGAAGACCCTGGGCAAGTGGAGCTGGGCGTTCGCGCCGCTCCCCAAGGGCCCGGACTGCGCGCGGGGCCAGGGCCGCCTAGGCGTCGCCATCGGCACCGACGCCCCGCTCACCCACGCGGAGGAGACCGAGCTGCCCGCGCCCGCCGGCCGGGCCCCGCTCGCCCTGTGCGGGGACGTCCCGTCCTGGACGACCCGGGTCTGCGTCACGCAGCTCGACCCGGCCGAAGGCGACGACTGGCGGCACAAGCAGGCGAACGCCCTCGTCGACCTCGCCGGCCCCGGCCGCGTCCTCGTCGGCGGCGACCTCGCCGACGTCCCGGACAGCCCGTCCCTCGACCCCCTCTACGAGGCCTACGCCGAGTGCGACCAGACGGGCTCGTCCCGCACCGGCGCCAACACCCGCCAGAACTGGCAGGGCACAGCGGTCGACAAGACCGACTACCTCTTCACCACCCGCTCGGCCGCCGTCTCCTGCAGCGTCCCCAACACCCGCACCGCGGCCTCCGACCACCGCCCCCTCTCCGCCGCCGTGAGGTACTGAGCCCGATCAAAGGCGAAGGGCGCCCCGAACTCCGGGGCGCCCTTCGCTTGCGTGTCAGTGGACGGCGCGGTCGTGGCCTTCCCAGTAGGGCTCGCGGAGTTCGCGCTTGAGGATCTTGCCCGTGGGGTTGCGGGGGATCTCGTCGCGGCGCTCGACGGTGCTGGGGCACTTGAAGTGGGCCAGGCGCTCGCGGCAGAAGTCGATGATGTCCTGCTCGGACAGGTCCTCGGACAGCACGACGAGGGCCTTCGGGGTCTCGCCCCACTTGTCGGACGGGACGCCGATGACCGCGCAGTCGGTGACGGCCGGGTGGCCCATCAGGACGTTCTCGATCTCGGCCGGGTAGATGTTCTCGCCGCCGGAGACGATCATGTCCTTGACCCGGTCGTGCATGTAGATGTAGCCGTCCTCGTCCATGTAGCCGACGTCGCCGGTGCGGAACCAGTTGTCGTCGGAGAGGGCGGACGTGGTCGCGTCGGGCAGGCCCCAGTAGCCCTTCATGTTCTGCGGGGTCTGGCAGATGATCTCCCCGACCTGGCCGGTGGGGACCTCCTCCTGCGTCGCCGGGTCCACGATCTTGATCTTCGTGGTCGCGTTCGGCACCCCGGCGCTGCGCAGCCGGTGGGTGTTCGGGCCGTCCGGGTCGTGGTCCTCCGCGGGCAGCATGGTGATCGCCCCGGTGACCTCCGTGAGCCCGTACACCTGCATGAACTCCGTGCCCGGCAGCATCCGCATCGCGCCGCGCAGCACGTCCTCGCTGATCGGGGACGCGCCGTAGAGGAGGAGCTTCAGGCTGGACATGTCCGCCTCGGCGACCTCCGGGATCAGCTGCATGAACTGCAGCAGGACCGGGACGAGGAAGATGTGCGTGACCTTGTGCCGCTCGATGCCCTTGGCGATCAGCGTCGGGTCGGGCTCGCGGGCGATCACGCCGGCGAGGCCGTTGTAGATGGAGGAGACCGAGAGGACGTTGCCCGCCACGTGGTACATCGGCATGGCGATCATCAGGATCGACGACTCGTCGATCTCCCAGACGTCGTTGGTGACGGTCAGGGCCGCGAGGAAGTTGTCGTGCGTCAGCATGACGCCCTTGGGGCGGCCCGTGGTGCCCGACGAGTAGAGCTGCACGAACACGTCCGAGGAGGCGGGCTCGTACTCGGGCGTGGTGTCGGGCGCGGCGTCGATCCAGGCGGCGTAGTCCTGGTAGGCGGTGTCCCCGCCGTTGATGACGACGCTGAGGCTCGTGTGCTCCAGCTTGTCGGCGATCGCGTCCAGGACGGGGATGAACTCGGGGCCGACGATGAAGACCTTGGCCTTCGCGTTGTTGACGATGTAGGCGACCTCGTCGGGCGCCAGCCGGTAGTTCACCGGGACCTGGACGGCGCCGAGCCGAGCCGCGCCGAACAGCTGCTCGACGTACTCCAGGGAGTTCTTGTCGAGGATCGCGACGCGGTCGCCCTGCACGACGCCCGCGCCCGCGAGGGCGGAGGCGACCCGGTCGACGCGCCGGTCGAAGTCCCCGAAGCTGATTTCGGTGTCGCCCGCGATGTACGCGATGCGATCGGGATGCGAACTCGCGCGTTCGCGCAGTACCTCGGTCAGAACCGCCACGATAGGCCCCTTCGCCGATAACCGCCTGTTTAGCCTGGTTGTCCCGGCATCATGCGGCCATCGGCGGTGCCCCGGCAAGAGGGCGGGACCACTTGGCTAGTTACTTTTTGACATCTTGGAGACCGCGGTCACGGCAAGTACCACCACGACGGCGATGAGTCCGATGAAGAAGAAGAACTTCAGCATCGACAGGATCGACCCGATGACGGTCATCACCAGCCACACCGCGAGAATCACACCGAGAACGGTCAGAACTGTCTTACCCATGCCTTCACCGTATGCGCTCGGTCCGCGGAGGTCATCACCCTTGGGGACGACTCTGCGACGCCATCCCCCACCGTGAGGCGGAGCCCCACCCTGACCCGGGCCAGGGGGCGGCCGGGTGCCGCGCGCGGGTCAGTCGCTCAGGGTCTCGTCGATCGCGCGGAAGGTGGGGCAGGGCCAGCGGGCCATGCAGGCGCGGCAGCGGTGGATGGGCGCCCCCGGGTCGCTGCTGATGCCGCCGGACTCCTGCGGCCGGTGCAGATCGAGGAGCCGGACGCCGAGCTCGGCGAACATGATGACCTCCTCGCGGGCGCCCGCGAGGAACGAGAGATCCTCCCGGGACAGGCGCGCCTTGACCGGGACGAAGCCGTTCCTGTTCATCAGGCGGTAGAGGTACTGGGTGGACGTCCGCCACGAACTGGACTTCGCCGAGCGCGTGCGGATCGCTTCCAGGCGTTCGCGAACCCGGGCCTCCCTCGGATCGGCCTGCCGCCCATGCCGCTGTTGCACCTGCTCAGCCTCTCCTACTCGGGGCCCCCGCGAGGCGGGAACCGGGAGAACAACGGACCGCCCGCGGACATCGCCACTGGCGAGATCATGACATCACGGTGCGTAGTTCTCAAAGCGTGTGGACTACCCGAGCGGCGACACGCCCATGCCGCAAGGGACTTGGTCAACTGTCTGGCCCACGGGCCGTTCGCGAGATAGTGTGCCGGACGTGGAGCTAAACGTCTCGACCACGTCTCAGGAGGATCACGCCGTCGTTACGGCGGTCGGTGAGCTGGACCTCTACACCGCGCCACGGCTGCAGGCGGCCCTCGCGGGCCTCCTGCGCGACCAGGTCGACCGCATCGTGGTCGACCTGAGCGGCGTCGAGTTCTGCGACTCGACCGGCATGAACGTCCTGCTCGCGGCCATGAAGCGGCTCAAGGAGCAGGGCGGCTCGCTGGAACTCGCGGCACCGCGTCCCGCCGTCAAGCGCATCCTCCAGGTCACCGGGCTCGACACCGTGTTCACCGTGAGCGACGCGGCACCCGCCATGGACGCGGGCTGACCCGGTCCGTCCCTTATCGTCCGTAAGGCTGCCCACCGGCGAGAGCCGGGGGCGGCCCCTTCCGCACGCCCCCGCCCGGCCGGGGGGTGAAGCGCGTTCGCCCCGCGGGCCGCCGCGCCGGAAACGGGCCGGGGCGTTCCCGCCGGCGACCCCCGCGGCCCGCCCGTCCCCGGCTACGATCGCGGATATGCAGGACGTAGCGGTGATCATCCCGGCCAAGGACGAAGCCGACCGCATCGCGGCCACCGTCAAGGCCGCGCACGAACTTCCCGGCGCCGACCTGGTCGTGGTCGTCGACGACGGCTCGTCCGACGGCACCGGGCGGGTGGCCCGCGAGGCCGGGGCGAGGGTCGTCCGGCACAGCCGCAACCGCGGCAAGGGCGCCGCGATGGAGAGCGGCGCCGAGGCCGTCCGGCTCCTCGACGACGGCCGCGAGCAGCCCCGCCACCTGCTGTTCCTCGACGCCGACCTCGCCGAGACCGCCCGGGACGCCGCGCCGCTGACCGAGCCGGTGCGGTCCGGCGAAGCCGACATGACGATCGCCGTGTTCACCACGACGGTGAAGCTCGGCGGGCACGGCTTCGTCGTCCGGCTGTCCCGCGACGGGATCCGCCGCGCCACCGGCTGGGAGGCCACCGCCCCCCTGAACGGGCAGCGCTGCCTGACCCGCGCCGCGTTCGACGCCGCGCTGCCCCTCGCCGCCGGGTTCGGGGTGGAGACGGCGCTGACCATCGACCTGCTGCGCGAGGGCTTCCGGGTGCGGGAGGTCGAGGTCCCGCTCGCGCACCGCGCCACCGGGACCGACCTGCGCTCCCAACTGCACCGCGCACGGCAGTTCCGCGACGTGGCGCGGGCGCTCGCCGTGCGCGAACCCGCGGTGACCCGCCGCCTGGACCGCCTGCGCGGCAACCGCCGGTGACCCGTCTCGGGACGGGCGGGCTGTGCGGCATCGGCCTCAGCCTCGGGTGCTTCCTCGCCACCGCGCTGCTGGGCCCGTCCGTCTTCCAGCCCGAGCTGGAGGGCGCCGCCGCCGAGCCGCCGTACTCGCTGGCCGTCCACCCGTCGCCGTACCTGGTGATCGGCCTCGTCGCCGCGGGCGTGCTGGCCGGGGCGGCGGGGCTGGGGCTGTGCCTCGCCGCCGTCCGGAAAGGGTGGCGCGTCCGGGCGTTCCCGCTGGCCATGGCGGGGCTGCTGGCCGCCGTCGCGTTCATGATGATGCCGCCGGTCGGGTCCACCGACCACCTGAACTACGCCTCCTACGGGCGGATGGCGGCGACGGGCCACGACCCCTACGACACCAGCGCGGCCGAGCTGGCGCACGACCCCGTCGCCGGGGCGCCCGAGGAATGGCGCACGACCCCGTCGGTGTACGGGCCGATCGCCACGGGCGAGCAGGCGCTCGCCGCCTGGATCGGCGGCGGCTCGGTGCGGCTCACCGTGTTCGTCCTGTCGGTCGCCAACACGCTCGCGTTCGCGGCGACCGCGCTGATCCTCTACCGGACGGCGGGCACTGCCGAACGGCGGCTCCGCACGGCGCTGCTGTGGACGTGCAACCCGCTCGTGCTGTTCCACCTGATCGGCGGCGCGCACAACGACGTCCTCGCGATCGCGCCGATGGTGGCGGCGCTCGCCCTCTTCGGCGCCCGCACCCGCTGGTTGCGGGCCGGATGGGTGCGGGCGCTCGCCGCGGGCGCCCTCGCCGGGGCCGGCGCGGCGGTCAAGCTGCCCGCCGCGCTCGTCGCCGGCGGCCCCGCCTGGGCGCTGCTCCGCGGGGTGCGGCCGGGCCGGGTGCGGCGCTCCATCGCGGGCCTCGTCGCCCTCGCCGGCGGCGCGGGCGCGGTCGCGGCGCTGTCGTACCTGCTCGCCGGACCGCACGCCCTCGACCAGGTCCGCGAGGCGAGCGGCATGGTCTCGTTCGCCACCCCCTGGCATCTGCTGGACGAGTGGTTCGGCCGCGGCGCGCGGCGGGACGTCATCAAGGCGGGTGCGCTGCTGCTCGGGCTCGTGCTGTTCGTGCTGCTCGCCCGCACGCTCCCGCGCGAGGACGTCCCGCCCGGGGGAGCCGTCGCGCCGGGGGACGCGCCGGACGGGGAGCACCGCCGCATCGCCGCGGCGTTCGTCCTCGCCTGGCTGTTCGCCGCCCCGTACGCGCTGCCCTGGTACGACGGGTTCGGCTGGGCGCTGCTCGCCCTGCTGCCCTGGACGCGCGTCGACTGGATCCTGCTCGCCCACACGGCCGCGCTCAGCCTCGCCTACCTCCCGGCCCGCGCGCCCGCCCGGATCAGCCTGCCGGACGACCTGTCCTGGCTGTTCACCTTCGTTCGCCCGAAGGTGATTCCGTGGACGCTGGTCGCGATCCTGGCGATTCTGGTGGTGCAGAGTCTTCGTTTCTCAGGTCGATCTCCAGCGACCGCACGCCGGCCGCGAGCATCAGCGGGGTCGCCAGGCTGAGCGAGACCGACAGGATCACCACGCCGGAGTCGTTCACCAGCATGCCGATGACGCCGACCGTCAGCGCGGAGATCAGCGCGGGACGCATCGTCACGCTGTGCTCGTAGGCGCGCTGCAGCAGCGACACCCGCCACCGCGTCGGCCGCGCCAGCACGAAGAACAGGAACACGACCGCCGCGGCGATCGCCAGCGTGTACGGCCAGTACCCGAGGCTGTTCACCATCGCGTCGAACTTGCGGGTGACGACGCCCCACGCCTCGCCGTCCATGAGGTCGCGCCAGAACCGGCCGAGGTGCGTCGGGTTCTCGCTCCGCGAGTTCAGGTAGGAGATGAACAGCACCAGCGCCGCGCCGGCCAGCGCGAACGGTACGAGCGTGACCGGGGAGACGCGCCGTCCGGTGACCATCAGGCCGAGGACGGCGAACGCCGGGACCATCGCCAGCACGCCGCCGAAGTCGCTGCCCCACGCGGGGAGCCCGTCCACCGCGACGGCGAACACCCCGATCACCACGACGATCCCGAGCGCGAGCCCCTTGCGCCCAGCGCGCAGCGGGTACTCCGACAGCCATGCCGCCGTCAGGATCGACGCGACGGCGAACAGCGAGAACGCCTGGTTGCCGAACCCGTAGAAGCGTCCGGCGACGAGCGCCGTGTACCCCATGAGCGTGTTGAGCTGGAGGTTCGACCCGGTCATGACGTCCAGCGCGAGGACGGACGCGGTGATGCCGGTGATCACCAGGCCGGGCGCGAACAGCGACCGGCGCCACGGCCCGGCCAGCGCCAGCCCGGTCAGCAGCCCGGCGAAGCCGAGCATGGTGCAGATCAGCACCGGGGTCGGATGCTCGGCCCGCCACCACGGCAGCAGCCCGGCGAGGAACGACGCGCCCGGCGCCGCTCCCCCGAGCAGCGCGATCACGCGGGTGCCGCCGAGTATCCGGGCCCGCGAGCTGCGGTCGCCGCCGAGCCGCCGCAGCGCGAGCGCCGCGATGCCGTACAGGACGAGCTGCGTCGCGAAGAGCACCCAGTAGAACGACGTCTGGACGGCCCGGATCCCCTGCGCGGCGACGTCCTGGTCCTCAAGGGCCTCGACGCGTTCGAGGGTGGTGTCGGCCGACGGCTCCGGCCGCCAGACCGACCCGACGGCCTGCTTCGGCTGCGGCAGCCCGAGCAGTTTCAGCGTCGTCGCGGTGACGTCGGTGAGCGTGACCAGGCCGTCCTGCCGGGTGGCGCCGGACGTCATGTAGCCGGGCTCGTAGGCCGTGCCGCCGCCCGCCCCGCCCTTGGCGATCGCGACGCGCAGGTGCGGGTCGACGCCGATGTCGGACAGCCCGGCCAGCAGGACCGTCGTCCCTTCCGGGAGCCCGGTCATCACCTGCCCGACCCGGCGGTCCGCGGCGGCCGCGGCCTCGGCCCGTGTGGTCTCCGAGAGCGGGACCTGCGCGCCCTCGTGGTCGACGCCGGCGTCGATGTAGGCGCGGAACAGGTCGTCGACCTCGACCGCCGCGAGCGGGCAGGCCGCCCAGTCCGCGGCGGTCACCCGGTCCGGGGACGGGACGTAGCGGTCGACCCGCCCGCCGCCGTTGCCGAGCCCGAACACCGCGCCGGGCCCGACCGCCAGCGTGCAGCCGCCCGCCTTCTGGACCGCGTCGCCGAGCAGCCCGATCTGCGCGTGGTAGTTGGTGTCGGCGTTGTCGCTCTTGATCGCGGGCCAGCCGGGCGCGACCGCGCCGCCCTCCGGCACCTGGCCCGCGGGGGAGTCCTGCCCGGCCGGGATCGGCGTGGCCGGGAGCGCGCAGTCGCCGTGCGGCAGCCGGGACCGCTGGCCCGCCGACACCGTCAGCCACGCGTCCGTCGGGCACGTCGCGACCCGCGTCGTACGGACGCTGAGGCTCGCCGCGGAGCCCTGCCCGGTCAGCCCCCACAGGGCGGGCGTCTCCTCCTCGCCGATGTCGCTCCACAGCAGCCCGGGCACGCCGATGATCACGACGCGGCCGTCGATCGCGGCGGAGCTCCGCTGGGAAGCGCTCTCCGGAGCCGCGGCCTGGGCGTGCACCGGGAACAGCCCGGAGAGACCCGTCAGCACCGCGACGAGGGTCGCGAGGAACATGGCGATCTTTGCTCCCCGCGAAGTCATGGCGCACAGGTTACAAGAGCCATACCAACGCCGTGGGGCCATATCCTGCGGCTGTGGACGGTCCCGAGGCGCAGGTTGTGAGCGAAGCCCGCGATGAGGCCCGTGCCGGGGACGAGCCCGTCCCGGCCGCCGGACGGCGGTGGCCGCGGGCCGATCTGCTGATCCTCCTGGCGGGCGTCGTCGTCGCGGCGGCCGCGGTGACGCCCGTCGTCGTCCGCTGGCTCGGCAACCCGCCCGACCAGCGGCTCGTCGACCTCGAGGTGTACCGGGACGGCGGCCGCGCCATCCTGCGCGGCGCCCCGCTCTACGACGTGCTCACGCAGCCGCCGCAGCTGCTGCCGTTCACCTACCCGCCGTTCGCCGCGGTGCTCGCCGTCCCGTTCACCCTGCTGTCCTGGCCCGTCGCCCAGGCGGTGTGGACGGCCCTCATCTACGCCGCGCTGGTCGTCACGGTCTGCTACGCCTTCCGCGACCTCATCCGCCGGTTCGGCCGCTGGGCGCCGCTGGCGGCGGGCGTGCTCGTCGCGGCGATGACGTGGCTCGAACCCGTCCGGGACCAGTTCCGCTTCGGCCAGGTCGGGCTGTTCCTCCTCGCCATGTGCCTGGCCGACTGCTGCGCCCGCACCGCCCGGTGGCCGCGCGGGATGCTCGTCGGCCTCGCCGTCGCGATCAAGCTGGTGCCGGGCGTCTTCCTCATCTGGTTCCTGATCACCGGGCGGCGGGAGGCGCTGGGCAACGCGGTGCTCACCGCGGCGGCCGCCACCCTCGCCGGGTTCGCGCTGCTGCCGTCCGACTCGGCCGACTACTGGTTCGGCGCGCTGCTCCAGGGCGGCGACCGGACGGGCGCGGTGGACGGCACCACCAACCAGGCCGTGCACGGCATCGTCGCGCGGATCTTCGACGAGGGCCCCGTCCGCACGCTCGTGTGGGTCGTCCTCGCCGCGGCCGTCGCGTACTACGGGTTCCGCTGGGCCCGCCGGTCGTCCCGGGTCGCCGCGCTGCTGACCGGGCCGGACGCCACGAGCCTGCTCCTCGGCTCCGTCGCGATCGTCGGGCTGCTGTCGGTCGCGCTGTCCCCGGTGGGCTGGATCCACCACCTCGTCTGGATGATCGCGGTGATCGCGGCTTTGGCCGGTGATGGCCGGGACACGCGAAGATGTCTGTTCGCGCTCGCGCTCTGGCTGCTCTTCCTGTTCCCGATCCCGTGGTGGGCGCGGGCCATGATCGGCCCGGAGCACTCCCTGGTCTCGGTTTTCACGGGCGAGGTGCTCCGCGACACGTTCGGCGCCGCGGCCCTCGCGTCGGTCGTGCTGCTCGGCCACTGGCTCGTAAAACGTCTCGATCCGCGAGTAGATCACGAGGATTCTTCGCGGCGGGAGGTCAGGGTGGGTACGCTCAGCCCGTGATGCTTGTCGCGGTGGCCGTCGCCGGCCTGGTCGCGGGTGTTGCGGGCCTGTCCATCGCGGTGGTCGCCCACAACCGGGTGAACCAGGTCGTCGGCGAGTGCGGGGAAATGCTGAGGCGCCAGCTTCAGGTCGCCAGCGGTTCGGTGGACGAGCGCGCCCTGCGCGACCTCGCCATCGTCCATTACGACGCCCTCAAGGAGATGTCCGGGCACCGCTCCTTCTCGCTCGCGTTGATCAACGCGGTGGGGGACGGGATCGTGATCAGCTCCATCAACGGGCGGACGGAGACGCGTACCTACGCAAAGGCGATCCAGGGCGGGCACGCCGTCGAGATGCTCTCCCCCGAGGAGAACCAGGTCCTGCGGGCGGCGCGGCTCGGCAAGGGGCCCATCGTGTCGATGGACGACCCGCTCGCCGACTTCGGCAGCGGCGACCGCACCCCCAGCGCCCGCGCCTGACGGCCCCGTGGCCGCAGCGGGCGGTCTTTACCGGGCGGGCGGTAAACTCGGCGTTCTCACCTCGCTTCTCGCCGAGGCGCTTCCCACTCACCAGTAACACGCACCCGGGGGACCCGTGACCGCAGACGACAGGACAGCGCGCTACGCCTACCTGGGTCCGCGGGGCACCTTCACCGAGGCCGCGCTGCTGACCCTCCCGGGCGCGGCCGAGGCCGAGCACGTCCCGTACGCGACCGTCCCCGCCGTCCTGGAGGCGCTCCGCCGCGGCGAGGCCGACACCGCCGTCGTGGCGCTGGAGAACTCCGTCGAGGGCTCCGTCCCCACCACGCTGGACGAGCTGGCCACCGGCGAGCCCCTGCAGATCGTCGGCGAGATCCACCTTCCGGTCTCGTTCGCGCTCCTCGTCCGCCCGGGCACCGCGATGGACGACATCAAGACCGTCGCGTCCCACCCGATCGCGCAGCCGCAGTGCCGCCGCTGGCTGCTCGACAACGTCCCGCACGCCGAGTGGCGCGCCGCCACGTCCAACGCCGAGGCCGCCCAGCGCGTCGCCGACGGCCACTACGACGCGGCCCTCGCCGGCTCGTTCGCCGCCGCCCGCTACGGCCTGGCCGTCCTCGCCGAGGACATCCACGACGTCGCCGACGCGGTCACCCGCTTCGTCGTCCTGCGGCGCCCCTGCACCCCGCCCGCGCCCTCCGGCACGGACAAGACGACCGTCGTCGCGTTCATCGGCGAGGACCACCCGGGCGCCCTGCTGGAGATCCTCACCGAGTTCTCCGTGCGCGGCATCAACCTCACCCTGATCCAGTCGCGCCCGACCGGCGCGGGCCTCGGCTCCTACCTGTTCTGGATGGACTTCGAGGGCCACGTCGCCGACGCCCGCGTGGGCGAGGCCCTGATGGGCCTGCGCCGCGTCTGCTCCGACGTGCGCTTCGTCGGCTCCTACCACCGCGCCGACCAGGTCCAGCCGGAGATCCGCCGCGGCACCCACGACGACGACTTCGCCCAGGCCGCCGCCTGGGTCGAGGCCATCCGCACCGGCCGCGCCTGAGCTCGCCCGGAAATCAACCGGGGGCGGGACGTGTTGTGGAAGGTTCAACCGTTCCGAGAGAGGTGCCCTCCCATGCGCGTCGAGATCTGGTCCGATGTCATCTGCCCCTGGTGCTACATCGGGAAGCGGCATTTCGAGCACGCGCTGGACAAGTTCGAGCACCGCGACCAGGTCGAAGTGGTGCACCGCGCGTTCCAACTCGACCCGTCGTTCCCCAAGGGCGAGACCGTCGACGTCGCCGACATGCTGGCCGGCAAGTACGGCATGTCGCGCGAGCAGGCCGTCGAGATGAACCGCCAGATGGAGGAGCGCGCCGCCGGAGTGGGCCTGGAATACCACCTGGAGGACGGCCGGGCGGGCAACACCGCCGACGCGCACCGCCTCGTCCATCTGGCGGCGGAACAGGGTGTGCAGGACGCGTTCGTCGAGGCCCTCTACAAGGCCCACTTCACCGACCGCCGCTCCGTCTTCGACCACGACTCCCTCGTGAAGATCGCCGAAGAGGCGGGCCTGGACGCCGGCACCGCCCGCGAGACCCTCACGACCGGGAAGTTCACGGCCGACGTGGAGGCCGACCAGCGCGAGGCCCGCGAACTCGGCGCGACGGGCGTCCCGTTCTTCGTCGTCGACGGCCGCTACGGCGTCTCCGGTGCCCAGCCGGCCGAAACGTTCACGCAGGTCCTCGACCGCGCCTGGGCGGACGCGCGTCCCAAGCTCACCACGATCGGCGACGACACCGGCACCTGCGCGGACGACGGATGCGCCGTCCCCCACAACAACCCCTGACCGGCCTCGGGAGGCCGGCGAGGTCTCCGGTGACCGAGATGTGACCACCTGGTCGGGTTCGGCGGTAAACGGATAGTCGATCTCGGGCGTCGACTCCACAACACCCCCAAGTGGAGAGGCCCTCCATTGCGCCCCTCGTCAGCCCTCTTGGTCTCCGCCGCCGCCGTGGCGTCGGCCCTGTACGTCCCCGCGACCGCCCACGCGAACACGGCGTTGCCGCCCGGCGGCCATGCGACGGCAGGCGCCGCGGAGGTCCGGAAGGTCGCGCGGTTCGCCGGCTTCGACGCAGGCCCAGAGCCGAGTTGGTACGACGGCTGGAGGCGACTCAGCGGGCGCCTGGTAGCCGATGTCGATGGGGTCGCCTACGGACTGGCCGGTGTGCGCGTGTTCGTGGAGTTCTCCACGAACGGCACGGACTGGACGCGTGTGACGTCTCAGACCACCTCTGCCGACGGGACGTTCGACATGACAACGGTCGGGACAGAGGACGGCTACTGGCGCGCGCAATACCCGGGCAACAACGAGTACACGCCGGCCGTGAGCGGTTCCGACTATGTCGATGTCAAGTACCGGACATCGATCCAGTACTACAACGCCTCGCCGGAGCCGGTGAAGAAGGGCGCGTACATCACGGTCAAGGGCCTGCTGTACCGCTACATGCCCGCCGGCAAGCCGGGGCCCGGCGCGAACATCCACATCTACTTCAGGCCCAAGGGGTCGTCGACCTGGACGAAGATGGCAATCACGAAGACCGCGACGAACGGCTGGTTCAACAAGAAGTTCAAGGCGTCGCAGGACGGTACCTGGCTCGCCAGGTACTGGGGCAGCAGTACCTACGTCGGCTCCAACCAGCCGGCCGACTACGTGGACGTGCGCTGACGTAGGGTGCGTGGGTGGTCCAAGACTTCGACGCCTACGAGCGGGAACTGTGGGACGGGCGCGCCGACGCGTACGAGAAGGGGTTCGCCCGGCTCACCCACTACATGATCGATCCGCTGCTGGACGCCGCCGGCGTCGCCGAGGGGACGCGGTTCCTCGACGTCGGGACGGGGCCCGGGTTCGTGTCGCGGGAGGCGGTCCGGCGCGGTGCCGACGTGTCGGCGATGGACGCGGAGCCGGGCATGGCCGAGGCGGCCCGCCGCAACGTCCCCGGCCTGGACGTGCGCGTCGCGGTGCTGCCCGAGGTGCCGTTCGGGGACGGGGAGTTCGGCGCGGTCGCGGGCAACTTCGTCATCAACCACGTCGGCGACCCGGCCGTCGCGCTCGCGGAGCTGCGGCGCGTGCTGCGGCCGGGCGGGCGGCTGGCGCTGAGCTGCTGGGTCATGCCGGGCAGCGGGGCCCTCGCGATCGTCCGGGAGGCGATCGCGGAGGCGGGCGTGCCGTGGCCCGACGACATCCCCGAGCCGCCGTTCATGGAGTACGGCGAGCCGGCGGCGTTCCGGCGGCTGGTGACGGAGGCCGGGTTCGGCGAGGTCGCCGTCGAAGAGGTGACGTGGGAGCACGTCACCGACGCCGAGCGATGGTGGGAGCTGGGCGCCCTGGCCAGGATCGGCACCAACGGCGTCATCGTCGGGCGGCAGGACGCGCCGACCGTCGCGCGGATCAAGGACGCCTACGACCGCATCGTGGCCCGGCACGCGGTGCGGGACGGCTCGCCGGACGGAAGGGTCGCGCTGCCGGCGCACGCGCTTCTCGCCAGCGGAGTCCGCTGACACCGGCGATACTCGCGCGCACGGGCCCGGCCGGGCCGGTAGCCTCGGGTCTGTGATCGACCTGCGAGCTCTTCGAGAGGATCCCGAGCGGTTGCGCGCTTCGCAGCGCGCCCGCGGCGAGGACGAGACCGTCGTCGACCGGCTGCTGGACGTGGACGGGAGGCGCCGCTCGGCGCTGACGTCGTTCGAGCAGCTCAGGGCGGAGCAGAAGAGTTTCGGCAAGTCGGTCTCCAGGGCGAAGGGCGACGAGCGGCAGGAGCTGCTGGCCCGCGCCAAGGAGCTGGCGCAGGAGGTCAAGGAGCGCGAGGCGGAGGCCGACCGGCTCGGCGAGGAGCTCGACGCGCTGCTGAAGAGCGTCCCGAACCTCATCGAGGACGGCGCCCCGCCCGGCGGCGAGCAGGACTTCGTCGTCCTGGAGCACGTCGGTGAGCCGCCCGAGTTCGACTTCGAGCCCAAGGACCACCTGGAGCTGGGGGAGAGCCTCGGCGCGATCGACATGGAGCGCGGCGCGAAGGTGTCGGGCGCGCGGTTCTACTACCTGACCGGCGTGGGCGCGCGGCTCCAGTACGCGCTGCTCAACCTCGCCATGGAGCAGGCCGTCGCGGCCGGGTTCGTGCCGATGTACCCGCCGGTCCTGGTGAAGCCGGAGGCGATGGAGGGCACCGGGTTCCTCGGCGCGCACGCCGCCGAGGTGTACCACCTCCCGCAGGATGAGCTGTACCTGGTCGGGACGTCGGAGGTGCCGCTCGCCGCGTACCACATGAACGAGATCATCGACGCCCTCCCGCGGCGGTACGCGGCGTGGTCGTCGTGCTTCCGCCGCGAGGCCGGCTCGTACGGCAAGGACACCCGCGGCATCATCCGCGTCCACCAGTTCGACAAGGTGGAGATGTTCTCCTACTGCGACCCGGCCGACGCGCACGAGGAGCATCTGCGGCTCCTGGAGTGGGAGAAGGAGATGCTCGCCAAGGTCGAGATCCCGTACCGGGTGATCGACGTCGCGGCGGGCGACCTCGGCTCCAGCGCGGCCCGCAAGTACGACTGCGAGGCGTGGGTGCCGACGCAGAACACCTACCGCGAGGTCACCTCGACGTCGAACTGCACCGAGTTCCAGGCGCGGCGCCTCGCGGTGCGGTTCAAGGACGCCGACGGCAGGAACCAGCCGGTCGCGACCCTGAACGGGACGCTGGCGACCACCCGGTGGATGGTCGCGATCCTGGAGAACCACCAGCGGGCGGACGGCACGGTCCGCGTGCCCGAGGCGCTGCGGAAGTTCCTCGGCCAGGACGTCCTGGAGCCGGTGAAGCGCTGACACCCGGCGGGGGTTTGTCCCGGACGTGGCTTATGGTGTGTCCCATCTGCCCTGGAAGGTGACATGACCCATCTCTCGCCGCGCGTGGTCGCCACTGACCTCGACGGGACGATCGTGCGCTCCGACGGGACCATCTCCGACCGCACCGTCGCCGCCCTGGCCCGTGTCGAGCGGGCCGGGGCGATGCTCGTCATGGTGACCGGGCGGCCGCCGCGCTGGATGAAGGAGATCGCCACGGCCGTCGACCACCACGGCGTCGCGATCTGCGCGAACGGCGCGGTGCTGTACGACCTGCACACCGAGACCGTCCTGCAGACCAGGGAGATCCCGCCGCCGGTGATCGCGGAGGCGGTGGGGCGGCTCCGCGCGGTCGCGCCGGAGCTGCGGTTCGCCGTGGAGCACCCGGACGGCTTCGTGTTCGAGAAGAGCTACCTGCTCGGCCGCTGGGACGCGGCGGCCCTCGGCGGCCGGCCGGTGGACTTCGAGGACCTCGTCGACCGCAGCGGGACGAAGCTGCTCGCGTTCCACCCCGAGGCCGACCCCGACGCGCTCTCGGCGAAGGCGATGGAGGCCGTCGGCGACCTCGTCACCGTCACCCACTCGTCGGGGCGGGGCCTGCTGGAGATGAGCGCGCACGGCGTCACGAAGGCCAGCGCCCTCGCCGCCCTGTGCACCGAGCACGGCCTCACGTCCGACGCCGTCGTCGCCTTCGGCGACATGCCGAACGACCTGCCGATGCTCACCTGGGCGGGCACCTCGTACGGGGTCGCGAACGCGCACCCGCTCGTGCTCGCCGCCGTCACCCACAAGACGTCGCGCAACGACGACGAGGGCGTGGCCGAGGTGCTGGAGCGCCTCTTCCCGTGACGCCGCGCGCCGCGACCTACAGGTAAGGGCCCGACGAACGCGATCCCGGCGTGTCGTCGTCCGCGGCGGCGCCCGGGGGCATCATCCCGGCGGGCAGGGCGCGGCGCATCTGCTCCAGCTGGGCGCGCGCCGCCATCTGCTGGGCGAACAGCGTCGTCTGGATGCCGTGGAACAGGCCCTCCAGCCAGCCGACGAGCTGCGCCTGCGCGATCCGGAGCTCCGCCTCGCTCGGCACGCTCCCGTCGGCGAACGGCAGCGACAGCCGCTCCAGCTCCTCGACCAGCTCCGGCGCGAGGCCGTCCTCGAGCTCCTTGATGGACGACTTGTGGATCTCCCGCAGCCGGGCCCGGCTCGCCTCGTCCAGCGGGGCGGCCTTGACCTCCTCCAGGAGCTGCCGGATCATCCCGCCGATCCGCATCACCTTCGCCGGCTGCTCGACCATCCCGGTCACCGACTTGGTCTCGTGCTCGCCCTCGGAACCGCCCTCCATGGCGATGCCGCCCGGGCCGACCACGAGCACCTGGGGTTCCTGTCCGGACTCGTTCTTCGAAGGGTCGCTCATTGTCCTCCTATCCTCATACGGTCAGCAGGATCTTGCCGACGTGGCCGCTCTCCTCGAGCAGCCGGTGCGCACTCGCCGCGTCCGGCATCGGGAACCGCCGGTCGACGACCGGCCGGACGGCGCCCGATTCCAGCAGCGGCCACACATTTTCGCGTACTCCCGCCACGATCTCCGCCTTCTCCGCCGGCGGGCGGGAGCGCAGGGACGTCGGGTGGACCAGCGCCCGCTTGCGGAGCAGCTTGCCGATGTCCAGCTCGGCCTTCGCGCCGCCCTGCAGCCCGATCACCATCAGGCGGCCGCCGACGGCCAGCGCGTCCACGTTGCGGGCCAGGTACTTCGCGCCGATCACGTCCAGGATCACGTCGTACGGGCCGTGCTCGGCGAAGTCGTCCTCGCGGTAGTTGACCGTCACGTCCGCGCCGAGCTCCCGGCAGCGGGCCGCCTTCTCCGCGCTGCCCACCGTCGTCACGACCCGCGCGCCGCGCGCCTTCGCGAGCTGGATCGCGTGCGTCCCGATGCCGCTGCCGCCGCCGTGGACGAGGAGCGTCTCCCCTTCGCGCAGCCCGGCGAGCATGAAGACGTTCGACCACACCGTGCACGCGACCTCCGGCAGACCGGCGGCGTCGACGACGTCCACCCCGCGCGGTACCGGGAGCACCTGCGCGGCGGGCACCGCGACCCGTTCGGCGTACCCTCCCCCGGCGAGCAGCGCGCACACCTCGTCGCCCACATTCAGGCCCGTGACGTCCGGGCCGAGCTCCGCGACCCGCCCGGACACCTCTAGCCCCGGGTACGGGGAAGCGCCCGGTGGCGGGGGGTAGAAACCCATCCGCTGCATGACGTCCGCGCGGTTCACCGCGCTGGCCACGACGTCGATCAGTACCTCGCCCGGCTTCGGCGCCGGATCCGGGACCTCCGTCCACTCCAGGACGTCGGGGTCTCCCGGCTCGCGGACAACGATCGCATGCATACCAGTCACGCTACCGGGCGATCCGGACCCGCCCGTTACCACGCCAACGTCGATCTCCACGCGGGATGCGTGGTATTGGTGCACGGGTATCCTGCACGGGGACCTTTTTGCCGACCTGCTCCGTGTTGATCATCAGAGGCGTGCCCGAGGGGGAAGAACGGTGGCAAGGAACGAGCACGACGGGCGTTCCCTGGAGGAGCGGCTGGCCTCTCTGGACGCGATGAGCGGCGAGCCGGCCGGGCAGTCCCCCGCCCCGGCCGCCGAAGGGGAGCAGAGCGCGGGGCCCGCCCCCGCCGAGAAGGAGAACGCGCCCCCGGAAGAGGACGCCCAGTCCCAGCCCCAGTCGCCGGTCGAGCAGACGGACCCGAACGCCAACCCCTGGCTCGCGGCTCCCCCCTCCTTCCAGCAGCCTTCCGAGACCGGCTACCCGCAGCAGACCTTCGGCGGTCCGCCGCAGCCCCCGCCCTACGAGGGCGGCCCCCTGCCGCAGCCGTTCGACGGCGGGATGCTGCCCCCGCCGTACACCGCCGGCTACCCGGGGTACGACCCGTCCCAGCCCACGCCGCCGCCGTACGCGCCGCAGCAGTCGCCGTACGACGCCAACGGCAACGCCGCCCCGCCCCTCGACCAGCTCCCGCCGTACCCGGCGGACCAGCAGGACCCCGGCGCCGCGGGCCAGCCGTACCAGCCGATCGACCCGGCCACGGGCCAGCCCTTTCCCCAGGACACCGACGCGTCCGGCCAGCCCTACGTCCCGATCGACCCGAACACCGGCCGTCCGGTCCAGCCGGACCCGAACGCCACCACGCAGTACACGCCCGCGGACCCCACCACGGCCCAGCCCTTCCCCCAGGACCCGAACGCCGCGGGCGGGCAGTACCAGCCGGTCGACCCGAACACCGGTCAGCCGTACGCGCAGGATCCCAACGCAGCGGCTCAGCAGTACCAGCCGGTCGACCCCAATACCGGCCAGCCGTACGCGCAGGATCCCAACGCGGCGGCTCAGCAGTACCAGCCGATCGACCCCAACACCGGCCAGCCGTACGCGCAGGACCAGAATGCGGCGGGGCAGTACCAGCCGGTCGACCCCAACACGGGCCAGCCGTACGCGCCCGACCCCAACGCCCCCGGTCAGCCGTACCCGGTCGACCCGAACACGGGTCAGCCCTATGCGCCGGTCCCGAATGCGGCGGGGCAGTACCAGCCCGTCGACCCGAACACCGGTCAGCCGTACGCGCCCGACCCCAACGCGGTGCCCCCGCAGTACCAGCAGATCGACCCGAACACGGGCCAGCCGTACCCGCCCATCGACCCCAATACGGGCCAGCCCGTGCAGGGGTACGGGTACCCGCCCGCGCTCAACCAGATGATGCAGCCCGCGCCCGGCCACCCCGGCCAGCAGCAGCCGCAGAACGCCGACAGCCTCAGCTCCGAGAACCTGCTCGGCGAGCGGCGCATCGCCCCGTCCTCGGGATGGCGGCGCGCCGTCTACAAGGCGACCGCGGGCGGCATCCACCCCGGCGAATCGCAGAACGAACTGCGCCGCAAGGACCTGATCGCCAGGGCGCGCACCGTCGTCGCGGGCGGGCACCACCGGGTCGCCGTCATGTCCCTGAAGGGCGGCGTGGGCAAGACGACCACCACCACCGGGCTCGGCTCGATGCTCGGGTCGCTGCGCGGCGACCGCGTCATAGCGGTGGACGCCAACCCCGACCGCGGGACGCTGTCGGACAAGGTGCGGCTCGAGACGGCCGCGACCGTCCGGGACCTGCTCAACAACCGGGACCAGATCCACCGGTACGCCGACGTGCGCGGCTTCACCTCGCAGAACGAGGCGCGGCTGGAGATCCTCGCGTCCGACCGGGACCCGGCGGTCAGCGAGGCGTTCAGCGCCGAAGACTACGCGGCCGTCGCGGTCGTCCTGGAGCAGTACTACTCGGTCTGCATCACCGACTGCGGCACCGGGCTGCTGCATTCGGCGATGGCGGGCGTGCTGAGCCTCGCCGACCAGCTGGTCCTGGTCAGCTCCCCGTCGGTGGACGGCGCCCGCTCCGCGAGCGCCACCCTGGACTGGCTGGAGGCGCACGACCACGGGCACCTCGTCCGCAACGGCGTGGTCGTGCTGTCGATGGTCCGCAACCGCACCCGCAGCCAGGTCGACCTCGACAAGCTCCAGGCGCACTTCGAGAGCCGCTGCCGCGCCGTCGTCCGCATCCCGTACGACGACCACCTGGAGGAGGGGGCCGAGGTCGAGCTGGAGCAGCTCGCCCCCGCGACGCGGGAGGCGTACCTGCACCTCGCCGCCGTCGTCGGCGACGGCTTCGCCTTCCAACGTCCCACCGACTCCTGATCTCCGGCGGTACGGTCACGTCCTGTGGACGGTGTGTACGTGGGGAAGGCGGGCCCGGACGCCGCCGCCGACCGGGGCTGGCTCCTCGGCCACTTCAAGCCCGCCGGCGACCTCCGGCACAGCGACGAGGTCGAGATCAAGTGGGGCGTGCACCAGAAGGGCGAGCGCCGCGGCCAGTGGACGGAGGGTGAGCGGCGCACCGCGCTGCTCGTCCTGATCAGCGGCCGGTTCCGGCTGGAGTTCCCGGAGGGGGACGTGGTCCTGTCCGAGCAGGGCGACTACGTGGTCTGGGGACGCGGCGTCGACCACTCGTGGCAGGCCGAGGAGGAGTCGATCGTCATGACCGTGCGCTGGCCGTCGATCCCCGGCTACGCCGTTCCGGCCGGGCCGTGACGGCGTGCGTTCAGCCTGCGTTAAGCGGTCGAAGGCGTGGTGCGGGGCCGCTATCGTGGGCGTGGACCGCCGGCGAAGGCGGTCACCGGGAGAGTTCGCATAGTGGACTAGTGCAGGCGCCTTGAAAGCGCCCAGGGCTGGGGACAGTCCTCGTGGGTTCGAATCCCACACTCTCCGCTCGATCCGGAACGCGGTCTGTCTGTGCAGAAACGGACAGACCGCCCTGTTGGGTATCCGTTACCCTCTTCGGCATGTCGCAGACACCCAATGATCCGGCAGGCACGACCCACCAGTTCCAGAACTTCGCCAACCAGGCGCAGCCGCAGAAGTCCGGGCCGAACATCGGCCTGATCGTCGGCATCGTGGCCGTGGTCGCCGTCGTCGCGATCCTCGTGGTCGCCTTGATGATGATGTGACCCGGAGCGGCGGGGCGTGCGGCCCGGCTACCTCCCGTTGCTGCTGAAGTGCTGGTAGTCCTTCGCGCCGCTCCATTCGCCGCCCCAGCCCCAGCCGATGGAGTCGAACGCCCTGACGACCTTGTCGCCGGCGTGGATCATGCCGGGGGCCTTCCGGTTGCGGTTCTTGTACTTCGTGCAGTCCGGGTGGGCGATACGTCCGTCCGCGTACACGTAGGGGTTCTGGCAGGGGTTGATGTCGATGGCCAGGCCGTAGGCGTGCTGGGAGAAGGAGCTCGACCCGGTGGCGCGGCGGCAGTTGAAGGCGGAGGTGTTGTTGGCCTCGATCGAGTCGAAGTCGCTGCCCTTGTACTTGTCGACCGGTTCCATGCGTTCGATGGGGTACTTGTCGTCGAACAGCTTCCGGAACACGCCGACGAGGTCTTTGGCGGCCTTGGCGTTGACGACGAGCCGCCCCCCGGTGTGCGGCTTGTCGTCCATGCCCCAGTAGGTCATCTCGATCATCCGCAGTCCGGACACGGGTACCGGGCAGCCCGGGCGCCAGGAATGGGGCAGGTCTCCTCTGGTCACCTTCTTGACCTCGGCCTGGAAGCCCTGCTCGGTCGGCGCCGCCGACGGCGTGCCCGACGGGGTCCCGGTCGGCGCGGTCGCGGTGGGCGGTGTCGCGGAGGACGTCGGCTCGTCGGTGTCGCCGCCGCCGCACGCGGCCGCGGCGGACGTCGCGGCGATCAGCGCGGCGACCGCCGCGGCGCTGCGAATCGGCCTTCTACCTGGCATCTTTCAAGGATGGCACGTTCGGCGGCCTGGGTGTGACACCCTCGATCCACGACGTTGCGTTTGAATGCGCGCCCGCCGGAAAGAGGCCGGGACGGACGGGCCGTGAGCCGCATCGGTCCGCCGGGCATGTCGTCCGGCGGCCTCCGGCCCAAGGGAGCGGGATGGCGGAACCTCAGGAGAGGGACCTCCCAAGCCTCGAAGACGAGATCTTCGCCGTGGCGCACAATGTGGAGGTCGAACCAGCGGCGCGGGCACATCCGCGGCTGCCCGCGGACAGGGCGCAGGTGCTCGCGGAACGCGCTCGTGCGTTCCTCGGCCAGGACGTCCGGTCGCTCGCGGCCGGCTTCGGCATCTTCTTGTTCGTGGACGCGGTGATGATGTGGGCACCGCTGATGATGAGCCAGCGGCCGAGCTTGATGCCGCAGTTCATCACACTGCTCGTCCTGGCGTTCGGCCTGGGCGGGCTGCTCGTCTGGAAGGTGGGCGGGCGGTGGCGGACGTTCGGCATAGGCATGATGCTCGCCTGGGTGTTCCTGACCCTGGTGTCCGTCGGCTTCCTCACCGGGGTCACCGCCCCGCTGTAGGGGGAGGGCTCAGGTGGAGGGGCCGACGCGCTTGAGGACGAGGGAGAAGGCGCGTCCGATGGCTTCGAGGTCCTCGGGCTGGATGACGTCGATGAAGAACGTCCGGACCGTCTCGACATGGTCGCGGGCGGCGCGTTCGAGGGCGGCGTAGCCCTCGTCGGTCAGCACCGCGAAGACGCCGCGCTTGTCGTTGGGGCAGTTGTCGCGCTGCACCAGGCCCTTGGACTCCAGGCGGGAGCAGGTGTGCGACAGCCGGCTGCGCGACTGGCTGGCGTTCTCGGCCAGTTCCGCCATGCGCAGCCGCCGCTCGGGCGCCTCGGACAGCCGGACGAGGATCTCGTACTCTGAGACGGACAGCCCGTGCTTGGCCTTCAGGTCCCGGTCCATGACCTCGGTGAGCCGGACGCTGCCGTCCACGTACGCCCGCCAGTCGCGTTGCTGGGCGGCATCGAGCCAGCGTGGTTCGCTCATGCCGGTCAGTATACGGCACAGGTTGAACATTCAACTAATGCTGGCTACCTTAAACGTTAGCAGGAGCCGCGGCATCCGTCCGCGGGAATAGTTGAATCATCAACTAGGTTGCCCGGGCACCGCACCGTCCGTGGTGGACGGGCACCCGACCGAGGGGAGCACCCCATGCCCGCCGTGATGGCCGATCCGCTGACCCTGCCCCGCCTGCCGCTGCTGTCCGAGTCCGAGACCGGCTGGCGCCGCGTCGCGAAGGTCGTGACCGCGCAGCGCCACCTGGAGGGAGAGGGCTTCCAGGTCAGGCGGCCCTTCCCGGGCACGGACCTCGCCCTGGCCGACCCGTTCCTCCTCCTCGACCACATGGGCGCCGTCGAGTACGCGCCGGGCGAGGCGCGCGGTACCCCGTGGCACCCGCACCGCGGGTTCGAGACCGTCACGTACATCATCGACGGCGCGTTCCAGCACCAGGACACCACCGGAGGCGGCGGCCTCATCTCGGACGGCGCCACGCAGTGGATGACGGCGGCCTCCGGGATCCAGCACATCGAGCAGCCGCCGCCCGAACTGGTGGCCAAGGGCGGCCTCTTCCACGGCATCCAGCTGTGGGTCAACCTTCCGCGCGCGCAGAAGTGGGTCCCGCCGCGATACCAGGACATCGAGGCCCGCGACGTCAAGCTCCTGGCCGCCGACGACGGATCGTCCATCGTCCGCGTCATCGCCGGGTCGCTCGCCGGGTACGACGGGCCGGGCGTGACCTACACGCCCATCAACTACCTGCACGCGACGGTCGCCCCCGGTGCGCGCCTCGCCCTGCCCTGGCCGCGCGAGTTCAACGCTCTGGTCTACGTCCTCTCCGGACGCGGCACGGCCGGCGTCGAGGAGATCGCGCTGGACGAGGGCCAGCTCGCGGTCTTCGGCGGCTCGCACAACAAGGGGACCGGGGACGGCGTCGTCGTCCGCGCCGCCGAGAGCCAGCCGGTCGCCGGCGCGAACGGCTGGGAGATCCTCGTGCTGGGCGGCCTCCCGATCCGCGAGCCGATCGCCCGGTACGGCCCGTTCGTGATGAACACCCGCGAGGAGATCGTCCAGGCCTTCGAGGACTTCCAGGCCGGCCGCATGGGAACCGCCCCGGCCGAGAAGGTCCCCCACCGCTCCGAACAAGACGAACCGCTCGCGTGACCCTCGCCTAGCTGCGCGATCAGGCTTCTTAAGTCTCAACACCGGCCCCCGCCGTGACCACGCGCCGACCTGAACCGTCGCGATCGCGTCCGAAGGCAGGTTTCGAGCCTGCGAGAAACCTGATCGCGCAGCGAGCCGCCAGGCGAGCCGGAGCGATGCAGCGATCGCGCGCATTGCCCGCCGAAGGGAGGGCCCCCAAGGCCCGACCGCCAAGGGCGATGCAAATAAGCACGCTTCGGGTGTGACGGCGGTCTCCCATGCGCTACTGTGTTCGAGTAGTCGAACAGAGGTTCGACCGACCTGAACGCGCTCGGCCGGGGAGGTGACAGGGTGGCGACGGTCGTCACGAGGGGCCCGGACGGTGCCGCACGCTGCAAAGCGCCGCGCGGGCACGCGACACGCCGTAGCGGTTTCTACGCAAATCTACGGCCCCAGCTATATCGCCTCATAGAGTCCGAGAGCGTGGACCCCGTGCGCAACCCCTACGCCCCCGGAGCCGGGCAGCGGCCCCCGGAGCTGGCCGGCCGCGACCGCGAGCTGAAGCAGTTCGAGGTGGTGATCGAGCGGGTGGCCCGCGGCCGTCCGGAGCGCAGCATGATCGTCACCGGCCTGCGCGGGGTGGGCAAGACCGTGCTGCTCAACGCGTTCCGGTCGATGGCGATCCAGCGGCTGTGGGGCACCGGGAAGATCGAGGCCCGGCCCGACCAGTCGATCCGCCGTCCCGTCGCCTCGGCGCTGCACCGCGCGGTGCGCGAACTGGCGCCCCGGCATCGCGCGCCCGACCGCATCGAGGAGTTCCTCGGCGTGCTCAAGGCGTTCGCGCAGGCAGGGCCGGAGCCGTCCGGCAAGGGGAAGGCCCGCGTGCACCGCTGGCAGCCCGGCATCGACGTGCCCGCCTCGCGCGGCCGCGCCGACTCCGGCGACCTGGAGATCGACCTGACCGAGCTGTTCGTGGACGCGGCGTCCGTCGCCACGGACGTCGGCGTCGGGATCGCCCTCTTCGTGGACGAGATGCAGGACATCCCCGCCGACGACGTGTCCGCCCTGTGCGCCGCGTGCCACGAGTTGTCGCAGGTCGGCGGACCGCTGATCGTGGTGGGTGCCGGGCTGCCGCACCTGCCGGCCGTGCTGTCGGCCAGCAAGTCCTACTCCGAGCGCCTGTTCCGCTATGCCCGCATCGACCGGCTCGACCGCGAGTCGGCCGACCACGCCCTGCTCGCCCCCGCCGAACGGGAGGAGGTCACCTTCACCAAGGAGGCCCTCGACGCACTGTACGGCGCGGCCGACGGCTACCCCTACTTCGTCCAGGCGTACGCCAAGGTCGTGTGGGACGTGGCACCCGACACCCCGATCACCGCCGACGACATCAAGGTCGCCGCCCCGGAGGCGGAGACCGAACTCGCGGTCGGCTTCTTCGGCAGCCGCTACGAGCGCGCCACCCCGGCCGAGCGCGACTACATGCGCGCGATGGCCATGCTCGGCGACGACCCGGTGCCCACCGCCTCGGTCGCGGACGAGCTCGGCCGCAAGCCGTCGAGCCTGTCGCCCGCCCGCGACGGCCTCATCAAGAAGGGCCTCATCTACAGCGCCGAACGCGGCATGGTCGCCTTCACCGTCCCGCACTTCGGCAAGTTCCTCCGCTCCCAACCCGCCTGACCAAGTCGACACGCCGATACCGCCCTATCAAGCTCTCTAGCCCAGCCGCTAGAGAGCAGTAGAAAGCCGCATCGACCGGCCTCGTCCGCAAAATATCCGGCTCTCTAGCAACACCCCTAGAGAGCCATAGATTCTCCTCACACGCCCTCTGCACCTCTATCAGCCTCTCTAGCCTCCCCCGAAGACCCGACTAGAGAGTGGAAGACCAGCGCCCACACGCGCAGGACTTCATACGCGGCTATTGGACGTGTCCAAGAATCGGCTAGAGAGCGGGAGAGAGGCTCTTCTCCGGGGCCACCAGCGCCGCCCGGACGGTCCGGCCGCGTTCGGCGGTGGACACGGCGAACACGACCTCCATCTCCCGGTCGTCGACACGCGCCGGGAAGACGAGGAACCGCCAGCAGCCTTCCCGCCACACGTCCAGGGGCAGCGCGCTCGTGACGACGTTCTCGTGCTCCACCCAGGCGGCGCTGTCGTACAGCGTCGCGTACGTCTCCTCGATCGGGCTCCGCCGCCGCTCGCACGGCATCACCGGACGTCCCTGACCGGGCGGCAGCCCGCGGCGGCCGAGCAGCGCCGACAGCTCCGGCGACAGCGCCGCGAACAACGCGACCTCCACCGCGAGCACCAGCCCGACGAGCACCTCGACGTTCCGCAGCACGTCCAGGCCGGCGTGCGGCGCCTGCAGCGAGGCGATGGCGGCGCAGGTGAACAGCACCGCCCGCAACACGCTCCGCCGCCCGACCCTCCGCCCGCTCAGCCCGCCGAAACACCCGCACCCGGCGTCCGGCCGCCCGACCCGCAGCTCGCTGACCACCCAGGTCGCAGCGGCGAACGCCACCGTAGTCGCGAGACGCACCGACGGATGCGACGTCACCAGCAGCGCCAGCCCGAGCAGCCCCTCACCGACCCCGAGCCCGACCGTCATCCCCCGGCTGTCGCGCAACGCCGACAACCGCGCGATCGCCGCCGGCACCGGAACGCCGTGCACATGGTCGGGCGCCTCCACCCCCTGCTCCCGCACCATCAACTTCGCCAGACAGGCGGCCAACAGCACCGCCGCAAGCAACACCACCTGCGTATTCTGAAACGCCGTCACCATGACACCGCGCCCCCCGACACCGCGCCCCCCGGCATCGCGAGCGGCGCACCCGTCCGGACTGCGGCGTTGAAGCAGCCTGTGTCTAGTTCGCCGCCGAGGCCAACGAACGCGGCGGGGGTGAGTTCTACGATTCTTCCGCGGGGGGACGTGTCGCATTCCACGCAGCGGTCGCAGTAGCGGGCCGCAACGCAGCCGCATTCCACCACCGGGACGGAGGTCGCGCGGCCGGTGCACTCGTTGCGGACGGTGATGTCGCTGCCCAGCGACAGGTACGGGAACGGGACGCAGCCGGACGGGGCGTCCGCGCACCCCCCGGCGTCTCCCTCGGAATCGACCGCCGGGTAGGCCGCCCCGTCCGGCGTCCCACCGCCCGCGCCCGCGAACCACGTCGCCGTCCCGCGCAGCACGTCCGGGACGGGCGCGGCGACATCGGGCGGGGCGAGATCATCGGGCCGGTACCCGGGCTGCGACGTGCCCGGACGCACCGCCCGCGGACCGTCCGGAGACCGCACGCAGATCAGGTCGATCAGGTACCCGGGCTCCAGCCGCGGATGCCGGACGAGCACCCGCTCGAAGGCGTGCGGGGGGATCACCACATGGGTCCGCCCCCGGTGCGGACCCATGTCCACCTCTACGGTGGCCCCCCTGCACGCCACGATCGTGCCGGTGACCCGGCTGATGTCGACCCAGATACGGTCGGCACTGAGCCGGGCCTCCCCCAACCGGACGACCACGGACCGCCCGGGCCGCAGCGCGGCGAGGCCCCCGCGCCCGCCGTGCCGGACGGTCGTGCCGTCACCCATCGCCAGCCGTATCTCGATCTCCCCTGGCGCCGGCCCGTCCTGGCGCGACGCCGACAGGATCAGCAGGTGCGGGCTCGCGTCCAGGACGGTGCCCGTGATCACGGTCAGCGGTGGCGCCGCCCGCTCCGGGTCGCGCGAGGACGCCGGGAGGACGGCCGCGCGGCGCCGGCGGCGGCTCGCTCCTCGGTGCTGGGGTGGCGACATCGCGAAGCTCCGGTGTTCGATCATTACTGCGGGTCACCGCGCGTGAGACGGTGCGTCAAGGGTCACGTGCGGTGACAGCGCTTGTCGACGGATTTGTCGCGATAAGTCAGCTGGGGGAAGACCTTTGATCTACCTGGGGTGAAGATTATGCTCCGGTTGACCCGGATATATCTTTAATGTGGGACCGTAATTACGATCTACGTGCGATCGTCAGCCATACCGGGAGTGCGCACGGCCGGGGCCGGGGAAAGGCCCGGCCGGGGGCGGCTCCACAACCCCTGGTCCGGTGGTGAATTGAACGGTACGCGGCACGAGGAGTTCCGCTCGTACGTGGCGGAGCGCGGGGCCGTGCTGCTGCGGGCCGCGACCCAGCTGACGAGCGATCGCGCCGAGGCCGAGGATCTCCTGCAGGCGGCCTTGGCCAAGACGTACCTGGCCTGGGACCGGATCCAGGACCGCGCCGCCGTAGACGGGTACGTCCGCCGCGCCATGGTCAACACGCAGATCTCCTGGTGGCGGCGCCGGAAACTGGACGTCTACCCGACCGACCGCCTACCCGACCGCCCCGTCGCCGACGACCACGCACGCCGCTCGGAGATGCGCGACGCGCTGGGCCGCGCACTCCGCCGCCTCCCCGAACGCCAACGCGTCACCGTCATGCTCCGCTACTACGAGGACATGTCCGAACAGCAGATCGCCGATTTCCTGGGAGTCAGCGTAGGAACCGTGAAATCCACGGTCTCCCGAGCCGTGGCCAAACTCCGCGACGAAGAGGGCCTCCAATAGCCATCGCCCGATGAGTGCCGACCTGCGATGACCGCTCGGTCAGACGCTTGGCCCTCTGCCATTACCGCAGGGCCGCGGCGATCTGGTCCTGGGCGCTTTCGGGGGCTACCTTCAGTCTTGTGCGGGATCTCATCGCGTAGCAGGAGGCCAGGGTTGCCGACGCGTTCCGTGAAGATGGCGGCGTTCGAGCGCCATACGGCATCCGCGTGCACGGCGACACCGGCCACCACCGCAACCCCGCAACAACCAGAACCGTCGCGATCGCGTCCGAAGGCAGGTTTCGAGCCTGCGAGAAACCTGATCGCGCAGCGAGCCGCCAGGCGAGCCGGAGCGATGCAGCGATCGCACGCATTGCCCGCCGAAGGGAGGGCCCCCAGGGCCCGACCGCCAAGGGCAATGCAAATGAACACGGAGGGGCCTCATGTGGAGCACCATGCAGGATTTCCCGCTCACCATCAGGACGATCATGCGCTACGGCGCGGACGTCTTCGGGGACGTCCAGGTGTCCACCTGGACGGGGGACGGGGCGCGGCGCCGTACCTATGCCGAGGTCGGTGAGCGCGCGGCGCGGCTCGCGGGGGCGTTGCGCGGACTCGGCATCGACGGCGACCAGCGCGTCGCCACGTTCATGTGGAACAACGCCGAGCATCTTGAGGCGTACCTGGCGGTCCCGTCCATGGGCGCCGTTCTCCACACCCTCAACCTGCGGCTGTTCCCCGACCAGCTCGTCTACATCGCGAACCATGCCGAGGACCAGGTCGTCATCGTGGACGGGTCGCTCATCCCGCTGCTCGCGCCGGTGCTGTCGCAGTTGAAGACGGTCCGGCATGTGATCGTGGTCGGGGCGGGCGACACCGCGCCGCTGGACGGTGCCGGCAAGGAGCTGCACAGCTACGAGGAACTGCTCGCCGCTGCGCCCGCGACGTTCGATTGGCCCGAGCTCGACGAGCGGTCCGCCGCCGCGATGTGCTACACGAGCGGCACGACCGGGAATCCGAAGGGCGTCGTGTACTCGCACCGCTCGGCGTACCTGCATTCGATGGCGACGTGCACCGGCAATGCGATCGGGCTGAGCGCGTCCGACAGCGTCCTGCCGGTGGTCCCGATGTTCCACGCGAACGCCTGGGGGCTGCCCTACGCGGCGGTCATGGCGGGGGCGGCGCTGGTCATGCCGGACCGGTTCCTGCAGGGCGAGCCGCTGGTCCGGCTCATCGAGACCGAGCGTCCGACGATCGCCGGGGCGGTGCCGACGATCTGGGCGGACGTCCTGCGGCACACGAAGGAGCACGGGTCCGACCTCAGCTCGCTGCGGCTGGTGCCGTGCGGCGGATCGGCGGTGCCGGAGGCGCTGATGCGCGGGTTCGACGAGATCGGTGTCCGGATCGTCCAGGCGTGGGGGATGACGGAGACGTCGCCGGTCGCGACGGTCGCGCACCCGCCGGCCAAGGCGGCCGGGGACGAGGCGTGGCAGGCGCGGATCAGCCAGGGCCGCGTCCTGGCGGGGCTGGAGATGCGGATCGTGGGCGACGGCGACGTCGTCCTGGCCAACGACGGCGAGGCCGTCGGGGAGGTCGAGATCCGCGGGCCGTGGATCACCGCGTCGTACCACCTGGACGAGGATCCCGGGAAGTTCCACGACGGCTGGCTGCGCACCGGCGACGTCGGGACGCTGTCGCCCGGCGGTTTCCTGACGCTCACCGACCGGGCGAAGGACGTCATCAAGTCGGGCGGCGAGTGGATCTCGTCGGTGGAGCTGGAGAACCACCTGATGGCCCACCCGGACATCGTCGAGGCGGCCGTGGTCGGCGTGCCCGACGACCGCTGGCAGGAGCGGCCGCTCGCGTCCGTCGTGGTGCGGGACGGGGCGTCGGTCACTCCGGAGCAGCTCCGGGAGTTCCTGTCCGGCCGGATCGCGAAATGGCAGCTCCCCGAGCGCTGGGCGTTCATCGCCGAAGTCCCGAAGACGAGCGTCGGCAAGTTCGACAAGAAGGTGCTGCGGCGCCGTTATGCGGACGGCGAGCTGGAGGTGCGGCGCGCCGAGTGACCGGCGGTGTCCCGATCCGGCCGGGCCCGGCCGGATCGGGACGCTGACTCGATTCTGACGCCGAGTCATTGATACCGTGGTCACGGAGAGAAACGGCATCTC
>NZ_BMRO01000005.1:119284-405160 GCF_014648675.1 Actinomadura livida
CTATAATGGTGATTTCGGCAGATCATGTGGTGCGGATGGGGTTCACGGGTGTATGCAAGGTGGGCTGATTGTCCGGACGATTCCCATGGGGACGGACCCCTCATGCCGCTGCCGGGAGCGTGAATGCCCAGGTTGTCCCCCACCGTGCACGCCCCCGACCGCTCACTGGTCAAGGGGCTGAACGAAGGCGATGAAACGGCGTTCGCCGCGCTCTACGACGAGTACGGTGAGCCCCTTTACGACTACGCCCTGTCGATGACGGGGGACGTGAAAGTCGCCGCCGACATCGTCCACGACACGTTCATCGACGCCGGCCGCCGCGCCCCGCGGATGCGCGACCACCTGCATCTGAGCTCGTGGCTTTACGGGGCGGCCCGCCGCCGCTGCATCCGCCGCGGCCGGGCGAAGGTCCTGTTCTGGGATCGGGAGTCCGAGTTCTCCGACATCCCTTTCCTGGACCGTGCCGAACCGGACGACCCCGTCCCGGAGTGGCCGTCGTCCGACGAACTGCACGGCCTGTTCCGCGCCGCCCTCGCCCAGCTGGAGCCCGGCGATCAGGAGGTGCTGCTGCTGGCGTTCCGGCACGGGCTGCGTCCCGGGCGGCTGGGCGCGGCGCTCGGGCTGTCCACGCGGCGGGCCGCGCTGCGGGTCCGCACCGGACGCGCCGAACTCGCGGCGGCGCTCCAGAAGGAGATCGACCGCGCCAACCGCGCCTGCGCCTTGGCGGCGGAGCCCGGCGCGGTGGCCGTCCTGGCCGGTGCCACTCTGGACGAACCGGACGAGACCGCCGCCCCGGCCGCTCCGCCGGAGCCCGCGCGGCCCGCCGCGCGTCCTGCCGGTGGGAGGCTCAGCCGGGTCCTCCGCCGGCGTCCTCCCGTCTCGCCCGCCGACCCGGAGACCGCGCGGCACGCCGCCGACTGCGCCGACTGCCGCCGCCGCGGCCGGGTGACCGGCGCCGCGCTGTTCGGGCGGGCGCCCGCCCCGGTCCTGCCGGCCGCGCTGCGGCACCGCGTCATGCACACCGCGACCGACCCCGAGCTCGCCGGCTACCGCGCCGACATCGCCGCCCGCGGCGGCACCCTCACCCCGGCCGGGCTGCCGAGCCAGCCGGACGTGCCGTCGCCGTTCACCCGCCGGTGGCTCTTCACCGGCGGCGGCATGGCGGGCGCGCTGGCCGCCGCGCTGGTCGCCGTGTTCGTCATGGGGCCCGGCATCGGCGGCGCCCCGCTGTCGTGGCCGCCGTTCCGGTCGGAGCCGCAGCCGTCCATCACGCACCAGCCGCCGCCGAACGGGTCGAGCACCGACACGGAGCCGTCCCGGGCGCCCAGCGCGGGCGGACCCGGCCGCTCCGTGCCGCCGCCCGTGCACCCGCAGACGGAGGAGAAGACCCCGCAGGAGTCGGCGGACCCGGCGCAGCCGCCGCCCTCGTCCCCGCCGCCCGCGCAGCCCGGCGCCCTCGTCGTGAACCCCGCCAAGGTCGAGCTCTACGGCACCAAGTCCGCGAGCGTCAGCCTCGCGGCGGAGAGCGGCCCGGTGACGTGGACGGCGATGACGTCGACCAGCCAGCTCGTCCTGTCCGAGATGCAGGGCGGCATCGACGAGGGCGGCACGAGCCAGGTGACGATCCGGTTGAAGACGTTCATCGTCGGGCTGCCGGGCCAGGGCACCCTGACCTTCACCGACTCCGAGGGCGCGACGCACCAGGTGAAGGTCGTCTGGGGCGTCTCACTGCTGTGACGGCTCGCCGAGATGGTCCCGGACCATTTCGAGGTGCTCGCCGAGCGCCGCCTGGACGCGGGTCTCCATCGCGCGCGCGATGAACGGCTCGACCACCATCTTCACCAGCGGCCGCATGCGGCGGACCACCGCGGCGACCTCGGTGACCTCCGCGCCGTCCGGGACGGGCTGCCCCTCCAGCCGGTCGAACACGTGCTCTTCGACGAGGTTCACGAACCGGCCCGCGATCACGTCGCAGTCGTCGCGGATCTGCTCGGCTATGTCGAGGACGGAGTCGAGCGGGATCCCGGCGGCGACGAGCTCGGCGCCCACGTGCAGCAGCCGCGGGCTCGGCACCCGGTACTTGTCGCCGTCCGGCTCGATGAGCCCGAGTTCGACGGTCCGGTCCCGCATCCGGGCGACCTCGTGCTCGTCCAGCCCGGCGCCGAAGCTCTCGACCAGTTCCTCGAAGGTGGTGGTGCCGGGGATCTCGTCCGACCACGGGTCGGTGAGGACCTTCTCCAGCCCGAGGACCTCCCCGACGTCCTTGCCGGTCTCCCACGCCGTCATCAGGTCCTTGATGATCGCGAACGTGTAGCCGCGGGCGAGCAGCTTGCCGAGCAGCCGGAGCCGCGCCAGGTGCGAGTCGTCGTAGAGGCCCACCCGGCCTTCGAGCCGGGGCGGCGGCAGCAGCCCGCGGTCCTGGTAGGCGCGGATGTTGCGGACGGTGCTCCCGGCCAGCCGCGCCAGCTCGTCGATTCGGTACTCCGCCATGCTCCGCCTGCGACTCGTCTCACCTTGACCGCCGTGATCTTACTCCGGCACTATTGTTACATCGGTCAATGACACATAGGGGATGGCGTCGTGGGGGAGCCGGACGACATCGAGGAGACCCTCCTCGGCGGCCCCCTGCGTTACACGCGCAAAGAGGTCGAGACCCTCTCGGGCGTCTCCGACGAGTACGCCCGCAGCATCTGGCAGGCCCTCGGCTTCCCCACCCCGCCCGACGACGAGGTCGCGTTCACCGACGGCGACGTCGCCGCCCTCCAGGAGATCAAGGAACTCCTCGGCACCGACCTCGTCGACGAGGACATGGTCCTCCAGCTCGCCCGCGCCGTCGGGCAGACGATGGGCCGCCTCGCGAGCTGGCTCGGCGACGTCTGGCTGCAGCGCCTCGGCGAGCTCCCGTCGGACGAGCCGGCCGCGGCCGACCTCGTCACCGCCGCCCTCGCCGCCACCGAGGACCTGCGCCCGGCCTTCGAGCGGCTGCTCCTGCACGGCTGGCGCCGCCAGCTCACCGCCGCGGGCATGCGCGCCGCCGCGACGACGGCCGCCGCGCAGTCCGATCCCGCCGCCGGGATCGCGAACCTGGCGGTCGGGTTCGCCGACGTGGTCTCCTTCACCCGGCTGAGCCGCCGCCTCGACAGCGGGGCCCTCGCCGCCTTCGTGGAGCGGTTCGAGGCCAGCACCGCCGAGATCATCGCTCAACTCGGCGGCCGGGTCGTCAAGACCCTCGGCGACGAGGTCCTGTTCGTCACGTCCGAGCCCCGCGCCGCCGCCGACATCGGGCTGCGCATCGCGGAACGCTTCGACGCGGACCCCGACTTCCCCAAGATCCGCGTCGGCCTCGCCTCCGGAGAGGTCATCCAGCGCCTGGGCGACGTGTTCGGCACCCCGGTCAACCTCGCCGCCCGCCTCACGGCCACCGCGCACCCCGGAACGGTCCTCATCGACAACGGCCTCGCCACGGCCCTCCCCAAAGGCGCCTACGACATCTCCGCCCTCCGCCCCCGCCCGCTCCAGGGCCTGGGCCGCGTCCGCCCGTACCGATTGAGGCCAAAGGCAGACGTTCCCGGGCCGACACCCCGTTGACTTGCGGCATGTTGTTGTTATCCCGCCCGCCAAAACAACAACACGCCGCAAGTCAACGAATTTGCCGGGGTCAGGCGGCGGGGGTCGTGGTGGAGTCCAGGTTTCGGGTCAGCGACTGGAGGGTGCCGCGCAGGGTCGTCAGTTCTTCGGGGGACAGGCCCGTCGAGTCGAGCATGCGGCGGGGGACGCCTGCGGCGCGGTCGCGGAGGGCCGTGCCCTCGGGGGTCAGGTGGACCGACACCGAGCGTTCGTCCTCTCGGCCGCGGCGGCGTTCCACCAGGCCGGCGTTCTCCAGGCGCTTGATGAGCGGGGAGAGCGTCCCGGAGTCCAGGCGCAGGCGCTCGCCGAGCTGCTTGACGGTGAGGTCGCCGGTCTCCCAGAGGACCATCATGGTCAGGTACTGCGGATAGGTGAGCCCGAGGTCCCGCAGCTCTCTCCGGTAGAGCGCGTCGAATGCCCGGGAGGCCGCGTGCAGGGCGAAGCAGACCTGCGCGTCCAGCGTCAGGAGATCGTCGTCGGCCGTCCCCGTCATCCCTCCATCCTACGTTCGCCGGAATCGGGGCGGCGGGAACGCGGGCAGTGCTCCCCGGGCGGGCGGGGAGCACTGCCCTGGAGGTGGGGAGCACTGCCCTGGAGGTCAGTCCCGTCCGACGTCCGAGTGGATCGCGTCGGCGCGGTTCCGGTGGGCGTCCGCCGGGAGCAGGTAGCCCTCCCTCAGGTTGCGGGCGTCGCTCTGCACGACGGCCGCGACGTAGCGGCCGCGGGACGGGTAGAGCTCGTCCAGCCGGGCCTTGTCGAACGGTGCGTGGGTGCCGAAGAGGAAGCAGAAGGTCTCGCCGGAGTTGTCGCCCGTGTTGAGCGCCGTGGGCGCCTCCACCTGGGAGAGCCTGATGCCGCCCTTGGCCAGGCCCAGCGCGTCGCGGGCCTTGGTGCCGTCCGGGTTGAACTGGAGCGGTGGCGCGGACGGCGGTGTGCGTCCCTTCGTCCACCGGACGAGGTGGTCGTAGGACGTGGCGATCACGTGGTGCAGGGGGACGCGGCTGAACGGAGGCGCGTCGCACCGGTAGGTGGGCGCCTCGCCCAGGTCGCGGGTCAGGATCGGGCGGCGGTACTCCTGGCCGTGCCAGCCGGAATGCGCGCTTCCGGCGACCTCCCACCGGCGGAACGTATCGGTGTCCGGCGGCCGGGCGGGCGAGCGGACGTCTGTCTCCGACAGCACGTTGAACACCGGCTCGGGACCGCGCCGCGCCGGGGCGGGGCCGACGATGAAGGCGTAGCCGTCGAAGACCTTCTCGCTCTGCGGAAGGACGGCGTCGTAGTAGGTGGTCATCCGGAACGCCGACTGCGAGGCGCCCACGCCCAGTACCGTGCCGGTCCTGAGTCCGCGCAGCGGCGTGGACGTGCGCAGGGTCTCGGCGACCTGCGCGTAGATGTCGTAGGACAGCTCGTCCCCGGTGAACCGGCCGCCGCCGGTGACGTCCAGGTCGCCGTAGCGGGCTGGGCTCCACTCGGTCAGGTGCTCCACTCCGACCCGCTGCGCGGAGATGCCCGCCCAGGCGTACCCGGCGCGGGTGATCTGGTCGGTGCTCCACAGGGCGTCGAGGTCGTATCCGGCCGTGACGTTCTGCCACTCGGCGATGACCGTGCCGTTGTACCGGTGGGGCCTGGCGGGTTTCCGCACGATGACGCGGGTCTTGTACGGGACGCCGGTCGCCAGCTCCTCGCCGGTGGCGCTGTACGCGGTGGCCTCGCCGGAGACGAAGAACTCCTGTTCCACGTACCCGAGCGAGGCCAGGTCGACGTTCGTGGCCATCCACGGATAGGTCTCGGCGACGTCCGGAGACGAAGGGTCCCCGGGCGGCGCACCTGGAATCGGACCCTCCACGACGGTGCCGGGCGCGCCACGCGCATGGGCGGGGCCCGATGCGATGACGAGCCCGGCCGCCGCCATCGATGCCGAGAGCAGCGATGCGGCCAGCAGCCGGGTGAACGGTGAGAACAGCACGGCGTCCCCTCCACGGGCAGGTGACGGAATCAGCCCATGGTTCCCGCGCTCCCGGGTGGCCGCATCGGCGAAATCACCAGCGTGCCGCCATGCCGCGCGTCAGGACGGGCGCACGAGCATCAGTGCGGTGGCCTCGACGACGTGGTCGCCCGCGCCGTCCACCGCCACCCAGCGGTAGTGCTGGATGATCTTGCCGCTGCCCGTCTCGCCGGACTCGCCCGGGGTCAGCTCGACGTGCAGCGTCGTGCCCGCCTTGACCATCTTCCGGAAGCGCACCTCGCGCAGCTCGATCAGCGCGATGGCGTGGTCGAGCAGCCCCGACTGCTCGACCAGCCCGCCCATCAGCAGCAGGACGCCCTGCCCCGGCAGCGGCGCGCGGGCGCCCTCGGCCCACTCGCGTGGGCCGGGGTTGAAAAGCGGGTGGGTGTAGCCGCCGAGGCCGACGAGACCATCGATGAGGGGCTGGGTGACCTCTACCGGCGGCGTGCTCGACGTCTCGCCTGAAGCCGCGGCCGTCATCGGCTGTTCCAGACGGGACGGCGCTTCTCCACGTAGGCCCGGTACCCCTCGTCGGCGTCCGCGACCTCCTCGTGGAAGCGGGTGAACAGCTCGCGTTCGAGGCGCAGGCCCTCCTCCAGCGTCACGTCCGGGGCCGCGTTGAGCAGCTGCTTGATGAACGCGGTCACCGCGCGGGAGCGGTCGCCGAGCCTGTCGGTGAGGCGGGTGACCTCGTCCGCCAGCTCCGCCGCCGGGACGCTGGACAGCGCGAGGCCCCAGTCGACCATCTCGGGGCCGGTCAGCCAGTGGCCGGCGAGGAGCAGCGCGCGGGCGCGCTGGTCGCCGAGCTTGCGCGGGGCGCGCTGGGACGCGCCCGCGCCGGGCACGACCCCGAAGTCGCTGTGCGTGTCGCCGACCTTGGCGTCGTCGGCGGCGATGACGAAGTCGCAGGCCAGCAGCAGCTCGAAGCCGCCCGCGCGGGTCAGCCCGTTGATCGCGGCGACGCTCGGCAGCGGGAACGCCTCCAGCCGGTCGAGGAACGCGTGCAGCCGGCGGACGAACGGCAGGAACACCCCGGGCGGGTCGGCGAAGCAGTCGCCGAGGAAGCCGATGTCCATCCCGACGCAGAACGCCCGGCCCGTCCCGGTGATCACCAGGGAGGACAGCGAGTCGTCGCGCTCGGCGGCGTCCAGCGCGGCGTTCAGGCCGTCGAGGGTCTCCGGGGACAGGCTGTTCATCCGCTCGGGGCTGTTGAGCGTGATGGTCATGACCGAACCGGTCACCTTCGTGTCGACCTGGGTCATCGGCCTTCCTTCGGGTCGGTGAGCTCCCGGACGAACTCCAGCAGCGCCGAGGCGTAGCGGTCCGGGGAGCGCAGGTGCGGTTGCCCGGGCAGGCCGGGCAGGACGACGAGCCGGGCGTCGCGTGCCAGCTCCATCGCGAGCGGGTCCTTGCCGGCGAGCATGTCGAACTCGGCGTCCAGCAGGAGGACCGGCACGTCCGCCGCCGCGAGGGCGTCGGACGGGTCGTACCGGAACGCCGCCCGGTAGCCCCACTCGTAGTTGTCCGCGACGCGCATCAGCTCCGTCACGGCCAGGTGCAGCATGTCCCGCGGGACGTCCGCCCCCCAGATGCGGCGGTAGCGTTCGACGGCCCAGGCGAACTGGGAGCCCGTGCCGTCGATCGGCGCGGCGGGCGTCCAGTCCGCGAGGAAGCCGGCTCGTTCGCCCGCGTCGAACAGCGGGACGCCGCTCAGCACCAGCCCGGCGGCGGGCAGGTGCGCGGCGGCCGCGATGGCGAGGGACGCGCCGGTGTGGACGCCGCCGAGAACGGGACGTTCCATCCCGATCCCGGCGGCCGCCTGCGCGAGCATCCCCGCGTAGTCGGGGATCTCGAACCCGGGGCCCGGCGGCGGATCGGACGCGCCGTAGCCGGGCGTGTCGAACGCCACGGCCCGCGCGGACCGGCCGAGCGCGGGCAGCACCTCCGCGTAGACCCGGGAGGAGAGGGGCGACTCGTGGAACAGCCCGATCCACGGGCCGGAGTCGCCGTTGATCCGGTAGTGGACCTGGCCCCAGTCGGTGTCGGCGTAGCCGCCCTTCGTTCTCGTGGTCGTCATGGCGCGGCGCTCACCTTGACCAGGAGCCGCGCGCCGTCGCCCGCCGTGATCGCGGGGCCGTCGAGCCCGGCCGGGATGTTGATCAGCGAGCAGGGCTCCAGGGTCGTGCCGTCGGCGGTGACCCCGCCCTCCGTCAGGATCAGGAACCGCTCGTGCGGGGCGGCCGGGACGGGGCGCGCCCATCCGGCGGGCAGGTCGACGAGCACCGAGACGCCGGGCGCGGTCGCGTTGCTGCTCAGCACCTTGGACCGCAGGCCGGGGACGCCGGGCCCGGCGAGCCGGGTCACCGTGTCGTCGTGGTCGCGCCACACCATGAACCGGCCCTCCTTGCGGCGCACGTAGCCGCGCGGGCCGATCGGGTCGGACGCGCCGGGGCGGGCGTGCCGTCCCGCCTCCTCGTCGGGGCGCACCACGCGGGAGACGCGGTCGCTCCCGTCGGCCGCCGACTCGCCCTCCATCATCAGGACGCACTCGAAGCCCTCGGCGGACGAGGCCGAGTGCACCCAGCCGGGGGGACGCCAGAAGTAGTCGCCCGCCTGGAAGTCGCCCTCGGCGGTGAGCGTCGCCCGCCCGCCGAGGAACAGGGCCTCCTCCACGCTGTCGTGGTACGCCTCCGACAGGTCGCGGTAGCCGGGGTCGGTCCGGACGTGGTCGATGCGGCGGGACGTCGCCGGATCGGTCCAGAGGGCCCGCATCCAGTACTTCGAGAGCAGTTCGCCGACGCGGTCCGGGTCGCCGAGGTTCTCCCGGAACGCCGGCTCCATCGAGTCGTACGCCTCCCGGCCGTTCACCCACGGCATGGCGGGACCGTCGACGATCGTGACCTCACCCGACACCTGGACCCCTCTCCGGCGCGAATACATCAGACATAAAGATATCCTGCTGTCATGAGGTAGTGTCAATGGCCATGCGCCTGGTCGCAGACGCTTGACACTGCGTTTGCGATACATCAGATTTATGGCCATGCGGGGAGGGGGGAGCGTGCTCGGAACGAGGCCGTTCGAGGAGACCCGGGAACGCGGCGACCTGCGGGACATGGTCGGCTCGCTGCTCGCCCGGGAACTGCCCGCGGACCGCGCGCTCGCGCTCGACCGCGAGGGCCTGTTCGCCGCCGACGCCTGGACCGCGCTCGGCAGGGCCGGGCTGCTCGGCCTGGGCGGGGACGAGGCCGCGGGCGGGACGGGCGGCACCGTCGGCGACGCGGTCGCGGTCACCGAGGAGATCGCTCGCGTCCTCCCCGGCCTCGCCGTCGACTACGTCACCTGCGGCATGGCGATGCGGATGCTCGGTGACGGCACCGGCACGGCCGCGGCCGCCTGGCTGCCCGACATCGCGTCCGGCGAGAAGATCTGCTCGTTCGGGATGAGCGAGCCCGACGTCGGCACCGACCTGCTGAACCTCCGCACGTCGGCCCGCGTCGAGGACGGACGCTGGGTGCTGCGCGGCCAGAAGCTGTGGATCTCCCTCGCCCACAAGGCCGAGATCGCCTTCGTGCTGTGCCGCACCGACCCGCCCGAGGAGGGGCGGCGGTCACGCGGCCTCAGCGTGATCGCGGTGCCGCTCGACCAGCCGGGCGTCACCGTCAACCGCGTCCACCTCGCCGGGATGCGCGCCGCCGGGACCTGCGAGATCTATTTCGACGACGCGGTCGCGCCGCTCGACCACCTCGTCGGCGAACGGGGCCGCGGCATGGCGCTGCTCGCGCAGACCCTCGACGTGGAGCGCGTCCTGGCCGCCGGGATCAGCCTGGGCATCGGCCGCGCCGCCCTCGACCTGCACGTCACCCACCTGCGTGAACGTGAGGCGTTCGGCGGTCCCATCGGCCGCTTCCAGGCCCTCCAGCACGCCGCCGCCGACTCGATCGCCGACCTGTCGGCGTCCCGGGCCCTGGTGAACACCGCCGTCCGGACCATGGAGGAGGGCGGCCCGGCCACGGCGCTGACCGCGATGGCCAAGCTCGTCGCCGGCGAGTCGACGGCCCGCATCGTCGACCGCGGGATGCGCGCGATGGCCGCGCACGGCCTCGCCGAGGAGTCGGCGATGCAGATGTACTTCCGGGACGCCCGCCTGCAGCTGTTCAGTCCCGTGAGCAACGACATGATCCGCAACATCCTCGGCGAGTCGCTCGGCCTGCCGAGAAGCTACTGAGTCGGGAGGTCCCCGGTGGACATCACGCGAGAGAACACCGCACTGCTGGTCGTCGACATGCAGAACAGCTTCACCGAGCCCAAGGGCTCCATGGCGGCGATGGGACTGCCGCACGAGGAGCTCCGCCCGGCGATCGCGGGCTGCCGCACCCTGATCGACGCCGCGCACGCGGCCGGCGTCCCGGTGATCTACACCCGGTACATCTTCCAGCCCGGTTACGCGGACGGCGGCCTGGTGCCCAACGAGATCGTCCCGGCCATCAAGGAGGTCGGCGCTCTCGCGGCGGGCAGCTGGGACGCGGAGATCTGCGACGAGCTGACCCCGGCCGAGGGCGACATCGTCATCGACAAGTCGCGGCCCAGCTCCTTCTACGGCACCCGCCTGGAGCCGATCCTCACCGGCCTTGGCGTCCGCTCGCTGGTCATCTGCGGGGTGACCACGAACATCTGCGTCGAGACGACCGCGCGGGACGCGGGCCAGCGCGACTACGCCACCCACGTGATCAGCGACGCGACGGCGGAGTTCGACAAGGCGCGGCACGACTACGCGCTGAACGGAATCGGCTTCATCTTCGGCTGGGTCAACACGGTGGACGAGGTCGTCCGCGCCTGGGCCTGACCCCGCGATCCGCCCGCGGCGCGCCCCCGCTTTTCTCAGCAGCCAAGCGGGGCGGCGCGCCGCGGGTCTTCTCGTCGTGCGAAACGGACCGGACCCCACGCCGGGACGTCAGCGGGCGAGTGCGGCGACCAGGGCGCGGGTGGCGGCCCGCTCGTCCGCGGTGCCGAAGATCTTGGCGGCGAACGTGGTCACGCCGAGATCGGCGAACGACTCGATCCGGGCGGCGACCGTGTCGGCGTCGCCGATCAGCGCCATCTGCCCGGGGGTGTCGCAGCCCTCCCGGTCGAGCATCGCGCGGTAGGACGGAAGGGTGCCGTACCACTCCAGGTCCGCCTCGGCACGTGCGAGGGCGGCCGGGGGGTCGTCCGTCACGCAGACCGGCAGCGGGACGATGATCTCCGGGGCGGGGCGCCCGGCCTTGGCGGCGGCCTCCCGGATCGTCGGGATCGTCAGTTCCCGGAGGGTGCGCGGGCCGACCATCCACGTGATCGTGCCGGCGGCGAGGGCCCCGGTGATCTCCAGCATCTTCGGGCCGAGCGCCGCGACGAGGACGGGCGGCACCGGCGCCCCGGGGATGTCCAGGTCGCCGCGGGCGGTCAGCACCTCGCCCCGGAAGCGGACGCGCTGGGTCAGCGCGCCGGTCAGCGCCTCCAGGTACTCGCGCATGTAGCGGGCCGGACGGTCGTACGACATGCCCCAGCACGGCTCGACCACGGACGGGTGGGACGGGCCGACGCCGAGGGCGAGCCGCCCGTCCACGAGGACGTTCGTGGTGAGCGCCTGCTGGGCCAGGGCCATCGGGTGCCGCGGGTAGGCGGGGACGACGGCCGTGCCGACCCGCAGCCCCGGCAGGTCGCGGGCGACCGCGCCGAGCACGGTGAGCGTGTCGGTCCCGAACGCCTGCGTCAGCCAGTAGGAGTCGATGCCGTCCCGCGCCGCCGCCCGCAGGTCGGCGGCGGTCTCGCGGACGTCGTCTACCTGGTCGAAGATCCCGATCTTCACGTTCCGGCCCCGGACCGGAACGCGAGCAGGTCGCGGTCGGACGCCCGCATGAGCAGCGCCAGCCCGAGCGCCTCGGCGCGGGCCCGCTGGTCCTCGACGGCCGTCCAGATGGTCTCCAGGCTGTTGGCCAGGATCTCGGGAGGGTGCTGGGCCATCACGTGCGCGATCTCCAGGGCGCGCGGGACGAGGTCCTCCAGCGGGACGACCTCGGTGACCAGGCCCAGTTCGCGGGCCCGTTCCGCGCCCAGCCGGTACGCGCGGCCGCTGGCGACCATCCGCGTGACCTCGGTGAGCGGCAGGCGGCTGAGCAGGCCGACGGCCTCGACCGGGTTGGCCAGGCCCACGTCGACGTGGGTGTCGAAGAACGTCGCGTTCTCCGAGCAGAGGATCACGTCGGCGTCGTTGACGAAGTGCCATCCGCCGGCGCAGCAGTGGCCGTTGACGGCGACGACGATCGGCTTGAAGACGCGCAGGTCGCGGGACGTGAGCGCGACCCGGCCGTCCTCGTCCAGGGACGGGCTGGCGACGCCGCTGGCGAGGGTGTCGTCCACGTCGAGCCCGGTGGAGAAGCTGCGGTCGCCCGCACCGGTCAGCACCGCGACGCGCAGGTCGTCGTCGTCGCGGAACGTCCGCCAGACTTCGCGCAGCTCCTCCACCATCCGGGCGTCGTAGGCGTTGAGCACCTCGGGCCGGTTCATCGTGACGAGCAGGACGTGCCCGTCCCGGGTGACGTCGAGGGTCTTCACGCGTCCTCCGCGATCGGCTTGAGCAGGTAGCCGCGGCGCATGGTGAGGACGGTCGTGCCGTCCTGCTTGCGCACGACGTCGCGGACCCGGCCCACGAACCCGGACCCGCCCGGCGTCGGCTCCAGGGTGTGCACCTCGACGTCCACGGTGATCGTGTCGTTCTCGAACACCGGCGCCTCGTAGCGGACCTCGTCGATGCCGAGGGCCGCGTGGCAGTCCAGGCCCGCCGCCGCCCAGCTCGCGTACATCGTGGGCGAGCTCAGCCCGGCCGCGATCGCGAGCAGGCAGGGGCCGCCGAGGATGCGGCGGCCGAACCCGGTCCCGGACATGTACACGTCGTCGGTGTGCAGGGGGCCGTTCTCCCACGTCGCGTTGATGATCGCGGCGAAGTCGCCGGACGTGAGGGTGCGGCCCGGGGTGCGCAGTGTGGCGCCGGCGGCGAACGCCGCGGGCAGGACGGGCTTCAGGACGGTCACGCGTTCACGCTCCGTAAGTGTCGCGGATGACCCGCTTGAGGATCTTTCCGTTGGCGTTCTTCGGGAGCTCGTCCAGGGCCTTCCACACCCGCGGGGCCTTGTAGCCGGCGAGCCGCTCGCGGACGGCCGCCTCCATGGCGGCGAAGTCGAGCTCCGCCCCGTCCCGCGGCACGACGAACGCGCCGACCGTCTCGCCCCACTTCTCGTCGGGCAGGCCGACGACCGCGACCTCGGCGACGCCGTCGCAGTGGTGCAGCACGCCCTCGATCTCGCGCGGGTAGATGTTCGCCGCGCCAGAGATGATCATGTCCTTCTTGCGGTCGACGATGGAGATGAAGCCCTCCTCGTCGCGGACGGCGATGTCCCCGGAGGACAGGTAGCCGTCCGGCCGGATCGCCTCGGCGGTGGCCTCGGGGTCGTCCAGGTAGCCGAGCATGTTGAACGGGGAGTACCCGAACAGCTCGCCCGACTCGCCCGGCCCGACCTCCTGGCCGTCCTCGTCGAGCAGCTTCACGTCGGTCATCCACCACGGGTGCCCGACCGACCCGGCCTTGCGGAGCGCGTCGTGGGGCCGCAGGTTCGTCACGATGCCCGCCTCGGTGGAGCCGTACACCTCGTGCACGCCGACGCCCGGGAACGCCTCGATCACCCACTCCTTCAGCGGCACCGGCAGCGCGGCGGCGTTGAAGTACAGGGTCTCCAGGCTGGACACGTCCCACTTGCGCGGCGCCTGCTCCATGAACTGCCGCAGCATCAGCGCGTGCGTCGGCACCAGGAAGATCGTCTGGAGCCGGTCGCGCTCGATCATGTGCAGCAGTTCCTCGGGGTCCCAGCGGCGCAGCATCGACGTCTGCCCGCCCATGAACGGGCCCGCGTAGGCGAAGCAGAACCCGGCGCCGAGCGCCATCGGCGCGATGGCCGCGGTCCGCTTGCCGGGGCCGACGCCGAAGTCGACCGCGCAGCCGAACATGGTGAGCACGCGGGACCGGTGGGTGAGCAGGGCGCCCTTCGGCTGGCCCGTCGTCCCGGACGTGTACTGCACGCAGAACGGGTCGGTCTCGCTGACCTCGACGCGCGGGTCGACCGCCCGCGCTCCCGCGAGGGCCTCGTCGTAGGGGCGGCCCCAGTCCTGCGAGCCGAGGGCGAGGGCGAGCGGCAGGTCCTCGGCCAGCTGGGGCACGTTGTCCTGGAACGCCACGTCGGCGATCAGGCCGGTCGCGCCGGACCGCTCGATCAGCGAGCCGTGCTCGGCGGCGGTGCCGCGCGGGTTCAGCGGGACCATCGCGACGCCGGCCTTCGCGGCGCCCGCCGCGACCTCCACGTACTCCAGCTGGTTGCCGAGCAGGACGGCCACGCGGTCGCCGGCGGTGAAACCCGCGTCGACGAGCAGGCCGGCGACACGGTTGCTGCGGTCGTCCACCTCGGCGAACGTCAGCCGCCGGTCGCCGTCGATCAGTGCGGTGGCACGCGGCGTGCTGTGCGCGAACTCGCGGATCCCGCTGGCGATGTTCATCTGTGCCATGGCTGCCCGCCTCTTTCCCTTGCTACTCGCGTTGACAGGAGTCGTCTGATCTATCTCTCGACCACGGTTGACTGGCCTGGTACCTGCCTGGTGTGGGTCCATGCAGGTTATGTCAGTTATATGTCTGATTTATTTCGGTGTAATGATCGGGCCGAGTCCGGACGTGGCCAGGGTGCGGCGCGCCAGCCGGATCACCGCCGCGTCGATCAGCCGGCCGTCGGCGTCCAGCACGACGCCCGACCCGGCCGCGGCCGCCGCCTCGTACCGCGCCAGGACGTCCTCCGCCCGCGCGATCTCCGGCGCCGACGGCGTGAACACCTCGTGCACGACCGGGAGCTGCGCGGGATGGATGCACGCCCGCCCCACGAACCCCTGCCGCCGGACCCGCTCGGTGGACTCCGCGAGCGCCGCCGGGTCGGCGGTGATCGCCGACACCGGGCCGACCGGCGGGGGCAGCCCGGCGGCGGCGCTCGCCATGACGGTCATGCTCCGGGCGAACGCCAGCTCGGCCTCGTCCGGGCCGGGGTCGAGCCCCGCGTCGGCGGCCAGGTCGACCTCGCCGATCTGGAGCCGGTGGACCCTGGGCGCCCGGGCGATGTCCCGGACGTCCAGGATCGCCCCCGCGGTCTCCAGCAGCGGCATGAGCCGGGCCGTCACGTCCCCGAGGTCGGCGAGCAGCGCGGCGACCGCCGCGACCTGCCCGGCGTCCTCGGCCTTGGCGAGCACGAGCCCGGTCAGCGCGGGCAGCCCGGCGAGCGCCCGCACGTCCTCGTGGCCCGCCTCGCCGCCGTTGATCCGCACCCACAGCTCGGTGCCGCGGGCCGGGGCCCGCGTCCCCAGCCAGTCGGCGACCGCGCGGCGCGCCGCGTCCTTGCCGGCCGGCGGGACCGCGTCCTCCAGGTCGACGATCAGCGCGTCCGCGCCGCGGGTGAGCGCCTTGCCGAGCTTGTCCCGGGCGTTGCCCGGCACGTAGAGGTAGCTGCGGGGGAGCGCGCCGGGAGTGGACGAGCGGGTCGGTGAGGCGGTGGTCATCGCACGACCGTTTCGCCGCGCAGGAGGGACTTGGCCACCACCGTCCGCAGGACGTCGTTGGTGCCCTCGCCGATGCTCATCAGGATCGCGTCGCGGTAGAGCCGCTCCACCTCGTACTCGGTGGAGTAGCCGTAGCCGCCGTGGACCTTCATCGCCTCGATCGAGGCCTGCAGCGCGACCTCCGAGCAGAAGATCTTCGCCATGCCCGTCTCGCCGTCGGCGCGGCCCCGGCGGACCGCGTCCGCCGCGAAGTAAGCCATCAGCCGGGCGGCCTGGAGCTGGGTCGCGACGCTCGCGAGCTGCAGCTGCACGGCCTGGAACTCGCCGATCGCCTGCCCGAACGCCTTGCGCTGCCCTGCGTAGGCGAGGGCCTCGTCGTGGGCGCGCTGGGCGATGCCGACCGAGCGGGCGGCGATGTTGACCCGGCCCCACTCCAGCGCGGACAGCGCGTGCTGCATGCCCTTGCCCTCGACGCCGCCGAGGAGGTTCTCCTTCGGCACCCGCACGTTGTCCAGGACGATCTCGCAGGACTCCGTGCCCTTGTAGCCGAGCTTCGGGATGTCCTTGGTGATCTGGTAGCCCTCGCTGCCGGCGTCCACGAGCAGGATGCTCATGCCCTTGTGCGCGGGGGACGCGGACGGGTCCGTCTTCACCAGCACCGGCAGCGGGTCCGCGTACCGCGCGTTGGTGATCCACATCTTGGACCCGTTGACGACGTAGTGGTCGCCCTCCAGCCGGGCCGTGGTGCGGATGCCCTGCAGGTCGGTGCCCGCGTCCGGCTCGGTCAGGCCGATCCCGGTGCGGCGCTCACCGGAGGCGAGGCCGGGCAGGTACGTGTTCTTCTGCTCCTCGGTGCCGCGCATCGCGATCATGCGGCAGGCCAGCGAGTGGCTGCCGAGGATGCCGGCGATGCCCATCCAGCCGCGCGCGATCTCCTCGAAGACGAGCGCGAACGAGACGGGATCGAGGTCGAGGCCGCCGTACTCCTCCGGGATCGTGATCCCGAACAGGCCCATGTCCCGCATGCCCTTGACGATCTCGGTGGGGTAGCGGCCGGACTGCTCCCAGTCGCGCGCCACCGGGATGATCTCGTTGTCCACGAAGTCGCGCAGGACGGCGCGGAACTCGCGCTGGTCCTCGTTGAGCTGGAAATCCACTTAGCTGCCTTCCTTGGTCTCGGGGGACGACGGTGCTGCAGACGGTGCCGCCGGGACGAACACCGGCAGGGCGCGGCCGTCGTCGAGGTCGACCCACGCCACCCGGACCGGGTCGTCGATGCGCCATTCGTCCGGCTCCCGCTCCTGGAGGCGGGTGAGGAGGACGACGCCCTCGTCCAGCCGGACCCGGGCGATGACGTACGGGACGGCGAGGTCCGGGCGCGGGGCGCGGTGCACCACCGTGCAGGCGTCCACGACGCCCGTGCCGGCGGACGCGACCCAGTCGAGTTCGTCCGACCCGCAGTGGATGCAGAGCGGGCGCGGTGGGTGCTGCACGCCCACCGGTCGATCACGCCCGTCCTCCCGGACGCAGCGCGAGCAGGTCTGCAGGACGAGCCTGTGCTCGGTCGTCGCCTCCCACCACGGGCCCGTGATCTCGTCGGGCGCCGGGACGTCGGGCTTGAAGCCGTCGAGGCCGGTCATCCGTCCACCCCCAGTACCACCGTGGCGTGCGTCGAGAGGATGCCGCCCGTGCCGTGCGCGACCGCGAGCCGCGCGCCGTCGACCTGCCGGTCCCCGGCGTCACCGCGGAGCTGCCGCACCGCCTCGACCAGCAGCAGGATGCCGAACTGGCCGGGGTGGCAGTAGGACAGGCCGCCGCCGGAGGTGTTGAGCGGGAAGTCGCCGCCGGGCCTGATCCGGCCGCCGGCGATCCAGTCGAGGGCCTCGCCGCGCCCGCAGAAGCCGAGCCCCTCCAGCGTCAGCGCGACCGTGATCGTGAACGAGTCGTACACCTGCACGACGTCGATGTCGGCCGGGGTGACGCCGGCGCGGGCGAACGCGTCCGCGCCGGAGCCCACCGCGCCCGTGACGGTCAGGTCGGGCACCGCGGTCATCGAGGTGTTGGTCGTCCGCTCGCCGTACCCGAGCACCTCGACGGGCGTGCGCCGCAGGTCGCGGGCGCGCTCCAGCGAGGTGAGGACGATCGCGCCGCCGCCGTCGGTGACGAGGCAGGAGTCCAGCGCGGTGAGCGGGCTGGAGATCATCGCCGAGCCGAGCACGTCGTCCGCGGTGAGCGGGCCCTTGCCGTAGCGGAACGCGGCCGGGTTCAGCAGCGCCCACTCCCGCGCGGCCACCGCGATCTCCGCGAGCTGCTCGCGCGTCTTGCCGTACGCGTGCAGGTACCGCTGCGCGGCCATCGCGTAGTACGACAGCGGGAACAGCGGCCCGTACGGCGTCTCGAACTGCGCCTCGGGCGTGTGGTCCTCGATCACGCCGCCGAGCGAGCGGGACCGCGCCGACCGCTGGTTGGACGCGAAGGTGATCACGACGGTCTCGGCCTGCCCCGCCTGGATCGCCTGGGCGGCGCGGGCGACGAACATCTCGTACACCGAGCCGCCCGCGTACGTCGAGTCCGTCCAGCGCGGCTCGATGCCGAAGTAGTCGGCGAGCTGGGTCGCCGAGAACCGGGCGACGCCGGTCGTGGCGATGCCGTCGACGTCGCGCAGGCTGAGGCCCGCGTCGTCGAGCGCCCGCGAGACCGCCTGCGCCTGGAGTCCCAGGATCGACCGGTTCGTCACGCCGAGGTCGCACTCGGCGGCGCCGACGATCGCGACACCCGTGCTCATCGTGCCTCCTTCCCCCCTGGCCCGTCGGCCGTGCCGAGCAGGACCCGGGCGCTCGCCGGGGCCACGGCGACGCGGTCGACCCCGCCGTCCTCGCCGACGACGACCACCCGCAGGTCGAGGTCGAGGTAGCCGTCCCCGGCCTCGGTGACCGTGCCCTCGCAGCGGACGGTCTCCTCCGCGAACACCAGGGCCTTGAAGCTGAACTCCAGCGTGCGGACGAAGCACTTCGGGCCGAGCCAGTCCTGGATCTGCTCGACGAGGAGGGCGCCGAACACCTGGCCGTCCACGACCACGCCGGGCAGCTTCTTCGCCTTGATGAAGTCCAGGTCGTAGTGCAGCCGGTACCAGTCCCAGGTGGCCCCCGCGTAGGCGATCATCTCCGGGAACGTGATCGTGCGTTCCAGCGGGGTAACCGTCTCCCCGGCCTGGTGCGCTGCCGTCGCGGCGGTCATGTCCCCGCCTCCAGCGATACGTAGATGATGGTCTCCTCGTTCTCCGCGAGCAGGTCCCCGTCCTGCTGCGTGTACGTCGCCCGCGAGGTGATGATCAGCATGTCCGCGCCCGCCCGGTTCCGCTTGCCGGCCACCTCGGTGATCTCCCAGGTGGCGGTGACGATGTCGGACGGCAGGATCCGGCGGTGGAACACGTAGCGGTTGCCGCCGCGGACCTGCCGGGTGCCGGGCAGGTCGATGCCCCAGTTGTGGCCCGCGTGGCCGTCCGGGTCGATCGGCAGGTTCGCGTACTGGTTCGTCTCGCAGATCAGCGTCGGCGGCGCGGTCACGTCGGCCAGGCCCTGCGCCCGCGCGAACTCCGGGTCGGAGTACAGCGGGTTGTGGTCGCCGATCGACAGCCCGAAGTAGCGGCCGGCCGCGGCGCCCATCGGCTCGGGCGCGGTGTAGACCTTCTTCCGGCCGACGAGGGCGCGCATCTCGTCGGTGAGCAGCGTCATGACGCGTCCCCCGTGGTGGCGTGCGCCGTGGTTGCGTGCGCCGTGGTCGGGGCGCCCTCCGGGTACAGGGCGGTCGGGAACACCTCGAGCAGGAACTCCGGCCGCAGCAGCCCCTTGCAGATCGCCCCGGTCGACGCCGGCCAGGGCGGCGACAGCAGCCGCTCCCGGACGGGCGCGACCGCGCGGTACTGCCGCAGCGCCGACTCGACGCAGAACTCGATGGTCGACAGCAGGTCCGCCGGGCCGAGGCCCGCGTACTCCAGCAGGTGCAGGATCGAGCCGTAGGTGACCTCCGCCTGCGCCCCGATGTCGTCCGGGTGCAGCGCCTCCTGCGTCTCCATGTCGAGCGCCGCGAACCCCGACATGAACAGGGTGCGTCCCGCGCGGACGCCCGGCGCGTAGGTCAGCGTGTCGTAGCGCGACCAGCCCGGGTTCACCAGTTCGAGGGGGTGCCGCGACGCGGTGACGTCGATCGCGACGAGCGCCTCGGGGTGGTGCAGCCGGCTCATCAGGATGCCGCCCGCCCCCGGGTACACGCCCGCGCCGCCGAGCCGCTCCTTCCGGACGCGGTGCGTCTTGCGGTACACCTCGCGCGTGGCGGGCGTCGAGTAGTCGTAGGTCGTCACCGCGTCGTCGAGCGACAGGCCCGCCTTGCGGAGCAGCGCGTCCGCCCGGTCGAGGCAGTAGGCGTACTGCCCGGCGAAGTCGCCGGGGCTGACGACGTCGCCCGACTCGTCCACCGGGACCATCGTCGGCAGGTGCACGGTGCCGTCGTGGCCCTCCCGGACCGGCGAGGGCGCCCACGTGCCCGCCTCGCGCCGCTCGCTGGCCGCGAGCAGCTCGGCGCCGCCCCCGCGGACGGCGTGCAGCTCGACCTCCAGCAGCGCGGCGGACCGGACGAGCCGCTCCACGACCACCGTCGTCACCGTGGGCCGGTGCTCGCCGAAGACCTCCTTGCGGACGGCCGCGGCGGCCTCGTAGTCGGCCAGCCCGGCGATCGTGACGTTCTCCGTCACGTGCACGACGTCACCGGGGCCGTACCCGGCCGCCTCGATGATCGTCATCGTCTTCTCGTAGGCGGTGCGCGCCTGCTCGGTCATCGTCCCGGAGACGGTCATCTTCCCGACCGCCTCGTCGAACGCGGCGGCGGTGTGCCCGGACGACCACGCGCCCCCGTCCTCCGACAGCCCGAGGCAGAACGTGAACCCCTCGTAGGGGAACCACGGGAAGACGGCGGGCTTGATCGCTTGCAGTGTCATTGGTTCTCCTGCCGGTTGAACTGGGCGAGGCCGGCGGCGGCCCGCATGACGGCGGCGGCGTCCGGCTGCCCGCCGAGCGACTCGACGATCCGCGCGAACCCCTCCGCCTCGGCCGCCGGGACCCCGGCGGCGCCCTCGAACTTGGCGAGCAGTGCCGCGCGGCCGAGCGGGCGGTCCCCGCCGCCCGCGCTGCGCGGTACCGAGCCCGTCACCTCGCGGCCGTCGCCGAGGGTGATCGTGACGCGGCCGGGCGCGTCGGCGGCGGCGACGCCGGGCGGGCCGGTGACGTCCCAGCGGACGCGTGCGGCGAGCCGGGTCACCTCGGGCCGGGCGATCGAGTCCGGCTCGAACGTGTCCAGCGCCAGTCCCCCGTCGGTGATCAGCGCGGCGACCGTCCAGGGCAGCGAGAACTTCGCCGCGTACGGGGTCGCGGGCCGGGTCAGGTCGCGGGAGGTGTCGCAGACGGTCGGCGCCGAGTCCGGGTGGACCACGGCGTGGATGCTCGCGATCTCGTCCGGGACGAGCCGCTCGCGGGCCATGACGTCCAGGACCGCGTCGATCGTGGCGTGCGACAGCTGGCACGCCGCGTACGGCTTGATCCCGATCCGGGTGGTCTCCCAGCGCTCCCCGAGCCCGGCCACGATGGACGCCGGGTCCGCGGGCTTGCCGGAGAGGGCGTCGAACACGCCGTGCGGCCCGTCGAAGACGGTCTCCGGCCCGGTCGCGCCCGCCGCCGCGAGCCGCGCCGCGATGATCCCGGACTGCGTCGCGAACCCCGGGTGCAGCTGCTTGGTGGACGCGCCGGTGCCGAGGAAGGCGAGCAGGCCGCCCGCCTGGCTGCCCGCGATGCCGAGCGCGTTGGCCGCCCGCACCTCGTCCAGCCCGAGGAGCCGCGCGGCGACCAGGGCCGACGAGAACACCCCGGCGGCCATGGTGGCGTGCAGCCCGCGTGCGTGGAAGCCGTGCGGCGCGGCGGCCGCGACGCGGCACGCCGTCTCGTACCCGGCGACCGCCGCGAGCAGGACCTCCCGCCCGGAGGCGCCGGTCTGCTGGCCGACGGCGAACGCGGCGGGCAGCACGACCGCGGTCGCGTGCACCAGCCCGCCCGCGTGCGTGTCGTCGAAGTCGAGGGCGTGCACGAGCGTGCCGTTCGCGAGCCCGGCGGCGGGCGCGGACAGCAGCTCGCCGGTGCCGAGCACCGCCGCCTCCGGCGGGCCGCCGAGCCCCCGCGCCACCTCGATCGCGGGCGCCGCCGCGCCCGTGCGGAGGGCGCCGAGCGCGGTGCCGAAGCCGTCCAGCAGGTGCCGTGTCGCGGCGGCGCTCACCGGCCCGGGCACCTCGGCCAGGCCGAGCGCCCAGGCGGCCAGCTCCCGTGCGATCATCGTGACGCCGCCTCCGGCTCCGTGTCCGCGGACGCCGCGGGCGCGCTCTCCTCGGCGGGCGCGTCGCCGAACGCTCCCCCGGCCCGCAGCCGCTCCACCGTGGCATCGTCATACCCGGCGATCTCCCGGACGACCAGGTCGAAGTCCTCGTTGCGGCGCGGCGCCCTGCGGTACTCGGGCGGCTCGGAGCCGACCCGGACCGGCGAGGCGAGCTGCTCCACCGTCCCGAACCGCGGGTGCTCGGTCGTCACCCGCAGCCCGCGGGCCTTGGTGTGCTCCTCCTCCATGGCCTGCGCGACGTCGTTGATGGGGCCGCAGGGGATGGACGCGGCGTAGAGCTGCTCCAGCCACTCGTCCACGGTGCGCTGCCGGAAGATGTCCTCAAGGAGCGGGATCAGCGTGTCCTTGTTGCGCCGCCGGTCGGCGAACGAGCCGAACCCCGACTCGGGCTCGGCCCACTCGGGGTGGCCCACGACGGAGGCCAGCCGCGTCCAGAACTTCTCCTTCGCGCAGCCGACGATGAACCAGCCGTCGCTCGCCTCGAACGCCTGGAACGGCACCAGCGACGGGTGCGCGGAGTGCCGCGTCCGCTCCGGTGTGAACCCGGCGTTCAGGTGCCAGACCGCCGGGTAGGTCAGCAGCCCGATCGCGGTGTCGTACAGGCTGACGTCGCAGTCCATGCCGACGCCGTCGCGGCGCGCGGCGTGCAGCCCGGCCAGCAGCGAGATCGCGGCGACGAACCCGCCGGAGTAGTCGACCAGCGACAGCCCCGACTTGGTGGGCGGGCCGTCCGGCTCGCCGGTCAGGTCCATCCAGCCGGCGAGGCCCTGCAGCACGTAGTCGTAGCCCGGCTCCCTGCTGCGCGGCCCGTTCATGCCGAACCCCGTCAGCGAGCAGCACACGATGGCCGGGTTCAGGTGCTTCAGGTCGTCGTAGGTGATGCCGATCTTCTTCGGGACGTCGCCGCGCAGGTTGGAGTACACGACGTCGGAGACCTTCACCAGGTCCTCGAAGACCCGGCGGCCCGCGTCCGTCGACAGGTCGAGGGACAGGCTGCGCTTGTTGCGGTTGAACGTCTCGAAGAACAGGGAGTCCTCGCCCTCGCCGTACGGGGGGACGTAGCGGCCGACGTCGCCGCCGGACCGGGGCTCCTCGATCTTGATCACCTCGGCGCCGAGGTCGGCGAGGTGCACGCTGCCGAACGGGCCGGCGCCGTACTGCTCGACGGCGATGATGCGGACGTCTTCCAGAGGTTTCACGAGGCGCTCCCTGTGAGGTCAGGCAGCAGCGCCAGGAGCTCGTCCTGGGCCGCGCGGGTCTCGGCGGCGCTGAGGCCGTGGGTCGGCGGGCTGAGCTTCACCGCGTCGGCGAGGCCCTCGTAGGCGGCGATGCGCTCGGCGACCTCCGCGCGCCCGCCGGCCATCGTGAGCGCGTCGATCATGTCGGCGGAGACCGTCTCGGCGAGGTGCTCGGCGCCGGTGCCGTTGCGGAACGCGTCGATCACCGCCTGCTGCTGCCCGGCCAGCCCGTGGAAGTCGAAGAAGTCGGCGTAGGTGCGGACGCTGGCGTAGAAGCCGACGAGTCCGGAGACGCGGCGCAGCGCGGTGGCGCGGTCGTTGGACACCGAGCAGCACGCGGAGACGACGACCTCGACGTCCGCGCGCCGCTTGCCCTCGGTCCGGGCGATCCCGGCCTCCAGCTCCGGCAGCACCCGCTCGGCGAGGTAGCGCGGCGAGCACAGCTCGTGGCTGATCCAGCCGTCGCCGATCTCGCCGGCCAGCCGGGTCATGGCCGGGCCCATCGCGGCGATGTGCACGGGGATATCGGTGCGGCGGACGGCGAACGGGCGCTGGTAGCCGCGGATCCGCATCGGCTCCTCCTCGCCCGGCAGGTCGATCGGCTCGCCCGTCGTGCACGTCTCCCAGAAGTGGCGGACGTTGCGGACGACCTCGCGCATGTGCCGGACGGGCTTGCCGAACGGCACGTTGTGCCAGTCCTCGTTGAGCCGCTGCACCCCGGAACCCAGGCCGAGGACGAACCGCCCGCCGGACAGGTCGTCCAGGTCCAACGCCTCCAGCGCGGTGATCATCGGGCTGCGGGTGAACGCGAGCGCGATCCCGGTGCCGATCCGCGCCCGCTCCGTCGCGGCGGCGAGCGCCGCCGCGGCGACCGTGGCGCTGCGGTGCAGCTCGGGCACCCAGATGACCTCGGCGCCGCCCGCCTCGGCGCGGCGGGCCGCGTCGGCCAGCTCCGCCAGCGTCTCCCCCCAGGGCGCGAAGGTGATCCTCATGCGCGCTCTTCCTCGGCCTCGAGGGTGAGCGGCTTCTTCGCCTCGGGGAACAGGTCGTTCAGCGGCTCGGCGCCCCGCTTGTAGACGTAGAAGGTGCGGCGGAACGTGCACACCTCGTCGCCGTCCTGGTTCAGGGTGCGGGTGCGGATGGTGACGATCCCGGCGTGCGGGCGGCTCGACGACTCGCGCTTGTCCAGCACGATCGACTCGCTGAACAGCGTGTCGCCGGCGAAGACGGGGTGGGGGAGCTTGATGTCCTCCCAGCCGAGGTTGGCGAACGCGTTCTGCGTGGTGTCGATGACGCTCTGCCCGACGGCGATCGCGACGGTGAGGGTGGACACGACCAGCGGCTTGCCGAACTCGGACTTCGCGGCGTACTCGCCGTTGAAGTGCATCTGGTTCGTGTTCATCGTCAGGAGCGTGAACCAGGTGTTGTCGGCCTCGGTGACCGTGCGCCCGAGGGGGTGCCGGTAGACGTCGCCCACCTGGAAGTCCTCGTAGAACCGTCCGTTCCACCCGTCCTTGAGCGTCATGGCCGTCCTCTCGCATCGCACTGGAGTCGTTAAAGTCAGACGTATTGATTCTAGGGCAAGGTCACGGTCGATGTCCAAGCCGGGGCGACTCTCCGATTAGGTCCTTTGGCGGGCCGCACCTGCGCATTTGCGGTGCCGACCGCGCGAGGCGCGGCCAACGTCGGTGCGGCCGCGCCTCAGCGAAACATCAGAGGTTTGCGGTCAGCTGTCCGCGATGTGCAATGCGGCCAGCGCGGCGTTGACGATCGCGCCCGGCCGCAGGTCGTGCAGCTCGTACAGGTCCCGGATGCTGCCCGACTGCCCGAACTCGTCCACGCCGAGCGGGACCGCGGGCACGCCCAGCGCGGAGCCGAGCCACGACAGCGCGTGCGAGGCCGCGTCCTGCACGGTCACGACCGGCGCCCGCTCGGCGAACGCGGCGCGCAGCGCGCCCGGCCCCGGCCGCGCCGTCGCCGTGCGCACGCCCTCCCGCAGGCCGCCCTGCCACGCGCGGTAGAGCCGGCCGGCGGACGTGACGTCCACGACATGGGCCGCGACGCCCTCCTCGCCGAGCTCCTCGGCCGCCTCCAGGACCTCCGGCATGACCGCGCCCGACGCCGCGAGGTGCACGACCGGCGCGCCCTCGTCCCGCAGCGCCGGCCGGTCGTGGTGGGCGTCCCGGAGCCGGTAGGCGCCCGCGAGCGCCTGCGCCCGGAGCTCCGCGTCGCCGAGCCGTGCCCGCGCGGCCTCGAACGGCGCCTGGTCGATCGGCCGGGTCGTCAGCCGGAAGTAGTACGCGCCCTCGTCGTCGCCCGTCCCGCCGGGGTCGGCGGCGATCCGGCCGAGCGCGTCGCACAGCAGCCAGTCCAGCGCCGCGCCGTAGGCGGGCTCGACGAACGTGACGTCCGGCAGCTCGATCCCGACCGACGCCGTGACCGACGACTGGTGCGCGCCGCCCTCCGGGGCGAGGGAGATGCCCGACGGCGTGCCCGCCACGACGAACCGCGACCCCGAGTACGCCCCGTACAGGAAGGCGTCCAGCCCGCGCAGGACGAACGGGTCGTACACCGTGCCCACGGGCAGCAGCGGCTGGTCCGACAGGTCCCACGCCAGGCCCAGCTGCCCGAGCAGCAGGAACAGGTTCATCTCCGAGATGCCGAGCGGGATGTACTGGCCCGCGGGGTCCTCCGTCCAGCGCAGCGGGCCGTCCTGCGACCAGGTCCGGCGGTGCGCGGGGGAGAAGACGCCGGTCTTGTTGATGAACCCGGCGAGGTTGGTGGACGTCGCGACGTCCGGGGCCGTCGTCACCAGGTAGGGGGCGACCCTCTCGTCGCGGGCCAGGTCGGTGAGCACTCGGCCGAAGACCTCCTGGGTGGAGGTGGGCTTCGCCGTCCGCACCCCCGTGGCGTCGGGCACCGCGATGCGCGGGGCCTCGGGACGCGGCGGCCGCTCCAGGTGCTCGCGCCGCTTCTCCGCCCAGATGCCCGCCGGGGACTCCGGGTCGAGCCGGTCCCACTCGGTCTCGGGGGTGAGGCCCGTCCGGGTCCGCAGCTCGTCGATCTGCTCGCCGGTGAGCAGCGCCGCGTGGTTGCGGGCGCCGCCCGCGAGCGGGAGCCCCCAGCCCTTCACCGTGTAGGCGAAGATCACGCTCGGCTTGTCGCGGACCGCGTCGCACTGGGCGAACGCGTCCAGCACGGCCTCGACGTCATGCCCGCCCAGGTCGGTGACCAGCGGGCCCAGCTCCGCGTCGGGCACGTCCGCGACGAACTCGCCGACCTCCGCCGGCGCGCCGTCCAGGAAGCGTTCGCGCAGCTCGGGCCCCGCCAGCCCGAACAGCGACTGGTACTGCTCGTTGGGCATCGCGTCGATCCACGACCGCAGGTGCTCGCCGCCGGGGCGCGCGAAGGCGGCCTGGAGGCGGCGGCCGTACTTGATCTCCACCACGTGCCACCCGGCCGCGGCGAAGTGCCCGCGCCACTGGCCGATGCGGACGCCCGGCACGATCCGGTCCAGGGACTGGCGGTTGAAGTCCACGAGCCAGGTGACGTCGCCCAGCCCGGCCGCCGCGGGTTCGGCGACGGCCTCCCAGACGTTGCCCTCGTCCAGCTCCGCGTCCCCGATCAGCGCGATGAACCGGGAGGCCGGCCGCGCGCCGAAGTGGGCGTCGACGTACCGGCGGGTGAGCGAGGCGAACAGCGGCGCGGCGGCGCCGAGGCCCACCGATCCCGTGGAGAAGTCGACGGTGTCGGGGTCCTTCGTCCGGCTCGGGTACGACTGGAGGCCGCCGCGCTCGCGCAGCCGCGTCAGGTACGAGCGGTCCAGCCCGCCGAGCAGGTACTGGATGGCGTGGAAGGCGGGCGAGGCGTGCGGCTTGACCGCCACGCGGTCCGCCGGGTCGAGGTGCGCGAACCACAGCGCGGTCATCGCGGTGACCAGCGAGGCGCTGGACGCCTGGTGGCCGCCGACCTTGAGCCCGTCGCCGGTCTCGCGCTCGCGGTTCGCGGCGTCCACGATGCGCGTCGCGAGCCACAGCACGCGCCGCTGGATCTCGTCGAGGACGGTCGGTGTCGGGCCCGCTGGGAACTTGCCGGCCTCGCTCACGGCTTCACCTGCCTGGTCGCGATCGGGAACTGCATCGTATATGTCCGATTTTTAGCCGAGAACTGGTCATCTGTCACCCCTGGTGTGGGGTGGAGGTGGAGTTGACTGGCAAGATGGACCTGCTGATACTCATTCGCGGTGATACATCAGATATATACCGGGCGACGTCGTCGCCCGGGGGAGGGCGGGGCCGTGCCGACGCTGGAGACCATGAGCCTTGAGGTGGCGGACCGCGTGGCGCGCATCACGTTCACCCGCCCCGAGTCGATGAACAGCCTGACCGCGCGGATGTTCGACGACCTGGAGGCGGCCATCGACGCGGCCGAGGCCGACCCCGAGGTCCGCGTCCTCGTCATCGGCGGGACGGGCCGCGCGTTCAGCGTCGGTCTCGACCTCACGCTGCTGGACGAGGCGTTCGGCGACCCCGCCGTGTGGGAACGCGTCGCCAAGCGGCTCGCCGCGCTCACCCTGCGCCTGGAGAGCCTGCCGATGCCGGTGATCGCCGCCGTCAACGGCCTCGCCCGCGCCGGCGGGTTCGAGCTGCTGCTGGCCTGCGACCTGGTGCTGATCGCGGACTCCGCCCGCATCGCCGACGCGCACGCCGAGTTCGGCGTCATCCCGGCGGGCGGCTCGACCGCGCGGCTGCCCCGGATCGTCGGCCGGCAGCGCGCCAGAGAGATCTTCCTCACCGGACGATGGATTCCCGCCGCCGAGGCCGTCGAACTCGGAATCGCCCTCAAATCCGTCCCGGCGGACGAACTGGACGCCGCCGTGGCCGAACTGGCCGGCCGTCTCGCCCGGCAGTCGCGCGCCTGCATGGCCGCCATGAAGCGCCAGTTCGCGGCGGTCGAGGCGCTCCCCCTCGCGGAGGCGGTCGTCCCCGAGATCGAGGAGTTCGTCTCCTACACGACCCCGCCCGACTCCGACGGCCAGGAAGGCTTCCGCGCCTACCGCGAGAACCGCCCCCCGTCCTGGGCATGACCCCGCCACAGTGACCCGGTCGGGTGCGGCTTTCCGGGGGCCGCACCTGACCGACCAATACGTTCTCTTACTGCTCGCGGTAGGCGTCGCGGATGTAGCGGAGGTGGTCGCGCATGGCGGCGGAGGCGGCCTCGCCGTCGCCGGCTTCGAGCAGTTCGATGATCTGCTCGTGCTGGTCGTCGACCTGGGCCCAGAACTCGGCGGGGGAGTCGGCGTTCAGGAAGCGCGTCCGCAGGACGTGGAAGACCGGCTGCGTCATCATCGTGAGCAGCCCGTTCCCGGTCGCCTCCATGATGATCCCGTGGAAGTGCCGGTGCTCCTGGAACTTCATGCTGCGGCCCCGGGAGCGCTTCTCGCGCTCCGTCGCGGCGTGCAACGCGTCGAGGTGACGCTGCTCGCGGCGCTCGGCCGCGATGGCGGTGGCGGGGACCTCCAGCAGTTCGCGGGCCTCCAGGATCGCCGCCAGCGGCAGCGCCGCCGAGCCCGACATCAGCCCGATGCCGGCCTCCAGGAAGTCGCTGATCTGGTCGGGCTCGATGTGCGAGACGAACGTGCCGCCGGTGGTGCCGCGGACCGTCTTCACCAGGCCCTGCGACGCCAGCACGCGCAGCGCCTCGCGGACCGTGCTGCGGCTCACCCCGAAGTTGCCGCCGATCTCGCCCTCCGGGGGAAGGCGGTCGCCGGGGGCCAGGGAGCCGTCCAGGATCAGCTCGCGCAGCTGGTCGGCGACCTGCTGGTAGGCCGGGCGCAGCCGGCTGACCGGCAGCGCCGTCGCCGTCCCCGTGCCGGAGCGGCCGGAGGTGTTGTCTTTGGTGCTGGACACGTCGCTGTCCCCCTGGTCTGGCTTCGAGTGCTGGTTCGTCGAGTCGGGAACTCCGCGCCACCGGGACTCACAGCACGCTTGAGCATACATCAGACATCATGCGAGGCCGTGGCGGGCGGCGGGCGCCGCTTAGGCCGGAGGTGCGGGTCCGGTCTGCGCTATCTGCCCTGGCGGGCGGGGCGGAGGAAACCTCCGACACCGTACCGGAGACCGGCCGGTAAGCCGGTGACGGTGGGAGGTGTCCTCGCTCGCGTTCCGATCAGGTGGCTTTGGTACGGTGGGCCGCAATACATCAGACTTTATCGGGCTGGTTCCGGACGCGAACCGGTGGCGGCGATGGGGGACGGGAAAGTGTTCGACGGTATCGACATCGTGGTCCTGCCGGTGGCCGGCACCGGCCCGCTGCTCGACCTCTACGTGGACGCGATGGGCTTCGATGTCGTCGAGAAGGGGCCCGTCCGGGAGCCCGCGGTGTGGCAGCGGCTGTGGGATCTGCCGGCGCCGCCCGCGGAGTCGGTGCTGCTCGGCAAGCCCGGCAGCAAGGGCGGCTGGATCCGGCTGGTGGACGTGCCCGGCCTGCCGCGTCCCGACGCCGCCGGCGTACCCGACCGGCCCGGGCCGTACGCGCTCGACTTCTACCTGCGCCACCCGGACGCCACCGAGGCGGTGATCGGCGAGCAGGGGTGGACGTTCGTCAGCGAACCCGTCGACTACCTCCTGCCCGGCACCGAGTACCCGGTCAGGGAGCGGCTGCTGGACCAGACGCACTCGGGCCTGCGGCACGCGTTCGTCCAGTACCGGGAGGGCCGGACGCGGTGCGTGCTCGGGGAGCGGCCCGAGGTGGACGTCAGCGAGGTCAACGCGGTCGTGTTCGGCACCGCCGACCTGCCGGGGGCGCGGGCCTTCGTGGCGGAGGTCCTCGGCGGCCGCGTCTACTTCGACGGCCGGTTCGACGGCCCCCCGGTGGAGCGGCTGCTCGGGCTGGCGCCCGGTGACGGCTTCGACGCGGTCATCGCCCGCGGACCGGCGTCCCGCAACGCCCGGCTGGAGTTCCTCCAGCACCTCGTCCCCGCGGCGCCCCGGCCGCCGCACGCCTACCCGCGGGTCGTCGCGGGCTGCGCGATGGACGACCTCGACGCGCTCGCGGCGCGGCTCGCCGCGGGGGACCACGGCGTCTCGACCGGCATCGTGGAGACCGCCGAGGGCCCCCAGCTCGGGCTGCGCTCCCGTTACGGCGCGGCCTTCCAGTTCTGGCGGCGCTGAGGACCGGCCGGTCCCGGGAGCCGGCCTCACAGCAGCCGGGCGATCTCGTCGAGCATCACCTCGGTCGACCCGCCGCCGATGGCGAGGAAGCGGGCGTCCCGGGCGATCCGCTCGACCGCCGATCCCTGGACGAACCCGTTGCCGCCGTTGAACTGGACGCACTTGTACGCCAGCTCGTTGACGATCTCCGGCACCGAGGACTTCAGCACCGCCGCGTGCGTGCGGGGGTCCTGCCCGGAGTCCGCCAGCGCGGCCGTGTGGTAGAGCAGGGTCTTCGCCGAGGCGAGGCGCGCCGTCAGCCGGGCCATCTCGTGCCGGAGGGCCTGGAGGTCCCAGAGCTTCCCGCCGTAGCCGGGCCGCGTGTGCAGCCAGGCGGCCGTCTCGGCGAGGGCGGCCTCGCCCAGCCCGACGGCCTGCGCGGCCAGGCCGATCCGCTCGTGGTCGAGGCCCCGCATCATCCAGCGGAAGCCCTCCCCCTCCTCGCCCAGGCGGTTGCGGGCGGGGATGCGGCAGCCGTCGAACACCAGCTCACCGGTGTCGGACGAGCGCCAGCCGGTCTTCTCGAACGTCCGCCCGTTGCTCAGGCCGGGGGTGCCGCGTTCCACGACGAACAGCGAGAGGCCGTGCCGCCCCGGCTCGCCGGTCCGGGCGACGACGAAGAACAGGCCGGCGATGTTCGCGTTCGTGATGAACGTCTTGCGGCCGTCGAGGACGTAGGCGTCCCCGTCCCGGCGCGCGCGGACGGCGAGCCGGGTCAGGTCGGAGCTCGCGTCGGGCTCGGTGACGGCGAGCGCGCAGATCTTCCGGCCGGACAGGATGTCGGGCAGGAACCGGCGCCGCTGCTCCTCGTCGCCCGCGCGGGACACGTGCAGTGCGGAGTAGTCGGTGTGGACGGAGATCGAGGTGGCCACGCCCCCGAACGTGGAGCGTCCCAGCTCCTCGTTGAAGACGACCGCGCCGCGCGTCCCCGCGCCGCCCCCGCCGTGCTCGGCCGGGAACGACAGCCCGAGGAAGCCCAGCGCGCCCAGCTCGGTGAACACCTCGTCCGGGACCCGCAGCGCCGACTCCCACTCGGGTGCGCGCGGGACGATGTAGTCCTGCACGAATCGGCGCATGACGCCGCGCAGCGCGCGGTGCTCTTCGTCGAGGAAGGTGTCATCGAGCCGGAGGGAGTCGATGACACGGTTGCTAGCGGACATGGGCCTGGCCCGTGGTCCGCGCGCCCGTGGTCGGCGCGATCGTCGTCATCGCGCTGATCAGCGTCTCGTCACGGCCGGGAGCGGCCACCCACTGCAGGCCGATCGGAAGGCCGTCCCGGTCGGTGCCGAGCGGCTGCGTCCCGCAGGGGAGCGCGGCCAGGTTCGCCAGGATGTTGTACCGCAGATGCGCGGCGGCCATGGTCACCTCCGTTCCGCCGACCGGAACCATCCCGTCGGCGACGGCGTCCGCCCGGGGCGCGACGCAAGGCATGGTGGGCATCGCGAGCAGGTCGACGCCGGACAGCGCCGCCAGCGCCTCGCCGCGCAGGAGGTGCCGCACCCGCTGCGCTCGCACGTAGGCACCGGCGGGGACCTCCGCCGCGAGGTCGAGCATGGCGCGTACGTCCGCGCCGAACAGCTCGTCCCCGCCGGGCCCGCGCCGCTCGCGGTGGTAGTCGAGGCACTCGCCGAGGATGATCGTCATGCCGGCGGTGACGCCGGCCCAGCCGTGCGGGATCTCCACGTCGACGACCTCGCCGCCGAGGTCGCGGACGGTGGCCAGCGCCCGCTCGAAGGCCGCGCCGATGGCGGGGTCGACGGGCTCGTCCAGCGTGCCCGCCGGCACGCCGACCCGCAGTCCCCCGAACCCGGTGGGACGGGCCGCGCCGCCCGCCGGGGAGATGATCCCCAGGGCGGACGCGGACAGCGCGATGTCGCCGGCCGTCGCGGCGATCAGTCCGACCCGGTCCAGCGACCAGGCGAGCGGCAGCACGCCGTCGCCGGGCAGCCGCCCGGGGGACGGGACGAACCCGGCCGTCCCGCAGTAGGCCGACGGGATCCGCACCGACCCGCCGGTGTCGCTGCCGAGGGCGAGCCGCACGTGCCCGGCGGCGACGGCCGCCGCCGACCCGCCGGACGAACCGCCCGGGATCCGCGCGGTGTCGTGCGGATTGCGGGTCGGCGGCGTGGTGCCGCCGAACGCGTACTCGTGCGTGGTGGTCTTGCCGACGACCACGGCCCCGGCCGCGCGGAGCCGGGCGACGCTTCCGGCGTCGGCGGCGGGGACGCGCCGCCCGGCGCCGTCGAGGTGCCGGGACCCGGCGCCGGTCGGCATCCCGGCCACGTCGATGAGGTCCTTCACCCCGACCGGGAGCCCCCGCAGCGTCCCGCGGCCGCCGTTCCGCTCCGCCTCGGCGCGGGCGCCTTCGGCGTCCACGAGCGCCCAGGCGCGGAACTCCCCGTCGGTGGCGGCGATCCGCTGCAGCGCCCGCTCGACCTGCTCGACCGGGTCGGCGGGGGCGGAACCCTGCCCGGCGGGGACGGGCGACGAGGTGTCGTCCGGCGGGTCGCCCTGGTAGAGCGCGCCCGGCAGGCTCGCCTCCGCCAGCGCGATGCCGTAGAGCCGCTCAAGATCGGCGTGGAGGGGGCCGCCCGAGAGGGGAGCCCCGGTCCCCGGACCCATCACGCCCCCAAGTAGGCCGAGCGGACCACTTCGTCCTCGGTCAGCTCGTCGATGTTCCCCTCGACCACCACCTCGCCCTGCCGCAGCAGGTAGCCGCGGTCGGCCAGCTCGAAGGCGAGCGGCGCGTTCTGCTCGATGAGCAGGATCGACAGCCCGCCCTTGCGCAGCGCCTCCAGCGCGTCGAACACCTCACCGGTGATCTTGGGGGAGAGGCCCATGGACGGCTCGTCCAGGATCAGGATCTCCGGCTCGGCCATCAGCGCGCGGCCCACCGCGACCATCTGCTGCTCCCCGCCGGACATCGTCGACGTCTCCTGGGAGGCGCGCTTGCGCAGCACCGGGAACAGGTCCATGACCTTCTCCAGGCGCTCCTCGACCACCGCCTTCGGCACGTTGCCGTGGTAGCAGCCGAGCTCCAGGTTCGTCTGGACGGTCTGCTCCACGAACAGGTGCCGCCCCTCCAGGACGCTGCCGATGCCCCGCGCCACCGCCTCGTGCGGCTGGCGCGGCATCGGCTCGCCGTTGACCCGGATCGTGCCCCCGGCCGGACGGTAGAGCCCGCCCGCCAGCCGCGCGAGCGTCGTCTTGCCCGCGCCGTTCGGCCCGATGACGCAGACCGCCTCACCGCGGTTCACGTGCAGGTCCACGCCCTTCAGCGCGCTGATCGCCCCGTACCGGTAGACGGCGCCGCTCAGTTCGAGCAGCGGACCCTCCTGCGCCCGTGCCATCAGTCCTCCTCGCCCGTGGGAACGGGGGCGTCGACGTCCGCCGCCCGGTGGTGCCGGCCGCCCAGGTACGCCTCCAGGACCGCGGGGTCCCGGGTGACCTCGTCCGGCGTGCCGCGCGCGATGACCTTCCCGAAGTCGAGCACCGTGCAGTTCTGGCAGACCGCGTGCACGAGGTCCATGTGGTGCTCGACGAGGATCACCGTGACCCCCGAGTCGCGCATCTCGCGCAGCATGTCCGCGAGGTCGCCGCGCTCCTGCGGGCTGAGCCCGGCGGCCGGCTCGTCCAGCAACACCACCGCGGGGTCGGCCACCAGCACGCGGGCGAGCTCGACCCGCCGCTGCAGCCCGTACGACAGCGCCGCGCCGGGCTCGCCGGCGAGTCCGTCCAGCGACAGCCGGCGGAGCACGTCCTCGACCCGCTCCCTGGCCTGCGCCGGGGCGGTCGTCGTCCGCGCCGCGACCATCAGGTTCTCCCGGACCGACATGCTGCCGAACAGCCGCACGGTCTGGAACGTCCGCACCAGCCGCGCCCGCTTCACCAGCCGGTGGCTCGGCCAGCGCGTCACGTCCTCGCCGCCGATGAGCACCGAGCCGCTGGACGGGCGCTGCAGCCCGCTCAGCACGTTCAGCAGCGTCGTCTTCCCGGCGCCGTTCGGGCCGATGATCCCGTGGATCTCGCCCTTGGCGGCGGCGAAGCTCACGTCCGAGACGGCCGTCAGCCCGCCGAAGCGCTGGGTGACCCCGCGCGCCTCCGCGCTTCCCGGAGTCCTCACTTCGACACCTCCGTGATCGTCGCCCCCGAGCCGGGCCCGCGCCGCGCGACCCGGGCCAGCAGCGCGCGGCCTATCCGGGCCACGCCCGACAGCCCGTCCGGCAGCACGGCCATGAACACGACCACGACGACCCCGAGCACGGTCAGCGCCCAGGAACCGCTGCCGGGCACCTCGGCGATCAGCCAGGTCACCAGCGCCGCGCCGAACACCGCGCCGTAGATGTTGCCGAGTCCGCCGAGGATCACCATGACGAACAGCTGGATCGAGATCGCCGTGGAGAACAGCGACGGGTCGATGGCGGTCTGCAGCGGGGCGTTGACGCCGCCCGCCAGCGCGCCGATCGCGGCGGAGATCGCGAAGATCTGCACCTTGCGCGCGGTGATGTTCACCCCGACCGCCCGCGCGGCGACCTCGTCGTCGCGCAGCGCCGCCAGTTCCCGGCCCATCCGGGCCGCCAGCAGCCACCGCGACCCGAGCAGCACGAGGACCAGCGTGACCGCGACCAGCAGGTACTGGTCGCGCGGGTCCAGGAGCTTGTACCCGAAGATCTCCGGGAACGGGATCGGCGCGTACCCGTTCGCGCCGCCGAGCGGGCCCGGCAGCATCAGGAACGCGTGGATGCCGGTACCGACGGCGAGCGTCGCCATCGCGAGGTAGTGGCCGTGCAGCCGCAGCGCGATGTAGCCGACGAGCACGCCGACGACCAGCGCCAGCACGACGCCGAGGAACAGCGCGGGCAGGAACGCCATCTCCCGGTCGAGCATCAGGTAGGACGTCCCGTACGCGCCGATGGCCATGAACCCGGCCTGGCCGAGCGCGAGCTGCCCCGCGCCGCCGATGGTCAGGGTCAGCCCGACCGCGGCGATCGCGGCGACGCCGATGTTCACGCCGAGGGCCAGGTCGGTCGTGCCCGGGTTGGTGAACGCGTAGCCGAGCAGGATGACGGCGGCGACCACGGTGGGACCCAGGTGCCGCCCGGCCCGGAGGGCGAAGGCTCTGTCAGGCAAGGCGCTGCCTCCTCAGGCCGAACAGGCCGTTCGGCATCACTAGCAGGACGATGATCAGGGCGATCAGCACGATCGGGTCGACGTAGCTGTTCGGGATGACCGCGGCGAGCTCGCTCTCGATCACGCCGAGCAGCACGGCGCCCACGATGACGCCCCGCGTGCTGGCGAGCCCGCCGAGCACCGCGCCGGTGAAGCCCTTCAGCGTGAGCGCGGTGCCGAGCGTCCCGCCGGCGAGGGTGATCGGCGCGACCAGCACGCCGGCGAGCGCGGCCAGCCCGAAGGCCAGCGCGAACGCGATGGCGCGCATCCGCGAGACGTTGATGCCGACGGCCTGGGCGGCGAGCGGGTCGGTCGCCGCGGCGACCATGCCGCGGCCGACCCGGGACCGGCCGAGCAGCAGCGCGAGGCCGATCGCGACGCCGATGACCACCACCCAGATCAGCAGGTCCTGGTAGCCGATCCGCATCTCGCCGATCTCCAGCACGCCGCGGTGGACGGGCGGGAACGGCTTGCCGTCGGGACCCCAGATGAGGTGGCCGCCGTTGGCGAACACGAGCATGATCCCGACGGTCGCGGCGATCGTCGCGATATGCCCGTTGTTCTGCGTCGGCAGGATCACGAGCGCGTCGTAGGCGATGCCGAGCAGCAGCCCGGCGATCAGCACGAGCAGGGCGACGAGCAGGATCGTGTCCAGGCCCTGTCTGACGAGGGTCAGGCCGAGCAGGCCACCGATGATCACCTTGTCGCCCTGGGCGAAGTCCAGTACCCCCGTCATGCGGTAGACGAGGTGGAAGCCGAGGGCGACGAGCGCGTAGATGGCGCCGAGCGTGAGACCGGAGACGAGAAGGTCGATGATGCGCACGGGCGGATTCCTTAGGGGCGAGGGCGGTGGCCGGGCCGTTGCCCGGCCCGGCCACCGTCATCTGCTGGTCGAGGTCAGCCCTGGTTCGGGACCGCGTACTCGCCGTTCTTGAACGTGACCGGCTTGAAGGCGTCGGCGTTCGGGCCGCCGCGCCACTCGGGCGTGTAGGCCAGCTTGCCGACGATGCTCTCGAAGTTGAGCGACTCGATCGCCTTGGAGAGCTCCTCGCCCGTGTACTCGGGGGCCTTCTCGATGGCCGCGGCGGTCAGCTGCACCGACACGTAGGCGTAGGTGCTCAGCACCGAGGGGGCCTCGCCGAACTTGGCCTTGTAGGCGTCGAGGAACTTCTTCGTCTTCTCGTCGGGGTTGCCGTAGTCGACCGCCGTCAGCGAGACGACCTTGTCGGCCGCGTTGCCTCCCGCGGTCTCCGGGATGAAGTCGGAGGAGTACGCCAGGTCGCCGATGATGAGGCCCTCGTAGCCCGTCGCGGCGACGTTCTTCAGCACCAGGGCGTCGCTGGACCCGCCGGCGCCGTAGAGGAAGATCGCGTCGGGGTCCGCGGCGGCCGCCTTGCCCGCCTGCGCGGTGAAGTCGAACTTGCCCGGGTCGAAGCCCTCGGAGTTGACGATGTCGATCCCGGCGGCCTTGGCGGCGTTGGTGACGTCGGTGTTGCCCGCCTGGCCGTACGGGTTGTTCGCCCAGATGATCGCGGCGCTCTTGGCGCCCTGCTCCTTGGCGTAGTTGACCATGGCCTCGGAGTTGGCCTTGCCCGGCAGCGGCACCTCGAAGACGTGCTTGGTGCCGTTGGCGACCTCGGGCTGCGCGACGAGGAGGATCTGCGTGACGCCGTACTGGTCGGCGAGCGGGGCCACCGCCTTGGCGTTGGCGGAGATGCCCGGTCCGAGCACGATCGGCACCTTGGTCTCGGTGGCGAGCTTCTTGAACCCGGCGGTGGTCAGGTTCACCGAGCCCTGGTCGTCCACCTCCTCCAGCTTGAGCTTGCGGCCCTTCACGCCGCCGGCCGCGTTGATCTCCTCCACGGCCAGCTGCATGCCCTTGGCCTCTTGCTGGCCGACCGCGCCGAGCGCACCGGTCGTGGAGTTCACGACGCCGATGGTGTAGGTGTCGCCAGATCCATCTGATGTATCCGAATCGGACGACCCGCAGGCCGTCACGGTAACGGCCAGGGCGGTCATTACCGCGATGGCCGCATGGCGACGCATGGCTGCTCTCATGGTGTCTCCTCGATGATCGCCTTGGTCGGGCGATGCAGGCACCCCCACCCAAACCAGGGAGTGAATACGTCAGAGTTTGCAGGATGGGGTCGTCTTAGGACAAGTCCCCGATGATGCTGTTCTCGCTGGTCCGGACGGGAGAGGGTCGCTCGGGCCGGGGTGCGGAGGGGGTGCGGCGGGGTGTGGTGACGCCCGCCCCGCACCCTGTTCGACAGGGCCCCCCGACATGGATCGCATGTCGTGAAGGCCCTGCTCACAAGGGATCTCGGCGGCTGTTCCGAGATGCTCCTCCGCTGGGCCGCTGCCCCGTGCCCCGGATGGGGGGCCGGTGCGTGGCGGCTGGCTCGACCGGAGGTCGGGCGTGAACTAGAGTGTAATACATCAGTCTTTTACACCCAGGTAACAATCCGGACATCGGATCCCGGCTCTGTACAGGGTGAATCGATCAAGTCAGACCATCGAACGAGGAGGCCAGCGTGCGGCCGACACCCGAGACCCCCGCGGAGCTGGACGAGCTGCGCCAAACCGTCCTGCGGATCTGCCGCGACTTCGGGCACGAGTACTACGTCCGCTCGTCGGACGCGGGGGACAACGCACGCGACCTCTGGCGCGCTCTCGGCGGCATCGGCGCCCTCGGCGCCGGCATCTCGGAGGAGCACGGCGGGGCGGGCGCGGGTGTCGAGTCCCTGGCCGTGGTCGCGGAGGCGATCGCCGAGGCGGGGCTGCCGCTCATGCTCGTCGCGCTCTCCCCCGCGGTCTGCGCGACCATGATCGACGGCTTCGGCACGCCCGAGCAGAAGGCCGAGTGGCTGCCGGGCCTGGCGGACGGCTCCCGCGTCCTCGGCTTCGCCATCACCGAGCCCGACGCCGGGTCCAACACCCACAACCTGCGGATGCGCGCGCGCCGCGAGGGCGACCAGTGGGTGCTGTCAGGCCAGAAGTACTACGTCTCCCACGTCGACAACGCCGACGCCCTCCTCACCGTCGCCCGCGTCGAGGACGAGCTGAAGGTCTTCATCGTCCCGACCGACGCGCCCGGCCTCACCAAGAGCCCCATCGAGGTCGAGATCCTGTCTCCTGAGCGCCAGTACAGCGTGTTCTACGACGGTGTCCGCGTGGACGCCTCCGCGATAGTCGGAGCCGACGCGGGCATGGCCGTCCTCTACGCGGGCCTCAACCCGGAGCGCATCATCAGCGCCGCCCTGCTGAACGGCATCGCCAGGTACGCGATCGACATCGCCGCCGGCTACGCCCGCGAGCGAACCGTTTGGAGCGTTCCCATCGGCGCGCACCAGGCCGTCTCCCACCCGCTCGCCCGCGCCGAGACGGCGCTCACCGCGTCGCGCCTCCTGACGAACTCCGCGGCCCGCGCGTTCGACCGCGGCGAGACCGGCGGGGTCGAGGCGGCCATGGCGAAGCTGACCGCCTCCGAGGCCGCCTCGGACGCGCTCGACGCCGCCATGCAGACCCTCGGCGGCAACGGCATGTCCCGCGAGTACGGGCTGGCCACCCTGCACGGCCTGGTGCGCCTGTTCCGGATCGCCCCGGTCAGCTCCGAGATGCTGCTGAACCACGTCGCGCACAAGCGCCTGTCCCTACCCCGCTCCTACTGAGGCGCGCGATGCGGACACGACGCGAGGGGCGGCTCGTGCGGGCGACGCTGGACCGCCCGCCGGTCAACGCCCTCGACATGGCGTCCTACCGGTGGCTCGGCGAGACCTGTGCCGCCATGCGCCCGGACGAGTGCCTGCTGATCGACGCCGCCGGGCACGTCTTCAGCGCGGGACACGACCGCGGCGAGGACGCGACCGCCGGCGGCCTCACCGTCGGTGCCGCCGCGCTGACCGCCGTGCTGCGCTGCCCGGCCCCGGTGGTCGCCGCGGCCCAGGGCCCGGCGATCGGCGCCGGGGCGCTCCTCCTGGCCGCCGCCGACATCCCGCTCATCGCCGCGGACGCCTGGCTGAAGCTCCCCGAGTTGGACGTGGGCGTGACCGTCGGCCACGCCATCCTCAGCCGGCTGCTCCCGCCCGCGATGGCGAGCCGGGCCCTGCTGACCTCGGAGCAGATCCCCGCGGCGGGCCTGGACGCCGTGCTCGTCCGCCCGCCGGACGAGCTCGCGCGGGCCGCCGAGGACGCGGCCCGCACCCTCCTCGCCAAGCCCTCCGACCTGGTCTCCCTGGCCCGCCGCAGCTGGGGCGAGCGAGAGCGGGCCGCCGCGGCCTACGAGTCGGAGGTGGCCGACTTCCAGGCTCGCCGACGGTGATACGTACGCTTCAATAACTTGAACCATTCAAGAAAATGGGTAGGCTGTGTCGCGAGCAGCCGACGTATGACCCACCAGGAGCGAGCTTTGCCCGAGAACAACCAGAAGCCACTGACCACGGTCGCCGGTGCACCGGTCCCCGACAACCAGAACTCGATGACCGCGGGCCCGCGCGGCCCGATGCTCCTGCAGGACGTGTGGTTCCTGGAGAAGCTCGCCCACTTCGACCGCGAGGTCATCCCGGAGCGCCGGATGCACGCGAAGGGGTCGGGCGCGTTCGGCACCTTCACCGTCACCAACGACATCACGCGCTACACCGGCGCGAAGATCTTCTCCGAGGTCGGCAAGCAGACCGAGATGTTCGCCCGCTTCTCGACCGTCGCCGGTGAGCGCGGCGCGGCCGACGCCGAGCGCGACATCCGCGGCTTCTCGCTGAAGTTCTACACCGAGGAGGGCAACTGGGACCTCGTCGGCAACAACACCCCGGTGTTCTTCTTCCGCGACCCGCTGAAGTTCCCCGACCTCAACCACGCGGTGAAGCGCGACCCGCGCACCAACATGCGCGACCCGGAGAACAACTGGGACTTCTGGACCAACCTCCCCGAGGCGCTGCACCAGGTCACGATCGTGATGTCGGACCGCGGCATCCCCGCGTCCTACCGGCACATGCACGGCTTCGGGTCGCACACCTACAGCTTCGTCAACGCGGCGGGCGAGCGGTTCTGGGTGAAGTTCCACCACCGCACCCAGCAGGGCATCAAGAACCTCACCGACGCCGAGGCCGAGGCGCTCATCGGCAAGGACCGCGAGTCCCACCAGCGCGACCTGTTCGAGGCGATCGAGCGCGGCGACTTCCCGAAGTGGAAGCTGTACGTCCAGATCATGCCGGAGGCCGAGGCCGACACCTACCGGTACCACCCGTTCGACCTCACCAAGGTCTGGTCGAAGAAGGACTACCCGCTGATCGAGGTCGGCGAGTGGGAGCTGAACCGCAACCCCGCCAACTACTTCGCCGACGTGGAGCAGGCCGCCTTCACCCCGGCGAACGTGGTGCCGGGCATCGGCTTCTCGCCCGACAAGATGCTGCAGGGCCGGCTGTTCTCCTACGGTGACGCCCAGCGGTACCGCCTCGGCGTGAACCACCACCAGATCCCGGTGAACCAGCCGAGGAGCCCGGTGAACTCCTTCCACCGCGACGGCGCCATGCGCGTCGACGGCAACCAGGGCGCCACTCCGGGCATCGAGCCCAACTCCTACGGCCGCTGGCAGGAGCAGCCCGCCTACCGCGAGCCGAGCCAGGCCGTGGGCGCCGTCGCCGACCGGTTCAACTTCCGCGAGGACGACGACAACTACTACGAGCAGCCCGGCATCCTGTTCCGGAACATGAGCCCCGAGCAGCAGCGGGTCCTGTTCGAGAACACCGCCCGCGCGATCGACGGCGCCTCGCAGGCGACCATCGAGCGGCACATCGCCAACTGCACCAAGGCCGACCCCGCCTACGGCGAGGGCGTCCGCAAGGCGATCGAGGCCCTGGCGGCCGGCACCCTCTAACCCCAAGCCACCCCCCCGGTTTCGTTGACTTGCGGCGTGTTGTTGTTATTCGGCCTCCCAAAACAACAACACGCCGCAAGTCAACGCATTGTCGATCCGGGCGATCAGGAGGAGTCAGCATGGACGACACCGCACTGACGGCCTTGCAGACCGAGCGCGTCGTGGCCATCGCCATGGACCTCGCCCGCGAGGGCGACACCGGGCAGCTGGCCGAGTTCGTCGACCACGGGCTCCCCGTCGACGTCGCCGACGCGAACGGGAACACGCTGCTCATGCTCGCGTCGTACCACGGCCATGCCGGGACGGTGCGCGCCCTCCTCGCCCGCGGCGCGGACCCGGACGTGCGCAACGCCCGGAACCAGTCCGCCATCGCCGGCGCCCTGTTCAAGGGCGCCGACGACGTCGTGACGGTCCTGCGCGACGCCGGCGCGGACCTCGACGCGGGCACCCCCTCCGCCCGGGAGACCGCGGCCATGTTCGGCCGCGAGCACCTCCTGACCGGCTGAGCACGCCCGGCCGATCCGCGTTACCGGCCGGCGGCCCGCGACCACGGGCGGCGGCGGACCTCGTCCTCCAGCCGCTGGAGCAGGGGCGCGGTCCGCTCGTAGTTCGTGAGGCGGTCCGGCAGGCCCTCCCAGACGCGGGCGGCCAGCTCCGCCGCCTCGGCGAGGATGGCGTCGGTGTCGATGTTGAGGACCTTGCCGTCCCGCACCACCGGCGTCCCGTCGACCAGGACGGTGTCGACGGCGTGGTTCATGTCGGCGTACGCGAGCTGGTAGGCCACCTGTTCCTTCGGCGCGACGAACACCTCGCTGGTGCGCAGCAGGACGAGGTCCGCGCGGTGCCCGGGGGCGATGCGGCCCAGCGGGGCGCCCATGGCGCGGGCGCCGCCGTCCCAGCACATGTCGAGGACGGACAGCGCGCCCGGCCAGGACGCCCGCTCCTCGTGCGCCCGCGGCAGCAGCGCCGCCATCTTCAGCGTCTCCCACATGTTCTGGCTGTCGTTGCTGCTCGCACCGTCCGAGCCCAGCGCCACCGCCGCACCGGCGCGCAGCAGCGCCGGGACCGGGGCCACCCCGGCGCCCAGCTTGAGGTTGCTGACCGGGTTGTGCACGGCGACCGCCTCGGACGCGGCGAACCTGGCGATCTCGTCGTCGTCGAGCCAGATGGCGTGGGCGAACGACGCCCACGGCCCCAGGCAGCCGATCCGTTCGAGGAACTCGACCGTCGAGGTGCCGTAGCGGCTCGCGGCCACGTAGACCTGCGACTTGGCGGACAGCAGGTGCGTCTGCAGCCGCAGCCCCCGGTCCCGCGCGATGTCCGCGCTGGTGGTGAACAGGTCGGTCGAGCAGCGCGGCAGCGAGGAGGGCCCGAGCATCGGGGTGATGCGCGGGTTCTCGTCCTGCCAGCGGTCGATGTAGCCGAGGACTTCGCCGAGCACCTCGTCGGGCTTGGCGCGGGGCGGCCGGACGAGGTGCTCGGTCCCGTCCACGAGGTCCAGGGGCAGCGAGGAGAAGAAGTCCAGGTCGCTGTACTGGGCGGCGACGTTGGCGCGCATGCCGACATCGGCGTACGCCTGGGTGATGGCGTCGAGGCCCTCGCCCATCCACTCGTGGTCGGCGCGGGCGCAGTCGAGCACGCTGGTCGTCCCGTTGCGCAGCATCTGGATCGCGCCGAGCATGGCCGACACGTACAGCTCGCGGGGGCTGAGCCGGGCGCCCGCCCCGCCGTAGCTGGCGAGCACCATCCAGGTGTCGAGCGGCAGGTCGTCGCACAGGCCGCGCTCGATGGTCTGGTTGGAGTGCGTGTGGGCGTTGACCAGCCCCGGGATCACGATGCGCCCCGAGGCGTCCACGATCCTCGCGCCGGGCGCGTCGAGGTTGTGCCCGACGCGGACGATGACGCCGTCCTCCACCAGGATGTCGCGCACCCCGAAGTCGGACGCCACGTCGAAGACATGCCCGCCGCGGATGAGCGTCCCGCTCTTGGTGCCGTTCGCCGTGCTCAAGTTCGACCTCCGGATTCGTCGCGTGCGGCCAGCCTCCGCTGGAACACCGCCTTGTCGTCCGCCTGCGACCAGCGGCCGGCCTTGGGGTAGGGGGAAGCCTCGGACTCCACCGGCTGGACGACCATCGCCGGCCCTTCGGCGTCGTACATCCGCCGGATCGCGGTGGCGACGGCCGCCTCGTCCGCGTCGGCCGGGGGCGACTCGACCCGCTCCCAGCCGCAGGCGCGGGCGGCGGCGCCCAGGTCGAGCCGGCCGGCGAGCGACTGCCCGCCGCCGGTCTCGTACCGGCCGTTGGCGAAGACGACCATGCGCAGGTTCGGCGGGGCCGCGCCCGCGATCGCGGCGAGGACGCCGAGGTTCATCGCCAGGTCGCCGTCCCCCTCGATCAGCACCACCCGGTCGCCGGGGCGGGACAGGGCGAAGCCGAGCGCGAGCGACGGCGCCATGCCCATCGGATCGGACGCGAAGTAGGTGAGGTTGGGCGCGGATGCCTCCCGCCAGGCCCGCCCGGCCGATCCCAGCGAGCAGATGACGATGTCGTCCTCGGCGAGGACACCGGCGACGATGCGTGCGAGCGTCGACCTTCTCATCGGGCGTCCTCCCCGAGCAGGGACTCGCGGTCCAGCAGGAGGACGACGGGCCGGCGGTGCAGCCGGGCCTGGTCCGCCGCGGCGGTGACCAGGCGCGGGTCGGCGCCGCCGCGCATGCGGTGGTACGGCACGCCGATCGCGTCGAGCACGGGCGGCACGACGCGCCCCTTGTACGCCTGGTAGTAGAAGCCGTCGTCGACGTCGCCGCGCTGCGCGGCCACCACCAGCAGCGGCAGCTCGTGCAGGTGGACGTACCCGGCGAGGGCGTTCGCGCCGACGAGCAGGCCCGCGTTCTGGCAGACGACGGCGCCGAGCCCGCCCGCGAGCGCCGTCCCGGCGGCGATGCCCAGCGCGTCGTCCTCCCTGGTGACCTTGACGTGCCGGATCCGCGGATCGGCGTCGAGGGCCGTGAGAAGAGGGGACAGCCACGAGTCGGGGAGGCTCGCCACGACCTCGATGCCCGCCTCGCCGAGCGCGGTGCGCAGGATCGCGGCCGGGTCCCGGCCCGGTGGACGCTCGTTGCTCACTGGTCTCCTTCCATCCGTCCGGCCGCCCGTACCGCCATGCCGAGCGCCGCGTCGAGCTTCCAGTCGTTGCCCGCGAGCGGGTGGCCGTGCCTGGCCAGCTCACCGTCGAGGAGCGCGCGGAACCGGGCGGAGTCGAAGCGGGCGCCGTCGCATCCGGCTTCGGTGGCGCGGGCCCGCCACGGTGTGGGGGCCACCGCGCCGAGGACGACGCGGGTGCCGTCCCAGCGGCCGGCGGTGACGGCGGCCGACAGCGCGACCGACACGACGGCGAAGTCCCCCGACCACAGCTGGAGCTTGTCGAACACGCAGCGGCGGTCCCGCGCGGACGCCGGGACGCGCACCGCCGTGACGAGTTCGCCGGGCCGCAGGCACGTCTCCCCCGGCCCGGTGTAGAAGTCGCCGATCGCGACCGTCCGGTCCCCGGCGGGGCCAGAGAGCAGCACCCGGGCGTCCAGCGCGGTGAACACGGTGCCGAGGTCGGACGGCGTCACCGCCTGGCACCGGTGCCCGCCGATCGCCGCGTGGTAGAAGCGGTGGTCGCCCTGGACGGCGTAGCACGGGCACGCGGCGCCGCCGCGCTTGTAGCAGTCGAAGCCGTTGCGGAAGAACCAGCAGCGCTTGGCCTGCACGAGGTTGCCGCCCACCGTGGCGACCGCCCGGATCTGCGCGGACGCGATCGACTCGACGGCGTCGGCGACCGCGTCGAGCCGGCCGCGGGTCGCGGCCGCCAGGGCGTCCAGGGTGACCGCGGCGCCGATGTCGAGGGCGCCGTCGTCGCGGTCGGTGATCGTCCGCAGGGCAGGGACGGCGCTGAGCCGCACCAGCGTCGTCGGTGCGATCAGGCGCTGCTGCCGCTGCGGGGCGAGGTCGGTGTTGCCGCCCACGGCGGTGCCGCCCGCGGCGGTCAGCGCCACGGCCCCGGCGGTGTCGGCGGGCCGTTCCACCGACTCGATCTCCCGTGCCGGGACGCGGCGGGCAAGCCGGGTGCCGAACCGGTGGAGCGTCCAGTGCACGCCGAACGGGTACGCCCGCCGCAGCAGCTCGATCCACCACCGTGACGGCCGCGCCGCGATCCGGTACCTGCGGGCGGGACGGCCGTCGCGTTCGGCCAGGGCGCGCAGCACCTTGTCCGGGGTGATCGGCAGGTCGCGGATGCGCACGCCGATCGCGTCGTACACCGCGTTCGCGACCGCGGGGGCGGGCGGCACGATCGGCATCTCGCCGACGCTCTTGGCGTCGTACGGCCCTGCCTCCTCGTCCCCCTCGATCAGCACGACCCGCACCGGCGGCAGGTCGGCGGCCCTGGGCAGGGCGTAGTTGATGTAGGCCGGGTTGACGGTGCGGCCGGACTCGTAGACGAGCTCCTCGCCGAGCGCGGCGCCGAGCCCCTGCGCGACCCCGCCGATCACCTGGCCCTCGGCCATCGCCGGGTTGATCGCCCGGCCGATGTCGTGGGCCGCGACGTAGTCCAGGACGCGGACCCGGCCGGTCACCTCGTCCACCTCGACCTCGACCGCGTGGGCCGCGAAGGTGTAGCTGGCCGAGACGTTCGGGCGGGGGTTGCCGCCGCCGAAGGTCTCCATCCGCGGGTCGACATAGGACGTCTCGTGGCTGAGCGCACCGTCGCGCGCGTCCGGGCTGAGCGCGACCAGGTCGCCGAGCGCGATGTCCGCGTCCAGGGCGTGCGCCCGCCCGCCGGCCAGCCGGACGTCGTCCGAGCCGAGCTTCTCCGCCGCAAGCCCGCACACGGTCTCGGCGAGTTCCGCGGCGGCCTTCCGCACGGCGTGCCCGCCCATGTGCGTGCCGCGCGACGACCAGGCGCCCATGTCGAACGGGGTCAGCTCGCCGTCGGCCATCAGGACGTCCACGTCGTCGGCGTCCAGGCCGAGCTCCTCCGCGGCGATCTGCGCGAGGACCGTGCGCTGGCCGGTGCCCGCGTCGGCGCCGCCGAACCGCACCCGCGCCCGGCCGTCCTCGAACAGGTCGACGGCGGCGTCGGAGCGGTTGGAGCCGCCGTGCGCGTACGAGCCGCTTCCGTGCATCCCGCACGCGACGCCCACCCCGCGCAGCGGGCGGCGGTCGCGGCGCTTCTCGTCCCAGCCGATCGCGTCGCGGACCGCGGCCAGGCACTCGGCCAGCCGGGCGGAGCCGAGCCGGGCGCCGGACAGCGTCGTGGTGCCCGGCTCGTTGGCGTTGCGGAGCCGGAAGTCGATCGGGTCGATGCCGAGCCGCTCGGCCAGCTCGTCGGCCTGCGACTCCATCGCGAACGCGACCTGCGGGCTGCCGTAGCCGCGGAACTGCCCGCCGGGCGGCAGCGCCGTGTCGATCAGCCGGGCGTCCCAGGCGACCCCGTCCGGCCGGTAGATCGAGCCGAGCGTCTTGATCCCGACCTTCATGATCGACGGGCCGTAGTGGTTGTAGGCGCCGTTGTCGACGTCGAGCCGGGCGTCGAGGGCGCGCAGTCGGCCGCCGTCGTCGGCGGCCGAGCGGAGCCGCACCCGGAAGGCGTGCCGCGGTTTGGTGGCGGCGAACTCCTCCTCGCGCGTGTACGCCAGCCGGACGGGCCTGCCCGCGGCGATGGACAGCGCCGCGGCGAGCGCCTCGTGCTCGCACACCTTCGACTTGGACCCGAACCCGCCGCCCACGGCGACGTCCCGGCAGATCACCCGCGCGGGGTCGAGCCCGAGCACGTGGGCGACCTCGGTCGTCACGAACCACGGGGCCTGCGTCGAGGTCCAGAGTTCGAGGGTTCCGGTGTCGGCGTGCCAGTGGGCGAGCGTGGTGTTCGGCTCCATGCAGGCGTGCGAGACCCGCGGGTAGTGGAACGTTCCCTCCACCGACATCGTGGCGGCGTCGCGGCCGGTCTCGGGGTCGCCCCACTGCCCCGTGTCGTGCACCGACACGTTGTGCTCGCCGGACGGGCGGCGGTGCAGCCGGAGGGAGCGCCGCTTCAGCGCGGCGTCCATCGTCAGCGGCGGCCGCCGCCGGGGACGGCGGTACCGCACCACGATCGCCTCGGCGGCGGCCCTGGCCTGCTCGGCCGTCTCCGCGGCGACCGCCGCGACCTCCTCGCCGACGAAGCGGACGACGTCGCGGGCCAGCGGATGGCGGTCCGAGTGCGTCCCTTCCGCGTGGATGTAGGGGGTGTCCACCGGGAAGTCGGCGGCGGTGATCACGGCGTGCACGCCGGGCATCCGGCGCGCCCGCTCGGTGTCCAGGGAGACGATCCGCGCGTACGGGTGCGGCGAGCGCAGGACGTGCGCGGTCAGCGTGCCGGGCGGGTCGAGGTCGCCGGCGTACGCGTCGGTGCCGGACGTCCGCTCCTCCCAGTTCTTCGGCGGCACGCTGGTGCCGACGACCCGCGGGACGGACGGGGAGGTCATGCCGTCTCCCGGTGCGCGGCCGCTTGGCGGATCGCGTCGATGATCTGCGTGTAGCCGGTGCAGCGGCAGATGTTCCCCGACATCGCGGCCCGCAGCTCCTCGTCGCCGAGCCCGGCCGCCTCGTCGAGCAGCGCGCCCGCCCGGACGATCTGCCCGGGCGTGCAGAAGCCGCACTGGAACCCGCCCTTCTCGGCGAACGCGCGGCGGAGCTCGCGGTGCTCCTCCGCGAGCCCCTCCGCGGTCGTGATCCGGCCGTGCTCGGCCTCCTCGACCATGAGCACGCACGACATCACCGGGACGCCGTCGAGCAGGACCGTGCACGCCCCGCACTCGCCGCGCCCGCACGCCTCCTTCGCGCCGCGCAGCCCGAGCCCGCCGCGCAGCACCGACAGCAGCGGCTCGCCGGGCCGCGCGTCGACCTCGACGACGGTGCCGTTGACGTCGAGTTCCGTCCGCCGCGATCGGGTCATCGTCCGGTGCCCGGCCTCAGCGCGGCGATCAGCTCGTCCGCCGTGGTGACGACTCCGTGGAAGCGGTCGGTGCTCGCGAGGACCGCCGCGTGGGCGGCGTCGTCGGTGTCGGCGACGCACTCCGCCGGGACCACGACGTCGAAGTCGCGTGCGTACGCGTCGCGGATGGTGGAGTCGACGCAGAAGCTCGTCGTGGTGCCCGCCACGACCAGGACCTGCACGCCGCTCATCCGCAGCACGCTCTCCAGCCGCGTGTTGTAGAAGCCGCTGGCGCGGTGCTTGACGATGACCTCGTCCTCGCTGCGGACGTGCTCCTTCACCTCGTCCAGCAGCTCCGCGTCCCAGGTGCCCTGGTGGCACAGGTCGAGCTTCACGCCGCGCCGGTCCAGGTGCGACGGGATGCGGCGCCGCGCGCGGCCGCGGTCGCCGGGGAAGTGCACCTGCCGGGTGAACCACACCGGGATCCCGGCGGCGCGGCAGCGTTCGACCAGGCTCAGCGCGTGCGGGACCATCTCGCGCGGCTTGGCCACGCTGTCCGCGCCGAACGCGCGTCCGCGCGATCCCTCCGGGTGGCAGAAACCGTTCTGCAGGTCGATGACCAGCAGGCCGACCTCGGCCGGGTCGAGTGTCACGTCAAGCGGCATGGCTTCCTCCGTACGAGTCGTCTCTTCCGTGCGTGCTTCGGGCGGTCACGGGCGCAGCACCTGGCCCGACCCGGGGCGCACCGACACCTCGCCGTCGCGCAGCTGGACCTCGCCGCGCCGGATCGTCAGCGCCGGCCAGCCCTTCAGCGCCATCCCCTCGAACGCGCTGGTGTACTTGCTGCGGGTCACGTCCGGGCCCACGACCCGCTCGGTGTCGAGGTCGACCACGACGAAGTCGGCGTCGCTGCCGACGGCGATCGCGCCCTTGCGCGGGTAGAGGCCGAACACGCGGGCCGGGTTCTCCGCCATCACGGCGGCGACGTGCTCCAGCTCGATGCGGCCCTTCAGCACGCCCTCGGTCAGCACCACGGGCAGCATGGTCGCGAGCCCGGCGAAGCCCGGCTTCTCCTCCCACAGCGCCGCGCCGGTCTTCACCAGCGGGACGTGGTCGGAGCCGATCGTCCGGATGCTCCCGTCGCGGATGCCGTCCCAGAGCCGCAGCCGGTCCTGCTCGCCCCGCAGCGCCGGCGCGACCTTCCCGACGCCCGCGCCCTGCTCGGCGAGCCGCTGGTCGTCGATGGTCAGGGCCAGGTAGTGCGGGCAGGTCTCCAGGACGACGTCCGCGCCGCGCTCACCGGCCTCGCGGGCGGCGTCGATCCCGGCGCCGATCGTCGTGTGCGGAATGTACAGCGGGGACTTCTGCAGCTCCGCCAGCCAGATCGCGCGCAGGATGTCCTGCTCCTCGACGAAGCCGGGCCGCGAGTCGGTGTAGGCGGCCAGGTCGTTGCGGCCGCTCGCCTTGACCCGCTCGGTGAGGTGCTCCACGAGCGAGTCGTCCTCGCAGTGCACCATGCACCGCGCGTACGGCCCGAGCTCGCGGATGCGGGCCATGGCCTCGTAGAGGTCGGCGTCGGACACGGTGACCAGGCCGATGGGGTTACCCTCCGGGTAGCCGCCCATGTAGAACTTGTAGCTGCGCACCCCGAACCGCTCGGCGTACTGGGGGATCTCCTCGATCTGGGCCATCGAGTTGAGGATGAAGTGGAACGCGGTGTCGAACGAGCTGTGCGCCTGCGCGATGTCCCGTTCCTTCTCGAACGTGTCGAGCAGCGAGGTGGCGCTGCGCTTGTACTGCAGCAGGGTGGTGATGCCGCCGATCGCCGCGGAGACCGACTCGGTCTCGCACAGTTCCTCGTACGGCACGCCGCCGCCCAGGTGGACGTGCGGGTCCACGATCCCGGGCAGCACCGGGCGGCCGCCGCAGTCGATCGTCTCCTCGGCGGCGGGCAGGTCGGCGTCCCGGCCGATCGCGATGATCTTGCCGTCGCGCACCGCCACACCGGCGTGGACGCGGCCCTTCGGCGTCACGAGTTCCGCGTTGTGCAGCGCGAGGTCTGCGCTCATGGTGGAAGTCTCCTGTTCGTAGAGGTGGAGGACGGGGGAGGCGGGCTCAGCCCGCGCGGGTGCTGCCGAGTTCCCGGGTCAGGCCGGCGGCGATCCGCACGAGCGCCTTCGCCATGGGGGAGCCGCCGTCCGGCGGGACCGTGACGGTGGTGCCGACGATCGCGATGGCCGCCGTGATGCCCGCGTCCTGGAAGACCGGCGCCGCGAGCGTCCGCACGCCCGTCGCCTGCGGCGTGTTCGTCGCGAGGTTCTTCGCGCGGATGTCCGCCAGTTCGGCGCGCAGCTCGCGCGACCTGCGCAGCCGCCCGGCCAGGCCCGGGACGGCCGCCGGGTCGAGGAACGCGCAGAACAGCCGCCCCTGCGCGGACTCGAGCGACAGCCGCGAACCCGCCCGGATGCTGATCCGCACCAGCCGGTTGGCGTTGTCGTCGACCCGGACCACGATGGGCCCCTCGCCGTCCCACACGCTCAGCACCACCGTCTCGTTCACCTCCCGCACCAGCGCCTCCAGGAACGGGCCGGAGGCGCTGATGATCGGGTGACCGGACCGCACCGCCGCCGCCAGCGTGAGGATCTGCGGCCCGAGCGAGTACAGCCCGGTCGCCGCGTCGAACCGCAGCAGGTTCGCGGCGCGCAGCGCCTTGGTGTAGCGGTGCGCGGTCGGCTTGCTGACGCCGAGCCGGGCGGTGAGTTCGTTGAGCGTGAGGCGCGGGCGGCTCACCGTGAACGCGTGCAGGACCGTCGCGGCGCGCTGCACCGACTGGATGACGGGGGACGCGCCGTCCGGCGGCCCCCCGCCCGTCCTGCTCACGCCCGTTCCGGTGCCGGAGCCCCGTCCCATCGCGATGGACCCGTCAACTCATCAGCTCCGGGCGTACTCCGGCACGAGCTTCTCCACGTCCGGGAGCTTCTCGGTCTGGCCCTGGTCGACGAGGATCTGCGCCATCTGCTTCATGGCGTCCATCGGCACGTCCGCGAAGTACGGGTTCTCCGGGTCCGTGGCGAGCTTCTTGGCGTCCTGCCCGCAGTGCTCGGCCTCGATCCGGTACTTCTCGTCCTTGTTGGCCGGGTCGTTGACCGCGGTGTTGGCCTCCTTCAGGGAGGTCGAGAACTTCTTCATCGCGTCCTCGTTCTTCTCCACGAAGTCGGCGGTCCCGACGTAGCCGGCGAAGACCAGCCACTTGTCCTTGCCGACCTCCATGTACGGGTCGCCGAGGCTGCGGACGCCGGGGGTGTTCGAGTACTGCTCGGGCGCCTGCGAGGCGTCGACCTTGCCGGACGCCACCGCCGACGCCAGCTCACCGAACGGCAGCGCGACGAACTTGACCTTCGACGGGTCACCGCCCGCGTCCGTCACGAACTGCTGGACGATGATCTGGTTGATCCCGCCGAGCTCGTTGACCGCGACGGTCTTGCCGTGCAGGTCCTTGCCGTTCTCGATCGGCGAGTCCTCCTTGACGAGCACGGCGTTCGAGGGGGTCTCCCCCTTCTTCGGCGTGCCGTACGCGGTCGCCACCCAGCGGAGGTCGATGCCGCTGTTCATCGCGAGCATCGTCGAGAACGGGTTGGTGAACGCGAGGTCCGCCGACTTGCCCTGCACGGCGGCCAGTCCCGCCGCGCCGCCGCCGGCCTTGATCAGCTCGACCTTCAGCCCGTTCTTCTCGAAGACGCCCTTCTTCTGCGCCCACAGGACCGAGATCTCGTTGCACAGGCTCAGCGTGGTGACCTTCAGCTCGCTGACGCCGGCCTTGTCGTCACCGCCGTCCGACGCGGCGCCGGGCGACCCGCACGCCGCGGTGAGCAGCGCGGTGACCGCCCCAACGGCGATCAGGAACGACTTGCCGCAGCGCCGCCGCGGACGGTTCCCGGCGCGGGGCGTTGGCGTGGATTCCTTCGTGGACATGCCGACTCCTAAGGATCGAAGCGTGCCGGGCCGGCGTCGTCGCGCCGGCGCGGCGATGGGGGTTCACGCCGAGCCGGCTCGCTTGCGCGACTCCCGGTGCCACCGGAGGACGCGGGCCTCGACGAGCGCGAACGCGACGTTCAGGAGCAGGCCGATCACCGCGATCAGCAGCACACCGCTCCACATGTCGACGTAACGGAACTGGCGGGAGGCGAGCACGATGTAGTAGCCGATGCCGTTGGTCGCCGCGAAGAGCTCCGAGACGACCATGAGGATGAGGCCGATGCCGAGGCTCACCCGCAGCCCGCTGATGATCTGCGGGCTGGCGCCGGGCAGCAGCACCGTGAAGAAGTAGCGGACCTTGCCCATCCGCATGCTGCGCGCCGTCATGATGACGGTGCGGTCGATGCCCTGGACGCCGTCCATCGTGTTGATCAGGATCGGGAACACCGTGCCGATGACGATCAGCGAGACGTTCATCTCGTCGGTGACGCCGAAGACGACCACGGCGAGCGGGAGCAGCGCCGTCGCCGGGATCGACATCCCGAACCGGATCAGCGGGTTGAACACCGCCGCGGCGCGCGCCGAGACGCCGAGCGCGATGCCCGCGCAGAGGCCGACGACCACCGAGATCAGCCAGCCCTGCCCGGCGCGCGCCATGCTGTTGCCGAGGTCGGTGGTGAACTGCTCGGTGACGAAGCCGCGCGAGGCGTCGGTGGTGAACCAGTTGGTGAAGAACGCGCCGGCGGACTCGCTGAACGTGGGGAAGTACGGCGACTGGTACAGCCGGGACCCCACCTCCCACGCGATCAGCAGCAGCGCGACCATCCAGGAGTAGGCGGCCGCGCGGCCCAGCGCCGTCCCCGCCGAGGACGCCGCCTCGGCCAGGCCCGCCAGCGGGGGCCGGCCGCCGCTCTCGGTGCCCTGCTCGGCCCGTGCGGCGTCCTGCTCGGCGCGTGCGGTGCTCGTCGTCTCGGTGCTCGTCGTCTCGGTCATGACCGTCCCCCCGCGTCCGTGCCCCGCCGCGTCCACGGCAGGCTGCGCCGCTCGATGGCCGCGAGCGTGGTGTAGAGAAGCCAGCCGAGAACGCCCGCGAGGATGATCCCGGCGTACACGAAGTCGGGCCGCGGGATGCCCTGGTACTTCACGATCACCGTGCCGATGCCGTAGCTCGCGCCGAGCAGCTCGACACTGACGATCACGATCAGGGCGATGCCGCTGGCCACCCGGATGCCGGTGACGATGGACGGCAGCGCCGAGGGCAGCACCACGCGGCGCAGCGTCTGGAACCGGCTCCAGCGCATGCTGCGCGCGACGGTCAGCAGCTGCGGCTCGGTGTTGTGGACGCCGTACACCGTGTTGAGCAGGATCGGGCCGAAGATCGCGAAGACCGTCAGGGCGAGCTTCATGCTCAGCCCGAGCCCGAAGAGCAGCACCGACGCCGGGATGAACACCGTGGCGGGCACCGAGCGCAGCGCGTGCACCACGGTGACCGTCGGGCGGTACAGCGCGGCGACCGTGCCGAGCACGATGCCGAGCGGGACGGCGACGGCGGTGGTGAGGGCCATCGACAGGAACCAGGTGTAGACCGTGTCGAGGACCTGGAGGCGGAAGTCCCCGCTCAGCGCCAGGTCCTTGATCCGCAGCGTCACCGTCCAGGGCGCCGGCAGGGATTCGCGCGCCACGAGTCCGAGGCTGCTCGCGACCTGCCACAGCGCGACCAGGAAGCCGACGCCGAGGAGGCCTAGCGCCAGCGGTGAGCGCAGGGCCCGCGCCAGCGGCCCGGCGGGTGCGCCGGCCGCGGCCCGGGCCTTGCTGGGGGCCTTGTCGAGGGTCTGCACGGATGTGGAGGACATCGTTACCGTCCAGCCGGAAGGGAAGGGGGCACGCCGACTCCAGCTCTGCTTCGAGGGCCATGTCCATCTCGGAGGACGTAATGGCGTTGCGGGTGACGGTATGGCGCACGTCTCGCCGAAGTCAAGGGTCGCCGGTGTCGAAAAGCACGGAAGACTTTTTTCGGCGAACCAATGCAAAGCGCACGACGACAACGGCCGACGGCATTGCCGGCGGCCGTTGGAAGGCGCACTTGCGTCCGCCCTGGCCGGGTGTTCCCACGACACCCGGCCGGGCGTTACGAATCGATTTCTTGCTTTCTCAGCCCGTAATCTGAAGGCACGGGCGGCATATCCCGCCGGAATTGCTCCGCGGAACGGAATTGTGTTGCGCCGCCGGTGCTAGGCGGCGGGCATGTCCTTCATGACCAGGCGGAAGACCTCCGCCCGCAGCTGGGCGTAGACGGGGTTCTCCTTGGTGGCGAACTGGTCGCGCGGCCGGGGCAGCGGCACTTCGAGTTCGGCGACGACGCTCGACGGGCTCTTGGACAGCACGACGATCCGGTCGGAAAGGTAGACCGCCTCGTCGATGTCGTGGGTGACGAACAGAATCGTCTTGTTGTACTCCTCCCAGACTCGCAGGAGAAGGTCTTCGAGCCCGGTCCGGGTCTGGGCGTCCACCGACGCGAAAGGCTCGTCCATGAGCAGCACTTTCGGGTGCGAAATCAGCGCGCGGGCGATCGCCACGCGCTGCTGCATGCCGCCCGAGAGCTGCCAGGGGTAGCGGCCTCCGACGGACGGGTCGAGGCCGACCTGGGTCAGCAGCCGCGCCACGTCGCGCTTGATCTCCGCCTTCGAGGCCCGCTCCGACTTCATCGGCAGGCCGACGTTGCTCTCCACGCTCAGCCAGGGGAACAGCGACCTGCTGTAGTCCTGGAACACGACCGACAGGCCGGGCGGCGGCCCGGTGACGGCCCGGCCGCCGAGCGTCACGCTGCCGCCGGTGGGCGGGAGGAGGCCGGCGATGCAGCTCAGCAGGGTCGTCTTGCCGCAGCCCGAGGGGCCGACGATGGAGACGAACTCCCCCTCGTGGAGCGTGAACGAGACCTGCTCGATCGCCCGGACGGCGCCCTTCTTGTTCGGATAGGACTTCGCGAGACCGTCCACCGCGAGCATCGCGGCCCCCGAGCCGGGGGGCTCCGCGGTCGCGGTCGGTGACGGGGGCGTCGAGTCAGGTTTCATAGCGCTCTCCTCGCACCAGGGTTCCCGTTTTATACAATGCGAGATGGCGTCTCGTCAAGTGCGAACGCCCTGGTGAGAGCCGGTCTCCGGGTTTCTCGTCCCGTTCCGGGGATAGGGAGCGGACGAGTGGAGTCGTGCTACAGGGGAGGCCCGCACATGAACATGCCGCACCGGACGATGCGCCGGCTGGAGGAGGCGGAGGCGCTCGACGGGATCGCCAAGCCGCTGAGCAAGGCGGCCCAGGGCGCGGTACGGCCGCGCATCGTCCGCAACCTGCTGAGCGGGGCCAAGGTGGGCCACCCGCTGCATCCCCCGCTCACGGACGTGCCGATCGGCGCCTGGAGCATGTCCGCGCTGCTGGACGTCATGGGCGGCCCCGCCGCCGAACCCGCCGCCGACATGCTGGTGAAGGTCGGCCTGTTCACCGCCGTGCCCACCGCCCTCAGCGGCCTGAACGACTGGTCCGACACGATCGGTGCGGACCGGCGGGTCGGGTTCGTGCACGCCGCGGCCAACAGCGCGGCCCTGACCCTGTACGCGGCGTCCGCCGTCGCGCGCGCCCGCGGCAAGCGCGGGACCGGCAAGGCCCTCGGCTTCGCGGGGCTGGGGATGATGGCGATCGGCGGCTACCTCGGCGGTCACCTGTCGTTCGCCAACGGCGTCAACGTCAACCGCACCGCCTGGGAGCAGGAACCGGAGGAGTGGACGCCGGTCATGGCCGAGACCGAACTGGCCGACGGCCAGCACCGCACGGCGGACGCGAACGGCGTGGAGGTCCTGCTGTACCGCAAGGGCGCGACGATCTACGCCATGTCCGCCACCTGCAGCCACATGGGCGGCCCCCTGGGCGAGGGGTCGATCGAGGACGACTGCGTCACCTGCCCCTGGCACGGCAGCACCTTCCGGTTCGCCGACGGCGGCATCGAGCGCGGCCCGGCCAGCAGCCCGCAGCCGCACTTCGAGACGCGGATCGAGGCCGGACGCATCGAGATCCGCCTCGCCCCGCCGGAGGCACCCGCAAAGGAAGGCGAGGGAGGCATCCACCGAGGACACCGCCGCCCCCTCGCCCGGACGTCCGCGTCCTGACGCCCGTAGCGGGGACACCGGTCCGGTGCACGGCGGCCGGGCCGGGTCCCGCTGAACGCCGGTCATGTACCGCGCGGGCAGTCCTGGGCGCGGGATTCCGGACACGGGCCCCGCGCGGGCCGGCCCGACGGCCGCCCGCTCCGACGCAGGCCGACTGACCTGCGACCACTGTCGGCCTCGATTATCGAAACGTCCGCTTCTTGTGGGATCGTCACCGTCGCATCCGTGACCTCGATCCCCCAAGGAGCCGATGGTGAGGCGCGACTCCGCCGAAGAGCCCGGGCCCGCCGAGGCCGGACGTCCGCGGGGCGGCGAGGCGGCGGGCGGGTACTCCGGCCGCGTCCTGATGCCCGGCGACGTGCTGGACGCCATCGAGCGCCGGGAGCCCCCGTCCCGGCCGGAGCGCGGGCTGACGGTCCTGCACGACCCGAGCGACTTCGGCGACCTCGGGACCGCCGACCGCCCCGGCGAGGAGGGCGAGGAGATCGGCGGTGCCGCCCACGCGGCGCCGCCGTCCCTGGCCCGCTCCAGCGTCATCATGGCGATCGGGACGGTCGTGTCCCGCGCGACGGGCTTCATCCGGACGGCGGCGATCGTCGCCGCGCTCGGCACCGGGCTCCTCGGCGACGCCTACCAGACGGCCAACATGGTGCCGTTCGTCGTGTACGACCTGCTCATCGGCGGCCTGCTGGCGAGCGTCTTCGTGCCGTTCCTCGTGAAGCGGCGGCAGCAGGACCCGGACGGCGGCGTCGCGACCGAGCAGCGGTTCATGACGGTGACGCTGCTCGCCCTGGCCGCCATCACGTTCGTCGCCGTCCTCGGCGCGCAGGTCCTCATCACCGTCTACGCGGGCGAGTGGACGGGCAACCAGCGCGAGGTCGCCGTCACGCTGTCGCGCTTCCTGCTGCTGCAGATCTTCTTCATCGGGGCGAGCGGCGTCGTCAGCTCCATGCTGAACAGCCGCCAGCGGTTCGGCGCGCCGATGTGGGCGCCGGTCGTCAACAACCTCACGATCATCGCGGTGGCCGTGCTGTTCCTGCGTATCGCGGGGCCAGGCCGCACGGCCGACGACATCACCGACGGCCAGGTCGCGCTCCTCGGGCTCGGCGCGACCGCGGGGCAGCTTCTCCAGGCGCTCATCCTGGCGTGGGCGCTCTGGCGCGCGGGGTTCCGCTGGCGTCCCCGGCTCGGCCTGCGCGGATCCGGCTTCGGCGAGGCGATGCGGAACGCCGGCTGGATGATGGTGTACGCGGTCGTCGCGCAGATCAGCCTGCTGGTCAGCACGAACGTCGCGACCCGCGCCGGCGCCCGGGTGGCGGAGGCGGGGCTGGAGACCGGGGCGGGCATCACCGCCTACAAGAACGCCTTCGTCATCTTCCAGCTGCCGTACGCCATCATCGCGGTCTCGGTGATCACGGCGCTGCTGCCGAAGATGAGCCGGCACGTCGCGGAGGGGCGCAAGGACCTGGTCCGGCTGGACTTCTCCCGAGGGGTCCGGCTGGCGGCCGTCCTGCTGGTCCCCGCGTCCGTCGCGATGGTGGTCTTCGCGGTGCCGATGGCGGTCGTCCTGTACGCCCGCGGCAGCGCCTCGGTGGACGACGCGCACGTCATCGGCTACGTGCTCATGATGTTCGCGGTGTCGCTGATCCCGTTCACGCTGTTCCAGATGATGCTGCGGGTCTTCTACTCGCTGGGCGACACCCGCACCCCCGGGCTCATCGCGCTCGCCCCCGTCGCGATCCACGGGATCTCGGGCTTCCTGGTCCTGTACCTGGCGCCGCCGGAGCACATCGTCATCTACCTGCCGATCGGCCACGGCCTGTACTACGCGGTCGGCTTCCTGATCGCGGGCCAGATCCTGCGGAAGCGCCTCCACGGCCTGGACGGCCGCCGCGTCTTCCGCACCCTGCTCCTGCTCCACCTCGCGGCACTCCCGGGCGCCGCGGCGGGCGCCGCGGCGGCCTGGCTATTGGGCGGCTTCACCGGCGGCACCGCCGCCGCCCTCCTCTCCCTCCTCGCAGGCTGCGCAGTAGGCGGCATCGTCTTCGCCCTAACGGCCTACGCCCTGCGCATCGAAGAGCTGAGAGTCTTCCTGGAAACGGCCCGCACCAAGGTCCTCCGCCGCTAGGAGCGCGACGGCCGACGTCCGTCCGAAGGGCCCGTGCATTTGTCGCTCACTTTCTTACGATCAGGGGGCGTAAAGGGGCGATAATGTCTCGGCAAACGTGAAAGCGCCGCGCAGCACGGGGACGGGGAGCCGTAGATGAAAGTCGATCTTGCCGAGATGATCGGGCAGCTGCGAACCGAACTGACCGAGGCCATGCGGGCGGGGGCGGACTCCGAACTGCGGTTCGAGATCGGCACCGTGGAACTCGAACTGGCGGTGCAGGTCCAGAAGGAGGCCAGGCCGGGGGCGAAGGTCCGGTTCTGGGTGGTGGAGGCCGGCGTCGACACGGCGGTGTCGTCGCTCTCGACCCACACGATCAAACTGTCACTCGACCCCAGGCACGTCTCGGCTCCCGACCGCAGCCCGCTGATCTCCGGCGCTGAGGTCGACGGTGAGCGGCGTTGAGCCGCGTCGGGAGCGCGTCGCCGAGCTGATCGTCACCCGCCCGGACGAGGTGGGACGGGGTTCGGGCTACCTCGTCGCGCCGGGACTCGTGCTGACCGCGGCGCACGTCGTGGCCGCGGCCACCGAGGTGAAGATCCGTTTCGAGGCCGATCTGCCAGGCGAACGCTCCGTATACGCCCTGAACTGGCAGGGGCTCGGAGACACCGACCTCGCACTGGTCGCCATCCCCGCGGAGGAGGGCGTCGGGGACCCGACGCGCTACGGCCAGGTCGGCGACCATGCCGCGCGGGTGTCCGTGCAGTCGGTGGGCTTCCCGCTGTGGAAGCTCCGCGACCACCCCGAGGGCGGTAAGTACCGCGACAGCCACCACGCCTTCGGCAAGGTCGCGCTGCTCTCGAACTGGCGGGACCACACCCTGGAGATCACCGTGGGCCCGCCGCCCAGGGACCCGGATCCGAACAAGTCGCCATGGGAGGGCATGTCCGGCGCGGCGGTGTGGGCGGACGGCCGCATCATCGGCGTCATGAAGGCCCACCACCGCGGTGACGGCCTGTCGCGGCTCGCCGCCACCCCGCTGGGCGACGCGCTCCGCACCCTGCAGCCGGCCGAGCTGACCGGGTTCCGCAACCTTCTGCCGGCCCTGCCCGCTCCCTGGGACCTCGTGGACGTCACGCCTAGGCAGCCGGCCGACCGGCCCCACTCGTCCGAGGTCGCCGTCGGCCGTTCCCGGGAGCGGGCCGCGCACCTGCGGCGCTACCTCGAACTGATCGGCGAGAACTTCCGGTGGCTGAAGCTGCACGGCATCGACGAGGCCGGTTCGCTGCAGATCGAACTGGAGCAGGTGTACGTCGCGCTTAAGGCGGAACCGGAGAGCGAGTACGACCTCACGCACCTGGCGAGGCTGCACGCGCACGAGATCCGCGAGGCCGCCGGGGACGCCGGGATCGACTCCATCGCGCCCGCCCGCCTGGCCGAGCTCGACGCGCACGTCGTCCGCCGCTCCTACCGGCCGCGCCGGGAGGAGGCGCAGCGCGCGAAGATCGCCGAGGTGGCGACGATCGCCGACGCGTTCCGCCGGCACCACCGGATGGTGATCCTGGGCGGGCCGGGGAGCGGGAAGAGCACCCTGGGGCGCTGGCTGGCACTCCAGCTGGCGCGCGGCATGCTCGACCAGAGCGCCCGTGAGGTCCCGCCGGAGGCCGAGCCCGCGCCGCCGGACGCCGTCCGCGTCCACGTCACCGCGGGAACGGCCTTCTCCTTCGCGCGGCGGCACTTCGTCCCGTCCGATCGGGCCGACGGCGTCAGCGCCGTCGTCATCGACGCGGTGCCGGTGCGCGGGACGCTCGCGCTGTCCGGAACGCCGGTCACCGTCGGCCAGGCCGTCCCACTCGACCAGGTCGAACGCCTGACGTACACGCCCGCCGGCGAGGAGTGCGGCTTCCGCTACGTGCGGCTGGCGTTCTCGGTGGGCGACGACCCGGCGACGCGGTCCGGCGGCGTGCTCGTGTTCGACGTCGGGCTGCACATCAGGGTGCCGGTCTCGCGGGTCGACCCCGATCAGGTCACGCCGGACGGCGCCGAGCGCACGGTGGACATGGGCCCCGCGCGCGTCCCCATCTTCCTGCGGCTGGCCCATTTCGCGCACGAACTGGCCGAGCGGGAGCGCGAGCGCCTGCCGGGCCTCTCCCTGGAGGAGTACCTCGGGCGGGACCCCGACCTGCCCGGCGGGGACGCCGACGACCGCAACGCCATGCTGCGCGCGCTGCTCGCCGAGGGACGCGCCGTCGTCATCCTCGACGGGCTCGACGAACTCCCGGAGGCCAATCGCCGGACGGTGCTGCTGGAGGTCCAGTCGTTCATCGACAGGCTCGGTGAGCCTAACGCGACCGACGAGCGGGACGAGCCCTGGCGGGCCGGCGGCAACCAGGTCATCGTGACCAGCCGGTACGTCGGGTACAAGGCGATGAGCGTCCGGGCCGGGTGCGCGCATCTCGGCATCCAGCCGATGCGGCGCCCGGCGGTCGAGCACTTCGCCCGGATGTGGACGGCGGCGGTCAACGCCGAACTGGCCGCGGACGCCTCGTCCCGCCCGGTCGCCGACGCCCTCATCCGCGAGATCTACGACGACTCCCGGCCCGCCATCCGCGAACTGGCGACGAATCCGCTGCTCGTCACGATCCTGGCGACGGTCTACTGGGCGGACGGACGGCTGCCCGACCAGCGGGCGGCCGTCTACGACCGCGTGGTGGAGAACCTGCTGCGCATCTGGCTCGCCCGCCCGGAGTGCCGGGTCCACTCGCTGACGCGGGACGAGCTGCTGGCGGCCCTGGAACCGCTCGCGGCCGACATGCAGGACAACACGCGGGACAACGGCCTGGTCGACCTCGACCGCATCAGCGAGCTGATCGAGGGGCCGCTGGCCCTCATGCGGGGGGCGTCGCCGGCGGACCGCGCGTTCCGGCCGGTGCTCCGCGACCTGCTCACCACCATCAGGAAGCACGTCGGCCTGCTGGCGGAGCAGGCGTCCGGCAACTACGCCTTCGCCCACCGGACCTTCCAGGAGTTCCTCGCCGCCCGGCACATCCTCGCCGCCCGGGAGCGGGCCGCTTCGACGATCGTCGAGCGGCTCGACGACCCGCACTGGCGGGAACCGCTGCTGCTGGCGCTGGGCCTCGCGATGATCAGCACCGAGTGGGGCGGCCCGCGCGCCCGCGCGCAGCTGATCCGCGACGTGCTCGCCGGGGACGACCAGGACCCCATGATCCCGCGGGCCGCGATGCTGCTGGTCGACGCCCTCCCCGACCTCGAGGACGTGCCCGAGGGCGTGGTGGGGCAACTGGTCGGGCGGCTTCTGCGGTCGTACGCGCTGAGCCGGGACCAGCCGGAGGCGGAGGGGGTGCGCGAGTCGATCTGCGCGGCGTTCGCCCGGCTGCGCGACGGGCCGCGGGGCGAGCTGGTCGCCGAGGCGGTCGCCGAAGCGGTCCGGCGGCCGCCCGCCGAGGGCGACCTCTCCGGTGCGGCCGCGATGGTGCTGGTCAGAACCGGCTGGTTCACCACCGACATCGTGGACGCGTTGCTGGAGAAGACCCATCAGGACCACGACGGGTCGAGGTGGCCGATCCGGTGGGCGCTGGTCGCCGCGCTGGCCCGCCCCGTCGGGGAGCCGCCGTGGCGGAAGCGGGCCGCCGGCCTCAACATGCCGCGCCTGCTGGCGGCGCACCTGCCCATGCGCAGGCTGCTGGAGTCCAGGCCCGACCTGACGGCCTTCGTGCGCGGCGACGTCGACTGGCTGTGGCTGATGACCGCCCTGTACGGCGGCCTCGGGCGCGGGGACGTCCAGCAGGACCTCCGCGCGTACCAGCTGAAGCGGCTGCGCCGCCTCCGGCCGGTCGTGACCGACCCGGCCGAGGAGGCGCCGGGACCGCCGCCACCGGTGCCGCCGGTCGAGTTCTGTCCCGGCGACATCGTCCACGACCTGGCGGACGCGGAGCTGAGCCGCGCCGTCCAGCGGCTTCTCCGCGCGCGCGGTCCCGCCCGCGAGCTGGCGGAGACGTTCCGCCGCGGCTGGGAGCGCGGCGCGGACCCGGCCGGCCGCGCCGACGCGATCGTCGGCCTGGCGGCCTTGGGCGAGGACGTCGTCCCCATGATCCGCGAAGCGCTGGACGACGACGCCCGCCGTCCCGCCGCGCAGAGCGCGCTCGGGAGGTTCCGGTGGCTGTGGTCGCTGCTGCGGGAGCCGCTGCTCAGGTCGGCGGAGGCCGCCGCCCGGACCATCCCCTCCGAGGCCCCGGAGGAGCACCAGCTCGATCTGCTGCGCGTCGTCATCGACGGGCACGTCTCGGCGGACGGCGGGCCGCTCCAGGTCAGCGACGTGGTTCCCGAGTACCGCTTCGTCGATGCGACGTCAGAGCCGATCCGTGCCGCGCTGGACGCCGAGTACTGGTCGTACGCCTTCTCCGGCCTGGCCGTCGACGGACCCGGCGGTACGGCCTCCGGGGCGGCTCCCGGGGCGTTCTCCGCCGCGCACCTCCGGTCGCCGGACAGCGTGGTCCGCGGCTGGTCGAGAGCCCGCCGGGCGCGCAACGACCTCGCCCGGCAGCGGCTCCCGTGGCCGGAGCCGGCGAGCGCCCCGCGGTCCGCGACGCGCGTCGACCACTACCTCGCGATGCTCGACGGCCTGTGGGAGGCGCCGTCGGAACTCGACTACACCGCGGGCCACCTGCTGGGGCGGTGCAGCCCGCTCGTCGACGCCCACCCGGACCTGTTCTGGGAAACGCTCGCGGTCTGCTGCGGCCGCGGCGCGGCGTTCCGGACGGGGTTCCGCACGGGAGTCGCCGACGCCCGTGCGGACGGCCCGGCCGGCCAGGCCGGCCCGACCTGCTCGTCGGTCGCGTCCGACGTCGTGCTCTCCTGGGCCGAGGGCTTCGTCGAGCCGGGCGAGGCGGCGAACGTCCGCGACATCGTGACCGGCATGTTCCGCCTGGGCGAGGAAGACGTGTACGACCCGGACGGGAGGACCCCTCGTCCCGAGTCGGTCTCGTCCGCGTCGACCTACGCCGCCCGGATCAGAACTCCGTACCTGCGGTTCCGTGCGCTGTGGCGGCTGCTCGACGCCCTCGGGGACCTCGACGTCGCGCTCGCGAACCGGACGGTGACCCAGGCCCTGTTCAAAATCATCGATCCGCATGACCTGGTGCGGGCCTTCGAGATGATCGCGGTCACCGTCACGAGCACGCTGGCCGACGCGGTCGCGGTCGAGTTCCTCGGCGCCGACGGGCTGGTGCAGAAGGTCGGCGGCGTCCGCGATCCCGAGAAGCGTGCGCGTTCCCTCGTCCGGCTGGCCGGCCTCATGCCCGACCGGTCCGCGGAGCTCCTCGACGCCGCGGTCGACTCCATCGTCCGGATCGACGACCGGCGGCGGCGAGCCGAGGAGATCGACGGCATGCGCGGCGTGCTCGACGAGTTCTCCCGCCCGGTGGCCGCGCTGGACGCCGCGGCCGAGGAGATCGACGACCCCTGGCTGCGCCACCTGGCGTCCGGCCGCGCCTCCCGGCTCATCGAGGGCTATCGCGACCGCTACACGAGGGGGGCGCTGGCCTGGCGGCTTCCTCCGGACACGGCGGCCGTCGCCTTCCGGAGCCATCGGCTGGGGTCCCCGACCGGGCACCTCCCGTGGGGCCTGCTCTACCTGAACGCCGTCGCCGCCGAGGTGGACCGGATCGAGGCGGTCCCCACGGGCGGCGGAGCGGCCTGGGAGCAGCTGACCGGCCCGGACCCCCGGGCCGCGGTGGACGCGCTCATCGAGGCCGCGGGCGGCGGCGGGGTGAGGGTCACGCCGCGGGAGGCGGCCGTGCTCGGCCGCGTCGTCGAGTCGGGCGGCACGGAGGTCCTCCGCCCGCTCTGGGCCCACCTGGAATGCACGGACGCGGCGGCCCTGGCGATCGTGGCCAGGCTGGACGGGACGGACGGCGTGGTCAGGCGCTGGAAGGCCCTCGTCCAGGTCGAGTCCGGGCGGCTGACGCCGGAGAACCTCGTAGCGGTCATCGACCTGCTCGCCGAGTCGACCGACCGGCTGCGGTTCCGCGCCGCCCTGGCTCTGCACGGCCGCAGGCCCACCTCGCACAACCGGAACCGCCGCTGGTCCGTCAAGCGCGTCGGCACGCGGGTCGTCGAGATCCTCGCCGAGCAGGCGCGGCGACTCGACATCCCCCGGTCCGTCCGAACATCGCTCCGCTGGGTCCAGCACGACGTCCATCATGACGACGCCGAAGCGCTCGATCACTGGATGTCGGCGGCGTCGCGGGACGATCCGGCCGCCGCATGGATCCTCGGTTCGGTCGAGTCGCTCGATCCCGCACTGGTCACGCGGCTCGCGGACGCCCTGCCGGGAGCCGCCCCGGCGTTGCAGCGCACCTTGATCGAGGCGCTGGCGAGACTCGCCTATCTCAACCCCACCAACCTGGCGGCGTCGCGTGATTCCGTGTGCACGGCGATCGCGTCGGTCCCGGAGCCGACGAGGCGCGCGGCGAGCGTCCTGCTGAACGGGCCGGCCACCTGCCTCAAGGTGGCCGAACAGGCGGTGGCCGAGTACGACACCGACGAGGCCCGCCACGCGGGCGCCGTGAAGATGATCGAGGGTTCGAGCGTATGGCTCGACGACGAGTGCCTGGCCGATTCAGAGGCGTGCATGAAGAGGCTCCGGGAACTCGCCTTCAATCATTACCTTCCCGGGGGCTACTGGTCGCAGCCCTACGCGGTGGCCGCCACGCTGAGCGGCGACGAGGACGTGCTGCGCCTGCTGCTCTCTTTGGTGGAGTCCGCGAGCCTGAACGACGAACCCGAACTCGTCCTCGGCGATCTGCTGGCGGCGACCTGCGCGCTGGCCGAGGCGTCCCCCTACGCGTTCACCGCCTCGGCCGATCCCGACGTATGGGAGTCGATCCTCACGGAACTGGCCGAGGTGGGCTACCAGTGGAACACCCGCTTGGCCGCCGTCCGGCTGCTGGGCCTGCTCCGCCGCGTCTCCGGGAACGTCGTCGCGGCGCTGCGCACGGCGGTCAACGACGTCTCCCCCGTCCAGGAGGCCGCCTACGCCTCCGCCGAGCAGTTCCGCCACATGCAGCGGGACGTCATCCCGGACCTGCTCGCCCTGCTGGACCTCCCGGACGCCGGTGTGGCCGCGTCGACGACGCGGCTGCTCGTCGGGCTGGCCAAGGCGGAAGGCGCGACCACCGACCGCCGCCGCATCCTCCGGGGCCTGCGGGAGAAGGCCGCCGGGTCGGAGCGGCCGCGGCACGTGTACCTGATGCGGAGCAACGATACGACGGGGGAGATGTGGATCGAGCACGTCGACCGCTTGGACCGGATTCTCTACCGGGCGATCCTGGACATCAGAGGCTGGTGAACCGGACCGGCCGTTCCGTTCAGGAGGCGAGTCTCCCAATCCGGTGCGGTACCCCGTCGAGGTGCACGATCTGCTCCCGTGGACCGAGCGCCCAGACCTCGTTCATCGGCAGCCCCAGGAACGTTTCGGCTTCGGACGCCGCGGCGGAGTCCTTGGTCCCGAACACCTGCACCGCCCCGCTGCCGGAGACGATCGCCGGCCACGCGCCCGGGTAGGTCGTGCGCAGCTGGTGGAGGTCGTGCCAGAACGTCCATACGCGGAACCCCGCGTAGGAGCCCGACCCGAGCACCGATTCGAGCAGGGGGAGCCCGCCGAGCGCGGCGCAGTGGTCGAGGAGGAAGAGCGGGGGCCGCAGGGGCGGCGGGCTCGTCCTCAGCACGTTGTGCAGCAGTACCCCGGCCCAGATCCGGAGCAGTGCTCCGTGGGTGGCGAGCCGTTCCGGGGGGATCACGAGGTAGATCGTGACCGGGGCCCCGGCCCGCAGTTCGGCCAGGTGCACGGTCGACCGGCTCACGGTGCTCTGGACCTGGGGGACGCCCAGCATCTTGAGGTGTGCGATGGCGTTCTGCAGGACCTGCGGCCGGATGCTGTCCGACTTCTGGAGGAAATTCGCGATCTCCGAGTAGGCCATCTTCGGGATCTGCTTGCCGATCGTGTCCAGCACCACGGCGAGGTTGTAGATGACATCGTCGTTGTGCATCGTGGAATAGAGCTGATCGAACGAGTGCGTGTCCGCGGTCGCGGAGAGGTAGCCGATCACCCCGCAGAGCAGGCCGAAAGCCTCGTGGTCGGTGGCCTCGCTGAAGGCGTTGCGCGGGGCGACCAGGCCGGCGATGTCCTGGCAGGCGGTTTCCAGAGCCGGGCTTTCCAGCCCTTCCAGCAGTTCGAGGGGGTTCAAGGCGTCCGAGTCCGGTCCGATGACCTCGAAAGGGTCGAGCCGCACGACCGTCTGTCCCATATTCCGCCGCGCGTCCGCGGTGGCGGAATAGGCGGCCCCGTTGAGGTCGACCACGACGATCTGGCCTTCGTAGGCCAGCAGGTTCGGCACCAGGCAGGATTCGGCCCTGCCCGACGAGTTCGGGGCGATCGTCAGCAGGTGCGAGGGCTGATCGAAGGTGACGGTGCCGCCGGACGCGGCCGGACCGGAGGCACGGCCCTCGCCCAGCCCGCCGGATTCCGCACCGCCGGACTCGCCCAGCAGAAGCGGATGCGGGTCGGTTCCGGAAATGCCGTCCATCAGCGCCTCCACATTCAGCCGACCGGACGAGCGTACCGAGCGCGGGCCGGGCGATCAGCAGACCGGCGGAAACACCGATCGTCCCTCCGACCGCGAGTACTTCCGGCCGCCTGCACCGCCCCCGGTGGGCACCTCGCACACGGAACAGGAAGGTCGGCTCGCCCCTGGTCAGGGATGCGGAGCCGACGGGGCGTCATGCGGGAACAGGAGTTCGTCGTAGACGTCGGCGACTCGTGACGCGTATTGCGCGGGGGTGTATTCGGTGGCTTGGCGTTTCGCGTTGGAACCCAGTCGGTCCCTGGTTTCCGAGCATTCGAGGAGCCGGACCAGGGCGTCGCCGAAGTGCGTTTCGGAGCCGGTGGCGTATCCGGTGCGGTCGTTCTTGACCACGAAGCCTTCGAGTTCGGTGTCCAGGACGACCGCCGGGACGCCCTCCAGCGCCGCCTCGGCGATGACCATCCCCTGCGTTTCGGTCAGCGACGGATGGGCGAGGACCTTGCACGGGTTGAGGAGGTGGTTGACGAGTTCCGGCGGCACGGGCCCCGCGAACGCGACGGCGTGTGAGATGCCGAGTGCCTCGGCCATGCGCTCGTACTTCCTTTGCTGGCCGCCCCCGATGATGTTCAGTCTGGCGGCGGGGACGGCCGGCAGCACCTGACTCGCCATCGCCTGGAGAAGCACGTCCAGGTTCTTCTCCGAAGAAAGGCGGCCCACGTACGCGAGCACCGAATCTCCGGAATGTATGGAAAGCCGCATCTCCTGCAACAGCCGCGCCGAATCGGGGGCCAGCTTTCCATGGCGGACGGGCGCACTCGGAATGACGCAAGGTGCGCAGGAAGGCGACATATCCCGCAGCGCGGACGCAGTTTTCGGTGACGGCACGATTACCCGGTCGAAGAGCGCCGCAACGGCCGACAACATCTGCCGATGATGGGGTGCGACATCGTCTCCGGCCAGTGCCGCCAAGCTCGCTCGTCCGATCACCTTCGCGACTCGGCCCGCGTCGTCCGGCAGGAGGCCGCCCGCGTACATGATGGGAATGCACAGCTTGAGAAGCGGATAGGCGTCCCGGTAGGCGAGGAGATCCGTGTGCCAGGTGAGCACGGTCTTCAGCCCCGTCCGCCGGCACAGCCGCGCCGCCAGCATGCCGAGGGAGCCCAGCGTGTGGATGTGGACCACGTCGGGTTTGAAAATCTCGATCAGCCGTTCGAAGGTCTTCGGCGAAATCCAGCCGAACCTGAAGCCCCCTTGCCCCGTCGCGAACGACGGAGCCAGGTAGGTCGGATACCCGCGGGTAGGCACCGGTGGCCCGGAGCGGGGAGCGATTACCGCCACCTCGTGGCCCCACTCGCGCAGACCCGCGGCCAGGGACGCGACGGAAGTCGCGACGCCGTCCCGGTTCGGCGGGTAATTGTCTGAGACGAGCAGAATACGCATTGATCGATCACTCCCTGGGGGATCGTAGCGACATCCCGTCGTCCGGGAGTGGGCGAACAGAAATATAAATCGGCAAGAAGTGGTGTCGATCACGAGACCGAACCCGCGGTCGGCGTCCGCCTTGCGCCCCGGGCCTCCCCCGTGCGACCGGTGCCCGTGGTTCTCGTGGGTGATGTGCCGAGCCGGGCCCCCGCCCGACGATGAGAAGCCTCCCGGCCTGAGAGGCATCATGAACGCACACCGATGGACGACCCTGCTGGCGACCTGCTGGTCGGCGATAACGGCCGCGCTCGGCCTGTGGTGGACCCTCCAGCCGTCCGCATACCTCCTCGGCGGAGGCGGCACCGGCAGCCCCCCGCTGGCCTTCGAGTTCCCTCGGGCGTGGCTGCTGCTGATCGGCACCGGCGGCATCGCCGTCACGCTCGGCCTGCGCACCCGGCGGTGTTCCAAGTCGCTGCGCTGGGCCCTGCTGACCACCGCCGCAGGCGTCGCCGGGCTCTGCCTGGCGGTTTCGGGATACATGCCGCTGCTCGCCCTGGCCTACGCCCTCGCGTTCTCCGGCCCGCCGGCCCTGATCGCGGCCTTGCTGGCACGGGTCTTGCGACTGGGCATCAAGGGCACCTCGGCGATGGTGGGCACCCCGGTCGCGGCCGGCCTCCTGCTGGCCATCACGATCATGGTGGCGAAAGGAGCCCACTGGACGCTCCTGGCGGTGGCCGGCTGCCTGGTCTGGCTCGCCCTGACGGTGACGTCGTACCGGGTGAACCACGGCCGCTGCGCCGCCTGCGGCCGTCCCGGCGCGGCCTGGACCCGCCCGGAGTCCGCCGCCCGCTGGGGACGCCGGATCACGATCATCGCCGCGATCATGCCGCTGCCCTACGGCCTGGCCCGCCTCACCTGGTTCACCCCGTGGCCGGTCGCGTTCCCCGAAGGCGCCGGCTGGGGCATCTGGATCACCGGCGTCCTCCTCGGCTTCGCCTCGGAGGGCGGCGCGATCCTGACCCGCGGACTCATCCGCCCCTGGGGCGAGGTGTGGCCGAGGTGGGTCCCGGCCCTGCACGGCCGCTCCATCCCGGTCGCCGTACCGACCTTCGCGGCACTCACGGCCTCGGTCATGCTCGCCCTGCTGACCGTCTACTTCGCCGGCACCATCGCCGACGGCGAGATCGATCTCCTGGTCATCGTGGCCTTCGTCCCTCTGAGCCTCTGGGGCCCCCTCCTGGCCGGCGCAGCCATGGCCTATTACTACCGCCGCCGCCAAGACTGCTCCCACTGCGCCGAGAAGCCACTCCACCAGGCCGACCTGGCCCTGAGCGCCTGACGGCCTGGCAACGGAGACGCGCCCTCGCCCGGCCGCCCGCCGGGCGAGGGCGGTGGCAGGACGAAGGCCGCCCTCGTGGAGAATCTGCGGACGACGGGAGCGCGCCCCCGCTGGTCCGGATCGTAGGCGCGGACGAGGAGGCGGCCGATGAAGAGCGAGGATCGTCCCGGCGATGTAGGCAGGGCAGATGTCGGCAGGCCCGTCCTCCCGCCGACCGTGGAGGACGAGCGGTTGCGGGCACTGCGCGCCCGCGTGCGCACGTTCGTCCGGCACGAACTGGAGACCGGCGGGTTCACGCCCACCGTCGACTCGTGGATGAGCGCCTGGGACATCGGGTTCACCCGCAGACTCGCCGCCCAGGGGTGGCTCGGCATGACGATCCCCACCGAGTACGGCGGGCACGGCCGCACCTTCCTCGAACGCTTCGTCGTCACCGAGGAGTTGCTCGCCGCCGGAGCACCGGTGACCGCGCACTGGTTCGCCGACCGCCAGGTGGCGCCCTCGCTCCTGAAGTTCGGCACCGAGGAGCAGAAGCGGGAGTTCCTTCCCGGCATCGCCCGGGGCGAGGTGCTGTTCGCGATCGGCATGAGCGAACCGGAGTCGGGGTCCGACCTCGCCGGCGTCGGCACCAAGGCGTCGCGCGCCGAGGGCGGCTGGACGATCACCGGCACCAAGGTCTGGACGACCAACGCCCATCGCGCCGACCACATGATCGCCCTGGCCCGCACGGCCCCGGTCGACGCCGGAGACCGCCACGCCGGGCTCAGCCAGTTCATCGTCGACCTCCGGTCGCCCGGCGTGGAGATCCGGCCCATCGTGTCGATGAACGGCGAGCACCATTTCAACGAGGTGTTCCTGGGCGACGTCTTCGTCCCCGACGGGAAGGTCCTCGGCGCGATCGGGGACGGGTGGCACCAGGTGACCTCCGAACTCGCCTTCGAGCGCAGCGGGCCGGAGCGCTTCCTGTCCACGTACCTGCTCCTTGAGGACCTGACGGAGGCGATGCGCCGCGGGCAGCTCCCGGCCGATCCGCGACTGGGCCGGTTCTTCGCCAGGATCGCGGGACTGCACCGGATGTCGCTCGCCGTCGCGGGCGCGCTCGAACGGGGCGAACGCGCCGACGTCGCCGCCGCGGTCGTCAAGGCGCTCGGGACGAGGACCGAGGGAGACATCGCCGAGTACGCGGCCATGTTCCTCGGCGGGGGCGGCGTTCCGGCCCCCGTACGGGACGCGGCCGACGCCGCGCTCCTGGCCCGCCCGGGGTTCACGATCCGCGGGGGGACCAACGAGATCCTGCACGGTGTGATCGCCAGGGGATTGGGGCTGCGCTGATGAGCGAGATCATGCGGGTCGACGGCGACCTGGAGCGGCTCTTCCGCGACGTGTTCACCGACTGGCGCGACGCGCGGGCCGAAGCGTCGCTGCGGCTCAGCGTGGACCGCGGTCTGTGGAGGACCCTGGAGGAGCTGGGGCTCACCCGGCTCACCTCCGGCGGAGAGGCAGCGGCGGGCTGGGTGGAGGCCGCGGCGCTGCTCCGCGCGTCGGCCAGGGCCGCGGCACCGGTCCCGCTGGCCGAGCACGACCTGCTCGCCGGATGGCTGCTCGACCGCGCCGGCCTGCCCGGCTCGGGCGCTCTGCGCACGAGTTGCCTGCTCGATCCGGAAGGCAACGCCGAACAGGTGCCCTGGGCGGCCTCGGCGGACGCCATCGCCGTGATCTGGGGCGAGCCGGGAGCCTGGAAGCTCGCCGACGTCCCGGCGTCATCGGCGGCGATCGAACCGTCGCACGATCTCGCCGGTCAGCAGCGCGACACCGTGCGGGTGGCCGTGGAGTCGCTGACGGGCGCGGCGATCGGCGACGACGTGGTGCGCGAGTACCTGCTGCGCGGTGCGCTGGCCCGCACCGTCCAGATCACGGGCGCCATGGACCGCGTCGTCGAACTGTGCCTCCGGCACGCCGCCGAGAGGCGGCAGTTCGGCCGTCCCATCACGCGTTTCCAGGCCGTCCAGCACCTCATCGCCGAAGCGGCGAGCGAGTGCGCCCTCGCCATGGCCGCGACCGACGCCGCGGTACTCGAAGCCGCCTCGCCGCACCCGGATCTCGACGCGCTGGAGTTCGCGGTCGCCACGGCCCGTTCGGTGACCGGCCACGCGGCATCGGTCGTGGTGCGCAACGCCCACCAGGTGCACGGTGCGATCGGCACGACGTACGAGCACCAGCTCCACGAGTTCACCAAGCCCGCCCTCGCGTGGCGCTCCGAGTTCGGCTCGATGCACGAGTGGGACGCCCGGCTGACGGCGCTGATCGTCGGTTCGAGCGGCCCCGCGTGGGACTCGGTGGTACCGGCTTCCGGCACGTCCGATTCAAGAGCGGATGATTGATCGGTAGATCAGTGGATATGGGTCACTACGTTCGCGTTGGCGTGGAACCTCTGCGTGCGACGAGCCAGGACACGGGACGAGGACGTGATGGACCAGGACAAGCGGGCCGGAACGCGGTCATCCGGGCCGGGCGGCGATGTCGTCCGTCCCGCTTCGATCGAGCGCCGCGGCACCGGATCGACGGTGAGCGCGCGGGACATGACCGGGCGGCCGGTCGGCGCGCGGCGTCCGATGGAGCCGCAGCGCTCGGGTGACGGCGGCCTGGCCCACGTGGTCGAGGTCCTGCTGGACAAGGGCCTGGTGATCAACGCCGACATCATGGTTTCGGTCGCGGGCGTCGAGCTGCTCGGGATCCGGCTGCGGGCGGCGCTGGCGTCGTTCGAGACCGCCGCGCGCTACGGCCTGGAGTTCCCCTCGGGGACGAACGTGGAGACGGCCGCGTGGAAGGAGACCGAGGACCCGAAGGAGACCTGCCCCGACTGCGGCAAGCGGGCTCCCATCCGGCAGCTGCTGGAGGAGTACTGCCCGTGGTGCGGCTGGCGCAGCGCCAGGGCGCTGACCGAGGCCGCGCGCAACGGCTCCTCGGCCAAGAAGAAGCCACGGGACGGCGATGCCGACTAAATCCCCGATGTCCGCGGCGTCCCGGATGCCCGCGCCGCTGCGCCCGACGCGCGACCCGCAGGTCACCCTGGACGACCTGCTGGAGGTCGTGCTGAACAAGGGCGCGGTGCTCCACCTGGACCTCATCATCGCGGTCGCCGACATCCCGCTCATCGGGGTCAACCTGCGGGCGGCGATCGCCGGGATGGAGACCATGCTGGAGTACGGGCTGCTGCAGCAGTGGGACGCCGACACGCGCGCCTGGGCCGAGCGCGCCACCGCCGCCACGCCCGAACTGGAGGAGGACGAGCGGGTGGTGCTCCGCTCGTTCGGCGGCCACTACGGCGAGAGCGGCCTGTCCGCCGTCTGGCGGCCCGGCACCCTCTTCCTCACCGACCGGCGCATCCTCGTCTACCGGCGCGAGCCGCGCGAGGTGCTCTGGGAGGCCCGGCTGGAGGACGTCGAAGCCACCCGTCTCCAAAGCGAGCGGACGGTCGGCGGCGAGGACCGCCTGCGGGTGCGCGTGGAACTGACCGGCGGAGACGGCGCCCTGCTCTCGGCCGCGAACCCCGAGGAGTTCGACGAGAGCCTGCGCCGCCTCGCACCGCACGTCCGGTCCCGGGAGCCCCGCCCGCCGGCCGCGGACGACGAGGGTCCCGAGTTCGAGGGCCACATGTGGTACCACGAACCCCGCCGGGGCGGCGCGCTGTGGCGCGGGGGCCGGGCCCGGCTGGAGAACGGCCGCCTGACCTGGAAGTCGCCGACCGACGCCCGCCCGGCCGTCACCCTGGACACCGGCCGCATCCGCGACGTGCGGCTCGAACCCGGAACCACGCCCACGAACGGCCTGGACCGCCTCGTCGTGGACGCGGCGGGCGAGCACCTCGTGCTGGCGACCGCGGAGGGCCCGCGCTGGGCGCGGCTCCTGGACCCGTCCGCCCGCACCGCCGCTGGGAAGGAGCTTCATGGCCATCACCGTTGACGAGAACAGCCTCAAGAACGGCGTTCTCACGCTCGTGGTCACCCTGGTCGAAGTCATCCAGGAGGCGCTGGAACGGCAGGCCGTGCGCCGGATGGAGGGCGGCGACCTCAGCACCGAGGAGCTGAACCGGCTGGGCGACGCCCTGCTGGAGCTCGACGAGGCCATGGAGGAGATCAAGGCCGAGCACGGCATCACCGCGTCCGTCGCCGACCTGCACCGCGGCCTGGACGAGGTCGTCGACGAGGTCGTGGACCGGCTGGCCAACCCCGCGCGCTGGGCCGACGAGATCGAGAGCGGAGGTGAGCGGCGTTGAGCGGTGAGGCGCTGTACGTGTACGCGCTGCTCGCCGACCCGGGAGACGGCGCCGAACCCCCGGGCGAGGGGCTGGACGGCGCACCGCTGCGGCTGGTCCGCGCCGCCGACTGCGGGCTGGCCGCCCTCGTCCACGAGGCCCCGGCACGTCCCTACCAGGGGCCGGACGACGACGTCCGCCGCTGGATCCGCACCCACGACGAGGCGGTCGAGGGCATGCGCCGCGCGGCGGGCGGCGTGCTGCCCATGACCTTCAACGTGCTGGTCGCCCCCGGCGAGGACGGCGACGCCGAAGCCCGCCTCCGCGCCTGGCTGCGCGCGAACCGCGACGACCTCCACGACCGCCTCGGCCGGCTGCGCGGCCGCGCCGAGTACCGCGTCGAGATCACACTGGACTCCGCGGCCGTGCCGACCGACGACGGCTCCGTCCAGGAGATCGAAGAGCGGATGCGCGACGCCTCGCCCGGCCTGCGCCGCCTGCTGAGCAAGCAACTGGACGCCCAGCGCAGAGCCGCGGCCGATGTCCTCGCCGACCAACTGCACGCCGACGCCCGCCGCCAGCTGAGCACCATCGCCGAAGACCTCGCCGACCGCCGCCGCGCGACCCGCAATCCCGGAGAGACCGAAGTCCTCTCCCTAGCCCTGCTGGTACACGACGACGATGTAGAGAACTTGGGCTTCATCCTCTCCGAACTACAGGAAAGCCACCCCGCCGCCCAAGTCCGCTTCCTCGGCCCCTGGCCCCCCTACTCCTTCACCGGCGAGCAACTCGCAACCCCAGCCACCACTAGCCCCTAGAAACCGCCAGAGGGCGAAGTTTCTCCAGGTCAGGGGGTCGTTAAGGATCTTGGCGGTTTGTGGCCAGCAACGTGACCGTCGATAATGCCACCGTGGGCCGTCGCTGTACGTCATCGTTCTGTCACGCAGCCGCTATCGGCTGCGGCCAGGCAGGGTACGTACACTCGAAGGCGACAGACAGTTGGCCAACTGGAAGAAGCACCCAAAAAAGGAGGGGGAGGAGGCGCTACAGCGGATCGCGGCCATGGGCTGGTGCGTGGAGAATCCGCCCACGTACTACACGGTCAAGTGTCCTTGCGGCCTGCACCAGCGCCAGATCCACCTCACTCCGTCCAACCCGCACTACTTCCGACAAGCCGTGAGCTGGTGCAAGAGGATCTGCTCACCAGCGGGGCCCGAGGAGAAGGAAGAGCCATGAGCGCGAAAGAGGCCTCCCAGCTTTCCCTTGAGTTCCAGCTGCACCTGGCGCCGGGAACCAGGCCAGAGGACGTGCACGCGCATGGCGAGCGAGTGATGCAGGAACTCCTCCACCTCGAAGCCTGCAACGACGACTTCACCGACTCGGCCGTGGCCACCAACGCCGCAACGAACACCATCACCGTCGAACTGCTGATCCTCAACACGGCCGACCCCACTACCGCACTGCATCGTGCCCTGGGCCTCGTCCGCACAGCCGCGCATGCCGCCGGCGCCGCCACGCCGCACTGGGCGACCGTGAGCGATATGCCAGTTCAAGTCCAGTTCGAGAAGGCTCGGGAGGTCGCGTCGGCCTGACCCGGACGCGGCGAACAGGCTCGCCAAACGGGGACGGAACGACTCGCCGCCGCTCGGTGGGCCGTGGGCCGGCGGGGTGCTCAGTGCCGGTCGGTCAGCGCGCGGCGGCCGCGGACCGGACGGCCACCCGCAGCGCCGCGCGGTTCAGCAGGAGGACGGGACCGTCCGGGTCCTTGCTGTCCCGCACCGCCACCACCGCGCCGGCCGCGTCCGCCAGTTCGACGCACTCACCGCCGTTGGGGCCGCTGTGTGTGCTTCTGCGCCACTTGGCTTGTGTCAGGTCCATCTCTGTTCGATGACCTTTCGAATCAGTTCGCGCGACATCTCCTGTGAGAGCGCTCGGGAACGGAGCTCGAACAGGGTCCGCGCCAGGCTGGACAGGTCGGCCGGGTTGTCCGTGGTGATGCCTCGGATCGCTGTCTCGATGTACGCGATCTCGCTTCGATCCTCCATCGTCGCGACCACAAAGGCGCCGAGGACGCCTTCGTGCTCACCTCTGGACAACACTACTTGAACCGTGACGTTGGGCAACAAACTCAGTTCCAGGAGGTGTTCGAGTTGTTCGCGCATCGTCTCGGGCGTCCCCACAGGGTTGTGGAGCACGTGTTCGTCGAGCAGCAGCGCGACAATCGGCGGGTTGGAGTCCTTGTCCGTGGAGAGGATGGCTTGGCGGCTGATGCGAGCGTCTGCGGCCTCCTGGTTGCCGCGTAGCAGCGCCAATGCATAGGCCGGGGTCTGAGCCAGCCCGGGAATCACGGAATGCTGCCAGCAGACGAGCATGGCCGCGTCGGCCTCTATCTGCGGCCAGTCGAACCAGATCGGGACTGGGTGTCCGTCCTTGTTCAGGTCCTCCCAGAGGCTGATGAGGGAGCCGCCCGCTTCCAGGTAGTCGTCCACTGCGATCACGAAGGACCGGGTGGCGCGCTTCTTGCCGTTCTCGATGCGGCTGACCTGGGGGCCGCTCACCTTCGTCAGGTGAGCGATGGTCTCCTGCTTGATGTCCTTGGCCTCCCTCAACCGGCGCATCTGACGGCCGAAGGCTACGAGGGCGGGCGATTCTCGGGGGCGCTGCCGTCGCGGGGGCATGGTTCCTACCTCTCGGCGGAATCTGTCGTGGTCGGGGGATGATCTACCGCTCACTGCCACCTCTCAGCGGTAGGCAAATCCTAGCCAGAAAAGTGGCTCACTGTGTGTTGTTCGCCACACAGAGTGAGGAGAGGTCATGAGTCAGGCTACGGAGAACGAGATGGTGGTGAAGCATGACTTCACGGTCGTCGCGGAGGTGCGGCGGTTCGTGCGGCTGGTCACCGGCCAGTGGGACATGGACGACTTCGTCCCGTGCCTGGTGGCGAGCGAGCTGGTCACCAACGCCCTGCGCTACGCGTCCGCGTCGGACGACGACGTGACCTTGCGGCTGGGGAAGACCGAGGACGGCGCGCTGTGGATGGAGGTCCAGGACGCGAGCTGCGACCTGCCGCATATGCAGGAGACGGACACGATCAGCGAGGCGGGCCGGGGCCTGTTCATCGTCGACCAGTTCTGCCGCTGTTGGGGCGTCCGCCCGCTCGCCGGCAACACCGGCAAGGTCGTCTTCGCAGTCATCAACCCCTCATGAAGACCAGCGGAGAGACCTTGCTGGGGACGATCCTCAACAAGGCCGACCACACAGATTTCCGGCCGCCTCCGCCACTTCAACCGCACGGTAGGCGTCCCCCCCGGACACCTGCCGCCGCACCTTCCGCCTCCGAACCCACCCCTCTGCTGCCACCACCCGCGCGACCGCGATACGCGACAGCCAGGGCCATCGCGCCGCCTGTCGCCCGACTGGCCGTTACCGACCGTTGTCGACCACTGTGCGCAGGGCGGTGAAGGCTTCGGTGTACATCTCCGCGTCCAGGCGCCCCTGGTTGAAGCCGACGACGAAGCGGATTGATACAAAGTCTCCCAATAGTCCGGCCGCAGGGCCGGGTGCCCGGTCGCGTGGCATCGGGCTTAGGAGAAGGGGCGTCCGCGTTGCGTGATCGGCGATATGTCAGGCCGGGGGGCGTTCCTCTAATCAGCCGGGTGTCCGTGCCGGGAGGGCGGCGTGGACGGTGAGCGGCTGCGGTCCCTCTTCGACCTGTCGGGTCGGGTGGCGGTCGTCACCGGAGGCACGCGGGGCATCGGACGCGCGATCGCCGAGGGCTTCGTGGCCGCCGGTGCGAGCGTCGTGGTCGCCAGCCGCAAGCCCGAGGCGTGCGCCGAGACCGAGGCGCACCTGAAGGCGATGGGCGGGGCGGCGCTCGGCGTCCCCACTCACTTGGGCGACCTGGACGCGCTGGACGCCCTCGTCACCCGCACCGCCGACACCTTCGGCCGGCTCGACATCCTGGTCAACAACGCCGCCAATCCGCTGGCGCTGCCGCTCGGCTCGCTTACCCCGGAGGCGTTCGCCAAGTCCCAGGAGGTGAACGTCCGCGGACCGGTGTTCCTGGTGCAGCGGGCGCTCGACCACCTGACGGAGAGTCCGTGCGCCTCGGTCGTCAACGTCGTCTCCGCCGGGGCGTTCATGTTCTCCCCGTACGTGTCGATGTACGCCGCGGCCAAGGCGTCGATGGTGGCCTACACCCGTTCCATGGCCGCCGAGTTCGCCCCCCGCGGCATCCGGGTGAACGCCCTGGCCCCGGGCACGGTCGACACCGACATGGTCCGCAACAACCCGCCCGAATTCCAAGAGGCCATGGAGCAGGCCGCCCTGCAGAAGCGCATGGCCGACCCAGACGAGATGGTCGGCCCGGCGCTGTTCCTGGCCTCCGACGCGGCGAGCTTCGTCACCGGCCAGGTCCTGCACGCCGACGGCGGCCTGGTGGCGCGTTGAGACGATCCCCACGAGATAGGGAAAACCCATGCTGACCGATGGCGACGCCTACCTGCCCGGCACCCCCGCATCGGGCGGGACGGTGCGCGTGGAGACACCGGCCCCCGGCGTCCGGCTGCTCACGCTGGACCGCGAGCACCGGCTCAACGCGATGTCCGGCGAGCTGATCAAGGACCTGCACGCCGCGCTCGACGGCGTCGCCGTGGACGAGGACTGCCGCGTCGTCATCCTCACCGGCGCGGGACGGGCGTTCTGCGCGGGCCTCGACCTGCACGAACCTCCGGTCCGCGACGCCGCCCCCGCCGCATCGGACGACGGGGCTGAGCGGCGCCGGAGTCCGCAGGCGGGCATGCACGTCCAGCAGGCCATCGCCTCGCTCGTCCCGAAGCTGCGCAACCTGCCGCAGCCCGTCATCTCCGCCGTCAACGGCCCCGCCGCCGGCGGCGGCTTCGCGCTTGCCCTGGCCAGCGACATCCGGATCGCCGCCGAGTCCGCCCGGTTCAACGCCGCGTTCGTCCGGATCGGCCTGTCGGGCTGCGACATCGGCGTCAGCTGGCTGCTGCCCCGCCTGATCGGCGCGGGCCTGTCCCACGAGCTCCTGCTCACCGGCCGTTTCGTGCGGGCCAGCGAAGCACTGCGCATCGGCCTGGTCAGCCGCGTGGTCGAGGACGGCTCAGTGGTCGACGCGGCCCTGGAGATCGCCGCGCTCATCTGCGCCAACAGCCCCATGGGCGTCTGGATGACCAAGGAGGTCGCCTGGAGCCAGCTGGAGGTGGGCAGCCTCCAGGCCGGGATCGACCTGGAGAACCGGACCCAGATCCTCACCTCCTACACCCGCGACCACACCGAGCAGATCACCGCCTTCCTGGACCGCCGCCCGCCTGGCTACACCAACTCCTGAACGCCCCGGCTCAGCCGGCCGCGGCTCCGGCGCGGGCGTCGATCACCGCGCCGGCCGTGGGCAGGCGGTGCACGGCCTCGACGGTGAAATCGGCCTTGGCCAGCAGGTCGCCGAACTCCCGGGCGGTGCGCTCCGCACCGCCCACGACGGTCATCATGTAGAGGTCCATCAGCGCCGCGAACCGCGCGTCCTGCCCGGTGCCACCCTCCTCGACGATGCGCTCGATGACCAGGAGCCTGGTGCCCGGACGCATGGCCCGCCGGCAGACGCGCAGGAGCCGGACACAGCGCTCGTCGTCCCAGTCGTGCAGGATCTGGCGCAGCAGGTAGAGGTCGCCGTCCGCGGGCACGGCGGAGAAGAAGTCGCCGCCGACCGAGGTGCAGCGGTCCGCCAGGCCCAGTCGGTGCATCCGCGCCCGCGCGTTGGCCGCGGTCTTGGCGTCGTCCAGCAGGACGCCCTCGGCGCGGGGGTGCGTCTGGAGCAGGCGGGCCAGCAGCGTGCCGTCGCCGCCGCCGACGTCCACGATGCGGCGGTGCCGGGAGAAGTCGACCGCCGCCAGCAGCTGGTCGATCTCCAGCTCCTGGTCGTGGGACTGCGAGCGGTCGAACAGCTCGCGGAGCCGCCCGTCGCGGCCGAGGTGCTCGAAGAAGCTCTCGCCGAGCAGTTCGTCGAACGCCGTCCTGCCGGTCCGCACGGTGCCGAGCATGCCCGCCCACGCGGCGCCGACCTCGCCGGCCGCGAGCAGGGCCGTCGGGAGCGCCGACCCGGCGGCGCCGGTGCACAGCGTCGCGCCGACCGCGGTCAGCTCGTAGGAACCGTCGGAGCCGGCCGAGTACACCCCGAACGCCGCCAGGCAGCGCATGAGCTGCGTCAGCCGGCGCGGGTCGACGCCGGCCCGGTCGGCCAGTTCCGCCACCGGCAGCGGACCGTCGGCCAGCAGATCCGACAGGCCGAGTTCGGCCGCGGTGCAGACGGCGCGGGACAGCAACTGCCCGAAGACCATCTGCCGCGCCACCACCGCTCCCGGCACCTCGTCCACCACGGTCACGTGCCCCTCCTCGGGTTGTACGAACGCGCCGGCAGAGCGCGTGGCCGGACGGGACCGTCCGCGGCCGCGGAGCGGGCCTGGACGGGGAACCGCGCCCGGTACCTCTCGAACCAGCGCCGCTCCGCGTGCAGGAACAGCGAGTCGTGCGGCGCCATGTACCGGACGGCGTAGAGCGCGATCGGCGACCGGGACACCTGGAAGGCGGCGTTGTGCACGGCCGGCTCGGTGCAGGCCGGATGGAACTGGCCGATCATGAGCCCCGCGTCGACGGCCAGGTCCTTGAGCGCGCCGTAGGTCTGGTCGATCCGCCGCCAGCCCTCCTCGGCGGCGTCCGGCAGGACCACCAGCAGGCCGTCCAGCGAGACGCCCGAGCTCTTCGGCGGTTCGGTCGTCGCCTTGAACTCGCGTAACTCGGCGGAGACCAGGCGGTGCAGCTCGTCGCCGTCGCGAGCGTCGACGCCGTAGTGGAAGCTCAGGCGGACCGTGTCCGCGTTGAGGGCCGCGGGAATGAAGGGGCAGACCGGCCCGGCCCGCCCGAGGTGCTCGGACGGCGCGCCCACGTACTCGCGCAGCCAGTCCAGGACGACCGCCCTGTCGTGGTCGAGACGGCCGGCGGGCGGGCGCCGGGCGGCCGTCCTGTGCTCCGCCATCAGCGGGACGCGGTCCGGTAGCGGACGGGGAGCGCGGCCGGCCCGCGGAAATGCATCCCCGGCCGCCAGACCAGCTCCTCCTCCGGTACGGCGAGCCGCAGTTCGCCGTACCGGTCGAGCAGGCGGCCGATCGCGATCTCGCCTTCCAGCCTCGCCAGGGCCGAGCCGATGCAGGCGTGGGGCCCGTGCCCGAACGCGAGGTGCCGGGCGGGGCGCCGGATGTCGAACCGGTCGCCGTCGGGCGCCACCTCCGGATCGTGCGAGGCCGACCCCAGCCCGAGGAAGACGACGCCGCCGGCCGGGATGGGCGTGCCCGCGATCTCGATGTCCTCGACGGCGAACCGCATGCTCGCGTTCATGGCCGGGCCGTCGAAGCGCAGGACCTCCTCGATCGCGGCCGGCAGCCGCTCGGGCTCGGCGCGCAGCAGCGCCAGCTGGTCCGGGTTGCGGAGCAGGTGGTGGACGGCGACGCCGATGAGGCTGATGGTCGTCTCCTGGCCGCCGAGGAGCAGCAGGAACGCCATCGCGAGCAGCTCGTCGTCGGAGAGCCCGTCTCCGCCGTCCCGGACGACCATGAGGTCGGAGAGCAGGTCCTCGCCCGGCCGGACGCGCTTGTCGGCGATCAGGTCCCGGGTGTAGGACTTCAGCGCCTCGGTGGCGGTCTCGAACTCCGCGCTGCCGGTCGACTGCTCGTCCGAGCCGAGCACCGACCAGCGGCGGAACGCCTCCCAGTCGCGCTTCGGGACGCCGAGCAGCTCGTAGATCAGCGTGATCGGCAGCAGCCCCAGCGTGTCGATCAGGTCCGTCTCGCCCTCCGGGCCCATCCCGTCCAGCAGCTCGTCGGTGATCTCCTCGATGCGCGGGCGCAGCGACTGGACGCGGCGCGCGGTGAACGCCTTGGCCGCCAGCCGCCGCAGCCTGGTGTGCGCGGGCGGGTCGCTGTGCAGCATGTTCTTGGTGAGCACGTCGCGGATGGACGGGCTGGGCAGCGCCTCCGGCGGCAGGAACCGCTCCAGGTCCTTGCCCAGCCGGGGGTCGTTGAGCCAGGGGCGGACGTCCTGGTACCGGGTGATCAGCCAGGCGGGCATGCCCTGCGGCAGGGTGAAGCGGTGCACCGGGCTGTGCTCCCGCAGCCAGGCATATGTCGGATAGGGATCACGGATGAAATCGGCGCCGAACAGCTCCGGTGGTTCATGAATCGTCACGTTCGTCCCCCTTTGGCGGCACTCGGCCGCTGATGACCGTATAAAGTCCCGCCCAGATGACTTCAGTGCGCACATCCACGAGATGCGCACGCGCCAGCCGGGCGATTTCCGCGGCTCGGCCGAGATCCGAACCGACGAACGGCGCTCGAAAGCCCGCATAGAGGTTCACGGCCGGGTGGTACCACCGCCCGTGCGCCGGAATTCCGTCTGCGATCACGACGCTGCCGCCGGGCCGCAGATAGCCGAGCGTGCGGTGGAAGACCCGCGCCGGGTCGGCGGCGCTGAGACTGAGCACGAACACGGCGGCGTCGGCCGGGGCGCCCGGCTCGAAGTCCGCCATGTCCGCGCGATGCAGCTCGACGTTCTTCCAGCCCGCCCGGGTGACGCGCTGCCGCGCCCGGTCGAGCATCGGCTCGGTCATGTCGAGCCCGATGACCGTCCCGTCCGGGCCGACGCGGTCGCGCAGCCGGGGCAGCATCAGGCCCGTCCCGCACCCGACGTCCACAATGGTCGCGCCCGGCCGGACCGAAACTGCACGCGCGACCATTGTGTGGATCCGCGGGGCGGCGCCGAAGGAGAATACCGGAAGAGCCTTGTCATAAATCAACGCTGCATGTTTGTAGCGTGGATGCATGACCGGGATCATAATGCCGGAATTTGTTTCCGCTTCTCGCTGCGTGCGCTCTTCGATGGCCCGGTGCGGCCGCCGGTTCCTGACTTGGCGAAGAGCTGACCGGGCACGACTGAAAGAGCGCATCCGAGAAGAAACCGGCCGCTCATGTCCCTGTTAGGAATTGGCGGAAGCCAAGCGAAGCCGTATCGGCCGGGGAGAGGTGGTCTCGTGGAGAGCGTCCTGCAGTTGGTGGCCAAACGCCAAGCGGACCTCGATCGGCACCCGCTGTTCGAGTGGATGAACTCCGGTGACCGCGCCATTCCGGACCCGCTGCTGATCATGCCGCCCATGGCGACGTTCTCGATGGGGTTCCGGGACGTCAACAAGTGGGTGTTCCGGTACCCGGAGGCCGCCGACGACCTGCAGCGCGGCATCAACGTCCACACCTTCGAGGACCAGACCCACTCGCGGCTGTTCCTGGAGGACTGGAAGCGGCTCGGCCTCAACGAGTGGCTGGGCTGGACGGCCAGCGACACCCTGTGGTGGCTGTTCCGGGCCGAGACGAACGAGGTGGCCCGCGAGCACGGCGTCTACTTCCTGTCGATGGCCGTCGCCGACCGCGAAGACCCGCTGCTGCGCTTCGCCCAGTCGGAGATGATGGAGGCCCTCGGGGCGGTGTTCTTCAAGCACGCCTCCAAGATCGCCATCCGCTTCACCGAGCAGACCGGCGTGGAACTCCCCTATATGGGGCCGTTCCACGTGGCCCTCGAAACAGGCCATATGGACTGCGAGGACCTGTTCGTGGAGCAGCGGCTCGACGAGCGGAAGCGCACACGCGCTCTGGATCTGGCCGACACCATCTACAGGATCTTCACCGCACAGCTCGACATGTGGCTGGACTACGCCCAGAAGTACATCGACACCGGCAATGCGCCGCGCCCGCCCGCCCGGCCGATGATCGACCGGAGCGCGGGCGGCGGGCCCGGCCCGCGTCTCGTCGCCGACGGGCCGGTCCATCCCAGCCAGGAGCCACTCCAGAAACTGCTGACGGCACGCCGGAAGCGGAGCGAGGCGCACCCCTTCTACTCCTGGCTGGAGAACCGCGGCGACCGGGTCACCGCGCTCCAGGCTCTCCAGCGCTTCATCCCCATGTGGACGATGGACATCATGGGGTACCGCGACCTCAACAGGTACGCCATGCGCTACGCCGAGCCGGTGACCGACCTGCACCACGCGGTCAACTCCTGGGCCGACGACCTCACGACCCACAACACCCTCTTCTTCAACGACTGGAAGCAGCTCGGACTCGACGAGATCCTCGGCTGGAACAGCAGCGACACGCTCGAGTTCTGCTACCTGGACCCGCAGACCGACGTGCACCGCCGCAACATCGTCAAGTTCACCGAGCTCGCCGTCGCCCACGACGACCCCGTGCTGCGGCTGTGGCTCATGAACGCGCTGGAGACCAGCGGCGAGCCGTTCTTCCGGCGGACCAAGGCCCTGGCGGACGAGGCCGAGGCCGTCACCGGCGTGCGCCTGGACTACCTCGGTGACCGCCACGAGATCGCGCACCACGCTCCGGTGGACGCCGCGGCACCCGCCGTCCACTTCAAGGACCGGCCCCTGACGCCGGCGGCGCGCGAGGTGGCGGCCCACATGATCGAGACCGTCTTCGACGCCGGCGACGAGCAGCTCGAGATCTCGCTCGACGTCGCCCTGTCGAACAAGTTCGGCATCGCCTGAACGGCATGGTCTCCCCGATCGCAAGGAGCGTGGCACCGTGAAGGACGTCCTGGCGTACGTCGAGCGGCGCGTCGCCGCCATGGAGGACCATCCGCTGTTCACCTGGCTGGCCTCGGACGAGCTGCCGCCGAAGGAACGCCTGATGATCCTGCCGAGCGTGGCGACGGTCGCGATGGGCTTCCGCGACGTGAACAAATGGGTCCTGCGCTACCCCCGTGCGGCCGACGACCTGGAGCGCGGCATCAACGTCCACACCTTCGAGGACCAGACCCACTCGCGGCTGTTCCTGGAGGACTGGAAACGGCTCGGGCTCGACCGGCGGCTGGGCTGGGACGCCTCCGACACCCTGTGGTGGCTCTTCCAGGCCGATGCCAACGAGGTGATCCGCGGCCACTGCATGTACTTCCTGTCGATCGCGGCCGCCGACCGCGGGGACCCGCTGCTCCGCTTCGCGCACGCCGAGGTCGGTGAGCTGTGCGCGCGCGAGCTGTTCTTCAAGCACATCTCCGCGGTCGCCGGGCGGCTCGCGGACCGGACCGGCCTCGCCATGCTGTACTTCGGCGCGCACCACATCGAGGCCGAAGGAGAGGGCGCCGAAGGAGTCTTCGAGTCGCTGGTGCTGGACGGGGAGCGCCGCCGGCGGGCGCACGAACTGGCCGACGTCATGATCGATGTGTTCCGGGAGATCCTGGACGGTATCCACGAATACGCGCTGAAGCACGCGGCGACGAACGTTCCGCCGCGCCCCGCCGCCGTCCGGGAGACCGGACCGGCAGGGCTCCTCGCGGCCGCCGACGCGCCGGTCCACCCCACCCAGGAGCCGGTCTTCCAGGCGCTGCGGGAGTGCCGGACCCGAAGCGGCAGGCACCCGTTCTACACGTGGCTCGCCCACCACGGCCCGCGGATCTCCCCGACGCAGGTCCTCCAGCGGTTCGCCCCGATGTGGGCGATGGACGTCATGGGCTACCGCGACTTCCACCGCTACGCCGTCAGCTATCCCGAGCCCGCCACCGACCTGGAACGCGTCGTGAACGTCTGGGGCGAGGAGCTGACCGCCCGCAACGCGCTCTTCGTCGACGACTGGAAGCAGCTCGACCTCGACGAGCTGCTCGGCTGGAACGCCAGCGACACGCTCGACTTCTACTACCTGAGCCGCACGATGGACGTGCACCGCCACAACCGCGTCGCGATGACCGGGTTCGCCACCGGGCATCGGGACCCGCTGCTGAGGCTGTGGCTCGTCAGCGCGATGTCGGAGGCGACGGACATCCTGCTCGACAACACCGCGCCCCTGGCGGAGAAGGCCGAGGCGAACACCGGACTGTGCCTCGACTACCTGGCCGGACGCCGGCGGATCGCGGCGCCGGCCTTCATGGACCGGCCGATCACGCCCGAGCAGCGCGACGTCGCCGTCGAGATGATCGAGACCGCCTTCGAGTTCATGGACCGCCGGCTCGACATGTCGCTCGACGTCGCGCTCTCCAACGACTTCCAGATCCCCTGACCGGCCCGCCCCCTCTCGGAACGCCGCGCCGCGCGCTGATCGTCAGGACGGTCGGCTACTCGGGGAGGAGGATTGGCTGGGGGTAGTCGAGGGCGTCGCGCTGGGACTTGGGCAGGGTCCAGGGGCGATGGACGCGGGAACCCTCGACGCCGGCGAGTTCGCGCACGTATCTGCGGACGTAGTCGCCGCGCGGGTCGAACCGGGACGCCTGCCGGAGCGGGTTCATGACCTGGTCCGGCCGGGTGCTGTTCCCGGTGCCGGCCACCCACTGCCAGTTCCCCGCGTTGTCGGCGATGTCGCCGTCGGCGAGCCAGTCGCCGAAGTGGCGCAGGCCGTCCCGCCAGTCGATCCCGAGGTCGCGGGTCAGGAACGAGGCGGTGATGAGCCGGGCGCGGTTGTGCATGAAGCCCTCGCGGTGCAGCTGGCGCATGCCCGCGTCCACGATCGGGACGCCGGTCATGCCGTCGCACCAGGCGGCGAGGGCGTCCTTGGCGTCGCTCCATCGGCGGTCGCGCGGCCGGTAGTCGTCCCTGGGCAGCGCCGGGAAAGCCGCGGCGACCTGGTGGTGGAAGTCGCGCCACGCCAGCTGGCGGCGGAACGCGTCCGGCCCGGCCTCCGCCAGTTCCCGCGGTGAGACGCAGCCGAACTTCAGGTACGGGCTGAGCCGGGACGTCCGGTCGGCGGCGAGGTCGTCGTGGACGTCGTCGTACGCCGCGGCGTCCTGCCGAAGCCACGCCGCCAGGCGTTCCCGCCCCTTCCGCTCGCCGCCGGGCGCGAGCTCGGGCGAGGGCGAGCCCGGTATCAGATCGGCGAGCCGCGGCAGCGGGCCCGCCCTGACTCCGGACGGCAGGCGGACCGCCTCGGGCACGTCCGCGAGCGGCCGCCACCGGGCCGCCTCCCAGGCCCGCCAGTACGGCGTGAACACGCGGTAGTGGTCGCCACTGGCGGGCGTGAGGTCACCCGGCGGGACGACGGTGATGCCGGGATGCACCGAGATGTCCGGCCCGAGCCGGCGGAGGCCGGCGAGGCGCCGGGTGGCGAACGCCGACCGCTCATCGGCGATGAACACCGACCCGGCGTGCGTCTTCTCGGCCAGCCGCGCCACCTCCGCGACCGGGTCGCCGCGCACCACCACCAGGTCGCCGCCCAGCTCACGCAAGGATCGCCGGAGGTCCGCGAGGCTGTCCAGGAGGAACCGGACGCGATTCGGCACGGCGAACGGGCCGTCCAGGATCGCCTCATCAAGCACGAACACCGGAACGACCTGGCCGGCCTCGCACGCGGCGGCCAGCGCCGGGTTGTCCCGCACCCGGAGATCGCGGGTGAAGAGCATGATCGAGGTGCTCATCACCGGCGAGCGGGACGGTTCCGGTAGGCGATGTCGCTGTTCAGCGCGGTGGCGAACAGGCACCACACCGCGTACGGGACGAGCGCGGCACCCGCGGCGCCATCGGCGCGGGCCGTGCGCCGGATCAACTCGGCGTTGCTCACGTCCAGCAGGACCGTTCCGACGACTCCCGCGGCCGTGCTGCGCCGGCGGAAGAACAGGACGTTCCACGCCGCGTTCAGCGCCAGGTTGACCCCCAGGCTGGCGGTCAGGGCCCGCTGCTCGCGCCCCCGGGACCTCAGCAGCGCCCGCCCGCTCGCCCAGGCGATCGACGCGTAGAGCGGCGTCCACACGACCCCGAACGTCCACCCCGGCGGTTGCCACGCCGGCTTGGCCAGCGCCCGATACCAGGCGGAATCGGCATCGACCGCCTTGCCGCCCACCGCGGCCGCCACCGCGACCGCCGCCGAGGTGGCGCCGTAAGTCTTCACCCGGTCCCCCATCGGCCCCCCTTGCTCGCTCCCCAGCTTCATGAACTGGCCCTTCCCCCTGAGGTGCCCCTCACCCCCCGCACCGGCCACGGAAGATTCTCAGAAGAATTTCCGGAGAAAGTGTCGGATCGGGGCAGCGGCGTTCGTGGCAGGGGTGAGACGCCGACCAGGGCGCCCGAGAGAACGGATGAGGACGGCGACCATGACCGATTCCACGGCAACCCGCGCAACCAAGCCCTTCCGATTCGGGGTCGTCGCCCCGCTCACCACGGACCTTCCGACGTGGCGAGACCGCGTGCGCCGCATCGCCGGCAGCGGCTACTCCACGCTGCTGATGCCCGACGTCCCGAAATGGCAGCCGGCGCCCGCACCCACGCTGGCCGCCGCGGCCGGCCTCGCCGACCTGCGGGTGGGCACCTGGGTGTACGCCTCCCCGCTGCGCCCGGCTTGGAGCACCGCGTGGGAGGCGCACTCGCTGTCGGTGCTCACCGACGGCCGCTTCGAGATGGGCATCGGCACCGGCAGGCCCGGCATCGAAGACGAACTCCGCGAACTGGGGCTGCCCGTCACACGACCGGGCGAGCGGCTGGCCCAGGTGCGCGAGACCGTGACGAGGCTGCGCGAACTCGACGGTCCCGACCTGCACACGCCGGTGGTCATGGCCGTGCGCGGCCCGAAGGCCCGGGCACTGGCGGCCGAGTTCGCGGACACGGTCACCTTCGCGCTGATGCCGGGGGACGACAGGGCCGAGATGACGCGGTTGGTACGCGACTTCCGCACCGACCGGGACGTGGAACTCTCGCAGCACGTCGCGGTGGTCGGCGACTCGGTGGCGCCCTTCATGGCGTCTCCCGACACCGACCCCGCCGCGCTTCGAGCGGCGGACTCGCTGGCGGTGCTTCCGGACGACCCCGCGGCGGCCGCCGAGGAGATCCAGCGGCGGCGGGAGGAGATCGGCTTCTCCTACTTCGTCTTCGGCGCCGACTTCGCCGAGAAACTCGCTCCGGTCGTGGCCGAACTGGCCGGACACTAGGCAGAGTCGTTCGCAGCCGCGGGCGGGGCTTGGCCACGCGCGCGTCCCAGACCACAGGAGATGATCTTCAGATGCAGTACCTGGTTTCCGTGATCGACGACAAGAGCGATCCCGGCAGCACCGACAGGCAGCCCGCCATCAGCGCGTTCAACGACCGGCTGATCGCCGAGGGCTACTGGGTCTTCGCGGGCGGGCTCGCCGACACCGACACGGCCACGGTCGTCGACAACCGGGGCGAGGAGGCGGTGTTCAGCGACGGGCCCTTCGTGGAGTCGAAGGAGTACCTCGCCGGCGTCTGGGTGTGGGAGGCCCCCGATCTGGACGTGGCGCTCCGGCTGGCCGCCGAGGCGTCTGAGGTCTGCGACCGGAAGATCGAGGTGCGGCCGTTCCGGTGAGCGACGCCGCGGAGTCGATAACCCGGGTCCACCGCGCCGAGTGGGCACGGGTGGTGGCCGCCCTGACCAGGCGGTTCGGTGACCTCGACATCGCCGAGGAGGCGGCGGCCGAGGCGTTCGCGGCGGCGGTCGAGCGGTGGCCCGCCGAGGGCGTCCCGCCCAACCCGGGCGGCTGGCTGACCACCACCGCGAGCCGCAAGGCCATCGACCGGATCCGGCGCGAGAACAAGCGCGACGACAAGCACAAGGAGGCTCGGATGGTCTACGACGACGACCCGCCCGAGCCCGTCGGCGCCATCGACGACGACCGGCTCCGGCTGATCTTCACCTGCTGCCACCCGGCGCTCGCGCCGGAGGCCCGCGTCGCGCTGACGCTGCGCCTGGTCGCCGGGCTGACCGTCCCCGAGATCGCCCGCGCGTTCCTGGTGCAGGAACCCGCCATGGGGCAGCGGATCACCCGCGCCAAGGCCAAGATCAAGGCCGCGCGCATCCCGTACCGGGTGCCGTCCGCCGAGGACCTCCCGGCACGCGTCTCCGGCGTCCTCGCCGTCCTGTACCTGGTGTTCAACGAGGGCTACCTGGCGACCGGCCCCGGCACCGATCCGGTGCGTCCCGGCCTGACGGCCGAGGCGATCCGGCTCGCCCGCCTGATCCGCGCCCTGCTGCCGGACGACGGGGAGGCGGCCGGGCTGCTGGCGCTGATGCTGCTCACCGAGGCCCGCCGCACCGCCCGGGTCTCGGCCGGCGGCGAACTGGTCACCCTGGCCGAGCAGGACCGCGGGTCCTGGGACGCGGCGCTGATCGCCGAGGGGCACCGGCTGGTACGCGAGCGCCTCGCGGCGGCCGCGGCGGGCACGCCTCCGGGCCGCTACCAGATCCTGGCGGCGATCAACGCCGTGCACACCTCGGTCCGCGACGCACGCGACACCGACTGGTCCCAGATCCTGGCCCTCTACGACCAGCTCGTCCGCCTCGACCGCTCGCCGATCGTCGCCCTCAACCGGGCCGTCGCGGTCGCCGAACTCGACGGCCCCGAGGTGGCACTGGCGGCCGTAGACCGGCTCCAGGACCGGCTGGCCGGCTACCACGCCTTCCACGCCATCCGCGCCGACCTGCTGCGCCGCCTGGGCGACGGCCACCGGTCGCGCGCCGCGTACGACAAGGCCATCGAGCTGGCGGGCAACACCGCCGAGGTCGCCTACCTGACCCGCCGCCGCGACCAGCTGGGATAGCCCCCGTCCCTTTCAAGGAAGGCAGGGTGGAGCCAGGCCGCGCCCGGCTCCACCCCGTTGTGCAGGTGTGTCACTGGAACTGTGCGAAGAACCTCCAGATCTCTCCCTTGGTCCAGGTGGCGACACCGCTCTCGCTGGAGGAGCCGTCAACCGGAGCGGGGATGTGGCCTCCATCGAAAGCGGCCCATTGGACCGGATACCCGGCGCGGCAGCCCGAGTAGGCGGTGGTGATGTGCGTCCGGCTGCCCTGGGCGGGCTCCCGCGGGCTCTGGGGACTGCAGCCGTTGTTGGCGACGAACTTGTCCCGCAGGGACCGTCCTTGCGCGATGTTGAGGACGGAGTCGCCGATGCCGTGGATTCCGAAGTAGGCGATGGGCTGGGCGCCGCCGCTGCACCCGCTGATCTGCGCGCCGGAGATGACCGCGACGGCCCTGAAGTCGTTCGCCCGGGCGCAGGCGAGGGCGTAGCTCATACCGCCGCCCCAGCTGAATCCCGTGGCGAAACGCTGTGTCGTGTCGACGCAGAGGCCGTCCTCGATCCGCCGGATCATGTCGTCGACGAAGGTGACGTCCTCACCGCCCGAATTGGCCCATCCGTTGCCGAGGCCCTGGGGGGCGACGAGGATCGCGCTGTTGTTCGACTGTTCCTGCTGGCCGTAGTACGACCAGGCGCTCCCGCTCGTTCCACCCGACGCGACGTCGACGGCGGTGCCGCCCCGCCAGTGGAACGCGAAGATCAGCCGGTAGCGGTGGTCGCTGTCGTAGCCGTCGGGAACCCTGAGGATGAAGCTGCGGCTCTTGCCGCCGCTCTGGATGGTGTGCGTACCGCTGGTGAGCGTCGGCGCGCTGCCGCACCCGCCATCGCCACCGCCGCCGGACGACAGCTCGACCATCTGCCACTGCTGGTTGGCGCCGCCCCAGTCGGTGTACTGGACGACGCTGCCGCCGTCGGCGGTGGAGGCGCCCTGGACCTCCACCGCCTTGCCGCTGCTGCGGCTGATCAGCCGGACGTGGCCCGCGTCGGAGTCGGCCAGGCGGAACTGCTGGTTGGTCCCGCCGTGGTCGGCCCACTGCTGGATCGCGGCACCGTCGGCCGTCGAGGCGCCGGCCACGTCGAGCACCTTGCCCGAGTGCCGTGCCTTCAGCCGGTAGAAGCCGCCGCCGGAGTCCACGAACCGCCACTGCTGGTTGGCTCCGTCGTTCCGCGTCCACTGGGTGACCCGCGCGCCGTCGCCGGTGGACGAGTCGTAGACGTCCAGCGCCTTGCCGCTGTTGCGGTTGACCAGGACGTACCAGGCATCGGTGTCCACCGCCGCCGCGTCGGCCGGCGCCGGGGTCACCGCGACGAGCGCCCCGGCCGCGAGGGCCGCCGCCACCGCGGCGGCGAACCGTGACCAGCGGCGTCGCCCTCGCGAGGCCGCAGCGTAGATCTTCATCGATTCACCCTTTCCGCTTGCCGCAGGTCAGGTGAGGGTCCAGCGCTGGTTGCCGCCGTTCCAGCAGGAGTAGAGCTGGATCGCGGCGCCGTTGCCGGAGCCGGCGGCGTCCAGGCAGAGGCCGGACTGGACGCCGACGATCGACCCGTCGGAGTTCAGGCGCCACTTCTGGTTGTCGCCGCCCCAGCAGCTGTAGATCTGGACCCTGGCGCCGTTGCCGGTGCCGGCCGCGTCCAGGCACTTGTTGCCGTAGACCCTCAGCTCGCCCGCGTCGGTGGGGGTCCACTGCTGGTTGGTGCCGCCGTGGCAGTCGTACAGCTGGACCTGGGTGCCGTCGCTGGTGCTGGCGTTGGGCACGTCAATGCAACGGCCCGAATCGACGCCCCTGATCGTTCCCTCGTCCTCGGGCGGGTTCGGCGTGGTGCCGCCGTTGAGGGCGTTGAGGACCGAGGTGTAGGCGGACTTCTTGTTGCCGTTGCCGTCGAACAGCAGCGGCGTCTGCTCCGAGCGCCAGGAGTCGGTGTCCCGGACGCCCCACACGGTGATGCCGAGGCAGCGGGAGACGGCGAGGCAGTCGTTGACCACGTTGGCGTAGGTCGTGGGCGAGGCGCCCTGGATGTCGAGCTCGGTGATGGCGACGTCGACGCCGAGGGCGGCGAAGTTCTGCAGGGTGGTGCGGAAGTTGCTGTTGTACGGGCTGCCGCTGTTGAAGTGGGACTGGAAGCCGACGCAGTCGATGGGCACGCCGCGCTGCTTGAAGTCGCGGACCATGTTGTACATGGCCTGGGTCTTGGCCCAGTTCCAGTTCTCGACGTTGTAGTCGTTGTAGCAGAGCTTGGCGGACGGGTCGGCGGCGCGTGCGGTGTGGAAGGCGACCTCGATCCAGTCGTTGCCGGTGCGCTGCAGGTTGGAGTCGCGGCGGGCGCCCGAGTTGCCGTCCTCGAAGGCCTCGTTCACGACGTCCCACTGGACGATCTTGCCCCGGTAGTGGGCCATGACGCCGTTGATGTGGTCGATCATGGCCTGGCGCAGCGCGCCGCCGCTGAGGTTCCGCATCCAGTCGGGCTGCTGGGAGTGCCAGGCCAGCGTGTGGCCGCGCACCTCCTTGCCGTTCTGGACGGCCCAGTTGTAGATGCGGTCGGCGGCGGAGAAGTTGAACTGGCCTCGCTGGGGCTCGGTGGCGTCGATCTTCATCTCGTTCTCGGCGGTCACCGAGTTGAACTCGCGGTTCGCGATCGTCGTGTACACCGAGTCGTTGAGCCTGCCGGAGGCGATCGCGGCGCCGAAGTAGCGGCCGCTCTGCGCCGCCGCGGCGCCCAGCGTGCTCTCCGCGGCCGCGGCCTGGGACGGTGCCACCAGAGCGGCGGCCGCGGTGAACACCCCGAGGGCGCCGGCGAGGAGGGCCCGCCTGCGGACCCGGGCTCTGGGCATGGCGTTAGTACGCACGTCTGTTTCCTCCATGAAGCAAAGAAGGGGTGGGAGCACGGACACAGCCGTGCGACAGACGCCGCGCTCCACTCGGGAACGCACACACCACCGGGGCGTCGAGGACTCAGTGTGAGAGGCCGAACGGATCCCGTCAATAGTTTCAAAACATTTCATCGCGGAGATCCGACCGCCGGCTTGTGCATGCGTTCTAGCAGGTGGCTTACGCTCGAAATTTTTCGAACCCCTCGGGTTCTTGACGATGTCGCACTGCCTGTTATTTACTCCGGGCCACCGCCACCCCCCCGATCACCCCGATGGAGAGAGGTCCCCGCTCGGCAGGAAATGTTAGCGCTAACACAAGCTCATGAAGGGAAGAGTTCATGCTGAGGACCGGTGCAGCAGTGCTGGCATCGCTCCTGCTGTCGGTGTTCCTGTCCGTGCTGAGCACACAGACGGCCCAGGCCGCGGCAGTGGATGTGAACAAGTGGTACGTCCTGGTCAACCGCAACAGCGGCAAGGCCCTGGACGTCTACAACCTGGCGACCAACGACGGCGCCCGCATCACCCAGTGGGCGAGGAACGACCAGAACCAGCAGCAGTGGCAGTTCGTCGACTCCGGCGGCGGTTACTACCGCCTCAAGTCCCGCCACTCCGGCAAGGTGCTGGACGTCTACAACTTCTCCACCGCCAACGGCGGCTCGATCGTCCAATGGTCCGACCTGAACGGCACCAACCAGCAATGGCGCCTGGCCGACAGCTCAGATGGCCACGTCAGGCTCATCTCGCGCCACAGCAACAAGGCCCTCGAAGTACAGGGCGCCTCCACCGCCGACGGCGCGAACATCGTCCAGTACGACGACTGGGGCGGGGCCAACCAGCAATGGCAGCTCGTCGAGGTCGGCGGTGGCGAACCCACTCCGAACTGCGACCTTCCGTCGACATACCGCTGGTCGTCAACAGGTCCATTGGCCCAGCCCAGGTCGGGATGGGTCTCGCTCAAGGACTTCACCGTCGCCCCCTACAACGGCCGGCATCTCGTCTATGCGACAACGCACGACACGGGGACGAGATGGGGCTCGATGAACTTCGGCCTGTTCTCCAACTGGTCGGAGATGGCCTCGGCCAGCCAGAACGCGATGTCGAATTCCACCGTCGCGCCCACGCTCTTCTACTTCGCACCGAGGAACATCTGGGTGCTCGCCTACCAGTGGGGCAGCACCGCCTTCTCCTACCGGACGTCGAGCGACCCCACCAACCCGAACGGCTGGTCATCGGAGCAGGTGCTCTTCTCCGGAAGCATCAGCAATTCCGGGACCGGCCCCATCGACCAGACGGTCATCGGCGACAGCAACAACATGTACCTCTTCTTCGCCGGTGACAACGGCAGGATCTACCGGGCCAGCATGCCGATCGGGAACTTCCCGGGCAGCTTCGGCTCGTCCTCCACAGTGATCATGAGCGATTCGACGAACAACCTCTTCGAAGGGGTTCAGGTCTACAAGCTCCAGGACCAGAACCGCTACCTCATGCTCGTCGAGGCGATCGGCTCCCAGGGCCGCTACTTCCGCTCGTTCACGTCCACCAGCCTGAACGGTTCGTGGACACCGCAGGCCACCAGCGAGAGCAACCCCTTCGCCGGCAAGGCCAACAGCGGCGCCACCTGGACCAACGACATCAGCCACGGCGAACTGATCCGCGCCGGCGCCGACCAGACCTTCACCGTCGACCCCTGCAACCTCCAACTCCTCTACCAGGGCCGCAGCCCCAACTCGGGCGGCGACTACGGCCTCCTGCCCTACCGCCCGGGCCTGCTGACCCTGCAGCGCTGACGAGGTGGCACCGGGTCCGGCTCAGGAGCGGACCCGGTGTGGCGGGCTCGGCGGCAGGCCGAGCCCGCCACGTCCACCGCGTACCGGTCGCGCCCCTGCGGCTCGCACCGCGCCCACGACGGTCGTCCCGGCCCAGGACATCCGGTCCTCGGGGCGGCCGGCCCACCCCCATCGACCCGGTCCTCGGACCGCTGCGGAGCGAACCGATGAGCTGGAAACGAATCCGCGCGCTGCTGACCATGGTGGCCGTGGCCGTAGCACTCAGCCCAGCCGCCCAGGCCCAAGCGCTGGAGAACGGCGTGGGCCGCACCCCGCCGATGGGGTGGAACACCTGGAACACGTTCGGCTGCAACATCAACGAGACCCTGATCCGGCAGACCGCCGACGCGCTCGTCGGCTCCGGCATGCGCGACCTCGGATACGAGTACGTCGTCGTCGACGACTGCTGGTTCGACCCCAACCGCGACTCGGCCGGCAACCTGCGGGCGAATCCGTCGAGATTCCCGAGCGGGATGAAGGCGCTCGGCGACTACCTGCACGCCAGGGGCCTGAAGTTCGGCCTCTACCAGGCGCCCCTGGACCGCACCTGCGCCCAGTACTTCGGCTCCTATCCGGGCGCCACCGGCAGCCTCGGCCACGAGACCCAGGACGCCCGCCAGTTCGCCGCCTGGGGCGTCGACTACCTCAAGTACGACTGGTGCTCTCCGACCGGCACCATCGACGACCAGGTGCGCACCTTCGCGAAGATGCGCGACGCCCTGGCGGCGACCGGACGGCCGATCCTCTACAGCATCAACCCCAACAGCATCCACGAGAAGACCGGCCCGCAGCGGAACTGGGGTGACGTCGCCAACATCTGGCGCACCACCGAGGACATCACCAACGTCTGGAACTCCGGCCAGACCAACGGCTACCCGATGGGCATCCAGAACATCGTCGACGTCAACGTGCCTCTGGCGGGCTACGCCGGGCCGGGGCAGTTCAACGACCCCGACATGATGGTGGTCGGCCGCGGCGGCATGACCGACACCGAGATGCGCAGCCACTTCGCCCTGTGGGCCGTCATGGCCGCGCCGCTGATCGCGGGGAACGACGTCCGGAACATGGACGCCGCCACCGCCACGATCATGAGGAACCAGAACCTGATCGCCATCAACCAGGACCCGCTCGGCCTCCAGGCGACCCAGATCAGCAACGACGGCACCCGCCGCGTCCTGGCCAAACGGCTGGAGAACGGCGACGTCGCGGTCGCGCTGTTCAACCAGGGAAGCGGCGCGACGACGATCAGCACCACCACCTCGGCGATCGGCCTGTCCGGCGACTCCTTCAGCCTTCGCGACGCCTGGACGAACGCCGTCACCTCGACCACCGGCACCATCTCGGCGAGCGTGCCGCCCCATGGCACCGCCGTGTTCCGGGTCAGCGGCGGAACGCCCAGCCCCGTGTCCCAGATCCGGGGCGCGGGGTCGGGACGATGCCTCGACGTCACCGGAGCGTCCCAGGCCAACGGGACGCGGGTGGAGATCTGGGACTGCCACGGCGGGAGCAACCAGCAGTGGACCTCCACGGCGGCCGGTGAACTGCGGGTCTACGGAAGCAAGTGCCTCGACGTCAACGACAACGGCACCGCTGACGGAACCAGCGTGATCATCTGGGACTGCAACGGCCAGAACAACCAGAAGTGGCGCATCAACACCGACGGAAGCATCACCGCCGTGGGCGCGAACAAGTGCCTGGACGTACCCAACAACTCCACGGCCAACGGCGTCTACGTCCAAATCTGGACATGCCACAACGCCCCCAACCAACGCTGGACCCGCCCCTGACCGTCCCCTCAAGAGCACCTACACCGACCCGATCTTCCACCAGTTTGAATCAGCCGTGGGGCCAGAGGAACAGGGCGACCGATGCCACCAGCAGACCGGCCATTGTGCCGCGGTAGATGAGCCACGTCCGCGGCGAGCCGAGAGATTTCTGGAGCGCGGCGCCGAACACCAGCCAAGGCAGGCAACTGGGCAGTGCGGCGAGCATGAACAGAACCGTGAGGATGAGGGACCGGCTCAAGATCCCGCCGTGTTGGTTCAGGTAAGTGGCGTTGGCGGCGACGCTGATCAGCCAGCCTTTGGGGTTGGCCCATTGGAAAGCGGCCATGCCGAAGAAGCCGGACCAGGCAGAGGAATTCGCGTCTGCTTCCGTAAAGGGTGCGGTCGCGATCCCCCACGCCATCCAGCAGAGCAGCACCGCGCCGCCCCACTTGAGGGTCTCCAGGAGCCAAGGGCGGTCGAGGAGCAGGCCGCCGATTCCCAAGGTGACGGCCAGCAGCATGGCGCTCATCCCGATCACCTGCCCGAGCAGGCTCGGCATCCCCCGCCGTACACCGCCCTTCGCGCCCGCGGCGGCCAGCAGCACGTTACTGGGACCGGGAGTTCCCGCGGCCACCGCGGCGAACGTCATGAACGCGATCGCCTGGGCCGGGGAGAGGGAGACTTCCATGGCTTCTCCTTAGACTCCGCATATGGCGTCCAGAGTGGCCAGACCGCATCGCACCGGTATTGAACGATCGTGTGTCGCGGGCGAATGGGTGGAAACCAGGGGACCCGTGGACGGCGTGGAACTGTTCCGAGCCGGGCTGCGCGGCCACCCGTACAGCCGGCACCGGCACGACGTCTACGCCGTCGGGGTCACCGAAGCGGGGGCCCAGGCGTTCCACTACCGGGGAACGGTGGAGCGCAGCGCCCCGGGACAGGTCTTCGTGCTGCATCCCGACGAGTTGCACGACGGCTGGGCCGACGGGCCGGACCTCCTCGGCTACGCGCAGGTCTATGTCGCCCCCGCCCGCATCGCCGACGCCCTGTCGGCCATCACCGGACGACCGACGCCGCTGCCCTTCGCCGCCCCGGTGACCGACGACCCGGTCCTCGCGCGCACGATACGGGCGGCGTTCGAAGCGACGACCGAGCCGCTGGCGCTCGACGCCTTGGTCCTGGAGCTTGCCGAGGGCCTGCTCCGGTGCAGGGCAACAGCGCCCCGCGCTCCTGACCGGCCCAGCCGCCTCGACCTGGCCGCCCTCGATCGCGGCCGAGAGTTCCTGGAGAACCGGCCGGTGGTCGTGCGCTCCAGCGAACTGGAGGCGGTCACGGGCCTCGACCGCTACCAGTTCGCACGCCAGTTCCGTGCCCTGTACGGCACCAGTCCCTACCGATACTCGATCATGCGCCGCCTCGACCTCGCCCGCGAAAAGCTGCGCATGGCCAGGCCCCTGGCGGAGACCGCTCTCGCGGCCGGCTTCGCAGACCAAGCCCACTTCACCCGAATGTTCAAGGCGGCATTCGGCATGACACCTGGCTGCTACGCGAGGCTATGCAGAAGGCCAGGTCCGTATCCGGAGCCATGACGAGCGCCGCTGTTCGACACGGCGGCCAGATGCTGGCCGCAGGGCTCATCGACGAGGTCGCCATGGACGTCGCGCCAGTGGTGCTCGGGTCCGGCAAGCGCTACTTCGGGCCGGTCGACGCGCAGCACCTGTTGGAAGATCCCGACGTGGTGATCCAGGGCAACCGGGTCCTCCACCTGCGCTATCGAGTGCGCCGGTAGCAAGGGATCACCACCGCGTGATGAGCGGTGCGTCGGGCTTGTGTCGCCAGGACGCGGTGATGCGGACGAGGCGGGCCGGGGCGGCGATGCCGTGCAAGGTCGCGATCTTGCCGCCGGTGATGTCGAACGCCACGACGCCGACGACCTGGTCATCGAGCACGACGATGATGGCGGGGGTGTCGTTGACGAGCGCGTAGTGGATGGCGGGCGCACCGCCGAGTCGCCGCTTCGCAAGGGCGGGTTGGAAGCCGGCCCGCGCGATGGTGGCGATGCCCTGCGGAGTGTCGTAGCGCAGCAGCGTCCTGGTCAGCCCGGCGCCGTCGGAGATCGCGGTCGCGTCGTCGGTGAGCAGCGCCATCAGCCGTTCGGTGCGGCCCGAGGAGGCGGCGGCGAGGAACTCCTCGACGATCCTGCGGGCGGATGCGGGGTCGACATCACCGCCGCGGCGGCGCGCGGCGGTGATGCGGCGACGGGCCCGGTGCAGGTGCTGCTGGCTAGCGGACTCGGTGATGTCGAGGATCTCGCCGATCTCGGCATGGCCGTAGGAGAACGCCTCACGCAGCAGGTAGACGGCCCGCTCGACCGGCGACAGGCGCTCCATGAGGGTCAGCACGGCCAGCGAGACCGCTTCGCGCTGCTCGGCGGTGTCGGCCGGGCCGAGCATCGGATCGCCGTCCAGGAGCGGCTCGGGCAGCCAGGCCCCGACGGTGCGTTCGCGGCGGGCCCGCGCCGAGCGGAGCCGGTCGAGGCACAGGTTGGTGACGACCTTGGTCAGCCATGCCTCCGGCACCTCGATCCGCCGCCGGTCGGCCTCCTGCCAGTGCAGGAACGCGTCCTGGACGGCGTCTTCGGCGTCGGCGGCGGAGCCCAGCAGCCGGTACGCCAGTGCGGCCAGCCGGTTCCGGCTGGCCTCGAACCGGCCGACGTCGAAGCGATCGGTGGCGGCGGCGTCCACGCAGACCAACCTAGGCGGCTACGCGGCCGGCGTCTCGGCGGACGCGGCCGCCCGCCCGGCGACCGCATCCGGCGCGGCGGCCAGGCGGCGCGGGCGCTTGGGCAGGCCGAACGTCGGATGCGCGGTGCCCCACAGCGCCCCCCTTTGGAGGAACTCCTTGACCCGCATGACCTTCCGGCCGCCCATGTACCTCGGCCTGGCCTGCGCCGCACCGTCGATCAGCTGCAGGATCCCGTCCCGCCGTCCGAGGCTGATGGCGTTGTACCGGTAGGCCAGCTTGACGTGCGCGATCTCGCGGCCGGTCAGGCGTCCCACGATCGCGCTGATGGCCTGGCGGCTGGTGTAGCCGGCCGAACCGCAGTTCATCGGCAGCGGCCGGCCACTGTCGCCGAGGACGTGGACGCTGTCGCCGACGGCGTAGACGTTCGGGTGCGAGACCGACCGCATGGTGCGATCGACGATGACCTGACCCTGTTCGGTGACCTCGAGGCCGCCGGCGGCGGCGATGGGACTGACCGCGAACCCCGCCGTCCACACGGTCGCGTCGGACGCCAGGACGGTGCCGTCGCCGCACCGCACCCGCCCGGCCTCGACGGCTTCGACGCCGGTGTGCTCCAGGACGGTGACGCCCAGCCGGTCGCAGGCCCGGCGCAGGTGGCCGCGGGCTCCGGGGGAGAGCCGGGCGCCCACCTCGCCGCGGGCGAGAAGCGCCACCGACAGGCCGGGCCGGAATTCGGCGACCTCGGTTGCGGTCTCGATGCCCGTCAACCCGTCGCCGACGACCAGCACGCTCCCGCCTCCACCCTGCCTGTCCAGGCTTTCCAGGCGCTCGCGCAGGCGCAGCGCCGAGGGCATTCCGGCGACGTCGAAGGCGTGCTCGGCCACGCCGGGGACGCTCAGATCGGCGACGCGGCTGCCGAGCGCGTACAACAGCGTGTCGTAGCCGACCTCGCCGCCTCCCTCGGCGTCGGCCACGGCGACGACCTGGCGTTCAGGGTCGACGGCGGTGACGCGCGCCACCCGCAGCCGTATCCCCGTGCCCGCGAAGACGTCGGTGAGCGGCGGCGCGTCGACCTCCAGGCCGGCCGCCAGCTGGTTCAGCCGCTGCCGCTGGACGAAGTGCGGCACGGCGTTGACCACGGTGATCTCGGTGTCCGCCGGCGAGAGCCGACGGGCCAGGTTCCCGGCCACGTAGGCCCCGGCATAGCCGGCGCCGAGGACGACGATGCGGTGCTTCATGCGCTGCTCCTGTCGGTTCGCTTGCTCCTCGTGACTTGAGCGGAGCAGCGCCCCGATAGCTGACAGGAACCGCATATGGCATGGGTCACACCCCATAGGCGCGGGAGCCGAGTGTCAGCGGTGGCGGTGAGAACGCCTGCCGACCACCATTCGCCTCGGCACGGGTCGTTCGAGGGATCACAGTTTCGGCGCGGAACGGGGTTCGCCGGTCATGGGCGCCGGACGCGGTAGCGCAGGTGCATGACCTGCCGTGCGGGATCCTCGGTCGCTGGAGTTGTCAGCCGCCGGACGAGGTCGAGCTCGATGTGCTCCGCCGGCAGGCCGTCGAACAGCCGCCGTCCCTGCCCGAGCAGGACCGGCACGACATGGAGTTCCATCTCGTCGAGTTGCCCGGCCCGCAGCAGGGCCTGCGCCGCCCCGGCACCGTGCACCATGACCTCGCCGTCCCCGGCCGACGCGCGGGCCTGCGCGGCGCACTCGCGCACATCGGTGACGTAGCGGACGCTCCCCGGTGGCGGGTCGTCCGGAACGTCGTGGGTCAAGACGAAGATCGGAACACCGTCGTGGTGGTCGCCCTGCCAGCGGTCGGCCAGCTCATAGGTGCGACGACCGGAGACGACGGCCCGAGTCGACATCGCCTCGGAGAACACCTGGCCGCTCGGCCCCGGATCATTGCGCCGGTCGAGCCAATTGAAGAGACGGAATCCGCCAATGCCCAATGGGGCGTCCGCGCCGTCCTCTGGCCCGGTGACGTAACCGTCCAGGGACATGGTCATGTAGAGCCGGATGATCGCCACCGGTCAGCCCTCCGACCGCACGCGGTAGCGGAGATGCTGCACGCCCGGAGCGTCCAGCGCACGGATCAGTTCGAGTTCGACGTGGTCGGGCGGCATGTTCTCGAACAGCCGGCGGCCCTGCCCGAGCAGGACGGGCATCAGCTGCAGCTCCATTTCGTCCAGCAGGCCGGCGCGAAGGCACGCCTGCGCGGTCGCGGCGCCGTGCAGCAGGATGTCGCGGCCACCGGCGGCGGCCTTGGCCTGGGCGACGCACGACTCGATGCCGTCGGTGACGTAGCGCGCGTGTCCCGGTGCGGGCTCGTCGGGTGCGGCATGGGTCAGCACGAAGATCGGAACGCCGTCATGGTGGTCGCCGCCCCAGCCGCCCGCGAACTCGAAGGTGCGCCGACCGGTGATCACCGCTCCCGTCGCCATGGCCTCGTCGAACACCGTGGCGTTCGCCCCGTCGGCGGGACGGTGCGAGCGCGGGTCCACGTCGCCGGGACGCAGCCAGTCGTGCAGCCGCTCCCCGTTGACACCGAGCCCGTGCTCCGGCCCGTCGTCCGGCCCGGTGATGAACCCGTCCACCGACATCGACATGTACAGCACGACCTTGCTCATCGCGACTCCGATCCGACCGCGGCGACCTTGAACGAGATATCGGAGTCAACGGGATCGCCGACCCGGGTGCCGGCGGCGAGGACAGTGGTCATCATGGAATGCGATTCCTTACGTGACGGAGTTCTCCGGCCTGCGCCGGGCATTGACCTGCTCACTCAGCATGCAAGATCGCGCGACAGGGTTGTATCCCAGATTTCTGGGAGGACGCGCAGTGCGATTCGGGTACTTTTCGGTGCATGGCGAATGCAGCGGTCCACGCACGCGTTCGCGACGACATCGTGCGGCTGGTTCACCGAGGTCTGCCGGTGCCCGATTTCTCCCGGGCCGTCGGCGACGCGTTGGGCCGCGCCGTGCCCGCCGAGGGCACCTGCCTGATGACGATCGACCCGGCGACCATGCTGCCGACCGCGGAGTTCGTTGAGAACGGCCTGCCCGCCGCCGAGCTGCTCCGGCTCGTCGAGATCGAGGTGCGCGAGCCGGACTTCAACAAGTGGGTCCAGCTGTCCCGCGCGGACCGTCCGGCGGCCAGCCTGAGCGAGGTCACCGCCGGTGATCTCGACCGCAGCCTGCGCCAGCGCGAGATCCGCGGCCCCGGTGGCTTCGCCGACGAGCTGCGCGTGGTCTTGGCGGGCGGCAAGGCGACCTGGGGCGCCCTGACCGTGTTCCGGGAGGCGAACCGTCCCCACTTCTCGGCGGCCGAGGTGCGGTTCGCGTCGTCGCTGGCCGGGTTGATCGCCGACGGACTACGGCGCGGACTCCTGCTCGACGCCGCAAGGGCCGGCGACGCCGACACCGGCCTGCTGATCCTCGACACCGACGACGGCGTGCAGATGTCCAACCAAGCTGCGCAACGCTGGCTGGACGAGCTGGGCACCGGTGACCGAGCAGGCGCCGAGCTGCCGCTGGTCGTCCCCGCCGTCGCCCGCCAGGCCCGCGCCCTGTGCGACGCACCGCCGACCGCGGTCCGCGCGCCTGCTGAGCTCCGGCCGGCCAGGGCCCGAGCGCGCACCCGATCCGGCCAGTGGCTCATCGTCCGGGGCTCCCTGATGGGCGACGGACCGGACTCGCCGGTCGCGGTGATGCTCGAAGCGGCCCGTCCCGCCGAAATGGCGCCGCTGATGGCCGATGCCTACGGCTTCACCGACACCGAGCGGCGCGTGACCGAGCTGGTGGCGCAGGGCCTGTCCACCAGGCAGATCGCCGACCGGCTGCAGGTGTCGTCGTACACCGTGCAGGACCACCTGAAGTCGATCTTCGCCAAGTCCGGCACCGGCTCACGCGGCGACCTGGTCGCCCAGCTGTTCTTCGATCACTACGCCGCCCCCCTGACGCTGGGAACCGCTACGCCCCCGTGAAGTTCGACCACCGATCACGCCGCGACCTGAAGAACCACTGGCGTCTCGTGGTCGGCCTAGGGCCGAAATTCACACGGTGGATGGGCCGCCCGCCGCGCGGCGGAACTTCGTCGCGAGGCGATCGAACGCCGCCGCGAGCTCGTCTCCGTCGATCACCTCGATGTCGAGGTCGAACTGCGTCATCCACAGCGCGAGCCGGTCCGGGTCGTCGGAACCCAGCTCGACCTGGCACGTGGATTCGTCGACCACCTCGATATCGACCGGGATGCGTATCTTCGCGGCGACCGCGGCGGCGGGAGCGTGCACGAGTACCCGCGCGCGGTACTTCCAGCCCGCCTTGCTGACGCGCCTGACGACGTACTCGACGGCCTCGTCCTCCGAGACGGCGCGCGGCTGGAACCGCTCGCCCGTCGGTGCGTGCGGAACCATGCGGTCGACGCGGAAGATCCGCCAGTCGGCACGGTCGAGGTCCCACGCGAGCAGGTACCAGAGCGACCCCCAGCTCACCAGCCGCTGCGGTTCGGTGTGGCGGGCCCCTTCGCCGCCCCCGGGCTTGGTGTATCCGAACCGGAGCCGTTCACGGCCGCGGATCGCGGCGGCGACCGCACCGAGAGCCGAGAGATCGAGCGGCGGTCGAGCCCCTGGAACGACGCTCGTCGCCTCGCGTACCGCCTCGACGCGCCGGCGCAGGCGCGAGGGCAGCACCTGCTCCAGCTTCGCGAGCGCGGTGAGCGATGTCTCCTCGACGCCGAGCCTCTGGGTGGCGACCGCACCCAGTCCGACCGCGACGGCGACGGCCTCGTCGTCGTCGAGCAGCAGCGGGGGCATCGCCGTCCCGGCGGCCAGCCGGTACCCGCCCGCGACGCCGGGGCGCGCGTCCACGGGATAGCCGAGCGACCGCAGCCTGCCGATGTCGGCGCGCACCGTCCTCGTGCTCACGTCGAGGCGGCCGGCGAGCTCGGAGCTCGTCCAGTCGCGCTTGAGCTGGAGCAACGACAGCAGTTCGAGCAGGCGGGCGGAGGTCTCCAACATGTTCTCGATCTTTCCAGCAATCGCGGAAGCCAATCTGCCGCATTGCCTGGAAGCGTCGGTGCCATGAACGAGAACAGCGCACTCACACCGTTCCGTATCGACATCCCGCAGGCCGACATCGACGACCTGCGCGACCGGCTGGCCCGCACGCGCTGGCCGATCCCCGTACCGGGCCGGGACGATCGCACCGACTTCAGCCGCGGCATCCCGCTGGTGTACCTGAAGGAGCTCGCCGAGTACTGGCGCGACGGGTTCGACTGGCGTGCGCAGGAGGAGAAGCTCAACGAGTACGAACAGTTCACGACGGCCGTCGACGACCAGACGTTCCACGTCGTCCACGCGCGGTCGACGAACCCGGAGGCCACCCCGCTGATCCTGAACCACGGCTGGCCGGGCTCGTTCGTCGAGTACCAGCGACTCGTCCCGCTGCTGGCCGACGAGTTCCACGTGGTCATCCCGTCGCTGCCCGGGTTCGGGTTCTCCACCCCGCTGTCGGGGACCGGCTGGGAGCTGGCGCGAACGACGGAGGCCTACGCCGAGATCATGACGCGTCTCGGCTACGAGAGGTTCGCGGCCCACGGCACCGACATCGGTGCGGGCACCACCGGCCGCCTCGCGGCGCTCTACCCGGAGCGCGTCATCGGCACGCACACCGGCAGCGACCCCCGGGTGCTCGGGTTGCTCGGCGACAAGTTCCCGTACCCCGACGGTCTGTCCGATGACGAGACCGCCCAGATCGAGGCGATTCGCACCGAGGACGCGGCCGAGCGCGGGTACCTCCTGATGCAGGACCACCGTCCCGACACGATCGGCGCGGCGCTCGCCGACTCGCCGGTCGGTCAGCTCGCGTGGATCGCCGAGAAGTTCAAGACCAGGACCGGCGGCGACCACCGGACGCCGGACGAGACGGTCGACCGCGACCAGCTCCTCACGAACATCGGCCTGTACTGGTTCACCCGCAGCGGCGCGTCGAGCGCGCAGTTCTACTACGAGTCCGAGCACTCCGGGATCGACTTGTTCATGCCCTCCGACGTGCCGTCCGGATGGGCCGTGTTCGGCACCCACCCGCTCATGCGCCGCGCGATGGACCCGTGGAAGGCGATCGGCCACTGGAGCGAGTTCACCGAGGGCGGTCACTTCCCCGCGATGGAGGAGCCGGAGCTGCTCGCGAACGACATCCGCACCTTCTTCCGCGGCATTTCCTGACTTCACGTCGGAGCCCGCGGGCCACGAAGCCCCATGCAAGGCCCGGCCGGCCCGGGGGCTCGAACAAGAACGAGCCCCCGGGCCGGAGCGCTCCCTAGTCGTCCGAGGGGAGTACGAGCTTCTGCAGGGAGCTTCGTAGCTGCTCGGCGGCCTTCGGGGTGAGGGACGCCAGGAACTCGCGCTCGGCTTCGTCGTTCGCCTCGGTGGCCAGACGGAGCGTCTCGTGGCCGGCGTCGGTCAGTTCGACCACGTTGCGGCGGCGGTCCTGCGCGTGCGGGTGGCGTGACACCAGGCCCTTGCCCTCCAAGGCGTCCAGCATCGCGACCATCGTGGTGCGGTCGATGCCCAGCGAACTGCCGAATCGGCGTTGCGCGGGGTGCATGCCTCCTAGCCTGCTAGGCATGCCCGACAATGCCGACGTCCATGTCGTAGAGGTCTCCCTCGACGAGCTGGTCGCGCAGGCGCGTGCCTGTCCGGCGCTCGCCACCGAGCGGAGCCTGGCCGAGTGGATCGGTCCGGGACGCAAGGTCACCACGCGGGGGGGGGCCTGCAGCCGGCCGCGGCCGTCGAGGCGTGTGAACTGCTGGGCCTGGAGACGCCGCCCCGCAAGCCGCGCAGCGCGCTGGACCTCCCCGAACTGATGATGGTGTGGGCGGCGGCGTCCGCGGCCGAGTTCATCGAGGTGACCGCCGGCCGGGTGACGGCACGGCCGGACCCGGCCTCGGCCGGTGGCTCGGCGGTGCACCGCAGGATGTCCTCACCATCTGGGCCGCCTGCACGGCCGAGTCTCTCGGCCTCACCGGCGAGGGAGAGCCGGAGGACACGGACTACCTGGTCGTCCTGGCCACCCTCTACGAGCAGGGCGGTACGGCCTCGGGAGCGCGGTTGCTCGCGGCCTTCGATGAGATGGGAGCCGGTCCCGCGGCCTGCGACTGTCCGGACTGCGCGGCGCTGCAGCGGTCGTCGGGGCAGGGGCGCCTGGACGCCCTCGCCCTCGCCCGCGCGTGCGGCCCGGAGGCGGCGCTGGCGTGGCGCGAGTGGGCGGCCCGGGACGGGTTCGGCGCCCATGCCCGGCTCTGGCTCGCCGAGGTGGACGGCACCGAGCCGGCCGAACTCGACGAGGCATGGGCCGCCGTGGACACCCTGACCGTCATGCTGGACACGCTGGCGGCCGACGCCCCCGCGGAGTTCCTGCCCACCGTCCTGCAGGCCGCCGCGGGCCCTGAGCTCACCCACGCCCTGCCGCTGCTGGACGAGTGCGGCCACCCGGACGCGCCGCGGCTCGTCGCCCTGCTGGGCGGCGTCCCGGAGCCGCTCCCGCCGCCCGGCCCGGCCGCCACCTACCAGCTCAAGATCCAGCTGAGGAACGTGACCAAGCCGCCGGTGTGGCGCCGGCTCCGGCTCCCCGCCGGCATCACCCTGGACCGCCTCCACGAGGTCGTCCAGGCCGCGATGGGCTGGGAGAACTACCACATGCACGTGTTCTCGCACGGCTCGGGCGAGTACGGGCGGCACGACCCCGAACTCGGGCATCGCGACGAGCGCGAGGTGTCGCTGTCGCAACTGCTCACCGCCCCCGGCGACAAGATCGGCTACACCTACGACTTCGGCGACGGCTGGGAGCACGACATTGTCCTGGAGGAGATCCTGCCGCCGGAGGTCACCGACCCCGTCTGCGTCACCGGCAAGGGCGCCTGCCCGCCCGAAGACTGCGGCGGCAGCTGGGGTTACGCGGACCTGAAACACACCCTGGCCGACCCGAACACCGAAGACCACAAGAACATGCTCGAATGGCTCGACCTGGCCTCAGCCGACGAGTTCGACCCCGAACACTTCTCCCCCGAAGAAGCAAACCGAAGACTTCGCCCCTGACCCGCGAGTCCGATCGCCGACCAGAATCGCGGCGGTGGCCGCACAACGTCCGGGCCGCCGGTGTGCGTTCTCGGGACGTGATCGCCGTGCGGCTCCGGTAGCCCCGCGACACATTCCTACCTCGGCCTGCCTCGACCGGCACGTCGTCGTCTGCGAGGATCAAGGGCGAACAGGCGAATAGGGCAGGCAGGCAGGGATGGAAGTTTTCGCGATAATCCTGGCTCCCTGCCTGGTGATCTTTTGGGGGCTCCCTGTCGGGATGTGGTGGCTCCCGCGCCGCTTCTGCCCGCCACTTGTGCGAATGGCAGGGCGAAGTACGGTCCGGGCGGGCCTCCTGACGGCGTCTGTACAGGTCGGGGGGCTGCTGGCCTTCTCGTCGGTAACGTACTTGATCGCCGAGTACCTGACGGGGGCCGTGCCCGTTTGGCTCGTGGCCATCCTGTTCACGCTGGTGGGCATGGTCTACACACCCCTGATCGGCATGGCCTTTCCCGACCGGAGTGGCCCCGCCTATGCGGAACTACGGCGCCATCTGAGGGAAGCGGGCGCAACAGTCGGCCAAGAACGGGCATTCGCCTGGGTGGGCGGACCGTTCACTTTCCTCGGGATGGCGGTAGTCCTGCCCGGGAGCCTCCTGGTATTCGGTCTACTGTGATCCCCCGCAGCTCCGGACGTGACGAGTGCGCGGCGGTGCAGGAGCCGAGGACGAGCTTCTCCTGCACCGCCGCGCACGTCGGGCTCAGCGGATCCAGCCTGACCTGAGCCCGGCATCCTCAGCCCCGGTCCCTCGAAGGACGGCTCATCGCTCATCTTCAGCCCCCGCTCAACGTCAGCGGCAGCGTGAACACTGACCACCGCACAGCGGTTCAGCAGGCCCGAGCCGCCTTCCGCGCCAGCGCAGGGCCCCGTCCGGGGGCATGAGATGGACGCCTTGCCGCGGCCCTAGTCGTCTGGGGGGAGGACGAGCTTCTGCAGGGAGTTTCGTAGCTGCTCGGCGGCCTTCGGGGTGAGGGACGTCAGGAACTCGCGCTCGGCGGCGTCGTTGGCGTCGGTGGCCAGGCGGAGGGTTTCGCGTCCGGCGTCGGTCAGTTCGACCACGTTGCGGCGGCGGTCCTGCGCGTGCGGGTGACGCGACACCAGGCCCTTGCCCTCCAGGGCGTCCAGCATCGCGACCATCGTGGTGCGGTCGATGCCCAGCCGCTGCGCCGCCTCCTGCTGGGACGCCGGTTCGCGGCCGGCCAACGAGAGCAGGACGCCCAGCTCGCGCCCGTCGATGCCGTAGGGCGTCACCGCGTTCGCGGTCAGCTCCGCCATCCGGAGGTGCGCGTGCTTGAGCAGGTAGACGAGATTGCCGCTCAGCCCGGGGCCCGGTCCATCACCACTAGACACGGCAGAACTCTATCGCTAACCTGATCGTCAGTAGTACTGATAATCAGCATAGCGACAGAAAGGCAAGCCAATGATCTTGGTGACCGGAGGTCTGGGCTTCATCGGCTCCCACACCGTGCGCGCCCTGCTGGACCTCGGCGAAAGCTGCGTACTGGTCCAACGCCGGACCCGCGAGCTACCGGCAGATCTCGCAGGCAGGCGGGCCACGATCGAGCAAGCCGACATCACCGACCTGAACGCGTTCCTCGACATCGGCAAACGCCACCAGATCACCGGCATCCTGCACCTCGCAGGCTCGATGCCCTGGCCACCCGACCCCCAGCAGCCCATCGAGGCGGCGCGCAAAGCCCTGGACGGGCTGTTCAACGTCTTCCAGGCCGCCCACGAGTGGAACGTGGACCGGGTCGGTGTCGCGAGCACGATCGGCGTCTACGGCGGCGTCACCGGCGACGGCCCGCTCGGTGAGGACATGCCGCTGTCGATGGCCTCGGCCCACCTGATCCCGACCTTCAAGAAGATCGGCGAACTGCTCAACGGCCACCTGGCCGACGCCACCGGCATCGACGTCGTCAACTACCGCATCTCCGCCACCTGGGGCCCGCGCGACCCCCACGGCGCCCTGTTCTTCGCCGCTCCCGAACTCGTCCACGCCGCCGCCCGCGGAACCGAGCCGAACCTGTCCACGCTCCCCGGGCCCGCCCACGCGGAAGACTCGATCGACATGTGCTACGTCAAGGACACCGCCCGGGCGATCGCTCTCCTCCAACTCGCAGACCGGCTCGACCACCGCACCTACAACGTCGCGTCCGGCCGCGCGACGACCAACGCCGAGATCATCACCGCGATCAAGCAACTGGTGCCCGACGCCAAGGTCGAACTGCCCACCGGAGGAGACCCGCGGCAGAGCTACCTCGACATCACCCGGCTCCAGCGGGACACCGGCTACAAGCCCGAGTACGACACCGAACGCTCCGTCGCCGACTACATCGCCTGGCTACGAGCAGGCAACGCGCACTGAGCACCTGTCTCGCCGGAACGAGCGGTCACGGCCGTGGCCGAGCACGGACCGGCATCTCAGCGGCCCGCCTCAACCGCCCCGAGGTCCTGCGGACCGGCGCCAACCCATCGGTGATAGTCGTCCAGGTCGACGTTGCTACCGCAGATGATGGTGACCACGTGGCGGCCGGCGAAGCGGTCCGGGTCTTCCAGGACGGCGGCGACGCCAAGGGCCGCCGAAGGTTCGACCACCAGACCCGCGTGCTGCAAGAGCAACCGCATCCCCGCCATGATGGACGCCTCCTCGACCAGGACGGCGTCATCTGCCACCACCAAGAGATCGTCCAGCACCGCTGAGATGGGATACCTACCGGCGACGCCGTCGGCGATGGTGTCGGCAGAATCGGTGGTGACGACCCGGCGCTCCCGCCAGGAGCGGGTCATCGCGGGCGCACCATGAGGCTGCACACAGATCACTTCGGTTGCAGGCGCCAGAACCTTCAGGACGTAACCCACACCGGTGGCCATGGCACCGCCCCCAAGGGCGATCAGCACGGCATCAGCAGATGGCGCCTGCTGCGCCACCTCCAGACCAATGGTCGCCGCGCCCTCACAGGTCTCGACGTCCAGACTGTCCTCGACCAGCCGGATGCCACGCCGCCGCGCGATCTCCGCCGCCCGCTCCCGCGCCGATTCGAAGTCGCCGTCGACCACTTCCAGCACCGCACCGGAAGCACGAATTCGATCGAGCTTGGCCGCGGGCGCCCGGCGCGACGCCACGACCGTCACGTCCATGCCATGGCGGCGCCCCGACCAGCCCAGCGCCCACCCCAGATTGCCGGCGCTTGCGCACACCACGGCCGTCTGGCCCTGATCCCGCAGCCCACCCACGACGACCTCGGTACCCCGCGCCTTGAAACTGCGGACCGGATTGGCCGTCTCCAACTTGATGCTCACCGCACACCCGAGCGCACGCCCCAACGCGTCGCACCCGAACAACGGAGAATCCAGAAACACGGGGTCAATCACGCCGCGAGCCGCCCGAACCCGATCAAGCTCCAACCGCGTCCTGAACACAACACAAAAACGTACCCAACCCGACCGTCACCCCTGGCAGCCAGCACCCGGCGGGCTTGTGCGCGGTCGGGCAACCTGCGCCGCTCTCCGAGACCGGGGCGGAGCAGTGCGCAAGGCTGGACGACCTCTGCGCGGGACCGGAAAACCAGAATCGCCGTCGCTTCGGGAGATTCGGGCCGACCACTCGCCGGCCGGTCACCGGCTGTTCGGGGGCGCTCCGGCAATGCCACCGAAACCCCCGACCCTGCGCGACCAGATCAAAGGCTGGGCACCGATCCAAAGCACGCCGAGGAACATGAACGCGCGAAATAGGGAATCGTCCAGGTAGGAGCCGTCCGTGCTCAGGATGTCCAGGCCCGATCCTGCCAGTTCGTAGACGGGGGCGGGCCAGAGCAGGGCCACTATGCCCTCGACGAGCACGGCCACAATGATCAGGGCATGGCGGGCGGCCGGGGCCGTCACCCGTCCGGCGAGCGATGGGTTCACCGCGGTGGACGCGAGCAGCAGCGCAAGCGTGCCCAGGATCCAGGAGAGCTGGAACGCGTCGTTGGGGTCGATGACCCCGGCGGTCCTGTTGTTCTGGTAGCTGTAGACGACGAGGGCTTCCAGATGGAGGCCGCTGAGGATCGTGAAGATGAGGCCGAGGACGAATGCCGGCCGATGCGGCAGGAACCACATGACGCATATAAGGATGAATGCCGCGATCCATGGCAGCGGCAGAATTATCAACGTCTCTGGCGAGTAGAACGTCAGGGTGCGCGTATTGCCGGGTCCGGGCCACGGCCCGACCAGGTAGGTCAGCATGGACAGCGCGGTGCACACAAGGGCGGCTCTGACGAGGAGGAGTCGGCCGCGCCGGAGCGGGACGTCGCCGGGAGACGCGCGGAGGAGCGCGGTGCGGAACGGCCAGTGCGGGACGCGCCGCCCTATGTCGGTCACGGTCTCGTCGGCGACGGTGCCGGGGGCGGGGTCGGCGGTGGGGACGAGGGCGGCGTTGAACAGGTCGCGGACCTGGGCGGGCTGCAGCCGTTCGTCGGGGTCCTTACGGAGCAGGCCGTCGATGGCCTGCGCGAGTGGTCCGCCGCATCGGGGGGCGGGTGGCCGCCGTGTGGCGATCGCGATGAAGACGGCGCCGTGGCTGGGTCCGTCGAACGGGCGGCGGCCCTCGACCGCCGCGTACAGGGTGGCGGCCAGGGACCACAGGTCCGAGGCCGGGGTGACCGGCTTGCCCTCCACCTGTTCGGGGGACATGAAGGCGGGCGTACCCAGCACCATCCCCGAACGGGTGATGGTGGCATCGCCCTCCAGCGCGGCGATGCCGAAGTCGGTCAGCAGCACCCGGTCGCCTTCCAGCAGCACGTTGGCGGGCTTGACGTCCCGGTGGACCACGCCCTGGGCGTGCGCGGCCGACAACGCGTCCAGCATCGCCAGTCCGATCATCGCGACCCGACGCGGCGGCAGCGCCCCCTGCTCGCCCAGCACGTCCCCGAGGGATCGGCCTTCGACGAGTTCCATCACGATCCAGGGACGGCCGTCCTCGCCCGTCACCCGGTCGAAGACGGTGACGATGCCGGGATGCCGCAGCCGCGCGGCGGCGCGGGCCTCACGCTCCATCCGCGCGTACCAGTCACGCCGCTCCTGGTCGGTGACCTGCTCGGGCACCAGAAGCTCCTTGACGGCGACCGTACGGTCCAGGTCGATGTCATGCGCCCGCCACACCGATCCCATCCCGCCGCGGCCGATCCGGCCGAGCCTGCGGTACCGGCCCGCCAGCACCCCGTCCCCGTCCCAACCCATGATCAGAACCTATCGACGCGTAACAGCGCAATGGAGACGATCGAGACGACTCCCCGCGGGGCACCACCGGAATACAGCGGAACCGCGGTGTCGAACAGAAGGCGGGATCGCAAGGTGCGGCGGCGTGCTATAGCCCTGTGCCGCCACGGGGCTAGGCGGTCAGTGGGTGTCGGCGGCGGACTGGACGGCCGTGCGCAGGGCCGCGCGGGTCAGCAGGAGGACGGGACCGTCCGGGTCCTTGCTGTCCCGCACCGCCACCCCCGCACCGGCCACCTCCGCCAGTTCGACGCACTCACCGCCGTTGCTCAGGCTTCGCCTGGCCTTGCGCCACCTGGCGTTCTTCAGGTCCATCGTTCCTCGGCCACCTTCCTGATGAAGTCTCGCGACATGTCTCCCGGAAGCGTTCTGTTCCGGAGATCAACCAGGACGCGTGAGACTTCCGCAAGGTCTGCGGGGTCGTCTGTCGTGAGTCCTCGTATAGCCGTTTCTATGTAGGCTATCCGGCTCATGTCGGCCATCGTAGCCAAGACGAAGCTGCTGCCGTTTCCTTGATGCTCGCCGCTTCCTATCACCACCTGGACGGTGACGTTGGAGCGCTCACTGAGGGCGATCAGGTGCTCGAGCTGCTCCCGCATCGTCTCGGCGGTACCCACCGGCCTGTACAACGCCTGCTCATCGACCAGGAGCGTCACGATCGGACCGTTCTCCTGATCGAGGATCTTCTGTCGTTCCAAGCGTGCCGCTACGGCCTCCTCGTTGCCCTTGAGAAGCGCCTTGGCGTACGCCGGTGTTTGAGCGAGACCCGCTATCACGCACAGTTGGTAGCAAGTGAGTTCGACTGCGTCGCCTTCGATCTGCGGCCAGTCGAACCAGATTGGCACCGGGTGACCGTCTTTGTTCAGGTCCTCCCATAGGCTGATGAGTGCGCCACCAGCCTCCAGGTAGTTGTCCACGGTCTCCGCGAACGATCGACTTGCGCGTCTTTTCCCCGCCTCGATTCGGCTTACCTGTGCACCGCTCAAGTTCGTTAGGTGCGCGATGGTCTCCTGCTTGGCCCCTTTGGCCTCTCGCATCCGCCGCAACTGACGGCCGAATGCGACCAGGGCTGGCGACTCCTGGGGTCGCTGACGACGCGGAGGCATAGCCCTTACCTCTCTATGGCATCTCACCAGCCAGGCTGCTGACTTACCAAACCTCGCCAAGCTGATCGGGCAAGCCAATCCTAGTCCGGATAGTGGCTCAATGTGTGCTGTAAGCCACACACAGTGAGGAGAGGCCATGGGACAGGCGGCGACCGAAAACGAGATGGTGGTGAAGCGGGACCTGAAGGTGGTCGCGGAGGTCCGGCGGTTCGTGCGGCTGGTCACCGGTCAGTGGGGCATGGACGACTTCGTCCCGTGCCTGGTGGCGAGCGAGCTGGTCACCAACGCCCTCCAGCACGCGACGTCCACGACGGACGACGACGTGATCTTGCGGTTGAGCCGCACCGAGGACGGCGCCCTGTGGATGGAGGTCCAAGACACCGCCTGCGGCCTCCCGCAAATGCTGGCGGCCGACGCGACGAGCGAAACGGGCCGCGGCCTGTTCATCGTCGACCAGTACGCCCGCCGCTGGGGCATCCGAGCCCTGGCCGACAACGCCGGCAAGGTCGTCTTCGCGGTCCTCGACGCGACATGAAGACCGGGGGCGTCCGCCGGGGCTGCGCCTACGGGGGAGGCGCACCGCGCGCGCCGTCCCCGGACGCCGATCCCGACGCCGACCCGGACAACGCCACCAACTTGCCTCGGGGCGACCAAGATCGTCGCGAAGACCAACCCCCTGTTCGACGAGGTCGCCCGCGCCCGGGTCGCCTCCTGAACAGGAAAGGGGGCGGCCGAAGGGCCCGATCGTGAGGAGAACGTTTCAGTGCGCAACCTGGTCTACACCGGTTTAATGAGCCGTTTCCATCCTGATCTCGCTGGTCACAGTCCGGTCAGGATGGAATCAGCTCAACGCTCGCTCTGGATTGGATGAGCGGCGCCAGATGAGGGAGGCGCTGACCGCGATCAAGGTCATCAATGCAAGCTCCATCCACAGGCCGGTCGAGCTGAGCGGTGGGATCAGCGCCTCGGACAGGTTCCACGCGGCGTGCACGAGAATCGCGGCCCACACGCCGCCTCGGAGTCGCTCGGAGACGAACAAGATGGTGTAGGTCAGCGGAAGAAGGCCAACGAAGAACAGGATTCCCAGCAGGCTGATCAGACCCTTATCGTGCTGGCCGGTGCCATCGAGGAAGAACAGTGGAACGTGCCACAGTCCCCACGCGGCGCCAAGGACAACGCTCGCGGTGAGTCGCCCGTAGTATCGGCGAAGCCTGGGTTGCACATAGCCTCGCCAGCCGAATTCCTCAGAGAACGGCCCGGCGAGCAGTGTGTATGCCAGGGCCCCGAGCGGGCCACCGGCATCGGCGATCACCAAAGACGCGTGCTGCGGGATGCCGTCGACATCCAGCAGCGCCGCCAGCAGCGGCGGAGCACAGCCGCAGACCACTGCCGCGAGGGGCCAGCCCCAGGGCCAGGTCACCTGCCTCGGCGTCCGCTCGCTTCGCCGATACCGCAGCCACATCACCAGAGCGGCAAGCGATGGGCCACAGGCCGCCAGGGCGAAGACCCCCGCTCCGGCCCCCTCGGCGACATTCACCCCACGCATACCGAGCGCGATCCACGGCACCCATGTGACCAGCAAACACACCGCGGAGAACTGCACCAGGCGACGACGCGCCAACGCCCCGCCGCCAACCCTCAATGGCTCACTCGTGGCCACCATGGGTCCTCCTCATAAAAAGTCCGCCAGACCGCCCACATAAGGCATCTCCCGAAAACGAATTCCGTCGGAAATCCTTTGTGATCAGAGACCGGACCAGGATCACCGGACGGAGTGAGCTTCAGGCTCCCTCTGAGGTAGCGGCATTCATCTGCCCGCCGAAGTTGCGGATCCAGTGAGCCTTGTCCAGCTCGCCCAGTGAGGTCTTTCCAATCTCAGGTGGCGTGATGGTGCAGGGCGAGAATCGCCTGGACGATGGCGGTCAGGCGGCTGGTGAGCAGCGAGCCTTTCGCAGGATGCGCCAGCTTTGAGGGAGGCGGCGCCCTGCTCGCCGGGCGCGCGGACCCGGGCGAGGTGCCGATTGAACGCTCCGTTGATTCCGTGGTTCGCCCCTGATCTGAGGGGCTGCCGCACGGTCGGCGGCGAGCTCGGCGAACCACGTCATCGCCTGAGCCTCGGCACCCTCCGGCAGGCGCAGGGCCAGGGCCGCCATCGCTTCAACGACCGGCAACTGCTCGACGATGCTCGGCTCGGCCGACAGCCGATCGCGCAGCACTGCCGAAGCCCGGTCGACGTCGTCGATGAACAACCCGAGCCCGGGGATCACAGCTCGGCGTACGCGGACATCGGAATCGTCGGCGAACCTGATGAGCGTCTCAGCGCGTCCGCGCATGGCCGCAACCGCTTCGACGTGAGCTTCGGAGCCGCCGTACGGCCCGTCGCAGCGACCGTGGGCTTCTGATCCGATGCTTACCAGCAATTCGACGATGTCGGCCCGGTTAGGCGTCGTGACATCATCGGCCAGTTCGAACAGGAACGGAATGCTCGCCGTCGTGCACGGGTACACATCGCCCTGGTGATGGACCGCGCCGTAGAACCTGCCAAGGGCCTTCCGCCGCTCCTCCGCGTCCGAGGAACGCAGCGCCGGAAGGAGGGCCGGGACCTCGTCGGCCGAACCGTACGCATGCTCCATTGACGACCAGTCGATGTCGTGGAGTCCGCTGAACATACGCGGCACTATGCCGCGCGGCACCGCCACAGCGACATCTCGGGAATAGGCCGCCGTCTTTTACCTGCTTCAGCTCACGTGGCGAACATCGTGGATATCTCACGGGCAGACGACATCGGCACCTCCTCCCTGGAACCGGCGTGGGAGATGTCGGGCGTGGACCAGGTCCGGCTGTCGGCGGGCGCGGTGCTCACCGAACCGCCGGTCCCGCTGTGGGTGCTGGTGCTGGCGGGCGGGATCACGCTTGAGGCGGCGTTCGAGGCGCAGTCGCTTGCCGAGGGGGACGCCGTCCTCATCGACGCCCGCGCCGCTTACCGGCTCACCGCATCGGAGCGGCACGAGGAGTCCGCCCTGGTCGTAGCGGACCTGCGCATGGCCGTCCCGGTCCGTCGGCTGCCCAGCCCGCTGGTGGTCCGCGGCTTCGGCACCCGGCACCGCGGCATCACGGCGCTCGTCACGCAGTGCCCGCTCAAACGTGTGCGCCGGCCGGGCCTGTTCGCCGCCAGCTACGGCAACCTGATCGGCGCGGCGATGACCACCTCTTGGCAGGAGGACCAGGGCGGCGACGCCGGACCTCCGGACGAGGCCGTCACCGCGGTGGTGGCCGCCGTGACCGCCCGCCCGGCCGAGCCGTGGACCGTCGAGGGGATGGCCCGCCTGGTCCACCTGTCGCGTTCCGCCCTGGGCGAGCGGTTCCGCCGCGCACTCGGCCGCGGACCCGCGGAAGTGCTCCGGGAGATCCGGATGCGGGAGGCGCGCCGGCTGCTCGCGGACCCCTCGCGTCCGGTGGAGCACATCGCGTCCGCCGTCGGGTACGGCTCCTCCGCCGCCTTCAGCCGGGCGTTCTCATCCCACCACGGCGTCGCGCCGCAGGCCTGGCGGGAGCCGTCACCCGCGCGGGACGCGCAGCGCGGCGAAAAGCAGCCCGGCCGCCGCGGCGAACCCCGTGCCGAGCAGGAAGGCCGCCTGCACGCCGCGGGCGTCCAGGAGCGCGCCTCCTGACGCCGACCCCAGCGTGATCGCCACCTGGAACGCGGTGACCTGCAACGCCAGAGCCGACTCGGCGCGTTCGGGCTCGACGCGGGTCACCCATAGCTGAGTGGCGACCGGGACCATGTTGAAGGCCAGACCCCACACGACGACCCCCGCGGCCAGGACCGGCAGGGACGGCGCGGTCGCGGTGACCAGCAGGCCGCCGGCGAGCAGCAGCGGGGCCGCGGCGGCCACGACGCGCAGCCGTCCCGCGAACCGCCCGGCGGCGAGGTTGCCCGCCAGCCCGCCCACGCCCCAGGCCAGCAGCAGCCATACCGCGGCTCCCGCGTCGACGTCCTCGATCGCGACCCGGATGAAGGGGTAGGCGGCGAAGTTGCCGAACGCGACCAGGACCACGCCCAGCACCCCGGCCATCAGCCACCGGTTGGCGAGCGCCGCCCGCAGCATGGCCATTCCGGCGGCCGGGTGCGGGGGTACCGGCGGCAACGTCAGGGCCACGGCCAGGGCGGCGGCGAGGCTGAGGGCCGCCGCGACGCCGAACACCAGCCGCCAGCCGACCGCGTCGCCGAGCAGGGACGCCAACGGGACGCCGCCGATCGTCGCGATGGTGACGCCCAGCGCGATGGACGTCGAGACCACGCTGTCGCGTCCCGGCACGGCGCGGGTTCCGGCGCCGAACGCGAACGACCAGTACCCGGCGATGGCGACGCCGAGGACGAGCCGGCCGAGGAGCAGGACGGCGAAACCGGGGGCGACCGCCACCGCCAGGTTCGAGACGGCCGCCGCGACCAGCAGCCCGGTCAGGACCGTGCGCCGGTCGGTCCGCGGCAGCAGCACCGCGATGCTCGGGGCGGTGACCGCGCCCGCGACCGCGGTCGCCGCGACCGCCAGGCCGGCGGTGCCTTCGCTGACCCCGAGGTCGGCGGCCATCGCGGGCAGCACGCTCGCCGGCAGGAACTCGTTGCCGACGAGCACCGCGATCCCGGCGGCGAGCGCGACGATCGGTGACCAGTTCGTCGAGCCGCCGGGCCGTGCCGGGGACTCGGGCGGCGGAGCGCCGGTGGACGGCGGCGAGGACTGAGGCGTTGACATGGCGTCCAGCATCGCGTCGTCCGCGCCGCCGCGGTTGATCGCGTGACGCGCACGGTTGATCGTCTGACCGGTCTGCGCCTGAGGCATGCGCCGGGCCGCGCCCAACTCCGACCCGGACGCCTGGCAATGAGGCGGGCTATCGCGTCCCGACCGCGATGAACACAGCGCCTCGCCGTGAACGACGGCTGGACCCGGTGTCGTTTTCGTCCAAGACGGCGCCGCGTCCGCCATCTAATGTGAACCGGGCAGCTCGCCCGATCGTGAGGAGAACGTTCCAGTGCGCAACCTGGTCTACACCGGTTTCATGTCGCTAGACGGAGTCGTGGACTCGCCCGGCGGCGGGCCGGGGGAGGAGCACCGCAGCGGCGGCTGGGTGTTCAAGGACCTTGAGTTCGTCCCGGAAGCCTGGTCGCTGAAGGGCGAGGAGCTCGCCGACACGACGGCGCTGATGTTCGGCCGCCGCAGCTACGAGGCGTTCGCGCCGGTCTGGCCCGGCTCGGAGGACCACGCCGACTACAAGGAACTGCCCAAGTACGTGGTGTCCGCCACGCTGCCCGACGACGCCCTGGTCGACGGGTGGGGACCGACGACGATCCTGCGTTCGACCGAGGACGTCGCCGCGCTGAAGGAGGGCGAGGGCGGTGCGATCTTCATCCATGGGAGCGCGGAACTGGCCCGGCGGCTGTCGGACGCGGGCCTGATCGACCAGTACAACCTGCTCGTCTTCCCCGTGCTGCTCGGTGCCGGGAAGAGCCTGTTCGGGCGGGCCGACCGCGACAAGTACATGTTGGCGCTGCGGGAGTCGGAGAGCTACCCCAACGGGATCTTGAAGCTGGTCTACGACGTCAAGCGCTGATTCAGGGCGAGGCCGATCGCGCCGCCGGTGCCCTGGCGCAGCTGCCCGGCGGTGCGTCCGACGTAGGAGCGCAGCGCCCGGGCCAGGTGCGGCTCGTCGAAGTAGCCGAGCTCGGCGGCGACGTCGGCGGCCGGTTCGCCGGCGGCCAGCCACTCCGCCGCCGTGCGGGCCCGCTCGATCTGCCGGATGGCGCCCCGCGTCAGCCCGGTCACGGCGCGGAACCGGCGTTCGAGCGTGCGCTCCGAGACGTCCGGCCGGTGCCCCCGCAGCACCCCGGCGACGAGCGGGTCACCGGCCACGATCCCGGCCCGGACGAGCCGTCCGACCAGGGCCTCGGCGTCGTCGGGGCCGGGAGTCTCCCAGCGCGCGCCGTCCAGCCGGAACGTCCGGCGGGTGGTGTCGGGGAGCTCGACACCGGTGTCGACCAGCGCAGGCGTCGGCATGGCCCGCAGCGAGGTGCCCACCGCGAAGTCGATGCCGGTGAAGGTCGCGTCCTCCGGCACCGGCGCCGTGCCGGCCCGGGTCCCGGGGCCGGTGATGCTCGCGTACGACCGGCCGTCCTGCTTCCAGAACACCAGACCCCAGCACACCCCGGCCACGGACGTCATCTCCGTGACCTGCTCGCTCGTGCAGGTCCAGACGGTGTCGACCCACGGCGAGTCGGACTGGCGCGTCCTGAAGCGCAGTTCCACGCACGAAGGATACGCCGAGCCAGCACAGCCACACTTTCGGCAGGGGAGCGTCAGGAACAGGACGGCCCGAGCCGGTCGGCCAGGGCGGCGAGGGCCTCCGTCCCCACCAGGTCCCCAGGCAGCAGCGGCACGTCGAGCAGCGGTACGTCCGGGATCTGCCTCCGCAGGCGGACGAGGTGCTCGTCCTCCTGGTTCCGGCTCCGGGCGAGCAGCTCCCCGGCGTCCCCCGGGGAACGGCGGTTGGCGACGAGTGCGGTCACGTCGACGCCGAGGCCGGTGAGCTTCTCGTACACCTCCATGGTCTCGGCGATCGGAAGCACTTCGGCGGTCAGCACGACCACGAAGCCGGTCCGCGCTGGGTCCGTCACCACGTCGCGCAGCCGGGAGAAGCGGTCGCGACGGCGGACGAGGATCCGGCGCAGCTCGGCGTCGCGGTCGGTTTCCGCGTCGCCGCCGAGACCGCGCACGGCGGCGCCGAACCGGTCGGACCGGTCGCGGTTGGCGAGCAGGGTCTCCGACCAGGCGGTCAGCTGCTCGGGCAGCGAGAGCAGCCGCAGCGTGTGGCCGGACGGGGCGGTGTCGAAGACGACCAGGTCGTACGCCTCCTCCCCGAGCTCCACCGCCTCGGCGACCCGCTCCAGCACCGCCGACTCGTGGGTGCCGGGCGCTTGCCGGGCCAGCTCCAGGTGCCGGGCGGCCGGCGCGTGCATCCGCTCGGGGAGCAGGCGCCGCATCGTCCCGGCGACCGCGGACAGGTGCCGCTCGACCGTGCGCTCCGGGTCGATCTCCAACCCGTCGACGTGACCCGCCGTCCCGGGCCTGGCGAGGCGCACGGGTTCGTCGCCCACCGGGCGGCCCCAGAGGTGGCCGAGGCTGTGGGCGGGATCGGTGGATACGAGCAGCACGCGGGCGCCCGCCCTGGCACGGCCGAGGGCGAGCGCCGCGGCGATGGACGTCTTGCCGACCCCGCCCTTGCCGCCGACGAAGACGACCTTGCGCGAGGCGACGAGGTCTAGCAGCACCCGACATGCTCCAGTGGCGAGCGGTCCATGCCCATCCGCCGGTGCCAGGCGTGGAAGTCCTCGTAGAGGGCGGGCATCAGCTCGGCCGTGTAGTACGCAGCCGGGTCGGGCACGCCCAGTGCCTCCGCGAGGACGACCATCCGGAAGAGATCGTCCTCCTCGCGCCGGGCGCGGGCGAAGGTACGCCGGTAGGGACCGGCGTAGAACTCCTCCAGCCCGGCCCGAAACGAGGCCCAGCGGGACGTCACGCCCTGGCCTCGACTTCCTTCGCGTCGGCGTCGGGGGCCTCCGGCGGCTCCCGGGACGCCCGGCGCGTCGCGACGAGCGCCTCGAAGGCGACCCACACGGCGGTGACGATGATGACGACGTCGATGGCCAGCAGCAGCCAGTCCCCTTCGTCGTAGAAGTCGCCGAGCTGCACGATCGCGGCCCAGAACGACATCACGAAGACGAACGCGAGAGGCACCAGCACGGGCACCGGGTTGCGCCGCTTGCGGATCAGCATGACCACGATGATGGACAGGGTCAGCGCGGCCAGCAGCTGGTTGCTGGTGCCGAACAGCGGCCAGATGCGCAGGCCGCCGGCGCCGTCCGAGCCCTGGCTGAAGGTGAGTCCCAATCCGATGGCGAGCACGACGACGGTGGCGACACCATTGTTGATCTTCACCTTCGCGGCCTCGCCGGCCTCCTGGACGACGAAGCGCAGCAGGCGCACGGCGGTGTCCATCGTGGTGGCCGCGAACAGGACCGCCATCGTGGCGAGGACCGTCGCGCTCACCGAGGCCGGCAGGCCCAAGCCGTCCCTGACGATCGCGCCCCCGCCGTCGACGAACGCTCCGACGCCCGCCTCGCCGAAGGCGCCGTAGACGGCCTCCCAGTCGGCCACGGTGCGGTAGCCCGCGACGGTGGCGATGATCGCGCCGAGTGCGAGCATGCCCTCGCCCACCGCGCCGAAGTAGCCGACGAAGCGGGCGTCCGTCTCCTTGTCCAGCTGCTTCGAGCTGGTCCCCGAGGAGACCATGCCGTGGAAACCGGAGATCGCGCCGCACGCGATGGTGACGAACAGCAGCGGCATCAGGTCCGGGGTGCCCGCGGGCACCGCGTCGTTGACGGCCGGGGCGACGATCGCCGGGGCGCTCAGCAGCACCCCGGCGAACAGGATGCCGAGCCCGATGAAGAGCTGGACGCCGTTGATGTAGTCACGCGGCTGAAGCAGCACCCACACGGGCAACAGGGAGGCGATGCCGGCGTAGAGGAAGAGGGCGAGGATCCAGAAGGTCGCCGGGGACATGCCCAGGAACGGGTCGGGCAACTCCACCGGGACCGCGTCCCCGAGGAAGATCAGGCCGTAGAGCAACGCGACGCCGACCACGGTGACCAGGGCGAGGTTCATCTTGAAGCGGTAGACGGCCTGACCGACCAGCAGCGCCACCACGATCGCGCCCCAGGCGGGGATCACCACCGAGGGGGTGGAGATCAGCAGATTCTTGATGACCACCGCGAACGCCGCGATCACCATCAGGAGCAGCAGGAAGATCACGACGAGGAACAGGTTCGCGCCCCGCCGGCCGATGTAGCGGCCGGAGAGCGTGCCGATCGAGCGGCCCTTGTTGCGCGCCGAGGCCCACAGCGCGCCCAGGTCGTGCATGCCCGCGAAGAAGACCGTGCCGACCGTGACCCACAGGAACGCGGGCAGCCAGCCCCAGATCACGGCGACCGCGGGCCCGACGATCGGCGCCGCGCCCGCGACCGAGGTGAAGTGGTGACCCCACAGCACGAACTTGTTGGTCGGGACGTAGTCCACGCCGTCCTGCAGATCGTGCGCCGGCGTCTTGAAGGACGCGTCAAGCTTGTAGACCCGGTCGCCCAGGAACTTCGAGTAGAGGATGTATCCGCCCGCGAACATCGCGAGCCCGATCAGCATCAGGGGGAGTGCGTTCATACGAGATGACCTCTGGGGGTGGGAGGCGGCCTGCTCGGAACCGGTCACGTCCAGATTCCCAAGATCTACTCGGACCAAACGCCTAAACGCCGCACCCTGATCAGCGCAAACCTTTGCGACTGGGCAAGCCGCCCGCCGCCATCCCTCCTGTCCCACGTCTCGGGACTCGGGGGAAGTCGGCTGTCAGAGGGCCTGGTTAGCCTGGGCGCGGCTCAGGTCGGAGAGTGGGGGCTCGGTGCGGGACGTCGACATTGCTCGCTGGAGGTTGCGCAGCCAGCACCTGGTCCGGCCGCACGCCGGATCGGCGGACGAGGCGGTGGGCGCACTGCTCGCCGTCCAGGCGGAGAACCCGGGTCAGTCGGCTTGGGCGGTGGCCTCGCGCACGCCCGGTCCCGACCAGGCCGACCTGGCGGCTCTCCTGGACGACGGTGCCGTCGTGCGCACCCACGTCCTGCGCCCGACCTGGCACTACGTGCGGGCGGAGGACATCGGCTGGCTGCTCGAACTGACCGCCCCCCGCGTGCAGCGGATCACCGGCAAGCAGCTCCGCGACACCCACGGCCTCGACGCCCCCGCCATCGACCGCGCCACCGCCGCCGTCATGGAGGCACTGGAGAGCCGGGGGCACCTCACCCGCGCGCAACTGGCCGAGGAACTGCGCGAACGCGGAATCCAGGGCACCGGGCACATGGTGATGGTCCTGCTGGCCCACGCCGAACTGGACCGCCTGATCTGCAGCGGCCGAACCGTCGACGGCGAACACACCTACGCGCTGATGGCCGAACGCGTGCCAGCACACCTGCGCCTCTCCCGGGACGAGGCCCTGGCCGAACTCGCGCTGCGCTACTTCACCGGGCACGGCCCCGCAACGGAACGGGACCTCGCCTACTGGGCGACGCTCACCCTCACCGACGTGCGCGCCGGCCTGCGGCAGGTGCGCGACCGGCTCGGCTCTTTCGAGCACGACGGGCGCGCCTTCTGGCACGCCCCCGCAGAAGCCCCCGACCGGAGGCAGGACCCCGCGGGCCACCTTCTGCAGGTCCTGGACGAGACCTACCGCGGCTACCAGGACTCCCGCTGGGTACTGGACGCCGCCGAGATCGTGCCGCGCGCCCGGGAGGCGGCGATCGGCATGGCTCTGGTCGACGGACAACTCCTCGCCTCCATGCGCCGCACCCTCGGCCGCGACCGTGTGCGCTTCGACCTGCGGCCATACCGTCCGCTGACGCTCTCCGAGTACGAAGCCCTGGACCAGGCCGCCGGACGGTACGCCGAATACCTGGGCCTCAAACCCGAGATCACCTACCAGTGACCGCGGGGGCACGAGCGCCGGACGCGCGTCCGGCGACCAGGGACGCAGGTCGCCGCTGTCAGGCGGGTTTGCCGGCGCGGTATTCGAGGGCCTCGGGTATCTCGTTGTATTCCAGGAGATGGTTCCCCGCGATCCGCTCAAGGGCGGTGCGGACCTCACCTGGCGTCGCGTAGAAGAACTCCCTGCGAAGGTTGACCTGGTTGACGCGGCGCTCCGCGAACTCCTGATGCAGGCTGTTCTCCAGCCCGACGGCGTCGTCGCTGAAGATGAGCGCGTGGACGTCGAAACGGAAGGGCACTGAGGCGTCGCCCAGTTCGCGGACCCGGTCCATCGGCTCCAGGCGCCGCGTCATCCCTATCTTCACCATCCGCTCGCCGAAAGCACCGATGTTGGAGATCACGTACACGTACCCGGCGCGGACGTTGGCGGCGCGGCCCTCCACATCGGAGATGGCCGATTCCACGTCGGCGAGCTTCGCCCGCAGATCGGCGGCGCCGCCCGCGTCCCCGTTCGCCTCCAAACGCGCGAGCGCCGACTCGACGTGCGAACGCTCCTTGAGCAGCCGGGCCTTCTCGCGCTCGAACTCCTTGCGGGCCTTCTCCTCCTCGCGCTGCCGCTCGCGCTCGGCCCGGACCCGTTCCTTCTCCTCCTCGACCTTGGCCAGATGATCCGCGGTCAGGCGCAGCTCCTTGACACGGATCGACCGGTACTCCCGGCTGACCCGGATGTCCATGGTCTTGCCGAGCCGCTCGATCGTCTGCGCGCTCTTGTCCAGCCGCTCGATCGCCGACTGCAGCTTGTAGGGGCGCATCGTCCGGACCAGGTTGTCGGCCTCGGCGTTGTAGGCGCGCAGCATCAGCTTGGAGAAGTCCCGCACCATCTTCCCGCCCTGCGCAGCCGAACCGTTCACCGTCCAGTTCGTGGCACCGACGACCGCCTTGCCCGTCCGCGCCATGGCCTTGATGCGATCCTTCACCTTCGCGAGCTCGGCCTTGTAGGCGACGACGTCCGCCAGCGGATGCTGGTACTCGTAGACGCCCGCCTCCTGCAAGAGCGCCAGATCCTCCGTCTCGGTGATCGACTTCCGGACGCGCTGCAACTCGGCGTGCAACTCGGTGCGCTTGCGTTCGGCGTCGGCGACCTCACCGCGCAACCGCTCCAGTTCCGCCGCCACCCGGGGCGCGTCCAGGCCCCCGAGCCGCTGCAGCCATCCGCGCAGCTCGGCGTTCTCGGCCTCCAGCTCCTCGATTCGCTGCTTGCGGGTACCGAACGCCGCCCTGCCCCTTTGCCCGTTGGGCGCCCCGTGCGGAAGCGGCGCCGGCTCGACGGCCGGCGGAACCGGCGGCGGCCCGCTCTGCTGCTGCGCGGGAGGCGGCGGGAGCACGCCGGGCGGCGGTGCCTGGACGGGGTCCGGCGTCCAGAACTGCCAGCCCGGCGGTGCGGGAGGCCAGCTCGCGTCGGGCATCCAACCGGGCGGCGGCGTCCAGCCCGGCGGCGGCGCCGGCCAGCTCGGCGGCGGGTTGTACCGCCACCCGGCCGCATGAGGCGCAGGGGGGACGGCCGGGGACGGAGCCGGAGGCGGCTGCATCACGGGCGCGGCAGGCGGCGGAACGGGCGGCGCCGCCTGCGGTGCCGGAAGAACGGGTTCCGGACGAGCCGGGCCCACCCGTCCGGCGAGGTTCTGGACGATCTCGGTGAGTCGCGGGGCGTCCTGGTCGTGCACGTCACCGAAATCGGTATCGGCTCCCGCCCCGTCCACGACCACGAAGAACCAGCGCTGCTTGTACGACTTCCGCGTCTGGACGGAGGCGACCACCGCGATGTCGATCTCCTGGCGCGGCCCCTCCTTGGCGAGTTCGGCGACGGTGAAGCCGAGGACCCGGCGGTCGGTGACGGCGATGTGGGTGAGCGTCGGGAGAGCCTTGACGGTGGTCGCGAGTGCCCTCACGCTCTCGCCCTCCCGTAGGAAGAACCGCAACAGGCTCAAGGCACGCTCGGCGTCACCGGGATCGACCTCCGCGCCGATGTAGTCCGGACGCGGGATCTCCTGCAGTGCCATGAATTCCTCGCAACGTCATCTCTGAGCGAGACGAGGACCCGGTCCGGTGCCGCGACCCCCGTGTCGCCACGGTCAGAACACATCGAGGGGAGCACCCGACCCTCCTGGGACGACCCGACGGCGATCCCGGTTTACGCACCGCCACTGACCGCATCCGGCAACCGTGCATCCCGGAGCCCTGCACGGCCGACCGAATAAGCCACTAATCCGCAGAACCTCTCAGAGGATGATTTGCGCCCCCGGAAGGCCACGTCCGTCCGCATGCGGACGCCGTAGGAGAACCGCCGGGAACTGTCGGCCGCCTGCCCTAGCCTTACTGGAATCCGACCAATGGTGTTCGGAGGGCGGTCATGGCGGGGCGCTGGATCACGAAGAACGGTCGACCGGTTCGGATCGACGACGGTGGCGGGGGAAAGATCGTCGTGGCCGGACTGGCCGCGATCATGATGGCGGGAAGCGGCGGAGTCGTCGGCGGTGCCGCGGGCGCGGGCGACGCCCCCTCGCTGAGCGCGAAGACCATCAATGCCCGCAAGGGGGATGCGAAACGTTCCGCGCGCAAGGGGAACGCCGACAAGGCATGGCGGCGCCTGGGCATGCGGCAGATCAGACGGTCGCGTGACCACCCAAGGGCGGGGTGTGTGCGCGTCACCTGGGGTGAAGTGCAGCAGGCGGCCATCCGCAATCCATGCACCTCGCTGGATCGGAGACTTATCGCGATCGCCGACCGGAGCGGGAACACCGCCCTGATCTCGGTCGCTTGGGCAAGGTTCCGCAACAACGGTGACCGGCGACGCTTCCAGCGGGTGATCGACGTTTACGGCACGGGCGACATCAAACCACTGGCCGCGAGCAAGCTCGGCTTCGCCGATATCCGGTTCACCGGTCGCTTTTACCATTCGATCCCGAAAATGGCGCGGCTCACCGTCGCCGAAGCCGAGGCGGTCAAGGGCACTTTCAACCCCGAAGTGCTGGACGGCTTCGCCCAGGTCGCAGCCGAACTGCCGAGCCCACCGAACAACCGAAGGCGCCGCTGATCCGCCACGGCGCAGCGACCAGTGCGCAGCCCCCTCCGCGCCATCCTTCTCAGCCCACACCGCCAGGGGCGCTACGTGCTCGTGTGCCGGGAGCGGGCTTCGTGCATCTCCGCCTCGTGGTGGACGGCCCAGTCGGCCAGTGCCGACAACGGTTCGAGCAGTGTGCGGCCGAGCGGGGTCAGGCTGTATTCCACACTGGGCGGCACGGTCGGGTGGACATCGCGTCGTACCAGCCCGTCGTTTTCCAGGCCGCGCAGGGTCCGGGTCAGCATGCGTTGGCTGATGCCCTCGATGGCTCGGTGCAGCTCGTTGTAACGGTGCGGGCGGCCCCCGAGCAGGACCACGAGCAGCATGCTCCACTTGTCGCCCAGGCGCCGGAACACCTCCCCTACCGGACACGCGGCCAACTCGTCCGCAGGCACCGGGCGGGGCAGGTCGTGCGCGAGCACCGAAGGAACACCGGTGTGCGTAGCGGACATGAAACTGCCTTCTTTCGTCCTCCGACAGGGCGGCCCATGATCAGAGCCTGCCGCTTTCGACCCTAAGGAGTGACACCGTGCCGGACCATCCCGCCAAGACCGTCATCATCAGCGGTGGCACCACCGGCATGGGCCGGGCGGTCGCCCTGGAACGGTTGGCGAGGGGCGACCACGTCACCGTGATCGGCAGCAGCCAGACCAGGGGACGCGCCCTGCTCGACCAGGCCGCCGACCCGAACCTGCGGTTCCTGCGGGCGGACCTGTCCTCGATCGCCGAGGTCGAACGGGTCGTCGCCCACATTCGCGAGCGGCACCGGGCCATCGACGCGCTGGCGCTGTTCGCCAACCGGGTGAGCCCCAAACGCAGGCAGACCCCGGACGAACTGGAGTACACCTTCGCCCTGTACTACCTGAGCCGCCATCTGCTCGGCCACCGGCTGAGCCCGCTCCTGGACGCCGCTCCCCACCCTGTGATCATCAACGTGGCCGGCGTCGGCAACACCGCGGGACGGATCTTCTGGGACGACCCGCAGCTGACGCGCCGCTACGGCCAGGTGCGCGCCCAACTCCAGGCCGGCAGGGCCAACGACCTGCTCGGTGTCGCATTCGCGGGCCAGGCCGAGAGCAAGGCCCGTTATGTCCTCTACCATCCCGGATTCACCCGCAGCGGAGCCGACTCCCACCCGAACCCGCTTGCCCGAAACGCCATCAAGCTGCTCGCGAGGCTCTTCGCCCGCCCCGTCACCGACGCGGTTCGGCCGATCGTCGAATGGATCGACCGGCCACCCGCCGACCCGCTCTCGGCGATCGACCGCGGCAAGCCCGTCGACCTGTCCCTGAAAACCTTGAATCCCGACGCCGCCGCCCGCCTCGCCGCCTACACCGAAGAGCTACTGCGCAACCGCGACCACTGACACTCCAGCCGCGTTCAGCGACCGGCAAGCCGGCGTTGCCTCGGTGCCCGTCCGACCGACCTGCTGGAGCCACTCGACCTGCGCGGCGCCGCTGACCACTACGCCGAACGGTTGTGGGAGGGGGCCGGTGGATCCAGCCACAGGCGCGGCGCGTCAGGGTGCGGAGCCGTCGTAGGAAGGACAGGATCCCGGCGGTACCGGTCGACCAGCCGCCGCTGCTCTCGCGGCCGGTGGTGTCGGGGAACACCGGGGCGTCGGCCGTGCCCCCGGCTCTCACGAGGACGAGGTCGGCGACCCGCTCCGCTTGCCGCAGGTGTGCCCGGTCCCCGGTGCTCTGGGTGAGATCGAGGAAGAACTCCCCGATACCTGCGAGTCCGCAGCACTGGGTGAGGGCGTACATGCGCGGCGCCAGATCCTCGCAGGCCAGGGCGGCGTCGCGGACCAGGGTGAGGTGACCGTCCTCGCCCAGGTCGCGTGCGGCCCGTGCGAGGGACGCGCCGATGCCCGACAGCCCCTGGCAGAACGACGCGTGCATCGGCTTGGCCGAGGCCGACCGGGCGGCCTCGATCAGCGGGACGAGGTGCTGGGCGAGGGTGTCGCACTTCTTGCGCAGGACAGGGACGTCATGGTTGTGCGGATCGTCGACGAGCCAGGTGGGGCCCAATCCGGTCGCGGCGTAGAACAGCGTGGCGCCCAGGGAGAAGTAGTCGGCCTCCGCCGTGGGGAGGTCGTTGCGCTCCTGCTCAGGCGGGCTGTAGCCGGGCGTCCAGCCGTACAGGTGCGGGTCCTCGGCGTGGCTGATCTCGAAGTCCACCAGGCAGGGACGGCCGGTGGCGTCGTCCAGGACGATGTTGTTGGGATTCAGGTCGCGTACCAGCACGCCTCGCTGGTGCACCTCGTCGAGGAGTTCCAGCAGGGCGGTGGCCAGAGCGCGCAGGCTGCGACCGCGCGGCGCGGGGTCGGCGGTGTAGAGGCCGTTGTCGCCGACGTCCCGGCCGAGCGGGGGCGCGCCCATGTCCGTGATGGCCAGGTACTCCTGGTCGTCGTGGCAGAAGTGGTCGATCACCCGCGGGACGCCGTCCACCTCTCGCAGCAGTTCCAGGACGTAGCGTTCGTTGCGCAGGCGCATCCGCGAATCGCGGCCGTGGGAGTCCTCGTCGACGTAGGCCCGCGCCTCCTTGACGATCACCGGCCGGTCTTCGGTGGTGTCGATCGCCCGGTACACCCAGCCCTTCCCGTTCCGGGTCAGGCCGCGCTCCACCTGGTAGCGCCCGCCCAGGACGACGACCGGCGCCGCGTTTCCCTCGGTCCCCTCGTTCGAGGCGATCTCTCCGGTGAGCGGGTCGGCGGCCCAGTCGGGCTGCCAGTACGAGTCGTCCGCCGCGCCCTGCCGGGTCGTCCCGTCGGGAGCGGTGACCACCAGTTCGAGGTCCCCGTTCTCGTCGACCGCGTAGGAGGAACCGAAGGGCCCGTACCGGTAGTACACGGGGGAGTCGGGCCGGACGCGCCGGTCACTGCGGATACGGGGCCCCTCCAGGCCCGCAAGGTCGTCGGCGAGCCTGTGGGCCAGGCCCGCCACGTGCTCGGGGGCCGCGTAGACCGTCACCGCCTTGCCGATCGAGCCGGGATGGGTGGTGGAGGAGTTGAGGCTCCGCAGCCGCCGCCCGGATCGGATGATCTTGAAGTGGCACGGGGTGGCCAGCACGGCGGGCAGCATCCGCCGGACCGTCTCCAGCAGCGTCGTGGGCCGCGCCGACAGATGGATCTTCCAGCCCTGGCGTGGGAGGTGGAAGGCCGGGTCGCCCACGGTCAGCCACGTGTCCTGGCTGGAGATCGCCCGGCCACTGCCGGCGATCCGCCCGGTCACCTCGGCGCGGAGATCCTTCTCTTCCGGGAGGGGGTCGAGTCCAGCGGGCATGTTCGTGCCTTTCTGAGTGGTGTCCAGGTGCCGGGCAATCCCGCCCCGTGCAGGCCGAGGGGCCATCGCGATCGATGGCCCCTCGTGTTCTGGACGGTGCCCTTGGAAGTCCCGTGGGGACGCCGCGGGCACCGGCCGGTGAACTTAGCGCTGGGTGCTGAAGTCGTCGCACAAGCGGGTGAGGCCCCAGTGGCAGACCGTGCACGAGGCGGCCTGGTACTCGGGCGTCTCGGACGGCACCTCGACCAGGGCGTCGAACTGGATCGAGCCGGCGTCGCGCGGCTGCAGGATTGCGGACACGATGACCTCCTTGAATGTTGCTCTGCGTAACGTTGTAATTACGGACAGTGGCGTCCGTCTCACTCGTCCCTGACGGGTCAAGGGGTGTCAAACAGACCGGAAGTGGCAGGTAGTTCAAGATTGTTCACGAAATCTCGCCGGTGCGACGACGGCCTGCAGGCCACCGACGGCGCCGTCGCGGCCGTGCGCGCCCGAGGGCTGGCCAAGTCCTATAAGGGCAGGCCGGCCGTGCGCGGCGTCGACCTGACCGTCGCCGCGGGAGAGACCTTCGGTTTCCTCGGGCCCAACGGCGCGGGAAAGTCGACCACCATGGCCATGCTGTGCACCATGACGGCCCCCTCGGCCGGGCAGGCATGGATCGCCGGCCACGACGTGGGCGCCCACCCCCATCAGGTGCGGCGCCGCATCGGGTTGATCTTTCAGGACACGACCCTCGACCAGTCGCTCACCGCCTGGGAGAACCTGCGGTTCCACGCCCGCCTTCACGGCATCAGCACCGCCGTCGCCCGGGAGCGCGCCCGAGAACTGCTGGAGCTGGTGGACCTCGACGGGCGCAGCGACAGCCCGGTGCGCACCTTCTCCGGCGGGATGAAACGCCGGCTGGAGATCATCCGCGGCCTCATGCACCGTCCGCGCGTGCTGTTCCTGGACGAGCCGACCGTCGGCCTCGACCCGCAGGCACGAGCCCAGATCTGGGAGCACCTGCGCCGGCTGCGCCAGAGCGAGCGCATCACCCTGTTCCTGACGACCCACTACCTGGACGAGGCCGAGCACTGCGACCGCATCGCCATCATCGACGACGGTCGCGTCATCGCCGAGGACACGCCCGGCGGGCTGAAGTCCGTGCTCGGAACCGACCGCGTCGAACTCCGGTCGAGCGACGACCGGGCCGCCGCCGCGCAGTTGCGCGAGACGTTCGGGCTGCGGGCCGAGGAGCGGTCCGGCGGGCTTTCGGTCCGGGTGGACGACGGAGCGGCCTTCGTCCCCCGGATGTGCGCGAACCTGGACGTCGCCATCGAGTCGGTCACGGTCGTGCGGCCGAGCCTGGACGAGGTGTTCTTCCACTACACCGGACGCGGCATCCGCGAGAGCGAGGCCGGATCGTGACGGCGGCCGCGTCCCCCCTTCCAGGCACCGGAGGACTCGCCGGCGAGCTGGCCGCCCTTCAGGCGATCTGGCACCGCGACATGCTTCATTACTCCCGCGACCGCGTGAAGATCGTGGTCACCCTGATCCAGCCGGTGCTGATGGTGGCGTTCCTGGGCGGCGCGCTCGCCACACTGCTCCCCGCCTCCCCGGGAGGCGCCGACTACCGCACGTTCCTGTTCCCGGGCATGCTGGTGATGACGGTCCAGGCACCGGCGATCTCGGCCGGCGCCTCGCTGGTCGCCGACCGCCAGATGGGATTCCTGCGCGAACTGATCGTCGCCCCGGTGCGCCGGGAGACGCTGCTGGTCGGCAGATGCCTCGGCGGCGCGACCATCGCCACCTGCCAGGGGGCACTGCTGCTGCCACTGGCCGCGATCGCGGGCCTCCCCTACAAGCCCGCCATGCTGGCGCTGCTGCTCGCGGAGCTGGCCGTCGTCGCCCTGGCGATGACCGCCTTCGGCGTCCTGCTCGCCGTGACGATCAGTAACGCGGAGACCTTCTACGCCGTGATGGGCATCCTGACGACACCGATCGTCTTCCTGTCCGGGGCGATGTTCCCGGTGGGCGGCCTGCCTGGCTGGCTGGCCTCGGCGGTGATCGTCAACCCGGTCAGCTACGCGGTCGACGCGTTGCGCCGGACCATCACCGCACACCTGGCCGTCCCCGCGTCCGACCCCCTGTTCGACGGCCCGCGCTGGGGCGGTTGGCAACCACCGGTGATCCTCGAACTCGCGGGCCTCGCGCTCGGCGGGATCATCATGCTCGTCTGGGCCGCCCGGCGCTTCAGCCGACCCGATTGACCGACCGGAAGCCGGAAACATCGCCCGCTGACCGACCTGTTCCCCGAGCAGCGTGCTGAACGCCGCTGCCCCGTAAACCGGAACACTCGCTCGTAGACCCGTCCGGCCGATGCCTAGGGGCAGCGTCGAACGCCCGCACCGCGGCATGAGCCGCGGGCGCCACTGCCGATTGGACGGTGTTCCCCGGGGAGGCGAGCGTCGCCAACCGAAGGACGTAACGCGGATGGCCGTGTGGAGCGTCGCGGGCGGCGTCAGGAGGACGGCCTATCCGGGTCCTAGCTGTCACGCGTGGGGACGGTCCGGAGACCACGGCGTGCCACGCGGTCGCCGTCGCGGGAGGCGCGAGCGTCGCGCCACGTTTGCAACGCATAGCGCGGCGGGTGGCGGAGGCAGAGGTGTCGGCTGGCCTGGGGGCTGTGGGACAGCGGACGGGTGTGGGCCGTGCTCAGGGGAGGTGTGCGGCGGGTCGTCCGGGTCGGGGGGCGCGACGACTCGCCGCTACTCGGCGGGGCGGGGTTGCCGGGATGGTCGGTGCCGGACGGTCAGTGGGGTGCCGGCGGCGGACTGGACGGCCGTGCGCAGGACCGCGCGAGTCAGCAGGAGGACGGGACCATCCGGGTCCTTACTGTCACCACACACAGTGAGGAGAGGTCATGAGTCAGGCGGCGGAAACGAGATGGTGGTGAAGCAGGACCTCGCGGTCGTCGCGGAGGTCCGGGAGTTCGTGCGGCTGGTCACCGGCCAGTGGGGCATGGACGACTTCGTCCCGTGCCTGGTGGCGAGCGAGCTGGTCACCAACGCGCTCCGCTACGCGTCCGAGGAGGACGGCGACGTGACCTTGCGCCTGGATCGCACCGAGGACGGCGCGCTGTGGATGGAGGTCCAGGACGCCACCAACGACCTACCGCGCATGCTGGAGACGGACACGGTCAGCGAGACGGGCCGCGGCCTGTTCATCGTCGACCAGTTCGCCCGCCGCTGGGGCATCCGAGCCCTGTCCGACAACGCCGGCAAGATCGTCTTCGCGGTCCTCGACCGTTCATGAAGGCCGCGCGAGGGCACCCTTCAGGCCACCCCTCTGCTACCTGTAGCTGGGCGTATGTCGCTGGCAAGGCCCAGAGCCGCCTCAAGTCGAGCGAGCTCGTCCAGCGCCGCGAAGGGGGACGAGGGCACTCCGCCGCCGTCCCGTGAACACCATGTGCTCACCAGACACGGGAAGAAGGACATCTGGAGCGCGACAGGGACCTCGTCCGAGATTGAGATCTTGGATGAAGTCCCTGGTCGAAGTGGCGGAGGATCGGGGATTTGAACCCCGGATGGGCTTGCACCCAAACCGCATTAGCAGTCCCATCTACGCGGTCATCGAAGGTTCATTTCCATGATCTACAGTCCGGTACGTCCAGGTAGAAGTACATATGGATACCGCGGCATTCGGCCCGGTCCTCGCCCCTCCGGCCCCCCATCGGCCCCCCAGTCACCTCACGCAGACCTCCTCGAAGGGGCAATGAGGGGGCTGCGGAACTGCTCGCGGAAGGCCGCACCGTCACCGGGGTGAACCTTGATGGGGTGATGAGAACCAGAAGGGTGAGGACCGGCTGTCAATGATCTTGGAGTGCGAACCCTCGCAGGGGCGATGAGGACCGCGCCGGACCACATGGTCGCGGTCCGCCGCTACATGTTGCGAACCCTCGTAGGGACGATGGGGATCGTCTACATGCTTTCCGGCGGGTCCGGTCACGTCCAGCGGAGTGGTGTAAGAGTCGCCTCCGCGTGATCCTGTTTCTGCAGGTTAAGCGGTGAGTTCTCGCTTGCCGATCTTGGGGTCGGGCGTGTTGCCCTCGATTACTCGAAGGCGGGCTTTGGCAAGGAATTCCAGGCCCATGTAGGGGCGGGCCTCGGTCCATTCGTCGGTTTGCTCCATTAGCAAGGCGCCGACGAGGCGGACGATCGCGGCGCGGTCGGGGAAGATACCGACCACGTCGGTGCGCCGGCGGATCTCCTAATAAAGGCTGAGCGGCCGGTGCTCGGAGCCAGCGGGCCTGTCCGTTCGCCGTGGGGGTGCCGCTCTGATGCCTGCGGATCTCTGGACTGTGAGCTCTTGAACAAGGCCGGCGCAGAGCGGCACTCCTGGACGGTTGATCGAGTGAATCGACGTATCACGGCGTGTTTTTGCCATGTCTTGTCGCCGGTCGCGGCAGGTTGCTGATCGTGGTTCGAGCCCGCCCGCGCGGCGCGGACCCCCAGGACTCCCGAGCCATCGAGCTCTGTGCGAAGACCGGGGCCGTGCGGGTTGCTGGGATCGCGAACGGCTCAATCGGAGGGAAGGCCTCGAGCCTTGTTATTAGGATGCTGCGCGGTCTCGCCAGGTCTCTGGCCTGCAGGGATATCAGTTGTTCGGGGGGAGGATGAAGGGACAGTCACACGTGAGCATGTTCTGCGGGATCGACTGGGCTGAAGGCCACCATGACATCGCCTTGGTGGACAATGACGGCCGGCTGGTGGCCAAGCGGAGGATCCCGGAGACGGTCGAGGGATTCGCCGAGCTGGCGGAGATGCTGGGGGCCGCCGGTAACAGCGCCGAGGCACCGATCCCGGTGGCGATCGAAACACCTCGCGGGCTGCTGGTGGCGGCGCTGCGAGCCACCGGCAGGCGGGTCTACTCCATCAATCCGATGGCCGTCGCCCGCTATCGGGAACGCTACTCGGTCGCCCGCAAAAGTCCGACCACATCGATGCGATGGTGCTCGCCAACATCCTGCGCACCGACGCCCACGCGCACCGGGCCCTGCCCGAAGACTCCGAGCTGGCCCGCGCGATCGCCGTGCTTGCCCGCGTCCACCAGGACGCAACGTGGCGACGCACCCGCATCTCCAACGAACTACGGTCGCTGCTGCGGGAGTACTACCCGACCTTCCTGGCAGCCTTCAAGGGGCAGACCTCAGGCCTGACCAGCCGCGAAGCCCGAGCGGTGCTGAGGATCGCTCCCAACCCGATGGTCGCGGCCAAGCTGTCGCGACCTAAGATAGCCGCCGCGTTGCGCCGGTCGGGCCGACGCCGCTGTGTCGATGACCTGACCGCCCAGATCCAGCAGGCGCTTCGCCGACCGCATCTGCAACAGCCGAGCCTGGTCGAACAGGCCATGGGCGAGCAGGCCCTGGCGCTGCTGGCCGTCCTGGACGCCGAATGCTCCAACGTCGACTGCCTTGGCAACGCGGTCGTCCAGGCGTTCCAGCAGCACCCCGACCATGCCGTGATCAGCAGCTTTCCCGGCCTGGGCGACACGCTGGGTGCCCGTGTCCTGGCCGAGATCGGCGACGACCGCGACCGGTTCGGCGACGCACGGGCGATCAAGGCCTATGCGGGGTCGGCGCCTGTCACCCGAGCATCCGGGAAGAGCATCTCGATCACGCACCCGCGTGTTAAGATAACCGGCTCGCCGCCACCGGCTTCAGCTGGGCGTTCATGGCCCTCATCAACCATCCTCCGGCACGCCAACACTACGAGCGGCGGCGCACCACCGGCGACAAACACCCCGCGGCCCTGCGACACCTGTTCAACCGGATGATCGGCCAGTTCTATCACTGCCTCCAGACCGGCCAGGCATATGACCCAGCCAAAGCATTCTCCGCCCAACTCCCCACAGCCGCTTGACGAACAACCACTATCGGAGGTCTTGTTCAGCCGCTCCTGGGGAGTGTTCGACCAGATCTGCCGCCACAGCTGCCGCGGGAAGGCGGTGAAGGCCAGCAGGTCGTCGCGGGCGGCGTCCAGGTGCTCGGCTGCCTCCGGGCGCTTGGCCTCCAGCGAGGCGACCACGCGGGCGTGCTGGACGTGGACCTCTTCGGCGGCGGGCGGGTCGAAGAGACTGCGCACCAGCGTCGCCACCCACGGCTGCGCCGACTTGGGCACGCGGGTGAGCAGGTTGCGCAGGTAGTGCGTGCGGCACCGCTGCCAGCCCGCGCCAGGCAGTGTGGCGGCGATCGCCTCGATCAGGCCGCGGTGGGCGTCGGAGATGACCAGCTGGACGCCGGTAAGGCCGCGGGCCACCAGGCCGCGCAGGAACGCCAGCCAGCCGGCGCCGTCCTCGGCCGAGGTGACCTTGACGCCGAGGATCTCGCGGTGCCCGTCGGCGTTGACGCCGGTGGCCACCAGCACGTGGACATTGACGATGCGGCCGCCCTCGCGGACCTTCTGGGTCAGGGCGTCCACCCACACGAACGCATACGGGCCGCCCTCCAGCGGCCGGTTGCGGAACGCGGCGACCTGCGCGTCCAGCACCTTGGACATCTCGCTGACCTGGCTTTTGGAGATGCCTTGATGCCCATCTGCTCCACCAGCTTGTCCACCCGCCGCGTGGACACGCCCAGCAGATAGCTGGTGGCGACCACGCTCATCAGGGCTTGCTCGGCCCGGCGACGCCGCTCGAGCAGCCACTCGGGAAAGTACGAGCCGCTGCGCAGTTTGAGGATTGCCAGCTCCACGGTGCCGGCGCGAGTATCCCAGTCCCACTGCCGATACCCGTTGCGGCGATTGACCCGCCCGTCCTAGCGCTGCCCGTAGCCGGCGCCGCAGACCGCGTCGGCCTCCGCACTCATGAGCGCCTCGGCCATCGTCTTGACCATCGACCGCAGCAGATCCGGCTCACACGCCCCGATCTGCTCGGCAATCCACTCGGCAGGGTCCACACTGTTGTCCACGGCCACCGCGTTCCTCTCCTTCGTTCTTAATCATCCATCTCGAAGGATCTACGCGGTGGCCGTCTCACGTCACGACGCCACGCTCTTCAGCAGCGGAAACTCGTACACCACCTCCGTGGACGCAACCGCATTCTCATTCGGCCCGTGCTGCCGCAAGGAAGGCCCGGGCCATCATCGCGGGCCCGCGCTCCAGAAAGTGGAGCCGGAACGCGAAGCCTGTGCGGTTGCATCCGTGGTAGCCGGACAACGGATGTGGCCGCGAGCGTGAAAGAACCGTCGCCTTTGGACACGACGGCCATCTCGGTGCTGCGGTCCTGGCACGAGCGCCAACGAAAGGAGTCCCTCGCCGTCGGAGCCGGCAGTCGACTCGGGTCGTGTGGTCACCCGACCGGACGGCGAGCCTCTCCGTCCCCCAGTGGATCTCCACGCGGTTCGACGACCTCATCGACAAGCATGGACGTGTCCGCCGGAGGCATGTCGAGGAGAGCTGGGCACCAGATCGCTCGGCAGCACCCCGTAAGCGAAAGGGCCGTTCGAGCGGCGACCCATGGCGTCCCGCTGCCGCCGATTCGCCTCCACGGCCTTGCGGCATGGAGCGGCCACACTGGCGCTGCTCGGCAGGGTCAAAATAGAGGTGATCAGTGAGGACGCTGGGGTACTCGCGTCACTCGTTCGTCTTCCGACACCTATACCTCCGTCCTTCCAGAGGTGGCGGAGCCGCTGCCGAGCCTGTCGCAGCCGTAGTCCGACGACGACCTGGCGGACGAGCAGTCGACGCCTCCGTCCCGCCAATCGCAATCCCACGGGCGGGCCGGCACAGGAGCCGACCCGAACACACAGGGTAGTCGTCCGTGTGATCCACTTCGATGCTCTGGCCTGGACGCCACCGGTGTCGTCATTCGACCATTCTGTATTTGCGAAGAGGTTTGCGCACACCCTCAAAAGTCGGTCTCACCTGCACAAGCTGCACCCTGAAGATCATCTGCAGTACCTTTCCAAAGGTTGCCTACAAAGAGGTTGGCGCATGATCTTGCAAATCCGCAGGTCAGGCTCCCATAATCTGAGGTGCTGTCGCAGCGCCTCAACAAAACCGCATCGGATTGAAAACAGGAACATCCGCGGCGCGCAGGTTCGAGTCCTTCGCCGCAGCGCTCAACGGAACCGCATGGGGTTGGAATCGAGACGTCACTGAGCTGTGGCGTCGCCCGCTTTCTTTGTAGCTCTTTTGCCCGTACTGCATTCCAGGCCGGTGTCCGCGCCTAAGTCGCGACCTCGTCTGGTGTCGAGGCCGTACCGGTTCCTCGTCGGAGGGCAGCAGGGCGCGGACTTTCTCTCGGGTAACGTTCAGTTGCTGAGCCATATGTAGCAGAGCAAACTCACGTTGCTGTATCCGTTGTTGAGGTAGTAGTCGTGTTCGTTACTTCCTGCAGCTGCAAAACCCCAACTCTGGCGCTCGTTTCGCATGGCGTAGAGCGGTGCAGTTCCAGGAACCGGGTTGCCGAAGCAAGAGAATGCTGTTGCTTGGACAGACCATCGCCCGGGTCCGGGTTTGGTCAGGTCGCGAGAGTAGTAGTAGGCCTTGTCCAGATTCGGCTGCCCGCAATTATTGTTGCAGTACCACTGGTTGATGTTGATCAGGCCGGGCACGTCGGGCTCACCGGGGTTGTAGACCATGCCGAGTGTGGTCTGGTCAGACCAGTCGCCGCCGTCGCTGGGCGCGCGGGGAGTCACGCTTAGATACCGGGCGTCCCTGCCTCTGAGTTTCCACCGGTTCAGCACAGTGGGTGCGACCGTCTCGTAGACGTATTCGACGGGAGTGTTCCCGGCGACTACCGCGCCTGGCTGTGGTTGCTGGCTATGGACGACGCCGACCTCACGAGTGGCCGCGTCCGCAACGCCGTTGCAGACAAGCTTGTACTGGGTGAGGGTCGCACAGGCCTGCTCGGGCGTCATGCGGCTGAGGTTCGGGACCTGTACCTGGCTTCCGCGCACGGGGTCGATATATGTCACTGTGACCGGTTCGCGCGTGCTTGCCTGCTGCTCCCCGAGTGGGGTCTGTGTGATCACCTTGCCGATGTCTGCGAGGGTTGCCGCCGTGCCACCGACGAGCTCTCGGGTGGTGAAGCCCGCCTTCTGAAGGGTTTGCCGCGCCTGCTCGATCGGCATGCCGACGACGTTCGGGACCAGAGACGGGCCGCAGACCGTGATCACCACTATGGAGTCCCGCTCGACATTGGTGGTTGCGGCGGGATCGGTGTGGGTGACCGTCCCGGGCGTGCAGGCGCCGGGTTTGGAGATCGCGCGGGGGCGCAGCTCCGCCTGTTTGATCAGGGCTTCGGCCTCGGATTGCGTTCTGCCCACGACGGCCGGGACGCCGACGGGCCGTTGCGGACGGGAGGCCGGGCGGCCCCTGCCATCGTCCTGCCCTCCGGGCCGCGGCCCGCCCCTGCCGCCGATGCCCGGACGCCCGATCACCGGACGCCCGGTCCCGGCCGACGGGCTCGTGACCGGGGTGCGTGGCCTGGACGGCGGCCCGCCCGGCGAGCGCACGTGGCCGTTCCCGTTCCCGTTCACGGGCGCCGGCTTGCCGGCCGGGAACTTCTTCGGGGTGCCGTTCCGGTCGAAGACCAGCACGTCGTCGCTGTACGGATCGTTGACCCAAACGCGTCCGTCACGGGCGAAGATTTCGAAACCGGGGGTTGGGCCGGAGACACGTACCCGTTCGGGAGGCTGCGACCGGCGCAGGGAGCGTAGGTCGTGGACCAGCACGACCTGCTCCTTCCTTTCGGGAAGATAGACGCGGCCGCGCGACACCACCGGCCGGCCGAACATGGCCCCGGGCCCGCTCACGCGGCCCGTTCGGATGGCGCCGGTGCCGAAATCGACCTTGATCAGTAGGCCCCCGGTCGCGGTGCGCGCCGCGACGACGAGGACGGGGCTGTCGGCGCCGGGAGCCGCCGCCGACACGGCGTCGGGGTCTTGGCGGGGAAGTCTGATCGTGCGCTGCGGGCCGTTCCGCCCGATCATCGTCGCCTCGCCGCGTTGCGGGCGGTAGATGATCGGACGGTCGTCGGCAAGGGTCAAGGTGATCTGCTCGCCGGGGTCGGTGACCTGGTACTGGCCGGTGACGCGGCCGCCGACGACGACGAACAACCGGCCGGTGGCGCGGGAGAACGCCCACGCCGTTCCGTGGCCGTCCACGACAAGCTGGCTCGCCGGGCCGCGCGGCGGCAGCGCGACGGGCATCTGCCTGGTACCGGACGGTCCTTCGAGGAGGGTGACATTGCCGTGAGGGTCGAGCACGTATGCGCTGCCGCCGCCGGCCGCGACGACGGTGTTGCGGCCTCCCGGGGCGGCTGAGCCTTCCTTGCTCACGGGCTGGGGCTGGAGGTCGGTGGTGGACAGGCGGTCCACGGCGCCGGTGCTCTTGTTGACTACATATAGGACACCTGGCGACAACTGGACGACTTCCAGCTGCTGCTTGCCCGTCGCCAGCCGGCGCGCGGTCTGGGCCTGTGCGTCCACCCGCTGGGCCGGAGCATTGATGCGCACGATGGAGTGGTCCTTCTGCATGTAGGCGCTGGCATCGTCGAAGGCGGCCTGCGAGGCGCGGTAGCCGCCGCCGAAGGTGACCGCGACGACCCCCGCCAGCAGAACGAACACCAGGGTGGCTCGGAGCAGCTTCTCCCGGGTGGACCCGCTCATCAGCTTTTCCCGGACTTTTCCGGACAATGTCCATCCTCCAGCTACAAACTGACATGAAGCGGTGGGATGCGGACGGCGCCGCATGGGGGTTCTGGTGGCGGCCGACGTCGGCACAGCTGAGAATAGGGTGCACCGTACGAAATTCGCAGCAGACCGCGATGGGGACGGGTTCCCACTTTCCGACCGAGATCATTTACGTGGACCATGCGAGGAGCGCTATGACCCCGGCGACCGTCTTTTCCGATGACCGGGCCTATCCGGTGGCCCCGGGAGAAACCCTGACCTTCGGCCGGTCGAAGGAATGCACGATCTGCCTCGACCCTGGCGACACGACCATCTCCCGGCGCGCTGGCAAGATCAGTTACGAGAGTGGTGGCTGGTGGCTGGCCAACCTCTCGTCCGGGAACCTTGCGGTCGTGGACGAAGTTGGCTTGCGCAGTGTCCTTGCCCCCAAGCGGCGCGTGGCGCTGGAGACGGTGACCAGGGTCATCGTGTCCGGGGCGGGGAACCGCAGCCACGCATTACGGGTCGAGGTGCCGACGACCACGGGCGCGGCGACCGAGTCCCTCGTCCCGGACGGCGACCCCACAGCGATCGGGGACGAGGTGCTCATCAGGCCGGCTGACCGCGACGCGCTGCTCGCGTTGTTCTCCGGCTACCTGGAGGACCCGCCGCGCTACAAGCCGTACCCGAGGACGTACGAGGCGGCGGCCGCCCTTCTCGGGTGGCCCCGTACCAAGCTGACCAAGCGGATCGAATACCTTCGCACCCGGCTGGACAAGGCGGGCGTGCCCAACATGATGGGCCACATCGCCCTCACCAACCTTGCCGAATACGTGCTCGCCAGGCGCCTGATCACCAAGGACGACCTTCACGCCTGGCGCCACTACCGGCGCTGACGGTTGGGGACGGTTTCCCATACCGTCCGCCGGAGCGTTTCCGTACGGTCGGCGACATGACGACGGTGAGCCATGCGGAGGCCGTCGCGAGCATCGGCCCGCGCCCCCCAGGAGACCTACCGGGGATGGTGCGGCTCGCCGAGGAGCTCCGGCAGGTCGCCCGCCTTCTCGCACACGCCGCCCCGGTGCGGATCGACAACTGGGAGTCGCGGGCGGCCCGCGACGCCAAGGCAATGATCTCCAATGCGGCTTCCACGGCTCGGGACGTGTCCGCCGACCTCGAACGGGCCGCGCGGCTCCTCGACAACGAGGTGGCCGAGCTGACCGCGAGCAGGCGTCGCTGGGCCCGTCGCTACTCCGAGCTCACCGGGGAGTGCCTGCCATGACCGAGACCATCCTGATCGATTTCATGGAGCTGAAGGAGGCCGCCCCCAAGGTCAACGACCTGCACCGCGCGCTGTCGGACGCCTCGCGGCAGCTCGGGCACCTCGACGTCGGCGTGGAAATGGAGCCCGCCCTCGCGTCGCGGATCAGGGCCGCGGTCGATGCCGCCGCGAGTGACACGTCCCGCGCCGCGACGTCCATCAGGGGGCTGGACAACGCAATGGTCGCGTGCGCCCGGCTGGCTGAGCAGGCGCACGATATCGGGGTGGTGAAGACGGCCGCCCAGCCGGGCCTGTACAAGCTGAAGATGATTGATGGATTTCTCTCGGGCGCGGCCGATCGGACCTGGAAAGAGGCCGAGGCCATGCGCAACAGTGAGCTCACCCGCCTGGGGAAGGCGACCGAACGCCTCAATATGCTGAACCGTGCCGCGTCACTCGTACCGTCCACTTTCGCGGACTTCCGCAACCCTCATCTCAGTGACCGACAGCGGGCTGGAAGGTTCGGCGCCCGTGCCGGGTCGATGTCCGCGGGAGCCCGCGTCGCCGACATGGCGGGTGGCGCCGTGCGCGGCAAGCTGGACGATCTAGTGGAGAAGAAGATGGCCGGGAAGGGGATGGCAACCGCCATCGCCAGGATGGCCGGTTCCCGCGCCCCCTTCCTGCTCGGCGGTGGTGTGGGGCTCGCGGTCGGTATCGGCTGGACCGCTCTGGACCTGAAGTTCGGCATCTCCGCCAAGGCGGGCGAGCTGGCGGCCGACGGCATGCAGGAGTTCCACGACCACGTCCTCGACCCGGCCGGCGACGCCATCGCCGACGGTGTCGGCAAGATCGCCGACGGTGCCGGGAAGGTAGCCGACGGGGTCGGGAAACTCACGGACGGTCTTGGTTCGATCCTGTGAGGACCGGCTTTCCGCTGAGCCTGCCGGACGGGTGGCGCGCGATGGGCCCGACGGACGGCGTGCACATGGCGGCGCTCCCGGGAGAGGACGGCGAGACGCCCAAGGCCGTGGTCACCGTGGGTCCTTCGGATGAACCGGCTCCGGACGGACTGGACGCCATGACCCTGATCCTGGACGAGGGCGAGGTGCGGTGCCGTGGCGGGGTGCCGGCGCGCCGGCTCCTTACCGCACACCCGCAGGGCGAGCGCTGTGTCACGACCGAGTTGTGGCTGGTGGCAGGGGATGCTCCGGCGAACCTGTGCGCGGTCGTCGACACCATCTACTACGCGCGGCTCAGGCCCGAGCTGCAACGGATCCTGCGGAGCTACCGACCGTGATCGAGATCTCCGTGGAAGTGGACGGAGAGCAGTACCGGCTGACCGTCGGCGGTGCCGGGGGCCTGCCGGCGCCGCTGGAGTCGCTGCCGGACGCGATGGTCCCGCTGCTGCTGGCCGCGCTGGTCGAACTCGGCCCGCGTCCGACCCGCAACCCGCAGGCCGTCCGGATGGCGAAGGCCGGCGTGCCGACGGTGTGGGTGCGGGCCGGGGAGCGGCGCTGGCGCATCGCGGTCGGTGAACCTGGCGGATCACCGACGTGCGTGCTTGACATCGTCGACGCGGCGGACGAAGGGCTGTGGACGCTGCACGCGAGCCCGGTAGTGCCGGACGACGAGACCGGGGACCTCGTCCCGGGAGAGGGGACGGTGTTGCGCCCGATCACCTCCACCGACGTCTGGACGTGGATCTCGCATCACATCGCCACGTGCACGTGATCGGTGTGGCCTGACACGAAGCCCCTGCCGACCCGCCGGCCATTGTCGATGTTGCGGGCGCCCGAACCGTTCCAGAACAACTCTTCGAGTTGCTTGCCGTAATGGTCGGAGACCCAGTCGGCGAAGCGGGACATGTCCTTCGTGGAGCCGCTCGCATCGAACGCCCTGTTGCGATAGGGGAACGACCCGTTGGCATGGACGGGGTCGACCTTGTCGTAGGGGGCGTATTCGCGAATGGTTAGGTGGAAGCGGTCGTGTCCCATGTCGGCGAGTTCGCGGAGGGCAGTGCGTCGCGGAGCATGCCGCTCGTTGTGCGGATGCGGGTGGGGCGTGATGGGCAGGTGGATGCGAACGCCAGTGCCCCGATCGGGTCCGTAGAGCGCCCGCAGCAGGGCGGCGCGTCGTCGAACCGGCGTCACGATTTGACGATGAAGCCGATGTCCTTGCTCATCAGATAAGGCAGCCGCCGGAGCCCGTTCCAGCCGTCCAGCAGTTCGTCGAGCCGGTGCTTCAGCTTCTTTTCCGCGAACTCGTCGGGCAGGACGTAGCTGTTCCGCGGACTGGACGAGCACCTGCTGCGATTCCCGCAGCCGTTCCCCTGAAGTCGCCACGCGCCTGACGCTAGGGCTGCGTCGGCCGGCCGCGGAATGGGAAGGGTTTCCGATTTCCCGCGCGCCCGTCCCGGCCTAGCGTCGTCGACACACAACATCCTTCTACCGAACTGGGAGACGACATGAGCAGGGTCAAAGCGGATCCGGCGCAGGTGGAGGCGCTGGCGCGCAAGGTGGACGAGCAGGGCTCGGTGATCACCGGCCTGGTGAGCGTGCTGGCTTCGGCGGTGTCCAGCATGGACTGGGAGGGCCGCAGCGCCAGCAGGTTCGACGAGGCGTGGCACGCCGAGTACCGACCGATGCTGGAGCGGATGCGCGACTCGCTGGAACGTGACCTGTCCCCGGCGATGCGCTCGTTCGCCCACCGGGTGGCCGCAGCCGACGGCCAGATCTGAGCCGGCGGGACCGGGCCGATGGAATGGGAGATCGCGGTGGTGGACCGGCGGGGCCGGTCCACGCCGGTCGTCGTCGAGGCGGGCGCGGACGCGGCCGTCCGGGACTTGCGGCGCGCCCTCACCGAGCAGCAAGGCGCCGTCGACGGCGCGCTGTTCCTCGGCCCCCGGCGGCTGCACGACCACGAACGGCTGGACGCCCTGGTGGGCGCCGACTGGGGAGACGGCGCCGCACTGGCCGTCGGCCGTCCGCAGGCCGGGCCGCCCCGTGCGGCGGCCCGGCCGGACGGCCGCGAACTGGCCGTGATCGGCGGCCCGGCCGCTGGCGCGGCCCTGACGCTGCCCGCCTCCGGGGCCGTGGTGCTGGGCCGTTCCATGTCCTGCGACCTCAGCGTCGACGACCCGGAGGTGAGCCGCCGCCACGCCGAACTTCGCGTCGAGACGGATGACGCGTTCGTGCTCACCGACGCCGGGTCCCGCAACGGCACCGTGCGGCGCGGTTTTCGGATCGACCGTCCCACCGGGCTGGCCCTTCGGGAGTCGTTCCAGATCGGGGAGACGGTACTCTCCGCGCGTCCCGTCCCGTCGGCGGACGCACAGCTGTTGGATGACCGGGAGCAGGGGGTGCGGCGCTTCAACCGGCCGCCACGGATCCCGGCGCCCGCCGTCCGCACCGAGGTGATCGTTCCGGCGGAGCCGCAGAGACCGCGTGGGCTGCGGTTCCCGCTGGCGATGGTGCTGCTGCCCCTGGCGGCCGCCGGCGCGCTCTATCTGTTCATGCCGAATTCCCGTTTCTATCTGTTCTTTCTGGCCCTTTCTCCGCTCATGGCGATCGCACATTTCGTCACTGAGCGGCGCGGCGGCCGAAAGGAGTACAACGACAGGCTGCGCGTCTTCCGCTGCGAACTCGACGAGGTGAACGCGCGCATGGGCGAACTGGCCGTCGCCGAGGAACGCGCCGCACGCGACGCTATGCCCGACCCGGCCGCGCTCATCCGCATCGCGACGGGCCCGAGCGGACGGCTCTTCGAGCGCCGCCCGGCCAACCCCGATTTCCTGCGGCTGCGCGCCGGTTTGACCGACCGTCCGGCCGCGATCACCCCGACAGGACCCGGCGCGGACGAGGCCGCAGTGCCGGTCGTGCACGCTGTTCCTGTTCCGGTCGACCTGGTGGTCGCGGGGGTGCTGGGTATCGCGGGGCCGCGCCCCGCCGTGCTCGCCACCGCACGGGCCTTGCTCACCCAGGCCGGCGTGCTGCACGCTCCGCACGACCTCGGCATCGTCGTGATCACCGGCACAGACCGGGCCGCGGATTGGGACTGGGCCGGCTGGCTTCCGCACACCCTTCCCGATCGTCCGGACCAGTCGTGCCGACGCCTGCTGGCCACCGATCTTTCCCAGGCCCAGGCGCGGATCGCCGAACTCGGCAGGCTGGTGGCCGAGCGCCGCGGCGAGCAGCGGGAGGCGCTGCGCGACGGGGCGCCGATCGGACGGCGGATGCTGCTCGTCCTGGACGGCGCGCGGCGCCTGCGCGACCTCCCGGGTCTGGCTGACCTGCTCGAGGACGGCCCGGACGCCGGTGTGTACGCGTTCTGCCTGGACGCCGAGGAACAGGGGCTCCCCGCCGAATGCAGGGCGACGATCGTGGTCAGCAGCCCGTCCGGATCACGGGTCACGGTCAGCAGGCCCGGCCTCGCCCCGAGCGAGCAGGTCCTCGCCGACACTCTCAGCGCCGGTGCTGCCGAGGACGTGGCGCGTGCACTGGCTCCGCTCCGCGTACTGGGTGCCAGGTTCGGGGATGATGACGGTCTCCCCGGCGAGGTCCGCTACCTCGACCTCGCCGGGCTCGGCGACGACCCTGGCCCGGACGACGTCAAGGAGCGCTGGGCCGCCGTCCCGAACGGCCGCAGTACCCGGATGCTGCTGGGGAAGGGCCCGTCTGGGCCGGTCGAGGTGGACCTGCGCCGCGACGGTCCCCACGCCCTGATCGCCGGGACGAGCGGCGCCGGCAAGTCAGAACTCCTGCAGACATTGGTGGCGACGCTGGCCCTGGGCAACACACCTGACTCCCTGAACTTCGTCCTCGTCGACTACAAGGGCGGCAGCGCGTTCGCGGACTGCCGCGAGCTGCCGCACTGCGTCGGCATGGTCACCGACCTGGACGATCGTCTGGCCGAGCGAGCCCTGACCTCGTTGCGGGCTGAGCTGCGCCGCCGCGAGTCGATCCTCGCCGCCGCGGGTGCCAAGGACATCGAGGACTACTGGGCCAAACCGGGTGGCGGGCGGCTGCCGCGCCTCGTCATCGTGATCGATGAGTTCGCGTCGCTCGCTGAAGAGGTGCCGGACTTCGTCAACGGCGTCGTCGGGATCGGGATGCGCGGGCGCGCCCTGGGCGTGCACGTCGTGCTGGCGACGCAGCGTCCCGGCGGAGTGGTGACCGCCGAGCTGCGCGCCAACGTGAACCTGCGGATTTGTTTGCGGGTCACCAGCCCTGCTGACAGCACCGATGTGATCGAGGTGGCGGACGCCGCGCGCTTGTCCCGCCACCATCCCGGCCGCGCTTACATGAGGACGGGGCACACCGACCTGGAAATCCTGCAGTGTGCCCGCGTCGGGCGGCCACGTGTCGAGGACCCTTCCGACCCGGCCCCGTCCGACGACGTCGAGGTCACCGTGCGGAATCGGTCTATCAGGGACCTCGGGGCACCGCAGCTCGCCGTGGCGGCCGGACCGGACGAGGGCCACGACGGCGTGACCGACCTGACGATGCTGGTCGCCGCCGTCCGCGATGCCGCGGCTGAGCTGGGCATCGCGGCGCCGCCCGGCCCATGGCAGCCGCCCCTTCCCGAGACGGTGACGCTCGCCGAGCTGAAACCGGCATCCGGCGGTTCGCCGGTCGCCGTCCCCCTGGGGCTGGCCGACGAACCCGAACGACAGCGTCGCCGGACCTTCATCCTGGATTTGGAGAGGTCGTGCCCGGTTGGCGTCGCCGGCATGTCCCGCAGCGGCCGCTCCACCGCCCTCCGCACTATCGCCGCCGCGCTCGCCCAGGGGACGAGCCCAGCCGACGTGCACCTCTACATTCTGGACTTCGGCGGACGGACGCTCGCCCCGCTGGCCGCGTTCCCCCACTGCGGTGCCAGGGTGGACGCGGACGAACCTGACCGTGTCGAGCGCCTCCTCACCCTGCTCACCGCCGAGGACGCGCGCCGCCGCCGGCTGCTCGCCGCCGGCGGGTACGGATCGCTGGGCGAGATGCGTGCCGCCGTGCCGCCGGAGGAACGCCCCGCCTACCTCGTCCTTCTCGTGGACCAATACGAGACGTTCGCCGCCCGCTATGCCGAACTGGACGGCGGTCGGACGATGGAGGCCCTGGAGGGATTGCTCCGGCGCGGCCCGGCGGTCGGCATCCTGCCCGTCGTGTCGACCGATCGCGCCGGGTTCGGGTACCGGCTGAGCGGCGCCGTCGCCACCCGTCTGGTCCTGCGGCAGGCCGATGCCGAGCAGGCCACCGCGTTCGGGCTGCACCCGCGCGAGCTCCCGGCCGTCATGAGCGAGGGGCGAGCGGTTGTCGTGCCCGGCTCGACCGAACTCCAGATCGCCCTGCTCGATCCGGACCCGAGCGGGGCCGCGCAGACTGCGGCCGTCGAACGCCTCGCCGCTATCCTGAACCGCCGATGGGACGGCCTGGAACCGTCCGCGAGACCGCACCGGGTGGATGTCCTGCCCGAATCGATCACCCTGGCGGAGTTGGCCGCGCTTCGCGTCTCGCCGCGGCCCCCGGGACGCGCGGTCTGCACTGTCGGTGCCGGCGGCGACCACCTCGCGCCGGTCGATATCGACCTGGACGAGGCGGGCGGCACGCTGCTGATCTCCGGTCCGCCGCAGTCCGGCCGCAGCGCCGCCCTGGCAGCGGTCGCGCACTCGCTGGCGGGCCGCCGCGCCGGGACGCTTCAGCTGATCGCCGTGTGTCCGCGCCGGTCACCGCTGCGGTCCATCGAGAACCTGCCCGGAGTCCTGCAGGTCGTCACCGCGTCCGAACCCGCCCAAGACCTTGAGGACGCGCTGGAAGACGCGTCCGGCCCGGTGGCCGTACTCGTCGACGACGCGGAGCTGCTCGCCGACGACCGTTTGGCCGGGCCTTTGGAACGGTTGACCGCGCGGGCCCGGGACGGCGAGGCCCTCGTGATCGCCGCCGGGACCACAGACGACCTGGTGCCGCACCGGCACCGTGGCTGGCTTTCCCGGGTGCGGCGGGGGCGCTGCGGCGTCCTGCTCAACCCGCTCTCCCACTTGGACGGTGAGGTTCTGGAGGCCAGGCTGCCCAGGTCGACCGGCGGTGGCTGGCCACCCGGCCGCGGACTGCTGGTGTGGCGGGGCGAGCTCACCGCCATGCAGATTCCGATGCCGGACACCGGGGGGATCGGGGCCCGTTCCCCAATTCCTCGAACCTCAACGGGATCATGAATACGCGCCGCTATCGTACGTCGATTGGTTGGCCATCCTCAGAAATCGGGAAGAGCACTACATTGTCGGAAAGCGATGCCGTCGATCCCGAAGAGATCGAGACGCTGCCGCCTACCCTCGGACCGTCGACCGTCACACCCCTGGGCAGCAGTTACCTGCTGGAACAGGTGATCGGCAGCGGGGCGAGCGGCCGCGTCTGGCAGGGTAAGCGACGCAGTGACGGCAGGCCGGTCGCGGTGAAGGTACTGCGCGCCGAATTCAGCGAAGACCCGATAGCGGTCACGCGCTTTCTGCGACAGCGCACTGTCCTGAAAGGGCTGGATCATCCACATCTGGTCCCCGTCATGGACGTGGTCGCCGAAGGCGACGTCCTGGCGATCGTGATGGACCTCGTGGACGGAGAGGACCTGCGCCAGGTACTGAACGCCCGGACGCTCCGTCCCGACCAGCACCTCGCCGTCCTCGGCCAAGCGGCCGGGGCGCTCGCCGCGGTGCACGCGGCGGACGTGACGCACCGCGACATCAAGCCCGAGAACATCCTGATCACCCGGCGCGGTGTCGAGCCGCACGCGCTGCTGACCGACTTCGGCCTGGCCGGCATCGCCGACGCGGCGACTCTGACCAGGATGTCGCAGGTGCTCGGCACCCCCGCCTACGTCGCCCCCGAGATGGTCTCGGGTCGCCCGGTCGGCCCGCCCGCTGACGTGTATGCGATCGGCGTGACGCTTTACGAGGCGCTGGCCGGACGGCGTCCCTTCGTCGCATCCAACCACCATGCGCTGATGCGGGCCCACATCGAGGACGAGCCGGAACGACCGGCCTCATTCTCCGACGACATCTGGGAGCTGGTGCGCTCCTGCCTGGACAAGGACCCCGATGCCCGTCCAACCGCCGGTACCGTCGCCGAACGCGCCCTCGAACTGGCACGCCAGTCCAGCGCACGCCCTGCTCCGGTTCCGCCACCTCCTCCGCCGGAGCCGGTCAGCGAGCCGGAGCCCGTGGCAGTGCGTCGGCCGACGTTCGAGCCGTCCTCTGCGAGAGCGCCCGCGGAAATGACCTCTGAGGGAGTGGCCCAGGGAGCGCAGGAGACGACGGGTGCCACTCGGCCCGCACCGCAGGAGCCCCCGCCGCCCACGCCCCAGAAGAAGAGACGCTGGCTGCTGGTCGGTGCGATCGCCGCCTGTGCCCTGCTCGGGACCGGCGGCGGCATCTGGATGCAGCAGTCGCAGGACGAGGCCGCGCCAACCGTCGGTCCGTCGACCAGGCCTAACGCGTCGCCCCACAACTATTTCCTGCCGGTGACCGCGACCAGCGTCGCGCCCGGCACTGTCCAACTGAAGTTCTCGGACGGGTCCGCGCTCCCCGGCTTCTCCGGCTACCTGATCTACCGCGGCCCGACGTTCCTCCGCAAGACGGAGCCGGGCGCCGAGCCCGTCGCGGTCGTGAAGCTCGTCGAACCGTCCACCCGGTACTGCTGGACGGTCGCCGCCTTGCTGATGACCGAGCATCCGCCGCCTCTCCCCAAAGCCAAGCCGTCCTGCCTCGTCGCCAATGGAAGGGCACAGACCTCATGACCCAGACGCCCGTCGGCTCCGCCGCCCCGGCCGAGCCCGGCGGCCCGGACCCGGCCGCGTACTTCGCCACCGCCCACCGCGCGGTCGCGGGCAACGTTGAGAAGGCGCTGCGCGGTAAGCCGATGGCGGTACGGCTCGCGCTGACCTGCCTGTTCGCGGGCGGTCACCTGCTGGTCGAGGACGTGCCCGGCGTCGGCAAGACCACCCTGGCCAAGGCCATCGCCGACTCGGTGGACGCGAGCTGGAACCGCATCCAGTTCACGCCCGACCTGTTGCCCGGCGACATCACCGGGATCCAGATCTACGACCAGTCCACGGGAGAGTTCTCCTTTCGCGAGGGCCCGGTGTTCGCCCATCTGGTGGTGGCCGACGAGATCAACCGGGCCTCGCCCAAGACACAGTCCGCGCTGCTGGAGGTGATGGCCGAGCGGCAGGTGACCGTGGACGGGCGCGCGCACTCGGTGCCGCCGGCGTTCATGGTCATCGCCACGCAGAACCCGGTCGACCTGGAGGGCACCTACCGGCTTCCGGAGGCACAACTCGACCGATTCATGCTGCGCATCAGCGTGGGCTATCCCGATGTCGATGCCGAGGCCGAAATCCTGGCCGGGCGGGCCACCGCCGGTGTGCCCCCCGAACTGCGTCCTGTCGCGTCCGTCGACCAGATCGCCTGGATGGCCGCGTACACGAGCCGCGTGCACGTCACGCCCGCGATCGCGCAGTACATCGCACGCATCGCCAAGGCCACCCGGGACGCCGAGGAGCTGCGGCTCGGAGTGAGCCCGCGCGGCAGCATCGCCCTCGCGTCCGCGTCCCAGGCGTGGGCGGCGTGCGAGGGGCGCGGCTACGTCGTCCCGGACGACGTCAAGGCGGTCGCGGGACCCGTGCTGACGCACCGGCTGCTGCTCGACCAGGAGGCGGAGATCCGCGGCGTCCGGCCCGGTGAGGTGCTCGACCGGGTGCTGCGCTCGGTTCCCGTCCCGGTCGCGAGCGGGGTGTCGTGACCGGTCGTCTCGCGCGCAATGGCCCGACCGGGAGGGGCTGGGCGGTCCTCGGCGCCACGGCCGTACTACTGGCCTTCGGTGTCGGCCTGGGGTATGCGACGCTCACCGGGATCGGGCTGGCCGGCGCCGCCGCACTGACGCTGGCGGCCGTGACGACGCTGCGCCGCCCCCGCGTCCGGGCGGAGCGCACGGTGGAGGCCGACCGGGTGAGCGCTGGCGAGAGCACAGCGGTCACCCTGGATGTGGTCAATATGGGACGTCTGCCCGCCCCCGGCTTCGACGCGGTGGAACTAGTCGACGGCCGGCCGCTGCGGGTCTGGGTCGGGTGGCTGGCGGCCGGTGCCCGCCGGACGCTGCGGGTGCCGATCGCGGCGCCGCGCCGCGGACTGCTGCGCCTCGGCCCGGTCGTGGTGGAGCGGCTCGACCCGCTCGGGCTCGTCCGCCGCACCCGGCCGCTGTCGGAGCGCGCCTGGCTCTGGGTCCACCCGCGACGGCATCCGATGCGGCCCCTCCCGCTCGGGCACGTCCCGGACTTCGAGGGCCGGCTGGCTGAGAACCTGCCCGCCGGGTCGACCTCGTTCGTGTCGCTGCGGGAGTACCACCAGGGCGACGATCCGCGCCACATCCACTGGGCGTCCACCGCGCGCACCGGCACGCTCATGGTGCGCGAGCACGTCGACAGTGGCGACCCGACCACGACCGTCCTGCTGGACACGCGCGCCGGAGTGCTGGACGAGCAGACGTTCGAGGAAGCGGCCGAGTTCGCGGCGTCCGTCGTGGTCGTCTCGCGGCGCGCAGGGCACCGGGTCGACCTGGCCGTCCTCGGTGAGGAACAGGGGCGCTTCGACGAGGCGGGCGGCCACGGCCTGCTGGACCGGCTGGCGGCGGCCACCCGGGGGCGAGACGGCGGCGATGCGGAAGGCGAACTGGCCGCCCTGATCCAACTGGTCGAACGAGCCCGGGAGGGAGGCGCGCTGGTGCTGGTGTCGGGGCCCGAACCCGGCCTGGCCCAATACATCGCACGGGTTCGCCGCAGATTCGCCCGTGTCGTGATCGTCCAGTTGGGCGCCGCGTCGGCCACCAGCGGACGCCCTGGCCTGATGGTGCTGCGCGCTCCGTCCGCCACGGACGCGGCGAACCTGTGGTCACGCCTGGTGGCGAGGAGGCCGTCATGAGTCGTGCGCTGCGGGCCGCGCTCGGCGCCCTGCTTGCGCTGCTGTCCTCGCTGGCCTTCGCCCCGGCGTTCGGACGCGACACGTCCGCCCTGCTGATCGACCGGACCTATCTACCGCACATGGTCGCCGTCGTCGTTCTGGTCTGCGTGACATGCGTGCTACTGGATGCCGCGACGGGGATTGCGCCGATCACCCGGGTGCTGACAGCGCTCGCCATGCTGTTCGCCTACGTCCTCCTGGTGATCGCGCCAGGGGCCGGGCTGGCAGGCGGGCCGAAGCGGCTGCTCACCTCGGCCCTGCCGGTCGACACGGGCGGTAGCGAGTTCGCGTCCGTCGTCGTGCTCGTGGGGCTTGCGGCACTGTGCGCGGTGGAGCCCGCGCTGCGCCGCCGTTCGCCGGTCTGGCAGCCGATCGCACCGCTGGCGATGGTGGCGCTGGGCTGTGCCACCTCGGCAGCGGTCGGCCCTCCCACGAGTTGGCTGGCCGTCGCGATGGCGGGCGTCATCGCACTGCTGTTGGCCGTCGGGCGGCAGGCCACTGCGGCTGTGGCCGACGGTACCGTCCGCCCCGCCGAGGGCACGCCGGACGTAGGGCATAGCCGGCGCCTGTCGGCCGTGCCGGTGGCCGCGCTCCTGCTCACTGGGGCCGCGGCCGCCGGGTGGGGCGGCGGAACGGTTCTCGCCCACACGGGCGACCCCGCCCCGGCCGACGTGCGCGCCCTAATACCGCCGCCTGCCGTGCCACGCGCGGATACCAGCCCCCTGGTGCTGTTCCCCGCCCTGCGGAGCGGGCGGCTCAAAGTGAGTTTCACCGTTCAAAGCGCGGTCCGTCCCGAGAGGCTCCGCTACGCCAGCCTCAACAGGTTCGACGGCCAGCATTGGAACAGCGACGCACGCTACCGGCGGGCTGGACGCACTCTCCCACCCGCCCCGAACGCCCCGCTTCGCACTGTGCTCCGCGACGAGCTCATCCAGATAAGGCAGCAGCCGCCGCTCGGTTGGATCGTCTCCTCCGGACGCCCTGTGGAGGTGTCGAAGCCGGGCCTGCTGGTGGACGAGGTGGGCGGCGACGTCGCGCTGCCCCTCAACGAACCGTCGATCACCCAGTACCGCGTAAATAGCGCCGTGCCGGTGCTCGACAAGGCGAGCCGGGACGCGGCGGTGCTGGCCCGTGTCCGCGACGGAACGGGGCTGCCGCCCCTGCCCGCCGCCATCACCGGGCCGATGAAGCAGGCTGTGGGGGAGGAGTACGGCTATCCCGCGCTCGAACGGCTCGAGAAGTTCTTCACCGAAGCCGGCGGCGCGCATCCGTTCCGCGCCGACGGCCGACCCGACGCCCCCAGTGGCCACGGGATCCTGCAGATACAAGAAATGCTGAAGAGTAGGCAGGGTACCGCCGAACAGTACGCGAGCGCGTTCGCCGTCATGGCCCGCGCGCTCGGCTTCGAATCGCGTGTCGTCGTCGGATTCACACCGAAGACGATCGGGCCGGACACCTACGTGGTGAGCGGAGAGCAGGTGCACGCCTGGGCGGAGGTGAGGTCACGGAACGCCGGGTGGATTCCATTCAATCCGACGCCGAAGCTCCTGGCTGCCGGGGCGCAGGCCGGTGTACCGCCCACGGAGTCCCCGAGCGGGGCGGCGCAGCGTCCGAAGGCGACCCCGTCCAGTAAGCCCTCGCACGCTACTCCGAAGGGGACCCAGCGGACGGTCACACGGGATGAAGGTGCCCCATGGTTGACGGTCACCGTGGCAGCAGTTCTGGCCATACTCCTCCTCTACCTGGGGCTAGTGCCGACTGCGAAGACATGGCTGCGATCGCGCAGGAGGACGAGGGGCTCTCCCCAGCAGCGCACGATTGCCGCCTGGCAGGAGGTCGTCGACAGGCTGGTCGACGTGGGCGTGCCCATAGCGTCCACCGACACCACGGGCGAGGTGGTGGCCGCGACTACCGAGAAGGTCGGTGGAGAGGCCCCACACCACGTGCGGTGCCTAGCGGCCCTGCACGGGGCCGCTGTATTCGCCCCCACACCGCCGAGCGGGTCCGACACGGACCGGGCATGGCGGGAAGCGGACCTGGCCCGACACGCCATAAGCGGGACGCAGCCACGCGTCCACCGATGGCGCGCCAGACTCAGCACACGGTCCTTCAGGCACAGCCGCCGGCTGCGGCCCTGACGACGAACCGGGGCTGCATGAGCGAGGTCTGTTGCCATGAAATCGGTTGGTGGCTCGGTGAGGCTGTCAAAGGAGATGAACGCCTTCCACCAGTAGCCACCCCAAACTGGTGCTCGGCAATGAACCATCCACCTGCGTGTCCGCTACTGAGCACAACGGTGCAAGGACTACACATTCATCACGCCTTCGGGCACCAACCATGAACCGCCAGCGGATGGCGACCGCCTCCTGCTTCACGTTTGCCGCCTCGGCGTGGCCGTGGGCCTGTAGCCGGGGGCGGCGTCCGCGCTCGCCAGCACTGTCGTCGGTCGATCAGTGTGCCTCGCGGAAGGCAAGCCAGCGATAGTTCGTTCGGTACCCCAGATCAGCACGCATGGTTGCGACGCATTTGGTCAACTCGCCGTTGATCTCGTCCCTGGGATAAACGACTCGGAGGTTCATCCGGTGATCCTTCTTCCGCACCTGCTGGATCTACGCTTCCCTCATCTGCTCGCCGACCTGTCTCTTCGCAGAACGAACCAGCTCCTCATAGGCGACAGCAACAACAGGCTCCTCAATGCGCAGCAATGCCTGGTAGAAGGCGATCCGGGGTTGAACTCTGCTGATGTCCTCGGTCAGCACGAGACGCGCCTCGGCGTCTCCCGAACGCCGGCGGACCCGGTAGGGCAGTGATCGCCAAGCGCCACCGGGTCGGCGAGGCGAAGGTGCGAGCCGCGCCCACCGGAGGACCGCTCCCCCCGTCCGGTTCCACGATTTGCGCCACGGCGCGGCCACTCTGTCTCTGGCCACGGGGTCGAGATGAAGGTGGTCAGCGAGACGCTGGGGCATGCGCGGTCGTCCTTCACCGCCGACGTCTACGCGTCCGTGGTCCCCCAGGTCTTCAAGGCGGCTGCCGAGGCGGCTGCGGTAGTGGTCCCCCGCCGCGTCGGCCCCATCGGCCCCCCAACGCGAAACCAGCGGCTCCCTCGACCCAAAACTAGATCAAGGAAACCGCTGGTCAGAGGCGGAGGATCGGGGATTTGAACCCCGGATGGGCTTGCACCCAAACCGCATTAGCAGTTCTTTTTCGGGCGTGCTATGTGATGATTCGCCATCCCGACGAATTCGCATTTCCGCAGGTCAGCGTCTCCACGATGCACCCTCATCCACCATGATCCATTACAGTCCGTGCGCACCTTGTGCTCACCAGCCACCAGGAGGTCACCAAGGCGACTGCCCGCCGAATGAATACTCACCGTAATCGCTGGCGCGGTTTCTGTTGCCAATCGAAATCTGGCCTAGCGCAGCCAGACCCGGGTTGGTCCATCGGTGCGGTGGTGGGGGCCTTCAGGCGCCGCTCGCACGATCCGCGTCGTGCCGCCTTGAGGACGGGTGCCGGGCCAGGTAGATCTGGAACTCCTGATGCCGGAATTGGTAGGCGATACCGGCGACCCGCAGCAATCCGACTGAATAGCACCAGTCCAAGAATCGTCCCAGTTGCCATGGTGTCCGTCCCCGCAGGCACAGGACCAGCACCAGGTAGCGCATGGCTGCGGCTCCGGGGCCGACTCCGAGGAGCCCAAGGGTCAATTGGACCACGGTCGCGAGCACTCCCGTCACCAAGCCGGCGGTCAGGCCGCCGGGCGGGCCGGTGGTCGAGGCGACGACGAGTCCGAACGGCAGACCAGTCATCACTCCCACGGCCAGGGCCAGGGCTAGCCAGGTCCAGAGGTCGTCGCGGACGAGCCGACGGGGATCAACCGGCCTTTCGGTGTCCGGCCTGGTGAGCCTGTGCAAGAACAGAATCGTAAGCATTGATACGCAAGCCAGCGCGGTGCCGATGTCTCCCGCGTCACCGGACCGGGCCCTGACTGCGAGGTTGATCCCGGCGATCAGCATGAAGACGAGCAAGGGCAGGGCACTGGTTTTTCGCAGGTGGTGCCAACGCAGATGGATTCGGGCTGGCTTGGGCCACGGCCTGAGCCAGGCGATAAAAGCGAGGACCAGCATCAGCGCCGGCACCACCGCGATTGCCGATGGACGCTTGGTGAGGATCGCCCACACGCCAACGGTCATGCCCGCGACAGTGGCGGGGAGTGCGCATGCGAGGATGCGGGCGCGTTGTCCTGCCATGGGCCAGAGTTCGTGGAGGACGAGATCGGTGCCAGACATCGTCCGTCCGGCAAATTGCGTTCGGCCGATATTCGTGTTCAGGTACCGGGCCAGAAGTGCCAGCGCGCTGTGGACCTGTTCGGGCGGGTAGCGATGGTGCCGGGCCATCGGGGCGGTCCCCTCGGCGGGGTTCCTGGCGGAGGCTTTGACGGCGGCGTGGATGAACCGGCTGCGCAGGTGGTCGCGGATCTCGTCAGGGTGGGGATGGGCGGCGGGGTCGGCGAGGTCGGCCGGATCGCGCAGATAGTCGCCGGTGGCGTCATCCAACTCCTGGTAGACCGTGATGGCGACGGTCAGCCACAGGGGTGTGGCGAGGACGCTGGCCAGTGGGTGGTCGGGCTGGGTGAGGGCGTCGAGCACCGGCTGCCAGCGGACGTGCTGATGTGTACCGGCCACCGCCTCGATGAACCTCCACGCCTGGTCGGGGGTGACTGGGGCGAGCGTGATCCGGGCCGCGTCGCGCGCCCAAATGTTTCCCCTGATCAGCGAGTCGTAATGTGCGGTGCGGCAGGTCAGCACCAGGCGTGCCTTCTCCCGGCCTTGCTGGTAGGCGTTCAGCGCCTGCAGCGCCCGCCCTGCCCGGGATGCGTACTTGGGTTCGGGCTCCTTGTCCATCTCGTCAAGGCCGTCGATCACGGGTATCACCCGGCCCGCGTCCACCAGGGCATGCGCGGTCGCTTTGCGCATGCCGTAGGTGCGGACGAGGTGCGCGGTCAGCCACTCCGCGACTGATGCGTCGGTGTCCCACCCCGCAGCAGGGATGCGGACCGGGACCGGATCACCGCTTCGGCGACGTGTCTCGTCCAACCACCCAAGGATCAGCTCGTTCGCCAGGACGGTCTTGCCTGCGCCGCCCTCTCCTGTGATCACGAGCCGCTGCGGGCTCAACCGCTCGAAATACTCCACCACATCGGCCAGGGTCCCCGTGGGACAGGCGTCGGCGGCATCGTGAGCGGGCGAGGGCGTGAACGAGAAGCCCACATCGATGACGCGGTCCTGGCCGCCGAGCAGATGCCAGCGCTGTTTCGTTTCCGTTGTGCGAACCATGCCAGCCAGCCGCGGTGTCCACACGTCCACATCGGTGTCAGTGATGCGTTGCGCCTTGAAGCCCTGCCAAAATGCCGCGACGCCAAAGAGCAAGGCGAGCAACGCGATGACCAGGGCACCGGGATCCACCCCACCCCACTCCGCCTTCCGAACACCGAAGACGGCCACCGCCGCAGCCGCCACGAGAAGCACGGTGCCCAGCAATTTCAGCGCCTGCTCAGCCCAACGCTCGCCGCCCATGACGGACCATCTTCACCATTCAACCGGCTCTCCGCCACCTACGTCCCGATTCCCGCACGCCCCAGACGGGCGCCTCCCTTGTCCGGGAGAATCGATAACCGGGGTCATCGAGACTCAGCCGCGCGGCGAACGCGTACCCCCCAGCTCTCGCAAGGCCCGCCAACGAGACCGTCCTCGGCGGTGGGGCTCCGCCGGCAAGGCACGACGGCGGGTCGCCGCGGAACTGATCAGCGACCTGGAACGAGTCTGCTGGCGCTCCTCTTCCCAATAGCGACATCTTGGTACTTGCTTCGATTCGTGAGACCACCTGATGATCGGGGATCACTTACGTTTCCGGTGGCTCACGGTGCATATGTGGCATACGGGTTGCGGTAGCGTCTGGGGTCCAGGAGGCTCCTGGCGTGGAGTCGCTCAAGGCCTTGGATCCGCCACGTATCGCGTCCTACGAGTTGCTCGGGCGGCTCGGTGCGGGCGGGATGGGGCTGGTCTACCTGGCCCGCTCACGTGGGCGGCGCCTGGTCGCGGTAAAGGTCATCCAGACAGACCTGACCGATAACCCCCAAAATTTGGAGCGGTTCCGACTCGAAGTCGAGGCGGCCAAAGAGGTCAGCGGCCATTACACCGCCCCGGTCATTGACGCCGACCTTGAGGGACGACCCGCCTGGCTAGCCACCTCCTACATCGATGGCCCCAACCTGGACAGGGTCATCACCAGACAAGGCCCCCTGGACAGACGCGCGGTCACCGCGCTCGCGGCGGCGCTGGCGGAGGCACTCAAGGCCATCCACGCAGCCAAGCTCGTCCACCGGGACCTCAAACCAGCCAACATCCTGCTCGCCGCCGACGGCCCACGAGTGATCGACTTCGGAATCGTCCGTGCGGTCGACAGGGCCGAGTTGACGCGCCACCGAATCGGGACACCCGAGTATATGTCACCCGAACAGGCCGAATGCGTGTCAGTCGGCCCCGAGAGCGACGTCTTCTCCCTGGGCGGCGTGCTGTACTTCGCCGCGACCGGACACCACCCATTCGGCACCGGTGACACCGCTGCGGTGCTGCGCCGCGTGGTGGAAGCCGAACCCGACCTGGCACGGGTTCCTCAGGAGCACCGGGAACTGATCGGCCGGTGTTTGGCCAGGCAGCCGTCCGAGCGGCCCACCCCGGACGAGATCCTGGACGATTTCTTCAACGACGCGGACGCCGCTTTAGACAACCAGGCCGGGACGGACTGGACGTCTGGCTCGATTGCTCCATTGATCAAGGAGCACATCGCCCAGACCGCCCTCTACACCCGCCAAACCGACCCTCAAGGTCGGTACCGTCCCACGCCCGAGCCCCCATTCGAACTAGAACCAGACCCTCTGGCCGAGGACCTGTCCGCCCCTCAGTCTGATGCTCACCATCCGCGCAGGTCACCACAATGGCCAACGCGCGGATCATTGTGGTCAGTGCTCAACCGCCGACGCGGGGGGCATCTTTGGGTGGTTGGACTGGGGGTCGCGCTAGTGGGCACGGTCGTGGCCGTCCTCGGCACGGCTGCATTGCGAGAAGGTGGCGATACATTCCGCCCCTGGTCCGTCGACGACGTAAGCGGGGGTGCCGTGGTGGTCAGCAATGGCCTCGTCTACGTGGGCAGGGAAAAGGGCCTCGCCGCGTACGATTCTCGGACCGGCGAGGAGCGCTGGAAATCGGAGTCGCGTGAGAGCGAAACCCTCGTGGGACGGTACGGGGCGCTACTGCTCGCACGGAGCGATAAAGGTCTAGCTGCACTCGATCCACGCTCAGGCAAGCGACGTTGGCGGATCCCACTGGAGAGTGGCGAGTGCATCACGGCCCAGTCCGACAGCGTCGCCGTGGTGGACCCACTGGCGAACGGCGAGCATCTGCTCTCGATCTTCGACACGGCGACGGGCACCCGGCGGTGGGTCCACAAGCTGGACACGGCGTCCCTTGGCTGCACAGACGACGGGGTACGGCTCGCCGGGGGGCGCGTCGGCTACGTCCGCTATGGCGATCAGAACACCGACATCCTGAACTCGTGGGCGACCGATTCGGGAGCAGGCTGGAGTGTCAGGCCAGGCGCCATCGACCAGTACGCAGCCGATGACAAGAACGTCTACGTTGCCGTCGAGGACCGCAAGGACGGGTACCGCATCCACGCCTACGCTGCCGACACGGGCCGGTTGCGCTGGGACATCCGGTTCCGAGCCGTGTCCGTGGACCGCCACGTTCCCGATGACGTTCTGTTGGCGGCCAACGGCTCAGATCTCTACGCCCTGGGAGCGGACGGCCTCTACGCGTTCAACACCACGAACGGACACCGCCGCTGGAAGTCCCCCCTCTCAGTACTCCGCTCCCCGACACTACGCATTCACCGAGACAGCGCCCAGGGAGACATGGCCTACGTGCAGTGGGACGACACCAAGATCGGCGGTCTCCGCGAAACCACGGCAACGAAGTTCGCCGCGATCAGTCTCTCGACCGGCGCACAATCCTGGCGGAAGCGCATCGAGTCGACCGCCGACATCGCGTCGTTGGGCGGCGACGTGGTCTACATCGACTCCTCCAATCTCCGTATGTTCCGCCGTGACGGCCACGAACTCCTCGCCCTGGAAGCCCGCACCGGCGAGCAGCTCTGGCGCCAAGAAATGAAGACTAGTGGCGCCACCGCCTCACCCGGAATCCTCTACGCCCGGACAGGCGACACCTTGGAAGCCATTAACGCCACCACCGGCGAACGCCCCTGAACAGACCAGCGGAAGGGCCCGGGGCGCTCCCAGCCGAGGAGCAGACCGAACCAAAGTCCGTACGGGCGCGATTCCAATGATCCGGAGCCGGACCGACCGGGCCAGCCCCAGTCACAGGCTTGTACTGAAAACGTCCGCTTGTCGGCAGACCAGCGCGTTCTGGTCTGGGCTCTTGGTTCAGGTGCCGGAGGCCATGTAGGCGGCGAGGATGTAGTTGGGGTGTCGGTCGAGGTTGTTGCGGGCTCGGTCGTAGCGCATGGTGGTGCGCGGGTCTGCGTGGCGGGCAGCGATCTGTACGTCGCGCAGGTCGACGCCGGCGTCGAGCATGGTGGTCACGAAGGTGTGGCGGAGCATGTGCGGGTGCATCCGCGGCAACCGAACGACGGATGCGGTGGCGAGCTGGCGCAGGCGGCGGGTGGCGGCGTGCCGATCCATCCGGGCCCCGCGGGTGTTGAGCAGGATCGGCCCGGCCGTCCGGTCGTCGATGGCGCGATCGATGGCTCTGCCGACTGCTGGCGGGAGGGGGATCAGTACGATCCGGGTGCCCTTGCCCACCACGCGTAGGACCCGGTGGCCGTGTTCCTCGCCCAGGTCGTCGATGTCGGCGCCGGTGGCCTCGAAGATCCGCAAACCCGAGCAGCCCGAGCATCGCCACCAGCGCGAAGTCGTTGGGGTTGGACGATGCACGTGCGGCCGACAGCAGGGCCTCGAACTGCAGATGGGGGAGTCCGAGGGTGGGGAATTCGGGTGGGACGTTGGGGCGGCGGACGTGGTCGGCGGGCGAGTGCTCGAGGATCCCGTCGATCACGCAGGTGCGGTAGAAGCCGGCTACCACTGACAGCCGCCGGGACACGGTCGAGGGCCGGAACCGGCGGACCTCCTGCAGCCACCGCACGTACATCTCCACGTGCGCACGCCGTACCGCCAAGGGCTCCAGGCGCCGTTCGGCGCACCAGGCCAGGTAGATCCGCAGATCCGACTCGGTGTGCATGCGCGAGTCACCCTTGTACCGGGCCAGGTAGGCGAGTGTCGCCAACCGAAGCACGTTCTTACCGGCAGTCCCGGAGCCGGGCGCCGCTCCCAGAAGTTCATCGAACGAAGTCATACCTGCGACGCTGCGCCCGCATCGGGCGCAAGACCAGCACCGCACGCGGCATGAGAGTGCGACACGAAAGCCTTTGAGTCAGGACAGGTGACGATCGGTGCGGTCCGGGTTTGCAAGATCGGCGTTGCGTCCTTGGAGCGCCCCCGCCAAGGCGTGGCCGGTGGCGGTCCGGCCCTCAAGAACCCACACAGTCTTTGGCATGAGCTGGTGGAATGGAGGCTATCCAAGTGGCCGCGCGGCTGGGGTATCGGGAGGACGCGATGGTGCAGGCTGGTGACACGCTGGCTGACCGGTACCTGCTGGAGGGGCGGCTCGGCCGGGGTGGGATGGGCGAAGTATGGCGGGCTGTCGACCAGCGGCTTTCCCGGTCCGTGGCGATTAAGCTATTGCTCAATGTATCTGTGAGCGCTGATCTGGTGGAACGCTTCCGGCGCGAGGCTACGATCACTGCTAACTTGCAGCACCCTGGGATCACTGTGGTGCATGATATTGCCCAACATGACGGCCAGTTGTTCATTGTCATGGAACTGCTGGACGGCACAGACCTAGGTGCTGTCCTTGACAAAGCTCCCACTGGAATACCGATAGGCCAGGCCGTCTCTCTCACGCTTCAGGCCGCGCAGGCCCTGGCAGCGGCTCACGCCCAGGGCGTCGTGCACCGGGATGTCAAGCCGGCGAACTTGTTCCAAGTCACTGGTGGCCGGGTGAAGATCTGTGACTTCGGAATCGCGCGGGCCGCTGATTCCACGGGTCTGACAGCCGCTGGCCAGTTTATCGGTACCCCGGCTTACGCCTCACCGGAGCAGTGCTGTGGGCGCAAACTCGACGGCCGCTCAGACCTGTACTCACTAGGCTGTGTGCTGTATGCCCTGCTCACAGGGCAGGCGCCCTTTCCGTCGGATCAGGCTCCAGCCATGCTGATCCATCAACACCTGAACCTCCCGCCGAGCAGCCCGCGGATCCATCGTGCGGACATCCCGGTCGAACTCGACAGGTTGATCTTGAGCCTGCTTGCTAAAGACCCAAACAACCGCCCCGGCGGCGCGGAAACTGTTGCCTCCATCCTTGACACTCTCTTTGAACGGTCGCCAGGCGCGTCCCTGCCGAACCTGCCAACGACGCTTCCCGACTCTTCACACGCAAGCACGCCAAGCTCTCAGCCGCCGCAAGTGGTCATGTCGGGCAGCGGACAGAACATCACGGCAACCTTTTACACGGGGGGCGAGCAGCAGAAGATCGAGATCGGTGCCGGCCTACCGGGATGGAAAGGGCTATTCAACCAGGCGTGGAATGAGTTGATGACTAATGGGCTGTGGATCGGCTATCCCTCAACCGAGGTTTATGCGGCAGGACCGGGCGTCGTACAACACTTCGAGTCGCACGAATCTTTGTTCGGCTGGGTGCTATGTGCTCTGCCTCCCTACCAGCGCCCTGTCGCCGTGGCGGGCGAGATCTGGCAGGCCCTAGAGGCCGCTGGCTCAGGGATCCCCAACGGAGATGGGTTCCGCGCCGTGGGACTGCCCGCACCGGACCGCGAGGCGACCCGGAAGGTTGAGTCCAACGTGGCGCGTGTCGAACTGACCGGCGGTCGATGGCGCGAAGGGGTTCTGCTTCGTGACGTGGACGGTAAGAACTGGCGTTGGGAACCGGTTCCCCATTTCACCACTAATAGAACCCCCGCATCGAAGCTATGGACCTCCAACCAAGCCGATCGGCTACGCATCCGCGCCTTGGCCACCCTCCCCTGGGCCAGTTACAATGAACTGCGGATCACACCGCAACGCCGCCGCGATCTTCACCTTGCATTGCCTACCAGTGTGCTGACCAGCACAATTACGGCATTTACGGTCCGCAGGGGAGCCGAACTTGCAGTGCAAGTGTGGGAGCGCGGCCCTAACCGGAACGCCCTGGACGCTCTGAGCTACTCAGCGACGATCACGACATCGCAGGGTGCGCCAGCACTAACTGCCGAAGTGATGATGACCCTCGGCAGCGCCACGGATTCTTCCGTCGTTGCATGCACCGAACTACGCATCGAAGACCTGGCCGCTTGGGGCGAGGCTCTGGGAGCCCCGGGCGGGCACGTACCGCAAGACCTGCGACTGTCATTGAAGGAAGTGGTGGAGTTCCTCACCATCGCCTGGCACACCGCCACCGAGGTGCTGCCCGCTGCTGTCACCGACATGTCCACGGACCATCGCTGGACCGATCCGCCGACTGTTCAGCTTCAACTCATTACCGAGCGCGACTTCAACCAGAAGTTGGCGCTACAGGCGCCCCTCGACGAGTACATCGACCTGAGCCCTTTCGGCGAAAGCGATCAAGGGCCATTTCACGAATTGCTTGTTACGATCATTTCAACGCCCATCCTCACCTCGCAAGAGCGAACGACGCTGACCCAAAAAGCCGTGATTGACATGGCACAGCGATACGGCTTCCTCGACGCTACCGAAGAGATCCTCTAGCGGAACGAACGCGTGGGTTGTCGTCAACAATCGGAGCGTACGGACGGAGCGGGTGGGACACGCCATGGTCACGATGGGCGTGGCCGGTCTTGACGAGATTCAAGCCCGGTTCCCTTCGCACGGCATCGGCCACGAACCCGTGGAGAGGTACGGAAACGGTGTGCGCCACGCGGTTGTGCTGGGCTCTGACGGGAACAGCCTGTCGCTCTCCGAGGCGCCCGCTTAGTTTAAGCCGGCCCCGGTTCCTCCGCGCCCGGCCAGCGGCATGAGAGGACGTGGCCGCAGGCGTCCGGTTTGTTTGGTTTCTGGCCATGCCCGAAGCTGTCGGGGATACAACTGATGCCCGAATGGTGGTGGAGGGCCTCGGATCGAGGGACCTCGCCCCTCGGCCTTCGACCGGGAGCGGACACGGCATGGCATCTACTGATGGCGCACGTACTGTCGAGCAGTGGCGCCGATACCTCGCCGAGTACAGCGCCGAGGTGTTGCGGGGCGACCCCGAGGAGGAACTGCACGGCGTCGGCGATCTGCAACGGTCCGCTGGCTGGCTGGGCTTCGACGGCGCAGGCGAGGGCCGACTCGCTGCGCTCGAGCAGCGTCTGGGCATTCGCCTGCCGCAGAGCTATCGGTCGTTCCTCGCAGCGTCTGACGGGTGGCTCAACATCGGCCCGTTCATGTGGACGATGCGCACCGGCGGCGAGGTCGGCTGGCTCCGTGATGCCGATGCCGACCTGTGGGAGATCCTCCGGGAGAACGCCACGCCTGAGGAGACCGCGCTCGCCGACCGTGCGTTGCTGGTCTCCGGTGACGGCGACGCCCAGTACTGGTTGCTCGACCCCGGTGATGTGTCGGCGGCCGGCGAATGGGCGGCCTACGTCTGGGCCAGCTGGTATCCCGGGTTTGGGGACCGATACGACTCGTTCGCCGCGCTGGTGGATGCCGAACGCGCGTCTTTCGAAGGCCTCAGTGGGCGCGATGGCCGTCCGGTTCACCCCGGCGGTGCCGACGAGTTGGTGGCCCAGGGCCGTGAACGGGCCCTGCAGGGCGAGGTCCGCGCCGCCGCGGAGGCTTTCGCGCACGCCGCCGTCAAGGGCTCGGGTGCCGGCGCCTACCTCGCCGTCATCTTGAATGCCTTCCTTGATCCGGCCCATGCGCACCACGAGATCCGCAACGGCATCCTCGGCCACCCTCACGTGGTCGAGGAGATCGGTCTGGAACAGGTGCGCGCCGAGGCCGTGCCGCTGTTCCTGTACCGTTCGGCCCGGGCCGGCTCGTCGGTTGCCCCACACCGTCAGCTCTTCGCCGGGATCCTGGCCGAGGAAGAGGTCGAGCGGATCGACACATTCGTGCCACCACCGCTACCAGAACCGTCCGAGTTCCATGAGGCGCTCCACCGGGCCCGGACGCTCGCCCAAGCCGGAGCCCCCGACCATGCCTGGAGCGTCCTTGAGGCCGCGCTACCCCGCTGGCACTCCGACTCCCTGTGCCGCATCGCGCCGGTCGTGCTGCTCACCGACCCGATGCTGCGCGACCTGGTCTCCCCCGAACGCGCCCGAACCATCGTGACCACGCCACGCGGGAACAACCGCTATTAACGCCGACTCTGGCGTCGGCCCCAACAGCATCCGGCGATCGGTTCGCTCACCCAGGGAAGGGGCGTCTTGGAAGCCGCCGTCCAGCAGTCCGAAGATGACACTCTCAACTCGGCAGGGTCCGGAGGCGACCGCAGACCGCCCTGAGCGTCCGAACTGCGGCATGAGAGGATGTTTCCTGACACGGACGGCCGTGCCACCCATGGCTTCACACGTGGTCGACCGGCGCAAGAGTCGACCTGTACTGTGGGGCCAGACGCCATCGCTGGGGCTTGATCCCGGGAACCATCTCGGCCACCCCACGCTTCTGCATTGCGGCCAGGGCCGTGCGGATGTTCGGCTCATCGCCGCGGTCCAAATACTCGGCGATGTGACGGGGTGAAACGCCTTCCTCGGTGTCCATTCCGGGCGCCCCCGCGACTTGACGTTGCAAGGAACCCAGCCCAGCTTCGTCGAGGGCATGCCGCCCTCGATCTTGTGGTGCGTTCTCCAGGTCCCGTGCCAGTTCAATCGCAGCCGTGCCCACGGTACGTAGGAAACGAGTGAGCGCAGCCGTGCCCACGGTACGTAGAAAGTGGGCAAAGGCCGCTTCAGTAGGTGATAGCTCCATGAGGCTAGTATCCACGAAACTATGACCCCTGTCCATAATTTATGGACAGGGGTCATACATGGCTTGATCCGGCGGCGAGCAGTGACTACTACCGGCTCTTGGGCTTTCACGAGGAGATGAACCTGGGCTGGGTGATCAACCTGGTCTCGCCGTCCAACCCGACCGCTCACGTCATGTCATGACCAGGGACGCCTCGGCTCCGGTGAACCCGGACCTAAGCGTCGAGGTCGGGACGTCGACGCCGTCTACGAGACGGTACGCGCGACCGGCGCCGAGATCGTCCATCCGCTCTGCGACGAGGAGTGGGGTGTGCGCTGCTTCTTCGTCCGCCACCTGGGCGGCACGGTGGCGGTCGTCGGCCATCGCTAATTCCGGGGCGACGGGGCATCGGCGTGAGCGCGGTCGAGTCGCCGGAGGTTTGCGGCGGACCCCCGCGCCGCAACGGGCCCCATCGGCGCGATCTGCCCGATCCGGAACCGCGGCCGGGCTCGTCACCGGCTCTCGATTCCGTCCGACCGTCCCTTGCCGACCGTCTTGGCCATGTCCTCGGACAGACCTGCTCCTCTTCGGCGAGCAAGGAGGCCGCGATACCACGAGTGCGCGCTCTAGCGCGATCGGCGGCAGAGGACTTGTGATGAGCACTGCGCACCAGAGCCACAGTGACCGCCGGAAGGTTCCCGCTCGCGCGGCGCCGATATAGCTGCCGTCCGCTCTGGTCACTTTCGCAGGTCTCCGACACCATCAACTTCCGCACGCCTCCCAACTCAAAGCACGACGAGCGCCACGTAGGCCGCCTCCCTCATCCGGGCGGTTCCGGAGAGTCGAGAATCTGTCAGCGGGCGGGTCTATCGTTGAGGAAGCATCGGCTCCATGCCGGGAGTCTTTCCTGAACCTCTAATGGCCTAACAGTCGGGGGAGCCCGCAATGACCACCACGGTCGCGGCAGACGGGACGATGAACGGACGACGGGTCAACCGCTATACCGTGCACTCGGTCGGCGGAAGAGACTGTGACACCGAGAAGTTCGAGGGGTGTCCGGGCGCCCATGCACCCGCCCGGACCAGCAGGCCTAGGCGGCCGCTACGCGCCCATGCAGGGCGCTCAACCTCTTCTCGGAGGCAGCCGTGACGAATACGGCCGACAATCAGCAGGACCCCGCCGATGGTCCCGTCCCCAGTAACCCGTTCCCAGGTTCGGACAAGGACCCCTGGCCGCAGACCTTCTCGGCGACATTGAGCCGTGCGACCGGGCTCCCCCGGGAAATCACCGATGGGCTGGCGCCCTATGTGGTTCGCCCCAAGGATCTCCTCACCCGCCACAAAGGCCAGGACGGCACCAGTGAGTACCGGCTGAAGCCGGAGGTCATCAAGCGAGACCCCAGCACTGGTCTGGACATCATGGACGTGGTGGCGCACGGCTTCGCCGGTAGTCCTGCCGAGCACAACGAACGCATCCGCAGCGCGTTTCACTCACCCGCCCGTCACCCCGCCGACCCGGCTAAAATGCTGCCGCGGCTGGTCACCGGCAAGGGCGTGGACAGCCTGCCCGCGGCGTTCCTGATGACCGAGCATCCCGTCCTCGGGAATCGGCTCAGCGAGTTGCTCAGCACGATGAATGACGCCCTCGACAGCGCCGACGGCTTCCGCAACTATCGGCTGCAGGACGACATGGCGATCTACGGCCAGAACGAGACCACCCTGCACGCGCTGATGCTGCGCACGATCGCCGAGCCCGGCGGGGCCAGCGGGAACAGGGTCCGCAGGGTCCTGGACCTTCCCGCTATAAAGGGAGCCAACCGGTCACGAGCCCGACTGGAACTGCACGGCCTGTCTGTGAAGAACATCATCTTCGGCGTCGACCGGTCCGACCTAGTCCTGCCCGAAGGAGACACCCCGGCGAAGGTCGCCGACCCCGCAGTGTGGGTTCCAGCGTTCGCCGACGCGCTGCGCACCGCCTACGGCGATCCCCGACACCGGCTCCACGAACGCGCGCACGCCGCCGCGCGGATCGCGACCATCCGCATGCAGATCATCGTCGGAACCAGCACCCCCGATGACTTCCACAACGTCGTCTTCGAACCCAACCGGGCCGACCACCGGCGACCTCCGCTGGGCTACACCCTGGTCGAGAAGACCGCTTCGGACCTCCGGGCGGTGCTGCGCGACGCCCGCAAGCAGGGCCTGATCACCGAGGCGGAGCGGGCCTGGCTGGCCAGCGAAGGCTCCGACCCCACCTCAATCCCAGGCGAGGACGCCATCACCGCCCGCGACCGCCGCGACCGCGCCCTGTTCGCCGTCGTCTTCCCCCACGCCCCTGAGCGGGCCAAGGCTGTCCGCCGTGTCTTGGGCGAACCCGCACGGACCTCCACCACCAAGGACCACGTCTGGCACCGGCTGCGGATGGTCTCCTCTGCAGTAGGAGAGGGCTACCGGTTCCGCTGGAACCCCCGCGTGCTCGACGGGCTCATCAGCAGCACGTTCATCAAGAACGGCGAACACCTCGCCGACGAGCCCACCTGGACCGAAGCACTCAGCACCGGTCACGACATCGATGAGCAGAAGCTCGGGAGGTTCCTGACCACCCGAGGAATTCACTGGCTCGCCGAACTGCAGATCCTCCAAGCGGACCGCGGGTCGATCGGCGCGCAAAGCGGCGGCGCCGAGGAAACCGACGGTGAGACCCTGACCGACAAGAAGATCCGGCGCTCCGTGGTCGACGCACGGCGGGCGCTGTTGCGTCAGCCCCGCCGCACCATCGCCCTGATGCACGAACTCGCACGCGCTTCCCAGGACGGGAGCATGCCCCGGCAGATCGACAGTGGGGGAACCCCCGTCGACGGGACTCGCGCCGACAAATACTGGTTCGACAGCCAGTTCCCACGCGAGACCCCCAAGCGCAAGCCCAAGCCCCCCAGTGAGCCGAGCAACACTGATACGACGCCGCCCCAGCAGCCGGAACTCTCGGCCGCTGAGATCTACGAGAACAGGCGGGGGGCGTTCTACTCGTCCGTCACGACCGTCCTGACCACGGTCATGGTCGAGGTGCTGACCGAGGCACGTGAGCTGGTCGCCGCCGCTCTCGACGCTCACCGCACCCCGCTGTATCAGGTCTCAGAGGACGAGCTCAAGGCGCTACACCAGGCTTTGTATGCCGTTCAGGCTGACCTGCGCATGCTCAAGTCGGCGGTCGCCGACATGCCGGTCGGTGCCACGATCATCGAGGCGTCGGAGTCTGAGAAATTCCTGACCGAAGCGGCCGACGAGGACTCGTCGTGACCGCGCTCCTGCCGACCGGGCCCGTTCTTACCAGGCCGCGCCTGGGTGCCCTGCCCCGAGCGGGTGGCCGCTTCCTGGAACACGCCTGGTTCCAGCCGGTCCCCTGGGCGCAGCGGTGGCGGTATGAGGAACTGGACATCACCACCGCGATCTACCTGATCGCCGATGCCGACCACCGGCTGCGGTGGCTCGGCCAGGCCAACCGCGCAGACGGCCTGCCCGGGCGGCTCGCCCGCCACCACGCAGATCTCGACCGGCGTGCGGTCTTCACCAAGATCCGTGTGCTGCAGCTCGTCCACGACACCCCGGACGACGTCCTCAACGCCATCGAGGGACGCTGCGCCGACCTCCTCGGCATCCGAGAGTCCATGCGGCCGCGCAGGTGGCCGTCCGCCCGCAACTGGCACGCCCTCGTCATCTAGCGGCATCCCGGTTCGACGAGGCTGGACGATGTGTGTTAACCGTCCCGGGTTGGACTGGAGCCTCTGATGTCCTCCGCCCTCGCGTACAAACATCCGCTCATCGGCATGAGCGGATGCTTGCCTGCGATGCTGTCATCCGGACTGACATCCATTGCGGCTGACACCGCGAGGGGTCGCGCGGGTCGGTTAGCTGCGTTTAGGAGACTCAGGAACTGCGATCGTGCTTCAGCAGCAACTCTGCATGTGCTCGGACATGAGGGGCGAGCCGGGCGTGGACGGGGTCGCGGTCGGCTGCCTGGAGGAGGATGGCCGCGACCGTGAGTTCGGCGAGCCGCCCCTCGCGTGTTGCCAGGACTTCGGCGAAGGTGTCGCGGACGCGGGTCGCCAGTTCTGGGACGGGAAGGGTGTAGGCGTAGAGGTGGGCGGCGTCGAATCCATGGGGGGCGGGGCCGAAGCCTTCCCAGTCGAGGATGGTCAGTTCCGGACTGGTGAGGTTGGCCCAGTGGAGGTCGCCGTGGGCGAGGGTCCAGTGGTGGACGGTGGTGTCGATGCCCGCTGCGCCGAGGTAGCGAGGGATGGTGCGGTGTACGTATTCCTGGCTGATGACGCGTGGGCGGTTGTCCGGAACCGGTGTGGCCGTGACCGTGCTCGTAGCCCGCTGCAGTCGCGACCACCAGGCGTCGGGCAGGGCGATGTGCTCGGTGAGGTCCGGAGTCGGGGAGCAGACGGGCGCCGTTACGTAGGTGCTGAGCTCGGCTCGGTAGGCATATCCCTCGTCAACCCAGTCGGCTGAGTCCAACAGCCGGGGGCGTGGGATCTCCGTGGGAAGGGTGGCAGCGGCTTCTTGAGTGCCGGTCCACAGCTTTCCGCCCTCCTTGCCCACTGGTGCCTCCAGCACCCGGAGCCAGGCGTTTCCGGAGGACGTCGTGACGGAGGCGCCGATGGTTCTTCCGCCATGGCCCCAGGCTTCGGTCGCGCTGCTGGTGGGCGCGCAGCCGAGCCGGAACGTCGCGTCGGCGAAGGCGGCGTGCATCCGTTCGCGGACGTCGGGATCATCAGGCTCGGAGAACACGACAGATGTCCTGGAGATGTGGGAGTGGGATGGCTGGACGCTGGAAGGCGCTGAGTGCTTCTCGCCAGTGTGCCGCAGTCGAGGCCGAAAGCAGCGCCCCTGTGAGTCCGGGCGTGGAGGCCACCACCGCGAGCGTCGCAGCGACGTGCGAGGCGCCGGGACTGATGAACTCGGCCAGATCGGCAGTGACCAAGTCGAGAAGTTCGCCGCCGTTCAGAGGTGCGGACGCCCACGCCTCCAGACCGGTCCCGGCGGCCTCCGCCACGGGACCGGCGCCATGCAGGGCTTCGGCGACGGGTGTGAGTTCGATGAGGTTGACGGGTAGCTGGATTGCCCGCAAATGGGTTCGGGTGCTTCCCGCTGCTCGTTGCGCTGCGGTGACGAGGTCTTGGACGGTGAAGGCGCCGCTGGTGAAGCCGCTCCAGGTGGCGATGCCGTAGCCGGCGATGTCGCCTTGATGGGCGGCTGCCTCGAGAATCGTGAACGCTTGGATGATCCGCTCGAGCAGTCGGCTTCGGTCTCCGTGGGCGCCGTGTTCGGGGTTGTGCAGGTACAGCAGGTCGAGCCGACGGCGGCCCATCTCGGTGATGTTGGCGGCGATGCGGTGTCGAACATAGGCAGGGGCTATGGAGTGGCAGCGGGCAGCTTCATCGGAAGTAATCAGACCCGCCTGTTGAGCGGTCCGGGCTTGGTGCCGGGTCATGTGGCCTGCCTTGGTGGAGATGCGCAGCCCAGGTCGGTCGGGTAGCAGACCGGCCAATTGAGCATGTGCGCTGCCTCGCGCGTAGACAGGCGCGGTGTCGATGACGGTGACCCCCGCCGTGATGGCCGCGCGGGCGGCGGCGGTTATGTCGCGGCATCGGTAGGTGCCCAGGCCGAGAACCGCCATCATGCCTCGCCCACGGCGATGATCCCGCTGCGCAACAACTGGTCGAGCAGGTCGACGGCCTGATCGGTGGTGACATTCCCGGCCTGGGCCAGAGTGCTGAGCGTGGCCGGCCGACCGGAGCTGAGCGCTTCCAGGAGCGGGGTCGCTTGGGAGGCGAGTGTCCAGCGTTGGCCGGCGGCCTCCAAGGTCAGGGTCTGCTCGGTGCGGTGCAGGACGGCCCGGGGCGTCACGAGCCGGACCTGCAGATCGGGGTCGTCCTTGAGCCGATCGTGCACTGCGTGGGGCAAGGAGAAGCCGCCGCGAGCCCCGGAGGCGGCATCACGTGCGGCCAAGTATGCATCGATCACCAAAGGGTCGTTGAGGCGTTCGGCCAGCAGCTTGCTCATCTGACGGCGCCAGACCGTCTGGGCGTCCGGGTCGGCCAGGCGTGGGAGGTCGGCGCGGACGGATGCCTGTGCGCGTAGCTCATCCACCACCCATGACAGCAGGTCGATGCCGGTGTGCGTAGACAGGCCGCAGGTCAGGTGGAGCGAGTGCTGTCCGGTGGACGCGGCGGCGGCGTGCCACCAGCCGCGCGGGACGTGCAAGGCGTCCCCGGCCTGGAGGACGAACTCGTCGATCGGGTGCTCGGGTGGTGCGTCGTCGAACTCGACGTCTCGATACAGCGGAGCGGGACGGGTGGGGCCGTAGATCCGCCAGCGTTTGGCCCCCGATACCTGGAGGACGATGACGTCGTGGTCGTCCCAGTGGACGCCGAAGCCTTCTCTCGCCGTCCAGGAAGCGTAGGCGTTGACCTGCACGCCCGTACGGAGATGGCGCTCCAGCGTGCTCACCATGGCCCCGATTGGCGGATGCATCTCTTCGATCGCGTCCAGGACCAGCGTCGCGCCGTTGCGGAGTTGCTCGGCGACGAGATGCGGCTGCGGAGCTTCCCACGGCGCCATACGCCGGTACGTCCGGCGCTCGCTGTACTCCGACGCCGGGATGGTGGCACTGTCGGCGGACAGCCGAAGACGCGGCGGCTCCAGCCGATGAGTGTCAAGAAGCTGGTTCAGCGCCGCCCAAGCCAGCAGACCGGCGAATCGGTCTCGGTCGGCGGACGATGCGGGATAGACACGGTGGGTGCGGCCCAGGTCCTGGGCGAGGAACCGGTCCCCGCCCAGAACCTCGACGATCAGGTCGATCATGATCGTCGTCAGCCGTCGTTGAGGTCGGACTTGCCGGTGGACCCACCGTCGGACGGCTGGGTGGCACGGCCACGCGCCGCGACGATCTTCTCCACGGCCACCACCAGGCCGCCTGCCTCGCTGCTGTCCACTGGGAACTCCCTTCCCGCCCCGCCTCCGGTCAGCGGAGCTGTCGAGCTTCACCTTGTGGCCTTGGGGGAGGTTGCAACAGTGAACGAAGCCGTGGATCGCTCCCGTGGTACCGACCCACGGACGCGTCTCGCTGATCGCCATGGCATGCGGCCTGCGCGCCACTACTCTTTGACAGAGGGCCTTCGGCGAGTCAAGGACGAGTAGCGACGTGACCAGGCGCAGGTGCTTCGATCCCGGAGCCGTCCCCGTGGGATTCTGGTGCCGCGAAGATGTCGCGCAAGCCCTCACCCGCCGCGATGTCGGACGCCTTTTCCGGCTCTTCCTCGAACAGTTCGCCGAGTGCACCCAGACACAACTGGCGTTACTCACCCAGCATGATCGCTCTGACATCTCCAACTGGGTGCGGGGTACTCGCCAGGGCCGCGTCTCCGACATCGAGGTGCTCACCCGGATCGCAGACGGCCTGCAACTCCCCGACCAAGCCCGGCTCCTGCTCGGCCTCGCCCCAGCGGGTTCCTTCGCACTCAGTCCGAATCCGACCGTCCTCCGGCAACGCACGGACATACGTGCCGCCGAAGAACCGGCGGCCAGCACAGCACCTGTGCACGTGGCCATCTGCGGCAGCAGAGCCCCCGACACCGACGCGGGCGTGATCGACGTCGCCGTCCGGTGCCTGGCCCGTCTCGTCATGAGCCGGGGCTACAAGGTCAGTCACGGCCCCGTCGGCGTGGGCATCGAGGTCATGACCTACATCGCCGACCAGTACCGTCCTCCCAATATCTCCCAGGCCCTCGGGCTCTTCGGTCACCGCAACGTCATCCAGGACGCGCAGTTCGTCGTCGTCCTCGGCGGCGGGACCGGTACCCAAACAGAGATCGACCTCGCTCTGTCGATGGGCAAACCGGTCATCGCGCTACCGGCCAGCGGAGGCACCGCCCGCCGCTTCTACCACCAAGCGTCCCGCGACCATCGCCTCCGCGCCTCGCTGGACGAGGAGCGGTTCGCCGCCCTCAACGCCTGCACCGACCCCGGTGAAGACTTCGTACGTATCGTCGAGCATCTGATCAACAAGACTCTGGAGCAGTGAATGACTGAACTCCCCTACGTGCTCTTGTCCTGCGCGGCTTCGATCGACGGCTATATCGACGACAACACCGCCGAGCGGCTTCTGCTGTCCAACGACGAGGACTTCGACCGAGTCGACGAAGTCCGGGCCGGCTGCGACGCCATTCTCGTCGGCGCCAACACCATTCGCCGAGACAACCCGCGCCTGCTCGTCCGGGCAGAGGAGCGCCGCAAAGCCCGCGTCGCCCGCGGCCTGCCCGAGAGTCCGATTAAGGTCACCTTCACCGCCCGCGGTGACCTCGACCCCGACGCCAAGTTCTTCGCTGCCGGCGGCGTCGAGAAGATCGTGTACTGCTCCACCAGTACGGTGGCCAGCTGCCGCGAGCGCCTCGGTGGCGTCGCCACCGTCGTGGACGCCGGTGACCCCGTCGACCTCAACACCATGCTTGTCGACCTTGCCGACCGAGGGGTTAAGCGGTTGATGGTCGAAGGCGGCGGCACCGTCCACACCCAGTTCCTCACCGCCGGACTAGCCGACGAGCTCCAGCTCGTGATCGCACCCTTCTTCGTCGGCGACTCCGCCGCCCCGCGCTTCGTCGGGACGGGACAGTTCCCGCACCACCCCGGCAACCGGATGACGCTCGAAGAGACCCGTCCCATCGGCGACGTCATCCTCGCCCGCTACCTCCTCACACGCTCCTGACCGCGTGGTTGGGCTTATCAGCGGGCGCGTCCGCATGGCTGGAGTTGCCTCTGAGGTAGGTGCCGGGCGCAGGCTGTAGCCGAGGGAGTTGGTGCGGCGGGCTGGCGGGTCGGTGGACGGGACGACTCACCGCCACTCGGCCGATCTGGGGGCCGCCGGGGCAGCTGGTGCCGGGCGGTCAGTGCATGGCGGACTGGACGGCCGTCCGCAGGGCCGCGCGGGTCAGCAGGAGGACGGGGCCGTCCGGGTCCTTGCTGTCCCGTACCGCCACGGCGCCGGGGACGCCGGCCAGTTCGACACAGTCCCCGCCGTTTTCGCCGCTGCGGCTTGCTTTGCGCCAGGTGGCGTTGTTCAGGTCCATTTCTCCAATGCCTCTCTGATCATGTCCCGGGACATGTCTTCGGGGAGGGCCCTCGCTCGCAGTTCTCGGAGCGTTTCGGAGAGCTTGGCGAGGTCCGAGGGGTTGTCGGTCGTGATGCCTCGCACCGTTGTCTCCATGTAGGCGACCTCGCTCCGGTCGTCCATCGTAGCCACCACGAAGGCGCCGCCTGTGCCCGCTGGACGCCCGTTGTTGCGGACGATCTGGATGGTGACGTTGGGCAGTTCGCTGAGTTTGAGCAGGTGCTCGATCTGCTCGCGCATCACCTCGGGCGAGCCCACCAGGTAGTCGAGCACTTTGTCGCTCAGGAGCGCGGTGAGCACCGCGGGTGGTGTGTCTTCGCGGGTGAGGATGGCCTGGCGCGCCATGCGGGCTTCCACGGCTTCCTCTGAGTTGAGGAACGCGCGGGCGTAGGCCGGAGTTTGGAGAAGTCCGGGGACGATGGTGTGCTGCCAGGTGACCAGTTCGGCGGCTTCGGATTCGGTCTGGGGCCAGTCGAACCAGAGTGGGACGGGGTGGCCGTCGCGGTTCAGGTCCTCCCACAGGCTGATGAGTGAGCCGCCAGCTTCCAGGTAGTCGTCCACGAGTTCTACGAAGGTTCGCGTGGCGCGCTTCTTACCGCCCTCGATCCGGCTCACCTGGGCGGGGCTCACTTTGGTCAGGTGGGCGATCGTCTCCTGCTTAAGCTCTTTGGCCTCCCGTAGCCGCCGCATCTGGCGGCCGAATGCGACGAGGGCGGGGGAGTCATCGGGGCGCTGACGTCGTATGGCCATGGCGGCTTACCTCTCTCGGTAACTTGCACATACGCCTCTTCCGATGCCGCCCTGATCCACTTTGCGGCTGCATGCCGATCCTAGCCCCGAAAGTGGCTGAATGTGTTGTGTTCAATACACACGGTGAGGAGAGGTCATGCGGCAGGCGGCGACGGAGAACGAGATGGTGGTGAAGCAGGACCTTGCGGTCGTCGCGGAGGTGCGGCGGTTCGTGCGGCTGGTCACGGGCCAGTGGGGCATGGACGACTTCGTCCCGTGCCTGGTGGCCAGCGAGCTAGTCACCAACGCGCTCCAGCACGCGACATCCGCGACGGACGGCGAAGTGATCCTGCGGTTGAGCCGCACCGAGGACGATGCCCTGTGGATGGAGGTTCAGGACGCGGCCTGCGGCCTCCCGCACCTGCTGGCGGCCGACACGACCAGCGAGACGGGCCGCGGCCTGTTCATCGTCGACCAGTACGCCCGCCGCTGGGGCATCCGAGCCCTGGCCGACAACGCCGGCAAGATCGTCTTCGCGGTCATCGACCGCTCATAACGTCCTCGGCGCGGCGCAGTTCGGCGCGGATCTTGGTTGCCTGGTCAGCGGTCGGCGGCAGGGGACCACTCGTCGGCGAACGTTTCGAGTTGTTCGATGACCTTCTGAATGGCGTCGGTCTGCTCCTCGGGCGGGTAGCCGCGCTTGGCCAGGAGGCGCTTGATGATGGAGCGGAGCTTGGCTTGGACGTCGTCGCGTACGGTCCAGCCCTCTGAGGGTGCCGGGCATCGAAGGTAGGCGGCTTCCCGCTTCAGGAGGCGAGTTGCCGATCGACCCCGTTCCCTCGGTCCGGCACCGGACGAGACACTCCCCGATGGCCTGCGCCCGGCTGTTGAGAAAGTGTGCTGAGCTGCGTCGGGCAGACGCCAACGTCGGATCGATCGAATGCTTTTGAACGACCGAACGCCACACCGATGCTTAAAGTAGTCAACTGGCGCGGGATGAGAGAAGCTGGGTGCAGCTGGCCGGGGCGGATGCGAGGTCGAGTCCCGAGGTTTCCTCACCAGGCTCTGCTGACGCAGGGCAAGAAATGGAAAACGCAAGCGTTCTCGCTGCGGACCGGGCGCGGTCCACAGCAGGCGGATGGGATCGGGCGCGATCCCGGGTCAGGAGGCTGATGGCCGGAGATGGCAGTGCCGAGTCCGTGTCGAGCATGGCGAGGCGACGCAACCGCCGGACTCGTAGCGAGTCGAAGCGAAGGCGGGTGTTGTACATCCTGCTCTCGGACGAGGAGCACGCGGCGATATCCGGGGCAGCTGAGCGGGAGCACCTGGCGACTGCGGCGTGGGCGGCGCTGACCCTGCTGGCCGCGGCGAGCGGGACGTCGCGAGCAGAGCACAACCAGGTGCGCGAGGTACTACAGGCCGTCATGCAGGCGCGCGGTCAAGCGCAGCGGATCGGCGTTAATCTCAACCAGGCGGTCACGGCGCTGAACTCGGGTGAGGTGTCGTCGACGATCCAGTGGTATGCCCGCGCCGCTGCGCAGACGGTCCGCAAGCTGGACGATCTGGCCGACGAACTGCGAAGGCGGCTCCCATGACGCCGGACGCCGTGATCGCAAAGGCATCGGCACTGAGCGGTGCGGATTGATCGGCAAGGTTATACGTGGTGTCCGGGTCCAAGGGCTGCTCCGCTACCTCTACGGCCCGGGCGCCAAGGGCGAGCATTGCGATCCGCACATCGTCGCGGGTTTCGGGGACGCGACCGCGCTGGAACCGATGGTGGACGCCGATGGCCGCCGCGACTTCCGTCACTTGGAAGGGGTGTTGACCCAACCGGTGGCGCTGCTCGGTGATCGGAACTACCGCAAGCCCGTCTGGCATTGCGCGGTCCGGGCCGCTCCTGATGATCCGGTCCTGGCCGATGAGCAGTGGGCGCAGATCGCGGCCGAGATCATGCACCGGACCGGCTTGGCCCCGGTCGGGGACGTTGACGCCGTTCGATGGATTGCCGTCCGGCACGCCGACGACCACGTCCACATCGTGGCCACGCTGGCGCGTCCGGACGGCGTCCGCCCGGAGGTCTGGAACGACGGGTACCGGGTGCGCGACGCCTGCCGGGCGGTGGAGGAGCGGTTCGGGTTGCGGTCTACCGCCCCCGCGGACCGGACGGCGGCACGTCGTCCCAAACGCAGCGAGACCGAGAAGGCCGTCCGCCGTGGTCAGCCGGTGCCGTCTCGGACCCTCCTGCGGCGTAAGGTCCAGATGGCGGCTGCCGGCGCCGGCAGCGAGAGGGAGTTCTTCGAGAGCCTCCGCGCTGACGGTGTCCTGGTGAAACAGCGGTTCAGCCAGCGGACGGCCGGTGAGGTGACCGGGTATGCGGTGGCCGCGCCCGGCGATGTGAACGCGGACGGGCAGCCGGTCTGGTACGGGGGAGGCAAGCTCGCCGCCGACCTCACACTGCCCAAACTTCGCCACCGTTGGACGGGTGCGGACGGCTCCGTCCGCGACTCGTCCGCCATCCGTCCGCCGGACGGACGGCACCTGTCCGCACGGACGGAACGGGCCGTGCTGCGGACGACCGTCCGCCGCGCTGCGGACGAAGCCCGGACGACCACTGACTTCCTTGGCCGACTCCAGGGCTACGGCCTCCTGGTCAAGGTTCGCGACAGCCAGCATGAGCCCGGTCAAATCACCGGCTACGCCGTCGCACTCCCCACCGAGCCCGGCGACGAAGAACCGACCTGGCACTCTGGAAGCCGCCTTGCCGAAGACCTCTCACTCATCCGCCTCCAGCAACGCTGGAGATCACCGACCTTCCGGCGCGTGCCAACCCTCGACTACAGCGACCTCACCACCGAAGAGCGGCAGGCGTTCTACGACGACGCGGCCCGTGCCGCCGCTCACGCCACCTCCCAGATCCGCCGCTACCTCGTCACCAACCCATTCGCCGCCCAGGACGCATGCTGGGCCGCCTCCGACACCCTCCACGCCGCTGCTCAGGCCACCGGAAACCACCACCTCCGCCAAGCTGCCGACAGCTACGACCGCGCGGCTCGCGCACCCCACGGTCGCATCCCGCGTCCCACCCCAGCCGGCAACGCCCTGCGCACCGCAGCCCGGCTGCTCGCACTCACTGGCTCGGTGAAGAACCAGACGACGGTGGCGGTCCTACTGCTCGTCACCAGCGTCATCGCCCTGCTGGACACCATCGCCGAAATCCGCCGACTCCAACACCGCCAAGCCCAAGCCGACGCCGCCCGCAAAGCCGCCGCGCATGTCCGCGAAGCGCGCCTCGCCGACCACAGCAGAACGCCGCAACCGACCGCAAAGGCGGCCATGTCCTCTCAAGCACGTCTGGCCATGGCCGCCTTCCCCCAACCATGGGCTCCGCTACAGCCCGCAAATCCCAGCAGACCGCCCCCGCACGGCCCCTCGCCACCCACTCGCCCAAGCCGACAGCGCCGGTAACACCAGCCGCCACCTCGAAAGTTCAAACACCGGCACGTACCGAGACATGGAGGCATCCGAATGCAGACCATGCAATGCCGAGACCTCGACACACTCCCCACGGTCGTCAACATCACGACCGCCGCCCGAGCCCTGGGACTGTCCCGCACATACGCCTATGAGCTGGCCAAACGTGGCGACTTCCCATGCCGCATCATCCGAATCGGCACCACCTACCGGGTGCCGACCGCGGAACTTCGCAAACTGCTCGGCGTGACGTAGACCGAGGCGAGACGCCTGAGCCGCGCCCCCGGGACGCTGACGAGGAGGCTCGGCGTCCCGGGGACCGGCGCCTCACCGCAGCGCACGGCAGTCAAGCCTGACGTTGCAATGATTCATCAACCCGTAGTTAACTCTTCGAGAGTGAGCAATTACAGAGCGAAGGTCTGTGATGAGCTCCGTCAGCGCCCGCAGGAGCGCCTCGCACGGCTGGTACATCTGCTGGCCGAAGGCGTCGATCAACTCAGACACCTCGGGCCGCTGCCCCTGTGCGCGCTACGGAGCCTCTCGCCACCCTCGCCCATGAGGTGATCGGAAGCCTCGCCGTCGCCCGGCGGAAAGCATTTCGCGCCCCCCGTGCCGATGGCTTCGCGCTCACGCAGATCATCGACGGCTCGGTGTGAGTGTGCCGCCGGCGCCCCGGGTGCTGAGGAAACGACCTTACGAGTCGCCCGGCGTCCGCTGAGACCGACTCCCGGCTCCGCGCACTGCGAAAGACCGTTCATCGAGGAGGAACCTTGAGAGGCACGACGTTCAAACGCTGCGGCTGCCGCAACCCCGAGACCGGCAAGAAGTTCGCCCTGGGAACATGCCCACAGCTGGCCAAGCGGTCCCACGGTTCGTGGTGGGGTCGCTATGAGGCTCCCCCAGGAGCGGATGGACGCCGAAGACAGCCCTACGTCGGGCCGTTCACCACACAGAAAGCCGCTCAGGCCGCCCTGGCTGACGAACTCTCCACGGCAGAACGGCTCGGCCAACCGATCGACCGATCCCTCAAAGTGGGCGCCTACCTGGAGAAGATCTGGCTGCCGGGCAAACGGCGCCTGGCGAAATCGACCTACGCTGACTACGAGGAGATCATACGCCTCTACCTGGCGCCGGGGCTCGGACACCTCAAGCTCGTGGAGTTGCGCGACAAGCACGCGCGTGACCTCTACGACGCCATTCTGCAGATCAACAAGCCGCTTCCCACCTCCGAGAAGCCGAGCGAACTCCTTCAGCGGCTCTTGGACGCCCGTGCGCTGTCGCCCCAGAAGTTCCCTCCGGGCGGCAAGCCGTCCCGCAAGCAGAAGCAGCCCATCTCGCCCGCCAGAGTCAGGAAGGTCCACGCGGTGCTGTCGTCCGCACTGAACTCGGCGGTCAAGTCCAAGCGCCTCGCGCACAATCCGATCGAGCACGTGGAACTGCCCCGGATCAAGGGCAGGCGGGTCAAGCCGTACGTCTGGACCGCCGAACGCGTCCAGCGCTGGCAGGAGACCGGCAAAGCCCCGGGCCCGGTGATGGTCTGGACGCCCGCCCAGACCGGCGCGTTCCTCGACTTCGCCGTCGACGAGCGCCTGTACGCCCTCTTCCACCTGGTCGCCTTCCGCGGTCTGCGACGAGCCGAAGTCGCGGGGCTGTCCTGGCAGGACACCGACCTGACGGAGGCCGGGACGATCACCATCAGGGAAACGCTCCCCGACGAGGACGACGAGTACGACGACACCAAGTCGGAGGCCGGCGAACGAACCGTCGCCCTCGACGCGACGACCATCTCGGTACTGCGGTCATGGCGCGAGCGGCAACGAAAGGAACGCCTCGCCGCCGGTGCCGACATCTGGGTCGACTCGGGCCGTGTGTTCACCCGAGAGGACGGCAAGCCCGTCCGTCCCCAGTGGATCTCCACACGGTTCGACGACCTCATCGACAAGCATGGACGCGTCCGCCGGAGGCATTTCGAGGAGAGCTGGGCGCCAGACCGGATCGCGCGGCAGCACCGAGTCAGCGAAAGGGCCGTGCGAGGGGCGATCCAAGGCGTCCCGCTGCCGCCAATACGCTTCCACGACCTGCGGCATGGAGCGGCCACGCTGGCGCTGCTCGGCAAGGTCGACATGAAGGTGATCAGCGAGACGCTGGGGCACTCGCGCCACTCGTTCACCGCCGACACCTACACCTCCGTCCTTCCAGAGGTGTCGAGAGCCGCCGCCGAGGCTGTCGCAGCCGTCGTTCCACGCATGTCCGCCGCCGACGTGACGGACGAGCAGGCGACGCCCTCCGTCCCACCCAACGTGGTCTCGCTGGCGGACCGGCGCAAGAGCCGAACCGAACACGCTGGGTAGTCGTCCCGGGTGATCCACTTCGAGGCTCTGACCAGGGCTCGGCGACGCCACCGCGACATCCCGTGCTCACCACGTGCTATCCAGGGCCAACAAAGCGGACATCCCGGAACGCGACAGGGACTTCGTCCAAGATCTCAATCTCGGGCGAAGTCCCTGGTCAGAGTGGCGGAGGATCGGGGATTTGAACCCCGGATGGGCTTGCACCCAAACCGCATTAGCAGTCCCCTCGTTCGGGTAATCCAAGATCTACTTCCGTGATCCACAGTCCGGTACATCCAGATAGGAGTGCGTATGGATACCCGGGGGTCCGGCCCGGTCCTCGCCGCTCCGGCCCCCCACCGGCCCCCCATGCAGGTGCTGATCAAGTTACTCCCTCGCAGCCGGCGCAGGTCCCTCCCGAGCCCCTCGATTGAGCCTTCGGTAGGGACCGGAGCGGTTCTGGGGCTGCGCACGGCTATGAGAAGTCGGGGGCGACGTGGAAAACTGGCAGGGTGCGTGGGCCACGGCGGAGCACCCAAGCCGTCGGAAGGAACGATGGGCGATGTGATCGACATGGTCGGCGAGCTCCGCGTCCCACGCCGGTGGCTGCGTCCGACCGGCGTCGGCCGCGGGATCGTCTGTGTCACCATGTTCGTCCCTGGCCTGGATGGCGTGCATTGCTGCCTCCGGCGCCAGCCGGTCGAGCCACTCCTGACAGGCTGTGCCGCAGTGCTCGGCTGTGTCGTGGAGTCGGCGACACCTCATCGTGTTCTACCCCCGCACGTGGCCAGTGCGCCGTCATTCGACCATTCAGTAAATTGCGAAGAGGTTGGCGCACACCCTCAAAAGCCGGTCTCACCTGCACAAACGTCGCCCCGAAGATCATCTCCAGCACCTCTCCAAGATCGCTTGCGAGGGGATTGGCGCATGATCTTGCAAACCCGCAGGTCAGACCCCCCCTAATTTGGGGTACTGTCGCAGCGCTCCACAAAACCGCATCGGATTGAAACTTGCATGATGCCCTTCCGAAGTACGTACAGGATAGGGTCGCAGCGCTCCACAAAACCGCATCGGATTGAAACACGCGCTGATCGTCACCCCGCTTGGTCCACCACTCGAGTCGCAGCGCTCCACAAAACCGCATCGGATTGAAACCGCATGTCCGCTGCGTCATGTAGCCTCCTCTCGACAGTCGCAGCGCTTCACAAAACCGCATCGGATTGAAACGTTGATCCGCTTCTGCAGCTTCTCCTGCTCCAGGGCTTGATCAAGTTCCCTGAGTGTCCGGGTTGTTGGTGATGCCCAGGATCGGGAGGGCTCGTTCTGGCTGGTCGCGGATTGCTCGGGTGGTCTTGGCGATGTTGGTGGCTTTGAGGGTTTTGAGCAGGCCGATGGCGAGGTTGCGGAAGGTGGCCATGGCGCGGGGTGCGGTGCCGGTGTGGAGGGTGGAGGCGTCCTCGGCGTAGGTCACGTCTCGTACGTGGTGCAGGGCCTCGACGGCCCAGTGGCCGCGGACGGCGGCAGCGGGTTCGGCCGGGGTGGCCTGGTGGGCGTCGAGACTGGTGACGGCGTAGACGGTCTCGCGGCTTTCGCGCCCGCCGGTCTGTTTGCGGCGTCGGTGGACGCGGAGGGCGAGGCGGCCGTGGGGAAAGGCGATCCCGCCGAGTTCGTCGGAGATGCCGCAGGTCTTGATCGAGCGGGACTCCCGGCGGCCGTGTCCGGCGGAAGAAGTGGTGTGCTGGACGGCGATGTCCGGCCAGGGCAGGGAGGCGAGTTGCCGGTAGGCGGTCGGCTGATTCCGCTTGATCATGGCGATGTAGTGGGCATTCTTCGTCTCGACCAGCCAGGTGACGTTCGCCTGGACCGAGTGCAGGGCGTCGAAGGTGACCAGGGATCGGTCCAGGTCCAGTGGTTCGAGCAGGGCCCGGAAGTGCGCGGTCTCGTTGGTCTTGGTTCCGACCTCGGCCTGGGCGAGGGTCAGGGCCCGATGGTGGGTGACGGCCGAGAGCAGATGTCTGCGGCCGGCGGACAGGCGGGCCGATCCCCTCAGCGACTTGCCGTCGACGGCGATCACCTGCCGTTTCCCCGAGGCCGTTCCCGCCGTTTTCCGGGCGGTGAGGTAGGCGCCGACCGCCTGGTCCAGGGCGTCACCGTCGACGGCCGCGAGCACGCGGCCGATCGTGGTCCGCGAGGGGGCACGGCGCCACCTGAGCGGATGCCGGCGGACTCCGACGGCCGTCAGCACGGTGTCCGAGGCCCGCGACGCCCACTCGGCGATCTCATCCACACTCCTTGCTCCGGACACGGCCGCACAGGCACAGACCAGGAGGATCGCGGTCAGCGGGTACCAGCGGCCCCGCCTCGCCCGCGGATCGGGCACCCGGTCCAGGAAAGGCCGCAGGTCAGTGACTTGACCGGCACCCAGCGGACCCAGCTTCACCAGCACCGGCGGGATGGGAGAAGATACAGCGGCAGGCACGGGCCACCTCGTGATCGTTGAGCTTCGACACCCCAATGATCACGAAACCCGTGCCTGCTCTGCTATGCACCCCAACCGGTCACAGCCTGACAAACCACCCAACCCCGGAACTTGCACAAACCCTGGGGACTGTACGGTTAACTGGACAGCCCCCTTGGCCGGTCCTCTGCAAGTTGGCCAAGCGCACGGACCACGGTCACCTCCCAGGGGGCAGCCTCGCTCAGGCATCGGTGTTTGAACAGCAACGAGAGTTGGAGTGGTCGTGAGAGACTGGCTGGGTGCGCGAGTTCCGATCTACGTACCGCAGACATTCGCGGGACGGTGTTGCCTATGCGGCCGCCCCGATCCGGTGTCGGTGGCCGGGTGTGGATCTCTTGGCCCTGTCTGGGCTGGTCACCGTGACAGAGTTGCCCGTAGGATCTGCTGCGGCTGCGAGGTCGCCGGTGCCTGTTCCATCGTGTGCTCCTGTATCCACAAATGGCCTGGCATACCGTTGTCCGGCCATTTCAGAGAAGGCCGGGAGGTTGGCGCACACCCCGAAAATGCCTTCTGACCTGCGTAAACGCTACTCAGAAGATCGTCTTCGGGGTGCTTTCAAGATCGCTTGCGAGGCGGTTGGCGCATGATCTTGCAAACCTGCAGGTCAGACCCCCATAATTTGAGGTACTGTCGCAGCGCTCAACAAAACCGCATCGGATTGAAACGCCAGCTCTACGACGACAGCCCGCATTCCATCTTTCAGGTCGCAGCGCTCAACAAAACCGCATCGGATTGAAACCCAAGGCCTTCGGCCTGGCCGTCGTTGAGGACGTCCCGGTCGCAGCGCTCAACAAAACCGCATCGGATTGAAACTCGCGCGCAGGGGAGCTTGTTCTTGTTCGGTCGCAGCGCTCAACAAAACCGCATCGAATTGAAACGGAAGAGCGACTGTGCGGGTCGCAGAGGTGCCCCCGCCGAGGTCGCCGCGCTGAGAACGGGACTCCCACGGAAGCTGGTCGGCCCCGCCTGAAGGCGGCGGCTGCGATTGTGGCCCCGGAAGTGAGTCGGTGAGGGTTTGCTTTCAACCGCGTCTGTTTGCCGGAGGCGCTGGCGTCCTGCTCGTCCTACAGCGGGGTAAGCGAAACGGTTCGGGCGGCCTCGTTTCGCGCGGGGCGGTCGAGGGCCGTCTTCACCCGCCACACGCAGTGCGGCCAGCGACGCGGTGTTGACGGCTGGGCCGGTGTGCGTTGGCAGGGCGGGGGGCGTGGGCCCCGGCGGGCTCGAGATGTAGACGATGATGCGCGCGAAGCATGCGGCTCTCGGCCTTCATCTCCTCGACCGTTGGAGAGAACCGAATCAGAACCCCGGGATGGCGGTCAGCGCGCGACCCATGCCGGGCGGGTGAGGAGCCGTTCTGCAGGTGCGGGAGCGGTGCGCAGTTGCCGCGCGCATTCCGGGCAGGGCGCGTAGATACGCAGCCGGTCGATCGGTGCCAGGAGTCCTTCGAGGGCGGCGGCGGCGCGGTGGGCGTCCAGGCCGGCTGCGTCCGGGATCAGCCAGCCGCTTTGCTGGAATCGGTCGGCTACCTCGTCCAGCGCGGACCGCAGCCGGTCGCGGCGGCCGTCGTCGAACACGTCGTAGCAGACCAGCACCGGCCCTTTCATGGCACTATCCAGCCGAGCGGGGCGGTGGTCTCGGCGGTCCCGCCGCGGTGTGCGGTCCGGCATCGTGGGCAGGTCGGCAGCGCCAGCAGGTGGTCGCTGGGTTCCAGATGTTCGCCCGCCCGCCGGACGATCTCGTCGAGTTCCGCGGTATCGGCACCGATCTCGTACACGGTGTACAAGACGCGGGGGCCGTACCCGGCGAGCAGCCGGTTCACCGCCCGTCGGCTGCGGTCGGAGGCGACGTCGAACGTCACGGCCCAAGAGGTTCGGTCGGCCATAGGGTTACCTCCATGCGAACGGTTCATACGAGGCGGACTCGCCGAGGACCCAGGTGCGCAGCGCCGTGCACTGGGCCCGAATCTGGTCGGCGTAGGTTCGGCGTGCCGGTGGTGCGGGCCAGCCGCGCGCCGGAGCGGCCAGCCGAGCGTGGAATCGGTTGACGACCCGGCTGCGGGCGTGCGGGGTAAGCCAGGGGCCGTCCGGTCCGTCCGCCAGGTCTTCGGGGGTGACAGCGCGCAGGCCTGTCAGTGCAAGGACGGTGGAGTCCAGCAGCACCGGCCGCCATTCCTCCATGAGGTCGAATGCCAGGGTGGGACGTCCACGCGCGGGCGTGTGGAGGAACGACACATACGGGTCGAGGCCGGCGGCCAGCAGCGCGGAGATGACCGTTTCGCGTAGCAGGGCCGAGCAATAGTTGGTGAGGGCGTTGATCACGTCCCCGGCGCGCCGGTCGCGTCCGGTGAAGCCGAGTCCGGGATCGAGGACGGCGGAGAAGGCGCGGTCGTAGACGCCGGACGCGCCGCCTTCGACCCCCATGACCTGCGCAACATCGCCGCACTCGGCGATCCTGACCTCCAGCGCGGACAGGCGGGCCGCGGCCTGCCAGACCATCTCTGGATCGGATGCGCGGCGGGCACGCCGGCGCAGCAGCACATGCTGGTTGCGGATCTTCCCGGCGACCAGGGCGCGGGACAGTTCCAGCCGGTCGGAAGCGACACAGTGCCGTTCCAACTGTCTGCGGCGGGCGAGTACGTGCCCCGCGCCGGGCGGCTCCATCCGTCCCAGCGGACGCCCGGTCGTCGACAGCAGCACCAGAGGGATGTCGCGGGCCAGCAGCGCGTGCATCGCCTGCGTAGAGATCCCCACCTGCCCGGACAGGACCACCTCGGAGATCTGCGTCAAAGGTGCCGAAGCCCGCAGCTCTCCATCTTTGAGCGCCACCAGGCGTCCTCCCCTCCTGCGAACGACGCACCCGGTACCCACGACATGGAAAGGGCGGCCGTGAATCATCGCCATGTCAACGCCCCGTCCCTGCATCGCCCGCCGGTTGCGCTGTCGTTCCGATGAACCGCCAGCCCAGCAAGGTGAACCCGAAGTCGAAGTCGGCGATATAGGTCTTGTCCGGGTTGATGCGCAGTTCCCGTGCCGCCAGTGCCCTTTCCACGATGCCGAGGGCCGCCATCGCCTCGTCTCGCCCTGGACAGAGGACGGTCAGGTCATCGGCGTAACGAACCAGGCGGCCTGAGGACCCATTCACCTCGCGGTCGAACTCGGCGAGAAAGAACTCCGCGAGCGCGGGACTGATCGGGGCACCTTCTGGCAACCCTCCCCTGCGTTCGAGCACCCCTTCCGGCATAAGCCAGGGTGCGCGCACCCAGGAACGGACGAGCTCGGCGGCGTAGGGGTCGCGCACTCGCTCGGTGACCTGCTCCAGAAGCAGCCGATGATCGACCTCGGCGAAGAAATTCGCGATGTCGGTTCGCAGCACCCACGTCAATCCGGAATCGCGGTACCGCTGCACCTGCTCCAGCGCGTTGAGCCACGACCGACCGGGACGATATGAGAAACTGACGGGGCTCGTGGGATTCAACCTCGTCCCATAGACGTTCAGGAAGGCGCGCTGGACGATGCGGTCACAGATGGTCGGCAAGCCCCGCGTCCGAAGCTTGCCACCCCGCATCAGCCGCACGGGCCGCAGTGGCTGGGCCTGGTACCTCCGCTCCCGCAACAGCGCTGCCAGTGCCGCCAGCCTGGGCCCGACCTCACGCCCGAACACGGCCGCCGAGACCCCGTCCGCCCCGGCCATGCCGCTGCCCGCGGCCACCCGAGACCAGGCCGCCCACAGCGCCCGGTCGCTGGCCATCCGCTCGACCAGCCGCGACGCCGGCCTCATCTCCTCGCGTGTCCTCATGCCCGTAACCGATGGACGAACGCCGTTCCAGGCCATTAAAGAAGTGCTTATAGGTTGGCGCACACCCTCGAAACATCACTTGACCTGCGCAAACGCCCTCCTGGAGATCATTTTCGCGCCTTGCTCAAGATCGCCGCGGGGGAGGTTGGCGCATGATCTTGCAAACCTGCAGGTCAGACCCCCATAATTTGAGGTACTGTCGCAGCGCTCAACAAAACCGCATCGGATTGAAACTAGGGCACGGGCGGCGTGTAGCGGTCGATCCGCTCGATGTCGCAGCGCTCAACAAAACCGCATCGGATTGAAACCTCCGCGACGAGCCATGGTGGCTCCTTTCTTCCTGTCGCAGCGCTCAACAAAACCGCATCGGATTGAAACATGTCGGCGGCGTTCGAGGCTGCGACGACCACGAGTGCGGTCGCAGCGCTCAACAAAACCGCATCGGATTGAAACTCCTCCGCCTTCTCTGCGGGGAGCGGTGTCGAGTCGCAGCGCTCAACAAAACCGCATCGGATTGAAACCGGAGATCGTAATCGTGCCATTGGCGTTGACAGATTCGGTCGCAGCGCTCAACAAAACCGCATCGGATTGAAACAATTCAGCACGAGTCTCCTCTTGTAGAACCAACGACTGTCGCAGCGCTCAACCAAAACCGCATCGGATTGAAACCTTGCGCTCTGCTTCTCGGAGAGCGTCGACCTGGAGTCGCAGCGCTCAACAAACCGCATCGGATTGAAACACGCTGAGCCTTGCGGCCACGCTCGCCGTGTTCTAGTCGCAGCGCTCAACAAAACCGCATCGGATTGAAACTCACCGCGACGGTGGTCACAAGCGAGGATGCTGAGTCGCAGCGCTCAACAAAACCGCATCGGATAAGTGAAACGCGCGGTCCCGTGGTCGGGGCCGCGCGTTTCGATGCGGGACGTTCGTCAGTGGTGTGGGGGTGGGGCGGGTGTTGAGAAGTGGGGTGGGGGTGCGGCGTCGCCCTCGCCGCGGGGTGAGTCGGGGCCGCAGGCGGGGCAGTCGGGCTGGGGGTCGGCGTCGATGGGGGTCAGGGCGGGGCCGGCGAGGTCGATGAGGGTGTACGGGCGCGGAGGGTGCCAGCCGGTGAGGAGGTTGAGGGCTTCGCCGAGGGCGATGCCCGCGATGGTCTGGTTGAGGAAGATCACGCTGGGTGTCGGTTCGTCGGGTGCGTCGCGAAGGTAGCCCGCGCTGCGTTTCGCGGCCGTGAGGACCGGGTCGAGTTCCATCGACGCGGCCGCCGGGTCGTACCCGGACAGGCAGAGCAGGCACGGGCCGCCGGGCATCACGGTCGCGACATGTCCGGAGACGTCGAGTGGGCCGGTCGGCCTCGTGGTGATCTCGGCGCCGGTGTCGATGTAAGGGCGCGGGTACTGCACGGCGAGTACGTTGAGCGCCCAACGCGGGGCGTGTCCGTCCACCGCGCCGAAGATCAGGTCGGCGCAGCGCAGTGACGACCACACGCCGGTGTCCAGGACGCTGGCTGGAACGGCGTGCACGGAGATGTCCTGGTCGATGTGCGCTGCGGTGCGTGCCGCGACCTCGGCCTTGGTGGTGCCGTCCCGCGCGTCGGTGGACGTGGCGCCGGCGAGGCGGTTGAGGTTGGTCGGTTCGACTCGGTCGGGGTCCACGGTAATCAGGCGTCCGATGCCGAGGTGGGCCAGTCCTTGGACGAGCAGTGAACCGATTCCGCCGAGGCCGATGACGGCCGCGGTGGTGCTGTTCAGGCGGCGTTGCCCGTCCTGGCCGAATGCGCGGACTTGTCGGTCGTGCCTGTCGGTGTCGCGGGTGATGGTCACGGGGTGCACAGTGGGACCTCGCTCAGGGGATGGTCCAGCAGGATGCAGGCGTCCAGCGGCGCGAGCCGGCGCGGGTGCGGCGACCAGGCGCCCGCCAGCCCGCCCGGCCCGAGGACGAGTGAGGCCGCGATGGCCGGCGGGTCGTCGGGCATCGTGTCCGCGAACTCGGTGTGGGTGACGCGCATGTTGTGTTCGTCGTGGCCGGAGAACCAGACCGGCCCGTCGCCGAACGGATGCGTGTGCACGTCCACCAGCGACATCCCGGTCTCGTAGCAGGCGCGCAGCACCTGACGGGTGAACTCGGGGTCGACTTCGACGCGGACCGGTGACTGCACGTGCAGTGCCGCGTCCGGGACGAGGAGGGCCTGCCGGACGAGCGGGTCCGTGGTCCGACCGCCCCACGGGTCGGTCCAGCTGCTCGCGCGGGCCAGCAGATAGGCCATCCGCACGGACGCCGATGCCAGCAGATGCTCGGCGGCCGGTCCCCAGACGCGGGAGGGAAGGCGGAGGACGCAGCGCATCAGTCCGCTGTCCCGAGGTAGGTGCGGATCGCTTCCACGAAAGTGATCAGAGAGTCCTGGCCGGCTCGCCAGCGGCGTTCGGGGTCCTCCAGGCAGTACCAGTGGTAGCCCAGGTGGGCGTAGGGGTTGCGGTAGTCGCGGAAGTAGTGCCTGGGGGTGACGAGCTTTCCGCCTTTGCGGCGCTGCAGTTTCGCGCTGAGGTAGAACCCGTCGGGCGCGCACTCCGGGTAGGCGGCCGGCGGAACGATCAGGACGTTCGCCCGGTCGGGAACCCAGCCGGTCGGCAGCCGGAAACCGCCGATGAACACATACGACTCGTCATCGGCGATCCGCAGGTCGGAGTAGGCCGCCGCGAGCGTCGCCGCCTCCATCCGCAGTCGCGCGGTGCGGCGGGTGACGGTCTGGGCCTTGGAGTGCCGGGCGTGGTGGGTGTCCTTGTCGGCGACCCGCAGGCGCTTGGCGTCCGGGACGATGACGTTACGGTCCCGTTCCTGCCGGACCAGCACCCGGTCGTCGTCGATGCCGGCGAGCCGCTTGATCTCCTCCCCGTTGAGCTGGTCGGCGATCACCGGCACGTCCACCCCGTTGATCCGAATCGCCTTCCCCATGCCCTCGCTCCTCGGTCGCCCGGCGCATTCACCCGACCAACGATGGACGAACCGACGACACCAACGTCCGGACGAGATCCAGGTGGACCACGCACGGTAACGACAGATGCCTTACACCAGAGGCTCGTAAGCGCTGGATGCGTCGTCGAAGGTGTAGGTCGTCCAGCGGCTCGGCTGGTTTTTGGCCAGCCGTGCGCCCACGGACAACGAGATGGCCACGGGGCCGTTTAGGAACGCCGAATGACGGCCGGTGCGTGCGGTGTCGGGCAGGTCGGCGTCCGCCCATACGCGACAGATCTGCTCCACGCATGCGGTGAACGTCTCGCGGTTTTCCACCAGGAGTTCCTCCGGCGAGCGGATCAGCAGCAGGTCCCCGATCCCGAAACCGCCTGCACGCCTGCCGGACCGACGCGCTGAAGCGTGCGCCGTGGCCCTGGACGTCGAGTGCCAGTGCCGTCAGGGCGGGGTCGCCGCCGTCGAAGGTCTCAAGGTCCTCGACCACCAGAGGCACTGGCGCGGCGACGTGGCCGCCGCCGTCGCGATGTTGCGCAGGACCGTCGCAGGGAAGAACGGGCCTTCGGACCGCTGCCGCACCGCGTGCACGACGATCTCCGACCCGTGGGTGTGGCCAAGCCGCGCCCCGAACCGGAACGCGGCGGGCAACGGCATGGTCGGGATCAGGTCGACCCAGTTGGCCTCGCCCGTCAGCCGCCGCGCCGTGGTCACCGCCGCGGAAGTTTCGTCTGCGAGGGCGTCGACGGCCGCCGCAGGCCACGGAAGCTCACCGAATCACATGTGCGCCTTCAGGACGAACGTGCAGTGCTCTCGACCATAGGCCTGCTGGCGCCGACCACCGAGAGCCGTGGAGCGTTCGGCGTGCTGTCGGGGCCATGTTCGTCCTTTCCACCTAGATCAGCCTCACACTGGGGCCGGGCCAAGGTACTGATGGGCGAAGGGGCGCCGTCCGGCCTCATGTGGACAACGCGCACGGACTTCGCGGTATCGGAGCTGAAAGCCGCTGGCGAGCGCGCCGACCAGTCGACGGGAAGTGGCGTGCCGTCGATCAGGAGTGAAACGGCGGACTCGCTAAGTGCAGGACCGATCACCGCCAAATGTCGGTTGCTGTGCCAACCAAGAATCAGCACTGTCACCACCTACCTCGGGCATGCCGAGGATGTCATGGAAGCCCTGCGATCGATGGAGACCACTTCCGGCCATAACGTTTGGTAGCTCCGGAGTCTATCGTGCGTAGGAGTTACGTAGGCTTCTAACTGCCACTGAATAGTGAATAGTGGTTCATCGATGCGCCATAACGCAACAGGCGGTGAAGTCTTTTGTCCACCATTCTTCTCATTCCAGGTAATCGCAACACGCCGTCCTTTTGTAATTCTGTCATGGCGGCCACGGAGTTGCTCCGTTCGCAGGTGAATGACCCGACGGCTAAGTTTGGCAAGGTCCATATCATACATACCAGCCAGTCGATCGCTGTCCTTGATGAATGGCTGTATGGTGAAGAATGGCTCAAGTCTCTGGGGCTTTGTAAGAGTGACTTTGTTCATCATGTGGTAGAAATGTCGGCTGACCTTGATCGACGTCTGGATGAAGTCATTGGCGGGGTGGCCTCCGCGATCAATTCGCATCGTGTAGAGGAATGCTACTTCGACCTGACCGGCGGTATCACGTTGAGCAAGGTGGCTCTGGCCATTCTTGCTTTTCTGATCGGTGCGCCGAACGTCTACACACTGGAAGTCGACCTCAGTGATGATCGCGACAAGGCCAAGTGGAACCTCCATGACCTGCGCGCTGCCGGCGTACCGGTGGCTTACCAGCAAATCGCTGGTTTGGAACGGTTCGACATTTTCGGGTTGTCCAACCTCACGACGGTCGACCGTGTCGCCTCCCGGCTGGACGAATTGCGAAGCGCACTCGGACGGTCCATACCCCAACGTGATTCGGAGGTCGAACACCTGATCTCCTTGCTCGGGCTGGCGGAGAAAGCCCGGCTTGAACAGACGAGGAGATCGATCAGCGGTTCCTCGGACGAGCACTTGGAACGCGCGGCGACGCGAAGCGTCCTTTTCCATTCCATGGCGGCGGCAGAGGCAGTCGTGGATCTCGTCGTAGATGACATGGGAGACCAGGGGCTCGGTAATAAGCTCGCGAGGCTCAGAAGTATCGCTGACGCACGTTCGTTGCACCCGATCAACCTGCTGACCCTCAGGCACCTCAGCGATTTGCTGCTGCACCTGCGAAACCGTGCGGCTCATTGGTCGTCTCCCACACCTGATCACGAGTCGCTCGCCGTTCAGGGCGGTTTGGGGCTGAGTCTGGCGAAGTCCTTTATTTGGCTTGTGACGATGTCCCTGGAGTCTTTTCTGGACGAGACCGGGGAGATTGCGCGAATCCGAGATCATGACGAATCGGTGCTGGATGGCGGTGTGTGGTTCGTTGGTATCGACGGGGATGGTACCGGTGGTTATATCGCCGCGGTCTTGCGCGATAGTGACAGCGGCAATTGTGAGCAAGAAATACGCGATCGCAGTCGACGGATCAATGGCGCGATCACAGAAATAGCCAAAAAGGTGAAGGAAACATGCAGTAAGGACAGTGTGCTCTTCGCGACCGGCGATAACGTGTTGTTTCGCGGGAGGGTATCTCCACGGTTCGTCCGTGCACTACTGGACATTTACCGAAAGCACACGGGATTGACTGCGTCCGCAGGAATCGGCCGTACTCCCCAGCAGGCCTCCTTTGCGCTCAGTCTTGCGAAAGCCGAGGCAGGCGGCGCGATGAAGATCGTCACTATCGCCGACCAGGCCGATGCAGCGGTGCCGCAAGTCGATTGACGGTCAGGTGCGCCGCCGAACGAAGGTGGCAGGGCGGGAACCTGTCACTTCGAGAAGGTCCCAATGGCCGACGCGCGCCTCATCGGGCAGCGGGCCGGCCTGCAGGTCGCCAGGCCCCCATAGCCGTATTCCGGTGCGGACGGTGACCGTGACGGTTTCGCCGGCGCCGGTCTCGGTCAGTTCGCCGACGTATACGGCGTCGTCGTCGAAGCGGAGCCGCAGGCACCGATCCGGGTCCCATGCCCACAGGTGTCCCGCGCCAAGGGGAATGTCGGCCGGTGGGGCGGCGATGTGGGCACCGTCGAGGTCCGTCCAGGCGCATTCGGTCCCGGACAAGAGGTCCCGAGCCCGTTCCCAGCTGACCCGGCCGTGTGCGTGCAGGATCATCCGATCTCCTCGGCAAGGATTCGAGCCGCCTGTTCGCGTGAGCTTTTCGTATCGTCATTGGACAGCAGAAGTCGGCCCAAGCCCCGAGTGGTGGCGGCGCCGACGCCGAGGTGCCCGTCATGGATGTCGGCGACGGCCAGGTCCAGCAGCGCACGGACCGCAGGGGTCAACGCGCCATGTACCTCGAGGTTCAGTACGACGGTGCCGGACGTGACGACTTCCAGGGTGTAGAGCTGGCCATCACGGGCGCCGCCGGTCACACGGTCCAGAGCGACGTGCTGGACGATCGCGCATTCGCCGTCAGTGATGAGGGAGTCGCCGAACCACAGGAGCGATCGTTGTCCCACGGAGTAGGTGTTCTCACCCGTCCAGCCGAAGGCAGCACAGACGTCGCACACCGGTAGTGCCGAGCACCGCGTGGCCGGGTCGGACGAGTGGCAGGCATGCCGGCCGATGGAACGGAGGATGTATTCGCACCGTGACCGCAGCAGTCCCTTCCACGTGGAGCCGGGCACGCAGGGAAGTCCGTCGCGGCGAATGAGCAATGCCGGCGAAGAGGCGTCGGCGTCCTCATCACGCTTGCCTGTGCCCACATGAAGTCCGCCGTCGATGGTGAACGTCCAGGCCAGTGTTTCCGTCGCCGGAGCCGAACGAGGACCGAGGTCGAATTCGACCATGGCGTCGGCGAACAGGGAGGGGCCGCCTCCGGTAAGCCAGGCTGCCCGTCCGGCTGCGGTATTCAGATCGAGTTGCCGCATTCGGACGCCGGTCAGTTCGGCTCGGCCGCGCCCCACGGAGCGTCCGCCCCCGATGTAGGGCTCCCAAGCCCCCAGCACACTGCGCAGCTCGTCAAGAAGGGCTTTGTCGTCGAGCCGCAGATAGCAGGTGATGGAGGTTCCGGCGGGGAGCGACTCCCCGCTGAAGAGCAGTCCCGGCACGGGCGCGGCGCGGTGCCGGTCGATGGCCGTACGCGTCCGTACGTGGGTACTGCCCTCGGGGATGGTGACCCGTGTGCCAAGGAAGCGGAGCGGTGAGGCCACCGCATCGCCGTCCACGGTTCCGAAAAGGGTGGTCGTGTCCTGCCCGAGGTCGGCCGCGCATGCCCGGAGGGAGCCTGCGAGCGAGGTGGCGGGGACGTGCGGGTCGCCCCATGCGTCTCTGGCGACCGGGACGTAGAAGCCGTCGTCCGCTGCGGGGACCTCGGGGGCGGTGACGCCGCCTGGTGAGCGAAGTACCAGGTCGAGCCGTAACAGCGTGATCACCGTACACCTCGCACTCGGACCTCCAAGGCGTCGATGACTCGACGCAGCCGCCCAGGGGGCGCGCTGGTGAGCAGACGGGTGAGCTCGGTTCGGAACGCGTGATCGTGCAACGCGTCCTCCAGATGCGGACGGTCGAGCAGGTACGGTGCGGGGCGGTCTCCGCCATGCCAGGCGGTCAGGAATCGGCGAAGTTCGTCCTGCAGCCATCGCCCTTCGCCGCTGTCGAACAGCACTTGTGCGATACGTGCGGCAGCGTCTTCGTCCGCTTCGGATGACGCCGAGCCAGCCGATGCCGGGAGTCGCCACGCTTCGGACGCGATCTCGATCCAGCCGTATCCTTCGGCGCGGCGCAACCCGATTCCCCGCAGGAGAAGCCGCCGTAACGCGTCAGCTCCTGGAGGGCCATCCGGCAGAAGAAGCTCGAACACTGACCCCGCGGCGACCGCGAGATCGGTGGACTTCGGGAGGTTCGAGGCGGCGTGCCAGCCACCGGCGGTGGTGACGCGGGTCCATGAACGTGCCACCGTCACCGGGACTCCAAGAATCTCGGAGAGCAAGCCGGCGTCGGGTTCCCGTGCGGGACGGGCCGCCGCGTCGACCAGTACCGCCGGAGACAGAAGCCGCATCACGATCCGGCCGTCACCATCGGCGGCGGGTTCCGCCCTGCCGTGTCCGGTGGCCAGGTCGGCGGCGCCGCCGGTGCTGCGCCTGCCGCCGAGCAGGACCCGGCGCGGCTGCTTCAACCAATCGGGAACATCGCCGTGCGCGGCGGCGATCGCTCCGGTGAGGGTGAGCGCCCGGCCGGGTGTGGATTGCATGGCCTGGCGGGTGAACAGCATGCCCTCCGCGGCGGTCTCGCCGTCGGTGAGCCGCACCCGGGTGGTCTCAGTGAGGACGTTCGCCGGGAGGTTCTCCACTTCACCGCGTCCCGCCTCCAGGGCGCCGTCACAGGAGGGGCAGCGGTTCGACACCTCCTCCAAGAACGCGGCGTCCACCGCGACGGCCGCGCAATGCGGGTCTTTGGGGTATTTGCAGCGGCGCACCGACAGCGGAGCGACGTACGAACCGGGCGCGAGAAGTGGCCCGAACCTGATCGCCCCTTCGAACATCTCCGCGAACTCCGCCCGGCGTGCGGCGGGGATGCGAGCGCGGCCGGGGCGGCCGGGTTCGGGTTCGCCGTTCTCAGCGAGCCAGGCGGCGGCGAGCGCTCCCCGCAGAACCGAACCGGGGACGTGCCGGTGCGTCGGGATGGAAGCTTCGGCGGTGGGGTTCCGGCCCATCGCCAGCGCCTGCCGAGCGGTCGCGGTGACGGTGATCAGCTCAGTCACGCAGAGCCTCCAGGTCGGCGAGGACCGTCGCGTCGACCGCTGGATCGGCCGGGGTCAAGGTGACCCAACCATGTCCTCGCCGCCGGTCCGCGCCGAGTGCGTGCACGGCCGCGGCCGAGCATGCGAGCACCACATGGTGGCGACGCCGGGTCACGCCGTCGAGCGGTGCCCGCTGGGTGATCTCGAAGACGGCGGTCCGTGCCCACACTTCCTCGCCGAACATCAGGTGGTCGTTGCGGGCGGTGCCGGTTGCGGCATCGATCGCGACTCTCGCCCGAGGCATGATCCTCTCGGTGCCGTCGAGCTCCGCGTCGGTCCAATGCCACGGCGACGGGCTGTGCAGGGACGTGCCCATCCCGCCGCCGAACACCTCATCGACGAGGTCGGCGCGAGCGGGCAGTAACTGGCGAGCGGCCGCACGCTGAACCCCTTTGAGGGACGAGGCGGGCAGGAGTCCGGCCTTGTCGACGGGAACGTCCAAACCCTCGCGGGGGACCCCGGTCGCGACCCGGAACGGACCGTGGAAAGTGATTGTCACCCGTAACGGGTTGCTCATCGCCACCACCTCGTCATACGCAACGCGTCCTCCAGGCTGAGTGGTGTTCCCTGTGCCAGAAAGGCGTCGATGGCCGAGCCGCGGTCCAGTCGCCGGGCGACGGCACCGGCGCGGTCGGCGCCGCCGCGGCGCAACGCATCGCCGAGGGCTGAGCGGCCCGACTGCGGCAGCGCCGCCAGCGCGTCGAGGTGGACGGCGATGCGTTCCAGGTCGGCCAGCCGCATCGGCTCCCCTGACCCGCCCGCCGTTACATCGTGCAGATGGATCGACGCTTCCTGTCCCGCAACATGACGCTTTGCGCGTTTCAGTCCGTCGTAGGCCGCATCGGCGACCATGTGGAACGGATACGTGTCGTGCGCGATGACGATCCCGGCCGAGACGGTCGGCGCCGAGGACAGACCGTGATCGGCCGCCAGCGCGGCCAGAAGCCTGCACAACTCGCCGAGGAACGTCCGGACGAACGGCCAGACACGATCGGCGGGAAGACTGGCGAGCAGATCATCGCCGCCAACGACATGCGGTAGGACGCAGAGGAACGCGTCATCATCGTCCGCTATCTGCATGGTCGCCGACTCCAGGGCATCACGGGTGGCCGCGCTGAGGCGTTTGGAGACGAGGCCATGCCCGCCCGCGGGGAGATTCAGGTCCGCGAGCCTGGCGAAGAGGTCACCCACGGCATTGCCGTCTGCGTAGACCGTCGCCAGATGGTTGCGTCCCTGCCGCTTGCGGCCGAGTGCGGCGAGCTCCTCGAACGTCGACGGGACACTCTTGCCGGCCATCGCCGCCAGTTCGCGGCGGGCACGCGTGCCTTCGGTCCGAGTGCCCGCCGACTGGCGTGCCAGGCAGTCGGCGCAGGCGTCGCGGACGTCGTCGTCGCCGAGTCGGACGCGGGTGACCGCGGGGTCGGTGCGGCACAGCCGGCAAGGGGCGGCGAAGGGGAACTCCCATGCCGCGGGGAGGTCATCGCGGACTCGGCCGTCGGCGCGCGCCTGCCGCATGAGGGCTACGGCCTGAACGTAATCGGCCGCCTCGGTGCTGACCGCCTGGAACCAGGCGCCGGGCAAAGCGTCGCGCAGTTTCGCCAGCACGTCGTCGATCACCGCGTCCACGTCGCCGGGCCTGTGGACGATTAGATTGACGACCCCGTCGGCGTCGCCCGCCTCGGTGTTGATCTCGGCGCGGTCGCCCAGCAAAGGGCCGAGGCCCTCTCCCGAGGTGACGGCGGCGAGACGGGCACTGGCGCCGGCGGTGTCCCGCAGCCGGGGCGTCCGGGCCAAGTACTGCTGAATCCGCACCGGCCCGATGTCTACGTACGTGGTCACCAGGGCTTCCCCCGGTCCTTGGGCGTGCGCACGGGCAGTTCCTGGTCCTTCTCTTCGAGCTTGGGGAGCTGCCGGAGCCGATCCGGTCCTCGCGTGAGGTGTTTGAGGCCGCGGGACTGGTTCCAGAATTCGAAGCCGGGCTCCAGATCGGCCGGAGACAGCCGGTCGGCGGGGATGCCGGCTTTGGGCGGGTACCAGACGTCGGCCGGGTCGACCTGGTCCATTCGCAGTGCCTTGGCGACGAGCGGCCATGTATCGCGGACCTCGGGGGGCGCCGCCTCCCGGAAGGCCGCGACCGCATCCGCTGGTTCCAAGGCGGGGGGCGCGTCTGCGAGGTAGCGAGAACCGGCGCTCTCGACCGAGAGTTCGACCACCTCGGTGGAGCAGGTTCCGAATCCCAGGGGACGTCCCCCGCCCACTGCGATCCCCAGGGCGCCTCTGCCCGGAAGTGCGAGCCGTGGAGACAGAGCCGCGAGCAGCCCACCGATCTCTGCCGTGGTGAGGCCGTCGAACCGGACGGTGAAGGTGAAAGCCGCTCCCGACTCGACGGCTTCGCCGTCGCTGGCCATCGTGCCCCTGAATTCCCCGTCCACCCGGAAGAACGGCCGATCTTGCGCCCGGCGCGTCAGCCAGTACTGTTTGCGGCCGTTCAAGCGGCGCGGACGATCCTCCTTGTCCGCTGCAGGCGAGCCCCATTCCCGCAGGGGCGTCCCCGAGGCAGCCCCGGAAACCGGCGTCGTCAGATAGAACTGGCCTGCTCCGGGACGCGGGGATCCCAGAGGGGGGAGGCGGAACGGTCGCGTTGTCACCTCACCCTCCGGTAATGCGTCGGAGAAGCACACGTGACCCCGGTAGGACCGCTGCCGTGCCTCCTTGTCCCCGCCCATGGTGTCCGCGGAACCGAAGATCCGGCAGGTCGGGCAGAGTTCGTCCGGGTCCCGGCAGGGCAGCAGAGCTTCCGGAACACGCTTGCGGGCCGGGTACTTGCCCGGGTGCCGCCATATCGCCGCCAGTGCGAGTTCGTTTACGACGGACTGTGTGTTATCGACCTTGGCCCACAGAACCTGCCCCGGGAAGAGCCGGGGACGCGCCTCATGCCGGTACCCAACCGGCTCCGGCCCCTTCTCGCCGTAAACGTACTTCACCAGCTTTTTAACCGGGGCGTCCGGCCGTAGCTGCTGTGCGCCGCGCGCGATTCGCATGTCGTCGGTGTCGGCGATGCTGATGAGGAAATTGCTCCACGCATCGTCCGTGAGCGCAGCGGTCTTGTCGGTGAGCTTTCCCGTCGCGCAATAAAAGGACTTGTAGTTCTTGCGGGCTCCAGCGTCGGTGACCAGGACCACCGAGCCACCCCCGGGAACGATCTGAGGGTTCTGATCTCGCGGACCTCGTGTCGCCTCCAGCCGTGTGACCTGCTGATTGTTGTTCTGGCCGAATGACACACGATCTGCGGCGGTCACGTTGATCACATCGACGCGCGCACCCGATACGACGTTGTCCGGCCCGCCCAGCACTTGCGCCAGCAGCCGGGCCGGGACCCATACCGCCTCCTCGCACACGCTGAGGGTGGTCGGGCGCCCCGATGCGTCCACTTCGGCGACTCGAACCAGCCGCCAATCCTTGCCCCGGGACGAGGCGAGGTCGCGGTAACCGGGAGTGAACTCGTCGTCGAACACCCGGAGGCAGCCACCCGCGATGAGTTCGTGCAGCGAGCGGACCACGCCCGCGAGAGAGGATGCCGGAATGAAAGGCAGGTCACCGCGGCGCGGGAAGGACTCCGCATTTTCTTGGGTGATGCCGCGGAGCAGCAACGGCGCCTTGGCGGTGAGCGCCACCGTCACCTCACCGAGGTAGCAGTCGTCATTCAATGCGTGGTGCCCGGCGGGGGCGCGCCGAAAATCATTACCGGGCTCGAAGAACGGCACGAACGTGTACGGATTGACGAAGACTTCGGTCGCCTGCTGTGCGTTCCTTTGCTCGTGCCTTCTTGGGGGCATCTCTCATTGGCTCCTGTTGTCGGCGGCGGAGACCGGCCGGGTTCTCCCAGGGAGGTCGTTTCGGAACGTGATGATGCGCGTCCGGCGCCCGATTACGGCGCCGAGCCCGAACGCCACCGAGGCGGGGGCGGAGCAGAACAGCACGCCTTCCGCGGCCCTGCCCTCCCGTTGGCTGACCTCTTCGAGCAGGGCGAGCCAGCGCTGCGAGATCTCTGTTACCGCGACCTCGTAGTCGGTCCGTTCATCGGGTAGCGCACCCGCCGGGCACCGCACTACCAGGAGTGAACCGCACGCCGTTCCGTCCAGCCACGGATCCTTCTCATCCATGACGTAGCCTCGGTGCGTGCCGTCTTCGTGACGCACCAGACCGGTCGATGCCACGGCGCACGGGTCGGTCACCATCGCTGTATTAGGTGTCAGTTCCAACACCAGGGCGGCCCGATGCGCGCTGCCCGCAGCAGTGCCGCCCGGCAGTTCCTCGAAGGACAGGAGACGACGAACTCTGCGGGCATGGCGCCTGGACAAGGGTTTGCGCAGCCGCGAATCCACCCGGACCGCGGTGAAGATGGTCTTGCCGGCCTCCTCCGATGTCTGCGCCACCGAACCTTGCCGGATCGTCGGCGCGTCACTGGCATGGGCTTCGACGCGCTCATGTACCTGGAACTTCAGTTCCCGCCCCAGCTGATAGGCGTCCGGAAGCGAAACGACCGCATAGAACGTCACGGGTGCGGATACCACCCCGTGGGGCGCGTCCTCGTTAAGTCGTGCCTGCACGATCCGACGCGCCAGTTCGCGCCGCTCTCGGCCTGCCTTCGCGTCGGGAAAAACTTCCTCCACATCGACGGTGAAGGCCGCGTGGTGACGCTGCTTCGCGTGCCCCTTCATCGCCTCAAGACGCTCCCGTGACCAGTTGAGGCGCGGGGCCGGGGGCACGAAAAGCACGATCCCCACCCCGTCCCGCCGGTGCAACGCCAGATGCGCCAATGCCAACGCCAGGACTCCGATGACCGCACCGGCGGCCAGCACGGAAGTCGGCGGCCATTTCATGTAGCCGGCGAATTTTTCTAGCAGATTCGGGAGTGTTCCCAGCGCCAATCCGGCGCCCGCAGCCCCGATGATCGTTGCCAGTCCCGGTCCGGTCGCGAATGTCCTGCGCAGCCACCGAGCAATGTGCAAACCGCCTCCCCCGTGGTCCCTCATTTAACATTAAGACCTGTGGGGTGCTTGACCTGTTGTGATGGCCCATTTTGGCCAACCTCGGACGAGAAGCGGCTACGAGCGGGTGTAGGACCGCTGTTCTATCCGGTGCCAAGAAGGACGTGGCCCATGCCGATGGTGGTGCGGTCGCCGATGCCTGCGTAGACGCTGAAGCGAACGAGGGCGTCCAGGCCGGCTTGGGCTTGGGGGGTGGTGCGGCGGGTGTCCGCGACGCGGTAGGTGATCTTGCCGGCGCTGCCGCGCACGGGTGGGACGCCTGCTTTGAGTAGGTGTTCGGCCATCGTCAGTCGGTAGTCGGCGACTTCGAGGTTCTGGGTGATGGCGTGGGCCGTGGTCTCGCCCAAGGGAGCCTGAGGGGCGAAGGCTTCCCATTTGCGGTACAGGTCGGAGAAGACCCATTCGGGTTCGGGGAATGGACGTACGCGTCGTGCGCCCTCTTCGCGGGCGGTGAAGAACGCGACGGGGGTGACGATCCGAAATGTCCACCGGTCGGCGGGCTGTGCGGTCGCAAGGAGGTCCTGGAACGGTTCGGCGGCAGCCAGTTCGAGGGACGCGATCTTGTACTGGCAGCGCGCCACCCGCACGTCCACGGTGGTCGCGAGGGCTTGCAGGACGGTGGCGGTCAGTGATTCGGCCAGTATCCCGACCTCGAACCGCACCTGTTCGCTGGTGGCGCCGGCGCGCCGGTCCCGCTCGTCCAGCAGCGGGGTGAGCGCAAACGGTTTGGGTGGCTTCGTCTCGTGAAGCGCGAAGGAGAGGTCGGCTTCGCCCGCGTCGCGTAGTGCGGAAAGGAAAGCGGCGTTGACGGCCGGGCCGGTGTGCGGCGGTGGGACGGGCGGGCGCGGCCCGGTGGGCTCGAGGTGGACGATGATGCGAGCGGGCATTCGGGCCTCGGCCTTCGTCTCGGTCTGGGGTGTGAGGGAACCTTAGTCAGGACTTGAGGGGACGGTCAGTGCGCGACCCATGCCGGTCGGTCGAAGAGCCGTTCCGCGGGTGGTCGCGGTACGGACGGCTTCCCGGTGCCGTCCATCAGTACGTTCTGTCCACGACGACAGAAGCGAGGCACGCAATGACCGAGACCCCGAACGCGCCGACGATGACCGTCGTCGGGGGGCCGGCCGCGCCCCCATCGGCGGCCCGACGCGTCATCACCGACGGCTCGGCCTGGATCGGAGTCGGCGGCGTCATTGCCGGCGGGTTCGGCATCGAAGCCGTGAAGTCGGTGGTGACCAACGCCCCGGCCGGACGCTGGTGGCTCTTCCTCGGCTGCCTCGCCGGGCTCGCGTCAATGGCGGTCGGTGCCCGGCTGCGCGTCCGCGCGTCCGCCGAAACCCGGATCGGGCTGGTGGTCACCGCGTCCGACACCGGCCGCGGTGCCCAGCGAGCCGAGCTGCTGGAGTCCAAGGCCGTCGAGTACAGCCAGATGACCTGCGCGGTCACGGTGCGGACCTCCCTGCCGCTGCCGGAAACCCACCCGTGGCCCAAGGAGGGCATCGACGCCCTCGCGGACGAGACCATCGCGGCCGCGGGGATCGCGGAGCGGCTCGTCAGCGGCGCCACCCGCATCAACGTGATCCCGACCATGCCGCTGCCGGCCGGGTTCCGGTTCGGCGCCAGGATCGGACACACCCACCCGCGCGAGATTGTCGTGCACGCAGTCCGCCAGCGCGATGGGATTCCCTCCTACTTCCCGGCCACCAACCTCCGGGAAAACGCGCTTACTGCGGAACTCCTCGTCGTGGAGCCGGTGGAGAGCATCGAGGGCGGAGACCCGTCCCGCGCGGCACTCGCCATCGACCTGCAGAACCTCGGTGCCGACTTCGTCCAGCCGGTGCGCGCCGCCTGCCGCGAACACGGAATCGGCAGCCTCCTGCTCTTCCGCCGGAAGACCGCCGGCCCCCTGGACGAGAACGCCGAGACCTACACCGCGATCGTCGAGCAGATCTGCCGAGCCTGGCGCGACGCTCCCTTGCCGGCCGCCGCCCGCACCGGACGACACGCTGTCTTTCTTACCGGCCCGGTCGCCATCTCCATCGCCCTCGGCGCCCGCCTGGCCCACATCCAGCCCGACCGCTGGACGGCCTTCAACTACGACAACGCCTCCAGCACCTACGAGCCCTTCCCCGCCGAGACCTCCTGAGATTTCGACGCGGCCGGCCCCAACGACGTCCGAAGCACAAAACGGATCGATACTCCCCGAGCAGCAAAGACCACGCCGAGCACGCGCACATGTCGCTCCCTCGCAGAGGCGATGAGGACCTGTACGTCAATCTGACCTGGACGCCCGACCGACGCGTCGTGAACCCCTCGCAGGGACGACGGAAGACCGCAGCGGTTCCCCCGGGGGCGGGGCGTCCGGCCGTTGCGAACCCTCATAGGGGCGATGAGGACGACTCAACCGAGTATCTGATCAGCTCAAGAGCTGAGTGTTGCGAACCCTCGTAGGGGCGATGAGGACACGGGCCGGGGCCGCGGACAAGCTCGGGAAGACGCTGAAGTTGCGAACCCTCGCCGGGCGATGAGGACACGCACTGGCGAACAAGAACACACCCGAGCCGGTGCTCACGTTGCGAACCCTCGTAGGGGCGATGAGGGCCGGACAAGGACACATCATCAACATGTACGACCCAGCAGAGTTGCGAACCCTCGTAGGGGCGATGAGGACGTAGGCGTCCCGGCGTCTAGACGTCCAGACGTCCGCGTTGCGAACCCTCGTAGGGGCGATGAGGACCCGGGACGGGCCGGATCTGCTGGACCCAGATCGCGTTGCGAACTCTCGTAGGGGCGATGAGGACCCGGACGAGCCTCTACAACCAGCCGGCCGCCCTCGCCCTGTTGCGAACCCTCGTAGGGGCGATGAGGACCCCACGGTAAAGCGCCAGGTGGATAGAGGGAAGAACCGCCCCGCCAGAGCCGAATCTGCAGCGATCCGCCGGTTGTGCTGTCGGCCCCGGCGTGTCGCTGAAAACCACCTGATCAACTCCGCCTCCGGCTTGGATGGCCGAGATCCTGCAAGACGTCGTCGCGGGCTCCACCATGGTCACAACAGTCAGCTCCCTTCGCCGCTGTCGCCAATTCGTCACCTGCCTGCCTGATCGGCGCCAAGAGTCCGAATTGATAACGGAGTCGTCCGATCATGCGCCTTCACGCCTGCCCAAATGCCCCCGGCACTCGTTGCGAACCCGCGTAGGACCATAACGCCCAAGGCCATCGGACGCACAGCGGCGAGTCTCCAACCGGTCTGATCATCGTCCGGGCCCATTGAGGCGACACCGTCGACGCGCTGGCAAGAGAATCGGTTAATTGCCACCGGGCTGGACAGTATGGGAAAATGATCTTGAGAGGGCATAGCTCTTCCGCCGCTGAAGGCCACATACGGACAGGCGTTATCGCGATCAACTTTCCGAACGGCTCACGCTGTGACTTGTGGGGCGCGTAATGTCCCGGAACGCAGGCGAGGAGCCGAGGGGGCTTCCGCTCTCGGGTGGGGTCTACGGAACCGTCCATCTGTACTCACCGACGGCCCACGCATTTAGTCGGCACGGATGGACGAGGAAGGACGGGGTTCAGATGCGTTTGCGCTTGACCTTCCATACGGGAGCCCGCGAGCTGGCCTGGGACGACGTCTTGGCTCCTGGGCGGGCCCTGTCGTACGGGCTGCTGGAGCGGGGGGCGCCCGAACTGGGGCGGACCCTTCACGAGTCGGGTTGGGGGCCGCACAAGTTTGTCCCATTCGGCTATGGGGCGCCGGTCTTTCCGGCGGCGAGGCGGCGTCGCGGTGTCTACGCCGCTGATGGCCCGGGGATTCTGGAGTTCGGGAGCCCGCTGCTCGCTGTGGTGGAGGGGTGGGCTAAGGCGCTGACGTCGATGCCGGTGCTGGCGTGGGGCGCGACCGCGTTCATCATCGACAAGATCGAACCGTTGGAGGCTCCGGCGTTCTCGTCTGGGAAGGCGGCGTTCCGAACGGTGACCCCGGTGGTGATGAAGGGGACGGGACGCGATGAGTCCGGGGTCCGCACCCGCCGGGAGGCGTGGTGCCTTCCGGGCGAGCCGGAGTGGGACGCCTACGTACAGGGGAACCTGCGGCGCAAGGCCGTGACCATGGGGTTGGACCCAGAGGTCACGCTGGAAAGCGTGGGGTGGGTCGGCCCGAAGCGCTCCTTCTCGGTGGGGAGTGGAGCGGGAGGCAAGAAGCCCGGCGCCTGCGTCGAGATCACGGTATCCGGCGAGCCGGAAACGCTTTCGGCGCTGCACTCGTGGGGCCTTGGGCAGGCCAACAGCACCGGGATGGGCTGGATCGGTGCATGAGTCCATATCGGCCGCCCTGCAGCCCGGGAAGGTGCAGGGGAGTCGCCCCAAGGTGGCCTTAGCCAATGATTCGGCCGATCCGCGGTCCGTGGTGTTGACCGCGAGCCCGTTGCAGCGGGTGGGCGCGTTCGCGTTGGCCGCGTTCGCCCGCGCCGAGCACCCCCAAGACGTTGCAGGCGAGTCCCTCATCGCCGTCATCGATCTGATGACAAGCCATCTCCTGGAAACAGCCCACGTTGCAAAGGCCGCGGATCCCGGGGGCTTCTGGCTCGGCGCCAGCTATCTTCTCTGGCCCAACTCGAAGTTGAATCCCACGGCGCGCGGCAAGCAATCTCCCTCGGAGCGGGGGAGGCTGATCCGTGAGTGGCGCTCTCGGCCTGACCCTGCCGAGTGGCCGGGGGTGCCGTGCGCGTATTGCGGCCGTTCGGCCTGCGGCTGGTACGGCAAGGTCGATATCCCGCTGGGCGCGAGCGTCGCGCATCGCAACACCACCGCACCGGGCCATGAGGGCACACCGTTGTGCTTTCCGTGTGTAGCGAGCCTGTGGGCCTTTCCGTATGGCGCTTCGCTATCGGGTGGCCGGGCCGCGCTGATGCATTCCTGGGACGACGTTTTCCTGGCGAAAATGACCAGAGACACCGTCGATCAAACTCTGCGCCATGCGGCCGCCGGTCCTTCCCAGAAGGCAAAACCAAAACCGTACGCGCGGGAATTATGGGTGCTGCAGGCGGTGCGCGCCTACAGCCGCCGGATCACCTCCGGTGTGGAGCTGATCGTGCTGTCCAACTCCAACAAGGAGCAGTTGCTCGCCACCCAGGAGTTGAGCCAGCCGATCGCCGAATGGCTACGGTCCACCAACAAGATCCCGGAGCGCCGCACCGGATACCCCGCGCTTGTCGCGACTCAGGAGACCAAGCAGGTCCCGGGTGAAGCGTACTTGGCCAAGCGGGCGTTCACCCGTCCCGCGCAGGTCTTGGACTTCGCGATCGGTCATGTCCTCGGCCGGATCTCCGCGGCGGTTCTCATCCCTGCCGAAGCATCGGTGCTGGCCCCGCTTTTGTACTCATACTGCCGTGAGGTGCTGACCATGGACGACAAGGACGTCGAACGCATCAAGGAACTGGCGGGACGGCTCGCCGCGCTGCTGGGGCAGGACAGCCGCCCCGGGCCGTTCCGCGATTTCATCCGCGCGAACAGCAAGGGCGGCAACCTCTACGGCTGGTTCCGCTCCAAGGGCGTGGACTGGCTGCTGTTCCCGCGCCCGGACGGCACTGCGCCGGTTCTGCTGCCGGTCCAGGACTACCGGCTGCTGTTCGAGGACGAGCGGTCCTGGTCGTGGCGTCGGCTGCTGGTCTTCGCGGTGCTGGAGGCGCTGGCCGAGGCGGGTTGGGAGCCCAAGGGCTCGCAGGAGGAACTCCAAGAGATCAAGGACCTGGCCGACGCCGCCGGCAGTGGCCAGGAGGAAGGGGCGGAACAGTGACGTTCCTGGTGGGACAGCAGATTCTGGAGATCAAGGCCGGTGCGCCGAACAATGGCCGCGGTGAGGACAACCGCGGAATGGTCAAGCAGTTCGCCGTGGGCCGCGGCGAGAAGTACCCGTACGTGTCCGCGCAGGCGAGCCGCCGGTGGTTGCGGGACAGCCTGCCGGCGGGGGAGCCGACCTCGCCCGTGATCCGCAGCGGCGAGGGCAAGAAGCAGCAGGCGTACACCCGGGGCCGTCCTGACCTGTACCTGGACGATGACCTGTTCGGCTACATGATCGCGGTCAAGGCGGATGAGGCGGGCGCGAAGAAGGGCGAGTCCAAGACGTTCATGCGCGACACCGTCCTGGCGACCGGCACGCTGGTCTCGGTCGTGCCCAGTAAGCCGGTCATGGATTTCGGGACGATGAGTCGCGACTTCGAGCCCGGAACCCATCCCGTCATCCACGAGCACGAGATGTACACCGCGGACCTGGCCGGCGACCTGCTGCTGGACCTGCCGCGCATCGGCACATTCGAAACCGGCGGCAGGACCACCAAGGCGGCATTGCCTCCTCACCTGGCGGACGAGGTGATGGAAAAGGGCGGTTGTGAGGTCGTGCTGCGCGGTGTGCAGTGCGTGCGGTTGCCGATCGACGAGCGGCGCCGCCGGGCAGGGGTGTTGTTGCGGACGATGGCGATGGTCAAGGGAGGCGCCAAGCAGTCGGCTCACTACGGTGACCGCACGCCCGGCCTGGTGATCCTCGCGCCGCTCAAGGGTGGAACCAATCCGTTCACGCGGGTCGTCCGTGAGCGGGAGAAGGCGACGTACTTCGACGCGGACGTGCTCCGCGAGGAGATCGGCGCGTGGTCGGACGAACTAGACGGGCCGGTCCGGATCGGCTGGGCACCGGGATTCCTCGGCAGCCAGCGCGACCGGGCGTTCAGCGACCTCACCGACCTGCTCAAGGACGAGAAGCTGATCCTCGGGCACCCGCGGACTGTGCTGAACACTTTGGCCGACGAGATCGAGGCCAGTGACCACGACTCCTGGTTCGAGGACCCGCAGTAGCGCGACCGCGTCGATGATCGGCCCTTCGAGGGGAACCATCGCCGTCCGCCCTGCGCCGTCCGCCGCTGAGGAGCGCACTATGCCCCAGGCTCTGGAACTGACCGTCACCGCCCCCGTCGTCAGCTTCCGTAATCCGCTCTACGACGGGTTGCAGGTCGGGTTGCCCTGCCCACCGCCGTCCACCGTCGGCGGGCTGCTGGCCGCCGCTGCTGGAGGATGGGATGAGGTCCCCGAGCACACTCGCTTCGCCATGACCTTCCATGCCGCCGGCGCCGGGACCGACCTGGAGACCTATCACCCCCTTGGCAGCCCCGGCACCCCGACCAACGCCACCATCAAGGACCGCGAATTCCTGGCCCTGGTGACGCTGAAGGTATGGCTCACCGAGGACATCGCCCTGTGGGCTGCCGCGTTCCGCCGTCCTGTCTGGCCCCTGCGGCTCGGCCGCAGCCAAGATCTGGTGTCGGCCACCGCCCGCCCCGTGGAACTTGGCACCTCCCGCGGTCGTCAGGGACACGCCGTTGTCCCGTTCGACGTGCCGGACGCGGTCGGTACGGCGATGCGGCTGACGACCGTCATCTCCGACGATCGAGCCCGCTTCAAATGGGACAGCTACCGGTACGCCCCCTCGGGCGCCCGCACCGAAATCGACACGGGCATGGCCACCGAGCACGGGCAAGCCGTAGCGATGCTCCCGCCCGTTCACCCGAGCCTGTTGGCCCCCGTCGCCTGAACCTCGGAGCCGACCCTGAAGAACCTGCGCGCGAAAAGCTCCACCAAGCCGGGGGTCCCCGGCGAACTGCTGACCAGCCACCTTCTCAACACCCTCGAAGCGGTGCAGGAGATCCGTGCACGGATTGGTGACATCCCCGGCATGCCCGCCGGTTTCTGGACGTGGGCAGCCCTCGCCGCACTCCTCCATGACACGGGGAAATTGCCGGACGGCTTCCAGCGAATGATCGGCAACACCGCTGACAAGCCGGCCGCCTGGGGCGAACGACACGAAGTACTCTCCCTCGGATTCGTTCATCTCCTGCTGGAGGACCTGCCCGAGGAGGAACGCAACTGGATCGCGGCAGTAGTCGCGGGTCATCACCGCCCGTTCACCGCGGGCCTCGAACCCCCGTCCAAGCTGCCCCTGCTCACCCAATACGGCGACGATCAACCCGACGCTTTCGCCGCCAGATTCACCCCCGCCGACCAAAACCACCTCACCGGCCTCATGAGATGGTTACACGCCACCGGCCGGCGGCACGGATTACCCCTTGCCGAACGTCTGCCCACTCCGAACGTCCGGCAACTGACCGACGCCGCCCACCGGCTTTTCCAGGACGTCATGGATCGCTGGGAATGGTCACTCCCACCCGGCGACCGCAGCGGAAGAACAGTGGTCCTGCTGCTCGGCGCCGTCACCATGGCCGACCATCTCTCCTCGGCCCACTCACCGTTGGACACCGAACACCCACTGGACGGAACCTATCTCGCCCAGTTGGCGGAACGACTCGCCGCACGAGGCCACACGCTCCGTCCGCAACAACGACAGGCCGCAAGCGTCACCGGCAACCTTCTCCTGCGCTCATGGACCGGGAGCGGCAAAACCGAGGCCGTCCTCCTCTGGGCCGCGACCCAGATCGGCGACCTGTCCACCCGGAGCAACGGCAATCCGCGCGTCTTCTATCTGCTGCCCTACCTGGCCAGCATCAACGCCATGACCGGCCGCCTTGCCAAGGAACTGGACTCACCCGACGGCATCGGTGTCGCCCACTCCAAGGCGGCCTCGTACCATCTCGCCCAGTCCCTGGCCGATGGCTGCCCCGGCGACGACACCGATCCCGTGGATGCCGCGTCCAAGGCGCATTCCCGTGCGGAAGCGACCAAGAACTTCCGGGAGCTCTTGCGCGTCGGCACCCCCTACCAGCTCCTTCGCGGAGCCCTGGCCGGTCCCGTGCATTCCAGCATCCTGACCGACAGCGCCAACTCGGTCTTTATCCTGGACGAGCTGCACGCCTACGACGCTCGCCGACTCGGCATGATCCTCGCCATCATGAGCTTCTGGCGCGACCTTGGCGGACGTACAGCGGTGCTCTCGGCCACCCTGCCCACCGCCTTGGCGAACCTGGTGAACGAGGCACTCGGCGGGCAGACCATCTTGGTCGAACCGCCGCCAGAGAGCCGGGCGCCGATCCGCCACCGACTTCACATCCGCCAAGCCCATCTCACTGAGGACGCCTCTCTCAACGAGATCCGCCAACGGCTGGCCGACAACCAATCCGTCCTGGTCATCGCCAACAATGTCCGCGACGCGATCACGCTTTTTCAGACCCTGCGGCCCCACTGCGTCGAACGCCACGGCGAAGACTCCGCGTATCTGCTCCACGCGCGGTACCGACGAATGGACCGGACCGCCATAGAAGCCGCCCTCCAAGAACGCTTCGCCAGCGGGAAACCGCGTCGACCGGGCCTGCTGATCGGAACCCAGGCGCTCGAAGTCTCCCTCGACCTCGATCTCGACACCTGCCACACGTCCGCGGCGGACCTGGAAGCCCTTGTCCAGCGCTTCGGCAGGGTCAACCGGCTGGGCACCCTCGGCCCCGCTCCGGTCATCGTTCACCAGCCCGCTTACAACCGTCGGCGCGGGGGCGGAGACGCCCTGTGGGCCGACGGCGTCTACGAGGGCGAACCCACCCAGCACGGATGGAACATTCTCGCCCGCCACGACGGGAAAACCATCAACGAGCAAGTCATCACCGGATGGCTCGACGAGATCTACACCAGCCCCTGGGGTCGCACGTGGGCCCAAACGGTCGAAGATCACCGCCAGCAGTTCAAACGCGCTTTCCTGGAATTCTCCCAGCCCTTCGGCGACCGCTCCTGCCTTGCCGAAAAATTCGACGAGCAATTCGACGGAATCGAAGCGATACTCGCGGAAGACCGCGAAGACTACAAAGCCGCGCTCGAACAGGGCACGAGTAAGAGAGATGGTCGCCTCCACGCCGACCAATATCTCATCCCACTGCCAGCGTGGGGCGCCGGGCTCGGCACATACGACAAGCTGCTCAAGGTGCGAATCATCCACGCCGACTATGACGCTCAGCTGGGATTGCAAGCCATCCACCGTGACATAAAGCAGATCTACCAAGCCGGTGAAGTCATATGATCGATGCCGAGGATGTTGGCGGCGTCCACATCAAATACCTCTATCACTGCCGACGTCAGCTATGGCTGTACCTCCGCGGAATCCGTCCCGAGCACATGAGCGGCCTCGTCCAGTTCGGTGAAGCCGTACACGAAACCTCGTACACCCGCAGCGCCGCCATCGACCTGGGCGCCGCCAAACTCGACTTCATCGACGGCCAGCACTGGGTTCACGAAGTCAAGTCATCCACAAGGCCAACTCCCGCAGACCAAGCCCAAGGTCGGCACTACTGCCACCGCCTCGAACAGATCGGCATCGACGCGAAAGGCGCGATCCTGCACTACCCCAAGACCCGCCGCACCCATCGCTACCCCTACACACCCGAAGCTGCCCGCCAAGCCCAAGCTGACATCGGCGACGTCCTCACCGTCGCCGGGGCCCCAGTCTCTCCCGACCGGCTCGCTCGCTCCGCATGGCGAGGATGCAGCTTCACTGACTACTGCTGGACGGAATGACATGCCCGCCGCCGCACGGACCTACTGGCTCACCAGCCCCTGCCGAATCCGTCGCAAAGACGAGTCACTGGTCATCGAGCGCGAGTCGGCCGGCAAGGTGCACATTCCCGTCACCGACGTCCGAGACATCGTCGCCTGCGCTGAAACCGACATCAACACCTCTGTCGTTGCGCTACTGAACCGCCACCGCATCAACGTTCACCTGCTCAGCTACTACGGCGACTACGCAGGATCACTCCTCACATCCGACACGAGCACGTCCGGTGAAACCGTCCTGGCCCAAGCGCGACTCGCCGAACATCCCGAGGCGGCTCTCGAAGTCGCCCGCAGCATCGTGGACTCCGCGGCCTTCAATGTCCGCCGCGTCATCGACCGAAAGCTTCTCGCCCGCCCCTACGCCGTCCTGCAGAAGAACCTTGAATCCGCCGAGAGTTCCGCGCACCTCATGGGAATCGAGGGCACCTTTCGCCGATCAGCCTGGGACGTTCTCGACACCAAGCTCCCCGACTGGCTCCAACTCGGCGGGCGCAGCCGCCGCCCACCAAAGAACGCCGGCAACGCCTTCATCAGCTACGTCAACGGCATCGTCTACGCCCGCACGCTGACCGCCCTGCGACTGACGCCCCTCCACACCGGTATCGCCTTCCTGCACAGCAGCATGGAACGCCAGCGCCACTCCCTGGTCCTCGACCTGTCCGAGATGTTCAAGCCGCTCTTCGCTGAACGCCTGCTCTTGCGGATGGCCACACGCAACCAGATCAAGCAGCATCACTTCGACAGCGAAGCCAACCAGGCCATGCTGAGCGAGAGCGGCCGCAAACTCGTCGTCCAAACTGTCCGCGACGAACTCGCTGTCACAGTCGCCCACCGCACCCTCGGCCGTCCCGTCGCCTACGACGAACTTCTCTACCTCGACGCACTCACGCTGACCCGACGATGCCTGGAAGCCACCCCGTACAAGCCCTTCCGTATCTGGTGGTGAGAACGCACCGTGCACGTCATCGTCGTCTACGACACCGCAGCCGAACGAAATCCCCGCATCCTGCGAACGTGCCGCAAGTACTTCCACCACGTACAGCGCAGCGTCTTCGAGGGCCAGGTCAGCGCAGCCCAACTACGTCGCTTCCAGAAGGAGGTCGAAACCCTCCTGGACCTGAGCTACGACAACGTGATCGTCTACACCTTCCCGCCCGGCACAACCCCCATCCGCCACGCCTGGGGCGCCGCCGAGCCGGCACCCACCGACGTCCTGTAGCTCTCGGCCCCACTCTGCAAGGCTCAAAGTCGATCAAGAAGTTTCAGCGACACACCGGGCCCATCTGCACAACCGGAGGATCGCTGAAGATTCGGGCCGACGTCGCCAATGCAAGCCGTACACCACCTGCGGCTTTACCATGGGGTCCTCATCGCCCCTGCGAGGGTTCGCAACTTGCCCATGAACGCCTGAACCAGGCAGATCACCCCGACGTCCTCATCGCCCCTGCGAGGGTTCGCAACCTCCAGCACACCCAGCTCCGGCGACCCGAACAGGTCGTCCTCATCGCCCCTGCGAGGGTTCGCAACCTGCGGTGGCGCAGCATCCTGCGGGTCGACTCGTGGTCCTCATCGCCCCTGCGAGGGTTCGCAACGGCGACAACTGCAGCAGTTGTGGCGTGTAGTTCCGGGTCCTCATCGCCCCTGCGAGGGTTCGCAACGTCAAGGCCGAATCGGTGGAGGACGCCCCGGCCGAGGTCCTCATCGCCCCTGCGAGGGTTCGCAACGTGCCGGTGAAGGTCAGCGCGGCCCAGGAGTGGGTGTCCTCATCGCCCCTGCGAGGGTTCGCAACAAGTAGGCGATCACGCCGAAGCCGACGCTCTCGATGTCCTCATCGCCCCTGCGAGGGTTCGCAACGTGATGTCCGTGTCGGCGAGCGCGGGCTCCCACGAGTCCTCATCGCCCCTGCGAGGGTTCGCAACTCGGGGTTCATCGGTTCTCCGTGGGGGTGTCGAGCGGAAGTCCTCATCGCCCCTGCGAGGGTTCGCAACGCCCGCAGCCTCTCGGTCCCGCGCCGAAGCTGCGGGTCCTCATCGCCCCTGCGAGGGTTCGCAACCTCCAGACGTAGGCGGAGACGTTGCCGCCGCCGGTCCTCATCGCCCCTGCGAGGGTTCGCAACGCGGCCGACACCGTCAACAACGGGCTCGGGACGCTGGTCCTCATCGCCCCTGCGAGGGTTCGCAACGCCTGGAGGTAGTTGCGCTCCCGTAGCTGCCCGGTCAGGGTCCTCATCGCCCCTGCGAGGGTTCGCAACCCTGATCCTGGAGGTTCATCACCTCGCGGTTGATCCGCGTCCTCATCGCCCCTGCGAGGGTTCGCAACTGGCGTAGGTCCATGATGGACAGCGCGCCCCACAACACGGTCCTCATCGCCCCTGCGAGGGTTCGCAACAATGGGCGCGGCCCCGGCCAAAAGCCCGGTGCGGAGGTCCTCATCGCCCCTGCGAGGGTTCGCAACGCGAGCTCCACGCGAGTGCCGGGCTCGTCCCACTCAGGTCCTCATCGCCCCTGCGAGGGTTCGCAACGTGTCGATCTCGTACTGCCACCCGCAGGTGAACGTCGTCCTCATCGCCCCTGCGAGGGTTCGCAACGCGGAGGCGAGCGAGGCGGACACGCTGTTCGATCGTGGTCCTCATCGCCCCTGCGAGGGTTCGCAACCCCTTGGCCTGGTTGCAGCACCGCCCGCAGGTGGGGGTCCTCATCGCCCCTGCGAGGGTTCGCAACCTGGGGTCGAACGGGTAGGACGGCTTCGAGCCGCCGTCCTCATCGCCCCTGCGAGGGTTCGCAACTTGAACCTGGAGTGTGTCTCCCGGTAAAGATCGCCGTGTCCTCATCGCCCCTGCGAGGGTTCGCAACCCGGCGCCGTGCGCACCATTTCCGACCCGCCCGACGAGGTCCTCATCGCCCCTGCGAGGGTTCGCAACATCACGTCCGGGTCCTTCCGCGTGATCCGCACCGGCCGTCCTCATCGCCCCTGCGAGGGTTCGCAACCCGATGGAGTCCATCGCGGACGCCTCGTGCGCCGGGTGTCCTCATCGCCCCTGCGAGGGTTCGCAACAGCATCGCCACGATCCCCTCCGGCGCGACGACCGGGTCCTCATCGCCCCTGCGAGGGTTCGCAACGTGTTGTAGTGCAGCCAGTCACCGTCATGGACGAACACGTCCTCATCGCCCCTGCGAGGGTTCGCAACTTCGCGAGCTCTGGCCTGGCGCCGCACGCGCGCCGGTCCTCATCGCCCCTGCGAGGGTTCGCAACACCTCGACAAGGGCGTCATCACGGCCGTCCTGGACGCGTCCTCATCGCCCCTGCGAGGGTTCGCAACTTGATCAACTTCGGGTACCACCAGCAGGGCGCCTGTCCTTATCGCCCCTGCGAGGGTTCGCAACGCGAAGGCCGACGCCAAGCCCCCCGCGAGCGAGCCGTCCTCATCGCTCCTGCGAGGGTTCGCAACGTAAACTGCCCGCGCAAATCGTGGAGACCCGGTTTCCCGTCCGCATCGCCCCTGCGGGAGGGGTCGCAACCTGGCTCACGACTCTCATGCTCGTGACAGGATCGCCCAGGTGCGACATCACCGTCCGCATCGGCATCGGCCAGGCACGCCTGACCGATGCCGATAGCTTCTGCGCGTTGTCGTCCGCTACGACGTGTTGCCTGACAATCGCATAACCGCCTGCTCCGCTGAGAGCAAGGGGATTGGCTGGCTGGGTAGTGGGCGTGGGCCGGCTTCTTCGATCACGTGCGTGGGGCCGTAGGGCCAGAGGCCGGACATGAGCGCGATGAGGCTGTTGGCTGGCCAGCGCTGGAGGGTCTCGTGGACGACGTCGGCGTCCGGCCCTGGGGTGGCGAACCAGACGACCGCCGGGCTACCGCTGGACGGATCGTTCGTTGCGCGGATCATCGTGGTCATATCGGCCTCATTTTCGAGGTGCTCGATGGCGTCCTCCAGGCTCTCCGTGACCTGCAGGCGTGGCCTGCTGCTCTCGATGACGGTCTCGGCCGAAAGGGGCGAGAGGAGACGGTCCAGGTCCACCCTGGTTGTGATGACCTGCGCGACTCCGGCCTTGCCTGTGAGTGCTTCGGTGAGCATGGTGCGAAGGAGCGGATTGGCGCCGGGGCCGATGAAGCCCGCTCCGTGAGGGTGTCCGAAGGCTTGGGCGAGTAGTTCCGTCGTCGTGCCTGCGTCGCGGCCAGCGGTGCACGTTTGCTGGGGCGACGGTTCGCCGAGGGGGCCGGGGATGAGGAGGTCGCGAAGCCGGGTTCGGATCGTTCGCAGGGCGGGTCTGACTGTGCAGCGGCTGTCCTTGCTTGTTGGGAGGGCGATGCGTGGGCGGCGGGCTTGAGTGGCGCCGCGGGTGATCAGGCGGTCGCACGCCTTGCAGGTCCGCGCGGAGGTGCTCGTCATCGTGACTCCTGGTCGATCGGTGTCGCTTGCGAGCCCGATGAAACCGGGGGACGGCCCGTCATGAGGATGAGCGAAACCCGCGCTGGGCAGAAGTGATCAACCTTGGATGGCCGTCGATCGGACGTCCAGGAGGCCGAAGAGGCGCTGGTTCAGCAGCTCGCGGCCAGGTCTGAGGACGTTGATCACTTCTGCTCATTGACGTGGAACACTCACCGGCCGGTCATGTAACTGTTCCAGCTCGCATCGCTACTCTCTGTGTCTGGAGGTGGTGGAATGGTCGTTGGTGCCGAGCAAGCGGCCAAGCGGCTGCTGACGGACATCGTTCCTGACGAGTTGCTGATCGCATATACCCAGTTACTGGCCCACGGCGGGTGTCTCCAGGACGACGCAGCGGATCTCTTGGGTGGCATCGACCAGGTTGAGGCGCTGATCAATGCGGGGATGGCACATGTCCAGTCGTCTGGTCCGGCGCTGCCGCCGCGGCTGACTCCCGTCCCGCCGGACCTGGCCTTGCAGGGCACACTCGCCGACCTTACGCGCCGCCTGGTGGCCGATCAGGAACGGCTGTTGGCGGGGCAGCGGCGGCTGGCGGAGACGCACCCTTGGGCGAGTTCGGCGATGGACGAATCGAGTGACCGGCTCGTGCGCATCATCACCGATCGGGAGGAAATCGGCAACGTGTCGCGGGCTCTGATCACGGCCGCGCGGCACGACTGGATGACGATGGACAACGGGTACGTCGAGCGTCCAATGGACGAACTTACGGCCGTCCCGCCCCCGCCGTCCTTCGAGGGCCATGTCAGATGCCGTGCCCTGTACGAGACGAGTTGCGCCGAGCATCCCGTCGGAGCCAAGACGATCGAGATCGCCGTCGAGGCCGGTGAAGAGGCACGGCTGCTGCCGAAGATCGGCATGAAGATGAAGCTCGCGGACGAGGCGATCGCCATGCTGCCGCTGACCCCGACCGGGATGTCGGGTGCCCTGCTGCTGCGCTCGTCGGTCATCGTCGCGGCGCTGCGCGAGTACTTCGAGTTGCTGTGGGAGCGTGCGATTCCCTTCGGCGCGTCGAGTCCCGAGAGCCCGTTGACTCCTTTGCAGCGCCAGATCCTGAGCATGCTCGTCGAGGGACTGCCCGAGTCGAGCATCGCCAAGCGGGCCGGAGTGAGCCTTTCCACGGTGCGCCGGCACTCGGCCACCATCAGAGACAAGCTCGGCTTCAGCCATCACCACTTCGCCGCCGGGGCCGCCGCCGTGCGCCGCGGCTGGATCCCTTGATCCCTGAACCCCCAGAGAGGCGTGTATGCCCGAGTATCGGGACTTTGTTCCCCGGCAAGGTTTCCAGCCCACCCTCGCACTGTCCCCGGACGCGGCCATGGTGGCGTACTCAAGCAACGCCGCCGGCGGACGATTCGACCTGTGGGTCGTCCCCGTCGCGGGCGGCGAACCGCGACAGTTGACCGAGCTTGCGAATCAGGCCGTCCGGCAGGCCGCGTGGGTACCGGACGGCAAGAGCCTGGTCTTCACCGCCGATCGCGAGGGCGACGAGCAGTACCGCCTTTACCGGATCGGCCTGGAGGACCAGGAGCCAACCGACATCAGCACAGGCCCCGACTGCCAACGAATCTTGGCCTCCTCGCCCTTCGATGCCGGCGGACGCTACCTGACCTACGCCGCCAACGACCGCGATGCGACCGTCCAGGACATCCTTGTCCGGGATCTGACCGACGACTCCGAGCGGCGCTTCGTCCCGCCGCCCGGCGTGGTGTTCGAACCAGCGGGCATCTCCCCGGACGGCCGATGGCTGCTGACGGCCGGGTTCCGCTCCAACATGCACGTCGCGGCCTATCTGATCGACCTGCGCGACACCACTGCCGAACCGCAATGCGTCACCGCGGCACACGGAGACGGCCTCTTCGAGCCGGGCCCCTGGATGCCCGACTCCTCCGGCTTCTACCTGCGCACCAACCTGTGGGGCGAGTTCATCGCCATCGCGCGCTACCGCCTGGACGACGGCACCCTGGAACCGGTCTCGCGCCATGACTGGGACGTCGAAGGCATCGAGGCGGCCGAGGACACACTCGTCTGGTCGGTCAACGTGGACGGACGCTCCACCCTCCACACGCGCCAAGGCGACGCCGTCCAACCGCTTCCCGACATCCCGCCAGGCGTCATCAACGCATTGACGCTCGCACCTGGCGCCGACCCGATCGTCCTGCTCCTCGACACGGCCACACGGCCCACCGAGATCGCCGTCCTCGACACCACAAGCGGCTTCCGGTACCTCACCGACGCCCGCCCACCCGCGCTGCACGTGATCAACCCCGTCGAGCCCCAACCGGTCGTCTATCCGGCATCCGCCGGACGCAGCGTCCACGCACTGCTTTACCGGCCGCACACACCCGGCCCGCACCCGGTGCTGCTGTCGATCCACGGTGGACCCGAGGCCCAAGAACGTCCCACCTACTCGCGTTCAGGGCTCTACCAGCACCTCCTCGACCGAGGCATCGCCATCTTCGCGCCCAACATCGCCGGGTCGACCGGTTACGGGGCCACGCACCAGAAACTCATCTATCGAAACTGGGGCGGCTACGACCTGGACGATCTCGACCACGCCACCCGCTACCTGCGGTCCGCTTCCGACCTGGACGGCGACCGCATCGCCGTCATGGGCGGCTCGTACGGCGGCTTCGCCGCGCTGTCCTGCCTGGCCCGTCTCCCTTACCCGTGGGCGGCCGGCGTTTCCCTGTGCGGCCCGACGAACCTGGTGACCCTGGCACGCTCCTGCCCACCCACCTGGAAACACTTCGTCTCAGTCGTCCTCGGCGACCCGGACACCGACGCCGACTACCTCACCCAACGCTCCCCGATCACCTACGCCGACGCCATCACCGCGCCGCTGTTCGTCCTGCAAGGTGCGCGCGACCCCAGAGTTCCGCGGGCCGAGTCCGACCAGCTCGTCGCTCGTCTACGCGACCGGGGTGTGGACGTCCGCTACGAAGTCTTCGAAGACGAAGGACACGGGTTCACCAACCGAAAGAACGAACTTCGCGCCTACGAGGAAATCGCACAATTCCTTCGCGGCCATCTGCTCACAGCCAGCTCGTGAAGCAAGAGCTTCGGCCAGGTTCCGGAAAGAGACACGAAAGCCCGCGCAACTCTCAGGGGGTCGGACACTAGCTTTCGACGGTGTTCAGATTCCTGTCACCGCTGAGCCCGCTCAAAGATCCCGAGACCGCTCCCTTGTTCATCGCTCGCTTGGTCTCCAGCGCGGGCGCCGGCTTCGGACAGCTTGCTCTGGCCTGGGGCGTGATGCAGCTCGGATACGGCGCTGGCGGCCTCGCGATCGTTCTGGCGTGCAACTCGGTCCCCGCCCTGCTCATCATCGTCACCGGCGTCGCCGGGGACCGGTTCCAGCGACACCGCGTGCTGATCATCGCCGAACTCGCCACCAGCATCGCCTGGCTGGTGTTCGCCGTCTGCTTCTGGACGGAAAAGGCCACGCTGCCGCTGCTATGCGCCCTGGCCACGCTGTCAGGAATAGGCACGGCGATGTTCCTACCGACGATCCGCGGCATCGTCGCCGACCTTCTCTCGGAGAACGGACGGCGCGCAGGAAACGCACTCATCAAGCAAACCGACTCGATCGGGCTGCTGATCGGCCTTTCCTCCTCAGGGATGGTCGTCAGCACGGTCGGCCCCGGCTGGGCCGCCTCGACCCGAGGCGTCCTCTGCGCCGTCGGCGCGCTCGTCCTTTGCCGCCTGCGGACACCGAGCTGGCGAAGCGCCAACCCCAACTTCCTGCGGGAACTGCGCGCGGGATGGCGCGAGTTCACCTCGCACCGCTGGGTCTGGATCATGACGCTGCAGTACACGGCGGTGATCGTCGCCATGATCTGCTACACCGACATCGCCGGTCCCATCTACATGAACGACGGCCACGGCGGCGCGCGAGCCTGGGGGATCGTCACTGCATGCGAGTACATCGGCGCGTTGGCCGGCGCGCTCATCGGCAGCCGATGGAAACCCGCTCGCCCCGTCTTGATCGCCGCCGCACTCCCTGCTGCGGGAGCAATCCCCATGTTCCTCATGGGCGTCCAGGCACCGTGGGCGGTGCTGGCGGCGGCGGCGCTCATCCCAGGCGTCGGTGCGGCGCTCTACTACGTCCTCTGGACGACCGCGCTGCAGAACACCTTCGCCCCCGAAGTCCTGGTGCGCGTGAACAGCTGGAACATCATCGCCAGTTACGTCCTGATGCCGGTCACCGTCCTGACCGCCGGCCCCCTGGTCAAGGGTATCGGCGCAGAGGCCACCGTCCTCGCTGCAGCCGCACTCACTGTCGTCGCCGTAGCGTGCTCACTGCTCATTCTCCGCTCCACGCCCGCAGCACCGGCCGTCACACGCAAGACCGTAAGAAAAGGACCTGATGCTTACGTCATTGGGCAGGCAGTTCAGCTGCAGAGTGCCTCGGCGAGGCGTTTGGGAGCGGATAGCCGCCAGGCTTCGGTGACCAGTTCGGCCACTTCCTCTGGATCGACGGTGGCCAGCTTGACCTCTACCCAAGCGAGGAGTCCGCTGGCCCAAGACGGGGAGTAGGTGGTCGGCTCCTCGGCGATGAGGGCGGCCTGTTCCTCCTGGGGGGCCTTGGGCAGGACGACGTCTTCGTCGTTGAGGTAGCAGAACCCCTTGTCGCGAAGCCGAAAGCCGGACAGGTCGGAGAACGCTTCGCGCTCAGTGACCTCCGGCAGGTTGAGCACCAGTTCCAGGAACTCCCCAGCGCGCATGCCTGAAGCTGTACCAGCCGGGCCGGGCGGTTCATCCCATCTCGGGGATGGATCGCAGGAGCGCCGCCAGCTCTCGGTCTGGGCTGACGTGCCGGGCGTAGAGCGGGCTGCAGGGCGTGGTCGCCAGCCGTAGCGAGAGTTCCAGCAGATCTGGTGCCGGGTTGCCGGCGCGGTAGGCGTTCGCGAGGTGGGTGAACTCGTTCATCACGCCGACGACGCTGCGGTTGGCGGTCTTGGCCAGGCAGTGTTCCCTCATCTGCTCCAGTTCCCTGTTGATCACACCCTCTAGGGCGCCGTGCGCGGTGAGGACCGACGCGAGTTCCCCGGGGAACCGGTTCAGCAGAGTCGCGGCGGGGGCGAGCGGCATCAGTACCGGCAGCAGGGTGAGTTCGTTGACGAACAGTGCGACCTGGGGCCTCCAGAACAGCGCTGTGGCGTACCACTGGCCGAGCAGGGTGGTGGACTCCGCGTCCGGTTCGGCGTTGGGTGGCCCGACGCGGTCGAGCAGCTTCTTGGTCGCGCGCACGAGGAGCATCTGATCCAGTCTGGCCCCTCATGTCCTGCAGAGACAACGAGCCGAGTTGCTCAGCCGATGCTTACGGGAAGGACTCAGGTCGTGACACGCTGTTGATGAAGCTCGCGATGGTTGCTTGTAGTTGACAGGATGAGGTCGCGGAGCTGGGAAGTTCCGGCTTCGCCGACAGTGCCGTCCACAGAAAGGGAGTGCCGCCTTGATCCGAATCCTTCCGACGCTGGAGAGCACCCCACGTGAACGATCCCGAACGCCGTACCGACGAGGACATCGAGCGGGTCGCCGGCCAACTGCATGAGCATGTCCGGACCCTCAACCATCTGACGCAAGGACCGCCAGGGCTGTCCGAGCCGGCCGCCGCCTACACGGTCCTGGGGAACCTGGCACAAACCGCCTTCCGCCTGGCGCAGACGGCCGAGCAGATCGACGCGTTCCTCACGCGCGAACTCGACGCCGGCAGGCTCGGGCATGACCGCGGTGACGACCCCGTGCCCGCCGTGACGGCGGCGCACAACGCGCTCGGCCAGGTGACCGAGCAGGCGGCCGACCTCGGTGACAGCTTCCGACGAGCGACAAGCGCACTCGCCCCCATCCACGCCGTGGACGAGGGCGATAAGCCGTCGCAGGACCGGCACGCAGTGGTCAAGCTGGTAGACGAGAAGAACGCCCAGGTGCGCCCTGCGAATGAGGACTTCCCCAGAACGATCGGTGAGGTTCTCCCGCCTTCGAACTCCGCCGAGGACGTCCCACCGGAGCTTCGCTCACCGCCGCAGGTACCGCATCCGCGTCGCGGCCGGTAGGCCGATGTCGTGCCGTGCGGTTTTAGCCGCGAGTGTCATTGCAGCGGAATGCCGGGCTCGTCCATGTTCCACGTGGTGGGCAGGGCGTTTCCGCATACCGCACAGACGAAGTGGTCGTCTTTGACGATGTTGCGTTGGCGGCATCGTCGGCAGCGCCGGAACACGATCGGGTGGGTGAACTCAGCGGGGTGGTCGATGCCGGCCCGGTCGAGGGCGGCGGCGACGGCCGGCCAAGAGGAGGGATCGGGGCAGTAGCCGGTCGACTGGTTGCTGATCTCAGTGACCGCCCAGGTGCCGAGATCCTCAGCGAAGGTGATCTCACCAGCGCCGAGCACTGGATCGCGGCCCGCGCAGGCGACGTGCTCGCTGCGTTGCGGGGCCAGGCGCAATGTTCCGGCCAGGTCGATGACGTAGGTGAACGGTTCCTCTGGGGGTTGTGCGGTCTGTCGGGTCAGCCAGGTGGCGAGGTCGCTGTGCGAGGTGATCGCGTACCCGCGATGGCCCTGCTCCACCTGGTCGAAGATGTCGGCGGGGCCGACGTAGTTGTACTCGCGCGGGCCGAGGAGGTGCAGGGCGGCGGCGAAGGCGGAGAAGGTTGGTGCGACGGTGCGCCATGCGCAGCGTCGGCGGTCAGTGACGAAGTCGCTGGCGACCACGCTTGGGTCGGAGGTGCTGGTGCGATAGTCCAGAGCGATCGCGAGGTCATCACCTGCATGTCGGTTGACCGCGATGAGGACGGCGAGCTCGACATCGAGCCAGGGCAGTTCGACAGGGGCGGTGGCAGTGCTGCCGCGGGTCAGCCGGAACAGTTCGGAGGTGATCTCGTCAGCCGCCAGAAAGTGCAGCAGTGACCGTGACTCTCCGCGTATCTCGTCGTAGTCCGAGAGGAAGTCCAGCGGGTCTTCGAACCACGGCATGACCTCGTGCAGAACGCCGTCACCGGGATGCCGCCATTGCCCCGTCTCCAGCAACTGCACGAGGAGGGTCGGCAGCACCAGCCCGCGGATGCGTATGGGTTTCCCGCTGTGCTCGGTGTCCGTAGCTCGGCTCACACGACCGAGCCTGTCACGTTCGAACGCTCTCGTCAGGGCACCGGTGGGCCGTCCGCCGGGTGCTCGTCTGGCGTGGGGCAAGTAATGGCGGAAGTGACACTTACAGGCTTCGGACCGGGCGCGGTCCGAAGGGAATTGGGAAGGCCCACCAGCCTGAACGGGGGTAAAGGTGGCGCTTGGTGGTCACGAAGGTCCGCGGCTTGGGGGCCGACGGGAGAACGGTGCTGGCGCAGGACATCGGCGAGGTCAGGGGCATCGTCGGCGGCGAGTGCGCGGGCAGCGGCGAGGTGTTGGGGTGCGGATCCCTTTGAGTGAGGAGGAGTACGCCGTGGTCCGGGCGGCGGCCGAGCGGGTCGGCATGGCGGTGAGCGCTTATGCCGGCGAAGTCACTGTCGCGGTAGCCATGCAGGCTGATCCGCCGCGCTGGTCGCCGCTGACGGAGTTGCTGGGTGAGGTGATGCATGCTGCTGGACAGGCTCGTCGTATCGGAATCAATCTCAATCAGGCCGTCGCCGCCCTGCATTCAGCGGGCCAGTCCACACGTGCTTTGGAACAGTACGCGCGGGTCGCGGCGGCCTCGACGCAGAACATCGATGCGGTCGCCGAAGAGATCAGGAGAGCGTTGCGTCGGTCCACCGGGCCGAGGACTCGACAATAGGGCGAGGCCGACGATGGCCCGCACTCGGCTGATTTCGGGCGGAGCTACGAAGTTCCGGCCGTCATGATTGTGATTCGTCGGGTGTGGCGCGGTAGGGCTGCGTGATCGCCAAGGTCATGCGAGGTGAGCGCGTACCGGGCCTGATCCGCTACCTGTACGGGCCAGGGCGGCGCAACGAGCATCAGGATCCGCATATCGTCGCAGGCTTCGATTCTCCGGAAGCGCTCGAACCCCTCATAGGGAAGGACGGGAAGCGGGACTTCCGGCGTCTGGACGCTCTGATGCGACAGCCGCTGGATCTGCTGGGTGAACGCAACCATCCCAAGCCGGTTTGGCATGTGGCCGTCCGGGCGCATCCGGACGACCCGGTGCTCAACGATCGTCAATGGGCGGACGTCGCCAACGAGATCATGGACCGGACAGGGCTTGCTCCGTCCGGCGACGACGAAGCCGTCCGCTGGTTCGCCGTCCGCCATGCCGACGACCACATCCACATCGTCGCCACCCTGGCCCGCCAGAACGGGACCCGGCCCAGCGTGTGGAACGACGGCTACCGACTGCGCGCCGCCTGCCGGGCGGTCGAGGACCGTTACCGGCTGCGGCGGACGGCCCCGGCGGACCGGACGGCGGCGCGGCGGCCCAAGCGCGCCGAGATCGAGAAGTCCGAACGCGTCGGCCGGCCGGAACCGGCGCGCAGCGCGCTGCGGCGGCATGTGGTCACCGCGGCCGCCGGGGCTCGGACGGAAGCCGAGTTCTTCGCCGCTCTGGCGGCTGAAGGGGTCCTGGTCCATAAGCGTCGCAATGAACGCGACGGCGGTGCGGTCACGGGTTACGCCGTCGCACTTCCTGAGGACGTGGGGCCGTCCGGGAGGCCCGTGTGGTTCGGCGGTGGGAAGCTGGCCGACGATCTCACGCTGCCCAGACTCCGTCGCCGATGGGCATCGGACGGGGTTGATCGTCCGGCGTCTCGTCCGCTGTCTGGACGGCATCTGTCGGCGCGGACGGCGCGCGGCGTGTTGCGGACGACCGTCCGCCGCGCGGCGGACGAAGCCCGGACGACCCACGAGTTCCTCGATCTGCTTGAGCAGCACGGGCTGCTGGTGCGGCGGCGCTACAGCCAACTCGATCCCGATCAGATCACCGGCTATGCCGTCGCGCTGGCCGATAGTGAAGAGCCGACCTGGTACAGCGGAGGGAGGCTTGCCGACGACCTCACTTTGCAGCGCCTTCAGCGACGATGGGAGAGCTCTGGGTCGGACGCCTACGGCGATCTTTCCGTCCCGCTGTACGACCTCACGCACGAAGAACGGCAGGCGTTCTACGACGACGCAGCGCGGGCTGCCGCTTACGCCACGTCCCAGATCCGGCGGCATCTGGCCACCAACCCCTATGCCGCCGAGGACGCCTGCTGGGCCGCGTCGGACGCCCTGCACGTGGCCGCCAAAGCCACCGGCAATCCTCATCTACGCCGTGCCGCCGACAGCTACGACCGGGCCGCGCGCTCGCCCTACAGCCGGACTCCTCGTCCCAGCTCAGAAGGCAACGCATTGCGTACCGCGGCCCGGCTGCTGACCCTCGCCGGGACTCATGACCGCACCACCGTCTCCATCCTCGTGCTGGTCAGCCGCTTCATAGCCCTTGTGGACACCATCGCCCAGATTCGCCTGCTACAACAACGTCAGGCGCAGGCCGACGCGGCACGTCGAGCGAAACAGCACCTCGACCACGCAGCGGCCGGTCACCACGGCACGCTCCTGGCCGACCGCGTCGTCCAGCCCACGCAGGCACAGCTGGCCATGGCCGGGTTCCCCAACCCGTGGGCCCCCGCGCCACAGGGCAGGCAGGCGAGCGCAGCACCGGGCATGCCGCCACGGCAGCCGAACCGGCGGCGAAGGCCGTGACCCACCGGTAATTGCTCAAAAGTAGCCAACACGCCGGTCACTCACTTTAGTTGACCGACGTCTGTGTGTGCTGCATCTTTCTGATCGAGAACTTTAGTTGATGGTCGCTCCGATCCATCGGCTGACATCACCGGGGGGCGCGATGTACAAGCAGGCAACGACCACACAGGCTGAGCTGGCGGAACGGCGCGCCAGGCTGCTCCGGCTGCACTACGAGCTGAAGCGGCTGGGAGCCTGCGTGCGGGCTCGCACGCCCCGTAACGGACGCTGGCGCCTGCGCATCCGGCACAACGGATGGTCGGAGACCGTCCTGTGCGCCGGCGCCGACGGTGCCTACGCCTACGTCACCGCCCACGGACGGCTGCTCGGCACCGCCGACGAACCCCGGCACGTCGCGCGGCTGCTGATCTGGATGGTCGAACGGCGTCTCCGGTGACCCGGCCCAAACGAGCAGAAGTGACCCCCTCGGGCGCCGGTGCGCAGAAGACCGCGCAGGCGCCCCGGGAGACTCGGGTCATCAAATGGGTGGCTGCCGGAGTTGCCCCGCTGATCGTGGCGCTGGCCGTCCTCGGCGGGATCGGGTCGTTCACCACCATCCGGCAGATGGCAGAGCCGCATTTCGGCGGGCTGGCCTGGATCGTCCCGGTCGGTATGGACGTCGGCATCTTGATCCTGCTGGCCTGGGACCTGCTGATGGAGTACCTGGACCTGCCCTGGCCAGTACTGCGCTGGGTCGCCTGGCTCTACATCGCCGGCACCGTCCTGGTGAACGTGTCCGCCGCGCACGGAAGCCTGGCCGGCAGCGTGATGACCGCGGCGATGCCCGTCCTGTTCATCACGGTGGTCGAAGGCGTCCGGCACCTCATCCGCCGATGGGTGGGACTGACCTCCCTCAACCGGGTCGAACGAATCCCGGCCACCCGCTGGCTCCTCGCGCCGGTCTCCAGCCTGCTGCTGTGGCGGCGCATGGTCCTGTGGCACATCACCGAATACCGGCAGGGGCTCGACCTGGAGCACCGCCACCTGCTGGCCGTCTCCGAGCTGCAGCAGGACTACGGCAGGTGGTCATGGCGATGGCGTGCCCCGCTGGCCGACCGGCTCGCCCTCAACCGACTGCCCGCCCAGGACCCGCCCGGCCCGGCCGCTGACGGCAACACCACCAAGGCCAAGCGGCGGGAGAACCAGTTGATGGACATTGCCCGGCAACTCCACCGCGAGGTCGAGCGGGAAGGCGGCCAGTTCAGCCGGGACCGCCTCGGCCAACGCCTGCGCGAATCGGGCTTCACCATCGCCAACTACCGCCTCACCCAGATGATCGCCGCAGTTCGTAATGAAGCGGCCAGGCGGGGCTCGTCATGATCGCCTCATCCCGAGGGGAGCAGTTCGCCCAGACGGAGGAACAACGGCGTCAGCTCACCACTCTCAAAGGGATCGCTGACCACGCTGTCGCCTGTCTCGCCGACGGACGTCTGGAATGGAAGGTCTGGCTGAAGCAGGCCGGCCGTCATGGACGATACGGATTCACCAACACGCTGCTGATCCCGGCCCAGCGTCCCTCAGCAACCGATGTCCGCTCGTATGACGCATGGCAGAGGCAGAACCGGCAGGTTCGCCGTGGCGAGACCGGCATCCGCATCATCTCCACTCGCGGAAAGCCGCGCACCGTCTTCGACATCGAGCAGACCGACGGGCGGTCGATCGAAAAGCCCGAGCTCTCGCCGGCAGAGGGACTGCGGTGGCTTTCCCGGCTCGCAGCCGACCTCGACTTCTACGTCGACCGCGGACAGGGCTGGAGCTACCTCGGTCCCCCCGAGCGGCGGATCAAGGTTCATCCTGAGCTTGACGACACGGCCGCGGCGACCCTGCTCGTCCACCAGCTCGCTCACGCACTCCAGCCTGGCGGGCATCTCGACACGGTCGGCCTCGATTGTCGCGGCGTTCGGCGCGTCATGGCGGATTCGGTCGCCTACCTCGTCCTGGCCGAGCTTGGGCTGGACGTTTCGCAGCTGTTCTTTCCACCGCCTCAACGGTGGGCGGGGGATGACGTTCGCACGGACTCCGCCGCTGCCATCCGCGTGGTCGGAGACCAGATCGTACGGACGGGCAACCGACTCAAGCGGCGACTCCGTGACCTCTCCAAGCCGGGGCGCTCCACCGCAACGGTGGTCATCGGAAGGCCCGGACGCCCACAGGAGACCGCCCCAGTGGCTGAGAACATCGATCAGGCGTTGGATGTCTCCACGTCACACCTACGGGCTGCGCTCGCCGAGGCACACCGCTTCTACCGAAAGAACCTTCCGGAGAACTGGGGAACCCGCTACCTCGCACGCCGCGGCTTCACGCCTGAGATGCAAGAGCGATGGCAGATCGGCCTCGCACCTCGATCCCGGCATTCGCTGCTCCAGCACCTGCGGGAACTGGGTCACAGCGATCAGACGCTGATCGACGCAGGCTTGGCGAAACAGCCGAAGCGCGGAGCGCCCTTCGACCTGTTTCGAGACCGCGTCCTGTTCCCTCTCCGCGACAGAGACGGCGAGGTTATCGGCTTCATCGGCCGGCGCCGAGACGATGCCCCAGGCCCGAAGTACCTCAACACCCCTGAGACGGTGCTGTTCCACAAGGGCGATGTGCTCTTCGGCCTCCATGAGGGGCGCCCGCAGCTCACAGGCAACGCACGCCCTCTCCTTGTCGAGGGGCCGCTCGATGCGATCGCGGTCAACGCGGTCATGCCGGACGTCTACGCCGCCATTGCACCTTGCGGTACTGCGATCACCGCAGCGCAGATCGAAGAGATCGGCCGCTCCGTCGACCTCGATGCTTCCGGACTGGTCATCGCACTCGACGGGGATCCGGCCGGACGGACTGGAGCGATCAGGGCCTGGCGCACCCTCCGCCGCGTCGGAGGCGCAGTCGAGGCAGCGGTGCTTCCCAAGGGCCGGGACCCCGCCGAGCTCTTGTCGCCGACGGGACACTCAAGTGTCCGCGAGGCACTACTTTCTGTGACTCCCCTCGCTGACCTGGTCGTAGATGAGAAAATTCAGCGGTTCGGGGGAGCTCTGGAGTTCGTCGAGTCCCGGTTGGCCGCCGCCCAGGCCGCCGCAGTACTGATCGCCGAACTTCCGCCGGATCAGATCGTCCGCCAGGTCACCCGCGTCACAGCCCGCACGGGCATCGACGCGTCCGAGGTCACCTCCCTTGTCGCTTCGGCGATCAGCCCGGACCCGGCCCCCGACGCCTCATTAGTCCAGCCGCCAAGTCCTGACGGGCAGAGCACCTGGCTTCAGCGCACTTCGCATACGACACCACCCAAACGCACCCACCGGAGGAAATCATGAGCCAGCAGCACCCCGACCCGATCAACGAAGGCCTCCAGCACGGTGGCCAACGACTCGTCCAGATCGTTTCCACGGCGATGGGCGTACAACAAAGCCTCGCCCGGTACCGCCAGCGGTTAAGAGCTGGCCGGCGAGCACAGGACCAGCGAGCTCAACGAGCAGAGGCGAAGGCTCAGAGGGCGGCAATGACCGGAGCGCGCTCCCGCTGGGAACGTGCCCACGACCGCCAATGGCTACGGCGCGCGAACCTTCTGGACGTCGCCGAAGTGTGGGCGGCGGCCGTTCCCTACGCCCCAGACAACGCGTCCGCGGCGCTCGCGGTCAGCAAGTGCGAGGACCGGCTACGTGACCTACATCCCCACGCGATGAGCCACTACGACCGATACCGCAGCGAGGGCGAGAGCCCTCTCGACGCCATGCGACGGGCCGCCCACTTCTTCGCTCGCGACCCCGACATCCGAACCGGCGATGCGGCATCCCGACGCGGAGAACTACACGAAGGCACAGGTGCTGAGTGGACGGCGTCGGCTCCCGGCCCAGGCCGAGGTGACGGCGAAGAGGCTCGCCAAGAGCAGCGCGCGGGCCAGATCGCCAGCGAACTCAGGAACAAGCTCCGCCTTCAAGGGCGCGAACCCGAGCCCGAGGAGCTGCGCACGGTCTTGGAGATCGCCACGAACCTGCCCGAACACATCATCGTCAAGGTCGTACCCGAGAGCCCGCGCTCTCACCTCAGTCGAGGCTCGGACATTGCGTCGGCTGCCGAAGACTTCCCGCTCTCCATCCAGGAGGCGCTGGAGATGAGTTCGAAGCGGTCCCCCGAAACACCGGCCGCACGCCGAACACCACTCCAGGCCCCCGACCGGAACCGCCGACGCAACCTCTGAAGAAGGGAGGGAGATGATGACCGCCATGCAGGGCAACGAATTCTTCTTGCTCGCGCTGATCGGCTTCCTCATGCTGCTCGCTGTGCTGCCGACGCTGATCGCCATCGTCCGCGGCGTCGAGGAGATCGGCTACATCGTCTTGGTCAACGTGATCTGCTGCATGACCGTCTTCGGCTGGCCCATCGCACTGATCGCGGCGATCCGATGGCCACGCCGCTATCCGAAACCGTCCCGGACGGCTTGGCAGCCTCCGCCCGCGCCGCCACTGGACCGTCGCCGGAACGGCGCCTACGAGCGAGGAGGCGAGGATGAGAAATCGGCACCGTCGACGAACCGCTCCACGCGGAGAGATGCGTGGTGAGAAGCGCGACGCCGCGGCCACTGCTGCTACGAGTAGTGGGGTTCTGGCCTCCGGTCGTCTTCAACCTCACCCTCCTCGCCGCCATCTCGCTCCCTCATACCGTGCCCGAGACCACGGAGCATGTTGTTGCCGGGCATGCGCCGCCCTGCGCCCCGATTGGCCCGGTCGCCAGCAGGTACGTCGACAGGAACAAGGTCTGCCGCCGCGCTCGAAAAGAAGTACTGCGGAGTCTCAGGACCGGCCGTGACCCGGACTGGAACGACGTCTTCCGCGACTACATCCCCAGGGTGTCGAAGCCTCCCAGCCGCCGTCCGAAGCCGAGTGACCCCAGCCATAAGCCCAGGAAGCATCGGGAGAGCGCGCCGCCGACTCCAGCGCCTTCTCATCAAGGCAGGCAGACCGCCCCCACAAGATCTTCCACGCCGTCTCCTGGGCAGGTGGAATCGTCCGCTCAACCTCCGCCGCCAACACCCCGCGAACACGACACACCCATTCCTACGGCGCCCGCCAAGCAGAGTAGCCACAAGACCGGGCCATTCGGCTGGGTCGGAGTTGCCGCGCTACTGGCTCTGACCGCCGGCGTCGCCTATGTGGCCGGACGGCGCCGCCGAGCCTTCTGCCAGGCGACGCGATCCATGCTTCGCCGTCTCAACCGGCAAGCGAACGGCGTGGTGAGGGCGACTCCTGTGACGCCCACCGAGCGACCGGCATCCGAGGAGCGCGGGGCCCAACTGTCATCGAAGGTCGTTTCCCTGGTCGGCCCTGGCGCGGAAGGTGCCGTCCGCCGCTTGGCCTTGGACGCTCTCACCGACCGGAAGGGCCGCGCTTCCGAGCTCGTCATCGCCCGCCCCGACGCCTGGCGGCTATTCGGCATCGACATCGGCACTCTCCAAGAAGAGAAGATCCCAGGTCTAACTCTGACCGAAGATGCTCAGCAGACTCGCACCTATCCAGGAACCCAGAGACCGTTGCCGCGCATCCTCATCACCTGCGACGACGGAAGCGAAGCCGTCCGCGAACTCCCACCCCGGGGCCAGAGCCAGCTCACCGTACTGTCCCTGTCGCCGAGTACCGAGGTGTCCACAGAGGTCTCCGCTGACGGCGTGCTCACCCCACACAGGGCGGCACCGCCATTGCCCGACCGTCTTCCGCTGCTGTCGAGACCTGACGCCTTCAACCGCCTTATGTCCATGCCGACAATCAGCCGGCGTCGCGAGACGCAGGTCTGATTTCAAGAACGAGAAGCGGCCCCACCTTCGAGTGGCCTCTGGCCCGGTTAGCGATCTCGGCAAGCTTGATCACGAATGATTCTTGGCCCAACGAGGTTGTCGATGGATGGAGCCAGGAACGCGTGGATCATGGAGGTGACCAGAGGGTGTTAAAGGACCGTGCGCAGCGTCACGGAAACTCGTCGGCTGCGGGGCGTCCGTCCGTTCGGTCCGGGGTCGGTCTTGCGCGCCGGAATGGCATGCCGCCAGGTGAATCGTGCTGGGCCGGTCATCACGCACAGGCTGCCGACTTCGAGGCGCACCGGCACGCGGGTCTTGTCCTCGGGGCGGGTGAACTCCATGACGCATGCCGACAGCAGGCTGACCGAGGCGACGACCGGTCCGAAGGTGGGGACGCGGTCGACGTGGGCGCTGATTCCCTGGCCGGGGAGGTACTCGTTCACGATGACTTGGTCGGGAGGTCGGTCGAAGTGGCCGTCGTTGTGCAGGCGCTGGGCCAGCGTCATCGCCCAGGCGGGTAGCGGCGGGGCCGCAGCTGCGCCCACGCCTCGGTTGCCGTAGTCGTAGTGGTGGCCGTAGTGCTGGACACGCCGCCGTAGTTGCGATGACCAGGGCGCGGCGTCGATCTCCGCGATGAGTCGCCGCTGATCGTCTTCGTCCAGCCAACGGTCGAGACACAAGAGACCCGGAACCATGATCGAGAATCTATTAGATTATGGTCTGTCTGGCTCAGAGTCGGTGAATCGCCTTGGCTGCATGTGCATTCAAACAGCACGTCGGCTATTGGGAAGCAGAATCTCCTAGTCGGGCGAGCCTTCAGCTTGTTGTGCCTGGGTGCGGCTGAGCCAGTAGGGCTGGGTGCGGCGGCTCAGCGTCGGGGACCGGCGGCAGAGGTGGCTGGTCCGGTCGGGACGCCTGGGAGGCTGACCAGATCCGGATCGATGAGGTAGAGGCCGTCCCGGAGAAGCGCGCCATGGCCCTCCTCGGCGGTTGCAGCTGTGCCTGGGACGTCGGCCACGCTCATTCGGGCGTTTGTCGTGGCGCCCGGTCGTAATCGCCCTGGCCGCCACGGTAGGCAGCCCATCCCTTCACCGGGATCACCTGCGTTCCATTCCGGACCGGATCACCAGGCACCTGAGTGCGGCGGACGTCAGAGGTCCAGGTCCCCGCGGTTCGCCTGCTCGGTCAGCCGGCGCCACGCATCCCGGGCCAGGAACATCGTGGGGCCGTCGGGGTCCTTGGAGTCGCGGACTGCGATCAGCCCGGGAAGGGGGGCGAGTTCGACGCAGCCCTGGCTGCCTTGGCTGGCCGTCGCCTTGCGCCAGTTCAGCGGGGAGGGGGCCGGGGTGGTCATTGCATCTCCTCTTCGATCCTGTGCAGGAAAGCCGCCGTCTCGCGGGGGTCGAGCGCCGATGCCACCAGCAGGTTGAACTTGGTGTTCATGGGGCTTACCTGGTGCGGTTGCTCCAGGTAGGCGTTGCCGGCCTGGCTCTCGACGTAGACGACGTCCGGGTCGGTGGGGTCAGGGAAGCCGAGCAGCGAGAACGGCCCGTCGAGCCCGACATGTGCACCTTTATCGAAGGGTAGAACCTGCACGGTGATGTTGGGAGCCTTGATCGCAGCGAGCAGGCGGCTCACCTGACCCCGCATCACCGTGGCCTCACCGATTGGCCTGCGGAATACGTTCTCGTCCAAGACCACCCATAGGGCGAACGCCGGGGTCGCGCGATTGAGGATCTGCTGGCGGGCGAGCCGGAGTTCCAGCAAACGATCGATCGTCTCGGGCGCCTCGCCAGGGAGTGTCGTCTGCAGGACCTCGCGGGCGTACTCGGGTGTCTGAAGCAGCCCGTGGATGAGCTGGTTGTCGAAATGCCGTAGCTCGGCGGCCTCGCTTTCCAGCCCGATGTAGGAGCCGAAGCGGGGCGGGAAGACGTCCTGGAACTCGCTGTACCAGCCTGGCTGCGCCGCCTCCTTCGCCAGTTGGAGAAGCGTGTCCCTGATCCGGGCATCCGTCGTGCCGAACAGCTCCAGCAGGTCACGGATCTCCCGCTGCTTCGGAGGCTGCGCCTTGCCCGTCTCGATGCGGCTCACCCTTGAGGGCGAGCACTCCAGGTGGTCGGCGACCTGCTCGATGGTGTAGCCGGCGTTCTCCCTCAGCTTGCGGAGTTCGGAGCCGAGTCGGCGCATCCGAACGGTTGTGACTCCAGGCTGCGGCATGGATCCCCCTCCGTTGCGTGGCACAAGGTACCCGGCGCAACTGCTGCGGAGGCGCGGCTAGGAGCGGATACCGCACTGTCGTCTAGGAATATTGCGGACATGTACCCGTAATCCTGGCGCCACAGCAACGGCACACTTGTGCAGCACAGTTTCACAGTGCATTCTGAGGCCTGTACTTACCCGACTGCGGAGAGCGATCGACGCGAACCCAAAGGGGACTGGTCGCTCCTGCTCTCCTTCGAGGTGATTTCGGAGACGGGCCCGACTACATGAGGCGGCCCCGGACGCGGTGCGGCAACACCGGCCGGGGCCTGATCGGACGCAGGAGGTCCGACTATGCATGATCGTACGAACACGTCCACCGTTCGGGCGGTGACCCCCATCCTGGAACGCCCGCACAACCACGACCAGGTACAACACCCCACCCCCGAGACGACGATCACGACGACACCGGCCCCCTGGGCGCGCGACGTCGACCCGGAGCGGGCGGTCGCCGAGATCGGCGACCAGTTCCCCTCGGCAACCATCTGGTTCGGCGAGTACACCGGAAGCTTCTGGGCCCTCACCTACGCCCAGGACGGCACACCTCGACTGATCGAAGGGGCCACACCTCAGGAGTTGAGCCGTCGGCTCGACTCCCTCATGCCCCACCCGGCGCAACATCGTCGGCCGCAACCGCCTTCGCGCAGAGCGGTCCACGGAAGCGCTGCCCCCTATCTACCTCCCGCAGCGCGGGCTTCGGTCAGAAGCAGGCGCCTCCGGAAGAGGAACGAGTGCCGTGGTCGCCACTCCATGCCCAAGACACTCGGTCGGAGCCGCTGATGTTCACCGGCAAGGCCACCGACATCCCGCCCGGCGGATCCTGTGCGTTCCAGCTACCTCGAGACCCGAGCTGCGCATCCCAAGCGCGCTCGCTCGTCGCTGCGACGATGCGTGACCTCAACTTCCCCATCGACTCGATCGAAGACGCGAAGCTCGCGGTGTCCGAACTGGCTACCAACGCGCACACGCATGCAACCTCGATGTCCCGACCGGAGCTGTGGGTCTGGGCACGCACCCGCCCCGCCCCCGAACTGGTCGTCTCTGTATTCGACACTCATCGCGGAATCTGGCCCGTCTCCGGGGACGCCGACCTATTCGACGAGCACGGCAAGGGCCTTTCCATCGTCGCGGCGCTCTCCTCCGAAATGGGTACGCATCACACCCGCTCGCGCCTCACCACTTCGCGGGGCAAGTGCGTCTGGTTCACGCTCCCCCTCCCGACCGGATGGCCGACCGCCACCCACGTCATCACCCCCGCGATGGCAGCAAGTCGGCTCTCGGAAGTCCTGCGGGCACGCGGCATCCCAGCCACCTGCCGCGGTGACGACAGCGGCGCCCCGGTCATCAGCGTCGGAGCTTTGAACATCTGGATGGAGGCGAACGTCTTTTCTTGGCGCACCAGCCGAGGGCACGTCAGCCAACCGCTGATCGACCTCCAAGAAGCCGCCGAACGCATCGTCAACTGCCACGAAACCGCAGGCGTCTCGGCATCACCGGCCTGACGAAACCAGCACCTCCGAACCCAGCCGCCCCAAGCATCGGGGACGAGGCAGCCCTCCCGTACTGCTGTGTCCCCGGCCTATGCCACCCACCTTCCAGGACGACCCCATGCACACCGGCGCAGAACTGCATGCTCAGCTAGTCAGAGACATCGAAGCATTCAGAACCCTTGCTGGACGAGTCGACAGCAACGGCGGCGACCGCGTCCTCGATCATCTGACGCGAACCGGCGACCTCGGCGACACCGTCTTCTTTCTCCGCCGGGCCCATGACCTCCTGATCAGCATCACAGAGACATTGACCCTGATCGTCGGAGCGCACCACGTCCGCGAAGATTCCTCCGGTCAGCCCCACCTTCGAAGTCACGCGGAGGTCTCCACCTCAACCCCGCATGGCCTCAGCAAAGTCGATGCTGCCGAGGCCTGGCGCCGAGCCCACCTTCATCTGATCGACCACCGCGACACCCCGATGCTCCTCCATATCGAAGAGTTCGACGACGGCTACCGGGCCACCCCGGTCGCGGTGTCCCTCCCCGAGCCACCGCGCGTCCCCACCATCAAGCCCCCCGCCACCCTTGTCATCGACAAGACCACCGGCGCCGTCACCCGATGGCCCCTGCTCCCCATCAACGTCCTCGCCAAGCAATACCGTCGCTATCTGCACCAAGAACCTATGGACCTTGATGACTCTGGTTAATCCAGGTCGCCATCGAGTGCCGCCATGCCAGTGCAGTTGCCGCAGAATTTCGCCATGGCCTGAGCTGGGCGTTCGCTCGTTCCCCGGACTCGCGGAGCTTGGCGTGCGCGTGGTTGGTCTGCTTCTGCGCCTCGTGCTTGTCGCGTCCCTTGTAGGGCGCAGGATGTGCGCGCTGGCGCCCTGACTGACAGGCGTGCTCGGTTCGTGGCGCCTGGCACCGACAAGGTTCGCGTCGGCGCGGGTGGCGCGATCGGTTACCCGCCCAAGCGTCACCACCGATTACGGAAGGCCGAAAACCGCACAAATTCTTCTGCGTTGGAGGCGTCACCCCGAATCGGGGCATACCTGGATATAAAAGTACTTGCGGTGGCCGTTTCTGGTCAGTCAATCGAGTAGTTGACTTTGTTGTTGTGGCGCGCAACTGGATTGCTGGAGCGACAATGTTGATATGAATGCTCGTCTCTGTGTTCTTACTGGTGGTGGTATCGCGTTGGCCGCCATGCTGGGTCTGGCGGTGTACTGGAGCCAGGTGGGCTTCCGGTTGGCCGACACCCTCGGGTGGATCGGTGCGGTGGTGGGGATCGGAGGGTTGGCCCTAGCGGTGTACGGGGTGGCCGCCCGCGGGGGCGGCTCGCGGGAAGAACCGGCCAGAGTGCAGATGGATGCCAAGGCGAGTGGCCAAAGCCGTATCCATCAGGCCGGCCGCGACCAGACGAACAATGAGAAATGAGCACCGGGCCGCGAACGCCGGAGCCTGATGCCGCACATCCGGCGGTGCGAATGAAGGGAAGGGCCTCAGGTCAGGGCCGGGTCTATCAGGCGGGTGGTGACATGCGCCTGTTCACCCTCGCTGTCCCTCCCAGTATCCGCACCCCGGTGCTCGTGGCGCTGGTGCTGGCTTTGCTGGTCGGTGGTGGATGGGTGCTGGTGAAGTGGGTGCGGCCGTTGTTCGCGCCGGCGTATAAGACGCAGTTCCTCATTGACTCGAGCTTGGCTTCGGGTGGTCCGGCGGCGGTCGCCGACTCGCTGCGCACGGCTGTCGGTAACGCGGCCGACGACGATGCGCTGGCATTGCGGAGCTTCGGGGGCGAATGCGGTGTCAGTGAAAACACCCGGCAGCTGGTCGGTTTCGGCACCGGTAACCGCGAGGAGATCTCCCAAGCCGCCGGTGAGGTGCGCTGGGGCGGGCGGCCTACGCTGGTACGCGGAGTCGTCGAGGCGGTGGACGACTTCTCCAAGCGGCTGGCATGGGGCGCCGGCCAGCACGGCACCCGTGTCAACCGCATCATCGTGGTCACCCGGCACGGTACCGACGCGTGCGAGCAGGACCCCGCGGTCGTCCAGCGGGAGATACACGACCGTCTCGAGTCGGCCGGCCTGAAGGTGGACTTCAAGGTGATCGGCTACCAGGTTCCCGAGGCGGAACGTGAGCGGCTCAGGCAGATCTCAGCGGGGATCCGCGGCGACGCCCCGGTGTTCGCCGCCGATCCGGCCCGGCTGACCGCAGCCCTGGAGTGGTTCACCAACACCCAGCCCGTCCTGCAGGAGGCCAGGAAGGTCACTGACGTGCTGAACGCCGCCGTGGGTCAAGTGGAGGCCGCTCGCGCCGCCATTGAGGACGGTCGGCTCGACTTCGCCGACGATCAGCTTGACCGGGCCGGAGCGGCGGACATCGGTGCAGCGTTGGAGGCGCTGAAGCACCGTGCGACTACGCCGCAGGCGCGGGACATCCACCGCAAGGCGAGGCGGCTGTACTCCCAGCAGAGGCGTGTCGTCCAATCCGGGCGTGACCTGCTGGAGGCCAGCCGCGACGGCCGGTCCCGTGACGGTGAGTTCGCCGCCTACCGCGCCGCTGTCGTGACCTACAACCAACAGGCCGACGCGTTGAAGAGGGCTCTGGACGCGCTGCGGGCCACTGCACCAGGGGGATGATCGTGCCATCTTTGCGCCGTCGGCCGTTGCTGTGGGGGCTGGCCGTGACCGCGATTTTGGCGGTTGTGGCGGGCGTGGTCGGCTTTGTCGTCAGGTCGATCCCGCAGTACCGGACGACGTTCCTGATCGATGCGTCCGTCACGAACCAGGCGGATTTCCAGGAGGTGCGTCGTTCGGTTGTCTCTGCCGCGCGGAACGCGGGTGAGCGGGACGCGCTGGCCTTGCGCCGGTTCGGCGGCGAGTGCGGAAACGGCGGCAATACCCGGTCCCTGGTGGACAGCGGAATGGGCAACCGCGAGAAGATCGGCGCAGCGGCCCGGGCGCTCACCGCGCAGGGCAAGCCCACGCTGGGCAGCGGGCTCCTGGCGGCGATCGACGACTTCTCCGGCCGGCACCCGTTCCGAGGCAGCAAGGGCAACCGCATCATCGTGGTGACCGGGCACGGAACCGACGCCTGCAGCAGCGACCCCGCTGAACTGGGCCGCACTATCAAGAGCCGGGCCAGAGCCGTCGGCGTGGACATCGACCTGCGGTTCGTCGGCTACAAGGTCCCCGACGCTGGCCGGACCGTGCTCGGCAAGATCGCCGCGACGACCGGGAACCCCACACCCGACTTCCCCCGGAACGGCACCGAACTTGCCGAGACACTGAAGAAGTACACCGTCCCGACATCCACCGACCCCAGTCCGATCGCCCTCCCGGCTCAGTCGGTAACCACGCGGCCATGCACGTTGGAGCACGAGCAGCGCGGATGGAAAAAGACCCCCCAGCCGTCGACCTTCCAACTGCCCGCGCAGATGAAGCTCCCGCCCGGAGCGGCCGTTTACGAGGTTCCGCACCACCCGTCCAGGTCAGGTGTCTCCCGCTTCATCGGGGAGGCCGGAAAGGCGACTTGTTCCGGCGGACCGCCCGCCGAGGTGAGCGAGGGGCACCACATCAGCGCCACCGTCAGCAAGCCGTTCCCCGAGGACGGGCCCGATCTCCAAGATCTCAACGACCCCGATCAGATGAGCAGTGTTCGCCTCGTCGTCGAGGACCCCCACGCTTCCTGCTACCTGTTCCCCAAGAACAAGAGCCGGGAGCCCGGTGCCGCGTCGGAGTGCGGGACGGTCGCCGCTGGGATCTGGCTCGCCAATCGCGAGGAGATACCGACGGGGGACCCGCGCTACAAAGCCGTTCTGTCATACGATCCCGGCCTCGGAAACCATAAGCGGCTCCCCGGGACGATGGAGGTAGTCCTCGCGGTGGAACGGCCCGGCCCCTACAACCCGGCGATCTTGTGCATACAACCGAAGAACAGGGCCTCCCTGTGCACTGCGGCTCTGACCTTCCACTTTATGGAAACGATGAAGGACTCCCTGTCGAAGACCACCTTGGAAAGCGGCGCGCAGCAAATCGCACGTTTCGTTTCGAAGAGGTCCTGAGGCACGGGCATCCAGAAAGCTGATTTTGGCTGGCGACGGTGTCGACTGCCGAGACGTCCCCACCACCATGGTCGAACCTGCACGTAAGATCGCGCCTGCCGGTTCCAGCGCCACGCCGCTGACGTTGCACGCCAGCTTGGCGATCACCACGTCGCAAGGTAGGCGATGGTGATGCCGTACCGCCTGGCCAGGGCCGGCAGCGCCGGAAGGTGGACGCCGTCGAAATGGTCGTCTACCAGTGCTTCAACCGGGTTGCGTGTCGAGCCTGAACGGTCAGGCGCCCCGGTTGGAGAGCTTTGCTCAAGTCCACGCGACGATGCAAGAGAGGCTTGAACGGGTCCAGCACGCTGGCCCGTGGGGTCTGCCAGCGTCCGTCGACCAGTTCCCTGCCAGGTCGCCACGCGGGCGTAGCGCTGAACGGTGTGCCGTCCCAGCCCAGACGAGGCGCGATGGCTCGGATCGCCCGATGTTAGGCACCTCGGAGAGAGTTGCACCAACTTCGCCGAACTGGTCCAGGAAGTATGCGTGCTGGGCTACACCGGCAACTACTCCAGGGTTCGAGGCCACCTGGCCGAGCATCGTCCCCACAAGGCGCCGCTGGTCCCACCTCTGGCTGTTAAGCCATAGGTTGTTGTGGGGGTTGTCGGTGGGTTCTGTCTTAGCGGAGGAGTTCGCGTCGGTGCATTGCCCATTTTACGGCTGCGTCGACTACGGCTCGGGCCCATGGGTGGGTGGGTGTCCAGAATGCTTCGAGCCAGGTGGTGGCCACCAATCTCGCGTAGTAGCCGAGAACGGCCGGGTCGGCGTTCTTCCAGGTATCCAGTTCGGCCATTAGGGCTTCGGCTTCGTGAGGAGTGTGGCCGCAGGCGATGAGGTTGACCACCAGGTCGGCAGGGTTGACCAGGGGGGCGCCGCGGGAGGTCATTCCCCAGTCGACCAGCCGGGCTCCGGTGCCGGTGATCAGGACGTTTCCGGGGTTGAGGTCGGTGTGCAGGAGGGCGGTCCCGGCGATCTGGGTGAGGTGCTGGGGGACGGTGGCGTAGTCGGACCAGCGGCCTTCAAACCACATCACGTCCACGGTGGCGGGTAGCCGCAGGTTCTCCAGCGTCGCGAGGGCTTCGAGGATGGTGTTCAGGTCACGGGAGCCGGGGGTGTAGTCGGCGCGTCGTCCTTGCACATGTTCGAAGCCGAGGAGCCTCCACCCGCTGGCCGTGAGGTCGCACAGCAGTTCCGGCGTGACGGAGCGGACGTGGGGGTTGACGGCGGCTTCTCGGTCGAGTTGGGCGGTGGCGCGTTCGTTGGCGATGGGTGCGCCTTTGAGGAACACCGGCCCGTCCTTCAGATGGGCGACGGTGGCGAGTGCGGAGCGTCTGCCTTCGCTGATCGGCTCGACCTTGATGATCGGCCCGAATTGGTCTTGAACGGCGCTGCGTAGGTCGGATGGCAGGCTCTGCCACTCGATGCGATCCATGAGGGCAGAGCCTGCCACGCGATCAGGCACTTTGCGGCCCGAACGCCTCTGCCGAGGGCGGTGGTGCACCGGTGCCATTGCACCGCGCGTGGCGGGCCTCATCGCTGACCTTGACGACGCACGGGTTGGGCGGGCAGCACGGGTACGCGGCGCCGGTCCAGTGTTCGAGTTCGACCCGGTAGCCGGTGGCGTACAACGCGGGCAGTGTCCGGGCGATCTCCTCCTCGCCCATGCTCACCCCAGGGGCGGGCGGGATGTGGTGCAGGTAGTAGCCGAGGTTCTCCTCGCAGAACCGCATGTAGTCCTGGGAGTGAAGGAGGAAGGCGTGCCAGCCGGGATCGACGCTCTCGGACATGGCGAGCCGGACGCCGGGGTTCTCGGCGACGGCGCGCAGCCACACCAACGCCTGCCCGACCACTCCTTCGGCGTAGGTACGGGTGACGTTCAAGTCCTTGGCGACGTAGGCCGACAGAGTGGCGAACAGGTCGGCCTCGACCAGATCGCGAGGGTCGTGGGCGGTCGTCTGGCCCGGGCGGGTGGTCGTGATGGTCATCGCATCCTCCAAGCGGGCGCGCTGAGGCGTGGCCGCGGTCCGGGGCGCGCGCCGGCTGGCCTGACGGGCACCAGCCGGGGCTGCGGTGCTGTGGGGCATCTTCAGCGTCGTCCAGGCCCGGAATGGATGGCCAGGAACTTGCTTCAGCTTGCTCGCACTGTCTGGATTGCCGCATTGATGAGATCGCGGGCAGCGGCGCCGTACACGGCGGATGACGCCAGGTACTCGAACTCCTGGAGGTACACCGCGATCTCGCGCGGCTGGATGATCGCCAACTCGGCGGCGGCGGTGTCGACCAGTACCAGGCGCTCGTCGAAGACCCAGAATCCGTGGTTGGGTGCGCGCCGGTGCCGCGCCCGGGTCGGGATGATGCCCAGGCTCAGGCGGGGCAGGATCGACAGCGTGAGCAACCGCTCCAGCTGTTCGACCAGGACGTCATCGTCGGCCAGGCCGATCGTCAGGGCGACCTCGCACATGACCATGTGGAAGCGCCGGTCACGGTCCCCGCGGCGCAGGATCTCCTGTCGCTCCATCCGGGCATTCACTGCGTCGGTGACGTCCCCGCCGGTGCCGTGGAAGGCGATGTTGTCGCGGAACCGCTGCTCGGCGTACTCCCGCGTTTGCAGCAGACCGGGGATGACGATCGGTTCGAACACCCGGAACAGGCGCGTCTCGGCCTCCTGCGCCGCGATGGTCTGCTGCCGGCGGTGGGCACCGGCGCGCCATTCGCGCCGCCACTCCATGTAGGCGCTGGAGATGTTCCGGACGGTCGCGATCAGATCCGGGACGTGCTCTTCGGCGCCGACGAGACGGCACCAAGTGCGTATGTCGTCCTCGCTCGGAGTCTGCTTGCCGTGCTCGATCTTGGAGACTTTGCTTTCATGCCAGCCCGCAAGCGTGGCCAGCCGGCGCTGCGGGAGCCGTCCGTCCTGGCGTAGTTCGCGTAGCCGCAGCCCTAGAGCCTCGCGCGCCTGCTGACGGGGCGTGGACATGACCGATCGCTACAGGCTCCGCATGAACTCGTCGCGGCTGAGCGAGGCGTCCCACGCGATCCGCCGCCACGCCTGGTGCTGCTCAACGGTCTCGGGTTCGTCAATCAGCTCGGCGCCGATAAAGGCGTCGTCGGCATCGAAGTGCAGGACGGCTACACGCTCGTCGTCGAACAGCCACGAGTCCACGGGCGGCCGCACTGGGAGGTCCAGCCGGGCGGCACGGTCGCGGTCGAGGTAGCGGATCTCCTCACCGGCCGCGAGGTTGCCTTGAGCCGACCACAACGCGTATCGGGAGTAGTCGCCGAGCGGCACGGTAACCACCCGCACGCGAGAGAACGGGCGGCCCTGCTCGGCGGCTTGCCGGGTCATGTCGTACCAGGGGCCCGAGCTGACCGACTCGTCCAGTTCCCGGTGACCGCCCAAGAACGCTTCGAAGGAAGGGTGCTCATTGGGCACGTTGTAGCGATCGCGTGTCTCCAACCGGAAGGCGCAGCGCCGGACGGTGTGGAACAGCTCTCCGAGTTGGTCGCCGGTCAGCAACTCGGCCACCGATCACCCTCCCTGATGGTGCTCCTGGTAGTGCTCGATCAGATGCCGCACCAGGCTCGGGTCGATCTCCACGAGCGTCTCGTCCCCGGCCAGATCGCGGACATCGCCGAGCGCCGTGGTGTCGGTGACGACCTTGCCCTGCACCACATAGGTACCGCGGTCAGTGGCGTACATAGCCGGACAGGTGCCCTGATTCGAGTCCGTACCGAGGAACCGTAGCCGCATGGTCTCCCCTTCGCCCAGACGCTTGCTAGTACTTGCTCAAAAGCCTGTGCCACTTTGGAGGCGGCGTCAAGAGAGGGAAGAACGGGTCCGCCCGGTTGCCACGTGCGAGCAGCGCTACAGCAGGGGAGGTACCGCTTCGAGCGACAAGACCTCCAGGCGCCGCGAAGGGCGGTGCCCTCAAGAGGGCGTGGACCGCGACCCCCTGACGCCAGGCCGCACATCGGCTACGGGAGCCCGCCGCCCGCGAGGAGCACCACATCCCACGGGCGCTATACGCCGCTGGCGGCCGGACTTGATAAGGCGTACGTCCCACGTCACCGACCATCAGTCAGTACTGTCCAGGCACGTGAGCCCTATCCGGCGAGTCGCGATTATCGGCTGTGGAGGCAGTGGCAAAACGACCATCGGTCGCCGCCTCGCTGCATCGCTCGGCACCACGCTTACGCATCTGGACGCGGTGTACTACGACGACGAGTGGAACAAACTGCCGCAGGACGAGTTCGCCGCGATCCAGGAAGACCTGGCCGCCGCCGAGAGCTGGGTGATCGACGGCAACTACGCCGGCACCCTCCCGATCCGGCTACGCCGCGCAACTCATGTCGTCTTCCTCGATCTGCCCGCCGTCACCTGTCTGTGGGGCATCACCCAGCGGCGCTGGCGCTATCGCGGTGGCCAGCACAGCGACGGCGTCTACGACACCATTAACTGGGGTTTCATTAAGTACGTCTGGGGCTACCGCAAGGAAATGGCGCCGCGCGTGCGTGCACTGCTCGACGAGCACGCCGGCGACGCCGAGGTGTTCATCGTGCGGTCGCGCCGTGAGGCCAAGCGCCTCACCGCAGAGCTGGAGCGCACGACCCGCTGACCGATCGAGGGGGCGGTGACGCAGCCGGGCTCACCGGTCGGCTGCGTCGTGCCCGGATGTGTGCGCTGACCAGCGCGCCCCGGCGCCTTCCAGGTCGGCGATCAGCCGTTGATGCGACGAACTGCGCGCCGTCCTGCGACGCCGGGCATGCCCACGCGCGGCCTCGAAACGGCTCCCGCTTCGCCAAGGCTCGTTCTGCGCGCTAGGGGATCGTTGCCGCAGAGGCGGGTGATCCGAAGCCTCGCCAATGCGGGCACAGGCCGATCGAGGTTGTTCAGGTGGCAGCTGGAGGGCCGGCTTCTGGCGAGGTGGGCAGCGCGGGCAACGGCGGCAGTCTAGAGACGGTCGTGGTCTGGATGGCGATGCCTGCGCTCCGGAGCACCGTGGTGGCGTAGTCGAGCAACTGGTCGGCGCAGGTCTGGTAGAGGGTGTCGCTGAATTTTCCGAGTTCGGCGCTGATGCGTTTCCACTCGATGTCGGTCAGGTCGCGCTGCGCGAACCGCGTGAACCAGGCCCGATGGAGGAACGTGACGGCGAGACCGTAGCGGTCTGCCAGGTCGATCAAAGCGCGAGCGGGGTCACCGCCGTAGTGGTCGTCGACCAGCGTCTCTAGCGCGAATTGCAGGGTGGGCAGGTGCTCGCTGTTCAGTAGCTCGTAGACCTCGGCCGCGCGGTAGCGGCGGTGGCCGCCCATCGTCCGGATCGAGGACAGCTTTTGCAGTTTTGCCCAGCGCGTGACGGTCTTGGGGTCCACCCGGAACAAGGCGGCGACCTCGGCGGGTGTGAGCAGCTCAGGGGGAGTCATGGGATCCGTTTCTTGAGGGATGAGGGGGAGGATGCGCTGTCCCAGCGACCAGCGGAATCTGGCGATGGTTCGAGGGGCCGCGCGCCCTTGAAAAGGGGTGGATGCGGGCGCTGCTGCGCGGTGTTTAGGGGGCACAGATCATGCAGCGTCCTCCTGTGTGGTCGTGGACGGCTTGGAAGGGGGGTGCAGGGCCGTCGAGTGGGCGAATCGACGTGACCACTGGCCCTTGCTGGTGTCGAGCGCGGATTCGGCCAGGCGGTGCAGCTGGATGTCGCCGGTCCCGGCGGGCGCGTCGATGTGGAAGGCGTCTCGCACAAGGCGTTCGATGGGGCGATCGCGCCGGAGCGCGGCGGCTGCGTGAATCTTCATCGCGGCCAGGGCCGATTCCCACAGCGACTCGACGCCGTACTGCTTGGCGACCACGAGCTCGTCGTCGCAGGGCAGGCCGTGGTCGAGCATGTGGACGGCCTGATAGGCGAGGGTTCGAGACGTCATCACCCGCTGCTGGATTTGCCCTATCCGCTGCTCGATCGTGGACAGTTTGGTCAGCGGTGCGCCGCGGCGGTGGCGTTGCTTGGCGAAGGCGATGGTCTCGTCCAGCAGTGCCTGATGGATGCCGAGCGCGACTGCGGTGAGGTTCGGGCGGCCGTACAGGACGCTGGAGCTGTAGGCGACGTCGAGTCCGTCGCCTTCACCGCCGATCATGTTGGCGGTCGGGACCCGGACGTCCTCCAGGATCAGGTCGCCGAAGCTGAACCCGTGCAGGCCAAGGCACGGCTCGTACGGGACGAGCCGCAGGCCGGGCCGGTCGTGCTCGACGAGGAACGCCGTCAAGCTCCGGGAACGCTTCGCCTTGGGGCCGGTGCGGACGACGATGCCGTGGACATGCCCGATGTGGGAGTTACCGACGTAGACCTTGCGGCCGTTGAGCACCCACTCGTCGCCTTCTCGGTGCGCGGTGGCCTCCATGTCCAGGACGTTTCCGCCCGATCCCGGTTCCGTCACCGCGATCGTCGGCAGGCATTCGCCGGTGGCGATCGGAGGCAGCCATCGCCGTTTCTGCTCCTCGGTGCCGAAGTGGAGCATTTTGGCCGTTCCAAGTTGGGACGCCTGGACCATGGCGCCCATCGCGCCCGAGACCCGGGCAAGCTCCTCGATCACGATGGTCTTGGCGAGGTGGCCGGCGCCCATGCCGCCGTACTCGCGGGGGATGGTCACCCCGATCCATCCCTGCCGGGCGATCGAGGTTGAGGTCTCGACGTCGACGGCTTGAGAGGACTCCATACGGGCCACGCGCGGCGCGATCTCGCTCGCTGCGTAGGCCCGGACCGTTTCGCGTAGATGCTGGTGATCTTCGGTCTCGAACACGGACACATCCCCTTCCACTTCGTGGGACCCTGCCGGCGCGTCAGTCCGGCATCGTCATCGGCTGCGGTCGGGCCAGCCGCCTGTTCAGCCGCCCTGGGAGCCGGTGCTGTGGCGGCCGCCGCTCGCGCTGGCGCGCTGGCCGAGCAGCTCAACGAGTGCGTTCCGGTGCCGTTTGATGAGCGCGAGGCACGTTTGGCGGGTTTCCTTGGGAAGGGGACTGGTGCCCACCACGCAGACACTGCCCAGCACCGTCCCGGCCTGTTCATGAACGAGTGGCGCACCGGCGTAGGTGCGCACTCCGAGCTTGTCGACCACAGGGTTCGAGGCGAACTGGGGCTTCGCGCACACGTCAGCCAAGACGAGTGCCTTGGTGCGGTCGAGCATTTCGGGGCAGAACCCGTGATCGGGCGCCATGGTCCGGGCGACCGGCTTGGCGCCTGGTGGGTTGTGCAGGCCGACGAAGGTCTGCGCCTCGGGCAGGAACAGGTTCACCATTGCGTACAGGCCCTGGCCGACGCTGCCCAACTCGGCGGCGAACGTGCCGGACACGTGAGCGGCGAACCGGTCGAACTCGGCGTCTGGGGTGCCGTCCAAGCCGACTTCGGCCAGCAGCCTCAGGCGCTCCTGGGCTGTGTCATGCCAGGTTGGGATATCCAGACCGGAGTCGGTGTCATACCGCATGTGGTTGCTCCACTGGGGCGGACGGGCGGGGCTGCTCGTACTCGTAGGTGAGCGCGTGGTCGACCAGGGTGAGCAGCACGGTGATGACCGAACTGGGGACGCGGGCGTCGCAGCGCACGACCGGTACGCGGTCGGGCACTTCGAGAGCGGCGCGAACTTCGGCAGGGGAGTAGCGATAAGGGGCGTCGTCGAACTCATTGATCGCCACGACGAACGGCATCCCGGTCTGCTCGAAGTAGCCGACCGCGGCGAAGCCGTCGGCCAGGCGGCGGGTGTCGATCAGCACCATGGCGCCGACCGCGCCGACGACCAGGTCGTCCCAGGTGAACCAGAAGCGGTCCTGGCCTGGCGTGCCGAACAGGTACAGCACCATCTGCTGGTCGCGGAAGGTGAGGCGGCCGAAGTCCAGGGCTACGGTGGTGGTGGCCTTGCGCTCTACTCCCGCGAGGGAGTCGATCCCGTCGCTGACCTCCGTCAGATACTCCTCGGTGGTCAGTGGCTCGATCTCGCTGGCTGCACCGATCAGCGTGGTCTTGCCGGCCCCGAACCCGCCGCTAACGATGATCTTCACGGTGGTGGGCCCGTGCCCTTCGGTGCGCATGTCAGGCGACATCGGACAGCCTTGTCTCCAGGCCCGACCGCAGCGCCTCCAGCAGCTGCAGATGGTCGGACGCCTCAGGGCCAGGCAGCGCCATGACCAATGCACCGGAGTCGATCAGGTCCGACAGAACGATCTTGGTGGCCTGGATGGGGAGACCGATCCGGGCGGCGATCTCGGCGACCGAGCATGGCCCGGCACGGCACAACTCGACGGCTTGGTCGGCCTCGGGTGCTATTCCTTTGGCGCTGGCGGGGTCTGCGACCTCCAACAGGGTCACGAGCCGCATTGAATGCTGCGGGCGGGTCCGGCCGCCCGTAATCGCATAAAGGCTCAGCTCTTCGGCCTCGTAGGTGACCCATGCCTGATCCCCGCCGGACGACCGTGCCGGGTCCCCTGCCGAGCGGGCCGGTGGTTGCCGCGGGCCCCAGCCCGCCGAGGCGGCCATGTCATCGGCCGCCATCAGGGCGCTCGCCGTTGCGGGTTGCCGTGACCAGGTGGTCGGCCACGCTCTTGACCAGCAGGCTCATCTCGAAGCCCACCGTGTTGGGGTCGGCGCCGGGGGAGGCCAGGACTCCCAGGACGCTGCCGACCAGGCCGGTCCGGTCGCCGGTCTGTTCCGCCACCGCATGGTCGGCGCTCATCACGAACACCAGAACGCCGTCGTCTTCCACGATGGCCTGCCGGAACCCGCCATACTCCGACCCGCTGATGGAGCCGGCAGACCGGGCCAATGAGTGCAGGCTGGCCATCCACGCTGCCGCCCTGTCCGCCTGATCGATCTGCAGACCTGAGACCGCCATCTTCAGGCCGTCCCGCGACACCAGGAGAGCGCCGCTGACTCCGGTCACGCGCTCGACGAACTTTGTCAATAGCCAGCTCAACCCGTCGTCGACCCGGACCGAAGTGGCCGGAGCCGGGGACTTGTGCATGGTCATGTATGTCTCTCCGTACGTTCGAGAAGGCCGGGATCTGAGGCTGGTGGGGGTCAGCCGCTCTCCGGCTCGTTGGTGTGCGGGACGGTCGGCTGTCGGTCGCCCTTCCCGTCCCTGACACCGGCGGTGAAGGCTCCCATCAGTCCCGGCGTCGGCGGTCGGCCTGGACCCGATACCGGACCCGCCGACTGGTACGCCGGGGGCTGTGCTGCAGGTGGGGCGTGGTTACGCCGAGGGAGAGCCGGCTTGTCGCCGATCGCTGGAGGAGATGGCCGGGCAGCCACAGGGGATGCGGGCTCAGCGGCGACGCGGTGGCGCCGCGGCAACTCGGGACGGTGCGGCTCGAACGGCGCTTCCGCCGTTCGAGCCGTCGGGGCCGAGGCCGCCAGCAGACTGCGCGGCAGGACGACCAGGGCCCGTGTTCCGGAAGCGTCCGAGTGCAACTCGATCCGGAGGCCGTGCCGAGCGGCCAGCCGGGCGGCGACCAGCAGACCGATCTGCCCTTGCCTGACCTGCTCCCGCGGGCTGACCTGGTGCGGGACGTCCAGTATCCGCCGCAGGCCCGCCAACTTCTCCGGCGTCAGCGGCAAACCCTTGTCGCAGACCTCGATGCTCAGTCCGGCGGATGTACGTGCCGTGGCCAGTTGCACCATCGTCTTCGGATCGGAGAACTTGGTCGCGTTCTCGACCAACTCCGCAAGGACATGGATGACGTCCGGGCCCGCGTACCCCGGAATCTCCACCTCGTCGTCAGGGAGCGTCAGGCGAACCCGGGTGAAGTCCTCGACCTCGGCCATCGCCTGGCGCAGCACCGTGGAGATCGGCATCGGAGACTTGGCCCGGCGTGCGGTGTGCCCACCGAGCACTGCCAGCTTCTCTGCCGCGCGACGCAGCTGGGTGGCCAGATGCTCGATCCGGTACAGAGCATCAAGAAGATCAGGGTCTTCCTGCTCCCGCTCGGTGGCCTTGAGGCATTCCAGCATCCGGCTCACCAAGGAGTGCACACGATGCCCGACGTAAACCAGCACTTCCCGGTCGGGCTCCTCACCGTCTCCCTGCTCAACGGCGGAGATGTCCTGAGCCTCGGCGGTCACCAGGGCCGCCAGCAGTTGCTCCAACCGTCCGGTGAGGACGTTCAGCCGCGCTTCGGCCCGGTCGAGATAGTCGGCCGACTCACCGATTCTCGGCTGAGTAGCCACCCATGAACCCGCCACATGGCCGCGTAGCCACGCGATCTCGTTATCGGCGTGCTGCTGGCGGGAGGTCATCTGCTGCAGCGCCTCCGCGGAATCGACGGCCTGGCGCCGCAGCCACGCCACCTCGCTGCCCTGGCCGCGTTGGACTCGCATGGCCGCCTCGTGCTGGCGTTCCAGAGCCAACATCACCAGCATTGCCGCCCCGGCTAGCCCCACGGCCACGAAGGTCAGCGCGAGGCCCTTGCCGCCCGCACTGCCGTTGAGGGCGTACACCACAACGACGTACACCACCATGCAGGCGGGCAGGACCAGCCCGAGCAGCCACAGCCACCGGCCCGGATCCGGGGGCGAGGCGTGTGCCGGCGCGGACGAACCCGGAGTCGAGTTCGACGCAGTCACCGCGTCCCCCGCCTTGGCCGCGCTCCCGGGACACTGCCGACGCCGCACCACAGATCGACCGGCCCCGACCTGGGCCAGGGCGACGCCTCCGGCCGCCAACGCGGAGCCGAAACCACACCGGGTTCGATCAGGTCCAACCCCGCGAACCAGGCCCGCACATCGGCCGGAACGCGGGCGTGCGGTGAGCCGGATATCCGAACGCCCCGTGCCGCGCCGAGGGCAGCCAGCCCACATGCGGTCGCCCCCGTCAGATGGCAGATCGCAATGCAACTCCCCCTCGGCAGCGCCGCGTGCAGGACATCCAGACCACGCGCTGCCGCGGCGTCGTCGAGACCATCCAGGCTGTTGACCAGCAACACCCCGACCGGCTCGGCCAGATCCAACGTCTGCGCCACGCCCTCCATCAGCGCGTCGGGATCCTCAAGCCCTGCCTCGACGTGCTTGGACCCGTCCCACCAGGCGGAGTTCAGCCGTGCACGCGCGTGCGACATGACTAAAGCGTCGGAGTCGGCGTACAGCACGCGAACGGTCGGATCGACCTGCTGCGCCACGTCGTGGACCTCGTCGCGCAGCGGCAGATCGGTACCGACGACCAGGAGTTGGCCGATCCCGTGCTCGCCGACCAAGGTCCGCACCACGCGGGCGCGGAACCGCAGCCGGGAGTACGCCATGTCCACGATCCGCGGGTAGATGGCCTCGACGTGTTGGCCGAAGGATTGGTCGGCGAGGAAGTTGTCCTTGCCGCCGGCCCAGAAGTTCCACAGGCGCGCCATGGACGGCATCGCGGTACCGATGTTGCCGAGGTCACGTGTGGCCGCCGCCCAGTCGAACTCCGGGGCGGTCGGGAGATACGGGTTCGAGCTGGAGTTGGCGCCGCCCTCGGTCATGCCGCACTCCTGACCTCGGTGTGGACCCCGACGATGCCGACGTTCCTGTCGAGCATCTGCCCGATGCCGTGGGTCTTGGCCGCCCAGGCGGCCGCTCGTCCGGCGAACAGGAAGCTCTCTCGCGCGACGTCCCTGGCGTCGGGGGCGGACCGGAGCACACCTTCGGCGGCGATGCGATCCACCTCGAACCACGATTTGCCGCCGAGGTAGTAGTTGTACATCCGGGCCGTGCTCGGCCTGTCGAACGACAGGCATGCACCCGCATTCATGAGGTCACCGTGCCGGTGAGCACGGCGAGTTCCACGCGAAGCTGTTCCTCTGTCTCGGCCACCACTGTGTCCACCTCGTTCATGCGGCCCGGTGGTAGCGGCCCGCACAACGCCCACCAGCGACCCCGATCCGATCGCAGGAACCTCCACCCGGGAAAGTCGCGCTTCAACGCGGCTTTGACGTCCGCGGGGGATGACATATTGGTGGAAGCCATGACGGAACCTCTGAACAGAAATGAGATCGGGGGAAGGAAGGGGGGAATGGCGTGCCCTGAAGCCGTGCTGTAACGAACACCAAGGCGAAGAAGGCGGCTTCGCGGCGCGATGAAACTGCTCCGCCGTTCGCCTCTGATGAACCGCCATCCAAGCTCACCTCCCGAGAAGGCAAGCGAATCGAACGCGAGTGAGGAGACGAAAGGCGTGAACGAGGGGTGGGTGCGTGTAAGGGGGGCGTGCGTCTCCGGCCAAGACTCGGCCACTGGAACTGGCCGGTGGCAGACTGTCGGCCACCAGCCGAGATGAGGGGCGGCGATGCTGAAAGAGAAGCAGCCCAACCATCAACTCGCCCGGCTGATCACGGAGGCCGGCTTTTCGAACAAGGGCTTGGCGGATCGCATCGTCCGACTTGGCCGGCTACGCGGTGCCCCGGATCTGCGCTACAACCACAGCTCCATCGCCAGGTGGCTGCGTGGCGAGCAGCCGCGGCATCCGGTTCCGGAGATCATCGCCGAGGTCTTCACGATTGAACTGGGGCGGCGGGTATCGGTCCCCGAGCTCGGAATGAAGCCGCACACGCTTTCCAGAGGCGTCGGGCTGGAATTGCCGACGAACCAGGCCGGGATCGCGCGCACGGCCAGCATCTTGTGGAAGGCCGATCTCGATCAGCAACGGCTCCTGGTCGATGCAGAGGTCGATTCGTCAGCCTTCGCCACCACAGCCCTGCGCTGGCTCATCGGCCCATGGGACCCGGCACCGGCTCCCACCAGCGGACGCCGTATCGGCGCGAGTGAGGTCGAGGAGATCAGGCAGGTCACTCACGCTTTCCGCATCCTCGACAACCGGCTCGGCGGTGGCCACGTCCGGGGACCCGTGATCGAGTATTTGCACACCCACGTCGGGCCGCTATTGCGGGATGGACGCTCGACCGAGGAGATCAGGCGCCGCTTGTTCGCGGCGGCGGCGGACCTGACCAAGCTGGCCGCCTGGCTCTACCACGATCTGGACAAGCAGGGACTCGCGCAGCGGTACTTCATCCAGGCCCTCGCGATGGCCAAGTTCGCTGGTGACGATGGTCTGAGCGGCGAAGTCCTGGCCGCGATGAGCCAGCAGGCTCACTACGTCGCCCAGCCGGCTCACGCCGTCGACCTGGCACGGGCGGCGCAAACAGCAGCTCACCGCGCGGGACTGCCCCTACTGATGACCGAATGTCTGGTGATGGAGGCGCACGGATACGCCGCTCAGCGTGAACCCCGCGCGTGCGCGCTCGCGCTGACCCGCGCCAACCGCGCCTATGAGCGCGCGACGAGCCCGGACTTGCCCGACTGGCTGACCTACTTCGACGAGGCGTACTTCGCCGCCAAGATCGCGCATTGCTTCCGTGACCTGGGACGGGCCTCGGAGACAGAGCAGTATGCCCTCCGGTCACTGAACATGGACCCGGCCTATCGCAGGGGAAAGACGTTCAACATCGCGGTACTGGCGATGGCGCTGGCCAAACAAGGCCGCATCGACGAAGCCTGCGAGCAGGGCCGCACGGCGATCGACATGGCCGCGGGCCTGACCTCGGCACGGGTCTACCGCTACATACGCGACCTGGCCCGCGCGTTCCATCCCTACGAGTCCGAGCGGGACGTCCGCGAACTCATGGACTACGCGGAGGAGCGCCTGCCCGCGCTGCGAGTGCGTGGAGAACGGCCATGACCGTCGCGGCGCCGATGATCTCGCCACGTTGTATTCGCTGGTGGGCCTCGTCCAGCGGCATCCACCGCACGGCTTCGGCCTCATCGACGTGCGGTTCACCGACGAGATCGGCGCCGCGCGCCAGGTACAGGTCCTGGGGAGCGTCCGCGGAACCGACCATTGGCTGGAACGAGAACAGGAATTGCAGGTTCTTCGGCCGCCACCCGGTCTCCTCCTCCGCCTCTCGTGCGGCGGCGGCGGCCGGATCCTCGCCAGGGTCGGCGTACCCGCCAGGGACCTCCCAGTCCCACTGGTCGACGATGAAGCGGTGCCGCCAGATCAGCAGGATGTTCTCGCCGGCCTCGTCCAGGACCGCCGTCATGACGCATCGCGGCACCCGGAAGACGTACTGGTCGAACACGACGCCGTTGGGCAGCTCGATGTTGGCGATCGAGATCCGGATATGGCGGTTCTCGTCCACGACGCGCTCGTCGTGGACAACCCATTTGGTGCGTTCGGTGGGGGTCTCGGGTGTCACCGACATGACGGTAGCAACCTGCCCTGTCCAACCAGAGGGACGGGAGACCGCTCGCTTCACCGTGCGCGCCCTCACTCCGACGTGCGTGCCCGCGTGCGGGCATTGTGCCCCCTCGCATGCCCTCCCTCTAAGGCTGATCAAACGCTGAGATGAAGGCAGTACAGGCGATCCGCCAGAAACCCAGGTCACACCAGGGGGTGCCGTGTGAGTGCGCATCTTGTCGATACGGGAGTTCGGTCGCCAGCCCACCGCAACGGTTTAGATCAGATCCTTTCTAACCCGGACCTCGCGGGCTGGCAGGACGAGGAGGCTCGCCGCTTGTTCTTCGCCGAGCACGACGTGCACAAGGACGTCCCGCTGCTGACCGAGCGCCGCCCGAGCATGACGCTGGAGGACGCCTACCAGGTTCAGTGGCGCGGGGCAGCGTTGCGCATCGAGCGCGGCGCCCGGTTCCTGGGGCACAAGGTCGGCCTGACCTCCGAGGCGATGCAGCATCAGGTGGGCATCGGCGAGCCCGACTCGGGGATCCTGCTGGACACCATGGCCGTGGCCAACGGCGGGACGCTCCTGGCTCGGAAGCTGCGGACGCCACGCGTAGAGGCTGAGATCGCGTTCCTGCTCGGCGACGATCTCGTCGGGCCAGGCATATCCGATGGCGACGCCAGGGAGGCGGTGTCCGGGGTGTGCGTCTCGCTGGAGGTGATCGACAGCCGCTTCGACCTGGCGGGAATCACGCTGGCTGACAGCGTGGCCGACAACGCGGGGTGTGCGCGGTTCGTCCTCGGTGACGTCGTAGCCGTTGAGGGGCTGAACCTGCCGGACGAGGATGTGGCGATCCGTGTGGCCGGGCAGACGGTCGGCCACGGACGCGGCAGGGAAGTCCTTGGAGATCCGATCCGGTCGGTCGTCTGGCTGGCGGAGCGTCTCGCAGGCTTTGGTGCTGGGTTAGCAGCGGGAGACATCGTGCTGACCGGCGCGGTACACGGCAGCATTCCGTTGCCACGCGGCGAAAGTGTGTCGGCTTCCTCTCCGCACCTGGGGTCGGTGGTGCTGCATGTCTCCTGAAGTGGCGCACACCACGGGCTCGCAGGCGCATCAACGTCCTGCCCGGCTGAAGGCTGCTGTGATCGGCGCCGGGATGCTCGGAATCGACCTGGCACACCGCATCTCTGCCTCCTCGTCGCTGACTTGCTCACTGGTGGTCGGCGGCCGCAACAGCGTCACGGGCCTGCGAGTGGCAGCCGAGATGGGCTGCGCCACTTCGACCTCCGGAATGGACGCGGTGGCCGACGCCGATGTCGACGTCGTCTTCGACGCCTCAAACGCTTCGGCCCACCCGTCGCACTGGGCGGACCTCGCCTCCACCGGCGTCCTGCTCCTGGATCTGACGCCCAGCAGTGGTGGAACCATGGTCGCGCCTACGGTGAACGGGCACCTGGCCGAGTCGGGCCGCCATCTCAGTTTGGTCAGCTGTGGAGGCCAAGCCGTCCTGCCGGTGCTCGACGTTGTTGCCCGCCACTGTGGTCCGAAGGCGCTTCAGTACATCGAGGTCGTCACCACCGCGGCGTCGGCGAGCGTAGGACGCGCGTCCCGGCTCAATCTGGACGAGTACATCGCCATCACCCAGTACGCGGTGCAGAAACTCACTCGAGACAGCCTCGCCATGGGCGGTGCCGTCAAAGTTCTGGCGAACCTCAGCCCAGCCCTGCCGGCGCCGGCGTTCCGCGCCGAGGTCGCGGTAGTCGTCTCCGGAGTCGATCTGGATGCTCTACGAGCGGACTTGGAAGCCGCGACCGTCGCTGTCCGCGCCTTCGCCAGAGGGTATGAAGTCGTCTCGTGCCGCGTGGACGGCGACATGGTGAGGGTGACCGTGGCCGTCGCAGCTGAAGGCGGCCAGTGGCTTCCCGCATACGCAGGAAATGTGGAGATCATCAATGCTGCCGCGGTGCTGATGGCGGAGCGCCACGCCGCCGCGAGGAAGACGTGAGCGCCATGGAAACCGGCCGGGGAACGTCTGGCGCGCGGGTGGCCATCCACGACGCGACCCTCAGAGATGGTCAGCATGCCGTCCGCCACCAGCTCGCCGCCGAGCAGATGCGTGCCTACGCCCAGGCCGCGGACCGGGCGGGCGTCCCGGTCGTCGAAGTCGGTCACGGCAACGGACTGGGGGCTTCCTCGCTTCAGATCGGCCGGGCACGGCTCACGGACGATGCCATGCTCGCCGCCGTCCGCGAAGCGCTGACAAGCTCCCAGATGGGTGTGTTCATGGCTCCGGGGTGGGGCACCGGCAAGGACCTGCGCAACGCCGTCGACCACGGCGCCGATGTCGTCCGGATCGCCGCCCACTGCACCGAGGCCGCCGTCACCGAACGTCATCTGGGCCTGGCGCGCGACTTGGGCGTCGAAGCACAGGCCGTCCTGCTGATGAGTCACATGGTAGGCCCGGGACGTCTGGCGGAGCAGTGCGCACGCATGGTCGGCTTCGGTGCGCAGGCTGTTGGGATCATGGACTCCGCCGGGCACTACCTGCCTACCGACGTCACGGAGCGGATCCGGGCGATTGCGGCTGCGGTGGATGTCCCGGTGATCTTTCATGGGCACAACAACCTGTCGCTGGCGGTGGCGAACTCGGTCGCGGCGGTCGAGGCCGGAGCGACGATCATCGACGCCTGCGCCAGAGGATTCGGCGCAGGGGCAGGAAACACCCAACTCGAGGCGCTGGTCGCCGTACTGGACCGCATGGGCCATCGGACCGGCATCGATCTGCGAGCGCTTTTGGCCGCTGCCGACATCGCTCACGAGCAGCTCTTGGATGAGCTGCCGGCGATCGACTCGGTCTCCCTCATCTCGGGGCTGACGGGCGTGTTCTCGGGTTTCAAGCTGCCGGTTCTGGCCGCCGCTACAGCCGCGGGCCTCGACCCGCTGGACATCTTCGCGGAGCTTGGACGACGCCAGGCAGTGGCAGGCCAGGAAGACCTGATCGCCGTTGTCGTGCGGGACCTGACGGTGAGGGCCCAATGAGCCACTCAGACAACAACGGTCCAGCAGCGGTGATCTGTGGTCTGGGCACAGCGCGGCCGGACTCGCGGGTGACCAACGAGGACATCTGCGGTGGTCTGGGCGTAAGCGCGGCCTGGATCCGGTCGCGGACCGGTATCGCGTCCAGGGCCCGCGCCGCCCATGGTGTGTCAACCGCTGATCTTGCCGTCCAGGCGGGGGCCCGCGCCCTGAGGACGGGCGATGGCGGGCGCGTGGACGCCCTGGTCCTAGCGACCATCACCCCGGATCACCGTTGCCCGGCCACGGCGCCCGGCGTGGCGGCACGGCTCGGCTTGCCCGGCATCCCGGCGTTCGACTTGGCGGCGGCGTGTACCGGCCTGCTGTACGCGCTGCAGGTGGCGGCCGGGTTCATCGCGGCGAGAACGGCCCGGCGGGTGCTGATCATTGCCGCCGACCGGATTCCTTCGCTCGTCAACCCCCAGGACAGGGCGACCGCGCCCTTGTTCGGGGAGGGAGCGGCGGCACTGGTGGTGCGAGCCGGCGAACGCGGGGCTCCGGGAGCGTTGGGGCCGATCATGCTGGCCGCCGATGGTCGTGATGGCTCCGCCATAGTGGCCCCACACGGCGGATTCCTCACGATGCGCGGCCCGGAGACTTTTCAGCAGGCCGTGACCCGCATGTCCGAGGCATCGGTAAGCGCGGCCGAGGCTGCCGGATGGCGGCTGGCCGATGTTGATCGCTTCGTGCCGCATCAGGCGAACGCCCGGATCACCGCAGCCGTCGTTCGCCAACTCGAGCTGGAGGATTCCCAGGCCCTGCAGTTCATCGAGCAGGTGGGGAACACCAGCGCTGCGTCCATCCCCCTCACCCTCGCGCAGGCGTCCGCGGACGGCCGTCTGCTGCCCGGCCACCGGGTGCTGATGACCGCCTTCGGAGCCGGACTGACCTGGGGCGCCGCCACGGTCGTCTGGCCGGCCCTGTCCCCATCTGACCTCAAGGAGGCAGTCCAGTGAGCAGGGATCTGGAAGAACTGCTGGTCGAGCTGAAGCTAGATCCGCGAGAGTTGCGCTTCGGGGCGCCGCTGGAGGATTCCGGAGTGGACTCACTGGCCCTCGTGGAGCTGAGCGTGCTCCTGGGTGAGCGTGGTGTGCGAGTCAGCCAGGAAGAGTTGGCGGCCGCCACGACCCTGGAGGCGTTGGACCGTATGGTCGCCGACCGCCTATCGGGACGGTGAAGACCATGGGCACCTTGGCCGTCCCACGCGGCGCCACCTGGTTGATCACCCCGGCAACCGCTCCAGGTCGGTTCTCAAGGGCCCGCGACTGCGGTGCCGACGTTGCGCTGCTGGACCTGGAAGATTCCGTCCCCCAGCAGCGCAAAGACCAGGCACGTGCCATAGCCCTCCAACACCTGGCCAAAGCCGCAACGGAGGCGGCCGACGGTGAAGTCTCCCCACTGGGCCTTCGTCTGAACGCGCCAGGAACGCTACCCGGCCTGCGGGATCTGGTGGCGGTCGCCGAATCCGGTGTTCGTCCCGCGGTGCTGCTGGTACCGAAGGTCGAATCACCACGCGACGTCGATCTCGTCGGCGAACTCCTGCGCACGGACGAAGACGAGCCCAAAGTCTGGGCGCTGATCGAAACACCGCTGGCCATTCAACGGCTCCACGAGATCCTTGCGTCGCGGTTCTTGGCAGGAGTGGTGTTCGGAGCCGCCGACTACGCCGCCGCGGCCGGGTGCCGCCGAACGGCCGGCGGCCTTCGCTACCCCAGGGCGGCCCTGAGCGCGGGAGCGGCTGCGGCGGCACTGCCGGCCATCGACTCTCCCTACTTCGACCTCGCCAATGACGAAGGCCTCCGGCGGGAGGCCGAAGAAGCCTGCGACCTCGGCTTCACCGGTAAGGGCGCCGTTCACCCGAGGCAGCTGGCCGCCATCCGGGAGGCGTTCCAGCCCTCACCTCAAGAACTGGATCGTGCCCGTGCGACGGTCCGCGCGGCCGACTCCATGGACGCGGCAGAAGGGGTCACCCACGCCGACGGCAGCATGGTCGGCCCGCCGCTCGTGGCCGCCGCCCGTTCCCTCACTGATCAGGCGCCGGGAGGTATGACATGAACGCGACCGTCCCGCCCGGCTACCGGACCGTCGGGGAGGAACGCCTCCGCGAACTGGTCGGCCGAGGCCTCCCCGAATTCGTCGCCGGCCAGATCATCGAGCACCGCCCCGCCCGTACCGTGACCGAAACCGACCACATACTCACCCTCGCCCTAACCGGAAACCCCGCCCCCGTGCACAGCGACATCCGGTTCTGTGAGCAGACCGGCCGTGGCCGGCCTTTGGTGTGCGGCATGGTCACCCTCGGCATCGTCCTGGGCGCCACGGTCCGGAGCATCAGCGGCTTGACCGCAGCCAACCTCGCCTTGGACGGTTTACGGCTGGAGAACCCGGTGCACGTGGGTGACACGCTCCGCGCCGAGACCGAAATTCTCACCGTGCGACGCTCGCGCAGCCACCCGGAGCACGGAGTGGTGACGTGCCGCACCAACGGCTACAACCAGCACGATCAACGGGTCATCACCTTCACCCGCGCCTTCCTTGTGCCTGCCGACCCGAACTCGGTCCGCGACGCCACCGACTACTGAATGTCGACGGCGACTGAAGAGAGGAGGCCGGTGCATGCCCGAGGACGAGACCTTACGAGTCGTCGCCGCTGACGATTCCCTGTGGAGCCGATACTGCGCGTTGGCTGCCCGCAGCTACGGCCATTTGATCCCTGACCTCACGCGACTGTTCCCGCACGCTGACGCCCGCGTCGCTGTGCGGGGCGACCAGGTCATTGCAGGCGGCCTGGGCCTGCTCATGCCCCAGTTCTTCGGAGGCCGCCCCGTACTCAGCGCGTGCATGGCAGCGGGATGCGTCGCCCCCGAGGAACGCGGCCGTCACCTGACGACCCGCGTGCTGACCGAGCGGATCCGCCCCCTCCAAGAGCAGGGCGCCGTCCTTGCGACGGTATGGACGACATCGACCGGCTATGCGCACCGATTGGGGTGGGCCGCTCCCACTTCGGTCTTCTCTTGGGCGGTCCCCACCAACGACCTCAAACGCAGCTTCGACGAAACCGGGTACGAGATCGCCCACGGATCCGACGTCCGATCCGAGCGGCTGCAGAAGGAGTTGGCCGCGCGCTGGAATGGACCGTGGCAGCGTCCGCCCTGGTGGGCGGGCTGGCAGGCCGACAAGCACTCGCAGTTCGCCACCTACCGATTCAACCTCCCCGGGCAGGACACCTCAGGTGTGCTCTCCCTGGCGTTCGCCCAAGACCCAGCCGCTGGCCAACAAGTAGTGGTCCACGACTTCTGGGCCTCGACCAGCGGTGCCGCCACGGCGATGCTGACCTTCCTCGGCCGATTCAGCAGTCGGATCCCCACCGTTAGCTTCCAACGGACCGGCCTTCCGGCAGCTGGCGTCCTCCTAGAGCAACTAGACCGCATCGGATCCGCATCCGCTCGCCACTGGCATCCCTGGATGCTCCGAATTCTGGATCTGCGCCAGGCCGTGCGGTCGCGGGGCTGGCCCGAAGGACTCGACACGACGATTCCGATCGAAGTGGTGGACGATCCCAATGCGGAACCCCAGCGCTTTACGCTGCGAATCGCCAATGGCGTAGGAGACCTGGAACCGTCCACTCTGACGGGTCGGTGCACGCTGACCCGCCGCCACTTCGCCGTTTGGTACGCGGGCGGTTACCAGACCGCGACCGCAGCGGCATTGGCCGGCGTAGACGGTGATCCGCGGACGGTCGCCGACCTCGTCCACGCCACCACCGAGCGCGAGCCTTGGCTGCCCGAACACTTCTGACCGGAAGGCGATCTTTCACCGCAACCAGCATGGACCCACCGCAGAACCAGCTCCAGTACCACCGAAAGGAAGCCAGGTGACCAGCCGCCGCCCCAAGAACCCCAATCGGGCACTGGAAGCGCTGCTCCTCGGGCAGGGCATGAGCCGCAAGGGTCTGGCCTACCGAGTCAACCAGCTGGCCGCGGCGGCAGGCCAGCGGACCGCTTACACCCATACAAGCGTCGCCCGCTGGATCTCCGGCGAAACCCCGAAAGATCCCGTGCCTTCCCTCATCGCCGCCGCGTTGGGCGAGCGGATCGGGCGTCCCGTCGCGGTCGAAGAGATCGGCATGGCGGCCCCCGTCGAGCACGTCTCGACGGGGTGGGACTTTCCTCGGAACAGGCAGGACGCCGTGCGAGCTGTCGTCACCCATTGGAGCAGTCAGGAGATGGGACACCCCGCGGCTAGTTTCACCCCTGCCGGCTACGTTCTGCCCTTAACCCGCTGGCTCGCCGTCCCCGCCGACACGCCCCGGGCCAACCAGGGCAGCCGCCGCGTCAGCCGCGAGGACCTGGACGAACTGCGCGGCACCGCCGAACAAGCCCGGCAGTGGGACGCTACGTTCGGTGGCGGAGACTGGCGGTTGAGTTCGGTGACACAGTGCCTTCGCGACCAAGCCCTCCCCTTGCTCAGCGGCGCCCACACCGAACAGGTCGGCCGGGAGCTTTTCGGGATCACCGCGGAACTGGGCCGCGTCGTGGGGTGGGCAGCATTCGACAGCGGCAACGCCGGCGCCGCTCAACGGCACCTCATCCAGGCCCTGCGGCTGGCACGCGCAGGCGCTGACGTCGAGCGAGGCTCGTACATACTGGCAACGATGGCATTGCAGACGATTCTCCAAGGCGCACCTGATCAAGCTTTGGACATGGCTCAAGGTGCCTTCCAACAGGGGAGAGCCCGCGACGCCGCCCCACGGGTACTGGCGTTCGCCAAACTCGCCGAGGCGAGGGCCTTTGGCCGTTTAGGAGAGCCGGCAGCCGCTTCCTCAGCTCTCAGCCGTGCCGAACGGCTTCTCGGCAAGATCGGGCCTGACACCCGCGATCCGGCATGGATCTCCTATGTCACCGAGACCCGACTTGCGGCAGACGCGGCCGAAATTTTCCGGGACCTGCACAATCCTGCGGCGGCCCTCCGCTGGAACAAACGGGCATCTGACGGATCCGAACGCCATCACGTACGAGCTGCAGGACTACGCCACGCCGTCGCGGCCACCGCCGCATGTCAGGCCCGGGACCTAGACCAGGCCCTCGACCATGCCGGTAAGGCCTTCGATCTCCTACACCGAGTGGCCTCCGAACGCGCTACCCGCTACCTCCACGACGTCGCCGCCGCGCTGGCTCCGTGGCAAACCGACACCCGAGTCACCGACTTCACCGAACGCCTGGAAGCCCGCGCAGCTTCGACAACCGTGGAGGCGGCAATGTGATGGGCGCCGCCGGCCGACCGTGAGGCTTCCATGCCGCCCCAAGCAACACCGACGCGCTCGCTGTCTTTCCTCCGCCCATCCGTGATATCGGAGAAGCATCATGATGCTCGACGCCGCATCCTTGCCCGCTGACCTGCGCCGATGGCTGGCCGACCACCTGCCCGGCGTCGGTTGCGCCACCGATGCGTCCTGGCCGCAGCGCACCGAGTCGAGAGTCTGGCGCTTGGAGGCCGGTACCACCGCGGTGTACGTCAAGATCAGCCCATCTCCGGAAACTCATAAACGCGAAACGGACGCCTACCGCCATGCTGCTGCCGCTCTCAGCCGGGAGGAAGCCCCGCGTCTGATCGCCGCCGATCCAGCCCTGCAGGCCATCCTGGTGACGGCGCTGGACGGGAAGGTCGTCCGAGAGCTGCCGCTCACCGCGACGGTGGAGGCCCAAGTGCACGAGCTCGCCGGGCGGCTCCTGCGCCGCTGGCACGATCATGCCGAACCCGTACCGCCACAGGCACGAAAAGGCGTCATGGCCTCCATGGACAACCAGGCATCCGAAGCCTCCGCCTGCCTCGACAACCTCAACCGCCATCTGACCGGCGCTGAACGGGCCTTGGTGAGCGAAGTGGCCCGGGACCTCCCCGCGCTGACCGCGGATCTTCCGCTGGTCTACCTGCACGGCGACTTCTCCCCGCGAAACTGGGTGTGGAACGCCAAGACGCAGACCCTCGGGCTGATCGACTTCGAGATGGCCGACCACGCCCTGGCAGTCCAGGACATGATCTGGCTGTCCGGAGCGGTGTGGCCGACGCGCTCCGACTTGAGGAAATCCTTCTTCACCGGATACGGACGCGAGCTGACCACCAAAGAGCACCAAGCCCTGCTCCTGCTGACGACCCGATTGGCCGCCTCCTACCTGGCCGCAGGACTGGCCAACAACGATCAGGTGCTCATCGATCGCGGCCGCAACGCGCTCAGCGAACTCGCACGCACCCACACCTGACCGCGAAATGCGCAGGCCCCCGACGCTCCCGTCCTCAGGGATACCCATGCCCCAGGAGCTCTCGATGCCGGAGACCAACCGTGCCGAACCAACCTGCCTGAACGGTCAACGCCTCCATAGCGACGCGGCGACGATCCTCATAGTGGTGGCCCACCCCGACGACGCCGAGATCGCGATGGGCATGCGCATGCATTGGTACGCGCGCAACGGGGCCCGGGTCCACGTGCACTGCCTGACCACTGGCGTACCTGACCCCTCCGGCGCACGGCCGAGGCAGGAGGAATGCCTTGATGCTGGAAGCCTGCTCGGCATCGAGACCTATACCTTCTCCTCGATTCCGGATACCCGATTCGTCGAACACCGAGGCGCCATCCACGCCGCCTTATCGGATGTCTTCCGTGACACCCGACCCGACGTCGTCTACACCCACTACCCCGATGACCAACACCTCGACCACGTCACCACCGCAGCCGAGGTGACCGCGGTAGCACTGCGAGAAACCGCCAACCTGCGGTACTTCCGCTCGCCTTACAGTGTCGGTTTCGAGCCGACCTTCGTCTTCATGGGAACCCCCGAACTCCTCCAGGCCAAGCAAAAGGCGCTCCAGTGCTTCACCTCCCAGCACCAACTGGACATGGACGTCTTCCAGCGCCTCGCAGAGGTCACCTACCGCCAATACCTGCACCACCGAGTCGTGGAACGCTTCCCACCTCTGGCCACTTGCGCCGAGCTCTTCCACATCGCCCGCCACGTAGAGTTCGCCAACGCACGTTGACGACACTTGACCCTTGACCGGCACCGGCTGGCACCGACCACCAGCATGGCGATAACTGAAAACAATCTTGTTATTCTTTGTGTCCACAATGCAGCTGAATAGAAGCTAACGGAATACTGTCGTGGTATGAATGAGAAGTCTGTTGCGGCAGGTAAGCGGCGCAATCCAGTCCTGACGTGGCTGGTCTGGCCGCTCATCACTCTCGGGATTTATTACTTCGTGTGGTGGTACAAGATCAACCGAGAGGCGCGCGACTCGGGTGTGGAGGTCAGGCCTGGCTTGGCCGTACTTGCTGTACTTATAGGGTGGCTTATCATTGTGCCGCCCTACATCTCCATCTTCCGGACCGGTGAGCGCATCGCGCGGATGCAGGCTTCGGCCAACCGACAGCCTTCCTGTAACGGCTGGATCGGGCTGATCTTGTCGTTCTTCTTTGGGCTCCATGCGCTCTACTACCAGATCGAACTGAATCGAATCTGGGACCAGCGAATAGAAGGGCCCATCCCTTAGCAAACGAACTGGTGTTAGCGACGGTCACCAGCGCCGGGATCGATCAGCTCCACCCGACAACGCATCGACAGGGGCTCCGGATGAACCGCCGCGATCGCTCCTACTCTCCAGACGTTCGAGTGTGCTCTCGCCCGGTCGGCTCTAACTAATTTCGAACAGAACGCCCGGACTGTGCATGTAGCGAGCAGATGGATCCTCCCGGCTCCGGGGCAACGACTGGGAGGGCATCCGGCCAACTGCGGCTACTGGCCATCAGCCTGGGGGTCCGGTTGTTTTTCAGACTGCGAAAACGGGTGTGGACCCACAGGCGTGATGAACTGGACTGTCTTATGTGATGGGGGTATTTCCGGCGGGTCTGGAGTTCGTGGGGGTTTGCGATGGTCGCTGGGTTATGGCGTGTGGAGATTCCAGGCAGTCTGTTATGGGGACTGGGAAGTCTGCCGCGACTAGGCGGGCTTGGATTTTCTTGTCATGGACGGCTGTCGTTCGGCGGATGATCAGCTGCACTTCTTCGGTGTGATACGAATCCGGAACCAGGGGCTGGATCGCTTGGCCGAGTGAGGTCACGGCTTCGAGGCCCTTCGCTTCTGCGGCTTCGTAGGCCTTGGACAGTTGCCGTGCTGACGCTGGGATGCGCGGCAGGTGGGTTGGATGCTCACGCTGTTTATGGAGGATGCCCAGTACTGCTGCGTCGTTTATTGCTGCGCGGTGGTTGGCTGCGAGGGTGTTGTAGGCGTCCATGGCTTTCAGGGTGATAGTTGCGATGCGGGCTGCTTGGGTGAGGTCGGGGGCTAGTTCGTCGGGTGGCTTCATTCGGTAGGAGGCGCGGGGGCTTGGCGTCCAGGCCGGGTCTGCGTGGATTAGGCGACCTAGGCGGAGGATGAGGTCGCTCGCGTCGGTTGCTGGGCCGTTGGCGGGGTGGCCATGGTGGTTTGTTTGTTCGTCCCAGCGTCGGACGATGTCTCTCCATTTAATGCCGGCTTGTTTTGTTGCTGTGGCTGCTTTCTGGAAGGCTGATCGGTGGTCGGGTTCGTCTAGTTCCTTCATGCGGTAGATGAGTTGCTGGAGGGTTTTGAGGTTGAGGTCGCAGACGATGGTTGCGGCTCTGGCGAGGTAGCGCCATGTGGTGACCGAAGTGGTGGTCTGGGGGTTGCTCAGGCGTCGGATGCTGGCGCTGATCCCGGCGAAGGTTTGCGTGAGGTCTTCGCCAGCTTCTGGTGGGCGGCGTTGTGGGATGCCGTGGAAGGGGACGGCGATGATGGCGCGTCGGGGTTCGGTTTCGCTGTGTATGCGTGACAGAACTGCGGCGCGCAGGAGGAGGCCGCTGGCGTCGTTCGCGGGTGATGGTGTGCGTTGGGTGAGGTGAGCGACGGTCGCGGTGTGGGTGCTGAGTTGGTGGAGGAGCGAGCGGGCTGTATCGGGAGCGGTGATGATGGCGCCGGTTGCGGTGGGCTTGTCGTTGCCGCTGTTGACTGGAAAGTGAGTAGAGAGCAGGTCCAGGCCGCAGCCCAGGGCGATGGAGGTGGCGCGGAGTTTCTCGGCCAGGGCGGACCTTGGAGCTTCTGTGTCTGCGGGTGTGCCGAGGATCTGTTCGGCTTGTTTGATGAGGGCGCTGGCGCGGTTGGCGGCGTCCCGCAGGCCGGTGGTGTGTGGGTGCGGGTCACCGAAGCCGTTGGCGATTTGGTCGTGGTAGCGGGCCAGGACGTGGGCGAGACGGGCGAGTTCGGGCTGGACCGCGCGTCGGGCGAGGTCGCGGGCGAGGCGTTTGGTGTGAAGTTGGTGTTGCAGGTCGGTGAGGTGGTCGGTGGCCAGTGCGGTCATCTCCCCGAAGGTGGCCATGGCCGCTACCGCAGGGTTTCCTGGAGTCGGTCGGCGTGCAGGGCGGCCTGGAGGCAGGCCATCTTGTCGTCGGGGTCGCTGGCCAGTTCGGCGGCCCGGACCAGGCTCTGGGAGATCTTCCTGGCGAGTTCATAGAGGGCGTCGGCGGTGGCGTTGACGGTGGCGTAGTCGGTCGGGGTGGCGGTGTGCAGGGACGGCGCCTGGCGCAGTGCTTGGTGGGCTTGGACGGCTTCGCCTTCGGCCATGCCCCAGGCGATGAATCCGTCCGGTTCCTGAGCGGCGTAGGCGGTGATGACGCGTTCGGCGTGGGCCAGGTCGTTGAGAGCGCTGCTGAGGATCTCGGTGAACCAGCCGTGCCGGACGTCTTGGTGTTCGCGTTCGTGGGTCATCGGGCTGTCCTCCGGTTGGGTGGTGGGGCGGTGTTCGGTCTGCTGGTCGGGCTGGGGCGGATACGGGCGTGGGGACGATGGTGTGCGGGGTGGCCGGGCATGTAAGTGATCGTTTCGTCGGGCTGCAGGTGTTGAGCCCTGGGCGTGGAGTCAGGTTTGCGTTGTCGATTTCCGCTGGGGCGGAGGGGCGAGTCCGTCGCGGAGCTGGGTGATGGTGATGCCGCTCCACGAGCTCAGGGCGTCGAGGAGCTTATGGGCGTCGTGTTGTAGGGCACGGCGGGTTGGTTCGGCTGTGGATGGGAGCCGGGCCGCGATGCTGGTGTAGGTCTGGGCGGCCTGGTTGGCGTGGGTGACTGTGCCCAGGTTGGTGGCTGTGGGCGGGAACGGTGGCGCTGGGGCGAGGTGCCTGGCCGCTTCGGCGTAGACGAACGAGACCCCTGGCACGTCGATGAGGAAGTGTGTCTGGTCGTCTGGGGCGAGGTTCTTCCAGCCGATGATGGTGCCGCAGCGGCCGGATTGCCGGGTGAGTCGTACCTGGTCGCCGAGTGTGTAGGTGGGCAGGTCGGCGTTCTCTTCGGCGTGGATTGCGCGGCCGGCGCTGACGGCGTTGGAGAAGGCGATGCCGTGATGGTTGGCGTAGTGCTCCAGGTCGCAGATCAGGGCCGCTAGGAGCGCTTCGGTGTGGATCCTGTCGTGTTGCAGCAGTGAGGCTTCTCCTGAGAAGGCGACCTGTTCGTACGCCCTTAGGGCGTGAGCGGCGCGGGTGACCTGCCTGGTAGTGGCGTGTTTCATGGGCCGCTTACCTCAGTGCGGCGTGGACGTGGCCGGCGTGGTGGACGGCTTTGAGGCAGGCCACTCGGTCGGCGGGGTCGGTGGTTTTGGAGGCGACGTTGAGGATCGCTTCTGCGACCACCAGCACGAGGGCGGCGACGGCGGCGGCGAGTTCTCCGGTCTCGGTGTCGGGCATGGGGGCTTGGGGCCAGGCGAGGGTGGGTGCTTCGGTGAGTGCCCACCAGGCGTCGGTGGCTTCGGTGAGCGCGGTTTGGTAGGCGTCGTCGGGGGCGTTCTGGGCTAGGACGGTGGTGGCGTCGCCGATCAGTTCCAGTCCGATGAAGGCGGCTGCGAGGAGCGCGGGGAGTGAGTCGGCGGATTTGATCTGCCGGGTGGCGTGGTTGAAGAGGTGTTTCAGCGGAGCCTCCGGGTGTCGGTGTCCGGCCTGGACCGGTGGTCGGGGACGTTCACTGTGAGCTGGGCTGTCATCGGCCGGGGCTGTGGCGCCGAGCTGCAGGGGTGGCTGGGCGATGCTCGGAGGTGTTGTGTGGGGCTGGGAGTTGATCGGTAAGCCCTTCGGCGAGCGGTGTGGGGAAGGCTTGCGCGGCGAGCTGCGCCGGGCTGAGCGGGATTTCCGGGGCCGGCTGTTGCGCGTCCGTTGATAGGTAGGGTGCGACCTCGGCGAGGAGGAGGTCGGTGACGTTGTGCTTCTCCATGTCGTTCCAGGCCACGAGGGCGTCCAGCAGGGCTCGCTGATCGTTGAGGTCGCCCTTGTGTGGTCGCAGGCCTTGGATGTCGGCTTGGCCGATCCGCGTCATGGTTTGGATGAGTAGTTCCTCGGCGTGTAGCGGGTCGTTGATGAGGCCTTGGGTTGTGGTGGTTGCGGAGAAGGGCGGGGCCGTTTTCAGGTCGGCTGAGATGACCTTCTGGTTGCTGGTTTGGCCGAGGAAGTGGACGTAGTACTCGGTGGGGCCGTGGTTGGGGACGAGGAGGCCGGTGATGCTGCCTCGGGTTGGGTGGCCCAGGAGGATCGCTTCGTCTGCGGCCGGGCCGTCGAGTTGGACGGTGGCGCCGATGGCGTAGACGTCGGGGCTGTTGCTTTCGCTGAGGTGGTGGCCGTGGGCTTGGGCGAGGATGTCGTTGAATTCCAGGCCGCGGTGCTGGGCGTAGTGCATGAGGTCGATCAGTAGATCGCCGAGGAGTTCGCAGGCGTGGGCGTCGTTGCCGCGGTGGTCGAGGTGTTCGGTTTCCTCGAAGAGCGCTTGGAAGGCGTCCAGGGCTGCGGCTCCGAACTGGGCGAACTCTTCGGCGCCGGCTTCGGCCATGCAATCTCCATCTGGTCGGCTGGGTGCGATGTTGCGAGGGTCAGGGGCGGTGCTTGCGCGGTTGTCGCTGTGCGTCCGGCGCGGGCCTGTTCGATGGCCGACTGTCGTTCGGGTCCGGGCTGGGCCGCTTCTGGGGGAACTCGGTTGCCGCCAGCCGGTGCGCCGCCGATGGTCCGGGACGCTCTTGGGACGGTGGGTGAGCGGCGTCGATGATGCGGTCGTAGAGGTGCCGCATGATCGCGTCGGGTTGGCCGCCGGACCAAACGCTCAGTCTCATGGTGAGTTGTGCGAGATCGGCGAGTGCGTGTTCGTTGGCGGCCAGGCCGTTGCCGGCGGCGCGTTTGAGCCGGGCGGCGATGTCGATAATCGTCTGTTCGGCCTCTTGGGCGTGGATGACGATCCCGGCGGTGCGGGTAGGCAATGGCAGGAGCGAATCGGCCGGTTCGAGTTCAGCAGCGGTGACCTGCAGGGCTTGGTTGACGCCCGGGATTCGTACGGTGCATTGGACTTGGCCGTCCGGTGTCGCGGCGAGGGCGGTGATGAACCCCCGCCACAGCGGGTGCCCTGCCTGGTCGCCGGTGGGCTGTTGCCGGGGTTGGACCTGGGCGCCGAGCCGGAAGGAGTACTCGGGTGCGTGGTCGGGGCCGCCGCGGTCGATGCGCTGCTGGTGGAGTTCGGCGAGGGTGTCGTGGATGTCGAGGTCGCGGCGGTCGGCGTAGCGGGCGAGTTGCTGGAGGAAGGAGTCGATGAGCCGTTCGGCCAGTGTGGGGTCGGCTCGGTGGCTGTGGATGTGGTCGGGCAGGAGCCGGTACTGGTAGCTGTCGAGTGCGGCGGCGACGGCCTCATCGTGGTCGGGCATGCAGTACCTCCAAGTGACGGGTTCCGGGCGATGGATGTGTGGTGGTCACATCTGGCGGGGACGTGTGCTCGGTCGCGGAGGGGTTGGGTGGCTGGGCGAGGGTGCGGGGGGTTGTTCGCGGGCCAGGCTGGCGGCGATGTCGTTGGGGAATGCGGCCGCTGCCCGGCGAGCAGCCGAGGACGGCTGGTTCAGCGTGCGGATTTCGCGGGTCTGGTGGCGGAGGTGGTGCAGCACGTGGTCGGGTTTGGTGCCTGCCCAGGTGGCCAGTGCGGCCGACAGTTCGGCCAGGTCCGCCAGCACCTGCGGGTCGGCCCCGGTTTCACTGCCCTGTGCTGGCAGGGCGGTGACGAGGTCGATGATGAGGTCTTCGACCTCCAGAGCCGAGAAGGCCGTCCCGCGGGTGCGGGTCCTCAGCGGGGTCAGGCGGGTGGCCGGCTCCAGCATGGAGGTGAGGGTGTGCTGCGGGTCGACGAGGCCGGGAATGCGCAGCCTGCATTCGATCTCCTCCTGCCTGGGACCGGATGACTTGAGTTCGGTGATGAAGCCGCGGTGGTGTTCGGCGGCGTGGTCGCGGAATTGGACTTCGGTGTTGAGGCGGAAGCTGTAGCGGGGGTTGGTCAGGGCGCCGCCGCGGTCGATGCGGGCCTGGACCAGGGCGTCGAGCAGGTCGACCACGTCCAGGTGGTTGCCTTCGCCGTAGTTGATGAGGTCGACGACCAGGGAGTGCAGGAGTCCTTCGGCTTCGGCGCGGTCGGTGCGGTGCCCGTTGGCCAAGTCGCCGAACAGGTGCTGCTCATAGGCGTCCAAGGCCAGCGCGGTGGCCTGCATACGTTCGGTCATGTGCGGCTCCAGTCAGCGGCTCGGACCATGCGAAACGGGCGTTATGCGTCGACCGGGTTGTCGGGGTCGTTGCCGAGCCAGCCGGCCGGGACGGGGACGGTGCGGGCTTGGTGCGGCGTGAGGTGTTCGTTCTCGGTGCATTGGTAGAAGGGCCCGCGGGGGCCGAGGAGGACGGGGATGTGGTGGTCGAGGTGGTCGCGGTACCACAGGGCCATGCCGGTGGCGCCTTGCAGCCGCATCGACTCCCAGGAGAACCACAGGGCGGTGAGGCGGGAGATGGCCTCGCCGTGCCGCCACCATTGGCCGCACCAGCGGAACTCGCCGCCGAGCGTGCGGCGGTACATCGGGACGAAGTGCCCGGTCACCCAGGCGGTGACGTCCGGGTACAACGATTCGGGACGTTTGGCGCCGGCCGTGGACGTGTCGGGCTTGGGCATGAAGCCTCCAGAGCTGCGGATCGGTGCATTCGAAGGCCCCTTTCTCGTGGATGCGGATTTACGGCGCGGGCGGGTTACGCGGTGGGCGGGTTGTCCGGGCGGTTGTAGTGGCGGCGGGCGGCCTCGGCGATGGCGCTGTCGGCGGTCTTGATGGCGTGGGTGATGGCGGCGGCGTGCGGTCCGGCGTACCAGGGCCGCAGCCGGATGAGTGCGGGTTTGGTGCCGGTGGCGAGCAGGAGGGCGGTGCCGGTGGGCAGGGCGCGGATGTCGGCGGCTTCGAGGATTTCCTGGCGGCGCAGGGAGATCTGTTCGCTGGCGCGTCCGTCGCTGTAGGTGATGGAGCGGACGGGGACGTCGTGCTGGCCGATGAGGGTGGCCAGGTCGCGGACCAGTCGGGGCGAGTCGATGCCGGCGCCGATGAGTTTGCGGGTCGCGGCGCCCCACAGCGCGGCCATGCCGGGCTCGCCCCAGACGGTCACGCCCTGTTCGTAGCTCTGCAGGATGGTGACGGGGATGATGCCGCGCGAGCCCAGGTGGGAGTACAGCTGGGGCAGGTCGGCGATGCGGCAGATGTTGGCGGCCTCGTCGAGGGCGACGATGAGGGGCGGGTCGAGGCGTCCGCCGGCCTGTTCGGCGCGGCGTTCGGCGGCGCGCATGGTGGTGTCGGTGAGCGCGGCGATCAACGGCGCGGCGGCCGACAGCGACTTGGACAGCAGGTAGAGCGTGTCGACCGAGGCGGCGAAGGCGTCGGGGTCGAAGACGGGCAGGTCGCGGCTCGGCGTGACCCAGGCCAGGATTTCCTGATCGCGCAGTGCCTTAGCCGCGGTGCGGGCGGTCTGGTAGATCCCGTCACGAGTCTCGACGGCGCCGTTCTGGGTGCCTTTGAGGGAGGAAGCCATCAGATGGAACCCGGCCTGCTGCAGCAGCTCGATGGGGGTGGGGACGGCGGGCTCGTCCAGCCACCCGGCCACATGGTGCAGGGAGCGGCCGGAGGTGGCGGCGGCCAGGAACAGCGCGCAGAGCAGGTCTTGCGCGGCCGGTCCCCACAGGTCCTTCTTCTGGCCGTCGTCGACGGTGAGGACGAAGTGCCCGGCCAGACGGTGCGCGTCCTCGACAGTGGACAGCCCGGCCAGGGGGTTCCACCACCACAATTGCGGCTGGTAGGTGATGCGCTGCGGGTCGAACAACCAGGTCGTGCCGCCGGTGCGGCCGGCGCGGACGGCGGCGATCGCCGACCACAGGTCCGCCTTGTTACTGGTAGCGATCACCGGCCCGGGCGCCGACAGGACGTGCGGGATGGACTGGGTGGTCGTCTTGCCCGACCGCGGCGCCATGAACGCCACAACGGTGTCTTCGAAGGAGGCGAACAGCGTCGGGCCGCTCCGGTCACCCGGGAGCAGGACATCTCCCAGGACAAGGCCGACATCGCTGGGCTCCAGGTCGCCGGGGTCGGATCGGGCGAGTGAACGCCGCAGCGCGATTGCCTTCTCGGTGGTCGCCCCGGGTTGGAGGGTGGTGAGGCCGGGGTTGTCGGCGAGCGCGGCGACGGGGTCCCCAGGCTGTGCGAAACGTTCTGCGATCCGCAGCCAGACCGCGCAGCCCCCGTAGACCAGCGCGGTGATCAGCAGGACGAGAATGAGCAGGACCAGCGGTGTCGGCGTTCCCGGCCAGGCCACGTCCGCGTGCCCTCGGGTGAGGGCGACAGCGAAGTCGGTACCGAACGGCATGACCGACCCGCCGGTGGCCGCAGCGCTCAGCTTCGCGGCGATCCACACCACCCACAGCGCGACGATGGGTATCCAGCACGCGGCGAGCACCAGCCACGCCGCGCCCGCGTTGGAGTGCCACAACGACGCCTTCGGGCCCAGCGCCCGGCTCACGCGCCGCCCCGAATTGCCTGGTCGGTGTCGTAGAGGTGCGCTTCGGGGCCGACGAGGGAGAGTTCGACGGGGATGCCGAGGCGTTCGCCGGTCTTGATGAGGTATTTGCCGCGTCCGGGGTGGCGGGCGCCGGGCTGCCAGGAGTCGGGCGCCGACCAGGACGTGACGAGCTGCTGCTCAGGGCCGGTCAGCGGCACGATCTCGTGGACGCGGGCCAGCTCCCGGGGCGGCAACCCGGCCAGGACGGTGATGGCCGACCGATCGGCGAACCCTTTGGCCTTGGCGCGGTCTTCTTCGGTGGCCAGGGCGTCGAGGTCGGCGAGGGAGTGGGTGATCATGATGGAGGCCATGCCTTTGGCGCGGTTGAGGCGGGTGAGGGCGTCGGCGTGTTCGACCAGGCCGGGGGCGCCGCGCAGGGCGCGCCAGAGTTCGTCCATGACGCCGAGATAGGAGCGGCGTGGTCCGACGTCCAGGTCGGCCAGGGTGGTGGCGGCGTCGACCATGCCGAAGGCGTAGGCCCAGGTGCACAGCATCGCGGCGGTCAGCAGCTTGTCACCGGCGGCGCGGACCCGGGAGATATCGACGCTGACCGCAGGCGCGTCCAAGTTCAGGGGACGAGTGGTGGCCGAGTCGAAGACACCGGCCAGCGACCCGGAGATAAGCAGATCGAGGGTGAAGACCAAGTCGCGGGTCTGAGCCCGGTAGGAGTCGCCGGAATCGGTGCGAGTCGCTGTGCGCAACTCGTTGGGTCCTTGCTCCAGCACGCGCAGGACGTCCACGATGGTCGGTTCATGGTCGAGGCGGTGGTCGAGCAGGTCGATGGCGCGGCCCAGGACGACTTCCTCGGCGTTGGTGATGCGCGCTTCGCGGACGAGTGTCGCCAGCGCCAGCAGCAGCGACAGCCGCCGGGACCGCACCTCCCAGCGGAGCGTTTCGGCGGCGGCCCCGGTGAGGCGGCGCCGGGCTTGGTCGAGGGGTCCGGTGTCGAGGGGGTTGATGCGGTCGACGCCGCGTCCGACGCGGATGACCTGGCCGCCCAGGTATTCGACCAGCTTCGTGTAGTCGGGTTTGGTGTCGCCGAGGACGATCGGGGTGGTGCCGGTGGCGACGGCGCCGGTGACCAGGCGTTTGACGAGGGTGGATTTGCCGGTGCCGGGTTGTCCGAGGACGAACATGCCGGGGTTGGTGACCAGCCCTTCGCGCAGCCACGCCAGCGGGTCCAGGCAGACGACTTCGCCCCATAGTTGGTGGCGTCCGACGGGGGTGCCTGCGGTGGGTGTGCCGGAGCCGGCGGTGAAGGGGTACAGGCCGCAGACCTGGCTGGTGGTGGCCTGGTACTCGGGTGCGCCTTCGACGTGCGCGGCGCGTCCGGCGCCGGGGCCGCGCCAGCCCCAGGGCGGGGCGAGCGGTTCGGACATGGCTTGGGTTTCGGTGTTCGGCAAGCTCGGTTCCCTTCAGCGCTTCAGTGGTTGAGGCGGCGGGACAGTTGGGGTGGGCAGATGCCGCAGGGCAGGGTGGTGGCGAACCCGGCGCTTTGGCTGCCCCACAGGCGCCGCAGCCGGATCTTGGCCGAGTTGCTGGCGGTCTCGACGTGCGCGACGGCGCGGCGCAGCTGGTCGGGGTCGGTGGCGGTGACGGTGGCGTACAGCGAGACCAGGCACACCCCGGCGCCCATGGCCTCTTCGGCGGCGGCTTGGCGGGCGCGGGCGGCGTCCCAGCTCTCGCGTGCGGTCTCATCACGGCCGGTGCGGCGGCGGAACTGGGCACGGAACGCCGCCGCGTTCACCTCCTGCTGCAGCACCCGGCTCGCCGCCGCGGCCGGCAGCGCCCGGTACTGCAGGGTGACGCGCTTGGGGAACGGCCCGGGCGCGACCAGCCGGGCCAGCACGTCGGAGCGGACGTTTTGGCGGGGTGGTTCGTGCCAGGCCCAGCTCACCGAGACGCCGCCGTCGTGCTCGTAGTGCCCGGTGTGCTCGGTCGCGGCGACCGGGCCCGCATCACACCAGTTCAAAACCTCGTCTGAGTCCGGGCCGGTCAGCAGCCGGTTCACCTCCCCGCGGGCATGCGGGTCGAACGCGGTCCGCACCGCCCCGGCGACCTCCGCGGCGGTCGCCCGGCCGAGCACGGACACCCCGCAGCCACCGAGCCGGGACGCCAACCCGTCGAGCGTGCGGCCCAGCTCGGCGACCGCCTCATACAGATCCTTCGGCCGCGCCGAGGACGCTTTCGGATCGAAGGTGATCGAGACGCGGGTGTCGACATCGGCCGCCGCGGCCGGGGCGGTGCGGACGAGCTCGCTCATGATGGTCCGCGCCGGTGCGGGCGCAGTGGCCACGACGGCGCGGTTGACCGCGTCGGCCAGCGTGGAGCCGGGCTCGGGTGCGGTCTCCACCGTGACCGTCACCCACCGCACCGCCGGCATGTGTCCGAGAGCAGCGAGCCAGCCGCCCCACCCTGCCACCCAGGCATCGGCGTCGCCGCGGTCGGCCAACCACGTCGACGTCGGCACGACCCGCAGGGTGGCGGTCAGCAGCCCGGTGCGGCGGTCCCACACGATCCCGTACCGGCCGCCGTAGCCGTCCTCCGCGCTCAGCAGTGTCAGCGGCGCGAGCACCCCGGGGAGCTGGAACGCGCGTGGATGGTCGATGACGACTCCGGCCCGGTAGCGGTTGTGGCCTCGCCACACGCCCCAGCGCCACCGGCACCGGGCCAGGACCAGGCGCGCCACTGGGACACCACCAACGCGCACCAGACCCAGCCCGCCACCGATCAGCGCCGGTGGAAGCAGGTAGACCAGCAGGTGCGGTGCGGCGGCGGCGACCAGGACCAGCAGCAGCGCCGCGCCGAGGGTGGTGAAGGTGGAGGTGGTGTCCAGGCCGAGCAGGCCGATGCCGTGTCGGCGGCGCCAGCCGCCGTAGGTGCGGATGTCACTTCCCACCGCCGGTACCTCCTTCACCGACCGCGCCGGTCGGACCGCCACCAGGGCCACCCGCGCCACCGCCGCTGGAGCCGCCGGTACTGCCGGTGGCGGCCCAGCGGACCATGTCCTCGCCGCGCTGCCGTTCCTTGTCCGCTGTCCGGATCAAGGCCGGGCCGACCGGCTCACCCTGACCGCCGTCAGGTGGCGCCCACCCGTGTCCGCCCTCCGGGTTCTGATCCGTCCCGGACGAGGTGGCCCCCGGCTGCTCACTTCCGGACGGAGCACCCGGTGCGGAGGCGTGGTCGCCTGTGTCGGAGGCAGGCGAGTGCCGGTCGGGCGATCCGGGTGGGGTGGGCGCCGGGTCTGCGGAGTCGCCGGCGGGGGAGGTGTCCTGGTCGCCGAGTTGCTGTTTGAGGTAGCTGGTGTGCTCGCTGGCCGAGCTGGACTGCCCGTCCCCGGACTCGCCGCCGGAGCCGCCGCTGCCGTAGGCGCGCAGGGCGCCGAGTGCGGCGGCGCTGCTCATCAGCGTGCCGAGCATGCCGCCGCCGCTGACGGACTCGGTTCCGCCGGTCGTCCAGGTGAAGAACTTCAGCAGGACCGGGAAGGCGACCAGGCTGATCAGCATCATCGTCAGGCCCATCAGCAGCGCGTGCAGACTCTGCCCTTCACCGACCAGGGTGAACGCGGTCGCGTACACCGCTGCGGCGGCGGGCTTGTAGAAGATCAGCGCGAGCATCCAGCCGGCCACCCGCGCAAACCAGGTCTTGGTCGCTGCGGTCATCATCCCGGCGGCCGCCAGGGGCAGCAGCCCCGCCAAAATGATCAGCGCCCCGGCGCGAAACAGCAGCAGGATCGCCTGCAGGACGCCGATGACCAGCGCGAACATGCACAGCAGCAGGACCAGCGCGGCCGGTGTCCCCGAGGGGAAGGTCACGATCTTGGTCATCCGCTGGGCGAAGTCGCCTTGTGAGGTAGCGCTCAGCACCCAGTCGCACCACTGGTCGCCCCACTGAAGCAGCAGGTTCGGCACCACCACGCCGATCGTGGTGACCGCCGCCAGCACCGCCAAGCCCCGGCCGAGGTCGATCAGTGGGTTGGCCTTGTGGGTCAGCGCCATCTTCGCGGCGACCACCAGCAGCCCCATGACCGCGACCGCCACGGTCAGCGGCTGGACCAGCAGTTGCAGATGCCCGATCGCCGACTCCTCCTGCAGATCCGGCGACGGTGTTTCCACCCACCAGGACGCGGTCTTGGAGATCAGCCACCCGACCGCTGCCTGGAACGACTCGGCGGCCTCGTCCAGCATCCGCCCGCCGATCGCGCCCGGGATATCGGGCGGCGGTGGAACCAGCGTGTTCTCGCCATCGTCGTTGTCGACCGGTTGCAGGCAGGCCGGATCGGTGAGCGGCGAACACGGGTCAAGGGGAAGCATCAGGCACCTCCGCCCGGGAAGCGGACATAGCCGTCGGTCGAATCGACCGGTGCCGCCGACCCGGCCCACGTCCCGCCCGGCGGGCCGACGACCCGCCAATCACCGCCCTGCCACTGCACCTGGACCCGGGTCACCGCCCGCACGGTCACCTCGCTGTCACCCGGACCGGCCGACACCAGATCCACGCTCGCCGCCGCGGGGGAGTAGCCCTGCCACCGGAAACCCTCCAGGACGACGTACGCGCGCCCCAATGCCTCCCCGTCCGGCCGGTCCCCGCGCAACTCCTCGTACGCCTCGCGGGCCGCGACAAGCAGGGCATCGGCGTCGGGCCCGATGACCTGGTCTTCGATGGTCGGCTCGAACACCTTCGGCCCCCACCGCATGTTCGCCCGCACCGTGATGTGGACCGCGGCGAGCAGTGCCCCTCGTGGCGTTTGGGTGAACCCCGTCGCTAGATCGTTTTCCGTGTCGCGTGGGCCGTTGTCGGCCGAGTAGGGGAGAAGGACACCGTGGTAGTCACGCCACGTCATGCCTGCGAACGGCACCTGAGGAGCGCTCATCAGCTGCCCCGCCTGCACTGTGGTGCGGACGGTGATCGGTGTGTTGGCCGGCTCGGTCCGGAACGCCATGGGCACGGACAGGCCGATCAGCGTTCCTGCGGCGATCACTGTCGTCGCGAAGATCCAGCCACGGCGCCACCACGGACCACTGTCTTGGCGTCGATTCATTCGAAGAACACCCCGACGATCGGTGCGGCGGTCGCCGCGAGGCTGAGCCCGCCCAGCACCCAGGGGATGCCGGTCGCGCCGTCGGCGGCGAACGTCGACCGGTTTTTGCGTCCGATGGCCATCTGACCCGCGCAGATGAACAGGCCCGCGACGCCGCAGATCAGCACGCCCCACTTGCCCCACGCCAGCAGCGTCTCCATCTTCTGATCCAGCCCCGGCGGCGGTTCCGGAGGCGGATCGGGTACATCCACGTCGGCGCGCGGCAGCAGCCGCGCCAGGTCGTTGAGCGAGGTGAGCACGGTTACCGCCCCCGCTCGCCGGCCGCGCCGACCAGGCGGCGGAGTTCGTCGAGGGCGTGGCGCGCTCTGCCCGGCAGGTCGACGACGGTGGGGTCTTCCACCAGCCGCAGCGCCCGCACGTGCGGGATGCGCACTACCCCGCCGACCCGTGCTTGCAGCAGCGCGAACCGGGCCGTGGCGTCCCGCGATTCCGGGCCGCCGTCGCTGACGATCGCCAGCGCCGACACCCGCTCGTCCCAGTCGCGCAGGGCGCCGATCGCGGCCGTGGCGTCCTTGGCCGCCACCGCGGTGTTGCGCACCGCCAGCACCACCGGGCGGTCCTTGGCGCGCAGCGGTGAGCGGCCCAGCTCCAGCAGCGGCTTGATCGAGCCCATGTCCCACGCCGCGGGCAGCAGCGCGGTCAGCGTGGAGGTCCCCGCGCCGCCGTGCGCACCGGCCACGACCACGTCCAGCACTTCGTCCGGCACTTCTCGTGCCTGGTGGCCTGTGATTGGTCCGGTTTGTCGAAGACTCACCCGCATACCCCCAAATCAATGCTGTGGGTTGTCGAGCGATCACAGTACGTGGCACGATTATGGAGCGCAAGCATCGTCAAACAGTTTCTGGAAACGCCATCGCACTCAAGAACGTGCTTCCGCGGCACCGACACGCCACACTGGAAGGGAACAACCGTGACCGCCACCCCAGGAGCCCCGCGATGACCGAGATACCCGGCCGCGACCCCGACGTCCTCACCACCGCCGAACTCGCGACCAAACTCGGCCTGTCGCCCCAGACCGTCCGCCGGATGGCCAACGCCGGGCAGATCCCCGCCCTCAAAACCGGCAAGGACTTCCGCTACTCCTGGGAAGCAGTCCGCGAGGTGCTGCGGCAGCCCCACCACCAACCCGGGGAAGCCGCCGATGACCCAACCCACCAGCCACAACCCGCCGAGGCGCCCAAGAAGGGCGCCGGGTACCGCGCCCAACGCCGCGCCCGCACCGGCGCTCACAACACCACCGACTAACCGGCCCGCCCCACCACGGCGGCCCACCCGGTGAAGGCCGCCGCCACCGCCTGCGCTACCGCCGTCCTGCTGCCGCTGGCGCTCGTCATCCTCCTCACCGGGCACAACTCGGCCGCAGGCACCGGCTCAGAGTTGGCCGGGGCACCCACCGCTGAGGCCAAACGCGACATCCCGCCCGCGTACCTGCGCTGGTACCTCGACGCCGCACAGACCTGCCCCGGCCTGCCCTGGAACGTCCTGGCCGCGATCGGCAAGATCGAATCCGACCACGGCCGCTCCACCATGCCCGGCGCCCAATCCGGCGAAAACCACGCCGGAGCCGGCGGCCCCATGCAATTCCTCGCCCCCACCTGGGCCGCCCACGGCGCCGACGGCGACCACGACGGACACAAAGACCGCTATAACCCCGCCGACGCCATCCACGGCGCCGCCAACTACCTGTGCGCCAACGGCGCCGGCAAAGGCGGAAAACACCTGCGCCGGGCGATCTGGCACTACAACCACGCCGACTGGTACGTCCGCAAAGTCCTCGCCCAAGCCGCCCGCTACGCCGCCCCCACCGCCACAGGCCGCGGCGCCATCGCCGTCAAAGCCGCGCTGCGCTGGCTGGGCACCCCCTACTCCTGGGGCGGCGGCGGACCCTCAGGCCCCACCTACGGCATCGCCCACGGCGCCGCCATCAAAGGCTTCGACTGCTCCGGCCTCACCCAACACGCCTGGGCCCGAGCCGGCGCCCGCATCCCCCGCGTCGCCGCCGACCAGTACAACGCCGGAACCCACATCCCCCGAACCGCACTGCAACCCGGCGACCTGCTGTTCTTCGCCAGCAACACCGACAACCCCGCCACCATCCACCACGTCGGCATCTACTACGGCCACGGCCGCATGATCCACGCCCCACACACCGGCGACGTTGTCCGCATCGCCCAATTCACCGGCGACCCCCACCGCGAACACCAATACATCGGCGCCACCCGCCCCACCACACCCCACACCACCGACGCCTAACCGGAGGCACGCCCTTGCACCCAGAACACCACCCCAACAGCCACCACCGACCGAACCGAACACGCCCCACCAGAAATCAGCACCCGCTCGACAAGCTCCCAGCGAAGAAGGCGAAGAAGAAGCCGTCCTGCGGGCCGATCCGCGCCTTCAGCTACGGCGGCGGCTGGCAATCCACCGCCGCCCTCGTCCTGGCCGCCCAAGGCCGAATCGACTTCTCCACGTTCCTGTTCGCCAACGTCGGCGACGACTCCGAACACCCCGCCACCCTGCGCTACATCCGCGACCACGCCGCCCCCTACGCCGCCGCCCACGGCATCGACCTACGCGAACTGCACCGCATCCGCCGCGACGGCACCACCGAAACCCTCTACGGCCGCCTCACCCGCGAAGGCTCCCGCTCCATCCCCATCCCCGTCCGCATGAGCAACGGCGCCCCCGGCACCCGCTCCTGCACCGCCGATTTCAAGATCCGCGTCATCGGCCGCTGGCTCAAAGCCCACGGCGCCAGCCCTGCCAACCCCGCCACCATCGCCATCGGCATCAGCCTCGACGAAATACACCGCGCCAACACCCGCCGCCACGAGCCCTACGAGCGCATCGTCTACCCACTGCTGGACCTGGGCATCCGCCGCACCGACTGCCCCCGCATCATCCGCTCCGCCGACCTACCCCTCCCACCCAAATCCGCCTGCTGGTTCTGCCCCTTCCACCGCCTCACCACCTGGCAAGACATGCGCCGCGAACAACCAGCCCTCTTCACCAAGGCATGTGACCTCGAAACCACCATCAACCAACGCCGCCACGCCCTCGGCAAAGACCCCATCTACCTCACCCGCTACAACGCCCCACTCGCCGACGTCACCCCCGAAACCGACACCCTCCCCTTCGACGACGGCGACGGCACCTGCGACACCGGCTGGTGCTTCACGTAGCCCCAGACCCCGCATCACGCCCACCAAATCGAGCACTCTCCGCGAACTCAGGAGTTCGAGCATGAAGATCATGAAGTACGCCGAAGTAGCGGATCTCCCCACGGTCGTAGACGTCGTGACCGCTGCTCGTGTTCTCGGTCTCTCCCGAAGCCATGCCTACGAACTGGCGAAACGCGGAGACTTCCCCTGTCGGATCATCCGTGTCGGTACCCGCTATCGGGTGCCGACGGCCTGCCTGCTGCGGCTGATCGAGGTCGAAGAGCACCCGCCCCAATAGACACACCAGCGGTGGCCGAAGATCTCAACATCCCTGCCTGCCCGTGCCCGCCATGCAGTCGGGCACGGGCGGCGTTCTCGGCTTCATTCATTTACTGACATGAGCCTTTTGTCCTGTTGGTGACGTCGTTTGACCTCCCGCGATGTCACTGTTATCACTGTCGGTGTCAATGTGGTTACAGAGAGACTCTGAAGGAGGGTGGTCTCTTGAAAGGGGCCGTGTTCAAGCGTTGTCGCTGCTCGCATCCGGAGACGGGCAAGCGATATGACACGAACTGTCCGGACATCAAGAAGAAGGGGCATGGAACCTGGTGGTTCCGATACGAGGCTCCTCCCTCCGCCGACGGCAAGAGACGCCGGCCAAGGGTCGGCCCGTTCCCGACCAAGGAAGATGCCCAAAAGGAGCTGGTGAAGGAACTCGCCAAGATAGGTGCTGACGGCCACGCATCGGATCACCGCATGACAGTCGCACAGTGGCTCGATCGATGGATCGCCGGCAAGGTCGACCTGAAAGCCTCAACGCTGAGCAGCTACCGCGAAGCCGTGGAGCTGTATCACAAGCCGGGACTCGGGCACCTTCGACTCGTCGACCTACGCGCGCACCACGTGAGCGAGCTCTACGCGGCCATGCTCCAGATCAATCAGCCGCTCCCGGAAGGACAGAAGCCGAGCGAAATGCTGCGCCGACTCGTCGATGCCCGGGCCGACTCCGCGAGAAAGATCAAGGAGGGCGAGGCGCGCCGTATGAAGCAGACGAAGCCCCTCTCGCCTGCGCGAATCAAGCGAGTGCACGCCGTGCTCAGCTCCGCCATGGGATCGGCCGTCAAGAAGAAGTACCTCACGCACAACCCGGCCGAGCACGTCGAGCTTCCTCGCCTCCCGCGCCGGAAGCCACTCGTCTGGACTTCCGCTCGAGTCGCCCGGTGGGAGGAGAACGGAAAGAGCCCGGCCCCGGTCATGGTCTGGACTCCCGCCCAGACAGGTGCCTTCCTCGACTTCATCCATGAGACGGAGCGGCTGTACGCGCTGTTCCACCTCGTCGCTTTCCGAGGGCTCCGGCGTGCCGAGGTCGCCGGTCTGCCGTGGAGTGATGTCGACCTGGACGAGGGAGTCCTCGCGATTCGCGAAACGAGATCGGACGATGACCTGGACCCCGACGACACCAAGTCCGATGCCGGTGACCGTACGGTCACACTCGATGCCATCACGGCCGATCATCTGCGGGCCTGGAGGACCCGGCAGAAAAGCGAGCGGCTCGCAGCCGGTCCGGCCTGGGTGAACTCAGGACTGGTGTTCACACGCCCGGACGGCTCCCCGCTCCGCCCTGAGTGGATCTCTCAGCGCTTCGAGTTGCTCATCACGCAGTACGCCGCCACCAGACGGCGTCACAAGGTCCAGAAATGGGGAATCCCTCAGATCGCCAAGCGTCACCGGGTCGGCGAAGCGAAGGTGCGAGCCGCACTCGCCGGAGGACCGCTCCCTCCCATCCGGTTCCACGATCTGCGCCATGGCGCGGCCACACTGTCCCTGGCGGCGGGGGTCGAGATGAAGGTGGTCAGCGAGACGCTGGGGCATGCGCGGTCGTCCTTCACCGCTGACGTGTACGCCTCCGTGGTCCCCCAGGTCTTCAAGGCGGCCGCCGAGGCGGGCGCGGCCGGGGGCCCCC
>NZ_BMRO01000005.1:405211-539566 GCF_014648675.1 Actinomadura livida
GCGGCGCCATAGACCGGACTAGGCGAATCCTCCAGTAGCCGTCGGGCCCAGACAGGCTACCGGTTGGGCGCGCCTACCGGCAAAGTCTGGCCTGCGGGTCCCAGCAGCATAGTCCGAGATCCTCGGCTAGGCGAAGTGGCTCGCTCCCGGGGCCGCGGGAACGAATCGCCGGTGGGTCAGCCCAGTCGGAAGGCGGAGAAGCCGCAGGCCTTGGCCAGGTCGTTGCCGTGCTGCCGCATGGCCGCGGTGTCGGGCTGCTGGAGGTTCGTGCTGCCGGAGGTCATCTGCCGCAGCAGCTCCGCGGTCTTGTCGAGGTCGCCCGCGAACGCGGTCGCGGCGGACTCGACGTCGCCGCCGGCGCTCTGCCCCTCCGAGCGGATCTTGGCCGCGGTGTCGGAGAACTTCTGAGCGGTCTGCTCCGCGCCGCCCGACGACGACATCGCGTTGCCGCTGGTGGAGAAGCTCCGCAGCTCCTTCTCGATGTTCTTGCAGGCGGTCGTCTTCTTGCCACCGGTGATGGTGTCGACCGCCCCGCAGCCGGTGGAACCGAGCATCAGGCCACCGACGGCGAGGACGCCGACGAGCTTGGTGGCAGACATACGCATGGGGAATCTCCTTCAGGGGGGTTGGGCTTCGAACGGAGTCAAACCTTTGCAGGCCGCTCACGTCTCGACACCCTTTTGTCGCACCTTGGTCGCAAAAAGTTCCGTGACTCAGGTCACACGCCCGCCCGCGCGTGTTGCACAACCGATTCGCCGTCCGGTCCGCGGAGCCGGTACAGTAATCCCGGCAGGCACCCGTAGCTCAACGGATAGAGCATCTGACTACGGATCAGAAGGTTAGGGGTTCGAATCCCTTCGGGTGCGCCCAGCTCAAAGCCCTCTCGCGATCTTCCGCAAGGGGGCTTTTGCTCACGGGTCTGCTAACAGTGCGTCCGCCTACGCCACGTCCTCTACGTGCCGGGCGAAGATCTCAGCCGCTTCTACGAGCTGCTGGTTGACCACGTGGGCGTAGACGCGGAGCGTGATGGACGGGGCAGCGTGTCCGAGCCGAGCGGCCACCACGTGGACGGGGACGGCCGACCGGTGCCTCGCGATGTCCCTAGCATCGGGCTTGTGGGCCAGGAGGAGATGACGCCGGAGTACAGGCTGGTTGAAGACGCGCACAGGACGCTCGGGCTCTGGTCGATCCGTCGAACGTTCACGTTCGCCTTCAGCGCCGCTGTGGTGTTGCTGGTCGCTGCCTGGTTCTTACTGTCGTTCCTACTGGGAGCACCCTCGCCCGCCGAGCCCGAGCCGCTGGAAACCAGAGACCGCCTGGAGTTGTCCAAACTTGTGTTCGCCCTGGTCGCCGGCGTTGGTGCCTTGGGCGCTCTGGTCATCGCCTATCGCCGTCAACGAGCGGGCGAAGCCGCCTGGGGACGCGTCCAAGCCCATGTCGAGTACGGCCAGGGCGTCGAGATGCTCGGCCATGACAAGGCCGCCGTCCGACTCGGCGGGTTGTCTTCTCTGGGGCGCTTGGCGCAAGACCACCCCGACTATCGGCAGACGGTCACCGATGTCGTGTGCTCTTACCTTCGGATGCCCTTCCCGGCTCCGCAGGCCGGCGACGAGCGCCGGTCCGAGCAGCCCGACATCGCCCAAGATCCTGAGTTGCAGGTCCGGCTCACCGCGCAACGCCTCCTCAAACGCCACCTGACCACGACGGACCTTGACGGGCGACCACTCACCTACTGGGACGGCGTCCACCTCGACCTGACCGGCGCTCAGCTGATCGATTTCGACTTCACCGACTGCCGCCCATCGAGCGCCACGTTCACCAACGCTCATTTCAGCGGGCCCGCTCGGTTCGACCGGGCTCGGTTCAGCGCGGCCGCTCAGTTCGGCGGGGCGCGGTTCAGCCGGTACGGCGGGTTCAGCGAGACGCAGTTCGGCGGGCCCGCCGTGTTCGACGGGGCGTGCTTCAGCGGAGGCTGCGGGTTCGACGAGGCACGCTTCGGCGAGGTCGCCTGGTTCCGGGAGGCGCAGTTCGGAGGGGACGCCTCGTTCGTCGGGGCGCAGTTCGCAGGACCCGCCTGGTTCGACGGGGCGCGCTTCGGTGGAGGCTCCGGGTTCGACGAGGTGCGGTTCGACGGGGTCGCCTGGTTCCGGGAGGCGCAGTTCGGAGGGGACACCACGTTCGCCGAGGTGCGGTTCGGCGGGGATGCCGGGTTCGTCGGGGCGCGGTTCGGTGAGGTCGCCTGGTTCGGCGGGGCGCACTTCAGCGGGAACGCTCGGTTCGGCGGAACGCGATTCGTGAGCGAGATTGACTTCGGGGACGCCACCGCGAGCCACCCGAACGACGACCATGCATGGCCGAGCCCCTGGCACGCGCAGGCAGTCACCGCCGACACGGCGCAGCTCATCCGCGAGAGCTGACAGCGACACCGGCGAACGGCGCCGCGCATGATCGGCCCTCCCGTGACATCGGGCGGCGGACTGGTGACGATGCACGAGGCGACACCTTCCGGAAGGGGCCGGTATGGCCGAGGTCCGACGTCGTGCTGGTGGGCTGTGTGGATGGGGGCATTGCGCGGCCGGTAGACACGCCGGTGAGCGTGTGGCAGGAAGCGTTTGCAGGGGCGGTCATCCATCTACCGCGTAAGGGTCGGCGCGAGAGTAGCGAGGGTTGTGCGGGCCACGGGTGTTTACCAGGTCCGTCTATCATTGTGACGATGCTGAGCAATGCACGGATCGAAGCGCGCATACCCACTCAGGATCTGACCCGAGCTCGCCGCTGGTACGCCGAGAAGCTCGGACTCGAACCGGTCGAGGAGCGCGAGGGCGGCCTGCGGTATGAGGGTGCGACGGGGGTGTTCTGCCTGTTCGCCTCGGCTGGTTCGGCCGACGGCTCGTTCACCCAGATGAGCTTCTACGTCGATGACATCGAGGCGGCGGTGGCCGGCTTGCGTGACCGCGGCGTGGTGTTCGAGGACTACGGCGGCAGCGTGAACGGGATCATGGACATCGAGGGCAATTACCCGAGCAAGGGGCGCGGTGAGCGGGCTGCCTGGTTCCGCGACAGCGAAGACAACCTGCTGGGTATCGGGGAGATAGTGCCGTAGCGCGGTCACTTGGCGTTGATTGGCGATCGGTTGCGGCGGTCCGTTGAGAAACCGTCTGATCGGACTCGGTGAACGACCGGGATTACGCCTTTGGCGACGGACGCCCGTTTGAACCAGCCGTGTCGTCCATGTGTGTTGTCGTGGTCCGTGGGTGTGTCGACCGTTCTTGCGAAGATCAATCCGTGGTCCTTTCCCGGAGCCCCAATCGCGATCTTGATTCGGTCTGTCGGGCAGCGCTTGTCGTTCGTCGGCCCAGCCCGGTGGGGCGCGTCGCTGTTCTGGAGGAGCCGCGGCATTGGGGCGTGACCGTGGTCGAGCATCGCTGCGGTCATCGCCGTCGCGGATGTGCGTGCGTTGCTCGGGAACCCGTCGTTCGGCAGCGCCTTCCGGACGGGTCCGGTCTGGCGTTACGGCTGCTGCTCGGACGTCGTGAGTAGGGCTCGATGATCAAGAAGGCTTAGCATCGGCCGTTCTGTCCTAACCGCCGTGCGAAAAGGGTCCCCTATGTTCCTGAGAACCTGCCTTCCGGTCGTCGTTGTCGTGCTGGGCGTCGCCGGTTGCACGGGGGAGGGCCAGGAGGCCGCGCCCACAGCGAGGCCTGAGTCCCCGGCTGCGAGTCCGGCTAGGGCGGATGGGTGCATTACCGACGACGGCAATCAGAGCATTCCCAGTACCGCGCCGCGGCAGGTGTACTGGAAGCGCTTCAAGGGCGTCGCACTGCCGTTCTCGCCTGTGGTCGGGCCACTGGACGTCAAGGGCGACATCGCGCGCTGCTACCAGCACACGCCGCGCGGGGCTCTGTTCGCCGCGGTGCAGATCAGCGTGCGGCTCGACCGGTCGACTGAGTGGCAGAAGATCATGAAGCGGCAGGTTGTGGAGGGGGAGGGCAAGGCTGCCTACGCGCGCGTGCGTACCGCCGGGCAGGTTGTACCGGCCGCGAAGGCGGCGCAGATCGCGGGCTTCCGGATCGTCTCCTACACGCCGCAGACTGCGGTGGTCGGGACGGTGTCGCGGGACCCGGCGCGCGGCGGCCGTACGGCCAGGACCGTGACCGTGAAGTGGGAAGGCGATTGGAAGCTCGCGCCGACCGGGGAGGGATCCACAGGCTCAGAACCCGAGCGTGTCGACTCGCTGTCCGGGTTCGTCTTCTGGGGTGGCTTCTGACGCCGGGAGCCACTGTGGGGGCTGCCCCCGGCGTGGACGCCTGGCCTCAGGTAGAAGGCGCCGCGGATCGTTCATCAACGGGGGCGGTTGCTGGGGATCAGGTTGTTCAGGACGGGTTTGCCGAGGTTCAAGGCCGGTTGGCGGAGCATGGCGTTCAGGAGGGTGGCGGCGGACGTGTACCAGGCGCAGATGGCCGCCAGGACGCCGATGTAGCCGCCTATCTGGACGGTCGTCTCCGTGGTGGTGAGGTTGCCGATGAAGAGGATGATGAGGGTGGCCTCCAGGCTGACGAAGATGGCGAGGACGGCCTGGTTGATCTGGGTGCTCAGCAGCAGCAGGTAGGCGGTCAGGATCGCGAACGCGAGCATGATCCAGCCGAGGTCGTTGGCCTGGTCGGCGGGGTCGGTGGCGCCAGCCAGGAGGACGACGTAGAGGCCGAGGCCCAGCCAGAAGGCGCCGTAGGAGGAGAAGGCCGTGGCCCAGAAGACGTCGCGGTTGCGGAACTCCCACATGCCCGCCAGGAGCTGGACGAGGCCGCCGAAGGCCAGGGCGTAGCCGAGCCAGGCGTCGGTGCCGTCGGTCCAGTCGGCGTTCTTGGCGGAGAAGAGGAACAGCGTCACGGCCAGGGCTGCCAGGCCCAGCGGGACGGGGTCCGCGACGGTGGGCTGCGTCCGGGATTCTTGCTCGACCTGGGACATGGTGCCTCCTGGGTGTGGCAATTCCCCGGTAATCCTGCCCGCGTTAATGGGGTGTTTCCCGCTGTCGGGCTAGTTTTGAACGGAATTGACGGAGTGCGGGAGCGTGATCCGGACGGTCGTCCCCCGGGACGGCGCCGAGAGCAGTTCGGTGCGGCCGCCGTGAGCTGCGGCGATGGCGGCGACGATCGGGAGGCCCAGGCCGGTGCCGCTGGTGCCGTGCTCGGCGCGGTGGAAGCGTTCGAAGGCGCGGGCGGCGTCGGCGGCCGGCATTCCGGGGCCTTCGTCGGTCACTTCTATGATTCCGGGAGCCAGGTGAATTCTCGCCGGTGTTCCAGGGGGCGTGTGGGCGCGGATATTGGCCAGAAGATTTGCGAAAACCTGGCGTATTCGTGATTCGTCCACCGTGGCGAGCAGGGTGTCCGGGGCGTCGAGGGCGAGCGGGCGGTCCGGGTCGGCGGCGGTGGCGTCGGCGATGGCGTCGCGGGCTAGGGCGACCAGGTCGGTCGGGGCGGGGCGGAGGGACGCCTCGCGGTCGAGGCGGGCCAGGTCGAGGAGGTCGGTGACGAGCTTGTTCATGCGGCGCGCCTCGTCCTCGATGCGGCGCATGGCGTCGGGCAGTTCGTCGGGGCCGAGGGCGCCGTGCCGGTACAGCTCCGCGTAGCCCTGGATGGTCGTCAGCGGGGTGCGCAGCTCGTGGGACGCGTCGGCGGCGAACTCGCGGACGCGGGCCTCGGAGCGGCTGCGCGCCCAGAACGCCTGCTCGATGCGCTCCAGCATGACGTTGATGGCGGCTGCGAGGCGGGCGGTCTCGGTGCGCCGGCCGGGGTCGGGCATCCGGGCGCGCAGGTCGCCGCCAGCGGTGATGGCGTTGGCGGTCGCGGCCATCCGGCTCAGCGGCAGGAGGCCGCGGCCGATCAGGGTGCGGCCGAGCAGGGCGAGCAGCGTGAGCAGGACGATCCCCGTGGCGATCTCGGAGAGCACCAGGTTGCGGACCGCGGAGTGCACCTGGTCGAGCGGGGACGCCGTGACGATGATGCTGTTGCGCCAGGGGCGGGCCACCGCTCGCAGTCCCGGGAGGGAGAACGGCTCGCGCGTGCGCGCGTGGGCGGCCAGCTCGTCCAGGCTGAGGCGCTGCACCTCGGTCACGGCGCGGCTGGGGTCCGGTTCCTCGGCGCTCAGGACGCGCACCTGGTTCGCGGGGCCGACCACCAGGACGATGAAGCGGGACGGTGCGACGCTCTTGGGCGGCTCGGGCAGGAGTCGTCCCATGCCGCGGGCCGGGGTCGCCTGGAGTTCCTGGTCCACCCGGTGCATCAGGTAGCCGTTCAGGACGAGCGCGCTGACCAGGGCCATGATCGCCAGCCCGGCGACGGTGACGGCGAGGAGGCCGGTGAGGAGGCGGGCGTTGAGCGTCATGGCCGCAGCGCGTAGCCCACGCCGCGCCGGGTGTGGATGAGCGGCGTGCCGAGCGGGTCGAGTTTGCGGCGCAGGTAGCTGATGTAGGTCTCGACGACCTGCGGGTTGCCGTGCTCCCAGCCCCACACGGCGGCGAGGAGCTGGGTGCGCGACAGCACCATGCCCGCGTTGCGCATCAGGTGCGCGAGCAGGCGGAACTCGGTCGGGGAGAGGTCGACGTCGACGCCGCCGCGCCGCACCGTCCACTGGGCCTCGTCCAGTTCGAGGTCGGCGACGCGCAGGACGCCGTCGGGCACGGGCGCGGCACCGCCGGACGCGGGCGGGGCCGTCCGGCGCAGCACGGCCCGCACCCGCGCGATCAGGGACTCGATGGAGAACGGCTTGCCGACGTAGTCGTCGCCGCCGAGGGTGAGGCCGGTGACGGTGTCGGACGGGGTGTCCCGCGCCGTCAGGAAGATCACCGGGACCTGGTTCCCGTCCGCGCGGAGCCGCCGGCAGACCTCGAAGCCGTCCACGTCGGGGAGCATGACGTCCAGCAGGACGAGGTCCGGGCGCTCCTCGGCGGCGGCCCGCAGCGCCTTCTCGCCGGTGTCCGCGGTCGCGGTCGCGAAGCCGTGGAAGCGCAGCGCGACCTCGATGAGGTCGCGGATGTTGGCCTCGTCGTCCACGACGAGCACCCGCCTGCCCTCGCTCATCGGCCCCCGCTCATGCGGCCCGTCGGACTCTCCGCGGGCGCCGTCGCCCGCCGGTCTGAAAATACCGTCTGCGGACGTGGCGGCACATGCATGCGAGCACTTCGCGGGAGGCGCCCGCACGCGTCGATGCAGTCAGTCCCGCACGCGGACGAGCTTGGCGGTCCGGGTGTCGCCGGAGCGTTCGCCTGCGATCCGGACCTCGTCGTTCTTCGCGAGGTCCTTGAGGGCGACGTCCTTGCGGTCTTCGCGGATCTTCGTGTCGCCGTTGGCGGTCCACGTCCAGGACGTCCCGTCGGCGCTCTTGACGGTCAGCGTCGTCGACGACAGGGCGGTGATCTCGCCGCGCTGGAAGGTGACGAGGCGGAAGCCGTCGCCGTCGCGGACGGTGGCCTCGCCGTGGACGCCCCGTCCGCCGCCCCGGCCGAAACCGTGCTCGCCGGGCCCGTGCAGGCCGGGACGGACCCGGCGGGGACCGTCGCGGAACGGGCGGTCCCCGCCCTTCTCGGACGGCTTCGCCGTGGGGGACGGGGAAGGGGAGTCCGCGATGGCGGGAACGGCGACGTAGAGGCCGAGGCCGAGGATGCCGGCGGCGCCCAGCCCGGCGATGAAGGATTTGCGGTCGGTTCGCATGGAACCCATCCAACCGAAGGCGCCTGGCAGAACACCCTGCGCGATCCTGGGAGAACCCTGGGAATCGGATTCAGCACATATGGAGGGGACATGGCGGATGTCGCGATCGTGGGGGCGGGGGTCGCCGGGCTGGTCGCCGCGCGGGACCTCGTCCGGGACGGAAACGACGTGGTCGTGCTGGAGGCGCGGGACCGGGTCGGCGGACGGCTGCTGAACGGCGAGCTGCCCGGCGGCGAGCCGATCGAGGTCGGCGGCCAGTGGGTCGGCCCCGGGCAGGACGCGGTGCTCGCGCTGCTGGACGAGCTGGGCCTGGCGACGTACCCGACGTACGACGAGGGGCGGCACATCGCCGAGATCGGCGGCACGCGCGACGAGTACACCGGCCGCATCCCCCGCCTGTCCCCCGCCACGCTCGCCGACATCGCGCAGGGCCAGTGGCGCGTCGACCGGCTGCGGCGCGGCATCCCCGCGGACGCCCCGTGGACCGCGCGGCACGCCGCACGCCTCGACGCGCAGACGTTCGACACCTGGATCCGCCGGAACCTGCACACCCGCGGCGGCCGCGCGTTCATGCGGCTGATCACGCAGGCGGTGTTCTCCGCGGAGGCCGCGGACCTGTCCGCGCTGTGGGCGGGGTTCTACATCGCCGCCGCGGGAGGGCTCGACCCGCTCATCGAGACGACCGGCGGCGCCCAGCAGGACCGGGTCTCCGGCGGCTCGCAGCGGATCGCGCTCGCGCTGGCGGACGAGCTGGGGGACCGCGTCGTGCTGGACTCGCCGGTCACGGAGATCGAGTGGGCGGACGAGTCCGTCCGGCTCCGCACGCCGTCGCGGGAGGTGCGGGCGCGCCGCGCGATCGTCGCCGTCCCGCCGCCGCCGGCCGGGCGCATCCGGTACACGCCGGGGCTGCCGGGCGACCGGGACCAGCTCGTCCAGCGCCTGCCGATGGGGCGGGTCATCAAGGTCAACGTCGGGTACGACGAGCCGTTCTGGCGCGCGGACGGGTACAGCGGGCAGGTGACCAGCGCGAACCGCCCGTTCGGGATCACGTTCGACAACACCCCGGAGGGCGGCGGGCCGGGCGTGCTGGTCGGGTTCCTGGAGGGGCGGCACGCCGACATCGCCGCCCGCCTGCCCGCCGCGGAGCGCCGCGCCCAGGTCGTCGCCGACCTGGCCGGCTACTTCGGGCCGCGGGCGGGGGAGCCGGTCGCCTACATCGAGCGGGACTGGGCCGCGGAGGAGTACTCGCGCGGCTGCTACGGCGCGTTCGCCGCGCCCGGGACGCTGACACGGTTCGGCCCGGCCCTCCGCCGGCCGGTCGGCCCGCTGCACTGGGCCGGCACGGAGACGGCGACGAGGTGGGCCGGCTACATCGACGGCGCCGTCGAGTCGGGCCACCGCGCCGCCCGCGAAACGTCCCGTGGCGGGGACTAGTCGGCCGAGGTGAGGGTCTCCAGGACTTCGGTTCCGTACTTGGCGAGCTTGTTCTCGCCCACGCCGTTCACGCGGCCGAGTTCGGTGAGGGTCGTCGGGAGGGCCGTCGCGATCTCGCGCAGGGTCGCGTCGTGGAAGATGACGTAGGCGGGGACGCCCTGCTCCTTGGCGGTCGCGGCGCGCCAGGCGCGGAGGCGCTCGAAGACCGGCATGGCCTCGGCGGGCAGCTCGACGGGCGCCTTGCGGTCCTTGGCGGCCTTCGCCGCCTTCGGGGCGGGACGCTCCGGTTCGCGGCGCATCATCACCTTGCGTTCGCCGCGCAGCACGGCGGCGCTCGCGTCGGTCTGCACCAGCGTGCCGTGGTTGCTCTCGACGGCGACGAGGCCCTGCGCGAGGAGCTGCCGGACGACGCCGCGCCACTCGCCCTCGCGCAGGTCGGTGCCGACCCCGAACGGCTTCAGGGTGTCGTGGTCGAACTGGATGACCTTGGCGTTCTTCTTGCCGAGCAGGATGTCGATGATGTGCCCGGCGCCGAACTTCTGGCGCCGCTCCCGGTCGAGCCGCACGATCACCGACAGGACCTTCTGCGCGGGGACGGTCGCGTCCCACGACTCGGGCGGCGTCAGGCAGGTGTCGCAGTTGCCGCACGGCTCGGCCGACTGGCCGAAGTAGTTCAGCAGCTGGACCCGGCGGCACTCGACCGTCTCGCAGAGGGCGAGCATGGCGTCCAGGGCCATGGCCTGGCGGCGGCGGAACGCGGCGTCCCCCTCGCCGCCGTCGATCATCTTGCGGAGGTTGACGACGTCCTGCAGCCCGTAGGCGAGCCAGGCCGTGGACGGGAGGCCGTCTCGCCCGGCCCGGCCGGTCTCCTGGTAGTAGCCCTCGACGGACTTGGGCAGGTCGAGGTGGGCGACGAAGCGGACGTCGGGTTTGTCGATGCCCATGCCGAACGCGATGGTCGCGACGATGACGAGGCCGTCCTCGCGGAGGAAGCGCGCCTGGTTCGCGGCGCGCGTCTCCCCGTCCAGGCCCGCGTGGTACGGGAGCGCCTCGATGCCGTTCTCGGTCAGGAACGCGGCGTGCTTCTCCACCGAGTTGCGGGAGAGGCAGTAGACGATGCCCGCGTCGCCCTTGTGCTCGGTCTGGAGGAGGCGGAGGAGCTGCCGCTTGGCGTCGGTCTTCGGCTCGATCCGGTACTGGATGTTGGGCCGGTCGAAGCTTGCGACGAAGTGCTTGGCGTCCTCCAGTTGGAGGCGGGTGGCGATCTCGCGGCGGGTCGCCTCGGTGGCGGTCGCGGTGAGGGCGATGCGCGGGGTGTCCGGCCAGCGTTCGTGCAGGCCCGACAGCATGAGGTAGTCGGGGCGGAAGTCGTGCCCCCACTGCGACACGCAGTGCGCCTCGTCGATCGCGAACAACGAGATGTCGCCGCGGTCGAGCAGCCCGACGGTCGAGGCGGACCGCAGCCGCTCGGGCGCCAGATAGAGCAGGTCGAGCTCGCCGGTGACGAACTGGGCCTCGACGACGCGGCGCTCGTCGAGGTCCTGCGTGGAGTTGAGGAAGCCCGCCCGGACGCCGAGCGCCCGCATCGCGTCGACCTGGTCCTGCATGAGGGCGATGAGCGGGGAGATGACGACCCCGGTGCCCTTCCGGACGAGCGCCGGGATCTGGTAGCACAGCGACTTCCCGCCGCCGGTCGGCATCAGGACGAGGGCGTCGCCGCCGGACGCCACATGCTCGACGATCTCCTGCTGGCCGTCCCGGAACGCGTCGTACCCGAACACGCGCCGCAGGACGTCGAGGGTCTCCGGGATCTCGGGGGAAGGCATCGGCCCATACTACGAGCGGCCCCCGCCGCCCGGCCCCGCGAACGCTAGTTGTGGATAACCGCCACCAGGTCCGGGGTCACCTCGTCCAGGCCGTCGGCGACGTGCGCGGCCAGTGCCAGCGCGTCGGGCGCGGGCGGATGCGCCGGGCGCGGGATCGCGATGACCGTCATCCCGGCGGCGTGCGCCGAGCGGATGCCGTTGGCGGAGTCCTCGATGGCGACGCAGTCGCCGCCGGAGACGCCGAGCTGGGCGGCCACGGCGAGGTATCCGTCCGGCTCGGGCTTGCCGCGGTCGACCTCCTCGGTGGAGACGGTGGCGCGGAACAGCCCGGCCACGCCGAGCTTGCCGAGCACGAGCTCGATGAGGGCGCGCGGGGACGAGCTGGCGAGGCCGAGCGGACGGTAATCGGCCATCCGGCGGACGGCGTCCTCCGCCCCCGGCAGCAGCGGCAGCTCCTCCTCGTACCGCTGGAGCATCTGGTCGATCACCTCGTAGGCGACCTGCTCCGCGGTGACGCCGTCGATGAGGTCGGTGGCGAGGTAGTCGGCCCACTCGTTGGTGCTCATGCCCATGAGGCGCTCCTGGGTGTCGGGCAGCCAGCGTCCGCCGCGGTCGGCGACGTACGCGCGCCGCACCTCCTCCCACATCGGCTCCGAATCGATCAGGACGCCGTCCAGATCGAACACGATGGCCTGCACGGGCATGGGTTCCTCCGTGGGTCTCGTAGCGCCGGTCTCGGTAGCGTGCGCGCCTCCGGCCCGACCACTACCCGATGCGGTCGACGGGGAACGTTGCGCATCGGTTCGGACGAATACCCTCTGACCTGTATTTATCCGACCAATGCGGCATGATCCAGTTTCAGTCTGGCATGGTGGAGACCCTCCGTACCCCCTCCGGAGTCACTGCAGAGGAGATCTGCCCATGGTGTTCCTCGGTTTCCTGCTGGTCGCGGCCGCCATCCTCGCCGGGGTCGGCGTCGCCCTTGACAACGCCGAAGCCGCGAACCTCGTCCTCTTCGGCCAGACCGTCCCCGGCGTGAACGAGCAATGGCAGGTCTTCCTCGCCGGCGCGGCCGTCGCCCTCGTCTTCTGCTGCGGGATGACGCTGACCTTCACCGGCGCCGCGCGCCGCATCCGCACCCGCCGCGACATGCGCGACCTGCGGGAGGAGCACGAGGAGTCGCTGACCGCGCTCGTCGCGGAGAAGCGCCGCCTGGAGCGCGAGCTCGCCCAGGTCCGGCAGGGCCCCGGCGCCGCGCGCCCCGGGCCGGGGGCGCCCCGTCCGGCGGGCGACACCGGGCCGATGCCCCGCCGGGAGCCGGCCGCCGCCGCCCCGGGCGTCCGCGTCGCGCCGAAGAACCCCGGCGCCTCCCCCTTCTTCAGCCGCAACGACTGAGGCTCGTTCGCGAAGAGCCGGTTCAGCCGTCCTCGACCAGGCGGGGCGCGGCGGTGCCGGCGCGTTCGAACGGGCTGCTCTCCAGCCTGCCGGACGGCGCCCCCGCGTACTCCCGGTAGGACGGCGGACGAGAGTCCGGCGCACCCACCAGGACCCACCGGCGCGCCCGGACGGCGCCGATCAGGAACTCACCGTCGGTCACCTCGCCCGCGTCCGCGACGATCAGCGCGTCGAACTCCTCGTCGCGGACGGTGACGCCGATGCCCGCCGGCGTTCCGACGACGAGGTCGGCGGTGCCGAGCAGCATGTCTCCCCCCGCCGCCCGCTCGCCGTGCAGGTAGCCGGTGAGCTGCTCGATCCGGGCCATCGCGCGCCGCTGGTGCGCCGGGGCGACCTCCGGGTCCGCGGCGGGATCGGAGCCGCAGACCTCCCTGACCTGCTCCCGCGAGAGCTCCTCGGTCCGCCGCGCGGCCGCCAGATCGGTGTCGCGGGCCGACATCTCAGCGGCGGCCTCGGCCGTCCGGCGCTCCAGCGCCGCCTCCGTATCCGCCGCCCTGGCCTCGGCCTTCTCCGCGTCCGACCGGGCCCGGGCCGCCGCCGCAAGGGCCCTCTCGCGGGACGTGCGGGCCGTGTTCACCCGGTCCTCGATCACCTGCGCGGCCTGCTGCGCGGCGCGGGCCCGCATGGCGGCCTGGGTGGCCCGCTCCACGGACTCCGCCGCCAGCCGCGCCTGCTCCCGGTGCTCGGCGCCCGCCGTCTCCCGCTCCGTCGCGAGCCAGGCCAGCTCCGTGCCCAGCCGCTCCTGCGCCTCCTGCGCCGCCGCGAGCCGCGCCCCGCCCTCCGAGACGAACGACGCGAGCCCCCGCCGGATCCGCTCGGCGTTCTCCGCCGCGTCCTTGGCCTCCCGGGCCCGCTTCGCGGCCTCGTCCGCCTCCCGCGTCCGGGCCTTGAACTCGGCGCGCAGGCGCTTCAGCTCGGACGGCGGCGACGCCACGTGCAGCCGCTGGCCGAGCGTCATCCTCCGGCGCACCGCCGCCAGCGCCGACTCCGCCGCCGCCAGCCGGTAGTAGGCGGCATGCCCTTCGGCGGCCTTGTCCGCGTCCGTCGCCGCCAGCCGGTGGGACTCCTCCGCCGCGTGGGGCAGCGCCTCCTGCGCGCGCGCGAGCTCGTCCGTGAGGGACGCCTCCGTCTCCCGGGCGGCCTGCAACTCGGACTGCGCGGTCTTGGCGCGCTCGTCCATCTGGACGCAGCGCGCGTAGGACGCGTCGGCCGTCCGCGTCAGCGCGTTCGCCTCGGTGGCCGCCTCGTCCGCCTCCGTCCTGAGGCGCTCCGCCTCCGCGCGCGGCGCCGTCAGCTCCTCCTCGGCCTCCCGCTGGACGACGGCGAGCCGCTCCGCCTCCGCCTCGGCCTCCTCGGCGGCCTGCCCGGCGGCCGTCACCGTCTTGCGGTACTCCTCGATCGCGCGGGCCATCGCGGCCCGCTCGGCCTCCAGCTCCTCGCCGCGCCGCACATGCTCGGCTTCGACGGACCGCAGCGCCGCCGCGTCCCTGGGCCACTGCTCCAGCGACATCAGCCCGCGCCGCAGGAAGCGGATCTCCGTCTCCCACGCCTGCCGCCACGCCTCTCCCACCGGCCGCAGCGCGGCCGACCGGACCCTCGCCTCCGGCGCGGACGGCCCCTCCTCCGGGACGGCCGGCTCCGCGACGGGCAGCGCGGGCAGCGGCTCGACCCGCGTGACCGCCGACGAGCTCTCCTCCGGCATCCCGGACACCGGCCTGAACTCGACCGTCCCGCTGGACCCGGACTCCCGCACGGGCTCCCGCACGGGCGGCGCCGCCTGGACGGCCTCGTCGTCCACCGGCGGGAACGCCTGGGTCTCGACCGAATCGGCCTCCGCCGTCGCCGGACGCGTCTCGACGAGCAGCGAGAAGACCTCGGGGTCCTCCTCCAGGCCGCGCAGCAGCTCGGCCGCCCGCTCCGGCGTGGGCGCGACGAGCAGCGCCCGCCCGTCCGCCGCGGCCAGCTCCCGCACCAACCCGCGGATGACCTCGTCCCCGTCTTCGCTCTGGATGAGCCGGAGATCGTCCGTCTTCTCCAGCGCCCCGGGCGCGACGAGGAACCGCGAGAGCACCTCCCAGTCCCCCGCGACCCGCTCCTCCCGCAACGCGCGCAGAGCCGCCATATGCGGCCGCCAGCCCACCGGCGGGACGTCGTCGGGCACCTCCCGGAGCCGCGCGTCGATCCGCTCGTAGAACTCGGTCAGCGGCCCGTAGACACTCTCGACCAGCTCAAGCCCACCCCACCCTTCCGCGACGACCTCGGTCCCCAACGCAGGAGTGGCACTCCCCTCCACGACCTCCTCAAGCGGCACGGTCTCGAACCCGGCCCGAGGATCCAGCCCACCCGCCGACTCGACCTCAGCCCCGACCTCCGAAGGACCACCCCCCGGCTCCGCGACCGTCTCCGTGGGCGTCTCGGTGCCCGGGGCGGGCAGTTCGGTGGTCTGGTCTGCTTCGGCTTCGGCGCCGGGGTCTTGAGGTGCGGTTTCCGCTGGGCTCGTCTCTTGGTCGGGGAGGGCGACATCGCTCACCGGAGGGGTGCCCTCCGGGTCCGGGACCGTTTCCGTGGGTGCCTCGGTGGTGGGCGGGGTCGGTATTTCGGTGGTTTGAGCGGCTGGGTCGGGGAGGGTGGTTTCGCTGGGAGTCTGGGGGTCGGGGGCGGTTTCGGTGGGTTGGGGGGTGGGGGTTTCCGGGAGGGGGACGCTGACCGTGGGGGCCTCGGAGTCCGGGACGTGCGGGGATGTCGAGTGCCCCGCCTCAGGGCACTCTTCGTCTCCGTTGGTTTCTGATGGATGATTCACCGACGTCATTCCCGTCCCAGATCGGCCGCCCATGGCCGTAATTTCCCGTTCTGCGCGGGACTAACGTCTCACAGGTCGATGGCCCGCGAGGGAGGCGTGGTGGTCTTCGCCGGGACGGGGTTCGGGGTCGGCGTGGACGACGGCGCCCGACAGGCGGGGCAGGGCGTGCATGAGGCTGTGCTCGGCGTCCACGGCGACCTGGTGGGCGCGGACGACGGTGGACGCGGGGTCCACGACGACGTCGCATTCGGCGCGGAGGCGGTGGCCGATCCAGCGCATGCGGACGTCTCCCACGGCGAGGACGCCGGGCGTGGCGGAGAGGGCGGCCTCGGCGCGGTCGACCAAGGACGGGTCGACGGCGTCCATGAGGCGTCGCCCTACCTCGCGGGCCGTCTGCCAGAGGATCGCGAGGATGGCGACGGTGATGAGGAGGCCGACGACGGGGTCGGCCCAGGGGGCGCCCAGCGCGATGCCGCCGGCGCCCAGGAGGACGGCGAGGGAGGCGAAGCCGTCCGTGCGGGCGTGCAGGCCGTCGGCGACGAGGGCGGCCGAGCCGATGCGGCGGCCGACGCGGATGCGGTAGCGGGCGACCAGTTCGTTGCCGGCGAAGCCGACGACGGCCGCGCCCGCGACGGCCGCGAGGTGCTCCACAGGCTGTGGATGGGCGAGGCGGTGCAGGGCCGCGTACCCGGCGGCGAGGGCGGACGCGGCGATGGCGAGGACGATGACGACGCCGGCGAGGTCCTCGGCGCGCCCGTACCCGTAGGTGTAGCGGCGGGTCGGCGGGCGCCTGCCGAGGACGAACGCGATGCCGAGCGGGACGGCGGTCAGGGCGTCGGCGGCGTTGTGGAGCGTGTCGCCCAGCAGCGCCACCGAGCCCGTGAACGCGACCACGACGGCCTGCAGGACGGTGGTCGCGCCGAGGCCGGCCAGCGAGATCCACAGGGCGCGCATCCCCTGGGCGCTGGTCTCCATCGCGGAGTCCACCTTGTCCGCGGCCTCGTGCGAGTGGGGGCGCAGGACGTGGGGAAGGCGCCGCCCGTGCCCGTGCCCGTGCCCGTGTCCGTGCCCGTGCCCGTGTCCGTGTCCGTGTCCGTGCCGGCTCATACGTCCGAGCATGACCCGGAAAGTCCGTTGCAGCACCTCGACAACAACGGCGCCGTCGCAGGTACGCGGCCTGTGTCAGTGCGGGTTCGTCGCCAGAAGCTCCGCCAGGAGGTCGTCCAGGGTGACGATGCCCGCGAACTCGTTGCGCTCGTCGTTGACGACGGCGAGCTGGGCGTGGGCGCGGCGCATCCGGCTCACCGCGTCCAGGACGGTCGTCTCCGCCGTGAGGACGGGCGCCGGGTGGGCCAGGTCGTCCGCGCGGCGCTCCCCGTTCGGCTCGGTGATCGCCGCCCGGACGTGCACGATCCCGGTCATGGCCCCGTCGCAGTCGCGGACGAGCAGCCGGTTGTGGCCGCTGGCGGTGGCCTTCCGGCGGATCTGCGCGGCGCTGGCGTCGGCGTCGATCGTCGTGACGGCCGTCGCGGGCACCACCAGGTGCCCGACGGTCGCCTCCCGCGCCGAGATCGCCCGGCGGAGCAGCTCGTGGTCGTGGCGCCCGATGAGGCCGAGGCGGCGGGACTCGCCGACCAGGTGGCTGAGCCGGGCGGCGTCGGTGTGGCTGTCCAGCTCGTCCTTCGGGGTGATGCCGATCAGCCGCAGCAGCGCGTTCGTCGACGAGTTCAGCGACGACAGGATCGGCCTGGACACCTTCGCGAACGCGCGGAACGGCAGCGCGAGGAGCAGCGCGGCGCGCTCGGGGTGCGCGATCGCCCACGACTTCGGCGCCATCTCGCCGATGACCATGTGCAGGAACGTGACCACGGCGAGGGCGGTGCCGAGCGCGATCGCCTTCGTCGCGGCCTCGGGGACGCCGAGCGCGTGCAGCGGCGGTTCGAGGAGGTGCTCGAACGCGGGCTCGGTGACGATCGCGAGGCCCAGCGAGCACATCGTGATGCCGAACTGGGCGCCGGCGAGCATCAGCGACAGCTCGCGGGCGCCGGCGAGCGCGGCGACGGCGGGGCGGCTGCCCTTGGCGGCGGCGCGCTCGAGCTGCGGGCGGCCCGCCGCGACGAGCGCGAACTCGGCCGCGACGAAGAACCCGTTCCCGACCAGCAGCAGGACGGTGATCAGGAGGGTCGTCAGCGGGTCCACGACACCTCCGCACCGGACGCGTCGGCGTCGTCCGCGCCTTCCTCCTCGGCCCCCACCGGGACCGCCGGGGCGGGCGCCTTGATCAGGATCTTCTCGGCGACGCGGCGGGCCACGCTCACGACCTCCAGCTCCACCGAGCCGGGGTCGAGGTCGACGGTGAGGCGGTCGCCGGGGGACGGGAGCCGGCGCAGCTCCGCCATGACGAGCCCGCCGAGGGTGTCGTAGGAGTCGCCCTCCGGCAGGTCGAACCCGGTGAGGCGGCCGATCTCGTCGATGCGCATGCTCGCGTCGACCAGCCAGGACCCGTCCGGCCCGGAGGTCGGCGCGACCTCCCGCGCGTCGGTCTCGTCGGAGATCTCCCCGACGAGCTCCTCGGCCACGTCCTCGAACGTGAGGATGCCGGCGAGGCCGCCGTACTCGTCCACGACGCAGGCGAACTCCTCGCCCGAGTCGCGCATGTGCTCGATCACCCCGTACAGCGGCTGGCTGCCGGGAATGAGCAGCGCGGGCCGCGCGACCCGGCTGATGGGGGTGGCGGGGTCGAGCGCGTCGTCGGCGACCTCGCGGACCCCGGCGACGCCGATCACGTCGTCGACCTCCTGGCCGTAGACGGGGTAGGCGCTGTGCCCGGTCTCGCGGATCAGCGCGACGAGGTCGGAGACGGGCGCGGTCCCCGGCAGCGTCCGGACCTGCGGCCGGGGCACCATGACCTCGTCCGCGGTGAGGTCGCCGAACGACAGCGCCCGCTCCAGCAGGCCCGACAGGTCGGCGGGCAGGTGGCCGGCGCTGTGCGACTTGCCGATGATGTCGCCGAGCTCCTCAAGCGTCGCGCCCCCGTGCAGTTCCTGGACGGGCTCGACGCCGACGGCACGCAGAAGCCGCTCGGCGGAGCTGTCGAACAGCCGGATGAGCGGGCCCGCCACCGCCAGGTAGACCAGCGTGGACGTGGCCAGCGCGCGCGCCAGCGACTCGGCGCGCGCGAGCGCGAGGTTCTTGGGGAACAGCTCGCCCAGCAGCATCTGGATGAGCGTCGCGAGGACGAAGCCGGTGGCGAGCGCGATCGCCCCGGTGGCGCCGAGCGGCACGCCGGCGACCTCCAGCATCGGCTGGATCAGCTCGGCGAGGGCGGGCTTGGCGATGAAGCCGACGACCAGGGTCGTCATGGTGATGCCGAGCTGGGCGCCCGACAGCATGAACGACAGCCTGCCGATGACCTTCAGGGCCCGCTTGGCGGAGGCGTCGCCGCGCTCGGCGGCCTGTTCCAGTGTGGCCCGGTCCGCCGCGACGTAGGCGAACTCCTGGGCGACGAAGTATCCGGTCGCTGCGGTGAGGAGGATCACCGCGAGCACTCCCAGGACCGCGGTCAGCATGGGGCACCGGGTCTATGACTGGGGTCCGACACCGCGGACTCACCACTCCTCTCGTAGACGTATCACTCGTAACGTCACTCGGGACAACGAGGTTCCCGGTGGACAGGGTACGGGCGGAGGATGATCGAAACGGGCGGGGCGTCCCCGGAACGACCGGGTTGTGGAGCTTGCGAGGGAGTGCGGGGGAGTGCGGAAGAGAAGGCGCTTGTCTCGGCTGGTGTCGCGGATCACACTTATATGAGAGCGTTAGTCCGATAGTGGACCGGTCCGTGCTCCCAGACCGGTCGGCCGGGCATGCTCGGGGGGACCGTAGGAGAGCGAACGCGGGGCAGACGTTGGACCAGAGCGGGGCCGGGGCCGCCGCGCCCATGAGCCGTGAAGGCGTCGACCATGCCCTCCGCACGCTCCGGGACGAGCGCGACCGCATCTCCGCGTCCCTCCTCGACCTCGACGGGCACCAGGGCAGCCGCCTCCTGGAGGGCGCGCGTCTCACCGGCGAGACGTGGCGCCGGTGGGAGGACGCGAAGGCGGGCATGCTGGCGCTGTGGGCGCTCTTCGACGCGTATCAGCGCGTCCTCGACACCGCGGTGGAGCTGCGCGAGCGGTCGCCGCGGCCGGACGCGGCGGCGCTGGTCGAGCTGTCCGCGCTGCTGGCGGGCCCGGCGGTGGAACTGCCCGACGAGGAGGTCCCGCTGCGCGAGCGGACGCTGCTCGGCCCGCGGGAACGGCGGGTGACCCTGGTCGAGGCCGTCGAGCTGATGTCCGGCGCGTACGAGTTCGTCGCGGGCGAGATCGACGCCGCCGACGCCGCGTGGTCGGCGCTGCTGCTGCCGCTGGAGGAGGTGGAGGCGTGCTGGCGGGAGACGGCCCGGGTGGCGCACTCCCTGGACGGCACCCGGCACCCCGAGCTCGACCGGGTGGGGCGCGAGCTGACCGCGCTGGGCCGCGTCGTCCGCACCGACCCGCTGTCGCTCGTCCGGGACGGCCGCGCCGACACCGCCCGCCTCGACCGCGTCCGCACGGTGCTGACCTCGCTCGGGGACGAGCTCGCCGGCGTCGCCCGGATGCGGGAGGACTACGCGGAGCACGTCGCGCGGGTCACCGCGTGCATCGAGGAGGTCGAGGACACCGAGCAGCGCGCCCGCGACGCGTACACGACGGTCCTCACCAAGATCCGGTCGCCGAACGTGCCCGAACCGGCGCGGGGGCTCGCCGCCGAGCTCCGCGACCGGCTCACCGCCCTGGAGCGGCTCCGCGAGGCGGGCCGCTGGGTCGAGCTGGCGGGCCGGTTCGCCGGGCTCGAACGCGCCGCGGGGGAGGCGCTGGAACGGGCGCGCGGCGAGCTGCGTCTGAGCACCGGCCTGCTCGACCGGCGGGGCGAGCTGCGCGGCCGCCTGGAGGCGTACCGGGCGAAGGCGGCGCGGCTGGGCCTGGCCGAGGACGAGCGGCTCACCGGACTGTACGGGGAGGCCCGTGACGTGCTGTGGACGGCGCCCTGCGACCTGCGGAGAGCGACGGCGGTCGTCGCGGAGTACCAGCGTGCGATCAGGGCGTCCGAGAGCGAGACGGGGTCCCGGCGATGAACGGATGCACCCAGCCCGGCTGCACCGGTGAGGTGGACGCCGACGGCTTCTGCGACGTCTGCGGAATGGCCCCGCTCCCCGACTCCGCCCCGTCCGCCCCGCCGAGTCCGGCTCCAGCACCGGCCGCGAATCCCGGCCCGGCGCCCGCACAGGCCCCGCCCGCCCGGCCGATGCAGGCGGCAGGGGCCTCTCCGCACGCCTCGTCCCCGCAGGCTCCGCCGTCCGGGTCCCCGGCCCCGCGTCCCGTCCGGGCACCCGCCCGCCCGGCCCCGTCCGGAGCAGCGGTGACGACGCGGTCGCCCGCCGCTCCCCCGACGACCGCCGCCCCCACGACCGCCTCTCCGACCACCGGAGGGCCGGGCTCGTCCGGTCCCTCCCGGCCGAGCGGCGCGGGCTCGGCGTCCGGCCCCTCGGCGTCCAGCGGCTCCGGGACCGTGGGGTCCGGGCGGACGGCGTCGCGCGGCGGCACCCGCGGGACGGGCTCCAGCGGGTCCACCAGGCGCGGGATGCTCGGCGCCGGGCTGGTGGAGGTGCCGCCGGTCCCGGCCCGCGACCCGGCCTCGGCGATCATGGAGACGCCCGAGGTGCCGGAGAACCGGCGCTACTGCAGCCGGTGCGACGAGAAGGTCGGGCGCAGCAGGGGCGGACGGCCCGGCCGCACCGAGGGGTTCTGCCGCAACTGCGGGCACCCGTTCTCCTTCACGCCGAAGCTCCGCCCCGGCGAGATGATCGCCGGGCAGTACGAGGTGCTCGGCTGCCTCGCGCACGGCGGCCTCGGCTGGGTGTACCTGGCCCGCGACCACAACGTGAGCGAGCGCTGGGTGGTGCTCAAGGGCCTGCTCGACACCGGGAACGCCGACTCGCTCGCCGCCGCGACCGCCGAGCGCGCCTTCCTCGCCGAGGTCGAGCACCCCAACATCGTCAAGATCTACAACTTCGTGCGGCACGGCGACTCCGGCTACATCGTGATGGAGTACGTCGGCGGCCGGTCGCTGAAGGACATCCTGCTCGGCCTCCGCCGCGACCACGGCGACGCGGCGGCGCTCCCGCTGCCGCAGGTCATCGCGTACGGGCTGGAGGTGCTGAGCGCGCTCGGCTACCTGCACGGCGTCGGGCTGCTGTACTGCGACTTCAAGCCGGACAACGCCATCCAGTCGGAGGAGCAGCTCAAGCTGATCGACCTCGGCGGGGTGCGCCGCGCGTTCGACGTCGACAGCCCGATCTTCGGCACCCCCGGCTACCAGGCGCCCGAGATCGGCTCGCAGGGCCCGTCGATCACGTCCGACCTGTACACGGTGGGCCGGACGCTGGCGGTGCTGAGCTTCCCGTTCCGCGGCTACACCGGGCGGCACCTGCGGAGCCTGCCGCCCCGCGACGAGGTCCCGCTGTTCCAGCGGCACGAGTCGTACCACCGGCTGCTGCGCCGCGCGACGCACCCGGACCCGGCCCGCCGCTTCCAGAGCGCCGCCGAGATGGCCGAGCAGCTCACCGGCGTCCTGCGCGAGGTCCTGTCGGCCGAGGACGGGCGGCCGCGGCCCGCGCCGTCCCCGCTGTTCGGCGCCGGGCAGCACACCGCCGGTGCCGAGATCGCCGCGCCGGCCGACCGGAACGGCGCGCGGGACGGCGCCGCGCCCCCGCCGATCCTCGCGCCGCTGGAGCCGTCCGCCGCCGCGGCCGCGCTGCCCGTCCCGCTCGTGTACGGGTCGGACCCGGCCGCCGCGTTCCTGACCGGGCTCACCGCCCGCGACCCCGGCGACCTGGCCGCCGCGCTGAGCGCTGCGCCGGTCCCGTCGCGGGAGGTCCGCCTCGCGCTGGCCCGCGTCCGGATCGACCTGGACGACCTGGACGGCGCCCGGCGGCTCCTGGAGGAGATCGCCGCGGAGGCCCCCGACGACTGGCGCGTCGACTGGTACCGCGGCGTCCGGGCCCTCGCGGGCGGGCGCGCCGCGGAGGCCGTGGCCGTCTTCAACGACCTTTACGACCTCGCGCCCGGCGAGCAGGCCCCCAAGCTGGCGCTCGCGTTCTGCCACGAGATCCGGGGCGACATGGCGCAGGCCGCCCGCTTCTACGAGACGGTCTGGCGCACCGACCCCACCCACGTGAGCGCCGCGTTCGGCCTGGCCCGCGCCCGCCTCGCCGCGGGCGACCGCCAGGCGGCCGAACAGGTGCTGGACTCGGTGCCGCGCGTCTCCAGCGACTACCTCGCCGCGCAGCTCGCGGCCGTCGCCACCGCCGTCCGCGGCCGCCGCCCCGCCGAACTGGACGCCGGCACGCTGATCGAGGCCGGGCGGCGCCTCGCGTCGCTGCGCCTCGACACCGAGCGCGCCGCCGCGTTCACCGCCGAGGTCCTGGAGGCCGCCCTCGGGTGGGTCCGCACCGGCCGGGCACCGGCGGCGGCCGGCACCCGCCGGATCCTCGGCACCGACCTCGACGAGGCGTCGCTCCGCGCGAAGCTGGAGGAGACCTACCGCGTCCTCGCCAAACTCGCCGACAGCGCGGAGCACCGGCACGCGATGGTCAGACGGGCCAACGCGGTCCGCCCGAGGACGCTGTTCTGACGATGGCCGCGGACCAGGATCTCCACGCCGGGCTGTGCCGCACCTGTGGCGAGCCCGTCCACGAGCACGACCGCTTCTGCGAGGAATGCGGCCGCCCCGACCCGACGACCGCACCCCCGAGCACCGCGCCTCTGAACGGTGCTGCCTCACAAGCGGGGGACCAGTCCGGTCTCGGCCATGGCACGGGGACGGCCATCTGCGCGGACTGCGGTGGCGGGGACGTCGGGACGGACGGGTACTGCGGGCACTGCGGCCTGCGGCAGCCGACCGGCCGGGAGCACGTCGAGGCCGAGCTGGGCGGGTTCGCGGCGGCCGTGAGCGACCGCGGGCTGCGCCGCGGCCGGAACGAGGACGCGTTCGCGCTGGCGCCGCTGCCGAACGGGGCCTGCGCCGTGGTGTGCGACGGGGTCGCGACCGCGCCGGGCTCGGCGGAGGCGTCGCGGCTGGCCGCCGACGCCGCGGCGGCCGTCCTGGCCGGACGCGTCGCGCGCGGCACCGACCCGCGCGACGCCACCCGGGAGGCCGTCGAGCGGGCGGCGGAGGTCGTGACGCGGCTCGCCGCGAGCCCGGAGTCGGCGCCCGCGTGCACGTTCGTGTCGGCCGTCGTGGACGGCCCCGACGTGACGGTCGGGTGGGTCGGGGACAGCCGGGCCTATTGGCTGTCGGCAGGGGGCTCCTGCATGCTGACGCGGGACGACTCGTGGGCAGTGGAGATGGTCGAGCGCGGGAAGATGAGCGCGGCGGACGCGTGGGCCGACCGGCGGGCGCACCTGCTGACGGCGTGGCTGGGCGCCGACGCGGGCCCGGTCGAACCGCGGCTCGCGGCGTTCCGTCCCGCCGCACCCGGGCTGGTGCTGCTGTGCAGCGACGGGCTGTGGAACCACCTGCCCGAGGCCGCGGACCTCGCGGCCGTCGCCCTGCACGCCGCGGACGGGCCGCGCGGGGCGGTGGGGCGGCTGCTGCGGGCGGCGCTCGACGCGGGCGGGCACGACAACGTCACGGTGGCGGTCATCCCCTGCCCGCCGCCGGACACGAGCAGGGAGCCGGGCAGATGAGCGATTACCCCGGGTTCACGATCCGCGTGGACCAGAACCCCTACCTCCCGGAGGGCGGACGGGAGGTGCACGCGATCGTGACCGTGGAGGCGCGCTCGTCCGGCGCCGCCGGGCCGGGCAACGGCCGGGCGCCCGCCGCGGAGGTCATCATCATCGACACCTCGGGGTCGATGTCCTACCGGGGGAAGATGGCCGCCGCGAAGCGGGCCGCGCGGGCGGCGGTGCACGTGCTCCGCGACGGGGTCCGCTTCGCCGTGGTCGCGGGCGCCAACCAGCCCCGGATGATCTACCCGCAGGGGGAGCGGCTCGCCGAGGCGAACGAGACGTCCCGGCGGAGCGCCGCGCAGGCCGTGTCGCGGCTGGAGGCGGCGGGCGGGACCGCGATCGGGTCGTGGCTGCGGCTCGCCGACCGGCTGTTCACCGGCTACGACGATGCCGTGAAGCACGCGATCCTGCTGACCGACGGCAAGAACCAGCACGAGTCGGCGGAGGAGCTGGACGCGGCGCTCCGGCAGTGCGCGGGCCGCTTCCAGTGCGACGCGCGCGGGGTCGGCACCGACTGGGAGGTCGCCGAGGTCCGCAAGATCACCTCGATGCTGCTGGGCGGCTTCCTCGACGTCCCCGACCCGGCCGACCTGGAGGCCGACTTCCTCGCGATGACGCAGGCCTCGATGAGCAAGGAGGTCGCGGACGTTTCGCTGCGCGTGTGGACGCCGCAGCAGGCGGAGCTGCGCTTCGTCAAGCAGATGGTGCCGACCGTCGACGACCTGACCGAGAAGCGGGTCGAGTCCGGGACGCAGACGGGCGACTACCCGCTGGGCTCCTGGGGGAGCGAGACCCGCGAGTACCACCTGTGCGTGGAGGTGCAGCCCGGCGACGTCGGACGGCAGATGCGGGCCGCGTGGGTGAAGGTCATGGCCGGCGACGAGGCCCTCGCGTCCGGGAACGTCCTGGCCGAGTGGACCGACGACGAGGCCAGGGCGACGCTGATGAACGAGCGGGTCACGATCCACACCGGGCAGTCGGAGCTGGCCGAGGCGATCCAGCAGGGCCTGGAGGCGAGGCGGCTCGGCGACGCCGACACCGCGACCGCGCGGCTCGGCCGCGCCGTGGTGCTGGCGCGGGAGGTCGGCAACGAGCAGATCTCCGGCCTGCTGGACCGGATCGTCGACGTCGTCGACCCGGTGCGGGGCACGGTCCGGCTGAAGCGCGAGGTGTCGAAGGCTGACGAGATGTCGCTCGACACCCGTTCCGTCCGGACCGTGCGGACCCGGCACGGCGACGTGGCGGGGGGAGGCTGAGACCCATGCCGGTCTGCCCGAGCGGACACACGTCCGCGGACGCCGACTACTGCGACGTGTGCGGCGACCTCATGGACGGCGCGCCGCGCGCCGAGTTCGCCCCGCCGGCGCCCGCGCCCGCCCCGTACCGCGCGCCCGCCGCGTACCGCGCGCCCGCCGCGTACCGCGCGCCCGCCGCGGAGGCCGCGTCGGCGGGACCGGGCGAGGGACAGGACGCCGCCGCCTGCCCGGAGTGCGGGACGCCCCGCTCCGGCCGCTTCTGCGAGGTCGACGGGTACGACTTCGAGACCGGCGCCGCGCACACCGCGCAGCTGTACGCGGCCCGCATCGCCCGGCAGCCGCCGGTGGTGCCGTCGCAGCGGACGAGCAGCCCGCGGCTGACCCCGCCGGGCCCGTCCGCCGTGATCATCGCCGACCGCGGCTACTTCGACACGGTGCTGGCGCAGCTGGGGCCGGACGCGCCGGACCTGACGTTCCCGCCGTACTGCCCGGAGCGCCGCGTCCCGCTGATCGGCGACCAGGTCCGGATCGGGCGGCGCAGCACGTCCCGCGCGATCCTCCCGGAGATCGACCTGAGCACGCCGCCCGAGGACCCCGGCGTCTCGCACCTGCACGCCGTCCTGCTCGCGCAGCCGGACGGCACCTGGCACCTGGTCGACCCCGGTTCGACCAACGGGACCACGGTCAACGGCGGAACGGAGCCCATCGAGGTGAACACGCCCGTCCCGCTGGCCGACGGCGACCGCGTCCACGTCGGCGCCTGGACGACGATCACGCTGCTCCTGCAGGAGGGCCCGCCATGACGATGACCCCGCCCGGCGGCGCACCGGGGGCGGCACCGCCCGCGCCCGCCGCACCTCCGAGGCCGCCCGCTCCTCCGGCGCCCCTCCGGCGGTCCGACCCGTCCGCGACCGAGCGACCTGGTGCCGGACGCCTCAGGACGTTCGTCCGCGGCCGGTGGCTCCGCACGATCCCGGGCCGCGTCGGCATCCACGCGGTGCTGTGCCTGGCCGCGATCGTGGCGCTCCTGGCGATGCTGACCGTCGCGATCGGGAACGCCCGCGACTCCGTCCAGACGATCGGCCACGACGCGGGCCCGCAGGTCGTCGCGACCGGCACGCTGTACTTCGCGCTCAGCGACATGGACGCGCAGGTGTCCAACATCCTGCTGATCGGCCGCGACCACGACCTCGGAATCGGCCATGACGAGTCGCTGCGGCTGTACGAGCGGCGCCGCGCGGAGGCCGACGCCGCCGCGGTCGAGGCCGCGCAGCTCGCCGGCAGCGACCCCGCGCTGCGGCGCACCGTCCAGGAGGTGCTGGACGGCCTCGGCCGCTACGAACGCCTCGTCGGACGCGCCATGGAGCTCGACGCGCAGGCCGACCACGCGCCGGGCGAACTGCCGCAGGAGGTCATCGACGCCTACCGGCAGGCGACCGACCTGATGAGGCTGCAGCTCCTGCCGAAGGCGTACAACATCACGCTCGACACCGGGGCGCACGTCAGGCAGGACTACGAGACGAACCGGTCGGCCGTCCTGACCGGACGGACCTGGGTCGCGGTGACCGGCATCGTCGTGCTGCTGCTGCTGATCGCCACGCAGCTCTACCTGGCGCGGACGTTCCGCCGCGTCCTCAACCCCGCGCTGGTCCTGGCGACCCTCGCCGCCCTGGCGCTCACCGCCGTCGGGACGGGCCTGCTCACCGCCCAGGCCGGGCACATCAGGAAGGCCAAGGAGGACGGCTTCGACTCGATCCTCCAGCTCTCCCGGGCCCGCGCGATCAGCCACAGCGCGTTCGCCGACGAGAGCCGCTACCTCCTCGACCCGGGCCGCGCCGACACCTACGAGCAGACCTACCTCGACAAGTCCCTGTCGGTGATCCAGCCCGACATGGGCGACAAACCGGTGAACCTGGCGAACTACTACGCCGGGCTCGAAGAGAAGCTCGGCGCGTACAGGGCCGGCGGGGACGACGTTCCGTTCCTCGGCTTCTTCGGCGACGAGGCGCGCACGGTCGAGCCGGGCCGCGAGGCCGACGCCCTCCAGCGGACGCTCCAGGCGTACCGGGTCGTGCAGCGCAACGACGCGCGGATGCGGGAGCTCGCGTCGTCCGGGGACCGGGCCGGGGCCGTCGACCTGCGGATGGGCCGCACCTCCGACGCGATCAGCGACTTCGGCGCCTACGACGCGGCGCTGACCGCGCTGACGGCCGTCCACCAGGACGCCTTCGACGACGCGATCCGGGACGCGGACGGCGGGCTGCGCGGCTGGAACGCGGTACCGGCCGCCGGCGCCGCCGCCATCGCCCTGCTGATCCTGGCGGGGATCCGTCCCCGGCTGGCCGAGTTCCGCTGAGGGAGAAGACATGCGCGCCATCCGTGCCACCGCCGCCGCCGGTGCGTTCCTGCTCGTGGCCGGCCTGTCGGCCTGCGGCCTCGGCGGCTCCGAGAAGGAGAGCGTCACCGACAAGGACTCCCTGGTCATCGGGGTCAAGGAGGACCAGCCTGCCCTGGGCGTGAAGCGCCCGGACGGCACCTACGAGGGCTTTGACGTCGATGTCGCCGTCTACATCGCGGGCAAGCTGGGCGTCCCGAAGAGCCGCATCACGTTCCGGACGACCAACTCGTCCGTCCGCGAGCAGGCACTGGCCGCCGGCACCGTCGACCTCATCGTCGCGACGTATTCGATCACGGCGCGGCGAAAGATGGAGGTGACCTTCGCCGGCCCGTACTACGTCGCCCACCAGGACACGTTCGTCCGCGCCGACGACGACTCGATCGACGGCGTCCGGGACCTGAAGGGCAAGCGGATCTGCGAGGTGACCGGCTCGAACTCCTGGCGCCGCGTCATCGAGGAGCGCAAGGTCGCCGCGAAACCCGTCACCGTCGACACCTACGGCGCCTGCATGGACGCGCTGGCGTCCGGGAGGCTGGACGCCGTGTCGACCGACGACCTGATCCTCGCCGGGTTCGCCGCGGGCCGCTCCGGCCGCATGATCAACGCCCCGTTCACCGACGAGAAGTACGGCGTCGGCCTCAAGAAGGGCGACCTGCGGGGCTGCGAGACCGTCAACCGCGCCATCACCGCCATGTACCAGGACGGCACGGCCGAACGCCTGCTGAACAAGTGGTTCGGCGACTCCGGCCTCAAACTGACGACCAGCGTCCCGCAGTTCGAGGGCTGCAGGTGAGCGCCGCGGGTCAGGGCGTCGTGGAAGGCAGTGCTGCGATGGCCTCGCGGAGGGTGTCGTGGATCGGGATGAACTTGTCGATCCCGGTGATGCGGAACACCCGCTGGACCCGCGGGGGCAGTGCTACCAGTGCGACCGAGGTGCCGCGGTCACCGGCGCGGCGGTTGGCGGCGACGATCGCGTTCAGGCCGGTGGAGTCGCAGAACGTGACCTCGCGCATGTCGATGACCATGGGTTCACCGGAGTCGACGACTTCGAACAGCGCCTCCTCGAACCGCGTGCGGGACACGACGTCGATGTCGCCCTGCACCCGGACGAGGGTGCACCGGTCGTCGCGCATCAGGTTGATGTCGAAGTCCATGGTCACCTCACGCCCCATCCGGCGGTACCCCGGCCATCTCAGGTGACTCCTCAGGATTGCGCACCCGCGCCCGCATTCCAAGGACTTCCCGGAAAAGGACCTGGTCGCCCACTGGTGTGCCCCGGACCGTAACACGCCCGAGACGGCCGGCTGGTCTCCTGCACCGACCCTACCTGACGGATCGTCCCGGAGCGCCCGGCCGGGCCGGGGACATCCGGGAAACGAGCAATAACTTACTGAAGAGAAACTTACTGAATAGTAGAAATGGCGGATAAGTGCCGCTATACCGGCCGTGACCTGCGGTTGGGTATTTCCTGACCGGACCGGCGGGCCGCACGGGGGGCGCTGCCTCGGGCCCGGATCGGCGCAGACGTTACAGTGTCGTTGGCGAATTCGGGAGGCTGGGTGTTCTACACGTTCATGACGCGCGTGGTGCGTCCGATCCTGTGGCTGCTTTTCCGCCCGCGGGTGGTGGGCGGCGACAACGTGCCGAGCTACGGGCCGCTCATCGTGGCGAGCAACCACCTGTCGTTCATCGACAGCTTCATCATTCCCCTGGCGGTCCCGCGGCCGGTCACCTACATCGCGAAGGCGGACTACTTCGAGGGCGGCGGCCTCAAGAAGCGCTTCGTCCGCTGGTTCCTCACCAACCTCGGCCACGTCCCGGTCCGCCGCGGCGCCCGGCGCGCCGCGATGGGCGCGCTGGAGCAGGGCGCCGAGGTCCTGGAGAACGCCGGCGCGTTCGCGATCTACCCCGAGGGCACCCGCTCCCCGGACGGGCGGCTCTACCGCGGCCGCACCGGCGTCGGCTGGCTCGCCCTGGAGACCGGCGCCCGGGTGCTGCCCGTCGCGCTGGAGGGCACCGAGAAGATCCAGCCGCTCGGCGCGGCCGTGCCGCGCGTCTTCGGCCCGCGCCCCACCGTGCGGATCGGCCCCCCGATGGACTTCTCCCACTACCGCGACCTGCCGCCGGCCAAGGCCCGCCGCGCCATCGCCGACGAGATCATCGAGACGATCCAGAAGATGTCCGGCCAGGAGTACGCCGCCGAGTACAACGAGCGCGCCGCACAGGGCTGAGCCGAGCGAGGCCGGGCCGGACGACACCGGGCCGGACGACACCGGGCCGGACGACACCGGGCCGGACGACACCGGGCCGGACAACGTTGACCGGTTCGCCCGGAACGCGTGTCGTCCCGGGCGGCCCGCACCCTCCGCGCCGTAGGGTCACCGCCATGGCGCACAGGCTCCTCCCGATCATGCTGCTGTCGACGGCCGCCGCGGCCACCGCGTGCGGCGGCGGCGGTGAGCGCGCCCGTCCCGTGCACGGCACCGCCCCCGCCGAGGTCGCCGGCGTCGGCTACACCTCCGACCAGCTCGCCCAGGCCCTCCTCACCGACGTCCCCGGTTACCGGAAGGCCGGCGAACCCGACTCGGGCTCGTACGGCACGCTCAGGCCCATCCAGAACGCAGCCAGACTGCAGCGCCAGGCCGTCCTGGACAAGCCGCAGTGCGCGACGAGCGGCCCGAACGGCACCGTTCCCGCCGACGTCCCCGCCGCCCTGGTCACGTTCGCCAAGAGCGGCCAGACCGTCACCCAGACCATGATGGGCATGCCCGTGGGCGCCGCGGAGAAGCAGGTCAACGCCCGCGTCCCGGCCGGCTGCCTGCGGTTCCGCACCAAGGTCGGCTCCCAGTGGGCGCAGCACCGTGTCGCCGAGTCCCCGAAGGGCGACATCGGCGAGGGCTCCCGCACGGTCGGCGTCGCCACCGTCTCCGGCGACACCGGCACCCGCACCTGGTACGTGGTGTTCCGCGGCCGCCACTACCTGGCCACGATCACCGTCTCCGGCCCCACCGCCACCCGGACCGAAGCGGAACGCCTGGCCCGCACCGCCCTGAACCAGGCCGACCGCATTCTCCCCTAGTCGGAGGCCCGTGACCCACTCCCACGAACCCCCAGCCATTAGCCTTAGCGGTCTACTGGCCTGCGACGAACAGGGGGCGCTCCTTGATCGGTAAGGAAGGCCGGGTGACCGGCAGGATCGGGCCCGGCCTGGTCGGTGAGGTCATGATCCCGGTGCGCGGCGGGGTCGAGGCGTTCTACGCCCATCCCGTGGACCCGCGTGAGGAGATCACCGTGGGGATGGTCGTGGTGGTGGTGGAGTACCACCCGCCGCGTACGGTGTATGTAGCGCCCGCTTTCGGCCAATAGCTGCGCAGGTCGAACCGTATGCGGGTTCGGCGCGTCTATGGGGCAACGCGGACGGATTCGACCCCCCGCCCAAAACAGAAGAGGAGGCCGTATGCCCGTGCTCGCCGTGGTCGGCGGCGCCGTAGCCGCGCTCATCGTGTTGATCATTTTGTTCAAGCTCGTGTGGCGGGTCGCCGAGCCGAACGAGGCGCTGATCATCTCGGGGCTGGGCGCGAGGTCCAAGCCCGTGGACGGTCTGGACAGCCTCGGGTTCAAGATCGTGACCGGCAAGGGCACCGCCGTCCTGCCGGGCTTCCAGGTGTCCCGGCGGCTGCGGCTCGACAGCCGGGCGGCGAACCTGGAAGTGAACTGCGTGACGCAGCAGGGCATCCCGGTGAAGGTCCGCGGCGTCGTCATCTACAAGGTCGGCGACGACTTCGTCTCGATCGCCAACGCGGCGCGGCGCTTCCTGGAGCAGCAGGGCTCGATGGACGGCGCGATCCACGAGCTGTTCACCGGTCACCTGCGTTCGATCATCGGCAACCTCACCGTCGAGGACCTCATCCTCAACCGGGAGCGCCTCACCAGCGAGACCCGCATGTCCGCCGCCGACGAGATGAGCAAGCTCGGGCTGGTGGTCGACTCGCTGCAGATCCAGGAGATCGACGACGAGACCGACTACATCAACAACCTCGGCCGACCGCACGCCGCCCGGGTCGCCTCCGCCGCCCGCATCGCGGAGGCCGAGCGCAACCAGGAGGCCACCGAGCGGGAGCAGGAGACCGAGCGGCAGAACGCCGCCGTCATCCGGGACACCGAGATGAAGAAGGCCGAGTACGAGGGCCAGGTGCAGCAGGCCGCGCAGCAGGCCCGCCAGGAGGTCATCCTCAAGGAGACCCGCAACGCCGAGCTGGAGGCGGAGCGGACCGAGAAGCGGCTCGAGAGCGAGATCCGCAAGCCCGCCGACGCCCGCGCGTACGAGCAGGTCAAGCTGGCCGAGGCCGAGCGCGAGGAGCGCATCGCGCAGGCGCAGGCGGCCGCGACGGAGATCCAGCTGCGGGCCGCGCGGGAGGCGGAGGCCACCCGCATCCTCGGTGAGGCCGAGGCGGACGCGATCCGGCAGAAGGGTCTCGCCGAGGCCGAGGCGATCAAGGCCCGCGCGGAGGCGCTGGCCGAGAACACCGACGCCGTCATCGCCCAGCAGCTCGCGGAGCAGTGGCCGCAGATCGTCGAGGCGGGCGCGGGCGTGTTCGGCAACGTCGACAACATGGTCGTGCTCAACGGCGCCCAGGGCGTCGAGGACATGCTCGCCAAGGCCCTCACGCTCGGCGGCACCGGCCTCGGCGTCGCCCGGCAGCTCCTCGGGAACATCAACGTCCAGAACGGGCACGGCCCGAACGGCACCGCGAACGGCGCGGCCGTCCCGGCCGTTCCGGTCGAGATCCCCAAGGACGCCCCGAAGGACGACTGAACACCGGCCACCGGCCACGGGCAGGCGCGTGCAGCGAGAGCGACGCGCCTGCCCGTTCGCGTTAGGGCCTGGGCGCCCCGGCGGACAGTGTTCATGACGGGGGTACGGGGATCGCCCCACCAATAGACTCCACCACATGCCCGTCCCGCGCCTCGCCGTCTCCGTCGATCTCGTCGTGCTCACCGTGCGGGAACAGCGCCTGTGCGCGCTGCGGTGGCGGCGCGACCGCCCGCCGTACGAGGGGGCGTGGTCGCTGCCGGGCGGGTTCATCCAGCTCGACGAGGACCTGCCCGTCGCCGCGTCCCGGCTGATGGCGGAGCGGGCGGGGCTCGCGGACGTGCGGATCCACCTCGAGCAGCTCGCCACCTACGGGTACCCCGACCGCGACCCGCGCCAGCGGGTGGTCAGCGTCGCCTACCTGGGGCTGGCGCCGGATCTGCCCGCGTCGAGCCGCGCGCAGGTGCTGTGGACGGCCGTGGACGAGCTCGTCCACCACGACAAGGCGGCGTTCGACCACCGGCGGATCCTGTGCGACGGGATGGAGCGGGCGAGGGCCAAGCTGGAGTACACGTCGCTGGCGGCCGCGTTCTGCCCGTCCGAGTTCACCGTGGCGGAGCTGCGCCGCGTCTACGAGATCGTCTGGGGGACGAGCCTCGACCCGCGGAACTTCCACCGCAAGGTCACCGGCGCCGACCGCTTCCTCATCCCCACCGACCGGACGACGACGCGGGACGGCGGCCGTCCCGCGCGGCTGTACCGGCGCGGCGACGCCGAGCAGCTCCGCCCGCCGATGCTGCGGCCGCGCGCCTCCTGAGCCGCGCCTTCGGCGGGGCTTCTCGAGCAGGGCCGATTTCAGCGCGTCGCCGGATGGTTGCTAGTTTCGCAAGCCATGAACGGTGACTCGCCCGAAGCGCTCGGCGCGCTCGTCCAGGACATCGGAGACGCCGGCATCGCGCACATGGCCGACACCCCGGGCCTGGCCGCGGCGGTCGACCAGCACGTGGCCAGCCTGCGGGAGGAACTCGGCGCCGCCGGGAGGCAGGAGCTGCTCCGGTACCTGCACCGGTTCGCCGAGGACGCCGTCAACCGCGGCTGGTGGCCGGAGAACGTGCGCGACTGGGAGTTCGTCCGGATCGTGGCGGTCTGCTGGATGATGCGGCATAGCTCGTAAACGCGAAGCTCGTGACGGCGTACCGCGTGTTCGGGGGCGCTGCGTAGGCTGGCCCCATCACCCCTGTGCAATCTGGAGGACAACGGTGTCCGAGGCAACCACTCCGCGCTTCCGCTCCGTCCTCGACCGGTTCGTGGCTTACAAGCCCGGCAAGGTCGTGGTGTCGCCCGAGGGCCGCTCGTTCAAGCTGTCGTCGAACGAGTCCCCGCACGGGCCGCTCCCGTCGGTCGTGGACGCGATCGGCGAGGCCGCCCGGAACGTCAACCGCTACCCCGACAACAACGCCACCGCGCTGACCGAGGAGATCGCGTCGTTCTGCGGCGTCCCCGCCGACCACGTCGCCGTGGGCTGCGGTTCCGTCGGCGTCACGCAGATGCTCCTGGAGGCGGTGGCCGAGCCGGGCGCCGAGGTGGTCTACGCGTGGCGGTCGTTCGAGGCGTACCCGCTGCTGGTGTCGCTGTCGGGCGCGACGGGCGTCCAGGTGCCGCTGCGGGACGAGACGCACGACCTCGCCGCGATGGCCGACGCGATCACCGACCGGACCCGGCTGGTCTTCGTCTGCAACCCGAACAACCCCACGGGCACGGCCGTCCGCCGCGCCGAGCTGGAGGCGTTCCTGGACCGCGTCCCCGCCGACTGCCTCGTCGTGCTGGACGAGGCGTACCGCGAGTACATCCGCGACGACGAGGTCCCCGACGGCCTCACCCTCTACGGCGACCGCCCGAACCTCGCGATCCTGCGGACGTTCTCCAAGGCGTACGGGCTGGCCGGCCTGCGCATCGGCTTCCTGGTCGCGCACCCCGTGGTGGCGGAGGCGATCCGCAAGACGTTCCTGCCGTTCAGCGTGAACTCCGTGGCGCAGGCGGCGGGCGTCGCGTCGCTGCGGGCGACGGACGAGCTGCTCGAACGCGTCGAGGGGACGGTGAAGGAGCGCGACCGCGTCCGCGGCGCCCTCGTCGCGGACGGCTGGACGGTCCCGCCGACCGAGGCCAACTTCGTGTGGCTGCGCCTCGGCGAGCGGACGATGGAGTTCTCCGAGGCGTGCGACGCCCAGGGGGTGAGCGTCCGCCCGTTCCCCGGTGAGGGCGCCCGCGTCTCGATCGGCTCCCCGGAGGAGAACGACGCGTTCCTGGCCGTGGCCAGGTCCTTCATCCGCGGCTGAGCCGGGCGCGGTCGAGCCGAGCGCGGTCGAGCCGGGCGCGCCGTCCCGGGTGCCGGGGCGTCCGGCACCGGGGACGGCGGTGCGCTCAGCCGGTCTTCGCGGGCCCCAGCTTCTCGACGATGAGGCGGTAGAGCTGCCGGGGGCGGCCCGGCTGCGGTGTCCGGTTCGGGGGCAGCGGCCAGGCGAGACCCTCCTCGACGAGGGTGCGCAGGAGGCGGCGGGCCGTGCGGGGCGTGACGCCGAGCATCTTGCCGGCGTTCTCCGCGTCCACGATCAGCGGCTGCTCCTGGTCACCGAGCTTGTCGGCGAGACGCGCCAGGATCTCCAGGCCCTTGGGCTTGGCCTGCGGCGGCGTCCGCGGCGGGGTGCGCGGCGCGGGGACGAGTGCCCGGCCGTCGCGGTCCAGGGCGAAGCCCTGCGCCCGCTGCGAACTCTGCGACCGGGCCAGCGCGGCGCGGGCGTGGTTCTCCGCCTCGTGCGCGGTGCGGCCCATGCCGATGCCGACCTCGATCGCGAGGCCGAGCTCCTCGCGGACGCGTTCGACGAACGGCGGCGTCCGGAACCCCTCGGTGGACGCGGTGACCGAGCCGCGCGTCGCGATGACCAGGTAGCTGTGGTCGTCCAGCGGCCACACCGACGCGTTCATCCGGTGCGCCTCCTGGAGCAGCACCCGGTGCAGTGCGAGCTTCAGCTCGTCGCGCCAGTACCGGGGGGTGACGCGGCGCGGCGTCTCGCGCAGCGTCGGCACGTCCACCAGCACCACGACGAGCTGCGACTCCTCCAGCCGGTGGTGCGCGCCGAGCAGCGCCGCCGTCTGCAGCGAGCTGCGGATCGCCGCGCCGGTCGGGCGGACCCGCAGCGTCGGCACGCCGGCCATCTCCATCCGCTCCGCGGTGGCGTGCACGCAGGTCATCGCGACGGTCGTCGCGCCGCGCCGCCACAGCCGCTCGTGGAAGGCGGCGAGCGTGCCGGGGCCCGCGGCCTCCTCGCGCAGGTGGACCTGCTCGGTGCCCAGGCTGATCTCGGAGTACGCCTCCTCGACCTCGGCGCGGCCGAGCACGTCGATGCTCACCCTGGCCGGGTCGAAGCGGTCGTCGAGGGACGCCCGCAGCAGGGCGCCCTGCAGGGCGGCACCGTTCAGCGGGACGTACGTCGCCGGCATGGTCAGCACGCCCGCCTTGCGTGCGAAGTCGTAGGGGACGGGGCTGGCGAACAGGCATACGTCGACGCCCGATCCCAGCCGCACGACCTTGTCGGCCGCCTCCTGTTCGTCTCGGTATGCGGCGGCCACCAGCCGGCTCGGTACCGGCGTGGGGCCGTGGCCCATGAGCATGACCCTTTCGACCAGGTCATGCGGGCCTACGACGCCGATCGTGAGGTCGGGGGTGACCGATCCCGTTCGTGCGGCCGTCATCGATGATCGCTCGCTTCCGGTCCATCCTCTCGGCGGGGGTCCGACCCCGACCACGCGTTCGCGCACGCTCCGCCTAACGGTTGACTCATGGCTTGTCGCCCTGCCTTCTGCCCAGCACCGCAGTTCCCGTGCGATCCGCCTTCCCACAGCCCCCACCCGCCACCCAACAGCGGAAGAGACCTTCTTGCCACAGCCCCCACCCGCCACCCAACAGCGGAAGAGACCTTCTTGCCACAGCCCCCACCCGCCACCCAACAGCGGAAGAGACCTTCTTGCCACAGCCCCCACCCGCCACCCAACAGCGGAAGAGACCTTCTTGCCTCAGCCCCCACCCGCCGCCCTTCAGCGGAAGAGACCTTCTTGCTTCAGCCTCGCCCGCCATCCGTCAGCGGAAGAGGCCTTCCCGCAAGCCCCTTCCGCTTCTTGACAGCGGAGAGGACTTCCTCGTCACCCCCGCCCGCCGGCCAGAGCGGGAGAACCCTTCTGCTGGCAGATCGGGTCGGGGCGGCGATGTGTGACACCCAGACGCGAAATCGAATCAAGAGTGCGGCGAAAAAGTAACCTACGGGACCCCCTGGTCAGTAATTTGTCACCATTCGGCCAGCCTTGATCCTGCATCTTCGGGTGTCCGAAGTTGAAAAACAAGACCCGAAAACACCCGAAGGGGTCCCTCGCGGCGCTCTCGCGCACTAGAGAGACCCCTTCGGGATGCGTTTGGTTTACCAGCGGGCGGTGGCTCGTCCGTCCCGCTGCCGTGCCGCCGGGAAAGACGAGTGATCCGTTGTTCCAGGGCCGGTGATCACTGACGGTGAATTTTCACCGGCTTACGGTCCGGCCGAAGCGGACCGTTCCACCGGTTTACTTCCCAGCTCAGCAGATTGTCAGGACGCCGTGCGGGGCGCTACTGGGAAGCGCTGCGTAACCGATTCGTAACTCCCTGCCGCGACGCTTCCCGCCTTCGCGTTACAGCGCTCGTCAGGCGGCACGTCAAAGTTGGTCAGGACGGGGCCACAATCGGCCGAATCGAGCCGTCCGGATGTCCCGGTGCGGGACGGCTCCGGACGGCTCCGTGCGGTTGCAGTGCGAACCGGCAAGTGCGAACCGGCAAGTGCGGGCGGGCTCTTGCGGGCGGGCACTTGCGGGCTAGTCGGCCTCGCGGACGATCTCGGCGCCGAGCTGGGAGAGCCGCTCGGCGGTGTGCGCGTGCCCGCGGTCGAGGTAGTAGGCGGAGGTGATCGTCGTCTCGCCCTCGGCGGCGAGGCCGGCCAGCACCAGCGCGCTGCCGCAGCGCAGGTCGTGCGCCTCGACCTCGGCGCCGCGCAGGGCGCCCGGCCCGTTCACCTTCGCGCGGTTCCCGTCCACCTCGATGTCGGCGCCCATCTTGCCGAGCTCGTCGGCCAGCTTGAACCGGCCGTCGAAGATGCGCTCGTAGATGTAGGACGGGCCCTCCGCCAGGCAGGACAGCGCCATGATCGGCGACTGCAGGTCGGTGGCGAAGCCGGGGTACTCGTCGGTGATGACGTTGATCGGGCGGAGCGTCCGCTCGCGGCGGACCTGGAGCACCGCGCCCTGCTGGTTGAAGTCGACGCCCATCTGCTCCAGCTTGTCGGCGGCGACGCCGAGGTGCTCCAGGCTGGCGCCGACGAGGCTGAGGTCGCCGCCGGTGATCGCGGCGGCCATCACGAAGACGCCGGCGTCGATCCGGTCGGGCATCACGGTGTGCTCGACGGCGGTCAGCTCGTCCACGCCCTCGACGGTGATGAACCCGGTGCCGCCGCCGCCGATCTTGGCGCCCATCGCCTGCAGGATGGCGATGTTGTCCAGCACCTCGGGCTCCAGCGCCGCGTTCTTGATCAGCGTGGTGCCGTGCGCCAGCGCCGCCGCCATGATCAGGTTCTCGGTGCCGGTGTGCGACGGGGTGTCGCAGTAGAGCGTTCCGCCGCGCAGGTCGCCGGCCTTGATGTGGATGATGCCGTCGCCGTTGTCGGCCACGTGCTCGGTGACCGTGGCGCCCATCCGCTTGAAGCCGTTGTAGTGGAAGTCGAGGTTGCGGCTGCCGAGGTTGCAGCCGCCGACGCCCTCGATGACCGCCTCGCCGAGGCGGTGCAGCAGCGCCGGGACGAACAGGAACGATCCGCGGAACCGGGACGCGATCTCCGCGGGCAGCACGGGGCTGCTCAGCGACGACGCGTCGATCACCAGGGTGCGCTCGGTCTCGTGCAGCTCGGCCTTCGCCCCCAGGGCCCGCGCGAGCTCCACCGCCCGCCGCACGTCCTCGATGATCGGGACGTTGCGCAGCACGGTCCGCCCCTTGGCGGCCATCAGCGAGGCGCCGATCATCGGCAGGACGGCGTTCTTCGCGCCCTGGATGAATACGGTGCCGTGCAGCTGCCGGCCCCCGCGCACGCGGTACCGAACCTCGTGGCCCATGCTCATGCCGCCTGATCTCCTTCTCGGGTGCGGAAACGTGCCGTCAAGTGGGAGCACGAGGGCCGAGCGCGCCGAGCGGTGTCCCCCCTCTGCGCCAACGCGGCCCCAGTAAACCATCGGCACGGACGTGTATTACCCGCCCGAGCCACGGTGACGTCGGTCTGTTTGTTGAGACACGCGAAACGCCCCGAAGGTTCGCCTCCCGAAGGGAATTCCCAAGGTGAGCGTAGGGGGCGGCGTGCCGACAGGACGCAGTCTACGGTGATCTTCGGGCAGCCTCGGACGGCGCGGAGAGCCCTGCCCGGCGCCCCGCCGCGTCCCGTCAGAGCGCCTCCAGGACCTCGACCCGGTCGCCCAGCCTGAGCGTCCCCAGGGAGCGGGGGACGCAGTTCTGGCCGAACTGGATGCCGCGGTCGCGGGTGCGGTAGGTGGCGAGCGTCCGCAGCGGCTCGCGCCCGCGCTCGGCGGTGTCCTGGTCGGTGGTGGTGATGATGCAGCGGCTGCACGGCTTGACCGCCTCGATGACGGTCTCGCCGACGCGCAGCAGCCGCGCGGAGTCCTCGCCGAACGCGCCGAGCCCCTCGACGACGAGGCTGGGTCGGAACCGGGTCATCGGCAGCGGCTCGGCCAGGCGGCCGTTGAGGTCGGCGAGCGACTCGGCGGAGATCAGCAGCAGCGGGTAGCCGTCGGCGAACATCACCTCGCCGCCGCCGCGCCTCGTGGGCCGGTGGCCGGTGAAGCGCACCAGCCGGCAGTCCCGGTCGAGCAGGTCGGAGAACCACGCGGCCGCCTCGTCGCCCTGGTCGACGCCCTGGCACTCCGAGCGGGCGAGGGTCACGTCCCGGACCTCGCCGTCGCTCGTGGCCTTGTGGACGAGCGCCGGGACGTCCGGGGCGCGCACGGTGAGGATCTCGCCGTCGTAGGACGGGCGCAGCAGCGCCATCTCCGCGTGGTCCCGCTGCGACAGGAAGCGGCCCTCGGGGGTGACGAGCATGAACTCGCGGTCGTAGCGCAGGCCGGTGGCCAGCAATTCGGCGCTGCGCAGGGAGGTACGGCCGCCGCTCTTGAAGGGGTAGATGTTCAGCTCGATCAGGGTCGCGGTCAAGGTCCCTCCCGTGGGGCCGGCGCAGGAATCAGCGGAGTTCGGCCAGGCGGTCGAACACCGGGCCGAGACGTTCGACGAAACGCTCGGGGCGGCACACTTCATCCAGGCGCGCCTCGTCCAGCGCGAGGTCCGCCTCGGCGGCGTGCTTGCGGAGCGTCTCGCGGAACGGCGTGCCGCTCTCCCACGTCTCCATCGCGGCCTTCTGGACGAGCGGGTATGCCTCGTCGTCGCGTGACATGCCCGCCTCGACCAGCTCCAGCAGCACGGTCGAGGTGTAGATGAGGCCGCCGGTCGAGTCGAGGTTGGCCCGCATCTGCTCCGCGTCCACGACAAGTCCGGACATGAGGCGATTGGTGAGGTTCAGCATGTAGTCGAGGGCGATGGACGCGTCCGGCAGCGCGATCCGCTCCGTGGACGAGTGCGAGATGTCCCGCTCGTGCCAGAGCGGGATGCCCTCCAGCACCGGCACGATCTGCGCCCGCACGATCCGCGCCATCCCCGCCAGCCGCTCGGAGATGATCGGGTTCTTCTTGTGCGGCATCGCCGACGAGCCCTTCTGGCCCTTGCCGAACGGCTCCCACAGCTCGCGGACCTCGGTGCGCTGCCCGTGCCGGACCTCCAGCGCGACCGCCTCGCACACCGTCGCCATGATCGCCAGCGCCGACACCCACTCGGAGATCCCGTCGCGCATCACGACCTGCGTCGACACGTCCGCGCTCCGGAGCCCGAGCTTGCGCGCGACGTGCAGCTCGACCGCCGGGTCGATGTTGGAGTACGTCCCGACCGCGCCGGAGATCGCCATCACGCCGACGGCCTCCCGGGCGCGCCGGAGCCGGTCGCGGGAGCGGGCCATGGCGAACGCGAAGTCCGCGACGCGGTGCCCCCACACGTCCGGCTCGCCGTGGATGCCGTGCGTCCGCCCGACCCGCAGCGTCGCCCGGTGCTCCAGCGCGTGGTCCCGCAGCGTCGCCACGAGCGCGTCGGCCTTCGCTAGCAGGATGTCGGTCGCCTCGACGAGCTGCAGCGCGAGCGCGGTGTCGAGCAGGTCCGACGACGTCATGCCGAAGTGGACGTACCGCGCGGCCTCGCGGGGCTCGGTGTTGTCCGCCCACGCCGAAAGGAAGGCGATCACGTCGTGCTGCGTGACCGCCTCGATCTCGTGCACCGCCTCCGGCGTCGGCGGCGGCGCCTTGCGCACCGGCTCCACCACCTCCGGCGGGATCGTGCCGGCCTCCGCGTGGGCCTCGACGACGAGGACCTCCACCCGGCACCACAGCTCGTACTTGTGCGCGTCACTCCAGACGCGCCCCATCTCCGGAAGGGTGTAGCGCTCAATCACCTGCTCATTATTGCGTTGCCTGGGCGTCGGGCCCTGGGGGGCCCTCCTTCGGCGGCACCGCGGTGCGATCGCTGCATCGCTCCGGCTCGCCTAGCGGCTCGCTGCGCGATCAGGTTTCTCGCAAGCTCGAAACCTGCCTTCGGACGCGATCGCGACGATTGGGCTTAGTGCGTGGCTGCGGCAGTGGCCGGTGTGGTCACGTTGGCGGGCGGCTCGTTACAGGGCGGCGATGTCGGTGCGGTGGTGGGAGCCGCGGAGGGTGATGTTGGACAGGGCCTCGTAGGCGGTGGCGCGGGCGGTGGGTACGTCTGGGCCGGTGCCCACGACGTTGAGGACGCGGCCGCCGTTCGCGACGAGGCGTCCGTCCGCGTCCAGCTTCGTGCCCGCGTGGAGGACGTAGGCGCCATCGACCTTGGCTGCCTCGTCCAGGCCGGTGATGACGTCGCCCTTCACCGGGGCGGACGGGTAACCCTCCGAGGCCAGGACGACGGTGACGGCCGCGCCGGGACGCCATTCCGGGCGGAACCGCGGGTCGAGGCCACCGATCGCGCAGGCTTGCAGCAGCGACGCCAGGGGTGTGGCCAGGCGGTCCAGGACGACCTGGGCCTCAGGGTCACCGAACCGGGCGTTGAACTCCACGACCCGCACACCCTTGGACGTCAGCGCCAGCCCCGCGTACAGGACACCGACATAGGGGATCTCGCGGCGGCGCATCTCGTCCACGGTGGGCTGGATGACCGTGGACATGACCTCGTCCACCAGGCCGGGCGGTGCCCACGGGAGCGGCGTGTAGGCGCCCATGCCGCCCGTGTTGGGTCCGTCGTTGCCGTCGTAGGCGCGCTTGAAGTCCTGCGCGGGGAGCAGCGGAACGGCGTGCTGCCCGTCGGACAGGGCGAACAGGGAGACCTCGGGGCCGTCCAGGAACTCCTCGATCACGACGCGCTCGCACGAGGTGGCGTGCCGGTGCGCGGCGGCGCGGTCCCCGGTCACGACGACGCCCTTGCCCGCGGCCAGGCCGTCGTCCTTCACCACGTAGGGCGGGCCGAAGGAGTCCAGCGCCTCGTCCGCCGCCGCGGCGGTCTCGCAGATCCGCGCGTCGGCGGTCGGGACCCCCGCCTTCGCCATGATCTCCTTCGCGAACGCCTTGGACGCCTCGATGCGGGCGGCGGCGCGGTCGGGCCCGAAGCAGGGGAACCCCGCCTTGCGCAGCGCGTCGCCGACCCCCGCGACCAGCACCGCCTCGGGGCCCGCGACCACCAGGTCGGCCCGGAGCCGCCCGGCCAGCTCGGTCACCGCGACCGCGTCGGTCGGGTCCAGCTGGTGGTTGTCCGCGATCTCGGCCGTGCCCGGGTTCCCCGGGGCGCAGTGGAGGGCGGTGACGGCAGGGTCGCGGTGCAGGGCGCGGGCGAGCGCATGCTCGCGGCCACCCGATCCAAGGACGAGTACTCGCACGTCACGCGAGCATACTGGGCGCCGGCGCGCCCGGCCGCCGGGTGACCGCGCTCACGCCGGGGACCAGCGAACATATCGGTTCCGGGCGGCGTCCCAAATGTCGGCTGATAGGCTGCCACCGGCTTGACCGAGGTGTGAAAGGAGGTGGTCGGGATGAGTCCTGGTGATCCTTGCGGTTCGCCGGAAAACCCTCACAGTCCGAACCGGACTGTCCGACCGTCCGCCTCCGTCTGGCGCCCGGCCATCGACTTCGCGCGCTCCCTTCGCTGACCAGCCGGGGTTGAGCGCGCGCTACGTGCGTGGCCGGCGGGTTAGGAGCACCTCATGGCCATGACACGAGTCCGCCCGAGCCGCGTCCTGTTCAAGACGCGCCGGCCCACCGGGGTCCAGGCGCCGCACCGCGGCTCCGCCGTCATCGACTGGGCCGCCTACATCGACGGGCACCGCGTCTCCACCGACACGGTCGCCGACGCCGTCCGCCTCATCCGCGACGGCCGCCTCGTCCCCGAGGGGGAGAGCGCCGGCTTCGTCTGGGTCGGCCTCCACGAGCCGTCCGCCACCGAACTCGCCGACCTCGCCGAGGTCTTCGGCCTCCACCCGCTCGCCGTCGAGGACGCCATCCACGCCCACCAGCGGCCCAAGCTGGAGCGCTACGACGACGTCCACTTCGTCGTCATGAAGACCGTCGGGTACGTCGCTAGCGGGCCCGGCGGCGCCGAGGTCGTCGAGACCGGCGAGATCATGCTGTTCTGCGGCCCCGACTTCGTCGTCACCGTCCGGCACGGCGCCCACGGCGAGCTCACCCCCGTCCGCCGCGACCTGGAGAAGCAGCCGGAACGCCTCGCGCTCGGCCCCGCCGCCGTCGTGCACGCCGTCGCCGACCGCGTCGTCGACGGCTACGTCTGCGTGGCGGACGCCGTCATGGAGGACATCGACGAGGTCGAAGAGGCCGTCTTCTCCCCCGAGCGCACCGACGAGTCCCGCCGCATCTACCGCCTCAAGCGCGAGGTCATCCAGCTCAAGCGCGCCGTCGGCCCCCTCGCCGGCCCGCTGCGCAACCTCTCCGGCCGCCGCTTCGTCCCGGCGGAGATAAAGGAGTACCTCCGCGACGTCGAGGACCACCTCACCCGCGTCCGCGAGCAGGTCGAGTCCTACGACGAGCTCCTCAACCCCATCCTCCAGGCCCACATGACCCAGGTCACCGTGGCCGACAACAAGGACATGCGGAAGATCTCCTCCTGGGGAGCCATATTCATGGTCCCCACCGCCATCGCCGGCGTCTACGGCATGAACTTCGACTTCATGCCCGAGACCGAATGGCGCTACGGATACCCGATGATCCTCTGCGTCATCGGCCTGGCCTGCTTCTCCCTCTACCGGGGCTTCCGCCGCAACGGCTGGCTGTGATCATTGCATTGCCCTTGGCGGTCGGGCCCTGGGGGCCCTCCCTTCGGCGGGCAATGCGTGCGATCGCTGCATCGCTCCGGCTCGCCTAGCGGCTCGCTGCGCGATCAGGTTTCTTGCTTCGCTCGAAACCTGCCTTCGGACGCGATCGCAGGCGTTGAGGTTGTTGCGGGGTTGCTGTGGTGGCTGAGGTCGGCGCGTCTGGAATCAGGCGGGTTTGCGTAGGTGCTGTAGGCGGTCGGGGTAGTCGGTGACCAGGGCGTCTGTGCCGTAGTCGATCAGGCGAGTTGCTTCTTCTGGGGTGTTGACCGTCCAGGCGGCGACCTTGAGGTTGTGCGAGTGGGCCTGGTCGACCAGTTCCGGGGTGGTGAGGACGTGTTCCGGTGACAGGAAGTCGGCGCCGATCTTCGCGGCGGCGGACACGGGGTCGTCAGCGGGGAGGCCGGCCAGCCAGCGGGTGGTCGGGGCGAGGGTCTTGCGCTCGACCAGGGCCACCCGGGGAAACTCCGGATGGCTGCGGGCGGCCTCGGTCAGGACGCGCCAGTCGAAGGCGAGGATTCTGGAGCGGCCGGTCACGCCCGCGGACGTCAGCACGGCCGTCACAGCGGCCGTGAGGCGCTCTACGGCCTCGACGGGCCAGCCGGGGTCGGTCTTGAGTTCTACGGCCAGTGTGACGCCCGTGGGGGCCAGCAGGGCGCAGGTCTCGGCGAGCGTCGGGATGGCCGCGCCGGGGACGGGGATCTGGGTGAACGCCTCGTGGCGGCGGGAGCCCGCGTCGAGCGTGCGTAGCTGCGCGGCCGTCAGGTCGCGGATGCGCTTGCCGACGTAGGGGAAGGCGGGGTCGCCAGGCCACGCGGGGGCGGTGTCGGTCAGGTTCACCGGGGACAGCGTCTGGTCGTGGTTGAGGACGACCGTGCCGTCGGCGGACATGCCCACGTCCAGTTCGATCGCGTCCACGCCCAGTTCCAGGGCGTGGGCGAAGCCGGGGAGCGTGTTCTCCGGGCGGAGACCACGCGCTCCCCGGTGGCCGTGGACTTCGACCACGTCAGACCAGCGACCGCAGAGACAGCGTCTGGTCGCGCCCCGGGCCCACGCCGATCGCGGAGATGCGGCAGCCGGACATCTCCTCAAGAGCGCGGACGTACGCCTGCGCGTTGGCCGGGAGGTCCTCGAACGTCTTGGCGCCCGTGATGTCCTCCTGCCAGCCGTCCAGGTACTCAAGGACGGGCTTGGCGTGGTGGAACTCGGTCTGCGTCATGGGGAACTCGTCCACACGCCGGCCGTCGATCTCGTAGGCGACGCACACCGGGACGCGCTCCAGGCCGGACAGGACGTCCAGCTTCGTGAGGAAGTAGTCCGTGATGCCGTTGACGCGGGTGGCGTAGCGGGCGATGACGGCGTCGAACCAGCCGCAGCGGCGGTCGCGTCCCGTGGTGACGCCGTACTCCCCGCCGGCCTTGCGCAGGTACTCGCCCTGCTCGTCCAGCAGCTCGGTGGGGAACGGTCCAGAGCCGACACGGGTCGTGTACGCCTTGATGATGCCGATCACCCGGGTGATCCTCGTCGGGCCGACGCCGGAGCCCGCGCACGCGCCGCCCGCCGTCGGGCTGGACGACGTCACGAAGGGGTAGGTGCCGTGGTCGATGTCCAGCAGCGTGCCCTGGGCGCCCTCCAGCAGGACGACCTTGTCGTCCTCCAGGGCCTTGTTCAGGACGGTCGCGGTGTCGGCGACGAACGGCCTGAGCCGCTCGCCGTAGGTCAGGTACTCCTGGACGATCGGCCCCGTGTCGATGCGGCGCCGGTTGTAGACCTTGGTGAGGACCTGGTTCTTCTCGCGCAGCGCCAGGTCGAGCTTCTGCGTGAGGATGTTCGGGTCGAACAGGTCCTGGACGCGGATGCCCATCCGGTTGATCTTGTCGGCGTAGGCGGGGCCGATGCCGCGGCCGGTGGTGCCGATCCGGGCCTTGCCGAGGTACCGCTCGGTGACCTTGTCGAGCGCCCGGTGGTGCGGCATGATCAAATGCGCGTTCGCCGAGATCAGCAGGCGCTCGCAGGAGATGCCGCGGTCCCGCAGGCCGTCGATCTCGCCCAGCAGCACGGCCGGGTCGATCACCACGCCGTTGCCGATCACGGGCACGACGTCCGGCGACAGCACCCCGGACGGCAGCAGGTGGAGCGCGTAGCTCTTGTCGCCGATGACGACGGTGTGGCCCGCGTTGTTGCCGCCCTGGTAGCGGACGACGTAGTCGACGTCCCCGCCGAGGAGGTCCGTGGCCTTGCCCTTGCCCTCGTCTCCCCACTGCGCCCCGACCAGAACGATGGCAGGCATGCCACTTTCCCTTCCCACGACGAAGGCCCCTGTCGCCGCAAGTAGCGATGGGGCCTCTTGCGATCAAAGCCTACCTTTCCGCGGAAGCTGAGGAAACCGCACCTCACCTCCCGCGGAACGCTCGATCGGCTCGCCGGTCCGTCAGCTCGTCAGGACGTCCGCCGCGGTGGGGCTGCTGTCGCGGAGGAACGTCTTGCAGCGCTCGGCCTCGTGGTCCTCGCCGATGGCGGCGGCGGCCCGGCCGAGGGCGTGCAGGGCGCGCAGGAAGCCGCGGTTGGGCTCGTGCTCCCAGGGGACGGGGCCGTGGCCCTTCCAGCCGGCGCGGCGGAGCTGGTCGAGCCCGCGGTGGTAGCCGGTGCGGGCGAAGGCGTAGGAGTCGATGACGCTGCCGTTGGCGAACGCGCGGTCCGCCAGTTCGGCCCACGCGCCGGTGTAGTCGGGGTGGCGCGCGGCGACCTCGAACGGGTCGATGCCGTTCTCCAGCGCCGTCCGGGCTTCGTTGTTGTCCGGGAGTTCGGTCGGAGGAGGCCCACCGAGCAGGTTCTGGGTCATGCGCCTCATCGTAAGCAGCCCGGACGCCGTGCCCCCACCCCGGGTCGGACCGGCGCCCGTCGCGGCCGCGTCAGGAGTTGGTTCGCTCGGCGCCCCAATGCGGTGAGCGCGTGCGGACCGCCGGATTCGCCGTCGCCGCCGCGGCGGTGCCGGTTGCGGCCATCGCCGCGAGCGGCAGCCGGAAGTGCGCGGAGCCGCCCTCGGTGGTGGAGCGGGCGGCGGGCCAGCCGTGGTGGACGAAGCGGATCGCCGGCCGGTTCTCGAGGACGACGTCCGCGTCGAACTCGGTGACGCCGCGCCGTCCGGCGAGCTCGGTGAGGCAGCCGACCAGGACGGACCCGAGGCCGCGGCGCTGCCAGGGGTCGGTGACCAGGACGGCGATGTCGGCGCGCCAGGGCCGCTTCTTGTCGCGGACGTACTCGGCGATGCCGGCGATGTCGTCGCCGTCCAGGGCGACCAGGGCGTCGCGGTCCCAGTGGTCGAGCCCGTCGAGCAGGCCGACGTAGTGGTCGGGGAGCCGGGGCGTGCCCGAGAAGAACCGGGTGTAGAGGCTGGCGGACGACAGCCGCTCCGACATCCGGTGGACGCGGTCGTGGTCGGTGATCCCGTACGGGCGGATCCGGAGATCGTCCAGCGCCGGGTCAATGTGGGCCGCGCTGCGCACATCGAGTTGCTTCATGCAACTTATTGGACCGCAGAAAGTTGCGTGAAGCAACCCTATTTTTTCCTCAGGCGGCCGGGCCGGGGCGCGGTTCCACGTCGGACGGGCCGAGGGAGACGCCGCAGACGTCGCAGGTGAACTGCGGCGTCAGGCCGCCTTCGCAGCCGCGGTGCCCGACGATCAGCGGCGGGCCGTCGGGGGCGTAGTGGCGGTCGCCCCACATCAGCAGGGTCATCATCGCCGGCCAGAGCTCGACGCCCTTGCGGGTGAGCCGGTACTCGAAGCGCTCCGGGCGCTCCTGGTACGGGACGCGGCGCATGATCCCCTCTTCGCACAGCCGGTTCAGCCGGTCGGTGAGGACGTTGCGCGCCACGCCCAGCGCGTCCTGGAAGTCGTCGAAGCGCCGCACGCCCTCGAAGGCGCTGCGGATGACGAGCAGTGTCCACCGGTCGCCGACGACCTCCAGCGACCGGGCGATCGAGCAGTTCTGCGATTCGTAGGTGCGGGGCAGTGCCACACCGCCAGCCTACGTGGTTTCGTCAAGCAACCCAGGAGGCCGGGCGGGCCCGGCGCTCGCCGAATCGAGCGCCGCGCCGCCCGGCCCCGCCGGTTCCTCCGCTACTTGAGCTTCTGGCCCGCGGACTGGAGGCTCTCCGCGGCCTGCACGATGCGCGCGGCCATCGACGTCTCGGCGGCCTTGCCCCACGAGCGGGGGTCGTACTGCTTCTTGTTGCCGACCTCGCCGTCGACCTTCAGCACGCCGTCGTAGTTGCGGAACATGTGGTCGGCGACCGGGCGGGTGAACGCGTACTGGGTGTCGGTGTCGATGTTCATCTTGATGACGCCGTACGACACCGCCTCGCGGATCTCCTCCAGCGAGGAGCCCGATCCGCCGTGGAACACCAGGTCGAACGGCTTCTCCTTGCCGTACTCGGCGCCGACCGCCTCCTGGATCTCCTTGAGCACCTCGGGACGCAGCTTGACCGAGCCCGGCTTGTAGACGCCGTGCACGTTGCCGAACGTCGCGGCGAGGATGTAGCGGCCCTTCTCGCCCACGCCGACGGCCTCGGCGGTCGCGAGCGCGTCACCCGGCGTCGTGTAGAGCTTCTCGTTGATCTCGTGGGCGACGCCGTCCTCCTCGCCGCCGACGACGCCGATCTCCATCTCCATGATGATGCGGGCCTTGGCGCACTCCTCCAGGAGCTCCTCCGCGATCCGCAGGTTCTCGTGCAGCTCGACGGCGGACCCGTCCCACATGTGCGACTGGAACAGCGGCTCCTCGCCGCGCGCCACCCGCTCCTGCGAGATCTCGACCAGCGGACGCATGAAGCCGTCCAGCTTGTCCTTGGGGCAGTGGTCGGTGTGCAGGGCGATGTTCACCGGGTACTTGTCGGCCACGACCCGGGCGTACTCCGCCAGCGCGGTCGCGCCCGTGACCATGTCCTTGACGGTGGAGCCCGAGAGGTACTCGGCGCCCCCGGTGGACACCTGCACGATGCCGTCGCTCTCCGCCTCGGCGAAGCCGCGCAGCGCGGCGTTCAGCGTCTGGCTGGACGTCACGTTGATCGCGGGGAACGCGAAGCCGTCGCGCTTCGCACGGTCGAGCATCTCCGCGTAGACCTCGGGCGTTGCGATGGGCATTGATCAGCGTCCTTTCAATGGGTCGGTGCCGGTGGGCATCCGGCCGGGCGGAAGCACCCGGTCGTCCACGTACCCGGGGTGAGCGCCCGGCCACACGAATTCCGGGTCGGGCATGCCGTCCACCATCAGTATCCCGCCTTCTCCGAGCGTGTGGAAAGGTACGCTCGCCGTGTGGAGCTCATGACCCTTCCCCTCAGTATCACCGAGTGGCTGCACCCGACCGCCTGGCTGCAGCTCTTCGGCACATTCGCGACGATCGGCGTCATCGCCATCATCTTCGCCGAGACCGGACTGCTGTTCGGCTGCCTGCTACCCGGTGACTCGCTGCTGTTCACGGCGGGGATTCTGACGGCGGTCTCCACCGTCAACGGGCAGGAGTTCCAGCCGCTGTCGCTGACCTGGCTGATGATCGGCGGTCCGATCGCGGCCATCGCCGGCGCCCAGACGGGCCACTGGCTCGGCGAGCGGTACGGCCGCCGGCTCTTCGACCGCCCCGACTCCCGGATCTTCCGGCAGGAGTGGGTCGAGAAGGCCGAGTACTACTTCAACCGGTTCGGCCCCGCCAAGGCGGTGGTCCTGGCCCGGTTCATCCCGATCGTGCGGACGTTCCTCAACCCGCTCGCCGGGATGCTCGGCATGGACCGCCGCAAGTTCCTCGTCTGGAACACGGTCGGCGGCGTCCTGTGGACGGAGTCGCTGTTCCTGCTCGGTCACTTCCTCGGCGCCAACGTGCCGGAGATCGAGTCCTACATCCTGCCCGGTGTCGTGGTGATCGTGCTGCTCTCGCTCATCCCGATCATCCGTGAGGTGATGAAGGGCGGGCCCAAATCGGACCAGGGTCCGAATAAGAATGGCCCCGAAGAGTCACGTCCGTCGCTCAGCGGTGACAGTTATCGCTAACCTCCCCATGTGGGACGTCATCGGTCGGACCCTAGGGGTCTCGCGCGCATTCTGATCGCGGTCGTTGCCGTGGTGGCCGCCTTGGCACTTCTCGTCGTGGGCGCCATGGCTCTGGTCGACGCGATATCCGGCGAGCCCGAACAGAAGGGCCCGGTCAATTCCGGCACGCCGTCCGGCGAGGAGAGCGGTGGTGGCGGGGGTGGGGGCGACCCATCCCCGACCAACAACGCCACCTCGCCGCAGTCGGCGGTCCCCCTCGTGATCCGCGTGATCGGCCAGCCCACCACCGTCGTGGTCCGGGTCGCCGACGCCCAGGGCAAGGTGCTCACCAACGGCCAGCTCAGCAGCGGCGACATCCTCCAGTACGACGAGGCGCCCCTCCAGGTCGTCGCCACCAACGGCGGCTCACTGCAGGTGACCATCTACGGCGAGGAGCAGCCGCGGAAGCCGAACGGGCAGCGCGGCCAGTGGTTCGTCGGCGAACGCTCCTGACCGCGCTCGACCGACTGCGTTCTTTTCAGGAGAGGCCGAGGTCCGTGACGTCGTAGGGGTGCCGGTAGGCGAGCCTCTCCTCGGCGATGCGGCCGGCCGCGCCGCGCTCCAGGATCGTCGCGACCGCCACGACCTCCGCGCCCGCCTCCCGCAGCGCCTCCACGGCCGTGAGCACGGACCCGCCGGTGGTCGAGGTGTCCTCGACGGCCAGCACCCGGCGGCCCGCGACGTCCGGGCCCTCGATGCGCCGCTGCAGCCCGTGGGCCTTGCCGGCCTTGCGGACGACGAACGCGTCCAGCGCGCGGCCGCGGGCCGCCGCCGCGTGCAGCATCGCGGCGGCCACCGGGTCGGCGCCGAGCGTGAGCCCTCCGACGGCGTCGTAGTCCAGGTCGGCGGTCTCGTCCAGCATGACCCGCCCCACCAGCGGAGCCGCGGTCCCGTCCAGCGTCACCCGGCGCAGGTCCACGTACCAGGACGCCCGCTTACCCGAGGACAGCACGAAGTCCCCGTGCACCACGGCCTTGTCCTTGATCATCTGAAGCAGCTCTTGGCGATCGCTCACGCCACGACCCTATTCACCCGCGCCCACCCGCCTCCTTCGCCCCGCGTCCGGCGCCCGCGCCCGCCGTGTACGGTGCCGTGGGGGGTGACATGACGCCGGGAACGCTGGTCCTGCTGCACGCGCCGGGCGCCGACGCGAAATCGTGGGGCGATCTGCCGGAGATGCTCCGCTCGTACGGCCTGGACGTCGTCGCGCCGGACGTCGCCGACACCGGGCCCCGCTACATCGCCCGCGCCTCGCTGATCATCGCGGCGACCGATCCGGTGGCCCCGCTCGTCCTCGTCGCCCACGGCGACGCCGGCCCGCTGCTGCCCGGCGTCTCGCTGGCCCAGCGCGCCGCGCACCGCTCGGTGGGCGGATACGTGTTCGTGGACGCCGACCTCCCGCGGCCGCTGCACCTCCACGGCGAGGGATCGCCCCACGATGAGCTTCCGATGCCCCCAGATTGGCCGGAGGCGCCCTGCGGCTACCTCCGGACCCATGCGGACAGGGTCGCCTCCTCCAAGCACGAGGAGGCGCTTAGAGAGGCTCGGCTGCGCGGCTGGCCCGTGACCGAACACGAACCACCGGCCGCCGTGGCCCAGTCCCTGAGCGAACTGGTCGCCCTGCTGTAGCCGCCACCCCACCGGGGTAGCGCGGGGTCAGCCGTTCTTGAGCAGGTCGTCCAGGAGGGCGTCGTAGTCGTCCTCGCCTCGGCCCAGGTCGATGCGGGCGCGGTAGCGGAGGCGAAGGAGGGCTTCGAGGCTGTCCTCGGCGATGTTGACGTCGTCCGGGCCCGGGATCAGCTCCGCGGCACCGCCACCACCACCGCCCCCGCCGCTGCCGACACCGGCGCGCTCGCGCAGGGCGAGGACCACGTCGGCGCCGCTCGTCGCCCATTCGTGGGCGCCGGTCGCGTCGCCCTGGGCGTAGAGCACCTCCGCGACCGCGCGGTACACCTCGGGGTCGCGCGGCTTGTCGGCGCGGATCTGGTCGACGAGCGTGCGGGCCTCCTCGGCGCGGCCCAGCTCGAACAGGGCGTCCGCGAGGTAGGCGCGCGGGTCGCCGTAGGTCTCCCCGCCGTCCTCCATCGCCCGGCGGTACAACTCGGCGGCCTTGGCGTGGTTGCCGGCGTGCTGCCACTGCTCACCCGCGCGCAGCAGGACGTTGGCGCGCGACACCCCGCCGGACACCGACTCGGCCAGCTCGGCGAGCCGGCGTGCCGCCGAGATGTGATCGCCGGTGCGCAGGGTGTCGAACTCCAGGTCGTCGAGATCGTCTTCCGTCACATGCGTCACGCTTCAACGCTACCCGTCGCCGCACGGCCGAAGCGGCCGAATCGGGGATGATCGCGTGATACCGGTGCGTACCTGTCAGTTGACCTGCGCGGATGCCCGTATCAGCGGCGGGAACGTTCTAGGGCGTCCCAGAAGCCGCGGCGCAGCGCGTGGCGCACCTCGTCGTGCAGCAGGAAGTCGATGGGCAGCGAGGACCCCTGCAGGAGCCGTGCCTCCAGGTCGGACGGCATCCGCGGCTTGCGGGCGAGGACGGCCTCCAGCCACAGGGCGGGCGCGTCGCGGGCGACGGACTCGCCGAAGTCCTGGCCCTCCTGGTGCGCGGCCTTGACCGCGTCCGCCAGCGTCGGGGCGTTCTGCTGCGCGGGCACGTGCGAGACCTGCTGCGGGCCGGTGTAGGGGCCGGTCTGGTGGCCGCCCGACGGCATCGTCTGCGGCGGGGGCGGCGGCGACGGCGCCGGGACGGGCGACGAGGAGTACTGCGGGCCTGGGACCTGCGGCTGCGGGGGCGCCGGCGCGGGCGGCGCCGGAGCGGGAGCCGGGGCCGGGGAGGGCGGGGCCTGCGTGGAGGACGGTCCCGGCGGGGTCGCGGCGGGCTGCAGGTTCGCCTGGTGCCCGCCGGTGTTGTAGGAGGACCCGCCCGAGCCGTACGACGAGCCGCCCGAACCGTACGAGGGCCCGCTCGAACCGTAGGAGGAGCCGCCGCCGCCCGAACTGCCCGGCAGCGGCATCGGGCCGGTGCCTCCCCCGCCCGAGCCGGAGCCGCCCGGCCCGACGTTGCCGGTCATGGCCGGGCCGAGGTCGCGGACCGACGGCGCCGACGGCACCGGCGGCTGGCTCAGCGGGGACGCCGGAGGCGGCCCGTTGTGCGAGGTCGTCTGGAGGGGGCCGAGCGCGCCGCCGTGGCCGTTGGTGCCGTGCCCGTTGGACAGCGGGCTCGTTCCGAGCGAGGAGCCGGCGGTGCCGTCCACGCCGGTGAGCAGGTTGACGTACGGGCGCAGGTGGCCGGCGCCGATCTCGATGAGGTCGTCGCACTCCTGCCGCAGCACCCGGGAGATCGTCCAGTTGCCGTCGACGGCGACGTGCACCACGGTGACGCGGACGCCGAGGTCCTGCGCGTCGGCGACGACCTGGGCGAGGTCCTCGTCCGCGCTGACCAGGACGGCGTCGGTGAGCGCGCCGTTGCGGGCGAGGGTCATCAGGTCGCGGTGGATCTCGGAGTCGACGCCTTCGCGGCGGCCGGGGCGGATGCGGCCGAGCCGCAGCTTGAGGCCGGGCAGGTCGGCGAGCGCGTCGTGCTCGGGGGAGCGGCGGCCCTCCACGGTCGCCTCGTACCAGTAGCAGCGCAGCAGCGGCATGCCCGTGCGCTCCCTGGAGAGGTTGCCCAGGAGCTGCAGGAGGCCGCCGAAGTCCCACGAGACGGTGTCGCGGTGGCGTGTGCCGTGCACCGCCATCGCGCCGTCGGCCAGCAGGTAGCCGGCGTCTACGAACAGCGCGCAGCGATCCATGCGACACCGCCCTTCCTCAAACACGGGAGCTCACAGCGTGCTCAACCGGCGTACTGTCCGCGGGCGCCTATAGCGTAGTGAAGCACGTAAGCCCGGTAGGCCAATACGGTGATTCGCCACTCTTTCATGGCAGGCCGCCGGTTGGCGACTCCCCGGTAACAAAGATCTCGGGAGCCGCGGCGGACGCTACCAGCCTTTTCCGGCCGGCCCTGTGGTTCTCCATGATCTTTACGGGAAGGGGCGGCTCGCGGTTCAATCGCGGGACGCCCCGTACCCGGCCTTCAACCGCGCATGGTGTGCGGCGCCGCGACCGGCCCGGCCGCCGACCCGCAGTTTCCGGTCGCAAATCGTGATGGATCGATCACGATTTGTTGTCCATTTCGCGGGCCGTGGATTTTCCGGTCGGGGCGCGCCGCGCGCTCAGCCGGTTATTCTCGCCCGCGCCATCTCGGCGAGCCTGCCGCCGTCCTTCGGGGTCTCCCAGCGCACGCCGCAGTCGCGTCCCGACAGTTCGACGGTGGCGATGGCGTTGTCGAACCACGGGCCGTCGGTGAGCCGCCACCGCAGCGGCGTGGCGGGCACCTTCGCGAGCTTCGCGAGCGCGCGGAACGGCCAGCCCGTCGCCCGCGCGTACGCCAGCCGGTTCGCCCAGCGGAACACCCCGGCGAGTGGGTTGCGCAGCGGCGAGCAGACGACTTGCGAGATCTTCGACTCGGTGCCCGGCTCGGTGACCCGCGCCAGGTACGAGTAATGGATGTCGCCGGACAGGAACGAGATGCTCGCCGGCGCCGGGCCGCGCTCGCCGCGTCCGACGGCGATGACATCGTGGGCGAGGGTGCGGAACGAGCTCTCGAAGGCCGCCCAGTGCTCCAGGTCGGCCGCCTGCCTGACCTTCTCCCCCAGCTTCGCCGCGGTCTTGCCCCAGGCGCCGCCCGCGACCGCCTCGTTCCACGACTCCGCGTGGTGGATCGTCCTGGGCAGCAGGTAGGGGAGGGAGCTCGCGATGAGCAGGTGGTCCATGCCGCCCTGGCACTGGTCGTCCAGCCAGGCGAACTCCTCGTCGTCGAGCATGCCGCGGCGGTCGGCGGTGAGGAGCCTGGAGCAGCGGCTGTCCACGACGATCAGCCGGACGCCGCCCCAGTCGTGCGCGTAGCTCCAGCGCGTGCTGGCCGGTTCCTTGTCGGCCTTCTCCGCGAACTCGTCCAGGACGGCGCCCGCGTCGCCCGTGCTATCGGACGCCGTCCGCACCGCCTTGAAGACGGGATCCGACGCGCGGTCCTGCGGCGACATGTTGCCGAGGTGCTGGTAGATCCAGTACGAGCCGATCCCGCCGGTGATGCGGTCCCTCCACCAGGGCTGCGACCACATCTGCTGTCGCCACGTGTAGGACGTGTTCCAGTCGTCCCTGATGTCGTGGTCGTCGAAGATGGTGAACGTCGGGACTGTGGACAGCAGCCACCGCACCGCCGGGTCGTCGTACCAGGCCAGCTTGTAGAGATAGGTGTACTCCTCGTAGTTCGCGACCTCCTCGACGGGCAGTTCCCCCGGCCCGCGGTGGGCGCGGATGAACTCCCGCATCTCGTCGGTCAGCTCGTCGGCGTAGATCTGGTCGCCGACCATGAGCAGGACGTCCGGCCAGACGACCGAGTCGCCGCCCGCGCGGAGCCGCTCGGCGAGCGAGGTGAGCGCGTCGTGCCCGAACTGCTCCACCGTCCCGGGGGAGCGGCGGCAGGAGCCGAACGAGATGCGCAGGGCGCCCGCCGGGTCCAGCGTCCTGATCTGGGACGGCGGGAACCCCGTGTCGCCCTCGGGCCAGACGGTCTCGCCGTCGGCCAGCACCTCGTAGGGGACGCGCGCGCCCGCGGCGAGGCCCTCGATCTCGATGACGGCGTAGTGGTGGCCGTGCGCGGTGAAGGTCCGGGCTGCGGCGTCCACACCGTGCTCCCGGCCGACGACCCGGACCTCGCAGGGCCGGTCGGTCTCCACCCAGATCGTCGCGGTGTGGTGACTCACGTGCCGGAGGTGCGGGCCGAGTACCAAAGCGGTCATGTCAGTCTCTCTAGCCGACCGGACCCCGCCGCGTCCACCGAAGCGCCATCCGGGGTTGGCGGCGCGGGATCATCCGGGTCGGCGGCGCAGGAACTTCGCCTCGGTCTCCGCGTCGAGACCGACCACCGGCCGGTCGGGACGTTGCGGTGCCCGTCCGCCGATGCTCTGCAGCCACTCCCACGTGTCCGTGACCGTTTCCTGCACGGATCTGCAGCGCAAGCCCGCTGAAAGGGCCTTGGCCACGTTCCCCTGGTGCATCATGTCGTACGCCTCACCGGGCGGCAGCCAGACCGGAAGGTCGGTCCACGGCTGGATGCCCGCGTCGAGGATCTCCTTAGGAGAGGTCCACACCAGCTCAGCGTCGGATCCGGTCGCCTGGATGCACGTTTCGAGGAACTCGCCCATCGTCGTGTGCCCGGGCGGGCTGACCAGGTTGAACGGCCCGCCGAGTTCCTGCTCGACGGCGTCCAGAGTCCAGGTGGCGAGGTCCCTGGCGTCGATGTACTGCAGGCCCGCGTCGCGTGGGCCGGGGGCCAGGACCGCACCGCCTCTCGCCATGCGCGTCAGCCACCACGGCAGGCGCCCGATGTTCTCGTAGGGGCCGAGGACGAGTCCCGCCCGCACCAGCAGGGCCCGTTCGCCGAACACCTGGGTAGCTGCGAGTTCTCCCCCGCGCTTGGCCGTCGCGTAGTCGACGTCGTCGCCTTCGCCGGGGGAGCCGCCGACCACGGCGGCCTCCTCGCCGGACCCGGCCGGCGCGGGGAACTGGTAGACCGAACGGCTGGAGATGTAGGCGTACCGTCCGACGCGTCCGTCCAGGAGCCTCGCGACGTCACGCACAGCGGACGGTGCACTCGACCAGGTGTCGACGACCGCGTCCCACTCCCCGTCGTTGAGCGCTTGGAGGCCGCCTTCCGCGGTTCGGTCGCCGTGCAGCGATGCGACTCCCTTGGGCGGCTCGTGCCGTCCCCTGTGGAAGACGGTCACCTCCCATCCCCGGGCGAGCGCGTCCTCGGTGGTGGCGCGGCCCACGAACTCCGTCCCGCCCAACATCAAAAGCCTCATGGGAGAACTCTGCCCTCTGTACGTTCTGTACGGAACGGCTGCACGCTCAGAGCGGAACCGTTCGGCGGTTGTACACCGGAACCGTTCAACCGCCGAACGGCCCGCCCGTAACCGGAGTAGCTTCACGACCGTGACCGATTCCTTCGACCTTGTCCGGGATCTCCCGGCCGCGCTGCGCGACCGGACGGCCGCGTGGGCGTACATCCGGGGCTTCGCCGCGACGTGGCGGACCCCGCTGGCCCCCGGCGACGGGATCCCGGACGCCGACCTGACGGCGGTCGAAGCGGCCCTGGGCGTGCGCCTCCCCGCCGCCCTCCGCGAGGCGTACGCGCTGTTCGGCCGGCGCGCCGACCTGCACAGCAACATGCACTTGCTGCTGAGCCCGGACGAGTTCTACGTGGACGACCGCAAGGAGGCGCTCGTCTTCCGCGAGGAGAACCAGGGGGCCGCTTCATGGGGCGTCCTGCTCGGCGACCTGGACAAGGCGGACCCGCCCGTCCGCATGCGCACCGACCTGGGGGACAAGGAGGCGGAGCGCTGGGAGGGCTGGCTGGCCGCCTTCTCCACGTCCTGCATAGAGATCGTCCTCTCCGAGGCGCTCCAGGCCGACGAGCCCGTGTGCGACCACGGCGACTTCGAGGACTTCGAAGAGCTGGACCGCCGCTTCACCCGGCTGCCCTTCCCGTCGTACCCCGAGGGTGAGGAAGGCGAGGCCTTCTACACGGCCCCGGGCCTGCTCATCTGCGACGCCGGAGGCTGGCTCTCCGTCCGCGCCGGCGACGAGGAGACCCTGGACCGCTTCCGCGAAGACTTCCCGGCCGACTGGCTCACCTCCTGACGCAGTAGCCCACCAAGCCCCACCCGCTCCGTTGACTTGCGGCGTGTTGTTGTTATCCGGCCTGCCATAACAACAACACGCCGCAAGTCAACGTTGTGGGTGCTGCGCCCGTCCGCTGAGAGGTGGTTGTGGGCGGCGTGCAATGGGGTGAGGCGGGTGGTCCGTATTCCGGGGCGCAACGTTATGTGTGGGCTGACCGGTTGGCATACCTGATGGTATTTATGTCCCGCTCGATGGGAGTCGTGCGGATTTAACTGGTTGGCCTTGCGTGGGGCAAAGTTCGGTCTAAGGTCGAGTTCCTGCAACTCTCATTCGGTGGGGGAATGGGCGTGCGCATTGACGACTGCCTTGCGCGGATGATGACGATCCCGGGCGCGCAGCGGGTCACGCTGGTGGACTGCGCCAGCGGGCTCGCCGTCGCGGCCGCGGGCCGGGAGGACCTCGTCGACCAGCATGAGGACGCCGCCGGCGCGACCGACGTGGTGCGGGCCGTGCTGACCGCGCCCGCGCTCAGCGCCACCCCGGCCGGCGACGACGTCGAGGAGATCATCGTCTGCGGTACGGACGGATACCACCTATTGGCCCTCACCGGAGCGGATCTCGACGGCCATCTGTTCGTCCATTTGCTGCTCGACCGGGAAAAGGGGAATCTCGCGCTCGCCCGGCTGCGGATGCGGGGCCTCGTCGATGAAATGACAGGGCCGAAATGACGGTGCTGAAGTGACAGGGACGAAGCGACGGAGAGCCGAAGTAGCGGGGCCGAAATGACGGACGGGTGACGGTGGCGGATATTCCAGAAGTCCTCGGTTCGCTGGAGCGTGCGCGCGGCACCGGTTCGCTGCGCGTCGGAGAGGAGGGTGCGCTACATATCCGCCGCGGGCTCGTCACCGGTGCCGAAAGCCGCCACGCGCCCGGCGCCGGTGGGCACGATCCCGAACTGGCGGCGCTGCTCGCGCTGTTCGACGCCGCCTATTTCCTGCTCGGCTCGGACGCCGAACCTGTCTTCACCGAGGAGCCGGTGGACGCGGCGTCCCCGGGGATCACCGTGGCGACGCTCGTGCACGAGCAGCGCCGGCGGCGCGGGCTGCTCGACGCCGCCTGGCCGGACGGGGCCGTGGACGTCGCGCCGGTGGAGCCCGTCCGGCGCGTCCGGCGGCAGCGCGTAATCCTGACCGGCCTCCAGGCGGAGATCCTCCTCAACGCCGACGGGACGCGGACGCCGGCGGAGCTGGCGCGGGACCTCGGGCGGACGGCCTTCGCCTGCCTCCTCGCCGTCCGCGGCCTCGCCGCCGCATCGCTGCTGCGCACCGAGGCCCCGGAACCCGAGGCGGCGCGGACCGGGACCCCGAGACCCGGGCCGGCGCCGCGGCCGGAGCTCCCGGCCGAGTGGGCGCCGGCCGACCAGGACCTCCTCACCCGGCTCCGGACGGCGCTCGTGGAACTCGGCTGACCGTGTGGACACTGATCGAAAGGCTGACGAAGGTGGCGAAACGAGCGGCGCCGGCGGTGCGGCTGCCGGAGGCCGAGGTGACGGCCGAGCTGAGGACGCTGCGGGCCCGCATCCCGCAGCTCACCGGGACCCTGGTCGCGTCGGCGGACGGGCTGCTCATCGCACAGGACCTGCCCGAGTCCGTCGAGCCGTCCGGCATGGCGGCCGTGACCGCGACCGGCCTCTCGCTGGCGCACCGCATCGCGCAGACCGCGCACGGCGGCGCGTTCCACGAGGTCGTGATCCGCGGCGTGGACGGCTACGTCGTGATCTACGCCGCGGGGCCGACCGCGTCCCTCACCGTCCTCGCCGGCCCGGCCGTCAACGTCGGGCGCCTCCACCTGGAGTCCCGCCCCGCCGCCCGCGCCATCGCCGCGCACCTCGCAGGACCGCGCACCGACCACCGCACATGACGACCACCGCACACGGCAACCACGAAAGGGGAGCACGCATGTCCAACCTGGATCTCGCGCTGAAGGACATGATGGCCATCGACGGGGCGATCGGCGTCGCCGTCGTCGACTACAACAGCGGGATGGCCCTCGGCCAGCTCGGCAGCTCGAAGACCCTCGACCTCCAGGTCGCGGCGGCCGGGAACACCGAGGTCGTCCGGGCGAAGCTCCGCACCATGGAGCAGCTCGCCATCAAGGAGGAGATCGAGGACATCCTCATCAGCATCTCCAGCCAGTACCACATCATCCGCCCGGTGACCGGACGCAAGGGCAAGGGCCTGTTCCTCTACATGGCGCTGGACCGCGCCCGCGCCAACCTCGCCATGGCCCGGCACCGGCTCCGCGACATCGAGGAGAACCTGGAGGTCTGAAGAACACGTGCCCGCCGCCCCCGGGCAACGGGGGCGGCGGGCACAAGCCTCCGCGGGCCCTACTTGGTGAGGGTCAGGCCGCGGGCGGGCTGGACGGTCAGCTTGTCGGCGGCCTCGTCCAGGTCGACGAGCACCTCGTCGCCGTCGCGGACCTCGCCGGAGAGGAGCTCGCGGGCGAGCTGGTCGCCGATGGCCGTCTGGACGAGGCGGCGCAGCGGCCGCGCCCCGTACAGCGGGTCGTAGCCGGTCAGCGCCAGCCACTCGCGGGCCGCGTCGCTCACCTTGAGCGTGAGCTGCCGCTCCGCGAGCCGCCTGGCCAGCTGGTCGACCTGCAGGTCCACGATCTTCGTCAGCTCGGCGGTGGACAGCGAGTCGAACAGGATCACGTCGTCCAGCCGGTTGAGGAACTCCGGCTTGAACGAGTTCCGCACCGCGTTCCAGACCGCCTCGCGCTTCGCGCCGTTCTCCAGCGTCGGGTCGACCAGGAACTGCGACCCGATGTTGGACGTGAGGATCAGGATCGTGTTGCGGAAGTCGACCGTGCGGCCCTGGCCGTCGGTGAGCCGGCCGTCGTCGAGGACCTGGAGGAGGATGTCGAAGACCTCGGGATGCGCCTTCTCCACCTCGTCCAGCAGCACCGCCGAGTACGGGCGGCGCCGGACGGCCTCGGTGAGCTGCCCGCCCTCCTCGTAGCCGACGTAGCCGGGCGGGGCGCCGACCAGCCGCGCCACGCTGTGCTTCTCGGAGTACTCGCTCATGTCGATGCGGGTCATCGCCCGCTCGTCGTCGAACAGGAACTCCGCGAGCGCCTTCGCCAGCTCGGTCTTGCCGACGCCGGTCGGGCCGAGGAACAGGAACGAGCCGGTCGGGCGGTCGGGGTCGGAGATGCCCGCGCGGGCGCGGCGGACCGCGTCCGACACCGTCCGGACCGCGGCGGACTGCCCGATCAGCCGCCTGCCGAGCTCCTCCTCCATCCGCAGCAGCTTCGCCGTCTCCCCTTCGAGCAGCCGGCCGGCGGGGATGCCCGTCCACAGCGCGACCACGTCGGCGACGTCGTCGGGGCCGACCTCCTCCTTGACCATCGCGTCGCGGTTCTCGGCCGCCTCCGACGCCTCCTCCAGCTGCTTCTCCAGCGCCGGGATCTCGCCGTAGGTGAGCCGCGCGGACGTCTCCAGGTCGCCGTCGCGCTGCGCGCGCTCCGCCTCGCCGCGGAGCTGGTCGATCCGCTCCTTGATCTCGCCGACGCGGTTCAGGCTCGCCTTCTCCTTGTCCCAGCGGGCGACGAGCCCGGTCAGGTGCTCCTGCTTGTCGGCCAGGTCGGCGCGGAGCCTGTCGAGCCGCTGCCGGGACGCCTCGTCGGTCTCCTTGGAGAGGTTCATCTCCTCCATCTTGAGCCGGTCGACGGTGCGCTGCAGCTCGTCGATCTCGACGGGCCGGGAGTCGATCTCCATGCGCAGCCGGGACGCGGCCTCGTCCACCAGGTCGATCGCCTTGTCCGGCAGGTACCGGGACGTGATGTAGCGGTCGGACAGCGTCGCCGCCGCCACCATCGCCGAGTCGTTGATCTGCACCTTGTGGTGCGCCTCGTAGCGGCCCTTGAGCCCGCGCAGGATCGCGATCGTGTCCGCCACGGACGGCTCGCCGACGAAGACCTGCTGGAACCGGCGCTCCAGCGCCGCGTCCTTCTCGATCCGCTCGCGGTACTCGTCCAGCGTCGTCGCGCCGATCATCCGAAGCTCGCCGCGGGCCAGCATCGGCTTCAGCATGTTGCCGGCGTCCATCGCGCCCTCGGCCGCGCCCGCGCCGACGACGGTGTGCAGCTCGTCGATGAACGTGACGACCTGCCCCTCGGACTCCTTGATCTCGTGCAGGACGGCCTTCAGCCGCTCCTCGAACTCGCCGCGGTACTTCGCGCCCGCGACCATCGCGCCGAGGTCGAGCGACACGAGGCGCTTGCCGCGCAGGGACTCGGGGACGTCCCCCGCGACGATGCGCTGCGCCAGGCCCTCCACCACGGCGGTCTTGCCGACGCCGGGCTCGCCGATGAGCACCGGGTTGTTCTTCGTCCGCCGCGACAGCACCTGCACGACCCGGCGGATCTCCGCGTCGCGCCCGATCACCGGGTCGAGCCGGCCGTCGCGGGCCGCGGCCGTCAGGTCGACGCCGTACTTCTCCAGCGACTGGTAGGTGCCCTCGGGGTTCTCGCTGGTGACGCGGGCGTGCCCGCGCACCTTCTCGAACGCGTCCAGCAGCGCCTGCGGCGTCGCGCCGTGCTCCTTCAGCAGGCCCGCGACGGGGCCGCCGTCCGCCGCCAGCCCGACCAGCAGGTGCTCGGTCGAGACGTAGTCGTCCTCGAGCTGCTCCGCGCGGTGCCCCGCGGTGTTGACCGACCGCTGGAGCTGCCCCGACAGGCGCGGCGTCGCCACCGTCGAGCCCTCCGCCTTCGGCTTGGCCGCGAGCTGCTCCTCGGCCTGCCGCCGGATGGCCTGCCAGTCCGCGCCGACGGCCTCCAGCAGCGGGACGGCCGTCCCGTCGGTCAGTCCGATCAGCGCCACCAGCAGGTGCTGCGGCTCCACCTCGGGGTGTCCCTCCGCCGCGGCCCTGCGGACCGCGACCGACACCGCTTCCTGGCTCTTCTGCGTCAGTTTGTAGTCCATGTGTCCCCAGCCCCCGTGTATTGAGAAGCGGTGATATTGAGCTTTAGTCCCGGTTGCGTTCGTGCCAGACCACGACGCTCGTCTGCCTGATCGGCACCAGGTCGGACCCGGGCGTGCCGCCCTGCTCCCCGTGCCGGCGGCGCTGCTGCGCCAGCCGGGCCGCGACGGAACGGGTGGACTCGAGTTCCTTGGCGAGCTCCTCCAGCGCCGCGTGCGCCTTCGCGAGCTCCTCCCGGAGCCGCACGTTGTCGCGCTGCAGCCCCAGGATGTGCTTGATGCCGGACAGGTTGATGCCCTCTTCCTGCGAGAGCCGCTGGATCTCGCGGAGCATCACGATGTCGCGCATCGAGTAGCGGCGGCCCCGTCCCGCCGTCCGGCCCGGGGACACGAGGCCCATCCGGTCGTAGGTCCGCAGCGTCTGCGGGTGCAGCCCGGACAGCTGCGCCGCCACCGAGATCACGTAGACCGGAGTGTCGTCACCGAACGGATCAGTATTCACGGCCCACTCCGTTCACGCGCACCCGGGAGACAACGCCACCTCATGTCGTCACTCCTGCTTGGCCTGCTGGAGGAGGTCGACGCGGAGGTCGTCGCCGGCGTTCGCCTCGCGCAGCCGGGCGAGGGCCTCCCGCGCCTGGTCGTCGAGCTTCTGCGGGACCTGGACGTCGACGGTGACGAGCAGGTCGCCCTTGGTGCCGTCGCGCCGGGGGGCGCCGCGGCCCTTCACGCGGAACGTGCGGCCGTTCGGGGTGCCCTCCGGCAGGCGCAGCGTCACCGGCTGGCCCTGGAACGTCGGCACCCGGATCTCCGCGCCCAGCGCCGCCTCCGGGAACGTCACCGGGACGCTCAGCGTGAGGTTGTCGCCGCTGCGGCCGAACACCTTGTGCGGGAGCACCTTGATGTTGACGTACAGGTCGCCCTGCGGGCCGCCGTTCTCGCCCGGCGCGCCCTTGCCCTTCAGCCGGATCTTCTGGCCGTCGGCGACGCCCGCCGGGATCCGCGCCTGGATCGTGCGGGTGCCGGTGGCGCGGCCGCTGCCGTGGCAGATCGGGCACGGGTCGTCGACGACGAGGCCCCGCCCGTGGCAGTCCTTGCACGGCTCCTGGAAGCCGAAGTTGCCCAGGTTGCGGGTCTCGTGGCCGGTGCCCTCGCAGTTCGGGCACACCCGCGGCACGGTGCCGGCCTTGGCGCCGGTCCCGCGGCAGGCGTTGCAGGCGGCCTCGCTCGTCAGCTTGATCGGCACGGTCACGCCGTTCATCGAGCGGCCGAACGACAGTGTCACCTCGGTCTCGACGTCCGCGCCGCGCCGCGCGCGCCGCGTCGTCCCGGTGGTGCGCCCGCCGCCGCCGCGGCCGAACAGCCCGCCGAACAGGTCGCCGATGCGCTCCCCGGTGCCGCCGGTCTGCGTCCCGCCGCCGGTCTGGCCGAACAGGTCGCCGAGGTCGAACGGGAAGCTCCCGCCGCCCTGCTGGCCGCGGAAGCCGCCCGGCATGGACCGCACCGCGTCGTACTCCTTGCGGCGCTTCTCGTCGGAGAGGACGTCGTACGCCTCGGAGACCTCCTTGAAGCGGTCCTCGGCCTCGGCGTCGCCCTTGTTCGCGTCCGGGTGGTACTTGCGCGCCAGCTTCCGGTACGACTTCTTGATCTCCTCCTGCGAGGCCGTCTTGGCGACACCGAGGACCTTGTAGTAGTCCTTCTCCAGGTAGTCCTTGGTGCTCACGGCGCCCCGCCTTCTGCTATCGCCACTTGCCACATGTCTTCACGTGCCCCGGCGGTCCCGTCCCGGCCGTCGCGGCCGGGACGGGACACCGGGTCCTTCGGGGGGCGTGCCCCCGGATCCCTCGGCGCGGGGCCGGGGATCACTCGCCGTCGCCGCCCGTGTCGCCGCCGCTCTCGCCGCCGGCGTCCGGGGCGGGGTCGGCCACCGCCACGCGCGCGGCCCGCAGTATCCGCTCGCCGATCCGGTAACCGGGCTGGAGGACGTCCACGACACTCGTCTCGGTCACGTCCGGCGAGAGCGAGTGCATGAGCGCCTCGTGCACGGTCGGGTCGAAGGGCTCGCCCTTCTCGCCGTACCGCTCCAGGCCGAGCTTGCCCGTGATGGCCTCCAGGCTCTCGGCGACGGACTTGAACCCGCCCTGGAGCTCGTCGTGCTCACGGGCGCGGACGATGTCGTCCAGCACCGGGAGCAGCTCGGACAGCACCTGCCCGAGGGCCTGCTCCCGGACCGCGACCCGGTCGCGCTCGACGCGCCTGCGGTAGTTGTCGTATTCGGCCTTCAGTCTCTGGAGGTCGGCGACGCGTTCCGCCAGCTGCTCCTGCAGCGCGGTGACCTCCTGGTCGGTGGCCTTGGCGCCGTCGTCCGCGGGGGCCTCCGGGGCGGGCGACTCGGCCGCCTGCTCCCGGACTTGCCCCGTCTCGGGATCGATGCGCCGCTTGTCGCGGATCACCGGGCCCTCCTTCTCCTCGCCCTCGTCAGGGGAGGACGTCACGATGCATCACCCTTCGGCTTCTCGTCGTCCACGATCTCGGCGTCGACGACCTCGTCGTCCTGCTCGTCGCCGCCCTGGGCGTCGGCCGTCGGGCCGGCGTCGCCGCCCGGCTGCGCGCCCTCGGGGTTCTGCGCGTACATCGCGGCGCCCATCTTCTGGCTGACCTGCGCGAGCTTCTCGGCGCTGGTCTTGATGGCGTCGACGTCGGTGCCCTCCAGGGCCTTCTTCACCTCGGCGACCGCGTCGTTGACCTCGGTCTTCAGCTCCTCGGGGACCTTCTCGTCGTTCTCCCGCAGGAACTTCTCGGTCGAGTACGCGAGGGTGTCGGCCTGGTTGCGGACCTCGGCCTCCTCCTTGCGCCTGCGGTCCTCCTCGGCGTACTCCTCGGCGTCGCGCATCATGCGGTCGATGTCGTCCTTGGGCAGCGCGCTGCCGCCCGTGATGACCATCGACTGCTCCTTGCCGGTGCCCTGGTCCTTCGCGCTGACGTTCACGATGCCGTTCGCGTCGATGTCGAAGGTGACCTCGATCTGCGGGACGCCGCGCGGCGCCGGCGGCAGACCGGTGAGCTGGAAGGTGCCGAGCTTCTTGTTGTACGCCGCGATCTCGCGCTCGCCCTGGTAGACCTGGATCTCCACGGACGGCTGGTTGTCGTCGGCGGTGGTGAACGTCTCCGACCGCTTGGTCGGGATCGTGGTGTTCCGCTCGATGATCTTGGTGAAGATGCCGCCCTTGGTCTCGATGCCCAGGCTCAGCGGGGTCACGTCCAGCAGCAGGACGTCCTTGACCTCGCCCTTGAGCACGCCGGCCTGGAGGCTGGCGCCGATCGCGACGACCTCGTCGGGGTTGACGCCCTTGTTCGGCTCCTTGCCGGTCATCTCCTTGACCAGGTCGGACACCGCGGGCATCCGGGTCGAGCCGCCGACCAGGACGACCTGGTTGATGTCGTTCACCGAGATGCCGGCGTCCTTCAGCACCGAGTTGAACGGCGCCTTGGTCCGGTCGAGCAGGTCGCTGGTCATCCGCTGGAACTCGGCCCGGCTGAGCTTCTCGTCCAGGTGCAGCGGGCCTTCGCTCGACGCGGTGATGTAGGGCAGGTTGATCTGCGTCTCGGTCGAGCTGGACAGCTCGATCTTCGCCTTCTCCGCGGCCTCGCGCAGCCGCTGGAGGGCCATCTTGTCCTTGCCCAGGTCGACGCCGTTGGCGTTCTTGAACTTCTCGACCAGCCAGTCGACGAGCTTCTGGTCCCAGTCGTCGCCGCCCAGGTGGTTGTCACCGCTGGTGGCCTTCACCTCGACCACGCCGTCGCCGACCTCCAGCAGGGACACGTCGAACGTGCCGCCGCCCAGGTCGAAGACCAGGATCGTGGCCTCGTTCTCCTTCTCCAGGTGGTAGGCCAGCGCCGCCGAGGTCGGCTCGTTGATGATGCGCAGGACGTTCAGCCCGGCGATCTGGCCGGCCTCCTTGGTGGCCTGGCGCTGGTGGTCGGAGAAGTAGGCGGGCACGGTGATGACCGCGTCGGTGACGGTCTCGCCCAGGTACGCCTCAGCGTCGCGCTTGAGCTTCTGCAGCACGAACGCGCTCATCTGCTGCGGGTTGAAGTCCTTGCCGTCGATCGTGGTCTTCCAGTCGGTGCCCATCTCGCGCTTGACCGAACGGATCGTCCGGTCGACGTTGGTCACCGCCTGGCGCTTGGCGACCTCGCCTACCAGGACTTCACCGTTCTTGGCGAAGGCGACGACGGACGGTGTGGTCCGCGACCCCTCCGCGTTCGCGATGACGGTGGGCTCGCCGCCCTCCAGAATCGCGACGACCGAGTTGGTCGTCCCGAGGTCGATGCCGACCGCACGTGCCATGTTCTCGTCCTCCGTCGTTTCCGGTGTTCAGCGCGTTTCCGGTTGTGAACGCCCCCCGGTCGCCCCCGGGGTGCGGCCGGTTCGTTGCTGTCCGCAAGGTTGCCCGGCCGGTTCCCCGTTGTCAAATGACTTGAGTCGACCAGGCTCAACTTTGCTGACGTCCTCTACAACAGGACGATTGAGCCACCTATTCCGGTTCCCCACCGGCTGCAAGAAAACGGGATCAGTCGCCACTCCCGCCATGAAGTCGGTCACCCGCTCCGGGCGATCGCCTCGTGACGAGAGGAGACCCGATGACCCCCCGAACCTGGTGCCGGGCAATGCTCGGCGCCCTGCTGGCGGCGGGCGCGCTGACCGCGATGCCCCCGCCGGCCCAGGCCGCCCCGCCTCCCACGGGCGGCCTGCCCTCGGGCAAGGAGGCAGCCCCGGTGAAGGCCCTGGGCGGCGGCCGCTTCAGCGCACCGCTCCCGGCGGCCACCCCCGGGCGGGGCCGTGTCGCTCCGCGTCCAGGCGGCGGACGCGGACGGCAGCGGCGTCGACCAGCGGATCACGCGCGCCTACCTCGCCCGCTGACACCCGGGCCCGTATCTTCGCGAACTTCGGACGCTCTCGTAAGAAGCTGCGGGCCCGGATCACTACCCAGGTGACGGCACCCCCGGACGAAGGGCCCAGACCTTGTCGGATCCCGAAGACGCCGCCCGGTTCACGGCGATCTACGACGCGTACCATCCGCGCGTCCACGCCTACGTCGTGAGCCGGGTCGGCGCGCAGGCCGCCGAAGAGATCACGAGTGAGGCGTTCTGCGTCGCCTGGCGGCGCATCCGCGACCTGCCGGACGAGCCGCTGCCGTGGCTGTTCGGCATCGCCCGCAACCTGCTGCGCGAGTCCTACCGGGCGCGAGGGCGGCAGGACGCGCTGGCCCGCGAGCTGCGGACCTGGGCGGCCGGGCAGCCGCCCGCGGGCGACGTCGCGGAGGCGGTGGCCGAGCGCGCCGGGATGCTGCGGGCGCTGGCGGCCCTGCCCGACCGCGACCGCGAGCTGCTGACGCTCGTCGCCTGGCACGAGCTGTCGCCGGACGAGGCGGCGACGGTCGTCGGCTGCTCGAAGGCCGCGTTCTACGTGCGGCTGCACCGCGCCCGGCGCCGCCTGGAACGCGCGCTCGCCGCCGAGTCGCGGGCGCCCGGCCCGGTCGCGGCGCGCGCCCCCTCCATGATCACTCCGAAGAAGAAGGCGGTCCGATGAAGCACGACGTGATGAAGGCGCTGTCCGCGGCGCGGCCCCAGCAGCTCGACCCCCCGGCCGACCCGGCCGCGGCCCGCGCCCGCCGGGAACGCGACCTGGGCCGGGCGCTCCGGGCGGACCCGGAGGCGGCGCCCGCCGCGGGACGGGCGCGGGGGCGCCGTCCGGTCCGCTGGGCGGTCATCGGCACGGGCATCGTCTCGGCGGGCGCCGCGGCGGCGATCGCGGTCTCGGCCGCCGTGCCCGGGGCGCCCGAGGGCGGTGACCCCGGAGGCGGTCCGGGCGAGATCAGCCTCGGCAAGGAGGCCGTGCTGGTCGCGGCGGAGAACGCGGCGAAGCAGGAGATCGGCGAGTACTGGTTCTCCGATGACGTCGCCGGCCAGTCCTACGTCGTCCGGGGCGGGACGGGCTCGTACGTGATGGTCGGCGCGTACACGGAGTCCTTCCGGTGGGCGGGGGCCAAGCCCGGTTCGGCTTCGGGCGGCGCCTGGCGCATGCTCCCGGCCCGGCCGCAGACCCCGCCGGACGCGGCGGCGTGGCGGAAGGCCGGCTCCCCGGCGAAGATCAGGGCTTGGTCGGGGGACAAGTGGCTCACGCTGAACACCGCGGAGAATACGGCGTGGAAGGTGGACCATTCCGACGCTTCCGGCGGTGACCAGTGGTACGGCCGCATGACCACCGAGGAGGTGCAGAACCTGCCGACGGACCCGAAGAAGCTCACCGAGCGGTTCCTGACCTCCGAGGCGATGCAGTGGCGCGCGGCGGGAGCGCCGTCGCCGGAGAAGCTCAACGAGATGGAACGCGCGCACGGGCCGCTCCCCAAGCACGAGTTCGACTCCTTCGCCAAGCTCGGCGCGGTCGGCGGGCTCATCGTGAACTCGCCGGTCCCGCCGGACGTGCGCGCCGGGCTGATCCGGGCGGCGACCGCGCTGCCGGGCGTGGAGGCGATCGGGGAGGCGACCGATCCGCTCGGCCGCAAGGGCGTCGCGCTGGCGTCCGAGAGCAGGACCGTCGAGGTCACCGGCGACTCCGGCACGCCGCCTGGGCAGCGGGGCACGTACATGGCCCGCAAGGAGCTCATCTTCGACAAGGCCACGGGCGCGGTGCTGGCCTCGCAGTACGTGCTGACCAAGCCCGGCGGTCCCTATAAGGACCGTGCACGCGGGTTCGTCATCGACTACATGGCCGTCCGCGACACGGGCTGGACCGACGCCAAGCCGCAGCCGCCCGCGAAGCTGCCTCACTGACCCGGGACAGGCCCCCGTCCGGCGCACCGGACGGGGGTTTCCCGGCGGTTCGTCAGGCGGTGAGGTCGGCCGGGGACGTGCCGGCGTGGGTCAGCGGCAGGCCGAGGGCGGCGCGTTCGGTGAGCCAGGCGCTCGGGCGGTAGCGCGGGTCGCCGGTGGAGGCGTGCAGGCCGCGCAGGATCGCCAGGACGCGGTCGGCCCCGGCGTGCTCGCCCCATTCCAGCGGACCGCGCGGGTAACCGAGGCCGAGCCGGACGGCGGTGTCGATGTCCTCGGGGAGGGCGAGCCGCTGTTCGGCGATCCCGCAGCCGACGTTCACGATCGCCGCGAGAAGCCGCTGAGCGACGGGCGCATGGACGTCCCTCACGACGGTGACGGCCCGGCCTGTGGCGGCGAGGGCCGCGAGGCAAGCACGCCCTGTCTCCTTGTCGAGCCCGGGATGCACGGCCACGGTCAGACGGGTGAAGAACCCACCGAACGGGTCAACACCCAAGGTGCGCTCTACGGGAAGGTCCTCGGCAAGGGCGGTCTCGACCGTGCTCCGCCCGAGCGGTGCGACGAGCACGACCGCTCGACTGGACGGACGCTCACCGGACTCCACCTCGGCCCCAGACGTCGACAGCAACGCCCCAAGCTCCTCGCGGACATCGCCGTGCACCCAGACGGGACGGGCCTCCACGTCCGGGGCCGTGACCTCGGGCGGCTCCTGCTTGGCACCGTCCACGTACTTGTAGAAGCCCTCGCCGGTCTTGCGCCCGTACAGGCCCGCCTCGACGCGGGCCCGCCCGATCCTGGACGGACGGAACCGCGGCTCCGTGTAGAAGCCCGTCCAGATGGACTCCATCACCGGGTGCGACACGTCCAACCCGGTGAGGTCGAGCAGCTCGCAAGGCCCCATCTTCAGGCCGAGGACGTCCCGCGCGATGCGGTCGATGTCCACGGGCTCGGCGACACCCTCGGAGAGGATCTGCAATGCCTCCGTCGTCAGCCCGCGCCCAGCGTGGTTGACCAGGAACCCAGGCGCGTCTGGCGCGAGCACGGGTTCGTGACCGAGACGCCTCACCAGGTCGGTCAGCGCGTCCGGAATCCACTCGGCGGTGCGCGCCCCCGGAATCACCTCGACGAGGCGCATCAACGGCACGGGGTTGAAGAAGTGGAGGCCCGCCACACGGGACGGGTCGTTCAGCACGGCCGCGATCGACGTGACCGGCAGCGAACTGGTGTTGGTGACAAGGATCGTGTGCTCGGGGCAGACCTTCTCCAGGGTCGAGAACAGCTCACGCTTGGTCTCGATGTCCTCCCGGACGGCCTCGATGACGAGGTCGCACTCCTGGAAAGGCGTCATCGGCTCGCCGACCGGCTGCAGCCGCTCCTTCGCCGCGGCGGCGTCGTCCGCGGTCATCCGGCCCTTCGCCACGAGCTTGTCGAACATCCCGCGGATGTGGACGACCGCGTCCCGCACCGCCTCCGCGCGGACGTCGGCGATCTCCACGGTCAGCCCGCCCGCCGCCGCGAGCTGCGCGATGCCGCGCCCCATCACTCCGGCGCCGATCACCCGGACCGTCCGCACGTCCCGCGCCCAGTGCCCCGCGCCGTCCGCCGCGCCTTCCGCCATGCCGCCTCCTCCGTCCCACGGGCCGGGCCGGTGGCCGCGCCCCGGCACGATAGTAGGCGCGGCCCCCACGGCCACCGCCGCCGCACCGGCGGATCAGTCGTCGTTACCCCCGTCGTCGTCCTGGTCGTTGTTCTGGTTGTCGTTGTCCTGGTCGTCCTGCTGGTCGCGGTCACCGTCCTGGTCCCCGCCGTCGTCGCCGTTCCCGCCGCCGCCGCACCCGGCCGTCACGACGGCGGTCGCCCCGACCACCCCGGCCAGCGCGGCGGCCGGGGCCGCCGGCGTCAGGAACGCCAGCGCCGCGACCAGCATCTTCAGCATCTTCGTCGCCATGCCCGCCCTCTCCGATGATCTCCGCGTCCCGGGACCGGGACGCCCCCGCCGGGTGCTACCCCGGCCGCGGTCACCCTCACGGAAGGGGCCCGCATCCGAATGCTCCGCTGGACGGAAGCCCGCACGCCACCGATCCGGACGAACCGCATAACCTGCCAAGTGCGCCAGACGTCGAGTTGAGGAGCATCCATGCGTGAAGCGGTCGTCTGCGAGCCGCTGCGTACCCCGATCGGCCGGTTCGGCGGGGTCCTGAAGTCCGTCCCGCCCGTCGAGCTCGCCGCGACCGTCATCCGCGCGCTCGTGGAGCGCGCGGGCCTGCCCGGCGACGCGGTCGACGAGGTGATCCTCGGCCACTGCTACCCCTCGGCCGACGCCCCCGCCATCGGACGCGTCGCCGCGCTCGACGCCGGGCTGCCCATCGAGGTCGGCGGCACCCAGCTCGACCGGCGCTGCGGGTCCGGGCTCCAGGCCGTCCTCGACGCCGCCATGCAGGTCCAGCTCGGCGTCAGCGACGTCGTCATCGCGGGCGGCGCGGAGAGCATGAGCAACGCGCCCTTCTACACGACGCAGGCCCGCTGGGGCGTGCGCGGCCCGTCCCTCGAACTGCACGACGCGCTCGCCCGCGGCCGCGTCACCGCGGGCGGCGCCGGCCACCCGGTGCCCGGCGGGATGCTGGAGACCGCCGAGAACCTGCGGCGCGAGTACGGCATCGGCCGCGAGGAGCAGGACGAGCTGGCCGTGCGCTCCCACCAGCGCGCCGTCGCGGCGCAGCAGTCCGGGGTGTTCGACGAGGAGATCGTCCCGGTGACCATCCGGTCGCGCAAGGGCGACACCGTGGTCGACACCGACGAGCACCCCCGCCCCGGCACGACGGTCGAGGGGCTGGCGAAGCTCCGTCCCGTCCTCGGGAAGTCCGACGACCAGGCCACGGTCACCGCGGGCAACGCCAGCGGCCAGAACGACGCGGCGGCCGCGTGCGTCGTCACCACCCCCGAACGCGCCGCCGAACTGGGCCTGCGCCCGCTGGTGCGGCTCGTCTCCTGGGCCCGCGCCGGCGTCCCGCCCCGCACCATGGGCATCGGCCCCGTCCCGGCCACCGCCAAGGCCCTGGACCGGGCGGGGCTCACCCTCGCCGACATCGACCTCATCGAACTGAACGAGGCGTTCGCCGCCCAGGTCCTCGCCGTCACCCGCGAATGGGACCTGAAGGACGCCGACTGGGACCGCGTCAACGTCCACGGCTCCGGCATCTCCCTAGGCCACCCCGTAGGCGCCACGGGAGCCCGCATCCTCGCCACCCTCGCCCGCGAGATGCACCGCCGCGAAGCCCGCTACGGCCTGGAGACCATGTGCATCGGCGGCGGCCAGGGCCTCGCAGCGGTGTTCGAGAAGGTCTGACCCCCCACCCGCATCCGCACCCCACGGGTTCTGCGGCCGGAGCGAGTGCAGCGAGCGCAGGTCGCAGGACCCGCCGTGCGGAGCGGGGGTTCCAGGGGGTCGCCCCCTGGGCTAGTAGGGGTTTCGGCCGGTCTGGGCTATCAGCTGGTCCAGGGCGGGGGCGTTGGCGGGGATCTCTACCGGTGGGCCGAAGAGGCCCTCGATGCCCTTGCCGCCGCTTTGTTCGACGGCCGGTGCGACGAAGGCGAGGCAGGTGTCGATCTCGTCCTTGCCCGCGTCGTAGGGCTGGCCGCTGGCGCGGGCGACGTCCCAGCCGTGCACGACCAGTTCGTTCATCGCGACGTGGCCGGCCTCCTCGCCGGACAGGTCCACGCCGCCCGCCTGGGTGGCGCCCTCCCAGGCTTCGGGGGAGCGCCACGCGGCGGCGAGTGCGGCGAGCCGCTCGGGGTAGAGGGTGCGCCAGTCCGCGGGGAGGTTCGCGGCGTCGGCGGACGGCGGCTGCGACGGCCCGTCGGGGAACCGCTTGGCGGCCGCCCAGGTGAACGCCAGGCTCAGCCCGCCGATGTGCTCGATGAGCGCGGCGAGCGGCATGCCGGGGCACGGGGTGGGCGCGGTGAGCTGGTCGTCGCGGACGCCCGCGAGCAGTTCGGCCATCCGCCGGGCGGCGGGTGTGAGGTCGGGCTTCGAGGTCATGTGGGCACCTCCGTCGTACGGTCCGGTGGCGGTCGGCGGGTCGGTCCCGCCCGCGGATATGGACTCGTGGTCCGGCCCGTACTCATCGGCCCGGTGCCCGGCGATATGCGGAATCCATAAGGTATGGGGGACGTGACGTAACGCGGGCCGGTTCGCGAATGGTCTCCGGATCGCCGTACTGTGGGCTGACCTGCGAATGTGACGCATAAACTACTACCGAGTAGTATTCGGGCCCCGGATGAAGCGCAGTCTGTCGCGAGCCCTACGCTGACTGCCATCGCCCGTACCCCAGGAGGACGGAACAGTGTTCTGGATCACGTTGGTCATTGGGCTCGCCGGAACGGCGGTCGCTCTGGCGCTCGCCGGTCGGCGGGTGCTGTTCCTGTATCAGATCGCCAAGAGCGGCCAGCCCGACCCCGAACGGACGCTGCAGGTCAAGCGGGACCCCAAGAGCGCGGTCGAGGGTCAGGCGGTCGAGGTCTTCGGGCAGCGCAAGCTGCTGAAGTGGACCATCGCCGGCGCCGCGCACTTCGCCGTCATGTGGGCGTTCTTCCTCCTGGCGACCGTCTACGGGGAAGCGGCCGTCCAGCTGCTGTTCGGGCTTGAGGCGCACATTCCGTTCCTGCAGACCTGGGGGCCGGTCGGCTTCGTGCAGGACACCATCGCCCTCGCCTGCCTCGCCGGCCTGATCACTTTCACGGCCATCCGCGTCAAGAACTCGCCGAAGCGGATCGGGCGCCAGTCCCGGTTCAAGGGCTCGCACCTGTCCGGCGCCTGGATCACGCTGTTCATGATCTTCAACGTGATCTGGACGATGTTCTTCTTCCGCGGCGTCGAGGTCGCCCGCGACAACTTCGGCTACGGCGGGGCCGCCTACTTCTCCCACCTCACCGGCAACCTCTTCGAGGGGATGAGCGACAGCACCCTCGAGGTCCTGGAGTCGGTCGGCCTGCTGCTGCACATCGGCGTCGCGCTCGTCTTCCTGGTGTTCGTCGTCCACTCCAAGCACCTGCACATCTTCCTGGCGCCGCTGAACGTCATGTTCAAGCGCCGCCCGGACGGCCTCGGCGCCGCGCAGCCGATGATGTCGGACGGCAAGCCGCTCGACTTCGAGGAGGCCGACCCCGACGAGGACGTCTTCGGCCGCGGCAAGATCGAGGACTTCACCTGGAAGGGCTTCCTCGACATGGCGACCTGCACCGAGTGCGGTCGCTGCCAGTCGCAGTGCCCCGCCTGGAACACCGGCAAGCCGCTGTCGCCGAAGATGCTCGTCCTCGAACTGCGCGACCACGCGCTCGCCAAGGCGCCCTACATGGTCGCCTCGGAGGAGGAGAAGCAGAAGTTCACCGACGAGCAGAAGCTCGCCATGGAGGTGGACAAGGCGCTCGTCGGCGACGACGGCGTCATCCACCCGGACGTCCTGTGGTCGTGCACCAACTGCGGCGCCTGCGTCGAGCAGTGCCCGGTCGACATCGAGCACATCGACCACATCCTGGACATGCGCCGCTTCCAGGTGATGATCGAGTCCTCGTTCCCGTCCGAGGCCGGCGTCATGCTGAAGAACCTCGAGAACAAGGGCAACCCGTGGGGCATGTCCGAGATGAAGCGCCTCGAGTGGATCGAGGAGCTGGACTTCGAGGTCGAGGTCGTCGACGACAAGCTCCCCGAGGAGACCGAGTACCTGTTCTGGGTCGGCTGCGCCGGCGCCCTGGAGGACCGCGCCAAGAAGACCACCAAGGCCGTCGCGGAGCTGCTGCACATCGCGGGCGTCAAGTTCGCCGTCCTCGGCCCCATGGAGGCGTGCACCGGTGACCCGGCCCGCCGCCTCGGCATGGAGTTCGTCTTCCAGATGCTGGGCCAGCAGAACGTCGAGACGCTGAACGACGCGGGCGCGAAGAAGATCGTCGCGACGTGCCCGCACTGCTTCAACACCCTGGCCAACGAGTACCCGCAGATCGGCGGGAACTACGAGGTCGTCCACCACACCCAGCTCCTCGCGCACCTGGTCGAGGAAGGGAAGCTCACTCCGGTCACGCCGATCGAGGAGAGCATCACCTACCACGACCCCTGCTTCCTGGGCCGGCACAACAAGGTCTACAAGCAGCCGCGCGACATCATGGCGACCGTCCCCGGCGTCAAGACGCAGGAGATGCACCGCCACAAGGACCGCGGCTTCTGCTGCGGCGCCGGCGGCGCGCGGATGTGGATGGAGGAGCGCATCGGCAAGCGCATCAACACCGAGCGCGTGGACGAGGCGCTGGAGACGAACCCGGACACCGTGTCCACCGCGTGCCCGTTCTGCCTGGTCATGCTGGGCGACGCCATCAACGAGAAGAAGAACTCGGGCGACGCCAAGGAGTCGCTGGAGGTCGTGGACGTCTCCCAGCTCCTGATCCGCTCCGTCAAGGGCGAAGGCACCGCCCCCGAGAAGGAGACGGTCGCCGCCGAGTAGCGGTCGCGCGCGCAGCGCCAGGACCCCCGGCTTCGGCCGGGGGTCCTTCGCGTTGCGCGGTCGGCGGGGCGGTGCGCGGTCAGCGGGGCGGTTCGGGCGGGAGCACGGCGCCGGTCGCCGCCTCGGGCTCCGCCACCGCGGCCGACGTGATGTCCATGCCGCCGTCCAGCTCACCGTCCGCGCCGCCCTCCAGGACGGGCGGGACCGCGACCAGGACCTCGTGCAGCCCGTGCAGCATCCACGGAGGCAGGATCTCCCGGCGGACGAGGTCTTCGGTGGAGGTGAAGGGGCCCTGCGCCGTCCGGGCCAGGACGAGCAGCTTCGCGTGGTACGGGTCCAGGCCGGGCAGCGCGGAGAGCAGCCCCTCGGGCGCCGAGTTGACGTCGACGAGGCCCCCGTCGTCGAACTTGCGGGGCAGGTCGGGGCGGCCGACGCGGAGCCGGTGCGCGATCGACGGGTAGTGCGTCACCAGGGAGCGGGCCTGCTCGCGGCGGACCCGGCGCTCGATCAGCGGGACGCCGAGCGTCCCCGCCTCGCCGGCGAATCCGGGCCCGGTCGGCCCCGCGGTGAGGATGGCGAGGTGGACGGCACCGCCGAACACCGTGCCCAGCAGCGAGATGCCGAGCGGCAGGTCCCACCAGGTCGTCCGCTCCACGTCGGTCAGGTCCACGGCCACGAAGCAGAGGACCGTCAGCGCGAGGTAGCCGACCGCCGCCAGCGCGAGGGGGAGGCTGCGGCGGCGCGCCGCGAAGTAGGTGACGGCGGCCCACGTCACGGTTCCGAAGGTGAGCAGGGGGAGCGACACCAGGATGGCCCGAAGCGGCCACGGGAGCCGCCGCGCGGCGGGCACGGCCATCGGGTGCGCGAAGGCCGGCGCCGGGCCCGGGGGAGCGAGCCGGGGCATCGCGGGAGCGTCGGCGAAGCGCGGCCCGGCGACGCCTCCAGGGGGCACCGGCAGGACGGTCGGCTCCCGAGGCGGCGGCACCGCCTGGCTGGGCTGCGGAGCCTGGCTGGGCTGCGGCGCCGGCTCGCTCCGCTTCTGCGCGGCGGGTAACGCCAGCGCGGGATCGGCGCGCAGGATGCCCACGTGCAGGTTCTGGAGCCGCTCCCCCGGCTCGACGCCGAACTCCTCGGCGAAGAAGTCGCGTGCGTCCCGGTAGGCGGCCAGGGCCTCCGCCTGCCTGCCGCACCGGTACAGCGCCAGCATCAGCTGGTGGCGGAACCCCTCCCGGAGCGGGAACTCGCCGACCAGCCGGATCAGCTCGGGCACCAGGCGTGCGTGCTCCCCCAGCTCCAGCCCGATCTCGGCGGACGCCTCCAGCGCCGCCGCGCGCTCCTCGTCGAGCCGCTCCCGCGCCGCGTCGAAGAACGACCCGGTCAGCCCGGCCAGCGCCGTTCCGCGCCACAGCGTCAGCGCCTCCCGTAACTCCGCCGCCGCCCGCGCCGCGTCACCGGCCGCCCGCACGGCCAGCGCCGCCCGCACCCGCTTCTGGAAGAGTTCGGCGTCCAGGCCGCCTTGCGGGACGTTCAGCGCGTACCCCGCGCCGCTCCGCGTCAGCAGCCGCCCCGGGGCGCGCGGCGAGCGGTCGGGTTCGAGGACGCGCCGCAGCCCGGCGATGTACTTCTGGACGACGTTCGCGCCGTTGTCGGGAGGCTCGTCCCCCCACACCGCCGTCACGATCGAGAAGGTCGGGACGGGCCGGTTCGGCGACAGCAGCAGCACGGCGAGCACCGCCCGCTGCTTCCCGGGGCCGAGGTCGAGCTCCCTCCCGTCCCGCCACGCGGACGGCCGGCCGAGGATCTCGAAGCGCAGTGACGAGGTTCCGCCCGGCAGCGTGACCACCTCCGCTCACCGTCCGGTGCGCCGCCGTCTCCGGCGCCGCGGCAGGGCTCCCGCAGTCCCGCCGCAGTGATCGCAGCATACCGACCGCGCCTCCGCGCCGTTCCGGCGCCGACTTGACATCGGGGCCATCGTCCTGCCCGGTTTCGGCGGCGTCCGGCGGCGTGTCAGGACGCGGGAGGGGGTTGCGGCGGGGTCACCCTGGTAAGACCCAGGGATGGTCGTGCTCGTCTCCCTCCTCGCGTTCCTGACGACCCTCGCCGGGGGCCTCGCGGCGATGCGGGTGCGCGACAACCGGCACCTCGTCCTCGGACTGGCCGGCGGCCTGATGCTCGGGATCGTCGCGTTCGACCTGATCCCCGAGTCGCTGGAGCTGACCCGGCACTCCCCGCTCGGCGTCCCCGCCCCCATGATCGGCTTCGCCGCGGGGTTCCTGCTGCTGCACGTCGTGGAGCAGGCCGTGGTGATCCACCGGGCCCACGAGCACGAGTACGCCCCGCACGTGCACGTCCACGCGCACGTCGGCGGATCCGCGGGGCTGGTCACCGCGTCCGCGCTCGTCGTGCACAGCCTGATGGACGGCGTCAGCATCGGCCTCGGCTTCCAGTCCGGGACCGAGGTGGGGATCTTCGTCGCCCTCGCCGTGATCGTGCACAAGTTCGCGGACGGGTTCAACACCGTCACCGCCGCGTCGCTGAACCGCGCCGACCGGCGGCCCGCCGTCGTGCTGCTGTTCGCCAACGCCACCGCCCCGATCGCCGGCGCCGCGCTCGGCACGGTCGTGCGGGTGCCCGACGCCGTCCTCGGCCCGTACCTCGGCGGCTTCGCCGGCGTCCTGCTCTACCTGGCCGCCGCCGAGATCCTGCCGGAGGCCCATAGCGTCCACCCCCGCGTGATGACCCTGTGCGCGACCGGACTCGGCCTGGCGGCCGTCCTGCTCATCGTCAGCCTGGCCCATTGAGGACATGGGAAAGGCCCTGCGAGCAAAGGCAGAGGGCCGTCCGGGAGCACCCGGACGACCCTCTGTCGCCTTGGGAACTAACGTCCCCGAAGGAAATCAGCCCGTCATGGACTGCGCGAACTCGGCGTTGGACTTCAGCCACTCGTCCACGGCCTCGTCGGGCTTGCCCTTGTACTTGTTCTCCATCAGGTCCTCGAGCGTCCCGAGCTGCTCGTCGGTCATCCGGAACTTCTTCAGCCAGCCGGTGACGTCCTGCTGGTCCTCGGAGAAGCCCTCACGGGCGACGGTGTAGATGCCGTCCGGCTTGCCCATCGCGCCCTTCGGGTCCTTCAGGTCGCGGATGGGGTACTTCGAGTAGGCCCAGTGCGGGCGCCACAGCGTGACGACGATGTCCTTCTTGGCGTTCACGGCCTTGTCCAGCTCGGTGAGCATGGCCGCCGTCGAGGACGTCGTCACCGTGAACTCGTCCTTGAGGCCGTACGCGGGGAGCATCTCCTCCTGCGACACCCGGTACAGGCCGGAGCTCTTCTCGATGCCGATGATCTTGCCGTCGTACGTGCCGCCCTTGCCCTTGAGGTCCTCGAGCGACTGCAGCGGCGAGTACTCCGGCACCGCGATCGTCAGCGGCGCCGAGTCGTACCAGGCGCTGACCTTCTCCAGCTTGTCGCCGTACTGCTTCCAGTAGTCCTCGTGGGTGCCCGGCAGCCAGGCGTCGAGGAACAGGTCCACGTCGCCCTTGGCCATGCCCGCGTACAGCGGCCCGGTGTCGAGGGTCTTGACCTCGACGTTGTACCCCTTGTCGGTCAGCAGCCGCTTCCACAGCTGCGTCGCGGCCTCACCCTCGGCCCAGCCGGCGACCATGCCGATCGTGATGTTCTTGTCGGTTTCGCCCCCGCCGGAGCCCGAGTCGGAGTCACCGCATCCCGCGGCGGTCAACGCCAGCGTCAGCGACATGGCCGCGACGGCCAGACCCTTGAACTTGAAGCGCATTCCCGTCCTTTCGTAGACATGCATGTGGAGCTGGGGGAGCGGTGAGTCAGCCGACGAGCTCGGCCTCCCGGTCGGCCACGGGGGCCGCCGTGCCGCGGGTGGCCGTCCCGCGGCCGTTCCTGCCGCGCGCGAACAGCGCGCGAAGCATGCTCGGGCCGTGGCCCAGGGCGCCGGTGAGGCGGTCCAGGTAGATGGCCAGGATGACGACCGCGATTCCGCCCTCGAACCCCTTGGCGACGTCCACCCGGTTGATGCCCTCCAGCACCACCCCGCCGAGGCCGCCCGCGCCGACCATGCCCGCGATGACGACCATCGACAGCGACAGCATGATCAGCTGGTTGATGCCCGCCATGATCGACGGCATGGCCAGCGGGATCTGGATCCGGGTGAGGATCCGGTTCGGCGGCGTGCCGAACGCCTCGCCCGCCTCGACCATCTCCGGGTCGACGCCGCGGATCCCGAGCTCGGTCAGCCGCACCCCCGGCGGCATCGAGAAGATCACCGTGGCGACCACGCCCGGGACGGCCCCGATGCTGAAGAAGAAGATCGCCGGGATCAGGTAGACGAACGCCGGCATCGTCTGCATGAAGTCCAGGACGGGCCGCACGATGCGGCTCACCACGTCGCTGCGCGCCGCCGCGATCCCGATCGGCACCGACAGCACCGTGGACACCGCCGCCGCCACGATCACCAGCGCCAGCGAGTCCATCGAGTCCTTCCACAGCTCCATGCTCTCGATGAGCGCGAAGCCGAGGATCGTGAACGCGCTGAGCTTCCAGCCGCTCACCAGCAGCGCCAGCAGTGCCAGCACCAGCGCCAGCACGATCGGCGGCGGCCCCGTCAGTACGCTGGTCAGCGCGTCCACCGACGCTTGTATCGCCGACCCGATCCCGTCGAACAGCCACGACAGGTTGTCGGTGCACCAGCTCACCAGGTTGTCGAACCACTCGCCGATCGGCGCCCGGGGCAGTTCGATCGCGAGCACGTCACTCGTCAACGCCACTGCCCTCCTTCGTCAGCGCCAGCTCCGGCTCCTCGTGGACGACCTCGTCGAGGTGCGTGTTGATCGATCCGAGCGCCGCCAGCAGCGTCACCCGGGGGATAACGCCGACCAGTGTGCCCTCCTCGTCCGCGACCGGTACCGGCAGGTCGCTCTCGGCGCACCTGACGAACAGGTCCGCCACCGGCGTGTCGGGCGACACGGGCTCCGGGTCCTCCGGGTCGATCAGGCCGTCGAGCTTCGCGACGTTGTCCTGGACCGCGTCCGCTATCACCGTGGCGCGGACCCGCCCGACCAGCTTCCGGTCCCGCCCGATCACGAAGGCCGCGGAGGTCTGGTGCTCGCGCATCGTGCGCAGCGCCGTCCGGGGGCCCGTCGTTGACAGTACCGTGACCAGCGGTTTCTCCATAACCGAGGCCGCCGTCAGCACCCTGGTGCGGTCCACGTCCGCCACGAACTGCGCGACGTAGTCGTTGGCCGGGTCGGTGAGGATCTCCTCGGCCGTCCCGATCTGCACGATCCGGCCCTCCCGCATCACCGCGATGCGGTCGCCGATGCGCATGGCCTCGTTCAGGTCGTGGGTGATGAAGACGATCGTCTTGCCGAACCGCCCCTGCAGATCCAGGAGCAGGTCCTGGACCTCCCGGCGGATCAGCGGGTCGAGCGCGCTGAACGCCTCGTCCATCAGGATCAGCGGGGTGCCGGACGCCAGCGCCCGGGCGAGCCCGACGCGCTGCTTCATACCGCCCGACAACTGCCCGGGGACTTTGTCCTCCCAGCCTTCGAGGCCGACCAGTTTGAGGAACTCCCGGGCCGTCTTCTCGCGTTCTTCCTTCGGGACGCCGCGGACCTCCAGCGCGTACGCGGCATTCGCCAGAACCGTCCGGTGCGGGAAGAGCGCGAAGTGCTGGAAGACCATGCTGACCTTGTTCTGCCGCAGGGTCCGCAGCGCCTTCGGCGACATCTTCGCGATGTCCTGGCCGTCGATCTCGACGCTGCCGGACGTGACCCCGAGCAGGCCGTTCAGCATCCGGATGAGCGTGGACTTGCCGGACCCCGACAGGCCCATGACCACGAAGATCTCACCCTCGCGGACCTCGAACGTGGCGTCCACCACCGCCGGGGTGACCCCGAGGTCACGGACGGCCTTGAGATCGGCGCCCGCCTTGAGCTTCCGTTGGGCCTCGGCCGTCTTACGGCCGAAGAGCTTGGTGACGCTTTCCGCGCGGAGTACTGACACGATCTCCTTCCGGGTTCCCACTGCCGACTGTGGCGCGGAAACGGGTCGCCCTATCCGTCCAGGCGCCCGGACGAGACGACCTCACGCAAAGAGATCGTCAACCAGACGCCAAACCAGTGCGTCGCCCGAAACTACCCGTTCAGAGAACATGTTTCATCTTTCGGTGCTTTCCGTCACATCTAGGTCACGAATCGAGCACGTCTTACACCTTCGTCCGATGAAAGTTGAGGTAGGAGCGCGATGGCGTGGGCCCGCGCTGGTCCTGGTAGCGCGACCCGTACCGCGCCGCCCCGTAGGGGTACTCCGCCGGCGAGCTCGTCCGGAACAGGCACATCTGCCCGATCTTCATCCCCGGCCACAACTTGATCGGCAGCGTCGCCACGTTCGACAGCTCCAGCGTCACGTGCCCCGCGAACCCGGGGTCGATCCACCCCGCCGTCGAGTGCGTGAGCAGCCCCAGCCGCCCCAGACTGGACTTCCCCTCCAGCCGCGCGGCGAGATCGTCCGGCAGCCCGAACACCTCGTACGTCGAGGCCAGCACGAACTCCCCGGGATGCAGCACGAACGGCTCGTCGGCCTCCACCTCCAGCAGCCGCGTCAGATCCGGCTGCTCCACAGACGGATCGATGTGCGGATACTTGTGGTTCTCGAACACCCTGAACCACCGGTCCAGCCGGACGTCCACACTGGACGGCTGAACCATACCCGGCTCATACGGGTCGATCTTCACCCGCCCAGACTCGAGCTCGGCCCTGATGTCACGATCGGAGAGCAGCACGCCAGAAAAGCTATCCCACCCAACCCCCACCCACGATCCGGTACAGTATCCCCAGCACGGAGGCCCCACCGGCCCCCGCACGCGGGTGTAGTTCAATGGCAGAACTTCAGCTTCCCAAGCTGACAGCGCGGGTTCGATTCCCGTCACCCGCTCACCGCAAAGGCCCAGGTCAAAGACATGATCCCCGACACTGGGCCTTGATCGTTTCTGCTTGCCATCACTGTCGTGCAATTAGCGTGCAACTAGGCCACCGGCACCAGCGCCCCGGCCGCGCCGTCGTCCCCCTCGTCGTCCTGGTCCCGCTCCTCACGAACGAGGGCATCGAGGCCATCGGCGATCATACGGTCACCCTTGGCCGACCTGTGTTGGTAGCGCAGCGCCGCCCACGCCTACGCTCAGTGGTCCGCCAAGGCCCTCCCCACCGCCCAGCAGTGGGAGAAGGCAGCCCACGGAACCCGAGGCGAGATCTACCCGCGTGGGGCAACCAGCGGACCCCCGCGAAGGTCAACTGCCGAGAGGGCGGCAAGCGCAGCACCACCGCCGTTGACTGCTACGCGAGCGGCGTCAGCCCTACGGCGTCTACGACATGGGCGGCAACACCTGGGACTGATGCTCCACCGAGACCGAACCCGGCCGCTACGAGCTGAAGGGCAGCGCCTTCACAAGCCCATTCCTACGCTGCGCACCCTCCACCTTCGACGACGACACCGGCTTCCGCTGCGTCACCCCAGCCGAAACCATGCGAGCCCTACTCAACGTGAAAGGGCAATAAGCACGACGTGACGCCACGCCCGCGCCGGGTGTCGCGGCCCTGTCACTCCTGTCCTAGGACATAGGACATGCTTGCCGGGCCAACAGGGGCAGGGCGTTCACGCACGTTGTCAGATCCATGCGGCATGCTCTGCCGCATGGACGAGAACGGCTTTTGGCTGCTCATCGAGGACTGCAAGCCAGGAGCGCCTGACCCGGATGCTGAGCATCTTGCGGCCACGCTAACGGCACGCCTTGCCGCCGGTCCGTTGTACAAAGTCATCGGGTTCGCTGAATACCTGTCGTGGGCGCTTTACCGTCTGGATCGCAGAGAGTACGGCTGCGATCTATCGGGTGACGCCTTCCTCTACACACGTGCTGCCGTCGTTGCTGCCGGTCGGGATGCTTACGAAGGAGTCCTAGGAGATCCGGCGGAGTTCGTCCCATATGCCACCGGACTCGTGTGGGCAGAGAGCCTGCTCTACGTACCCGACCGCGCGTACGAGCACATCACCGGCGAGGAGTGGGACCGCAGCACCCGCTACTCCTACGAGTCGTACTCGAATGCCGCCGGTTGGGCCGGTCCGTAGCCACGTCCTGTGGCGCGAGGTGTAGACGCTGGTTGACCACCTCCGCAGGACCTGCGTCAACAACTGCGAAGACGTCTTAGTGCGTGTTTGAGAAGGATCTTGTTATTGGTATGCGAGGGGGCGTCGGCCTTGGCGGACGGCGGGTCGCCCACCGCGGGCCAGGCGGCGGGTCATGAGGCCGATGGCGGCCCAGCGGATCATGGCCTCGCTGGTGGCGGGGTGGTGTTCGTAGTCGCGGGCCAGCCGCCGGTGCGCGGTCAGCCAGGCCAACGTCCGCTCAACCGCCCACCTGCGTGGAAGCATGGCGAATCCCTTCTGGTCTGCGGGTTTGCGGACGATGTCGATCGTGGTGCACAGGGTCTGGGCGGCCCAGCCGACCAGCCGTCCGGCGAACCCGGACTCAGTGGGAGTTCGGGGAGAGCGCCGTTCGGGGTATGCCGGGAACGGCACTCCTGGCGGGATTCATCCCTCGCTCGAAGTTGCTTGCACGCAGCTCTGACGACAGGCGCCAATAGGAGATCTCGGGCTGACCGGGGCCCGGGAGTGAAACGGCCACCGCTGTGATCGTGTGGGTGTGTCTGAACCAGACGATCGGCGGTGGTCTTGCCGCCCACTGCAGAAGAGATCGGCCCGGCCGGGTGGGCGGACGCGTTCGATGAACTGTTCGCGCAGGTTGTGGCACCGTTCTTCGGGCGGCGCGAGCCCCGGTTGCGGACCCGGTCGTTCCTGTGCGGGCTACGGCTTCAGGCACGTTCAGTCCATCGAAGCGCCCGCACCCGTTTAGCGAAGGGATCAGGGCAGCACGTGCTCCGGGCCTGCGTCGGACGGCCCGCAGGGGAGGGGCCGGCGCGGCACGGGAGCGGACTGGAGGATCGAGGTGGTGGTGCGGCCGTGCGGGGTGAAGCGGTCGAGGATCGGTTCGAGTTCGTCCACTGAGCGCAGGTGCGCGATGAAGAAGAAGCAGTCGTCGCCGGTGATGCGGTGGCATTCGACGATCTGCGGGATCTCATCGGCGATCTTGGGGATCAGGTGCAGCTCGCGCAGGGCGGGCCGGACACGGACCAGCACGCTGATCGGGAAGCCCAGCGCCCGCGGATCGACCGTGGCGTGGTAGCCGACGATCACTCCGGTGCTCTCCATCCGCTGGATCCGCTCGGCCACGGCGGGCGCCGACAGGCCGACCCGGCGGCCGAGCTCGGCGTGGCTGGTCCGGGCGTTCCGCTGGAGCTCGGCAAGAATCCGAAGGTCGATGTCGTCGAGTTCCTTGGATTCGAAGGCACGGCCGGGCCGGCTCCTTCTGTTGGCCATTCCGCCAGGTTAAAGATTGCCCGACGATACGGCCATGCCATTTCCGCCGTCGGGGTACTTCGTCGGCAGCGCCGTCTTCCACTACCTGGGGCCGGCGCTGGCGGTCCTGCTGTTCGCGCAGTTGGAGCCCCTCGGCGTCGCCGGGCTGCGGATCTGGGGCGCGGCCGTGGTGTTCGCGGCGTGGCGCCGTCCGGCTCTCCGCCGGATCGACCGGACGGTCGCCGCGTGGGGCGCGGTCCTCGCGGCGATGAACACCACGTTCTACCTGGCCATCGACCGGCTGCCGCTGGGCACCGTCGCGGCGATCGAGTTCCTTCCGGTCGTCGCCCTGGCCACGCTGGGAGCCCGGACGGCCCGCAACGTGCTCGCCCTGATCGCGGCCGTGGGCGGCGTGGCTCTGCTGACCGACGCCGAACTGGCGGGCGAACCCGTGGGCCTGGCGTTCGCCTTCGCCAACGCGGGGTTGTTCGCGGTCTACATCGTGCTCGCGCATCGGATGGCGCGCCGTCCGGGCGGCGGCGTGGACGGGCTGGCGGCGGCGATGGTCACGGCCGCGGTGCTGGTGGTGCCGTTCGGGACGGCGCCGGCGCTGCCGGCCGCGTCCGACCCGGCGGTGCTCGCCGCCGGGCTCGGTGTCGGGATCTGCTCCTCGGTGATCCCGTACGTGCTCGACCAGCTCGCCATGGAACGCCTGCCCAGGGCGACGTACGCGCTGATGACGTCCCTGCTGCCGGCGACCGCCGCGGTGACGGGCGCGCTGGTGCTCGGACAGTTCCCGACCACCGCCGAGGCCGCCGGGATCGCATTGGTGATCGGCGGTGTCGCGTCGCACCGCGACCCCGGCTGAAAAGGAGAGAACATGGAACAGACACGACTCGGCGCGACGGGGCTGAAGGTCTCCCGCATCTGCCTGGGCATGATGAGCTACGGCGATCCCGCGGCGGAGGCCTGGTACCTGGACGAGGAGCGGGCCGAGCCGATCGTCCGCGCCGCCGTCGACGCCGGCGTGACCTTCTTCGACACCGCCGACATGTACTCGCTCGGGCGCACCGAAGAGATCACCGGGCGGCTGCTGTCCACGCTGTTCGCGCACCGCGAGGACTACGTGCTCGCCACCAAGGTCTACTTCCCGATGGGGCCGGGGCCCAACGACGGAGGGCTGTCCCGCAAGCACGTCCTGTCGGCCATCGACGCCTCCCTGCGCCGCCTCGGCACCGACTACGTCGACCTCTACCAGATCCACCGCTGGGACCACGAGACGCCGATCGAGGAGACGATGCAGGCGCTGGACGAGGTCGTGAAGGCCGGCAAGGCCCGCTACATCGGCGCCTCCAGCATGTACGCCTGGCAGTTCGCCAAGGCGCAGCACTGCGCGCCGACCCGGTTCGTGTCCATGCAGAACCACTACAACTTGGTCTACCGCGAGGAGGAACGGGAGATGATCCCGCTCTGCCTCGACCAGGGCGTCGGCGTCATCCCCTGGAGCCCGCTGGCACGGGGGCTGCTCGCGGGCAGCCGCGAACGCGGCGGGGGCCTGCGCACGGTGCGGGCGGGCAGCGACTCCATCGCCGGCGACCTCTACGAGGACGCCGACTTCGACGTGGTCGACGCCGTTCGCGAGGTCGCGGCCGCACGCGGCGTGCCGCCCGCCCGGATCGCGCTGGCCTGGCTCCTCGGCCGTCCGGGCGTGACCGCGCCGATCATCGGCGCGACCTCCGAGCGGCACGTCGACGACGCCGTGGCGGCGGCTGAACTGCGGCTCACGGAGGAGGAGACACGGCGGCTGGAGGCTCCGTACCGGCCGCACCCGGTTCTCGGCCACACCTGACCGGCCCGCACAACGTCTGCACCTTGACGTCCATCGTCCGCCGCGCCACCTGATCTGCAGCAGCCCGCCTGAAGGTCAAGTGCTTCCGGCGATGGTGCTGCGGCGTTCGAGGAGGACCACGTCACGCCACCGGTCGTGGTGCCGGGCGAGGCGGGTTCGGATACCGACGGTCCGGAAGCCTGATGAGTGGTGGAGGCGCAGGCTGGCGGTGTTCTCGGGGAAGATGCCGGTTTGGATCGTCCAGATTCCGGCGGCCTCGGTGGAGGCGATGAACGCGGTCAGCAATGCCCTGCCGATGCCGCGGCCGCGAGCTTGCGGAGCGATGTAGAGGCTGTGCTCAACGACGCCGGTGTAACAGCGCCTGTCGGACACCGCCGTTGCGGCGACCCAGCCCAATGTCGCGTCGCCCTCCGCGGCCGCGTGGGCTGCGACGGCCACGTAGCGGTGCAGCGGCAGTCTGGAAGCATCGAAGGCATCCCAGGACGGTGCGGTGACCTCGAAGCTGGCGTCGCCGGTGTCCAGACCCATCTGGTAGATCGCCAGAACCCGGTCGGCGTCTCCGGGGCGCATGGGACGGATGGTGACTTCGGCCGGTGTGGTGGGCATCGCGGTTTCTCTCGGGCCCGGGGCGGCGGCGTAGTCGTTGCTCGTCACTGTCCGGAAGCCCTGCCCGGCTTGGTGGCGTGAACGATGGCCGAGCGCACTCCGCCTTGGGCCGCACTGGTGCCGGTGATGGTGACTCGGGTGAATCCGGCCAGCCGCAGCGTCTTCAGACAGGTGTCAGCGGTCAGGGCTCGGGCGGCACATTGATGGTTCGGCTCGGTGGGACCTGCCTGGACCTCGTCGGCGATGATGTCGCTGATGCCCAGCCGTCCACCGGGGCGAAGGACACGAAATGCTTCAGCCATGACGCGGGGCTTGTCGGCCGACAGGTTGATGACGCAGTTGGATATGACCACGTCGACGGCCGCGTCCGGCAGCGGGATGTCCTCGATGTGGCCGCGCAGGAACCGGACGTTGCCGAGACCGGCCTGGTCGGCGTTGGCGGCGGCGAGGGCGAGCATGTCCGGGCTGGCGTCCAGACCGTAGGCAAGCCCGTCGGGGGCGACCCGGCGAGCCGACATCAGCACGTCGATTCCGCCGCCCGAGCCCAGGTCCAGGACGGTCTCACCAGGCTGCAGGTCGGCGACGGCGACCGGGTTGCCGCAGCCGAGACTGGCGCGGACCGCGCCATCGGGGAGGCCGGTGAGGTCGTCGTAGCCGGTAGGACCGCAGCAGCCGCCGGTGGACGAGCAAGTCTCACCACCGATGGCGTGGGCGCCTTCCAAGGTCGCGCGGGCGAGCGCGCCGTAATGGTCGACGATTGCCGGTGGCTGGTGGGGAGGCTGGTCGTCGGGGTCCGTCATTTGAGAGCTCCTCACCCTGTGGGGGCGCAGGACGGCGGTACGGGAGCGGGGTTGCCCATGATGATGTCGGCGGCCGTCGGGAAGCAGTCCACGCAGGCGTCGTTGATCCGGTAGAAGCGCGCGGTGCCGCGGCTGTCGGCCAGCACGAACCGGACGTCGGCCAGCACTTTGAGGTGCGCCGAGACGGTGGACTGGCCGACGTCGACGAACTCGACGATCTCGCCCACGCTCATCGGGCGTCCCTGGCGGGCCAGGAGCGACACGATCTGGATTCGGGTCGAGTCGGCCAGCGCCTTGAACCAGGACGCGTACTCGGTCGCGGTGGACCGGTCGAGCGGTCCCTTGTCCATATCCATCGTTAATCGACGATAAGCGATGAATTGAGGATGGGCAAGAGGTCTGCCGTGCTCCGCGGATCTGCGCGTCTGTGGAAGCCGGCAGGTCAGCGGCCGCTGGGCGGGCAGCAGGTGCGCAGGTAGGTCTGGAGTTCGGTGAGGGACTCCTCGACGGCATCGGCGTCAATGCGGTAGTGGACCTGCTTGCCGTCTCTGCGGGAGGTCAGCAGTCCACCTCGGCGCAGGAGTGCCAGTTGCTGGGAGGCGGTCGGCTGGGCGATGCCCAGGCGTTCGGCGACGGTGCCGACGGTGAGCTCGATCCCTCCGGTGAACAGCTCCAGCATCGCCTGGCGCTGCTCACTGGCCAGTGCCTTGAGGAACTCACGCGCTCCGGCCCCGAGTTGAGCCGTCGAAGGGTCGCACCGGGTATCCGCTGACGCGCAGGATGCATCGACGGGAGCCGTCGATGGTGGCGGTGGTCCGGTCACGCGTTCGGTCAAGGCTTCGGCTCTCCCCTTCGGCGGTGTCTGGCAGCATACGCCACACATCGTCACATTGTAGTATTGTAAATTGATGATATGTTCCGGCCATGACCGACCGCACAGCCTCACTGCTCATCGTCGGCGGCGGCCAGGCCGGACTGGCCACCGCACGCATCGCCCGAACCCTCGGGGTGACCCCGCTGGTCCTGGAGGCCGCCGACCGGCCGGCCGGATCCTGGCCGCACTACTACGACAGCCTCACGCTGTTCTCCCCGGCCCGCCGCAGCGCCCTGCCCGGCGTGCCCTTCCCCGGCGATCCCGACAGCTACCCGGCGCGGGACGAGGTGGTCGCCTACCTGACCGGCTACGCCGCCCGGCTGGATGCCGACATCCGCACCGGCCACCGCGTCGAACGCGTCACCCGCGCCGAAGACGGGGCCGGGTTCCAGGCCGTGACCGCGGACGGGGCGGTGTTCACCGCCCCGCTGGTGATCGCGGCCACGGGGGCGTTCAGCCGCCCTTACCGCCCCGCGCCGCCGGCGCTGGATTCCTTCGCCGGGACGGTGCTGCATTCGTCCGACTACCGGCGTCCCGAGCCGTTCACCGGCAGGCGAGTGGTGATCGTCGGCGGCGGGAACTCGGCGGTGCAGATCGCGATCGAGCTCGCCGCCGTCGCCGAGGTCACGCTCGCCACCCGGCATCCGCTCCGCTTCATGCCGCAGCGGATCGCGGGCCGCGACATCCACCTTTGGCTGCAGCGCACGGGCCTGGATACCGCCAGGTGGGCCAGGCCAGTGCTGACCGGAGGCCAGGGCACTCCGGTCATGGACACCGGCACCTACCGGGACACCATCGCCTCGGGGAACCCCGACCGCCGTCCCATGTTCGACCGCCTGGACGGCAATCAGGTCGTCTGGAGCGACGGTATGCGCGAGCACGTCGATGTCGTCCTCCTGGCCACTGGGTACCGGCCCGCCCTCGACTACCTGGCCGGACTCGGAACCATGGACGAGGATGGGGCACCCCGCCATCGCGCAGGGATCTCCACCGCCGTCCCCGGTCTCGGCTACGTCGGGCTGGAGTGGCAGCGCTCGTTCGCCTCGGCCACCCTGCGCGGCGTCGGCGCGGACGCCCGCCACGTCCTCACCCGGCTGCTCAAGCAATCACGTCGCACCGGAGTCCCGGTCGCCGCGGGCGATCCGGCGTCGGTTCAGGGGGTCAGGCGCCGCTGAGGTCCGGTAGCGCGAACAGTCCCGACAGCCGGGTGAGGCGCTCGGGGATCACGCGGTAGTACACCCAGGTCCCGCGGCGCTCGCCCTCGATCAGTCCGGCCTGACGCAGGATCTTCAGGTGGTGGGAGATGGTCGGTGCGGACACGTCGAAGGGGCCGGTCAGGTCGCAGACGCATGCTTCGCCGCCCTGCGCCGAAGCGATCAGGTTCAGCAACCGCAAGCGCACGGGGTCCGCCAGTGCCTTGAACACCCGGGCCAGGTCGGCGGCCTCGTCCTGGTCCATCACCGGGCCGCTCAACGGCTCGCAGCACACCGGAGCAGAGACGTCCTCAAGTTCCATCAACCCAGCCACCCGCCTAATTTGACATCCATCTAAACAGTGATGCACTCTTGCGCTGATTCGATGTTAGTCGAAACAAGCTGCAGTGCCGTGACTTCAAAGGAGACGCCCATGAGCACCAGCACCGACCGGGACGAGCCCGCCGCCCCCGCGGCGGGACAGAGCACCGGTCAGCACACCCAGAGCGGCAGCTGCTGCGGCGTCAGTGCCTGTTGCACCGACGCCGAGCAGCCCGTCGCCTCCGGAGCCGCGCTGCTGCAGGCCAAGACCGAAGCCGGGTGCGGCTGCGTCGCAGACCACGACGGCGAGGACGCCCTGCCGGTACTGGTGATCGGTGCCGGACCGGTCGGGCTGGCCGCCGCCGCGCACCTGGCCGAGCGCGGCCTGGACTTCCGCGTACTGGAGGCCGGTCCTCAAGTCGGCGCCGCGATCTCCGAATGGGGTCACGTCCGGCTGTTCTCGCCATGGCGCTACAACACCGACGCCGCCGCGCGCCGCCTGCTGGCGCCCACCGGCTGGACCGCCCCCGACCCCGGCCACCTGCCGACCGGTGCCGAACTCGTCCGCGACTACCTCGTCCCGCTCGCCGACGTCCCGGAGCTGGCGGGCCGCATCCACACCGGGACGCGCGTCCTCGCCGTCACCCGCCAAGGCATCGACGCCACGCGCACCATCGACCGCGACCAGCATCCGCTCCTGGTCCGCACCATCGACTCCGCGGGGACGGTCCGCGACCTCACCGCCCGCGCCGTCATCGACGCCTCCGGCACCTGGGGACACCGCAACCCGCTCGGCCACTCCGGCCTGCCCGCCATCGGAGAAGACCAAGCCGCCCCCTACTTGGCCGGGCCGCTACCGGACGTGCTGGGACGCGACCGCGACCGGTTCGCCGGCCGCCGCACCCTGGTGGTCGGCATGGGGCACTCGGCCGCCAATACCCTTCTCGCGCTGGCCGAACTCGCCGAGCAGGCCCCGGGAACCCGCATCAGCTGGGCCGTCCGCGCTGCCTCGGTCGCCCGGCTCTACGGCGGCGGGGACGCCGACGGGCTACCCGCCCGCGGGGCGCTGGGCACCCGGCTCAAGCAGGCCGTCGAGGCCGGTGCGATCGACCTGGTCCGCAGCTTCACCATCACCCGCTTCACCGTTCCCGAGAGCGGACCCGACGAGCCCGGACCGGTCACCGTCACCGGCGGCACCCGCGACGGCGAGCGCACCATCGCCGCCGACACCGTGGTCGCCGCCACCGGATTCCGTCCCGACCTGGAGATGCTCCGCGAGATCCGCCTCGACCTCGATCCCGCCACCGAGGCGCCGGCCGAGCTCGCACCGATGATCGACCCCAACCTCCACTCCTGCGGCACCGTCCCGCCCCACGGCGAACGCGACCTCGCCCACCCCGAAACCGGGTTCTACATGGCCGGGATGAAGAGCTACGGCCGCGCGCCCACCTTCCTGATGGCCACCGGCTACGAGCAGGTCCGCTCCATCGCCGCCGCCCTGGCCGGCGACCGGGAAGCCGCCGACACCGTCCAGCTCGACCTCCCCGAAACCGGCGTCTGCTCCACCGGCACGGTCACCGAAGACCAACCAATTGGCGCGGAAGCGACCGCCGCCGAGCCCGCGGTCGAGGAGAGCCCCTCGTCCTGCTGCGGCTCCTCGGACCAGGCACCGCAGCCGGTCGCCATCGGCGTCGGCGCCCCGGCCGGTGTCGGATTCGCCACTGGCCGGGTGCACGGCTACTCCGGCGGCGTCGAACGCGGCGAAGGCTGAGCCCACGGTCGGTGGATACCGCATCTTCCATCCCGGTCCCGGCGGTTTCGGCCGCTGGGACCGGCTCCAGCCCGCGTGGTGTGCTGGCCGCCCTCTGCATCACCGAGATCACCAGCTGGGGTGTGCTGTACTACGCCTTTCCAGTCCTGGCCCCGGTCATCACCGCCGACACCGGCTGGTCCACCACCGGCAGCACCGCTGCGTTCTCCGCCGCGCTCATCGTCGCCGCCCTCGTCGGCATCCCGGTGGGCCGCGTCCTGGACCGCCGCGGCCCACACGCCCTGATGACAGGCGGCTCCGTCCTGGCCGCAATCGCCATCGTGGCAGTGGCGGCGGCGCCCTCGCTGCTCTGGTTCGCCGCAGCGTGGTTCCTGGCCGGGGTAGCGATGTCGGCCGTCCTCTACCAGCCCGCCTTCGCCGCGCTAACCCGCTACTACGCGCCCCGCCATCTGCCCGCCCTCACCACCCTCACCTTGGTGGCGGGCCTGGCCAGCACCGTGTTCGCGCCGCTCACCGACGCCCTCGCCGGACACCTGACCTGGCGCGGCGTCTACCTTGCCCTCGCCGCCGTCCTCGCCGCCGTCACCATCCCTCTGCACGCCATCGCCCTGCGCCGCCCATGGCCCGGGTCCTCCGGCGATCGATCGGCCGCCGCCGACCATGCCGCCGGCCATGCCGCCGACCATGCCGCCGGCCGGGCGGCCCGCCCACCGGCGGTTCGCCACATCACGCGGAGCCGCCCGTTCTGGCTGCTGGCCATCGCGCTCACCCTGTCCGCGTTCGCCATGTTCGCGGTCCTGATCAACCTCATTCCGCTGCTCACCCACCGCGGCGCCAGCCCCACTCTGGCCGCCTGGGCGCTCGGCCTGGGCGGGATCGGCCAGGTCGCCGGCCGCCTGTGCTACCGCCCGCTATCCAGGCACACCAGCGTCCGCGGCCGCACCGTCTGGATCCTCGGCCTCTCCGCCGCCACGACCGCTGCCCTGGCACTGATCCCGGGCCCGGTGCGACTGCTCATCGCCGTCGTCGTCTTGGCAGGCGTCACCCGCGGTATCGCCACACTTCTGCAGGCCACCGCCGTCACCGACCGCTGGAGCATCGCCGCCTACGGCACCCTTTCGGGCATCCTGGCCGCCCCCATCACCGTCGCCACAGCCCTCGCACCCTGGGCGGGAGCCGCCCTCGCCGACGCCCTCGGCAGCTACCCCGCCCTCTTCGCCGTCCTCGCGCTCACCGCGGCCCTCGCCGCACTTCTGGCCAGCGTCCCGACCCACCACAACAGGACTCCAGGCACCAAAGGAACACCGTGACCAGCGAGCGGACCTGTCCGAACGCCCGGCGCCTCCGCTGTGCCCGCCGCGGAGGGGCGACTGGCCATCGACTACTGGACGATGATCAACGGCGAAGACGCCTCCTGCGGCTCACGCGACGCGACGCTCACCGATCTCAACGGCGCGGTCGGCGCCGTCCGTCCGCTCGCCGGGCAGGGCATCACCCTGGAGGTCGGCCCGTGGAGGCGGTTCTAGGCGACTGGTAACGTATCATCCTATGCTGATGTCAGTTGATAATGATGTAATGCGCGTCCTGGCGGACCCCCTCCGTGCGCACATCGTGACCCTGCTCGCCGGCGAGGCGCTGTGCACCTGCCACCTGGTGGAGGAGACCGGTGCCAGGCAGACCAACATCTCCAACCACCTGCGGGTACTGAAGGACGCGGGACTGGTGGACAGCGAGCCCTGCGGCCGCTTCACCTACTACCGGCTGCGCCCCGAGGCGCTGGACGCCCTGGCCGCGCGACTCGGTGACCTGGCGACGCGGGCCCGTGCCACCCGCGCCAACGGCGCCAGGAGGCCCTGCCCGTGACCGTCCGAACCCCTGAGCCCACATCGGAGCAGGCTGAGAGCCTCGTAGGCAGGCTGTCCGCGCTGGACCGGTTCCTGCCCTTGTGGATCATCGCCGCCATGGCACTCGGTCTCGGCCTCGGCCGTGCGGTGCCCGGCCTGGACGACGCGCTGTCCAAGGTCGAGATCGGCGGCATCTCCCTGCCCATCGGGCTCGGGCTGCTGGTCATGATGTACCCGGTGCTGGCCAAGGTCCGCTACGACCGGCTCGACACCGTCACCGGTGACCGCCGCCTGATGATCTCCTCGCTCGTGCTGAACTGGCTGGTCGGCCCGGCCGTGATGTTCGCGCTGGCCTGGACCTTCCTGCCCGACCTGCCCGAATACCGCACCGGCCTGATCATCGTGGGGCTGGCCCGCTGCATCGCCATGGTCATCATCTGGAACGACCTGGCCCGCGGTGACCGCGAGGCCGCCGCCGTCCTCATCGCCCTGAACTCGGTCTTCCAGGTAATCGCCTTTGGCGCGCTGGGCTGGTTCTACCTCAAGGTGCTCCCCGGCTGGCTCGGCCTGGCCACCGACGACGTGCACTTCTCCACCGGCAAGATCGTGGTCAACGTGCTGGTGTTCCTCGGCATCCCGCTGCTGGCCGGCTACCTGACCCGCCGCGCCGGCGAGAAGGCACGCGGCCGCGAGTGGTACGAGAACCGGTTCCTGCCCCGCATCGGCCCGGTCGCCCTGTACGGGCTGCTGTTCACCATCGTCATCCTGTTCGCCCTCCAGGGCGACACCATCACCAACCAGCCCGCCGACGTCGCCCGCATCGCCGTACCGCTGCTGGCCTACTTCACGGTCATGTGGGGCGGATCGTTCGCCCTCGGCCACGTCATCCGCCTGCCCTACCCACGTACGGCGACTCTGGCGTTCACCGCCGCCGGCAACAACTTCGAACTGGCCATCGCCGTCGCCATCGGCACCTTCGGCGTGACCTCCGGCCAGGCGCTGGCCGGGGTGGTCGGGCCCCTCATCGAGGTCCCGATCCTCGTCGCCCTGGTGTACGTCTCTCTATGGCTCCGCCGCCGCTTCACGACCCGCTCACCACGCTCGACCAGCGAGGAACCTGATGCCTGACAAGCCCAGCGTCCTGTTCGTCTGCGTCCACAACGCCGGACGGTCCCAGATGGCCGCCGCCTACCTCACCCACCTCGCCGGCGACAGGGTAGAAGTCCGCTCCGCCGGATCGGCCCCCGCCGACCAGGTCAACCCCGCCGTGGTCCAGGCGATGGCCGAAGAGGGCATCGACATCTCCGCCGAAACCCCCAAGGTCCTCACCGCCGACGCCGTCCAAGCCTCCGACGTCGTCATCACCATGGGCTGCGGCGACACCTGCCCCGTCTTCCCCGGCAAGCGCTACCTCGACTGGGAGCTCGACGACCCCGCCGGCCAAGGCGTCGACGCCGTCCGCCCGATCCGCGACGAAATCCGCACCCGCATCGAGCAACTCACCACCCTGCTCACCTCGACCAACGCGATCAGCAATCAAGTCGAGTCAACCCCTGAGGTGGGGCCTGTTCAGGACTGAGAGCAAAGAAATCGAAAGCTCGCGATCTCACTGGTTCACTTCGTCGCCGCCGTCCCGCTCCCGCTCGGCCTGGGCGGTCTCCTCGGCCGGGCCTGGATGCGTTCCGATGGGCAGGGGCGGTGTGAGTGCCTGCGCGTGGTCAGGCTGCGGTAGGGCGGATGTGCCGGCCCGCGGCCTGAGCGTCGGTGGTGGAGGAACGGGTCATGAAGGCGCGGTGCAGTCCGGTGGCCCGCAGCAGGTCGGCCGGCTGTCGGCGGGCGCAGGCGAGGGTCAGGGTGGTGCCGGTCGCTTCAGCCCGGTGGTGTGCGCCGACGAGCATCGCCAGTCCGGACGCGTCGCAGGACGTCACGCCCGACAGGTCGATGGTCACGTAGGGGCCGGAGTCCTGGAGCGCGGCGTACAGGCGTTCCCGCAGGATCGGGGTGGAGGTGACGTCGAGTTCGCCGCTGATCGCGATGACGGTGCGGTCGTCGAGCCGTTCGCGGGTCAGGCCGGCGGCCGTTTGGACGAGGCGGTGTTGCGGCGTCATGGCGCCGGACCTGTCTGGGCCGGAAGGGCCCGAGCATGGAGAAACCAGGGGATACGGACTTGGCCGCCCGCATCGAAGAGACCCTCGTCACGGTGAGTGTACGCGCTTGCCTTGCCATCGCGCTGCGCGGCGGCTGGCGGGTGCGTCCGTCGGAGGTGCGCGAACTGCCTGATGGACGGCTCGCGCGCCGAGTGTCCGGGGTGTGCCGAGGGAATGGGTCTGGTGTCCGATCGGAGGGATGAGGATGACCGGGCAGGGGGAGGGGCGGCCTGGCGCCATTCACGATCGTTTGGTGGAGGCGATGAACTCCGGGGTGCTGGCCACCGACGAGCGCGGCCGGATCACGGCGTGGAACCCGCGGGCCCGGGAACTGCTCGGCTACACCCGCGACGAGGTGCTGGGCAGGCCGATGCACCGGCTTCTGCACCGGGACGCCGACGGGCACGTCCCGCCCGAGCAGGACTGCCGCCCCCTGCGCGGGCTGCGCAACGGCGTTCCCGATCACGGGGACGGCCAGCGGTTCGCCCACCGGGACGGGCGGCTGGTGATGTGCTCCTGGTCGTCCGCGCCGATCTACACCGGAGACCCGGGCCTGGCCGGGCCGGCGGACAGGGCGGTGGCCGGGCTGGTCGTCGTCTTCCAGGACGCCGCCGACCGGGTCGAGGTCGAACGCGAGCGGCGCGACCAGATGGCGCGAGTGCAGCGGGTCAACTCCCGGTTGCGGCTGGTCGCCGAGATCACGACGGTGCTGTCGTCCACGCTGAACGAGCAGGAGGCGCTGCGGCGGCTGGTCCGGCTCGTGGTTCCCGCGCTGGGGGACTGGGCCGAGGTCGATCTGCTGGTTCGCGACGGCCGCGTCGAGCGGGTGGCCGCGACGCACCACGGACTCCCCGCCGCCGACGTCGCCGGGCTTGAGGGGCCGCTTCCGCCGCTCCCGCGCGTACCGCGCGGACCGCTGGCCCAGGTGCTGCAGGGCGGTACGTCGGTCGTGCTCGGCGGCGTGGCCTCCGTGCGTTCCGACGAACCGCTGGACGCCGCTCAGCGCGAACTCTTCCAGGTCATGGACGCCCAGAGCGCGATCATCGCCCCGCTGGCCGCCCGGGGTGAGACCTACGGCGCGCTGACGCTGGGCTACTCCCGTCCAGGCCACGGCTACGGGCCGGACGACCGGCTCGTCGTCGAGGACGTCGCGCGCCGCACCGGCCTCGTCCTGGCCAACGCCCGCCTGTACGCCGAGCAGCGCAACACCGCCGAAGCGATGCAGCGCAACCTGCTCGCCCCTCTCCCGCAGCCGGGCGATCTGCGGCTGGAGGCACGGTACGTGCCCGCGGCGCAGGTCAGCTGGGTCGGCGGCGACTGGTACGACGCGTTCGCGCTGCCCGATGGCGCCGTCGGAGTGGTCATCGGGGACATCGTGGGCCATGACCTGCAGGCGGCGGCCCGCATGGCCCAGGTCCGCAACATGCTGCGGGCCCTGGCCTGGAACATGGCCGCGCCACCGGGCATCGCGCCGCCCAGTACCGTGCTGGCCGCCCTGGACGGCGTGATGGCCGCCGTCAGCGACGCCGACCTCGCCACCGGCGTGTTCGGCCGCGTCGAAGAAGCCTCCGGCGGGCGATGGCGCCTGCGCTGGTGCAACGCCGGCCACCCACCACCGCTCCTGATCACCGGTGACGGCGGCACGCAGTTCCTGGACGAGCACGGGGTGCTCCTCGGTGACCCCGCCCTCACCGGGACCCGCCCCGACGCCGTCCGCGCCCTTCCACCCCTGTCCACGCTGCTGCTCTACACCGATGGCCTCATCGAATCCCGGGACACCGACCTGTCCGACCGCCTCACCAGCCTCCGCCGCCACGGCTCCCATCTCGCCCAGCTTCCCCTGACCGACCTGGTCGACCAGATCCTGGAGCGCATACGGCCCAGCGGCGAGGACGACGTCGCGCTTCTCGCCCTCCGCATCCCCGGATGACGGCCACGGTCGCGCGCACACCCGGCCCACCTCGGACCGGGGCCGCGTGATGCGAGCCGTTCACGGATGAAGCCGCCTTCTGGCTGCGCCATCCCGGCGGCTCTGGGGCGCGTAGACTCCGGTCATCCGGCCAATGACGTCGTCCCGCCCGGTTGACCCGCCATACCGGCTTTCCAGGGAACGCCGTGCCCCTTCCGGAACGCGTCCGCTCCGACCGCCCGCTCCGACCGCTGCCCCTGACCCCTGCCGGTCCTCTGGCGATCACCGCGGTGGCGGTCATCGTCCTCACGGTGTCGTGGAGGACCGTCACGCCGCTGTTGGCGATCACCACGGCCGCGGCCGCCCTGCTCGCCGGAGTGGTCCCGTTCGCGCTGGTGTACGGGACGAAGCCCCACCGCCGGCGTCGTGTAGCCACCAGTTGGCCGGGCCTGGGGCGGCGCCGCCGATTCCCGATGGAGCGCACGGCCCGCGCCGCCGGCCGCACCCCGGATCATCGGGCGCAGAATATGGGCGCGGCCTTGCCGCGAAAGGCCCAAGAGAAGTGCAGCAAACGGTAAATGAAGTTTACCTCGGATGTGCGGAAAAATCGGCAGATCATGCGTACGATATAGCTATCTGACAAGCGGGGACGCCTGGGGATGGCTTGAGTTGTCGGTGGCCTGGAGAAGTGCTTTACGCCACCGTGGGGATCAACGCATCGGGTCGGCCCCGTCCCTGCCGACAACGCACCCGGGGGCCGCAAGATCCGCGCCTCTCAAGAAAGGGGCGCAGACCTGTGGGATTCACTGCCGAACGAAGAACGGGCATCGCCTTCTCTCCGTCCATGACCCCCCGGCTGGCGATGCGGCCACGGGCCCCGGCCGACGGCGGTGGCAACGACGGTGCGGGCCGCGCGGTGCTGGACGGCGGCTGGTGGCCCCGCTCGGCCAATCCGGCCTTGGAGTTGCCCGGACTGGTCCTGGCACTTCAAGCGCGAGGCCCCGCCGACGACCACCGTCTCATCGTGCACATCATGCTGGAGGCGGCCGGGTGGGACGTCCATCCCCGCCGGCTGCGCGTCGACGGCCCGGACGACATCCGGGAGGTGCAGCTCAGCTGGTTCGACCACCTGCCTGCCGGGCGGCTCACCGCGATCTATGCCGACGGCCGGCACGTGGACCTGTTCACACTGCCCGCCTCGACCCCCTATGCCGAGGCCCAGGACGCCCTGGGAACGGCGGCCCGCTGAACGCCCGCCGACCCGCACGATCCGGCCTGGACGCGATCGACGGCGCCGGACGCCGGGAAATCCGACGGGACGGCATGGGGAACACCTGGATCATTCGTATTGGGAGCGTAGGTATTTCATCAGGGTTTTGCCGCGGGGGGAGAGGTGGTAGCCGGTTTCCAGGCTTTCGGTGAGGCCGAGGGCTTTGAGGCGGCGGACGTCGGCCTTGAAGGGGAGTTTGTCGCGGTTCAGGTGTTCGGCCAGTTCTTGGGCGCGCAGGCCGGGGTGTTCCTCGATGAGGTGGAGGACGTCGCGGGTCCAGGGGGCGCGGCGGCTGCGGGTGTCGATGGTGTCCAGGGCGGTCTTGAGGTCGGCCAGTTCCTGGTCGGTCAGGTCGGCGTTGTCGGCCAGTTCCGATTTGGGGTCGGGGCCGCCTAGGTGGAGCATGACGCGGTGGTAGCCGCCTTGCTTGGTGCTCTTGGAGAGGGCGGTTAGCAGGGCCTCGCGGTTCTTGAAGCCGGAGTGGTGGGCGTCGTCCTCGGTGATCTCCTCGGGGGTGACGGACGTGACCGAGTCGATGACGATGATTCCCGCCCAGGTGCGCTGGGTGCTCCCCGCGCGGACCGGGGGCTCGGCCCACACCCGGAACACTCGGTTGATCCGTCCCTCTGCGATCCCCTCAAGGACCTCCCGTCTGAACAGCATCGTTCCCCCTTGAGTGATTGACCTCTGCCTCTGCCATCTTCTTGCACCGGCCGCGTCAGGGCTCGGCTGCCGCTGCTATTCACCCAGGAGGACGTTCGTGACCGTGCGTCGGCGAGTACGCGGGGTTCTCGGGGCGTGGCCCAGGCGCAGCACCATCTGGGGGTGTCCGCAGACCAGGTCACGGCGTAGCGCCGCCCGCAGGTAGGGCAGTTCCAGCGGCTGCGTGTGGAAGGCCGCGCTCACCTGCAGCGTCGCCGCGTGCAGCAGTACGTGCTGGAGGGCCTGCCCGGCCTGCACCCAGTCCACCCGCCTGTCGTCCCGGGTGGTCAGCACGGCAACCGTCCCCACGTTGCCACCGGACGGGCCGTGGTGCCGCAGCGCCCATGGCGTCCCGGCGAAGAACTCCCGGGACGGGAACTCAAGGCCGTCCGGTGACGCCGGGAAGGAGGCCGGAGTGAGACCGTCGCGGCGCCTGCTGTGCGGCGGGATCGCCCAATCCAGCAGCTCGCCGGCGGTACGGGCGTCGGAAAGCTGGATCGCCTCGGCCGCCTGGACGTGCTCGGCCAGCCGCCGCAGCTGATCCGCGCCCGAGATCAGGCGAAGGTCGGCCCCTTCGTTGCGCGCGATGCCTGCCAGGACGTTCGGCAGCAGCGGCGGCAGCGGGGTCGTCAGGAACGGTCCGCGGTGCGTGTGACGGCGCGCGATCGCCCGGTACAGCCGCTCCTCGTACGGCCGCGCCGCCGTTCTCGCGGCCCAGGTGATCCGGGCCAGCAGATCGGGGCGCCCCGGGTCGGGCAGCAGCCGGACGCGGGCGGTGAAGCCGAGGCGCCGGACGGCCAGCCGCGCGTTGAACAGGGCCGCCCCGCAGCTGATCGCCATCTCGCGTCCGGCCGGGTCGGTGATCGGCAGCAGCCGCGTCCGGTCGGCCCGCAGTTCCAGCCCGTCGGGGCGGTCGACGAAGCCCCACGGCTGGGTGTTGTGGATGGACGGTGCCTGGATCGCGGCCCGCACGACGAAGCGTGCCGCCAGATCGGGCCTCTCGCTCGTGTCCCGGGGCTTCGCCGCGATGCGCGCCGCGTTGATCATTTCGATGACCTCCCGCCGTGAGGTGTCCGGCGCTTCCAGCGTGCCGGGAAGGCGCCGAGGCGACAGCCCGCCCAAAGTCCCTTATGTCAGGACGTTCGACCCAACGCCCCGCGCGAGGACCTTCGTCCCGGATGTTCCGGGCCAACGCCGGTGCGGACGACGGCCCGGGCGAGGTTGGCTGGAGACGGAACCTCTCTTGAGGACGGTGCACGATGGAACGGATGAACGCGCTGGACGCCGGCATGTTCTTCGCCGAGAACGACTCGACCCCGCTGCAGATCGGTACGGTGACCGTCTTCCAGGGGCCGGCGCCCGAGTACCCCGAGCTGGTGCGGCACGTCTTCGCCAGGCTGCGGCTCGCCCCGCGCTGCCTCCAGCGCGTCCGGACCGTTCCGTTCCACCTCGCCCACCCCGTCTGGGTGGACGATCAGCGCTTCGCCATCGAAGACCACGTCCTGCGGGCGACGGCCCCGGAGCCCGGCGACCCGGAAGCCCTGCGAGACCTGGCCCAGGCCATCCTGAGCCGCCCCCTGGACCTCACCCGCTCCCCCTGGGAGGTGTGGCTGGTCGAAGGGCTGGCGGACGACCGCTGGGCGCTCATCGCCAAGGTGCACCACTGCATGGTGGACGGCATCGCCGGCATCGACCTCCTCGGAGCACTGTTCGACATCGACCCCGACCGGGCCCCCGCCCGTCCCCACGTGTGGATTCCCGAGCCGGAGCCGCCCGCGTGGGCCGTGCTGCGCGGCGGCATCGCGGACAGGCTGAAGGGCTTCGAGCGGCAGGCGGCCCGGCTGTTCCTGCCCGCGCTGCGCGACTCCGCCGCCGTCGCGGGCGCGATCCCCGGGTACGCGGCGCGGCTGGCCGGGTTCGGCACGTCCTCGCTCAACGGCCCGACCGGGCCCCGTCGGCGCTGGTCCCGGACCCATGCCGGGCTGGACGAGGTCGACCGCATCCGGCGCGCGTTCGGCGGGTCGGTCAACGACGTGGTGCTGGCCGCCACCGCCCGCGGGTTCCGCGACCTGCTCGACGCCCGCGGCGCCCTCGGCGGGGAGTCGGTCGTCCGCGCGATGGTGCCGGTGTCCGTGCGGTCGTCCGGCGAGCGCGGGGTCCCCTCCAACCGGGTGTCGGCGGTGCCCGTCGACCTGCCGTGCGGGGAACCCGATCCGCTGCGCCGGCTGGCGCTCGTCCGCGCGCAGATGGACGACCTGAAGAGCCGCGACCAGGCCGCCGGCCTCGACGCCTTCGTCCGGCTGCTCGGTGCCGCGCCCGGCCTGCTGGCCGCGGCCGCCCATCTGGCGCTGCGGCGCCGCCAGCCGCTGATCCACACGATCGTGACCAACGTCCCGGGCCCGCCGATCCCGCTCTATGCCATGGGGCGCCGGATGCTGGAGCTCGACCCCTACATCCCGATCGCGGCGGGCGTGCGCGTCTCGGTCGGCATCGTGTCCTACGACGGCGGCCTGGCGTTCGGGCTCACCGGCGACCACGACGCCGTCCCCGACCTGGAGGTCCTCTCCGCGGGGATCCGCAACGGCATCGACGAGCTGCTCAAGGAGGCCGCCCAGGCCGGATGACGCGTCAGGCCCGGCCGAGGACGCAGAACTCGTTGCCCTCCGGGTCGGCCAGCACCGACCACGGGACCTTGCCCTGGCCGAGGTCGACGTCGGTGGCGCCGAGCGTCCGCAGCCGGGCCACCTCCGACTCCTTGGCGTCGATGGGGGCCGGCAGCAGGTCCACGTGCACGTGGTTCCACCAGGTCCGCTCGCCGGACGTGCGGAGGAACTCCAGATACGGTCCGGTGCCATCGGTGGAACGCAGGACCGCGTGGTCGTCGGTCACCTCGTGCAGGGTCCAGTCGAGCGCCTCGTCCCAGAACCGGGCCATGGCGCGCGGATCCGCGCAGTCGACCACCACCGCGGCGATCGGCCCGGTGTCCCGGTGGGCCTCCCGGGGTTCGAGGACGCAGAACACGTTCCCCTCCGGGTCGGCCAGGACCGTCCACGGGACGTCGCCCTGCCCCACGTCGGCGGGGGTCGCGCCGAGGTCCTTCAGGCGCGCGACCAGCTCCGCCTGGTGGGCCGCCGAGGTGGTGGCGAGATCGACGTGGACGCGGTACTTCACCGTCTCGAGGTCGGGGACGGCGACGAGGTCGATGTAGAAGGCGGAGGGGTCCGGCCAGTCGGCGCCCTCGGGTTCGAGGTTGGTCACGCCGGGCGCCTCGCTGGAGATGCGCCAGCCCAGCGCGTCCGCCCAGAACCGGCCGAGGGCCGAGTCGTCGCGGGCCTTGATGTTCACCTGTACTGGTCTCAGGGCCATGCCGCCGATCATAGGTTCACCTACGGGACGGGAGCGTCGTCCAGCGTGTCGAGGGAGACCTCCAGCAGCCGCGTCTGCGTCGCTTCGAGCCGTTCCACGACGAGTTCCGCGAAGCGGCGCGTCAGCTCGTAGCCCAGCGACGGGTCGACGGCGCAGAGCGTCCGCACCAGCCGCCCGTCGAACTCGATCGCCCGGACCGGGGTCTGCGCGAAGGCGCCGAACCGCCACCGGTGCGGGCGGAACAGCCAGGACCAGCCCAGCGCGGAGCCCGGCCCGAAGGTGCCGACGACGACCGGCCCGCGGCCGGGCGGGTGCAGGTCCAGCGCCACGGTCCCGTCCTGGACGAGCCAGAACCGCTCCGCCGGGTCGGACTCGTTGACGATGCGCCGCCCCGCCGGGAACCCGGTGCGGCGGGCCGCCCTGGCCAGCCCGGTCAGGTCGGCACGGCGCATCCCGCTCAGGAACGGTTCGCGGGCCATTTCGTCCGCTGTCACCACGCTCATCGACTCACTCCCTCCCTCCGTCCGGCCCGTTGCGGCCGGACCCGGCGGACCGTCGGCGGCCTCGGACGACCGCACGCCACGGCTCATGACGGCCTCCTGCCTCCGACGTGGTCACGCGGCCTGGGCCGGGCTTTCGATCTCCAGGCCGATCCGCGGGGCGTCGAGGATGGAGTTGTGGACGGTGCACGCCTCCACGACCCGCCGCAGCTCCTCGGTCTTCCCGGCCGGCAGCGCGATGGGCGGACGCACCCGCAGCCCGATCCGGGACACCCGCGCCGGGCCGGTCGCGCTCATGGCGAAGTCGGCGGTGACCTCCAGCCCGTCCGCCGGAAGGCCCTGCCGCACCAGGTACCGCCGCGCGTAGTGCGCCGCGCAGGCGGCCAGGGACGCCACGAACAGCTCGACCGGCGTGGGGCCGGCGTCCGTGCCGCCCGCGAAGTACGGCTGGTCCACGTGGATCACGTGGCCCCGGGCCAGCACGGCGAAGGCGTCGTTCTCTCGGTGGATGACCGTCATCTGGCTCATCGCGGCACCTCCGGTGCGTGCCGAACTTCCTTCTCGCCTCCAGCCTCCGCCATGCGGAACCCGCGGTTAAGAGCCGAAGGTCCCGTCGCGAGGGGGCGACAGGCCGTCGGACGAGGGGCCGGCGCCCCGGTCGTCGTGTGACGGGCTTCACGCACGGCGACATACCCCTGGGGGTATAGTCCGGAGTGGAGGTGCACGAGTGGAGAACAATCTGGAGATGGACGCCACCGTCCTCGCCGACGCGCTCACCCGGCTCCGGCGGGCGCACGGCCAGCTGGGCGGGGTGATCTCGATGATCGAGAACGCCGAGGACTGCGAGCGGGTGCTGACGCAGCTCGCGGCCGTGTCCAAGGCGATCGACCGCGCCGGCTACAAGATCATTTCGACCGGGCTGCAGCACTGCCAGGCGGCGGCCCAGCGCGGCGAGAAGCCCCCGATCAGCGCCGAACGGCTGGAGAAGCTGTTCCTGGCGCTCTCCTGACCTCCGGCACTTCCCGGCCCCTCGCCTCCGGGTGAGGGGCGGCCAACCCACCATGCGCATTCTTGTGTCCTCAGGATACCCCCCGGGGTATGCGCGACCCGATCCAGAACAGGCGACCCGAAAGCGAAGGAAGACATGCCAGCGATCCGCACCGAGGTCGTGGAGACCTCGTCCCTGGGCGACCGCAGCTATCTGGCCCATGACGGCCGGGTCGCCCTGGTGGTCGACCCGCAGCGCGACATCGACCGCTTCCTGACCCTGGCCGGACGGCTGGGCGTCCGCATCACGCACGTGGCCGAGACCCACGTGCACAACGACTACGTCTCCGGCGGGCCGGCGCTCGCGCGGGTGACCGGCGCCGCGTACCTGGTCGCCGCCGCGGACGACGTCGGCTTCGACCGGACGGCCGTGACCGACGGCGACGAGATCGCCGTGTCCGAGACGATGCGCGTCCGCGTGGTCGCCACGCCGGGGCACACCTTCAACCACCTGTCCTACGTCGTGTCCGGGCCGGACGGCAGCCCGGAGGGCGTGTTCACCGGCGGATCGCTGCTGTTCGGCACCACCGGCCGCACCGACCTGCTCGGGCCGGACCACGCCCATCCGCTGGCCCACCGGCAGCACGCGTCGGTGCGGCGCTTGGCCGATCTCCTCCCCGACGGCGCCGGCATCTGGCCCACGCACGGCTTCGGGAGCTTCTGCTCGGCGAGCCAGTCCGACGCCGCCGCCTCGACCATCGGGCAGGAGAAGCGGTCCAACCCGGCGCTGCGGCTGGAGGCCGACGACTTCGTCGCGGAGACCCTCGCCGGGCTCGACGCCTACCCCGCGTACTACGCGCACATGGGCGTCCGGAACACCGCCGGGGCCGACCTGATCGACCTCACCCCGGCCCGGACGGCGGACGCCGCCGAACTGCGCGAGCGCATCGCGGCCGGCGAGTGGGTCGTGGACCTCCGTTCCCGCAAGGCCTTCGCGCAACGCCACCTCGCCGGGACGCTGAGCTTCGGGCTGGACGGGCCGATGTCGACCTGGCTGGGCTGGATGGCCGAGTGGGGGGCGCCCCTCACGCTGCTGGGGGAGAGCCCCGAGCAGGTGGCGGACGCGCAGCGGGAGCTCGCGCGCATCGGCATCGACCGTCCCGTCGCCGCGGCGAGCGGCACCCCGCGGGAGTGGGCCGGCGGCGACGCCGCCCGGCTGGGCGAGCTGGCCGTCGCGTCGTTCACCGACCTGGCCGGCGCCCGCGCCGGGCGCGTCCCCGGGCACCTGCCCGCACCGGACGTCGTGCTGGACGTGCGCCTGCGCGGCGAATGGCAGGCCGGGCACATCGACGGCGCCGTCCACGTCCCGCTGCCCGACCTCCCCCACCGGCTGGACGAGGTGCCGGCCGGAACCGTCTGGGTCCACTGCGGCTCGGGCTACCGCGCGGCCGCCGCGAGCAGCCTGCTCCAGCGGGCCGGACGCCGGGTGGTGCACATCGACGACGCCTTCGGCCAGGCCGCCGCAACGGGCCTCCCGATCATCGACCACTGAAAGCAAAGGAGAATTCGTGACGACCCCGCAGACGCCCCCCGCCCTGGAAGCCCCCGCCCTGCAGCGGCTCCTGGACGCCGGAGACGACCTCGCCAAGCCGCGGCTGATCGACGTCCGGACGCCCGGCGAGTTCGAGACCGTCCACATCCCCGGCTCGTACAGCGTGCCGCTGGACCTGCTGCGCGAGCACCGGGCCGAGCTCCGCGCCCACCTCGGCGAGCAGGTGGTGCTCATCTGCCGCTCCGGCCAGCGCGCCGCCCAGGCCGAGCAGGCGCTGGCGGACGCGGACCTGCCCAACCTGCGCGTCCTGCACGGCGGGATCACCGCGTGGCAGGCGGCCGGCGGGACGGTCGCCACCGGGCGTCCGCGGTGGGAGCTGGAGCGCCAGGTCCGCCTGGTCGCCGGCTCGATCGTGCTGGCAGCCGTCCTGGCCAGCACCGTCGTGCCTCCCGCCAAATGGCTCGCCGCGGTGATCGGCGCCGGGCTCGCCGTCGCGGCGCTGACCAACACCTGCGCCATGGGCATGGCCCTGGCCAGGCTGCCCTGCAACCGGGGGCCGAGGCACGACATCCGGACCGTGCTGAGCGCCCTGGCCGACGGCCGTCCATGACCCCGGCCCGCCGCACCGGCACGCCGCCCGCACGCGGCGACGTCCCGCAGAGAAGGGGGAGGACATGCTGACCGCGATCGCCCTCGGCGTCGTCATCGGCGTCCTGCTCGGGCTGCTCGGTGGCGGCGGCTCGATCCTGGCGGTCCCCGCCCTGGTCTACGGGGCGGGCCTGCCGCTGGCCTCGGCGGTCCCGGCGTCCCTGCTGGTCGTGGGGATCTCCTCGGTCACCGCCGTGCTGCCGCGCGTGCGCGCCGGGGAGGTGCGCTGGCGGATCGCCGCCGTCTTCGGCGGCGCGGGCGCCCTCGCGGCCTTCGGCGGCGCCGAGCTGAACCGCCTCCTGCCCGGTCAGGCCGTGCTGCTCGGCTTCGCGGCGCTGATGGTCGCGGCCGGGTGGCGGATGCTGGCCGAGTCGGGCCGGCCGGAGGGCGCCGCGTGCGCGCTGCCCGGCGGCGGCGTCGACTGGCGCGGCTGCCTGCCCCGGTCCCTCGGCGCGGGCGCGGTCGTCGGCGTCCTGACCGGCCTGTTCGGTGTCGGCGGCGGGTTCCTCATCATCCCGGCGCTGGTGGCCGGGCTGGGCCTGCCGATGGCGGCGGCGGTCGGCACCTCGCTGGTCGTCGTGGTGGTCAACTCCGCCGCCGGGTTCGCCGCCCATGCCGGGGACGCGGTGCTGGACTACGGGATCATCGCCGCGTTCGGCGCCGCGGCCGTCGCCGGGTCGCTGGCCGCCGCCCGCCTGGGCCGCCACCTGGACGCCGACCGCCTGCGCCGCTGGTTCGCCTACCTGGTGTTCACCGTCGCGGCCTTCGTGGCCGCCCAGGCCCTCCTCAACCCGGCCGCCCTGAACTGACGCCGACGCCGGGAAGCCTGCACAACGAAAGGACGCCCACCGCTCGGTGGGCGTCCTTCTGGTCTCGTGCTACTTGAGGATGGGGAAGCGCTGGTCCAGGCGGGTGCCGCTCCACCGTTCGCCCAGGCGGAGGGTGTCGCCGGCCTTGACCAGGGCCAGCCCGATCAGGATGATCGCGTAGATCAGGTGGTCGTCCATGAAGGGGTTGTTCTCCGGGGGCAGGACCGCCGACCACATCAGAAGCATCATCAGCGCGCCGCCGGCGGCGGCGATCCGCATCCCGATGCCCAGCAGCAGCGCCGCGCCGATGGCCGCCAGGCCGATCATGAACAGCCAGTCCGCCCAGGCCGCTCCCGCCAGGCCGTTGTAGAGGCCGGCGAACGGGCCCTGCGGCGCATTGGCCAGGAACCCCTCGGTGGGGCTGGCACCGTCGGCGTCCACCCCGGCCTCTCGCAGTGCCTCGCCGACCCCGGCCGGCGATCTCGGCGGTCGTTCGTCCATCACCGACCACCTCCGTGTCTCTCACGCTCGTCCGGCAAGGGGCCGGGGGCAGTGGCATGGGCCCGCAGATGGCGGGACCTTCGACCCTGCCGCCGGCGGCGCGATCTGCGGTTCGCTGGAAGTGCGGGATCGGGAGAGCCATAGGAGTAGCAATGAGCACGCATCCGCCGCTTGAACGGCGCGTCGCCGCCGACGTGATGACCAGGGACCTGCTCACCATCGCCGCGTCCGAGTCGGTGCTGATGGCCTGGGAGCTGATGTGCAAGGCCGAGGTGCACCACCTGCCGGTCGTCGACGACGAGGGCGGATTCCTCGGCGTCGTGGACGCGCAGACCCTCGCCGCGACCTGGAACTCCGCGACCCCGCGCGATGCCCGCCGGCCCGTGACCGCGATCCTCCCGCACCGGCCGCCGACGGCGGTGCGGCCGTCGGCCGCCGTCGCCGACGCGGCGAGCGCGATGCTGGAGGCCGGCGCGGACTACGTCCCGGTGACGAACGAGTACGGCGTCCTCGTCGGCCTGATCACCGCCCGGGACCTCATCGCCGCGCTCGCCGGTGTGGAGCACGACGTCGCACCGCGCAGCACGGGCATGCCGTCCCTGTACCGCATCGAACCCGTGCTGCCGAGCGCCGTCCCGGCCCGCCCGAACCGGGGCCGCATGGGGCCCGGCTGACCGGCCCGTCCTCAAGCCGCCCTCCGCGCGGCCGAACCCGGCTCCGGGACGATCGCGACCGTGCACGGGGCGTGGTGCAGCATCGCCGAGCTGGTCGCCCCCAGCAGCAGCGGATCCACACCCCCGGTTCCGCGGTCGCCCAGGACGAGGAGGTCGGCCTCCGAAGCGGCGTCCAGGAGCGCCTCCCGGGGACGCTCCAGCTGTACCGAAGTCCGCACGCGGACGTTCGGATACCGCCGCGTCCAGGGGTGGACGGCCTCGTCCAGCATGGCGGCCCGCGTCCGGTACAGCCGTTCCTCGTCGGTGAACAGGGAGAGCTCCGCCTCGGGCACCGCGCCCGGCTCCCAGGCTCCATGGACCACGAGCAGCTCGCCGTCGCGCAGGGCGGCCTCCTCGATCGCGAAGCCGAGCGCCGCGTCCGCGCCCGCCGATCCGTCGACCCCGGCCACGACGGACCCGCGCGGCCCGGCGTCGCCGCGGACGGCGATCACCGGCCGGCGGGTGCGCGCGGGCAGCTGCACCGCGGTCGACCCGGCGGGCAGCCGGTGCCGCTCGTGCGACCCGATCACGATCAGCTCCGCGTCGTCGGACTCGTGGACGAGCGTCTCGGAGACGGGCTCGCGCCGCAGCACCGTGCACACCCGCACGCTCGTCCCCAGCTCAGCGGCCCGGCCGGCGCCTTCGCGCAGGATGTTCTCGCCCACCCGCTGGAAGACGGACTGGACGGCGGTGTCGACGTGCTCCTGCGGATAAGGCCAGCGCCAGCAGTAGCACATCACCAGGTCGAGGCCGCGGAGCCGGGCCTCCTCGACCGCCCAGCGCAGCGCCGGCTCGTTCTCCTCGGTTCCGTCGTAGCCCAGCAGGATGTTCGGCCGCTGGGCCCGCCTCAGCGCGACCATCGGGTCCCCTTTCCGCGAAACGCGGTTACCCCCTCAGGTTTCCGCAGGGCACGGGCGTCATGCAGGGCCGAAGGTCCCGGCCGCGCCGTGCCGTCCGGCACTGCTCCGGGCGGCGGGCCGGTGGGAACGTGACGATGCCGGGGAAGCCCTTACCGACTAGCTCCAACCGACCTCGGACGAGACCGCACGGGGAGGCGCCATGGACCGGTGGATCCTGTCCTACGACCACTACGAGCCCGGCACCGAACGGTTACGGGAGGCCCTGTGCACCCTCGGGAACGGCTACTTCGCCACCCGGGGGGCCGCTCCGGAGGCGTCCGCCGGCACCGTCCACTACCCGGGGACGTACATCGCGGGCTGCTACGACCGGCTCCCGGCGGAGATCGACGGGCGGCACATCGACAACACCGACCTGGTCACCATGCCGAACTGGCTGCCACTGGCCTTTCGCGCCGCCGACGGCGAGTGGCTCGATCTCGACCGGGCGCAGGCGGACGACCGGCTGCTGTCCTACCAGCAGGAGCTGGACATGCGGCGCGGCGTCCTGACCCGGCTCCTGCGCGTGCGCGACGCGCAGGGACGGACGTCGCGGATCGCCCAGCGCCGCATCGTGTCCATGGACGACCCGCACCTGGCCGCGCTGGAGACGACCATCGTCGCGGAGGACTGGAGCGGCCCCGCGCAGATCATCTCGGCGCTGGACGGACGCGTCGCCAACGCCGGCGTGGAGCGCTATCGCCGGCTGCCAGGGGCGCACCTCACCCATGAGAAGACATCCCGGCAGGACGACCCGGAGCTGCTCCTGCTGCGCACCCGGACGATCTCATCCCAGATCGGGATAGCGGTGGCCGCCCGCACCCGGATATCGGCCGAGGCCGACCAGACCACCCGATGCGAGGACGCCTGGACGGGCCACGACCTGACGCTGGACGTCCGCGAAGGAGAGCCGGTCACGGTCGAGAAGGTCGCCGCGGTCTTCACCTCCCGCGACCACGCCGTCGAGGAATCCGGCCAGGCGGCGCTGGCCGCCGCAACCGACGCCGGCGGCTTCGACGACCTTCTGGAGCGCCACACGCTGGCATGGTCCCGGATCTGGCGGCGCTGCCAGCTCAGCGTGGACGACGTCGAGGTGCAGCGCGCCCTCAACCTGCACATCTTCCACCTGATGCAGACGGTCTCCGAGCACAGCGTCGACCTTGACGTGGGCGTCCCAGCCCGCGGCCTGCACGGCGAGGCGTACCGCGGCCACGTCTTCTGGGACGAGCTGTTCATCCTGCCGTTCCTGACGATGCGCTTCCCCGAGATCGCCCGCGCGCTGCTGATGTACCGGTGGCGGCGCCTTCCCGCGGCACGCCGCGCCGCGGCCGCCGCCGGGCACCGCGGCGCGATGTACCCGTGGCAGAGCGCCGCCGACGGGCGCGAGGAGACCCAGCGCGTCCACCTCAACCCGCGGTCCGGGCGGTGGCTGCCCGACCACACGCACCTGCAGCGGCACGTCGGGCTCACCGTCGCCCTCAACGTGTGGCGGTACTACGAGGCGACCGGGGACGCCGAGTTCCTCGCCGAGCACGGCACCGAGATCATGCTGGAGGTCGCCCGGTTCTTCGCGGACCTGGCCGCCTACGACCGCTCCACCGACCGGTACGAGATCCGCGGCGTCATGGGGCCGGACGAGTACCACGACGCCTACCCCGGGCGGGAGCGGCCGGGCCTGGACAACAACGCCTACACCAACGTCCTCGCGGCCTGGGTGCTGCGCCGGGCACTGGACGCGTTCGCCGCGCTGCCCCGGGACCGCCGCGCGGAACTCCACGAACGGCTCACCCTGACCCGCCAGGACATCACCCGCTTCGAGGACGTCGCCCGCAAGATGTACGTCCCCTTCCACGACGGCGTGATCAGCCAGTTCGACGGCTACGCCGACCTGGAGGAGTTCGACTGGACCGGCTACCGCGAGCGCTACGGCGACATCCGCAGGCTGGACCGGATCCTGGAGGCCGAGGGCGACTCCCCCAACCGGTACAAGGTCTCCAAGCAGGCCGACGTGCTGATGCTGTTCTACGTGCTGTCACCCGGCGAACTCGACGACGTCCTGCGCCCGCTCGGCTACGAGCACGGCCCCGCCCTGGCCGCCCGGACGATCGCCTACTACCTGCCGCGCACCTGCGACGGATCGACGCTCAGCTCGCTGGTGCACGCCTGGATCCTGGCCCGCGTGGACGGCGACACCGCCTGGAAGCTCTTCCTCGAATCCCTGTTCGGCGACATCAACGACGTCCAGCACGGCACCACCGGCGAGGGCGTCCACCTGGGCGCGATGGCCGGAACCGTCGACCTCGTCCAGCGCTGCCACGCCGGGATCAGCACCCGCGGCGGCATCCTCCGCCTGGAGCCGCGGCTGCCCGCCGCGATCGGCGAACTCCGGCTCGGGCTCCGCTACCGGGGGCACTGGGGCGTCGACCTGACCTGCCGCCACGACCTGGTCCGCGTGGTGCTCCGCCCCGGCGCCGCCTCCCCCATCCGCGTCTCCTGCGGAACCGAGGAGGCCGAGATCCAACCCGGCGCCTCCTGGGAGACCCCCATCCCGGACGGCTGACCCACCGGGAGGAACCGGCACACGCCAAGCGTGAAGCCGCGGCCGCCAGGGGCGGTCGCGGCTCCACAATGCGGAATCAGCGGGTCAGGACGACCTTCAAGGCACCGGTGTCGGCGGCGTCGGCGAAGACGTCGTACGCCTTGGGGAACTCGTCCAGCGTGAAGTGGTGGGTGACGAACCGTCCGGCGTCCAGTTGCCCGCCGGAGACCAGGCGGAGCAGCGTCGGGGTGGAGAAGGTGTCGACCAGCCCCGTGGTGATCGTGATGCCGCGGATCCACTGCTCTTCCAGGTGCAGCGCGGCCGGGCCGCCGTGCACGCCGATGTTGGCGATGCGGCCGCCCGGCCGGGCCAGCGCCACGCTCAGCTCGAAGGTGTCCGGGACGCCGACCGCCTCGATCGCCACGTCCGCGCCCAGCCCGCCGGTCAGTTCGCGGACGGCGGCGAGCGGGTCCTGCCGGGAGTTGTTGACGGTCCGGTCGGCGCCGAACCGCTTCGCCGCCTCCAGCCGGCTGTCGGCCAGGTCGATCGCGATGATCCGGCTGGGGCTGAACAGCCGCGCACCCATGATCGCCGCCAGCCCGATCGGGCCCGCGCCGACGACCGCGACCACGTCGCCGGGCCGGACGGCGCCGTTGAGGACGCCCACCTCGTAGCCGGTCGGGAGGATGTCGGCCAGCATCAGCACGTCCTGCGCCGCCACCCCCTCGGGAACCGGGTGCACGGAGGTGTCGGCGAACGGCACCCGCACGTACTCGGCCTGCGTCCCGTCGATCTTGTGGCCGAGGATCCAGCCGCCGCCGCCCAGGCACAGCCCGTAGCGGCCCTCCCGGCAGAACCGGCACGTCCCGCACGCGGTGATGCAGGACACCAGCACCCGGTCGCCGGGCTTGACCGTCCGCACCGCCGGGCCGACCGACTCGACCGTCCCGACCGCCTCGTGGCCGAGCACGCGCCCGTCGGTCACGGCGGGGACGTCCCCCTTGAGGATGTGCAGGTCCGTCCCGCAGATCGTCACCGCGTCGACCCGGACCACCGCGTCGCCGTCCTCGACGACCTGCGGTACGGGCACCTCTTCCCACGCCGTCTCGCCGGGGCCGTGGTACACCATCGCTCGCATGATGCGCCTCCTTGATGGGTTCGGCTGCCATGTCCAGCATTGGATTGCGGGGGACGGCACGGGTAGTGCCCAACGTCCCGGTGCGCGGGCCCGGCCGGCCCTGCCCTCTCATCGGCGGGAGGCGGCCGGCCGCCCGTGGCGCCCACCGGTGCCATGCCCGGGCCGGCCCCGAAGATGCCCGGGCCGGCGACGCTCGAGCAAGCCGGTCGGTTGACGGCCCGACCCGTGCCGGTCATCGCCCGAATTCCTCCAAGTACTGCTGAGCAGCACCGCTGACCTGCCGGCCGCTCGGTCCGCCGTCTCGGCAAGGCCCATTCGGGGACCGGAAGACCCCGGCCGCAGAACTCCCGCGTGACCTGGGGGTGCGTGGACGCGTGGGAAACTCTGTGTGTGCAGGTAGGGGTTTTGGGGGCCTTTGAGGTTCGGGCTGGGGACGGTGGCCTGGTTCGGGTGCCGGGGGCGCGGTTGCGGGGGCTTGTCGTCGCGCTCGCGCTCAGGCCGGGGCGGGTCCTGCCGAAGGCGTCGCTCATCGACTGGATCTGGGGGGAGCGGCCGCCCGCCGATGCGGTGAACGCCCTGCAGCGGCTGGTCTCCCGGTTGCGGAAGGCGCTGCCGGACGGGGTCATCGAGGGGGACGCGGGCGGCTACCGGCTGCTGGTGGAGCCCGATGCCGTGGACGCCGTGCGTTTCGAGCGGCTGGTCGAAGAGGCCCGGGGCGCGGATGGTCCCCGGCGGGTGCGGCTGCTGCGGGAGGCGCTCGGACTGTGGCGCGGAGCAGCCATGCAGGACGTCGGGTTGCAGGGCAGTGACGCGTTCGACGCCGCGGCAGAGCGGCTCGAAGGGTTGCGGCTGAGCGCGGTCGAGGATCGGGCCGACGCGGAGGTCGTCCTCGGGGCCGGGGCGGAGCTGGTCACCGAGCTGACCGATCTCGTGGCCGCGCATCCGCTGCGGGAGCGGCTCGCCGCCGCGCTGATGCGCGCCCTCGTGGCGGCCGGGCGCGACACCGAGGCGCTGCTGGTGTTCCAGCGCACGCGGGAGGCCCTTGCCGACGCGCTGGGCGTCGACCCCGCGCCGGAGCTGTCCGAACTGCATGTCGCGCTGCTGCGGCGCGAGCCGGGGCGGGAGCGGAACACCAACCTCCGTGCAGAGCTGACCGGCTTCATCGGGCGGGACGCCGATGTCGCCGCCGTCGCGGAGCTCGTCGCCGGGCACCGGCTCGTGACGCTGACCGGGCCGGGCGGGGCCGGGAAGACGCGATTGGCGACGGAGACCGCGCGGACGATGCTCGGCGGCCTGCCGGACGGCGCCTGGCTGGTGGAGCTCGCCGCCGTGGGCGCGGACGGGGACGTCGCGCAGGCGGCGCTCGCCGGGCTCGGCCTCCGCGACGCCCTGCTCGGCGAGGCCCCGAACGCGGAACCGGCGGACCGGTTCGTCGAGGCGATGCGCGAGCGTGCGGCGCTGCTGGTCCTGGACAACTGCGAGCACGTGATCGAGGCGGCGGCGGTGTTCGCGCACCGGGTGCTCGGGGAGTGCCGCCGGCTGCGGATCCTGGCGACGAGCCGGGAGCCGCTCGGCATCGCCGGTGAGTCGCTGTGGCCGGTCGAGCCGCTGGGCCTGCCGGCGGAGGGCGCCGTTCCAGGGGAGATCGAGGACGCGCCGGCCGTCCGGCTGCTGCGGGACCGGGCGGGCGCCGTCCGCAAGGAGCCCGTGGGAGACGCCCGGACGATGGCGCGGGTCTGCCGGGTGCTGGACGGGATGCCGCTCGCGATCGAACTGGCCGCCGCCAGGCTCCGCACGATGTCCATGGAGCAGCTCGCCGACCGGCTCGACGACCGGTTCCGGCTGCTCACCGGCGGCAGCCGCACGGCGCTGCCGCGGCACCGGACGCTCCGCGCGATGGTCGACTGGAGCTGGGAGCTGCTCACCGTCCCCGAGCGGGCGGTGCTGCGCAGGCTCTCGGTGTTCTCCGGCGGGGCGAGCCTCGACGCGGCCGAACGGGTCTGCGCCGGGGACGGGGTGCCGCCGGAGCAGGTGCTCGACCTGCTCACCGCGCTGACCGAGAAGTCGCTGCTCATCGCCGAAGGCGGCAGGGGACCGCGTTACCGGATGCTCGGCACGATCAAGGAGTACGCCGCGCTCCGGCTGGCCGAGGCGGGCGAGACGGACCTGGCGCGCCGTGCCCATCTCGCCTGCTTCACCGAACTGGTCGAGACCGCGGAGCCGCGGCTGCGCCGTGCCGAGCAGGTGGAGTGGCTCGCGCTGCTCGACGCCGACCACGACAACATCGGCGCCGCGATGCGCGGTGCGCTCGCGGCCGGCGACGCGGCGGCGGCGATGCGGCTCGCGGCGGGCGCCGGCTGGTACTGGTACCTCGGCGGGAAGAAGACCGAGGGCATGGAGCTGATCACCGCGGCGGCCGGGACGCCGGGCGAGGTCGCCGACGAGGTCCGCGCCACCGTGTACGCGCTCGTCGTGCTGTTCGTGACGTCCGGCAGGGCAGACGAACGCCAGGCGGAGGAGTGGATCCACGAGGCGTACCGCTTCGCTCGCCGCAGCGGGTCCCGTGATCCGCTGCTGGGACTGGTCGTCCCGCTGGAGCGCATGCTGCGGGAGCCGGACGCGTTCCTGCCCGCGTGGGAGCCGCTGCTGGACAGCGAAGACCCCTGGGTGCGCGCCCTGGCCCGGCTGCACCTCGGCAAGATGCGGATCATGCTCGGCCACGCCGGACGGGACGCCGACGCCTACCTGGAGAAGGCGCTGGCGGAGTTCCGGGCGCTCGGCGAGCGGTTCGGCATCTCCTTCGCCCTCACCGAACTGGCCGACCGCATCGCCACGCGCGGCGAGTTCGCCGCCGCGTGCGAGTACTACGAGCAGGCGGTCGCGGTCGTGACCGAGATCGGTGCCATCGAGGACGTCATCAGGATGCGGGCACGGCAGGCGCAGCTGTACTGGCTGCTGGGCGACGAGGACAGGGCCGGAGCCGCCATCGCCGAGGCGGAACGATGCGCCGACCGCGTCACCTGGCCGGACGCGCTGGCGGAGCTGGCCTTCGCGAAAGCGGAACTGGCCCGCTGGGGCGGCGACGCCGCGGAGGCCCGGCGCCAGATGGACGTCGCGACGACGGTGCTGGGCGACAACGCGCAACGGGCGGGCATCCGCGCGGTGCGGCACGACCTGATGGGATACCTCGCCCAGGACCTCACCGAGTCCCGCGAGCACCGCGCCGCCGCCTGCCGGGCCGCGGCGGAGGCGGGCCACGCACCGCTGATCGCGCAGATCCTCATCGGGCTCGCGGACCTGGCGCTGCGCAGCGCACGGCATGAGCAGGCCGCGCGGCTGCTCGCGGCGAGCACCCGCATGCGCGGCCTGCCGGACCGGTGCCACCCCGACCTGGCCCGGATCGAGCAGACCGCGCGGAACCGCCTCGGCGACGCGGCGTTCGCCGAGGCGGCCCGGGAGGGCGCGGAGACGGACTGGCACCGGCTGGCCGAGGTCACGCTCGCTTCGTGAACGTGGCGGACGCCCACAGGTACCCGACGAGACCCAGCGCGGCGCACCAGGCGACGGCGGCGGTGAGGTCGCCGGTGTCCGGTGACCCGTTGAGGAGCCCGCGCAGCGTCTCGATGATCGGCGTGAAGGGCTGGTACTCCGCGAACTGCCGGACGCCCGGCCCCATCTTCTCCGCCGGGACGATCGCGCTGCTGAAGAACGGCAGCATGACCAGCGGAACGGCCGCCATGCCCGCCGTCTCCGGTGTCTTGGCCGCCAATCCCAGCGCGACCGTCAGCCAGCCCGCCGCGAACCCGAGCAGGACCACGACGCCGACGACCCCGAGCCAATCGAGAAGACTCGCCGAAGGGCTGAACCCCAGCAGAAAGGCGACGCCCAGCAGCGCCGCGATGGCGACGAGATTGGTCAGCACGCTGGCGACGACATGGCCGTTCAGGACCGCGGCGCGGGAGACGTCCATGACCTTGAACCGGTTGATGATGCCCTTCGTCATGTCGGAGTTCACCGACGTGGCGGTGGCGCCCAGCCCGTAGCAGACGGCCAGCAGCATCAGCCCCGGCGTCGCGTAGTCGATGTAGTCGACGCCGACGTCGAAGGCGTCCCCGAGCATGTACACGAACATGAACATCAGCACGATCGGCATCAGGATCGCGTTGAACACCGAGGTGGGATTCCGGGCGATGTGCTTGAAGTCGCGGCGCAGCATCACCAGCGAGTGGGATCGGACGCTCATTTCGCGGCCTCCGTGGTGTGGCCCGTCAGGGCGAGGAAAACGTCGTCGAGGTCGGGCGTGTGGACGGAGAACTTCTCGGCGCTGAGCGAGGCCGCATCGAGCCTTTCCAGTACCAGCCGGAGCGATTTCGTCCCGCCGTCACTGGGAATCCGCAGGGTCAATGCGTCGTCGTCCCGGACGGAGCCGTCGAAGAGCCGCGCGGCCGCGTCGAGCTCGGAGACGCCGGTGAACCGGAGCCGGACGTGCGTCCCGGGAATCCGGGCCTTGAGCTCGTCCGGGGTGCCCTGGGCGACCAGGCGCCCCCGGTCGAGGACCGCGACCCGGTCGGCGAGCTGGTCGGCCTCCTCCAGGTACTGCGTGGTGAGGAAGACGGTCACCCCGCCGGCCACCAGCTCCCGGACGATCGACCACATCGTCCGGCGGCTGCGCGGGTCGAGCCCCGTCGTCGGCTCGTCCAGGAAGACGATCCGCGGGTCCCCGACCAGCGTCATCGCCAGGTCCAGCCGCCGCCGCATACCCCCCGAATAGGTGGACACCGGCTTCCGCGCCGACTCCACCAGATCGAAGCGCTCCAGCAGCTCCGCGGCGAGCTTCCCACCACCGGCGGACCTCCGACTGAGATCCACCATCAGCTGCAGGTTCTCCTGCCCTGTCAGCAGCTCGTCCACCGCCGCGAACTGCCCGGTGACCCCGATCGCGGCCCGCACCGCCTTAGCCTCGCGAGCGACATCATGACCGCCCACGAGCACCGTCCCGCCGTCCGCCCCGACCAACGTGGTCAACACGTTGACCGTGGTCGTCTTACCGGCCCCATTGGGCCCGAGCAGCGAAAAGACCGACCCCGCGGCGACCTCGAAGTCGATCCCGTCGAGCACGACCTTGTCGCCGTACGCCTTGCGCAGTCCCGATACGGAAATTGCCGAACTAGTCATGGCCCTACCGTCCAGGAAGCCCCTGTCACCCGCCTGACACGCCCCTGACACGGCCCCCTCAACGGCCGGAACTAAGACTCGGCGGCCCGGAACACCCGCGCCCAGCACTGATCGTAGGTGTGGGTCAGAGGAGGGAGATTAGGAGGAAGAGGGCTAGGAGTAGGGCTACCCATAGGACCATCACGTCTGTTGTCCAGGACGCCGTTTGCAGGGGGCGGGTGCTGGACGAGGTGAGGCGGCCGGCCCGTGCGTGCAGGGGGGCGGTCGCGTCCCGTAGGCGGGTCAGGCCGGTGACGCTCGTGCGCCAGAGGCGGGGTAGGAGGCGGCGGTAGATCACGTCGGCGTCCAGGTTCACCGAGGGCAGTTCTGGCGGGTAGAGGCCGGTCCGCATGAGGACGGTGAACGCCATCGACGCGAGCAGCAGGAGCTGCACCTGGTTGATGACGTGCGAAGTCGTGTAGGCCGAGTAGTCCATCTCGTACGGGAGCAGGCCGTAGAGGAGGTTCGGCGCCACGCCGATGAGGATGGACCCGGCCGCGGCGAGGCCCATGGCGACGCGCATGTTCAGCGGGGCCTCGGCGACCCGGTGTCCCCGGTCGTGCGCGAAGAAGGAGAAGAAGGGGATCTTGATTCCGGCGTGGTGGAAGACGCCGGCCGAGGCGAACAGCAGGAGCAGCCAGACGATCGTGCGGTGCTCCTCGGCGACGGCCTCCATGATGATCGACTTGGTGGCGAAGCCGGAGAACAGCGGGAACGCGGAGATCGACGCGGCGCCGATGACGCACAGCACCATGGTCTGCGGCATCGACTTGTAGAGCCCGCCGAGCTCCGACCCCTTGGCCGTCCCCGTGCGCAGGAGGACGGCGCCCATGCTCATGAACAGCAGGCCCTTGAACAGGATGTCGGCGAACGCGTGGGCGGCGGCGCCGTTGACGCCCAGGGTGCCGCCGACGCCGACCGCCGCGACCATGAAGCCGAGCTGGTTGATCATGCTGTAGGCGAGGACGCGGCGCAGGTCGTTCTCGATCACCGCGTAGAAGATCGGGAAGCAGGCCATGACCACGCCGACCCAGACCAGCTCCCCGGTGCCGGGGAAGCCGCGCGCCAGCACGTAGACGGCGAACTTGGTCGTGAACGCCGACAGCGCCACGGTCCCGACGATCGTGGCCTCGGGGTAGGTGTCGGTCAGCCAGGCGTGCAGGATCGGGAAGGCGCACTTGATCCCGACGGCCAGCAGGATCAGCAGCCCGCCCGCACTGGACGCGCCGATGAACCCGAACTCCAGCCCGCCCCCGGCGTTGACGTGCAGGACGATCCCGCCCAGCATCAGCAGTCCCGAGGCGACCTGCGCGACGAGGTAGCGCATCCCCGCCCGGTAGGCCCGTTCGGTGCGCTGCGCCCAGATCAGGAACACCGACGACAACCCGGCCAGTTCCCAGAAGACGAACAGCGTGATCAGGTCGCCGGCGAGCGCCCCGCCGACCGCGGACGACGCGTAGATGGGGATGACGGTCTGCTGCAACGCGTCCCGCAGGTGCAGCGCGTAGACCATGGAGATGAGGGCCGCGGCGAGGAAGGCCGTCGCGAAGATCCGCGCGAGGGCGTCCACCCGCAGCGTCTCCAGCTGGAGGCCGAGGATCTCGAAGCTCCCGTGGACGCCTTCGGGCAGCGTCCACAGCGCGGCGAGCGCGGCGGGGGCGAGCAGCATCATCCACACCGCGCGCAGCCGGCCGCGCAGCAGCGGGATGGGCAGCGCGCCCGCGATGAGCAGCAGCGCCGGGTTAATCGTCATCGCCGGACCGCTCGTAGTAGTCCTCGGGACGCATCAGGACCCGCCGCAGCTCCTTCGCCACCAGCACCAGGGTCACGCTGCCGAGGAAGCCGTACAGGGCGTAGAAGCCGAAGGTGTTCTCGATGCCGAAGTGCGGATCCTTGGTGTAGAGCAGGTCGGCGAGGAACACCAGCGCGCACAGGACGTAGAGGCCGCGGACGACGCGGTCCACGTTGCGCGGTTCGTCCAGCCAACGACGATCATCGTTCACGGGGTCGTCTTTCATGGTGACTCCAGGACCTCGTTGAGCGGGGCGATGACCGCGTCGGCCCCGATGAACAGGGCCAAGCAGGCCAGGGCGGTGAGGACGAGCGGCACCACCAGCGTCCAGGCGGCCTCCCGATGACCGCTCTCGGCGGGCGGCCGGAAGAACGCCCGCACCGGGATCGGCACCAGGTAGGCCAGCGACAGCAGCGTCCCCGCCAGCAGGACCGCGAGCATGGCGGTCTGCCCGGCGTCGGCCGCGCCGAGCAGCAGCAGCCACTTGCTCCACGTGCCGCCCAGCGGCGGCAGCCCGAGGATGGAGACGGACGCGACGAGGAAGGCCCCGAACGTCCAGGGCATCGCGCGGCCGAGCCCGTCCAGCTGGCTCACCTGGGTCAGGTTCGTCGCGGTGTAGACGGCCCCCGCGCAGAAGAACAGGGTGATCTTGGCCGCGGCGTGGTTCGCGATGTGCAGCGCGCCCCCGGCCGCCGCGATGTCGTTGGCCAGCGTGGCGGCGAGGACGATGTAGGCGAGCTGGCTCACGGTCGAGTACGCCAGCCGCTCCTTGAGGTTGTCCCGGGTGACCGCGACGAGCCCCGCGCCGATCAGCGTGACCGCCGCGACCCACATCATCGGCTCGGCGGCCCCGGTGACGTCGAGGGTGTCGAGGCCGAACACGTAGATCGCGACCTTGAGCACCGTGAAGACGCCCGCCTTGACCACCGCGACCGCGTGCAGCAGGGCCGACACCGGCGTCGGCGCCACCATCGCTCCGGGCAGCCAGCGGTGGAAGGGGAACAGCGCGGCCTTCCCGATGCCGAACAGGTAGAGCGCGAACAGCAGGGTCAGCGTGGCCGTCCCGGCCGTGCCCGCGAGGATGCCCCCGGGCGCGAAGTCCGTCGTCCCGGCGAGGACGGCCGTCCAGACGATGGCGGGCAGCAGCAGCCCGATCGACGTGGTCAGCAGGAGGCCGAGGTAGATGCGTCCGCCCCGTTTGGCCTGCTCGTTGCCCGAATGCGCGACCAGCGGCCAGGTCGACAGCGTCAGCACCTCGTAGCCGATGAACAGCGTCGCCAGGTTCCCGGAGAAGGCGATCCACAGCGAAGCCGCGATGGCGAGGGCGAAGAAGAAGTAGAAGCGGGTCTGCTGGCGCTGCAGGTTGCCGCGCATGTAGCCGATCGCGTACAGCGTCGTGACCGGCCACAGCAGCCCGGCGACGGTCGCGAACAGCAGGCCGAGCGGCTCCAGCTCGAACACCAGCGAGATGCCCGGCAGCCAGTCCCACAGCCGGAGCGTCAGCCCGTCGTTCGCGACCGGCCACAGCGAGAGCATCAGCGCCGCCGTCGCCACGCCCGCGACCAGCGACGCCGCCTCCCGCAGGTTGGGACGGCGCCGGAGGGCGACCACCGCCAGGCCGCCGAGCAGCGGAACCGCGATCGTGACCGGCAGGGCGAGCGCGGCGCCGGGGGAGAGCCAGCCCGCGGCCTCGAACGCGGCCGGGGCGCTCACTTCGCCACCCCCACCAGGACGGACGAGGCGCCTTCGGCGAGGCTCAGCGGCCACTCGGGCACGAGCCCGAACACCAGCGACACCAGCACGAGCGCCCACATCGCGGCCGACATCGTCAGCGGCGGCCGCTCCACCGCCACCGATTCGGAGTGCCGGCGGAACCACCCGGCCTCGATGACCCGCCCGACGTACACGAGCGACAGCAGCGAGCTGACCAGCAGCACCGCGAGCACCGCCCAGCGCCCGTCCGCGATGAGCGCCTCCGCGAGCACCCACTTGCTGACGAACCCGGCGGTCGGCGGCACCCCGACGAGCCCGAGCCCGGCCAGGACGATCGCGGCGAACGTCCACGGCATCGTCCGGCCCATCCCCGCCATGTCCGACAGCCGCGCCGCGCCGAGCCGGAGCACGACGATGCCCGCCGCGGCGAACAGCGCGCCCTTGATGACCGCGTGGTTGATGACGTGCAGGTAAGCGGCGGTGACGCCGTCGGACGTCGCGAGGCTGAACCCGGCGACGATGTACCCGACCTGGGCGATGCTCGACCAGGCCAGCAGGTACTTGAAGTCCGACTGGAAGCAGGCCACGGCCGACGCGACGAGCATCGCCAGGCAGGCCAGCACCAGCCCCACCTCGGTGATCGGCATCCGGCCGAAGACCAGCGCCGCCCCGAAGACGCCGAACGCGAAGCGCAGCAGCAGGTAGATCGCGACCTTGGTGTTGGTCGCCGACAGGAACACCGAGACCGCGGACGGCGACTCGGCGTAGGCGCCGGGCAGCCACCCGTGCAGCGGGAACAGGGCCATCTTGATGGCGAGCCCCACGAACACGAAGATCACGGCGGCGCCCAGGGCGCGGTTGCCGTAGATGTCCGGGAGCCGCTGCGCGAGGTCGGCCATGTTGAGCGTGCCGGTGACGGCGTAGGCGAGCCCGATGCCGATCAGCACGAACGTCGCGCCGATCGTCCCGACGATCAGGTACTGGAACGCGGCCAGCAGGGCGCGCCTGCGCCGCCCCATCGCGACCAGCGCGTACGAGGACAGCGAGGTGATCTCAAGGAAGACGAAGGCGTTGAACGCGTCGCCGGTGGCCGTGATGCCGAGCAGCCCGGTGAGGTTCAGGCACAGGCAGGCGTAGAACAGCGGGATCCGGGACGCCTCGATCTCCGCCGCGATGCTCGCCCGGCAGTAGACCGCGGCGGCGACGCCGATGGCCGCCACCAGGATCAGCACCGGGACGTTGGCCCGGTCGATCACGTACTCGATGCCGGCGGGCGGCTCCCACCCGCCCATCGCGTAGTGGATCACCTCGCCGTCCGCGACCTGCCAGGCCAGCACGGACGCGCAGACCAGGGCCGCCACGGCGGCGGCCAGGAACAGCAGCCAGGCGATCGTGCGGGACCGCAGCAGCACGCACAGGGGGGCGGCCAGCAGGGGGATGACGACCTGGAGCGCGGGGAGATGTGCCGTCACGGGCCCGCCTCGCCGCCGCGGACGCCGTCTCGCTCAGCAGTGCCGTTCAGCTCCGCAGTGCCGTCTTGCTCCGCCGCCTTGTCCCGCTCGATGACCTCGTCCTCCTCGATCGTCCCGTACGCCTCGTAGATCCGGATCGCCAGCGCGAGCCCCAGTGACGTGGTGGCCACGCCGACGACGATCGCGGTGAGGATCAGGACGTGCGGCAGCGGGTGCGAGTAGACCTCGACGCCCTCCTCGACGATCGGCGCCCGGCCGTCCTCGACCTTGCCGAGGGCGATGTAGAACATGAAGACGCCGATCTGGAACAGGTTCAGCCCGATCAGCTTCTTCACCAGGTTGCCGTGGCTGATCACCGCGTACAGGCCGATGACCATCAGGACGAACACGAACCAGAAGATGTAGTGGCCCCCGGTCATCGGCGCGCCCCGCGGTTGGCGAAGCTGTAGTACACCGCGATCAGCACGGCCGCCACCGTGATCCCCACCCCGGTCTCGATGATCAGGATCCCGTAGTGCTGGCCTTCCTCCGGATGCCCGGGGACGAGCGTGTCGTAGTCGAGGAACGCGCCGCCCAGCGCCATGTTGGCGACGCCGAGGCCGGCGTAGAGCAGGACGCCGACCGGGACGAGCCCCAGCATCACCGGCCACGGCAGGACGCGTTCGACCTCACCGATCCCGAAGACCAGGCTGTACAGGACGAACCCCGCCGCGAAGATGACCCCGGCCTGGAACCCGCCGCCCGGCCCGTAGTCCCCGTGGAAGAGGACGTAGCAGGCGAAAAGGAGGATGAACGGCATCAGCACTTTGCTGGCGACACGGAGCACGCGGTACTCGCTCATGACGACCGCCCGCGCACTCCGGTGCTCCGCGCCCTTTTCGGTGCCGTGTTCCGCGCCGTGTTCCGCGCCGTGTTCCGCGCTGTGCTCCCTGCCGTGTTCTGTGCCGTGTTCTGTGCCGGGCTCCGTGCCGCCTTCCGCGCCCTCTTCGCCGGCGTGTGCTTCGTCGCGCTCCGCGCGGCGCCGCGTCCGCAGCAGCAGGAGGGGCACCGTGACCCCGGCGGTGAAGATCACGACCAGTTCGCCCAGCGTGTCATAGCCGCGGTAGCTGGCCAGCACGGCCGCGACCGTGTTCGGAACGCCGATGTCCTCCTGCGATTCGTGCAGATAGGTCTGCGTGACGGGATTGGTCTGCACGGGCGTGTCCGGCTCGGCGAACGGCGGCAGGTCCTGCGCCGCGTACAGCAGTGTCGCGCCGAGCAGGACGGCCACCGCGCCGCCCGACCAGAGCCTGCGCCGGGGGGTGACGGCCTCGCGCGACCGGGTGAGCCGCAGCGCGGCGATGAACAGGACCGTGCTGATCCCCGTTCCGACGGCCGCCTCGGTGATGGCCACGTCCAGCGCGTCCAGCACCACGAAGAGGCTCGCCGACAGCAGCCCGGCCAGCGCGGTCAGCATCGTCGCCTCGTACAGCGCCCGCAGCCGCGTGATCGCGAGGGCCGTCGCCAGGAGGAGGGTGAACAGCGAGACGTCCATCAGCACGAGGAGGGACATCAGCGCCGCCCCTCGTCGTCCCCGGCCGGCAGGCGCTCGCCGTCGCGGCGTGCCGCCTGGGCGAGCGCGTGCGCGGCGGTCGGGCTCGTCACCAGCAGGAACAGCATGATCAGTACGAGCCGCACCCCGCTCTGCCAGCCGTCCGCCTGCAGCAGCAGCCCGAGGAGCAGCAGCGTCGCGCCGGCGGCGTCGGTGAGGCTGCCGGCGTGCGTGCGGGTGTAGAAGTCCGGGAGGCGCAGCAGGCCGACCGCTCCGGAGACGACGAGCAGGCAGCCGGCCAGCAGCAGCGCGCCGCTCGCGATGTCGATCAGCAGGGAGAGGCTCACCGGGCGGTCCCCTCGTCGGACGAGGGCAGCAGCTCGTCGAGGTGGGTCAGCCGCAGCACGGCGATCGTGGAGACGAAGTTGACCAGCGCGTACAGCAGCGCGATGTCGAAGATGTACGGCCGCCCCGAGAGGACGCCGACGACCGAGATGAACAGGACGGTCTTCGTCCCGAACACGTTGATCGCCAGAAGGCGGTTGTAGAGCCTTGGGCCCACGAAGGCCCGGACGAGGGTGAGGGCCATCGCGACGAGGAGGGCGATGACGGCCGCGGCGAGCATCACCGCTTCTCCAGCCCCTCGACCCGGCGCGGCATCGCGCTGTCGGCCACCTCGGCGACGCCCTCCGCGCGGAGGGCGTGCACCTCGATGTCCCCGTTGCGGAAGGACACGGAGAGGGTGCCGGGCGTCAGCGTGATCGAGTTCGCGTAGATGACCTTCGACAGGTCCGACATCCCGGCGGCGGGCACCGTTCCGACGCCGGGACGGATCTTCCGCCGCGGCGACCACACCAGCCGCAGCACCGTCACGGCCGACAGCATGATCTGCCCGATCAGCCACAGCAGGTAGCCCGGCAGGCGCGGGAGGACCCGCAGCGGGAGGCTCTCGTCATCGACGACCTGCATCCGCCAGATCACCCAGACGACGAGGCAGACGGACGCCGCGCCGAGCGTGAGCAGCAGCCACGTGTAGTGCCCGGACATCACCAGCCAGAACGCCGCGAGCAGCGGCGGCAGGGCGAGTGCGGTCCCGCGGTGCCGCGAAAGTAGCGGATTCCTTGCTGACATCGTTCTCCAAGCCGATCGCCGGGCTGGACGGGGACGATCTCCGGGTAAGGGGGACTGCCGGGATACGACCAGTCGATCAGGCGCCGTGCGGGCCGGGTCGGCCCGTGCCGCCGGCGCGCGTGCTCACCGGAAAAGCCGCAAGGAGGGAGGGGGCGGGATCGCCCTGAGGTGCCCGCCCGCCCGCGGGCGGGCCACGAAGGCCGTGCTCGGGTGCGTCATCGATGCGCTCCGGGAGACGTTGGGGTCGGGACTCGCCGACCAGACTTCCCGGCACACCGTTCACGACACTAACGGCAATCACAGCAGATGGCCACAGGCGCATCACGTGATCAGTACCTCACCCCCGGGCCGGTCACAGCGGTCACCGGCCCTTCGGGAACTCCCGAGGTGAGGTCCGTCCCTGGCAGGGTATTCGGCGTGGGGCGATGGTTCTGACACCCGCAGGTTCTGACACCCGCACGGAGCCGATCCGGCCGACTGCGCGGGCCGACATCCGAAGGAGCAGCCGGCGATGAAGGCCGAGCAGATCACCGACCCGGTCGCCTACCACGGTGAGGGGCCGGTGTGGTCCGACGCGTGGGGCGGCCTCAGGTGGCTGGACATGCTGGCGGGGGACGTCCTTTCCCTCGCCTCGGACGGGACGGTCGCCCGCCGCAACGTCGGCACCGTCGTCGCCGCGATCCGCCCCAGGCGCCGGGGCGGCGCGGTGCTCGCCGTCGAGCGCGGCTTCGCCCTGGAGGACGCGGACGGGGCCATCACCTCCATGCCCCCGCTCTGGAACCACGACCGGGTGCGCATGAACGAGGGCGGCTGCGACCCGGACGGCCGGTTCTACTGCGGCTCCATGGCCTACGACCAGCGGGAGGGCGCGGCATCGGTGTACCGGCTCGACCCGGACGGCTCCACGGCGGTCGTCCTGGACGGCGTGACGATCTCCAACGGCCTCGAATGGAGCCCGGACGGCGCCCGCGCCTACTACGTCGACACCGCCACCGAGCGGATCGACGTCTTCGACTACGACCGCGAGCGCGGCCTGACCGGCCGCCGCCCCTTCGCCGCCGCCCTGCCCGGCCCCGACGGCCTGACCGTGGACGAGGAGGGCGGCGTCTGGGTGGCCCTCTACAACGGCGGCTCCGTGCGCCGCTACGCACCCGACGGCGGCCTCGACCAGGTCGTGGACGTGCCCGTCTCCAAGGCGACGGCGTGCACGTTCGGCGGCCCCGGACTCGACCGGCTGTTCATCACCACGTCCCGGGAGAACCTTGACCCCGGCGCCGAGCCGGAGGCGGGCGCGCTGTTCGCCTGCACCCCAGGCGTGCGGGGCGTACCGGCAAGGGAGTTCGCGGGGTGAGCGGCACAGGTGGCGACGAACAGACGCTCGTCATCCTCGGAGCGCGAGGCGACCTGGCACGCCGCCTGCTCCTCCCGGGCTTAGGCGGGCTGGTCGCGGCATCCTCCCTGATCGACCTCCACCTCATTGGCAGCGACCGCGGCGAATGGACCGACGCCGAGTGGCGCTCCCACGTAGCGGACGCGTTCGCAGACGGCGACGCCCGCGGCCCAGCCGTCGACACGGTCATCGACAACGCCCGCTACATTCCCGGGGACGCCACCGACGAGGACGATCTCCGCCGCCTGATGGAGACCAGCCGCGGCCGCCTGACCCTGTACTTCGCGCTGCCTCCGGCGGTGATCGCCGAGTCCTGCCGGGTGCTGGCCGGGATCGGCGTCCCGGACGGGACGCGCCTGGTCCTGGAGAAGCCCTTCGGCACCGGCTCGGGCGAGGCGGCCGAGCTGAACGAGGTCCTGCACGGTTTCGTCCCCGAGGACCACGTCCACCGCGTCGACCACTTCCTCGGCATGTCGACCGTGCTGAACATCCTCGGCGTCCGGTTCGCCAACCGGGTGATCGAGCCGCTGCTGACCGCCGAGCACGTCGCGGCGATCGACATCGTGTTCGACGAGACGCTCGGCCTCGAAGGCCGCGCCGGCTTCTACGACTCGACGGGCGCCCTGCGCGACATGGTCCAGAGCCATCTGCTGCAGGTGCTGTCGTTCGTGGCGATGGCCCCGCCGAGCACCCTGGAGCCACTCGACGTGCGGGACGCCAAGGCGCAGGTACTGCGCGCCACCCATATCTGGGACGACGACCCCGCGCGGTTCAGCCGCCGCGCCCGCTACACCGCCGGCGAGGTCGACGGCCGCCCCCTCCCCGGCTACGCGGACGAACCGGGCATCGACCCGTCCCGCGAGACCGAGACACTCGCGGAGGTCGTGTTCGCCGTCGACACCTGGCGGTGGGCGGGCGTGCCGTTCCGCGTCCGGTCGGGGAAGGCGATCGGGTCGCCGCGGCAGGAGGTCCGCGTCACGTTCAAGCACCCCCCGCACGTCCCGGCGGGTCTCACCGGCACGGCCGTCGACAACCGGCTGCGCATCGGCATCGGTTGCCGGCGCCTCGCGCTGGACCTCAACGTCAACGGCCCCGGCGACCCGTTCCACATCGAGCACGTTTCACTCGACGCCGGTTTCGACCCCGGCGACCTGCTGGAGTACGGCGAGGTGCTGCGAGGCGTCCTGCGGGACGAGAAGCCCCTGTCGGTGCGCGGCGACATGTCCGTCGAGTCGTGGCGCATCGTCGAGCCGGTGCTGGACGCCTGGCGCGCCGGCCGCGTCCCCCTCGACGAGTACCCGGCCGGAAGCAAGGGCCCGGACGCCTGGGAGCCCCTGGCGACCTGACCGGGTCCACGGCTCAGCGCAGGCCGAGGAGCCCGATCGCGTTCTCCTTCATGATCAGCGGACGGACCTCGTCCTTGATCTCCAGCTTGTCGAACGCGGCGATCCACCGGTCCGGGCTGATCACCGGATAGTCGGAGCCGAACAGCACCTTGTGCTTCAGCAGCGTGTTCGCCTGCCGGACGAGCTGCGGCGGGAAGTACTTCGGCGACCAGCCCGACAGGTCGATGTACACGTTCGCCTTGTGGGTGGCGATCGAGATCGCCGCGTCCACCCACGGCACCGAGGGATGCGCCATGATCATCCGCAGCCCGGGGAAGTCGGCGGCGACGTCGTCCAGGAGCATCGGGTCGGAGTGCCGCAGCTTGATCCCCCGCCCGCCCGGCAGCCCGCCGCCGATCCCGGTCTGCCCCGTATGGAACAGCCCGATCACGCCGAGCTCCTCCAGGGCCTCGTAGAGCGGGTAGAACGCGGTGTCGTTCGGCGTGAACCGCTGCAGGCTGGGGTGGAACTTGAAGCCGCGCACGCCGTACTCGCTGACGAGCCGCCTGGCCCGCTCGACGGCGTCCGGGGCGTGCGGGTCGACCGAGCCGAACGGGATGAGGACGTCGCGGTGCCGCACCGCCTCGCGTGCGATCTCCTCGCTGGACAGCCCGGGATGCCCGAGCCCGGTCGTCGCGTCGACCGTGAAGACCACCGCGGCCATGCCGCGCGCCCGGTAGTACTCCGCGAGGTCGGTGACGGTCGGGGTGCGGTTGTCGTCGGAGCGGAAGTACTTCGCCGAGGCGTCGAGCAGCTCTCCGTCCAGCGCGTAGTGGCCGTGCCCGTCGCTCTCCACGTGCGTGTGCACGTCGAGGGCGACGATCGCGTCGACGTCGATGGCGGGTTCGTAGCGCGTCGTCATGCCACCATCCTGGAGCGCTTCCCCCGCCGACGAAAGCAGATGAGCAGGGCCCTTCATCGGCCGGCCTTTTGTGCCAGTCTTCGCCAACCAGCACGGCGACTGGCGCGACGAGTACCGCAGGCAGGTCGCCGAACTCCACGCACCCGAACGCCACGCGTACGTCGCGGTCGCCGAGGCCGAGGACGGCATCGCGGGTTACGTGGCGTGGACCGTCGACCCCGCTCGCAGGAACGGCGTCGTGTCGCACCTCGCCGTCTCGGCCGCCCAGCGCCGGAACCACGTGGGCAGGGCCCTGTGCGAGCACGCCTTCACGCAGATGCGGGCCCTCGGGGCCGAGGTGGTCGAGATCGGCACCGGCGGAGACGACGCCTTCCACGGCCCCGCCAGGGCCCTCTACGAGAGCCTCGGCTGCACCCCGGTGCCGGTGACCGTCCACTACCGGGAGCTCTGACCCGGCGAACGCGGCATGGCCCCGGCTATTGTGCCAGCTAACACTGGCTTGATTGAATGGCCGTAGACCGTGACCGCCTACCCCCGGGAGTCCCGGCATGAAGTCGTCCCTCCTCCTCCTCCGGATCGCCGCCGCAGGTCTGCTCGGCGCGGGCCTCGTCGCCGGACCGTCGACCGCCGCCTCGGCAGCGGAACCGGCTCCGCTCCAGGCGGCGTCCACGCCATGGCTGTGGCCGCGGAGCGGGCTGGAGGCGGTGTCCGCCACCGGCGCGAACGACGTGTGGGCCGTCGGCTACCAGGGCTACCAGGGGATCGACTGGTCCGTGCCCTTCTGGGGGGCCGGCACGATCCACGTCCTGCCGCCGAAGCCCGCGGTGGTCCGCTGGACCGGCTCGTCCTGGCGGACCTACGACCCGCCCGGTGGCGGCGGCGACGCGGTGCTGCAGGACGTCAAGGCGAGGACCCCGTCCGACGTCTGGGTGACCGGGACGCTCCGCCCGCACACGCAGCAGAGCGCCCCCTACCTCGCGCACTGGGACGGGACGCGCTGGCAGCAGGTGCAGGGGCCCGACGAGTGGTGCGCGCCGCGCACCCCCGCCGCCGACTCCACCGGCGCCTGGTTCGGCTGCGGCAACGACCTCTACCGCTGGCAGGACGGCCAGTGGACCCTCCAGGAGACCGGCCGCCCGCCCAACGCCTGCTGCGTCGCCGTCACCGACATCTCCGTGGTGTCGGACGACAACGCCTGGGCGGCGGCCACCTGGGGCCTGCTGAAGTGGGACGGCCAGACGTGGAGCAAGGTCCCGGACTTCGACAGCGGCTACCGCTTCACGCGCGTTCTCGCCGCGTCCGCCGACGAGGTGTGGGCGGTCGGCCTCCACAACACGGGCGGTCTGACGTCCGAGCAGGTCATGTTCCGCTGGGACGGCCAGACCTGGCAGGAGATGGCCCCGCCCCCGGGCGACGAGGCCATGTTCAGGACCGGTGACGGAACCATGTGGGTGCTGGCGGGGTACTTGCGCCAGCTCTACCGCCTGGACGGCTCGTCCTGGACGCAGGTCACCGTGCCCAAGCCCGACGACGGCCGGATCACCGGCGCAACCGGCGTCCCGGGCAGCCCGGAACTCTGGGTCGTCGGCAAGACCCCGAACGTGCCCCTCGTCATCAACAACCGCTGACGGCGCACCCGCGAGGTATAACGAAAGACCCCTCTCCTCGCGGCAGGTGAGCCATGCCAGAGCCCCGAACCCGGGAAGTCGGTTACCTACGCACGAACTCGCTGCCGAGACCAAGCGTCATTGCGGGATACCACCGCTGGTACTCGTACAAGCCGATGGAATCGGTCGACGAATTCCTCGGCAGGCAGAGGTACGTCGCGGTAGACGATGACCTCCACTGGCGGTTCCACTCGCCCATCGCCCCGTTGCAACTGCGGGCTCCGGCCGCCGACGTGGAGCGCTGGCTCGACGCCACAGGCACGCTGGTCGAGCGGGTCATGGAGGTGAATCGCCAGGACCACCGGGCCGCCGTCCGGCTGAAACCCGCGCTGACCCCGATGTGGCGCCGGATCCTGTGGAAGATCCGGCCCAAGGCTAGCCGCGCACGGATGCGCAGCGAGTACGAGGCCGTCCACGACCGGCTCTACGGCGAACTGGCCCAGGCGTACGAGGCGTACGACGAACAGACTACGGGCTTGGTGGAGCGCGTCCAGGCGAAGCACCTGGCGGCGCAACGGGAGACGGAGGCGTTGGTCAGGCAGGAGCTCCGCGAGCGCGAGGAGCGGATCGCCACCCTGGGCGGCCCCGAAGACGCGGTCTGGGCGTACTGCGTGCTGGAGAAACCCGACGGGCAGCGCGACATCGAGATTTGGGTGCCGGCCCTTGACGACGACCCGCCCGCGCCGCCGCTGCTGGCGAACGTCACCGCCCGCGAGATCCAGGCCGAGATAGCCAGGGAACGCGACGAACGCCCGTACACCGCCGTGTTCTGGTCGCTCAACACGTCGGAGGCCATGCGGGAACGGCAAGGCGACGAGAACCCGTACCACGAAGACTACGAAGACGAAGCCGAGGCGAGGACCTGGGAGGAACTGACGGGCGAGCGAATCGAGCAGCTTCCCACCCCTCCGGACACCGGTCACGGCAGCGGCCCGACCGGCACCCACGGCCCCTCCAGCACCTACGGCAGCGACTACGGAGCCGGCGGCGACTACGGCGGCGGCGGATACACCGGCGGCTTCGGCGGCTCCTTCTGACCCGGCCATGGGAAGAGATACCGCCAAGCTCACGCGGTGTCCCCGAACGGCTGCGGGCGTCCGCGTGGGGGGCTCGATCCCGTCCCAGAACGGGATCGCGAGTGTTGAGGCGTGAAGGTGAGGCAGGACGTGGAAGAGTTTGGGTTCTACCTCACCCGGTCCACGTTCGCGCTCAGTGATCCCGGCGGCTCACGAGCCGGCCGACCTGCTGATCGCGAACGCTGCGCCCTGCAAGCGCGCCCATCCCCCTGTGCTCTGAGTAACGGAGGTACACGGGGAGAGTAAGCGCAGGCCGCGGGCGGCTTGGGAGATGGTGTTTGCGGTGGGTCGTCCGAGCAGAGGGGGCGGGACGACCCACCGCAACATGACGAGGCGAGGCGTCGCCGAGGCGGGTTCCTTGCCGGACGGTCAGTGCACCTCTGCGACCGCCCGAACGGCCGCCCGCAGCGCCGCGCGAGTCACCAGGAGGACGGGACCGCCCGGGTCCTTGCTGTCCCGCACCGCCACCACCCCGGCCGCGTCCGCCAGCTCGACGCAGTTACCGCCGTTGGACGTCGTGTAGGTGCTCTTGCGCCACTTAGCCTCGATCCACCGATGGTGAATCGAGGTCGATCTCTCGGCCATTTCGGTGAGGTGGTCGAGTTGTCGGG
>NZ_BMRO01000006.1:0-57578 GCF_014648675.1 Actinomadura livida
TGTCGGCAGCGCCGTTCCGATGCCGCTTGCGCGGCGCCTTCCGGGCGGTGAAACCATTTCACCAGATCCGGCGCGATTAGCAAAATCGGCCGTTTCGGCGTCACCACAGCACGCCGGGCACGGCGAAACCGTGTCGGTCTGTTCGGTGGTGGGTCCCCGGTCGGCCGGCCGCCGTTGCAGGCATCCGGCATCCGTCGGGGGACGAGGGGTTAACCTACGGGGTCCCTGCGGCTTCGTCAAACCGGAGGGGTCCTGCGGGACGTCCGCCGGACGAGTTGTGGGATGGTCGGGAACCTGCCGGGGCTGATAGTCATCTATCTACTTGGATTATCCAGCCCATCACGAGAGGTACCACCATGGCCTACCCGCCAGCTCCGCCGCCGCCGAACCCCTACGGCGCGGGGAGCCCTCCCCCGAACCACCTGCCCTGGGCGATCGCGACGACGATCCTTTGCTGCCTGCCCGCGGGCGTGGTGTCGATCGTCTTCGCCGCACAGGTCAACTCCAAGTGGCAGGCCGGTGACCACGCCGGCGCGATGAAGGCGTCCAACAACGCGAAGACGTGGGCCATCGTCTCCGCCGTCCTGGGCGTCATCGTCGGTGTCATCTACTTCTTCGTCGCGGTCGCGAGCAGCTCCAGCACCTGATCTCGATGACTGACGGGCGCCGGTCCGCCCTGCGTCAGCCGGGCGGACCCTTCACCGGGCGGCGGGGCGGGCCGCGCGGCCGTTCCGCGGCCGCGGTGGCGCTCCGGCTGCTCAGGCCGGGTGGTGTGCTGATCATCACCATCGCGGCCGTCTCCTACATCGCCGCGGTCGACCCGAACGAGCAGGGGCACTATCCGACCTGCCCGTTCCTCGCGCTGACGGGCTTCCAGTGCCCCGGCTGCGGCTCCATGCGCACCATCCACGCTCTTGCGCACGGCCACGTCCAGGACGCCTTCGCGTTGAACGTGCTCACCGTGGCCGTAATCCCCGCGCTGGTCTTCTTCTGGTCGCGGTGGGCACTGGCCCGAGCCAAGGACCGCCCCACCCGCACGAAGGTGGCCCACCCCGCGTTCATCTGGGTGTTCTTCGGTGTCATCCTGCTTTTTTGGCTTGTGCGCAATCTGCCGTTCGGTTCGTTCCTCGCCGCCTGACGCACGCGGACGTCAACTCGGCACCACCCGCCCACGGCGCACCCGGGTCCTGATCGATGACCGTTGGCCCCGGCGTGCGGGGTGGGCGGGCGGCCGGGGCTCACGACGGGTCGGTGAAGACGGGCGGACGCTTCTCGAAATAGGCCCGGACCGCCTCGACCTGGTTGGGGGTGCCGCGCAGTTCGCCGAGCGTCCGGGACTCCTCGATGAACTGTTCGGCCAGGTCGTGGTCCGCCGCGCGGTTGAGGAGGCGTTTGGCGCCGCGAATCGCGGCGGGGCTGTTGGCCGCGATCTCCCGGGCGAGTTCGGTGGCGGCGGCGCGCGGGTCGTCCGCGGTGCGGGTGGCGAGGCCGATGCGTGCGGCCTCCTCGCCGCTGATCATGCGGCCGGTGAACGTGAGCTCCTTCGCGACGTCCTCCCCCGTGAGGCGGATGAGCGCGGCGGTGCCCGTCATGTCGGGCACCAGGCCCCAGCGGATCTCCAGTACGGACAGTTTCGCGTCCGGTGCCACGATGCGGATGTCGGCGCCGAGGGCGATCTGCAGGCCGCCGCCGAGGGCGTGGCCGTGGACGGCGGCGACGACGGGCTGCGGCATCTCGCGCCACACGTGCACGGCCTGCTGGCCGAGGTTCGTGATGCGGCCCGGCTCGCGCGCGGTGATGTCCTGGGCCAGGCGGCGGAACCGGGCGCCGCCCTCGGCGTCCGCGGCGTCGCCGGCCATGGCGGCGAAGTTGGCGAAGTCCAGCCCGGCGCAGAACGAGCGGCCCTCGCCCGACAGGACCACGGCGCGGACGGACGGGTCCCCGGAGAGCGCCTCGCCGATCTCGGCGAGCGCCTCGAACGTGGCGATGTCGAGGGCGTTCAGCTTGTCGGGCCGGTTGAGCCGCACGTCGGCGACTCCCTCATGGACGTGCACGGTCACGCGGTCGGTCATGCCGGGGCTTCCCGTCTGTCGGCGATCACTTCGGGGACCGACGATTCCATGCGCCGCCGCGGCCGGTCGAGGGAGGTCCCGCCCTGGAGCGCGCGGTCCGGTCACGTGACGGGGACGATCTCCGCGCCGGTGAGCCGGCCGTCGCGGATGTCCAGGATGCCGAGCGTCCCGTGCGGCTGGCGCCGCCGGTCGGTGGGCGATCCGGGGTTGAAGATGCGGACACCGTCGCCGGTCTCGTCCAGCGGGATATGCGAATGCCCGAAGACGACGAGGTCCGCCTCGGGGAACCAGCGGCGCATCCGGGCGGTGCGGCCGCGGGCCTGGCCGCTGTCGTGGACCATGGCGACCTTGAGTCCGTCCAGGTCGAGTTCGAGGCGTTCGGGGGCGCCCCACTCGGCGACGTCGGGGCCGTCGTTGTTGCCGAGGACGGCGTGGACGGGCGCGTACCCGGCCAGTTCGTCGAGTACGGACGCGGTGCACACGTCGCCGGCGTGCAGGATCACGTCGGCGTCCCGCAGGTGCTCGGCCACCCGCGGCGGGCAGGACTTCCAGCGCCGGGGCGCATGGGTGTCGGAAATGGCGACCGCTCTCACGTTCTCCATTGTCACGCGCACGGTTCGCGGCGCGCTCGGCGGGGCGGGTGATTTTGCCACCGCGGGGTCGCGACACCCGTGGGAAACAACTGTAAGCACCGTGTCATTACCACGTGCTGACCTGCGGAGTTACGCTCGGATTCCCTCGCGTTCGTCCAGGAGGATTCCGGCCGTACGCCCCCGGTCGCTCCGACACGGCGACCCAGCACCGCGAGGGCAGTGCGGCCGGGCCCCGAGGAGGATGACACTCCCTTGCACCGGCCCCGGGGCCCGGCCGCTTCATTTCGCCGTACAAGGGTGGTCCGGGCCGTCCCGGTGGGCGGGGGGTGACGGGTACGGCCCGGACGAGCCGGCGGGAACCTACGAGGTGATGTACAGCTTCCGGTCGAAGACGCCGGAGCCGGGGGTGGTCTCCCCGCGGGCGATGGCGGAGCCGCTGCCGGTGCCGTTGGACGGGCACAGCGCGCTGCTGCCCGCCTGCCGGACCAGGGTGATGTTGTCCGCGGCGCCCTGTGCGTCGTCGTGGCCGGGGAGCGGGCGGTTCGGGTTGTCGCGGTTGTAGACGTCGAACGCGAGGCCCGGGGTGCCGCCGGTCTGGAAGCCGTAGAAGCAGGTGACGGTGAAGCCGAGCACCTGGCCCTCGATCTTGAAGCTCAGCCCGGCGGCGATGGACAGGACGCCGTCGCGTCCGTTCGCGACCGGGTCGTAGGTGACGCTGCCGCTCCGGTCGGGCACTTCGCTCAGGTCGAGGTCGGTCGCGGGCGAGCTGAGTCCGTTCGAGGTCTGGCAGGCGCCGATCGACGCCGCGGTCAATTCGCCGGCACCGGTGGACTCCACGGTGCCCTGCAGCGTCGCGTCCTCACAGGACCCGGTCACTTGGGCGCCGAGGAAGGTGACGGCGAAGTCGAGCGTCCCGACGGTGGTGACCTGCCAGTTTCCGGAGTAGGGGGCTCCGGTGGCGGTCTCCTCGCGGATGGTCGTGGTGGCGGCGGACGCGGTGCCCGCGGTCATGGCCAGCGCGGCGGACGCGGCCACGAGCGGAGTGACGAGCCGGATGGGAGCTTTCACGGGGTCTCCTCCTCGGAGAGGGCTATCTGCTTCCGCGTGCGGCAGCCGCACGCGACCCCCTTTCGCGCGGTGAGCGGGGAGTCATGACCACGCGAAATACATTCTGTTTGTACCCGAGTGATCCTCGAAAACAAAGACCCGAGGAGAAGAAATCTCGCGTTTTATCAGGGTTCGATAAAACCACATTGATGATCACTAACTCAACTGCGGAATCACCCTCTGAAATCGTCCGGGCGCACGCGGAGAGAAATGGCCGGTGAAATGGCGATTATCGCCGGGGCCGGCGTTCCCGCCGGGGAAGGCGGGTGCTCAGCCGTCCGCTCCTCCCGTCGCGGGCAGGCCGGCGGCGCGCCACGCCCGGAAGCCGCCGACGACGTCGGTGGCGCGGGTGAGGCCGAGGTCGTGCAGGGACGCGGCGGCGAGGCTGGAGGTGTACCCCTCGGAGCAGAGCACGATGACGCGCACGTCGTGGCCGGTCGCCACGGGCAGCCGGGCGTCGGAGGCCGGGTCGAGGCGCCATTCGAGGACGTTGCGCTCCACGATCAGCGCGCCCGGCACCTCGCCCTCGTCCGCACGCTGCGCCGCGGGCCGGATGTCGACGAGCAGCGCGCCGTCCCGCGTCTCCGCGTGGGCCTGCTCGGGAGAGACGCGGACCAGCCGGTCGCGCGCCTCGGCAAGGATGTCATCGATCGTACGAGCCATGGCATCAAGCATCGCAGCCGTTTCCCCTGGCCGGTGCCGCGGGGGACGTGCGGCGTGTCGCCCTCACCCCGCCCTGAGCTGGGTGCCGGCGGAGGCGAGGATCTCCTGGATCCGCAGGCCGTGCGCGGCGTCCAAGGGGACGGCGGGCCCGCCGCGGACCACCGCGGCGAACTCCGCGACCATGGTCGCGAACGCGTCGTCCCCGAGCTGGGACCAGTCGAGCCGCGCGTGGCCCTGGCGCCCGTAGACCTCGATGTGGGCCGGGGGCAGCTCGCCGGCACCGGCCATGGAGACCGACGCCTGGCTGACCGCACCGCCCTCGTGCTCCAGGGTCAGCCCCACCCAGCCCAGCGGGTCGCCGTGCGCGCGGACGCCGGCGACGCGGCCGAGCGAGGCGTCGAGCAGGTCGACGATGTGCGGGCCGAGGTCGAGCAGCGCGCCCTTCTCCAGCCGCCACGGGGTGGCGAACGGCCCGCCGCTCAGCGCCGAGGAGACGAACGAGCCGTAGCCGCCGAACGGCTCCATCGCGTGGACGCGGCGGAGGAACTCGCGGGCTGCGCGGGAGTACCGCAGGGTGAAGACCATCTGGGAGACGACGCCCGCCTCGGCGATGGCGCCGGCCAGCCGGCGGGCGCCGTCGAGGTCCATGGCGAGGGGCTTCTCCAGCAGGACGGCCTTGCCGGCGCGGGCGGCCCGCGCCGCGAGGTCGGCCTGCACGTCGGGCGGCACGGAGAACGCCACGGCCTCGCACGCGTCGAACAGCTCCTCGATCCGCGCGAAGGAGGGGGCGCCGTGCTCGGCCGCCAGCCGGGCGGACGCCTCCGCGCGGCGGGCCCACACTCCCGCGAGGCGCGTGGACGGTCCCGCCGCCAGCGCGGGCGCGTGCACCATCCCGGCCCAGGGACCCGCACCGACCAGGCCCACCGCCACAGAATCGCTCATGGGGCAAACCTAGACGATCTACCCGCGGGCCGGGGGTGCCGAAGGGCCGTCCGCGCCGGGGCGGGCGGCCCTCAGCAGCCGCCGTGCGTGATCATCCAATCGTCCAGGAACGTCTGGACGTGGTGGTCGTAGAGGCCGCCGTCCGTGAGGTACTCGCGTGCGGAGGCGTAGTCCTGGCCGCAGGTCGCCCGGCCCGCCTCGATGGCCCAGTCGTCCGGCGCGACGATGCCGTCGGCGGCGATCAGCTCCAGGAAGTTGGCGTCCGCGGCCGACTCGCCCGGCTGGCCGGGGACCGCCGTCCGGGGTTCGGTGACGGTCACGGTCGGCCTCGGTTCGGGCGAGGTCCTCTCCCGCTCCTGGCTCCGGTCCTGCTGCTGCGAGGGCGGCGCCGAGGTGCCCGAGACCCTCCCGGCGTCGCGGTCCCCGTCCGGACCCAGCGTGATGAAGGCGACGGCGCCGGCGCACGCCAGGATTGCCGCGGCGAGCGCGGCCACCACCACGATCATGTTCTGCCTCATGTCGTCCCCCCGACGGGCAGCTGCGAGGGAGGTCGGATGAGGTCTCGCCCATCCCTCGCCGCTGGGCGGGGCCCAACGCCTCCAGCCTAGGCACGGCCGCGCCGCCGGGACGCCACTCAAGCCCCAAATGAAGCACGAGACTCCATGGCGTTCCGGGCGCGGGGTCAGCCGAGCTGGACGCCGAAGAACAGGCCCGCCAGGGCGCCCAGCATTCCCAGGGCTCCCCACACGGCGAGGCCGGCCTTGGAGGTCGCGCGGGTGTGCAGGAACGCGGCCACGCCGGACAGGAGGACGAAGACGAGCTTCACCTCCAGCGTGCGCTGCGCCGCGTCGCCCATGTCGCCGGCCGTGATGTTCCAGACGCCGGTGAGGACGAGGACGGCGAACGCGGGCCACGCGACCGTGTTGTAGCGGCGGGCGGCGACCTTGGTGACGCCCTCGAACCCGCGCAGCGCCGGGACGAGCGCTCCGAGCGTGATCTGCCCGCCGACCCAGATCGTCGCGGCGAGGACGTGAAGGAAGAGCCGCAGATCGGCGGTGGTGACCTCGAGCACGGGGTGCCTCCTGGGCGTACCGGGGCGGTGATCGGTAACGGTTCACCGGGACGCTACCGCCTGCCGCGGCCGGGTCGCGCGGCACCCCGCGCGTTGCCCGGTTAGGGACCTTGGTCCCTAACGGCCCCGGCCGGGGCTGCCCCACCCTGGGTCTCATGAAGCTCGACCAGAGCGGCCTCGAGATCCTCGACGAGGACGAGTGCCGCGACCTCCTCTCCCGCGCCGAGATCGGACGCATCGTCTTCACCCATCAGGCGCTGCCCGCGATCCAGCCGGTCAACTTCACGCTCAGCGGCGGCGACATCGTGATCAGGACGTCGCGGCGGTCCAGGCTCGCCACCGCCGCGGCCGACACCGTCGTCGCGTTCGAGATCGACGAGTTCGACGTCCGGGCCAGGACGGGATGGTCGGTGGTCGCCGTCGGGCGGGCCAGGCACGTCGCCGACCGCGCCGAGGCGGCGGCGCTCGAGGCGCTGCCGCTGCGCAGCTGGGCTCCGGGGGAACGCGAGCACTTCATCCGCATCCGGCCCGAGCTCCTCACCGGCCGCCGGATCACCGGTTCGACGCACCGCTGACTGCGGCGCCTCGGCCACCGGGTTAGGAGGGCTCCTCCGTCAGGACTTCCTCTACGGGACGGCGGACGCTGGTCAGCTTCTCGCCGTTCGCCACACCTAGCCGCAGGAGCAGTTGCGGGTAGGCGTCGCCGCAGAATTGTGCGCGGATGAACTCGCGCAGGTCCGGCACCTGCAGCGCCTGGGTGTGGTACGCGGCAGAGAGGTCGTGGGCGGCGGCCCGCAGCAGAACGCGCTGCAGCGCCTGGCCGCTCTTCACCCAGTCGGCGGGCGTGTCGCCCTTGGAGACCAGCAGCACGACCAGCCCGGTCAGGGCCGTGTCGTCCTCGGCGGCCTCGACGCCCCAGCCCCGGCCGCGCGCGAAGTCGCGGGCGGGGAAGTGCGGCGCGGTCAGCGGCGTACGGCGCGGGTAGGCGTCCTGCTGGACGCCGTCCTTCCGGGACGTCCCGGGCGCGGGCGCCCAGCGGGCGATCTCCGTGGCGTAGGCGGGGGTGCGGCGCTGGACGTGCTCGGCCGCGTCCGTCAGGGCCGCCAGCGCGCCCTTGACGTGGACGTCGACGGCCTGGACGAGCCGGGCCCCCTCCCGCTCCGCGGCGTGCCGCAGCCCGGTCAGGACGCCGGATTCGGGGGCGGCCAGGAACCCGCCCCGGTGGCTGTGGCGGCGCCGGACCTGCGCGTGCTCGCGCTCGACCGCCTCGTCGGCGGGCTCGCCGGGCCGCAGGTCGACGTCTGCGAGCAGCTGCGGCCGGTCAGGGTCGGGCAGCAGGTGGACCACCGGGTCGTGGCCCAGGCTGCGCAGCGCCACCCGCAGCGTGTAGAGCGCGGCCCCGCAGCTGATCAGCATCTCCCGGCCCCGCGGGTCGGCGACGCCGAGCCTGCGGTCGGGGTCGGCGCGCAGCGTGATCCGCGTTCCGGCCACTCCGAACCGCCAGGGCTGGGTGTTGTGCACCGAGGGCGCCCAGATCGCGTCCTCGACGGCGCGCCGCGCGTCGGCCGCGACCCGCTCGATATCCGTTTGCGTGCTCCGCATGATCGGCTCCTTCCGGATGCTGCCCTTCCAGCCTCCGCCCCGCGCCAGGGGCGGGGCAGGGCCGAAAGTCCATAACCGGGGAGGACGGCCTTCCAGGTCAGGGCACCCGCTCCCAGCCGCGGCGCGGCTTGTGCATGCCGAGCTGCTCGTCGCGGCTGCGGTACACGATGTAGGGACGGGTCAGGTAGCCGACCGGCGCGGTGAGCATGTGCACCAGCCGCGTGAACGGCCAGATGCAGAACAGCACCAGCGCGCTGATCGCGTGCAGCTGGAACAGGATCGGCACGCCGGTCATCAGGTCCGGGTCCGGCCGCAGGTAGAACACCGACCGGAACCACGGGGAGACCGTCTCCCGGTAGTTGTAGCCGCCGCCGACGATGTTGGCCGCCACGGTCGCGGCGAGCCCGAGCAGGATGACCGCCGCGAGCACCGCGTACATCAGCTTGTCGTTGCGGGTCGTGGCGGCGAACACGGGCCCGACCGTCCGGCGCCGGTAGATCAGGATCGCCAGGCCCGCGAGGGTGCAGAACCCGGCGACGGTGCCGAGGACGACGGCGATGACGTGGTACATGTGCTCGGTGATGCCGACGGCCGCCGTCCACCGGTCGGGGATGAGCAGCCCGCCGACGTGGCCGAGCAGCACGACGAGGATTCCGAAGTGGAACAGCGGGCTGCCGATGCGCAGCAGCCGCCGCTCGTACAGCTGGGACGAGCGGGTCGTCCAGCCGAACTTGTCGTAGCGGTACCGCCAGATGTGCCCCAAGGCGAACACCGCGATGGTGACGTAGGGCAGGGCCACCCACAGCAGGATGCCGGCGACGCCCGGTTCACCGCCGTTCTGCGCGGCGAGGGCGGGCAGCTGACTGGTCATGATGAACGGGCCTCCAGGACCGGATCGGGCAGGAAGACGGGGCCCGAGGTCCCGGCGCCGCTCCCGTAGGGGGCGAGGCCGACCTCCTCCTCGGGCGGGCCCTCGGCGATGAGGCGGGCGACGGCCTCCTCGTTGCGGCCGCTCAGCGGCGGCAGCGTCGCCGAGACCGCCTCCAGCACCGCGCTCCACGGCGACCGGGACTCGGTGAGCGCGAGGCGGAGCAGCTCCAGGCCGGCGCGGTGCTCCAGCAGCAGCCGCCGCCCCTCCGTGAGGTTTCCGGTCGCGGCGAACTCCAGGACCACGGCCAGGTGGTCGGGGAGCTCCCCGTCGTCCAGGACGAGCCCCGCCGCCTCGTAGGCCTGCTTGAACCGCAGCAGGGCCATCCCCCGCTTACGGGTGTCCCCGTAGGCGTAGTAGGTCAGGTAGAGGCAGCACCGTTTGCGGTGGTCGAACGTCTCGACGTAGTCGGACTCCAGTTCCCGCAGGAGCGTCGCGTCCAGGTGGTCCAGGAAGCCGCCCAGGGGCGTCCCGGCGGCCGCGGGCAGCCCCGCCACGGCCCGGCGGAGCAGCGGGCGCCGCGCCAGGAGCTCCTCGTCGGGGTAGCCGAGCAGCAGCGACGCGACCTGCCAGGCCGTGGCCAGCTCCGCCTCGGCGAACCCCTTCTTCTTCAGGCCCCGGTCCCTCATGGCTTGGGCTCCGTTTCGGCGTCGCCGGAGTCGGCGGGCGGGTTCGCGCCGTCCGGCCCCGGACCGTCCCCGCCGTCCTCGCGCTTCGGGAACAGCCCGGCCGGGGCGCCCTTGCCGTCCCAGTTGAGCAGGTTGACGCGCTGGTGCTTGTTCTCCGGGTCGACGGGGTTGTCGGCCGTCTGGCGCTGCTGGAGCATGTGGAAGTTCTCCACCGCGACCGGGTTCGGGCCTCCCGAGCCCTCACCGAACGGACCGGATCCTCCGCCCAGGCCGGATCCGCCCATGCCGGGCCCGCCCTCGTAGTTCAGCGAGCACTCCGTGGCCAGCTCCTCCAGGCCGTGCGCCTGCTCCGCGTGCGCCGTCGGGATCACGTACCGCTCGTCGTACTTGGCGAGGGCCAGCAGCCGGTACATGTCGTACATCGCCTCGCCCGACATCCCGACGCCCGCCGGGATCGACTCGTCGGGCTCGCGGCCGAGGTTGATGTCGCGCATGTAGGCGCGCATCGCCGCCAGCCGGCGCAGGACGGCGTCCACCGGCGCGGTGTCCCCGGCGGTGAACAGCTCCGCCAGGTACTCGACCGGGATGCGCAGCGCGTCGATCGCCGCGAACAGGTTCCCGCGGTCCTCGGCGTCGTGGCCGGTGTCGCGGACGACGTCCACGACCGGTGACAGCGGCGGGATGTACCAGACCATCGGCATCGTCCGGTACTCCGGGTGCAGCGGCAGCGCCACCTTGTAGGTGTTGATCAGCGAGTAGATCGGGGACCGCTGCGCGGCCTCGATCCAGTCGGCGGGGATGCCGTCCCGCTCGGCCGCCGCGACGACCCGCGGGTCGCTCGGGTCGAGGAACACGCCGCGCTGCGCCTCGTAGAGGTCGGTGTCCTCGGGCGCGGACGCGGCCTCCAGCACCTTGTCGGCGTCGTAGAGGATCAGGCCGATGTAGCGGAGCCGCCCCACGCACGTCTCCGAGCAGACCGTCGGGATGCCGACCTCGATGCGCGGGAAGCAGAACGTGCACTTCTCGGCCTTGCCGGTCCGGTGGTTGAAGTACATCTTCTTGTACGGGCAGCCGGAGACGCACATCCGCCAGCCCCGGCACCGGTCCTGGTCGACGAGGACGATGCCGTCCTCGGTCCGCTTGTAGATCGCGCCGGACGGGCAGGACGCCGCGCAGCTCGGGTTGAGGCAGTGCTCGCAGATCCGCGGCAGGTAGAACATGAAGGTCTTGTCGAACTCCATCTTCACCTTGTCGGAGATCTCCTTGAGCAGGACGTCCTTGTCCCCGTGCTCGATCGACCCGCCGAGGTCGTCGTCCCAGTTCGCCGACCAGGTGATCTGCATGTCGTCGCCCGACAGCAGGGACTTGGGCCGCGCGACGGGGGTGTGCTCCTGCAGGGGGGCGCTGGTGAGGTTCTCGTAGTCGTAGGTCCAGGGCTCGTAGTAGTCGTGGATGCCGGGCAGCTTCGGGTTCGCGAAGATCGTCAGCAGCTTGCGGATCCGGCCGCCGCCCTTGAGCGCCAGGCGCCCGCGTTTGTTGAGCGTCCAGCCGCCCTTCCAGCGCTCCTGGTCCTCGTACTGGCGGGGATAGCCCTGCCCGGGACGGGTCTCGACGTTGTTGAACCACACGTACTCGACACCGCTGCGGTTCGTCCACGCCTGCTTGCACGTGACCGAGCAGGTGTGGCACCCGATGCACTTGTCGAGGTTCATGACCATCGACATCTGCGCCATCACGCGCATCAGTACGTCACCTCCTGGGAGCGGCGGCGGATCACGGTGACCTCGTCGCGCTGGTTGCCGGTCGGGCCGAGGTAGTTGAACGCGAACGACAGCTGCGCGTACCCGCCGATGAGGTGGCTCGGCTTGATCAGCAGGCGGGTGAGGGAGTTGTGGATGCCGCCGCGGCGGCCGGAGGTCTCCGAGCGCGGGACGTCGATCAGCCGGTCCTGCGCGTGGTACATGTACACCGTCCCCTCGGGCATCCGGTGGGAGACGATCGCGCGGGCGACGACGACGCCGTTGCGGTTGACGGCCTCGATCCAGTCGTTGTCGCGGACGCCGATCTTCGCCGCGTCCGCGCCGCTCATCCAGATCGACGGGCCGCCGCGCGACAGCGACAGCATGAACAGGTTGTCCTGGTACTCGGAGTGGATCGACCACTTGTTGTGCGGGGTGAGGTACCGGACGGTCAGCCCCAGCTCACCGGTCTCCCCGATCTCGGGCTCGCCGAACAGCGCGGTCATGTTCAGCGGCGGCCGGAACGTCGGCAGCTGCTCGCCGAGTTCCTCCATCCAGTCGTGGTCGAGGAAGAAGTGCTGCCGCCCGGTGAGGGTGTGCCAGGGCTTGAGGCGCTCGACGTTGATGGTGAACGGCGAGTAGCGGCGCCCGCCGCTCTCCGACCCCGACCATTCCGGCGACGTGATGACCGGGACGGGACGGGCCTGGGTGTCGGCGAAGGTGATCTGCTTGCCCTCGTGCTCGGCGGCGAGGTCGGCGAGCCGGGTGCCGGTGCGCCGCTCCACGGCCCGGAACCCCTGGGTGGCCAGGTGCCCGTTCGTCGTCCCGGACAGGGCGAGGATCATCTCGCAGGCGTGCACGTCGCGCTTCAGCGACGGCCGCCCGTCGGCCGGGCCGCCCCGGACGACGCCGTTCTTGTGCTTGAGGTACTCGACCTCGCGCTCCAGGTCGAACGTGACGCCCTTGGTGGTCGCGCCGAGCCGCTCGGCGAGCGGGCCGAGCGCCGTCATCTTCGCGGCGACCGCGGGGTAGTCGCGCTCCACCGTGACGAGCTTCGGCAGCGTCACGCCGGGCACGGGCTCGCACTCCCCCTTCGCCCAGTCGGCGACGCGGCCGTGCGGCGTGGCCATCTCGTCGGGGGTGTCGTGCAGCAGCGGCACCGCGACGAGGTCCTTGCGGACGCCGAGGTGCCGCTCGGCGAGCCGGCTGAACGCGACCGCGATGTCCTGGAAGGCCCGCCAGTCGCTGCGGGTCTGCCACGGCGGTGAGATCGCCGGGTTGAACGAGTGCACGAACGGGTGCATGTCGGTGGTGTTGAGGTCGTGCTTCTCGTACCAGGTCGCCGCCGGCAGGACCACGTCGGAGAAGATCGTGGTGCTGGTCATCCGGAAGTCGAGCGACAGCAGCAGGTCGAGCTTGCCGGCCGGGGCTTCCTCGTGCCAGACCACCTCCTTCGGGCGGTCCGCCGGTCCGGTCTCGCTCGCGCGCACGGCGTTGTCGGTGCCGAGGAGGTGCTTGAGGAAGTACTCATTGCCCTTGGCGGACGAGCCGAGGAGGTTGGCCCGCCACACGCTGAGGACGCGGGGGAAGTTCTCCGGGGAGTCGGGGTCCTGGCAGGCGAACTTGAGCCGTCCGGCCTTCAGCTCGTCCACGACGTGGTCGGCGGGCTGCTTCCCGGCGGCCGCCGCCTCGTCGGTCAGGTCCAGGGGGTTGCGGTCGAACGTCGGGTAGGACGGCATCCAGCCGAGCCGGGCGGCCTGCGCGATGGCGTCGGCGGTGGACCGGCCCGTGAGCTGCCCCGCGGCGCCGCCCGGCGGCCGGGCCGCCGAGAGGGTGTCGGCGCCGAAGTGGTCGTAGCGGAACTGGTCGGTGTGCAGGTACCAGAACGCCGTGCTGATCATCTGGCGGGGCGGCCGGGACCAGTCCAGCGCGCCCGCGAGCTGCGCCCACCCCGTCACCGGGCGGCACTTCTCCTGCCCGACGTAGTGCGCCCAGCCGCCGCCGTTGACGCCCTGGCAGCCGGTCAGCGTCGTCAGCGCCAGGAACGCCCGGTAGATCGTGTCGGAGTGGAACCAGTGGTTCGCGCCGGCCCCCATGATGATCATCGACCGGCCGCGGGACTCCTCGGCGTTCGCGGCGAACTCCCGCCCGATGCGCTCCGCCGCCTGCGCGGGGACGCCGGTGATGGCCTCCTGCCACGCCGGGGTGCACGGCTGCGACGCGTCGTCGTACCCGGACGGCCAGGAGCCGGGCAGGCCGTCCCGGCCCACCCCGTACTGGGCGAGCAGCAGGTCGTAGACGGTCGTGACCAGGTGGCCGGCCACGGTCCGGACGGGCACGCCCCGCCGGATCGTCCCCGGCGAGCCGCCGGGGCCGTCGAAGCGGGCCAGCTCGACCTCCACGGCGTCGCCGCCCTCGACCGACAGCAGCGGGTCGGCGTCGCCGAGGTCGAGGTTCCAGCGGCCCTCGCCCGACTCGCCGTACCGGAAGCCCAGCGAGCCGTTCGGGACGAGGGGGTGCCCGGTGTTGGCGTCCAGGACCACCGTCTTGAACGCGGCGTTCTCCGAGCCGGCCTCGGCACCGGGCAGATCGGCCGCGGTGAGGAACTTGCCCGGGACGTGGGCGTCGCCGCGCTTGTCCACCCGCACCAGGAACGGCAGGTCGCTGTAGCGCTTGACGTAGTCGGTGAAGTACGGGACCTGCCGGTCGACGAAGAACTCCTTGAGGACGACGTGCCCCATGGCCATGGCCAGGGCGCCGTCCGTGCCGGGCTGGGCGGCGAGCCACTCGTCGGCGAACTTGACGTTGTCGGCGTAGTCGGGCGACACCGCCACGACCTTCTGGCCCCGGTAGCGGGCCTCGGTCATCCAGTGCGCGTCGGGCGTCCGCGTCACCGGGACGTTGGAGCCCCACATGATGAGGTACCCGGCGTCCCACCAGTCCCCCGACTCGGGGACGTCGGTCTGGTCGCCGAACACCTGCGGGGACGCGACGGGGAGGTCGGCGTACCAGTCGTAGAACGACAGCATCGTCCCGCCGATCAGCGAGATGAACCGCGAGCCCGACGCGTGCGACACCATCGACATCGCCGGGATCGGGGAGAAGCCGGCGACGCGGTCGGGCCCGTACTCGGCGATCGTGTGCACGTGCGCGGCGGCGATCAGCTCGGTCGCCTCGTCCCACGTGGCCCGCACCAGGCCGCCGCGGCCGCGCGCCGCCTTGTACGCGCGGGCCCTGTCCGGGTCGGAGACGATCTCCCGCCACGCCTCCACCGGGTCGCCCGTCCGGGCCCTGGCCTCCCGGTACATCTCCAGCAGGACGCCGCGCACGTAGGGGTAACGCACCCGCGTGGGCGAGTAGGTGTACCAGGAGAACGACGCGCCGCGGGGGCAGCCGCGCGGCTCGTACTCCGGCCGGTCGGGGCCGACCGAGGGGTAGTCGGTCTGCTGCGCCTCCCAGGTGATGATGCCGTCCTTGACGTACACCTTCCACGAGCACGACCCGGTGCAGTTCACCCCGTGGGTGGAGCGCACCACCTTGTCGTGCGACCAGCGGTCCCGGTAGAACGCGTCGGCCTCGCGGCCGCCCGCCTTCGTCACCGTCCGGAGATCCGGCGACACCCGGGCGCGGGTGAAGAACCTGCGGGTCCCCACCAGCGCGTCTTCCAGCGGCCCGTCCATGCCCGGCCGGCCCTTGGTCGAACTCACCCTCGAATCGCCTCTTCCCGCATCGCCGTATCCGAGCCCATCAGGCGCTCCGCCCGCTCACCACGGCCCGCCGGACGACGGTCGCGGTGAACACCGCGGCCGCCGCCGCCACGAGGGCGAGGAGCAGGAGTCCCACTGCATACGACCCGAAACTGCCATAAATGGAGCCCATAATCAGGGGCGGGACGAACCCGCCCAGGCCACCGGCCGCGCCGACCACGCCGGTGACCGCACCGACCTTGTTCGCCGGGGCGAGTTTCGCCACCAGCGCGAACGTCGCGCCGCTGCCGGCGCCGAGCGCCGCCGCCATCGCCAGGAACGCGATCGTCCCGACCGGCATCAGCGGCGGCGAGAACGCCTGCACCGCCGCGCCCGCCGTCGTCACCAGCAGCGCGGCGACCATGACCCGGACCGCGCCGATCCGGTCGGACAGCCACCCGCCGGCGGGCCGCATCAGGACCGCCAGCAGGACGAACCCGGCCATCCGGTTCGACGCGTCCGCCTGCGTCAGGTGGTACTCCTCCTTCAGGTAGGTCGGGAGGTACACCGAGAACGCGACGTAGCCGCCGAAGGCGACCGCGTACAGCGCCGACATCTGCCAGGTCACCGGCAGCCTCGCCGTCGCCGCCAGCCGCTTGGCGAGCGACGCGTCGGGCATCGTGCGCCCGGGGGCGTCCCGCACGATGAGCCACGCGGCGACCGCGTAGACGGCGAGGACCACGGCCATCAACTGGAACGGGAACTCCATCCCGTACCGGTCGACCAGCGGGACCGTCGTCAGCGCGGTGATCGCCGTGCCGCCCATCCCCGCGCCGAAGATCCCGATCGCCAGCCCCCGCCGCTCCGGCGGGAACCACGCGTTCACGAACGGCACGCCCACCGCGAAGACGGTGCCGCCGACGCCGAGGAAGAACCCGCCGGCGAGCAGCGACGCCAGCGACGAGTTCCCCCAGAGCCCGAGGTAGAGCACGGGCGCGATCGTGATGACCGACAGCGCCGGGAACATCACCCGGCCGCCGAACCTGTCGGTCAGCGCGCCCACCGGGATCCGGCCCACCGACCCGACGATCACCGGCACCGCGACCAGCAGCGACTGCTCGACGGACGTCAGCCCCAGGGACTCCTGGAACCGGGGGGCGAGGGGGCTGAGCAGGGCCCAGGCCCAGAAGTTCAGCGCGAACCCGAGGGTGGCCATCGCCAGCATGGTGATCGGCCGCCCCGCGCCCTCGGCGCGCCCCGATGGCGGCGATCCGGCACCGGTGTCCCGTCGTGTCTCCGTCACGTCCGCACCACTTCCGCCATCGCGATTCCGATCCCGGTGGACCTTCCCGGCCCCCACACCGGGTAACCATGATCGGTTTCCCGTGGTCTCACCCTCCCCGACCGTCCCGGTCCCCGTGAAGGGACCTTGGTCCCGGCGTGGAATCCGGCCCCGCGCTCCGTGCCCGGACACGCGCCGACGGGCGGGCGGGATGACCTAACGTTGTCGGTATGCAGGCAGTTCACCGCCGGGTCGAGGCGGCTCAGTGACCGATCACCGCGAGCTCGTGGAGGCCTTGCGGCGGGCCGGGGCGAGCGGGGTCGACGACTCCGCGCTGGCGCGGGCGATGTACTCGTCGGACGCCTCGCTGTACCGGGTGCCGCCCCGGGTCGTGGTGACGCCCAGAGAGGCGGGCGAGCTGCCGGCGGTGCTGGGGGTGTGCCGCGAGGCCGGGGTCCCGCTGACGATGCGGGGCGGCGGCACGTCCATCGCGGGCAACGCGGTCGGGCCCGGTGTCGTCGTGGACGTCAGCCGGCACCTGAACCGGGTGCTGGAGATCGACCCCGAGGCGGGGACGGCGCTGGTCGAGCCGGGGATCGTGCAGGCGCGGCTGCACGAGGCGGCTGCGGCGCACGGCCTGCGGTTCGGGCCCGATCCGTCCACCCGGACGCGGGCCACGCTCGGCGGGATGATCGGCAACAACGCGTGCGGGTCGCGGGCGCTCGGGTACGGGCGGACGAGCGACAACGTGCTCGGGCTGGACGTCGTCACCGGATCCGGGGAGCGGCTGGGGCTCGGCGACGTCCCCGGGGGCGGCGGCCCGGAGCCCGCGGTCCTGGAGCGCCTGCGGGGGCTGGTGGACGCGAACCTCGCCCTGATCCGGACGGAGTTCGGGCGGTTCGGGCGGCAGGTCTCCGGCTACTCGCTGGAGCACCTGCTTCCGGAGAAGGGCTTCGACGTCGCGCGGGCGCTGGTGGGCAGCGAGGGGACGCTCGCGCTGACCCTGGCGGCGCGGCTGCGGATGGTCCGCGAGCCGGGCCGCCGCCTGCTGGCCGTCCTCGGGTTCGGGTCGATGGCGGAGGCGGCCGACGCCGTCCCCGCGATCCTGCCGCACGGGCCGGTGGCCTGCGAGGGGCTCGACTCGCGCATCACCGGCGTCGTGCGGGAGCGGCGGGGCGCCGACGCGGTGCCGCCGCTGCCGCGCGGGTCGGGATGGCTGCTCGTGGAGCTCGCCGGTCCCGAGGCCGGGCCGCTGCGCGACGCCGCCCGCAAGGTCGCCGCCGACTCCGGCTGCACCGACTCGATGCTCGTCGAGGACATGGCGCTCGCCGACGCCCTGTGGCGGATCAGGGAGGACGGGTCGGGGCTGGTGGCGCGCACCCCCGAGGGTGAGCAGGCCCACGCGGGCTGGGAGGACGCCGCGGTGCCGCCCGAGCGGCTCGGCGTGTACCTGCGGGAGTTCGAGGCGCTGCTGGCGGAGTACCGGCTGTTCGGCGTCCCGTACGGGCACTTCGGCGACGGCTGCATCCACGTCCGCATCGACTTCCCGCTCGGGCGGGAGGGCGGCCGCCGCGTGTTCCGCGACTTCCTGGGCGAGGCGGCCGCGCTGGCCGCCCGGCACGGCGGCACCATGTCCGGCGAGCACGGGGACGGCAGGGCGCGCAGCGAACTGCTGCCGCACATGTACTCGGCCGAGGCGCTGGCGCTGTGCGCGGAGGTCAAGGACGTCTTCGACCCCGGCGACGTGCTCAACCCGGGGATCATCGTCCGCCCGGCGCCCGTGGACGGCGGGCTGCGCGCGGAGCAGGCCGTCCCGCTCAAACGCGGCCTGGCCCTCGCCTACCGCGACGACCGCGGGGACCTGTCGCGGGCCGTGCACCGCTGCACGGGGGTCGGCAAGTGCCGCGCCGACAACACCGCGGCGGGCGGCGTCATGTGCCCGTCCTATCTGGCGACGCGCGAGGAGAAGGACTCCACGCGCGGCCGGGCCCGGGTGCTGCAGGAGGTCGTCAGCGGGAAGCTCGGCCCGGACGGCTGGAAGTCCGCCGCGCTGCACGACGTGCTCGACCTGTGCCTGTCGTGCAAGGGCTGCGCGTCGGACTGCCCGACCGGCATCGACATGGCGTCCTACAAGGCGGAGGCGCTGCACCGGCGGTACCGGCGCAGGATCAGGCCGCGCGCCCACTACGCGCTGGGGTGGCTCCCCCGCTGGACGCGGCTGCTCGCCCGGGTCCCCGCGCTGATCAAGTACGCGAACGCCGGGATGCGCGCGGCGCCGCTGCGGCCCGCCGTCGCCTGGAGCGCGGGGATCGACCGGCGGCGCACGCTGCCCGCCTTCGCCCCGGTCACGTTCCGGCGCTGGTTCGCGTCCCGCCGAGGTGAGGGGCGCAGCGGCGAGGGGCGCAACGGCGAGGTCGTCCTGTTCGTGGACACCTTCACCGACGCGTTCTCGCCCGACGTCGGCAAGGCGGCCGTGCGGGTACTGGAGCACGCCGGATACCGGGTCGGCGTCACCGAACGTCCCGTGTGCTGCGGAATCACGTGGATCTCCACCGGGCAGCTGGCCGGGGCCCGCGCACAGGCGCGGCGCACCGTCCGCGCGCTGCTGCCGCACGTCCGGCGCGGCGCGAAGGTCGTCGGGCTGGAGCCGTCCTGCACGGGCGTGCTGCGGTCCGACGCGGAGGAGCTGCTGAGCGGGGCGGACGCCGCCGCCGCGCGCGAGGTCGCCGCCGCGACCCGCACCCTCGCGGAGCTGCTCGCCGAGACCCCCGGCTGGACACCGCCCGACCTCTCCGGGGTCACCGGGATCGCGCAGCCGCATTGCCACCACCACGCGGTCATGGGCTGGACGAAGGACGCGGCGCTGCTGCGCGACGCGGGCGCCGAGGTCGGCAGGCTCGGGGGCTGCTGCGGCCTCGCGGGCAACTTCGGCGTGGAGAAGGGGCACCACGACGTGTCGGTCGCCGTCGCCGAGCACCGGCTGCTTCCGGCGGTCCGGAGGACCGGGGACGGCGAGGTCGTCCTGGCCGACGGGTTCAGCTGCCGCACCCAGCTCCGCGAGCTCGCGGACCGCGACGGCGAGCACCTCGCGCAGCTCCTCGCCCGGCACCTCCCCGACGCCGGCCCCCGCTGACCTGATCCCGGGTCACGGCGCGCCCGCACCCTGCCGCTGCCCGAGGGTGCGCGACAGGGTGAGCGCCGCGGTGTGGACCGCGGGGGCGACGGCGGCCGGCCGCAGCCGGTTCGACCACCCCGACACCGACAGGGCGCCGACGGCCAGCCCGTCCGGGCCGAGGACGGGGCTGGCGGCGCAGACGATGCCGCGGCCGGACTCCTCGCGGTCGTAGGCGACGCCCTCGCGGCCGATCGTCGCCAGCTCCCGCGCGAGGAGGCCCGGCGCGGTGACGCTGCGCTCGCTCGCCTTGACGAGCCCGGCGTCCAGGACGGCCTGCACCGCGTCCGGCGGGGAGAACGCCAGGATCGCCTTGCCGACGCCGGTGACGTGGGCGGGCAGCCGCCCGCCCACCTTCGAGGGCAGCTTCGGCCCGCCGGGCGAGCCGAGGATCTCCACGTAGACGACCTCGGTGCCCTCCAGCACGGCGAGATGCACGGTCTGCCGCGTCGCCTCCCGCAGGTCCGACATGTACGGGACGGCCGCGTCCCGCAGCACCCGCTGGCGCGGCACCCGCTGCCCGATCTCGAACAGCTTCAGACCCAGCCGGACGCGCGTGCCCTGCCGTTCGAGCAGCCCGGCCTCCACGAGGTCGAGCGCGATCCGGTGCGCCGTCGACCTCGGCAGGCCGCTGCGCCGGGCGAGCTCGGCGGCGCCGAGGGCGTCGTCGTCCGCGCGGAACGCGGTCAGCACCGCGACGGCGCGGCGCAGGAACGTGTCGTCGGACGCCATGCCCCCAATGTAGGAGCCCCCCAATGTAGAGCGATGTCCCACCACGCGGGACGGCCGCATTGCCCGGGGCGTCCCGGGCGCGGCAGGCTCGGACCGCGCGGACGACATGCGCAGACGAGAGAGGACATCCCATGGACCCCGGTTCGGTGGAGAAGGCCGCCGCCGCGCTGCTCGACGCGTACGCGACCGGCACCCCGGTCCCGCCGCTGACGGCGGACCATCCGGACATGACGGTGGCCGACGCCTACGCGGTCCAGCTCGCGCAGGTGACGGCGTGGACGGGCGCGGGCGCGCGGATCAAGGGCCACAAGGTCGGGCTGACCTCCGCGGCGATGCAACGCCAGATGGGCGTGGACCAGCCGGACTTCGGCGTCCTGCTGGACTCGATGTTCTTCCAGGACAGCGCACCCATCGACACCGGCCGGTTCCTGCAGCCCCGGATCGAGCCGGAGATCGCGTTCGTGCTGGGCCGCCCGCTGGCCGGCCCCGGCGCGACCGCCGCCGACGCCGTCGCGGCCGTCGAGTACGTGCTCCCGGCGCTGGAGGTGATCGACTCCCGGATCGCGGACTGGAAGATCACCCTGCCGGACACGATCGCCGACAACGCCTCCAGCGGCGGTGTCGTGCTCGGCACCCGGCCGGTCCGGCTGGACGGCCTGGACCTGTCGCTGATGGGCTGCCTGCTCCACCGCGACGGCGACCTGATCGACACCGGCGCGGGCGGGGCGGTGCTGGGCTCGCCGATCAACGCGCTGGTCTGGCTGGCGAACGTCCTCGGGGAGCGCGGAGTGACGCTGGAGGCGGGGCACGTCGTGCTGCCCGGCTCCATTACGGCGGCCGTTCCGGTCGCCCCCGGTGAGACCCTCACCGCAACGTTCGCCGGGATCGGCTCGGTGACCGCACGGTTCGGAAGGGAGGTAGGGCGATGAGCAAGTTGAGCGCCGCGATCGTCGGTCCCGGCAACATCGGCACGGACCTGCTGGTCAAGCTGATGCGCAGCGAGCTGGTCGACGTCCACTCGATGGTGGGCGTCGTGCCCGAGTCGGACGGTCTGGAGCGCGCCCGCGAGCTGGGCGTCCCGGCGTCGGCGGAGGGCGTGGACTGGCTGCTGTCGCAGCCCACGCTGCCCGACATCGTGTTCGAGGCCACGTCGGCGAAGGCGCACCTGGCCAACGCCCCGCGCTACGAGGAGGCCGGGATCACCGCGGTCGACCTCACGCCCGCCGCCGCGGGGCCGCTCGTGTGCCCGCCGGTGAACCTGGACACGCTGTCGGACGCGCCCAACCTCAACATGATCACGTGCGGGGGCCAGGCGACGATCCCGATCGTGCACGCGGTGTCGTCGGTGGTCCCGGTGCCGTACGCGGAGATCGTCGCGTCGATCGCGTCCCGCTCGGCCGGTCCCGGCACCCGCGCCAACATCGACGAGTTCACCCGGACCACCGCCCGCGCCATCGAGAAGGTCGGCGGCGCCGGACGGGGCAAGGCGATCATCATCCTGAACCCGGTCGACCCGCCGATGATCATGCGGGACACGGTGTTCTGCGCGATCCCGTCGGACGCCGACACCGCGGCGATCGCCGAGTCGGTCGAGAAGATGGTCGCCGAGGTCGCCGCGTACGTGCCCGGGTACACGCTGCGGGCCGAGCCGCAGTTCGACGAGCCGCGCGACATCTGGAACGGCATGGCCCGCGTCGCGGTGTTCCTGGAGGTCAGGGGCAACGGCGACTACCTGCCGCCGTGGGCCGGCAACCTCGACATCATGACCGCGGCGGCCGCCCGTGTCGGCGAGCAGCTCGCGCGCAGGAAGGCCACCGATGACTGAGCGGGACACCGCGGAGCAGCGCACCGCAGACAAGATCAGGATCACGGACTCGACGCTGCGGGACGGCAGCCACGCGATGGCGCACCGCTTCACCGAGGAGCAGGTGCGCGGGGTCGTGCACGCGCTCGACGGCGCCGGCGTGGAGGTCATCGAGGTCACGCACGGCGACGGCCTCGGCGGCTCGTCGTTCAACTACGGCTTCTCGCTGGAGGACGACGTCAAGCTCGTCGCCGCCGCCGTGGACGAGGCGACCCGCGCCAGGATCGCCGTGCTGATGCTGCCCGGGGTCGGCACGGTCGAGGACCTCCGGCTCGCGCACGACGCGGGCGCGGCCGTGGCGCGGATCGCGACGCACTGCACCGAGGCCGACGTGTCGCTGCAGCACTTCGCCGCCGCCCGCGACCTCGGCATGGAGACGGTCGGGTTCCTGATGATGGCGCACCGGGTCGGGCCGGAGGAGCTGGCGAAGCAGGCCCGGATCATGGTGGACGGCGGCGCGCAGTGCGTCTACGTCGTCGACTCCGCCGGCGCCCTCGTCCTCGGGGAGGCGCAGGAGCGGATCAGCGCGCTGGTCAAGGAGATCGGGCGGGACGCGCAGGTCGGCTTCCACGGCCACCAGAACCTGTCGCTGGGCGTCGCGAACTCGGTCCTGGCGCAGCAGAACGGCGCGCTGCAGATCGACGGCGCGCTGTGCGCGCTGGGCGCGGGGGCGGGCAACTCCCCCACCGAGGTGCTCGTCCCGACGTTCGAGCGGCTCGGCGTCCCGACCGGGGTGGACGTGCAGGGCGTCATGGCCGCCGCCGACGACGTGGTGAAGCCGTTCCTGCACCGGCTCCCGTTCGCGGACCGCGGCGCGATCACCCAGGGGTACGCGGGCGTGTACTCCAGCTTCCTGCTGCACGCCGAGCGGGCCGCCGAGCGCTACGAGGTCCCGGCGCACGAGATCCTGCAGAAGGTCGGCGAGGCCGGCTACGTCGGCGGCCAGGAGGACATGATCATCGACGTGGCGCTCCAGCTCCGCGCGGAGCGCGAGCGCGCCGAGTAGGCGGCGGGACGGGAGCCCGCTCCGGGGAGGGGCTCCCGTCCACCGCGCGCCCGGCGCCGGTGATCTTTGCATGATGCAAACGCTGGGATAGCTTGGCGGCATGACCCACGAGGACCATCGCGCGTCGACTCCTCGCGGGCGGGCGCGCCGGGAGCAGCTCGTGCGGATCGGGCTCGATCTGCTCGCCGAGGGCGGCTGGGCGGCGATCACGGCGCGGGCCGTGGCGGACCGCGCCGGTACCCGTCCGGGGCTGCTCCACCACTACTTCAACGGGCTGCCGGGGCTGCACGTCGCCGTCGCGCAGCGGGCCACCGAGATGATCGTCGACCCGGTGGTGGACGCGCTGCTCGCGGCCCCCGACCCTCCGGCTGCGGTGGCGGCGCTGCACGATCTCGTCCCGCACATGGCCGCCGGTGAGCGCAACCTCAGGCTGGCCGCGGAGCTGCTGGTCAGAGCGCTGCGCGACCCGCGGATGGCCGCCGAGCGGCGGGACTGGTCGCGGGGCCTGCGCGACCGGATCACCGAGCGGCTGGCGCAGCTGCGCCCGGACTGGCCCGCGGAGCGCCGCGCCGGCACCGCGACGCTGTGCACCGCCCTGCTGGACGGGCTGCTCCTCCAGCTCGTCCTCGACCCCGGGCTGCCGACCGGCCCGGCCCTCGACGCGGCCGCCGCGCTGGTCGCGAAGCCCTGACCCACCTGCACCGGATGCGGGACGGCGCGCCGGGGCCGTCCCGGGCGGCCGTCCCGCCTTCGGTCATCCGGCGCCACGCCCGGCCGGCGCCACGCTCACTCGGCGCCGCGCGGGGCGTGCGCCACGGCGACCGGTGCGTCCGCGTGGTGCAGCAGGGCGTGGCTGACCGAGCCGAGCAGCAGGCCGCGGAAGCCGCCGCGCCCCCGGGAGCCGACGACGACGAGCCGGGCGTCCGCGGCCGCGCCGAGCAGCACCTCGCGGGGCCGCCCCGTCACGACCTCGGTCCGGACGCGCACGCCGGGGTACTTGTCGCGCAGCGGCGCGACGAGCCGGTCGAGCCGCTCCGCGGCGAACTCGCGCAGCGATCCGGTGTCGAGCAGCGGCGCGGGCCCGATCTCGACCTCGGCGGGCCAGGCCGCCACCGCGACCAGCTCGGCCCCGCGCAGGTCCGCCTCGGTGAACGCCAGGGCGATCGCCTCCAGCGACGCCGCGGACCCGTCCACCCCGACCACGACCGGGCCGTCCGGCCGCCCTTCCGCGTGCCGCTCCCGCACGACCACCACGGGGACCGAGGCGTGCGACGCCAGCTCCACGGCCGTCGATCCGAGCACCAGGCCCGCGAACCCGCCGCGGCCGCGCGTACCGACGACGATCAGCTCCGCGCCGTCGGCGGCCTCCAGCAGCACGGACGTCGCGCCGCCGCGCCCGATCACCGCGCGCACCTCGCCGGTCTCCTCGCGGGCGTGGTCCGCCCCCTCGGCGACGACCTTCTCGGCCGCCGCCACCAGGTCGCCGATCGGGACGGCCATCGGGCCGGCCGCCCCGTACAGGTCCCAGGCGTGCGCCACCGTCAGCGGCACGCCCCGCAGCCGCGCCTCCACGGCCGCCCACCGCACCGCCGCCTCGCCCGCCGGAGAACCGTCGTATCCCACCACGACACCGCGGTCGCCGCTCATGATGCCTCCCTCGTCGTCTCGCTCCCCAGCTTCGCGAGACGGGGGGACGCCGGTCAGGGGCGCTGGTCCGTCAGGTTCGGGACCTTCGGCCCGGGATGATCGCCACGGGCAGGGAGGCCCGGCGGAGCATCGCGGAGCTGGTCGCGCCCAGCGGGTCGAAACCGGTTCCGCGGTCGCCCATGACGAGGAGCCCGGCGCCGTCCGCCGCCCGGCCCAGCGCCTCGCACGGGCGCTCCAGCATCAGCGAGACCGTGACGTCGACCTCCGGGTGGCGCTCCCGCCACGGCGCGACGACCTCGTCCAGCTCGGCGGTGCGGCGCTTCTCCAGCAGTTCCGGGTCGTTGAACAGCGCCAGGTCATCCTCGCTCACCACCGCGGGCTCCCAGCAGCCGTAGACGACGTGCAGGTCCCAGCCGCGCAGCGCCGCCTCGCCGAACGCGAAGCCGAGCACCGCGGGGCAGCCCTCCCCCGCGTCGGTCCCCGCGACGACCCGCCGGGGCCACGGCGCGGTGTCCGGGACGACGATCACCGGCCGTCCCGCCCGGGCGGGCACCTCCAGCGCGGTGGCGCCGATGCCCGGGCGCTCGCCCGAGCCGATCACGGTCAGCTCGGCCGTGCGGGACGCCTCCAGCAGCGCCTCCTCCACCGGTCCCCGCAGGAGGTGCCGGCGCACCGTCCCGGGCGCGCCCAGCTCCCGCGCGCGGCGGACGCCCTGCGCGAGCAGGTTCTCCCCCGCGCGCGTCCTGATCGCCTCGGCGTCCGGGTCCTCGTGGCCGCTGGCGTAGGGCCAGTGCCAGCAGTGGCAGATCATCAGGTCGAGGTCGCGCTGCCGGGCCTCCTCGACCGCCCAGCGCAGGGCGCCCTCGTTCTCCTGCGTCCCGTCGTAGCCGAACAGGACGTGCGGCCGCTGGTTCCCATCCACGCCGTTCATGTGCCCGCCTCCTTGGTGAACACTTTTCATATCCGGCGGCCGCACCGTGTAACGGGAGCGGCGCCGGAAGAAAGTGCCCAATGCCCAGTCTGCGCGCTAACCGGGCCGCGCAGAAGAGGCCGGAGGTCCCCGGACGGCGGGATCGGCGCGCCCGCCGGGGATGGAGCGTGCCAGGCGCTTTATCGGACGGATCATCGGACGGGCGCGGGCCCGTCCGATGACTCGGATCACTCGAACTTGTAGCTGAGGGCGCTCGGGCCTTCGATGGTGTCGAGGACCTTGAGCCCTCCCGGCGCCTCCGGGTCCGCCCTGGAGACGAACACCTTGCGCGTCGGGGGCTCACCGGGCTTGGTGTAGTCCAGCGTCCCGGAGAACAGGCCCTGGGTGTCCAGCCCGGACGTCTCGTGCATCGCGGCGACCACGCCCTTGGGCGTCAGGTCACCGTTCTCGCACGCCTTCTCCAGTGCCTCGGCGAGCAGCTCGGACTGGCCGTAGGCGAGCGGGACCTCCCAGCCCTTGGTGCCGTCCGGCGCGTTCTTCTCGAACATCTCGGCGGCCGTCTTCACCGCGGCGCCCTCCCCGTTGTAGGGCGCGACGCTCGTCACCGTGTAGAAGTTCTTGAGCAGCCCCTCCCTCGCGGGGGTGTTCAGCAGGGCCGGGCTGAACGTGGGCGTGTTGCCGATCAGGGGGACGTCGACCCCGTTCGAGGCGAGCACGCTGGCGAGCGAGGACAGCTGCGACGGGGAGGCGCCGAGGATGACGCCCTTGACGCCCGCCCGCTCCAGCGCCGCCGCCTGGGCGGACATGTCGGAGTCCTGCGGGGTGATCTTGATCGGGTGGATCTTCAGCCCGCGCGCCGCGGCCGCGTGCTCGGCGCCGGCGAGCGAGTCGCCGCCGAAGTCGCCCTCGAAGTAGACGTGCCCGATCGTGCTGCCCGCCGGGACCTTCAGCGTGTCCACGAGGTAGTCGACGGCGTTGGCGGACTCGATGCTGTAGGTGGTGCCCGGGATCTGCGCCACCTGGTACTCCAGCGCGACGCTCGCCCAGCCCATGCCGCCGACGTAGAGGTCGTCCTTCTCCGCGAGCGGGAGGACGGCCGCGACCGCGGGCGAGCCGAGCACCTGCTGGAGCGCCACGACGTCCGGCGCCATGCTGCGGTACAGCGACACCGCGCGCTGCGGGTTGTAGCCGTGGTCCCGGACGTCCATCGTGATCTTGCGGTCGCAGATGCCGCCCTGGGCGCTCCTGGCCGCCCAGTACGCCTTCTTCTCCTGCACCTGCACGGCGGCGCCCGCCTTGAACGGCCCGGACAGGTCGGTGAGCACCCCGATCCTGATCTCCGAATCGGTGACGCCGTTGCCGGTGCGGATCCCCGAGCCGTCGCCGTCTCCGGGTCCGGCGTCGGGGTCGGTCGTGCTGCACGCCGTGAGCGCGGCCAGGCACAGCGCCGCCGCGGCGAGGGGTCGGATCGTCATGGGGCGGACTCCTTCGGGGTGGAACGTTCGGCCGGGCGCGCGGGCCGGGACGGCCGCCCGGCCCGCGCGGTGCGGATCCCCAGGTGGCGCAAGGCCCCGGCGAGGCCCCCGCGCAGGAAGATCAGGACGGCGACGATGGCGACGCCGTAGACGAACCGGCTCAGCGTGGCGGCGTCGACGCCGCCCGAGCCGGGGGCGGACAGGAACGGCAGGTGCGCGCTGTACTGCACGAGCATCAGCGGCAGGACCGAGACGAACACCGCCCCGGCGGACGCGCCCGCGATCGAGCCCGCCCCGCCCAGCACGATCATCACCAGGTAGTCGATGGACACCGTCAGCGCGAACGAGTCCGGCGCGACCCGGCCGAACGCCAGCGCCGTCAGCGCGCCGGCGACCCCGGCGTAGACGGAGGAGACGGTGAACGCGGTCGCCTTGACCCGGGCGACCCGGATGCCGACGGACGCGGCGGCGGTCTCCCCGTCGCGGACGCCGGCCATCGCCCGTCCCGCCCGCCCGGCCTTGATCCCCCGGCCGCAGTAGGCGGCGAGCAGCGCGACGGCGAGGAACAGGTACCAGAGGCGGTGCAGCTCGCCGAACGGCGTGCCGAGCACCGCCAGGTAGTCGGGGTCCTCGTCGCTGAAGCTGAAGCCGGGCACCGCGAACGCCTCGACGGTGCGGCCGTTGTAGCCGCCGGTGACGTCCTCGGCGTTGAGCCAGACGTGCCGGCCGAGGAACACGAGGCCGAGCGAGGCGAGGCCGAGGTAGATGCCGCGCAGCCGTCCGGCGATGGGGCTGAACGCCGCGCCCGCCGCCCCCGCCACCGCCGCGGCGGCGAGCAGGGCCGCCACCGGAGGCAGCCCGAACCCGGACATCCCGTCCTCCCGCTCCCCGGCGAGGAGGGTGTAGGTGTAGGCGCCGACGCCGAGGAAGAACGCGTGGCCGAGCGACAGCTGCCCGGCGACGCCGACGAGCAGGGTGAGGCCGATCGCCCCGACCGCGGCGGCCATCGCGAACAGCCCCGCCTGCAGCCAGAAGTCGGTGAGCCACAGCGGGCCGGCGACCGCGGCGAGCAGCAGGACGGCGCCGGCGGCACGCGCCGGCGAATCGAGCCGGAGGGACGAGATGAGCCGGAGCGGCGAATCGAGCCGGAGGGACGCGGCGGGCCGGTCAGACACGGATGGCCTCCTTCTGTCCGAACAACCCGTGCGGGCGCAGCAGCAGGACGAGCACCATCACCGCGTAGGGGACGACCTCGCCGAACCCGCCGCCGAGGAAGTGCAGCTCGGACTCGTAGCCGATCGCGAGCGCCTGCGCGACCCCGATGACGAGGCCGCCGGCGACCGCGCCCGGCACCGAGTCGAAGCCGCCCAGCACCCACGCGGGGATCGCGGCGAACGCGACGACGGAGACGCCGGGCTCGACGCCGGGCGTCGGGTAGGAGGTCAGGAACACCCCCGCGACGGCGGCCAGCGCGCCGGCCAGCCCCCACCCGACCGCGCTCGTGCGGCTGAGCCGGATGCCCATCAGCGACGCGGTGTCGGGGTCGGCCGCCGCCGCGCGCATCGCGAGCCCCCAGTCGGTGCGGGCGGCTAGCGCGCCGAGCGCGGCGAACAGCACCACCGCCGTGCCCGCGGCGATCGCCCGGGACGCCGGCAGGCTCACCCCCGCCGCGCCGACGACCGACGCCCCCCACGGGGCGCCGATGTCGAGGACGTCGTTGCCGATCTGCCTGGTCAGCTCGGTGAGCAGCAGGATGTCCACGCCGATCGTCAGGATCGCGAGCACGCCCGGGTCGTGCTCGGCGACCCGCCGCACCAGCAGCGTGTTGATCAGCGCGGCGACCAGCGCCGCACCCGCCACCCCGGCGGCGAGCGCGCCCCAGAACCCGAGTTCCGGGTGGAGCCGGGCCACGAGGTAGGCGCCCAGCAGGAGCACCGACCCGTGCGCGAAGTTCAGCACCCCGGTGGACTTGAACACGACCACGAACCCCACCGCGATCAGCCCGAGCACGAGGCCGAGCGACACGCCGTTGACCAGCTGGGTCAGCAGGTAGCTCATGGGGCGCGTACTCCGTCCCTTCTGCGGCCGTCCCTCATGCCGCCTCCGACCCGAGGTAGGCCCGCAGGACCTCCGGGTCGCGCTGCACCTCGGCGGGGGTGCCGTCCGCGATGCGCCGGCCGAAGTCGAGGACGGTGACGCGCTCGGCGAGGCCCATCACGAACGGCATGTCGTGCTCGACGAGGAGGATGGAGATCCCGAGCTCGCGCCGGACCTCCGCGATCGTCGCGGCCATCTCGGCGGACTCGGCGGGGTTCATGCCGGCGACCGGCTCGTCCAGGAGCAGCAGGGTCGGCTCGGCGCACAGGGCGCGGCCCAGCTCGACCCGCTTGCGGTCGCCGTAGGAGAGGGTGTGCACGGACCGGCCGAGCAGGGCGGTGAGGCCGAGCAGCTCGGCGACCCGCTCCGCCCGGGCGCGGTGCTCGCGGTCCTCCCGGCGGGCGCGGGGCAGGCCCAGCGCGCCGCCGAGCACGCCGGAGCGCATCAGGCGGTGCCGCCCGGTGAGGAGGTTGTCGGCGACGGTGGCGTCCAGGGAGAGCGAGATGTTCTGGAAGGTCCGCGCGACGCCGAGGCCGGCGATCTGGTCGGCGCGCAGCCCGGTGAGCGTCCGGTCGCCGTAGCGGACGGTGCCGGCGGCGACCCGGTACGCCCCGCCGAGGACGTTGATGCACGTCGACTTGCCGGCGCCGTTCGGGCCGATGAGGGCGTGCACGGTGCCCGGCTCGATCTCGAAGGAGACGTCGGCGAGCGCGGTGACGCCGCCGAAGCGGACCGTCACCCCGTCGACCTTCAGCGCCTCGGCGCGCACGGCCGCCGCCGGCCCCGGAGGCCCGGTGTCCGGCTCCCGGCCGTCGTCCGGCCCCGGATCGGCGGAGGACGCGGTGCCCGCGCCCGCACCGAGGTAGCGGCCGCGTATCTCGTCGCTGCCGGCCAGGACCTCGGCCGGGCCGGACGCGGCCACCCTCCCGACTTCGAGCACGTAGGCGCTGTCGGCCACCCGCAGCCCCATGACGGCGTTCTGCTCGATCAGCAGGACCGCCGTGCCGTGGCGGTTGATCTCGGTGACGATCTCGCCGATCCGCGCGACGAGCTGCGGCGCGAGGCCGAGGGACGGCTCGTCCAGGAGGAGCAGCCGGGGCCGGCTCATCAGCCCGCGGCCGATGGCGAGCATCTGCTGCTGGCCCCCGGACAGCAGCCCGGCCCGCTCCCGGCGGCGCTCGGCCAGATCGGGGAAGAGCTCGTAGATCCCCTGGAGCGCCGCGCTCCTGGTGCGCGGCGCCGCGGTGAGGCCGCCGGCCCGCAGGTTCTCCTCCACCGTGAGGTCCCGGAACACGCGCCTGCCCTCGGGGACCTGCGCGATGCCGGCCCGCACGATCTCCGCGGCGGGCAGGCCGCGGACGTCGCGGCCGTCGAGGCGGATCGTCCCGCCGGTGACGGCGCCGCCGGCGGAACCGAGCGTCCCGGAGATCGCGCGCAAGAGGGTGGTCTTCCCGGCGCCGTTGCCGCCGAGGACGGCGACCACCCCCCGGCGCGCGACCTGCAGCGACACCCCGCGCAGGGCCCGTACCGCACCGTTGTAGCCGACGTCGAGGCCGTCGACGTCCAGCAGCGGAGCCCCGGGCGCGGGAACGGCCTCCCAGGCGGATCCGGATCCGGTGCGCATGGGGCCTTCCCTTCAACGCGGGGCAAAGGGACGCTTACCTCGACAGCGACGAACGCTAGACAAACTTTTGTCGCGCGTCAAGAGTTGATCATATGAATTTGTGATCGCGGTCACCCCGCGTAGACTCACGACATGATCAAGAGCGCCGGGATCGCCCTGCTGCTGGGCGGCGGCATGGCGCTGGGCGGCGCCCACGCCCTCCCCGCCCACGCCGCCCCGCCCGGGGACCTGGCGGCGGACCTGGACGCGATCCTGCGGGACGAGCGCCTCCAAGGCGCGGCGATCGGCGTGACCGTCCGGGACGCCAGGACGAGCGAGACCCTCTACGACCGCGACGCCGGCGCGCCGCGCACCCCTGCCTCGAACAACAAGCTGCAGACCGCGGCGGCGGCGTTCGGCATCCTCGGCTCCGGATACCGGTTCCGAACGACGGTGAGCGTCAAGGGCGGCGACCTTTACCTCACCGGCACCGGCGACACGACCATGCGGGCCGCCGAGTACGACCGGCTGGCCGCGGCCGTCGCCGCCAAGGGCATCACCAGGATCAGGGGCGACCTCGTCGCCGACGACACCTGGTTCGACGCCCGGCGGACCCCGGCCGACTGGGACCCCGCCGACCTCCAGTACGCCTACGCGGCGCAGACGTCCGCGCTGACCGTCTCGCCCAACGACGACTTCGACGCCGGCTCGGTCGAGATCTCACTCGCTCCCGCCGCCCGGCAGGGGCGGCCGGTCCGGGTCGGGCTGACCCCCGACACGGAGGCGGTGAAGATCGACAACCGGGCCGTCACCGGCGCGCCCGGGTCCGCGTCCACCCTCGCGGTCGACCGGAGCAACGGCACCAACACGATCGTCATCACCGGCTCCCACCCGGCGGGCGCGGCGCCCACCAGCGTCCTGCGGACCGTCGAGGAGCCGACGCTGTTCGCGGCGGACGTCTTCCGCAAGGCGCTCAAGGCGCACGGCGTCCGGGTGGCCGGAGCCACCGAGCGCGGCCGGACACCCGCGGACGCCCGGACGGTGGCCACCCGCACCTCAATGCCGCTGTCCCGGCTCGCCGTACCGTTCCTCAAGCTCAGCAACAACGTCATGGCCGAGACCCTCGTCAAGGCCATCGGCCGCGAGGCACAGCGCAAGGGCACCTGGGAGGCCGGACTGCCCGCCGTCACCGCCGAACTCCGGCGCCTCGGCGTCGACACGTCGCAGGTGACCATGACGGACGGATCGGGCCTCTCGCGCGGCAACCGCACGACGGCCGCGCAGCTCGGCACGCTGCTGCGGAACGTCCGGAAGCGGCCCTGGTTCCCCGCCTGGTACACCGCGCTGCCCATCGCCGGGGAGCCCGGCCCGCTGACCGGCGGCACACTCGCGAACCGCATGCGCGGCACCGCCGCCGCCGGGAACGTCCGCGCCAAGACCGGCACGCTGACGGGCGTCACCGCACTGTCCGGCTACGTGCGCGACCCGGCCGGCCGCACCCTGATCTTCTCCAGCGTCTTCAACGGCTACTCCGGCGGCGCCCCGAAGGACATCGAAGACAAGATCGCCATACGCCTCGCCACCGGCGACGACGACACGTCCCGCACCACCCTGCACAACATGGACCGGGTCGACGGCGGCCACCTCGAACCCACCTGGCTAAACGGCCGCCTGCCCTAGACCGGGCACCGGCGGCCGGGCGTCGTCACGGCGTTGGGGGATCCAGGTCGCGGATGGTGGTGCAGGCTCGGGTGGCCATGGTCAGGAACATTGTGTCGCCGCGTTCTGTGGGGGTGCCGTAGGCGCAGCCTAGGACGGTGATGAGGGGGCCTTGCAGTAGGGCGAAGCGGTAGTCGTCCCAGCAGAGGTCTAGCGGATAGTCGCTGACGCCGTGGGTGAGGAGGGCCTCGTGGTATCGGGCCACGAGGTCGCGTTCGTGGGTGCGGCGGTCGTCGGTGGTGAGGCTGGTGGCCAGGAAGTAGGACAGGTCGCGGGCGGGCAGGCCGATGGTGAGGGTCTGCCAGTCGACGGTGGTCGGGGGGTCGCCGTCCGGTGGGAACAGGATGTTGTCCAGGCGGTAGTCGCCGTGGACGAGGCCGAAGCGTTCGGAGCGGGCGACGAGCCAGGGGCCGATGGTGTCGGTGGTCCGGCGCAGGGTTTCCCGGTCGGCGGGGTGGAGGCGGTCGCCGAAGCGGTCGATGAAGGTCTCGACGGCGGGGGCGTAGACCTCGGCCAGGGTGTCCGCGTCGGCGGCGGTGTTGTGGTGGAGGCCCTCGATGCCGAGCAGGGAGTCGTCGCACCAGCGGGGGCCGTGCAGGCCCGCCAGGGCGGTCATGCAGGCGGCGGCCTGGCGGGGCGGGCAGCCGGCCAGCTGGTCGCCCTGGGCCGCCGGGGAGAGGTCCTCCAGGAGGAGGACGAAGTCGAAGGTTCCGGGGTCGATCGCGGCGTGGTGGCAGCGCGGGGTGCGGATCGCGACGGTCGGGGCGATGTCGCGGTAGAAGAGGACCTCGGTGCGGTAGGCGCCGCCGAGGAGGGCGCGGGCGGCGGGGTCGGCGGCGGGGAGCTTGGCCACCAGGCGGCCGGGGACGCCGTCACCGGTCACCGTCAGCCGGAAGCACGCGCCGATCTGCCCGGTGCCGACGGGCTCGGCGGCCACCTCGTCGACCCGGGAGTCCAGGACGCCGCCGAGCCAGGCAGGGGTGAGGTCCGCCGGCGTCACCGGGCGCGGCCCGGGTTGCGGGGAAGGGCCGCGAGGCCGGCCGGGCGGACGCGGCGGTAGGCGTCAAGGACGGGGGCGAGTTCGGCGGGGGTCGCGCCGTGCAGGATGACACCGTCGGCGCCCGCGTCGAACTGGTCGAGGACGCGGGCCGCGCACTCGCCGGGCGTGCCGGTCGCGGAGGCGGCCAGCCACTCGTCCGGGATCAGCCCGGCGACGTGCCCCAGGTCGGCGGCCGTGCCGATCACGTCGAAGGCGCCGGGGTAGCCGGAGACGAGGTCGTCGGCGCGGAAGCGGGCCAGGACGGCGGGGTCCCAGCCGTTGACGCGGACCAGCAGGTCCCCGTAGCCCTGCAGGTAGGTGGCCAGGCGGCCGACGAGCTTGCGCAGCCGCAGCTCCTCGTCCAGGTGGTCGCCCACGGTGGCCAGCACCGACCACACGCGGACGGACGCGGGATCCCGGCCCGCTTCGGCCGCCCCGCGGCGGATGGTCTCGACGGATCTCGCGAGCGTCTCGTCGGTGAAGAAGGTGTGCAGGACGACGCCGTCGGCGACGCGCCCGGCGAACTCCAGGGTCCGCTCCCCCATCGCGGTGAGGATGATCGGGATGTCCTCGTCGAACGAGGGGTCCTGGCTGAGGTACGGGAAGTTCCCCGCGGGCCCGTCGTGGCCGGCGACCGCCTCGCCGCGCCAGAGCCGGCGCAGGATGCCGATGGCGTCCTCCATCTGCGCGCTGGTGACGCGCGGCAGGCCCATGACGTCGAAGAGCATGTCGAACCCGCGGCCGAGCCCGAGCGCGAAGCGCCCGCCGGAGAGGCGGTGCATGGTCGTCGCGAGGGTCGCGGTCAGCAGGGGGTGGCGGGTGTTGTGGTTGGTGGCGGCGGTGGCGATGCCGATCCGCTCCCCGGCCGCGGCGGCGGCCCCGGAGAGCACGGCCGCCTCCTTGGTCGTGAACCGCTCGGACAGGAAGACCGAGCCGAGCCCCAGGCGCTCGCCCTCGGCGACCTCGGCGATCAGGTCCCGGGGCGTGGCCGAGTGCCCGGCCAGTCCGTAGAAGCCCAGTTCTGGGAGGTCGTCCATGGGCGGTCCCTCGGGTAGAGGCGGCCCGGCCGCCGCGCGATACGCGGACTCTAGTCTGGACAGTTGTCCAGATCAAGGCGGCGGCGGAGGCCCGCCGCAGACCGTCAGCCAGATCGAGCGGACGGGGGTGCGGGCACGTCACGTGGTGGGAGTACGTGCGGGCGGAGGGCAAGTCCGAGGACTACCGGGCGATCGTGGCGCGGTTCCTGACGCGCGGGCTGGTCGCCGTCAAGGAGAAGGTCGCCAGCACCAAGACGGTCGGCGCCATGGGCCAGGCGTTCCTGCTGTCGGGCATCGGCCTCGGCGCGGACGGCGGCCTGGCCCGGATGCTCAACGCGCCCACCAGCGAGGCGTGGATCGACCCCTGGGTGAGCTACCTGCGTGACCGCGGCGTGCGGTTCGAGGTCGGGCAGACGGTCGAGGCCCCGGAGATCGCCTCGGGCCGTGTGCGGTCCGTCCGGCTGGTGGACGCGGCGGGCCGCCGCCGCAGCGCCGAGGCCGACTGGTTCGTCAGCGCGATGCCGGTCGAACGCGCGCGGGAGCTGCTGACCCCCGCCGTCCTGGCCCTCGACACCCCTGTCCCTGGACATCTCCGACTGGGACACGCCGGGCATCGTGTACGGCAAGCCGGCGAAGCAGTGCAGCCCCGCCCAGGTCGCCGAGGAGGCGTGGGCGCAGAAACGACGAGCCGCTCATGGTCAACACGGTCGGGAGCCGGCAGAAGCGGCCGCACCCCCGCACGGCGATCCCGAACCTCTTCCTGGCGGGCGACTACGTCCGCACGAGCGTCGGCCTGGCCACCATGGAGGGCGCCAACGAGTCCGGCCGCGCGGCCGTCAACGCACTGCTGGACGCGGCCGGCTCCCCCGCCGAGCGGGCCCAGATCTGGCCCCTGTACCAACCACCGGAACTGGACGGCCTCAAGGAGATCGACCCCCACCGCTACCGCACAGGCCGCCCCAACCTCCTCGACACGATGTGACCCCGCCCGTGGTCAGACGGCCGCCCGGGGAGGGCGGCGCCTAGCGGGGCGCGGCGGTGTTCGGACGGCGGATCATGCACCAGGTGCGGGGGCCGCCGCCGGGGAGGTGGACGTCGGCGGTGGTCTCGAAGCCGAAGCGCTCGTAGAAGCGGACGTTGCGTTCGTCGGCGGTCTCCAGGTAGGCGTCGTGGCCGGTCCGGTCCGCCTCGGCCAGGCCGGGTGCGAGGACGGCCTGGCCGAGGCCGCGTCCCTGCATGTCGCGGCGGACGCCGATGGTCGCGAGGAACCATGCTGGCCGGGACGGGCGGTAGGGCGCGAGGAACTCCTCGGCCTCGATGGCGTACGGGGCGCGGTCGCCGTACAGGGCGGCGAGTTCCGGTCCGGTGAACACCTCGGGCGGGACGTCGATACCGGGAGTCGTCCACACCGCGGCGGCGGCGTTGTCACCGGCCGTCCAGACGCGGCCGTACGGGAGCCCCACCTTCTCGGTGAAGTAGAGCTGGAGCGCGCGCAGGCGGCGCGGGTGGTCGTCGGCGGCCACGGTCCAGCGGGTCCAGGGATAGTCGGCGAACGCACTTGCGAGGGTGTCGGCGATGGCGTGCAGGTCCGCGGGGCCGGCGGGACGCGCTCCGCCAATGTTGTCGATCATCCCGGCCAGGGTAGGAGGTAATCCGCCGAGGACGAAACTCGCTTTGCGACGGTCCGCAATGGGGCCCGCAGGGAGCTACCCGGCGTGCCTGGCGGTGGTGGTGCGGTAGAGGACGTGGTGTTCGAGGGGGTGGCCGTCCGGCACTAGCGGGTGGTCGAAGTCGTCCGCGGGGTCGCGGGTCATGCCTATGCGTTCCATGACGGCGCGGGATCTGGTGTTGGCGACGGCGGTGAAGGAGACGACCTCGTCGAGGCCGTCCTCGAAGGCGAAGCGGAGGGCGCGGCGGGCGGCCTCGGAGGCGTAGCCGCGCCCCCACGCGGACCGGGCGAGCCGCCAGCCGATCTCCACGGCGGGGACGAAGGGCGCCTGGAAACGCACGGCGGACAGGCCGGTGAACCCGACGAACTCCCCCGTGCCGGCGGTCTCCAGCGCCCAGAAGCCGAAGCCGTCCTCCTCGAAGCGGGTCTCGAACGAGGCGATCAGCCCGTCGCTCTCCGCGCGGGTCAGCGGAGCGGGGAAGTGCTCCATGACCTCGGGGTCGGCGTTCATGGCGGCGAACGGCTCCCGGTCGCCGTCCTGCCAGCGCCGCATCACGAGCCGCTCGGTGCGCAACTCAGACCGCCTCGTGGGTGAAGGCGTGCTGCCCATCGACGTACACGTTGTAGACCGACGGGCGGAAGCCCGCGAACAGCACCTTGCGGGTCTTGTCGATGATCACGTGGTGGCGCTCCTGGTGACCGACGGTGAACTCGAAGCGCTTCGTCATGGCGAAGCTGAAGAGCAGGGAGCCTTTCACGACCTCGTGGCGGTCCACCGTGATCCGCACCTTGCCCCAGAAGCCGTCGTAGAAGTACTCGACCAGATGGCGTTCGTACTGACCGACCTCGAAATAGAAGTACTCGTGCACCGTCGTTCCAAGCGTGGGAGTTCGTGGTGCCCGATTATCTCCCATTGCGTGTGGCCGGGTGCACACCGGGCGGTACGCGGCGTTTTCGCCGTGTTGCCGAGGGGCGCACCGTATTGAAGAATCCCGGCAGGGTTTCCGAGCCGGAGGGCGCCGTCCATGGGAGAGAACCAGTCCGCTGCCGACCCGGGCTTCGACACCGGGGTTCCGCATTCGGCGAGGGTGTGGAACTACTGGCTGGGCGGCAAGGACAACTACCCCATCGACCGGCAGGTGGGCGACCAGGTGCGCGAGCTGTACCCCGAGATCGTGGACGTCGCGCGCCACTCGCGGGCCTTCCTCGGCCGCGCGGTCCGGTACCTGGCGGGCGAGGAGGGCGTCACGCAGTTCCTCGACATCGGCACCGGCCTGCCCACCGTCGACAACACCCACGAGGTGGCGCAGCGGGTCGACCCGGCGTGCCGCATCGTCTACGTCGACAACGACCCGCTGGTGCTCCTGCACGCCCGCGCGCTGCTGGCGAGCACGCCGGAAGGGGAGTGCGACTACATCGACGCCGACGTCCGCAACCCCGGCGACATCATCGAACGGGCGGCCCATACGCTCGACTTCGACCGGCCGATCGCGCTGATGATGCTCGGCATCCTCGGCAACATCGAGGACGACGACCAGGCGCGGGCGATCCGCGACCGGCTGGTCGGCGCGCTTCCCGGCGGCAGCTACCTGGTCCTGGAGGACGGCACCGCCGCCGTGAACCCCGGCGCCGCCGCCGAGGCCGAGCGGACCCGCGCCGAAGCCGGCGACCCCTACAAGCTCCGCACGCCCGAGCAGCTCGCGACCTACTTCGACGGCCTGGAGCTGCTGGAGCCCGGCGTCGTGTCGGTGTCCCGGTGGCGTCCCGAGGCGACGCCCTGGGGAGACCCGCCGGTGGTCACGGCGTTCTGCGGTGTCGCGAGGAAGCCGTCCACGGGGACCGGCTGATCCGTCGTCGCCGGGTGAGGGCTTCGCGCCGGTGGGCGGGCCTCAGCGGCGGGAGGGGACGACGGCGACCGGGCACTGGGCGTGGTGGACGACGCCGTGGCCGGTGGACCCGAGCCGCGGCGCGCCCCGGCGGCGCTCGCGCGCGCCCACCACGAGGAGGCGGGCGGCGCGGGACGGCCTGGTGAGTGCCTGCACCGGGTGCTCCAGCACGACCTCGCCGACGGCGTCCACCTGCGAGTACCTGCGCTGCAGCGGCTCGCACGCCGCGGCGACCCGCTCCCGCAGCTCCGGGCCGGCGTCCTCGTCCTCGACGGTGTAGCCGGCGTCGATGAGCGTCGTGGACAGCTGCCACGCGTGGACGACCCGGACCCGCGCACCGCGCAGCGAGGCCGCCTCGAAGGCGTACTCGAGCACAGCGTCGACTTCCTTGCGCACGTCGATGCCCGCGACGACCTCGCCGCGCTCGGTCGCCTCCCCGCGCACGATCACGACCGGGACGGTGCTGCGCGAGGCCATCCGCAGGCTCGTGGACCCGAGCAGCAGGCTGGCGAACCCGCCCCTCCCGCGGCGGCCCAGCACCAGTTCGAACGCCCCCTCCGCCTGCCGCAGCAGGGCCTCGTGCGTCTCCTCCGCGACCACGGCGGTCGCGGTCTCGACGCCCGGCCACCGCTCGCGGACCCGCTCGCGGGCCTTGTCGACGACCGCCTGCCCCACGCGAGCGAGACGCTCGGCCTTCTCGGCCGGCGAGAACAGCGGCGTCTTGGTGGGCCGGGCCGCCACGGCGTGGACGATCCGCAGGGGACGCTCCCGCAGGGCGGCTTCCGCCGCGGCCCAGTCCACGGCACGGTCCGACTCGCCGGACCCGTCGGTGCCGACGACGATCGGTTCGGACATCGGGTTCTCCTCTTCGAGAGGGCTCACGACGAACGTCCCCACATTGGCGCCGCTTATCACCGGCGCGGCGAACGGGCCCTCCGGCCGCGCGGCAGGTGACCAAGGTCCCTACGGGCGCGTGCGCGCGCGAAGGAGGCTGGTGGTGACCGGAGATCCCGCAGAAGGGGCGGGCCGCACCGCGGGACCGCGCCGGCGGGCCCGCGGCACGAGACGAAGGAGCTCCCACGATGCCTAGGCAGATCGTCACCGCGTCCGCGGCGCCGTCCATCCCCGTTCTGGAGCATCGCGTGGCGATCCTGGAACGCCGGGTCGCCCTGCTGACCGAGACCGTGGAGGCGCTGGCGGCGACACTGGAGACCGCCCTGTCCCCGGCCGGGGACGGCGACGCCGGCGGCCCGGTGTCGGCGAACCGGCCCGAGCCCGACCTGCTCCCGCTGGGAAGCTGACCGGAGGCGCTCCCCTGGCGTCAGGACGTGGGCACGAGGACGACGGGGCAGCGGGAATGGTGCAGGACCACGTGGTTGACGCGCCCGAGCCCCATGCCGATCAGGCTCTTGCGGGTGCGGGCGCCGACCACGACCAGCGCGGCGCTCTCCGACGCCTCGACCAGCGCCTGCGGCGCGGTGCGGTCGGACACCAGCGGCCGCACGGCGACGTCCGGGAAGTCCTCGCCCATCCCGGCGACCGCCTCCGACAGCTCCATCTCCTCGATGACGCGGCGGCGGGGCGAGAACTCGCCGCCGGCGGCGTGCAGCGCGACGACCCCGGCGCCGCGGGCCGCGGCGTCCGCGAAGGCCCAGCGGACGGCCGCCTCGTCGCCGGGCTCCCCCTCGACACCGACCACGATCTTGGCCGGAGCGTCGCCCGGGTCGGGCGCGGGACGGGTCACCACCATCACCGGGCACCGGGCCCGGGCGGCGGTGTGGAGGCCGACCGACCCGAACAGCAGGCCCTCGAAGCCGCCCTGCCCGCGCGACCCGACGACCACCAGCGCGGCCTCGTCACTCGCGTCGACCAGCGCACCGCCCGGATCGGTGTCGAGCAGGCTGGTCGTGACGTCCAGGCCGGGGTGCCGCTTCAGCGCGTGGTCCCGCGCCTCGGCCAGCATGTCCTCCCGCTCGGCGACCAGCCGGCGCAGCGCGTCGTCCGGGATCGATCCGCCCGGCTCCAGGGCGCGCGACGCGTGCACCAGCCGCAGCGGCAGGCGGTGGCGGGCGCCGTGGTCGGCGGCCCAGTCCAGGGCCCGCCGGGAGTGGGTCGAACCGTCGATCCCCACGATGATCGGAGCCGCCATGGGCGTCACCTCCAGCTCGAAGTCCATTTCGACACTAGACGTCCCTTCCCCAAGATCGACGGCCGAAAGGCCCTGTCTCGGCGGACGAACGTCCCGCGGACCGGCGGAGGTTTCTCCAGGGCTCGCGGGAAATCCGCGGGGCCTACTCCTCGCCGGGCTTCGGATGGGCGGCGACCAAGGGGGTGTCCACGCCGAGGGGGCCGAGTTTGGCCGCGCCGCCGGGCGTGTCCAGCGGCGCGTCGCGGCCGGGGAGCGTCTCGCTGAAGAAGCGCGCGTTGTCGTCCCTGTACGGCTCCAGCGCCGCCGGCAGGTCGTCCTCGTAGTAGATGGCCTCGACCGGGCAGACCGGCTCGCACGCGCCGCAGTCGACGCACTCGTCGGGGTGGATGTACAGCGCCCGCTCCCCCTCGTAGATGCAGTCGACCGGGCACTCCTCGACGCAGGCGCGGTCCATGACGTCGATGCACGGCTCCCCGATCACATATGTCACTGCGGCCTCCTCGATCAGGTCCGTGGTCCCGGCCCCGATTTTGCACTATTTTACTTGTATAAATCCCAACAAGTCGTCCCGACTCGGCGACGAGACCGACGTCTCACCGGCCGGTTCCGCGGTCAGGTCGCCATGACCGCCCCGAGGGCGATGAGGACGAGGGCCAGCGCGCCGATGAACGCGCGCAGCACGCCGGCGCCGCGCGCTCCCCTGCGGACGAGATCGGCCCGCCGCTCGTCGCCGGGTTCCGCCAGGGCGCCGTGGCGCAGGCGGGTCATCCGGCGCGCCTGGACGACCCCGGCCAGCAGGGTGAGCACGAGGGCCGCGGCCACCAGCGCCGCTGCGACGAGCACGCCGTCCCAGGGCCGCCCGGCGACCAGTACCGCTCCGCTGCCGAGGGCGAGCGCCAGCGCGGCGGAGCCGATCACCCCGTAGGCGCGGCCGAGGGCGCGGAAGAACGCGACCCGGTCGCCGGGAGCGAGCGTGCGGGCGGTGACCCGCGCCACGACGGCGATCGCCGCGAATCCGCCGGTCCACACCGACGTGGCGAGGATGAGGACGCCTGCGAGCCCCGCCTCGATCTCATGGGACATTCCTGCCTCCGCGTGTTCTCGTTCCGGTCCCGGAGGTGCCGTCAGGTGTGCGCCTGCCGGCACGCCCATCCCTCGGGCAGCCGGCCGGAGGCGAGGAAGCGCCGGAGGCGGTCGATCGCTCCGGGCTCCAGCACCGCGTCGGCCTGCGGGTAGAGGATCGGCTCCTCCTTGGAGTTGTGCCGGTCCAGCAGCCCCGGCAACTCGGTGCACAGCTCCCGCACCTGGGGATTCGCGGGGCCCCGGGCGGTCGCGGCCTCCAGGCGGTCCATCGTCCGCCAGAGCTCGCCGTGCTCGCGCAGCATGACGAAGACCGGCGCCATCAGCCCCGCCTCCCGCAACGGCGGGAACAGGAACTCCTCTTCGAGGTAGATGTGGCGGCGCAGCCCCTCCAACGCGCGCTTGAGCGGCACGCTGTCCTCCCTGCCCTCCGCCAGAGCGGCGGTGAAGGACTCGATCCCTTCGTCGATCTCGCGGTGCTCGCGCTCCAGCGCCGCGGACAGTGCCTCGCCGTCCATGCGCCCTCCCTGCTCCCGGCCGCCAAGGCTCCGGCTTTTATCCAGTGTTCCCTGTTTTTATAGGTTGTATTGGAAAAAATGTAAAGCGCGCGGCCCGACCGGCCGGTGCGCCGAGCGGCCGCCGCCGGGAGGCGTCCGCACGACCGGCCATGACGGCGCCGATCGTGGCAGGCTGGGGCGCGTGAGCTCGGATGCCGGTGTCCGGCGGATGATGGGCCGGCCGCGCGCGACGTCGCCGGCCGTCCTGGAGCGGCGCGCCTTCGAGCTGTTCGCCCGGCGGGGCTTCGACGAGACGACGGTGGACGACATCGCGGCGGCGGCGGGGATCGCACGCCGGACGTTCTTCCGCTACTTCCCGTCCAAGAACGACCTGGTCTGGGGCGACTTCGAAGGGCAGCTGCGCAGGCTGCGCGCGCTGCTGGACGAGGCCGGTCCGGGCACGCCGACGATGGACGCGGTGCGCCGGGCCGTGGTCGGGTTCAACCGCTTCGATCCGCAGGAGGTGCCCTGGCACCGGCAGCGCATGGAGCTCATCCTGCGGGTGCCGACCCTCCAGGCGGACGCCACCCTGCGCTACGCGTCCTGGCGGATGATCATCACCGAGTTCGTGGCGGCGCGGACCGGTGCCCCCGCGTCGGCGCCGGTCCCCCGGCTGACCGGGCACCTCGTCCTCGCCGCCGCGGTCTCCGCCTACGAGCACTGGCTGGAGGGCGGGGACCGGACGGCGCTGTCCGACCTGCTGGACGAGGCGATCCGGCATCTGGGCGACGGGCTCGCGGCGGTCTTGGACGACACGGCGCCCGCGTCCTGACGGGCCGCTCCTCCTGCCCGCTCAGGCGTCCTGCGCGTTCATGGCGCGGGCGACGACCTCGCCGATGAGCACGGCCGTGGCGGCCGGGCCGCGCAGCGGGGCCGTCGGCAGGATCGAGGTGTCGGCCACCCGGAGCCCCTCCAGCCCGCGCACGCCGCCGCGGCCGTCGACGGCGGCCCCCATCGGGACGGTGCCGCAGGTGTGCTGGGACGTTCCGAGCCGTGCGCGTATCCAGCGGTCGAGGGCATGGTCGTCGTCCAGGGTCCTCGCGTCCGGTTCGGCGAGCTCCTGGGCCACCTCGGCGAACGCGGCGGTCGCCACCACGGCCGCCGCCGCCCGCACCGCCTCGCGCATCCGGCGCCGGTCGGCCGCGGTCTCCAGGTACCCGTACTCGACGCGCGGCGGAACCTCGGGATCGGCCGACAGGCTCCGCAGGCCGCCGGTCCTGCGCGGTGCCTGCACCGAGGCGAAGAAGGGCAGGGGCGCGCCGGGGGCCGTGGTCGTCCCCGCGACCAGGCCCGCCATCGGCACCAGGGACTGGAGGATCTCCAGATCGCCCGCGCCGCGGGAGCCGGAGGACGACAGATGCAGCGCCCCGCCCAGCCACGAGCCGGACGGTCCGGGCAGCCGCCGCCGGGGCGCCCACTCCACGACCACCTGCGGATGGTCGCTCAGCGCGGCGCCCACGGCGGGCAGGTCGTGCACGACCCGGATGCCGCCCCGCTCCAGGTCCGCGGCGGGGCCGATCCCCGAAAGGTGCAGCAGGTGCGGTGAGACGACGGCTCCCGCGCACAGGACGACCTCCCCCGCCTCCAGGACGGTGCGCCGCCCGTCCAACTCGGCCACCACCCCGGTGGCCCTGCCGCGGTCGATCACCAGCGACCGCACCGTGCAGCCGCCGAGCAGGGTGAGGTTGGGGCGATGCGCCGCGCCGAGCAGGTAGGCGAGCCCGGTGTTGACGCGGCGGCCGTCCCGCGTGTTCGACGGCACCGGGCCGAACCCGGGCGCGTCCTGGGCGTTCTTGTCCGGCTCGCCCGGGTGGCCGAGCTCGCGGGCGGCGGCCTCGAACGCGGCCGCGGCGGGATGGTCCAGGCCGCCCCGGCGCACCGGTACCGGACCACGGTCCCCGTGCTCGGGGGCGTCCCCGTAGTCGAGGTCCGTCTCCAGCGCCCGGAGGAGCGGCAGCACCCGCTCGTAGGACCAGCGGCCGTCGCCCGCCGCGGCCGCCCAGCGGTCGAAGTCCGCGCGCCGCGCCCGGACGAAGTAGCCGCCGTTGACGGTGGTCGACCCGCCGAGGAAGCGGCCCCGGGGCGCCATGTAGGGCATGCCGGGCGCGAGCACGGCGGGGAGCATCCGGACGGCGGCGCTCCCCTGCCGGGCGCCGGGCACAAGGCGGGCGTCCAGCAGGTCCGCCGGGAACTCCGCCGGGGCGCGCGGCACCGGCCCGGCCTCCGCGACGACGACCCTGCGGCCGGGGTCCTCGCTGAGCCTCGCGGCCAGGGCGGCGCCGCTGCCGCCCGCCCCCACGACGAGCACGTCGGCACGCGGAACCATGACCGGACCCTATCTTTTGGCACTCGATGCCTTTAGGATCCGTGCCAAGTCGGACAAGGAGGCCCTGATGGACACCAACGCGCCGGAGAACCAGGTGGCGGACCAGGCGGACGACGCCGCCCGGGAAGCCGACGTGGCCGAGTCCCTGATCGAGGAGGTCTCGATCGACGGCATGTGCGGCGTCTACTAGCCGATGCAGGGCATCGACCTCGACCGCGCCTGGGACCTGCATCCGCAGGTCTCGGTGCGGCCCGAGCCCTTCGGCGCGCTGCTCTACCACTTCGGCACGCGCAAGCTGTCGTTCCTCAAGGACCGCCGGCTCCTCGACGTCGTCCGCTCCCTGGGCGACGCGCGGACCGCCCGGGACGCCTGCGCGGCGGCCGGCGTCCCGGAGTCGGACCTGGCCCGGTACCGCGCGGCGCTCGGCACGCTCGTCCGGTCCTCGATGCTCGTCGAAAGGACCCCATGACCATCCCTGCGACGGCCGCCCCCGCCAAGGGGACGCGGCTGGTCGACCTGTTCGAGCGCGGGCTCGACGCGCCGATCTGCCTGACCTGGGAACTCACCTACGCCTGCAACCTGTCGTGCGCGCACTGCCTGTCCAGCTCGGGGCGCCGCGACCCGCGCGAGCTGAGCACGGACGAGGCCAAGGCCGTCATCGACGAACTGGAGGCCATGCAGGTCTTCTACGTCAACATCGGCGGCGGCGAGCCGACCGTGCGTCCCGACTTCTGGGAGCTGCTCGACTACGCCACCGCGCACCACGTGGGCGTGAAGTTCTCCACGAACGGCGTCCGGATCACCCCGGAGGCGGCGGCCAGGCTCGCGGCCAACGACTACGTCGACGTGCAGATCTCGCTGGACGGCGCGACCGCCGAGGTCAACGACGCGCTGCGCGGTCCCGGCTCCTACGACACCGCCGTCCGCGCGATGCGCAACCTCGCGGACGCCGGGATGAAGAACTTCAAGCTGTCGGTCGTGTGCACCCGGCACAACATCCCGCAGATGGACGCGTTCAAGGCGCTCGCCGACGAGTACGGCGCCCAGCTCCGGCTGACCCGGCTGCGCCCGTCCGGCCGCGGCGCCGACGTGTGGGACGAGCTGCACCCCACGAGCGGTCAGCAGCGCGAGCTGTACGACTGGCTCGTCGCCCACGGCGACAGCGTCCTGACCGGTGACTCCTTCTTCCACCTGTCCGCCTACGGGGAGCCCCTGCCGGGCCTGAACATGTGCGGCGCGGGCCGGGTGGTGTGCCTCATCGACCCGGTCGGCGACGTGTACGCCTGCCCGTTCGCGATCCACGAGGAGTTCCTCGCGGGCAACACCCGGCAGTCGGGCGGCTTCACCGGCATCTGGCGCGAGTCGGAGCTGTTCCGCGACCTCCGGCAGCCGCAGAACGGCGGCGCGTGCAGCTCCTGCGCCTTCTACGACACGTGCAAGGGCGGCTGCATGGCCGCCAAGTTCTTCACCGGGCTGCCGCTGGACGGCCCCGACCCCGAGTGCGTCCAGGGGCACGGCGAGAAGCTGCTCGCGGGCCGTCCCGAGGACCGTGCGGGGATTCCCCGGCCGTCCGCCGACCACTCGCACCGCACCGCGCCCGCCCGGAGGCGGCCGGTCCCGGTGCAGCTGATGAGCCGCCCGCCCGAACGCCCGCCGGTGAGCGCCTGCGAGGAGAACCCCCTCGCCGGCCTGAAGATCCCTTAATCCGCCCAAGCCAGGTCGAAACCACCGCAGGAGAGATCGCCACATGTTCAGGAACCCGTGGTTCGAGACCGTGGCCGAGGCCCAGCGGCGCGCCAAGCGGCGGCTGCCGTACATGGTCTACGGGGCCCTGGTCGCGGGCTCGGAGCGCGGCCGGACGGTCGACGACAACATCACGGCGTTCGGCGAACTCGGCTTCGCGCCCCGCGTCGTCGGCCGGAGCTCCGCCGGTGACAGGGCGGAGCGCGACCTCTCCACCACCGTGATGGGCGTGGAGTCGTCGTTCCCGGTGCTCATCTCCCCCACCGGGGTCCAGGCCGTCCACCCCGACGGCGAGGTCGCCGTGGCGCGGGCCGCCGCCAACCGGGGCGTCATCATGGGCCTCAGCTCGTTCGCGAGCAAGCCCGTGGAGGAGGTCGCCGCCGCCAACCCGAACGTGTTCTTCCAGATGTACTGGAGCGGCGACCGCGACGCGATGGTGCAGCGCATGGAGCGCGCGAAGGCGGCGGGCGCCAAGGCGCTCATCGCCACGCTCGACTGGTCGTTCTCCCACGGCCGCGACTGGGGCAGCCCCACGATCCCGGAGAAGATCGACGCGAAGACGGTGGCGAAGCTGGCGCCGGGCGTCCTGCCCTACCCCGGCTGGCTGTGGCGCTTCGCGAAGTCGGGGCGGCTGCCCGACCTGACCACCCCCAACCTGAAGCCGCCGAACGGGCCCGCCCCCACCTTCTTCGGCGCCTACGGGGAGTGGATGCAGACGCCGCCGCCCACCTGGGAGGACGTGGCGTGGCTGCGCAAGGAGTGGGGCGGTCCGTTCATGCTCAAGGGCGTCACGCGCGTCGACGACGCGAAGCGGGCCGTCGACGCCGGGGTGACGGCGCTGTCGGTGTCGAACCACGGCGGCAACAACCTGGACACGACGCCCGCCACGATCCGCGTCCTGCCGTCCATCGCGGACGCGGTCGGCGACCAGGTCGAGGTGCTGCTCGACGGCGGCGTGCGGCGCGGCGGCGACGTCGCCAAGGCGCTCGCCCTGGGGGCGCGGGCCGTGCTCATCGGCCGCGCCTCCCTGTGGGGCCTGGCCGCGAACGGGGAGGCCGGGGTGGAGAACGTCCTGGACATCCTGCGCAGCGGCCTCGACTCCGCCGTCCTCGGCCTGGGGCACGCCGGCGTCCGCGACCTGTCCCCGGACGACCTCGTCGTTCCGCGTGACTTCCGGCTCACGCTGGGCGGCGGGTCCGAGGACTGACGTGGCGGGTGCCGGGGACGATGATCCGGGCGGGGGCCTGGGCGGGGCTGCCTGGCCGGACGTCGGCGAAGGGGCGCTGGTCCTGGTGCCGGCCGGGTCGACCGAGCAGCACGGGCCGCATCTGCCGCTGTCCACCGACACGGTGATCGCCGAGGCCGTCGCCGCGCGGGCGGCCGGCGTCCTGCGCGACGCCCGCCGGGATGAGGGGACGGCCCGCCCGGTGCTCGTCGCGCCGGCGATCGCCTACGGCGCCAGCGGCGAGCACGCCGGGTTCCCCGGGACCGTCTCGATCGGCCACGAGGCGCTGCACGCCGTGATCGTGGAGACCGTGCGCTCGCTCGCGGGGTGGGCGGGACGCGTCGCCCTGGTCAACGGGCACGGCGGCAACGTCGCCACGCTCGACGCCGCGGTCGCCCGGCTGCGCGGCGAGGGCCACGACACCGCGTGGGTGGGCTGCGGCGTCCCGGACGGCGACGCGCACGCCGGGTTCACCGAGACGTCCGTGATGCTGCACCTGGCCCCCGGCCTGGTGCGGCCGTTCCACGCGGTCACCGGCGAGACCCGCCCGCTCGCCGCGATCATGCCGGAGCTGGTCGCGCGGGGCGTGCGCGCCGTGTCGCCGTCGGGGGTGCTCGGCGACCCGGCGGGGGCGTCCGGTGAGCACGGCCGCGAGATCCTGGCGGCCATGGTGGCGGCCGCCGCGCGCCGGATCGGCGGCTGGCGGGTGGACGGCCGCGGCCGCCTCCTCGAACCTCGGGCGGCTGCCACGGAGGCCCGGCCATGAAGCTCCCCGCCGACTTCGCCGTCGCGCTGGACCGGGACACCTCCTTCTGGTCGGGCGGCCGGGTGGCCACCGGCGGCTCCCCCTGGAAGGTGGTGCGGCTCGCCGACACCGCCGGCCCGCACCTGGCTGCGCTGCGCCGCGCGGGCGCGCGGGGGCTGGCGGACTCCTCGCCCGTCGGGCGGGCGCTGGCCCGCCGCCTCCTCGATCTCGGCATGGCGCACCCGGTCCCGGCCCCGCGTCCCGGGCCGCACGACGTGACGGTCGTCGTCCCGGCCTTCGGGCGGGCGGACGAGCTGGAGCGATGCCTGGCGGCCGTCAAGGGCGTGCCGGTGATCGTCGTGGACGACTGCTCGCCCGACCCCGGTCCGCTGCGCCGCGCTGCGGAGGCGCACGGGGCACGGCTGGTCCGGCATCCCCGCAACCGGGGTCCGGCCGCCGCGCGCAACACCGGGCTCCGCCTGGTGGAGACGCCGTTCGCCGCGTTCGTGGACTCCGACTGCCGCCCCGGGGACGGGTGGCTCGACGTGCTCGTCCCGCACTTCGACGATCCCCGCGTCGCCGCCGTCGCCCCGCGGGTGCTGCCGGACGCCCATGTCCCGGGCGGCGGCTCCGCGCTGCTGGCCCGCTACGAGGCCGCCCGCTCGTCCCTGGACATGGGCGCCCGGCCCGCGCTCGTCCGCCCCGGCGGAAGGCTGGGGTTCGTGCCCACCGCGACGCTGCTGGTGCGCGTCTCAGCGGTAGAGGGGAACGCCTTCGACGAGGAACTGCGGCTGGGCGAGGACGTCGACTTCGTGTGGCGGCTCGGCGACCGCGGGTGGCACGTCCGGTACGAGCCCGCCGCCCACGTCACGCACAGCGGGCGGCTGCGCCCGCTGGACTGGGCGCGGCGGCGCCACGAGTACGGCACGTCCGCCGCCGACCTGGCCCGGCGGCATCCCGGCAGGCTCGCCCCCGCCCGCCCGTCGGCGTGGAACCTCGCCGTCCTCGGTCTGCTCGCGCGAGGGCGCCCGGGTGCGGCCGCCGCGTGCGCGGGCGTGTCGGCGGCGCTGCTCGCCCGGCGGCTGTCGCGGCTGCCCGGCGGCCGGAGCCTGGCCGTCTCCCTGGTCGGCAAGGGCGTCGTCGCCGACGCCGCCGCCGTCGGGCACGCGCTGCGCCGCGAATGGTGGCCGCTCGGGCTGCTCGCCCTGGCCGCCGCCCCGCGCAGCCGCCCGGCCCGCGCCGCCGCCGCGGCGATGCTGGCGCCGGTCGCGCTGGAGTGGCTGCGGGAGCGGCCGGCGGTCGACCCGGTCCGCTACACCGTCCTGCGGCTCACCGAGGACGCGGCGTACGGGTCCGGGGTCACGGCCGCGGCCGCCCGTGCGCGTTCGGCCGCTCCCCTGCGCCCGGACGTCCGCCTTCCGATATCCCCTTTCCGAAGGCGCCGCGCCGGCCGTCATGACGGGTCGGCCCCGTCGTAGACGAGGAGCCCGTCGTCCCGCAGGCGCGCCCCGGACGTGGGCGGATGCTCGGTGAGGCGGCCGTCGTGGGCGAGGTGCAGCACGGCCCGGCCGCGGGCGAGCACCGCGAAGTCGGCGATGAGCCGGCGGTGGCAGCGCCACCACACCGACTCGCTGCACATGACGGCCGTGCGGTCCTCCCCGGCCTCGTCCAGCAGGTCGTCCATGGCGGCCAGGAACTCCGGGTCGCGGGTGTGCCCGGCGTACCCGCGGAAGGAGGCGTTGCGCCAGAACGTGTCAGGCGAGTCCGGCGCCGCCCGGCGGAAGCCGCCGAGCCGCCGCTCCCACCGGTACCCGATCCCCGCGGCGGGCAGCCACTCCGCCAGGTCGTCGCGCCGCGCGTCGGGGTTGCGGCGGCTGCCCGGCGCGGTGCGCACGTCCACCACCCGCCGCACCCCGGCGCCCCGCAGCAGGGGCGCCAGCTCCGCGCGCCCGGCGACGCCGTGGCCGAAGGTCATGAGCGGTTCCACATGATCCCCCTTCCCGCCGCCGCGGGATCCATGGGGCGCGGGCTCAGATCGCCATGACGGCGGCCTTCGGCTCGGTGAAGAACTCGCGGCTGTAGGTGCCGCCCTCACGGCCGATGCCGGAGTCGCCGGCCCCGCCGAACGGCGCGCGCAGGTCGCGGACGAAGAAGCAGTTCGTCCACACGGTGCCGGCCCGCAGCGCGGCCGAGACGCGGTGCGCCCGGGAGAGGTTCTCGGTGAACACCATGGCGTTCAGGCCGTACCGCGTGTCGTTGGCCGCGGCGACGGCCTCGTCCTCGGCGCCGAAGGGCGTGACGGTGACCACCGGGCCGAAGATCTCCTCGCGGCGCACCCGCGCGTCCGGCGGCGCGTCGAGGACGACGGTCGGCCGCACGAACAGCCCCTCGTCCGCCACGCCCCCGGTGACGATCTTGCCTCCGTCACCGGGGACCCCGTCGATGTAGCCCTTCACCTTCGCGTAGTGCTCGGCGGAGGACAGCGGGCCCAGCTGCGTCGCGGGGTCCTTCGGGTCGCCGGGCACCAGGGCCTCGGCGGCGGCGACGAAGCGCTCCAGGAACGGGTCGAAGACCTCCCGCTGGACGAACAGGCGGCTTCCGGCCAGGCACACCTGGCCCGCGTTGCCGAAGATGGCCTTCACCGACCAGGAGACGGCGAGGTCGAGGTCGGCGTCGGCGAACACCAGGTTGGCGCCCTTGCCGCCCAGCTCGAAGCTCACCGGGGTGAGGTTCGCCGCCGCGGCGGCGGCGATGGCGCGTCCGGTGGCCGACTCGCCGGTGAAGGTGATGCGGTCCACGCGCGGGTCGGCGGTCAGCGCCTCGCCCACCGAGCCCGGCCCGAAGCCGTGCACGACGTTCAGCACGCCGGGCGGCATCCCGGCCTCCAGCGCCAGCCTCGCCAGCAGGGTCGCCGACGCGGGGGTCTGCTCGGCGGGCTTCAGCACCACCGTGTTCCCCCACGCCAGCGCGGGGGCGACCTTCCACGTCTCCAGCATCAGCGGGAAGTTCCACGGCGCGATGGCGGCGACGACGCCGGCGGGCTCGTACCGGGTGTAGGCGTGGTGGCCGCTGTCCATCGGCAGGGTCTCGGCGGACGACAGCCGCGCGTGGTCGGCGAAGAAGCGGAAGTTGGCCGCCGACCGCGGCACGTCCTTCGAGCGCGTGTCGGCGATGGGCTTGCCCATGTCGGTGGTGTCGGCCATCGCGAGGTCGTCCAGGTTGGCCTCGATGAGGTCGGCCAGCCGGTGCAGGACCGCGCCCCGTTCGGCGAACCCCATCCGCGGCCAGGGGCCCTCGTCGAAGGCGCGCCGGGCGGCGGTGACCGCCCGCCCCGCCTCATCCTTCCCGCCGAGCGCGACCCGCGCCCAGGGCCGCCGGGTGTACGGGTCGACGGTGGGGAGGCTCTCGCGGGACTCGGTCTCGCGGCCGTCGATGACATGCGGGATCAGGTCCATCGCTGCTCCTCGTCGCGTTCCTCGATCGTCACGTCCCCGGCGGCCCAGTGCGCCGCGGGCACCTCCCGGAGGATGACGCGGATACTGGCGCGGGGCGCGCCGACGGCGGCCTCCGCAGCGTCCGTCAGCCCGCTGATGAGCGCGCGAAGCTGCTCCGGCGGACGGCCCTCGACCAGGCTGACCTCGATCAGCGGCATCAGCGGTCTCCCCTCGTCCGGCCGAACGCGGCGGCCGCGTCGCCGAGGGCCGTGACCTCGGCGAAGACGGTGCCCATCAGCCGCAGGCTGTTCAGGTGCAGGTCCTCGAAGTACCCCGCGACGGCCTCCCGCGGCACGACCACCCGCAGGTCGCGGAAGAACGCCGACCGGACGGTCGACTCGACGCAGAAGTCGGTGCGCACGCCCGCCACCACGAGCGCGCCGGCGCCGAGGTCGCGCAGCAGGTCCGCCAGCCCGGTGCGGTGGAACGCGTCGAAGCGGGGCTTGACGACCTCGTGGTCGCCGGGCTCGCGGTCCAGGCCGGAGACCAGCTCGCAGCCCCAGGTCCCGCGCCTGAGGCCCTCCTTGCGCAGGAAGGGGCTCCGCTCGGCGAGCAGCCCCACGTCGGTGTCCTCGGCCCATTCCATCCGCACCCAGATGACCGGGCCGCCGGCGGAGCGGGCGGCGGCGGCGAGCGTGTTGACGTTCCCGACCAGCTCGTCCAGGCCGGTGACGCGGAGCCCGGCCGCCGCGAACACGCCGTCGGGGTGGCAGTAGTCGTTCTGCATGTCGATGACGACCAGGGCCGTCCGCGGACCGCTCATGCCCCGCCCCTCCGGGAGGCGGTCAGGGCGGCGTGCGCCGCGACGGCCGCGGACAGCCGCCGGGGGTCGCCGCCCGCGATGGCCTCCACCAGTTCCCGGTGGACGGCGACCCCGTCGGGTGATGAGCCGCCCCCCGTGTGCGGGCCCTCCTCGTCCGGCTCGTCGGGCGTGACGCCGCGGAGCCGGTTCTCCACGAACTCCAGCAGGGAGATGTAGGTGTGCTGGAGGACCTTGTTGGGGGTGATCTCCGCGATCCTGCGGTGCAGCGCCCAGTTGGCGGCGAGGCGGCCGAAGGGGTCCGCCGACCCGCGCGCCGCCGCCAGCCCGCCGGCCAGCCGCCGCAGGTCGGCGATGTCGGCGTCGGTGCGGTGCCGCATGGCCTCCCGCGCGAGCAGCGGCTCCAGTGCGTCCCGCACCACCAGGCAGTCGGAGACCGACACCGAGTCCCCGGTGAGTTCGAGCATCTTGCGGCCCAGCCGCACCAGCGGCGGCGGGGACGCGACGAAGATCCCGCCCTTGACGCCCGGCCGGACCGAGACCGTGCCGCGCGCGGCCAGCAGCCGGACCGTCTCGTTGAACGTCGCGGCGGCCACGTCGAACTCGCGGCGCAGGCTGTCGCGGGTGCCGAGGCGGTGCCCGGCCGGCAGCGCCTCCTCCGCGATGCGCGCCTCGATCCGCTTGGCGACGGCCTCGGCCAGCGAGAGCCGGGGCAGCTCGGCCGCCGCCCTGTCGGTGCTCATGATGTACGTCCTTCAACGGTGGTGGAGAGCGGCCCGGGCGGCGCGGCCGGGCCGTTGCGGGCCGCGGGGACCACCCGGACGCCGAGGAGCCGAGCGGCGTTGCCGCCGAGGATGGCGGCCTGCCGCTCGGCGTCGACGCCGAGCGCCCGGACGGTTCCCACGGGGTCGTCGTCGGCGAGGTCGAAGGGGGCGTCGGTGCCGAGGAGGACGTGCGCGGCCGTCACGTCCTCGACCAGCCGGCCGAGGACCCCCGGGTCGAACACCGCCGTGTCGTAGCGGAGCCTGCGCAGGTAGTCGCTCGGCGTGCGGCTCGTCACCCGCGCGACCGGCTTGCGGCGCCAGCCGAGGTCGAGGCGGCCGCCGGCGGCGGGCAGGCACCCGCCGCCGTGCGCCAGGCAGAGGACGAGGTCGTGCCGGTCGAGGACGCCGCCGAAGATCAGCCGAGCCGTGGCCAGCGCCGTCTCCATCGGGTAGCCGAGCAGCTGGACCAGGTGGTAGTCCGCCAGCCGGTCGCGGGACGAGACGCGGCTCGGGTGCAGCAGCGTGAAGCAGCGCCGCGCGGCGAGTTCCCGCCACAGGTCCTCGTTGACCGGGTCGTCGAGCTCGCGGCCGCCGCCGAACGTGCCGATGGTCGCGCCGGCCATCCCGAAATCGTCCAGGCAGCGGACCAGCTCCGGCACCGCGCCGGGGTGCCCGACCGGCACGGTGGCCAGGGCGGACAGGCGCCCGCCCGAACCGGCGGCGAACTCGGCGAGCGCGTCGTTGACGAGCCGCGTCACCTCCAGCACGAGCCGGTCGTCGCCGGACTCGGAGGCGAACACGAACGGCGGGGCGGCCACGGCCTGGTGGTCCACCCCCATCGCGGTCATGGCGGCCAGGCGGCGCTCCATGTCGTGCTGCTCGGGCGCGAGCGGGACGGGCGCCCCGGGCGCGAGTCCGCACAGGTCCGGGTCGAGGAGCAGCACCCGTTCCGCGCTCCGGGACAGGTCGGCGAGCCCCCGGCGCTCCAGCTCGCGCAGCAGCGGCATCGGCATCGCGTGGGTGTGGACGTCGACGACGGGCGGGGTGCTACTCACCGCGCTCCGCCATGTAGGCGTCGTACCGGTCCCCCAGCAGCGACCTGATCAGCGCGGTCGCCGCGCCGGAGGTGCCGGCCTTCTCGCCCGTGCCGTAGACCAGCCGGGCGAGCTGGGCGAGCAGGTAGGGGTGCAGGCCGAGCTCGAACAGCCGGCGGAAGTCGCGGTCGCGGATCGCGGCGCGCTCCGCCGCGGTGAGCGGGTAGGCGTCCAGCGCCGCCTGCTCGTCCGACTCGAAGCGGGCCCGCAGCGCGGGGTCCCACTTGAGGTCCTGCACGAGGTCGTTGGCCCGGAGCCGCGGGTCGAAGTGCCGCAGTGCCGACTCCGGCCCGTCCGTCCGCCCGGTCGCCGGTGTCATGGCAGCTCCCAGCGGACGGCGCCGAACCCGCAGCGCCACTGGTCGACGGCGGCGTAGCCCAGGTTCCGGCACGGACGCGGGCCGATCGCGCCCATCACGACGATCCAGGACAGCAGCTCGGCGGTGCCGCCGGAGCCCGCCCGCTCCATGGCCTCGAACGTGGCCTCCGACAGGACCCGCTCGTGGTCGCCGTCGACCAGGAGGTCCAGCCACCAGCGGTCGAACTTCTCGTCGATCTCCAGGTAGCGCGGCCCGCCCGGCTCGTGGGACAGGCCGCCCGAGCCGAGCAGCCCGACCCGCAGCCCGTCGGGCAGGCGGTCGCGGACGGCGTCGCCGATGGCCTGGCCGAGCGAGTAGCAGACCCGTTCGTCCGGGACGGGCGGGACGGTGCAGTTCTGCAGCAGCGGGACGACCGCGATGCCCGTCGAGGCGACCTCGGCCATGGTGACCGGCACGGAGATGTTGTCGTCGTAGCGCAGGTTCTCGGGGACGGCGCGCACGCGGGGGGCGAGGTCCTTGACGCTCTGGTAGAGGACGTCCGCCACGTCCGGGCGGCCGGGGATCTCGTAGTCCGGGACGCGCAGCCAGGGCTTGAACCACTCGTCCGGGCCGCGGTGCCGCTCGGCCATGCCGAACGTGAAGTCCGGGTAGTCGGACACCTTCGAGTTCGCGATGTGGTCGTTGGCGATGATCAGCAGCACGTCGGTGCGGGACTCCACGAGGGCGTCGCGGATCTCGGCGTAGGCGGCGCGCACGGTCCGCTTGTCGGCCTCGGGCGCCTTGTCGAACCAGCCGGTGAGACCGGGCGCGTGGCTCGCGGCCATGGCGACGCTGATTTCAGCCATTCTTCCTCCGTCCGGAGCTCATCGCGCACCAACCTAAGACACCTATTGGTTATATTCAATAGGTTGATAGGCGGCCACCGGGGTGATCATCCGGTGGCCTCCCGAGCCGCCCCCGGGACCCTCGGCAGGAGCGATGCTTTAGGTTAGCCTTGCCTTATTTGCCTATCGCGGAGCTCTCGTGAACAGAACCCGGGCAGGGGCGGTCGCCGTCGGGCGGTCCGCCGAGGAGGCGCTGGAGCCGCTGGGCGCGCGGCTGCGCGCCGCCGCCGACACCGACGGTCCGCTGGGCGTCGCGCCCGGCCTGCGGCCCACCGGCGGCGGCTGGTTCCCCGTCGCCGACCTGGCGGCACGGCCGCGCGAGCGGCTCGGCGCCCTGATCGCGGAGGCGGAACGGCGCTGGCAGGCCCCGCCGCACGTCGCCGCCGCGCTGTGGTGGAAGAACTTCTCGTACTGGACCACGCTGCCGGTCGCGCTGGGCTGGGCGCTGAACCGGCGCGTGCCGATGCTGACCGCCGAGACCGCGATGCTGAGCATCCCGGAGGCCGATCCCGGCATGCTCGTCGCGATGCGCGAGCCCCGTGTCGCCACCGGGGACGTCCCCGAACTCGGCGCGGTCATCGCCGACTCGCTCCTGCGCGACCTGCACGCGCCGGTGATCGAGGCCCTGCACGTGCTCACCCGCGCGGGGCGGCGCGGGCTGTGGGGGTCGGTGGCCGAGGCGCTGGTCCATCCCCTCGTCACGTTCGGCGCCGACCTGCTGGACGACCCCGGCGACGGCGCGCGGACGCTGCTGGAGTCGGTCGGCGGGCCGGTGGCCGGTCTGGTCGAGCTGCCCGGGCTCCCGGACCTGCGGCGCCGCACCTGCTGCCTCTGGGTGACTTTGGGCCAGGGCATCTGCCCGACCTGCTGCGTGAGCGACCCCGCGGACGCCGTCCGGGGCGAGGAACGGAGGAGCGCCGGTGCGCGGTCGTGACGTCGTGCGGCGGGTGATCACCGGCCAGTGGCGGCTCGCCGCCGGCGGCGCCGTGCTGGCCGCCGGGCACCAGGCGGGCGAGGTGCTGGTGCCCGTGGTGATCGGGGTGGTGATCGACAAGGCGATCCTGCCGGGGGACGCCGGCGCCCTCGTCCGGTGGCTCGCCGTGCTGGGCGCGGTCTTCGCCGGGCTCTCCTACAGCTACCGGTTCAGCTTCCGCCTCGCCGAGCGGGCGTCCGAGCAGGCCGCGCACGAGCTGCGGCTGGAGCTGACCCGGCGCACCCTCGACCCGCGCGGCGGCGCCGAGACGGGGCGGCTGCCGGGCGAGCTGGTGAACATCGCGACCGGCGACACCAAGCGGGCCGGCGGCGTGCACGTCGCGATGGCGGCCGGGACCGCGGCGCTGGCGGGCCTGGTGGCGGGCGGCGTCGCGCTGCTGTGGATGTCGGTGCCGCTGGGGCTGCTCGTCCTGCTGGGCATCCCGCCCCTGCTCGGGCTCGCGCACGTGATCGGCAAGCCGCTGGAGCGGCGCAGCGGCGCCGAGCAGGAGCGCGCCGCCCACGCGTCCGGCGTGGCCGCGGACCTGCTCGCCGGCCTCCGGGTCCTCAAGGGCATCGGCGCGGAGCGGGCGGCCGTGGCGCGGTACCGGCGCACCAGCCGCGACTCGCTGGCCGCGACCGTGCGGGCCGCCCGCGCGCAGGCGTGGCACGACGGCGGCATGCTCACGCTGACCGGGGTGTTCATCGCGGTCGTCGCGCTGGTCGGCGGACGGCTCGCCATCTCCGGCGACATCACCGTCGGCCAGCTGGTCACCGCCGTGGGATTGGCGCAGTTCCTGCTGGGGCCGCTGTCGATCCTGTCGTGGGCGAACGGCGAGTTCGCGCAGGGCCGCGCGTCCGCCGCCCGCGTCGCCTCGGTGCTGGGGGCGCCGCCCGCCGTCGCCGACGGGGACGGCGAGCCGCCGCGGCCCGTGCGGGGCGCGCTGCGGCTGCGCGGCGTCCGGTACGGCGACGCGCTGCGCGGCCTGGACCTGGACGTCGCACCGGGCGAGCTGCTCGGGGTCGCGGCCACGTCGCCCGCGGCGGCGACCGCGCTGCTGCGCCTGCTCGGCCGGTCCGCCGACCCCGACTCCGGGACGATCGAGCTCGACGGGACGCCGCTGCGCGAGCTCGCCCCCGCCGCCGTCCGCCGGGCCGTCGTGGTCGCCGAGCACGACGCCGACCTGTTCGAGGGCACCCTCCTGGACAACGTCGCCGCCGCCGCGCCCGCCGGGGCGGACGGTCCGAACGGGACGGCGGCGGGGCTGGCGGCC
>NZ_BMRO01000006.1:57588-90545 GCF_014648675.1 Actinomadura livida
GGCGGCCGCGGCGGCGGACGAGGTCGCCGCGAACCTGCCCCGCGGCACCGCGACCGTGCTCACCGAGCGGGGGCGGTCGCTGTCGGGCGGGCAGCGGCAGCGCGTCGCGCTCGCCCGCGCGCTCGCCGCCGCAGCGCCGGTGCTGGTGCTGCACGACCCGACCACCGCGGTCGACGCCTTCACCGAGGCGCGGATCGCCGCCGGCGTCCGGGAGGCGCGCGGCGGCCGGACGACGATCGTGGTGGCGACGAGCCCGGCGCTGCTGGCCGCGGCCGACCGGGTCGTGTTCGTGGACGGCGGCGCCGTCGCCGCCGAAGGCGCCCACGGCGACCTCGTCCACGAGCACCCCGCCTACCGCGCGACCGTCCTTTAACTCGCCCGTCCTTTAGCTCGCCCGTCCTTCAGGCAGAGGAGAACGACCCCCGGTGACGACCACAGACGAGCGGGAGCTGCTGCCCACGGCGTCGGCCGCGCGCACCCGCGCCGCCGTCCGCGAACTGGCGCGCCCGCACCGGCGCACGATCGCGGGCGGGTTCCTCGCCCTGATCGGCGCGACCGCGGTCGGGCTGCTCACCGCGCCGGTGCTGGGGCACATCGTCGACCTGGTGGCGAAGGGCCGGCCCGCGTCCGCGCTCACCACGCCCGTCGTATGGCTCGCGGTCATCGCGGTCGTCCAGGGGGTGGCGACCGCCTACGGGCTCGGCCTGGTCGCCCGCGCCGGCGAGGGCATGCTGGCGACGCTGCGCGAGCGCTTCGTGGAACGGGCCCTGCGGCTGCCGCTGGAGCGGGTCGAGCTGGCCGGCTCCGGGGACCTGACGTCGCGGGTCACCAACGACGTGTCGGAGGTGACCACCGCGGTCCGCGAGGCGGTGCCGGCGCTGGCCAGGTCGCTGCTGGCCATCGCGCTGACCCTGGTGGCGCTGGCGTTCCTCGACTGGCGGTTCCTGCTGGTGGCGCTGCTGGCCGTCCCCATCCAGGCGCACACCGTGCGGTGGTACGTGCGCCGCGCCGTCCCGCTGTACGCGGCGCAGCGCGTCGCGGTCGGCGCGCAGCAGCAGGAGCTGCTCGGCTCGGTCGGCGGCGCGTCCACGGTGCGGGCGTTCCGGCTGGAGGACGAGCACACCGGGCGCGTCGGGACCCGGTCGCTCGCGGCGGTCGACCTGGCGCTGCGCGGGGTCCGGCTGGTGACGCGGTTCTACTCCCGCCTGAACCTCGCCGAGTTCGTCGGGCTGTCGGCCGTGCTGGCGACCGGTTTCCTGCTGGTGCGGGGCGGTGCGGTGAGCATCGGCACGGCCAGCGCCGCCGCGCTGTACTTCCACAACCTGTTCGCCCCGATCAACATCGCGCTCGGCCTGGCGGACGACGCGCAGAGCGCCACCGCCGGCCTGGCCCGCCTGGTCGGCGTCGCCGACGCCGCCCCGCTCCGGGCCGAGGAGGCGGCCGCCGGGCGCACCGGGCCGGCCCGCGGGCCGGTCGAGGTCCGCGGCGTCCGCTACTCCTACCGGAGCGGCCATCCCGTGCTGCACGACATCGACCTCCACATCACCGAGAAGGAGCGGGTGGCGCTGGTCGGCGCCAGCGGCGCGGGCAAGACGACGCTGGCCAAGCTCATCGCGGGCATCCACCGCCCCGACGCCGGCACGGCCCTCACCGAGGGCGAGGTCGGGCTGGTGACCCAGGAGGTGCACGTCTTCGCCGGTCCGCTCGCCGACGACCTGCGGCTGGCCCGGCCGGACGCGGCGGACGGCGAGCTGCGCGCGGCGCTCGCCCGGGTGGGCGCGCTGGACTGGGCGCTGGCGCTGCCGCAGGGGCTGGACACGGTCGTCGGCGAGAGCGGCCACCGGCTCACCGCCGCCCAGGCGCAGCAGCTCGCCCTCGCGCGACTGGTGCTGGCCGACCCGCCCGTGGTCGTGCTGGACGAGGCCACCGCCGAGGCGGGGAGCGCGGGCGCCCGGGAACTGGAGTCCTCGGCCTCGGCCGCGATCGAGGGCCGGACGGCCCTGGTCGTGGCGCACCGGCTCACCCAGGCCGCGGCCGCCGACCGCATCGTGGTCCTCGACGGCGGCCGCGTGGTGGAGACCGGCACCCACGACGAGCTGGTGGGCGCCGGAGGCCGGTACGCCGCGCTATGGCGGGCCTGGTCCGACGGCCACCGCTCCTAGTCCGCCTGGGCCGTGGTTCCGTCCATGGCCTCGGCGAGGCTGCGGGGGCGCAGGTCGGTCCAGTTCCGCTCGACGTACTCCAGGCAGGCGGCGCGGGTGTCCTCGCCGAACACGGACCGCCAGCCGGCCGGGACGTCCGCGAACGACGGCCACAGCGAGTGCTGCCCCTCGTCGTTGACCAGGACGTGGAAGCGGCCCTCGGGGTCCTCGAACGGGTTGGTGCTCATCGGGTGTTCCTCCTCAGGATGTCGAGCAGTTCACCGGCCAGGCGCTCGGCCGTGGCGCGGTCGAACAGCTCCGCGTCGTAGACCAGTACGCAGTCCACGGGCCCGGCGCCCCGCGGTTCGTAGAAACCGAGCGCGAGCTCGGCGGAGAGCGCGCCGGTCGGGACGAGGTCGAACCCCGCGCCGAGGCCCGGGACCTCCGCGAGGGCCACCTGCTCGTGCTGGGTCAGCAGCACCTGCGGCGCGGCCAGGCCGAGCGCGGCGGCGACCCGGTCGAACGGGACGTCCTGCCGGTCGAACGCGGCCAGGTCGGTGTCCCGCACCCGGCCGAGCAGCTCGCCGGGCTCCGGGTCGCCGCCGGTGCCGGTGCGCAGGATGACGGTGTTGGAGAAGCAGCCCACCAGGTCGGTGAGCCGGTCGTCGGCGCGGCCCGCGACCGGGGAGGCGATCGGGACGTCGGTGCCCGCCCCGTGCCGGGTGAGCAGGGTCGCCAGCGCGGCCTGCAGCACCATGAACGTGCTCGTCCCGGTCCGCGCCGCCAGCTCGCCGATCGCCCGGTGCAGTCCGGTTCCGATCTGGAACTCCACGTACTCGCCCACGCCCCGGTGGTCCGGGGACGGCTCCCGGTCGTAGGGCAGGGAGATCCGGACGGGCAGCCCGTCCAGGGCCTCGCGCCAGTAGGCGAGCTGACGTTCCTCAACATCATCGGCCACCCGGTGCGCCCACAGCGTGTAGTCGGTGTAGGAGACGGGCAGTGGCGGCGGCTCCGGCTCGCGCCCGCTCCGCCGCGCCGCGTAGGCGGCGGCGAAGTCGCGGCTCAGCGGCACCGTGGACCAGTCGTCCACGCCGATGTGGTGCATGGTCAGCAGGAGCGCCCGCGCGCCGCCGGGATCGGTGAGCAGGCGGGCCCGCAGCGGCGGGCGCGCCTCCAGGTCCGCGGGTTCGCGGGCCAGTTCCCGGAGCGACGCGTCGAGGTCGCCGGCCCGGACGTGCTCCAGCACCGGCTCGGCGGGCTCGGGCCGCCCGCCGGGGAAGCGGGTGCGCAGGGGCTCATGGCGCGCGGCTACGTCGGCGAGCGCCGCCGCCAGGGCGTCGCCGTCGAGATCGCCGGATCGCAGCGCGAACGCCGCGGTGTAGGCCCTGCCCGCGCCCTGCCGGTAGCGGGTCCAGTGCCATTCCTGCGGCGGGGCGAGCGGCATCGTCTCAGGACGCTCGGCGCCGGCGGCGAGCCGCGGCCCGCTGCCGGAGCCACCGGCCGCGTCGATGCGTTCGGCCAGCGCGGCGACCGTCGGGGCGTCGAACACGTCGCGCAGGGCGAGCCCCGCGTCCAGCGCCGTCCGGACCCGGGCGAGCAGCCGCATCGCCGACATGGAGTGGCCGCCGAGCTCGAAGAAGTTGTCGTGGAGGCCGACCCCGGGCAGGCCGAGCACCTCGGCGAACATGGCGGCCAGCTCCCGCTGCCGCGGCGTGCCGGGCCGCGCGGAACCGGTCATCGCCGCCCAGTCGGGGGCGGGCAGCGCCCGGCGGTCGAGCTTGCCGTTGGGGGTGAGCGGCAGCGGGCCGTCGAGCACCACGACCACCGCCGGGACCATGTAGTCCGGGAGCAGCGTCGCGACGTGCGCGCGGACCTCGGCCGGGTCGGGCGGGCCCTCCCCCGGTTCCGGGACGGCGTAGCCGATCAGTCTCGTGTCCGGCCCGCCGCGGTCGGCGACCACGGCCGCCTGCCGGACGCCCGGGTGCCGCGTCATCGCCCCGGCGACCTCCCCGGGCTCGATGCGGAACCCGCGGACCTTCACCTGGTCGTCGGCGCGGCCGAGGAAGTCGATGTCGCCGCCGGGGCGCCAGCGCGCGCGGTCGCCCGTCCGGTACATGCGGGTGCCGGGCGGGCCGAACGGGCACGCCACGAACCGCTCGGCGGTCAGGCCGGGCCGTCCGAGGTAGCCGCGGGCCAGACCGCGCCCGGCGACGTACAGCTCGCCGGGCACCCCGGGCGGCACCGGCCGCAGGCGTTCGTCCAGCACGTACACGCGGGTGTTGGGGTCGGGGGCGCCGATCGGGACCGCGCCCGTCCAGCCCTCCTCGGCGGGCCACAGGGTGGAGTTCACCGTCGCCTCGGTCAGCCCGTAGGCGGCCAGCAGCCGCAGGTGCCCGGCCCAGCGCGCGATCACTCCCGGCGGGACGGTCTCGGTGCCGACCAGCACCGTCGCGCCCGCGGGCGGCGCGCAGCCCGCGGGCAGCGCCGCGACGAGGGACGGCGGCAGGATGGCGTGCGTGATGCCCTGGCCGTTCATGAAGCCGGTCAGGTCCGGGCCCGGCACGCGCGCCTCGTCGGGGACGAGCACGAGCCGCCCGCCGTGGCACAGCGCCATCGCCAGCTCGAAGATCGTGACGTCGAAGCCGATGGACGCGAACTGCAGGACGCGGCTGTCCGGCGTGAGGCCCATCCGGTCGACGGCCGTGGCGACGAGGCTGCCGATGCCCTCGTGCGGGACGACGACGCCCTTGGGCCGCCCCGTCGAGCCGGACGTGTAGATGACGTAGGCGGCCTGGTCGAGCGCGACGTGCGGGAACGGCCCGCCCGGTTCGGTGCCGGCCAGCCGCGCCGCGACGGCCGGATCGTCCAGCACCACCGGCCGGACGCCTTCGACCTCGGGCACCTTCCCGGCGACCTGCTCGGTGACGACGACCGCCGCGGCGCCCGCGTCGCCGAGCATGTAGGCGAGCCGGTCGGCCGGGTGCGCGAGGTCGAGCGGCAGGAACGCCGCGCCCAGCCTGCCCGCGCCCAGCATCACCGCGACCATCTCCGCCGAGCGCGGCACCGCGACGCCGACGACGCTCTCCGGGCCCACGCCGTACTGGGCGAGCAGCCGCGCCATGCGGTCGGCCAGCGCGTCCAACTCGGTGTAGGTGAGGGTGCGCGGGCCGTCCACGACGGCGACGGCTCCGGGACGCTCCGCCACGCGCCGCCGGAACATCTCGGGGATGGTCTCCTCGGCCACCTCGCGGTCGGTGCGGTTGAATCCGTCCAGGACCAGGGCGCGTTCCTCGGCGGTCACCACGTCGATGTCGCCGACGCGCAGCTCCGGGTCCGCGGCGACGGCGGCGACCAGGCGCGACAGCCGCTCCCCCAGCGTCGCGACCGTCGACCGGTCGAAGATGTCGGAGCGGTACTCCAGCACGCACGAGATCCGTCCGGTCTCCGCGTCTTCCCCGAAGCTGAACACCAGGTCGAACTTCGCCGTGCGCGCCTCGACCGGCTCGGGGCGCACCTCCAGCCCGGCGAACTCGACGTCGCCGCCACCTCGGTTGCGGTACCCGACCATCACCTGGAACAGCGGGTTGCGGTCGGGCGAGCGGACGGGGTTCAGCTCCTCCACCACGGCCTCGAACGGCACGTCCTGGTTCGAGAAGGCGGCCAGGTCGGTCTCCCGGACGCGAGCGAGCAGCTCGGCGAACGTCGGGTCGCCGGACACGTCGGTGCGCAGCACCAGCGTGTTGACGAAGAAGCCGACCAGGTCGGTCAGCGCCTCGTCGGTGCGGCCGGAGATCGGCGCGCCGAGCGGGAGGTCGTCCCCGGCGCCGAGGCGGTGCAGCAGCGCGGCGACGGCCGCGTGGCACACCATGAACATGCTGGCGCCGCCGCGCTGGGCGAGCCGGCGCAGGCCCGCGCAGTCCCCGGGGTCCAGTTCGACGACCAGCTCGCCGCCGGACATGGCCGGCCGCGCCGGATGCGGCCGGTCCGTGGGCAGCTCCAGCCGCTCCGGGGCGCCGTCCAGGGTCCGCTTCCAGAAGGCGAGCTGGCGCGCGGCGAGGCTGCCGGGTTCGGCGCGGTCGCCGAGCAGCCGCCGCTGCCAGAGCGTGTAGTCGACGTACTGCACCGGCAGCGGTTCCCACTCGGGGGCCCGCCCGGCGGCACGTGCCGCGTAGGCGGTGGCCAGGTCGCGCAGGAACGGCCCGTCCGACCACTCGTCGGTCGTGATGTGGTGCAGGAGCAGCGCCACGACGTGCTCGTCCTCGGCGAGCCGGACGACGGTCGCGCGCAGCGGCGGTTCGGACGCGAGGTCGAACCGGCGGCCCAGCGCGCCGGCGAGCACCGTGCCGAGCGCGTCCTCGGCCGCCTCGATGACGCGCACTTCGGGCCGCGCCTCACCGGCCGGCAGCACCCGCTGGAACGGCCGGCCCTCGCGCTCGCCGACGAGCGTGCGCAGCGCCTCGTGGCGGTCCATGACGTCGGCCAGCGCGGCACCGAACGCGGCGGCGGCGAACGCCCCGCGCAGCCGCATCACCAGCGGGAAGTTGTAGGCGGCCGACGGCGTCAGCTGCTCGATCATCCAGAGCCGCCGCTGGGCGAACGACAGCGGCGGCTCACCGGGCCGGTCCGCGGCCGGCGCCAGGGCGGGGCGCGCCCCCGCGTGGGCCGCGGCGGCGCGCCCGGCCAGCTCGGCGACCGTGGGCGCCTCGAACAGGTCGCGGATGGCCAGCTCCGCGCCGAGCACGGCGCGGGCGCGGCCGATCAGCCGGGTGGCCAGCAGCGAGTGGCCGCCGAGGTCGAAGAAGTCGTCGTCGATGCCGACCCGGCCGACGCCGAGCAGCTCGGCGAACAGGCCGCACAGGGCCTCCTCGGCGGGCGTGCGCGGCGGGCGGCTCGCCGCGGCGGCGGTCACGGCGGGCGCGGGCAGCGCCCGGACGTCGAGCTTGCCGTTCACGGTGAGCGGCAGCCGCTCCACCGGCAGCAGCGCCGCCGGGACCATGTAGTCGGGCAGCCGCTCCTTCAGGTGCGCGCGGAGCGCCGCCGTCAGGGCGTCCGCGTCACCGGGCGGCCAGGACTCCGGGACGACGTACCCGGCGAGCCGCTTCACGCCGCCGGGCCCGGACGCGTCGGCGACCACGGCGGCGTGCGCGACCGCCGGGTGCTCCTCCAGCGCCGCGCCGACCTCGGCGGGCTCCACCCGGTAGCCGCGGATCTTGACCTGGTCGTCGGTGCGGCCGAGGAAGTCGAGGTTCCCGTCGGGTCGGCGGCGCACCAGGTCGCCCGTCCGGTACATCCGGTCGCCGGGCGCGCCGAACGGGTCGGCGACGAAACGCTCCGCGGTTCGGCCGGGCCGCCGGTGGTAGCCGCGCGCCAGCCCGGTGCCCGCGATGTACAGCTCGCCGGGCGCCCCGTCCGGCACCGGGCGCAGCGCCGTGTCGAGGACGTGGGCGCGGGTGTTCCAGATCGGGCGGCCCACGGTCGGGGTGTCGCTGTCGCGGGTGCCGCCGCCGAGCGTGTTGATCGTGTACTCGGTCGGGCCGTACAGGTTGTAGCCGGACGTGCCCTCGGTGTCGCGCAGCCGGGACCAGACGGTCTCGGTGACCGCCTCGCCGCCGAGCAGCACCAGCGGCGGCCGGTGCCCGTCCAGCAGGCCCTCCTCGATGAGGTGGTGCGCGTACGTCGGCGTGACGTTGACGACGTCCACGCGGTGGCGGTCGCAGTACGCGACGAGCGCCTCGGCGTCGCGGCGCAGCTCCTCGTCGCAGACGTGGACCTCGTGGCCCTCGACCAGCCACAGCAGCTCTTCCCACGACATGTCGAAGGCGAACGAGACCGTGTGCGCGATCCGCAGCCGCCGCCCGCCCGCCGACGCGATCGCCGGGGCGAAGATCGCCTCCCGGTGGTTGAGCTGCATGTTGGTCAGCCCCCGGTACGGCGTGACGACGCCCTTCGGGCGGCCGGTCGAGCCGGAGGTGTAGATGAGGTACGCCGGGTGCTCCAGGCGGCCCGGGCGGCCGGGTTCGAAACCGGGCGTCTCCGCGCCGGTGATCTCCCCGCCGGGGAGCGAGGCGAGTTCGGCGGCGGTGTCCGGGGCGTCCAGCGCGATGCGTCCCGGGCCGTCGGGCAGGACGGACGCGGCGACGGACTCCGTCGTCAGGACGCAGGCCGGCGCCGCGTCGGCGAGCATGTGCGCCAGCCGGTCGGCGGGGTGGTCCAGTTCCAGCGGCAGGTACGCCGCGCCGGTGCGCAGCACCGCGAACAGCGCCGCGACCATGTCGGCCGAACGCGGCAGCGCCAGCGCCACCACCCGTTCCGGTGCGGCGCCGCGCGCCAGCAGCAGCCGGGCGAGCCGGTTCACGCGGGCGTCCAGCTCGGCGTAGGTGAGGGTCTCGTCCCCGGCGACGACGGCGACCTCGTCAGGGGTGCGCGCGGCCTGCGCCGCGAGCATCTCCGAGACGGTCTCGTCGGGCACCGGGCGGCGGGTGGCGTCCCACTCGTCCGCCAGGGCCCGCCACTCCGCCGGCTCCAGCGGGTCGAGCGCGCCCACGCGCGGCACCGCCCCGCCGGCCCGCTCCTCGCTCTCCAGGCCGTCCACGAGCCGTTCGACCAGGGTCGTGAAGCGCCGCAGCAGGGATTCGGCGAGCGGGCGGCCGATGACGTCGGGACGGTGGTCGATCTTCATCCGCACCGGCGTGCCGGGCGTCACGACGAACGTGATCGGGTAGTGGGTGGCGTCGAGGCCCTCCGCCTCCACGATGCCGTGCCGCTCCTGCAGCTCGGCCATGTCGTCCTCGTCGCCGAGGTTCTGCAGCACGTAGAGGGTGTCGAACAGCCGGGAGTGCCCGGCGGCCTGCTGGATGTCGCCCAGGCCGAGGTAGTCGTGCGGCATGAGCGCGACCCGTTCGCCCTGCACGCGCCGCAGCAGGCCGGGGACGGGTTCGCGCGGATCCAGCGTGACCCGGACGGGGACCGTGTTGAGGAACATCCCGATGATGCCCTCCACCCGGGGCACGTCGCCCGGCCGCCCCGCCACCGCCGTGCCGAACACGACGTCCTCGCGGCCGGTGGCGCTCGACAGCACCAGCGCCCACGCCGCGCTGAACACCGTGTTGAGCGTCAGGCCGTGGCGGCGCACCGCCGCGTAGAGCCGCTCGGTGAGCGGCACCGGCAGCTCGGCCCGGCTGCGGTCCGGGATCACCGGTTCGAGTGCCCGGTCCACCGGGCCGACGAGGGTGGGCTCGGCCAGGCCCGCCAGCGCGTCCCGCCACGCCTCCTTGGCGCGGCCGGCGTCCTGCGTGCCGAGCCAGGCCAGGTAGTCGCGGTACGAGCCGGGCGGCGGCAGGTCGACCGTGTCGCCGCGCCGCTCGTCCTCGGCCCGCTCGTACATGGCGATGAGCTGCTCGAAGAACAGCCACGCCGACCACCCGTCCCACAGGATCAGGTGGTGGGTGATGACGAGCCGGTCCGCCGCGTCTCCGTCCGCTCCGTCGCCGAGCCGGATCAGCAGCAGCCGGAACAGCGGCGGTGCGGCGAGGTCGAATCGGCGCCTGCGGTCGGCCGCCAGAATCCGGCCGATCTCCGCCTCCCGGCTCTCGGGGTCGAGTCCGGAGAGGTCGATCTCCTCCAGCCGGGGGGCGGGCCCGGCGCCGATGAACTGCACCGGCTGCGGGAGCCCGTCGTTGGTGAACCCGGCTCGGAGCGCGGTGTGCCGGGCCAGCACTGCGGCGCACGCGTCCAGCAGCCGGGCGGCGTCCACGCGGCGGCTGAAGTCGAACGCGACCTGCGCGGTGTAGACGTCGAGCGCGCCGGTGTCGTAGCTGGAGTGGAAGTACAGCCCCTCCTGCAGCGGCGACAGCGGCCAGACCTCCTCGACCGGAAGCGGCGCGAGCCGCGAGACCCGCTCCCGCTCCGCGTCCGTCAGCGCGACCAGTTCGGCCGTGCCGCCGGAGCCGGTCTCGCCGGCGACCTCCCGCGCGGCGGCTGCCAGGGCCGCGGGGGTGGGGTGCTCGAACACGTCCTGCGGCCCGACGACGAGCCCGGCCCGGTGCGCCCGCCCGGACACCACGATCGACAGGATGCTGTCGCCGCCCAGCGCGAAGAAGTCGTCGTCGGCGCCGACCTCGGCGGTCTCGAGCACCTCGGCGAAGATGTCGCAGAACAGCCGCTCGCGCTCGGTGCGCGGCGCCCGCGCCGCCGCCCGCCCGGCGGCGGGCGCGGGCAGCGCGGCCCGGTCGATCTTGCCGCCCGGGGTCAGCGGCAGCTCGCCGAGCACGACGACGTCGGAGGGGATCATCGCCTCGGGAAGCGTCGCGGCGAGCGACTCGCGCAGCGCCTCGGCGTCCAGGTGGACGCCGGGCTCGGGCACCACGTAGGCGGCCAGCCGCGCGCCGCCCGGACCGTCGCGGCGGTCGACCACGGCCGCGCGCCGCACGCCCGGCTCCGCCGCGATCCGCGCCTCGACCTCGCCCAGCTCGATCCGGTTGCCGCGGACCTTGACCTGCCGGTCGACCCGTCCCAGGTACGTGAGGTACCCGGCGCCGCCGCGGCCGTGCCGGCGCACGAGGTCGCCGGTGCGGTACATGCGCTCGCCGGGCGCGCCGAACGGGTCGGCGACGAACCGCTCGGCGGTCAGCCCGGCCCGGCGGTGGTAGCCGTGGGCGACCTGGCTCCCGCCGACGTAGAGTTCGCCCGCCGCGCCGGGCGGCACGGGACGCAGCGCGCCGTCCAGGACGTACAGCCGGGTGCCGCCCACCGGTCCCCCGATCGGCACGGCCGGGCCGTCCGCGGCGCCGCCGTACTCCCGGTACGCGACCTGGATCGTCGTCTCGGTCGGCCCGTACACGTTGTACATCGGCACGCCGGTCAGCGCGGTCCACCGCGCGGCGAACTCGCCGGTCAGCGCCTCGCCGCCGCTGAACACCCGGCGCAGGCCGCGCAGCGCCGCCAGGTCGCCGGCGTCCTCGGCGGCCTGGAGGAACGCCGCCAGCATCGACGGCACCATCGCGATCGTCGTGACGCCGTGCTCGCGGACGCGGCGCGCGAGATGGGCGGTGTCGCGCTGCCCGCCTGGGCGGGTCAGGACGATCCCGGCCCCGGCGCACAGCGGCCAGAACAACTCCAGGAGGGACGCGTCGAAGGCGGCCGAGAGCTGCTGCAGGACGCGGTCGTCCGCGCCGAGCGGGAACCGTTCCGCCAGCCAGGTCATCTGGCTGACGACGGCGCGGTGCGGGACGAGGACGCCCTTGGGGCGGCCCGTCGACCCGGAGGTGTACAGGAGGTAGGCGGGGTGCTCCGGCCCGGCCGTCTCCCACACCGACCGGCCGCCCGGGTCGCCGTCCGCGGCGTCAACGTCCTCGTCGAGGAACACGCGGGACACGCCGTCCGCTTCCGGAAGGCGACCCGCGGCCTCCCGCGTGGTCAGGACGGTCCGGGCGGCGGAGTCGGCGAGCATGTACGCCAGCCGGTCCGCGGGGAGGTCCGCGTCGAGCGGCAGGTAGGCGGCGCCCGACCGCAGCGTGCCGAGCAGGGCGGCGACCAGCTCGGGCGAGCGCGGCACCGCGACCGCCACGATGTCGCCGGGCCGCGTCCCGCGCGCGCGGAGGCGGCGCGCGACGGCGTCCGCCCGCCGGTCCAGCGCGGCATAGGTGAGCGTCGCGTCCGGCCCGTCGCCGATGACGGCGACGGCGTCCGGCGCCGCGGCGGCCCGCGCCGCGACCATGGCGTGCAGGGTGGGAGCGGCCGGCCGCACCGGCGCTCCGGCGAGCGCGGCGCGTGCCCGCTCGCCGTCCGCGGGCGGTTCCAGGGCCGCGACGGGGCGGGACGGGTCCGCGGCCAAGGTCTCCAGCACCGCCGCCAGGCGCGCGGCGATCCGCTCGGCGGTGGCCGCGTCGATCCTGGCGGCGTCGTGGTCGATCCGCAGCGCCAGCCGCCGGCCCGGCAGGACGATCAGCGCGAGCGGGTACTGCTCGACGTTGGTGAAGTCGACACCGGTGATCTCGACGGTGCCCGACGGGTCGCGCAGGTCCCGCTCCTCGGGATAGTTCTCCAGCACGACGAGGGTGTCGAACAGGTCCCCCGCCCCGGCGAGCCGCTGGATGCGCGCGAGCCCGAGGTACTGGTGGTCGAGCAGCGCCGACTGCGCGTCCTGCAGCCGGGTGAGCGCCGCGGCGAGCGGCTCGCCCGGCCGCCACCACATCCGCACCGGCAGCGTGTTGACGAACATGCCCACCATCGACTCGATGCCGGCGATGTCGGCGAACCGCCCGGAGACGGCCGTGCCGAACACCACGTCCCCGCGACCGGTCATCCGCCCGAGCAGCAGCCCCCAGGCGCCCTGCACCAGGGTGCCGAGCGTCAGGCCGTGCCGGCGGGCGCGGTCGGCGAGCGCGGCGGTGGTCTCCTCGGGCAGCTCGAAGCGGACGTCGGCCCGCCGGCGCGCCGGGGCGTCCCCGCCGCCGGGCGGGGGCGGGAGGGTGTCGGCGAGCCGGGTCGGCCCGTCCAGGTCGTCGAGGGCGGTCCGCCAGGCCGCCAGGGCCGCGTCGCGGTCCCGCCCCGCAAGCCAGGCGAGGTAGTCGCGGTAGGGAGTGGGCGGGGCGGGGGGGCGCGTTCCGGCGTCCGCGGTTCCGGGGTGCTCGTAGAACTCCAGGAGCTCGCGGAGCATGACCTGCACCGACCAGCCGTCCGCCACGATGTGGTGGAACATCAGCACCAGGGCGTGGTGGTCGCGGTCGTGCCGGACGAGCGTGCAGCGCAGCAGCGGCGGCCGTTCCAGGTCGAAGCCGCGGGCGTTCTCCTCCGCCGCCACGGCAGCGGCGCGCTCCGCACGCTCGGTCGCGCCGAGGCCCCCGAGGTCGACGTCGCGCCATGGCACGGCGACCCGCCCCTCGGGGACGGCCTGCACGATCCGCCCGTCGTCCAGGCGGACGAATCCGGCCCGCAGCGGGGCGTGCCGGTCGAGGACGGCCTGCATGGCCCGGCGCAGCGCCTCCGCGTCGAGGGGCCCGCGCAGGTCGATGACGTGCTGGACGACGTAGACGTTGCCGGACGGCTCGTCGACGAGGGTGTGGAAGAGGAAGCCCTCCTGCAGCGGCGTGAGCGGCAGCACCTCAGCGGCACCGCCGGGGAGTTCTGCGAGCCGGCGGGTGTCGGCGTCGCCGAGCCGCACCAGCGGCTCCGCGGCGTCCCCGGCGGTGTCCCCGACGGCGGGAGCGTGCTCCTCCCCTGTGGACGCGGCCGCGGCGAGCGCGGCGGCGGTGCGGTTCCGGAAGACGTCCCCCGCCGAGAGCGTGAGGCCGGCCGCACGCGCCCTGATGAGCACCTGGATCGCCAGGATGCTGTCGCCGCCGAGTTCGATGAAGTCGTCGTCGGCATCGACGTCCGGCAGGCCGAGGACCTCGGCGTACACGCCGCACAGCAGTTCCGCGCGCGCTCGCAGGGCCCGGTCGGAGAGGCGGGCGGGGCCCGCCGCCGGGGCTGAGCGGCGGGACGCGGCCAGGGCGGCGTAGTCCGGGGCGGGCAGCGCCGCGCGGTCGATCTTGCCGCTGGGCAGCACGGGGAGCTCGGCCAGCGGCACGAACGCGGCGGGCACCATGTAGGCGGGCAGCCGGTCCCGCAGGTGGGCGCGCAGGGCGTGCACGAAGGCGCCCGCGTCGCGGAAGCCGGACGGCGCGTTGGCGTACGCGGACGGCGCGGCACCGGCGTCGCCGCGCGGCCGGTAGACCTCGCCGGGATCGACACCGGGGGCGGCGAAGACCACATCGACCGAGCCGTCCGCCGCATCGCCGGACCATGTCGCCGTCACCGTGTAGCCGGACTCCTCGCCCAGGCTCCAGAGCGTCTCGGGGTCGATCGCCTCGGGGAGCGGCTCTCCAGGCCACAGTGCCCGCTGGGCCGCCAGGTCGGGCGTGAGGCGGGCGTTGGGCACGCCGTTGACCCGCAGCAGGGGCGGCCGCTCGGCCAGCCGCTCCGCCAGCGCCGCAAGGTCGGCCGCGTCCGTGCCCCAGCGCAGCTCGCGCGCCCGCTGCGCGTCGTCCGGCACGTCACCGGTGCGAGTGCGCAGGACCACGTCGTAGCGGTGCCTGCTCAGCTCGTTGTGGTGCCGGGCGCGCTTGATGCGCAGGTCCACCGCGCTGACGCCGCCGACGCTCTGCGCCAGGGCGGGGAAGAAGTCCGGGTCGAGGAGCAGCTCGCCCTCCCAGCGCACCGCCTGCTCGACCGCCGACCGCAGCTCCGGCACGGCCTCGGATGCGATCTCGCCGTCGTGGCGCGTGACCTCCACGGCGGCCCGCAGGGTGCGCAGCAGCCGCAGGTTGCGGACGTCCCCGACGAAGACGCTGCCGCCCGGGGAAAGCAGGTCCACCGCCGACCGGAGCACCTGGGCGAGATAGTCGGCGCTGGGGAAGTACTGCGCCACCGAGTTGACGACCACGGTGTCGAAGTGGCCGCGGGGCAGGCCGCCGAAGTCGTGCGCGGGCTGGGCCCGCAGCTCCACCCTGCCGGCGAGGCCGGGGACGCCGCCGACCCGGCCGCGCAGCGCGGTGACCGCCTCCTCGGACAGGTCGGTGCCCCAGTACGACTCGCAGTGCGGCGCGACCCCCGACAGGATCAGCCCGCTGCCGACGCCGATCTCCAGCACCCGGCGGGGCCGCAGCGACAGGATCCGCCCGACGGTCGCCTCCCGCCACTCCCGCATCTCGTCCAGCGGGATGGGGCGGCCGTCGTAGGTGCTGTTCCAGCCGGTGAAGCTCTCCGCCAGACCGCCGTCGCCGGACGCCACCGCGGTGTAGAGCAGCTCGTGGAGGCGCTTCCACTCGCCGACCTGCTCGCGCTCCCGGTCCTCGTCGCGGTGCGCCGGGGCTCCCGCGGCGGGCACGACGTAGGCGACGAGCCGCCGGTCGCCCGGCCGGTCCTCGCGGACGGTGACGGCCGTCTGCGCGACCGACGGGTGCCCGCCGAGCACGGCCTCGATCTCGGCCGGCTCGACCCGGAAGCCGCGGATCTTCACCTGGTCGTCGGCGCGCCCCGCGAACTCCAGCCGGCCGTCGGGCAGCCACCGCACCAGGTCCCCGGTGCGGTACAGCCGCCCGCCGGGCGGGCCGAACGGGTCGGCGACGAACCGCTCGGCGGTCAGGCCGGGGCGGCCGAGGTAGCCGCGGGCCAGCCCCGAGCCGCCGAGGTACAGCTCCGCAGTCACCCCCGCCGGGACGGGGCGGAGCGCGTCGTCCAGCACGTAGGCGCGGGTGCCCGGATCCGGGCGCCCGATCGGGACCGTCGAGCCCGGCGCCGGGTCGTCCGGGCACTCGCCGAGCGTCGAGTTGACCGTCGCCTCGGTGGGCCCGTACGCGTTGAACATGTCCCGGCCGGGCGACCAGCGGGCCACCAGCTCCGCCGAGACGCGCTCGGTGCCGGCGAGCAGGGTGGCGCCGGCGGGCAGCGTGCAGTCCTCCGGCATCGTGGCGAGCAGCGCCGGGGGCAGGATCATGAAGTTGACGTCGTGCGCTGCGGCGTAGTCGGCCAGCTCCGGGCCGGGCACCCGCCGCTCGGACGGGACGATCACCAGCCGCCCGCCGGAGAGCAGCCCGAGGCACAGGTCCCAGAACGCGACGTCGAAGCTGGGCGAGGCGAACTGCAGGACCCGGCTGTGCGGTCCGACGCCGAGCCGCTCCGACTGCGTGGCGACGAGCTTGGCCACGCCGGAGTGGGTGACGACGACGCCCTTGGGCCGGCCGGTGGAGCCGGAGGTGTAGATCACGTACGCGGCGTTCCGGACGTCGAGCGCGACCTCGGGGTCCGTGCCGGGGCGTGCGGCGATCTCGGCCGCGGCCTCGGGCAGGTCGAGCAGCAGGCGCGACGTCCCGGCGCCGTCGGGCACGGCCTCCGCCAGCTCCCTGGTCGTGACCAGGCAGACCGGCCGGGCGTCGTCCAGCATGAAGGCGAGGCGTTCCGCCGGGTAGTCCGGGTCGAGCGGCAGGTAGGCGGCGCCCGCCTTGAGCACGGCCAGCTCCGCCACGATCAGGTCCGGCGACCGCGGCAGCGCCAGCGCCACGACCCGCTCGGGTCCGGCGCCGCGCCCGGCCAGGGCGTGCGCCAGCCGGTTCGCCCGCGCGTCCACCTCGGCATAGGTCAGCTCGGTGCCGCCGAACACCACGGCCACCGCGTCCGGGTGCCGCCGGACCCGCGCCCGGAACATCTCGGGAAGCGTCGCCTGCGGCACCCGGCAGGCGGTGTCGTTCCATTCGACGAGGATCCGGTGGAGTTCCGCCGGGGAAGGCTCCGCCCCCGCTTCGGCGGTGTTCTGGTCAGCGGCGAATTCCTGGGTCACAACCGCACCTCCGCCACGGCCGGCACGGCCGGCCGCGCTCGCACACTCCTGGCTTGCACACTCCCGCGACCGGGCCGGCGTCGCCGGCCGGCCCGGTCCTCACGTGCGGTGTCGTCCGGTGGTCCTTCCGTGCGGGCGTCAGCCCGCCTTGGTGAGCAGCGGCACCATCTGGCCGATCGCGTACGGGATGCTCAGCACGGTGTTGAAGGAGACCGCCGCACCGGTCGGGTTGTAGGGCACGAAGACGACGCGGTCCTCCTCGGCCACCTTCAGGCCGGTGTACACGTCGTCCTTCTCGACGGTCTTCTCGGCGTCCGGGACGGACGTCAGGAAGATCAGCCTGTCGACGTCGACGATGTCCAGCCGCTCGGAGCCGATGACGGCGGCCTGCTCCTTGCCGGCCGCCTTGGCGACCGCGTCCGGGACGGTCAGGCCCAGGCTCTTCATGAACTCGACCTTCGGGTCGGTCGGCCCGAAGACGGCGTACTGGCCGGGCTTGAACGGGTCGGCGACGGCGAACGACTTGCCGGCGAGCGCCGGGTTCTTCTCGCGCGCCTCGGCGAAGGCCCGCTCGACCCCGGCGACGACCTCCTCGGCCTCAGCCTCCTTGCCGAGCGCTCGCCCGGTGACCAGCGTCATCTCCTGCCACGGCATCGCGTAGTCGGCGTGGTCGGCGGACTGCGCCACGGTGGGAGCGATCTTGGAAAGCTTGTCGTAGTCCGCCTTGGTGATCCCGGTGTAGAGGCCGATGATCAGGTCGGGCCGCAGCGCGGCGATCTTCTCGAACTCCAGGTCCTCGCGCTGTCCCACGACCTCGGGCTCGGCGCCCTGCCACTTCTGCGCGCTCCAGGGGTACTCGCCGACGCTCAGGCCGAGCCCGGTGAACTCCACGACCCCGACGGGCTGCACGCCCAGCGCCAGCACCGCGTCCTGGTCGGTCATCCCGACGGTCACCACCCGCTCGGGCGCCGCCTTGATCTCGGTCGTCCCGTACTTGTGCGGGACGCTCACGGGGAAGCCGGCCCCGGCGGCGGCCTCGCCGGCACCGCCCGAGCCCGTCTCCTCGCCGCCGCAGGCCGCGAGGCCCAGGGTCAGGAGCAGGACGGTCACCAGGGCCATGGTGATCTTCCCGAGGAGCGGTGTACCGGCCGGCGTTCGCGATGTGGGGGACATCGGCTGCCCTTCAAAATCGGGGGTTGGGGGGATGGCCGGGCAGGGGGAACTGATGCGAAGCCCGGCACCGCTGCGATGCTAAGGTAAGCCTTACCTAAGCACAAGGTCGACCCGATAAGGTATGGCTCACCTAACCGCGATCCCGCTCCCGGGACCGCGACCGGCCCCCCACCGGACAGGTTGTGATCCACGTGACGGAAGAGACCCGGTCGTCCGGCCCGGTGGCCGCCGAACGGGCCGGACGGGCCGGAGGGAAGGCGTCCCCGGGCGTCTCGGACGCCCCGCACCCCGGCGGCCGCGGCGTGCGATCCGGCGCCGGCTTCGGGCGGTCACGGGTCCACCGGCTCCTGTTACTCGCGGGGGCGCTCGGCCTCCTGGTCCTCCTGTGCGCGCTGTCGATCGCGGTGGGCAGCCGCCAGATCCCCCTCGGCCAGGTGCTCGCGGTCCTCACCGGGCCGCACGACACCCAGATCGGCCGCATCGTGTGGGACGTGCGGGTCCCCCGCACCCTCCTCGGCGTCCTCGCCGGGTCGGCGCTCGGGGTCGCCGGCGCCGTCATGCAGGCGCTGACCCGCAACCCGCTGGCCGACCCCGGCCTGCTCGGCGTCAGCGCGGGCGCCGCCTTCGCGCTGATGCTCGCCGTCGGTGTCATGGGCATGACCTCGCTGTACGGCTACGTCTGGTTCGCCTTCGCCGGCGCCCTGGCCGCGAGCGTCGTGGTGTACGTCGTGGGCGGGCTGGGCCGCGGCGGCCAGACACCGGTCAAGCTGGCGCTCGCCGGGATCGCCGTCACGTTCATGCTGGAGTCGGTCACCCGCGGCGTCTCGCTGATCGACCCGCAGGTGCTCAACCGGTACCGCTACTGGGCGTCCGGCTCGCTCGCCGGGCAGGAGACCGCCACGATCCTGCAGGTCCTGCCGTTCCTGGTGGGCGGCGCGATCCTGGCGGTGAGCATCACGCCCGCGCTGAACAACATCGCGCTCGGCGACGACGTCGCGGCCGCCCTGGGCCGGCGGCTGGGGCGGATCCGGATGCGGGGCGCGCTCTCGGTGATGCTGCTCACCGGGGCGGCCGTCGCGGTCGCGGGCCCCATCGTCTTCATCGGGCTGGTCGTCCCGCACGCCGTGCGCGCCCTCAGCGGGCCGGACCAGCGCTGGCTCATCCCGCTCACCGCGCTGCTGGCGCCCTGCCTGCTCCTGGCCGCCGACATCATCGGACGGGTCGTGGCCCGCCCCCAGGAGATCGACGTCGGCATCGTCGCCGCGTTCCTCGGCGCGCCGTTCTTCATCGCCCTGATCCGCCGTCGCCGCCTCGCCGAGCTGTGAGCGCCGCCCGCGAGCGGCCCCGGCCCGCGCACCACGGCCGGCCGCACCACGACCAGCCGCACCACGACCAGTACAAGCACCGGCCCGGACGGGGGAGCACGAGCGTGATCGAGGTCTCCCGGGTCGGCGGGCGGACCGCCGTGCGGCTCGCCCGGCCGCCCGTGTCGGGGGTCGTGCGGCCCCGGCTGTTGGTGACGTGCGCGGCCCTGGCCTGCGCGACCTTCGCCGTCCTGTGCGTGAGCCTGACCACCGGCGAGTTCCCGCTGCCCGTGACGGAGGCGGTGCCGGCGCTGTGGGGCGGGGGCGACCCGGGCGCCAGGCTCATCGTCCAGGAGTTCCGGCTGCCGCGGGCCCTGGCCGGGATGCTCGCCGGCGCCGCCTTCGGCGTGTCCGGCGCGATCTTCCAGACCCTCACCCGCAACCCCCTCGCCAGCCCGGACATGCTGGGCATCACGCAGGGCGCGGGCGTCGCCGTGGTCGGCGGCATCGTGCTCGGCCTCGGCGCGGGCCTCGGCACCCAGACGCTGGGCCTGACGGGGGCGCTGCTCACCGCCGTGCTCATCTACGTCCTGGCCTGGAAGCGCGGCACCACCGGCTTCCGCATCGTGCTCGTCGGCATCGGCGTGAACTGGGTGTGCGTCAGCGCCACCCAGTACCTCATCGTCCGGGCGAAGGTCTACCAGGCGCAGGAGGCCGTGGGATGGCTCGTCGGCAACCTGAACGGCCGGGGCTGGGAGAGCGCCCGCCCGCTCATCCTCGCGCTGGCGGTGCTCGTGCCGCTGGTGCTGGTGCTCAGCCCGTGGCTGCGCGCGCTGCACCTCGGCGACCAGGTGGCGGGCGGGCTCGGCGTCCCGGTGCAGCGGGCGCGGCTGGCGCTGCTGTGCGCGGCCGTCGGCCTCGTCGCGTTCGCCACCGCGGCGGCGGGCCCGGTCGCGTTCGTGGCGCTGGCCGCGCCGCAGATCGCGCTGCGGCTAGCCGGCACCGCCCGGCCGCCGCTGACCGCCTCCGCGGTCACCGGCGCGCTGGTCGTCCTCGGCTGCGACCTGCTCGGCCAGCGGCTGTTCCCGGACCTGGAGCTGCCGGTCGGCGTCATCACCGGCGTGCTCGGCGCGCCGTTCCTGCTCTGGCTCCTCGCCCGCGCCAACCGCATCGGCTCTGGAGGCTGAACCCGTGACACGAACCTCGTCCTCCCACCTCACCGCCCCGTCCGGCGCGGCGGAGCCGGCCGGGCCGGAGCTCCGGGCGAGCGGGCTCCGGCTGGCCTACGACGACCGCGTGGTGGTCGAGGACCTCGACCTCGCCGTCCCGCCCGGGAAGATCAGCGCGATCATCGGCGCGAACGCGTGCGGCAAGTCGACGCTGCTGCGCGCGCTGGCCCGGCTGCTGGCGCCGCGCGGCGGCACGGTCCACCTCGACGGGCGGTCCATCCACGCGATGCCCACCCGGCAGGTCGCGCGGCGCCTCGGCATCCTGCCGCAGTCGCCGGTGGCGCCGGAGGGGCTGACGGTCGTGGACCTGGTCGGCCAGGGCCGCGCCCCGCACCAGACGTGGTGGCGGCAGTGGTCGTCCGCCGACGAGGACGCGGTGACCGCGGCGCTGCGCGCGACCGGGACGCTGGAGTACGCCGACCGCCCGGTCGACGAGCTGTCCGGCGGCCAGCGGCAGCGCGCCTGGATCGCGATGGCCGTGGCCCAGGGCACTCCCATCCTGCTGCTGGACGAGCCGACCACGTACCTGGACCTCGCCCACCAGGTCGACGTGCTCGACCTCATCGTCGACCTGAACCGGCACGAGGGCCGCACCGTGGTGATGGTGCTGCACGACCTGAACCAGGCGTGCCGGTACGCCGACCACGTCATCGTGATGAAGTCCGGTGCGATCGTGGCCGAGGGGCCGCCCGGCGAGGCCGTCGACGCCGCGCTGGTCGAGGACGTCTTCGGGCTCCGCTGCCAGGTCACCACCGACCCGGTCAGCGGAACCCCCCTGGTCATCCCGATGGGACGCCACCACGGAGACGGGCGGGCCGGAGGCCGGGAGACCGCCTGACCGGTCCCCGGCCCCTTCCCTCAGCGCCCGACCGCGTACGAGTCGCGGGACCGGGCCCGCAGCCGCTCGGCGACCGAGTCGGCGATCTCCCCGGCGCGGACGGCGGTGTTGGACAGCAGCGTGGAGCCGATGCCGTGCGTGTGCTCGGTGGCGCCCTGCAGGTAGATGCCGCACGTCATCGCCGCGCTCGTGCCGATGCTGTAGTCGCGTTCCACGTGCACCGCGCCGGACGGCAGCCGCGGGCAGTACTCCCCCGCCTCGCCGAGCAGTGTCAGCGGGTCGCACGGCCGGTACCCGGTCGCGTAGACGAGCGCGTCGGCGTCCAGCACGACGCGCTCGCCGGTCGGCAGGAACTCCACCGAGGCCCGCACCCCCGCGCCGTCGGCCGCGACGTCCAGGATCCGGGACGCGTTGAGGATGCGGAGCCGCTCCCTCCCCGCCACCTTCTCCTGGTAGTGCCGCCGGTAGAGCTCGTCGATGAGCTCCAGGTCGACCACCGAGTAGTTGGTGGAGCGGTGGTAGTCCATCAGCGTCCGCTTCACCTCCTCGGGGGCCGCGAAGAAGTGGTCGACCGCCAGGGGGTCGAAGACCCGGTTGGCGAACGAGCTGTCGTCGGCGGGCGTGTAGCCGTACTTGGCGAAGACCGCGCACACCTCGGCGCCGGTGAACGTGCGGTGCAGGTAGTCGGTGACCTCCGCGGCGCTCTGCCCGGCGCCCACCACCAGCAGCCGCCGCGGGTCGCGCAGGCCGGGGGCGCGGTCGAGCAGTTCCTCGCTGTGCCAGATGCGGTCGCCGGCCACCGTTCCCTCGGGCAGCACCGGCTCCAGGCCCGCCGCGACCACCAGGTTGCGGGTGCGCCGCGTGGTGAGCTCGTCGGAGCGGCCGCCCTGCCGGACGACCACGTCGAGGTACTCGACGACACCGCCCGAGGCGACCGGTGTGACGCCGACCACTTCGGAACCGTATTCGACCTGGTCATCGAATGCGGAGGCGGCCCAGTCCAGGTAGTCGTGGAATTCCGCCCGCGAGGGGAACATCGTCTTGTGGTTGATGAAGTCGGGCAGCCGGCCGCGGTCCTGCAGGTAGCTGAGGAAGCCGAATCCGCTGGCCGGATTGCGCAAGGTGACCAGGTCCTTGAGAAAGGAGACCTGCATGGTCGTGCCCTCGATGAGCATTCCGCGGTGCCAGCCGAATTGCGGCTGTTTCTCCAGGAACACCGCGTCGATCGCCTCGCCGTGCCGAGCCTGCCGCTCCCGCAGCGCGATCGCCAGCGCGAGGTTCGAGGGGCCGAAGCCTATTCCGACGAGATCGTGGACATGCGTGTCCGAGGGGAGCATGAACGGGCCTTTCCGGGGGGGACGGGACGGGGCCGGGCATACCTGCGCCGGGTCGGCGGCGCCTGTGATCCGGCACATATCGCACGGGCCACCGGCTTCCCCTGATCCGGCACATGATTTAGGTTAGGTTTACCTAATGAAGGTGAGCCTAACCTTCCTCGATCGACGGCACAAGGAGGCCATATGCGGGTCGTGATGTTCGGCTACCAGACCTGGGGACACCGCACGCTCCGGGCACTGCTGGAGTCGGATCACGAGGTCGTCCTGGTCGTCACGCATCCGAAGAGCGACCACGCCTACGAGAAGATCTGGGACGACTCGGTCGCCGACCTGGCCGCCGAGCACGGCGTGCCGGTCCTGCTGCGCAACCGCCCCGACGACGAGGAGCTGATGGGCCGCCTGAAGGAGGCCGACCCCGACCTCATCGTGGCCAACAACTGGCGCACCTGGATCCCGCCGCAGATCTTCGGGCTCCCCCGGCGCGGCACGCTCAACGTCCACGACTCGCTGCTGCCCGCCTACGCCGGCTTCTCCCCGATCATCTGGGCGCTCATCAACGGCGAGGAGGAGGTCGGCGTCACCGCGCACATGATGAACGAGGAACTGGACGCCGGCGACATCGTCGTGCAGCGGGCCGTCCCGGTCGGCCCGTCGGACACCGCCGCCGACCTGTTCCACCGCACCGTCGACCTCATCGGCCCGATCGTCGCGGAGTCGCTGGACTTCATCGCGTCCGGCCGCACCGACTTCACGCCGCAGGACCGCTCGAAGGCCAGCTTCTTCCACAAGCGCTCCATCGAGGACAGCCGCATCGACTGGACCTGGCCCGCCGAGGACATCGAGCGCCTCGTCCGCGCGCAGTGCGACCCGTACCCCAACGCCTTCACGCACTACAAGGGCGAGCGCGTCCGCGTCCTGAAGGCGTCGGTCTCCAAGGGCGTCTACGGGGGCACCCCCGGCCGCGTCTTCATCCGGGAGGGCGACGGCGTGGTCATCGTCGCCGGGGCCGACGCCCGGCGCGGCCGCAGCCACGGCCTGCTCATCGAACGCGTCCGCACCGAGGACGGCACCGACCTGCCCGCCACCGAGTACTTCCGCAAGATGGGCGGCTACCTCACCGACCGCCCGTGAGCGGGGCGGTCCCGGCGGCGCCGGACCCCGCGGTGGCCGGCCTCCTCGCCGACCTGGTCCGCATCCCCAGCATCGGCGGCTCGCCGGCGGAGACCGGGATCCAGGACCGGCTCGCGGCGTGGCTGCGGGCGGAGGGCCTGGAGGTCGACCACTGGCCCATCCCCGTCGCGGACCTGGCCGCCGAGCCGGACTTCCCCGGCATGGAGGCCGCGCGCACCGAGGCGTCGGGCGTGGTCGGCCGCCTCCCCGGCACCGGCGGCGGCCGCTCCCTGCTCTTCAACTGCCACGTCGACGTCGTGCCGCCGGGCGACCCGGCCGCCTGGAGCGGCGACCCGTTCAGCGGCCGCGTCGTCGGCGACCGCCTCTACGGGCGCGGCGCGTGCGACATGAAGGGCGGCCTGGTCGCCGCGCTGTTCGCGGTGCGAGCCCTGCGCCGCGCGCGGCCGCGCGGCGACGTGCTGATCGCCTGCGTCCCCGGGGAGGAGGACGGCGGCCTCGGCAGCTACGCCCTCCTGAACCGCGGCTGGCGCGCCGACGCCTGCGTCATCCCCGAGCCGACCGGCCTCGGGGTCGTTCCCGCCAACGCCGGGGCGCTGACGTTCCGGCTCCGGATCCGCGGCCGGGGCGCCCACGCGGCGCGCCGCGACACCGGCGTGAGCGCGGTGGAGCTGTTCCTGCCGGTCTTCACCGCGCTCCGCGACCTGGAGCGGCGCCGCAACACCGGCCCCGACCCGCTGATGGCGCGCTGGCGGCTCCCCTACGCGATCGAGATCGGCACCGTCCGCGCCGGCGACTGGTCCTCCACCGTCCCGGACGACCTGGTCGCCGAGGGCCGGATCGGCGTCGCCCTGGACGAGCCCGAGCACGCCGCCCGCCACGCCCTCGAACGGACGGTCGCGAACGTCTGCGCCTCCGACGACTGGCTGTCCCGCCATCCCGTCGAGGTCGAGTGGTGGGGCGGCCGCTTCGCCTCCTGCCGCCTCCCCCACGACGACAACGGACTGCTGGAAGGCATCACCGAGGCCCACACCGGTGTCACGGGCGAGGCGCCCGACGTCTGGGGCGCCCCCTACGGCAGCGACCTGCGCCTCCTCACCGGCCTCGGCGGCATCCCGACCGTCCAGTACGGCCCAGGCGATGTCGCCTGCATGCACGCCCCCGACGAGCACGTGTCCCTGACCGAGGTGGCCACCGCCGCCCGGACCCTGACCGCCCTGGCCCACTCCTACTGCGAACCCCACTGAGGCGCGGGCACCGACCACGAGGAGCACGGCCTGTTCCCGGCGTCCATCGTCATGCTCGGGATGGACGCGCGGGACCGCATCACCCCGGCCCAGGCCGGCGGCTGACCCCGCTGCCGGGGGTGCGGCGGCGCGGCGTTAACTCGCCGTTAAATCCGTGCCGGATTCCGTTCGCGCCCTTTTCCCGCCGGTAATGTGCCGACCGTGTTGATCAGCCCACATGAGCAGGAGCGCCTGCTCCTGCACGTCGCGGCGTCGGTCGCGCGCGAGCGCCGCGGCCGCGGCCTGCGGCTGAACCAGCCGGAGGCGACCGCCATCATCGCGGTCCACGTGCTGGAGGGCGCCCGGGACGGGCGCTCGGTCGCCGAGCTGATGGAGTCCGGGCGCGCGGTGCTGACCCGCGAGGACGTCATGGAGGGCGTTCCGGAGATGCTCGACTCGGTGCAGATGGAGGCGACGTTCCCCGACGGCACCAAGCTCGTCACCGTGCACAGGCCGATCCCGTGACGGCGCGCCCGCTCGTCCCCGGCGAGGTCGTGCCGGCGGACGGCCCGCCGGTCGAGCTCAACCCCGGGCGCGCCCGGGTGCGCGTCACCGTCGTCAACACCGGCGACCGGCCCGTCCAGGTCGGCTCCCACTACCACTTCGCGGTGGCGAACCCCGCGCTGGAGTTCGACCGCGACGCCGCCTGGGGGCACCGGCTGGACGTCCCCGCCGGGACCGCGGTGCGCTTCGAGCCGGGCCTGACCCGGGAGGTCGACCTGGTGCCGCTGGCCGGGCGGCGGGTGGTGCCGGGACTGCGGGCCGAGAGGGCGGGTGCGCTGGATGGCTGAGCTGTCGCGGGACCGGTACGCCCGGCTGTACGGCCCCACCGCCGGGGACCGGGTCCGGCTGGCCGACACCGACCTGTTCATCGAGGTCACCGAGGACCGCAGCCGCGGCGCGGGGGCCGGCGACGAGGTGGTCTTCGGCGGCGGGAAGGTGATCCGCGAGTCGATGGGGCAGGCGCGCGCCACCCGCGCCGAGGGCGCCCTCGACCTGGTCATCACCGGCGCGGTGGTCCTCGACCACTGGGGGATCGTGAAGGCCGACGTCGGAGTCCGCGACGGCAGGATCGTCGCGCTCGGCAAGGCCGGCAACCCCGACACGATGGACGGCGTCCACCCGGACCTCGTCATCGGCCCCTCCACCGAGGTCCTCGCCGGCAACGGCCGCATCCTGACGGCGGGCGCCGTGGACTCCCACGTCCACCTCATCTGCCCGCAGCTCCTGGAGGAGGCGCTCGGCTCCGGGGTCACCACGCTCATCGGCGGCGGCACCGGCCCGGCCGAGGGCTCCAAGGCCACCACCGTGACCGGCGCCTGGTACATGGGCCGGATGCTGGAGGCGCTCGACACCTGGCCGGTGAACGTCGCGCTGCTCGGCAAGGGCAACACGGTCGGCGAGGAGGCCCTGTGGGAGCAGCTGCGCGCCGGGGCGGCGGGCTTCAAGCTCCACGAGGACTGGGGCTCCACCCCGGCGGCCATCGACGCCTGCTTGCGCGTCGCCGACGCGTCCGGCGTCCAGGTCGCGCTGCACTCCGACACCCTCAACGAGGCCGGGTACGTCGAGTCGACGCTCGCCGCCGTCGGCGGCCGGTCGGTGCACGCCTACCACACCGAGGGCGCGGGCGGCGGGCACGCGCCCGACATCATCACCATCGCCGGGCACCCCAACGTGCTGCCCTCGTCGACCAACCCGACCCGGCCGCACACCGTCAACACCCTCGACGAGCACCTCGACATGCTGATGGTGTGCCATCACCTCGACCCGTCGGTGCCCGAGGACCTGGCCTTCGCCGAGTCGCGCATCCGGCCGACGACCATGGCCGCCGAGGACGTCCTGCACGACCTGGGCGCCATCTCGATGATCGGCTCCGACTCGCAGGCCATGGGGCGGATCGGCGAGACCGTGCTGCGGACCTGGCAGACCGCGCACGTCATGAAGCACCGGCGCGGCCCGCTGGGCGGCCCCGCCGACCCGGCCGACAACCTGCGGGCCCGCCGCTACGTCGCCAAGTACACGATCAACCCGGCGATCGCGCACGGCCTCGACGCCGAGGTCGGTTCCGTGGAGCCGGGCAAGCTCGCCGACCTGGTCCTGTGGCACCCCGCCTACTTCGGCGTCCGCCCCCAGGTGGTGCTGAAGGGCGGAATGATCGCCTGGGCGGCGATGGGCGACGCCAACGCCTCGATCCCCACGCCCCAGCCCGTCCTGCCGCGCCCGATGTTCGGCGCCGCCCCGCTCACCGCCGCCAGCACGTCCGTGCACTTCGTGTCCCCCGCCGCGGTCGACGCGGGCATCGCCGACCGGCTGGCCGTGCGCCGCGACCTGGTGCCGGTCAAGGACACCCGCGGCATCGGCAAGCGGGACATGCTCCTCAACGGCGCGCTGCCGCGCATCGAGGTCGACCCGGACACGTTCACCGTGTCCATCGACGGCGACGAGGTGGAGCCCGCCCCGGCGACGGAACTGCCGATGGCCCAGCGCTACTTCCTGTTCTGATGCTCCTTCCCGCGCCGCTGCTGCTTCTGGCCGACTCCCGGCTGCCCGCGGGCGGCCACGCGCACTCGGGCGGCCTGGAGCCCGCGGCGGCCGCGGGCGCGGTCACCGACGTGCCGACGCTGGCGGGCTTCCTGCGCGGGCGGCTCGCGACGACCGGTCTCGTCACGGCCGCCCTCGCGGCCGCCGCCTGCGCCCACACCGCCCGTGCGGCGGCCGACCATGGGCGGGCCTCCGGCTGGACCGTGCTGGACGCCGAGGCGGACGCCAGGACGCCGTCGCCCGCGCAGCGGCGGGCCTCCCGGTCCCAGGGCAGGTCGCTGCTGCGCGCCGTCCGCACCGCGTCGCCGCACCCGGCGCTCGACGCGCTCGCGGCCTTCCCGGCGCCGCACCACCCGCTCGTCCTCGGCGCCGCCGTCGCCGCGGCCGGCGGCTCGCCCGCGCACGCGGCCTCGATCAGCGCGTACGGGGCGGTCACCGGACCGGCGTCGGCGGCCGTGCGGCTGCTCGCCCTCGACCCGCTGGCGGTGCACCGCGCGCTCGCCGAACTGGCGCCGCGGGTGGACGCCGTCGCCGCCGAGGCCGGCGGCTTCGCCGGCGGCGACCCGGCGGCGCTCCCGGCCGCGTCGGCGCCCGCGCTCGACGTCTTCGCCGAGCTGCACCTCCGGGCGGAACCGCGCCTGTTCGAGTCGTGACGAGAGGATCCCGATGGGCACGAACCACGATCACCTCCAGGACCCGCACCCGGCGGCCCCCGCCCGCGGGCGGCCGCTGCGGCTGGGCGTCGGCGGGCCGGTCGGCAGCGGCAAGACCGCCCTGGTGGCGGCGCTGTGCCGGACGCTCGGCCGCGAACTCGACCTGGCCGTGGTGACCAACGACATCTACACGACCGAGGACGCCGACTTCCTGCGCGGCAACGCGGTGCTGCCGGACGACCGGATCACCGCGGTCCGCACCGGGTGCTGCCCGCACACGGCCATCCGCGACGACATCTCCGCCAACCTGGACGCCGTGGAGTCGCTGGAGCGGCGGCACGGCCGGCTCGACCTGGTGATCGTGGAGAGCGGCGGCGACAACCTGACCGCGACCTTCAGCCGGGGCCTCGCCGACCGGCAGATCTTCGTCCTCGACGTGTCGGGCGGCGACAAGGTCCCCCGCAAGGGCGGCCCCGGGGTGAGCGGCGCGGACCTGCTGGTCGTCAACAAGACCGACCTGGCCCCGCTGGTCGGCGCCGACCTGGCGGTCATGGACCGCGACGCCGCGCGGGTCCGCGGCGGCAGGCCGGTGGTCTTCGGTTCGCTGCGCGAGGACCCCGGCGCCCCGGAGATCGCCGCATGGGTCCGGTCCGTCCTCGCCGAGCACCGGAGCGCCGGGCCGGCGCCGGGCTCCGCGGACGCGGCGCTCCCCACCGGGGCCCCGTGACCCGGCACTACACCGCGCACGCCGCCGTGCGCGCCGAACGGGACGGCGCCGGGCGGGTCCGGCTGACGAGGCTGCGCTCGGACGGGCCGTACGCGCTCCGCGCCACCCCGGACGCCGTCCACCTGGTCGGCGCCGCGGCGGGACCGCTCGGAGGCGACGAGCTGAACCTCGACCTGGAGGTCGCGGCGGGCGCCGCCCTCGCGGTCCGCTCGGTCGCGAGCACCCTGCTGCTCCCCGGCCCGGGCGAGTCCACGACGCGCGTCCGGGCCGCGGTCGGGCACGGGGCGCACCTCGACCTCGCCCTGGAGCCGGCGGTCGCCGCCGCGGGCTGCCGCCATCGCGCCGTCACCGACTTCGCCCTGGAGGCCGGGGCCACGCTCCGCTGGCGCGAGGAGCTCGTCCTGGGCCGGCACGGCGAGCCCGCGGGTCGCTACAGCGGCCGCGTCGACGTCACCGTCGGCGGCCGGCCCCTGCTGCGGAACGAGCTGCGGCTGCCCGACCCCGACCTCTGCACCAGCGGCGCCGTCCTGGGCGACGCGCGCTGCACCGGGAACGTGCTGCTCGTGGGGCCCGGCCTGGCGGCGGAGCCGTACGCGGCCGACGGGCTCGCGGTCATGCCGCTCGCCGGCCCCGGCGTGCTGGTCACCGCGCTCGCGCCCGACTCGGCGACGCTCCGCCGGCGGCTCCGCCATGGCGAGGAACGCGCCCGCACCTGACCGCCGCGGCGGCCGTGAGCCCGTATTCACGCACTGGAAACACGCCGGAATCACCGGGGATACAGCGCAGGGTTTCCATTGACCCGGTTCGCAAAGACGCGCCCACGGTTCCAGCTGGCCGACCATTTCGGAGTTACGGGTGCCTACTGCCGTCCGCCGCGAATACCGGGCCACCCTATTAACACCGCCTTAACGTTTCCGAACCGTCACCGGAAACAAGGAAACGCAATTCTGTAAGCGGCGAAGAACGGTTTCGGGGCCTATCCGCAAGGAGTGGTACGTGCACGGAAAATCTCTGCTGAGGCTCGGCTCGCTGGCGACCGCGGCGCTGCTGGCGCTGACCGCGTGCGGCGGTGAGGCCGGCACGGGCGACGGCGCCGCCTCGCCCGCCGGGAACACCGTCAAGGTCGGCGTCCTCCACTCGCTGAGCGGGACGATGGCCATCAGCGAGGTCACCGTCAAGAACGCCGAGCTGATGGCGATCGAGGAGGTCAACGCCGCCGGCGGCGTCCTCGGGAAAAAGCTGGAACCGGTCGTCGAGGACGGCGCGTCCGACTGGCCCACCTTCGCGGAGAAGGCGCAGAAGCTCATCCGCCGGGACAAGGTCGCCGCGGTGTTCGGCGGGTGGACCTCGGCCAGCCGCAAGGCGATGCTGCCCGTTTTCGAACGCAACAAGGCGCTGCTCTGGTACCCGGTCCAGTACGAAGGGCTGGAAAGCTCGCCCTATATCTATTACACCGGGGCCACGACCAATCAGCAGATCGTCCCGGCACTGGACTATCTGAAGGAGCAGGGAAAGAAGAAGATCTTCCTCGTCGGCAGCGACTACGTCTTCCCGCGCACCGCGAACAAGGTGATCAAAGCCTATGCCGCGGCCAACGGGATGACGATCGCCGGGGAGGAGTACACCCCGCTGGGGTCGACGGAGTACGGCACGCTCGTCAACAAGGTCATGCAGGCGAAACCCGACGCGGTGTTCAACACCCTCAACGGTGACAGCAACGTCGCGTTCTTCAAGCAGCTCAAGAGCGCCGGCGCCACCGCCTCGTCGCTTCCGGTGATGTCCGTGAGCATCGCCGAGGAGGAGGTCAAGGGCATCGGGGTGGACAACATCGCGGGCCAGCTCGTGGCGTGGAACTACTACATGACCACCCCGGGCAAGACGAACGAGGCGTTCGTGAAGGCGTTCAAGGCCAAGTACGGCCCGGACAAGGTCACCTCGGACCCGATGGAGGCCGGCTACAACGCCGTGAAGCTGTGGGCCGCCGCGGCCGAGAAGGCCGGCAGCACCGACCCCGAGGCGGTGAAGAAGGCCGCGGGCGGCATCTCCCTCGAACTGCCCGAGGGCAAGGTGACGATCGACGGCGCCAACCACCACATGCACAAGACGGCCCGCATCGGCGTCATCCAGCCCGACGGGACGATCAAGGAGACCTGGAACTCCGGCAAGCCCATCGCGCCGGACCCGTACCTCAAGAGCTACCCCTGGGCCGCGGGCCTGTCCTGATCCGCTCCGTCCCCCGGCCGGGCACGCCCCGGCCGGGGACCCGCCCGGCGAGCCGCCCGGCGGCCCCGCTCGGAGACCCTGCCCGCGAACAGGCATCGAGGAGGCACATGGAAGCCCTGCTCAGCCAGCTGCCGATCGGCCTCAGCATCGCCGCCGTCCTGCTGCTGGCGGCACTGGGCCTGACGTTCACCTTCGGCCAGATGGGGGTGATCAACATGGCCCACGGCGAGTTCATCATGGTGGGCGCCTACACCGCCTACGTGCTCCAGGACTGGGCGGGGAGGCAGGCGGTCGTGGTGGCCCTGCCCGCCGCCTTCCTGACCGCCGGCGCGATGGGCCTGGTCCTGGAGCGGACGGCGATCCGCCGCTTCTACGGACGCCCGCTCGACACGCTGCTCCTCACCTGGGGGGTCGGCCTCGTCCTCCAGCAGCTCGCCCGGGACATCTTCGGGGCGCCCAACGTCCAGGTCCGCGCCCCCGGCTGGCTGAGCGGCGGCATCCCGATGTTCGGCTCGCAGGTGCCCTACACCCGGCTGTTCATCCTCGCCGTCGCGGCGCTGTCGGTGCTCGCGATCTGGGCGTACCAGAACCGGACCCGGCAGGGCCGGCGGATGCGGGCCGTGATGCAGAACCGCCAGCTCGCCGAGTGCAGCGGCGTCGACAGCGAGCGGGTCGACCGGCTCACGTTCTTCATCGGCTCCGGCCTCGCCGGGATCGCCGGCGTCGCGCTGACGCTGATCGGCCCGGTCGGCCCCAACCTCGGCACCTACTACATCGTCGACGCCTTCCTCGTCGTGGTCGCGGGCGGGCTCGGCCGGCTGCGCGGCGCCGTCGCCGCCGCGCTGCTCCTCGGCCTGATCAACTCCTACGCGGAGTTCTGGACCGACGCGAGCCTGGCCAAGGTGATCGTCTTCGTGGCGACCGTGGCGTTCCTGCAGGCGCGCCCGCAGGGCATGTTCGTCCTCCGCAGCCGGGCGCTGACATGACCGGCCGGTGGCGCGGAATCGCGCTGTTCGCCGCCGTGGCGCTGCTGGTCCTCGCGGTCGCGCCGGCCGCGCTGGACCCGTTCCGGCTGGGCCTGCTCACGAAGTACCTGTGCTTCGCCATCGCCGCGCTCGGCATCGGGCTCGCCTGGGGGCAGGGCGGGATGCTCACGCTCGGCCAGGGCGTGTTCTTCGGGCTGGGCGGCTACTCGATGGCCATGTACCTCAAGCTCCACGACGCCGGGCCGGGCAACCTCCCCGACTTCATGGTGTGGAGCGGGGTGGAGGAGCTGCCGCTGCTGTGGAAGCCGTTCGCGAGCCCGGTGTTCGCGATCGCCGCCGCCGTGCTCGTCCCGGCGGCGACCGCCGCGCTGCTCGGCTACCTGATCTTCCGGCAGCGGGTGCGGGGGGCCTACTTCGCGATCCTCAGCCAGGCCCTCGCCGCAGCGTTCGTGATCTGGCTGGTGGGCCGGCAGGGCCTCACGGGCGGCACCAACGGGCTGACCCACTTCTACGACGTCTTCGGCCGCGACCCCGAGGACGACGGCACCAAACGCGGCTTCTACTTCGTGGTGGCCCTGGTACTGGGCACGCTGTACCTGCTGGCCCGCCAGCTGGTGAAGAGCCGCTTCGGCAGGCTGCTCGTCGCGGTGCGGGACGGGGAGGACCGGGTCCGCTTCCTCGGCTACAACGCCGCCGCCGTGAAGACCATCGCGTTCGCCGTCTCGGCGGCCATCGCGGGCATCGCCGGCGCGCTGTACGTGCCGGTGGTCGGCATCATCTCGCCCTCGCTGCTCGGGGTCGTCCCGTCGATCGAGCTCGTGGTCGCGGTGGCGATCGGCGGGCGGTACTCGCTGGGGGGCGCCGTCCTCGGCGGCGTGCTGCTCAACTGGGCGCACACCGCCTTCAGCGAGCAGTACCCGAGCGGGTGGGTCTACCTGCAGGGCCTGCTGTTCATCCTCGTCATCGTGCTGGTGCCCGGCGGCATCGCCGGTGCCGTCCGGCAGGCCGGCGACGCGATCGCGCGCCGGCGGCCCGGGGTGCGCCCGGAACCGCCCCCCGCGGCGGACGCGGCCG
>NZ_BMRO01000006.1:90555-168687 GCF_014648675.1 Actinomadura livida
CGGAAGGAGGCGGCGACCGCGTGAACACCCACACCAAGCCCGCCAACGGTCAGGTCGTGACCACCGGGGCCCGTGCCCCGGCCCTGCTGGAGATCCGCGAGCTGGAGGTCGTCTTCAACGGGTTCAAGGCCGTCGACGGCATCGACCTCACCGTGGAGCAGGGGGAGCTGCGCTTCCTGATCGGCCCGAACGGGGCGGGCAAGACCACCCTGCTCGACGTCGTCACCGGGCTGACCCGGCCGTCGATGGGCTCGGTGACCTTCGCCGGCACGTCCCTCGTCGGGCGCCCGGAGCACCGGATCGTGCGCCTCGGGATCGGCCGGACGTTCCAGACGTCCGTGGTCTTCGAGGAGCTCACCGTCGTGGAGAACATCGACCTCGCCGCGAGCTTCCGCCGCCCGCTCGTCACGCTCCTGCGCCGGCGGCGCGGGGTGTCGGACGTCGTGGCGGCCGCGCTGGAGCGGACCGGGCTCGCGGACCTGGCGGACCGGCCCGCCAGGGTGCTCTCGCACGGCCAGCGGCAGTGGCTGGAGATCGGGATGCTGATCGTGCAGGGGCCCCGGCTGCTGCTCCTCGACGAGCCCGTGGCCGGCATGAGCCGGGCGGAGCGCGAGCGGACCGGCGAACTGCTCACCGAGATCGCCAGGGACCACACCGTCATCGTCGTCGAGCACGACATGGAGTTCCTGCGGCGGTACGCGTCGCAGGTGACGGTCCTGCACGAGGGCACCGTCCTGGTGGAGGGGGACGTCGCCACGGTGCAGGACGACCCCCGGGTCCAGGAGGTCTATCTCGGCCGATCCGCGAACGGGGAGGTCCGATGACCCGCGATGAGAACGGGGACACCGCATGACCGACGTGATGCTGCGGGTGAGCGGGCTGGAGACCGCCTACGGCCGCTCCCGCGTGCTGTTCGGCGTGGATCTGGCGGTGCGTCCGGGCGAGCTGACGTGCGTCATGGGCCGCAACGGCGCGGGCAAGACCACCCTGCTCAACACGATCATGGGCCTGCTGGCGCCGACGGCGGGCACGGTCGTCTTCGACGGCGCGGACATCACGCGGACGAGCACCTGCCAGCGGGTCAGATCGGGCATGGGCTACGTGCCGCAGGGCCATGAGACGTTCCCGCAGCTGACGGTCTGGGAGAACCTCCAGGTGACGCAGGAGGCGATGGGCCGCCGCGATCCCGGGGCCGTCGACGACGCCCTGGCGGTCTTCCCTCGGCTGACCAAGCTCCTGCAGCGCCGGGCGGGGTTCCTGTCGGGCGGGCAGCAGCAGCAACTGGCGATCGCCCGCGCCCTGGTGACCCGGCCGCGGATCCTGATCCTGGACGAGCCGACCGAGGGCATCCAGCCCTCGATCATCCTGGAGATCGAGGAGGCCATCGAGCGGCTGCACAGGGAGCACGACCTCGCCGTCCTGCTCGTGGAGCAGTACCTCGACCTGGCCCTGCGCCTGGCCGACAGGTTCGCGATCCTCGACGGCGGCGTCGTCCGGCACTCCGGGACCGCCGAGGACCTGCGCAGCGACGAGGTCAAGCGCCTGCTCGCCGTCTGAGTCCGGCGCGGGCCCGGCGGCCGCGCGGGTCAGCAGGCGCCCGAGCCCGGTACGTGGCCGCCGGGGCGGCGGGCGGCGAACTCCCTCTCCCAGTACAGCGCAGCCTCGCGGTCGGCCTGGTCGCAGCCGCACTCGCGGGCGTGCCGGGTGGCGGACGCGGCGCGGCGGGCCAGCGCCGACGCCCGCACCGCCGCGCAGCCGCAGTGGTGCGCGATCGCCGCCCCGGTGGCCCGGCTGAACGCGGGCCCGTGCCGCGCGCAGTCGCACAGGGGCGAGCCCCGCATCTCGAGCTCGTCCGCGATCCTCGCCCGCTGCGCGTCTCCGCTCATCGCCCGCTCCGCGTCACCATGCCCCAATCCTTACCGCAGCGGAGCATTCCAGACGTCCGGTCGCGCATGCCGGATTCGCTCCGCCCGCATCGGGCACACCGGCAGAACCTGGACCGAGCTGCACCACAGGGCTGCGATCAGGTCTTTCAACCGAATAGTTGACAGTGTGGAACCGCGCGCCCTAGCGTGGGTTTCAACCAAAAGGTTGAAAACAGGAGGGCGATGACCGAGGACACGCTGTCCCGGGTCTTCGCCGCCCTCGCGGACCCGACCCGGCGCGACATGGTCGCCCGGCTCACCGAGGGCGACGCGACCGCGAGCCAGCTGGCCGAGCCGTACCGGATGTCGCTGCAGGCCGTCTACAAGCACCTGCGGGTCCTGGAGGACGCCGGGCTCGTCAGCCGGCCACCGGGGCCGCAGCCCCGGCCGGTGCGGCTGGAGGTCGGGGCCCTGGACCTGATGGACACCTGGATCGAACGCCACCGGGCCCGCGCCGAGCGGCGCTACCGCCGCCTCGACGCCGTCCTGGCGGAGATGAAGGAGGACGAAGATGCCGAAGATCACTGAGACGGCGATCGAGGTCGACCCGAAGCTGCCGGTCATCCGGATGACGCGCGACTTCGCGGCGGCGCCCGAGCAGCTGCTCCGCGCCCACACCGACCCCGAGCTCTTCGCCCGGTGGGTGGGGCCCGAGGGCATGGACACCCGGATCGACCACTGGGACGCGCGCACCGGCGGGAGCTGGCGGTACGTCTCGGCGCGGGACGGCGAGGAGTACTGGTTCCGCGGCACCTTCCACGAGGTGCGCCCGGACCGCATCGTGCAGACCTTCACCTACGAGGGCGAGCCGGACGGGGTCGCGCTGGAGACGCTGTGGTTCGAGGACCTCGGCGACGGGCGCACCCGGCTCCGGGCGCAGTCGCTGGTCGACAGCTTCGAGGACCGCGACATGTGGCTGCGCAGCGGCATGGAGACCGGTGTCGACGAGGGGTACGCCAAGCTGGAGAGGCTGCTTGCCGATGGCACTGTCTGACCGCCCCGCCGAGCGGCACCGGCAGGTCGCCGGGCTGTTCACCGACCGGGTCCGCGGCACCGCGTCCTGGGACGCGCCGTCGCCGGTCGCCGGCTGGACCGCGCGCGACGTCGTCCGGCACCTGACCGAGTGGTTCCCCGGGTTCCTGGCCGCCGGCGCCGGCATCGACCTGCCCCGGGGGCCGTCGGTGGACGAGGACCCGGTCGAAGCCTGGCGGGTCCACTGCGACGGTGTGCAGGCGGTGCTGGACGACCCGGGCACCGCGCACCGCGAACTGAACAACCCGCACATCGGCACCGTGCCGCTGGACACCGCGATCGACCGGTTCTACACCGCCGACGTGTTCATGCACACGTGGGACCTCGCCAGGGCCACCGGCCAGGACGACCGGCTGGACCCCGGCTTCTGCGCCGACCTCCTCGCGGGGATGGAGGAGGTGGAGGAGGCTATCCGCTCCTCCGGCCAGTACGGGCCCCGCGTCGAGGTGCCCGGCGACGCCGACGTCCAGACGAGGCTGCTCGGCTTCATCGGCCGGGACCCGTACTGGAAGGGCGCCTGAGCCGGGGCGGGGTCGGGGAGACGGAGCGGGTCAGAAGGGGAACGCGCGGTCCCGGTCGCGGACGGTGATCCACGGGAGTTCGCAGAACTCGTCGGCCGCTTCAAGCCGACCCGCGGCCGCGTCCCGCTCGACGGGGGTGCCGCCGCCGGCCCCGTCCCTCGACCACCTCGGGATGCTGGCGGGCACGGTGGACGACGCCGCGCTGCTCGTGTCCGCGTTCGCCGCACCGCCGGAGCCGCACCCGGGCGGCGGCGCCGTCCTCGGCGCGGCCCGCCTCGTCGAGCGACTCGTCCCCCGGCCGCCCTTCCCCTGCGACGCAGGTTCATGAGGAGATGAGCCAGGGGCTCAGGCCCGGGTACTGCGCAGGAACCAGCGAAACGACAGGGGAGAGGCCCGTGGGACTGCTCGACAGCGTCGACTGGCAGGGAAACATCTTCAAGAACGGTGCGTGGACGCCGGGACACGGCGGCGACTACGCCGTGGTCGAGCCCGCCACCGGCGGCGAGCTCGGCCGGATGGGGCAGGCCGCGCCCAAGGACGTCGCCGAGGCCGCCGCGAGCGCCGCCGAGGCGCAGCGGGAGTGGGCCGCGCTGCCGCACCCCGCCCGAGCCGCAGTCCTGCGCAAGGCCGGCGACCTGTGGCAGCGGCACGCCGAGGAGATCAGCGGCTGGAACGTCCGCGAGGTCGGGGCGGTCCCCGGCATGGCGGGGTTCGCGCTGCACGTGGCGTCCGAGGAGTGCTACGAGGCCGCCTCCCTGCCCGCCCGGGCGATCGGCGAGGTGCTGCCGTCGGAGGAGCCGCGGCTGTCCATGGCGCGCCGCATGCCGGCCGGGGTGGTCGCGGTGATCTCGCCGTTCAACGTGCCGATCATCCTCGGCATCCGCTCGGTGGCCCCGGCGCTCGCGCTCGGCAACGCCGTCCTCCTCAAGCCCGACCCGCGCACCGCGGTCACCGGCGGCGCCCTGATGGCGCGGGTGTTCGAGGAGGCCGGGCTGCCGCCGGACGTCCTGCAGATGCTGCCGGGCGGCGCGGACGTGGGCGAGGCGCTGGTCACCGACCCGAACGTCCGGGTCATCTCCTTCACCGGCTCCACCCCGGTCGGCCGCCGGATCGGCGAGCTGGCCGGCCGCCACCTCAAGCGCGCCCACCTGGAGCTCGGCGGCAACTCCGCGCTGCTGGTGCTGGACGACGCCGACGTGGACGCGGCGGTGAACCTGGCCACCTGGGGCTCGTTCTTCCACCAGGGCCAGATCTGCATGACCACCGGCCGGCACCTGGTCGCCGACCGCCTCTACGACGACTTCGTGGAGCGCCTGGCCGCCAAGGCCGACGCGCTCCCGGTCGGCGACCCGGCCGCGGACCAGGTCGCGCTCGGCCCCGTCATCGACGCCGGCCAGCGCGACAGGATCCACGGCATGGTGACCGCGAGCGTCGACCAGGGCGCCACGCTCGCCTCCGGCGGGACCTACGAGCAGCTGTTCTACCGGCCCACGGTGCTGGCGGGCACGCCGCTCACCGCGCCCGCCTTCGCCGACGAGGTCTTCGGCCCGGTCGCGCCGGTCACGCGCGTGTCGTCGGTCTCCCAGGCGGTGGAGCTGGCCGCCGCGAGCGAGTACGGCCTGTCGCTCGGCATCGTGACCCGGGACGCGATGCGCGGCCTGGCCGTCGCCGAGCAGATCCCGACGGGGATCGTCCACATCAACGACCAGACCGTCAACGACGAGGCCAACGCCCCGTTCGGCGGCCTGGGGGCGTCCGGCACCGGGTCCCGCTTCGGCGGCGCGGCGGCCAACGTCGAGGCGTTCACCGAGACCCGCTGGATCACCATGCGCGGCGAGCCCCCGCGCTACCCCCTCTGACCGCGCCGGCGCCGGCCGCGGCGGGTACGCCCGCCCGGCCGGCGCCGGTCACCAGGGGCTGACGACCGTGCGGTCCCCGTCGTTCTCGTAGGCCACGACGTGGACGACCGGGAGGTGCGCCCGCTCCGGGAGCCTGCCGCCGGTGCGCGGGCCCGGCACCAGCAGCAGGAGCGCCTCGTCCTTCCCGGCGGTGTCCTCCTCGCGGGAGTCCAGCTCGCCGACCGTCTTCAGCCGCCTGACGTTCGGCCCGGCGGCCGCCACCAGGTGCCAGCGCCGCGGCGACCGCCACCACAGGGCGGCGGCCATCGACGCGGCGGACGAGGTGGTGTCGCTGTTGGTCCTGCCCCGTTCGGACAGCGCCTTCCCGCCCTCGGAGATCAGCACCGCGCTGCCGGGGGCGGCCCACTGGGACGACGCGTCCACCGTCAGCAGCGTCGCCCGGCCGCCGCCGTCGGGCAGCTCGCCGCTCCACAGCCGGCCGAGCCGCAGGTCGCCCGACTCGCTGAGCGTCGCCGCGCCCTCGCAGGCGACGGCGTGCAGCGCCGCCCAGCGGAACCGCTCCTCCGGCTCGGGCCGGTCGGGGAACCACACCCGCGGCGCCGCCGACCACGGGTCGTGCGAGGCGAGCTGCGTGACCGCCCGCACCGTCCCGCCGGCCGCCGGCCGGAAGATCATCCGGAACACCACGTAGTTCTGGCAGCGCGGCGTGAACCAGGTCCACGGCAGCGGGCCGGTCAGCCCGTCCCGGACCGGCAGCGGCGTCCAGTCCGGGGCGCGCCCCTCCGGTACCGCCGCCCGCACGTCCTGCAGCCAGGGCGGGACGAGGTAGCGCCACGTCATGCCGAGCATGATCAGCTGCCCCGTGCCGTTGCCGAGCCGGCGGACCGACTCCACGCCGCGCGACAGGCGCCGCTCGAAGTACTGCGCCATGCTCGGCGCGTCCCGGGCGCCGGGGGTGTCGCGCAGCACGACGAGGGACGCGCCGTCCACCGTCCCGGCGTACAGGAGGAAGACGCGGCCGACCGGCGGGTGGCGGTGGTGGTCCCGCCATGCCTCGGCGGCCCGGCGCAGCAGCGCCGCGTCGTGCCGCAGCCCGCCCTGGGCCGGCCACTCGTTGATCGAGGGGGCGGGGGTCTTGCGCCAGGCCCCCGGGTCGACCGCCGCGGGCCCGCCGGCCCCCTCCTCCGCCCGCGTGAGGACGGATCCGGCGACCGCCAGCAGCGCCACCGCGACCGCGGCCGCCACCGCGGCGCGCCACGCCGGCCGGACGGACGGCGGGCGGAGCCGGACGAGATCGGGGTCGAACGCCTCGATCTCGGCCCGCTGCGCCGCCTCGTCCAGCCCGGTCCGGGCGTCCACGGCGGCGGTGGCCCGCTCCACGTCCCGGAAGTCGGTGGGCCGGTGCGGGCCGAGCTCGGCGGCGACCTCGGGAACGGTGAGGCCGTCGAGGCGCAGCAGGCACGCGAGCCGCTCGTGCGGCGGAAGCTCCGACAGCGCCTCCCGGACGGGCCCCCGCGGCGGGGGCGCGGGCTCGAAGAGGACGCGGTGCAGCGGGCTCCACCCGGCGGGCGGCTCGGTCAGCAGGACGCCGACCAGCCGCGCCCGCTTGGCCGGGTAGCCGCCCGGCCGCCCCCGGGCGGCGCGCGCGGCGGCGCGGCGGGCGCGCGCGAGGGGTGCGTCGCCGTCGTCGAGCACCAGATACGCGAGCCGCAGAAGGCGGGCGTAGTCCGCGCGGTTCACCGTCAGCACCGGGTACCTCCCACCGCATTGTGCGCAGCGGCCGGTAACAGCCGGGTAGAGCGCGGCCCCTCAACTCAGGGGGCGCAGTGCGGTGATGACGTGTTCGGCCAGTTCGCCGGTGGTGGCGGCGCCGCCCAGGTCGGGGGTCCGTACCGTGCCTTCCGCCAGGACGGACGCCATCGCCGAGGTGATGTCGGCGGCGGCCTCCGTGTGGCCGAGGTGGTCGAGCATCATCGCGGCGGACCAGATCGTCCCGAGCGGGTTGGCGATGCCGCGGCCCGCGATGTCGGGCGCCGAGCCGTGCACCGGCTCGAACATCGACGGGAACCGGCCCTCCGGGTTGAGGTTGGCGGACGGCGCGATCCCGATGCTGCCCGCGATGGCCGCCGCCAGGTCGCTGAGGATGTCGCCGAACAAGTTGGACCCAACCACCACGTCGAACCGCTCGGGCCGGAGGACGAACTTGGCGGCCAAGGCGTCGATGTGTTCCTGGTCCCAGGTGACGGCGGGGTGGGCGGCGGCGCGTTCCCGGACGAGCTCGTCCCAGAACGGCATCGTGTGCACGATGCCGTTCGACTTGGTCGCCGAGGTGAGCCGCCCCCGGCGCCGGCCGGCGAGGCCGAAGGCGTAGTCGAGGATGCGGGTGACGCCGGCGCGGGTGAACACCGACTCCTGCACGGCGGTCTCCTGCGGCGTGCCCTGGTAGATCCGCCCGCCGATCTCGCTGTACTCGCCCTCCACGTTCTCCCGGACGACGACGAAGTCGACCTCGCCGGCGCGGGCGCCGCGCAGCGGGCTGTCCAGGCCCTCGAACACCTTGATCGGACGCAGGTTCACGTACTGCTGGAACCGGCGGCGGATCGGGATCAGCAGCCCCCACAGCGACACGTGGTCGGGCACGCCCGGGTAGCCGACGGCGCCCAGCAGGATCGCGTCGTGCTCGGCCAGGCGGTCCAGGGCGTCGTCCGGCATCATCGCACCCTCGCGCTCGTACCGTTCGCAGGACCAGTCGTACTCGGCGTAGTCGAGGGCCAGGCCGCGGCGCTCGCACACGGCGTCCAGGACGCGCCGCGCCGCCGGGACGACCTCGCGGCCGATGCCGTCCCCGGGGACCAGCGCGATGCGGTGAGGGGTGCTGCTGCTCATGCCGGGAATTGGATCAAGGGTTTGCGGGCTCGTCCAAGACGCGTCCCCAATGCGTCCGATAAGCCGCGCCTATCTACCGGCCTGTCTCCGGGTCCGTCCACGGGTCGCGGGAGAGGGCCATCCGCAGGAACTCCTCGGCGATCGGGCTGAGCCAGCCCTTCCGGCCGGCCAGGGCGATGTGCAGGCTGGCGGGCGGGTCGAGGTCGCGGACGACGGCGCCCGCGCGCAGCGCCAGCGGCCGCCACGCCTCCGCGAGGATCGCCACGCCGACCCCCTTCAGGACCAGCGAGAGGATCGCCGCCCGGTGGTCGGTCTCCACCGCGAACGGCACGTCCACGCCGGAGGCCCGGATCTCGTCGGCCAGGCGGCGCATGCCCGTCCCGCGCTCCCCGGCGATCAGCCGGTGCCCGGCGAGGCGCTCCCGCGGCAGCGGCGGGCCCGGCTCGAACGGGCCGTCCGGCGGCGCCACCAGGACGAGCCGCTGCTCCCCCACCGGGTGCAGGTCGACGTCGGTCGTGGCGGGCGGCTCCCACGCCGACAGCAGCCCCAGCTCGGTGACGCCGGTCCGCACCATGTCGATGACCGCGCCCGGCACCGGCGCGTCGCGCAGCACCACGTCCACCCCGGGGTACCGCGCGGCGAAGCGCTGCACCATGCCGCCGAGCGGCTCGATCGCGGGGGACGGCATCGAGGCGACGGCGATGCGGCCCGTCCGCAGGCCGTGCGCCGCGGTCACGCTCTCCCGCGCCACCTCCAGGCTGCGCACCGCCTGCCGCGCCGGGCCGATCAGCGCCCGGCCCGCCTCGGTCAGCACGACGCGCCGCCCGTTGCGGTGGAACAGCTGCGTCCCCAGGTCCTTCTCCAGGCCGCGGATCGCCTGCGACAGCGACGGCTGCGCCACGAACAGCGCGCCCGCCGCCCGGTTGAAGCCGCCGTGGTCCACCACGGCCAGGAAGTACTCCAGCTGCCGGACGTCCACCCGCGCCTCCGCTCGCCTATAGGGGGAGCCTTTCAGTCAAGTAGCCGACACGTCTTGGATTCGCCGTCCCGGGCGATCTTCAATTTGACGCAGAATCGCTTGTCCGGAACGCCCTAGGAACCCGGCCGCAACGGCGGGCTCCGCTCCCGAGGAGTGCTCCCATGACATCGGACGAGACCCCGCCGCGCGACCCCGCCGCCCCGCCCGCCACCGGGCCCGCGGGCACCGCGGCGCCCGCCCGCACCGACGTGGCCAAGGCGCTGATGGGCCAGGCCACCTACCGCAGCCTCGGCGAGCAGCGGCTCTCCGCCGCGGAGGAACGCTTCGAGAAGGCCCGCCGCACCACCGGGTTCTGGCTGGCGCCGCTGGTCACCGCGGTCTTCCTGCTCCTGCCGCTGGACATGGCGCCGTCCCAGCAGACCCTGGCCGGGATCCTGCTCGGCGTCATCGTGCTGTGGGTGACCGAGCCGGTGCCGATCCCCATCGGCGGCCTGATCGGGGTCGGCGTCATCGTGCTGTTCGGCGTGGTCCCCGCCGACGACGCGCTCGAACCGTTCGGCTCCACCACGATCTTCACGTTCATCGGGGCGTTCATCCTCGCCCAGGCGATGCTGAAGCACGGGGTCGCGCGGCGGTTCGCGTTCTTCATCCTGTCGCTGCCCGGCGTCGGCGAGTCCACCTTCCGGCTGATCGCCACGTTCGGCCTCGTCACCTGCCTGCTGTCGGCGTTCGTGTCCAACACCGCGACCGTCGCGATGCTGCTGCCGACGGCGCTCGGGCTGCTCACCGTCATCGCCAAGATGCTGCAGGACCGCGGCCTCGTCGCCGCCGACTTCGACCCGGCCCGGCTGCGCGTCGGCGCCGCGCTGGTGCTGATGCTCGCCTACGGCGCGTCCGTCGGCGGCCTGCTCACCCCGGTCGGCAGCCCGCCCAACCTGATCGGGCGCGGGCTGATCGAGGAGGCCACCGGCGAGCGGATCTCCTTCGCGCAGTGGACGCTGACCGCGCTGCCGCTGTGCGCGGTGATGCTGGTCGTGCTGGTCGTCGTCCTGCTGCTGCTCAACAAGCCGGAGATCCGCCGGATCGAGGGCGTCCAGGAGTACGTGGCCCGCGAGCGCGCCGACCTCGGCCGGATGAGCCGCGCGGAGAAGACCACGCTCGTCGCCTTCGCCGTCACCGTCGTCCTGTGGATCTTCCCCGGCGTCATCGCGCTGGCCGCCGGCACCGACTCGTCGATCTACGAGACAATCAGCGAACGGCTGGACGAGGGCATCGTCGCCGTGCTCGGCGCGTCCCTGCTGTTCATCCTCCCCACCGACTGGCGCCGCCGCCAGACCACCCTGAACTGGAGCGACGCCGCGCGCATCGACTGGGGCACCATCCTGCTGTTCGGGACGGGCATCATCTTCGGCTCACTGCTCGCCGACACGGGGCTGGCCCGCACCATCGGCGGTTCCGCGTCCGACGCCCTCGGCCTGACCAGCACGTTCTTCATCACCGCGTTCGCCGCGGTGCTGGCCATCCTGATCTCGGAGACGACCAGCAACACCGCGTCCGCCGCCGTGGTCGTCCCGATCATCATCCCGATCGCGCAGGCCGCGCAGGTCGACCCGTTCGTGCCCGCCCTGGCCGCCACGTTCGCGGCCTCGTTCGGCTTCATGCTCCCGGTGTCCACCCCGCAGAACGCGATCGCCTACGGCTCCGGCGCCGTCCCGATCACCACCATGATCCGCTCCGGCTTCGCCTTCGACGTCTTCGGCGCCCTCCTGATCATCCTCGGCCTGCCGCTGATGGTCGCCCTCACCGGCATCGGCGGCTGACCTGGCCGGCGTGCCGGGCGGAGCGGTCAGCCGCGCTTGGGACGCAGGGCGGCGGGGCCGTGCCGGACCATCGAGCCGAGGGTGCGCCACCACGGCACGGCGGGGTCGGGGTCCCGGCCCGCCGCCATGCGGTGGAGCTGGTCGGCGTGCCATTGCACGTTCAGCGCGCTGTCCAGGGGGCGGATGTCGGTGAGGCGCCCGATCACCCGGCGGGCGCCGACCCCGATCGCGGGGACCTCCAGCCGCTCCCGGCCGTCCTCGAACAGCGCCCTGGGCGCGTCGGGGGTGAGGCAGGTGGGCCGCCCGATGCCGACGATGTCGCAGTCGCCCTCGGCCAGTGCCTCCTCCATCGCGGCGCGGGTGCGGAACCCGCCGGTGACGGCGATCGGCGTCCGGCCGGCGGCCTCGCGGACCGTCCGGGCGTAGTCCAGGAAGTACGCTTCGCGCGCCCGGGTGGAGTCGGCCAGCACGCCCATCATGGCCGGGGCCTCGTACGATCCCCCGCTGACCTCGATGAGGTCGATCCCCTCCGCGACGAGGGCGCGGACGACCTCGCGGGACTCCTCCTCGGTGAATCCGCCGCGCTGGAAGTCGGCCGAGTTCAGCTTGATCCCCACGGAGAACCCGGGGCCCACCTCGGCGCGGACGGCGCGCAGGACCTCCAGCACGAAGGCCCGGCGCCGCTCGGGGTCGCCGCCCCAGGCGTCGTCCCGCCGGTTGGAGATGGGCGACAGGAACTGGGTGACGAGGTAGCCGTGCGCTCCGTGGATCTGCACGCCGTCGAACCCGGCGGCCTCGGCGACGGCCGCGGCGGCGCCGAACCGCTTGACGATCTCGCGGATCTCCTCGTCGGTGAGGGCGCGGGGCTTGGCGGCGCCGGGGACGCGGGCCGCGATCGCGCTCGGCGCGACCGGACGGCTCCGCCCGGCGCGCCGGTTGGCCTGCCGCCCGGGGTGGTTGAGCTGCGCGAAGATCGGCCCGCCGCGCCCGCGGTAGCTCCCGGTCCACCGGGTCAAGGCGTCCAGGTGGCGGTCGTCCTCGATGACGACGTTGCCGGGCTCGTTCAGGTGCCGGAGGTCGACGGCGACGTTCCCGGTGACCAGCAGGCCGTAGCCGCCGGTGCTCCACCTGCGGTAGAGGGTCTCCAGGCGGGTGCCGGGCGACCCGTCGGCCTCGGCGAGCCCCTCGCTCAGCGCCGACTTCATCAGCCGGTTCGGCAGGGTCAGCCCCGACGGCAGGGTGAGGGGCTCGCCCAGCCGGCCGACGTGACTGGTCGGGGTGGAACTCATGGCTCACTCCTCGCGGCCGGGCTCCGGCCCGCCTACGTCATGCGCCGCCACGGCGGGTGCCGTGGCGGCGCGGGTGATCACGTTGACGCCGAAGCCTATGGGGTCGGCACGGAAAAGGGGAGGTCAGCGGCCCGGCGACCCGTCCACGCCGCTCGTCAGGCTTCCAGGGTCGCCGCGTGGTCCGGGACGTGGTTCTGCTCGCCGCGCGGGGGCCGCACGTACCCCTTGGACGGCGGGCGCTCCGGCAGATGGAGCGGCGGACGCTCCACCTCGCGGTAGGGAATGCTCGACAGGAGGTGGTGGATCATGTTGATGCGGGCCCGCCGCTTGTCGTCGCTGTCGACCACGTTCCAGGGCGCCTCGGGAATGTCGGTGTGGACGAACATCTCGTCCTTGGCGCGCGAGTAGTCCTCCCAGCGCGAGATGGACTCCATGTCCATCGGGGACAGTTTCCACCGCCGCATCGGATCCTCGAGGCGCTTGCGGAACCGGCGCTCCTGCTCGGCATCGCTGACGGAGAACCAGTACTTGCGCAGCAGGATGCCGTCCTCGACGAGCATCCGCTCGAATATGGGGCACTGATGCAGGAAACGCCGGTGCTCGTCAGCGGTGCAGAACCCCATGACCCGCTCGACGCCCGCGCGGTTGTACCACGACCGGTCGAACAGGACGATCTCTCCGGCGGCGGGCAGGTGCTGGATGTACCGCTGGAAGTACCACTGGGTCCGCTCCCGATCGGTCGGCACCGGAAGCGCCACGATGCGTGCGAAGCGGGGGTTGAGGTACTCGGTGACGCGCTTGATCGTGCTGCCCTTGCCGGCGGCGTCCCGCCCCTCGAACACCACGGCGATGCGCACGCCCTCCTCGCGCACCCACTCCTGCAGTATCAGCAACTGCTCCTGGAGCCGGAGCAGCTCGCTCTCGTACATCCGCCGAGGCAAACGCCGTTTCGACCCCATACAGCCTCCCGACCTCGATCCACACCGGAACCGTATCGGCCCAGGGACGGAGCCGAATCCGGCGGCCCGCGCCGGGCCCTAGAGCATCGCGGCGCCAGGACCGGCGGAACGAACCGCCCATCGGCGACATTCAGTCGGAGGCCGGGAGCGGCTTGGCCGCCTTGAGGGCCATGGGGGTCCCGTCGCAGCTGAGTTCGCCCGTCCCGGATGAGGTGCAGAGGAGCTCCAGGGTCTCCGCGGCGTTCACGTAGCGCTCGCCGATGAGGGTCGCGGCCTCCCCACCTGGCGGAGGTGCCGGCGGCTCGGCGGGCGGCGTGTCGTTCGAGGAGTGGGAGCGGGTCGTCGACGTCAACCTGCACGGGACGTTCCACTGCGTGCAGGCGGTGCTCCCCGACATGCTGGACGCGGGCTGGGTGCGGATCGTCGACATCTCCTCCTCCAGCACCCACTCCGGCCAGCCGTACATGGCGCGCTACGTGGCGGCCAGATCGGGCGTCAACGGCGGCCGCAGCACCTGACCACGGCCCGGCAGGGGCGAGGCGGCGCTCCGTGGGTAGGGACGGGGAATGTCAGCCATGTCACCAGGGGAGCCGGGGGCCGAGCTCAAGCCGCGGTCGCGCCAGGTCACCGACGGCCTGGAGGCGACGGCGTCGCGCGGCATGCTGCGGGCCGTCGGGATGGGCGACGAGGACTTCGGCAAGCCGCAGATCGGCATCGCGAGCTCGTGGAACGAGATCACGCCGTGCAACCTGTCGCTCGACCGGCTCGCGCAGGGCGCCAAGGAGGGCGTGCACGCCGGCGGCGGGTACCCGCTGCAGTTCGGCACGATCTCGGTGTCCGACGGCATCTCGATGGGGCACGAGGGGATGCACTTCTCCCTCGTCAGCCGCGACATCATCGCCGACTCCGTCGAGACCGTCGTGCAGGCGGAGCGCCTCGACGGGACCGTGCTGCTCGCGGGCTGCGACAAGTCGCTGCCCGGGATGCTCATGGCCGCCGCCCGGCTGGACCTCGCGAGCGTCTTCCTCTACGCGGGCTCGATCGCGCCCGGGTGGGTCAGGCTGTCCGACGGCACCGAGAAGGACGTCACGATCATCGACGCGTTCGAGGCCGTCGGCGCGTGCGCGCGGGGCCTGATGAGCCGCGAGGACGTCGACCGGATCGAACGGGCGATCTGCCCGGGCGAGGGCGCCTGCGGCGGCATGTACACGGCGAACACCATGGCGTCCGCGGCCGAGGCGATGGGGATGTCGCCGCCCGGGTCGGCCGCGCCGCCGTCCGCGGACCGGCGCCGCGACGCCTTCGCGCACCGCTCGGGAGAGGCCGTCGTGGACCTGCTGCGGCGGGGCATCACCGCACGGGACGTCATGACCAGGGAGGCGTTCGAGAACGCGATCGCCGTGGTCATGGCGTTCGGCGGCTCGACCAACGCGGTGCTGCACCTCCTGGCGATCGCGCACGAGGCCGAGGTCGACCTCGCCCTCGCCGACTTCGACCGCGTCGCGAGCCGCGTCCCGCATCTCGGGGACCTCAAGCCCTTCGGCCGGTACGTCATGAACGACGTCGACCGCATCGGCGGCGTCCCCGTCGTCATGAAGGCCCTGCTCGACGCCGGGCTGCTGCACGGCGACGCGCTCACCGTCACCGGGCGGACCGTGGCCGAGAACCTCGCCGACCTCGCCCCGCCCGACCCCGACGGGAAGATCCTGCGGGCGCTCGGCGACCCGATCCACAGGACGGGCGGCATCACCATCCTGCACGGCTCCCTCGCACCCGAAGGCGCCGTCGTGAAGTCGGCCGGCTTCGACGAGGACGTGTTCGAGGGCACGGCCCGCGTCTTCGAGCGCGAACGGGCGGCCCTGGACGCGCTGGAGGACGGCACCATCACGGCCGGGGACGTCGTCGTCATCCGCTACGAGGGCCCGAAGGGCGGGCCGGGCATGCGCGAGATGCTCGCCATCACGGGCGCGATCAAGGGCGCGGGCCTCGGCAAGACCGTCCTGCTGATCACCGACGGCCGCTTCTCCGGCGGCACGACGGGCCTCTGCGTAGGCCACATCGCCCCCGAGGCCGTCGACGCCGGCCCGGTCGCCTTCGTCCACGACGGCGACCGCATCCGCCTGGACGTAAAGGCCAAGCGACTCGACATCCTCGTAGACGCCACCGAACTCGCCGCCCGGCGAACACCGGACTGGACACCGGTCCCCCACCCGTACACCCGGGGCGTACTGGCGAAGTACACAAAGCTCGTCCAGTCAGCCTCCAAGGGCGCCGTCCTGGAGTAACGAGATCCCGGTGCAGGTCACGGGCGTCCTGACGCTGGGGCGAGGTAAAGGCGTGGTCCGGTGGCCGCCACGGGGACGCGCTGCCAGTGTCCGGGAAGGTCAGGGCGCTCGTCGACTGCCAGGGCCACCCGTAGGCCCTGGTCTTGCAGCCTTCCGACGTTGGCGGCGGTGAGCGCGGCGGACGCGTCGCGGTCGCCGAGGCCGTCGCGCATGTCCGCTCCCCGGCACCGGCGCAGGAAGGCGATCTGCGGCGCGAACCTGCCGAGCACGGCGCAGTTCCCGCCGACACCGCGAACGGCCAGGGCATCGGCGGCCTCCTCAGGCCAGGACAGGGCCACCTCGGCGCGATCCGCGACACGGTCGGCCTTGGCGACCTGCAGCCCCGTGTGCACGAGGACCGCCACCGTCACACCGGCGGCCAAGACCCAACCCGCACGCCATCTTCGCGCCCCGCGCACGATCGCGGTGAGCCCCACACCGGCCGGCAGGGACAGCAGGGCGAACACCGGAAGCAGGTAACGCGGCACAGCGAGGTCGGTCAGCACGAAATAGGCACCGCCGAAGACGACGACCGTCCCGACGCAGACCAGCAGGGCGCGGCGAGCCTCACCTCTGGCCGCCCACAACCCCGCGCCCGCCAGCGCGAGGCCCCCGGCCCACCACAGCATCGCGGCGACCCCGACCACGCCGCAGTCCGCCGTCGTGGGCGGGCACGACTCCCGCCCGTCCACCGTCGCCAGGTAGCGCGGCAGGACGAAATGCAGCCCGCTCCCGCCGCCGAGCGACTGGACCGCCTCCAGCCGGGTCCCCGGGTCACCGAACCGGACGAACGACTCGACGACCCACACGCCCCACCCGGCCGCGACACCGCCCGCGATGCCCGCCGCCGACCACCGCCACCCCGGAACCCGGAGCGCCGCCACGAACAGCGGCAGCGCGAGCCACACCGCATCCGTGGGCCGCAGCAGCCCGACCCCCGCGATGATCAGCGCCAGCACGGCCCAGGCCCGGCGCCCGCCCGCGACCAGCACCCCAACGGCCGCGACGGCCCCCAGCGCGACCGGCATGTTCGGCAGCACGGTGGCGCCGTACCGCAGAGAAGCCCACGGCACCGCGAACAGCGCCGCCGCCACGGGCACGCTCGCCCGGTCCAGCACTTTGAACCACGGCCAGAAGGCCAGCACCAGCAGGACGGCCGACAGTACGGCGAAGTACACCCGGATCAGCGTCACGTCCGACGTCCAGAGCGTGACCGGCGCGGCCAGCACCCCTTCTCCGAGGGACCGGTGCGCCGCGAACGGCGTCCGCGGCGCGTCGCCGGAGAACTGGCTCGCGTAAACGGCCTCGTCCAGATCGAGCGGAACCCCGAGCCCGCCGGTGAGCGCCTGCAGTCCCACATATCCCAGCGCAACGCAGCCGAGCCCCACCCTGGCCGCCACGATTCCCCCCGCCGACGTCCCCCGTTCCCCCAGCTCAGGCTAGATCAGCCCCCCGTCCGCCACCGACGGCCATGCCGATTGCATTCGATGAACGGAAGAAGTCTGTACGCGGCGGTGATCGGCATTTCCTACGGTCACAGGCCCCGCCCTTTACATTGTAGATTCGTAAGCTCCTACTCCGGGAGCAGGCGCCCGCCCGCGATCGTCGCGCGGACGTTGACCGCTGACGGGCGGTGCAGGGCCTCGGTTAGCGGGACGTGCAGGAGTACGAGGTCTGCGGTCTCCCCTTCGGTCACCTGTCGGGGAGGGCCGCCGGGCGTACCGGGGTCGGTGAGGAGTGAGCGCAGGGCCACGGCTGCGGGGATGGTCTCGTCCCGGCCGGCGACCGCGCCCGACCTGGTGGTGCGGTCGGCGGCGGCGTCCAGTACGGCCCAGGGGTCGAGCGGTCCGTAGGGCGCGTCGCTGGACAGCCCGACCGGGACCCCGGCGTCGAGCAGGCTCCGGCACCGGTAGAGGTCGGGCACGTCCTCGGCCGGGACGTCGCGGAGGTAGTCGTCACCGCGGTCGGCGAGGAACCCCGGCTGCGTGACGACCCGCAGGCCGCGCCGCGCGAGCTCCGGGACGATGATTTCCGGGACGAGCGCCGCGTGCTCGATGCGGTCGCCGTCCAGGGTCCCGGTGTCGTCGAAGGCGGCGAGCAGGAGCAGGAGCGCCTCGCGGGTGACGCAGTGCACCGCGACCGGCCGCCGGTGCTCGTGGGCGTGCCTGATCCGCGCGCTCAGCTCGTCGAGCGGCGGCAGGCCCGAATCCGCCAGGACGATCTTGTACGGGCCGGTGCTGAGGCGCGGGTGCGGGGCCGTCCCGGCGTCCGGCGGCAGTCCGAGGAGGTGGACGCGCTGGGGCAGCGTCCCGTCGCGGACCGCCGCCTCGATCGCGGCGCGCGCCCCGGCGCCGAGGTCGGGCGTCGCGTCGGTGACGGCGGTGACGCCCAGCCGCGCCAGCTCCCGCCCGACCGTGCCGAGGTCCACCGGGCGCGCCGCGGGGAGGCGGGTGCGCAGCCAGTCGTCCGCCCGCCAGAGCCGGCCGGTGGGCCGTCCGGCGGAGTCCCGCTCGACACCGGGGTGGTCGGCGGAGGCCAGGCCCGCGGCGCGCACGGCCGCCGAGTTGAGGATCCACAGGGCCCCGCTGCGATGCTGGATCCGGACGGGCCCGCCCGGGCGCAGCGCGTCGAGCGCGGCGGCGTCCAGGTCACCGGCGACGCTCTCGGCGTAGCCGACGCCGCGCACCCATCCGTGCTCATCGGGTTCGGCGTCCCGCAGGGCCGCCGCGAGCCGGTCCGGGCCGGCCACGGCGGGCGGCCCGCACACGACCGAGCGCCGCCACGCGGCCAGCGCGTGCAGGTGCAGGTGGTGATCACAGAGTCCGGGGATGAGCGCTCCACCGCCGCACTCCACGACCCGCTCGCCGCGCCGCCGCGACAGCCCGCCGCCGATCTCGGCGATCCGGCCGCCCGCCAGGCGGACGTCCGCGTGCCCGCGCCCGAGGAGCTCGGCGTCCCGCAGCAGCAGCCCGGTCACGGGACGGCGATGCCGAGGCCGGCCAGCACTTCGGCGGTGTCCCGCCCCATCGCGGGGGCCCTGCCCGGTGGTTCGCGCCGGGCAGGTGCAGCGACGGGCAGGGCACCGGCCTCGCTCTCCAGCACCCATGCGTCCCCGCGGCGGACGGCCTCCCGGCTCGCGACGGGCTCCCCCGCCGGGAGGGTCGCGGCGACCACGGCGGACATGGCGACGTCCCACAGCATTCCTCCTCCGCCGGGCGGCGCGGTGGCGGCGAGGGCGGCGGCGGTCAGCCCGGTGAGGGGGTCGGCGATGGCGTCGCCGCAGAACAGCGGGGCGAGGTCCGGGTCGCGGCAGACGAGGCCCGCGGCGGCGGCCACGTCGTCACCGAAGCCGATCCGGTCGTGCGCGCGCCCGTAGGCCGTGATCGACACCCAGGTCGTCCCGCCGGCGACCGCCGCCCCGGCGTCGAGACCGAACCGGGCGAGGGCGCGGGGGCGGGACGCCTCGATGACGATGTCGGCGGCGTCGGCGAGCGCCCGCATCGCGCGGCGGCCCGCGGGCTCGGCCGGGTCGAGGACCACCGACCGGTGCCCGGCGTGCAGCAGGTCGTAGAACGCGGCGTCGCCGAGGCGGGCACCGTCCGGGCGGGCGGGGGTCTCGACCTTGACGACGCGCGCTCCGGCCGACCCGAGCAGGTGCGCGCACAGCGGGCCCGCCCACAGCGCGCTGAAGTCGACCACCAGCGCGCCGTCCAGCGGGCGGGGCGCCAGCGGTTCGGGGACGCTCGACGGGCAGGCCGCGACGGGCCCCGCCGCGACCCCTAGCAGCTCGGCGCGTTCGGCCAGTTCGGCGCCGGTGTGCTCGCGCAGCCATGGGACGAGCGCCGGCCACGGGTCGTCGTCCACGTCGGCTCCGGCGAGCGCGCCGAGGAGGGCGGGATCGTCGGGGCGGGCGCTGGAGACGGCGGCCCAGCCGTCCGCCGTCGGGAGCAGCCGGCAGGCGCCGCCGGCGGACCTGCGTCCCCTCCGGCGGTGCCCGGTGAACGCGGCGCGCTCGGACAGCAGCCGCGCGCCGTCCACCCCGAACCGCTCCCCCAGGCCGGCGGCCACCGCCGCCGCGTTCCCCGGCGGCACGAGGGGCGGCCCGCCGGGATGCCCGCACAGCGGCAGCACCCCGGAGGACGCCCAGCTCACAAGGGCGTCCGGCCCGCTCCCCTGCGGCGATGCGTCCCCACCCGGCGACATGGCCCGACGATACACTCCGGCCCGATCGACACTTTCGGGAGAGGACCGGCCGTGCACATCTCCGTCGCCGACCTCGCCGACGGCGCGGCGGACCTGCCGCTCCTCGCGCCCGACGGGTCCGTCCGCGACCCGCTCGTCACCGTTGACCTGGCCCCCGCCGATCCCGCGGTCGCCGCGCGGGCGGCCCAGCGGGCCAGGGACTGCGACCGCATCCTCATCGGCCTCGGCACGGCGGACCCGGAACTCCTCCGAGCACTCGACCTGACGCTTGGCGCGGGCGGCCGAGAGGCCGCGGACGACCCGGCGGCCTCGCCGGACGTGCTGCGCGAGGCCGTCACCCGCAATCCGCATGCGTCCCTGCTCCTGCGGGACGTCCTGCGCACCACGGAGGGCATGCCGGTCGACGCGGCGCTCGACGTCGAGTCCTATGCCTACTCCACGCTCCTCGGGGGGCCGGAGTTCGCCCGCTGGCTGGCCGCCCGCCCCCCGCGCCCGCTCCCGCCCGAGGCGGACGACCCGGTCCTGCTGGCGCGGGACGCCGGCGACCTGTCGATCACGCTCAACCGCCCGGAACGGCGCAACGCCTTCGGCCGGCAGCTGCGCGACGCCCTCGTGGACGCCCTGACCGTCGCGGCGTCCGACCCCGGCATCACCCGCGTGACCCTGCGCGGCGCGGGCCCCGCGTTCTGCTCCGGCGGCGACCTGGCCGAGTTCGGCGCCGCCCCCGACCTGGCGACCGCCCACCTGGTGCGCACCCGGGGAGGCGCGGGCCGCCTGATCCACCGCCTCGCCGGACGCGTCGAGGCCCGCGTGCACGGCCCCTGCGTCGGCGCGGGCATCGAGCTCCCCGCGTTCGCCGGCCGCGTCACCGCCCACCCGGACGCGACGTTCCGGCTGCCCGAGGTGTCCATGGGCCTCATCCCCGGCGCCGGCGGCACGGTGAGCATCCCGCGCCGCATCGGCCGCTGGCGAACCCTCTACATGGCCCTGACCGGAACACCCGTCCCCGCCGAGACCGCCCTCGCCTGGCGCCTGGTGGACGGCATCCGGCCCTGACACCGCCTCAGCGGCGGGGGTCGAGGTAGCCGGCGATCGATTCGGCCAGCACGGCGCGCGCGTCGTCGATGTCGGTCCAGGTGCTCAGGTGCTGCTCCAGATAGAGGCCGCGGACGGCGGCGGGCAGGAGGTGGCGCACCCGCTCCAGCCGGTAGGCGTCCACGACGAGCCCGCGGAACGCCCGCGCGTAGGCGCGCCGCCACCGGCGGTCCCAGAGGTTGAGCTGCTCGGCCGTCCGCGGGTACGCCTCGGTGAACTCGGCCGTGTTGCGCGGCAGCAGGCTCCGCAGCGCCGCCACCGCCCGGCCCGGCGGCGAGTCGAGGCCCGACCAGAGGGCGTCGACGATGCGGCTCATCCGCTCGGCGACGGACCCGTCGTCGATGTCCTTCCACGGCAGCATGTCGCCCTGGCCCGCCAGTTCTTCGAGGACGGCGGCCCACAGCCCGTCGACGCCGCCGAACTGGTGCTGGACCGTCCCCCAGGTGACCCCGGCGCGTTTCGCGACGAGGTTGGCGCTGGCCTCACCGGCGTGCTCGCTGTCGGCGAGCATGGCGATCGCGGTCCTGATCACGCGGGCGCGCGTCTCCAGGCCGCGCCGGTTGAGCGGGGCGCCCCGCGCGTTCAGCGGGGGGCCGGTGACACCGCGGCCCGCCGGCTCCACCGGCTGCGCGCCGCGGGCGGACGAGGGCTCGGTCACGGGTGCGATTCTAGTTCGGGCGGCATGGCCGGAACGGGCGCATCGGCGGAGTGAGCATAGACACATCTATGTAAGCTGGTGGCACCGGTCCCGCCGGTATACGGTCGGCGCATGACGAGCCGCCAGCCCTCCCTCAGAGCGTCCGCGTGGCAGGCCGGCGGATTCGTCCGCGACGACACGCCGACCGCCGAGGTGGAACGCCGGGAAGCGGTGATCGAGTCGCTGGCCGGCACCGTCCGCGACCTGATCGACGCCACGATCCGCACGACGGTCGAGGACGACGAGGTCCACCGGGTCCGCGACGACCTCGCCGCACTCGTCGACAGGCTGCGGGTCTCCCAGCTGCCCGGTCCCGCCGGAGTCAGGTACAACACCGAGTTCCGCTCCTGGAACTGGGGCAATGCCGTGGTGGGCGCGGCGAATGGGATCGCTCCGCCGCTCCGCATCGTCCATGATTCGGACGGGTGCCACGCCGACGTGGTTTTGGGTGCGGCGTACGAGGGGCCTCCGGGATTGGTGCACGGCGGTGTCTCCGCGTTGCTCCTCGACCACATCATGGGCGAGACGGCGTCCGGAAGGCGCCGGACGGCCTTCACGGGAACGCTCACCATGCGCTACCGGCGCGGTACTCCCCTGGGCCCCCTGCGGCTCGAAGGGAGAATCGTCGGCGAGGAGCGCCGCAAGATCTTCGTGGCCGGCTCGATCTCCGACGCCGACGGCGTCACCGTCGAGGCCGAAGGCGTCTTCATCCAGCCGGCGGGCACCCCGACCGCCCCGGAGCGGCCGAGCACATAGACACCGCTATGTGCCCGCTATTCCGGGACGGCGGCGCCCGGGCAGCGCGCCAGCGGGTCGTGGACGCGCTCAGCCGTGCAGGCTGGGCCGGTAGGTGAGCTCCTGGATGTGGCCGTCGAGCGTCCGGTGCTCGATCAGCTCCAGGTCGAAGTCGGCCGCTCCCTGGAAGATGGGGTCCAGCCCGGTCGCGCCGGTGATGACCGGGAAGAGCGTCACCTGGACGCGGTCGACCAGCCCGGCGGCCATCAGCGCCCGGTTCATCGCCAGGCTGCCGTGCGACCGCAGCGGCACCGCGGACTCCTCCTTGAGCCGGGCGACGACGTCGACGGCGTCGCCGCTCGCGACGTTCGCGTCCGGCCAGTCGAGGGGGCCCTCCAGGGTGGTCGACACCACCGTCGCCGGCAGGTGCCGCATCCGCGTGACCCAGGGGTCGCGCACGTCCGACTCCTCGGTGCTCGACGCCAGCATCTGCGCGAACGCCCGGTAGGTGTTGGCGCCGAACACCATCCGCTGGTCCTCCTCGTACAGGGCGAGGCGGCGGTCGAGGAGTTCGGGACCCTGCCTGCCCCAGTAGCCGGTCCAGTCGCCCCCGGCGGCACCGAAGCCGTCGAGGCTGGAAAAGACGTCGAAGGTATAGGTCGCGGTCATGATGCTCCTCCCACAGCGGCCGATCGCATGTCGGGGATACTGACCGGCGGCCGCGGCCGGACTCATCGCCGGGAACGCCTTTACCGAAGCTGGGCCATGCCGAGTCCCGAGGACGGTTGCCGCGCGCGGAGACGGGTGGCGAGGATCGAAGCGCAATCCGGCTCAAAGAGGAGGCGTTCGGTGACATCGCAGCTCAACCCGTACATCAGCTTCGACGGCGACGCCCGGGAGGCGTTGGAGTTCTACAAGGACGTCCTCGGCGGCGAGCTGACGATGCACACCTTCGGCGAGTACGGCGACAAGAGCGCGCCGGAGGCCGACAGGATCATGCACGGCACGCTGCAGTCCGAGCTCGGCTACACGCTGATGGCCGCCGACACCCCGCCCGGCATGCCGCACAACCCCGGCGACAACATCACGATCAGCCTGAGCGGCGACGACGCCGACACGCTGCGCGGCTACTGGGAGAAGCTGTCCGGGAGCGGCACCGTGGGGGTCCCGCTGGAGATGCAGATGTGGGGCGACGAGTTCGGCCAGTGCACCGACCGCTTCGGCATCAACTGGATGGTCAACATCACCGGCTCGGCCGCCTGACCGGAGCCGCGCCCTCGCAGCCGTCGAGCGGGACAGGCGTCGTCGGCGAATACTCAGTGGCCGACATCGAAGTCGGCGTAGGAATCGTCCGGCGCGGGCGATTGCGGACCGGACCTCTCCGGTACGGACGGCTCAGGGGACTCTTCACGCACTTGGAAGGCGTCCTGGCCGATGGGGTCGGATACCTCGCGGACGGCCTCGGCCCATCCCCCGTCCGGCCATCTCGTGGAGGCGTCCCAGGTACTGCGGGCGAAGAGGGTCAGCACGTGGTCCGGGGAAGGCCGTCCGGACATGTGGGCGAAGCGGGCGTGGGTGAAATCCGCGCCGGTGAGATCGGCACCGGTGAAAACGGCGCCGAGCAGGTCGGCGCCGATGAGCCTGGTCCGCACGAGCTTGGCGCCGTCGAAGTTCGAGGCGCCGACCTCGGGCGCGCCGCCGAGGGCGGCACCGCTCAGGTCCGCGTCGGTCAGGTCGGCGCCGGTGAATCCGCCGATGATGCCGAAGTCGGCGCCGCGCAGATCGGCGCCGACGAGTCTGGCGCCCGCGAACTCGACTCCCACGCACAGGGCCGACGGGCCCGGGCAGGCCCAGGACAGGTCGGCGCGGCGCAGGTCGGCTCCGCTGAGGTCGGCGTCGATGAGGTCGGCACCCTGCGGGAACCGGACGCCCCGCAGGTCGGCCCCGCGAAAGTCCTTGCCGGCGAGGCGGGCCAGGTCCCCGGCGCTCTTGTCCTCGGTCAGTTCCGCCAGGTTCTCCGGTAAGCCGGCCGGCCGGCCGGTCCCGGTCCGCTCGCCGGCGACGGCGTCCGCGGGCACGACCCTTCCGTGCAGCGCGTACAGGCGGAAGCCGTCGCGGTAGCGGATCGCCGGACCTGTCCGGCAGTGCAGCCGCAAGGGCTCTTCCCCTGCCCTCGGCTCGGGGGCGAGACGGATTTGCGCGGGACGCTCGCACACCAGGCAGACGTCCTCGAAGGGCCACCAGCCGCCGCAGGATCCGACGAGGTCCTGCCACAGCGCCAGCCTGCGCTCCCAGACCTTCCGGCGCCGGCCGCGGGAGAACCAGCCGCCCTTCTCGCCTTCCACACCGTTGAGCCGCAGCAGGAGGAACTCCCCCGGCTCCGGCACACCGTGGGCCGCCGCGATCTCCTCGGGATCCGGCGCACCGAACTCGCTCCAGTCCCAGTCCGGATCCCCGCGGGGAGAGTCGATCCACACCAGCCGCGGCTGCGGCGCGCCGACCAGCTCGTACAACCCGCGGACCGCAGCCTCGGCGACGGGCCGATCGGCCGGCGCGGCGGCCGGTTGCGCCTCCCCCTCACGAAAGTCGACCACCAGCCGCACGACCTCCGGACCGACCACGTCCGGTCGGACGGAGATCCACGTATTGAACGGGCGAGGGGGCTCCATACTCGTTCAATATCACGGGCCATATCACGGGCCAAGCCGCCCATCCATGCCCGAACAGGCGCCGCACACGTGGCCGATGTCGGATCGGGGCCCGTCCCATTCGTCTAGGGGTGAAGACACGATTCCCGACAGCGCAAGGAGCGGACCCGTGAACCCGACCCTGAACACCATCGACATCGTCGTCGCCGACATGGAGGCCGCCATCGGCTTCTACGCCCGGCTCGGCCTGGCCTTCACCGTCGATCCCGCCTACCCGGACCACGCGAGCTGCGACCTGCCCGGCGGACTGCACCTGATGCTGGACACCGAGAAGTTCCGCGCCTCCAGCCAGACCAGGGGCTGGAGCAGCCCGTCCGGCGACCCGCGCAACTTCCTGGCGTTCCAGTTCGCCGCCCCGGCCGACGTCGACGCCAAGTACGCCGAGCTCACCGCCGCCGGGTACCCCGGCGTGCAGGAGCCCTGGGACGCTTTCTGGGGGATGCGGTACGCCACCGTGACCGACCCAGACGGGAACGGCATCGACCTGTACTGCCCCTTGGCCGAACCGTCCGACGCTCAGTGACCGCCCGCGGGGCGCAGCCAACACCGATCCGGGAGGGGAAGACAGCGTGAAGTACGTGCTGATGTTCGTGGAGACCGAGGAGTTCGTCCGCGAGCTGGAGGCGATGACCGAGACCGAGCGCCAGGAGGCGTTCGAGGCCGCCGGCCGCTGGTTCACCGAGCACGCCGCCCAGATCACGCACCACGCGCACCTGCACGGCCCGGAGACGGCCACGACGATGCGGCTGGCCGGCGGCGACGCCATCGTCACCGACGGCCCCTTCGTGGAGGGCAAGGAGGTCGTCTCGGGTTACGCAGAGATCGAGGTCGCCGACCTGGACGAGGCGATGGCGCTCGCGCGCACGTGGCCGGGCTGCCCGGTCGTCGAGATCCGCCCGATCACCTGACCCGGATGCCACCGCCGCACGACCCCGCGCACCCGCACGACCCGGCACACCCGCAGGACGAGGTGCGCGCCGAGCTGGCCCGCGTGGTCCGAGAGCACGCGGGCCGGCTGACGGCGAGCCTGGTGCGGGTGCTGGGCGACTTCGCCGCCGCCGAGGACCTCGTCCAGGACGCCATCGAGACCGCCCTGCGCCGCTGGCCCGCCGACGGCGTCCCCGAGCACCCGGACGCCTGGCTGCTGACCACGGCCCGCCGCCGCGGCATCGACCTCCTGCGCCGCCAGGCCACCTACCGCGACAAGCTGGCCCGGCTCGCCTGGCCGGCGCCGGCCGAGCCCGACGACCGGCTGAAGCTCATCTTCACCTGCTGCCACCCCGCGCTGCCCCGCACCGCGCAGATCGCACTGACCCTCCGCACCGTGTGCGGGCTGACCACCGCGCAGATCGCCGCCGCGTTCCTCGTCCCCGAGGCCACCGTCGGGCAGCGCATCACCCGCGCCAAACGCAAGATCACCCAGGCGGGCATCCCGTACCGCATCCCCGCCGGCACCGAGCTGCCGGAGCGCCTCGGCCAGGTCCTCGCGGTCATCTACCTGCTGTTCAACGAGGGCTACCTGACCAGCACCGGCGAGCGCCCCCACGCGGCCGACCTTGCCGGCGACGCCGAATGGCTGGCCGCCCAGCTGGCCTGGCTGCTGCCCCGGGAGCCCGAGGTCCTCGGCCTGCTCGCCCTCGTCCGCCTGCACCAGGCCCGTACCGGCGCCCGCTTCGACGCCGCAGGCGGCCTCATCCTCCTGCCCGACCAGGACCGAGCCCTGTGGGACCACGAGGCGATCGCCGACGCCACCCGCCTGATCGAACGCGCCGCGAAACTGCGCCGTCCCGGCCCCTACCAGCTCCAGGCCGCCATCCTCGCCTGCCATGCCGAAGCCCCGACCTGGGCCGACACCGACTGGCCGCAGATCGTGGTGCTCTACGACATGCTCCTGGCCCTGGCGCCCTCACCCGTCCACCGGCTCCAGCGCGCCATCGCCCTGCACCACCACCCCGGCCCCCGCGGCGGCCCCCGCAACGCCCTGGCCGACCTGGACGCCCTCCCGCCGGCCGACCGCAAGGCCCTGGAGCACTACCCGCCGTTCCACGCCACCCGCGCCGAACTCCTGCGCGCCACCGGCCACCACGAGGCCGCCCGCACCGCCGACCAGCACGCCCTGGCCCACACCACCAACCCGGCCCAGCACGCCCTCCTCCAACAACGCCTCCGCTGGGACTGACCCCAGGCCGCCGGCCCGGCGGACGGGGCGGGTCAGTTTTCGGTGGGGCGGTAGCGCTCCTTGCGGGTCTTGGCGCCGATGATGCGCAGCTGGGTCAGCAGCATCCACTGGTCGAGGCGCCGCGGGACGAGGCGCGCCGAGGTGCGGATCAGCGCGGCCATGCGGTCGAAGCGGCGCTGGTCGCGCGGGGTCCACTCGATGTCGAAGCGGGTCCGGACGGGCTCGGGCAGGCAGCCGATCGCCACCAGCGTGCCCAGCGGCCGCAGCACCGGCCGGGCCGCCCGGATCGCCATGGACGGCACGAACGGGACCGCGCCGATGCCGTCCGTGCGGGCGATCTCGATGGACCGCGCGGCCGGGGCGGTCATCTCCAGGCGTTCGGCGCAGAACGCGTCGAACGTCTCCCGGAAGGCGGCGTAGTCGGACGGCACCGGGCGCATGCTCACGCCGTACCGGGCGTACCAGGCGACCGTCCCGGCGTAGAGGCGGTCGTGGTCGGCGGCGGTCAGGGCGCCGGCCGGGAAGAACAGCTCGGCCGTCCGGAACATGTGCCAGGTGAACGTGGCGTGCGCCCACCAGAACGTCTCGGGGTCCAGGGCGTGGAACCGGCGGCCCGAGGAGTCCACGCCCTTGATGTCCAGGTGCAGGTCGCGGATCCTGCGGGCGCGCTCGGGGCCGTCCGGCTCGAAGATCGTCGCCCAGATCTGCGGGACCGACCGCCAGATCCGGCCGAACGGGTCGTCGAAGAAGCCGGACTGCTCGGCGACGGCCGTGCCCAGCGGCGGGTACATGAGCTGCAGCAGTCCGGTGGCGCCGCCCGCGAGCGCCGCCCGCGAGTCACCGGCGATCCGCCACAGCAGCGACTGCGGGCCGATGGGCTCGGCGGCCTGGACGGCCGGGTCGTCGAGGTGCTCAGCTGCCGCCATTCCGGCCTCCTTCACTTGTTGCTGAGACGATGACACGAGAATGTTGCATGTGTCCAGAGGGGGCATAATGGCCGCGTGGACGCCGCGATCGACCTGCCGGACCTCGCCCGGCGCCTGCCGCCCCCGCCCGCCCCGGAACTCGGCCCCTGCCTGGACGCCGCGGCGCTGTGCCTGGCCCGGCACGGCCTGTCCCGCACCTCGATGGCGGACATCGCCCGGGAGATGGGCGTCTCGCGCAGCACCGTCTACCGGCAGATCGGCTCGGTGGAGAACGCCGCCTGGCTGCTGCTGTCCCGCGACCTGCACGCCTTCTACGGCACGCTGCCCCGGATGTTCGCCGAGGCCGACGGCCCCGAAGTGATCACCCGGCCGCTGGCCGCGCTGCTGCGCCACGCGTGGGCCAACCCGGTGCTGGCCAAGGTGCTGCGCGACGAGCCCGACTTCATCGGACGCGCGCTCGCCGTGCACGCCGCGCCCATGCTCGACCAGGGCGCCCGGATGCTGGCGCCGCTCTACCAGAGCCTGATGGACGCCGGGCGCATCCGGCCCCAGGACCCGCTCGACCTCGCCCACTGGCTCCTGCGGGTCTTCATGATGCTGGTCGTCGCCCCGCCGCCCACCGACGTCGACACCTTCCTGGACGGCATGCTGCTGCCCGCCCTGAAACCCTGACGAGCACCGGGCGAATCACGGCGGAGCCGATCCGAATGGTCGCTCTGGCGTTCAGACCCGGACGGGAAGGGACACCAGGCCGCGGACGATCGAACCGGTGCGGTGGTGGCGCAGCTCGGCGGGCGGTACGGCCAGGGCCAGGCGGGGGAAGCGCTCCAGCAGCGAGCCGATGGCGATCTCGCCTTCCAGCCGGGCCAGCGGGGCGCCGAGGCAGAAGTGGATGCCGTGCCCGAAGGCGACGTGGCGTCTGGGGGCGCGGGTCACGTCCAGCCGGCCGGGAGCCTCGAACACCGCGGGGTCGCGGTCCGCGGCGCCAAGCGAGACGTGCACCCAGGCGCCCTTGGGGATCGGGGTCCCGGCGATCTCCATGTCCGCCAGGGCGATGCGCTGGCTCGCGCGTTCCACCGGCCCGTCGAAGCGCAGCAGCTCCTCGATCGCGGACGGCAGCAGCTCGGGCCGCGCGCGGAGCAGTTCGAGCTGGTCAGGTGCCTGGAGAAGGGCGAGGACGCCGTTGCCGACGAGGTTCACCGTGGTCTCGTGCCCGGCGATGAGCAGCAGCGCGATGCCGCCCAGCAGTTCGGCCTCGGTGAGGGCGGCGTCCCCGTCGCGGGCGGTGACCAGGCCGCTGATCAGGTCGTCCTCGGGGTGTGCCCGGCGTTCGGCGATGACGTCGACCAGGTAGCCGTTGAACGCGCGGGCGGCCTCCCGGCGGCGCTCCCGGGCCTCCGCGGTCAGCGCGGGGACGGTCAGCACGGCCGTCCACTCGCGGAACCGGGGCCGGTCGGACGCCGGGACGCCGAGCAGCTCGCAGATGACCTGGACCGGCAGCGGGACGGCGAGCTCCTCGATGAGGTCGGCCTCGCCGCGGGCCGCGACGCCGTCCAGCAGCGCGCCGGTGATCTCCTGGACGCGGGGGCGCAGCTTCTCGACCCGCCGTGCGGTGAACGCCTTCGCGACCAGCGCGCGCAGCCGGGTGTGGTCGGGCGGGTCCATGGCGAGCATCGTCCCGCCGAAGAACAGCTCGCCGTCGACGGGCACGGAGCTGTGCGCGCTGTCCTTGGAGAGGCGGGGGTCGCTCAGCGCCGCGCGGCCGTGCTCGTGGTCCACCACCAGGAAGGCGGTGGCGCCGCGGGGGAAGTCGATCGGATGCACCGGCCCGGACGCCCGCAGCTCGTCGTACGCGGCATACGGGTCCTCGGTGAACGCCCGGCCGAACAGGAACTCCAGCGGCAGCATCACACCACTTCCCCCACCCCGGCGAGGAAGCCGGGCCGGGACATGTCGGGCTCGAACGGCTCGGCGTCCGGCCGCCAGTCGGCCACCTGGACCAGGCCGGGCCCGATCAGCTCGGTGCCCTCGAAGAACCTCATGACCTCGTCGATCCCGCGCGGGATGATGTCGCCCGCCCCGGTCCTGCCGTAGGCGGACCGCACCTGGTCCTCGACGGCCTGGCCGACCTCGCCCCGGTGCCCGTGGGAAATGGCCAGGAAGCTGCCGGGGGCCAGCGGCTTGCGCAGCTTCGCCACGATCTCGGCGGGACGGTCCTCGTCCGGGACGAAGTGCAGGATGGCCAGGAGCAGCAGGCCGACCGGCCGGTCGAAGTCGATCCGCGACCTGACCTCGGGATCGTCCATGATGCGCTCCGGTTCGCGCAGGTCGCCCTGCACGACCGCGGTCAGCGGGTTGTCGGCCAGCAGCGCACGCGCGTGCACGAGCACGATCGGGTCGTTGTCGACATAGACGACGCGGGCGTCGGGCGCGGCCCGCTGCGCCACCTCGTGCACGTTCTCCCGCGTCGGCAGCCCGGACCCGATGTCGATGAACTGCCGCACGCCGCGCCGGGCCATCATCGTCACGGCCCGGGACAGCAGCCCGCGGTTCGCGCGGGTGAACTCAAGCACGTTCGGCATCGCCGCCACCACCTGGTCGGCGGCCCTCCGGTCCGCGGCGAAGTTGTCCTTGCCGCCGAGGTAGTAGTCGTACATCCGGGCCACACTGGGGGTCTCGGGATCGATCACCCACTCGGGATGATGCTCATCAGTCACGGACAGACCTCCCGCCTGGCTACAGATCGCACGATTTTAGGGCCACGAGCCAAGATGATCTCCACTTTCCGTCAACTCGCCGGCAGAGCGCGTGTGGAGGAGCGCCATGGGAAGATGACCGGCATGGCACAAGTCGTGGTCACCACGGAAAAGACGCTGAACGCGAGCCCGGAGCGGGTGCTGGAGGCACTCGGCGACTACACGGGCGTGCGCCCGCGCATGCTGACCGAGCACTTCAGCGAGTACGAAGTCCGTGAAGGCGGACAGGGCGAGGGCACCGTGGTGCATTGGAAACTGGCGGCCACCAGCAAGCGCGTACGCGACTGCCTCATCACCGTGAGCACGCCCGGCCCGAACCAGCTGGTGGAGAAGGACGCCAACTCCTCGATGGTCACCACTTGGACCGTCTCCCCCGCCGCCGAAGGCGCTCAGGTCGAGATCAAGACCACCTGGAACGGCGCGGGCGGCATCGGCGGCTTCTTCGAAAGAACCTTCGCGCCCAAGGGCCTCCAGCGAATCTACGACGCCCAACTGGCGAAACTGGGCTCCGAACTCGCAGGGTGACGAAATGGCAGCGCCGGAACCCGGCGAGGCCGGCTCGTCTTTCCGGCCGGCGGCCGGGTACTCGCTCCGCTATCAGGCCGCCCTGCCCGGCGGGCTCACCATGCTCCTATCGGTCCTGATAACGGGTGCGCTGGCGGCCCTGACCTTGCCGGCCATGTACGCGGGCCTGCCGACTTTCGTGGTGATTCTCGTCGTGCCCTTGATCAGCGGGTGCCTCTCCAATGCCTTCGCGCGCAGTGTCACCCTGACACCGGACGGCCACCTGCTCGTCTCCGGATTCGGGCAGCGTCTCGACATTGAGGCGCACCGCATCAACGCAATCACCGTTTCGCGAAGAGGGCGTCTCGGGTTCGGCACCGCAATGGTCCACCACGACGGCGGCAAGTTCCGGATCTGGCAGGCCATGAGACACACACCCGTACCGCGCTCCAAATGGTCCCTGAGGTACGTCTCCGGGCACGGCGGCAAGGACTTCGGCGACCTCGTGTACCGCCTCCACACCCACAACCCGGCAATGGTCATCAAGGGCGTGACCCCACCGCCCTGGGCCCACCCCCACACCACGCCCCAGCCAACACAGCACTGGTACTGAGGCGACGTCGGGCCCTCGCCAAAGCCCAGCCCGATGGACGCCCCTCCCTAGGGTTCGTCCCAGCTTCCCTTCGAGTGCCGCTAGCGCCCTGTTTTGTGGCATCGGGCGCGCGAGCCCCGGCCGGCCGTTGCGGGGCCGGCCGGGGGTCGTCCGGTCGAGGGGTCAGGAGCGGGCGAGGAGCGGCTCCGGTACTTCGGCGCCGTCGGGGACGGGCCGTGCCTCGGGGCGCGGGGTGTTCATCACGAAGGCGACGACCAGCGCGCCGAGCAGGATGATCCCCGCCGCCCAGGCGCCGGCCGTCGCGAAGCCCTCCACCGCCGCCTGCCCGGCGATTTCCGGGGTCGCGCCGTGCGAGGCCAGGTGGTCCGCGGTCGCGGCCGCGGCGATGGTGTTGAGCACCGCGATACCGATCGAGGCGCCGACCTGCTGCGCGGTGTTGACGGTGGCCGAGGCCACGCCCGAGTCGCCCTCGGCGACACCGTGGGTGGCGTAGTTGAGGGCGACCGGCATGATCATGCCCGCCCCGAAGCCGCACAGGACCTGCGCGACCAGCACGCCGCCCGCGTAGCCGGTGCCCGGCTCCAGCGTGAGCAGCCACAGCATCCCGCCGGCGCTGATCAGCATCCCGGGGACGATCAGCGCGCGCGGCGGCACCCTGGGCAGCAGCCGGGCGGTGAGCCCGCCGGCCGCCAGCAGCACCGCAGCGGTCATCGGGAGGAACGCCGCGCCCGTCTTGACCGGCGAGTACCCCTTGACGACCTGCATGTAGTAGGTCATGAAGAGGAACGCCCCGAACATTCCGATGACGACGACGCCCACGGCCAGATAGGCGCCGCCGCGGGTGCGGTCGGCGATGACGCGCAGGGGCAGCAGCGGCTGCGCCACCCGGCTCTCGACGTAGCCGAACGCGGCGAGCAGGACCGCGCCGGCGGCCAGCAGCCCGATGACCGGTGCCGAGTCGAACCCGTCGGCCTCGGCCCGGCCGGCGGCGTACACGATCGCGACGAGCCCGGTGGTCACCAGCAGCACGCCGGGGATGTCGAACCGGGTCCCGCCCGGGCGCCGCGACTCGGTCAGGACCGCCTGCCCGCCGATCGCCGCGACCAGGGCGATGGGGATGTTGACGTAGAGGCACCAGCGCCAGTCCAGGTACTCGGTCAGCGCCCCGCCGACCAGCAGCCCGAGGGCGCCTCCCGCGGCGGCGATGCCGCCCCAGATCCCGAACGCCTTGGCCCGCTCCTTCGGCTCGCTGAACGTCACCGTCAGCAGCGACAGCGCGGCCGGGCCGAGCAGCGCGCCGAACCCGCCCTGGAGGGCACGGGCGATCAGCAGCGTCTCGAAGCCGTTCGCCGCGCCGCCCAGCGCGGACGCGCCGGTGAAGCCGAGCAGCGCGATCAGGAAGGCCCGCTTGCGTCCGGTGTAGTCGGCGATCCGGCCGCCGAGCAGCAGCAGGCTGCCGAACGCCAGCGTGTACGCGGTGATGACCCATTGCCGGTCGCCGTCGGAGATCCCGAGGTCCCGCTGGAGGGACGGCAGCGCGATGTTCACGACGGTGGCGTCCAGGATGATCATGAGCTGGGCCAGCCCGATGAAGAGCAGCACGGCCCAGCGGTGCGAACTGCCCGCCGGTGCCTTGGTGGTTGCCATGGATCCGTCCTCATTCACGGTGGTGCGTGCCGCGCGGATCGTTCGCACGGCGTCCTGATGCCCACGAGACGGCGGCGTCCCGGCGCCTGTGACAGCGCGGGCGATGTGACGTGACCCACGGCCCGCGGGTGTCACACGGCGGCGGGGACCGGCGTCTTGTGCGTATGGCATGGTCGGGAGGCGACGAGGGGAGCCGGACGATGGGCGAGGGCGGCGGGCGGACGGCGAGCACGGTGGGGAGGCCCGGGGGCGGCCGCACGGACCCGGCCACCGAGGCGTTCATGGCCCACCGCAACCTGCTGTTCACCGTGGCCTATGAGATGCTCGGCTCCGCCGCCGACGCGGAGGACGTCCTGCAGGAGACCTGGCTGCGGTGGACGGGCGTCGATCTGGAAACGGTGCGGGACCCGCGCGCCTACCTGGTGCGCATCACCACCCGCCAGGCGCTGGACCGGCTGCGCACGCTCGGCCGGCGCAAGGAGTCCTACGTCGGGCCGTGGCTGCCCGAGCCGCTGCTGACCACGCCCGACGTGGCGGAGGACGTCGAACTGGCCGACAGCGTCTCGATGGCGATGATGCTGCTCCTGGAGACGCTCGCGCCGACGGAGCGGGCGGTGTTCGTGCTGCGCGAGGTGTTCGACCTGGCCTACGGCGAGATCGCCGAAGCCGTCGGCAAGAGCCCCGCCGCCGTCCGCCAGATCGCCCACCGTGCACGCGCGCACGTCGCCGCGCGCCGCCCCCGCGACATCGTCTCCCCCGACGAGACCCGGGCCGCGATCCGGGCCTTCCAGCGGGCGACCGAGACCGGCGACCTCCAGGGGCTGCTGGACGTCCTCGCACCGGACGTCGTCCTCCTGACCGACGGCGGCGGAGTCGCACACGCGATGAAGCAGCCGCTCGTTGGGGCCGGGAAGGTGGCGAACCTGCTGCACAGCGGCCTGCGCACGTTCGCCGCCGGGATGACGGTCGAGGCCGTCCAGGTGAACGGCCATCCGGGACTGGTCATGCGGTTCGGCGGAACCATCCACGGCGTCGTGGCGATGCGGGTCGAGGACGGCCTCATCACCGGCCTCTACATCGTCCGCAACCCCGAAAAACTGTCCCGCATAGAGCAAGAAACCACGCTGACCCGCTGACCCCCGGGGCGACCGTCCTGACGCGCACGACGTGCGGCGCTTTACTAGAATTCTCTTCTAAGTGGTTGCGAACTCTTGACCCATTCTGGTCACCGTGCACGGCGAAAGCGGGGCCGGGATGCCCGCTAATGGATCTTCGAACATGCACTTTATTGCCTCTGAGGGAAGAATGTCCTCAAGTTCGGTTATGTCTAGAGTGTCACTCTCGATGGCGCTGACCTGGGATGACCTATTGATTGAGGCGGCAGATGCGGGTCCCGGTCGTCCAGGAGTGGCCGTATATCAAGGACGCCACAAGCGCGCGAGACGCCTGGGGGGCGCGGCCGCCAATGGCGATTCGAATGGGGTTCTGCTGCTAGGTTCCAGGACTTGGGGGAACTGTTTCCTGGGGAGTAACTAAATGCCCGACAAGCAAGAAGTGATCGATTCGAGGGACCGTTCCGCTTCGCCGGTCTTCGTGGATGTGACCGGGCGCCGCCGCAGGCGGCTGCGCCGGCTCGGCTATGCGGCCGCGGCCTTGTGCGGGGGCTACTCGATCATGATCGGCATCAGCCTGGTGGGCGGGCCGGTCACCCCGCAGACGCTGCTGCCGAGAGTGGGCGGGGGCGACGAGACCAAGGTCGTCCCGACTTCGAAGCACCGGCCGCCGGCCGACGACGGACCCGCGGCGCTGCCGCCGCCCCGGCCCTCCTGGCCCGTCCGGGGGACGCCCGGAAGCGCGCCACCGCTGCCCCGGGTCTCCGGGAGCGCGCCCTCCGGGGCCGTGCCGTCCCCGCCGGCATCCGATGAGCGGCGCACGGGGCCGCGGGCCCCGGCCGTGACGCCGAGCCGGCCGGGCGGCACTCCGCCGGCGGCGCCGCCGGCGGACCCGGCGAGCCCGTCCGAGAGTCCTCCGGAGACCGGCGAGCCCGCCGCGGTCGACGAGCGGCGCGCCGACGTCGGGGCCGAGTCGACCGGCGCCGAACCGCAGGCGGCGGCCGCCACGCCCCTCACCGTCGAGAGCGACCCGACCGCGCCCGCGGCCGGAGCCCAGGGGTGAAGGCAGCGGTCCACGCGCTCCTTCGTCCACGGTGGCTGCTGACGGTCATGGCCTCACTGGCCTTCGCCTGCGCGCTGTTCGCCCACGGCCTGGTGAACGCGGAGTTCGGCGCGGACGGGAACGCGGCCCGGCCCCGCGGCGCGACGACGGTCCCGCGGGACGTCCGGACGGGCGGGCCCATCATCGGCGCCGGCGCGAAGCGATGGCAGTCCCGCGTACCGGACCGGACGGTCATCCTCACCTTCGACGACGGTCCCGACCCGGAGTGGACGCCGCAGATCCTCGATGTGCTCGACCGGCACAAGGTCCACGGCTCGTTCTTCGTCGTCGGCTCCAAGGTGACCCAGCACCCGGGCATCGTCGAGCGCATGCACAGGTCGGGCCACGAGATCGGGCTGCACACGTTCACGCACTCCGACCTCGCCACGGTGCCAGGCTGGCGGTTCGGCATGGAGCTGTCGCAGAGCCAGCTCGCGCTCGCGGGAGCGACGGGCGTGACCAGCGCCCTCGTGCGGCCGCCCTACTCCTCCACGACGGACGCGGTCGACGACAGCCAATGGAGGGTGCTGCGGGGCCTCAGCGACGAGGGGTACACCACGGTCCTCACCACGCTGGACTCCAAGGACTGGCAGCGCCCCCCGGTGGGCCGGATCGTCGCCAACTCCACACCGGCCGGCCACCGCGGCGAGGTCATCCTGATGCACGACGCGGGCGGCGACCGGTCCCGCACCGTCGCCGCGCTGGACCGGCTGATCCCGCGGCTGCGCGCACAGGGCTACCGCTTCGCGACGACCGCGGAGGTCATCGGCGAGTCGCAGGCGAACCCGCCCGCCGCGCGCGACCAGCACTGGCGCGGCGTCCTCCTGGTCGGGATCGTCGGGGTCGCGGGCGTCATCGTCTCCGTCCTGGCCCTGATCCTGCTGCTGGTGGGGGTGCTGATGGTCGTGCGGCTGCTGCTCATGGTGGTGGTGGCCGGCCGGCACGCGCGCATCCGGCGTCCGGCCCGCTGGTCGTGGGGGCCGCCCGTGACCGAACCCGTGTCCGTGGTCGTCCCCGCCTACGACGAGCGGGAGTGCATCGCCGACACGGTCCGGTCCCTGGTCCGCGGCACCCATCCGGTCGAGGTGCTCGTCGTGGACGACGGCTCCACGGACGGCACCGCCGACGTCGCCGAGTCGCTCGCCCTGCCGGGCGTGCGGGTGATCCGGAAACCGAACGGCGGCAAGCCCTCCGCCCTCAACGCCGGGATCGCCGCGGCCCGCTGCGACCTGGTCGTGATGATGGACGGCGACACCGTGTTCACCCGCGACACCGTGCGCAGGCTCGTCCAGCCGTTCGCCGACGGGCGGGTCGGCGCGGTGGCCGGCAACGCCAAGATCGCCAACCGGAACTCCATGCTCGGCCGGTGGCAGCACATCGAGTACGTCATCGGCACCAACATCGACCGCCGCGTGTACGACCTGCTGCACTGCATGCCGACCGTGCCGGGCGCGGTCGGGGCGTTCCGCCGGTCGGCCCTGCGCGAGGTGGGCGGGGTCAGCGACGACACCCTCGCCGAGGACACCGACCTGACCATCGAGCTCATCCGCGCCGGTTGGCGGGTGGTGTGCGAGCCGTCCGCGGTCGCCTACACCGAGGCGCCCTCCACGATCGGCCAGTTGTGGCGGCAGCGGTACCGCTGGTCGTACGGGACGATGCAGGCGATGTGGAAGCACCGGCGCGCGGTGCTCGAACGCGGCCCGTCCGGCCGGTTCGGGCGCTGGGGCCTGGCGCATCTCGCGATGTTCCAGGTGACGCTGCCGCTGCTCGCGCCGCTCGTGGACGTCCTGCTCGTCTACGGGATCCTGTTCCTCGACCCGGTCAAGACGGCCGCCGCCTGGGGGGCCGTCCTCGGCGTCCAGTTGATCGGTGCGTGCCACGCCTTCCGCATGGACCGTGAGAAGGCGCGCGTCCTGTGGGCCCTGCCCGTCCAGCAGTTCGTCTACCGGCAGCTCATGTACGCGGTCCTCATCCAGTCGATCATCACCGCGGCCGGCGGCATCCGGCTCGGCTGGCACAAGCTGCAGCGCACCGGCGGCCTGGACGCCCTCGTCAGCCAGAACCGCTCGTGACGCGGAGCAGGTCCGTTCCGCTCATCCTGGGCGGTACCCTCCTGCTCGCCGTGCCGGGCTGCCACACCTCGGGCGGCGCGGGCCCACCGGCTTCGCCGGGGCCTGACCGGGGCGCCAGGGTCCGCCTCGACCAGGTCGGCTTCCGTCCGGACGAGTCCAAGCGGGCATATCTGATGACGGCGGCGGCGCAGACCGGGGGGATCCGCTTCACGGTCGAGAACGCCGGGGGTCGGACCGTCCTCACCGGGGCCCCCGGACGGCGCACCGGCTCGTGGAACGCGGCCTTCCCGTCCGTCCGCGTCCTGGACCTCACACGGCTGACGGACCGGGGCACCTATCGCGTCGCGGTCAGCGGTCCGGGCGTGCGGGCGCACTCCCCCTGGTTCCGGGTCGGCCCGGCCGCGGAGGTGCTCGGGCCGCTGCTGCCCCGGCTGCTGCGGTTCTTCCAGGCCCAGCGGGACGGCGCCGACGTCGTCCCGGCCGTGCTCGGCCGTCGGCCGTGCCATCTGGCGGATCGGGCGGCCGCCGTGTACCAGCCGCCGCGCCACCGCAATGGTGGGCTCGTCCCGGTGCCCGGCGCCGCCACCGTCGACGTGTCCGGCGGCTGGGCGGACGCGGGCGATTTCCTGAAGTTCACCGCCACCGCGTCCTACTCCACCGCCGTTCTCTACTACGCATACCGTGCAGCGCCGTCCGAGCCGGGGCTGGCCGCCGAGGCCGACCACGGCCTGAAGTGGCTGGACAAGATGTGGGACGGGCGGACCGGCACCCTGTACGCGCAGGTCGGCACCGGCATCGGCGGCGCGGGGTACCTGTCCGACCACGATGTCTGGCGGTTGCCGGAAAGCGACGACATGCGGCGGGTCGGGCGAGGCGACCCCGAATACCTGCTGCGGTACCGCCCCGTCTTCCGCGCGGCCGCCCCCGGCGCGCCGATCAGCCCGAACCTCGCCGGCCGCGTCGCCGCCGCGTTCGCGCTCGCGGCGCAGACTCACGCCCGGGATGACCCCGGGGCAGCCCACCGAGCACTGGAACAGGCGGCGGACATTTATGCCCGCGCGGACACCGCTCCCGGCAAGGGCCTCGTCACCACCTTCCCGCACGAGTTCTACCCCGAGGAGTCCTGGACGGACGACCTGGAGTTCGGGGCGGTGGAACTGGCGCGGGCGGCGCGAGCCCTCGGCGACCGCCGGGCCGACGGCTGGCTCCGCCAGGCGGCGCACCGGGCCGCCAGAGCCCTGGAATCGGACGAGCGGAGTCCTTTGGGTGTCGGCGATGTCAGCGTGCTGGCCCACGCCGACCTGATCGAAGCCCTCGACCAGGGCGCCACCGGTCTCGGCATCGGCCGGGACGAGCTGGTCGCGGGCGTGAAGCACCGGCTCGACGCCGCCGCCGCGAGGGCCGCCCGCGATCCGTTCGGGGCGGGCGCGGATCCGGCGGTCTCCGACTCGGCCGCGACCAGCTTCGGCCTGGCGGGCACAGCCCTGCTCTACCGCCGGATGAGCGGCGGCACGTCCTACGACGCGCTCGGCACCGGGCAGCGCGGCTGGGCCCTCGGCGCGAACGCGTGGGGATCGTCGTTCGTCATCGGTGCCGGGACCACCTATCCGCGCTGCCCCCACCACCCGGTCGCCAACCTGACCCAGGGCGCCGTCCTCGAAGGCGCCGTCGTCAACGGCCCCAACGCCGTCACGGCCTTCCAGGACGCGGACGCACTCGACGGCATGCGCCCCTGCACGGTCGCCGGTCTCGCCCAGTACGACGGGCACGGCATCCGGTACGCCGACCGGATCGGAGCCTGGCAGAACGTCGAACCGGCGGACGACTACACCGCCGCGGCGATCCTCTCAACCGCCCTGGCGAACGCCCCTGATCCCGCGCCGGGGAGACCTGCCGGACGGCCCCCATCCTGAACCGGGAGTTCGGCCGGACTGGGGCTCGCGCCCCGGTCTTATTCAGGCACACCGTTTGACGACGAGCGCGGTCTGGGCGACCTCGGGCCAGGCGTGGTCGATGGTTAGTGAGCGTTGCTTCCGGCTGTCTCAGGTCTTATTGCTGCCGTCCGTGGGCACCTAGGTTGGCATGGCGCCCAGCCTTGGCTATGTGATCCTGTACGTTCGCGACCTTGCCGCCTCGATCGCCTTCTACCGGGACGTGGTGGGGCTCGCGTTCAAGTTCGAGGACGCGGGCTATGCGGAGTTCGCCACCGAGGCCATCAGGTTCGCACTTTACGAGCAGCGTCGCGCCGACTGGCTGACCGACAGCCGGACCGCGCCCGGCCCGGCGGCCGAGGTCGTCTTCATGGTCGAGGACGTCGACGCCGAGTCCCGCCGGCTCCGGGACCTGGGCGCCACCATCCTCAGCGGCCCCGCCGACCGGCCATGGGGACACCGGACACTGCACGTCGCGGACCCCGACGGCTTTGTCGTGGAGCTCGCGCAAGATATCCCGCGCCGTCGTCATCGGCGCTAGAACCGTCCACCGGCAGCACGGTGTCGACATCACCGACCGTCACCGAAGACGGTGATCGCATGCGCACGCTCATCGCCTCGGCGAGGCCAGCGGCTTCGAGTTCGACGACTAACCTTCCATCCGCGCCACGCGGACTGCGGCAGATGAGAATGGCCGGGCACGGCTCAATCAGTCAAGGTATCGCCGCGTGGGGTCTGAGGACGCGGCAGACTTTCGGAGCGGAGCAGTTTTGCCAGGGCGTGGGCCGATGCGCTGCCGGGCTCGGGCTGGTAGACGATGATCGCCTGGTCCTCGGCTCCGGCGATGGTGAGCGTCTGGCGGCGTAGGGTGAGGGGCCCGGCGTCGGGGTGATCGAACCGCTTGGTCTCGTTGCGGGATGGGCGTACGTCGTGTCTCGCCCACAACGAGCGGAAGTGGTCGTGATGCTGCAACTCGCTCACGAGGGCGGCGGTACGCGGGTCGCGTAGATCGGCCGTCGCCCGCAAGGCCGCGACCGTCTGTTCGGCGATGTCCGGCCAATCGGGGAACAAGCTGCGGGCGGCGGGGTCGAGGAAGACCTCGCGGACCAGGTTGCGGCCGGGTCGGTACATCGGGGCGAGCGCCATGGCCGCCTTGTTGGCCGCCGGCACATCGAAGCGGCGGTCGCGGACGTAGGCCGGGGTGTCGCCCCATGAGTCCAGCAAATGCTGTACCTCCGCGCCGACTTCGCTTGGCCCGGGTGGTTCAGTCGGCAGGCAGGCCAGGGCGCGCAGGTGCCTGGCAGCGTCGAGGTCGAGGCGCAGCGCCTTGGTCAACGCGTCCACGACTTGTGCGGACGGGTGCCGGTCCACGCCCTGTTCCAGTCTTGTCAGGTACTGGACGGAGATCCCGGCGAACCCTGCGAGTTCCTCGCGGCGGAGTCCGGTGACCCGGCGCCGGCCGTAGGAGGCAAGCCCTAGCTCGTCCGGACGCACGCGGGCACGGCGCGCCCGGAGGAACTCTCCGAGGAGGTTGTGGCGAGTCATCGCCCGTTCAGGGTATCCCTGCCGGGGTGCTGGCTGGCGATGCTGCGCAGCGGCAGGGTCGGAGACCATGAAGACATGGTTCATCACCGGTGCCTCACGCGGCTTCGGACGCACCTGGACAGCGGCGGCCCTCGAACGCGGTGACCGGGTCGCCGCGACGGCACGCCGACCCGAAACGCTCACCGACCTGGCCGAGACCTACGGCGACCGCATCCTGCCCATCGCGCTCGACGTGACCGACCGGGCTCAGGTCTTCGCCGCGGTGGACCGCGCCGCAAAAGCCTTCGGCGGCCTGGACGTGGTCGTCAACAACGCCGGCTACGGCCTGTTCGGCATGATCGAGGAGGTTACCGAGGAGCAGGCCCGAGCCCAGATCGAGACCAATTTCTTCGGCTCACTCTGGGTGACCCAGGCCGCTCTGCCGATCATGCGGACGCAGGGTGGCGGGCACATCGTCCAGGTCTCCAGCATCGGCGGCATCGCCGCCTTCCCGACGCTGGGCCTCTACAACGCCTCCAAGTGGGCCCTTGAAGGCATGAGCGAGGCCCTGGCCCAGGAGGTCGGCCCGCTCGGTATCAAGGTGACGATCCTCGAGCCCGGACCGTACGGCACCGACTGGGCCGGAGCGTCCGCGGCGCACACCGACCCGATCGCGGCCTACGAGCCGATCCGGCAGGCCCGCCGGGCCGGCGCCACCGCCCGCGCACCGCGCGACCCGTCGGTCACCGCGGATGTCGTCCTCAGCCTGGTCGACCTGCCAGAACCGCCGCTGCGCCTGTTCCTTGGCGGCTACCCCTACCCGATCGCCGAAAGCGTGTACCAGCAACGCCTCACCACCTGGCACCGATGGCGCGAACTAGCCGAAACCGAGTGACCCATCCGGCCACATCCCCTGACGCCCGGATTAGACCTCACAGGTCGAGGGACCGTCGGGTGGCGTCGACGGCGTCTTGCAATTCTGCGTAGGCCTCGGGATCGTCGATGCGGTCCATGTCCACGCCGCATTCCCTTTGCCATGTTCTGAGCAGCGACATGTCCGTGATCGGCTCGGGGAACGCGGCCGGGTCCAGGTCTGGGGCCCGTTGGACGATCATGTCGAACGGCTCGCCCGCGTCCTCGCCGGTGTGGAGGCATTTGTCGTCGTCGGCATAGACGATCACGCCGGCGGCGAAGCCCTTCGTCCATTCGTTGAAAGGGCGGCCAGGCTGGTGGCGGCGCGCATCGTGTCGCTGCCGTCCGGGTCGATGTCGTAGCGCCAGATCTCTCCCTCGCGGTCACCGGCGAGCACGAAGGTGTAGAGGATGAAATCGAAGTGGAACAGCGGGATCTGATGCCGCCAGCGAAAGGGGGTGGCCACCGACAGGGACAGATTGGCGAGCGCCTCGCCCGCGTCGTCCGGCCATGGCATGAGCCATCCGCTGCTGGGCCAGAGCCGCTCCAGGTCCCCATCCCTGGACGTGCAGCCAGACGAGTTGCTCGGCGATGCGGTCCACGTCGAACAACCGGTTGACCATGCCGGGCGGCTGCCCGCCGGCGGCGGCGGGCTCGGGCCAGGTCAGGCCCGCGGCCGTCGCCGCCGTGCGGTAGCCGTCCACCGCGTCCCGCAGGACGCGAAGATCATCGAGCATTACCGTCCTCAGGGCTTGGCGGGCGCCATGCACACGCTGGCCCCGGTCGGGGTGACCCGGAAGCCGAAGCTCGGCGCGTTCGCCTCCACCCAGGGCTTCACCGGCAGGACGATGAACCTGTCCGTGTCCTTCACCTTGCGCTCTCGGTAGAACTGGTTGATGTCGTCGCGCTGAGGCACCGCCTCCGCGGCGGGAACGGGCTTCAGGCTGGCCACCATGCCCGTCAGGTCGACCGCCTGGTTCGTGCTCCAGAACGGGAACTCGTCGCAGACGTCGCCGCGCGGCCGGCCGACACAGGCGTTCGGCCTGAACTTCGCCGTCTCGAACCAGCGGCGGCTGTAGTCGGCGGTGCGTGCGGCCTGGCCGTTCACGCTGCGCGCCGGCCAGAACCACTGGGGCCGTTACGGGGGCCGCGGGAATCCGTTGCCCATGGCGTCCACGATGTGGCGGCCGGTCTCCTTCATGGGAGCGAACTTGTAGTTGGTTCCTCCTGGGACGTAGACGGCGAAGTCATCGCCGCAGCCGGCCCAGGGGCTGGTCGGTCTCCCCTGTTGGGCCGCGCACGCCCGGTCCACGGTCGTCCTGAACCTGCTGTCGTCCCCGCTGGTCCATGCGAACGGAGGCGCGTACAGGCCGGTCAGATCCTTAGTGATCTTTACCGTCTCGGCGTAGACCTTCAGGCTGTTGTGGTCGCGCCCCAGCTCGCCCTGGCCGAGTTCGCGGTGATGTTCCCGACGGTCAGGCCGGGAACGTCGCTCGGCGGGATCAGGTCGACCACGGTGAAGGAGCGCTCGATCCGCGCGGTGCGCTTGGGGTCGCGTTCGGCGCGGGCGCACAGCTTGTTCGAACCCAGGTGCGGCGGCCGCATGCTCGCCGTCCATGACGAGGCCCCAGGCCGCCACGCCGTCCGGCGGCGGGCCGATCGTGAACTCGGGCACGGCCACGCACTCGTCCGTGACGTCCACGATGTCGCGTGCTTGTGGAGGATGCCGTTGACCTCGATCTTTCCGTGTTCGTCCAACGGCGACCCGGCCGCCCTCCGCCGGCTCGTCGACCCGCAGCCGGATGGAGGCGTGGTTCTCCTCCGGCTCGGTCATGCCGGCGCACCACCCGCCCTGCGGCGCGTCCTCCGCATCGGCGGCCGCCTCGCCGGCCCGCAGGCCGGCCGGCGAGCCGGGCAGGAGCGCCAGCCCGACCGATAAGGCGACCAAGATCGCGCATAAGCGTTGACCTGCGTATCGACGGTGCATTCGGCCACTCCCGGCAATCGACCACACAAATGGGACAAATTGGCTGCCGTGACTATAGATCGACCAGCTTGGGGTGACTCGCCGCTGTGGCGGCCACGTCCGGCCACAAACACCGTTTGCCCGAAAGCGGGCACTGCCTACAGGCCATCACTCACTCGCCGTGACGCATACCGGATGGGCTGGAAAATGGAGCACTGCGTATCGCTCAGAGTTCTTTCTGTGAGCAAACATCCTGCATTGATATGATTACGTCCGGGCGATCATCCGTGTTGCTTCAGATCGCCCACTCAGGTTCAGTGCGCCTTTACCTCTGAGGACGATCGCGCACCAGCATCTGCGCCCGCGAAATTCGTTCGCCCCAGCCGGGCGGTCTGAGGCAGCATGGGAGGGCAGCGGGTGGTGTGGAGGGCGGGTGGGCGTGCTAGGAGTACGAGGTGGCTCCAGGGGCGGCCGGTCGGCCCGGCAGCGAGCGGTTCTGCTGGCCCTGCGCTATTACTGCGATGTGCTGCGCCGTCAGTGGCGTATCTCGATTCCGGCGATGACATTACCGGCGCTCGGGAATACCTGTCTGTTCTACCTGACACCGCTGGTGGTGGCCGCCCTGGTGGGGCACCTGGCAGACGGCGGGGAAAGCGACCTCGGCGCACTCCTGCCCTACGTTCTCGGCTTCGCCGGCCTGATGCTGGCGGGCGAGGCACTGTGGCGGGTGGGACTGCATTTCCTCAACCGAACGAACGGCCGGGGCATCGAACGACTCGGCATCATCGGCATGGACGAGTTGCTCGCCAAAGACGCCGCCTTTTTCCACGACAACTTCACCGGTTCGCTGACCAAACGGATACTGAGCTTCTCCGGCGGCTTCGAAAACTTCGCCGACACCCTCACTTTCGCGGTAGTGGCCAACGTGATCCCGTTGTCCTTCGCCTCGGTGATCCTGTGGCGCTACCATCCGCTTCTGGTCGTCGTCCTGCTGGGGCTGATCGTCTTCACCGGCTTCATCGTCACCCCGCTCATCCGCCGCCGGCAGGTGCTTGTGGACCGGCGCGAAGCGGCCAAGGTGCAAGTGTCGGGCCACGTCGCCGACGTGCTCACCAACATGGAGACGGTCCGCGCGTTCGCCGCCGAACAGCGCGAAGCCGCCGAGTTCCGTGGCCGGGTCGCCGAACAGCACCGCCTGTCGTTGCGCTCCTGGGATTACGCCAACCTGCGGGTAGACACGATCGTCGCTCCGATGTCGATTCTGACCAGCGCCCTGGGCCTCCTGGTAGCGGTGGGTCTTCGCGGCGGACTCGGCGTGGAGGCCATCGTGGTGACGTTCTCCTACTACACCAACGCCACACGGATCATGTTCGAGTTCAACCAGATCTACCGGCGGCTGGAGAGCACGCTCACCGAGAGCGCGCAGTTCACCGAACTGCTCGCGATACCGCCGACCGTCGTTGACCCGCCCGACCCGCAGCCGCTGCGTCCCGTCGACGCCTCGGTCCGCTTCGAACGGGTGCTCTTCGCGCACGGCGACGGCCCGCCCCTGTTCGAGAAGCTGGACCTGGAGATTCCCGGCGGCGCCAAGATCGGCCTGGTGGGCCGGTCCGGCGGCGGCAAGACCACCCTCACCCGGCTGCTGCTGCGCCTGATGGACGTCGATGGCGGCCGGATCCTCGTCGGCGGCCAGGACATCGCGCGCCTGCGCCAGAGCGACCTGCGCAACCTGATCGCGTACGTCCCGCAGGACCCCGCCATGTTCCACCGGTCCGTGCGCGAGAACATCGCCTTCGCCCGGCCGGGTGCCACCGAGGCCGAGATCCGCCGGGCCGCGCGGGCGGCGCACGTCACCGAGTTCGTCGAGAGCCTCCCGGACGGGTTCGACACGCTGGTCGGCGAGCGAGGCGTCAAGCTCTCCGGCGGTCAGCGGCAACGCGTCGCCCTCGCGCGTGCCATCCTCCGAGACGCCCCGATCCTGCTCCTGGACGAGGCGACGAGCGCGCTGGACTCCGAGAGCGAACTGCTCGTCCAAGAGGCCCTGTGGCACCTGATGCGCGACCGCACCGCACTGGTCGTCGCCCACCGCCTCAGCACCGTCGTCCGCATGGACCGCCTGGTCGTCCTCGACCGCGGCCGCATCCTCGAGGAGGGCTCCCACCACGAACTCCTCCAGTCCGAGGGCCCTTATGCCCGTCTCTGGCACCACCAGTCCGGCGGCTTCCTCACCGAACAAGCCATCCCGGACACCGCGACCACCGCCCAGCACAACCGAAGCTCCCAACCCACGACCGGCTAACCCGCCGCCAGTGCGCACTCGCGGTGCGGAGCGTGCGGAGTCGGTCAGCCGCGGGGGGTGCCGCGGCGGCCTCCGCGGTCGATGGCGCGTACCTGGCCGCCTCTGGAGACCACGAACGGGGTGGCCGCTCGGAGATGGCCGCGGGTGAGGCGTACGGCCTCCACATGGTCGCCGTTCTCGATCGCGCGGCTGATGCGCAGATGGGCGTTGATCACTTCGCGGCGGAGTTTGAGCGCGGGGTAGTCGCCCTCGTCCACCGCCGACCGGGCCCAGGTGATCTCTTGCGCGCTCCAGAGGCTCTCCAGGATGCCGGCGAGCACGTCGAGGGTGCTGTTGCCCGCGGCGACCACGAGCTCCTCGTGGAACCTGGTCGCCATGGCGGTGAAGGCCACGCCGTCCTCGAGCTCCCCCTCGTCCGGGGTGCACAGCGACGCGAGCTTCCTGCCGATCGACACGTGGCTGCGACGCCGCGCCGCCTCTTCGGCGCAGAGCGGTTCGAGCATGTTGCGCGCCGTGGCGAGGTCCGCCAGCGGGATCTTGCGGGAATGCAGGAGGAGGCCCACGTGGTAGGCGGCGGAATCGTGCGTCGGATGCAGCACGACCATGCCGCCGCGCTTCCCCCGCCGGACCTTCACCAGTCCTTCCGTCTCGAGGATCCGGAACGCCTCGCGGAGGCTGGGCCTGCTGACCTGGAACTCTTCGAGCAGCACCGCCTCGGTCGGGAGCTCGGAGCCGTCGGTGAGGTCCCCGTCGAGGATGCGCGCGCGCAACTGCGCCGCGACGGCCTCGGCGACACTGAGGCTCGTCAGCGGGGGTGGCCCACCGCTGATGCGGGGGACTTCGCGTTGCGGTGCCACTGTCCACGCTGCCTTTCGCCTGCGACTACCCGGTCCATGCAACATAAGATTGTAATCATTTACTCACCATAGGCAAACGGGCGTACCGTGGTGTTCACGGGTGCGGGACCCCGGTTCTGTGCGGGAGGCGGGTTCTGCGCGGGGCCTCGACCTCGACGCCTACGGCGATGCACGTCGGTACGGCGATGCACGTCGGACAAGGGCGACGCCTAACGCGGGCGTTGCGGCATCGGGGTGCCTCACCCTGTGATCCGGGGGATGGTTCAGAGTGTCTCGCCGCCGTCGATGGCTATCGTCTCGCCGGTGATGAAGCCGGCCTCCTCGCCGCTGAGGTACGCGACGAGCGAGGCGAGTTCCCCGGTGTCGCCGGCGCGGCCCGCGGGAACGCGGCGCAGCATCCTTTTGAGGCTCTCCTCGTTCTCGAACTGCGCCCTGCTCATCTCGGTCGGGAAGTGGCCCGCGGCAACGGCGTTCACCGTCACGCCGTACCTGCCCCACTCGCGCGCCAGGGACCGCGTGAGCTGCACGAGCCCGCCCTTCGCGGTGTCGTACGCCGAGGTGAAGGGGACGGTACGGCGCACGACGTTCGAGACGACGTTCACGACGCGCCCGTACCGGCGTTCGATCATGCCTGGGCCGAAGGCGCGCAGCACCCGCACGGCTCCGGTGAGGTGCACGTCGAGCACCCCGGCCCACTCGTCGTCGCTCACCGGCTCGTCGAAACCCGGGTGTCCGGTGACGCCCGGGAGGGGCACGAACGGCTTGTAGAGCAGCACACCGGCGTTGTTGACCACGATGTCCACGCGGCCGAACCGTGCCTCGGCCTCGGCTCGCGCGCGGTCGACCTGCTCGGACGAGGTGACGTCGACGGCCAGGCCGACGGCGTCGACGCCTTCCGCGGCGGCCAGTTCCGCCGTCTCCAGGACGTCGGCCTCGGTGCGCGCCAGCGCGACGATGCCGGTGCCCTGGGACGCCAGGTGCAGGCATATCGCGCGGCCCAGGCCGCGGCTGGCGCCGGTGACGACGGCGACCCGTCCCGTGCCCGTCATGCCCGCCTCACCACAGGCCGCCTTCTTGGCGTACCACGAGCGACCCGTGCAGTTCGCGCAGTCTGTTCGCGCGCTTGCCGCAGCGGAGCTGCATCGACTTCGCCCGGCGGAAGTGGTGGTGGAGGATGTGCTCCACGGTCGTGCCCACTCCCCCGTGCACCTGCGCTCCGGTGAGCACGGCCTCGACGTACGACCTGCCCGCGGCGAAGAGCGCCGCGCCGGCGATCGCCGTCTCGTGGGCTCCGGGCTCCGCCCGCGTCAGCGCCTCGTCGGTCAGCAGGCGGGCGCCGTCCACGGCGATGGCCATCCGGGCCAGGTGGTGGCGGACCGCCTGGAAGGCGCCGATCGGCCGGCCGAACTGGTGCCGCGTCTTGGCGTACTCCGTGCTCTGCGCGAGCACCTCCCCGGCTCCGCCGACCATGGCGCTCGCCCGCAGCAGGTTCGCCCGTGCCAGCGCGTACTCCGCGTCGGCGGCGGGCACGTCGTCCCGCAGCGCCGTGCTCGCGGGCAACTCGACTCCGTCCAGGTCGAGCAGGGACTCGCGCTCGTTGTCGACGCTGGGGACGGCGACGCCCCGCTCGCCCACGATTTCCGGCGGCAGCGTCGCCAGCAGCCAGCCGTCCGAGTCGGCGCGGGGCGCCAGCAGGACCGCGGTGTCGGCCGCGGTGAGCCACTCCACTACCGCGGCGGATCCGGAGAGCAGGAACGCCCCGCCGGCGCGGGCCCCCGCGCGCACGGTCCGGTCCGGGGGTGCGACCGCCGCCGCGGGGCTCCCGCCGGCGATGCGCGCCATCAGGTCGTCGGCCTGCTCGCCCGGCTCCAGCGAGGCGAGCAGCGTTCCGGTCCGCATGGTCTGCAGCAGCGGCGAGGCGTACGCCGCGCGGCCGATCTCACGGGCCACCATCGCCGCCTCGGCGAGGCTGCCGTCGCCGCCGCCGACCCTCTCGGGAAGGTTCACGGCCGTCCAGCCGAGGCCGGTCATCTGCTTCCAGCGGGCCTGCTCGTAGCCCTCCTCCGACTCCTCCTGCTCGTTGAGGTAGGAGTTGTCCGCGAAGCCGGACAGGAAGGACCGCGCGGTCGAGGCGAGTTCGGCCTCGTCCCGGGTGAGCATGTCGTCGGTCATCGCGGCAACCCCAGGCTCTGTGTGGCGATGATGTCGAGCTGGATCTCGTTGGCGCCGCCGCCGAACCGCCATACCGGCGACGACTGGAGCCCGTGTTCGAGGTGGCCGTGCGCCGGGGCGTGCTCGGAGCCGTGGGCGATCGTCCCGCGCTCGCCGATCAGGTCGAGCCCGGTGTCGCAGATGCGCTGCCTCAGCTCGCCCCACCAGATCTTGTTGGCCGACGCCTCGGCCTGCGGCACGCGTCCCTCGGCGAGGATCCGGGCCCCCCGCAGGGCGAACAGCCGGCAGATCTCGACGTCGACGGCGAGTTCGCCCATCGCCACCTGCAGCGCGTGCGCCTCGGGCGTGTCGCCGTCCAGCAGGCCGCTCTCCTCGGCCCAGCCGCGGAGTTGGCGCAGCTCCCAGCGCGGTTCGTTGTGGAAGAACATCCGCTCGAAGTTGAGCACGCAGACGACGACGGCCCAGCCCTCGTTCTCCTCGCCGATCCGCCAGTCCTCGTGGACGCGGACGTCGTCGAGGAACACCGCGTTGGTGCGCTCCCCGCCCTGCGTGAGGATCGGCTGGATCGTGATGCCCGGCGCGTCCATCGGGAGGACGAACAGGGTGATCCCCCGGTGCCTGTCCTCCTGCGCCCCGGTGCGGGCGGCCAGCCACAGATGGGTGGCGACGGACGCCCCGGTCGTCCAGATCTTCTGGCCGTTGATGACGTACTCGTCGCCGTCCTTCACGGCCCGCGTGCGCAGCGACCCGAGATCGCTGCCCGCGTCGGGCTCGCTGTAGCCGATCGCGAACTCGCGCTCGGCCGCCAGGATCGGGGGGAGGAGTTCGCGCTTGTGCTTCTCGTTGCCCATCAGCGCGATCGTGGGGCCGATCGAGTTGAGCGTGAGCAGGCCGTTGGGGAGCCGGCGGTCGTAGAGCTCCTCGCAGAACAGCCACTGCTCGATCCACCCGAGCCCGCGGCCGCCGTACTCCGCCGGCCAGGAGACGCCCAGCCACCCGTCGGCGGCCAGCCGTTTCAGGAACCGGCGGCCGTTCTCCCGGGGCTGCATCGGATCCTCGATGTTCTCCGCGCGGGTCGCCTCGACGAGCTCCGGGTCGAGGCCGTCGAGGTAAGCGCGCAACTCCGCCAGGAAGTCCAGGTGCTCGGGGCCCACCACTTCTCGCATGCAGGAGAGGCTAAGGCGCGCCCCGAGCCTTAGTCAACCGAATGGTCGGTTAAGCGGTGCCGACACTTGCGCCCCCGCCGGGGCTCTGACTCGGCGGTCGCAGCCTGGCTGCGCACCCGGTTCGCGATTCGACGCCGAGGCTCGGCACCTCGCGAACCACACGGTGAGCTGCCGACCGGTCACGCGCGTGAGCCCACCACCTGCAGAGACTTGTCAACCAACTAATCGGTTGGATATACAGGGGATTGTCGGTGGCGGCGGCGGAGGCGGGGTGGCTTGTGATCGCGGAACCGCAGGTCGTCGTCGGCATCGATGGCTCGGTGGCGGAGCTGATCCTCAACCGGCCGCGCAGGCTGAACGCGATCACCGAAGAGATGCTGCTGGCCATCGAGGACGGCATCGACCTCATCGAGGCGCGGCGGTCGGTCAGGGCCCTCGTCGTCCGCGGCGAAGGCCGCGCCTTCTGCGCCGGCGCCGACCTGGCGGCGGCCGGGGCCCGGCTCGACGCCGCCGGTGAACTCGCGGGGCACGCCGCGATCTGGCGACGCGTCCTCCAACGGCTCGAATCGTCGCCCGTTCCCTCCATCGCGGCCGTGCACGGCGTCGCGGTGGCCGGCGGCCTCGAGCTGACGCTGGCGTGCGACATGGTCGCCATGGCCGCTGACGCGAGGATCGGCGACGGCCACGCGAAGTGGGGCCTGGTCCCCTCCGGAGGAGCGACCCAGCGGCTGCCCCGGACCACGGGGAAGCGGCACGCCTCGTGGCTGCTCTTCAGCGGCGAGCTCGTCGACGCCCGGGAGGCGCTGGCCATCGGCCTCGTGAACGCCGTCGTCCCTCCGGAAGAGCTGCTCGATCACGCACGCGGCATGGCCCGCACGATCGCCCGCCGGAGCCCGGCGGCCGTCGCGTCCATGAAGCGGGCGGTACGGGACGGGCTCGACGGGGCCGCCCTTGACGCGGGGCTCGAACTGGAATCCCGGCTTCTGCAAGAGCACCGGCACCGGCCCGACATGAAGATCGGGCAGACCGCGTTCACCTCCCGCTCGGATCCCCGCTTCCCCGACCGCTGACGCCTTCCAGCCCGCACGCACCACGACCCCGCACGCACCACGACCCCGCACGCACCACGACCCCGCACGCACCACGACATGGACCGCGCCCGAGCGCCGGGGCCGCGCGGCACCGGCTTCGGCACCGACATTGAGGAACGACCGTGCAAGAAGCGAACTTTCCCCGGCTGCTGATCCCCGTCGTCGAGCGCCAGCCCGACCGCCTCGCGGTGATCGGGGCGTACGACGGCGGCTACCGGGCCACCTACGCGGAGCACCTCGACCGGGTCCTGCGGCTCAAGGCGGCCTTCGGGCGCGAGCTGTCGCTCGCCAAGGACGACCGCTTCGCCGTCCTCGCCGGCAACAGCCACCGCTACCTCGAACTCTGGCACGCGGCGCTGTTCGGCGCCGGGGTGATCAACCCGCTGAACCCCCGGCTGGCCGCGGCGGAGCTGGAGTTCATCCTGCGGGACTCGCGCACGCGGGTCATCTTCGCCGACAGCGAGCACGCACCGGTGGCGGAGCGCCTCCGGTCGACCACCGGCATCGAGAAGGTCGTCCTGCTCGACGACGGCGACCTCCCGCACGACATGCGCTACGAGGATCTCCTCTCCGCGCACGCCCCCGCGGCCGCGGACGAGCCGGACGAGGACGACGTGGTCGTGCTCATGTACACCGGCGGCACGACCGGGACCCCCAAGGGGGTGCTCCTCCAGCAGCGGGCCCAGGTCTCGACGATCTACCACATGGACTTCATGTACCGGTACTTCAGCCACGACGACGTGTGCCTGCTCAACACCCCGATGTTCCACGTCGCCGGCTGCCTGGGGACCATGGGCACACCGGCGGCGGGGAACGTGGCCCTCATCCAGAGGTCGTTCGACCCGGCGAGCACCATCGCCGCGGTGGAGGAGCACGAGGTCACCCTCCTCGGCCTCGTCCCCACCATGCTCTCCATGCTGCTCACCCACCCGGACTTCACGCCCGAGAAGTTCCGCACCGTGCGCGGCGTCGCCTACGGCGGGTCCCCGATGCCCGAGGCGCTGATCCGGCGGGTGCTGGAGGTCTTCCCGGGCGCGGAGCTCTTCCAGGTGTACGGAATGACGGAGATGGCGGCCGTCCTGACGTGCCTGCGCACCGCGGACCACCGCGGGGAGCGCGCGCGGTCCGCCGGGCGGGCGCTTCCGGGGGTGCGCGTCGAGGTGCGCGACCCCGAGTCGGGGCGCCCGGTGCCGCGGGGCGGGGTCGGCGAGGTGGTCGCCCGCTCCGGCAGCGCGATGCTCGGCTACTGGGAGCGGCCGGAGGAGACCGGCCGCGCGTTCCGGGACGGCTGGTACCGCACCGGCGACATGGGCTACCTGGACGACGACGGCTACCTGTTCCTCACCGACCGGCTCAAGGACATGATCATCTCCGGTGGCGAGAACGTGTACTCGACGGAGGTCGAGAACGTCCTGGCGAGCCATCCCGCCGTGCAGCAGGTGGCCGTGATCGGCGTCCCGTCGGAGGCGTGGGGGGAGGCGGTCCACGCCGTGGTGGTCGTACGGGACGGCCACGAGGTGACCGAGGAGGAGCTGATCGGGCACGCGCGCGAGCGGCTTGCCGGGTACAAGGTGCCCAAGTCCGTGGAGCTGCGCACCGAGCCGCTGCCGATGTCGGCGGCGCTCAAGGTGCTCAAGCGCGAGCTGCGCGAGGAGTACCGGGCCAGGGAAAAGTCCACGCGGAAGTGAGAAGCGTGGCCCCGGGCTCTGCCCGGGGCCACGCTCGTGGGGGCTGCCTCGTCAGGTGAGGTTGTGCTCGTACTCGGGGACGACGAAGGAGCCGGGCTTGCGGACGTCCCCCTCGATCGTCTTCCCGTCGACGTACGGCGCGTCGGAGTAGAACTGCTTCGACCACCGCCGGAACCGCCCGTAGTACAGGTCCTCGCCGCCGGCGAACGGGGGGTGCTCCACGTAGCGCTGGTTCTCCCAGATCGCGAAGTCCCGGCGGATCTGGACGTTCTGGAACTCGATCATCTTCTTCGCCCGGCCCGTCGGCTCGTCCGAGTCGCTGCCCGGCTCGCGGGTCACCGAGATCGTGCAGAAGATCTGGGAGTGCTCCCTGTCGACGGGGGTCGTCGCGGTCAGCTGGTTGTTGACCATGTCGTCGATGTGGAACCGGGCGTTGGACAGGCCCAGTCCCCAGGCCTCCGTCTCCGTCTCGCCGTCGACCGGGCCGTTCGGGGTCAGCCAGGTCGCGGGACGCCCGTACCCGAACCAGTAGCCGATGCGGGTGTGCAGGTAGTGCTTCTCCTCCTTCCAGAGGAGCGGCCGGCCGGGCTGGCCGGCGCCGTGCACGACGGGGAAGTGGAAGTAGTCGGGGGTGTTCTCGACCGGCGACTGCACGACGATCCGGCGGATGCCGACGTGGTCGGCGCCGTAGGGGTAGATCGGATAGTTGTTCACCTGGTCGCCGAACTCCGGTATGCCCGGCCACTCCCAGAACGGCTCGCGGCCGAACGCGTCGTACCAGGTCAGGATGATCCCCTGCACCTCGCGCGTCTGCCGGCGGCCGAGCCCGACCCGGCGGGTCGCCGCGGGCGCGTAGGGGATCTCGTGCAGCTCGCCGTCGGCGGTGAACCGCCAGTCGTGGAACGGGCAGGCGATGCACTCCCCGCGGACCCTGCCGCCGTGGCCCAGGTGGGCGCCCAGGTGCGGGCAGTGCGCGTCCAGCAGCGAGACCTCACCGCCCTCGGTGCGGAAGAGGACGAGGTCCTCGTCGAAGTACTTGACCGGACGCACATCGCCCGGCGCCAGTTCCTCGGAGTACCCGATCTGGTACCACCCGGTCGGGAAGACGTCGTAGGGCCAATCCTTCATCAGCGGGCTCCGATCGCGTTGATACCAACTAACTGGTTGGTTAAGTGAAACAAGCGGGGAGGCGGCGAGTCAAGCGGGACCGCGCTCAGTCCCAGGGGTCGGGCAGCCCGGGCACCGGCTCCGGCCGCTCGGGGCCGGGCACGCGGGCGACGTGCTCGAGCAGCCCGAAGCCGGTCCTCCCGGCCCGCACGAAGTCGAACGGCGTGTACCCGACCCTGACCCACGTGTCCGAGCCGCCGCCGGGCCGCAGGAACGCCACGTGCTGGTAGCCCTCCGAATGCCGCGGCGCACCGGTGACCACGGTCGCCGCCCCCAGCTCACACGTGACGTCCCACGGGACGCCGCGCTCCGGGCCCGCCACCCGGATCTCCCGGACGTCCAGCCGCTTCATCGCGTTGTGAAGCTGGAGCGCCGCCAGCCGCCCGTCCGCCACCGCCTCGGTGCGGGCGGCGTAGAGGCCGGAGTCGTCCTGGAACACCGCGTGGACGCGCGATCCGGCGCGGACGGCGGTGCTCGCGAACGGGCTCCGGCTCGACCACGCCTGGCCTGAGACCCGGTGGATCACACTGCCCACCGCGAGGGTGCCGGTGAGGCGGTGGGCCTGGGCGGTCACCGGCGTCCCGCCTGCGGTCGCGTCCCCGAGCCGCGCCGGCGGCGCCAGCGGTGCCAGCGCGACGTCGAGGCGCAGGGGGATCCGGCCCGCCCGCCGGGGCCGCTCGGTCCCGCCCAGTTCCACGGGCTCGCCCGCTTCCCGGGCGGCGACCGCGATCCGCAGCGCGGAGCGGCCGGCGGCCTCCGCGGACGACATGTCGAAGTCGTGCCGGCCGCCGTCCGGTCCCGTTTCGGACCACAAGGTCTGGCCGGAGTCCAGGAAGGCCACCACCCGGGCCGTCCGGGTCCGCCCCTCCCCGCGGACGGACACCGAGATCACCGCGCCCGGGTCCGCGCACACGAACACCCAGTCGCGGTGCGGGGCGGCGGTCTCCGGTTCTGCGGGCGGGGCATCATGCAGCATGCGGGCCAGGTTACCAACTAACCGGTTGGCTGGCTACAATGCTCCGGAGCCGTACCGCCCGCCGGGGCGGCGGCCGCACCCGACGAGGAGGGGACCACGCCATGGGCATCTCACTCAGCCCCGAGGAACGTCAGGAGCTGTTCGGCACGCATGGCGAAGCCGTCCTGGCCACGACGGCTCCGAGCGGGGCCCCGCTGCCGCTGCCCGTCTGGTACGTCGTGCTGGACGGCGAGATCTTCGTCAGGACGCCGAGCCGCGCCAAGAGGCTGCGTCACATCGCGAAGGACCCGACCGTCGGCTTCCTCGTACACGACGGCGTTCGGTGGAGCGAACTCCGCGGAGTACTGCACACGGCGAACGCGGAGTTCGTCTCCGACGCCGGCACGGTGGCCGAGGTCGAGCGGGCGCTGGCCGAGCGGTTCGCCGAAAGGCTGCCGCCGCCGCTCCCCGGTCCGGTGGCCGAGCGGTACGACGACTCGGTGGTCCTGCGCGTGGTGCCGCTGCGGGAGCCGGTCTCCTGGGACAACCGCAAGATCAGGGTCTAGTCCCCGGACGGGGCCCGAGCGCGAGGGCCCGGCGCCGCACGGCGGCCGGATCGGTGCCGATCACCGACACCACCGGCACCGTGACGCCGGCGTCGGTGTACGCCGCGATCCCCGCCCGGACGTCCTCCTCGGTGCCGGTGAGGAACAGCTCGTCGATCACCGCGTCCGGCACGGCGGCCACGGCGGCGCGCCGGTCGCCCGCCCGCCAGGCCCGCCACATCGGCTCCAGCGCGGGCCCGCGGCCGAGCCAGCGGTGGTAGGCGCCGTAGACGCCGGTGCTCAGGTAGGCCGCCACGAGCGGCCGCGCCAGGTCGCGGGCCGCGCCGGGGTCCTCGGCGCAGACGGTGAAGAGACGCCCCACGACCTCGGCCCCGGGGTTCGCGTCGAGCACGAAGGGGAGCACGGTGCGCACGTCGTCGGCGCTCAGCCAGTTGAGGATCACGCCGTCGCCCTCCGCGCCGGCCAGCCGCAGCATGCGCTCCCGGAGCGCGGCGACCAGGATCCGGGGCCGGTGCGGTGGCGTCCGCCCCAGGCGGAACCCGTCGATGCGGATGGTGTCCGATTCGAACGTGACCCGCTCGCCCTCGAAGGCCCGCCGCAGGAACCGGATCGTGTCGCGCATCCTGCCGTAGGGCCGCTCGAACTCCGCGCCGTGCCACCGGGTGACCATGTTCTCGCTCGACGTGCCGATGCCGAGGCGGATCGGCGCGGCGCTCAGCTCGGCGAGGCCGAGCGCCTGCATCGCCAGCAGCGCGGGGCTGCGGGTGAAGACGCCGGCGATCGACGTCCCGACCCGGAGCCCGGGCCGGGACAGGGCCGCCACCGTCAGCGGGGCGAACGCGTCCGCGGCGGTCAGCTCGCTCGTCCAGACGTCGGTGTACCCCGCCGCGGCCACGTCCGCCAGGATGCCGGGCAGCTCGCCGAGGGGCTCCTCGCCGATCGGGAGGGTGAGCCCGATCCGCCTTGGTCCGGCCCCCACTCGCTCAGTCCCCCGCCCAGCGCGGCGCCCGCCGCTCGGCGAAGGCGCGGGGGCCCTCGGCCGAGTCCGGGTGCCGCCAGTGATCCATGATCGCCTGCCAGCCCTCCTCCATCGACGTCCGCAGGAGCTTCGCCTCCAGCGACCGCAGGGCCTTGCGAGTGGCCGCGACGGCAGCCGGCGAGTTCGCCGCCACCAGAGCGGCCAGCTGGCGTGCGCGCGGGAGCAGGTCCGCGTCGGGGACGACCTCGCTGACCAGGTCGCACGCCAGCGCCCCGGCCGCGTCCAGCCGCTCGCTTCGGCCGAGGAGGGCCAGGCGCAGCAGTCGCGGGATGGGAACGCGGAGCGCCAGCGAGACCGGCTCGAGCGCGCTCACCTGCCCCACCGAGACGTGCGGGTCGACGAACGCCGCGGACTCCGCGGCGATCACGATGTCCGCGTCCGCCACGAAGTGCAGGCCGCCTCCGGCGCAGATCCCGTTGACGGCCACGATCACCGGCACGTCCAGGTGCGGTCCGGGCAGGAACGCCAGCTCGTCGTCCACGCCGGCTCCCCGTGGCCTGCGCTCGCCCTCCAGATCGCCCACGTCCGCTCCGGAGCAGAACGCGCGCCCGGTCCCGGTGAGGACCACGGCGCGGACCGACCGGTCCCGCGCGGTGCCGCGCCACAGTTCGGTCAGCTCACCGGTCATCGCCCGGTCGAACGCGTTCATCCGGTCCGGGCGGTTCAGTGCCACGTGCAGGACGGGCCCGTCGGCGTGCACCGCGATGGTCTCGTAGCTCAATGTCGTGCCCCTTCAGCGGTTCCGCGGCAGCCCCAGCACGCGCTCGCCGATGATGTCGCGCTGGATCTCCGACGTCCCGCCGTAGATCGTGGCGCCGAGCGACTCGATGCGGTCCTCGATCAGCTGCGGGTCGGTGAGCCCGGCGGGGCCCGCCGCCTCCATCGCGAAGCGCGTGGCCCGCTGCGCGGTCTCCGACCCGAACGCCTTGAGGACGAGGAACTCCGGGGCCTCCCGGCCGGCCATCCGCTCGAAGACGCTGCGGAGCCCGGTGAACCGGATCGCCTCGGAGTCGGCCAGGAGGCGGCCGAGCGCGGTGAGTTGCTCGTCGTCGAGCGCGCCGCTCCGGAGCAGGGGGTCCACGGCCTGCTCGATCTCCAGCCAGTTGCCGACCCAGATCATGTCGCGCTCGTGCTCCAGGCTCTCCGACGCGACGCGCCAGCCCTCGTTGAGCGGACCGAGGAGGTTCTCGGCCGGGATCCTGACCTCGTCCAGGAACACCTCGCAGAACGCGTCGACCGATTCGGCCGCCCGCGGGATCGGCCGGATGTCGACGCCCGGGGAGTGGAGGTCGAGGATGAGGCACGAGATGCCCGCGTGCCGGCGGGCGTCGGGGTCGGTCCGCGCGTAGAGCGTGGCCCAGCGGGACTGGTGGGCCTGGGTCGTCCAGATCTTGGCGCCCGTGACGACGAAGTCCGCCCCCTCCCGCCGCGCCTGGGTCCGCATGGAGGCCAGGTCCGAGCCGGAGCCCGGCTCGGACATGCCGAGCGCCCACCATTCGTCGCCGCGCAGCACGGGCCGCAGGAGCCGGTCCCGCTGCTGCGGCGTGCCGAATCGGCGCAGGCCCGGCGCGACCACGCCGACGCCCTGGACGTTGTGGATCCGCGGGACCCGGCGCCGGGCGCCCTCGATCCGCACCGAGAGGGCGTCGCCCGGCGCGAGCGAGCGGCCGCCGAGGCCCGGCTCCCAGTCCGGCACCAGCCAGCCCGCTTCGAACTGGGCGACCTGGAAGTCGGTGCGGAGCCGGTCGTCGTGCCGGTAGTGGTCGACGCGCTCGGCGTAGTCGCCGGGCAGCACGCCGGCGAGGAAGTCGGCGTACTCGGCCAGGACGTCGCTCATGCGGGCACCCCCCGCCGCGCCGCCACGGCCCGCCGGTAGCAGGCGGCCGCCGAGCCGAGGAACGGCGCGGTCTGCTGGGCCCGCCGGAAGAACAGGTGCGCGTCCGACTCGAAGGTCATCCCCATCGCGCCGAGCACCTGTACGAGAGCGCGGGAGGCGTCGACCGCCGCCTCCGACGCCGCCGCCTTCGCCAGCAGCGACAGCTCGGTCCCCGAGGACGCGGACGGCCCCGCGAGGGCGACGGCCGCCGCGCGGGTGAGGGAGCGCGCGCGCTCCACCGCGATGTACACGTCGGCGAGCCGGTGCTTCACCGCCTGGAACGCGCCGATCTTCCTGCCGAACTGCTCGCGGTCGAGCGCGTGGCGCACGGCCCGGTCCAGCGCGCCCGCCGCCGTGCCGGTCAGGTCCGCCGCGAGGGCCGTGCGGGCGGGCGCCAGCACGGCGTCGAGCGGCCGCGGGTCGTCCGCGTGCGACAGGGGCGGCACCTCCCCCGCATCGAAGACGGCCACGGGCCGGCTCGGGTCCACGTGCCGGTGTTCCTCGGCCGGTCCGAGGTCCGCGGTGTCGAACTGCGCGACGGTCACCCCCCGCTCGCGCGGCACCACGACGGTGAGCCGCTCGGCGAGGACGCCGTCGAGGACGACCAGGCGCCCGGCGACGGGGCCGTCCGCCACCGCGAGCGCGGCCGGACGCGCGGGCTCCAGCGGAAGCGCCCCGGCCCGCGCCAGCGTCTGCAGCGACATCACCGTGGCCAGCAGCGGCGCGGAGACGAGCACCTCCCCCGCGGCCTCGAGCAGCGCGGCCGTGTCCACGAGCGTGCCGAGGCCGCCCGCGGACTCGGGCAGTCCGATGGACGGGTACTCGGCGCCGGACACCGCGGTCCAGGCGCCCTCGGGCTGCGATCCGCCGTCGAAGCACGCGCGGACGGCCTCCAGCGGGAACCCGCCCGCGAACTGGCGGCGCACCGTCTCGGCCAGCTCACGCCGCTCGTCGGTGAGGACCAGGTCGCGCCAGGAGTCGAGCGTGCTCCCCGACCACCGCTCCTCCGCCGCCGCGCTCATGGACTCACCTCGGTGGACGCGCCGGACCGGTCGCGGCGTCCGCTCGCGAGCCGCTCGGCCAGTGCGTCCATGGCGGCGTGGGTGTCCGGATGGTCGAACAGCACGAGGTGGCTCGCGTACTCCGCTTGCAGCTGGTCCGTCATGCCGCCGGCGAACGAGGCGCGGAGCAGCCGCTTGGCGGCCAGGACGCCGAGCGGCGGCATGGCGGCGATCCGGGCCGCCAGCTCCATGGCGCGCTCCAGCAGCTCCTCGTCGGGCACCACCCGGGAGACCAGCTTCAGCTCGCGCGCCTCGGACGCGTCCAGCAGGCGCCCGGTGAACAGCAGCTCCGCGGCGGCGGACAGGCCGACGATGCGCGGGAGCAGCAGGCTGATGCCGAGCTCGGGCGAGAGCCCGATCGGGGCGAACCCGGTGCCGAGCCGCGCCGAGGCCCCGGCGATGAGCACGTCGTGGAGCAGCGCGACGCCGAAGCCGCCGCCGACGGCGGGCCCGTTGACCGCCGCGATCGTCGGCTTCTCCAGGGCCCACATCCGCTCGGTCCAGCGCCCGGCGTTCCCGAGCCGGTCGGCGCTCCGCTGCCGCTCGGTGAGCGGCGGCAGTCCCGTCTCGCCTCCGATGCGGTCCCCGGACAGCAGCTCGCGGGCGGGCGGCCGCGCGCCGCCCGCCAGCTCCGCGGCGTCGGCGCCCACGCAGAAGCTGTCGCCGGCACCGGTCGTGACGACCACGTGGACGTCGTCGTCGTCCGCCGCCTCGCCGAAGGCCGCCGCGAGGTCGCGGAGGATCGTCCCGCCGATGGCGTTGTGGCGGTGCGGGCGGTTCAGCCGCACCAGCATCACGTGGCCGTGCCGCTCGACGAGCACGTCCCCGTCCGGCGCCGTCATGCCGAGGCCCCCTCGGGCCGGCGGTCGTGGCGGCTCGCGACGAGCCCGAGCCCGGGCAGGTCCCACATGGCGCCGGTGACGCCCTCGTCCCGCAGGACGTGCTTCATCACGCGGCTCAGCGCGTTCACCGGGAGCTCGGCCCGGACGTCGACGTACCGGGGCACGGCGAAGTAGGGGACCTCCCAGCGGATGAACTCGAAGAAGCCCTCGGGCGTCAGCTCCGCGCCCTCCTCCAGGACGATGCTCGCCTTGATCTCCTCGTCGCCCACGGCCGCCGGGACTCCGGACACGGCGACGTCCTTGACGGCGGGGTGCCGCCGGATGGTGTTCTCCAGGGCGAGGGCGGAGACGTTCTCGCCGCGGCGGCGCAGGACGTCCTTCTTCCGGTCCACGAACGTCAAGCAGCCGTTGGCGTCCATCCGCCCGTGGTCGCCCGTGTGGTGCCAGAGGTTGCGCCAGGTCTCGGTGGTGGTCTCGGGCTTGTTCCAGTAGCCCGCGTACATCGCGTTGGGCACCTTGGGCCGGACGACGATCTCCCCGGCCTCGCCGAGCGGCACCTCGTTGTCGGCGTCGTCCACGATGCGCACCTCCAGGAGGGGCGAGACGAGTCCCGACGTCGCCCGGTCCCGGAAGCCGTCGGGCGCGCTGTTGGTGATCGGCACGCACTCGGTCTGCCCGTAGCCCTCGGACATCACGGGTGTGCCGAAGCGCTCCTCGAAGGCGCGCTGCTCGGGCTCCCCCAGCGGGACCCACACCGCGAGACGGAACCGGTGGGCGGCGTCGTCGGGCCGCGGCGGCTGCGCCAGCAGCATGTGGGCCATCGGCCCGACCCCGACGAGCATGGTGGCGCCGTCGGCCGCCGCCTCGGCGATGAACGTCGAGGCGTGGAACTCCGGTGCGATGCTGATGGTCGCGTCGTTCACCAGCGCCGACATGAAGGCGACCATCTGCCCGCTGGTGTGGAACATCGGGAAGCCGGTGAACATCCGGTCCCCTGGGACGACCCATCCGCGCAACCCGTAGGCCCTCCCGACCGCCACGTAGTAGCCGGAGCCGAGCATGCAGCCCTTCGCGGCGGCGGTCGTGCCGGACGTGTACATGATCGCGAGCAGGTCGCCCGGCGCGGACGCGTGCTCCGGCCTGCCGCGTCCGGACAGCAGCTCGCCGTACGGCAGCGTCCCCGGCTGCGGCTCGTCCACCAGCACGGTGTGCCGGATGCCGGTCGCGCCGAGCAGGCCGCGCGCGGCGTCGTAGCCGCCCTCGTCCGTCACCAGGACCGACGCGCCGCAGTCGTTGAGCTGGTAAGTGAGGAAGTCGCCCTTCAGGTAGTAGTTGAGCGGGACCTGGACCACGCCGGCCTTGGCGGCGGCCAGCATGATCTCGACGGTCTCGATGCAGTTGGGCAGGAGGGTGGCGACCATGTCCCCCGGCCCGATGCCCAGGCGGGAGAAGCCCGCCGCCAGCCGGTCGGTGCGGTCGTCGAGCTCGGCGAAGGTGAGCCATCCCGAGCCGCAGCGGACGAACGGGCCGTCCGGCTCCGCTTCGAGCCGCCGCCGGAACTCCGCGTCGACCGTCGTCCGCGTCAAGGCCGCCGCACCGTAGTCGTCCACGGTCACTCCCTGGTCTCCTGCCCGATCGCTCACCGGCGCGAGCTCTTGTCGATGGTCAGCCCCAAGTCCTGGAAGTCCAGCGTGCGGGGCGCGTTCCAGGCCTCGCGGAGCTTGTGCTTCTGGACGCGGCCCATGGCGTTGACGGGCAGCCCGTCCATCACCTCGACGTACCGCGGCACGGCGTAGTACGGGAGGTTCTCGCGGAAGTACTCGAACAGCTCCTCCGGAGCCGGGTCGGCGCCCGGCTCGAACACCAGGCACGCCTTGATCTCGTCCTCGGACAGCTCGGACGGCGCCGCGTGGACCGCCGCCTGGGCGATGCCGGGGTGCCGGACGATCGCCGCCTCCAGCTCGACCGAGGACACGTTCTCCCCCCGCCTGCGGAGGGCGTCCTTCTTCCGGTCGACGAAGTGGAGCGTGCCCTCCTCGTCGAAACTGCCGAGGTCGCCCGTGTGGTGCCACAGGTTCCGCCAGGCGTCCATCGTGGCGGCCTCATTGCGCCAGTAGCCGGAGAAGATCGAGTACGGTTCGAGCGGCCGCACGACGATCTCCCCCACCTCGCCGGCCGGCAGCACGTTGTCGCCGTCGTCGACGACCTGGACGTCCAGCCAGGGCAGCGCCTTGCCGCAGCTGGGGCGGTCCCGGCCCTCCCGGACGCCGTCCATCGTGGCGGGCAGGACCTCGGTCTGGCCGTAGCCCTCGGCCAGCACGTGCACGCCGAACCGGCGTTCGAATTCGTGCTGGGGTCCGGGCGCCATCGGGATGAAGACGGCCCGCTCCAGCTCGTGGTCCCTGTCCCCCTCACTGGGAGGTGCGGCCAGGAGCGCCGCCCCGATGGCCCCGACGGCCCACAACTGGGTGGCGCCGACCTCCCGGGCGCGGGCGATCAGGGTCGAGGCGCGGAACTCGGGCTCGAAGGCCACCCGGCACTCCGCCACGAGCGCGTCCATCAGGGCGCTCAGACCGAAGCCGTGGTAGAGCGGCAGGGTGGTGATCGAGGTGTCCGACGGCTTGAACCACCCGAACCTCATGTGCGCCTTGGGCATGTGCAGGAAATAGCCCTGGTTGATCATGCAGCCCTTGGGCAGCCCGGTCGTCCCCGAGGTGTAGAGGATGCTGAGCAGCGAGTCCGGGCCCGGTTCGGGCCACGTCCGCTCCGGCGCCAGGGCGAGGTCCTGGAACGCGACGACGTCGGCGCCGGTGCCGGTATCGCTGCCGGTGCCGTCGAGCGCCACGACCCGGATGTCCATCCCCGAGTCCGACACCAGCCGGGTCGCCATGTCGAACGCGGCGGCGTCCACGACCAGGACGCCCGGGTCGGCGTCGGCCAGCTGGTAGCGGAGGAACTCGCCCTTCAGGAACACGTTCAGCGGTACCTGGACCGCACCGAGCTCGGCGCACGCGAAGAACAGGTCGATCGCCTCGGGCCTGTTCTGCATGATCGACGCGACCCGGTCGCCGGGCGAGACGCCGAGTCCGTGCAGGCCCGCCGCCAGGCGGCGGGCGCGGTCCTGGACCTCGGCGACCGTCGTCCAGCCGCCGCCGGCCGCGGCCAGATGGGCGTCCGGGTCCGCCGCGACGCGCGCGGCCAGTTGTGCGGGGATCGTCGTGACCTCGTCAGCCACCGCATCCTCCTCTGCCAACCGGTTGGTTGGGTAACCCTAACCCAGATCCCCGGCCCCGCCAAGAGTCAGCCGGGCCGACTTCGCCGCCACCTGCAAGATCACCCTCACTTCGACCATCGAAGGCAATGGTCGACCGACTAGTCGGCTGGAATCTTGCGCGGCGTGGAAGTGACGCAGGACGACAAGGAGCGGTCTCGGGCGTCAGTACGAGCGCGGCAGGCCCAGCGAGTGCTGGGTGACGTGGTTGAGCACCATCTCCCGGCTCACCGGGGCCGACCTCATCAGCCGGGTGAGTCCCCACAGGTCGCCGATGCCGTACTCGCTGGCGAAGGCGTTGCCGCCGTGGACCTGGACGGCCTGGTCGAAGGCGGCGAGCGCCGTGTCGGCGGCGGCGAGCTTGGCCACGGCGGCCGCTTCGCCGACCTCGGGCAGCCGGCGGTCGAACAGCCAGGCCGCCTTGTGGGTCATCAGGCGGGCGAGTTCGAGCCGGATCTTCACCTCCGCCAGCGGATGGGCGACGCCCTGGTGCGCGCCGATGGGCCGGCCCCAGACGTTCCGCTCCCGCGCGTAGCCGACCGCCTTGCCGATGAAGTAGCGGCTGAGCCCGTTGGCCTGTGCCGCGACGTTCACCCGCTCCGGGTTGAGTCCCGAGAACACCTGCCGCAGCCCCTGGTCGGGGACGCCGCCGACCAGCCGTTCGCGCGGGACCGCCACGTCGTCCAGGTAGACCGAGAACTGCTGGTCCGGCTCCTTGATCTCCATCGGGATCGGCCGGTACTCCAGCCCCTCGGCGCCCGTGTCGACGATGAACATCGTCAGCAGGCCGCGGCCGCGGTCGTCGGTGCCGGTACGGGCCACCACGAGGACCGCGTCGGCGACGTCCATGTTCGTGATGTACTGCTTGGCGCCCTTGAGCACCCAGCCGGCACCGTCCCGCCGGGCCGTGGTCGAGAGGTTCGGCGCGTTCGAGCCGGCTTCGGACTCGGTGATCGCGAAGGCCATCTTGACGGTGCCGGCGGCGAGGCCGGGCAGCCAGCGCTCCTTCTGCTCCTCGGTGCCGAACTCGTCGATGATCGGCCCGCACATGCCCGCGACGATCAGGTGGATCAGCGGGCACCCCTGGGCGGCCAGTTCCTCGATCACGATCGCCGTCTCGTGGACGCCCCCGCCGCCCCCGCCGTACCTCTCGGGCAGGTTGACGGCGCCGAACCCGCTGTCGAAGACCGCGGCCCACAACTCGTCGGCGAACCGCTTCTCCCGCGCGCAGGCGGCGAAGTACCCGTGCCCGAACGCCGCGCCGATCGAGGCCACCGCCTCGCGGATCGCCGAATGCTCGGCCGTCTCCTGGAAGTCCATCGCCCGCCCCTGTTGACCGGTGTGCAGCCTCGGGGATACTTTGCCAGCCAACTGGTCGGTTGGGAAGAGGTGACGCCGATGTCTCCGCGGGACGTCTCGCCGCGGCGCGCACGACCGCCCGGCGCGGAGGACGGCGGGTGATCGAGAAGCTCACCTCGGCCGAGCGGGCGATGCGTCTCGTGCGGGACGGGGACGTGGTCGGCCTCCAGTCGGGGCCGACGCAGTGCGCGCCGATGGCCCTGGTGCGGGAGCTGATCCGCGGCGGCGCCCGCGACCTGCACATCGTGACCCTGAGCGGCGGCATCGCCCTGGACTGGCTGGTCGCGGCGGGCGGCGTCGGCCGGGTCACGTTCGCGGCGGCCACGATGGAGCACTTCGGCATGTGCCGGCGGTTCCGCCGGGCGGTCGAGGCCGGCGCCGTCGGCGTGGAGGAGCTGTCGGAGACCGCCCTCCTGGCCCGGCTGGGCGCCGCCGCCCGGGGGCTGCCGTTCCTGCCCACGGCCGGGATGATCGGAACCGACCTGCTGCGCGTGGGCAATCCCGCGGTGAAGGTCGTCCCCGATCCGTTCGGCGGGCCGCCGGTGGTGGCGTGCGCCGCCCTGCACCCCGACGTCGCGCTCCTGCACGCGCACCGCGCCGACCGGTTCGGCAACGTCGCCGTGGACCCGGGCCCCCGCCACCCCATGACGGCGCTCCTCCCCCGGGCGGCGCGGCGCGTGGTCGTCACCGCCGAGGAGATCGTCGACACCGGCGTGCTCCGGGAGGCCCCCGAGCGGACCGTCCTCCCCGCCTTCCTGGTGGACGCCGTCGTCGAGGCGCCGTACGGCGCCCATCCGACCTCGCTCTTCCCGGCGTACGACTACGACGAGGAGTTCATCCGGTCCTGGGCGGCCGCCAGCGGCGACGAGGCGGGCGCCGCGCGGTTCCTCGACCGCGTCGTCCGCGGCGCGGCGACGCACGGCGACTACGTCGCGATGATCGGGCCCGAGCGCCTCGCCGGCCTCACCCGGGGCGGCGCGCGATGAGCGGCCGGGCGGACGGCAGCGCCGCCCCGGCCGACGGCCCCGCGGACGACTACACCGTCGACGAGCTGATGGTGTGCGTGCTCGCCGCCTGCTTCCAGGACGGCGACCAGGTGCTCAACGGCCTCTCGTCGTTCATCCCGGTCTGCGCGATCAAGCTGGCGCGCCGGACCCACGCGCCGGACCTGGTGTGGATCGCCGGCGGCTCGGGGGTCTCCCCGCGCTCGCCGCGCCTGACGGCCTCGACCTTCGAGTGGCCGCTGTGGCGGGACTCGGTGATGTACGTCGACGTCGCCACCGAGTTGTGGGACTGGGTGGCCGACGAGCGGCTGCTGCGGACGTTCTGCGCGGGCGCCGCCCAGATCGACGCCCACGGCAACGCGAACAACAGCGTCATCGGGTCCTTCGACCGGCCGCGGGTGCGGCTGCCCGGCACCGCGGGCCTGGGGGACATGGGGTCCCTCTCGAAGCGGATCGTCTACTGGGTGGCCGACCACTCTCCGCGCACGCTCGTCGAGCGGGTGGACTTCCGCTCCGCGGCCGGCTACCTGGGCGGCGGGGGCGAACGCGCGCGGCTCGGGCTCGGCGGCGGCCCGGAGCTGGTCGTCACGAACCTGGCGGTGCTCGATTTCGCGCCGGTGTCCGAGCGGATGCGGCTGCGCTCGGTGCATCCCGGCGTGACCGTCGAGCAGGTGCTCGCCGCCACCGGGTTCGAACCGGTCCTCCCGGCGGAGGTCGCCGCGACGGCGGTGCCGACCGTCCGGCAGGTGGACCTCATCCGGCGCGTCATCGATCCGGAGGGCTACCGCAGGCGGGGCTTCCGCTCGCCCGCCTGACCCGCCCGCCGGGCCTTCCGCGACCCGCTCAGGGGTCTCAGCGGCCGCGGAAGGCGGGCGGCCGCTTGGCGGCGAAGGCGGCGAAGGCCTCCGCGACGTCCTCGGACGCCGACGCGATGGCCGCTCCGGCCGCCTCCGCCTCGAGCTGGTCGTCGAACCCGTTCGTGGACGAGGCGTCGAGGAGCCTCTTGGCCAGCCGCTGGGCGATCGGCGGACCGTCCGCGAGGGTGCGGGCCAGCGACTCCGCCGCGGCCTGGAGCTCGGCGGCGGGCACGACCTGGGCGGCGATCCCGAGGGCGAGCGCCTCGGCGGCGCCGACCGGCTCACCGGTGAGCACCAGCCGCTTCGCGGCCTGCCGCCCGACGATGCGGGGCAGCAGCCAGGAACTCCCGAAGTCCGGCACCAGGCCGCGCTTCACGAAGACCTGGCAGAAGGTGGCGCTGTCGGCGGCCACCACGATGTCGCAGCCCAGCGCGATGCTCATCCCCGCGCCGTACGCGGGCCCGTTGACCGCCGCCACGATCGGCTGCGGCAGCCGGTGCAGCGCGCGGGCGGCCTCGTTGATCCGGCCCATGAGCGCCAGGGTCGACTCGTCCGGCACGGCCTCGGCCAGCTGGGCGCCGGCGCAGAACGCGGTACCCGCGCCCGTCAGGAGCACCGCGCGGTCCGACGGCGTCCGCGCGATCCGGGTCAGCTCGGCGCCGAGAAGCTCGAACTCCTCGGGGGTCAGGGCGTTGCGCCGCTCGGGCGCGTTGAGGACGATGCGGACCAGGCCGCCGTCCCGATCGACGTCCACGCTCATGCCGCACCACCGCGGGCCCGGGGCGTCGCCTCGTGGTCGATGGTCATGCGGGGACCTCCTTGCTCGGTCGTCGTCCCGGCGGGCGTGCGCCCGGTCATCGGGGCAGCTCGACTGCCTGCGAGGGGATGCTCCACGACGTCGTGTCCATGATCGTCCCGAGGTTCGCGGCGACGTCCTCGACCGTCGCGCCGGGATTGGTGTAGCCGTCGGTCAGCGCGATGAAGTTGCGGGCGAACCGGCCCGCGACCGCGTGGAAGATCTCGCCGGTCACGGCGCACGACTCGTGGCACAGGTAGGCGACCATCGGGGCGACCCGGTCGGGCGACATCTCCTCGTGGAGGTCCTCGGGCAGCATCCCGGCCGTCATCGCGGTCGCGGCCCCCGGGGACACGAGGTTCACCTTGATCCCGTAGCGCGCGCCCTCCACGGCGAGCGTGCGCCCCAAGCCCACCATGGCCGCTTTGGCAGAGGCGTAGTTGGCCTGGCCGAGGTTGCCGAACAGCCCCGCCACCGAGGTCGTCATAACGACACGACCGTACCCCTGGTCCCGGAAGACGCCCCACGCCGCCTGGGTGAGGTCGAAGGTCCCGTGGAAGTGCACGTCGAGGACGTCTTTGAGCTCCTGGTCGTTCATCTTGAGGAAGGAGCGGTCGCGGACGACGCCGGCGTTGTTCACCACGATGTCGAGGCGGCCGAACGCGTGCAGTGCCGTCGTGACCGCCCCGGCGGCGGCTCCCGGCTCGGCCACGGACGCGTTGTGGGCGACCGCCGTGCCTCCCGCGGCCTCGATCTCCTCGACCAGGACCGCCGCGGGGGCGCGGCCGCTGCCGTCCGCGCGGTCGATGTCGTTCACCACGACCTTGGCTCCGCGCGCCGCGAGCAGCCGCGCGTGCGCCCGGCCGAGACCGCCGCCGGCGCCGGTCACGATCGCCACCCGGTCGTCGAACCGCAGTTCCGTCATCACTCACCCCTCGGCGTGCCGCGGCCGGACGACCGCTGGTAAGCGGAGAGTATAGCCAACCAACTGGTCGGCTGGGTACAGTCGCGTCCATGAAGAACGCCGTGATCGTCGACATCGTCAGGACGCCCCGGGGCAGGGGCAGGCCCGGCGGAGCGCTCTCCGCGCTCCATCCGCAGGAGCTCCTCGCCGGGGTGCTGGTGGAACTGCGGAAGCGGACCGGGCTCGACCCGGCGGAGATCGCGGACGTGCTCACGGGGTGCGCGAACGCGGTGGGCGTCCACGGCGACAACATCGGCCGGCTCTCCGTGCTCGCGGCCGGCTGGCCGGTCGAGGTGCCCGGCGTGACGTTCAACCGCGCCTGCGGCTCGGGCCAGCAGGCCGTCAACTCGGCCGCCATGATGGTCGAGGCCGGCCAGGCCGATGCCGTCGTGGCGTCGGGCGTCGAGATGATGTCGCACTACCCGCCCCCCTCGCGCATGACCCTCGACGGCGGCAACGAGCGCCTCCGCGCCCGCTACCCCGTCATCCCGCAGGGGATCTCGGCCGACCTGATCGCCGCCGTCGAGGGGTTCGGCCGCGCCGACGTCGACCGGTTCGCCGCGGAGTCGCAGCGCAGGGCGGCCGCCGCGATCGCCGAGGGGCGTTTCGCCGCCTCGACGGTCCCGGTGACGGACGCCGCCGGACGGGTCGTCCTCGACCGCGAGGAACTGCCGCGGGACACCACGGAGGAGGCGCTCGCGGCCCTGCCGCCGTCCTTCGAGCGGCTCGGCGCCGCCGCCGTCGAGGGCTACGACCGCAGCTTCGACGCGATGGCGCGCGAGGTCTATCCGGAGGCCGGCGAGATCGCGCACGTCCACCACGCCGGCAACTCGTCGGGGCTGGCCGACGGCGCGGGCGCCGTACTGGTGACCGGCGAGCGGTACGCGCGCGAGCGGGGCCTGCGGCCGCGGGCGCGCGTCGTCGCGACGGCGACGGCCGGCGCGGAGCCGGTCATCATGCTCACCGCGCCCGGCCCGGCGGCCGAGCAGTGCGCGCGGCGCGCCGGGATGTCGCTGGACGACATCGACCTCTTCGAGGTCAACGAGGCGTTCGCGTCGGTCGTGCTCCGGTTCGCCCGGGAGACCGGTGTCGATCCCGGCCGGATCAACGTCAACGGGGGCGCCATCGCGCTGGGCCACCCGATCGGCGCCAGCGGCCCGATCCTGCTCGCCACCCTGCTCGACGAGATGGAGCGGCGTGACCTGTCCACCGGACTGGTCACCATGTGCACGGGCGGGGGCATGGGGACGGCCACCATCATCGAGCGGGTGTGAGCCGCGGCGTGGACGGGCCGTGCACCGGCCCGTCCACGCCGGTCGGCGGGGCCCGTCCGGGTCCCGGCGACCGGCGTCAGGACGCCGGCCGGCGGTGGGCCTCAGCCAGGTCCCGCGCGGTGCCGTAGTCGGCCTTGCCGTTGGGCCCGCGCGGGACGACGTCGACGAAGACCACGACCTTCGGCGCCTTGTAGTCGGCGAGCCGCGCCTTGACGTGCGAGACCACGTCGTCCGCGCCGAGTGACCGGCCCGGCTCCAGGCTGACGATCGCCGCCACGACCTGCCCCCACTTGGGGTCGGGGATGCCCGCGACGAGGACGTCGGCGACCGCGTCGTGGTCGAGGATGACGCCCTCGACCTCCTCGGTGAAGATCTTCTCGCCGCCGGAGTTGATGCAGAGGGAGTCGCGGCCCATCAGCTGGATGGCGCCGTCCTCCAGCACGAGCGCGTGGTCGCCGGGGATCGCCGAGCGGACGCCGTCGACGACCGGGAAGGTGCGCTCGGTCTTGCCGGGGTCCTTGTAGTAGCCGAGGGGCAGGCGGTTGGTCACGACCAGCTTCCCGACCACCCCGGAGCCCGGGGCGACCGGCCGGCCGGCCGGGTCCAGCACGCGGAGGTTGGCGCCCGGGGTGAACCTCCCGGTCGGCGGGACGTTCCCCCGCGTGGCCACCGACCAGCCCATGCCGAACCCCTCCGAGGAGGAGAAGCCGTCCAGGATCGAGGCGTGCGGCCAGTGCTCCAGGAGGGCCCGCTTGCTGGCCTCGCTCAGCATCCCGCCCGAGGTGAGGACGTGCCGGACGGAGGTGCTGTCCCAGCGGCCGGGCCGCTCGTCCAGCGTCGCGAGGATCTTGTGGGCGAAGACCTCGCCCGCGATCGTGAGGCTGGCCACGCCGAGCCGGTCGATGAGGTCGAGCAGTTCCCCGGCGTCCAGGTTCGGCTGGACCAGCGAGCCGACGCTCCCGCCCTGGTGCATCGCGATGGCGGCCCCGAACCAGCCGCTGCCGTGCATCATCGGGCTGCAGGAGACGTGGGCCGGGCCCGGGCCGTTGACGGCGGCCCGGATGGAGGAGTGCGCATCGCCGTCGAGGTCGAACGACAGCTCCGCGACGTCGTTGATCTGGCGGAGCATGTCCTCGACGCGCCACATCACGCCCTTGGGCAGCCCGGTCGTCCCGCCCGTGTAGAGCAGGAACAGGTCGTCGCCGCCGCGCCCCCACGGCGAGCGCACCGCCCCCTCCCCGGAGGCCGCCGCCTCCTCGTAGGGGACGGCCCACTCCGGGCACGGATCGGTTCCGTCGTCGACATGGAAGAACCGGCGCAGCCGCGGCGACGCCCTGCGGATCGACTCCAGCCTCTCGGTGAAGGATCCGTGGAAGACCACGGAGGTCACGTCCGCGTCGTCGAAGAGGTAGCGGAGCTCCTCGTCCCGATAGCGGTAGTTGGTGTTGACGGCCGGGATCCCGATCTTGAACGCGGCGTGCTGGACCTCCATGTACTCCGGGCTGTTGCGCAGGTACAGCGCCACCCGGTCGTCGTTGCTCGCGTCGGCGTCGAGCAGGGCGGCGGCCAGCCCGTTCGCCCGGCCGTCGAACTCGGCCCACGAGAAGGTGCGATCGCCGTGCACCTGGGCCGGCGCCCCGGGGATCTCCTCGGCGACGGTCTCCCAGACCGTCGCCGGGTTCCAGTCGAACTCCGACGTACCCACCTGAGCCTCCTCGTGAGTTGACGTGACTCTGCACAAACGCGGCCGCGCTGAGGTGCCCGGCCGCTACGCCCCGGTGGAGCGCCGCCCGCGCGGCAGCCCGAGCCGCTGCTGGGCGATGAGGGTGAGCAGCACCTCGGAGGTGCCGCCGTAGATCGTGGCGATCTGCGACTCGCGGTACAGATGCTGGAGCTCGCCGGCGGCCGCCGCGCCGGCGGCGCCGCGGTTCAGCAGCCCTTCGACACCGGTCGCGTCGAGCAGCGCACGGCTCTCGCGGAGCAGCGCCTCGGTGCCGTAGACCTTGGCCATCGTCCCCTCGACGGCCCCCGCCGCGGCACTGGAGCGGGACCACGACGCCTGCACGCCCAGCAGGCGGGCGACCTCGGCGGAGGCGGCGGCGCGGCCGAGCCGGGCGTGGAACCCGGCGCCGGCGTCCCGGCCGCGGCCCCAGGTCGCCGCCGCCGTCACCAGCCGGCGCAGCTGCGCCGCGAACTCGCCGCCGCGCTCGAAGGCGAGGGCGACGTTGACGATCTCCCAGCCCTGCCCTTCCGCGCCGACGCGCGCCTCGTCGCCGACGCGGACGTCGGAGTAGTAGGTGACGTTGGTGCGCTGGCCGCTCAGCGTGAAGATCGGTGCCACCGAGAAGCCCTCGGCGGCGGTCGGGACCAGGAACAGCGTGAGACCGGCGTGCTTGGGCGCGTCGGGGTCGGTGCGGGCCAGGAGGAAGACGTGGTCGGCCTTGCCGGCGAGCGTCGTGAAGATCTTCTGGCCGCTGATCACCCACCCGGCGCCGTCGCGGGCCGCCCGGGTCCGGACCGAGGCCAGGTCGGACCCCGAGCCGGGCTCGGTGTAGCCGAGGGCGAGCAGCAGCTCCCCCCGGCAGATCGGCGGGAGCAGCCGCCGCCGCTGCTCCGCGGTGCCGACGCGCCGGACGGCCTCCCCCACGATCTGCGTGATCGCGAGACCCTCGGTCGGCGCACCGGCCGAGGCGAGCTCCTCGTAGATGATGTCGGTCATGGCGCGGTCCCAGCCGCGCCCGCCGTCCTCGACGTGCCAGTGCGCGCCCACCCAACCCCGGCCGGCGAGCGCCGCATGGAACTCGCGGTCGTGGTAGTCGCCCGTGGCCGCGACGCGTCCGAGCACGTCGGCGGTGAGGTGCTCGCGGACGAAGGCGCGCACCTCCGCCCGGAGCGCTTCCGCCTCGGCGCCGGCGGCGAAGTCCATCAGCCCGCCCTCCTCAGGGTCGCGGCGCCGATCGACGCCCAGATCGCCTCGGGGTCGCCGCCCTGGAGCTGGAGCGCCTTCGCCCGCCGCAGGTAGAGCTGGGCGTCGTACTCCAGCGTGTAGCCGTAGCCGCCGTGCACGTGGAGGCACGCCTCCGCGGACCGGACGGCGGTCTCGGCCGCATGGGCGAAGGCGATGTCGGCGGCGTCGCGCCACCCCGCGTCGCCCTCGTCGTGCCGCCACGCGGTCTCGCGCACGAGCAGCCGCGCGCCGTCCACGGCCATTGCCACGTCCGCGAGCAGGTGCTGGACCGCCTGGAAGGTCCCGATCCTGACCCCGAACTGCTCGCGCGTCCTGGCGTAGTCCACGGCGACGGCGAGCGCCCGGTCCGCCAGCCCGACCAGCACCGACGCGCTGCCCAGGCGCCACCAGCCGGCCCCCGCGCGGAAGAGGTCCCGCGCCTCCTCGCCGCGGGCGAGCACGGTCCGCTCGACGGGGCCGCCGCCGAGCGGCCGATCGGCACAGGCCAGGAAGCCGAGATCACCGGGCGGCGCGGCCGGCGGGCCCTGCGCGAGGACGAGGTCGCCGCCGTCGAGCGCGACCACGCCCCGCGCCGCTCCGCCTCCCGGCACCAGCACCGCGGTGCCGCCGGCCGCCGGCCGCGGGCAGAGGACCACCGGGGGTCCTCCCGCCAGGGCCTGCGCGGACCGCGCCTCCTGCCCCTGCACCGCGGCGAGGAGCATCGCCGCGGAGGCCGCCTCGACGAGCGGCGCGCACGCCAGGTGCCGCCCGGCGGCCTCGGCCGCGAGGCCGAGTTCGAGGACGCCGGCGCCGGTGCCGCCGGCGGGCTCGGGGACGGCGATCCCGACGGCGCCCGTCTCCACGAGGACCTTCCACAGCGCCGGGTCGAAGCCCGCGTCCTCGACGGCGCGCACCCGCTCGGCGGACGACTCGCGCGCGAGCACGCGTTCGAAGGTCGCGGCGGTGTCGCGTTGCTCCGGAGTCGGCTCCAGGTCCACCCGGCCCTCCCTGCCTCGGTCTTCGTGCAGCGCACAGCGGGGTGCGTTCCGATCTGTATACCCAACCGTACGGTTGGTTGACAAGGTTTCAGCCGACCGCATCGGCGAATTCCCGGACCATCTCGTCGAGCATCGAGCGCGCCTCGTCGTACCGGCGGGGGACCCGCAGCAGGGTCCGGAAGTCGGTGACGCCCTGCTCCGCCAGCGCAGCGGCCCCGGCGAACATGGCCGGGTAGTCGACCCGGCCGCGGGACGTGAAGGCGTTGGCGAGCGGGTAGGCGACCTGGACGCCGCCGAAGTCCCCGCCCTCCGCCTCGACCAGCCTCCGCATCTCACCGAGGGCGCCCGCGAACTCCGCGGCGGTGACGCCCCACGGAATCCAGCCGACGCCGTGGCGGACGATCCTGCGCGCCACGGCCGGCTTGACGGAGCCGCCGATCCACACCGGCACGCCGGCCGCCCGCACCGGCTTGGGCATCATGTGCACGTCCGCGAAACGCACGTGCCTGCCCTCGAAGGCGGCGACCGGGCTGGTCCACAGCTCATGGCAGGCGGCGAGCAGTTCGTCGAGCAGCCGCCCCCGCCGCGCGAAGTCGACGCCGAGGGCGCGGTACTCGGCCTCCTGCCAGCCGATGCCGACGCCGAGTTCGAGCCGTCCCCCGCTGAGCGCGTCGATCGTGGCGGCCACCTTGGCGAGCAGGACCGGCGGCCGGAGGGGCGCCACCAGGACGTTGGTGGCGAGCCGGAGGCGGGACGTGACCGCCGCGAGGGAGGCCAGCACGGTGAGCGACTCCAGCCAGTCGCCGTCGGGACCGGTCGGCTGGCGGCCGCCCGCCCTGCCTCCGCTGCCGGGGTCCCCGTACGCGCTGAGGTCGGAACCGAAGACGACGTGGTCGCTCACGAAGACCCGGTCCAGCCCGGCGTCCTCGGCGGCGCGGGCCTGGTCCAGCACGTGGCGCCAGCTCTCCGGGGGCGTGGCGGCGTAGTTGCGTATCCCCAGGGTGAGCTGCGGGGCCGCCCGCTCCCCGGTCACCGGCGAGGCACGTCGAACGTGCCGCGGAAACCGTGCCGGTTGACCGCCTCCAGGAGCAGCGAACGGGTGCGGCTCAGGCTCGCCGGGCGCAGCAGCACCGGGGCCAGGTGCCGGTCCAGGACGGTGAGGTCGTGCTCCTCGCAGAGACCGATCGCGCCGAACACCTGGTGCGCGTGCCGCAGCACGGAGTCCGCGGCCTCCAGCATCCCGAGCCGCAGCGCGAGGGCGTCGGCGAGGGTCGCGCGGCCCCGGTGCACCTGGAACCAGGTGTAGGTCGCGAGTTCGTCGAGGCCGTCCATCGCGACGGCGATGTCGGCCAGCCGCCACCGGATCTCCCCGAACCGCCCGATCGGCCTGCCGAACTGGCGGCGCGTCCCCGCGTACCCGGCCGCCTGCAGCGCGACCGTCTCCAGCGCGCCCGCCACCCAGAAGCCGTCGAGGACGAACGACATCAGCAGCGCGCGGTCGGGCAGCGCGGCCGCGCCGGCCGGTCCGCGGAGCTCGACCGGGACCCCGAAGGGGTCGAGCGGCGCCCGGCTCCGGGAACCCGTGGGCGCCACGGCCCGGGGCAGCGGGTCACCGCCCAGCGGCACCGCCCCGGCGCTCTCGAACAGGTCGGCGTGGTCCAGATGGGAGACCGGGCCGTCGACGACGTAGATCGCCTGGCAGCGCGCCCGCCACTCGACGGGGACGCTGAGGGCGCGGGCCAGCGGCCAGGGCGCGACGACCGCGCCGCACGCCCTGACGGCGAGCATCGCCGCCTCCGACTCCTCCGCGTCGCCGAGCGGGTCGAGGTCCAGCACCCCGACCGACTCCAGCGCCGGCCGCAGGTCGTCGCCGCGGACCCGCGGCCGCTCCTCGGCCGACCGCGCGATCTCGACCCCGCCGTGATCGGCCAGCACCGCGCGCACGGCGTCCCGCAGGGCGAGCGCCGCCGGCGCCCATTCCCGCTTCACGACGCGTCCTGCATCAGGGAACGCGCGACCAGCATGCGCTGGATCTCGATCGTGCCCGAGGCGATCGTGGCCGAGCGCGCGTACCGGTAGACGTCCTCGGCGTGGCCGAGCACCCCGTCCCCGTTCGGCCGCAGCCCCGGTGCTCCGAGGGCGTCCAGGGCGAGCCCGGCGACCTCCTGGTCGAGTTCGATGGAGGCGATCCGCGCCCCCGACGCGATCCGGTCGGTGAGCCCGCCGGCCTCCCGCCGGGCGATGGCCCGGTGGTTCAGCAGCCTCGCCGTGCGGGCGTGCACCAGGGCGGTGACGAAGTCCTCGCCCAGGCCGCCGGAGGCGGTGGCCTCCACCGCTCCCAGCTCGGCGAGCAGCCGCTCGTCCCGCGCGTACCTCGGGATGCCGATGCGCTCGTGGCCGAGGACGAAGCGGATCACCGCCCAGCCGTCGTCGACCTCCCCCAGCACGTCCTCCCGGGTGACCCGGACGTCATCGAAGAACACCTCGTTCAGGTGCTGCGGACCCATGATCGACGCGATCGGGCGCACGCTGATCCCGGCCCGGTCCATCGGGACCAGGAAGATCGTGACGCCCCCGGTCTTCGAGCTCTCGCGGGCGGTGGTGCGGGCGGCCAGGAAGCACCAGTCGGCGAGCGTCGCGTACGACGTCCAGATCTTCTGGCCCCGGACGAGCCAGCCGTCGCCGTCCGGGACCGCCGGCAGCGACAGCGACCCGAGGTCGCTCCCCGCCTCCGGCTCGCTGAACCCCTGGCACCAGACCACCTCCCCGGCGGCGATGGGGCGCAGGTGCCCGGCCTTCTGGGGCTCCGTCCCGAACTCCATGATGGTCGGGCCGACCCAGCTGAGCCCCATGTACTGCGCTCCGCGGGGCTCCAGGTGGGCCCACATCTCCTCGCGGAGCACCGCCGACTCCCACAGCGTGGCCCCCGCGCCGCCGTACTCCTCCGGCCAGTCGATGGTCAGCAGGCGCTCCGCGACCAGCCGGTCGATGACCCGGCGGGTGACGAGCCGGGCGCGCGGATCCTCGGAGAACGGGCCCGCCCAGTCGTCCGGAAGGAGCTCGCGGAGGATCGCGCGCAGTCGCGCGCGGAGCTCCTCGGCCCGCTCGTCCATCTCCACGTCCACGCCCCTGCTCCTTCTCCGTTGGAAGCTGAAATATATATCATTTAGATGTTTCGGCGAGCGGGGCGGGCTACTGAGCGGATTCCCGCCTGCCGCCCGGTCCGGGTGTCAGCCCGACGAATAGATGCTCTCGGCCACGTCCTCGACCGACAGGTTCGCCGCCGAGTCGCGCAGGGTGACGCGCCCGCGCTCCAGCACGATGACCTCGTCGGCGATCCCGCCCAGGACCTGCTCGACGAGCTGCTCGACGAGCAGGATGGCGAGGCCGTCGTCCCGCAGCCGCTCCAGGCATTCGAAGACCAGGTCGACGAACACGGGGGCCAGTCCCGACGACGGCTCGTCGACCAGCAGGACGGCGGGCCTGGCGGCGAGCGCGGTGGCGATCGCGAGCATCTGCTGCTGGCCGCCCGAGAGGTCGGCCGCACGCTGCGCGCGCCGCTCCCCCAGGATCGGGAACCGCTCGTAGAGGGCGTCCAGCTCGGTGT
>NZ_BMRO01000006.1:168713-168913 GCF_014648675.1 Actinomadura livida
GCTTGCCCTCCTGGACCGCCGACAGTCCCCTGGCGACCCGCCGCCAGGGCGGCAGGGAGCCGATGTCCTCGCCGTCGAGCGCCACGGTCCCCGATCGGATGGGCAGGAGCCCGCAGATGCCCGACAGCAGCGTGGTCTTGCCCGCGCCGTTTCGCCCGACGAGGGCCGTCACGCTCCCGGGGCGGAGCGTCAGCGACGCG
>NZ_BMRO01000006.1:168931-233246 GCF_014648675.1 Actinomadura livida
CTCATGACCCGACCTCCGTCCCGCTGGATGCCGTCTCGTCGGCGGACGGGGACCGATCCCCCGCCGCCCCGGGCGGCCCGTGCTCCCCGCCCCGGCGGCCGAGGTAGCTGTCGATGACCCGCCGGTCGCGGCGGACCTCCTCCGGCGTCCCGGACGCGATGACCTCGCCCAGCTCCATGGCGAAGACGTGGTCGGCGATGTCCATGACGAACGGCACGTTGTGCTCGACCAGGACCACCGTCCCGCCCGCGTCCCGGGTGCGCCGCATCAGCGTCGCGAGCTCGTGCAGGCCGTCGTCGTCGAGTCCCGCCGCCGGCTCGTCGAGCAGCAGGATGTGCGGCTCGCCGGCCACCGCGCGGACGACCTCGAGGAGCCTGCGGGTGCCCAGCGGCAGCGAGTTGGCGCCCTCGTGGGCACGCTGCTCCAGCCCGGCGAACGACAGCGCGGCCAGGGCCGCCTCCCGGTCCTGCCTGCGGACCCGGTAGAAGGGCGGCAGCCGCAGGACGGCGCCGATCAGCCCGAGGCCGCCGTGCCGGAGCCGTCCCGTCTCGACGACCTCCAGTACCGACATGCCGGACGGGATGAGCGGTGTCTGGAAGGTGCGCCCGACGCCCACCCGCGCGACCTTGCCGGCCCGCAGCCCGGTGAGTTCCCGGCCGGCGAGGGCGATGCTCCCGGTGTCGGGGCGGAGGACCCCGGACACCGCGTTCAGCAGCGTCGTCTTGCCCGCGCCGTTGGCGCCGATGACGGCGGTGATCGTCCCGGGCTCGACGGTCAGGTCGACCCCGTTCAGCGCCTTGAGGCCGGCGAAGGCCTTGGTGACGCCGGTGATCTCGAGCTGCTCGCCCGGAATCGTGAGCTCGCCCTTCCCCGCCCCGGCCTCGGGGGCGTCCGCGGCCGGGCGCCGCTTGAGCCGGCGCACCTCGAACCCCCGGAGCAGCCGCCGGCTGATGCCGGCCAGGCCCGCCGAGAACGCGACGCCGACGACGACCAGGAAGCCGCCGTACACCGCGGTCGAGTACTGCTCGAAGGACGCCGCCTGCAGCGGCCCCAGCACCAGGACGGCCGCCCCGACGGGCGCCCCCCACACGCTGTCCGCGCCGCCCAGCACGGTGGCGGCCAGCAACGCGATGGTCAGCGTCATCGTGAACGCCTCCGGGCTGATGAAGCCCGTCATGTACGTGTAGAGGACGCCGGCGATCCCCGCGGGCAGGGCGCCGAGGACGTAGGCCTGCAGGCGCAGCCGGTAGACCGAGCCGCCCATGGTCTCCGCCAGGGTGGTGCTGGACGCGAGGACGCGGAGCATGGTGCCGAACCGGGACACGACCATGTTCCGGAAGACCAGCATCCAGACGAACGTGACCGCGATCGCGAGCCGGAAGAAGTCCGCGCCCAGGAGCTGGCGGCCGAAGAGCGTGGGGCCGATCACCCCGGGCAGCCCGGCGCTGCCGCCGGTCTGCTCCTCGAAGATCGACACCAGGCTGGGGATCAGCAGGATGAAGAAGAAGGAGACGAGCGCAAGCGACCAGTGGCTCAGCCGCAGGCCCGGCACCCCCGAGATGAGGCCCGCGACGGCGGCGACCGCGGCCGCCGCGAGGAAGGCGAGCAGGATGTCGGTGTGGCCGTGGTTGTAGAGCACCGCGGCGACGTACGCGCCGGACGCGAACACGGCGACCTGCCCCAGGGCGAGCTCGCCGGCGTACCCGAAGCTGAGGTTGAGCCCGCTGCAGATCAGGGTGTAGACCGCGATCAGCATGACCTGGCGCTGCCAGTAGAAGTCGAGTCCCATCGCGGGGAGCATGAGGACGACGAGGAAGCCGAGGACCGCGAGGAGGGGCGTCCCGGTCACCAGTGATCGAAGCCTGTCCGCCGCCATGGTCACACCGCCCTCAGGCCGCGCTGGCCGAACAGGCCCGTGGGCCGCACGACGAGCACCGCTAGCAGGAGCGCGAACAGGAGCAGCGGCGGGTACTCGACCCCGAGATACCGGCTGCTGTAGCTCTGCACCAGCCCGATGACGAGACCGCCGACGATCGATCCTAGGAAGCTGCCGAAGCCGCCCACGGCGAGCGCCACGAAGCCGAACACCGTGAGGGTGATCGCGATGCTGACGCTGGCGCCCGTCTTCGGCGTCATGAGCGGGCCGAGCAGCCCCGCGAGCGCCCCGGCGAGGGCGAAGGCGCCGGTGCGCAGCGCGGCGACGTTGACGCCGCGCAGCTTGGCGGCTTGGGGGTCGGTGGTCGCGCCGCGCGCGGCCAGCCCCCAGAGGCTGCGGCGGGAGAACAGGTGCAGCCCGGCCCCGATCGCCACCGCGGCGGCGATCAGCCAGAGGTCCACCCGCGCGACCCGGCCGCCGAGCAGGGTCATCGCCTCCTGGCCTCCGAAGAACGGGATCGACTTGGGCTCCTCGCCCCAGGTCGCCATCAGGACCCCCTCGATGACGACGAACGCGCCGACCGTCGTGACGAGCAGCGCGTGCCCGTTCTCCCGCCGGAGCACCGGGCGCACCGCGACCAGTTCCTCGATCCCCGCCAGGAGGGCGCCGCCCGCCGTCCCGAGGAGCGCCGCGGTCCACCAAGGCCAGCCCTGGTCGACGATGACGAACCACGAGAAGAACGCGCTGAGGACCACGAACGCGCCGTGGGCGAGGTTGAAGACGCCCCCGAACGTCATCGTGATGTTGTAGCCGATGGCGATGAGCGCGTAGACCGCGCCCAACGACAACCCCGCCCACACGATCGTCATCAGAGCCCCTGCCGTACGCCGGTTCCGCGGTCGCCGGACCGCGCTGGTGGCGGCACCATATGCCGCACCTCATATCTAAATCAACTAAATCATTAAGGCAATCCTCCCGCCGGACGGGACCGGCGCCGCGGAGAGCCGGGCACTGATCTCAGGCCGCCGACCCCGGCGGGGGCACGGCCCTTGCCTGCTCATCGGGCCGCAGACCTTGACTCCGCTTCCGCGGTGTGGCTACGGTCACATCTTGAATCATATAGAGGTATATGATCATTTGTATGAATCAGAAGGGGTTGGCCCATGAGGTCGAACTGGACTCGACTGGCGGCGGCGGCCGCCGTCGCGATGCTCGCCGCCTCCGGGTGCGGGAACTCCGGCGAGGGCGGTGACGGCGGTACGCCATCGTCCGCGGGCCCGATGAAGATCGAGATCTTCCAGGCGCTGAGCGGCCCGGTGGCCCCCGTGGGCCAGGCCATGTCCGTCGGCAACAAGGCCGCCGTGGCGGTCGTCAACGCCAACGGCGGCGTGCTCGGCAAGGACCTCGAGGTCAGCATCACCGACGACGCCGGCAGCCCGGACCAGCTGGCCGCGAAGCTCCAGGAACTGCTGAGCGGCGGGAAGCCCCACGCGGTCCTGCCCGGCAGCGCCGCCGAGATCCCTGCGGGCATCCCCATCCTCGCCAACGCCGGCGTGTTCGTGTCCCAGCACTTCACGGCGAACACCTTCAACGACCCGAAGAAGTACCCGCTCGTGTTCGGCAACGCGCACACGATCCCGGACTACACCGAGAGCCTCGTGCAGAAGCTCAAGCAGGAGGGCCACGCCAGCGTCGGAGTGGTCGACTCCGACGACTCCTCGGGCCAGGCGTTCGAGGCGGTGGCGAAGCCCGCCTTCGAGGAGGCCGGCATCAAGGCCACCTTCGTGGGCGTCCCGCCGAGCGCGGTCGACGCGACGGCGCAGCTCCAGCAGGCCCTCGCCGGCAAGCCGGACGCGCTCGTCTTCGCCGGCTACTTCCCGGGCGCCGCCGCGGTTGTCTCGGCGCGGACCAAGCTCGGCGTCGACATCCCGACGTACTCGGCCCAGACGTTCTCGGCCAACAACCTGGCCGACATCGCCGACCCGTCGGCGTTCGAGGGCATCGAGTTCCAGCAGCTGGCCGCGAACGTGAAGGGCACGCCGCAGACGGAGTCGAAGGCGTTCAAGACCTTCTACGACGCGGTGCTCAAGGAGGCGGGCGGCAAGCTGCCGTTCCCGATCAACACCTACCTCGTGGCGTACGACGACGTGATGCTCGCCGCGTACGCCGCCGACCTCGCGGGGGGCTTCGACCCCGAGCAGATGGCCAAGGCGGTGGAGAACGCCAAGCCCGAGGACATGCCCAACTACGTCATGCCCGTCGGCTTCTCCAGCGAGAACCACTTCCCCGACGTGACGCCCGAGGACTTCGTCTTCGTGCCGTACAGCCCGGTCAAGGACGGCATGGTCGTCCCGGCCGGCTGAGCCGGCGGCACCCCGGCGAGCGGGGCATCCCTTCCAGGGGTGCCCCGCTCGTCATTTCTTCCAGAGGCAGGCCGGTCGGGACACGCCGGAAGCCGGGGGCCGTTCACCGTCGCGCCGGTCCAGGCGTCTCGGCGGTGCTCCGGCCAGCGGAAGGTGGCGGTCGTCGACCGGCTCGAACCCGATCGAGGGCGAGCCCGCGGCCGCCGCCGCCGATGGCCTCGACCGTCGCCCGCTCGCCGGCGCCCAGGTAGGTCGTGCACCCGGTGCGGCGCCGCAGCTCCACCGCCAGGGTGTAGTGGTCGGGATGCGCATGGGTCACCGCGACCGCCCCGACGTCCCCGGTCCCGGCGCCCAGCGCCGCCAGTCCCGCTTCCAGGTCCCGCCACGCCGGCTCGGCGAACCACCCGCCGTCCACCAGGCCGATCTCGTCGGCACCGACGATGGCGTAGACATTGGTCGCCGCCAGCACGTCACCCGGCATCCTAAGCGGGATCCGGTGCACCCCGGGCGCCACCTCCTCGACTCCGGTGCGCGCCCACTCATGACGGCCCATCACGCGACCTCCCCCTCCGGCGATACGCCGACGACCCTGGCGTGACCCAGAACATAACCGACTGTCCGGTTAGTTTAGTGGACGGCGCCATCGGCATCACCTCCGCCATGTGCCCAGCTCCCCAGCCCGCTGGCACCTTGACCCGAACGCAGGCCCTCTCCTAGGTTGTCAACCAGACAGTTGGCTTAGGAGGCCCGCCGTGTCGATGTTCGTCGAGCAGATCGAACCGCACCACGAGTACCGGCACGTCGCCGGCGACGACCCGGCGTACAACGAGAGCACCTACTACAACTTCGCCTGTCCGGAGAGCGGTGCGGTGGGCTGGCTCCGCGTCGCCATCCAGGAGAACCGGCCTGCGGCCCAGGCGGGGGTGATGCTGTTCCTGCCCGGCGAGGCGCTCTTCGACTACCGGCGCCTGTCCGCGGCCGCCCCCGGCGGGCTCACGGCGGGCGACCTCGCCTTCGAGATCGTCGAGCCGCTCCGGCGGCAGCGGCTGACCTTCGACGGACGGCTCGCGTCGTTCGCCGACCCGCGCGTGCTCACCACCCCGTCGGCGGCGTTCCGCGAGGCGCCGCGCCGCACCGTGCGGATCGAACTCGACGTCCGCGGCCAGGGCCCGCCGTTCGGCACGAACGGGGACGACCCGGCCAACTACGTCGAGGAGTCGATGGCGCTCGGGCACTTCGAGCAGTTCATCGCGGTGCGGGGGACCGTCACCGTGGACGGCCGCCGCATCGAGGTCGACGGGCGCGGACTGCGCGACCATTCGTGGGGGCCGCGCGACTGGGCCGGGCCGCACTGGTACCGCTGGGCCATCGCGAACCTGGACGACGGGACGCAGGTCATGGCGCTCATCGTGGCGCGCCGCAGCGGTGAGACGACCAGGGAGGCCGCCCTCGTCAAGGACGGCGCGCTCACCGAGGCCGGCCTCCGCGACGTCCGCGTCCGCTGGACCGACGACGGCTTCGGGGAAGAGGTCGTGATCGCGCTGTCGACCCCGGACGGCCCGGTGACCCTGACCGCGACGGCCGCGACGCCCCACCGCTTCTTCCCCCTGCGCCACCACCGCCGGGACGAGGACGGAGCGGCACTGGACACCCGGATCGGCTACTCGGCGTACGAGTTCAGGACCGACGACGGGCGGACCGGGCTCGGCGTCGTCGAGATCCTCGACCAGCTTGTCGACGGCCTCCCGCTCGGCATGCGGCAGACCGCCGAGCCCTCATGACGGCGACCACTCCCCCGCTGTCCGACCACGTCCCCCAGGACGTCGCGGACTGGCTCCGCGACGGCCTGCCCGAGGCGGAGCCTCCGATCGCCTTCGACAGGATCGCCGGCGGCTACAGCATGCTCACCTACCGCATGACCGACCGGGCCGGGCACGCGTGGGCACTCCGCCACGCCCCCGCCGGTCACTCCGGCGGCCGCGCCCACGACGCCGCGCGCGAGGCACGTGCCATGGCGGCGCTCTGGGACACCGCCGTGCCGGTGCCCCGCGTCCGGATGACCGGCGGCGCGGCGGACCCCCTAGGCGTGCCGTGCCACGTCACCGACTTCGTCGAGGGCTTCGTGCTCGACCGCGCCGAGCAGGCGCGGCGGGTGCTCACCCCCGGCGGCCTGCGGCGCGCGTCCATCGAGATCGTCTCGGTGCTCGCCGAGCTCCACGCGGTGGATCCGGACGCGGTCGGGCTCGGGGACCTCGGCCCGCGCGCCGACTACAACGGCAGGCAGCTGCGCCGCTTCCGCGCCGTCCTCGCCGATCTGGAGGCACTGGACTCCCCGCTCGACGGCGGCCGCACCGCACGCCTCGCCCGGCTGGGAGCCGAGCTCGCGGACCGGCTGCCGCGGGACGCGCGCGGCCGGATCGTGCACGGCGACTACCGGCTGGGCAACGCGATCACCGGCGCGGACGGCTCCGTCCGCGCGGTCCTGGACTGGGAGCTGGTCACGCTCGGGGAGCCGCTGGCGGACCTCGGGATGCTCCTGAACTACTGGAACCCGCCGCCCGGTGCGATGCTCGGCGCGACGGTCCCGACCGCGGCGCCCGGTTCCGTCACCGAGGCGGAGGCGATCGCGGTCTACGCCCGGATGTCCGGGGCCGACCTCGGCCGCCTGAGCCTCTACCGCTCGCTGGCGGCCTGGCGGCTGGCGTGCCTGTGCCTGCGCACGGCGATGAGGTTCGATTCCGGCGCGATGGACGGCGGGGAGGATCCGCGCCGGTTCGCCTCGACCACCGACCAGTGGACCGACCTGGCGCGGGCGCACCTCGACCAGGACTGACCGCTCCGCCCTTCGGGTCGGCGCCGGCGTCGCTTTCCACCGACTCATCCGAACAACCGGGAGGCCAGAGTGCACCGAGAAGGACCCCTCAGCGGACTCAAGGTCGTGGAGCTCGCCGGCATCGGTCCCGGGCCGCACGCCGCGATGATCCTGGCCGATCTGGGAGCCGACGTCGTCCGGGTGGACCGGCCGTCGGGCGGCCTCCAGATCGGAGCGGCGGACCGGGATCCGACACTGCGCGGCCGCAGGCGCGTCGCGGCCGACCTCAAGGACCCCGCCGACCGGGAGAACGTGCTGCGGCTGGCCGAGTGGGCCGACGTCCTCCTCGAGGGCTATCGCCCCGGAGTGACCGAACGCCTCGGGGTCGGCCCGGAGCAGTGCCACGCCCGCAACCCCCGGCTGGTGTACGCGCGGATGACGGGGTGGGGCCAGGACGGTCCGCTGGCCCAGCGCGCCGGCCACGACATCAACTACATCTCGCTGACCGGTGTGCTGCACGCCATCGGGCGCGCCGGGGAGCGTCCCGTGCCCCCGCTCAACCTCGTCGGGGACTTCGGCGGGGGTTCCATGCTCCTGGTGATCGGCGTCCTGGCCGCGGCGTGGGAGGCCCAGCGGTCCGGGCAGGGCCAGGTGGTCGACGCGGCGATGGTGGACGGGTCCGCACTGCTCTCGCAGATGGTCTGGAACCTCCTCGCCCAGGACGCCTGGACCGACGAGCGCGAAGCCAACCTGCTCGACGGGGCCGCCCCGTTCTACGACACCTACACCTGCGCGGACGGCCGTCATGTCGCGGTCGGGGCGATCGAACCGCAGTTCTACGCCGCGCTCCTGGAGGGGCTCGGCCTCGCGGACGCGGAGCTGCCGGCGCAGAACGACCGGGAGCGCTGGCCGGAGCTCAAGGCCGTCCTCGCCGCGGTGTTCGCGACCCGGACGCGGGACGACTGGGCGAAGACCTTCGCCGACACCGACGCGTGCGTCACACCGGTCCTCTCCTTCGCCGAGGCACCCGGCCACCCGCACGTCGCCGCGCGCGCCACGACCGTCACCCGCGATGGGCTCACCCAGGCCGCTCCCGCGCCCCGCTTCTCCCGCACACCGGCCCGGCTCCCCGAGCCCCCGTCGGTCCCGGTCCCCGTCGAAGAGGTGCTGACCGACCAGTCCTAGGGCCGGGCCAGGCCCCCTTCAGGGCATCGGCCGTGCGCCCGGGGCATCGCTCACTGCTGTCCCGGGCGCATCTCCACGAACAGTGCGGTGGCCTCCGCGCACAGGCGCGGGCCGTCGTGCAGCATGCCTTGCAGGTACCGCTTGCGTCCCTCCTGCCCGCTCATCCGCACCCGGACCGCCAGCCGGCGCCGCAGCGGCGTGATGCCGCGGAAGTCGACGTGCAGGTACGCGGTGCGCGATCTCGGCCTTCCGCCCAGGTCCGCGACCCGGCCGAGCGCGTCGTCGAACATCAGGGAGACCGCGCCGCCGTGGACCGCGCCGTGGCTGCCCGCGTGGAAGGGCCCGAACCACGTGGTGGCGGTGATCTCGTCGTCCGCGTGGCGGGTGATCCACAGCGGCGGGCTGAGGGTCTGCCCGCGTCCGGGCAGCTCCAGCAGGCGGCCGAAGATCTGGTCCGCCGCGGCGCCCCGGTGCCGTTCCAGCAGCTCCCGGGCCCGTGCGAGCAGCACGCTCGCCTCCCGCACGGCGTCCGCCGGGGGGACGGCGCCGGCGGCGGCGTCCTGGAGCGCGCGCAGCTCCTCGACCATCGCGGGCCAGCCGTCCGCGGCCCGACCGGCCGCCTCCCTGCTCCACGCGGCCCAGTCCGGGCTCAGCGCAGCCGACGGATCTCCTCGTGATCGCGCAGCCACCGCACTTCGCGGCGCAGCGCTTCGATCTCGGCGTCCATGGGCTCCGGCTCCTCCCTCGGGCTCCGCCGCCCGCCGGCTCCGCAGAAGTTAACCAACCAGCCAGTCGGTTGGCAATGCTCGAGACGAAGATGCTCTGCCGCCGAGCCGGTGTCCCACCGGGACCGGACGGGTCATTTCCGCGAATTGCGGCGGGCTCCGGTGGCCGGCTTCTCGGGCGGTGCGGCGCAGATGCCGCCCATCACGAAGTCGGTGACCTCTTCGACCAGGAGGTCGTCCGTGCCGTCTTCGGGACGGCGATACCAGTTGGGCACGTAGGCGAGGATCCCGATGATCGAGTACAGGGTCGTCGACGGCGCGAGCGGCCGGAACTCGTCGGTGCGCACGCCCTCGGCCAGGAGCGACTTCACGAACTCCTCGTAGCGGTAGATCCGCTGCCGGATCGACCGCGCGTCCTCGGCGGACAGCCGCTGGTCCATCCACGGGACCTCTTGGAAGAACACGACCAGCTCGTCATGGCTGGTGGCGACGTGTGCGACCTGCTCGCGGACGAAGAAGCGCATGCGCTCGGTGCTGCTGCCGGTCAGCGGTACCCGCGCCAGCATGTCCAGGGTCGCGTCGACCTGCTCGGACAGCAGCTCGTACAGGATCGCGCTCTTGGAGGGGTAGTAGTGGTACAGGGTCCCCTTGTTGAGCCCGACCTCGTCGGCGATCTGGTCCATGGTCGCGGCGAGGTACCCGTGCTCGCGGAAGATGCGCGCCGCGGTGGCGCGCACGTCGACCCGGCGCGACGGCCTAGGCATACCGCACCCGCCTCCGCTCCGAACTGCTGCCGATCACTCTTTCGTCCTTCCCGCGAGGATGCCCCGGTTCGCTCTGAGCTGCGCCGGCGTCCGGGGCGGACTCCACGACCCGCGACTGCGAGATCAAATCGACTTGAGTGTAACCGACCATGCGGTGGGTTCGGTCCGAATCCGGCGGTTCCCAGCGAAACCCTCTGCACCTCAGCGCCCACGCCTTCTGCTTGCCCCAGAAGGCTTCCAAGCAGGCAGCGGCGCCGCCGTCCCAGACCAACGGCCTCCGGGCCCACCCTGCAGCTGACCAACTGACCGGTTAGTCTCTGTGGAGTTCACGCAGCTGACCTGGCGCCGGGCGTCACCCCCTGCTCGGCGGCGGATCGTCGGCGTCGGCGTCCCGGCCGTGGCCGGTCGGCCAGCCGGGGTCGGGACGCCGTACATGCCGAGCGGGAAGGTCACGCTCCACAGCGTCGCCTCGTAGCGCAGCGGGACGCGGTGCACGACGTGCCGCCACCAGCCCGCCGCGACCAGCGGCGGGATGAGCCAGGTGCCGAACGCCCACACCACCACCGACGAGCCGGCGATCAGGCCGCGGGTGGCGGTGACCATCGGGGTGTCGGCCATCTGCACGATGCGGGCCCCGGCCAGGACGGTGATGGCGGTGGCGCCCATCGCCACCCAGTACGGCGGGGTGAGGTCGGCCGGGCGGAGCGGGTACATGAGCATGCGGGCGGCGACGAACATGCCGACTCCCGCGTAGAGGGTGGCCGCCGCCTGCTTCACCGCGGCAAGCCGGGAACCGGCGCGGCTGAGGCTCACAAACCAGTACCGTACTCCGCCCTCACACCACGCCCCTCCACCGGTCCCAGCTTCCGAGGAGCGCCGCAGGAACGTCAGCGTCCCGCTTGACACCACAAGTTGATCACTTCCGGGGTGGGTGAGGCGTGGCGGGTACGGCGGTGGGGGTATGCGTGGAGCCTCCCGTGGGCGGATGTGGCGGGACGGACGTTGCGGCGAGTGTGTGCGGGGTCGCAGCACACCCGGCTGGAAGGGAATCCGCCATGCAACAGCGCACAGCGTTGCGGTTCGCCGCATCCGCCGCGGGGACGGTCGTCCTGTTCTCCGGTGTCGGCCTCACCGCGCAGGCCGCCGCCGAGACGGGCGCGCGTCCCGCGGCCGCGTCCGCCGTCCTGGAAACGCGGGCGGTGACCGAGTGGATCGAGCGGAACGCGCATCGGCTCGGCACCGTCGATCCGGGCGCGCCGCTGGACGACCTGGAGCCCCTGCGGCGTTCGGTCGGGAACGCCTCGATCGTCGGCCTGGGCGAGCCCCAGCACGGGCTGCGGGAGGTGACCGGGCTCAAGCACCGCACCATGCGCTACCTGGTGGAGCGGATGGGGTTCCGGTCCATCGCCTGGGAGGACGACTGGACGCTCGGCCTGGAGATCGACCGGTACATCCGCACCGGTCAGGGGGACGTCGACGCGCTGCTGCGGCGGACGAGCGGCGCCTGGGCCGACCGCGACACCGCCGACGCGCTGAACTGGCTGCGCGACTTCAACACCGGACGCAAGAAGAACGACCAGGTCAGGTTCGTGGGCGTGGAGTACTACACGACCTGGCTCCCGGCCTACGACATCGTCGGCGCGCACGTCGCGAAGGCCGCGCCGTCGCTCGTCCCCCAACTGCGAAGGCACATGAAGTGGCTCCGGCCGAGGAAGCAGGACGCCTGGGCCCACGCCGGCTGGTACATGCACGAGGTGACGGACAAGGAGCCCTACGTCGAGCACGCCCGCGACCTGTACGACATGGTCGAGCGGCTGCCGCACCGGCCCGGCGACCGGGCGTACTCGCTGGCGGTGCACGCCGCCAAGCAGATCCGCTCCTTCTACCTCAACTACTACATCCCGCGTGAGACCTCCTACGCCTTCCGGGACGCCCGCGCGGCGGAGAACCTGCGCTGGTGGCGCGGCCACCACCACGGCAAGGTCGTGTACTGGGCGGCCACCCCGCACACCGCCGCCGCCCCGGGGATGCGCCTGTTCAGCCCGGAGCAGGGCGAGATGGCCTTCGCGAGCGTCGGGTCGTACCTGCGACGCTGGTTCGGGGACCGCTACCGGTCCATCGGATTCACCTTCGACCACGGGACCATCGCCGGGGAAAGCGGCCCGGTTCTGATGCCGCCTCCGCGCGAGGAGTGGGTCGAGCACCCCTTCGGCCAGGCCACCCGCTTCGACCAACTGCTCATGGACCTGCGCGCAGCCGCACCCGCGCCGGTCCGCGCGTGGCTGCGGTCCCCGATCACCACGCGCGGCATCGCCGCCGAGACCCCCGAACTGCCCTACGACTCCCACGCCACCGGCGGCACCGCGCGGCAGTGGTTCGACCTGGTCGTCCACCGCCAAGCGGTCACCCCCGCCCGACCACTCTGAGAGGGCGGGGGCGCCGGGGCATCGCTTCCGGGGTCACTGTGCAGGGGCGGTTATCTGCTGGGGCTTGCCGTGGTCATGGAGTGCGAGCTTCGCTTTGAAGCGGAGGAGCACTCCCCGGGTCATGTCCTTGTTGCCCAAGGGAAATTCGCTTTCGACCTCCAGGAGCCGGGGGCGGTCCTCGTCGTCAATGAAGAGCCTCATCTGGATCACCGCCTCGCGGGGATAGACCTTGCGGGCGAGGTCGCGGATATCCGGGTCGTCTTTGAGGCAGTCGTCCACCGTGCAGGAGATCCAGTATCTGCGCATGGTGACGCCCGAGGTTGTGGTGGGGACCGGCGTCCCGGCCGACTGGCCCTTGTTCCGGAACATCGCCGCGACCATGGACGTCCGCAGCATCGCCCCGGTGCCGGCCGGATCGAGTCCTCGGTTCCCCACCATCCTCGCCGGCCCGGTAAGGGTTCGCCATTCTGCGGATTGCAGCGAGTTGCGGACGTACGTGCGGCCGCCCAAGACGATCACGCGGACGGCCCCGTCCCGGACGAGGTCCTCGCTGTACTGCCGTTCGACCGTGGTGGTGACCGACCGCAGGTCCAGATCGGTGGCGTGCTGACCGGGATCGGAGCGCTGAGTGCCCCGCATCTCCGCGTTCATCCTGATCGGCGGGAAACCCATGCCGTTCACGAACACTCTGACCTCGACATCGGCCCGGTGGGGTTGTTCCAAACCGCTGATGGCCTTTTCCAAGTGCCGGTGGGCTTCCTGCCGAGGGTCCTTGGACGCGTCCTGTCCGCAGCCGGGCAGGACCACTGCCAGGGCTCCCAGCACGGCGCACACGGGACGCCGGTTCATCGCGTCGTCCCTCACCGGTAGCGGACGATGACCGGGGTGCCGGTGATCTGCAGGGACTGGCCCGGCTGGACGGGCTGCGGCGACTCACCGATGCGTTCGGCCTCGTAGGTGGTCGGGCCGGTGGGATAGCTGACCGACCCCTGCCGGGTCCAGCGGACGACGGCGTATTCACCGGTCTGGTAGACGAAGCCGCACTGCCACATTTCGGAAGGGAGCCCGTCGGCGGTGCCGTGGCCGCAGTAGCGGATGGACGCGCCCTTCATCCAGCCGACGAGTTGCGTCACCGCGTGCCCGGCGAGCGTCGGTTCCTGTCCCGCGTCCTGGAGTTTGAGTCCGAGCTCGGTCCCGCCCCAGCCGTAGTAGTAGGAACGTCCGAGCCGGTTGTGGAGGCCCATGAGGAAATAGCGGGACACCCAGTCGGCGGCCTGGCGGTCGGTGCCGGGGAACGGGTCGGCTTCGGGTTCCTCGGTGGTCTCGGTGTCCCATATCGGCTTGGTGACGCCCCGGCCGGCCAGGACCGAACGCGCCGTGGCGACCATGGTCTCGGCGCGCTCCGGCCACACGATCACGTTGTCGGTCCCGTCCTGGTAGAGGTGGAGGGCGACCCGGTCGGCGTAGTCGTAACCGCCGAGTTCGGCGAATCGGCGCATCCAGTTCTGCACTTCGGCGCGGTGCAGCATGGTCGCGCTCGGGCTGACGACGATGGCGGACGGGTCCACCGACTTGATGATCTGGTAGGCGCGGCGCGCCATGTCCCTCATCTGCTCGGCGGTGCCGCCGAAGTATTCGGGGTGCGTGGCCTCGTTCCACAGCTCGTACGCCTCGATGCGGCCCTTGTAACGGGTCGCCACGCGGTGGACGTAGTCGTCCCAGTCGCGCAGGTCGTCCGGCGGGTCGATGGTGCAGGGCTCGCCGTACCTGCAGCGGTCTCCGTCGGGGTTCGCCCACAGCGGGGTCTGGCCCATCGTGTAGAGGACCGGCAGCCCCTTGGACCGCGCCCCCTCGACCAGGGCGTCGAGCGTCGACCAGTCGTAGGCGTCCTGCCGCGGTTCGATCTTCGACCAGCGCGTCGCGTCGTCCCAGAGCCGGACGGCGCCCACGTCGATGGTGGGCATGCTCCCGTCGGTGACGCCGACGATGTCGACGCCGAAGCCGACCTTGCCGACGGGGATCGGCGGATCGGCCGTCCAGCCGCCCGACCGCAGCGACCCGCCCCCCTGCGCCGGGCCGGCCGCGGCGCCGGCGGCCGGATCCGGTGCGCCGATCGTGCTGAGCACGGTGAGAGCCGCGACCGCTGTGCTGAGGCCGATGAAGTTCCGGAGCATGGCGACGTTCTCCGTTCTTTCCCTCTGGTGACTCGTGCCCGGAGGCCCGGGAGCACGGGATCCGTGCCACCCGTCGACGGATCCGCACCAATCGGTAGCGCGCCGCGCCTATCCGATCGCTATCCGGTGGCTGTCCCCGCTGGTGAGGGCGCTCCGCTGAAGCGGATCAGGACCGGACGCTCGCTGATCACCACGGCCCGCCCGGCGCGCACCGGCATGGACCGCCCGTCGAGATGGTCGACGCTCCGCACGCCGTGCTCAAGGGTCATCGCGGCCGACCCCTCGGCCGTCCATCGCACGGCGGCCTCCCCGCCGCCCCGCGCACCGGGGAGTGTGAACCGGCACTGCCAGACCCCCTCCGGCAGGCCGTCGGCCCGCCCCTGCCCGCACGACCGGACGGACGCGCCGTCCAGCCAGTCCTGCAGCCGGTCGATGAACAGCGCCGCGCGGGTCGGCGCGCTCCCCTCCACCTGGAGCACGATGGGCGGGACCCGGACCCCCCAGCTGTAGAAGTACATGCGGGTGTAGCGGGCGTAGAGGCCCGCCAGGTAGAAGCGCACCGCGTAGTTGTTGGCGTCGTGTTCCGGCAGGGACTTCTCCGTGGGAACGGAATGGCCCGGCCCCGTGGCGTACATGGGCAGGTGCACCCCGGCGTTGTGCAGGACGTTGTAGACGATGGCGGCCAGTTGCGTCATTTCCTCTGGACGTCCGGTGTTCCTGCGCGGATGAAGCTTGACGGCGGCGGCGTCACAGGAGCGGTATCCGCCCAGGGTCGCGAACCTTGCGAGGGACTGGCGCCCCTGGGACGTCCACAACCTCCCGAAGGACGGGCACACCACCGTGGCACGCGGGTCCTTCTTCCTGATGATGGCGGCGGCCCGGTGCGTCATCTCCACCAGAGTCGCCAAGTCCCCCGTGTAGTGCTCGGGGGTGTTGGCGAAGTCCCAGATCTCGTAGGCGCCGATTCGTCCCTTGTAGCGGGACGCCACTGCCCGCACGTACGTGTCCCAGTGGGCGAGGTCGCGGGGCGGGGCCGTCCTAGAGCCGTCGTCGTACGCGCTGCGGGGAGCGTCCGGCGCCGCGGCCCAGGACGGGGTGATGCCCATCGTGTAGAGCATCGGAAGGCGTGCGCGTTCGGCGCCCGCCACCATCCGGTCGAGGTTGCTCCAGTCGAACGTGCCGGGCTCGGGGTGGACGTTCGCCCAGCGCGTACGGCTGTCCCAGAAACGCGCCGCCCCGATGCGGAAGCCCGGCATGGCGCCGCTCTTGGTTCCGATCGTCGTGCCGAAGAAGGCCGCCGGCACCGGCTTCGGCGGTGCCTCCACCCAGGCGGGCCCCGGCACGAACTGCGCTGTCGGCGACCGCGGGGGCGCCTCGGCGGTGAACCGGTCCGCCGCGGCCGATCCGCCGGCGCAGGCCGACAGCGCCATCGCCGCGCCCACACCGATGACCCGGATCCGCCTGCTGCCGGCTGCGGCGGGCCCGGCCGGCTCGGTGGCGGCGGGTTCGGCGGTTCCGGGCTCGAACACGGCGAGCTCGAACTCGGCGGGCCTCGAATGGCCGGCGGGAGGCGGTTCCTGGGGGCGTTCCGGGACGGCGATGAGCGGTTCGGGGTCGCGGTCGCCCCTCAGGATGACCTCGTGCAGCTCGCGCAGCCGGGCCGCAGGTTCCAGGCCGGTCTCCTCCACGAGCAACGCGCGCCCGGCGCGGTAGGCCTCCAGCGCCTCCGTGCGCCGGCCGCAACGGTAGAGGGCCAGCATCAGCCGGGCGCGGAGTTCCTCCCGGAGGGGGTGCTCGGCCACCAGCGCGGCCAGTTCCGCCACCACGGCCGCATGCCGTCCCAGCGCCAGCTCAAGGCCGAGTCGCTCCTCGATCGCCGCGAGGCGCAGCTCGTCCAGCCGTGCCGCCTCGCGGGGGACGAACACCGCGCGGGCGCCGTCCAGGGGCCGGCCGCGCCATAACGCGAGCGCCGCGCGGAACTCGGCGACGGCCTCGTCCGGCCGCCCGCGGCCGGCGAGGTCCCGGGCGCGCTCGGTCCGGCCGGTGAACTCGGCGACGTCCAGCGCCACGGAGATCCGCGCCGAGCCGGTACGGAACACGTATCCGGGCGGGCTGGTCTCGATCAGCGCACCGGCGTCCCCCAGCGATCGCCGTACCCGGTGCACGAGCGTGTGCACCTGGGTACGGGCGGACTCGGGCGGCAGGTCGCCCCACAGCTCGTCCACCAGCCGGTCGATGGAGACCACGCGGTCGGCGTCGAGCAGCAGCGCGACCAGCAGCGCACGCTGCCTGCCGCCGCCGAGCGGCACCGGACGGCCGTCCTTTCGCACCTCCACCGGGCCCAGCACCGAGAAACCGACGTCCAGCATGCACTCCTCCAGCCGGCGCACCGCCGTGGGACGCAGCGGCGCCGCCCCCGTCGATGTTGCCTTCCCGGTACTCCTCGACGCCCGCCCTCCTCGACATGTTCAGACCAAGCGGGTGCCGTCAGCGGGTGATGGCGGCTGCGCGCAGGTGGCCGTCGCCGGCGCCGAAGTAGACGACTCCGTCGGAGACCACTGCATTGGGGGCGCGGTCGTTCGCCAGCCGTACCTTCCCCAGAGAGGTGCCGTCGTCGGCGTTCAGCAGATGCAGTTCCCCGGAATTCGTGCTGATGTAGACCGTCCCGGCCGAGATGGTGGGGGACGAACTCAACGGGGGGACGTCACTGCGCCACTTCACCGCGCCGGTCTTCGCGTCGATGGCGAACACCTGGCCTTGGTCTTCCTGGGCGTTGTTGCCGCCGACGTAGACGAAGCCATCGGCCACCGCGGGGGATGCCGAATCGTCCAAGTCGCGGAGGCCCGTCGGGGAACTCCACAGGCGCCTGCCGTCGCCCGGGTCGTGGGCCGAGACGGCGCCGTTCTCGCCCACCGCGTAAAGGACGCCGCCGAGGACGGTGAGAGATGCCGGCCTGGCGTGGACGTCCTCGGCGAAGGGGGCTTTCCACAGCGGTCTCCCCGTGCGGGCGTTCAGCGCCTGCAGCTGCGGGCTCGGCTTCTCCTTGCTGCTCGCGACGTAGTAGACGACGTCACCGTGGGCGGTCATCTCCCACACGACTGCGGCTTCGTGGCTCCACAGCTTCTTGCCGGTGGCGGTGTCGAGCGCGTCCACCGACGACCGCCAGTCATCGGACCCTCGGTAGTAGAAGTAGAGGCGGCGGCCGGAAAGCACCTCGCCGAGCAGCATCGCGCGGACCGGGTACTCCCAGAGCCTGCGGCCGGAACCGGCGTCCAGCGCCCACACGCGGCCGTGCTCGCCGTCGAGCGAGGAGTCGGTGTATCCGCTGGCGTAGATCCTGCTCCCGGAAAGGAACAGGGAGTTTCCGCTGCCCCATGCCCGGTCGCGTTTCCACAGTCCGTCGCCGGTTCGGGCGTCCACGGCGTGGACGATTCCGTCGCCTTCGCCGAAGTACACCGTCCCGCCCTCGACGACCGGCGTCCAGTTCGGCTGCGCCCCGTAGGACCACAGCTGCTTCAGGACCGGCGGGCTGGGCTCGGCGGCGCGGTCCGTCCGGTCGGCGTCCGGCTCGCCGGCCGTGAGGACGAGCGTCGTGGCGACCGTGACTACGACGGTGACCGCGGCGAGGCCCGGCAGGACGCGGCGCTGCGTGAGCCACCGCCCCCCGCGCCGGGGAGAGGGGCCGGTGGGAGGGCCCGGATACGGCGCCGTCCGAACGGCCGTGGGAGCGGCGTCGGGTGCGGTCGGGGCGGCGGGCGGCGCTGGGACGATGCGGGTGATCTCGGCCGTCAGCGGTTCGGGCAGCCAGCCGGCCCCGTCGCGCGGCCACGTCCGCGACGCGCGGCCCAGTTCCCCGACCAGGCCGGGGACGGTGGGACGCCGGCCGGGGTCCTTGTCCAGGCAGCGGGCCACGACGTCCGCCAGCCCGGACGGCACGCCGGCGAGGTCGGGGTCCCCGTGGACGACCCGGTAGTTCAGGGCGTGCACCGAGCCGCCGCCGAACGGCCCTGCCCCGGTCGCCGCGTACGCCAGGACCGCGCCGAGGGCGAAGACGTCGCTCGCCGGGCCGACCGCGCCGCCCCGCAGCTGCTCGGGTGACATGAAGCCGGGCGTGCCGACCATCGCCCCGGTCACCGTCAGCCGGGTGCTCTCGGAGGCCAGCGCGATCCCGAAGTCGATCAGGCGCGGGCCGTCCGCCGCCAGCAGCACGTTCGACGGTTTGAGGTCGCGATGCACCACGCCCGCGGCGTGCACGCTCTCCAGCGCCTCCGCGAGCGCGGCTCCGAGGGAGCGGACCGTCCCGTCCGGCAGGGCGCCGTGCGCGTCGATCGCGGCCTTCAGCGACAGTCCCGGGACGTACTCGGTGGCCAGCCAGGGCGGCGTCCCGTCCGGGTCGGCGTCCACCACCGCGGCGGTGAAGGGGCCGCTCACGCGGCGGGCCGCCTCGACCTCCCGGACGAACCGGCGGCGGAACCCGGCGTCCTCCGCCAGCCCGGCCCGCACCACCTTCACCGCGACCGCGCGGCCGCCCGGCGGCGACGCCAGGAACACCTGGCCCATCCCGCCGCCGCCGAGCCGCCCGGCGAGCCGGTACGGCCCGATCCGCTGCGGGTCGCCCGCCTCCAGTGGCGCGTACGCCTCCACTCCGCTTTTCCTCTCCTTCAGCCGGCGTCCGAGAGCACGCGCAGCACACCGCCGTCCTCGACGTAGAGCCGTCCGTCGATGACGCTCGGACTCCCGCCCAGGTGCTCCTTCCACAGGCGGGTGCCGGTGCGGGCGTCCAGGGCGTAGAGGTTCCCGGCCCCGTCGTCGTCACCGTCGCCGAAGAGCACGGTCCCGTTCCGGACCGACACCAGATGGGCCTCGTCCACGCCCGGCTCGTGCCGCCACAGCGGCTCACCGGTGTCGGCGGCGAAGGCGCACACGTAGCCGTCGTTCTCGAAGTAGGCGACTCCGTCCGCGATGATCGGGGCGCCGGCCCCCTCGGCGATGGCGGGGTCCCAGTCGGCGCCCTCGAACTCCCGCTTCCACGCGTACCGGCCCGTCGCGGCGTTCACCGCGTGCAGGGAACCGTCCCGGCCGCCGAAGTAGACGGCTCCGTTGGCGGCGACGGGCGATGTGTCGAGCCGGTCCCCGACGTCGAGGCGCCAGAGGTCCGCGCCGGTCTCCGCGTCCACCGCGCGCAGGGTGCCGTCATTGACCACCGCGAAGACGACTCCTCCGGAGACGACCGGCCCCTCCTTCGAGAAGCCCTCGTAGACGTTCCGCCATATCTCCCGCCCGGTGCGGGAGTCGCGCGCGATGAGCCGGACGTCCGACGCGTAGACCTTGTCGCCGAGCGTCTCGACCGACGGATGGATGCCGTGGTCCTTCCACTTCCAGAGTTCCGCGCCGCTGCCGGGGTCCCGGGCGTAGGTGTGGCTTCCGGCGCCGAAGTACACCACCGAGTCGGTGGCACCCAGGAACAGCGGGCCCGTCGGGACGTCCTCGTCCAGGGGATGCGCGTGCTTCCAGCGCATCCGGCCGTTCTCGGCGTCCAGGGCGTACAGGCCGCCCTCCTGGTCGTCGATGTACGCCGTGCCGCCGACCACCTGCGCCAGGCGCATGCCCTCCTCCATGGGGAAGGTCCACAGCTCCTTGCGGTGCGGCGGCCCCGCCGCCTCGGCCTCCCCGTCGTCGCCGAACGACCGGAGGGCGAGGACGACCGCCGCGGTGGTGAGGGCGACCGCCGCCGCGGCGGCCACCGCGGCCAGGATCCGGCGCCGCGCGGGGCCGGGCGCCCGCGTCCCTCCCCCTGCAACGGGCGCGCCTTGCGAGACGGAGGGGCCGGGGGCGCCGGGCGGGAGCGGCGCGGACCGGACGCGGAGGACGTCCGCGGCCACCGGGCCGGGCAGCCAGCCCGCCTCCGTGAAGAAGCCCGCGGCCTGCCCGGTCCCCGCCAGCCGGCTCAGCTCCCCGACCAGGTCCGGGACGGCGGGACGCCGGGCGGGATCCCTGGCCAGGCAGCGGGCGGCGACGTCCGCCAGCGCGGGCGGCACACCGGTCAGCTCCGGTTCCTCGTGGGCGACCCGGTAGTTCAGGGCGTGCGCGTGCCCCGCCCCGAACGGGCCGGTGCCGGTCGCCGCGAACACCAGCACGGCGCCGAGGGCGAAGACGTCGCCGGCGGCGGTGACCTCGTCGGCCAGGAGCTGCTCGGGGGCGATGAAGCCGGGCGTGCCGACGACCATGCCGGTCTCGGTGAGCTCGGTGGCCTCGGCCGCCCGCGCGATCCCGAAGTCGATCACGCGCGGGCCGTCCGCCGCCAGCAGCACGTTCGAGGGCTTGAGGTCGCGGTGCACCACGCCCGCCGCGTGCACGCTCTCCAGCGCCTCCGCCAGCGCGGCGCCCAGCGCGAGCACCGCCGCCTCGGGCCAGGCGCCGTGCGCGGCGACCGCCGCCTCCAGGGAGACCCCGGGCACGTACTCGGTGGCCAGCCACGGCGGCGTCCCCTCGGGGTCGGCGTCGACCACGGCGGCGGTGAAGAAGCCGCTCACCTGGCGGGCGGCGTCGACCTCCCGGACGAACCGGCGCCGGAAACCGGGATCCTCCGCGAGCTCGGCCCGCACGACCTTCACGGCGACCGCGCGCCCGCCCGGCGACAGGGCGAGGAACACCGTGCCCATCCCGCCGCCGCCGAGCCGCCCGACGATCCGGTACCGCCCGAGCCGCTCCGGGTCGCCCGTCCGTACCGGCGCGACACCGCTCACTCGGCTCCCTCCCCGGCCGCGGGGCCGGGGCCGGGGATGGCCGCCGTGCCCGGCATCAGGCGCAAGATCATAGTGGGGTTTCTCCATCGTCGGCGGGGCGGCGGGCGGGTTCGCGTCCCAATAGACGCGGCCGTCGGCCGGAGAGTTCGCTCGTATCCGAAGGCGGTTCATGTGACCGGGTCCGGCGCTTCCGTGTTGAACACATGCCGATATAGGCATATGATGGCGCCATGGCACGAGCAGCGACGACGTCGGACGTCTTCAACGCGATCGCCGAGCCGCAGCGCCGGGACATCCTGATGCTGCTGCGATCGGGTGAGCGGCCGGTGACCGAGTTGGCCCGGGAGCTGGGGATGACCCAGCCGGGGGCGTCCAAACACCTGCGGGTGCTCCGGGAGGTCGGGCTGGTGCGGGACCGCAGGGCGGGCAAGCAGCGCCTGTACGGGCTCGACGCCCGCGGGCTGCGGCCGGTCCACGAGTGGACCGGCGGGTTCGAGCGGTTCTGGAACGAGAGCTTCGACCGCCTGGACGCGTACGTGCAGGACCTGAAGCAGACAAGGCAGGAGGAATAGCTGATGAGCGCAACGGGACGGGGTGCGCCGGCGCGGTCCGCGACGGCCGACCGCGAGATCGTCATCTCCAGGGTCATCGACGCCCCACCGGACCTGGTGTTCGAGGCGTTCACCGAGGTCAGGCACCTGTCGCAGTGGTGGGGCCCGGAGGGGTTCAGCACCACCACGCGGTCGTTCGAGTTCCGCGTCGGCGGCGAGTGGGACTTCGTGATGCACGGACCGGACGGCACGGACTACGCCGAGTGGATCTCCTGGACCGAGATCGCCCCGCCGGAGCGGATCGCCCTGCTGCACGGCGAGTCCCCTGATGACCCGAACGCCTTCGAGTCGGTCCTCACGTTCGAGCCCGAAGGTGCGGCGACCCGGCTTGAGATGCGCACGGTGTTCCCCACCAGGGAGCTGCGCGACGAGGCGGTCGAGAAGTACCACGCGATCGAGGGCGGCCGGCAGACCCTGGACAACCTGGCCGGCTACGTCACCGAGACCGTTCGGAAGGGAGCTGAGGGCTGATGGCAGGCAAGGTGTTCTTCAGCGTGTCGATGTCGCTGGACGGGTTCATCGCCCCCGAGTCCCCCGAGGAGTTGATGGGGCGGCAGTGGATGGAACTGCAGCGGTGGGTCTTCCCGCAGCGGTTCTTCCGGGCGAACCTGAAGCTCGGCAAGGGCGGCGAGGAAGGCCGCGACAACGACATCCTGCGGGAGACGTTCGAGCGCACCGGCGCGAGCGTCATGGGCAAGCGGATGTTCGACGGCGGTGCGCAGGCGTGGCCCGAGGAGGCGCCGTTCCACACGCCGGTCTTCGTCGTGACGCATGAGAAGCGCGACCCGTGGGAGCGCCCGGGCGGGACCACGTTCCACTTCGTCAACGACGGCATCGGGCACGCGCTCGACCTGGCCCGCGAGGCCGCCGGCGACCGCGACGTCCGTGTCGCGGGGGGCGGCACGACGATCCTGGAGTACGTGAACGCCGGCCTGATCGACGAGTTCTCGATCGCGCTGTCGCCCGTGCTGTTCGGCTCCGGAGTCCGCCTGTTCGAGGGCGTGGACGCGGGCCGGATCGCGCTGGAGCAGGTCCGGGCGGAGTCCTCCCCGCGGGTGACGCACGTGGATTACGCCGTCCGGGAGCGGTAGGGCGCACGGCGGGCGTTCAGGCTCCGGATCGTCCGGCCGCGCGAACGTCCGCCCTGCCCGTGTGCAGGTAGCGCGCACGGCCCTCGCCGTCGTCGCCCAGGAACGCGACGGGCTTGTGGCCGGGCTCCGCGGGCAGCAGGGAGTCCCCCCGCCAGCCGAGCAGCTCCGTCCGGTACGGCTCGTCGCCGAGCTCCACCGCGACGCCGAGGGGGACGTGCTCAAGCCACAGCCGTCCCTGCTCGTCGGCGCTCACCGTGGTCTCGCTGGTGCTCGACACGTACACCCCCGCGCAGCGCCCGGCGTCCGGTCGCACCGCGGGATCCGGGACGGGCTCGGCGGGCGATCCGACGACCCTGCCCAGGATCTCCTTCATCAGCGGCTTGCGGTCGCCGCCGTTGGTGAAGACCGCCACGCACACGTCGCGGGCGGGGTCGACCCGCAGGACGGCCGACTGCCCGACGGTGTTGCCGTCATGGCCGAAGACCGGGCCGCCCGGGAGGTCGTGAAGCGTCCAGCCCAGGCCCCAGGCCGTCCCCCAGTCGATGTCCGGCAGGGCGACCTGCGGCTCCCGCATGGCCCGCAGCCCCTCGTCGGTGAGATGCGCCCGGGCGAAGGCCAGCAGGTCGCGCGGGGTCATGGCGAGCATCGACCCGGCGGGCGCGTTCGAGCGCACCATCGCCCAGACCGGGACGGGCCGTCCGCCGAGGTGCCCCACCGCCGCGCGATGCAGGATCGCCTCGTACGGGTCGCTCGCCGCGTGCGTCATGCCCAGCGGCGTGAACAGGTGGTTCCGCATGCACCGGTCGAACGGCTCGCCCCGCACGACCTCGACGATCCGCCCGAGCACGCAGTAACCCGCGTTGCTGTAGGAGAACATCTCCCCCGGCTCGAAGAGCTGCGGCACGTCGGCCAGCATCTCCACATACCGCTCCAGGCAGTCGTCCCCCTTGCCCGTGTCGGTGAACACGTCCCCCTCGATCCCGGACGTGTGGCACAGCAGCTGCCGGACGGTCGCCTCCCGGAACCCGGGAAGATACCTGGCCACCGGGGCGTCGAGCTCCACCAGCCCCTCCGCGACGAGCCCCATCACCAGCGTCGCCGTCAGCGTCTTGGTGATCGACCCGATCTGGAACACCGAGTCGACCGTGGCCTCCACCCCGGTCGCCGTGCTCAGCAGCCCCGCCGCCGCCTCGACCAGCCGCCCTCCGGCATCGACGGCGACCGCCACGCCCGGCACCCCGTGCCGCTCCGCCACTCCCGGCAGCCGCTCTCGCAGCCACTCCTCGATCTCATCGATCTCCATTCCCATCGCCCCAACGTAGACGGCCGAGGCGACAGGGCAGCGGCCCGAGAATCGGCGCCGTACCTTCCGGAGCGTTTCCGAGTCCTTTACCGGTCGTGGCCGTGCCGGCTGCCAGAGTTGTCACGGTGGCCATTCCCAGAGATCCCGACCGGCTCGTCTTCTTCACCGACGCCGTCGTCGCGATCGCCATCACGCTGCTCGTGCTGCCGCTGGTGGACGTCGTGCCCCAGGCGGCGCAGAACGGGCTGAGCGCCACCGAGGTCGTCACCGAGCACCAGCCGGAGATCTTCGGGTTCCTGCTGAGCTTCGCGGTGATCTGCCGGCTGTGGCTGGTGCACCACGACTTCTTCCGGCACGTGCGGGCCTACTCCCGGCCGCTGATCATGTGCAATGTCGGGTGGCTGCTCACCATTATCGTGCTGCCGTTCCCGACGGAGATGGTCGGCGTCTACGGCGGCGACCGATTCACGGCCGGCTTCTACATCGCCACGATCCTGCTCGCCGTGCTGTTCCAGACCGGGCTGGAACTCGTCGTCCGGGCCGATCCCGAACTGGCGTCGAAGACGGCGCCGCCGCCGCCCGGCTCCCTCCCCGGTTCGGTCACCGCCGCCGCGCTCCTCGCCGTCGCCCTCGTCCTCGCGGTGGCCTTCCCGCTCCTGAACTACTGGACGATGCTCCTGCTCTTCCTCTCCCCCACCATCGAAAAAGCCTGGCACCGCCACCGAGGCTGACCCCCGGGCAGGCCACGAGAACGCGCTGGATCGGCGGCGAACGCCGCCACCTGACCGGGGGCACCCATCGATGGGCTCCTTGCGGACTCAGAAGTCCGGGAAGGGAGTCTCCATGATCCAGGGATTGCTGTTGTCGTTGACGCTTCCGTCGTGGTTCACCACGATGAAGCGGAACTTGCGGACCGAGTACCAGAATTCGTGCTCCAGGCAGCCGCTGGCCGCCGTGTTGTAGTAGATGATCGGATCCTGCGGGCCGCTGGGATCGACCTCGATCCCCAGCCCGACTCCATCGGCCGCGGAGTCGTCGCAGATCCAGATGTTCTTCTCGTGGTCACTCCAGACGGTGAGGTTCGCTCCCGCCCTCGCGCCCAGGAACTCGAACCAGGAGTTGCGGATCACGACTTCGGCGGCCGCGCTCCCGGAAGGTGCGGCGGCGACCCCGCCCTCGGCGGGGTGTGCGGCCGCCGGGGTCGCCGCGATCATCAGCGCGGCCGGACCCGCGGCCATCACCACGCCGATCGCGGCCGTGAGCCGCCGGATGCGGGAGGTGATTCCAGGCCCTTGCCGCCGGACGCTGGAAAGGGACGGACTTACCATGATGAATTTCCTTTCCCATGAGGGACTCTGGGTCATTCGTAATTGATATCGGTCGTTGCTCGTCACACGGGCATCCGCCCTGACCGGGCGACTTCGAGAGCGCGCTTAAATGGCCGATCGGTCGACAGCAAGGGTTCGGCGATGGCGTCCAGGAAGCCTTGCAGGATTCGGGTGGCAGTGGCGTCGGGCACTGCGTCGAGAGCGGCCGAGGCGGCCCGGTACGCCTCCTGGCCGGCGGTCGTCACCGCCTCGACGGCCGCAATGCGGACGGTCGGCGACAGGAGCGTTCCGAGGCCGGTGGACGATCCGGGTATGAGGTCCGGGATCGCGGACAGCCGGCCGTCCAGCATCGACCGCAGGTCGATGTCCAGCCTGGTCCGCCGCCGCTGGAGCGCCAGCAGGTCCTCGGCGTGGAGGAAGACATGGCCGCATTGCTCGCCGTAGGTGCGGAGCGCCTCCACGGTGACGGGCGAGGCTCCGCCGAGCTGCCCGCCGAGCCGGGCGGGGAACTCCAGCAGCGCCGCGAAGACCGCGGCCGCCGGAGCTTCGTGGCCGGGGTGGATCCGGGCGGATCGCCGGCCGGAGAGTTCGGCCAGCCAGTCGGCGAACGACCAGGACGCCTCCGGTGCGGCGTCGGCGACGAGCCGCGTGGCCCGGCCCAGCAGGAAGTCCCCGCCGAGGACCGAGGAGGCCAGCGACCAGTCGACGGCCCTGCCGGGTTCCGGCCGGGCCGGCATCGGCCCGAGAAAGGTCAGCGCGCCGAGGGTGGCGAGCTCGATGGCGGCGGCCAGGGTCGAGCGGGCGATGTCCGGCGGCTCCCCGGCGGCCATCAGCGCGCCGAAGAACGGCACCGCGGGGCGGAGCCGCCGCTGCGGATCGCTCTCCCCGGCGATGAGCAGCCGCGCGATGAACGGCCAGTCCTCTCGCACGGTCGAAACGGCGACTTCGTCGCTGGCGAAGAGGAAGGGCGCGAGGACCGCCAGCTCGGCCGCGCCGAGCGGCATCCGCTCCGCGGCCGTCAGGCCGGAGAACCCTTCCGGGAGCAGGACCGCCCGGCGGACCTTGGCGAACACCGGCCGGTCGCTCCCGGCGGTGGAGACCAGGACGCGCCACGCGAGGTGGTAGCGGTGGGAGGCGTGCCTGGCCGTCTCGAAGTACCCGACGAACGTCCGCTTCAGCTTCCGCTTGTAACTGCGGCCGGCGGCGGCCGGGTCGTCCAGGTGCCCGGCGACCGCGCCGGCGGCCAGCAGCCCGCTCTGCACCGCATAGCTCAGCCCTTCACCCGTGAACGGGTTGACGAGCCCGGCGGCGTCCCCGGCCAGCAGCCGGCCGTCGGTGACCGCCCTGTCGGGGGCGAAGGAGCCGTTCATCACCCCGCTGATCCGCGGGCCGGCCGGACGTGCCGCCGCCAGCGCTGGGACGGCGGCGGCCAGGGTCGCCCCGGCCGTGGCGAGCAGCCGGTCCGCGCCGTCCCGCCCGAAGCCGGCGGCGCCGATGGTGGCGGTGCCGGGCTCGGTCCCCGGTGCCAGCCAGCCGCAGACGGCCCGCTCCGCGGGGTCGATGGTCCGCGGCTCGGGCAGGAACAGGGTGATCCGCGAGTCGAGGTCGAGTCCGGCCAGCCGCTGCGCGCACACGGTGCCCTCCGCGCGGGAGGCCGGCGCTCCACCGGCGACGATCACATGCCGGGCCAGGACGATCGTGCCGCCGGCCACCGCCCGGTGCCGCCCGTCCTCGGCCCGCACGATCTCCGTCACGATGTCCGGCACCCGTTCGACCCCGGCCCGCCGCGCGGCCTCCGTCAGGGCGAGGCCGATCTCCCGCCGGTCGCAGACGGCCGCCACGGCGTCCGGCAGCACGTGCGGTCCGTGGCCGCCGAGCCGCAGTTCGACCGCGTCGACGGGCCGCATCGGCGGCTCGACCCCCGCGGCGCCGAGAGCGCGATGGGCGGCGTCGCCGACGATGACGTCGTAGCCGGCCTCCGCGCGGTCCGGCCCGGCGAGCAGGGTGCGCGACACGCCTTGGCGCAGCAGTTCGAGGGCGGCCACCGTGCCGGCCGGGCCCGCGCCGACGACCAGGACGTCGACCTCCCGGGTCACCGGGCACCCGCCACGAGACCGTCGGCGAACCGGACGAGCTCGCTGCGCGCCGGACCGTCGGGAACATCGCCGAGAGCGGCGACGGCCCGAGCGCGCCAGTCGCGGGAGAGCCCCCTCGCCGCCGCCACACCGCCCAGACCGGCCACCCGCCCGCGGACGGCGGCCATGGCGTCCGGGCCGAAGTCCGGGGCCAGCAGCAGCCGGGCCAGGCCGCCGGACTCATCGGCCCGCAGTGCCAGCAAGGTGGGGGCGCCGAACAGGCCGAGCCCGTGGTCGCTGCCAGTCGGCTTCCCGGGGTCGTGGTCCGATTCCATCTCCAGGCAGTCGTCGAGGATCTGGAAGGCGACCCCGAGCGCCGACCCGAACCGGATGACGGCCCGCACCTGCTGCGGCGGGATCCCCGCCTCGGTCGCGCCGAGCCGACAGCAGAGCCGGAAGAGGTCGCCGGTCTTGCGCTCCACCAGTTCCACGTAGTCCTCGATCGGCAGCATCGTGTCGAAGGCCCGCTCCACATCGAGCATCTCCCCGTACGACACCGCGGCGGCGGCCCGCGCCACCGCCGTGGAGGCGCCCGCCCCGAGGTCGGCGGCCTCGGTCCCGGCCAGCGCGAAGACCGCCAGCCCGGCCAGCATCGCCTGCTCGGCACCGACCACCGCGTGCGCGGCCGGCCCGCCGCGCCGCGTCCCCGCCTTGTCGACGACATCGTCGTGGAGCAGCGACGCGAGGTGCAGCAGCTCCACGACGGCCGCCAGGCGGACGACCCGGGAGGGCTCGGGTGCGCCCAACCGGGCGCAGGCCAGCAGCAGCCTGGGCCGCAGCAGCTTCCCCGGCCGCGCGACCAGGCTCCGCACGGGTTCGCGCAGTGGCCGCGGAAGGGCTGCCGCCAGCACGGTGAGGCGGGCGGCCACCTCCTCCGTGGTCACGTCGGCCCCGTGGGCGGGACGCCGGCGAGATCGGTGAGGTGCGGGGCGTAGAGGGCGCGGGAGTACAGCCGGACCTCGTCGACGTCGCCGGGCCAGTAGTTGCCCGGGGTCGCGGCCCCGGACCACAGGGCCCGGCCGATCTGCACCCCGCCGGCGGGCGCGCCCGTCACGGTGATCCTGGCCGCCGCCCCCGGCCGCCCGTTGACGTATATGCGTATCGACCTGGCACCGGCGTCGTACACACCGGCCAGGTGAACCCACTGCCCTGCGGCGAACGCCGCCGGTGACTCGACCCACGCCTTCGGCGCGGGATTCCCCTGGGCCGAGGCGATGGTGAAGAACCATACGTCCGGGTCGGTGAGCGCACCGAGGGCGAAGCCGATGTCCGGGCTGGCGCCTTGCGATATCAGGTCCAGCTGGCGTCCCGGCGCCGGGGCGGCGCCCAGGCGCGCCCAGGCGGCCACCGTGAAGCTCTTGGTCGTGTCGACCACCGGCTGCGGGGTGTCGGCCCAGCCGCCGGACAGGCGCAGCGCTCCGCCCTTCTTTCCGTCGCCGATCCAGGAGGACGTCCCGCGCGTGGTCACGGGGCGGCCGTTGCCGGACGCGTCGGAGCCGTTTCCGTCGAGTTTCCAATACGCGGCGGGATCTTCCACTGGAACGGGGGGAAGGTCGATCGGGTCGTGCACCTCGATGGTGGGCACGGCCTTAATGCCGTCGTAGACCATCCTGTACAGCGCCGGGTCGTCCATGTACGTCACGATCTGGCGGCGGGTCATTCCCTCGGTCGGCACCAGCGCGAGGTAGTAGAGGTCCGTCGCCAGGGCGGACTCCTCATTGGTCAGAACGGTCTGCGACAGGCCGTAGACGACCGCGAACGCGTCATCGAGGTGCTCCGCGGTGACCACCTCGGAGGAGTTCGGGTCGTCCAGCACCGAGACCATGTAATCGTGGTATTTGTCGTAGTAGTAAGCCGCCTCTACCTTCTCGTCGTCGCCGCCTTCGCCTTTCATTCGTTCCTGGACCTCAAGTTCGTTCACATAAGGAAGGCTGGCGAGCAGCCGGCCCAACGGCGTGCGGAAGAAGAACTCCTGCTTGACCCTGCCGGTGAGCTCCTCATCGTCTTCCAATGGGAGACCGTAATAATTGCCGACGGCCTTGGTGGACTTGCACTCGAAACGGAGGATGATCTCGAGCCGCGTGTCCCTGATCAGATCGATGATCTGATCCAGGATGACCTTGACCTGCTCCACCCAGTACTCATCGGCCATCAGATCCTGGACCTGGGCGCGATTCCTGCCCAGGCCGTTCTGCACCGCGAGACCGTGCAGATCCCAGGCCGCCTGGATCTCCTGGCCGTTGAGGACCGTCTGCTCCAGCCCGCGGATCGCGGTCGCCGCGTCGTCGAGGTGCTCCTGGGTGATCACCTCCGGCGAATCCCGGTTGTCCAGCACGGCGATCAGGAAGTCGTGGTACTTGCCGTAGTAATGCCGAGCGGCCTGGACTTCCTCCGCCGAGCCCGTCCTGCCGTTCAGCCGCTCGAAGATGCGCGTCTCGTTCAGGTAGGGCAGCGCGGCCAGATGCTGCCCGAGTTTGGTCTGCGACATGAACTCATGGCTGAGCCGGTCGGTGTACCGCCGCTCCTGCTCGAGGCTCAGCCCGTAGTAGTCGCCGGTGATACCCAGAACCGGGCATGGGAAGGAGGCGCCGAGCAGCACCACCGAGCCCGAGTCACCGGGAAGCCCGAAGAACGGGCAGAACGCCAGATCGTAGAACCGGTGTTCGCCGATGCCGGCCTCCACGTCGACGGCCTGGATCAGGCTGGACGTGTATCCCGTGGTGCGGCCGACCTTCTCCACGTCCATGCCCACCTGCGGGGCCACCACGCCCTTGATGGGGGCGGCCGCCGCGGTGAGCGCGTCGCGGGGCGTCCCGCGGAGGATCGGTGTGACGTTGAGGGCCCGGACCGCGGCGTCCATCCGCGTGATGAGGATGTTGCCGACCTGGTCGCCGAGAGTGATCATTCCGACGGCCGGGTTCGCGGCCGACAGCGACGGTATGACGTCGCGGGCGATGTTCCGGACCCAGCCGCGCCCTTCCTGCTGGTCGGTCAGCTGGGCGATGGCTGCGTCGACGTTGGTGCCGGCCTGCGGAGTCGGGACGACCCGCTTGAGGGTCGCGATCCCCTCGCTCTCAAGGTCGTCGTAACGGCCGGGTTGGACGATCGTGCGGGCGGGCGGCGGATTGCTCTGCTCGAAGCCCAGGACGTGGTTGGACGACAGGACGCATACCGTCCCGTCGGTGTTGTCCCGCACGAAGCAGCCGAGTGTCCCCGCGGTGACCTCGTCGGAAGCGGAGACGCTGCACCCCGCCCGCAGCGGCCGCATCCGCTCGGGAATCGGGCTGGTCACCCCGGAGTCGGCCGCCGCCGGCGCGTCCTTGTGCAGCCACTGGAACGGGCCGGCCTCGATCACGTCGACGCCGACCGGGGCACCGCCCACGTCGACCTGCTTCGGCAGCAGCCTGGACCGGGACACGAGCCCTTCCGGGCGTTTGCGGCCGACCATGACGACCACGGCCGGCTCCGTCGTCTGCTGCCCGGCGCGCCTGCGGAACCCCGCACCCGCCGCCGTGACGTTCGGGTCGTGTCCGTACTCGTCCAGGATCTTGCGTTTCGCCCTGTTCAGCCGCTCTCGCACTGCGGGGCCCAGCATCAGTCGCGCTCCTTCTGATGGCGCAGCGGCCGCGGTTGGATCCCCCGCTCGGCGAGGCGGCCGAGGACCGCGACCCAGTCGTTCGCCGGATGGTCCTTCGCCGGGTCGAAGTGCTTGGACACGGTGGCGACCGCGAGTTGCACGGCGGCGATCAGCGCGTCCTTGCCCTGGCCGTTGGCCGCCTTGCCCACGCCCGCGAGAAGCTGCGCGCGGCCCGCCCCGAGCAGGCCCTGGGCGATCAGCGCCTGGGCGCCCTTCCTGACCAGGGCGGCGCGCTCGGCGGTGAGCCGCGCCTCGGCCTCCCGGAGCCGCGGCATCGTGGCCCGGGACATCGCGGTCCCCTTCTCCCCGAAGGAGGGGGGCTCCATCGGGTACGCCGAACCCGCTTTGGCGAGTTGCAGCACCATCTTGCGTTCCGTCTCCGTGAGCAGGTCGGCCTTCGCCGACGCGCCCATCGCGGCGACGCCGCCGGTGGCGCCCGCCGCGTACAGGACCGCGCGCCGGGTCAGCCCGGGACGCGGGTCCGGACCACCCGACCGCGTCACCGACGCCCCCTCGACGAATGGCTCGCGCGACGGCGATGATTTGCCCACATGATGCGTCTCCGTCCATACAGGTTTGCGAATGACATTCAGAGAATCGGAATGGATCGGCCGTCCCGCCGGACCGGGTGGCGCGTTCATGAGGTCCCGGCGGTCGGCGAGGGGGGCCGCGAGCGGTACGGGCACGTTAGGAGCGGGCCGATGGCGAGGGCTTCGGGAACGAGGACGCCTTCCGCCAGGGTGAGCACCGCCAGGGCTTCGACGACAGGGTCGCGGCGTCGGCGGCTGAGCGCTCGCGGATCCCTTCGCCCCGAGGGGAGGCGCGGCACCGGTCGCCCCGGGCCGAACTCGCTCAACTGGGGCAGGAAACGGTCGGGAGTGGCTCCATCGCGCCGGCTGGGGTCGACCGGTTCGAAACTTGTGGCCAGGGCGCCGTCCACGAAGAAGCCGAAATAGTCCGTCGGTTTGGCCGTCCACGACACCACCGCCGCCTCGGTGCCGGCGGACAGGCGCCGGGCGACCCCGTCGAGGTATCCGGCGAGGGAGCGCGGCTCGATCGCGAAGGCCCATTCACCGGAACGGCCGGCCCGCACATGGTCCCGGTCCCGGTGTTCTTGCATCGCCCGCGCGAGCGTTCTCATGGAGGCGGTTCGAGCGTCGCAGTCGAAATGATCGACGAGCTGTTCCGGTGATCTGTCGCGGACGAAGGTCAGACAGCCGGCCAGGGGCAGCCGGCGCCGGATCCAGCCCCATTGCGCCTCGGCGGGATGCACCGATGGCCCGACCATGCCGTCTCCCGTTCTCCGGCATCGATGCACCGGCGGCGCCGCGGAACCATTCATTGGACGGTGAGCCAGAACGCGTCCCGGTCGAGAATCCGGAACTCGTTGATGGTGGCGATGTACTTGCCCCCGACACCGCTGTTGAGGCGGCCGGGAATGTGTCCGCGTATGCAGAGCTCGCGGCCGGTCGGATCACCGGAGACCCGCACCCTCGCGAAGTCGGTCGGCAGATCCCCGGTACTGGCGGTCTGGTACGCGGTCACCTGCGCGCACTGTGCCCCTGTCGTGACGTACGGCTTGTCATCGCCGTTGACGTCCTCTTCCATGGGGCCGCTCTCGTACGTGCTGGCGAACGGGAACTCGTCGCAGGTGTCCTGGTCGTTGTAGGTGCTCAGCGCGGCGTCGAGGACGGGGTCCCGGACGAAACCGGACAGCCGGCCGCACATGATCTCCCGGTTGTCCTCGCTGAGCGGCCCGGTGAGCCGGTGCAGCGGCCGACCGCCGTCCTCCACGCCCCAGGCGCCTTCCAGGTTCTGCTGGGCCCACGCGATCATTTCGGCCGCGGCGCCGTATCGCACCCGTTCGACCAGCATGGTCGGCGTGGCATAGGGGTTGACGCATCCCGGGGGCTGGCCGCCGAGGGCGTTGTCGCAGCGGCCCCACAGCTCGTTGTCGTCGAACTCCCACGGTGTCCCGGACGCGTCGTCCGACGCCAACCGGACGCCGAGGTTCTCCTGCCCGACCACGTTCCCCTCCGCCGACTCGGGCGCGAGACCGACTGCCTCTTCGGTCCATTCGAAGGAATGCACCGAGCCAGGAGTGAGGGAGGCCGGCCGGGCCGTGTCCGCCACCCGGCAGTTCGGGCCGGCGGCGGTCCCGCACAGCGAGGTGATGACGACCGGGCTTCCGGTGGCCAGCGTGCCGCGCCCTTCCAGGACGCGAATGGTGAGGCCGTGGGTCCACGCCGTGCTGGTGCGGCCATAGCCGTTCCACTGCCGGTTGTTCAGGTTGAGGGAGCCGGTGATTTCCACCGTGCCGTCGTCGTTGGTTTCGTAGGCGAACAGTTCCCACCACAGTTCGCCGCACGACAGGAACCGCTCCGGGTCCGGGTCGAACGTCCACGGCGAACCGAATCCGCAGGCGGCCGGCTCCACCGCCGCGGCGCTCTCCCGGGTGGCATCCCGGAACATCTCCGGATGGCGCCGCCGTACCTGCTGGGCCCGGCGGGCGGCAGCCTCGCCCGACCATCCCCTGACGCAGATGCGATGACGTTTCGGCGTCTCATCGAAACACTCGGTGACAGGCTGGGTGGGAGTGGAACGCTTTTCCGGTGAGGCAGGCGCCTTCGGTTTCGCGTCCGCTGCCGCGGCACCCGGAATCACGACCGAGGCCATCGTCAGCAGGAGAAGTGATGCAAGCAGGCAACGGGCAATGTGACTGCTGAACACCGAGATCGGCCTTTTCGGCCTCTGCGGACCCATGGGCTTCGCTTCTCCGTCCTGCCGTCCCGTCCGCAATTCCTGCATGGCCGGGGGGTTGCCAACCCACGCAGCAAACCGCCGGGCGGCTTCAGAACGGCTTCAGAACGGCTTCACGGATCCGTGCCGGCTCGTGGCCCACGCGAACCACGCAGGTCGGCCCGGTGCGCGAAAGGAACGGATCCGGTCGGGAGTTGACCCCGGTCCGGCAACGGCCGTAGGACCCGTTCAGGAAATACGGGGATCGTTACGGGATGCGGATGGTGCGGAAGAAGTAGCGCAGCCGCCAGGGGCGCCGGCCGCGGATCCGGACCTTGCCGGTGAGTACCGCCCGCGGCTTGCCGACGCGGTGGAACAGCATCAGGTTGAGCGTCACCGGGTCGAACGAGACGCGTACGTCGGGTCTGCGGCCGGGGCGTTCGACCGTGACCCGGCCGTTGTGGACGACGACGGTGACCGGTGTGGTGTGGCGGGAGCGGAACTCCGCCACCAGCCGGCCGGTCCGCACCGGTTCACCGGTCTCCGGGATTTCCAGGATGTGACCGGCTCCGTAGGTGGTGACTCCGACGAAGAACAACTCCAGGAACCATGCCGCGTCCTCCGGCGGGATGGACCATGGCTGCCGCACGGCACGTGCGATGTCGCGTCCGTGGATGAGGATCTCGTTGAGCAGATGGGCGAGCAGCCCGGCGGCCGGTACGCGGGAGCCTCCCAGCCACGGCAGCGGCGTATCCGGTGCGGTCTCGGCGGTTGCCGAGAGCAGGGCGCCGATTCTCTCGCGCAGCAGGTCGGCGAGTCTCCCGGGGTCTCGTTCGGTGAGTTCCCGCAGATCGGCCGCGTTCATTTCCGCCACGGTGTCCAGCGTGGTGTCGGCCATGCGGCCGGGCGGCCTCGTCTCCGGAGCGCGCTCAGGATCGGTGGACGTTATCGGGACGTAGAGCCCGGCGATATTGGTGACGTGTGCGGCGACGTCGGTGACGGACCATTCCGACGTCGCTCTCACGTTCGGGTCCGGCACTGACGAGACCAGGTTCGCGAATCGGTCGGTGGCGGCTTCCAGGGCGGTACGGACCCTTGTCCATGACTCCTCGGAGATCACCGGCGGCCAATCGGCGGACTGCCGGTCCATCGTCGCAGGACACATGGGCATCCTCCCGTCGCGCCGCCGGTGGCGCGCATGTGCGGCCGGCGGGGTCACCGCGCATACCGCGGGTGCCCGTGTGCGATGAAACTAGCCGTGTCGGCGGGTCAGGGGCAAGTGTTCAGCAATGACCTTTTCAGAAATGCACCGGCCTGAGCTTTCTTGACGATATTCATGGGCAGGTTCTAGGCTCCGCAATATCTCATTTCCTTGCAAAGGGTCAGCGGAAACGCCGGCCCGCTTTTGAGAAGGACGCGGATCATGACCACGACCACCGAGCGGCAGACCGGGGAACTGGGCGGCGATCCCACGACGCCCGGCGAGTGGATTGACCGCGCGCGCCGGGTGGCCGGGATACTCGCCGGCGACGCCGCGCAGCGGGACCGGGACGGAAAGGCGCCCTACCGGGAGGTCGAGCTGCTGAAGGAGAGCGGGCTGGTGACGCTGCTCGGCCCGGCGGCGCACGGCGGCGGCGGGGAGACCTGGACGACGGCGCTTCGGGTGTGCAGGGAGGTGTCCAAGGCGGACGGCTCGGTGGGCCAGCTGCTGGGGTACCACTATCTGTGGTCCTGGGCTACGCGTTTCTTCGGCACGGAGGAGCAGATCGCCCGCGACGAAGAGCGTTATACGCGCAACCGCTATTTCTACGGCGGCGCCATTAATCCCAGGGACAAGGACATCGTCGCGACCGACGAAGGGGACGCTCTCCGGCTCAACGGCGGCAAGTCGTTCGCTTCGGGCAGCCTGGTGTCGGACCTGACCTGCCTGACCTGCGCGCTGGAGGACGGCAGCAGGCTCTTCGTCATCGTGGACTCGAAGTCGCCGGGCCTGGTCTACAACCACGACTGGGACAACATGGGCCAGCGCCTGACGGAATCGGGCAGCATCACCGCCACGGACCTGATCGTGCCGTGGAACGACGCCATCGGCGACGCCGAGAAGAAGAGCACGCCCATGGTGTACGGCTCGCTCTCACTTCTCACGCTCCAGCTCGTCATGACGAACCTGTATCTCGGGATCGCGGAAGGCGCCATGGAGTCGGCCGCCGAATACACCCGCACCAAGACGCGGCCCTGGCCGTACGGCGGCGACGACAAGGACGCGGCGACCGACGAGTGGTACATCCTGGAGGCGTACGGGGACTTCCGCTCCAAGCTGTGGGCGGCCGAGGCGCTGATCGAGCAGGTCAACGAGCGGCTCTCCGGCCTGCTGCACGGGCCGCGGGAGGCCGTCACGATGGAGATGCGGGGAGAGACGGCGGTCCGCATCTCCGCGGCCAAGCAGCGGATCATCCGGGACGGGCTCGACGTGTGCACCCGCGTCTTCGAGGTGATGGGCGCCAGGTCGACCTCCGCGGCGTACGGGTTCGACCGGTTCTGGCGGAACCTGAGGACGCACAGCCTGCATGACCCGGTGGCCTACAAGGCACGTGAGGTCGGACGGTACACGCTGCTCGGCGAACTGCCTCAGCCGTCCTTCTACACGTGAGCCGGCCGGCTCGCCGGTTCGGGCCCCCGGTACGCGGTGCGGCCGGGAGGTCCGTGGTGGAGCATGGTCGGCAAGCGAGTCCACCGGAGGTCACGGTCGTGAAGCAGCATCGCCGCAATTACGGCCAGTACTGCGGTCTGGCCGCCGGGCTCGACATCGTCGGCGAGCGCTGGACGCTCCTGATCGTCCGGGAGCTGCTGGCCGGGCCGTGCCGCTACAACGAGCTGCTCGCCAACCTGCCGGGCATCGGCACGAACCTGCTGGCCGACCGGCTGAAGTTCCTCACCTCGTGCGGGATCGTCCGCCAGCGGCCCCGCGCGGGCTCGAAACTCCGGGTCTACGAGCTGACCGAGCAGGGCGAGGGCCTGCGGGAGACGGTGCTCGCCCTGGCCCGCTGGGGCCTCGGCACGCTGGACGAGCCCCTCCCCGGCGACATCGTCCGCCCCCGGTGGGCGGCGCTCGCCATCGAGGCGATGATCCAGCGGGACATGGCGGGACCGGACGAGCAGTACGAGTTCCGGATCGGTGACGAGGTCTTCCACGTGCAGGTGCTCGACGGCGGGGCGACGGTCGTCCACGGGAAGGCGACCACCGAGCCCGCGCTCGTCCTCACCACGGATTCGGTCACCTTCGTCAAGATCGGCGCCGGGCTGCTGAACCCGCTGGAGGCCACGCTGACCAACCGCCTCGTCCTGGACGGCGCCGAGGACGCGATCATCCGCTGCTCGCGCCTGCTCGGCCTGATGGCCTAGAGGAGCCGCTCACCATGCGCGCACAGGTCGTGCGAGACGCGTACAAGGGAGGTACCGGTGACTGAGGCGTACGTTCGCGAGCCGGACCCGCCGAACCTCAGCGTCGGCACGCGCGAGTCCTACGCGTTCTCCGTGGAGGCAACGATCGGGCAGCGGAACATGCGCTACCTCATCGGCCGCCGGTTCGGCGGGCACACGGCCGTCACGGTGCTGCTCGTCTCGCATCCGGCGACCCTCGCCGGCACCCACGTGTGGATCACCGAGGACGCGGCGGCGGGCAGCTGCCGCGTCGTGACCTACGTGCCCACCATGAAGACGCCGATCCAGCTGGTGGAGCGCCATGTCCTCGGGTGCCTGCCGCTGACCGACATCGGCTACCTGGACCTCATGGCCTGGCGCTACCCGGGCCTCGGCCCCGGCCGGGAAGGAGCGCCGGCCGACATCTCGTGGAGCCGGTGGGACGGCGCCTCGGCCCGCAGCTACCCCGGGCCGTCCTGCACCCCGGGGCTGACCGTCACCGAGGCGACCGACCGGTCCACCCGCATGGTCGTGGCGCGGGCCGTCGAGCGGCTCGGCACGCCCGTCCGGCGGTGGGAGGTCCTGGAGCTGGGCGATCCGGACACCGGCCGGCTGCCCCGGCGCATCCGGGTGTCCCGTCCGCAGACCGGGCACTGGACGGAGTTGCGGCGCACCACCGAGCCGGTGGACGTCCCCGCGGCGGCGTTCGAGACCGGGCCGGACGAGCTCGGCGAGACCATCGAGGCGGCGCTGGACGGTCGGGCCGCCTGAGCGCGCGGCGGGTCATGGAGAACCGTTCAACCTCGGAAGTCTCGCAATCGAGCGGCTCGCGCCACCCGGGCCGGGCACGCCGCGGGACGGCCCGCTCACCGGTCCGGTGCGAGGCGGCGGGCGAGCCAGTCCAGTGACATGAGGTGGCGCCGGTCCAGGTCGCCGTGGCCGCCCGGGAAGAGCTCGTAGTGGACGGTCTCCTCCCGGACGCCCGCCCTGGTGAGGGCCCGGTCGAACGCCTGCGCGCCGAGGTCGAGGTAGTGCTCGTCGGCTGCTCCGCCGTCCACCCAGATGCCCCGCATCGACCGCAGCTCGCCGGCGTACCGGGGGACCATCCGGACGGGATCCAGGTCCAGCCAGCGCTGCCAGACCTCCGGGATCAGCATGCCGCTCAGCGGGTCGAAGGGGATCTCGGGCGTGCCGTCCTGCCGCGCCGAGAAGCAGGCGGACACGCCGTACAGGATGAGCAGGGAGCGGTCCGCGGGCGTCGCCGGGACGCCGCGCTGCCGGAACTCCTTCCACCAGCGCTGGATGTCCCCGTCGTAGGGCCGCAGGAAGCGGATGCAGCCGAGGAACTTCGCCACGCACGTGTAGTCGAACAGGGCGTCCCCGGCGTGCGAGGCGAGCCCGCCGAAGAGGTCGGGGCGCAGCATCGGGGTGATCATCGCCCCGTAGCCGCCGCTCGACCTCCCGGCTGTGCCGCGGTGGTCGCGGTGGGCGAGTGTCCGGTAGTGCCGGTCGACCCACGGCACGATCTCGTCGCACAGGTAGGAGTGGTAGCGGCCGGTGCCCGGCGAGTCCAGGTACTGGCTTCCTCCGTAGGCGGTCCAGGCGTCGACGTACACGACGATCGCCGGCGGTGCCGCGCCGGAGGCGAACAGCTCGTCCACCGCCTCGACGAACGTCTTGCGGAACGGCGCGCGGTTGCGCCACATCTCCACGTGCCCCAGGTATCCGTGGAGCATGTAGACGGCCGGGTAGCGGTGGTCCGGCATTTCCTCGTAGGACGGCGGGACGTACACCCACAGCGGGCGCCGCCATGGGTCGTCCAGCGGATTGCCGCGAAGCAGCTCGCTCTCGAATACGTGCTCGTCGAGACGGCCGGACATTCCGGCTGACCACGGAAGCATTTCCATCCTCCTGGGCCGTATGCATGCCCGGCGGGCTATCGGCATGCCGGTCAAACATAACCGCAACATTGATGAATGGCCATTGGCGGTGTTTGACTGCAGGCCGGTGCTGTCATTGAAGTCCGCCAGGGAGAGGAATTGATATGAACGGCCGGTCGACTTACCTCCGAATCGGTCGCCGGCTGGCGCGGATCTGCGGGCTGTGCCTGCTCGCCGGCGGGCGCATGGCCGTCATCGTGCTCACGGCGCGGCGGTCCGCGCGCGCCCGGCGGCTGACGGCCGAGCTGGTCCGGCTGATCGAACGGCTGGGCGGCGCGTTCATCAAGGCGGGCCAGATCATGGCGACCCGGGTGGACCTGGTGGGCCCGACCGTGGCGGGCGGGCTCAACCGGCTCCACGACGAGGTGGCCCCGATGACGGCCGCGGCGGCGGCCGGCACCGTGCGCCGCGCCCTCGGCCCGCTGCCCGGCGAGATCGCGGACGCGCTGGCCCGCCCGCCGGTGGCCAGCGGCTCGATCGCGTCGGTCTACCGGGTGCGGCTGACCGGCCGCACCGTCGCGCTCAAGGTCCGCCGCCCCGGCGTCGAGGAGGCGATCGGCGCGGACCTCGCCATCATGGGCGTGCTGGCCAGGGCCGTGACCAGGGTCCCCGCCTTCCGCCGGGTGCCGGTCGCCGAGATCACCGAGCAGATCGGGCGGTGCCTGGTCGGGCAGCTCGACTTCGCCGCCGAGGCGGACAGCCTGCGGCGGATGAAGGAGCTGCTCGCGCAGATGCCCGAGGTGCGGGTTCCCGCGGTCGTCCCGGAACTCTGCGGGGACGGCGTGATCGCCATGGAGTTCGTCGACGGGCTGGCGCACGCCTCGATCGAGCGGCTGCCGGCGCGGGTCCGCGAGGAGGAGGTCGCGGTCCTCGTCCGGGCCGTGTACCACCTGCTGTTCTCCGGCGGCTTCGTGCACGTCGACCTGCACCAGGGGAACACGTACTTCCGGCCCGACGGGACGGTCGTGCTCCTCGACGCCGGCTTCACCTACACGCTGGGCGCCGAGGCGGCCCGGAGCTTCACCGGGTTCTTCGGCGGCATGATCGAGGGAGACGGCGAGGGCTGCGCCGACATCCTGCACGCGACCGTGCGGGGGGCGACGTCGGCCGCGGCCATCGACGAATTCCGCACCGCGGTCGCCGACCTGGTCAAGCGGAACACGGGGGCGCGGGTCCGGGATTTCAACCTGTCGGTCTTCTGCGTGGAGCTGTTCGATATTCAGCGCCGCTGCGGGCTCTTCGCCGAACCGGAGTTCATTTTCCCAATGCTCTGCCTGCTCAGTCTCGAAGGGCTGGTGAAGGAGCACCATCCGACGATGGACTTCCAGATCGAGGCGGCGCCGTACGTCATGGAGAGCCTGCTCGCCGAGCCGCCGGATGAGCAGCGGCGCATTGCCTTGCCATAGGTTTTCGATAACGCGACCCTTAACTGGAAAGTCGGAAATTCATCCGATTTCAGAAGGAGTCAGGATGGCAACGCCAACGCAGACCATGGCCGAACGCACGCGCCAGATGTGGACGGCGGTCGACTACCACCCCATCGCGGTGCAGGACCTCCTGGTGAGCGAACTGCTGGCCCGGGCCGCGGACGTGCACAGCGGGCACCGCGTCCTGGACGTCGCCGCCGGCACGGGGAACAGCGCCCTCGCCGCGGCCAGGCGCGGCGCGCGGGTGACGGCCACCGACATCGCGGCGAGCGCGCTGGAGACCGCGTCGCGCCGCGCGGCGGTGGAGGGCCTCGCCCTGGAGGTGGAGGTCGCGGACGCGCAGGAGCTGCCGTTCGAGGACGGCGCATTCGACGTGGTCATGTCGAGCTTCGGGGCCATGTACGCGCCGGACCAGCGGCGCGCGGCCGGCGAGCTGCTGCGGGTCTGCCGTCCCGGCGGGCGGATCGCCATGGCGAACTGGACCCCGGACGGCATCGTGGCGCGGCTCCAGCGGGTCATGGCGTCGGTCATGCCGAAGCCCGCGAAGCCCGCGCCGCGGCCCGCGCCGCCGGTGGCGTGGGGCGGCGAGCAGCACTGCCGGGAGCTCTTCGGCGACCGGGTGGCCTCGCTCAGCGCCACCGTCCGGGTGCACGAGATGTGCGCGCGGTCGGCGACGGACCAGGTCGAGCTGATGGCCGGGCATCTCGCGCCCTGGCATTTCGCGACCAGGTCCCTGCCCCCGGAGGCCCTGCGGCAGCTGACCGAGGGTGCGGTCGCCGAGTACGAGCGGGTCAACCGCGCCACGGACGGGACCCTGGTGGCCCGCGCCGAGTACCTGGAGCTGGTGGCGGTCAAGGCCTGACCGGCGGCGCGGGTGCGCGCCGCGCGTCCGGCGTCACCGAACGAAGGGGCCGGGCCGTCCAGCGCGGACGGCCCGGCCCCTGTTCGTCGCCCGGTGGCTCCGGCGAGTTCGGCCGCGATCTCACGCCCAGGGGGCGACGGGGTACCAGATCAGCTCTCGGCGTGCCAGGAGACGAACGTCCCAGTAGAGGAACGTGAAGACGCCCGCCACGAGGAAGGCCACACCCGTGATGACGGCGGCCCGGGCCGGCTTGGCGGCGAACCAGCGCTGGATCCGGCTGCCCGCCAGCAGGGCGAGGGCCATGAAGATGACCGCCAGGATCAGGATGTTGCCCACGGACTGGAGCGTGAAGGCGAGGGCTCCGTACAGCGGGTTGTGGCTCTCGGCCGCGTCCCGGAAGAGCTGCCGGAACATCGCGAACGGGCGGCCGATGAGGAAGCCCCCGATCAGCACGCCCATCAGGACCATCCGGGCGTGCGGGAAGCGTTCCGAGATCCGCGCCATGGGGTCCTTCACGACGCCCAGCGCGGCGAGGCCGAGATAGATGAGGACCAGGCCGATGACACCGAACACGATCATCGACTGGATGCTCCGCGGGGACAGGCCGGTGCCGGACGGCGCCGTCGAGAACTGCGGCATGTGCGTCCCGACGAGCCCGACGATGAAGCCGTAGGCGGCGGACACGGTGATCATGCCGGCCGACAGCCAGCCGAGCGGGCGCAGCGTCGCCAGCAGCCGGCTGCGCACCGACGGCCGCTCGCCCAGCAGGGGCGCGACGGCGCCGAAGGCCGCGATGTTGCACGCGGTGAACGTGCCGCCGAGGCCGGAGGCGAACGCGAACGCGATCCCGGCGAGAATGCCGGAGATGGGGGTCTCCTTCGCGTCGTGACCGAGCATCGTGTTGGCCACGTTGTCGCCGATGGTCCGGTCCACGAATTCCGCGGACCAGACGACGGTGAGCAGGAATCCGGCCAGTACGCTGAGTGCGATGATGCGGCCCCGGCGGGCCGGGAATTGTTGCGGCGCGACAACAGGCTGCCGCGTTCGCGTACCAGATTCGCCTTTGACCATGCGAGCCTCCAGGGAGGACGTCCCGTCCGACGGTTCGGATGAATTGTAACGAATTTAGTGCGTCGAATTATTGATAAATTGCGGTGTTCATGTCTCCTCGGCGAACCGCCGGAAGCGGCCGCCGTGGAACAGCAGGGCGTCCTCGTCCGCGCGGCGGCCCATGGCCAGCGACCGGCCGAGGACGATCGTGTGGTCGCCCCCGTCGTAGCTGCGCCACAGCGCGCACTCCAGCCAGGCGGCGGCGCCCCGGATCAGCGGCGCGCCGCTCACCTCGCCGGGCGACCAGTCGACCGATTCGAACTGGGCCCGTCCCTGCGGGCGCCAGTCGTCGGCGAAGTGCCGGGCGACGCCCTCCTGCGAGGCCGCGAGGACGGACACCGCGAAGTACTCGGCGGCCGCCATCACCTCGTGCATGATGGCCTTCCGGTCGATGCAGACGAGGACGAGCGGCGGGTCGAGGGAGACCGAGGCGAACGCGTTGGCGGTCATCCCGTGCGGGCGGGCGCCGCCCACCGTGACGACGGTGACGCCGGTGGCGAAGGCGCCCAGCACCGTGCGGAACAGCCTGGAGTCGCCCGCCACGGCCGGCGCGACGACCGGCGCGGCCCGGCCGGTCACGGAAGCACCGTCGCGCGCGCGGCCGCGGTGTACGGCGCCAGGGCCAGTGCGAGCGGCCGCGGGATGCGGGCGGGGAGGGTCCGGCCGTTCTCGCCGCGCATGCAGGCCACGCGCTGCCGGCCCCTGGCGACGGGCACCTCCCCGTTCCGCTCGATCCGCACATAGTCGAAGACGAACTCGATCTGCGTCTGGGTGAGCTCGGCGAGGCTCATCCTGATGGCGAGTTCGTCGAAGGCGGTCAGTTCGGCGAAGAACTCGCATTCGACGCTCACCGTGAACAGCTTCAAATCCGCCCGCAGTTCATCGAGCACCGCCGGTGCGCGCTCCTTGAGGAACATCTCTCTGCACCGCCCCTGCCAGCGCAGGTAATTGACGTAATAGACGTTTCCAACGAGGTTCGTCTCTTCGAATCCGACCACATGCCGGTGTTCGTAGTAGTGCTCCACGGTTGTCAGCACTTCCTTTTCGTCGAAACGGCGAAGACGACCGGTTCGGCCACATCGCGCACTGTGGTCGCGAACGTGGCGACCCGGATGTCGCCCGCCGCCAGCACGCTCCACCCGTCCCCGCGCGGCGGCAGCAGCGTCAGCGGCGCGTCGGGCAGCGCGACCCCGGCCTTCTGCAGGCATTCGATCGCGCACCAGACCCGGGTCGCGGCGAGGTCCGCGTCGCCGCCGTGCCCGCCGGCGTCCTCGCCGGCCAGCAGACCGGCGACCCTGGAGTGCCAGCCGAGCAGATCCTGCCATTCGCGGCCGCTCCGGGAGACCACGGGCTCCAGGTCGCAGCCCAGGGGCTCCTCGCCGGCGACCGCCAGCGTCAGCCCCGCTCCGTGCGCCGCGGACACCGCCGGGGCGCCGGGCACCTCCGGCCGCCCGTCCGGCCGGTAGAGGATGTCGGCGCGGCGGCCGAGGACCCGGCCCACCGCGACGGCCGTGCTCTGCCGGCGGGTCTCCCCCGCGTCCGGCTCGACCGCGACGGCGATCCTCGTCCCGAGCGCATCGGCCAGACCTCGTTGCAGCAGCGGACCCAGCAGCGCCGGGGCCCACGGCCCGCGGCCGTCCCTGCGCCGCACGGCGCGCAGCCGCAATGCCTCCCACTGCTCCACGACGGTTCCGTCCGGGGCACGGACGGTGACGTCGTAGACAAAGGTGCCGTCCGCGTGGCTCCGCTCGGTGGCGGTGAACGCCAACTCCCCGTCAGCCGGTTCCCCGGCGGTCGCGTACGGCCGGAGCCGCTCGATACCGACGGGCAGCAGGGTCGCGTCGGGCACGCAGACCTGGATCCCGTGCATGACGGCATCGCGCATACCGGGGTCGCCGAGCCGCAGGTCGCCGGGGAGGAACATGCCGAACCAGCCGGAGGCGTCGCTGGTGGCCACGGCGGCCTCGGCGCGGTGCGCCTCGACCCGCAGGTAGCGCCGGAGGCGCTGGAACCGCTTGCCCTGGAACAGGACGTCGCCGTAGAGGTCGCGTCCTGGGTCGAGCGGTACCGGCGGCAACTCCCCGTCGAGTGAGACGGGCCCTTCCCCACCGACCGTGGCCTCTGGTGCGGCGAAGCGCACCGTGGCCCGGAAATGGTCGGCCCCGTAGCCGGTCTCGCTGCTGCGGATGACGACGTCCACGGTCTCCCCGCCGGTCGCCAACGCCGCGACTCTGACCGTCGTCGCGCCGTCCGGGGGCACCACGATCGGGCGGGCGAACTCGGCCCGCTCGATGACGGGCACGCCCTCGTTCCCCCCGCAGGCGGCCGCGGCCTGGGCCATCGCCTCCAGGCCGAGCACGGCCGGGAAGAGGAGGTTGCCGTCGAGGCTGTGGTCTTCCAGGTAGGGATCGTTGCCGGGCGTGAGGTCGGCCTCCGTGACCAGCTCCACCCCCGGGTAGTGCACCAGGACCCGGTCGACGAAGCGGAGCAGCGGCAGGTCGGCGGACTCGTGGCGCAGGGTGTCCAGTCGCCCGGTGCGGCCGGTCACCGCGACGACGGGCGGGACGTCCGGGTCGGCCAGCAGCCGGCGCAGGACGTCGATCCCCTGGCCCGTCGTGATCGGGCTGACGCCGTCGCGCGCCAGCGACTCCACCACGGCGAGCCGCTCGCCCATGCCGACCCCGCTCCACACCGACCACTCAAGGCATAGCGCGCGGCAGCCCGGGTGCGTGCGCGGCACGTCCCGGGTGAGGGCGGCGAGCCAGTCGTTGGCGGCGGCGTAGTCCGCCTGGCCGGGCAGTCCGGCCCGGCCGATGATGCTCCCGAAGGTGACCAGCAGCCGGAGCTCGTCCGGCTCGACCGCGTCCAGCACCGCCCGCAGGCCGCCCGCCTTGGGCGCGAAGGTGGCGAGCAGGTCGGGCATCTCCAGGTTGCGCAGCGCGGCGGGCTCGTTGCGGCCCGCGCCGTGCAGCACCGCGGTGACCGGCCCCAGCGACCCGCGTATCCCGCTCACCGCCGCACGCACCGCGCGCGGGTCGGCGACGTCCGCCCGCACGTACCTGACCGAGGCTCCGGTCGCGCGCATCCGCGCCAGGTTCCCGCCGAGTTCGGCGTCGCGCTCCGGGTCGGACCGGCCGAGGACGGCGATCCGCGCGCCCGTGTCGGCGGCGAGGGCGAGCGCGCACTCGGCGGTGATGCCCTTGCCGCCGCCGGTCACCAGCAGGACGTCGCCGGGGCCGAGCGGCGGCGCGCCGGCATCGGCGCGGACTGCCAGCGGGCGGAGGACCGGAACCCGCCGGGTCCCGTCGTCGGAGTAGTGGGCCTCGGTGAATCCGGTGGTCCCGGCGACCTCGGCCAGGACGCGCTCGACCGCCGCCGGCGTCGGCGCGATGTCGACGATCGTGGTGCGGATCCGCCGCGCCTCCAGGTGGGCGGTCTTCACCAGCCCAGCCGCGCCGGGACCCTGCTGGACGAGGACCAGGCGGTCTCCCGGCGAGCCGACCACGGCGTCCTGGGCCGCGACGAGCGCCGCCTCCAGGTCCGGCACCGCGCAGCCGGACGGCAGGCAGATGAGCACCCCGGAGCCCACACCGCCGTTCTGCAGGGCGTGCCGCAGTGACTCGGCGATCGGGTGGTCGTCGGGTGCGTAAAGGTCCCACCGCCCGTTGCCCTCGCCGTCCTCGGGTGCGGGGACGTCCTCTTCCACCAGCTCGACGGCGAAGGGCCGGACCCACGGCGCCACCCCATGAATGGGGTCGTGTCTCCCGTCCGACGCGTGCGCGGTGCCGGCGAGAGTGTCGAGGGTGTCGGCCAGTTCCCGCACCGATGCCGTGGCGAAATTGACCGCCGCCTGGGCGGCGGGCAGTCCCAGTTTGCGGGCGGCGTCGTTCATCACCTGGCTGACCGTGATGGAGCTCATGTGCAGGTCGTCGAGGGGACGGCTGTCCTCGTCCACGGTCCCCATCGGCAGCTCGGCCCGCTCGGCGAGGAGGCGCCGCAGAACATCCACGCTGTCGTCCGCCTCGGAACCGGCCTCGGCTTCCACCGGTTCCCGTGCTTCTTCGGCGGGCTCCTCCCGGAAGGAGGGCACCGCTTCCTCGGGCACGGCCTCGCATGGGCTGGCGAAGAACGCGTGCTCGGCGTCCAGGTCCAGCGGACGTACGAGGCGGCCCGCGAAGAGGGCGCCATGGTCCATCTCCGCGCCCATGGCGTAAGCGGCCCCCACCGCGCCCAGGAAACCGGCCAGCGACTCGTCGTCGGTGTCGGTGGCGACGGCCGGTACATCCGTGATGTCGCTCGTCATCGCGGTGAGCACCCGGCCCGGCCCGACCTCCACGAAGAGGTCGGCGTGGTCGGCCGCCGCAAGGATCGCGGGCCCGTACTGCACCGGGTGGGTGATCTGCCTGCGAAGGAGCGCGGGCACGTCGGCGTCCGCCGGAAGCTCCGCGCCGGTCACCGTGGAGACGACCCGCCGGGTCAGCGGGCCGAACCGCTCACCGGAGAGGAACTCCCCGAAGGCGTCGGCGGCCGGGGCCACCAGCGGCGAATGGAAGGCGTGCGACACCTTCAGCCTGGCCCAGACCAGGCCCTCCGCGGCCGCGGCCCGGCCGGCGCGCTCCACCGCCTCCGCCGGACCGGCGATCACGGTCTGCCGGGAGCCGTTGTAGCCGGCGATCACGACCGGCTCCCCGCCGATCAGCCGCTCGACCGCCGCCGCCCCCGCCGCGATGCCCGCCATGGCGCCCGTCCGGCCGTGCTGCTCCATCGCGGCGCCGCGGCGGACCGCCGCGCGCAGCAGGGTGTCCTCGTCCATGACGCCCGCCCAGTGCAGGGCGGAGATCTCGCCGAGGCTGTGCCCGACGGCGACGCTCGCGCGCACCCCGAGCCGCGCCAGGACCCGGAGGGCCGCGGCCGACCCGGTCACGATGCGCGGCTGGGCCACCGCCGTGGCGACGAGATCCCCGCCGGACGGCAGCGCCGCGCGCGCGTACACCTCCGCGGCCTCGGCGAACCGCCGCCCGAGCGCGCCGCCGGTCGTGCCCTTCCCCGAACCCTGCCCGGGGAAGAGGAAGCCGATCCGCGCCGGCCGGGTGGCGTGGCCGAGGAAGACCGGGGAAGCGGGGTCGACCAGGTCGACGCGGCCCTCGTCGAGCGCGCCGACGGCCCGGGCGAGCTTCCGCTCGGCGTCCGCCGGCGAGGAGACCACGAGCGCCGCCCGGTACGGACGCTCCCGCAGCTCGCGCTGCAGCACCGCGGCCAGGTCGGCGAGCTCGGCGTACGCCAGGCGGGGGACGCGGCGAAGCAGCCGGGCGAGCCGGTCCCGCAGTTCCGCCGGGCCGTCCGCGTCCAGCAGCAGGAGCTCGGCGTCCTGGACGGACGACGCCGCGGCCCGGGTCGGCGGATCGAGGGGGGCGGACCGCGCCGGGGCTCCGCCGTCCAGCACCAGGTGGGTGTTGATCCCGCCGAAGCCCATCGCGGTCACTCCGGCCCTGACCGGCAGGCCGGACGGCCACGGCTCGGCCTTGCGGAGCACGCGCAGCGCGGGCCGCTCGCCGGTCAGCTCCTCGTGCGGGTCGACGCATCCCGTCGAGGGCGGCACGACCCGGTGGTGGACGGACAGCGCCGCCTTGATCAGGCCCGCCACGCCCGCCGCCGCCTTGGTATGGCCGATCATGCCCTTGATCGAGCCGATCGCCGCGGGCCGCGCCGCCGGGTCGGCGGCGCGGCGGGCCATGGACAGCGCCCGGAGCTCGATCGCGTCCCCGACCGGCGTGCCGGTGCCGTGCCCCTCGAACATCGCGACCGTGTCGACGCCGAAGCCCGCCCGCTCGTAGGCCCGCCGGATCGCCAGCCGGTAGCCGCCGATCTCCGGCCGGGTGATGCCGCCCTTCCCGTCCGAGGAGATCCCCCACCCGGCGATCGCGGCGTAGATCCGCCGTCCCGCCGCGCGGGCGTCGGCATCGCGCATCAGGACGACCATGCCGCAGCCCTCACCCGGCCAGAAGCCGTTCGAGCCGCGGTCGTACACCCGCATCTCGTTCCTGGCGAGCGCCCCGGTCTTGGCGAAGCCGATCATCTCGAAGGGGTCGATGGACAGGTCGACTCCCCCCGCGATGGCGACGTCCACCTCCCCGTCGACGAGGCTCCGGGCCGCCGTGGCGACGGACAGCAGCGATGAGGAGCACGCGCCGTCGACGGTGTAGCCGCCGCCCTTGAGGTCGAAGTAGTTGCAGATGCGGCCGGCGATGGTGTTCGACAGCCCGCCGGCGAGAGTGTCCTCGTCCACCGGCGCGAAGGGGCTCTTGTACGCCCGTTCGTAGGAGTCGAGGAACGGGGCCAGCCGCGCGTCGTCCCAGCCCTCCCCCTTGAGCGCGGCGGCCAGGGTGCGGCGGACATACGGCCAGCGGAGCCGCATCATCCCGGCCCGGCTGAACTCGCCCGTGAGCGTGTTGCCCACGACGACCGCCGTACGTTCCCGCGGAACGCCCTCCGCGCGCGGGAACCCCGCGTCGGCGAGCGCCTGGGCGGCGACGTCCAGCGCCAGCCAGTGGGTGAGGTCCGTCGACCGGTACGTGCTGCCGGCGATCTGGAACCCGATCCGGTCGAACTCGTACCCCTCGATGACCGCGGCCGTCCGGGCATAGAACCGGTCCGGGGCCGCGGGGTCGTCCGACCAGTAGTCGTCGAGGCGCATCCGCTCGCCGGGCAGCCCGCGAAAGGCGCGTCGCCCGGCGAGGATGTTCTCCCAGAGTTCCCGCGGCGATGCGGCGTCCGGGTAGCGGCACCCCATGCCCACGATCGCCAGCCTGATCATGCCCGGACCTCGGCTTCCCGTTCGTTCGGCGAGGGCACGGGGAGCGCGGGCTCGGCGGCGTCGGACAGCACGGCCGCGGCCTGCCGCTCCTCCGCCGCCTCGCGCTCGTCCCTGGCGCGGGCGGCGATGTGGAGGGCCCACAGGAAGGCGCCGCGGGTGAGGCACACCAGGACCGTGGCGAAGAAGAGGCCGTACACCATGTGGAATCCGGTGACGAGCCCGTAGAAGGCGGCCGCGCCGCCGCCGAAGGCGACCTGCGAGAGCGGGCGGAGCGGGGTCGTGCCCGGATCGGGGAGCATGTAGTTCGTGAAGAGCACGAACGCCACCCCGGTCATCGTGCCCAGCGCCGCCGGTATCGAGGTGTCGAAGAGCACGCCGCGCACGACCGCCTGGAGGGCGAAGACGGCCACCCATGCGCCGATCAGCCACATCCGCTTGGTGAGCATGCCGTTCAGCATCGTGCCGAGCACGATGATGGCGACCGGGATGATCCAGTCGACCGGGTTCGCGACGTGCTCGGTGAACTGGTAGGGCGGCGCGACGCTCGCCCACGGGGCGACCAGCAGGATGGCGACGATCCCGAAGTTGGACGGGTTCATGAAGTGCCGCATGCGGCCCCGGACGGGCGCGCGCAGCAGCCACTTCCCGGAGATCGCCACCACGACGCCGAAGATCATGAGGGACACGCGGTCGTTGACGTAGACGAGCATGTTCACGGCGAGCGCCGTGATGTGCGCGGGGTAGAGGAACTCCACGAGACCGCGGAGACCGTTCCCCAGGAACCGCGGAGCCCGCTGCTCGCCGCGCGCCCCGATCGTCTCCAGCAGCAGTTCGAGCGCGTAGGCCGTGGCCATCGCGATGAACGGCCATGCCGGGGGCTGCTCGAAGCCGAGGAGGAGGTATCCGAAGACGTTGAAGACCGAGATCGAGGCGGCGAAGTTCCGGAGAGCGATGATCCTGGGGTCACGAGCCGGCTTGGTCATGACGTCACCTCCTGGGCGTGCGCGCCCAGCTGGAGCACGTGCTGCCCCGGGGCGAGCGTGAGATCCTGTTCGCGGACCTGGCCTGTGCGATCGCGCCACGCCAGGTGCGCCGTGACCGGGCCGTGCTCGTCGCCGAGGCCGATGAAGACCTCGTGGCTGCGTTTCCCGCCGTGTCCGCTGGCGCCGTCGACCCTGCCCCGCAGCGTGCGTCCGCCGGTCTTCACCGTGACCTGGGCACCGACGACGGGCGAGCCGGGAGCCGGCAGCGCGTCGCCCTCCGCCCCTGTTGCCGCCTTCTTCCCCGGACCGGGCGGGTGGATCAGCCTCAGGGCGAGGGAGGCGCCGGACGCGGGGCCGTCGTTGCGGTAGAAGAGCGGTTCGTCCCACTGGCGGGCGATGGCGAGGTCGAGCCTGCCGTCGCCGTCCGCGTCCCCGGTGGCGACACCGCGCGTGGGAATGGGAATCGCCATGCCGAGCTCGTCGCTGATGTTGGAATAGCGGCCGTCCTCGCCCTGGGCGAAGAACGCGGGCGCCTGGTCGCCCGCGATGTCGTCGCCCTCCCGCACGTGGGGCCACCAGTACGGCGAGGCGACGAGCGCGTCATTGGCGGTCGCGAGTTCCTGCAGCTGCGCCCACCGGTTGACCTTGCCCTTGACGAAGCCGGTCGTCTGGACGACCTCCAGGACGCCGTCGTTGTCGAAGTCGGCCGTCTTCGCGTCCCACCCCCAGCCGCTCCAGGCGAGCCCGAGCGGAACGCTCCGGTCGGCGAACGGCGCCGTACCGTCCTGCAGCCGCCTGCGCAGGTCGGCCTGGTTCCGGGTGGTGTCGACGAAGGCGAACTGGCTTTCCTGGAGGGCGTACGAGGTGGTGATGTTGCTGACGAAGATGTCGTAGCGGCCGTCACCGTCCAGGTCGCCGAAATCGACGCCCATGCCCTTGAAGGAGTCCCTGCCGAGCACCTTGGACTTCGGCGTCATGGCGGTGCGCTTCCCGTTGACCGCGATGAGCCGGATCTTCCCCGGGGTCGAGCGGTTGTGGCGCAGCCGGTCGGGGCCGAAGTCGTTGGCGACGTAGAGCTCCGGCCGGAGGTCGCCGTCCAGGTCGGTGGCACCCGCCGCGAGCGGCCAGCCGCGGGACGGGACGTCGCCGAAGGCGCCGGCGGCCTCCGCGTAGCGCACGCCCGGGGCCGCGCCCGACGTGGCGCCCGTCCACCGCAGGATGTGGTCGCCGCCCCCGTTGTAGGCGCGGGACATGGAGTCCTGCATGGTCACGCCGCCGCTGACCCGGTCGTCCAGGACGGGGCCGTCCGGGAAGTAGTTGCCGACGAAGATGTCGTCGTGCCCGTCTCCGTCGAAGTCGGCGACCACGAAGGCGTTGCTGTTCCAGCGCGGCCCCCGGTAGCCGCCGCCGGCCTTCGGCGGTACGAGCTCGACCGGGCGGTAGGCGCCGGCGGACAGCCCGGCGGCGTCCTCGCGGGCCAGGAACAGGATCGGGGTGCGGCCCCAGTAGTAGACCGCGAGATCGATGCGCCCGTCCTCGTTGAAGTCCCCGGGGACGCAGCCCATCGGCGCCATGATCCGGTCCATCGGCAGGCCGGCCGTGTCGAGCATGAACGGCTGGTAGCGGCCCGCCGACGCGGCGCTCGGCGCCGGGGTGACCGCCACCCGGTCCGTGCGCGGGTCGGAGATGCAGAGGTCGTTGGCCAGGCCGTCGCCGTCGAGGTCGTTCATCGCGACCCCCGCGCCGACCGAGGAGATCCACGCCTCGATGTTCTTGTAGTCCTTGTTGACCCGCCGGACGGTCTGCTGCGGATACCCGGCGGGCATCGCCACCGAGAGCGCCGCGAAGCGGAACGAGTCGGCGATGCTCCTGGTCCGCGCGGCGGACTCCGGCGGCAGCCGGGAGAGGTGGAACATGACGAGGACGAAGACGATGGCGACCAGGCCGGCGCGGTTCCGACGAGCCCACCCGTTGAGCAGGGACATCACGTACTACCTCTCCACATGCGCGAATCCGCTGGTGTCAGTCGTCGTTCCTTGCCGGCGGCGGGGCCGCGGCGTTTCCGGACGCGCCCCATCGGCAGCTCCGGGCGCCTTCACGATTCGGGTCGGGCCGGGGAGGGCAGCTCCGCGAAGCGGCGGCGGATCCGGCGGCGCCAGGTCTGGTAGGCGTCCGCCGCCGCCGGGTCGGCGGGCAGGGCCTCGTCGGTGCACCGCGCCGCCTCCGCGACCTCCATCCCGCACAGCGCCCGCACCGCCGCGACGGTGTGCGGAGTGACCACGCCCGCCCGCTCCCGGGCCTTGGCCGCGAACGCCGCGCCCTGGGCCGCGTCCGGCAGGTGGCGGCCGGCGCGGGCGGCCAGTTCGCGCAGCGACGCCTCGGCCGCCCGGATCGCGGCCGGGTCCTCCTCCCCGCCGGCGGGGCCGGTCGCGCCGCGGAAGCCGGCGTACGTCGCGGCCAGTCCCGCGCCGGCCCACAGATCGGGCTGACGGGCGGGGGCGAAGCCGTCGATCGTCCCGGCCAGCCGGTCGACGTCGGCGCCGCTGACGAACCAGAGGGCCCGGCCTATCCCCTGGTCGACCACGTGCGCGGCGTCGCGGGCGGTTCCCGGACCGCGCCGCAGGATCCGGGGCGGGCGCTGCTCCCCCACGACGACCGGGGTCCGGAAATAGGCTTCGTGGAAGCCGTAACCGTCCAGGGCGAGCCGGCGCAGCAGCGGATCGCCGAGCCGGACCCGCGGCCGCAGCGGGGCCGGCAGCCGGGCCAGCGCCCAGCCGGCCCCGATATGCGCCGTATAGACATGGTGCGCCGCCGGGCCGGCGATGAACCTGTGCAGGCGTCCGCCGCGGCCCGGAAGAAGGCCGTCGAGAATCGCCAGCGCCATTGAGGCGCCTTCATAGGCGAAACCGCGCCCCTCCCGCGCGACCGTTTCCAGGCGGGCCGCGATCTCGTGCTCTCCCGGCACCGTCATGCCGTATTCCAGGCCGGTGAGGAACCAGCGGCCGATCTGCTCCAGATAGTCGCGGGCCTGCGGTTGCCCGGTATGGAAGCCGCGCACCGCAAAGGTGACCTCGGTCGGCGGCGGCGCCAGCATTTTATGGAGGGCACGTCCCGTGGCGAAAGTCATCGATTTCTCTCAAACGTGGAGATCGTTCGCTGCCTGAGGCCGACTGACCACAACAACTTACCGGGCGATTTTACGTTGCCCCCGGCGAATTATCTGCACCCTTTCGAGCCTCCGATCTCGATCACGGCAGGCGAACAGGAAGCTGGATCTCAACGCAATTGCCGGTCGTCCATTCAGAGCCTTAAGGGACGATCCGAGCGGGCCGGCGGCTTCGGCCGCGCCGCGATCCTGAGACGCGGGCGCGGCCGAATCCGGCACTTATCTCCCCGCCGATCACGGGTTGAATGCACCGGCTCCCGGGCACCGGCCGGCAGGGTTCCGGTCCGGCGTTCCGGTGCCGGTCCGATGATGGCGGGAGGGAGCGAGGCGGCCCGGTCGGGCGGCCCAATGCGGCGGCCTTGTCAGGCGCCGGGGTTGTCGTGCAGGTGCTGCTTGGCCGCCAGGCGGTCGGCCATGGAGTGCCACACCCCCGCGCAGTGCTCGGCGAAGGTGATGAGGCAGTCGGCGCGGTGCGGCGGGACCGCGTCGACGAGCTGCTCGACGTCCGCCTCGCGGACCACGTGCTTGTGCAGCCACCGGAGCATGCCGCGGCCGGACTCCGACTGCCGGATCGCCGGGTCCTGGAGGAAGCTCTCCAGCAGCGGTCCGGGATCGAAGCCGGCGATGTCGCGGGCGGGCCGCCGCACGGCGATGACCTGGCGGGACGCCGGGGAAGGGCCGGGTGGAGCGGTCCCGGACGGCCTGGCACCGGACGGGTGGGAGCGGATAGGGTCTTCGCCACGCCGCAGCTGTTTGCGGACGTCATGGGCGGTGCCGACCGAGATGCCCGCGCCGGCGGCGATCTCCCGCAGCGAGGCGTCCGGGTGGGCGGTGAGGAACTCCATCGCGCGCCGCCTGCCCTCGGTGCTGTTCAGCGGGCGGGCCCGGCCGTCCACGCCGATGCGCTTGCTCGACTGCGGGGTTTCCGCGCTTGAGCGTTTCCGCAGGGCGCTGATCGTCTTGTCCGACAGCCCGGTCCACCCGGCGATGGCGCGGTCGGAGAGGTTCGGGTTGGCGGCGATGATCCGCCGGGCGGCGCCCCTGCGGTCGTCCAGGCTGAGCGGGAGGCCGTGCGTGACGTTCTCCCTGACGGCGTGCAGAAATGCCTCATTTTCGTCGCCGTCGAAGAAGCGGACCCGGATTTCCTTCCTGCCGCTCGCGTGCGCGGCGCGAAGGCGGTGCATGCCGTCGATTACCCGCATGGTGCCGCGGTGGACGAGGATGGGCGGCAGTTCGGCCTCGATCTCGATGAGCCGGCGCGTGTGCTTCTCGTCCTCCCCCGCGAGCCGGGGCGAGTCGGCTGGTAAAAGCGCACTCAGCGGAACGGTCTGCAAGTCCGGGTCGGAGGCGGAAAACGGGGCCGGCTCTTCGGCTCCGGCGGGCTCCACGACCGGACCTTCCACCTGGAGGCGTATTTCGCGGTTCGCCGGGGAGTCCCTCCTTCTCCCGGCGGGCGGTCGGGTAATCGGGCGGCCGGCTTCGGTACTGGACAATGTCATCGTCCCTCCAAGACCTTGACGCCTTGCTCGCGAGCCCACAGCGATTATGCGCAGGGCCGTTGCCGGGCGGAACCCGTGACCAGCGCCTTTTTCGGACCTGCCGTGTCCCCCTGGCCAAAGGGTCTTAAGTTAGCCACCGGGCCACTGGCAGGCATGATCCGCCGCTTCCTGGTCCTGCTGAGCCGCAATGGCCTGCGGCGCCGGATGTGACTCATGTGGACCAGGGATATGGGAAGCGGCCCACGGGTTTTTTCATGTCACGCTTGTACCTCGAGTACCACCCCGGCGACGGCAGGGGGCCGGGCCGTTCAGGCGCAGGTAGATCACCTTGGCGAGCCCGCCTGATCCCCGTGGCGGACCGGGGGCAGGGCACGCCGGCGGCCTCTTCGGCGGTAGCCCGGCCGGGCTTCGGCGCGGCGGCGGCGAGGATGCGCGGGACCGGCGGGCCGGGGCACCGCCGAACGGCCGGACACCGTCCGGCATCCACCGGTCTGAACTGGTATCAACCTGTATCGACCTGTAGAGACCGCAATGGCGTTAAATTAACGGGATCGCCGGGGAACGGCTCCGGTCGGCCGACCGGTCGTCGACCAGGAGCCGCACCGCCTGGTAGCAGCAGAGGATGGCGAGCGCCTCCTGGTGGATGAGGTCCGGGTCCCGGGACCGCAGCGTCACCGCGGCTCCCTCGGGTGGCAGCAGGTCGAGCGTGCTGAAGCAGTCCTCCAGGCGCCAGCGGGAGCGGTACGCCGCGCCGCCCGCCGCCGCCGGCAGCGTTCCGGGATCGAGGACGTCGGTCACCAGGGGGCGCCCCGCGTCCTGCGCCCCCGGCCCGCCTTCGGCGGTGCCGGGGATGACGCGGACCACGAGGCCGGCGACGGAGCCGCCGGAGCCGTCCGGGACCGCGAGGCGGGAGAGGTAGGTCCCGTCCGGGAGCGTTCCCAGCCGCGGCAGCTCCTCCTCGGGCCCCGCCCGGCACAGCACGTGCGCGCCGGCCGCGATGACCTCCTCCAGCAGGTCGTAGGGGAAGCCCGCGCCGCCCGGCAGCAGCAGGTCACCGGGGGCCAGCTTCCGCAGGAGCCGGCGGACCAGCGGTGTTCCGTCGGAGGCCGTGCCGGAGATGCCCGCGCCGAGGATCGCGGACGTCCCGCACTCGGCGAGCGCCACCACGCGGACCTGCGGGAGCGGACCGGCCCCCCGGCCGCCGAGCGGGTGACCGAACACGCTGACGTTCCCGGGCGTGTTCGGCACGTGCAGCGGTACCTGGTCCAGGGCCACCGGCCGCATCCCGCCGACGCGCGGGCGTCCCGGATCCCCCTGGACGTCCCGCCGGCTCACCTCCTCCAGCAGCACGGCCATCACCCGCCAGCCGAGTCGCTTACGGGCGTAGGTGATCGCGGCCGGGGTGGGCGGCATCCCGCGCGGCGGCACGGCGGCGAACGGGTGCGCCCAGCTGAGCCCGGCGACCAGCCTGTCCCAGACCTCGCTGTAGCCGAGGTGGAAGAACACGACCATGCTCAGCACGTAATAGACCATGAGCCTGGCCGGGAGCGCGCGGGTGCGCCGCTCCCGCACGCCGAACCTGTCCACCACGCGATCGACGAGCTCCGGCGGAAAGCCGCTGGTCAGTACACCAACGGCAATCCGGTCCGCGAGCAGGTCGCCGACCTGCGGGGGCCTCGCCATGTAAACGATATTGCTCGGCGGCGCCACTCGTGAACCGTGATCTTCCGAGGACGATTCGCTCGGCCCGGTCTCGGCGCGTGAGCCATTCGTGCACGTCACCGCCCAAGTGAAGATGTCTTTTGGGCAGTCAAGGGCAAGTTGTGGCCAGATGTGCGGTGAGCCACGTGGACGTTTGCGCGACACGAAATCGGGACGCGAGTGAGCTCCGGGGAAACTTCGGGCGTTCGACTACCCGACTCTGGAGATCATTCAGGCCAGAGCGCACATCCGCTCCGCGGAATGCCGGATCGGTTCACCGCGGTAACCGCTGCGAAATTGGACGTCGGTTCGGGGTGATCATGTGACCCGAGCAGTAGTCCACCGGGAGAGCGGCGCCTACCGCTCGTCGGCGACGGCTTCCGCCATCCTGTTCAGGATCTCGGACAGAATCGAGGCGGAGGTGGCGAAGTTCAGCCTGGCGAATCCCGTCCCGCCCGGCCCGTAGCTTTCGCCCGAGCTGAGCTCGACCTTCGCCTTTTCCCGGAAGAAGACCCCCGGATCGGTCGCGGTCCCGAGACTCCGGCAGTCCAGCCAGGCCAGGTGCGTCGCCTGCGGCGGGCGGTAGCCGATGCCCGGGGCCCGGGCCGCCAGGGCGCCGGCGACCAGGTCCCGGTTCGCCGCGAGGTGGTCCATCAGCGCGGCCAGCCAGGGGCCGCCCTCGTCCCACGCGGCCCTGGTCGCCTCCACGCCGAGCACGTCGACGATGCCGAAGTAGTCGGGCGGGCGGCCGTCGAGGGCCTCCCGCAGCCCGGCCGGGCCGACGTGCGCGACCGCGCAGCGCAGGCCGGCGATGTTGAACGCCTTCGTCGCGGAGGTCAGGGTGACCGTCCGGGCGGCGATGTCCGGCCCCAGGGACGCGAGCGGGACGTGCCGGTGCGGCGGGTAGGCCAGGTCGGCGAAGATCTCGTCCGCGATGACCAGCATGTCGTTGCGCGCGGCGATCCCGGCGAGGGCCTCCAGTTCCGCCGTCGTGTAGACGCGTCCGGTCGGGTTGTGCGGGTTCACGACGATCAGCGTGCGGCAGCCGGCTCCGGCCACCTCCCGCTCCAGCCGGTCCGGATCGAAGGCCCAGCCGTCGCCGCTCCGCTCCAGCGGGCTCGGGAGCACCCGCCGCCCCATCATCGTGATCGACTTGAGGATCGGCGGATAGTTCGGCGTGTGCAGCGCGATCGCGTCTCCGGGCCGGGTGGTCAGCTGGAGGACGACCTGTATCGCCTGGACCACATCACCGAAGTTGCGCACCCATTCGGGTCGCGGCCGCCAGTGGTAAAGTTCGGCCATCCGCCGCGTGAAGGGCTCGGCCAGCGGGCTGGCGCCCATCCAGTTCGACCAGGTCGGATATCCGAGATCCCCGCGCCCGACCGTTTCGGCTATGGCCGCACTGATCGGCTCCGCCACGGGGAAATCCATGTCGGCTATCCAGGCGGGGAGCACATCGCGCCCGACCCGGCGCCATTTGACACCCTCCTTGCGCCGGAGCCAGGAGATGTCCAGGTCCTCGAAATCGCAGTCAGCCGCAACGGCAGTAGGTTCTCGCATCGCCCAGCCCTTCTGGCCGGCTACCAAATTAGCGGTCGCTTCATTGCACGTCCAGTTGTGCACAGGCGTCCGGACCGCACAAGCCGCCGCCGTCGGCCGACCGGCCGCTCAACCTCGAAAAGAACGCGGTTGAGCACCCCGGGCCCGGCCGCCGCCGGACACTCCTGAAACGGATAGTCACCGCGCGGCCATGCCGATCGGCAATCGGTGCCGACGGCCCATCTTCCTGCCAGTCCGAGCCTATCTCCGCTCACGGAGCGGCGCGCTTCAAGCCCATTGATTATCCCTTCTTAAAGTGTTTGCCTGAAAGCCAGGCGAGCCCGCCGCCAGCCCACGATAGGAGACCACCATGACGATGACGGCCCCCCAGGTTCAGGCCGGCCCCCCGGATATCGGCCCGCTGCTGGCCGAGTACCGCGCCACCGTCATACCGGCGACCGCCGAATTCCTGGACGACGCCATCACGGCGACCCAGCTCCGCGACCGCTGGCGCCCGTACTACTTCGACGCCTTCCGCCGCTACGACCTCACGGTCGAGCGGTCGTGGCGCGAGGCGTCCGGCACGGACGGCCGGATCGACTCCGGTCCGCCGACCGCCGACCCGCGGCTGACCACCCCGCTCACGCACTTCCCCGTGAGCATCGCCCACAACAACCTCGACCGGCTCATCGAGGTCCTGGCCGTGGAACTCGGCGACCGGACCGCGGAGCACACCGAGATCCACGAGCGCCTGGTCGACTACGCCCACATGGTCAGCGGACTGACGAAGCTCATGGAGTCACTGACCGACTAGCCGGGACGCCCTCGTCCCGGAGCGCGGCATGCCCGCGGCCCGCCGGTCCGCCGGCCGCCGCCGGATGCAGAGAAGCCAGGAGTGCGCCGATGACCACAGCCAGTTCTTCCAGTTCTCCGCCGCAGGGCGGAGGCCGCCGCCGCGCCGTGTGGCGGGCAGGGGCCTTCGCGGCTTCCGGAATCGGCACCCGTGGGCACCGGCGGCCCGGTCCGCGGCGGGGGGTCGGGATCTGATGCCCGGCCCCACCGCCGGCCCGGTGACCGGGCCCGCGCGCGGCGGAGCGTCCGCGCCCGGCCAGCCGCGCGCCGCGTCCGCCTGGTCGGACGAGTCGGTCGCGGCGGCCGGGCTCCGCGCCGAGGACGCGGACTTCGTGACGGTCGGCGGCGGCCTGGCCGGCTTCGCCGTGGTCGACGCGCTGCGGATCCGCGGGGTCGCGGCGGCGCGGATCCGGGTCGTCAGCCCCCAGCGCCGGCCCTTCGAGAACCTGGGCCGCCTGATCAGGACGAGCCAGATCCGCGACGACGACCCGCTGCGCTCGGACTCGGGGGCGCGGGCCGACAACGTCTGGGGGTTCCCGGGGTACGCGCTGCACGAGGCGATCGGCCGCCGCACCCTCCGGCCGCTGTGGAAGGTGCTCACCGAGCCGGTGGGCGCCGAGTTCTACAACCCGTCGCCCCGCCAGGTGGCCCGCGGTCTCGACCGGGAGGCGGACCGGATCGGCTGGTACTCCATGCTGGTCCCGGGGCAGGCGATGCTCATCAGGCGCCGCACCGAAGGCGGGTTCTTCTGCCTGGTGCACCCGGCCGACCACTCGCCGCCGTACGTGCTGCGCACCCGCCACCTGCACCTCGGAACCGGGTACCCGGCGCTCGGCTACGCGCCCGAGCTGATCGGGTACCGGCTGCGCCACGGGGAGTACTTCAACGCCGTCAACGCCTACGAGCCGCACGAGCACGTCTACCAGGTGCTGCGGCGCCGGGCGGGGACGGTCCTGCTCCGCGGCGCCGGCATCACCGCGTCCCGGGTCCTGCAGCGGCTGATCGAGGACCGCGACCGCTCCGGCCGGGACGTGCGGATCCTGCACCTGTTCCGCGAGCTCGACGCCCGGCCGCCGGGCCGGCACGGCCCCGGACCCGCCACCGAGCACGGCTGGCGCTACCAGGCGTTCAGCTTCCCGAAGTCGGCGGCCTCGGGACAGCAGCGGGAAGAGCTGGCCGCCATGACCGCCGCGGAGCGCTCGGCATGGATCGCCGCGATGGGCGGTGCGACGACGGCCAGGCGGCGGCTCTGGCGCCGCCAGCTCGACAGGGCCCGGTCGGCGGGCTGCTACCGGGCGCTCGGCGGCGAGATCACGCTGCTGGAGCCGTCCCCACGGCAAGGGGTGCGGGTGCTCGTCGCCCGCCCCGGAGGGGACGGCCCGCTGCGGCTGGACGTCGACTTCCTGATCGACTGCACCGGGATGAGCCCGCGGCTGCGGGACAACCCGCTGCTGGCCGACCTCGTCGACAGCGGCTGCGCCGGCGTCAACGCCGCGGGCGGCCTCGACGTCGGCCCGCACTTCGAAGTCCGCGGCCCCGGCGGCGGCCTCGCCGACGGGCCGGGCCGCCTCTACGCCTCGGGCGCGATCGCGCGCGGCGGCCACCTCGCGACCGTCGACTCGTTCGCGGGGCTCGTCGACGCGGCGCAGCTCATCTGCGACGACCTGGCGGCGCGGGGGGTGTGCACGCCGCTGGGCCCGGCGTGCTCGGCCGCCGCCTGGGTCAAGTGGCTGGCCCACCGGGCGCCATGACTCCCACACTGATAGGCCGAATCCAGACGCGGATCCTGCTGGCCGCCACGGTCGGGGTGCTGTGGACGGCCCTGATCGCGCCGTTCCTGCCCGATCCCGCCGGGGTGACGGCGAGCATGTGGACGGTCGGCATGCGGTACGCGATCGCGTTCACCGGTCTCCTGCTGACGACCGTTTACGGGCTGGTGTGGGAACACCTCTACCACCGCCTGCAGCAACGGCGCTGGGACAAGGACTGGCCCTCGGTCTTCGGCCTGCTGACCATTCTCAACGAGGCGCCCCTCGCATGGCTCCTGGTGAACCTCTTCTTCCCGGTCATGTCGGGCCCGTCGCCGGACATGCTCAATCTCCACAACGGCGGAATCGCGGGTCCCAAGCCCGGCATGTTCGATCCGACGCCCGACATGCTGGGCCCCTTGGACACCTCGGGCTGGGGGCTCTGGGATTCACCATTTCTGCCCGCCTTCATCGTCCATATCTCCACGACGTGGTTGATCATGTGGTTGGCCGGCCAGGGCCCGCTCCGCGTGATCCTCATTCGGTGGCGTTTCGAGGGCGGGCGGGTCGTGCGGTCCCGGCTCGAGGGCGTCCCGGCACCCGGCGCCCGGCCCGAACTCCGCGCTGCGGAAGGCGCCGGGATCCCGGTGCGGGAGACGTCACCGAGCACGGAGATCGCCGCGCTCGCGCGCTCCCCCCGAACCGTCCGGGGCAACGGAAGCCCCGCGCCCGCCCCGAACGGGAACCTGCTCGACGGGAACCCGCTCGACGGAGATCTGGTCGACGGGGGCATGTGCGGCCACGGTCACCTCGGGAGTCCGGGGTCGCGGTACTGCGGGACATGCGGGAGGCCGCTGCAGCAGCCGAACGGCACGCGCACCCTCGGCCGGCGTCCTCCGCTGGGAGTCCTGGTCTTCGACGACGGCACCATGCACGTCCTCGACGGGGAGGTCAGGCTGGGCCTGGTGGAGGAGACCGGGGCGCTCACCGCGGGGCACCGCGAGGAGATCCCCGCCGCGTCCGCGCTCGGCGATGTCCGGACGTCCGGATGGCGGACCGGCGTGTCGAGCGGGGTCCACCGGATCGCCCTGGAGCTCCCCGACGGCGAGCACGTGGACGTCGCGCCGGGCGAGGTCGCCTGGCTGGCCCCGGGTGCGGAGTTCACGATCGGGCCGTACCGGATCCGGTACGAGAGCCCGTATCAGCCCGCCGACCCCGGCCCGGCCGCGCACGGTTCGCGTGCCGCGTCGATGCCACCGGACGAAACGGCCGATTCCCTGGCTGCTACCACGTCAGCACCGCCGGGGGGACCGAGTGCCCGGCGCACCTCCGGCGATTAGCCCTACTCCGGTGCGCACCGGGCGGCGCCGGTGCCGCCGGTGCGGAGTGGGCACTCGGCGACCGCGCATATTCGCAGTACAGCGGGCTTTTCACGTATTACGAACGGTGATAGAATTCGGCGCGCTTCTTCATTGTCCGCAGCGGTCGCCACCTCGGTGAAAGCGCGAGCCGAGCGCGCTGACCAGGATACAACGCACGATTTGTGCAATATCTGGATATCAGTGCGCAATGTCCCGGAGGCGGATCCGGAACGCATCGCGCAGGACGAATGCGAACCGCATCCCAGCTCCCTCCGCCATATCCCCCAATAACAGGTGTACGGACGGTTTCGGCCCGTGGCGGCTGCGACGAGGCGGCACCCCGCCCGCCGGACGGGCACGTACGCCCGTGACCCACGTACACCCTCGTGTTCACCGTGCACGCGCTCCGAGATGGGAGGGACCAGGCCAGTGGGCAGCAAAGGTTCCGATTCACGTGATCCGGCTCCGGCCGCAGCCGTACCCGACCCGCGGCGGTGGAAGGCCTTAGCCGTCCTCGCGGCGATGCAGTTCATGCTCGTCCTCGACGCCACCGTGGTGAACGTCGCCCTCCCCGAGATGCAGAGCGAGCTGCACTTCTCCTACCAGGGCCTGTCGTGGGTCCCCAACGGGTACGTGCTGGTGGCCGGCGGGTTCCTGCTGCTGGGCGGCCGGCTGGCCGACATCTTCGGACGCCGCCGGATGTTCATCGTCGGCCTGGTCGTCTTCGGAGTGACGTCGGCCGCGTGCGGCGCCGCCGTCTCCTCGTCGATGCTGGTCGCCGGCCGGTTCGCCCAGGGCATGGGTGAGGCGCTGGCGGGCCCGGCCGCGCTCGCCATGATCCCGCTGCTGTTCCCCGACCCCCGGGAGCGGATGAAGGCGGTCGGGATCTGGGGCGGCCTCGGCGGCCTCGGCGGAACGCTCGGCCCGGTGATCTCCGGACTGCTCACGGACGTGGACTGGCGGTGGATCTTCTACATCAACATCCCCGTCGTGCTCATCGCGCTGCTGCTCGTGCCGCGCGTCCTCCCGGAGAGCCGGATGGCCCGCGCGGAGCACCGGATCGACGTGGCCGGGGCCGTCACCGTGACCGGCGGCTCACTCGCCATCGTGTACGGGGTGCTGAACGGTTCGTCGCATTCGTGGGGCTCGTGGCAGGTGCTCCTGCCGCTGCTCGGCGGCTTCGCGCTGCTGGGCCTCATGGTCGCCGCCGAGTCCCGCTCCCCCGATCCGCTGATCCCGCTGCGGTTCTTCTCCAACCGCACGCGCGTGACGTCCAACGTCCTGACCGCGGCCCTGTTCGCGGTGTTCGTCAGCTACGCCTTCATGCTGACCCTGTACATGCAGCAGATCCTCGACTACTCCGCCCTGCGCACGGGGCTGGCGTACCTGCCGCTCGGCATCGCGTTCGGCGCGGGCGTCGGGCTGAACGGCGCCCTCATGCCGCGGCTGGGCGTCAAGGTGGTGCTGACCATCGGCTTCTTCGGCACCGCCGCGGGGATGTTCGTGGCGAGCTTCATCGATTCCGACTCCGCCTACGTCGGCGGCCTGCTGCCGGGGCTGATCATCGTCGGGCTGTTCACCGGCGTCTGCCTGCCCGGATTGATCAACGGCGCGCTGCACCAGGTCACCGCCGAGGACTCCGGCCTCGGCTCCGGCGTGCAGACCGGCATGCAGCAGATCGGCTCGGCGCTCGGGCTGTCCATCCTGCTCACCAGCGCGCTGAACTACGCCGGCGACCGCATCGGCACCGGGGTGCCGCCGGCGGTGGCGCAGACGGACGGGTACTCGCTGGCGTTCCTCATCAGCGCCGCCATGCTCGCCGTCGCCGCCGTGGCCGTACTGGCGCTGCTGGAGAACGTGACCGCCAAGCCGCGCACCGCGCTCGCCGAGGCCCCCGCCGGTGAGGAACCGTCCAGCGGGGAGCCGTCGAGTGAGGAGCCGTCCAAGCCCTGAGTCATCGGTGCCGGGCGGGGGGCGC
>NZ_BMRO01000006.1:233268-238114 GCF_014648675.1 Actinomadura livida
GCAGCGGGTCCGCTCGGCGGGGTCCGGCGCGTCGTCCGCGGCGGCGCGGTAGTCCCGCCACGACTTGAGGAACCGGATCAGCCGCGACACGTCGCGCAGGTCGCTCACCGGGCCGAGCGAGATCCGCAGGGCGCCGCCGGTGGGGAGCCCTATCGCGCGCCGGTAGGCCTCCGCCGTGGCGAGGGCGGGTCGCTGTCCCGCGCGGAGCAGGTCCTCCGGGTCGAGCGCGAAGATCGTCTCCCCCACGCCGGGGTTGCAGAAGCACCCCGCGCGCAGGGCGATCCCGCTCCGGGCCGCGCCGCTCTCCACCACGCGTTCGTCGACGAGGGCTCCGTCGGCGTCCAGGAGGTTGAACGCGACCGTCGCCCCGCGGTCCCTCGTGTCGGCGGGGCCGTAGAGCGCGCAGAGCGGCAGGCCGTTGCCGTGGCGGAGGGTGCGCATCGCGTCCAGCAGCCAGTCCAGCAGGCACCGCACCCTGGTCCGGACCGCCTCGCGGCCGAGTGTCTCCCGGACGTAGTCCAGGCCGATCGGCACCCCGAGCACGCCGGTGAAGTCGGGCGTCCCGTCCTCGAAGCCGTCCGGTGGAGCGGCGGGTGCGTGCCATCCGCCGCGGGCGCTGGACGCCACCACGGTCCCGCCGGCGAACCACGGGCGGCGCAGCTCGGCGAGCGCGTCGCTGCGGGCGACGAGGCACCCGAGCCCGGTCGGCCAGCCGAAGATCTTGTAGTAGGACAGCGGGACGAAGTCGGGCTTGTCGGTGCGCAGATCAAGGTCTGACAGCGCCAGGTAGGCCGCGGCGTCGAGCGCCACCCGCCAGCCGCGCGACTGCGCCTCGCGGACCCAGCCGAGCGGATGCCGGACGCCGGAGAAGTTGCTCTGCGCCGGATATGCGAACAGCGACGGGGACGCGCTCGCCCGATCCAGGACCTGGAGTACGGCGGAGGGGTCGGCCCGCAGGTCAGGGCGCAGCGGGATCGTCTCCACGGCGGCACCGCATGCGGTGGCGTACTCCCGGATGCCGAGGACGGAGTTGTGGTTGTCCTGCAAGAGCGCCAGCCGGGACTCCGGCCCGAACGGGAACGCCTCCCCCACGAGCCGCAGGGCGCCGGAGGCGTTCGCGGTGAAGATGACCGAGTACTCCTCGGGGTCAGCGTTCAGGAACCGCAGCGTCGCCTGCCGGGCCCGGTGCATCGCTTCGGTGGAACGCCGGGACGGCCCGTTCTCCGAATGCGGGTTGCCCCAGGTGCCCCCGCACAGGACCTGCTGGTACGCGGCGATCTGGGACCGGCCTGGAAGCCCGCTCCCGGCGTAGTCCACGTAGACGAGGTCCTGGTCGTCGAGACGGCCGAAGTCCTCCTTGCGGATCCGGTCGAGATGGCCGGTGGCGATGTAGCCCGGAAAGGCCCGCGAGAACTCGGCCGCACCGAGCTCCTCCTGCGCTTCGACGGTCACGGCGGGTCGGCTCACCGGGAGGCGCCGGCCGCCGGGGCCGGCTCGGCGATCATCCGCGCCATCCTGGAGTACCCCTGGTCGACCACCCGCTGCGCCACCACGTCATGGAAGTCGGGGTTCTCGGGGACCACCGCGTCCAGGCCGTCCGCATACCGGTTGAACATCGAGAACGCGGCGGCGATCAGCACGGTGTCGTGGATCTCGACGTCGGTGGCCCCGGCGTCCCGTGCCGCGTCCACGTCGGTGCCGAGCACCGACCGGCCGCCGATCCGCACCTTCTCGGCGATGCGCAGCAGTGCCTTCATCTTGGCGCTGATCGGCGCCTCGTCCGGCATCTCCCGCACGGCGCGCACGACGTCGAAACCGTCCTCCATCTGCAGGGCGGCAATGGTGAAGTGCCCGTCCCGGCAGAACTCGCTGGAGTTCCCCTGGGACACATATCCGGCGATCATCTCACGTTCACCGCGCGTCAGCGCGTTGTCCGCGCGGAGCAGGACCTCGCAGAGTTCGAGCAGTGGCACGGCCGTCTCCGGCCGGAACTGGAAGAGCCCGAAGGTACCGGGACTTTCCTTGGGAACAGGAATGTGCGGCATCTTGCCCTCCTCGATAGCGGGCGGCCTTTGATTGCACCGCCAGTAGAACACTTTAAAAATATCTAGTCAACGCTGCATGTTTGTGGCGCGACTTCGAATTAAAGGCGCGAAAGAATGCGGCGGTGATGCCCGGCGGGTAATGAGATCAGGCGTCGTCGCGCAGTGCGCGCAGGCCGGCATCGAGCGCCTCCAGCGAGACGCCCACGGCGGCGGCGACGGTCATCTCGAATATCTCGTCCTCGCTGTGGCCGGCCGCCTTGAGGTGCTCGATGTCCGAGTCCGTCACGTCCCAGGGCTCGTCCCTGATCTTCGCGGTGTAGGACGACCAGGGATCGGCGAGCGCCGCCTCTCCGGTGGCGGCGGCCCGGCGCAGCGCGGGAGCGGTCTGACCGGAGCCCTCGAACACACCCGCGCGCAGCTCCGCGATGAGCCGCGAGTACCTGGCCGCGGTGGACTCTTCCTTGTTGCGCGGGTCCTTGTTGCGCATGGCCGTCCTTTCAGCGCAGCGTGAATGCGGGGAACCGGTAGCCGAACTGGTGGAGGGCCCGCGTCCCCTTCGTGAGCTGGCCTTCGAGCAGCTTGAAGTCGAACGCGAACGCCAGGCGGTCGACGGCGTTCCACACGAAGGCGACGTGGAGCGCCTCGACCACGGCGTCGTCGGGGACGCCCAGCTCACGAGCCTCCCGGAGGTCGTCTCCGGAGACCGGCTCGGCGGAGCGCATCACCTTCTCGACGAACGAGAGGACCGCCCTGAACTCCGGCCGCGCGGTATCGGCGTCCGCGACGTCGACCTCGCCGTCGGCCGCGATTCCGATCATCTCGGTGTGGATGTCGATGCAGTACGGGATCTTGAAGAGCCGGGCGATGGTCAGCGCGATGTACTCACGCTCGCCGGGAGTCCAGAACGAGGGGCCGCGCATCGCCTCCGCGAAGAGCTCGCTCACCGCACGGCCGAAGAACTCCGGGCGGTAGAGGATCATCTTGACGACGTCGGCCATCTCCGCCCCGGAGGATTTTGAGGCCATCAGCATGAAGAACCTGGCCGGCTTCCGCTGCCCCGTCTCAAGGTTCGCCAGGCGCACGACTCACTCCCTGTCCGCATCGCTGATCGTCAGCGCTTCCGCCCGGCGGCGCCGTCCGCGCAGCACGGGTCCCTCGGTGCGCACCGGATTGCCCCTAAATGGTGCGCCGGTAAAGCGTTTCCCGCCAATGCCGGGTTGAGCGGATTCCCGTGCGGGTCCGGTCGCTCAACCGCGAGAAGTTCGCGGTTGAGCAGCACGTCCGCGGCACGAGGGGTTCCGCCCCGGCCGCCCACCGGGCACAGCGGTCCCCGGAAACACTTTAGAAACATATAGCGCTGCGTCGAGCCTGGAGACGCGGCTGCCGTGGTCGTACGGCTGAACATCCGCCCGTGTCGGCCCTCGTCCCGGCGCGGAGTGTACTGCTCAGCCCGATTGACTATCGATTCTTAAAGTGTTTGCCTGGAACCCGGCGAGCCGACACGAAACGACCACAATTTCGGCGACCAGACCGCGAGCCCACACGCGAATCCGAGAACGCCTGGTCGACCATGCCCAGATCGTCAACCAATCCGAAAACCCATGGTGTGTCGGCCGCCCGTCCAGACCCCTGCGGTCCAGTTCCACATCCCCACCGAAAGGCTCTGCCATGAGCGAATCCGAGAACATCATCCGGCGCGTGATGGAACGCGGCATCGGCGTCGGGTCCGACGGCTCGCAAAGCCCCAGCCCGGACGCGGTCGTCAAGGGCCATGAGTCCGCCTGGGGCGGGCCCGGCAACCTGTACCCGATCCGCCCGTACACGCTGACCCCGCCGGCCCTCGAGGCGTTCACCGTGCGCGAGCGCATCCACGTGCTCGTCGACGGCCTCGGCGAGGACATCGTGGACCTGCACGGCATGGCGATCTACCGCCGGCACGACCCGTTCGCGGCCGACGGCGTGGAGCTGGAGTGGGCCACCTCCACGATCACCGCGCAGTTCCTGACCCTCCAGGTCACCGGGCACAGCGACGTCTTCGGCCAGGTCAAGGTCTCGAACACGCCGGCCAAGCCGGAAGGCGCCCGGGTCCGGCCGACGCCGTCCCGCGACGGCACCCTGATGCCGATCAAGGACTGCGTCACCGACATCTACCCGCAGTTCGAGATCGAGCAGCTCGGCCAGGTCGTCCACACCGGTGACCGCGTGGTGCGGCTCGAGTCCCGGATCGCGATGGTCCCGCCGATCGGCGACGTCTCGCGGACGTCGGCGCGGTACCCGCTGTACGACAGCGAGGACCGCCCGGTCGGCGAGCTCGTCGCGGCCGACATCGAGATCGGCGCGCTGCTGCACCACATCCCGATCAGCAGCGTGACCATCTCGCCGGCGCTGGCCGAGGTGCTCCTCAAGGCATAGCCGCCGGACCGCCCGAACCGGCCTGAGCCGGAGCCCGCCGTCCGCGGTGCGGACGGGTCCGGGCAGGCAGGCCGGGGAAGCCCGCCGGTTGATCCGGCGGGCTTCCGCTTCCGGCCGGAAAGCGCGTTCATTACGCTGTCCATATCCTCTGCAATTGGCTTTCAAAGGCGGGTGCCATGCTGGACGCGATCCGGAATGTCAATTGGCCGGATAATGCGGCCGGAAACGGCGTCAGCCGGGAGGAGACGCGGGAAGTGCTGCTCCGGCGGCCTTACTGGACGGCTCCCGGCCCGGACGGGACGACCCTGGTCTACGGCCTCACCGACGCCGGCCGCCACCTGCTGGTGTCGGTGGTCGCCGAGGGCGAGGGCGTCCTCGTCGTCGGGGCC
>NZ_BMRO01000006.1:238169-244577 GCF_014648675.1 Actinomadura livida
CCTCGACGCCGGCTGCGGGACCGGCGAGCACACGCTGCTCGCCGCGAGCCGGGGCGCCGACGCCACCGGCATGGACCTCTCCCCCACGGCGATCCGGCGCGCCCGCGAGAAGGCGGCCGAGCGCGGCGTGAGCGCGCGCTTCGAGATCGCCGACGCGCTCGAGTTGCCGCGCCGGGCCGTCGTGTTCGACACGGTGATCGACAGTGCCGTGCTGCACGTGCTCGACGCCGAGGACAGGGCGAAGTACGTCGCGGGCATCGCCTCCGTGCTCCGCCCCGGCGGCGTCTGCCACCTCATCTGCTTCAGCGACCGGCAGCCGGGCAGCTGGGGCCCCCGCCGCTTCCGGGCGGACGAACTGCACGCAGCATTCGGCGACGGCTGGGCCATAGATTCCTTGACCGCCGACAAGTTCCACCTGAACCCGTTCCACGGCGTCCACGAGGCCCACGCCTGGCTAGCGACGATCACGCGCAAGTAGCGCGCCGACTCCGTTGACTTGCGGCGTGTTGTTGTTATGGAGCGCTCCATAACAACAACACGCCGCAAGTCAACGGATTGGCCGGCGGGGTTCAGCCGAAGCGGAGGCCGTCGTTCAGGCCCAGGGCCCGCTCGCCCCAGGCGCGCAGGTTCATGTCGAGGTTGTTCGCCATGTGCTGCGCGACCGCGTGCACGTCCCGCCAGTGCCGCTGTAGCGGTGAGCTCTCGTCCAGCATGCTCGCGCCGGCGTTGACGAACAGGTCCTCGACGGCCTCCACGCAGAGCCGCACCGAGAACGCGTTGTCCCGGCGGCTGCGGGCGAGCGTCGCGGGGGCCGCGGCGCCCAGGGTCAGCACGTCCAGGGTCACGGTCTCCGCCGAGCGCCGGATCAGGGTCTCCGCGGCCTCTACGCGCGCCGCCGCACCGCCGAGCCTGGCCAGGGCGCCCGGGTCCGCGGTCCCGTTGGCGCCCGCGGCCGGACGCGGCCTGCTCCGCATGCGTTCGGTCGCGGCGCTGATCGCCGCCTGCGCGATGCCGACCGCGGGTGCGGTGAGGAAGACCTGCCAGGCGCCGACGAGCGGCAGCCGGTACATCGGGCCGTCGTTGACCTCGGCGCCGGGCGCGGTGGCGTTCAGCAGGTCGTGCAGCCGGAGCGTGCGGTGGTGCGGGACGAAGACGTCCCTGGCGTCCACGCTGCAGCTGCCCGTGCCGGCCAGCCCGGCCGACCGCCAGTCCTCGACGATCTCGACCTCGTCCCGCGGGATCAGCAGGAACCGCATGTCCGGCGGCCCCTCCCGCCGCGGCAGCGGGGCGAGCAGCGCCACCCAGTCCGCGTGGTGCACGCCGGTCGAGAACCGCCACCGGCCCTCCCGGATGTGCAGGCCGCCGTCGACGGCGTCCGGGGGGCCGCCCCCGCTGAAGCACGTGCTCATGGTCGCGTCCGGATTCTGGCCCCAGACCTCCTGCTGGGCCTGCTCGCCGAACAGCGCCACGAACCAGCCGTGCGCGATGACCAGCGAATACGTCCACCCGGCCGACCCGCATCCCTGGGAGAGCAGCGTGATGACGTCGAACGCGTCGGCGAGGTCGAGTTCCGACCCGCCGAAGCGCCGCGGCTGGGTGATGCGCATCAGCGCGGATTCCCTGAGGTCGGCGAACGTCTCGTCCGGCAGCCGGCGGAGCGCCTCCGTCTTGGCGGCGCGGTCGTGGAGGACCGGAATGAGCGCCTGCGCACGGGCGGTGGCCTCGGCGGGGGTCAGCGTCAGCGTCCCGGAACCGTCTGTCATGACCGTCACCTGCTTCCTAGTTGGGCTGGTGCGCCTCGTGGAAGGCCCGGAGGGCGCTGGACGCGAACCGGGCCGCCATCGGCTCGGTCACCTTCCCGCCGTCGACCAGGTCCTGGAGCGCCCCGTCGACGCACGACTCGAAGGACTTCGCGGACAGCGACCTGTCGGTGTGGTCGCACGGGATCTCCGGGAAGGTGATCCGCTCGCCGGGCCGCACGTCGAAGAGCTTGTTGCGGACGCCCCCCGGCCAGAGGACCTCCACCGTCCCGGTCTTCGCGGTCCCCATCCCGAACGACTGGACCAGCGAGTTCTGCGACGCGAAACTCGAACCGGCCATGACCGGGCTGATCGCGGCGGGGAGACCGGCGGGCGTGAAGCTGACGACGGCGCCGATGCCGTCCCGGTTCGCCCGCGCGTCCTCGACCAGCCCCTTGGCGCCCAGCGTGCGCACCGCCACCGAGCCGTTTCCGTTGCCGCCCTTGTTCATCTCGACGGCGAGCGTCCCCTCGCCGGTCTTGCCCGGGGCCGGCTTGTAGCTCAGGACGCCGACCGCCCGGTACTCAGCGAGGTACGCGCTGCTATCGAACGGTGAACCGAAGTCCTGGGGGTCCGAGGTGAGCTTGCCGACCATCACCCCCTGGGCGGCGGTCACCAGGTCCACATGCCCGTCGTTGTTGAGGTCGCCCGACGCGACACCGGTGGTGATCCGGGTGCGGTTGTCGGCACCGCTCTTCGTCAGCGCCGGGTCGTAGGAGAACGACGGGTACAGCCCCTTGATGAGCTTCTTCGGGCCGTCGTTCCGCAGGAGGGTCCCGGGGTTGTCCGCGTTGACGCCGACGATCGCCTGCATGCCGCCGTAGTAGGCGACGTCGGTGTAGCCGTCGTTGTCGTAGTCGAGCGTCGACACGCCCCAGCCGAACGGGGTCGCGTTCAGGCCGCCCAGAGTCGGGTCCGCGCCCGTCTCGGAGGGATGGAGCTGCGCCGGGCTCCGCGGGTCGGCGATGGTGCCGTCCGGCCGCTGGATCAGCCAGCGGCTGGAGAAGTCGCCGAGGTTCTGCGGCAGGCCGTACATGGGCAGCATGAAGTCACCGAAATTGGTGACGAACATGCTCAGCTCGCCGTTGAAGTTGAGGTTCCCGAATGCGAAGCCCATCCAGGCGCCCGGGGACTCCATGAGGCCCAGCTGCTGCGTGACGTCGGTGAACCGGCCGCGGCAGTCGTTCTTGTACACCCGGATGAACCCGCGGTCGCGGCCCCCCGCGAACTTCGCCAGCGGGACGGCGCCCTGGTCGGACCCCACCACGAGGTCGGTGCAACCGCGCTGGAAGAGGTCCACCGCGGCGACCGCCCAGGTCTGGCCGATGAGCGGCGTCGGGGTGGCGAATCCGGAGCTCACGCTGACGTCCTCGAAGTGCGGAGTGCTTCCGCCGGTGTTCGCCAGGAGCTGGTTCGGCTGGTTGTAGGTGGACGTGTCGTCCATGATCGCTTTCGCGTTCTTCAGGTTGCTCGAGTTCGCGATCGCGATGCCGAGCCGCCCGTTGCCGGAGAAGTCCCCCATCGTGCAGCTCACGTGGCTGTAGGAGCCTCCGCCGGCGCCGCTCTCCTCGGTGATGTCCTTGAAGCGCCCGTCGCCCTGGTTCAGCAGCAGCCGGTTCGGGCCGTTGCGTCCCAGGACGTAGAGGCTGTCGCGGCCCGAGTTGTCGATGTCGCCGGCGCACGCGCCGTTCGCGTTGAACCCCGGCAGGGCGACCCCGGCCTGCTCGGCGACGTCCCGGAATTCGAGCTTCCCCGTCTTTCCCATCATGTTCTCGAAGAGGGAGCTCGGCCGGCACGGGCCGTTGGTCACGTACACGTCCTGGTAGCCGTCGTCGTTGTAGTCGAAGACGACGACGCCGGGAATGCCGCGGTCGTGCAGGGGCTCGTCCGTGAAGTCGCTGATCGAGATGAACAGCCGCTTCTTGTTGGCCAGCCGGTGCTGGTGCTCGGGAAGCGTCGGGCAGCGGCGGTACTCGGCGAGCGGCGTACCGGGGACCGCGATGTTCTGGAAGGTAATCCCGGCGTTCACCACCTTGGGCGGCGGCGCCGACCCGCCGGACGCGCACGCACCGGTGAGGACGACGAACGCCGCGGCGACGCCCAGCGGACGGAGAGATGCCCTTGCGATCATGAGTCATCCGTTCTGCTGTCTCCCGGGCCGGCGGCGACCCGTCCCCGCAGCGGCGGGATCACCAGGGCGGGGATCACACCGAGCAGGGTCACGCCGGCCAGCGCGTATACGGCCGCGCCGAAGCCCGAGAAGAACTCGGGCCCGGACTCGTATCCGCCGAAGGCGGAGAACATCGCCACGGCCAGCGCCACCCCGAAGCCGGCCCCCGCCTGGCGCATCGTGTTGCTCACCCCGGAGGCGATGGCGAACCGCTCCGGGTCCGTGAACCGCATGACGGCGGTGGCGGTCGTGGGCATGGCCGCCGCGACCCCGATCCCCGCGATGACCAGCGGGACGACCAGCGTCGTGTAGGACCGCCCGGACGTCACCAGCACCCCGATCGCGAAGAAGGCGCCGGCGAACAGGGTCAGCGCGACCGCGATGATGGGCCGCTCGCCGAGCCGGTCGGCCAGCAGGCCGGCCAGCGGCGCGATCAGGGGCGCGAGCGCGACCCACGGGAGCAGCCGCACCCCGACGCCGATGGAGTCCTCGCCGACCACGAGCTGCAGGTACTGGGTGAACATGAACGCGGTGCCGTAGATGCCGGCGCCGATGGCGAAGCTCGAGGCGCAGCCGCCGGCGAAGCTCCGGTCCCGGAACATCGCCAGGGGGATCATCGGGTCCGCGCACCGGCGCTCCCACTGGATGAACGTGATCAGCCCGATGCCGCCGGCGATCAGGCCCACCACGATCGTCCAGTCGCTTCCGCTGACGCTGCCGATCCGGAGCAGCGCCTGCAGGATGAGGATGATGGCCGAGCTGGCGAGGATCAGCCCGATGAGGTCGAGCTGCCGGGCATGGCCCTTGGTCTCGTCGATCCAGAGCAGGCTGAGCACGATCAGCACGGCGCCGATCGGAACGTTCACCCAGAAGATCCACTGCCACGGCAGGAAATGCAGGATGCCGCCGCCGACCAGGGGCCCCACGGCGATGCTGATCCCCATGATCGCGCCCCAGACGCCGAAGGCCGTGCCCCGTTTGGCGGGCGGTGTCACCGCCGTGACGATGGACAGCCCCAGCGCCATCCCGGTGCCGCCGCCGATCCCCTGGAAGGCCCGCGCGACGATCAGCATGCCGATTCCGGACGCGGAGCTCAGCGCGCACCAGACCGACCCGACCGTGAAGATGCCGACACCGATGACGAAGACCAGGCGCCGGCCGTAGCGGTCGCCGAGCGCCGAGCTGGTCAGCAGGGACGCGGCGAAGCCGATCTCGTAGGCGTTGACCGTCCAGCCGAGGTCGCTGGCGCTCGCCCGCAGCGTCTCGAACAGGGTGGGCAGCGCCACCATGATCACCAAGATGTCGAGGCCGACCATGAAGGCCGTCACCGACGCGAGGACGACCGTCCGCCGCTGCCGCAATGAGGGGACCCCGCCGGGAATCTCGGCCGGTGTGGGACTCGATGTCACAACGCGCACGACGGGCTCCTCGATATGAGCGGGGCGCTTTCGCCGATCAGTACTCCGGCCAGGAAAGACGGCACACGGAACAGGCGGAGGCGCGGACGCCACCACTGCTTTACGTAAATATAGGATCGATTCCGCAAAGGATCACAAGGGGCTCAGCCGGGAAAGTGAACGTCCGGCCGGAAGTCGGCCGTCCGCCCGGGGAAACGGCCTGATCGACTGCGGAATCCCGCGATTGAGCAGGCGGCTTCCGCGCGCCGCTCGCGCTTCCGTCCGCCGTCCGGGCGTTTGAACGACGCCGCCGTTCTTGCACTAGGTCTTTTTCAACCTTAGCTTTGACGGCGGATGCGACGTGCCAGGCGGCGAGCCGCATCGCCGCCATTCAGGAGGAAATGCGATGACACGGGAAGCCGGCACCGCGGGTCAGCTCCCACCGGCCGCCGACCGCGTCACCGGCCAATGGCGAAAAGGCGGCTTCGGGTCGCGCATGTACGACTTCATCGTCATGCACGAGCGCGTCGCCGACCCGCTCGGCCGCCTCATGTGGCACAACGACATGAGCGATATGTATCGCGATATCGCCGAGCTCGGTGACCTGCCAGAGGGGTCGGAGATCCTCGACGTCCCCTGCGGCGGAGGTGTGTCCTTCCGCGGGCTGCGGCCGGACCAGCGAGTGCGCTATGTCGCCGCGGACATCTCCCCGTTCATGCTGGACAGGGCCCGGGCGGAGGCGGCACGGCGCGACCTGTCCTCGGTCGAATTCCATCAGGCGAATGTGCGCGCGCTGCCCTTCACCGACGCCGCTTTCGACCGCTGCCTCACCTACAACGGCCTGCACTGCTTCCCGGACCCGGAGGCCGCCGTCGCGGAAATGGTCCGTGTGCTGCGTCCCGGCGGGCGGTTGCGCGGGACCGCGGTGGTCACCGGCGGCGGCAGGATTCCCGCCGCCTGCATCGCGATCTTCCAGCGCGCCGCCCAGTTCGCCGACGTGGGGACGGCCGAGGACATCGAGCGGTGGCTCGCCGCCGCCGGG
>NZ_BMRO01000006.1:244599-252756 GCF_014648675.1 Actinomadura livida
CTCCGCGAGCGGAAGGAGAGAGCATGTCCGAGTCCGTAGGGGACGAGTACGACCCGCTGAGCAGGCATCTGGACGACCCCTACGAGTTCTATGCGCGCGCCCAGCGGGAGACGCCGGTCTTCTTCTCCGCCAAGCTGGGCATCTGGGTGGTGACCCGGATGGCGGACGTGAAGAAGGTCATGCGGGACGGCCGGACGTTCTCGTCGATCAACAATCTGAGACCGCTGCAGCCGCTCAGCATGGCGGTGCTCCCCATCATGTTCAGCGGGTACCCCCTGGTACCGGTCTTCCTCGTGATGGACGGCGACGAGCACATGGAGCACCGGCAGCCGTGGGCCGCCGGGTTCACCGCCGACCGGGTGGCGGCGGTCAGGCCCTACGTCGCGGAGCGCGCCGCGGCGCTCGCCGACGACCTGCTCGCGGGCGAGAGCCCGGCCGATCTCATGGCCGGCTACGCGAACCCGCTGGCCAACTCCGTCATCGCCCACGTGATGGGGATCGCGCCCGAGCACCACGCCGCGCTGGGCGCGGACACCAGGAACGCCGTGAAGATCGCCATCGGCTACGTCTCCCCCACCGAGGAGGAGCAGGCCGAGGCCGCCATGTCGTGGACGAACTCCCAGCGCCTGATCGGCGACTACGTGGACGCGCGCAGGGCCGAGCCGCGCGACGACCTGATCAGTGAGGCGATCGCGGCCTTCTCGCCCGACGGCGCGCCGCTCAGCGAGGACGAGGAGGCGGAGCTGGTCGGATCGGCGTGGGGCGTCACGCTGGCCGGCCAGATCACCACGTCCGCCTTGATCGGCGCCGGGGTGCTGCGGCTGCTCGAACACCCGGAGCAGTGGCGGATGCTGTGCGACCGGCCCGACCTGATCCCGAGCGCCGTCGAGGAGATCCTGCGGTTCTGCGCCCCGGGTCACCTGTTCCTGCGGCAGACCACGAAGGACACGGTCCTGGCCGGGCGGGAACTGCCGGCCGGCACCGAGCTGGCGGTCTGCCCGGCCGCGGCGAACCGGGACGCGGCCGTCTTCGACCGGCCCGGCGAGTTCGACATCACCCGGGACTCGCCGACGAGCCATCTGGCGTTCGGGCATGGGCCGCACTACTGCATCGGGTCCCGGCTGGCCCGTGCCGAGCTGGAGATCTCGCTCGACGTCCTCACCCGGCGCTTCCCGAAGCTGTCGCTGGTGCCGGACCGGCCCGCGACCTGGCGCCCGTCCCTCATCCAGAAGGGCCCGGCCGAGGTGCCCGTCGCCTGGTAGGAGGCGGGCTCGCGGCGGCGGACCCGGCTGTGTCCCGGTGGTCCGGGTGTCCGCGGACACGCGAAAAGGCCTCCACGGTCGCTCGCATGCCTTGCTGCATGTGAGCGACCGTGGAGGCCATGGGCCGAGCGCGCCGGACGGCTGCGGTCTGATCGCCTGAGTCTGATCGTCGGCGTCGCGGGGGCGTCGCCCTCGGACGCGGGACTGCGTCCGGGAGCTCAGGCTCCGTCGAACGCCTGCTGGAGCGCGGCGAGGCTCATCTTGCCCTGCGTGCTCATCATCACCTTCGCGGCCTGGGCCGCCTTCGCCCGGTCCTGGGAGCCGAGCATGTCCGCGAGCGCGGCCGGGACGACCTGCCAGGACACGCCGAACCTGTCCTTGAGCCAGCCGGCCCGGCCCTCCTCGCCGCCCGCCGTCAGCGCGTCCCAGTAGTGGTCCACCTCGGCCTGGTCCGCGCACGGGATCTGCAGCGAGATCGCCTGGGTGAAGTCGAGCGGCGGGCCGTTGAGCGCGACGAAGCTCCGGCCGTTCAGGGTGAACTCCACGCTCACGATCGCCCCCTCGGGCCCGGGGCCGGCCGCGGTGAAGTGGTTGACCCGGTCGATGGAGGAGTCCTTGAAGATTCCGGTGTAGTACTCGGCCGCCTCCTGGGCATTGCCGCTGAAGAACATGCAGGTGATCAGGTCGGTACCGGACATTGGCTCGTCCTCCTCGCCTGGCGCTTTGACATGACCGTGCAAATGATTCTTGCGCCTGCCGGGTCCCGGTCAACTCCCCTGTTCGGGCAAAACCAGATCTTTACCTCGCCGTGACCCTCGCTCCCGGCATTTAGTGCAACGTTTCGACGCGGTCGGCTGATGCGGAGCGAACCATTTACCGGAATGGACCTCGATGGATCGTTCCAATGCGCCTGCCGCCAAAGCCCCCGGAACTCACCGCGTGCGCGCGGGAACCGGGAGCCGGCGTGTTCAGCCGCCGAACATCTTCGCCATGCGAGCCATCATCTCGTCGGGCGCGACGTCCTCGACATGGGACGCGATGGTCCAGCCGTGGCCGAACGGGTCGACGACGTGACCGTCGCGGTCGCCGTAGAACTGGTCCTGCGGGGGGCGCACGAGCCGGGCGCCGAGCTTCACCGCCTTGTCGACGACCGCGTCGACGTCCTCGACGTAGATGAACAGGAAGGTGGGCGAGCCGTCGAGCCCGCCGGCGGGCGGCGCCTTGGTGCGGCCGGGCATCTCGTCCTCGACGATGAGGACCGCGTCGCCGACCTCGATCTCCGCGTGGGCGATCGTGCCGTTGGGCCCGGGGTAGGACATGCGCTGCGTCGCCCCGAACACTTCCGTGTAGAACTCGATGGCCTTGGCCGCGCCGTTGACGACGAGGGCGGGAGTAATTCTGCGATATGACTCGGGAATCGGCTTCACTGCACCCGCCATGATCACTCCTCCTTGTCGGCTCCCGCACGTGCGAACCGTGCAGCGGCAACAGAAACCAGGTAATTCAGCCAGCTCGCACGCTAACACTCGCTATCGCGAGCGTCAACGGATGAACACCTCCGGATAAAATGCCGGCCACGCCACTTTCCGGCCGGTCCAGAATCGCACGCCGATTCGGCATTTCTCCTGCGGCGCGGGCCTCACGGACCGGGCAGGGCGGTCACTTCTGGCGGTAGGCGACCTCGACGGCGACGCGCGCCAGTTCGTCCCGCCAGCCCGGGCTGAGCGGGGCCTCCGCGATCGCGGACCGGGCCTGCTCCACCAGGTGGTCGATGCGGCGCTCGACCTCGCCGCGCACGCCCATGTCGGTGATGAGGCGGCCGAGCTCGGCGCCGTCGCCGTTCTGGTCGGCGAGCAGCCGGGAGACGCGGTCGTCGCGCTGGACCGCCAGGGCGACGAGCAGGGTCATCCGCTGCTGGGCGAAGTCCAGGCCGGTCGGCTTGCCGGAGACGGAGCTGTCGCCGAAGGCGTCGATCAGGTCGTCGCGCAGCTGGAACGCCTCGCCCAGCGCGGCGCCGTACTGCTCGAACGGGGCCGCGAGGTCCAGCCGCCCGGCGATGGCGGCGCCGAGCGCCAGCGGGCGGTGGATCGTGTACCGCGCGGACTTGCATATCGCCGTCCAGCGGGAGAGCTCGGGGTCCGCGACCCGCTCGGCCGCCACCCTTATGTCCAGGTACTGGCCGATGACGACCTCGGTGCACACGTCGTGCCACACCTCCCGGGCGGCCGGGGACAGCGCGCCGACCAGGCGGTGGGCGTAGACGTGCGCGAGGTCCCCCGCCAGGCTCGCCACCCCCTCGCCGTACCGGCGCGGCTCGCCGGCCCAGCCGGCGGCGCGGTGCTCCGCGGCGTGCCGCTCGTGGGCGGTCGGCTCGTCGCGGCGCAGGGGCGAGTCGTCCAGCACGTCGTCGTGGAGCAGGGCGTACGCGTGCAGGATCTCCAGTGCGGCGGCCGCGTCCACCGCGACCTGCTCCCGCGCCGGATCGCCGCCCGCGGCCAGGAAGCCGTTCAGGCAGAACGCGGGCCGCAGCCGCTTCCCCCCGGCGGACACCAGGGCGTCGACCGCCTCGACCGGCACCGCCGCGCGCGGGTCCACCGCGGACCAGCGGGACTTCTCCGCGGTGAGCAGGCCGCTCAGCCGGTCCTCGACCCGGCTCAGCAGGGCGCCGCGGGCCTCGGCGGGCGTGGTGGTGGTCTGATCGGTGGCTCCCATGCCACGACCTCCTCTTCCCGAAGAATCTGTCCGCATGAGCGCTGCGGGCCAGGAACGCCGTCGGCGTTCCTGGCCCGCAGGGTGTGTCTGGACGGTCTTACAGCACGGTCTAAAGCACCAGGCCGCGGTTCAGTACCGCCAGGGCCCGGTCGATCAGATCGAGCAGGTCGCCCTCCTCGTTGTGGTCGCCCCAGAGCACCTGGTGGAAGGCGCCCGTCATGGCGCCCACGACGACGCGGAGTTCGAGGTCGTCCGCCGGGCGGCCGGTCCGCTCGGCGAGCGCCGCGCACGCGGCGTCGACCATCCGGTACTGGGCCTCGTACATGAAGGCCCGCACCGTCGGCACCGTCCGCACCAGCTCCCGCCGCCACCGGTACTCGGCGCCGTAGTCTCCGTAGACCTGGTGCACCATCCCGGTCAGGGTCTCCCGCAGGGCGACCAGCGGCGGCTCGTCCGCGGGGCGGGAGCGGAGGAGGTCGATGCCGGACGCGGCGAACTCGTCCGTCAGGACGATGTGCTCCTTGGTGGGGAAGTACCGGAAGACGGTGCTCGGGGAGACCTCGGCCTCTGCGGCGATCTGCTCGATGGTGGTGTGCTCGTACCCCTGCTCCTCGATCAGCCGGCGGGCCGCCTCACGGATGCTCCGGCGGGTGCGCAGTTTCTTGCGTTCGCGCAGGCCGAGGTCGGCTTCGACGGCCGCGATCGCCGGCACGGTCGGCTTGCTGGGCATGGACGAGAGCCTACAGTTCATTCTCGGGCGCCAGCGGCAGAGCCGGGCTGGGCCTCGACGGTCCGGTCATCCTTTTCCTCCTCCGGGTCGTCCGGCAGGACGAAGGCGCCGAGGACGGCCATGGCGAGAGCGGCGATGCCGCTGACCAGCAGGACCAGCCCCATGCCGTCGATGAAGGCCGATTCGGCGGACTGCGCCAGCTGCGGCATGTTGAGCTGTCCGGCGACCGCCTGCGCGGCCACCACGGACTGCCCGGCCGCGTCGGCCGCCTCCGCCGGCAGCCCCGCGGTGTCGATCCGGTCCTTGAAGATCGCGTTGAGCAGGCTGCCCAGGAGCGCGACGCCGATGGCGCCGCCGACCTGGCGCAGGGTGGTGAGGAGGCCGGTGCCGATGCCCTCCCGGCCCTTGGGCAGCGCGGCGAGGGCCTTGTCCATGGCCGGCATCATGGCGAAGCTGACGCCCAGGCCGGTGATGACCATCCACAGCGCGGTGAACCCGTAGCCGGTGTCGGCGTCCGTGGTGCTGCCGAGGAGCATCGCGAGGCCCAGGGTGGCCATGCCGCCCACCACCACCGGCCGGGAGCCGAAGCGGGTCACCAGCGGCGGCACGGCGCGCGCCACGACGATCATGCCGACCAGGAGCGGCAGCAGGCGCAGCCCGGTGTCGAAGGCGTCGTAGCGCAGGACGGCCTGCAGGTACAGCGGCAGGACGAACACCAGGCCCATCATCACGAACATCGCCAGCGCGGCGATGGCGGTGTTCCACCGGTAGGCGGGGTTCTCCAGCAGCTCCAGGTCCAGCATGGGCCGGGTCTCGCGGCGGGCGCGCAGGACGAGGCCGATCAGCATCAGCACGCCGGCGACCAGCGCGACGACGATGACGGGGTCGCCCCATCCCTCGACGGGCGCCTCGATGAGGCCGTAGACCAGGGCGGCGAGGCCGAGCACGCCGAGCGCCGTGCTGATCAGGTCGATCTTGGGCGCCGACGGGTCGCGGGTCTCGGGGATCAGCGTGAGGCAGGCGATGATGCCGACGGCCACGAACGGGATGTTGATGACGAAGACCGAGCCCCAGTAGAAGTTGTCGAGGAGCCAGCCGCTGACCAGCGGTCCGAACGGCAGGCCGACCGACATCCCGACGGTGAGCGCCGCGACCGCCTTGGTCTGGTCCTCCCCCCGGAAGAGCGTCGGGATGACCGACAGCGCGAGCGGCATGATCAGCGCCGCGCCCAGGCCCATGATCGTGCGGGCGGTGATGACCCCCTCCGGGGTCGACACGAGCGCTCCCAGGATCGAGCCGCCCATGAAGACGGCGAGGCCGGCGACGAGCAGCCTGCGCCGTCCGAAGCGGTCACCGAGCAGCCCGGCGGGGAGCATGAAGGCCGCGAAGACCAGGGCGTACGAGTCGACGATCCACTGCAGCTCGCCCGTGCTGGCGCCGATGTCGGCGGCCATGGTGGGCAGCGCCACGTTCATGATCGTCAGGTCGAGTCCGAGGACGATGACGCTGATGATCAGACCGACTAGTGCCAGCCAGTTGTTTTTGGAAGCCATGCTCAAATGATAGTCGATCCCAACTTCTGCGCCTAGGGCTCGCGGCGCCCCCATGCCGGGGCTTTACCGTCACCGGGCGGGGCGCGGGCTGCGCCGGCAAGGGGGCGCGGCGGCGGGCCGGGGGCGGTGCCCGCCGCCGCGCCGGAGAGGGTCAGTCCTCGACCTCTCCGTTGATGTGCCGCTGCACGAACTCGTGGGCCCGGTCGCCGAACTGGGCCCCGAACGGGAGCGACCTCTCGACCGTCTCCTTGAAGTGCACGCCTGCCCACACCCGGCTGTCGGCGTAGTCCCGCTCGTAGTCGGTCCAGGTGGCGTAGTGGAGCTGGAGGTCCTCGGCGGGGACGGTCCCCGGCTCCGTCAGCGCCGATCCGGCCTCGTAGGGCCAGGTCCAGTCGAGGACGTCGTCGCCGAGGAAGCGCCGTGCCGCCTGCGCCTGGGCCGCGCAGATCGTCGCGAAGCCCGCCGGGTACTCGGGGTGGTCGCCCGGGGGCAGGTAGCCGGTCCACTCGCGTGCGGGGAGGTCGTCGACCGTCCCGACGCCGGGCCCGCCCCAGCCCGTCACCTTGGCGTCGCCGTACACGTGCCGGACCGCGCTGAACGGCCGCACGGAGTCGTACCGGTGGATCTGGTGCCAGGCGGCGATCATGTCGTCGAACCGCGCCAGCGACGTCGTCATGAACAGCTGCGCCCAGCCGTCCAGGTCGAGGTCGTGGGCCAGCGCCGCGGCGCGCGGCGCCAGGGTGATGGCGGCTCCGGTGTGGTCGAAGAACTCCGCCTTCACCTTCTGCTCGTCGGTGAGGCCGGCCGACGCCGCGAGGATCTCGTCCACCGAGCGCTTGTAGCGCTCGGCGTCGGTGTGGTCGCTGTGGTCGGGCGGGGCCAGCTCGAACCGCCCCGGGTCGTCGTAGGTGAACGGCTTGACCAGCCGCACCTGCGGGGTGATGAACTGCTGGGCCACGAAGATGCCCTTGTCGCCGGGCCCGTCGCCGACGCGGCGGCGGTGCCGGTGGATCGCCGGCTGCCACCGCGAGGGGTCGGCCAGCTTCCGGGGCGTGTTCACGGGCTCGTAGCCGGTGTAGTCCTCGAAGGGCTCGCCGTGGTACGTGCGGCCCATGTCGCCGAGGTGGTTCATGCCGTCCTTGGCGCGGGCCCTGATGACGGCCTTCCCGGCGATGTTCCCGATGCCGACCGGCGTGGCCGGGTCCTCCGACTCGTCGTCCGGGTCCAGGCCGAACAGGGCCAGCGCCTGCCCCATGACCAGCGCCCGCTCCGGGTACACGGTCTGCAGCACCCGGTACCCGGCGTACAGGCCGGCGATGTTCTTGTTCCGGTTGGTCGCGGACTCGCTCGCGGGGCGGCGCTCGATCCGGGAGCAGATGCCGACGGCGGTCGGGTGGTAGGGCGCCAGCGCGTCGAACCACGACATCATGAACATGTGCGTGATCCAGATGTAGAGGGGCGCGTCCGTGGGGCCGATGGCGTCCTCGGAGGGGAACCTGCCGTCCGCGTTGGTCGTGATCAGGTCCTTGATGAAGTTGCCGTTGTCGAAGTCGTATTCGAACTGCGGGGGCGCCGGCTCCGGCGCGGGGGCGGGCTCGGCGGCCTCGTCCACGGCGGCGTGTTCCTCGGCGGAGGCAAGAGATTGGTCGGACGTCGTCATCTAAATGCCCTTTCCTAGTCCTTGTTCTTCGCGATGAGGGCCTTCAGCTGCGGCGACACCTGGTAGTAGTAGCCCAGGTTGAAATGGCCCCCCTGGGCCGACCACTTCGGGACTGAAATGCTCACCCGGTCGTCGTTGTAGGCGTACGGAGCGCCGGTCATGAACGCCTCGATCTTCGGATCGAGCCGGGCCTGGATCTCCGCCAGGTCCAGGTTCTGCCGCGGCTGGGGCGCGAAGGAG
>NZ_BMRO01000006.1:252767-364614 GCF_014648675.1 Actinomadura livida
TCGTCCGGTTCCGGCATTCCGCAGTCGTGCAGCAGCGAGAGGACGGCCTTAGATTCGAGATCGCCCGCGACCTCGGCGCCGAGCTGGAAGTACAGGTTCATCGTCTTGCGCTTGTAGTCGATCCCGACCAGCGCGACGTCGGCCAGGTCGTAGCGGGCGAAGAGGTCCGCGTTCTCGGCGACGGCGCGCGGCATGGACGGGATGCCGGCGAGGTCCGCGACCTTCTGCGGGGAACCGGGGAAGCTCGGGTAGAGCTTCTGGAAACCGCCGACGGCCCCGTAGTCGGCGAAGTACTCGCTGACGGGAATACGCGCCTTGATGTCCGAGAGCAGCGCGCCGACCGGATGGTCGGTCTTCGCCACGAGGCCGTGCGACAGCGTGTGGGCGTAGGGGTCGTCGATCTCCTCGGGCAGCTGGATGGTGTAGTCGAACTCCTGGCTGCCGGTCGACACGCTGAAAATGATCGCGACATTGCTGATCGCGTCCCCGTACGAGGCGAGGATCGGCAATACCCTGTCACGCGAGCAGGGCACGTCCAGCATTCGAGCCGACTGCTCGATGGCCGAGTACACCTTTTCCATCCCGGCGGCTCCGGACATCGGTCCTCCAAGTCTCAGTCTCATGCGGCGGTGGCATTTTCGAATATGAGAACTGGGCCTTCCGGCGCCGGTCCGGTTTTTTGCAACCGCCGGGCTGCCGGAAGGCCCTGTTCGCAGGCGGACCCTTTCTCATGAAGGAGCGGGCGGGTCGGCCGGCCGACGCGCCGGCCGCCCTTGCCCGCTCATTCATCGCGTCAGCTCTTGACCTGGCCCTTGATGTGCCGCTGCACGAAGTCGTTGGCCAGGTCGCCGAACTGGTCGCCGAACGGCCTGGACCGGTCGATGGTCTCCTGGAAGTGCACCCCGGCCCACACCCGGCTGTCGCCGCAGACCTGGTTGAAGTCGGTCCAGGTCGGGAAGTGCACCTCGACGTCCTTGCTCGGGGCGATCCCCGGTTCCGTCCTCGTCTCGCCCTTCTTCACGGTGAACTTCCAGTCCAGCGTGTCCTCGCCGAAGTAGAGCCGGGCCGCCTGCGCCGAGGCGGCGCACACCGTGGTGGAGGCCGAGGGGTACTCAGGGTGGTCCCCCGTGGGCAGGTAGCTGCTCCACTCCTCGGCGGGGATGTCGTTGACCGTCCCCTTGCCGGGGCCTCCCCACGCCGTCAGCCGGCGCCTGCCGTACACGTACCGGACCGCGCTGATCGGCCGGACCGCGTCGTACTTGATCTTGTGGTGCCAGACCGCGATCGTCGTCTCGAACGTCGCGAGCGTGTGCACGAGCTGGAAGAACGCCCATCCGGGGATGCCCTGCTCCCCGTTCTGGTCGTGCTTGTTGAGGAGGTGGACCGCCGAGTGCCCGATGCCCCAGCGCTTGTTGTCCATGACCTCCGCGATCACCTTCTGCTCGTCGGTGAGCCCGGCGGACGCGTCGATGATCCCGTCCACCAGGCGCCGGAACCGGCGGCGGTCGCGGTGGTCGATGAAGTCGGGGCGGGAGATCTTGAACTGCGTCGGGTCCTTGAAGGTGAGCGCCCTGACCCGCCGGACCTGCGGGGTGACCACGTGCTGCGCGACGTAGATGCCGATGTCGCCCGGCCCGCCGCCGACGCGGCGCCCGTTGTGCGGACCGAGCTGCGGCTGCCAGCGGGAGGGGTGGGTCAGCTCGTAGGGGGTGTTCACCGGGACGTAGCCGGTGTAGTCGCCCCACGGCCTGGGGTTGTAGCGGCGGCCGCCGTCGTAGCCGAGGAAGTTCATGCCGTCCTGCTTGTGCGCGTTCCAGGCGGCCTTGCCGACGACGTTGCCGATGCCGATGGGGCTGGTGGTGTCCTCCGACTGGTCGTCGGGGTCGAGCCCGAGGGCCGTCATGAACTGCCGGACGGCGGGCCTCGACTCCCCGAACACTCCCTGCCAGACCCGCCACCCGGCGTACAGGCCGGCGATGTTCATGTTCCGGTTCGTGGCGGACTCGCTGGCGGGACGCCGCTTGATCTTGGCGTAGATGCCGACCGCGGTCTCGTGGTACGGCGCCACCGCGTCGAACGCGGCGATGGCCGTGATGCGGTTCAGCCACAGGAACGTGGTGATGTCCATGGCACCGAAGACGTCCTGGTTGATCGACTCCCCGGCGGTGTCGTCGCTGGGCCCCAGGAACTTCAGGTAGTTGTCGGTGTCCAGGTCGAAGTCGATCGAGGGCTCGTCCTCGCGCTTCCCGGCATGGGCGGTGCCGGTCTGCCCGAGGCCCAGCGCCGCGGTCGAGGCGACGCCGAGGCCGCCGAACAGCAGCAGCCTGCGGCTCGGGAGGAGACCTGAAGCGGGCGGGAGGTTGGACGTCGTCATGGGGGTGTCCCTGTCCTTTGCAGAGGATTTCTTGCGGAGGTGGGGCGGGGTGGCCGGGCCCGGGGTCGTCGCACATGGACGATCCGGGCCCGGTGGTCGTGTCGGCGGCGACGCCGCTCGCCGGCGTCGGGAGCCGGGGCGGGGAGTGCGTCAGGTCGCCGGGTAGCCGCCGAAGCGCCGTTCCCGGCCCCGGAGGTCCTTGAGCGCCCGGTCGAAGTCGGCCCGCGTCATGTTCGGGAACAGGACGGGCGAGAAGTGGAGCTCCGCGTACGGCGACATCAGCGGGAAGAAGGAGGACATGCGGATCGCGCCGCCGGTCCGGATGACGAAGTCGACCGGCTTCGTGACGTACGCGCTCTCCGTCAGGATCTCCTCGGTCATCGCCGGGATCTTGCCGTTGTACCGGTTGAAGATCCCGATCACCTCGCGGGTGAGGGACATCCCGAGGATGTAGTGGAGCGTGAACCCCGAGTCCTTGTCCGACTTGTCGCGGAGCTCCTCCAGTTCCGTGAGGTACTCCTCGGGGACGAGGTCCAGCGACCCGGAGAAGTCGAAGTTGCAGTCGCCGTGGCAGCGGCGCGCCACGTCGTTGAAGGCGACCAGGAACGTGGTCACCGCGGCCTCGGGGCGGCTGAAGTTCGCCGCGGACGAGGTCGTGATGTAGAGCGTCGTGATGCCGTCCTCTTTGGCCCAGCCGATGAAGTCGATGAGCTTGTCCGCCATCGCCGTGTAGCCGTCGTCGAGGGAGACGCCCTGCTCCTGGGACCAGCGGCGCATTCCGTCCGGCAGCAGCATCAAGTTGGTCACTGTTCTCGCCTCTCTGTCATCTTGTGCGGGGTCTCACCGTGGGAAGGGCGGCCCGCCGCCGGCCCGGCGGCCGGGACCTGGATCGGAACCCGCGACCACGCCGGTGGCACCGGAGTCGGGGTGGAGGAGAACCGCACGCGAAAGAGCACCCGTCACCGGGGGTGTCGCCATGGGCGTGGTGACGGGTGCTCTGCGCGTCGGGTGGAACCGGCGAGCCGACGCCGGGTGCCGTCAGCCCGCGTCAGGGGCGAGCATCTGCACCATCTGGGGCGGCATCTGGTACCACGACTGGAGCTTGTAGTACTCGCCGCTCGGCGCGGCCGTGACGCCGTAGATCCCCTTGCGCGTGGCGGGAGCGTAGGTGTACGGGACGTCCTTGGCGAACTTCTCGATCTTCGGATCCACCTCGACGCCGGCGGGGAAGGCGTCCAGGTCGCGGACCACCACGGCGAAGGTGATCCGCTCGATCTTCGAGGAGTCCCAGCTCAGCGTGGTGTAGTAGCCGGTCGCCTGCTGGGCGAGCGTGAGCATCTGCTCGCTCGGCTCGGCCAGTCCGTGCTCGCGCATCATCGACCGGACGGCGTCCGGCTCGCGCATCTCGGGGGGCGATCCGAGGAAGTAGATGTTCAGCGTCCTGCTCGGGTAGTCGATGCCGATCAGGCTCGTCTTGCCGTCCAGGCCGTTGCGCGTGAAGAACTCCAGGTTCTCGGACAGGCTGCGCGGCATGGACGGGAGGTCGGCGAGTTCCGTCACCTTCTGCAGGTTGTTCAGGGGGAAGAACGTCCAGGTCTTCTTGAAGCCGCCGACGACGCCGAAGTCGACGCCGTGGTAGTCGAGCGGGAAGCGGTCCTGGATATCGGAGAGCAGGTCGCCGACCGGGTGGTCGGTCTTCTCGGTGAGGCCGTTCGCCAGCGCGAGGGCGTAGGGGTGGAGGTCGGGGGCGAGCGACGCGATGCGGAAGTCGAGGCCCGCGGAGTTGGTCGCCACCCGGTAGGCCATCTGGGCGTGCGGAGGCAGGGCGTCCGCGTACGCGGTCAGGATGGGCCAGACCGCGTCCCGCGAGCAGGGCTCGTCGAGCAGTCCGGCGGCCTTCTCGATGTCGGAGTAAAGAGCTTCCAGCTCGGCTGTGCCGGCCATTGCGCCTCCCGCGTCGATCTTGATTTGTCGTGTGGGACGGAACAGGTCGAACGCCGGTGACACGGGGGTCACCGGCGGGAAATGGGCGTGCCAGGAAAAGATGCGGCGCTGCGGATCTCAATTACCGCGTGCCGGGTCGCGAGAAATGGCGCCACCCTCAACTGGGGCGGCGTGCCGCCAAAACGGCGGAACGGGGAGCTTGCTCCGATGATGGGCCCGTCAGAAGGCAAAGTCCGGAGCTACCACCCTAGATATATGTTCTTCGCCACAGGTTGTCAAGGCTCGCAGGTGGCGCGACTCCATGCCTGGTCGGACGATATGTGTCGTCTTCCGCGGCCCCCAGACCTCGGCGTTCCCGCCTCGCGGGGTCGCGCGATCACAGGCACGGGCCGGCCATCGGACGCCCCACTCATATGATCACTGGGCGCGTCGGCCGATTAATTGGACAGACCGTTGACAGAGCCGGTTCCAGCCAGGAGATAATGGCGCTCGTTCACGGCCCGTGGTCGAACGCCACGGCGGTGAACGGGTAGCGCGGTGAAATGGGACCCTGCATCTGGCATTGGCCGGCACTTGGGCAAACCCTAAAGACGCCACCATAGATATAGATTCTTCGCTGCAGGATGTCAAGGCCCCCGCTGCCGCCGACTCCAGCTGATCACGTCGGCATTTCCGCTGTACACGGACGTTCATGGCCTGGCGACCCGTGCCGCACGACGGCATCGATCCGGTCGGCCGGCAGGGCGCTCCGCACGCGGACTTCAGGCGTGGGGCCGAGGGCGCAGCGTGATCGCGCTCGGCGCAGGGCGTGCCCCCGCGCCGAGCGGAGGCGTGGAAGGCTGCGGGGCCGCACGCCACGGAGGGTGACGGCGAGGAGGGGGTCTCTCCCCCATGCCGGCCGGGTGGCGAGTACCGGGAATTGATGGACAGAATTCAGCGTCCTCGAACAATGACTTCGACTCCTCTCACGGTCCGATCAAGGTCCGGCCGGTCCCCGGGAACGGCGAAAAGACCCAACTTGAACAACGCCGCTATATAACGTGTGCCTCCGTTCGCTTACCGAGGTCGGCCATCGGCCGCTAACACGGTCATGTGGGTATGTACGCCAGCGACGTTCGCTGTAATTTGGGACTCCTCGGCCGACAGAGCGCGCGGCGCTCCTCCTGGGAAGAAACCGTTCCCAATCGATGAGATCGAGCGGTCGGCGAGCCGTGGTGGCGGTGTGACCGGAATGGCCGCAGGCGCCGAGAGCCCGCGACACGGCCCGCCCTGCCGCCGGGGGGCCGGAAGTACTCCTGAGCTCTGGTGAGGCCCATGACGGCCCCTGGAGCACGCTGTGCCGCCCCTCGACCGGACGGCAGGGGCGGAGGCGGCTCCTCTACCGGCGACCGTGACCGTCGTCAAGTGCGCGGCCAGGCAGTCGATTCGCGCTCAGGGCGCGCGCCGCCGCGCGGGCGGAGGCGGCAAAGCGTTCCGCCGGCGGGCGCCACGCCGTCCTCACCGAGGGAGATCACCCGCTTGGCCCGGGGGCGAACCCCGGCTCCGCCCGGCCTCGGGCCCGCCCGCCCGTCGCTCATCTCAGCATTCGAGAAGGTGTCGCCCTCCGCGTTACGGGTGCCCCAAATTCGCGATTGGGCCGAGTGACCGGCCGGCGCAATAAGCTCGATCTATGACGTTTCGTGATCGCGCTATAACGCAGAATAACACGTTGACATTTCAACCTGGTCCCTATCCCGGGTAACCACCGACCTGATCACCCGGTGAGGTGTCTGACCGCGGCACCGTACCCGGCGTGCGCGAATTTTCCCTGTTCAGCGGGCAGTAGCGCTAATTCTCTTGGTGTTTTCTCGCGTGGCAGTTGACGTAGATGACTGTTTTGAAGAGTATGCAGAGAGCATGGCAGGAGTACGCGCACACCACCCGGCCCGCAGCGGACAAGGCTTTTACGGGGAGAACATGAAGGGACGCATACTGTGTCAAGCTGGATCGTGCCAAAAACAGAGCGGGAATATTGACAAGAAGGCACGAAGGGCCGGGGACGGCCGGTTCGTGTGCTCGGTATGCCTGGACCGTCTCGTGGGCGACATCCGGAACCTGCCCACGCTCTACGACGACTGCATGAACCAGACGGGCCAGGGGACCATGCGCATGATCCGCACCGGTCCCCGGAAGAGCACCACCGCCGACCCGATGAGCGCCGCGGCCACCGAGATACGTACCGCGATTCGCAAAGTCCTCGCCTCCTGGGCCAGCCTCGTCGCCGACGAACGCCGGCTCCAGCGCCCCCCGCGGGACATCCGCGCGCTCGCGCAGTTCCTCTGCCGGCATGCCGAGTGGCTCGCCGCCCACCCCGCCGCGGCGGAGATCGTGGACGAGATCGGGGATCTCACGCGCGCCGCGCGAAAGACCGCCTATTCGAAAGGCGGCGGCCGGGTGCCGGTCGGCTCCTGTCCCACCTGCAGCGGCGAGCTCGTCGCCCACATGCGCCGGCGTGAGGACGCGCTTCCCGCCGAGATCGTCTGCACCACCTATCCCGACCACCGGTGGCCCGCCACCCGATGGGCCACGCTCGCCCGCCAGATCCAGGGACGCTGACCGGAGGACGGCTCCCTGACCGACCGCAGCGGCTCCTCACCTGCGAGGACCCGCCGGTGAAAGCCGTTGCGGCCCCGCACCCGCGCGACACGGCGCGCCGCGCCGCCTCGCCACCGCCCTGTTCTCACGCCGACGGCTCGGCTCCCCGCCGTCATCTCCTGGTGATCACCGGCCCGTTTGCCGCCCCCCGGGGCGTCCGGCCGGGACGTGCCGCGGCATCGGCGCTGAGCGTCCATCGCGAATGATCACCTCGGCCGGCCGGTGAGCGCCGGCATCCGGTCCGGGCCGGGAATGTCGATACGGCTCCCCTTCGCATCCGCCCGTCATTGACGGTGCCCGGTTCCCGGACCATGCGTGCGATCGGCTCGTCCCGCGACGTGATTCGCCATTCGCGTTTTCCGGCCTGCTGATCGAACTCCACGTGCGCTGCGGTGCCCCCTCGGCTCCAAGGGGTCACCGAGCTCCAGTAGAAGGTCACCACAGGGAGGAACATGCTGAATCGCGAGATCCACAAAGTCGGCTTGACGGTCGATGACATAGCCGCCATCTGGCGCATTCCCAAGGGCACGGTCTACCGCTACGCCCACCAGTCACAGTGGCGCCGCTACACCCTCAACCGTCGCGTCTACTACCATCCGGACGACGTCATGGACACGTTCGACCCCCCGGCCCAGGGATCGTGATCGTGTACTGACCCGCCATAATGCGCAACGCCGGATCGCCCGCCGAGACCAGGGGCGAATTTTCACCGAGCGGTGCGCGGACTCGCACCCGGTCCCGGGTCCGGACGACACGGGACCGGTACGCGAAAGCCCCCGGCAGCCGACGTGCCACGCCGTCCTGCCGGGGGCGAATTCGGGGCGCGGCCGGCGCTTCCCGCGATACGACAGAACGATATTCGGAATGCTCCCGATTTCGATCGCTCGACGACCGGTTTCCAGATCACCGCGCCCCGGAGCGCGCTAGCCCGGAACGGGGACGGTGATGACCTCCGGCTTCCCGGCGGCCGCCGCGTCGCCGTCGCCCGCCTCCTCGGCCAGCCGCATCGCCTCGTCGATGAGCGTCTCGACGATCTTCGATTCGGGCACGGTCGCGATGACCTTGCCCTTGACGAAGATCTGTCCCTTGCCGTTCCCCGACGCGACGCCCAGGTCGGCCTCGCGGGCCTCGCCCGGACCGTTGACGACGCAGCCCATCACCGCGACCCGCAGCGGCACCTCCAGCCCGTCCAGACCGGCGGTGACCTCCTCGGCGAGCTTGTACACGTCCACCTGGGCCCGGCCGCAGGAGGGGCACGAGACGATCTCCAGGCCGCGTTCGCGCAGGCCGAGGGACTCCAGGATCGCGATCCCGACCTTGACCTCCTCCACCGGCGGCGCCGACAGCGACACCCGGATCGTGTCGCCGATGCCCTCCGCCAGCAGGGCGCCGAACGCCACCGACGACTTCACCGTGCCCTGGAACTGCGGTCCCGCCTCCGTCACCCCGAGGTGCAGCGGGTAGTCGCACGCCGCGGCCAGCTTCCGGTACGCCGAGACCATCACCACCGGGTCGTGGTGCTTCACGGAGATCTTCAGATCGCCGAACCCGTGCTCCTCGAACAGCGAGCACTCCCACAGCGCCGACTCCACGAGCGCATCGGCCGTGGCGCTGCCGTGCTTGGCCAGCAGCCGCTTGTCCAGCGATCCCGCGTTCACGCCGATCCGGATGGGGACGCGCGCGGCGGCCGCGGCCTTCGCGATCTCCGCGACCTTGTCGTCGAACGCCTTGATGTTGCCCGGGTTCACCCGGACGGCCGCGCACCCGGCGTCGATCGCCGCGAACACGTACTTGGGCTGGAAGTGGATGTCGGCGATCACCGGGATCTGCGACTTGCGGGCGATCGCCGGCAGGGCCTCGGCGTCGTCGGCCGACGGCACCGCCACCCGCACGATCTGGCATCCGGACGCCGTCAGCTCCGCGATCTGCTGCAGGGTCGCGTTCACGTCGGCCGTCACCGTGGTGGTCATCGACTGGACGCTCACCGGCGCCGCGCCGCCCACCTGCACGGCCCGGCCGTCGTTCCCCAGCGTCAGCCGCCTGCTCTTCCGCCGCGGGCTGAGCGCCGGTGTCACCTTGGGCATACCGAGATCGACCATGTCCGATCATCCTCTCTGTTCGGTCACCGGGCTCCGGGCCGCCGCCGGGCGCGTGGCCCGGGCGGCGGCCCGGGCCGCGTGCGGACGGCCGCCGGGGTCGCCGGCGGTCATCGCGGGCTCGTCTCCGCGCCCGTTCGCGCGGGGACGCACAGGTCGGCGTGGTGGTCCCGGACGGTCCGGGCGATCTGCTCGCCGGACAGGCCCATGTCGGCCAGGAGCCCGTTCCGGTCGCCGTGCTCGATGAAGGCGCGGGGAAGCCCGAGGTTGCGGACGGGGGTCCGCACCCCCGCGTCGGCGCAGGCCTGGCCGACGCACGCCCCCACCCCGCCGGTGCGGCTGCAGTCCTCGACGGTGACGACGAGCTGGTGCCTGGCCGCGAGGCCGGTCAGCGCCGGATTGACCGGGATGACCCAGCGGGGATCGACGACGGTGATCCCGATGCCCTGGTCCTCCAGGATGTCGGCGGCCTGGAGGCACGCCTCGGCGAGCACCCCGGTGGAGACGATGAGGACGTCGAGGGAGAGCCCGCGGCTGCGGCGCAGCACGTCCATCCCGTCGACGCGGACGACGGCGTCGATGTCCGGGCCGGCGGTGGCCTTCGGGAAGCGCAGGACGGTCGGCCCGTCGGTGACCTCGACCGCTTCTCGGAGGGTCTCGCGGAGCCGGGCGGGGTCGCGGGGCGCGGCGACCCGCAGGCCGGGCACCACGCCGAGGATCGACATGTCCCACATGCCGTGGTGGCTGGCGCCGTCCGGCCCGGTGATCCCGGCCCGGTCCAGCACGAACGTCACCGGCAGGCGGTGCAGGGCGACGTCCATCACGACCTGGTCGAAGGCCCGGTTGAGGAACGTGGAGTAGACCGCGACGACGGGATGCAGCCCGCCGAGGGCGAGCCCGGCCGCCGAACCGGCGGCGTGCTGCTCGGCTATGCCGACGTCGTACGCCCGGTCGGGGAACCGCTCCGCGAACGCGGCCAGCCCGGTCGGTCCGGGCATGGCGGCGGTGATGGCGACGACCTCGTCGTGGTCCTCGCCCACCGCGCACAGCTCGTCGGCGAACACCTTCGTCCAGGAGGTGCCGGACGACTTGGGCGCCTCCCCGGTCTCCGGGTCTATCTTGCCGATGCCGTGCATATGGTCGGCCTGGTCGTTCTCGGCGGGCGCGTATCCCCGGCCCTTGCTGCTGACGACGTGCACGACCACGGGACGGCGCATGGCGCGGGCCGCATCGAAGGCCCGCTCGCAGGCGGACACGTCGTGGCCGTCGACCGGGCCGATGTAGCCGAAGCCCATGTTGGTGAACAGGTTGTCCTCCACTACGTGGCCGTCGCGGGTGTAGACGTCCAGCCACGTGTCGGACGAGGTGCGCAGGTCATGCAGGTGCCGGCCGAGCCCGCCGATGGTCGGGGCGTACGAGCGGCCGTTGTCGTTGAGCACGACGATCACCGGCCGGTCGGGGGCGCCGACCAGGTTGTTGAGCCCCTCCCACGCCATCCCGCCCGTGAGCGCGCCGTCGCCGATCACCGCGACCACGGACCGGTCGGTGCGCCCGCGCCGCTGGTTGGCCTTGGCCAGGCCGTCGGCGTAGGCGAGCGCGGTCGAGGCGTGCGAGTTCTCCACCAGGTCGTGCACCGATTCGCCCTGCGACGGGTAGCCCGACAGTCCGCCCCGCTGGCGGAGCCCGTCGAAGCCGTCCAGCCGGCCGGTGAGCAGCTTGTGCACGTACGACTGGTGCCCGGTGTCGAAGATGATCTTGTCGCGGGGTGAGCTGAACACCCGGTGCAGCGCGAGCGTCAGCTCCACCACGCCCAGGTTGGGGCCCAGGTGCCCGCCGGTGCGGGCCACCGCCCGCACCAGGAACCCGCGGATCTCCTCCGCCAGCGCGGGCATTTCCTCCGCGGGCAGTTCGCGCAGGTCGGCGGGGTCACGTATGCCTTCCAGCAATGCCATTGGTGTCCTTTCCTCGTGCCGCGTCGTTGCGGCCGCGGACGTGCGGGCCCGCTATGCGGTCTCCGCCGTGGCCGGATGGTCCAGTTCGCGCGGCAGGGCGAAGTGCATCCGCTCCGTCACCGGCTCGATCTCCTGGACCTCGTCGTATCCCCGTTCGCCCAGCCAGGCCAGCACGTCCTGGACGAGCTCGTCGGGAACGGAGGCGCCGCTGGTCAGCCCGACGGTCGTCACGCCGTCGAGCCACGACTCGTCGATGTCCTCGGCGTAGTCCACGAGGTGCGCGGCGGCGCCGCGCTCCCGCGCGACCTCGACCAGGCGGACGGAGTTGGAGGAGTTCGCCGAGCCGACGACGATGACGAGCTCCGAACCCGCGGCGATCTCCTTCACCGCGACCTGGCGGTTCTGGGTGGCGTAGCAGATGTCGTCCGACGGCGGATCCAGCAGGTTCGGGAACCTGCGGCGCAGGGCCGCGGCCGTGGCGAGGGTCTCGTCCACCGACAGCGTGGTCTGCGACAGCCACACCACGCGGTCGGGATCGCGGACCTGCACGTTCTTCACGTCGTCCGGGCCGTCGACCAGGTGGATGTGGTCCGGCGCCTCGCCCAGGGTGCCGATGACCTCTTCGTGGCCCTCGTGCCCGATGAGCAGGATGTCGTAGTCCGCTTCGGCGAACCGGACCGCCTCCCTGTGGACCTTGGTGACCAGCGGGCAGGTGGCGTCGATCGTCGTCAGCTTCTGCGCCTTGGCCTCCGCGTGCACCGCCGGCGCCACCCCGTGCGCGGAGAAGACGACGGTGGCGCCTTCCGGCACCTCCTCGGTCTCCTCGACGAAGATGACGCCCCGCTCTTCGAGGGACTTCACGACGAAGGCGTTGTGGACGATCTGCTTGCGCACGTAGATGGGCGGCCCGTACTTCTCCAGGCAGACCTCGACGGTCCGCACGGCCCGGTCCACCCCGGCGCAGGAGCTGCGCGGCTTCGCGAGCAGGACTCGGCGTTGCGAATGCGTCATGATTCCTCTCAGGTGGCTGCTTCGTCTTACTGGAGGGAGGACGTCAGCTCGTCGAGCTGGGCTCGTTCCATCTCCGCGGGGGCGTCCACGGTCCAGCGGCCCACCGCCATCTCCGCGGTGATCCCGGGACCGAAGCCCGCGATCACGCCGGTGTCGCCCGGGGTCACCCGGTCCTCGTCGAACAGCCTGCGCAGCGCGTCGAGCACGACCGCGCTGGCGATGTTGCCGTACTCGGTCAGCGTCGCCCAGCTGAAGCGGAACATTTCGCGGTCGACGTCGAGGAACTTGGCGAGGTCGTCGAGGATCCGCGGGCCGCCGGCGTGGATGATGTAGAAGCCGAGATTGCGCACGTCCCAGCCGTGGCTCGCGGCCAGCTCGCGCAGCACCGGGGCCAGCGGCTCCATCGTCCCGGGCACCCGGCGGTCCAGCTGGAAGTGGAAGCCGGTCGCCCGGACGGCGTAGGAGATCCAGTCCTCGGTGCCGGGAATGAGGTACGACGAGTTGCGCTCCAGGGCGACGCCGACACCGCCGTTGCCGCGCACCACGGCGGCGCCGACCGCGTCACCGAACAGCCCGTCGGACAGCAGCGCGCCGACGTTGTCGTCACCGGGCTGGTAGCACAGCGAACACAGCTCGCAGGAGACGATCAGGACGTTGCTCTCGGGGTGGGCGGTGCAGAACTCCTGCGCGCGGTTGATCGCCGCGCCGCCCGCCGCGCAGCCCAGCTGGGCGATGGGGATCTGCCGGGTGTCGTACCGGAAACCCATGCTGTTGATCAGCCAGGCGGTGAGCGACGGCATCATGAAGCCCGTGCACGACACGTAGATGATGGCGTCGATGTCGCGCACCGTCACCGCGGCGTTCGCCAGCGCCTCCTCGATGACCTCGGGGCATCTCTTCTTGGACTCGGACTCGTAGAGCCGGTTCCGTTCCTCGAAACCCGGGTGGAGGAGCGCCTCCTCGATGGGCTGGACGATGTGCCGCTTCCGCACTCCGGTGTTCTGGATCAGGCGGAGCGCCAAAGGGAGCTGCGGTTTTCCCGCGTGGACCTTTTCGGCGAACTCCAGAGTGTCCTCCATGGTGACGACGTACTCCGGCACACGGATCGACGGCTTGCACAGCGTTGGCATGTATCGGGTCCACTTTCTTCAGAGGCCACGTTGCAGTCCAGTCGGGCGGCGGCGGGATCGGCCGCGCCGCCTCGATTGGCGTCCGAGGAGATGAGGGCCGGCCCGGGCGCGCGGGCGGCCGCGTCCGGCGCGCGGACGCCCGGCGGAGGGCGGCCGGGACCGGCACGGCGCCCCGCGGAGCGCGGGACGCCGTGTCTCGAAATCTCAGGGGCCGCCCCCGGGTTACGGCCGACCGGTGTTCACGCGGTCTTGGTGGCGGAGAGGACGGCCGGCACCGGGATGACGTCCTGCGGCAGTTCCGCGGGGTCCTTGGTGACCGTCCTCGTCACCTCGAACCCGCATTCCTCCAGCCAGCTCCGGTAGGTGGAGAGCTTCTGCGGCCCGCCCTGGCCCATGGTGCAGCCGATGAAGAAGGCGGGGAAGAAGTCGACGTTGTGGTTGTCGGTCTCCGTGACGTCCTCCGGATAGACGGGGACCAGGATGTTGACCTGCCCGCCCACCGGCAGCGACTTGTGGACGCCGTTGAGGATCTGGATGACGGCGTCCCGGTCGAACATGTCCAGGAAGTGCTTGATCAGTACGACGTCGAAGCCCTCGGGGATCCCGTCGAAGACGTTGCCGCCGATGAACGAGCAGTGCTCCGCCACGCCGTGGGCCCGGAAGTTCTCCAGGCACTCGGTCTCCTTCTCCGGAAGGTCGAAGGTCGTGACCCGCATCCCGGGGACGTGCTTCATCTGGAAGGTGTGCACGGCCCCCAGCCCGGTGTTCCCGGCCAGGTCGAGCACCTGCGCACCGGACGGCATGTCGATGTTGCCGAAGAACCAGGGGTCGATGTTCGCGGTGACGGTGTCCATCAGCTTCGCCCACGCCTCGCGCAGGTCCCGGTGCTCGGCCACCGCGTCGTACAGGGTCCCCTCGGCCCCGTAGAGCTCCTTCAGGCCGACGAGCGTGCCGGTCCGCGCGCTCTCGGTCAGGTTGAACAGCTGCCTGAGCGCGACCACCTTGATCATGTTCATGTAGGCGAGCGCGCGCTTCAGATCCCGTTCCGGGACGGCACCGAGCGCGTCGAGGGAGTAGCCGCGGCCTTCCTCGGCGGCCCCGCCGTACCCGACGAAGCCCTCCTTGACCAGCAGGAACAGGAGCTGTTCCACGGCGTCCGGCTTCACGCCGACCGCGTCGCCGAGCTCCGCGGCGGTCATGCCGGGCCGCTCCCGCAGCGCGTCGATGATGCCGAGTTCGAAACAGGACAGCAGCGTCATGAACCGCGTCGGTCCCACCATGTATTCGCGGAATCGCGCGAGCGTGGCTTCCGGTGTCATTGCACTGGCCCTTTCGAGTCGGTCTTCCCGCCGCCGTCGCCGGGGGCGGGTCGCGGGGGGTCGATCCGGGTCACGCCCGGTCCTTCATCTCTTCCTTGAGCCGGCGGGACAGCGCGAGCCGCTGCACCTTCAGGGTCCCGGTCCGCGGCAGCTCGGCCCGGGGGATCTGGATCGGGTCGGCGAGCTGGGGGAAGCCGGCGACGGCCGCGCGCCAGCGGTCCCGGTCCAGCGGCGCGTCGTCGGTGGTGCAGACCACCGGGATCGGCTCGGACTTCAGGCCGTGGACGACGACGAGTTCGCTCAGCTCCTCCAGCCTGCCGAGCACCTGGTCCTCCACCTCCAGCGAGCTCTGCACCCCGCCGATCATGTCGACCTCGCGGTCGAGCATGTGGAGGCAGCCGAGCCTGGTGCGGTAGCCGACGTCCCCGGTCCGCCACCAGTCCCCGAACCGGTTCTCGTCGTACCGGTCCTGCTCCGCGAAGTAGGTCTTCGCGAGCCCGCTCCACGCGACCTCGATGTAGCCGGGGTTCTGCTCGGACACCGGCCGGCCGTCCCGGCTCACCAGGCGGATCTTCGCGCAGCCCTGCGGCATCGCCCAGCCGACGCAGCGCCCGTTCGTGCGGTGCGCGGAGTGGCGGAAGTAGGCGCGGCCGACCGCCGGGCCGACCTCGCTCTGCCCGTAGATCTGGAAGTAGAGCGCCCCGCGCCGCGCCGACGACCTGAGCAGCCGGCTCATCGTCCGGGGGTGGATGGCGTCGAAGGTGCTGCTGAAGTACCGCACCGACGAGAACGGCCTGCGGGGGTCGTCGGTCAGCGCCTCCCATTCCATGAGCGAGTTGGGCAGCGCCTCGACGAAGCCCGGCCGGTGCTCGCGGAACGCCTCGGCGACGCGGTCGAGGGAGCCCTCCCGCATGAGCAGCACCGGCATCTCCTGGAGGAGCGCGAGGGACATCGCGGCGACCATCCGGGAGTGCACGAACGGGATGTGGATCGCGACGGTCTCCCTGCGGCGCATCAGCGACAGGAGCCGCCACTGCGGCCTGAGCCGCACGGCCTGCGTGCGGGGCGTGTGCACGACGAGCTTGGGGACCCCGGTCGTGCCGGACGTGTGGGTGATGACGGCGGCGGCGTCGATCGGCCGGACCCGCGGGGCGACGTCGGGCGCCCCGGCGTAGTCCGCGAGCGACAGCGCACCCGGCCGGTCGCCGCGCACGATCAGCGTCCGCTCGACGAGGTCCGCCAGCGGCAGCTCGGCCAGCGCGTCGAGCGTGCGCCCGTCGGTGAGCAGGCTCGGCCGGCCCAGCCGCTTGAGCAGCGCGCCGACGGTGATGGCGTCCAGCGAGGGCGACAGCATGACGGGGATCGCCCCGATGCGGGACGTGGCCGCGCCGAGCATCCAGGCGTCGGCGTTGGCCGTCTTGTAGAGGACGACGTGCTCGTCCGGCCGGACACCGGCCGCCCAGAGGCGGGCCGCCAGGTCGCGGATGTGGTCGGCGAAGTCGGTGACCGTCATGCGCCTGCCTGCGCCGGGCAGGACGTCCAGGTCGTGGTCGAGGTCGATCGGCGTGGAAGCGTTGACGGCCGCGGCCATCTCCGGCAGAAGGCCGATGTGGAGACCGCGCTTCTGGACCGATCTGTAGGCGATGGAACGCTTCATGGGGGACTGACTCCCTTGCGATGTTCAGCTGCGTCGTCCGGGCCGCGCCCGCGCGTTTCGGTCGTGGGGAGTTGACGGGCCCGCCGCGGAGGACGTGCGGCGGGCCCGGAGATCGGGAGGTACAGGGGCGGGAGGTACAGGGAGTCGTCAGCCGGCGCGGCCGGCCTTGAGCGCGGCGGCGACGTCCACGGCGCGCTTGGCCTGGTAGGCGGCCGCCCGCAGCGGGACGTCGCCCGGCGCGCCGTCGGCGGCCCGGTGGGACGTGCCGTAGGGATTGCCGAGCTCGAACTGGACGGGATCGGTGTATCCGGGCGGCACGATGATGCCGCCCCAGTGGTAGAACACGTTCCCCAGCGCGAGGATCGTGGACTCCTGCCCGCCGTGTGCGGTGCCGGTGGAGGTGAAGGCCGAGTACACCTTGTCGGCGAGCTTGCCGCCCTGCCGCCACAGCCCGCCGGTCGTGTCGATGAACGCCTTGAGCTGCATGGCCGGGTTGCCGAAACGGGTGGGGGTGCCGAACAGCACCGCGTCGGCCCACTCCAGGTCGTCCAGGGCGGCCTCGGCGACGTCGGCCGTGTCCTGTACATGCCGGGCCCAGGCCGGGTTGGCGCTGATCGCCTCGGGAGGGGCCAGCTCGGGGACCTTCCGCAGCCGCACCTGCGCCCCGGCCTTCTCCGCGCCCTCCGCCGCCGCCGACGCCAGCGCGTGCACGGTGCCGGTCGAGCTGTAGTAGATGATCGCGGCGTTCACACTCCGCATGTCGGTCTCCTCTCCGGTACGCGCGCGGTCACCGCGCCGGGTGCGGACGCGCGTGGGCGCGCAGCGCGCTCCGCAGGGCTGCCACGACCCTTTCGACCTGCTCGTCGGTCAGCTCGGCGTGCATCGGGATGGCGAGGTTGCGCCGGAAGAGGTCCGCCGAGACCGGGCACGTCTGGTCGGTCTTGTAGACGGGCTGCAGGTGGCTCGCCCACGTGCCGTGCCCGCAGCCGATGCCCTGGGCGCGCAGGTCGGCGGCGACGCCCGCCCGGTCCACGCCCGGTTCCAGCGTCACCATGTACGACTGCCAGGCGTGGGTGCGGTCGGCCGGCACGTGCGGGAGCGTGACGTGCTCCTCGTCCTTGAGGAGTTCGGCGTAGCGTTCCGCCACCGCGCTCCGGCGCTCCAGCAGTTCGTCGAGTCGGCCCAGCTGCACTTGGAGGATCGCGGCGCCGATGTCGGAGAGCTTGTAGTTGAAGCCGATCTCGGTGAACTCGGGGATCGGCAGGCCGATGACCCGCGCCTGCTCGGCGATGCTCCCGATGCCGAAGGAGGACCGCAGCCGTACGTCCCCGCCGAGCGCCGGGTCCGTGGTGAGCAGGGCTCCGCCCTCGCCGCTGGTGATGCCCTTGCGTCCGTGGAAGGAGAGGCAGGCGACCGGTGCCAGCGTCCCCGCCGGGCGGCCCTGGTAGGTCGCGCCGACCGCGCATGCGGCGTCCTCGACGAGGAACAGCCCGTGGCGGTCGGCGATCGACTGCAGTTCGGCATAGTCGGCGGGCAGGCCGACCGTGTCCACCGCGATCACGCCGACCGTCCGGGGTGTGATCAGGTCCGCCACGGCCTGCGGGTCGATGGTGCCGGTGTCGGCGCGGACGTCGGCGAAGACGGGCACCGCGTCCACGTACCGGACGGCATGGGCGGGGGCCGGGAACGTGTAGTCGGCGACGATGACCTCGTCGCCCGGCCCGGCGCCGAGCGCCAGCAGGCTCAGGTGCAGCGACGCCGCGCAGCTGCTCAGCGCGACCGCGTCGGCGACGCCGAAGCGCTCGGCCAGCTCCCGCTCCAGGGCCTTGCCCCGGGGGCCCTGGCCGGCCGGCCAGTCGGACGCGAACACCTCCTTGACGGCCGCCAGTTCCCGCTCTCCAAGGCTCGCGTGCACCAGTGGAATCGCGTCCATCGGGTCACCTCCCGTCATGCCGGGCTTCCGTAGCGAAGCGGTGTGATCTGGCTGATGTCGTAGCGCTCGCGCATCCGCTCGACCGCGCCGGAGTCGACGGAGCGGCCGCTGGAGAAGATCTCCGCGATCTCCTCGAAGTAGCGTTCGTGATCGGGCGACGGGTAGCTCTGGAACAGCATGCGGACCGGCTCGTCGGTGGCGTTCGTGAACGCGTGCGGGCAGCCGGGCGGGACGAACATGCAGCTGCCCGGGCCCGCGCGGACGACCCCGTCCCCGGCCGGGGACTTCCAGTCCCGCCAGTCCTCCCCGGTGCGCTCGACCGGCTCGAACGCCAGCAGGTCGATCTCCCCTTCCAGGACGTAGAAGAACTCCTGCGCGTGCTGGTGGACGTGGGCGCCCACGTCGAACCCGGGCGGCACCACCACCTCGAACGTCGAGATGACGAAGCCGTCCGCCGCAGTGACCTTGAAGGTGATCTCCTGCGCCTTCGTGCTGAGCTTTCGTCCCTGACCTGGGGGGACAATAAGGCCACTCATGCGACTCGCTTCCTGTCGTCTGCGGAAAACCGACTCGAGACGGGGGTGCCCGCGCACCCGTGACACTGGATCGACCTTCCGCGCGCGCCGGCATCGCGCCCCGGCGCGGGCGCGGCGATGTCGTCGGACGCGTCGTCGAATGACACCGGAGAGCGCACCGAAAGAGGGTGCGCAGGTGAAATGCCGGTAAACCGTGATCGCAGGTCCCGTGACCTGCAGAGGTCTGCGACTTCCGGTCGGGATCGCTCCCTGGCTCCCGCGGTACCGCGGAGCGGAGTTTCGCCGTCCCGATCATCCGGCGATCTTCCAAAAGCGGAAGCCGGGCAAGTGGGTGGAATCGGGGCGAGTAAGTCTAGATATAAGTTCTTCGCCCCCCGCCTGTCAACCCTCGACCGCCGCCGGGGCCCAGCCGCCCGCGCCGGCTCCCGTCGGCCCAGCCTCGATGACATCGACTGGCCGGGCGACACGGATCGCCTGAATGACGAGGTCAGAGGACATATCAACACGACGGAACCGTTAGACCGAGGCCGCTGGGCGACCACTGCCGATCGCCGGATCCCGTCCTCCGAGGCCGCCAACCCGGCCGTGGCGCCGGTGTCCGCGGGGTCGGCAGCCGCCTCGCCTCACCCCGAACAGTGCTGCGACGCCCATCTCCCCCAGCAACTCAAAACGATCACTGGATTGACCCTGGCGGCGGCTTCCAACAGTTTATGCTTTACCGCATTGAAATGCTTCTTGCGACTATACATCGCCCACAATAGAGCCTTGCCCTGACCATCCTGCTGCGACTGAACCGGCCCGGCCCCGAGCGCCGTCAGCGCTATTCGCGGACCAGTTCCACGGCCTCCCGGACGTCCGGGTGCGGATCGTCGGCGAGACCGCTCAGCAACTCGGCGACGCCGGACCGTCCATGGGGTGCGGCAGCCGTTCGAGCAGGCGCCGCGCTCCGTAGCCGCCGCGCTCCCGGCACCCCAGGCAGGTGCATGGACGCACGCCGTGCGCGCCCGGCCGGTACCGCCAGCCGACCACCTGCGGCACGGCACGAATCTTGTGCACCTCGCGAGGCCGGATCGCCCGGGGGACGAACACCTCCCATCCACGGGGGTCCTCAAGTGCCGCGATCCGCCGGACCGCCTCTGCCGCCGGAACGGCGACCTGGGCGTCCCGTACCCGCTCGGCGTAATGCCCGGCCAGTACCTGCTGAGCGTCGTCCAGCCGCACGTGAACGGCCACCGGCCGTCCCTGGCCACCGAAACGGGCCAACTCGCGCAGCCATTGATGGGTGAGGGTGTACGACCGCAGCACCGGAAAGACGTACACCCCACGCGCACCGCCCTGCCCGCGGCCTTCCGCGCGGATCCCGGACCGCCGGATCCGCGGCGCATTCGCCGCCGAGGTCACGTGCACGAACATCGCCATGACCCGGCATCCTAAGCGACCGGTTTCGCCGAGAACATCGCTTAAATCGGCAGCAGCGCCCCGGGCATCCGCTCATGCCGCGGATCGCGTACTCGGATCTGAGAAGGGTGCGCGCGATACAGGCCGCCAACAAGGTGCTGCTGTACCGGGCCGGTGAATATTCGTTGGGTGAGGGCGCGGCGCGCTGGCACAGTACTGATGTGGACGACTACGTGGCGATCAACAGGGCCAACTGGGACGAACGGGCCCCGGCACATGCCGATTCCCCCGACTACGAATTCGATCGGTTCATCAACGACCCCGGGCACCTCAGTGGCGTCGTCCGATTCGACCGTCCCCGCCTCGGCGACCTGACCGGGCTGCGTGCCGTGCACCTGCAATGCCACATCGGCACCGACACCGTGTCCCTGGCACGCCTGGGCGCCACGATGAGCGGCCTGGACTTCTCCGCGGCCGCGCTGGACCAGGCGCGGCGATTGGCCACCGCCACCGGCAGCACCATCGACTTCCACCACGCAGAGCTCTACGACGCCGTCGAGGTCTTCGGCCGCGAGAGCTTCGATCTGGTCTACACCGGGATGGGCGCCCTGATCTGGCTGCCGGACGTGACGCGGTGGGCCCGAGTCGTCGCCGACCTGCTGCGACCGGGCGGCCGATTGTTCGTCCGCGAGGGCCACCCCATGCTGTTCGCACTGGACGAGACCGCCGGCCCGCCCAGCCTGCGCTACCCCTACTTCGAAACCGCCGAGCCGGTGATCTTCGACGAGCCCGGAACCTACGTGCAGACCGAGACCGAGTTCACCCAAGCCCTCACCCACGAATGGAACCACGGACTCGGCGAGACCATCACCGCGCTGCTCGCGGCCGGAATGCGGCTGACCGGCCTGGCCGAGCACGACAGCGTCCCCTGGCAGGCCCTCCCCGGACACATGACCATGGACGAGACCGGCGAATGGCGCCTGACTCACCACCCCGAACGACTTGCCGCCAGCTACACACTGCAAGCAATCAAGGAATAGCCCTCTACGACTTGGCCAGATGGCCAGCCAGCTCAGTCATTCGCTTGCGCCGTCCAGTGCACCGCCGCCTTGTCGGTGACGGGTTGAGTAGTAGGTCGTTCGAGGTTCGCCAGCAGGAGTGTCATCGGGAGGCTGAGACCGTCCACCACGTGATCGAGCAGGTCGGCCTGAACATTCTCCAGCGTCGAGGCCGGATCGTCCGCGCTCAGTGCGGCCGCCCTTTCCGCAAGCGGGTAAGCGTGGCCTCGCTCGTCGCGCACCTGCATCGGACCGTAGGTGTGCAGCAGCAGGCGATCACCTTGACGGAGCGGCACGGTCGTGGTCTCGCACCAGTGGCCGCCGAGGTCGAGCAGGGTCAGCGGCGGATAGGCGGGCAGGGCTTCGATCGGCGATACCCGCCCCTCTCCCAACAGCAGGGGCGGCGGGTTCCCGCAGCACACCATTTCGGCGTAGTCCTCGCGGAAGGTGAGCAGCAGGGCGGTGACGAATTCGTCGTCCGTGAGCATCGGAGCGAGGACCGAGTGCATCCGCTCGGCCAACCCCGGCAGATTCGGCTCATTGGGAGCCAGTTGCCGGAAGTTGCCGAGTGCGGCGGCCGCCGTCTGATGGGCCGATCCGCCTGTACCGAGCACGTCCCCGATCAGGATCCGGGTGCCGAAAGGCGTGGGCAGGACGGCATGGAAATCGCCACGGACCTGGGTCGCCGCCGGAACCAGGCGACTCCGCGTGCGCACCGTGCCACCTCGCTGCGCAGAGGCCGTGGTCGCCGTCGGCGCCTGATATTCCTTCCGAAGGAGGTCCAAGAGGACCTCGGGAGTGGACTCCGGAGTGGCGCTGTCCACGCACAGCCGTTCGATCGTCTGCAGGTAGCTTTCGGTCTCCTCCGCCTTGTCCAGATACAGCGCACCGGTGAGGTTCTCCAGGTACACCACGTCCGGCAGTTCGGGCTCGGGGAAGCGCAGAATGGTGAACGCGCCGCCCTCCGCGACGTGGCCCCCGAAACGGAACGGCATGACCTGGATCGTGGTGTTCGGTCGCGCGCACATGGCGATGAGGTGCTCGAGTTGGCCCCGCATCGTCTCGGCTCCGCCGAGTGGCCGGCGCAGCGCCGTCTCGTCGATGACGGCCCACAGCCGAGGGGCATCGGGCCCGGAGAGCCGCTCCTGGCGGCGCAAGCGCAGTTCGACCCGATGCTCGATCTCGGCGGCGGACGCGTCCGGATTTCCGAGCCGGATGACCGCGCGCGCATAGTCGGGGGTCTGCAGCAGGCCGGGGACGAATTGGATCTCATACGTCCGGATGAGCGACGTCGCTTCCTCGAGCCCCACATAAGTCTGGAACCAGTTGGGCAGGACGTCGTGATACCGGTGCCACCATCCCGCCGTGTTGGCCTGGCGGACCTGCTCCAGGATCGTGTCCCGCTCGCCCTGGTCGGCCACGCCGTAAAGGGTGAGCAGATCGGCCACGTCCCGTTCCTTGAAGCCCACCCGGCCGAGTTCCATCCGGCTGATCTTCGACTCCGAGCTCCGGATGCGATCGCCGGCCTCGTGGCGGCTCAGCCCGGACGCCTCCCGCAGGCGGCGCAGCTGTGCGCCGAGGATGATGCGAAGCACCGTCGAGCTCGATCCCGGGCGATCAGCGGTCACCTCCCACCTCCGAAGGCGTCTGCGGCGGCATCGCGTGCTCCTCGCGCGTTGAATCGCATCCCGCTCACGGGATGAGGTCGTCGGGTCCGGTGGGCTGGCGCGTGCGCGTGGTGGCGGCGCGCCAGAGCACCCCTGGCAGGAACAGGGACTGGGGCTGGGCGGTGAGCGCCAGCACGTCGACGAACCGGTCGCATACTCGCGGGTCGACGTTGGCGAGGTGCTGGACCCGGTCCACGTAACGGTTGAGGATCCTGGTCTGGAGACCGGCCGTGGCGCCCTGGGTGGTGCTGTACCGGAGGTCCTCCCCCGTGGCCACCAGCCATGGGCCGCTGGCGTTCTTGATCACCTTGCGGTGGAAGCGCCGCGCCAGGCCGTCGAGGTCCCCGTCCGCCCGCAGGCACGCGTCCAGCGTGAGCGCGGACTTCGCCGCGACGGTCATTCCCTGGCCGTAGAGCGGGTTGAAGGCGCACAATGCGTCGCCCGAGACGAGGAACCGCTTCGGCCATGCCCGCATCCGCTCGTAGTGACGGCGATGATTCTCGGTGCGCCGGTAGCTGACGACGGGGGTGAGCGGCTCGGCGTCGCGGATCGCCTCGTAGAGCACCGGGCTGCGCAGGCTCTTGGCGAAGTCCAGGAAGCCGCCGTCCTCGTTGGGCGGGTAGTCCTCGCCGACGCCGAAGAGGCTGACGATCCACCGTCCGCCCTCCTGGGGGAACAGCGCGCCGGTGCGCGTGCCCCGCGGAGGGTCGGCCTGGAGGTAGAGCGCCTTCCAGCCGGGGTCGAACCCGGAGGGGACGGCATAGGTGCGGCTCGCGTATCCCAGCAGCGGGTTGATCAGAGTCTCCCGGACGGCCGGGTAGCCGAGCCGCTCCAGCCACGCGGGGGTCTTCGAGGCGCGCCCGGTTGCATCGATGACCAGGTCCGCGGTGACCGGCTCGCCCGGTTCCGTCGTCCCGCGCTCGCGCACCTCGACTCCGGTGACGGCCCCGGCGTCGGCGAGCAACCCGGTCACCTCGTGCCCGGTGAGCATCTGAAGGTTCCCGGTCTTGGCCAGCCGGGCGCGCACGGTCCAGTCGAGGAGGTCCCGGCTGAAGGTCAGCAGGCGGGTCGATTCGAACCGGCGCCGCCATCCGGCGGAGCTCAGCCAAAGCATGTCGGCGGGCACCCGGACCTCCGGGACGTCCGCGGCGAGCAGCTCGTCCTCCAGCCCGGGGAAAAGCTGCTCGGCGATCTCCAATCCCCGGCTCCAGAGCACGTGCAGATGGCGCGCCTGCCCCAGACCGGGACGGGACCCGACGGCCTCCGCGAAACGGTCGCGCTCGATCAACGTGACCCGGGGGAAGTGGTCGGTGAGGACTCTGGCCGCCAGCAGCCCCATCAGGCTGCCGCCGACGACAACGGCATGCTCACGGCGCTGCGTCATGGTCTTCCTCCTCGGGGGTGCGGAACCGGGCGTTCACCAGGACGTCAGCGGCGGCGATCGGAGGCTTCCGTGAGCGGGAGGGCGCTCGGGCGCTCCCCCATCGCGAATGCGACGGCCTGGTCGAGATCGAGGCCCGTCCCCTGCTCGAAGAAGTGCCCATACGCCTCGTCGCCCAGAGCTTGCCGAGCAAGCGCCTCGCCTTCGTTGTGCGGGGCGTTGAAATACGCGGAACCGAACAGCGGGAGCCCCACCGTCCGCCAGATGCGTCCGGCCGCCCCCTGCAGGGCCGCGGCGTCCCGTGGACGGCCGCCCGCCGCGTGGAACAGGGCGAGAAGCTCGATGCCCAACACCGCGCACACCAGATCATGAAAGGTCCGGCTGATGTCCACGCACTGCTGGGCGAGGCCGGTGGCCTCCTCGGCCCGGCCCCCGGTCCAGGCCGCGAAGGCCAGGACGTAGAGCGCGTAGGCCCTGACCCACTGCTCGCCGTGCTCCTCGCAGATCGCGCGGACCCCTTCGCACAACTCGACGGCGAAGGGCAGGTCTCCCTGGAACGCCACCGTCATGGCGTACTCGGCGCGCGCCATGATCACGCTGGTGTTCAGCTCTCCGAGGGAGTCATAGGCCGCCAGCGCATCCTTGAAGAATGTCGCCGCCTGCGCGTGATCGTCGGTCACCAGCGCGACGCAGCCCAGCCGATGGACCGCATTGGCCGACGCCACCGAGTCGCCGCTCTGCACGGCCGCCGCCCGGCCGGCCTCCAGGTATGCGGTCGCGGCATCCGTTTCACCCTGCTTGATGGCGATGTAGCCGTTCACCCAGAGGGCCTTGGCGCGTATCCGGGTCGCGGCGGTATCAAGGGCGAGTGCCCGATCCAGCCAGTACCGCCCTTCGGCGAGGAAGCCGCAGCCCACCCAGTAGAAGCACAGCGCCCCGGCCATCCGCAGGCCGGTTCGCGCCTGGCCGGGAGCGGTGAGGCAGTAGTCGAGGGCCGCGCTCACATCGGCGTGCTCGCTGAGCAGCCGCGTGAAGATCTCCTTCTGCCCGGCGCCGAACCACTCGGCCTCGCACTGCTCGACCACACGCAGATACCAATCGCGGTGCCGCCCGCGCACACTCTCCTGCTCGCCCAGCTCACCGAGCCATTCCGCGCCGTACTCGCGCAAGGTGTCCAGCAGGCGGTACCGGACGTCCGCGCCGTCTCCGGTCCGCGAAAGGATCGACTTGTCGACCAGAGCCGCCAGCGTCCCCGAGACGCGGTCCACGGGCAGCACACCGTCGCTGCACACGTGTTCGGCCGCCCGCCGATCGAAGTCCCCGGCGAAGACCGACAGCCGAGCCCACAACAGCCGCTCTTGGCTCGTGCACAGCTCATGACTCCAGCCGACCGTCGTACGCAGCGCGTCGTGCCGCGACACTTCCCCGGACACATCCGCGGTTCCGTCCACCAGCATTTCGAACCGGTCGTCCAGCCGATCCGACAATTGCTCAAGGGAGAGCCGGCGCAGCTGGCCGGCGGCGAGTTCCAGGGCCAGCGGAAGTCCCTCCAGCCGGCGACACAGCCGCACGACGGTACGCCGGTTGCCATCGCCGACAACGAAATCACCCGTTGCCGAGGCGGCACGGTCTTCGAACAGGGTGACCGCCGCGGGCCGCGGAACCGTATCCGCCGTCTCCAGTGGCGCGAGTTCCAGTACCCGCTCACCGCTGACGCCAAGGGACTGACGACTGGTGGCCAACACGCGCAATCCGGGCGCCGCCTTCAGCAGGACGTCCACCACACCCGCACAGGCGTCCCGGAGATGCTCGCAGGTGTCCAGTACCAGCAGCAGCCGTCTGCCGGACAGGTGATCGGCCAGGACGTCGAGCTGCGGACGCGCGGTCTGGTCGACGATTCGCAGGGTGCGGGCGATCGCGTGGCCCACGAGCGATCCGTCTCGCAGACCTGACAGCGGTACCACCCACGCGCCGTCACGGAACCGTCCCTCCAGCTCCCGCGCGGCCTCCACCGCGACCCGCGTCTTGCCGACACCGCCCACCCCGGACACCGTCACCATGCGCCCGGCGTCCAACAGCCCCCTGACCTCGGCGAGCTCGGCATACCGACCGACGAGAGCGGTCCTCTGAGGAACGAGATTGCCTTTCCCCGGCACATCGGCTCCAGCCACGACCACCTCACCCCCCACGCACCCGCCACGACGACGCACAACCTTACCCAGACGGCCCGCAACAAAAGGGCATATTTGGAAACTGATCTCCGATCAGGAAGAACCATTACAGACTTCACGAAAACCCCCACCCAACACACGAGCCACCAGCAACCACACCCTGTGAAGGGATCCCCACCCAAATCGCCCTCGGCAAGGTGGCCCGATGTGGTCACAGCCCCAGGCACATCAGCACCACGTCGAGGCGAGCGCGGCCATGTCAGGTCGCTCCAGAAGAATCCGGCGAGGTCCGATGAATGCTGGGCGTGCCCGCGGTCCGCATTGTCGACTCACCCCGCCACCTGACCAGTGGACCTGCGGACGCAACTTCGAACCCCGCTCGCCCCGAACCCTTAAATGTCACTCACGCCATTACTTCCCCCGCACAGCCCCGGGCCGTGACGGCCCCCTGGGCGGGGCCGCCCATCGCAAGCGGGCATTAGATGCGGATCCTGGTGGACCGCCGCCGGGCCCTGGGCGATGACCACACCCGGATGGTCGCCCAGCTGCATCTCCAACGACATATGGGCGAGTGTCCATGTGGCCGCTGTCCCAGATCTAGGGGGCATGGGCCGCCGCCACTTGCAGGGAATCGGTATCTGTGTATTCGACGTCCTCCATGAGGTGGAACGCGTGCATGCAAGGGCGCGTCCTGGAGTAGCGGGAGCGGTCCGCTCACAGGCCCAGCGATCTGGAGATGATGACCTTCATGACCTCGCTCGTGCCCGCGTAGATGCGGGTGACGCGGGCGTCGGCGTAGAGCCGGGCGATGGGGTGCTCGGTGACGTAGCCGTAGCCGCCGAAGAGCTGCAGGCAGCGGTCGACGGCCCGGGCCTGCATCTCGGTGCAGAACAGCTTGACCTTCGCAGCGTCGGCGCCGGACAGCCGGCGCCCGACGAGTTCGAGGACGGCACGGTCGAGCATCGCCTGTGCCGCTTCGATCTCGGCGGCCACAGCGGCGAGTTCGAACTTCGTGTTCTGGAACGACGCGACGGGGGCGCCGAAGGCCTTGCGCTCCTTGACGTACTCGATCGTGCTGTTCAGTGCGGAGCGGGCCTGGGCGACCGCCCCGACCGCCACGGTCATCCGCTCCTGGGGGAGGTTGCTGGTGAGGTACTCGAACGCCGCCCCCTCCTCACCGAGCCGGTTGGCCACCGGCACCCGCACGTCCTCGAAGGACAGCTCCACCGTGTCCTGTGCCTTGATGCCCAGCTTGTCCAGGACGCGTCCGCGGGTGAAGCCGGGCATGCCGTCCTCCACGACCAGCAGCGTGAGCCCGGCCCGCCGGTTCCCGGCGTCGCTCGACGTCCGCGCCACCACGATCACCAGGTCGGCCAGCAGCCCCCCGGTGATGAAGGTCTTGGCGCCGTTGAGGACGTAGTGGTCGCCGTCGCGCACGGCGGCGGTCCGGATCCCAGCGAGGTCGGAGCCGGTGCCCGGTTCGGTCATCGCGATGGCGGTGAGCAGAGTGCCCGCGGCGAGGCCGGTGAACCAGCGCTCGCGCTGCTGCTCGTCGGCGTAGGCGAGGAAGTACGGCAGGACGACCTCGAGCTGGGTGCGGACCGTGCCCAGGGTGACCAGAGCGCGGGCCGCCTCCTCCTGGAGGACGACGTTGTAACGGTAGTCGCCGCTACCCGCGCCCCCGTACCGCTCGGGGATGGCCATCCCCAGCAGTCCGAGCGAGCCCAGCTTCTCGAACAGCTCGCGGGGCATCCGCCCCGCCTTCTCCCAGTCGGCGTAGTGCGGGACGACCTCCTTGGCCACGACGTCGCGGACGACCGCGCGGAATGCCTCGTGGTCCTCGTCGAACAGATCCCGGTGCACGTCGTCTCCCCTAGGACGCCAGCTCGACGACGGTGGCGTTGGCGGTGCCGCCGCCCTCGCACATGGTCTGCAGGCCGTAACGGATCCCGCGCTCACGCATGTGGTGGATCATCCGGGTCATCAGCACCGCGCCGGACGCGCCCAGCGGGTGGCCCAGCGCTATCGCGCCCCCCAAGGGGTTGACCAGGGCGGGATCGGCGCCGGTTTCGGCGAGCCATGCGAGCGGCACCGGCGCGAACGCCTCGTTGACCTCGAAGACCCCGATGTCGGCCAGGGCCAGTCCAGCCTTGCGCAGCGCCTTCTCCGTGGCCGGGATGGGGCCGGTGAGCATGAGGACGGGGTCGGCGCCGACCACTGCGCCGGAGCGGTAGCGCGCCAGCGGCGCAAGGCCGAGCTCGCGTGCCTTCTCCGGGGTGGTCACCAGCAGCGCGGCGGCCCCGTCGGAGATCTGCGACGAGTTGCCGGCGTGGATCGTCCCGTCCTCGGTGAACGACGGCTTGAGCCTGCTCAGGGTCTCCACGCTGGTGCCGCGCCGGACGCCCTCGTCGGCGGTGACCGTGTGCTCACCGGTGTCCACGGGCACCATCTGCGAGTCGAAGGCGCCCGCGTCCTGCGCGGCGGCCGCGCGCTCGTGTGACAGCGCGGCGAACTCGTCGAGTCGCGCCCTGGAGAAGTCCCATCTCCGGACGATCTTCTCGGCCGAGAGGCCCTGGTTGAACGAGAAGCCGTCGTAGCGCTCCAGCACCCGGGGGCCGTAGGGCATCCCGTCCATGCGCGAGGCTCCGAGGGGGACGCGGCTCATGATCTCGACCCCGCCCGCGACCACGACGTCCTGCTGCCCGGACATCACGGCCTGGGCGGCGAAGTCGAGCGCCTGCTGCGACGATCCGCACGCGCGGTTGACCGTGGTGCCGGGGATGCTCTCCGGCCAGCCGGCGGCGAGCACCGAGTAGCGCCCGATGTTGCTCGACTGGTCCCCCACCTGCCCGACGCAGCCCCAGACGACGTCGTCGACGACGTCGGGTTCCACTCCGGCGCGCTCCAGGAGCGCGTTGAGCACGAGACCGGACAGGTCGGCGGCGTGCCGTCCGGACAGCCCGCCGTTCCGCCTGCCCACCGGTGTGCGGACCGCTTCGACGATCAGTGCTTCACGCATTGCTCGCGTCCCCATTCGACTCGTTCCTGATCGGTCCGATGACGCCCTGCGTCCGAAGCCCGGCGATCTCGTCACGGCCCAGCCCCACCTCCGTGAGGACGGAGTCGGTGTGCTCGCCGAGGGAGGGCACGGCCCCCATCGGGGGCTCGTAGCCCGACAGGACCGGAGGCGGCAGCAGTGCCGTCGTCGGGCCGCCGGGCGTTTCGACGGGTCGCCAGCGGTCTCGGGCGGTGAGGTGGTGGTGTGCGACGACCTCCGTGGGGAGGTTGTAGCGGGAGTTGCCGATCCCGGCGGCGTCGGCGGCCCGCTGCACGTCGTCGATGTCGTGCCGGGCGCACCAGGCGGCGATCTCCGCGTCCAGCTCCGCGCGGGCGGCGACGCGTCCGGGGTTCGTCCGGAGCCGTTCGTCGCCGGCCAGGTCCGGGCGCTGCAGGACGTCTCGCGCGAGTCGCCGCCACTCGTGGTCGTTCGTGGTTCCGAGGACGACCGTGCGGTCGTCGGCGGTGCGGTAGGCGCCGTACGGCGCCACTGCCGGTGAGCCCATGCCGACCGGTTCCTGGTCCGTTCCGGTGTGCTGTGCGTGGGTGAGCGCGTATCCCATCAGCTCGGTCATGGTGTCGAACAGGCTGACCGCGGCGGTGGCGGGGCCGTCGCCGCGGCGGACGTCCCGGTCACGGTCGCGCAGCATCGCCAGGATCGACAAGGCCGCGTACAGGCCGGTGCACACGTCGGCCATGGGCGGGCCGGGCTTGGCGGGGCGGCCCGGGCGCCCGGTGATCGCGCACGCGCCCGCTTCGGCCTGGACGAGCAGGTCGTAGGCCCGCTTGTGGGACAGCGGGCCGCCCGCGCCGTACCCGTCGATCTCCACGGCGATCAGGCGGGGGTGCCGCCCGGCGAGGCCGGCGCGATCGATGCCGAGCCGGGTCGTGGCGCCCGGGGAGAGGTTGGAGACCAGGACGTCGGCGTGGTCGAGCAGGCGGTGCAGCACGGCCATCCCGGTGGCGCTCTTCACGTCGAGCGCCACGGACTCCTTGCCTCGGTTGACCCAGACGAAGTGCGCGGACAGGCCGTGGACGACATCGTCGAAGTACCGGGTGAAGTCGCCACCGCCGGGGTTCTCTATCTTGATGATCCGCGCGCCGAGGTCGCCGAGGGTGCGGGTGCACAGGGGTGCGGACACCGCCTGCTCCAGGGTGACGACCGTGATCCCGGTGAGCGGGCCCGCGGCGGAGCCGGGCATTCAGATCACCAGCCCGCCGTCGACGGGGAGCACCTGGCCGGTGACGAATGACGCGGCGTCGGAGGCGAGGAACACGAACGCCCCGGCGACCTCCTCCGGCTCGGCCCAGCGCCCCATCGGGATCCGGGCGAGCATGGTGGCGGCGAACTTCTCGTTGGTCCGGATGGTCTCGGTCATCGGTGTGGCGGCCAGCGGCGCCAGCGCGTTGACGGTGATCTTCTTCCTGGCCAGCTCGCGGGCCAGTGACTTGGTCAGGCCGACCACGCCTGCCTTGGCGGCGGAGTAGTTGACCTGGCCGAGCGTGCCGGTCAGCCCGGCCGACGACGTGACGTTGAGGATCCGGCCGGTGCCGTCGGCCGCCAGGTACGCCAGCGCGGCCTGCGAGCAGCGGAAGGCCCCCACGAGGTGGACGTCGATCAGCCGCTGCACCGACTCTTCGGTGGTGTCGGCGAACATCGCCGGAGCGGTCACGCCCGCGTTGTTCACCAGCACATGCAGCGTCCCGCCGGTCAGCGCCGCCGCACGTGCGGCCGCCGCGTCCGCCGCGGCCCGGTCCTGGACGTCCAAGGCGGCGCTGTCGGCGCGACCGCCGTCCGCCGTGATCCGCGCGGCGACTTCGGCCGCGGCGTCCGCGTCGGCGTCGGTGACCAGCACCGCCGCCCCGGCGCCCGCCAGGGCGCGCGCCACCGCGGCGCCGATCCCTCCGGCCGCACCGGTGACCAGCGCCGAGCGTCCCGTCAGGTCGAACAACCGGCTCGTGTCCATCAGTAGCTCCTCGGCATTCCCAGCACGTGCGACCCCAGGTAGTTGAGGACCATCTCCTGGCTGACCGGGGCGATCTTCATGAGGCGGGCCTCGCGGAAGTACCGCGCGACGTCGTACTCCTCGGCGTAGCCCATCCCGCCGTGCGTCTGCAGCGCGCGGTCGGCCGCGCTGAACCCGGCGTCCGCGCACAGGTACTTGGCGGTGTTCGCCTCCCGCCCGCACGGCCTGCCGCCGTCGTAGAGCCACGTGGCCTTGCGCAGGACCAGTTCGGCGGCGTCCAGGCGGGCCAGGGCGTCGGCGAGTGGGAACTGGATGCCCTGGTTCATGCCGATCGGCCGGTCGAACACCTCCCGCTCGGTCCCGTACCTCGCCGCCTTCTCCAGGGCGACCCTGCCGATGCCGAGCGCCTCGGCGGCGATCAGCATCCGCTCGGGGTTGAGGCCGTCGAGCAGGTAGGTGAAGCCCCTGCCCTCTTCCCCGACCCGGTCTTCGACCGGGACGCGCAGGTCGTCGATGAACAGCTCGTTGGAGCTGACGGCGTTGCGCCCCATCTTGCGGATGGGGCGGATGTCGACGTGGGCGCGGTCGAGGTCGGTGAGGAAGAGCGTCAGCCCGTCGGTCCTGCGGGCGGCCTCCTCCCGCCGGGTCGTCCGCGTCAGCAGGAGGATCTTCTCCGACTCCAGCGCCTTGGAGATCCAGACCTTGCGGCCGTTGACGACGTAGGAATCACCGTCGCGGCGGGCGAAGGTCGTGATCCGGGTGGTGTCCAGGCCGGCGCCCGGCTCGGTCACCCCGAAGCAGACGTGGAGGTCACCGGAGACGATCCGCGGCAGGGTCCGCCGCTTCAGTTCGTCCGAGCCGTGCACGACCACGGGGTGCATCCCGAAGATCGAGAGGTGGATCGCGCTGGCGGCGTTCATCCCCCCGCCGGAGCGGGCGACCTCCTCCAGCAGGAGCGTCGCCTCGGTGATCCCGAGCCCGTGCCCGCCGTACTCCTCGGGGATGGTCAGCCCCAGCCAACCCCCGCGGGCGATGGCCTCGTAGAACTCGGCCGGGAACTCGTGCCCGCGGTCCTTCTCCCGCCAGTAGTGGTCGTCGAACCGGCGTACCAGGTCCGCGACTGACCGCCGGATGGTCTCTTGGTCCTCCGTCAGCGCGAAGTCCACCGGCGATCCCCCTCCCCCGCCGCGACGAGCTCGTGGGCTCCGCTCGCGATGCGCGCGACGCGTGCCCGGTGGGCGTCGCAGGACCCGAAGATCGCTCGATTCAGCTTCGCCCGTTTCAGCCAGAGATGGAGGTCGAACTCCCACGTCATCCCGATGCCGCCGTGGATCTGCAGGGCGGCACCGGCGGCGCGGGCGTAGGCGTCGGCGGCGCGGAACCTGGCCACCGAACTCCAGTAGGCGCGGCGCGGGCCGGTGCCGGCGATCTCCATGACCGCCGCGTCCGCCGCGACACGGGCGGTCTCGGCCTCTAGGAAGGCGTCCGCGCACATGTGCTTGACCGCCTGGAACGCGCCGATGGGACGCCCGAACTGCTCCCGCTCCTTCGCATGCTCCACCGCCATCTCGACGACGCGTCCGGCGCCGCCGACTCCGTCGAGGGCGATGCCGGTCGCCGCGCGCCACATCAGCGAGTCGACGAGCCGGGCCGCCTCCTCGCCCGCGGCCAGGCGCCACTGCTCCGCGACCGCACACCGGTCCAAATCGAGGCGGTAGAGGCGCCTGGTGCGGTCGTGCGTGGGGTTCCACTCCGGCTGCAAGGACGCTTCCTCGGCCGGAACAGCGAAGACGCAGGGACCGTCCGGCCCGTCCGCCGCGACGACGACGACGTCGGCCACACCCAGATCAGGCACGTCGGCCACGCACCCGGTGAGGTGGAGCACGGCGTCCGGGCCGGACTCCACCGCCCGGACGGGGTACCGGGTCCGGCCATCGGCGATGACGGTGGGCAGGACGACCGCGCCGATCGCCTCACCGGAGAGCATCGTGTCCAGCCACCGCCCGGCGGGCGCCGAGTCCGGCGCGGCGGCCATCGCCGCGACGGCGAGGCTGTGCGGCAGGTACGGGCCCGGGGTCGCGCACCGGCCGATCTCGCGGAGCACGATCGAGGTCTCCAGGTAGGTTCCGCCCGCTCCCCCGGACTCCTCGGGCACCTCCAGACCGAACCAGCCGAGATCCGCGGCTTTCCGCCACAGCGCCTCATCGAACCCGTGCTCGGTGCCGCCGGACCGGCGCACCGCGTCGGGCCCGCTGTCGGCGTCCAGCATCTCCCGTACGACCTCCCGCAGCATCCGCTGTTCGCTCGTGAGCGACACGATCTGCACCCGGAATCAGCTCCTCAGCTCACGAGCGGGTCTCTCGGCAGCCCGAGCACCCGCTCCCCGATGATGTTGCGCTGGATCTGGTCGGTGCCTCCGGCGATCGTCCACACCCACGACTCGAGGTGCTCGACGAGCCAGTCGTGGGTGTCGAGGCCTCGCACGACCTTGCCGGGCTGCTCGTAGTGGCCCGCTGCGCCAGCCATGTCAAGGCCGAACTCGGACGTCCGCTGCATCAGCCCACTGAGGAAGAGCTTGATCAAGGACGCCTCCACACCGGGGGTCCCGGCCTCGATGAACCGAGCGAGGGTCCCGTAGATGAGCTCGGCGAGGATCTCGACGTCGGCGTGCAGGTCCGCGTAGCGGCGGCCGACCGAGGACGTCGCGAAGTCGGCGCCTTCGTCTTCGGCCCGGCCGATCGCCAGCGGCAGCGCGGCGTCGAGCATCCGCCGCAGGCGCAGCGCGGTCGGCACCGCCAGCGGGCCGCGCTCGGACGCGAGGGTCGTCTGGGCGACCCGCCAGCCGTCGTTCTCCCGCCCGACGAGGTTCGCCGCCGGGACGCTCACGCCGGTGAAGAAGATCTCGGCGAAGTCGTCGTCGACACCGGTGATCTGCTTGATCGGCCGGACCTCGATGCCGGGGCTGCTCAGGTCGACCAGGAAGTAGGAGAGGCCGCGGCGCTTGGGGGCGTCCGGGTCGGTGCGCGCCAGGAGGATCGCCCAGTCCGCGTGGGGGGCGCGCGTCGACCAGATCTTCTGCCCGTTGACGATGTACCGGTCGCCGTCGCGGGTCGCGGTGGTCCGCAGCGAGGCGAGGTCGGACCCGGCCTCGGGCTCCGAGAACGCCTGGGCCCACACCCGGTCGTGGGCGAGGATCGGCGGCAGGTGGGCGGCCGCCTGGTCGGGCGTGCCGTGCGCGGTGAGCGTGCTGTACACGTGGTTGTACGCGCACGAGAAGAGTCCCGGGTAGTCCGGGCAGTCGCCGAGGGCCACCTCCTCGTAGACCACCAGCTGCCGGGCGAGGCTCAGCCCGGGACCGCCGTGCTCCCGCGCCCAGTGCGGGGGTCCGTATCCGGCGTCCCGGAGCGCGCTCGCCCACCAGACGTAGAGTTCCCGCAGGTCGCCGCGGAGCCGGTCGCGCCAGTCCGCGGGCACCTCCCGCTCGATCCAGGACCGCAGACCGGCCCGGAAGTCGTCCAGCCCCGGTTCGTCGATCATTTTCGGACTCCTTCCACTGCCCCAAGCCGGTCCCATGTCATGGAGGTCACCCCGGCCGCCCGCAGATCGGCCTTGCGCACCTTCTGCGTGGACGTGCGCGGAAGCTCCCGGTACACCTCGACGTAGCGCGGGACGGCGTACGACGGCAGGTGCCGCCCGACGAACGCGATGAACTCCGCGACATCGAACCCGGTGTCCTCCCGCGTCACGACGCAGGCCTTGATGTCCTCGTCGCCGGGGACGTCGTCGGCCGGGACCCCGATCGCGGCGCACGAGACGACGGCCGGGTGCCGCAGCATCACCTCCTCCACCTCGAACGAGGAGATGTTCTCCCCCCGCCGCCGGATGGCGTCCTTGAGGCGGTCGACGTACTGGTAGGTGTCCTCGGCGGTCTGCACGAAGAGGTCGCCGGTGTGGTACCAGCCGTTGCGCCAGGCGGCGGCCGTGGCGGGCAGGTCGCCGACGTAGCCGAGGAACATCTCCCACGGGAGGTCGGTCCGCACCACCAGCTCACCGACGGTTCCCCGGGGGACCGGGACGTCGTGCTCGTCCACCACCCGCACCGTCGCGCCCGGCCGCACATGGCCGGTCGCGGCGTCCTCCGGCGGGTCGAGGCCGGTCATGAGCGGCGCGCACAGCTCCGTCGCGTTGTAGTAGCGGTAGCGGTGCTCGACGCCGAACCGCTCGCACCAGCGGTCGAGTCCGCGCGAGTACGAGCCCGTGATGATGATGCGCAGCGGGTTGTCGGCGTCGTCGGGCCGCGGCGGCTGCTTCTCGATGAACGTCGCCACCTGCGGAAGCAGCGTCGCGTGCGTGACGCCGAAGGACTTGACGGTGTCCCAGAACGTCCCGACGCGGACCCGGGGCGTCACCACCCAGCGCGCTCCGAGCTGCAGCACCGCCATGAACGCCAGGAGGCCGCCGACGTGGTACAGCGGCATGTCGCCCATGAACACGTCGCCGGGGGTGCAGTGCGGCAGCATCGGATGCTCCACCTGCCCGAGCAGCTGCCCGTACGGGCAGAGCACCCCCTTGGAGCGCCCGGTCGTCCCCGACGTGAAGATCACCGCGTACGGATCCCACACGTCGATGCCGGGGTCGGCCGGCCTCGCCGGGGACGCCGATCCCGTCAGGTCGGCGAGCACGCCGAGGGACGCGAGTTCCGCGACCCGCGAATCGGTGTCCTGCGCATCTGTGTCCGACACGATGACGAGGGCGGGCAGGCCGTCACCGGGCTCCACGCCCGAGACGCGGTCGGCGTACCTCGCCTGGCAGAGGAAGACGGACGGACGGGCGACGTCGAACGCGTGCCGGATCTGGTCGGCCTTCCATCCTGTGTTGAAGGGCACGAAGACGGCGCCGAGCTTCGTGGTCCCCAGCAGCGTCTGCACCATCGAGGCGCCGTTGTCGCTGAGGACCGCCACCCGGTCCCCCCGGCCGACGCCGTGGGCGGCCAGGACCGACGCCAGCCGGTTCGCCGCCTCGTCGGCCTGCGCCCAGGTCCACTCCGTCCGGTCATCGGGGAAGGTGGCGAACACCCGGTCGGGCGTGGTCGCGGCCCGGTGTTCGAGTACGTACCGGAACACGATGCCCGCCGCGTCCCGCGGCCGGTGGCCGTCGTCCGGGCTCACCGCGGCACCTCCCGGGAGGCCGGGCCGCGGCGGGCGGGGGTGCCGGCCCGGAGCCGTCGTGGCCTCCGGGCGCGGCAGCCGCTCACCAGTGTCGCGACGTGCACTACTCGCCCGCCTTGAGCGAGGCGAAGTCCAGTGATCCGTCGGTCAGGATCTTGAGCCCGCTGATCCCGTCGCGTGCGAAGTAGCTCGCGATCAGCCGGTGCGCCCACAGGTAGGGCAGCTCCGCCACCAGCCGCTTCTGGACCTGCTCCAGGGACGCCCGCTGGGCCTCGCGGCCGTCCGCGGTGAGGTAGCGGCCGAGCGCGTCGTCGAGTTCGGAGTCGGAGATCCCGGTGAGGTTGGTCGCCTTCTCCGTCGACAGCAGCAGGTCGACCAGGACCCGGGGCGTCCCGCCGCCGAAGCCGGACATCGTCAGGTCGAAGTCGCGGCTGCGGTTGCGGTCGAGGACGGACTGCACGACCTCGATTCGGACGTCCAGCCCCTTGATCTTGTCCCATTCCTGCTTGAACGCTTGCGCGAAGGTGCTGAACTGCTGGTTCACCACCCAGGTGAGGCTGACCGACGATTTCCCGGACTCGGCGAGGTAGCCGTCGACCAGTTCCTGGGCGCGGGCCTTGTCGCCGAACGGCATCTCGACCGGGGCGCTGAAGGGCGAGGAGTCGATGAAGAGGCTGCGGACCGGCTCGGCACCGGGCACGGCGCGCTGCAGCGTCGGTTCGATGTCCACGGCGGCGACGAGCGCCTCGCGGAGGGTCCGGCTGCTGGTCGGGTGGCCGTCCCGGACGTTGAAGGCGATCGAGAGCCCGCCCACCGACTCCCACGCGGTCTCGTCGTGCTCCTTCCGCAGTTTCACCAGGTCGTCGCCCGCGGTCTGCACGGCGTTGACGTCGCCCGTGCCCGAGGCGAACGTCTTACTCCGCAGCGACGGGTCCGGCATGATCCGGTACACGATCTCCTTGAGCGCGACCTGCGCGGAGTTCCAGTAGTCCTCGTTGCGGACGAGGACGACACGGTCGTCGCGCTGCCAGGACTTCACCCGGAACGGGCCCGCGCCGACCGTCGTCTCCGGGCTCGTGCCGTACTGCTTCCCATGCTGCTTCACCGCCGCCGGCGACGGGATCAGGGCCAGCGCCGAGGAGGCGAGCCGGGTGGGCCAGTGCGCGTCCGCCTCGTCCAGGGTGACGACGACCGTCTGGTCGTCGGCGACCTTGATGTCCTTGAGCGCCGCCGCGTCGCCCTGCGCCGGCGAGGCGACCTCGGGCTCGGCCAGCCGCCGCCAGTGCGCGGCGACGGCTTCGCCGTTGAGCGGCGTGTCGTCCGCGAAGGTGAGGCCTGGACGGAGCTTGACGGTCCAGACGGTCGCGTCGTCGTTGGAGGTCACCTCGTTCGCCAGCCTCGGCTCGATCCGGCCGTCCGGGGTGATGTTGACGAGGGTGTCGTACAGCGCGATCCACAGCGGCCCGGAGGTCTGGCCGCTCGTCGACCCCTGCGCGGGGTCGAGAGCGGGGACGTCGGCCTGGACGACGCTGAGGTACTCGATGCTGTCCTTCTTGGCCGCCGCCGTGTTCCCCGGGGAACACGCGGCCGCGGCCAGGACAGTGATGGCCACGAGCAGCGCCGCCGGCGACCACGGCCTGCCCGACTTGAAATGGATCCGTCTGATCATCGGAGACCGTCCTTGCGGGGTGGGTTCGGACATCGATCGGTCACACACGCTCTGGTGGATCGACCCAGTCGGGCGTCCGCTTCTCCGCGAACGCCCGGGGGCCCTCGACGTTGTCGGGGTGTCCGTAGTGGTCCTGGACCATCCGCCACCCGCGTTCCTCGGCCTCGGCGAGCCCGAGGTCGAGGCTTTCCCAGATGACGCGCAGGGAGCGCTGCAGCGTCGTCGGGGACAGCTCGGCGACCATCGCGGCGAGTTCCCGCGCCCGGTCGGCGAGGTTCTCGTGGGGAACCACCTCGCTGACCATCCCGAGTTCGTACGCCCGCTGCGCGCTCATCCGCTCCGCCCTCCCGAGCGCGACCATCCGGAGCACCGCGCCCAGCGGCATCTTGCGGGCGAGGCCGATCGGCTCGAGCGCGACGACCTGCCCCAGGTTCGCGTGGGTGTCGAGGAAGGTCGCCCGGTCGCTGGCGATCACGACGGTGGAGTCCACGACGAAGTGCAGCCCCGCGCTCGCGCACACGCCGTTCACCGCGGTGATCACCGGCTTGTGGCAGCCGAGGTGGCGGGCGGTGAACTTCGGCATGTCCACGTGGCCGTCCCGCTCCGGCCGGTCGCGGCCGGTCACCGACGGGGCCACCATGTCCGCGCCGGCGCAGAACCCGCGGCCCGTCCCGGTGAAGACGACGACGCGGATCGCCGGGTCCGCGTCGAAGCGCCGCCACGCCGCCTCCAGCCCCGCGAACACGTCCGGGCTCAGTGCGTTGAGCTTCTCCGGCCTGTTCAAGGTGATGAAGCCGATGTGGCCTTCGCTGGTCACCAGGACCGACGGCCCCTGCCCGCTTTCACTCTCGTCCATCGAACGTGCCCCTCCCTGGGCTCGGCCTGCGCGGCCGCATGTGCCTCATCGGTCCTCGTCCTCCGTGCTGTAGCGGGCGAGGTTGGCCTCGCTGAAGTCGGGTTCGCGGCGTGCCCGGAAGGCATTGACGGCCTCCCGGTAGGCGGGCGCCTCCCTGAGCCGCATCACCGCCTCGTTCTCCGCCCGGATGCTGGCGATGAGCGCCTCCCGGTGCGGGGCGTTGAGCAGCCGCTTGGTCTCCATGAGGGGGTTGAGGGGCTGGGCGGCGAGGACGCCCGCCATCTCCCGCGCGCGGTCGAGGACACGGCCGCCGGGCACGCACTCCATGGCCAGCCCCGCCTCGACGCTCTCGCGTGCCGACAGCCAGGCGCCGGACATCAGGAACCACGCCGCGCGCTGCGGCCCGAGGAGCCGGGTGAGCTGGTAGGTGCTCCCGGCCTCGGCCGTCAGGCCCATCCCGACGAACGGGCAGCGCAACCGCGCGTCGTCGGCGATGACGGCGACGTCCGCGAACGAGGTCAGCGTCACGCCGAGGCCGACGGCGAGGCCGTTGATCGCGAGGACGAGCGGCTTGGGGAACAGGGTCAGCTTCTTGAACATCGCGGCGGTGCCGAACTCGCGGCCGGGATCGGGAGGAGCCGACAGGTCGTGGCCCGCCGAGAAGGCCCGGCCCGTCCCGGTGATCGTCAGGACGTGGACGCCGGGGTCGGACTCCGCCTCGTCCACCACGCGCGCGAGGCGGTCCGTCATCTCGGGGTCGAAGGCGTTCAGGACGTCGGGCCGGTTCAGTCTCGCCACGAGGACGCGGCCGTCGCGCTCGGTCACCACGGTGCTCATACGGCGCCCACCGCCCGGCGGCCGACCGGGTTCGCCGGCGTGGACCTCGAATGGAAACGCATGGTCACGCCCCTCCCTCGGCGGCATCCGGGCCGACCAGCGGTCCGAGGACGGCGGCCAGCTTGGTCCGGTCGACCTTGTGCGACGCCCCCATGGGCAGGCTCGGGACGACCGCGATCCGCGGCACCTTGTACCGGGCGGTCCGCTCGATGGCCCACGCGCGCAGGTCGTCCGCCGTCACCGACGTCTCCCGGCCCAGCACGACCCCGACGGCGGGAAGCCGGCCCAGGCGCTCGTCGGGGAGGCCGACCGCGCCCGCGTCGAGGACCGCCGGATGCCGGCGGAACAGGTCCTCCAGCTCGCCGAGCGACACCTTGAATCCGCCCCGGATGACGACGTCGTCGGCCCGTTCCAGGATGAACAGGAACCCGTCGGCGTCGATGCGGGCGCGGTCGCTCGTCCGGAACCAGCCGTCACCGGTCCCCGCGGTGGCCGGGGAACGGACCGTCAGGATCCCGGGCTCGCCTTCCGGCACCGGCTCACCGGTCGACTCGTCCACGATCCGGAGCCGGACGCCGGCGCGGGCGCGGCCGACCGACCCGAGCTTCCGGTCGCGCCATTCGCGGTGGAGGCCGAGCGTCCAGCCGGCCACCGACCCGCCGAGTTCGGTGGACCCGTAGGCGACCAGGACCGGCACGCCGAAGTACTCCTCGAACTCCCGCTGGAGCCCCGGCTCCAGCGGCGCGGACCCGGTGAGCCACGCCTCCATGCCAAGCAGCCGCCGGGGCGGCACCTTCGCGTCCAGCATCATCCGCATCGCCGCGGGCGGCAGTCCGGTGCGCCTGACGCCGAAGCGCTCCACCAGCTTCGTCCACTCCTCGACGTCGACCCGCTCCAGCAGCGCGATGGAACGTTCCCTCGCCACCGCCGCCAAGACGCCCCGCACGCCGGTGATGGTCGCCATCGACAGCGCCTGGACGACCGGCGGGCGCTGCGCGGGATCGTGGGGCCGGCGTATCGGGGCCGCCGGGTCGAACGGGATCTGCTCCCACCGCACGGGGATCTGCTTGGGAGCGCCCGTGGTACCGCTCGTGGGCACGATCATGGCGACCCCGCCGCCGATCGCGGCGCTCGCCCGCCGCTCGGCCGGTTCCGATGCCGCGGCGACCGTCCGCGCGCTCACCACGGCCTCGCCCGAGCCGGAGGGGATGACGACGGAGCCGACCCCCTCGGCCGCGAGCTCGCGGTCCAGGCCGGCGGCATGGTCCTCTTCGTCCAGGACGACCGCGCCGGCCCCGGCGGACACGGCGATGGCACGGATCTGCGGCGCGGGGTGGAGGGATGACGCGAGCACCGGGACGCGCCCGTGCGCGAGCGTCCCGAGGAGCGCCGCGACGCCCGATGGCCGGTTCCGCAGGACGAGGACGACCGGGCACCCGGCCCCGGCGCCGATCTCGTCGAGGCGGGCGGCGATCGACTCCGCGCAGCGCCCGAGCTGGCCCCAGGTGGTCCAGTCGGAGCCGGTGAGGACGCCGGGAACGTCGAGCGCCGGGTCCAGGACGGCCCGCAGCCGGGCAATGCCCGCCGTCTCGTGGTCGGCGGTCTCGTGGCCGGTGGAGGTCTCTGTCGCCATGCCGCTCAAGCTCCGGTGCTCTTCAGCCGGTCGATCTCCAGCCGGAGGAGATCGAGCGGGTCGTCCGCGGGCGGCGCGGGCATGGCCAGGTCACCGTCGCCGCGGCTGGGCAGCGCGACCGTCGCGGTGGCGGGCGAGGTCACCTCCCCGCGCTGGTTCTCGCACCAGACCGACAGCTGCACGCGCGGCAGGCCGCCCTCGCGGGTCTTCCCGACGACCCTGCCCCGCAGCCATGTCGTGTCGCCGACGTAGTTGAACCGGCGGTGCTCGGCCTCCAGCGACGTGATGTACGAGGCGTCGCCCGCCCAGTCGGTGACGAGCTGGCACAGCCACGTCTCGCGGAGCGCGCCGTAGTCGTACCGCTCGGCCGCACCGACCTTGCGGGCCCACTCCGCGTCCCAGTGCATGCGCTGGACGATGTCCGGCACGTTGTACTCGTTCGGCGTGTAGAGCCCAGGCGTCTGCTTCCGCTTCTCGTAGGCGAGCCGGAATGCGTAGGTCGGGAACGCCTGCCCGAAGCCCGCGTGCCAGAGGATGACGTCGGTGAGCCGCAGCGGCCCCTTGACCCTGCCCGGCAGTTCCTCCCCGACCTCTACGTCCTCCCAGTAGCGGACCTCGGCGCCGCGCCGTTCCTCCGCCGCGTAGGCCGCGTCGATCTCCGCGAGCTGCTCGGCGGTGTACGGGTCGGCGGGCGGCTGCACCCGCTTGCGGCCGCCCGCGGCGCCGTTCCTGACCTCGCGCCGCTCGGTCTTGACCCAGGTGCCGCGCTGGAGGTGGACGAGCTCGCGCCGCTGGTTCCAAGTGACCAGGCCCCAGGTGACGTGGACGGCGCGGCCGCCCCAGCTGCTCTCCTTCTCGTCCACGGCGAGCAGCGACCGTTTCGCGAACAGCTGGTCACCGGCTCGCAGCGGCCGGTAGAACTCGTACTCCAGTCGGGATTGGAGGGCGCCAGTACCGCGCAGGGGGTCTCCCCGGAACCGCTCCCGGGTCCCGGGCTTGAGCCGGCGCGGCGGTTCGTCCCCGCCGCCGTAGGTGATGTCGTCGTCGCGGGGCGGCAGGTACATCGACCACACGAACGTGGGCGGGGCGATCAGCCCGCGCCAGGGCGTCCCGGCGGCGTACTCGGGGTCGCAGTACAGAGGGTCGTCATCGCCGTAGCCGTTGACGAAGTGACGGACGCCGTCCGCGGTGACCTCGTGGTTGAAGCCCGTCGGGGCGGGCCGCCACCCGGCGGGATCCTCGTCCGGAGGTTCGAAGTTCGCCGGGTCGAGGTCGACACCTATCCGGTCTCGCAGCCGGCGCACCCGCTCGTCGGTGATCCGTCCGAAGTCTGGGTCTGGCAAGTGTTCCTCCGGGACATCGCGGCAGGTCCGGTATCTAGAGCACTAGTACCCTGGATCGCGGATATGTCTGATGTCAATACCCCGATCCCGGAAACCTGCGGGACGACCGCGCCAAGATGCGCACCCATCAGCAGGAAGAACGACCCGCAAGCCGATGGTCCGAACTCCGCGACAGGTTGACACCCACCACGGTCAGCGTTGAGGATTGCGCGTTATGAGGATCCTAGAAGCCCTTCGGGCGTTGGAAAGCGGCCCCGCTGGACTCCGGTCGGGAAGGGAGCGCCGTGAAGCCCCGAAGTGGTGACGGCCCGGCCATGGACGCCGCCGCCCGTCCGGCCAGCAAGCGCGCCGAGCAGCTGGCGGGCAAGATCGAGCGGGAGATCATGCGGGCCCGGTGGCCGATCGGCGAGCTGATCGGAACCGAGCCGGAGCTCATCGAGCGGTACGGGGTCAGCCGCGGGATCTTCCGGGAGGCCGTGCGGATCCTCGAACACCACCGCGTCGTGAAGATGCGCAGCGGGCCGGGCGGCGGCCTCGTCGTCAGCGCGCCCGACGCCACCGCGCTCATCCGGGCCGCGATGCTCTATCTCGACTACGAGGACGTATCCGTCTCCAACCTCCTGGAGGCGCGGCTCAGCCTCGAACTCCACGCCGTCGAACGCACGGTTCAGAAGCTCGACGAGGCCGGGGTCGACCGGCTCCGCGCGGCGCTCCAGGCGGAGGAGACCAGCACGGAGCCGGGGCACCACTCGCACGACGTCCACCGCGTCCTCGCCGAGATGTCCGGCAATCCCGCCCTCGCCCTCTTCATCGACGTGCTCGTCAACCTGACCGAGTGGCGCATGGGCGGCGCCGGCGGCGCGGACCACGGCGCCGGGGACCGCGAGGCGAAGGTGAAGGAGTCCAAGCAGGCCCACCGCGCCATCGTGGAGTCCATCGTCGCGGGCGACCTGGCACTCGCGCTGCACCGCACGCGCAGGCACATCGAGGCCGTGCACGACTACCTCGTCGACGCCGGGCCCTCGGTGCCGCGTCCCGCCGGCGGCGGCGCCGCGGCCGGACGGGCGCACGACCAGGCGGAACCACCCGGGATCGGCTGACCGGCATGAAGAACGGTCTCCGGAGCATCGCGGCGCCGCGGTCGGCCCGGCTGCTCGCGTTCCGGGTCGCCCGGCTCGCCGCGGTCCTGCTCATCGTGACGCTCGGGACCTCGCTGCTCATCGACCTGGTTCCGGGCGATCCGGCGGTCGCCATCGCCGGGGAGACGGCGAGCGACGCGGTCATCGCCGCCGTGCGCGAGCAGTACGGCTTCGACCAGCCGATACTGCAGCGCTGGTGGGAATGGACGGCGTCCGTGGTCACCGGGGATCTCGGCGAGTCGTACTCGACCCGCCGGCCGGTCACCACGCTGATCGCGGAGCGGCTGCCGGTGACGATCGAGCTCACGGTGCTGGCGATGCTGTTCACCGTCCTCGTCGCCGTCCCGCTCGGGCTGTACGCCGCCTACCGGTCCGGCTCGTGGGCCGACCGGGCGATCAACGCGATGACCTCGGCGCTCATCGCCGTGCCCAGCTTCGTCATCGGCCTCGTCCTGGTCCTGGCCTTCGCGATCGGGACGGGCTGGTTCCCGGCCAGCAACTGGACCTACCTGGACGAGAGCGTGCCGGGCAACCTCTCCGCGGCCTTCCTGCCGGCACTGTCGCTCGCGCTGGTCGAGATCGCGATCATCACGCCGATCCTGCGCGCCGACGCGGTCGCGACGCTCGAGAACGACTACATCGCGCTCGCCCGCGCGAAGGGCATCGGCACCGCCCGGCTGCTGTTCCGGCACGTCCTGCGCCCCTCGTCGATCTCGACCACCACCCTGCTGGGGCTGGCGCTCGCCCGGCTGTTCGGCGGCGCCATCGTGATCGAATTCGTCTTCAACCTGCCCGGCCTCGGCTCCCTCCTCATCACCGCGATCCGCTCGAACGACCTCCTCCTCATGCAGGGCCTCGTGGCGTTCATCGCCCTGATCTACGTCGTCGCGAACTTCGCCGTCGACCTCCTCCTGGTGAAGCTCGATCCGAGAGTTGCAGCAGAATGAAATCCAAGATCGACGGAGCCGGGCCGCCCCCGGTGCTGCCCGCGGAACCGGGCCTTGACGGGCGAGCGCCGGCGCGCACCCGGCCGAAGGGACGCCGCCGGGTGGGCGTGTGGCTCGCCGGGGCATGGCTGGCCTTGGTCATCTCGGTGGCACTGCTGGCGGACGTCCTTCCGCTCGCCGACCCGACCGTCAACATCGCGCCGGCCGAGTCCGCGCCGTTCGGCGCCTGGCCGGAGTTCCTCGGCACGGACCGGCTGGGGCGGAGCGTGCTCTCGCGCCTCGCGCACGGCGCCCAGGTCTCGCTGCTCATCGGCGTCCTGGCGACCGTCTTCGGGATGGCGGCCGGCGTCGCGATGGGGATGCTCTCGGCCGTCCGGCCGGCCTCCGACTTCGTCCTCGGCGCGCTGACCGACAGCCTCCTCGCCGTGCCCGGGGTCGTCCTCCTGCTGGCACTCGGCGCCACGATGGGCGCGGGCCTCACCCCGCTGGTGCTCGGCCTCGCCCTGTACGCCATGCCGTCGTTCGCCCGGCTCGCCCGCGGCACGACGCGGACCGTCCACGGCCGGCCCCACGTGCAGGCGGCCCAGGTGATGGGCGCGGGGCAGTTCCGGATCCTCGTCCGGGAGATCCTGCCCGCGGTGCTGCGCCCGGTGATCGCCTATTCGGTCGTCGTGCTCGCCAGCCTGGTCGTCGCGGAGGCGTCGGTCAGCTACCTAGGACTCGGCGTCCCGCCGCCGACCCCGACCTGGGGCGGAATGATCTCGGACGGGCAGTCGTCACTCGATCAGGCGCCGTACCTCGTGCTCGTCCCGGCGGCGATCCTGTTCATCACCGTGCTCTCACTCGGCGTGCTGGGCCGGTCGTCGCGGCAGGGGAACCCATGAAACGGCTCAGCCGGCGATCAACACCGGCCCTCGGACACCGGCCCCCCGAGCAGACGGCGCCGGACGGGCGGCCTTCCGGCACGTCCGCCCCGCTGCTCGTGGTCGACGACCTCGCGACGGAGTTCGCCACCCCCGGCGGCCCCGTCCTCGCACTCCGGAACGCCGGCCTCGTGCTCCCCCAAGGCCGGACGCTCGGCGTGGTCGGTGAATCGGGATCGGGCAAATCCGTCCTGGTCCGGTCGATCATGCGGCTGCTGCGGTCCCGCGGCGTGCGGCACGAGGGCAGCGTCCGGTTCGACGGCGAGGAACTCCTCACCGCGTCCAACGCCCGGATGCGCAAGATCTGGGGCGACCGCATCGCGATGGTGTTCCAGGACCCCATGACGACGCTCCACCCCAACCACCGGATCGGATTCCAGATCACCGAGGCCCTCCGCGAGCACCTTCCCCTCTCCCCCGATGAGGCCCAGGACCGCGCGCTCCGGCTCCTGGAGAGCGTGGCGATCCCCGAGCCCGCCCGGCGGCTCCGCCAGTACCCGCACGAGATGTCCGGCGGGATGCGGCAGCGGATCGTCATCGCCATCGCCATCGCCTGCGCCCCGGACCTTCTGCTCGCCGACGAGCCGACCACCGCACTGGACGTCACCGTCCAGGCCCAGGTCCTCGACCTGCTCAGCCTGCACCAGTCCCGGCGCGGCATGGCGATGATCCTGGTCAGCCACGACCTCGCGGTCGTGTCGAGCAGGACGGACGAACTCGCCGTGATGTACAGCGGCCAGATCGTCGAGTCCGGCCCGACCGCGGCGGTCCTCGACGCGCCGCTGATGCCGTACACCGCGGCGCTCCTGCGATCCACGCCGACCGTCGACAAGGCGCCGGGAACCCGTCTCCACACGATCCCCGGCGAACCGCTGCCACCGGAGCGCCGGGTGACCGGCTGCCGGTTCGCGTCCAGGTGTCGCTACGCCGTCGAACGATGCCTGACCACGGAACCGCCCCTGGCGGCAACCCCCGGCGGACGCGGCTACCGGTGCCACCTGCCGCTGGACGGGACCGCAGCGCAGGAGGCCCTCGCCGCCAACCTCGCGCGCGGGCGTACGGCGGCGGGACTCGCGGTGACCGAGACCGACGTCGTGAGAGGAGCCTGACCATGGCGGGTACGGGAAAGGCGCACCTGCGGAGCGCCGGCGCGGTGCTTCGGGCCGAGGACCTCGTCGTCGAGTTCCCGCTGCGCGGCGGCAAGCGCGTCCACGCCGTGTCGGGCGTCGACTTCGACATCCTGCCCGGTGAGACGCTCGCCCTGGTCGGCGAGTCCGGCTCCGGCAAGTCGACCACCGCGAAGGCCATCGTGCAGCTGGAGAAGCCGACGGCGGGACATGTGCACTTCGAAGGCGATGACCTGACCGTCCTCCGGTCCGGCGCCCTGCGCCAGGTACGGTCGCGGCTGCAGATGGTGTTCCAGGACCCGATCGCCTCCCTCAACCCGTGGCGGGAGGTCCTCGACATAGTCGCCGAGCCACTGCAGATATGGCGACGGGGCACCCGCCGGGAGCAGCTAGACGCGGCCCGCGCCGCCATGCGCTCCGTGGGACTGGACCCCGAGACGATGGGAGGACGCCGCGCGTCGGAGCTGTCCGGGGGCCAATGCCAGCGTGTCTCGATCGCCCGCGCGCTCATGCTCGAACCGCGGGTCGTCATCTGCGACGAACCGGTCGCGGCGCTCGACGTCTCGGTACAGGCCCAGATCCTCAATCTGCTCGGCGACCTCAAGGCACAACTGGACCTGTCGATGCTGTTCATCAGCCACGACCTGGCGGTCGTGCGGATGGTGAGCGACCGGGTCATGGTCATGTACCTCGGCAAGATCTGCGAAGTGGCCTCCGCCGCGAGCCTGTACGAGGCGCCCAGCCACCCCTACACCACCCTGCTGCTCGGCTCCATACCCCGCCTCGGTCAGGCGCCGGCGGCTCCCGGATACGGCCTGGGCACCGAGATCCCCTCCCCTGTCGACCCGCCCTCAGGCTGCCGCTTCCGCACCAGATGCCCACTGGCGACCGACCTCTGCACGAAGGAAGAGCCCGTACTCAAAGAGATCGCCAAAGATCACTACGTCGCCTGCCACCACAGGAATCAGAGACGACCTGACGCTGACCAGAGGTAAAGGTGAACCGCCCGGGTCGGATGGAGGCGTCCCTGAGAGATCGAGTCATGGCACGTCCGTCCACCTATCCCCCTGAGCCGCGCAGGTGCGCGGTCCGAATTGGGGCCGAGGTCCACCCGGTTCACCCGAGTGGGTGGTCGGCGATGAAGGCCGTCGCGGCCAGGCAGGGAGTCACCTCGACCGAGACAGTGCGCGACTGGCGGGCCGAGCTCGAAGCCGGCGCCCACGACCGAGGAATCAGCGGAGCTCAAGCGAGAGAACACCGAGTTGCGGCGGGCGAACGAAATCCTGAAAGCCGCGGCGCTTTCTTCGCGACCGAGCTCGACCGGCCACACAAATACTGATCGCGTTCATCGACGCGTTCCGCAGGGTCGAGCCGATCTGCCGGGTGCTGTCCGCGCACGGCACCAAGATCGCACCGTTCACCTACTACGCCGCCGAGTCACGTCCGGCCGCGCCCCGGGCGGTCCGTGACGAGTGGCTCAAGACCGAGCTGATCAAACCGTGTGGGCCGTGGAAGAACCTGACCGGCGTCGAGCTGGCCATTGGCGAGTACGTGGACTGGTACAACACCACCCGACGGATACGAGGCCCTCTACTACCGCCAGAGCCACACAGAACTGCAGGTCACAGCCACAACCTAGAGCCTCTACCGAACCCGGGGGCGCTTCAATGGAGGGCCTGTCATGCAGGGGTGGCACCGAAGGTGGTCACCCCTGGGATTCAAGATCCAAGTCCAGGGGATGGCCTGCACACGGAACTGTCGTCACCAGCACAGGTCAGATCCGACCCCCGGCAGCTGTCGGCACCAGGACCCGGGCGAGGTCGGAGCCGGCGTCTCGCCAACACGGAGGGTGACCCATCTCAGGCTGAACCGGTGACCACAGGTTCGCTGGGGCAAGATCCTTGCCCCGGATCTGCCCCACAGAACCGTCACGCGCGGTCCGAGTCATCGACGGGCAGACTGACCTGCACTGACGCCACTACGAACATGTGACCACTTCGGCAGACCCGAACAGCGACAAGAGGTCCACTCTCTTCGAGAGCAGACCTCTGAGCTGGGGAAATGTGGGCGATACTGGGTTCGAACCAGTGACCTCTTCGGTGTGAAAACGATCGGACAACCCGGCAGCACAGGCCGTTCAGACATCACCCCAGGTCAGAAGCCCGCCTTCCGCTCCAGTGGCACCAGTTCAAGGAAGATCAAGTCACTTCTGATCTCCCACGATTCACGCTCCTGGCCCTTAACCGCCAATTACCTTGGGTGACCCGTCGGCCCATCAGAATGCTCATTACAGGAACCCGCGACACAGAAGTCACATACCGCCCATACGGAGTATGGGATGCCCGCATCAACGCCAAGACGGCGCGGCAAGCAGCGGCTCGCGTCGTTGCCTACGGTGCAAGCATTCGTTCCCAGTCGGCAAACCGGTCTCTCATTACTGCGATCTGCGCAACGGGCACGCCGTAGGCCGTGAAGTCCCGGTCGGGGATGCGGTGCAGATAGGAGAGCGACTCGGCGAACAAGGCAGTGTCGAAGCCCGGGTTGTGCTCCGCGGCCACGGCCAAGAGGTGGTCATGGTCATAACGTCCGCTAGCCAAGACCGCATCGATGTCCAGGAAGTCGCGTGGTGCCCACCGGTTGAACAAAGCGTCCATCTTGCCGGCCACGGCATCGTCAGGGTGCAGTACCGGGCCGACTTCCAGAATCACCGGAGCGTGAGCCCGCCAGAACACCCCGAGATCCACTTTGCAGGCATTGCCATCAGAGTCAGTGACCGTCATCTGGACGAGGTCCGGCGTGCGCCGGGCCACTTCGGGTCGCAGCCCTTGGCTCGCATAGGCGGCGATGACGTCGTCGGCGACCTGCTCCGGGCTTCCTCTTTGAGAGGAGAACAGGTCGATGTCCTCTGAAGGACGAGCGCCCATGCCGTGCATCTGGACGGCGTGCCCACCGCCCAGCACGAAACCTCGGTCACCGACGACATCCAGCGCATGCAGACCAACCGGAACTGGAACCGATCCATCAGGCGGCATGCCGAAGCTGGGGAAAGCGCCGTTCCCACAGGGCTCGGACTGGACGTGCCGGGAGAATCTCGTCCCAGTGCTCCACCAGCAGTCGGCCGTTGATCAACTGCCGCTGGTGCTCCGCACCGCCCTCCTCCAACACGATCTTGTAAACGGCAGACCGATCGTAGTCGTCATCGAGGTCGAATTCGGTTCGCCCACCCCACGCCAGCTCCAGCGGAAGCACCACGACCCCGTGCTCCGGCCCTTGCAGCTCACTCAGTGACCCGGCCACCTCGTACGGCCTGGTCTCGGCGTAACTGAACGGCGCTCCACCGTGCCCCTCCATACACACCAGTGTGCCCTATCCACCACCGGGAGGACCTTCTTCATGGGAGGTGCTGGCCCAGGAGTAGACCAGCCACGGCCGGAGCGCAAGTGAGGCTGGTTTGCGGCCAACGGTCTTGCCAACGGGTGACAAGGCGATGGCCAGGACGGCATCCTGAAACTACTTTTTGTCAGTCTGACAAAAAGCTAGGGTCAGCGCATGGCCGAGGACCGCTGGACTCCCCCCGAAGTCATGCTCGCCGTCGATCTGGTGATCTTGACGCTGCGCGAGTCTCTCCTTCATGTGCTGCTGATCGAACGCGGCATCGAGCCCTATAAGGGGGCTCTGGCGCTTCCGGGCGGCTTCCTGCAGCACGCCGAGGAGGACATCACCGCCGCGGCCCACCGCGAGCTGGAGGAGGAGACAGACATGGACGTCGATACGCTGCACCTTGAGCACCTGGGCGTCTACGGTGCCCCTGGCCGGGACCCGCGCGGACGGGTGGTGTCGGTCGCCTTCCTGGCGATCGCACCGCGGCTCCCGGAACCGGCTGCCGGAACGGACGCGGCCGGGGCCCGGTGGCAGCGAGCAGATCAGGTGCTCTCCGGCGACCTGGAGCTCGCCTTCGACCACCGGCGGATCGTCGAGGACGGCGTCGAGAACGCCCGCGCCAAGCTCGAGCACTCCGCGCTCGCCACGGCGTTCTGCGGCCCGACGTTCACGATCACCGACCTCCAGCGGGTCTACGAAGCGGTATGGGGGATCTCTCTCGACCCCCGCAATTTCTATCGCAAGGTCCAGAAGACCAGCGGATTCATCGTCGCGGCCGGCCCGGAACGCAAGGGCACGACCGGCCGGCCGGCCCGAGTCTTCAAAGCCGGTCCGCAGAAGGCCTTGAATCCGCCGATGGCCCGGCCAGTCGAACCGTCGATCACGAAGGGATCGGGACAATGAGCGGCAATCCGATCGTCGTTCTCACGGCGCTGGACGTGGAGTACGAGTCCGTCCGGACGAAGCTTGACAAGCCGCGGCTGTATCGCCACCCGCAGGGCACCCGATTCGAGGTGGGCCGGCTGGCGCACGGCCGGGCACGCATCGCACTGGGCCTCGTCGGGAAGGGCAACCAGTCCGCGGCGGTGCTGGCCGAACGCGCCATCAACGAGTTCTCCCCGGCGGCGCTGCTGTTCGCAGGGGTCGCCGGGGCCCTGCACTCCGACATCGCCCTCGGGGATGTGGTGGTGGCCACCCACATTTATGCCTTCCACGGCGGGACGAGCGAGGACGACGGGTTCAAGAGCCGCCCCCGTGTCTGGGAGGTGTCGCACGGCGCCGACCAGGTCGCCCGGCATGTGGCTCGCAACCGCGCATGGGCGGACGAGCTCGATGACCAAGAGCCCACGGTGCACTTCGGGCCGATCGCAGCCGGCGAAATCGTACTGAACTCGACGACTTCGCCGCACGCGCACTGGATCCGGCAGAACTACAACGACGCACGCGCCATCGAGATGGAAGGCGCCGGCGTGGCTCAGGCCGCGCACCTCAACAGGTCCCTGCCGGTGGTCGTGATCCGTGGCGTCAGCGACCACGCCGACGGCACCAAGGAGACCACCGACCGCGAGCACTGGCAGGCACGGGCGGTGGCGAACGCTGCGGCGTTCACCACCGCACTGGCCGAAACCCTCTCCGCCGAGGAACCGCAACAACGCGAACCGGCCGATCCGAAAGGAACACCGATGATGAGCGACACTATCCGCAACGTCGCCAAGGACAACGCACGGGTGGTCGTGCAGGCCGGGCACGTGCACGGAGGCATCCGGGTGTCCGGTGAGCACGGACCCCCCACCGATCCAGCCACGGCGATCGCCGAACTCGCCCTCCGGCTTCGGCAGGCGCGGACGGCGGGACACTTGGACGAGGACACCTACCGCGCGGCCGAGGCGGAACTCGCCGCCGCCCGCGAGACACTGCAGACGACCGATCCGCAGGACGTCGGGGCGGTGACGCTGGCCCTGAAGAAGGTACGCGGGCTGGTCGGGGACGTGGCCGCCCTTTCCGCAGAAGTGGCGAGCGTCATCGCCCTGGTTCAAGGCCTCTCATGACCGCGCAGGACACCACCGCTGCACCGAATGGCACCACGACGAACTACGCCGGAGATTCCGCCTACGTAGGGGTCCAGGCAGGAGTCGTGCACGGCGACGTATATGTCTACGAGACCCCCGCAGGCGCATCGCCTGCGGAGATGTTCGAAATCGGCGTCCGGCTGCTCACGGGCGGGATACCGGGTAAGGCACGTGAGCTCATCGGCCGAGCCGTCATGGACGGCGGTCTCACCGGCAGCCGGGTCTGCTTCCACTGGCAGCTCGCCCTCGTCAGCGGCCGGACACGGCATGAGATGCCGCAGGAGCACCTCACAATGCTGCATCGGGCACCGGGAACCTGCAACGCCACCGGTGACGACGCATGGGCGGACGGAGTGCGGACCCTATGCCGGCTGCTGGAGTCCGCGCAGCAACCCGACGAGGACCTGCGTCCCCTGCTCAAGGACCTCGACGGGCTTGCCGACCCGCAGCGCTCCATGATCCTTCGGCACCTGCAGCTGTTCCTGGACGGGCCACTCGAGAACCAGATGTGGCGCCGCGCCCTGGACAGCGCCCAGCAGAAACAGATGGCGAACGGCAGAGCCGACCGTGTCTGGAAGTTCTTCGAGCCGAAACCGGCCCGGCCACGGGTTCGTGAGCCGCGGCCACCGGACCTCACAACCGGCACCTGGGTTCAAGCTCTGGTGTCGACCGCCGTTCTGACCGCGGCGGCGATCCACATCGCTTACCTTCTGGTGCGGGAACTTCAGGCGGTCGCTCTGCTCGCGTACCTGCTGAGCGTCGGTGGCGGCTACTGCGCCGCAAGGGGCGGTGTGGAGTGGCGCTTCCGCATCGAGCGGCGCCGGGTGAAGGATGCGCAATATGCGCCGTGGACGCGCCCGCGAAGCGCCCCCTCCGGCGGCTTCGCCGACAAGGTGAGCCGGCGCTTGGACCACTACTTCGCCAGATACGTTCCACGCGACACCAGCAGGTCCGTCTGGTTGGCCGAGACGGCGGGGATCCGCAGGTGCCTGCGCGACGAGATCGTGGACGTCTACCGGGAGCAGCGGACCGGCGTCGAAAGGATCTCCTGGCTGATCCGGTACCGGGTCAGCGACGTCAGGACACGGTGGGAGAACGGCACGCTGTGGAACTACCGGCAGGAACTCGCCACTCCCCCGGCCTCCATGCTGCTGACGGTCCTCGGTCTCGCCCTCCTCGTCCCCGGGGTTACGTGGACGCTGGAGGTCGCGGTACGGATCGACCCGCTGAGCGTCGTCCGCACGGCCGCCTTGGCATTGCCGGCGGGCGTGATCGCCGCCCACGCCTGGCTGCGCATCGTCCTGGAGCGCAGGCGATATGCGGCCGACCTCGCCGAGAACACACAGACGCTGAAGGCCTGCGAAGCGGCCTTCAAGCGCTGGAAGGCGAAGCTCGCCGACAAACCCGACGACCGCCAGATGGCCACCTGGCTGGACTGCGACCGGAAGATGCTCCTGGACGAGGCACTACGCCACTACCGGTTAACGATGAGCGGCCTGATCTCCCACGCGTTCATCGAGACGCGCGCCTTCCCAGGCAGAAGCGCACGCGTACGCAAAGGCCCCTGGCGCTACGAGCGCTACAAGCTGCTCCTCTTCCTCCTCACCACGGACGGGGTACGGCAACTCAACGCCGAACTCGATTTCGCGAAGGGCACCTTCCACGATCGGCACCGGACCAACTACCGCTACGAGGCGGTCGCCGCCGTACGGGTACGCCAGACCGACGACGATGAACACGACTTCAGACTCACCCTCGTCAACGGTGAGGAGATCCACGTCGAGGCAATGGCCCCGGAAGCGGAGAAACTCCAGGACGAGCCCAGCAGCGTCGTGTCAGAAGTAACGCAAGACGCCGCCAATCTCCGCCACACCCTGACCGTCATGGAAGGAATCGCCGCGGAAGGCAAGCGGTGGATCGTACGAGAACGCCAACGCCTGGGCGACCGGACAGAGTCCGGTCCCCACCCGGCGGAGTCCAAGTGAGGCGCTTCTCGGGGTAGAAATCTTGCGACACGACTCGGTCGATGCAGGCGGCCCCATCAACGCACCGGCACCAGTCGGACGGCGGACGGCGACCGGCGGGGAGGCGTGAGGGGACGCCGACCGAGCGGGGACACGACGCACGTCAGCACCGGCACCGTCCCGCCAACCGACGACGCACACCGCCCGCGAACACCCCTGATCGACACAAACCGTCACGGGCCTCGCGCTCCGCAGGCGGAGCCACTACCGTTCTGTGGTCGGACCTTCTTCAGAGCAGTTTCTCACCAGACACGCCCTCCCGATCTCAGGCGCCTCCGACTGGAGCCCTAGTCAGCTATTTGACGCACGATGGCTACTCGGGAAGTCGTCAGGAAAGATTGGACACCGAATCGTCTGATCCATGACTCCCACCAAAAATCCGTCATACTTTTCGGGTATTCCCAAAAGACGATACTATCCGTGATGACCGTCGGCCACAAATTTGGATCCTCGCCGACTGTGCGCCAAAGACAAAGATCTTGCGCAGAGCGGTGATGTCCGAGGTTTAGAACCGGGAACTCACTGCGGCGGTGGCAGTGTTGATGGGGGGCCGCCAGCCACATGCCCAGTATGCGCTGTGCCCTTCGGCGTCGATGCCGACCGCGATGTAGGCGGGCCTGTTCTGCACCAGTGTTTGTCGCGCACCTTGACCATGACCGCGTCGAGGAACACCACTGAATCGCCGGTTCCAGGGGAGGGTCTGCCAGGCCTTGGCCTCGTCCATCACTTGGGATGGCAGTCCGGGAGATCTGCTCGTGGGACGACTCGGTGCCGTGTACCTACCTGAGGTGGTGCAGGACGTCGCGGACGCTCATGCCATACGCGTACAGGTGCGTAGGCCAGGTCCGGAGTCAGCTCGGCCTCCAGACCCCGCTCCGGCACCGGGTTGACCAACTGCCCGCTTGGCTGGCCGCTGGCGGGTCCTGCGCCGCACAGCCAAAAGCCCCTTTCGGATCGGCGACCTGGTCACAGCCGCCCTGCCAATCACCATCCTCGAACGACAAAATCGCCGAGATCACTCGACTGTCGAAACCCGCCCCCGCACCAGCCACCCGCCGAACGGCAGCTTCACCAGCGCCACCGCCGCCACCAGCATCGGGCACCTCGCTCGGCTTCGAGACCGAGCACCGCAACGTCGCCGCCCGCTACATCGGGATCGCGCTGCTGTTCGCGCTGGCCGCCGGCGGCGCCTCCAAAATCGTCGGGGCGCTTCAAAGTTACACCCGATCCAGAATTAATCATCAGTTTCAAACTGCTGGCCAGTCACCCTTAATCACCTTTCAGGCATCATCGGCCCCGGATCTAACGAGAAATGTTTAGCATCGATGAAATTACATTCAACTCAACCAAGCCAGTGATCCTCAACCACACCAGAGACGGGAGTTCAGAAAACTGCCGAATCATGTGCTCGGCACCAGTGGGCCAATTTTTTCCGGTCGACGGAAGGTAAGAAATAGAGATTTCATCGACAATAGAGGATCCATCGCTCAACGCAGCTGAGTTAGTGATAGACAGAAAGCGAATACCTGCAAGTCGTATGGCCACCTCTTCTGTTCCGGCATTTTTTGCCAGCACGATCCGGCACTGCTCCTCCGAGCCTGCCATATAAGCGAATTCCTCAAAAAATTCATTCACATACCCGACCAAAGCGAAATGGGCTTCCTCGCAGGCGGAACGAAGTTCTGCGGTCACCTAACATTCAATCCTTTCTCCTGTGTCGTGCGAATCCGTCCTCTCACCATCCGGCGTCCACCTCTGAGTCCTATTTTTCGTGTTCGGCCCCATGTCGATAACGGATGTGCGCACGACGCGACCGTTCACCATCTCGATGTGGACACTACTACCATCTGGAGCATCATATCTGACCCACTTACCACTCCCCGCCATGTACTTCAGTTCTAGCCCACCGCGCTCCAGTATGTCGTGTGCCTTAGTTTGCGTCAGCCCCTCCAGGGACGGAATTCGAGCGGCTACAGGGCGATCATCTCTGCCGTCGTTGTGAACAAGCGCTGACGTTTCACCCACAAGCACGTGGAAGGTATGAATGTCTCCAATAGAGAGGTTGTAGACCCGCTGGTGGCGAGCAGTCCGGTGCTCAGTGGCGGTGATCTGGATGTAGGTGCCGGCGCTGGTGCGGAGCCACATGCCTGGCTTGAGGTCGGCGGCCTGCACCCAGGCATTGATTTCGCCAGCGACCCAGAAGGGGTGAGTGTCGGTGGCGATGAGTACGCCACTGTTGGAAAATTCGGTAGCGATGACCTTGGTGGTGGCGTGCGGTGGTTCGTTGCCGCTTGCACGGAAGCGGCGGGGGGCATCGGTGTTGATGGTGATTCGGACGAGGTCTTTGTCGCCCTTGCTGGTGATGGTGGCGATGACGGGTTTGTCTTCGGTGCGTCCGGTCTTGGGGTCGGTTGCAATGACCTTGTCGCCGGTTTCAAGGTCCTCGATGCGCTTGTGGCTCCCATCGGCCATGAGGACGGGTGTGCCGGGGACGAAGCTGCTGCTGCATATCCCTAGACGCCTTTTCGACTTGGCAACGAGTGCTCCGTTAGCCCTTCCCTTGCGCGAACCGCTGCGCCCACCTCCCGAACCAACAAAAAGCCCGGCATTCAGAATTGAAAATGCGGCTAGAAATTTCGTATATCCGTCTTGTAGGCATTCGTCTATTTCTCTACAGGTGTTGAGTGCTGCTTGAAGTTCAACCGCGTATAGGTAGTCGGGGTCCTTGATGACGAGCCCGTTAGTCATTTGACCGTAAAGGTTCCAGAAAAGTTTCCTAAAACGCTTTTCTTCGAGATGTTTAGGAATGGTGATACCTGAGGCTCCGATGGTGCGGCGCCCAATCGAGCTCCTGCTGCTTCCTGCGTCACTGTCACCGCTTCTCGCGACTCTACGACCACGAGGATTGTAGACGTCGTAACCGCCCTTGTTGTTTGGTCGGCGGTCCACGCCATCACCGTTGAAGCACTCCACACCTTCGGGAGTTCTGCGGCACATTCTGCCGTCGGGGTCAGCGTTGGTGATGGGGTTGTTATTGGCATAGGTATAGCCGTTCATCTGTTGAGGGTCAGCTTGGTCCATGAGTGGGTCGATGGAGATGAAGCGGCCTGTTTGCGAATCGTACTCGCGTGCGCCGAGGTGGGTGAGGCCGATGGGGTCTTGGGTGCCGCCGACAAAGCCCTTATCGCTCGGCCAGGTTGCGTCCTCGTCGAGGGCGCGAATGGCGCCGAAGGGGTCGAAGCGTCGGATGGTGATTTGTTGGGTGTTCGCGTTGATGGCGACCTGGGCGGTGCCTTGGTGGTCGCTGGTCAGGTAGGTGACGGTGCCGTCGGAGGTGCGCATTGCCACCGTTTGGCCGGCGAAGGTGTAGTAGCGGGTGCCGGTGGCGGTGGTGGCGCCGGACATGGCGCGGAGTTCGGTGCCGTCGGGCATGTAGAGAGTGGTGCCGGTGGGATCTTTGCGGATGAGGCGGTTGCCGTCGGCGTCGTAGATGTAGTTGGTGGTGGCGCCGTTCTCGGTGACCTTGGTGAGTTCGCCTTCGGTGTCCCAGTCGAGGGTTTGACCTTGGCCGGGCGGGCTGGTGCCGATGGTGCGGGTGGTGGTGTTGCCGGTGGCGTCGTAGGCGTAGGTGTCGGTGCGGGCGCCGTCGCCGCCGGTCTGCACCATGGTGTTGAGGCGGTTGCCGTCCCCGGGGTCGGCGTAGGTGTAGGTGCGTGTGGTGTTGGTTTCGCCGCCGATGCCGTGCAGGGTCTGGGTTTTGCGGTTGCCGGCGGTGTCGTAGGTGAAGGTGTGCCAGTACGGTGCCGGTCCGCCGATCATCGAGGTGGTGGGTTCGGTGGTGCAGGGGTCGGAGGTGCTCTGAGTCCAGGCTTGGGTGAGGCGTTGCAGGTGGTCGTAGGTGAAGCATTGGTTGTCGACGCCGTCGCGGGAGGTGTCGGTGATGGAGGTGATGGTTCCGGCGTCGGTGTAGTGGTAGCTGGCGTGGCGGTCGGCACCGCCTATTGCCGCGCGGTAGGTGCGGGCGGTGGCCAGCCGCTGGGTGCCCTTCTCGTAGGTGAAGGTCTGCCAGGCTTGTTTGCTGGGGTCTGTCCCGTATTCGAGGAGGGTGGGTTTGCCGGTGGGAGTGTATTGGGCGGTGTTGATGTAGGGGGTCTTGCCGGTCAGTCCGGTGGGGCGCTGCCAGGTGTCGTAGGAGTGGATGATGCTTTCGCCGGGGAGTCCTCCGACCGCGGGGCTGGTCTTTCCCTTGATGGTGCCGTCGGCGTTGTAGCTGGCGGAGAAGGGATAGGTTCCGGCGAGTGGGCCTTGGGATCCGGGAATGGTGAGGGTTGTGGTTTCGGGGCGGCCAAGGGTGTCGTATCTGTAGACGCCGTTGGTGTAGTCGCCGTCGGGGGTGTGGCGGGTTGCTGAGGCGAGTTTGCCTTTGCCGCGGATGCTGGTGTCGTAAGTCCAGGAGGCCAGGACCGGGCCGTCTGCCGAGCCGTCGTGGGTGGCGGTTTTGCGGCCTTGCCCGTCGTAATCGGTGAAGATTTTTTTGTCGCGGGCGTCGGTTGTGGAGGTGACCTGGTCGAGTTCGTTGTAGGTGAAGGTGGTGGCGCCCTTGTCAGGGTCGGTGGTCTGGATCTTGCGGCCGCGTAGGTCGTAAGTGCTGGTGAAAGTGTTGCCGGATGGGTCTGTTACAGAGGCGATCTCCCCGGCCGGGGTGTAGGCGTAAGTGGTGGCGTCGTAGTCACCGGTGGGGGTGGCGGCCTTGTACTGGCGGCGTTGGATGATCTGGCCGTGGGCGTCGGTGATCTCGGCGGTGGCGATGCCGCCGGCGGGTGGGATCGTGGCGGTGCGGTTGCCGCCGCCGTAGTCGTAGGTGGTGCGCCACAGCTCGCTGTCGGGTTGTTCGCCGTTCTCGGTGGTCAGGCGTTCGACGGTTTTACGACCCAACCCGTCGTACTCGGTGTGGGCCTGGGTCTCGATTTGGCCGGGATTGTAGACGCCGAACAGGGTGGCTTCGGGGGCTCCGGTGGCGGTGTAGGGAGCGTAGGTGGTGGTTACCTGGCCGCGGTTGTCGTAGAAGGTGTCGGAGATCAGCCTGCCGTCCGGTCCGGGTACCTGGATCTGCCGGGTGCGCAGATGGCCGTCGAGCAGTTCGATTTGGGCGAGTTTTTGGCTGCCGTCGGCGTCGAGGGTCTGGGTGGTGACCGCGACGATCTGGCCGTCGGTGACCTGGTAGGAGTATTCGTAGTTGGGGGCGTGGATGGCTTTGCGGCGGTCGGGTAGCCATACCTTCTGCAGGCGTCCGAGGGGGTCGTAGGTCAGGTCGGTGCGCAGGTTGTTGTTGGAGACGTCCAGTGCGGTGACCGGCAGGCCCCATGCCGGGTCGAGGTGCTTGGTGCTGGTCAGCGAGGTGGAGGTGTCTGCCGGGTTGGCGGGTGGCCCGGTGGTGGTTACCTGCGTGGTGAGGCCTTGGGTGTCGGTATAGGCGATGGTGGTGATGTGGCCGGCGGCGTTGGTGGCTCGCGTCGGTCGCCCATGGGTGTCGTAGCGGATTTCTGCCTGGGTCGCGTAGGTGGGGGTGGTGCCGTTGTGGGACGCGATCTTGTCTGTTTTGGTTACGTTTCCGATGGTCGGTCCGTCGTCGAAGGCGCCGTTGTCGTAGTAGGTGCGGGTGTCGGATACGACGTGGGTGGTCCGGTCGGGTGTGGTGGCGCAGTTGACGGCGACGGTTTCGACGCGGGAGGGGTAGTTCACCATCCAGGCGGCGGTGTTGTCGGCGTAGTAGGTGCGGGTGCATTTGTCGTCGGCGCTGGTGGTGAGGTCACCTAGGTCGTCCACCATGGTGACTCGGCCAGTGCCGTGGCCTGAGGGCTGGTAGGTGTTGTCGGTTTTGGTCTGGGTCCAGCCGCCGCCGTCTTTGGCGGTCCAGGTCTGGGCGGTGTCGATGGCGGTGATGTTGGCGTTGGTGGTGCCCCACGATCGTGTCCGTGACGCGGTCTGGATTTTCCAGGGGGTGTTGACGGTTTTGGAGTGGACGGTGCCGCCGGGGTTTTCGTAGGTGACGGTTTTGAGGGTGAATCCTGCATAGGCGGCGTGGTCGGTGTGGGTGCCGCCTTCTCCGTCTGGGACGGTGACCGACTTGGTGCCGCCGTCCTTAGTCTTGCGGTCTCCGTCCCTCCCGCGCAGGTAGAACGTGTCGGTTTGGGTGGCGGGGTCGTTGTAGTCGCCGGTGAAGGTGCGGACTTGCCCGTACCCGCGCCATTGCGACCAGGTCTTGTTCTTCTGTTTGGTCAGCCCGTCATCATCGTCGAAGTGCCAGGCGGCACCGCCCAGGTATTGATATTTGGTGACCATTTCCGGTGAACCACCGGTGCGGTCGGACTGCATCACGCTGGTCACCACGTATTTGTGGAACCAGTCGGTGATCGGATTTTCGTGACCGGGCGGTGTCCAGATCACCGGCATACACCGGGTGGTGTTGGTCTCCGGTGTGGGAAGGTCCGACGGCGAGCAGCTGGCCTCGGGTTCGGTATAGCTGATGTCGATCTGCCCGCCGGATTCGTCCTGGATGGCGCCGACCCGGTAGCGGACGTAGCGCAGGATGTCGTCGCCGGTCCTGTCCAGCCGGTTGGGCAGCTGCACCGGGGTGAAGGTCACCTTCGGCAACGTGACCTTCGTCCCGTCGGCTGCGTGGCCAGTGTGCTGGATGTTGATCAGCAGTAGGTCGCGTTCGATGTCGGCCAGGCCCCAGTCGTGGGTGAGTGCCCAGGAGTCCACCGGCCGGTATCCCGACGCGTCCGGCTTCAGGATCTGGGTGGTGACCTGGGTGAGGCGCTTGCGGGACCAGAATGTCGGTGCGAGGGTGCCGTGGGTGTCCTCGCATTTTTGGCCGGAATTGCAGTTCAGGTCCCAGGGGACGTCCCACCACTTGTCAGGGTTGCTGCCGATCTTGGACGGGTCGCAGTCGAAGGTGGCAGTAGGGATGCAGCGTTCGGAGGTAGCGAAGCTGACCTGAGCGGGCGCCTTGGCGAACAGGCTGTCCTTGCGCATCCCGTAGGAGATGGTCTTCAGGTATCCGCCGCGGACGTAGGGGGTTTCGTCTTCGGCCTTGAGGTTGCGGCCGTAGTGGTTGGTCTCTTTGGCGTAGCTGTAGACGATGGCGTTGCCGGCGGGGTCGACGACGTAGTCCAGGTTCCACCGGTATGCCTGCTGGCACCAAGAGTCGGCGAACGCGGGTTTGTGGCAGGGTTCGTCGTCGTCATCGCCCGAGCCATTAGCGTCATCGCCGTAGACCGGGGTGGTCCAGGTGGAATCGGTCTCAGGTTTATCCAACTCCCAGCCGGGCACGCGGTTGAGGCCGAAGTAGTACTGGACGCCGTCGGTCGTGGTGACCTTCCAGTACTCCCCGTCGTTGTCGCCGTTGCCGGTGGACGAGTTGGTGAGCTTTTCGAACTTGGTGCCGTCGTCGGCCTTCATTCGCCAGGTGCCGTCGGCGGCCTTGATCAGTTCGCCGCCCTTGCCGTTCCAGGTGACGGTGGCGTTGTCGTAGCCCCAGCACAGGTCGCCTGGCGAGTTTCCCCACTCGTCCTTGGGGGCACCGTCGTCCTCGCACGATTTGTAGCGCCGCTCGATGTAGCCGGGCCACAGATCGAACCCCTCCCCGACCCAGGAGGGTTGTCCGTTGGTGTTGGAGGTCTTGCCGTCCACGCTGCCGGAGGAATAGCTGATGGACACGCTGGGGGTGAGACCGCCGGGAACTGGCGGAACGCGCATCGGGTAGGACCAGGTGAAGTCACCGCCGTGCCCACCGGCCTGCCAGGTCGCCGACGCCTCCAGCGAGGTCGCCTTATAGTCACCCTGCGGCCCCGACGCCCCGGCCGCCGCGACCAACAGGGTTCCTACTGACTGCCCAGCCGCAGATGCGGTACCCGATGAGGTGGTAGCGGGCGCTGCGGTCACCTGGGCGGTGAGAGTCTGCTCGCCGCTGTTGTTGACTGCCTTCAACGGAGCGGCCAGACGGCACTCAGGTTTGCTGGGAGTGCTGAGCGCGCAGGCGGGCATCTGGTAGAGGCGCAGCCGTGACCCGTAGGCGCCGCCGAATGCTTGCGCAAACTGTGAGTAGTCCAGTTCCACCCCGACTTGGCCGGCATTGGGCTTGTCGGTGCGGGCCACGGTGAACGCCAGCCCGTTCAAGTCGGCTCTCGCGGCGGCCGCGCGGTCCAGAATCGATAGCCGCACCTTCCCCGCGGCCTCCAGCTCGCCACGCGCCGCAGGTTTCTTGGCGGGCAGCACCCGCAGCGGCAGCGAACCGGCGCGCACCGCTGGCCTGGATTCGGCTGGCAGTGAGACCTCGCTGGTGCCGGGGTCGGGCCAGGTGACCTTGGCCGGCGGTCCTGGTTTCAAGGTCGGCTTCTTGCGGGGCCGAACCTTCAGATCACGGCCTTTGACCGGATCCTCGTGATCTTTGACAGTCGGGCGCTGAGAGCCGGGATCCGCGAGCGCGGGCGGCGTGGCTGACAGCAGCTCCGCGGCAAGTGTCACGGCCATGACCGCGGCGACCGCGCGTGCCGTCCGGGGGCGGGACAGCACCAGTGTCTTGCGGCCTGTTCTCACGGCATCCTCCTGCGCCCACGCGCCTGCTCCGACCCCGAGACCTTCGTCGGGGCACCAATCCGTCGATGTGCTGGGATCGGCGGCAGACACTTACGCATTGAGGCCGAAGCGTCTGCCGCGCCATGGGTGGGGTGTCTAGGGTCCGTCGTCGGTGTCGAGCTCGATCGCTTGTCCGAGCTGGACGATTTGGGTGCGGCTCAGGACGCCCCGGTACAGCCAGACGTCGTCCAGGGCCGCGGGCCAGAAGTGGGTGCCCGCGCCGTTGCCGCCGAAGGCGTTACGTCCGGCCTGCAAGCCGCCTGCGGCCTTGAAGGGGCGGACGTCTCCTTCTTCGGAGTCCCCGTCGGAGCCGTTGACGGTGGAGCCGTTGATGTAGAGGCTCATCGTCCGGTTCGTTGCGTCGTAGACGATGGTGATGTGGTCCCAGTCGTCTTCGGTGTACGCGGAGTTGCTGGTCAGACGCTGCGGCTTGGACGGGTCAGTAGCGGGGAGGTCGGCGTTGTTCATCTCCAACTGCCAGGTGCCCAGGTATTCCGGCTCGGTCGCGTCCGGGACATACCGCAGAGCGAACGCGTTGGTTTGGGTACCTGGGAGGGAAAACACCGTGGCAGTGGTCTGGGGGCGCTGCATGTTCTGCACCCACCCGGTGAGGGTGAAGCTCTCATCGGTGGAGATCAGCGGCGAGTCGGCCGCTGGATCGGCCGGGTCGGCCTCGGCATAAGCGCCCAGCCCGTCCAGTTGCAGTCCCGCAGGCGATATGAAGGGGCCCTTGAACCCGGCACCGGCCGAGATGGCCGCTGCGTTGCGCAGCTTCAGCGGCGGGGCCGCCCCGCCGTCGTGGACCTCGCCGGGGCTGAGTCCGTCGGTGGCGGCGTTCAACTTCCAGCGGGCCTTCAGGACCGGGGCCTGCTGGTACAGGTTGGTGATCTCGGGGCCGGAGAGGATCCGGTCATAGACCTGCACGTCGTCGACCATGCCGGGCCAGTGGTCGGCGGGGTTGCCCAGCCACTTGCTACGCCCGATCTGAAATCCGCCGGTGGCGTTCCAGGCCGCGGGCACCACCGGGCTCTCAGCGCCGCGGTCACCATTGACGTAGATCTGCAGCCGGTTGGTCTGGTCGTACACCCCCACCAGATGGGTCCAGGTGTTCAACTCCGCGGGGTTCTTCGACACCGCCTGGTAGGCGCCTGTCTCGGCGGAGTCGGACTTCACCATCGACAGCACCCACTTGTTCAGCGCGCCGTCGTACTTGAGGTAGAAGCCGCTCTTGCTCGTGCCGTCCTGGCTGAGGACGGTCCTGGTGACGCCGGCTTGGGTGAGCCGCACCCACACCGACACCGCGAATTGCTTACTGGTGTCCACGATGGGTGTCCCTGTCCCTGCGTGACCGGTACCGTCCAAGGTCAGGGCCGTTTCGACCTGGCCCTGCTGACCGAAACTGGTACCGCCGTGCAGGTCCGCGGTGATCGGTGGGTCACCGTCCCGGGTCTGGGCGGTCGCGGTCGTGGAACCGGCGCCCTCATCGAGGGGGAAGCGGGCTTTGGCCGGGGTTCCCTCATTGGCCAGGAAGTTGATGCTCGCGGCTGCAGAGTTCTGCCCGGAGGGGGCGAACGCCACCACGGTCACGGAGTTGGGGCCGTACTGATTCGGGGCCAGCGTGATCGTTCGTGCGGCTCCGTCGGTGGTGGCCACCGACATGACCGGCACGTTGTTGAGTCTGATGTCGTACCGGTTGGCGACCCCTTCGGGGTCGGTGATGGTGAAGGAGCCCGCCTGGCCTACACCGCCGTGCCACTGATCATCGTCGGGATAGTCGGTGGAGGTGATGGTCGGGGCCGGCTTGGACGGGTCGTAGATGAAATAGCAGGCCGGTGCCGCTCCGGTCGACGACCAGGGGCCGTACTGCTCACCGTCCCAGGCTCGCGCGTGCCAGCCGATCAGCGTCTTCTGCGGGATCGTATCCGGCATCGTGGTGCGGCGCTGCGTCCCCGATCTGGCCGCCGGGGCGATCCGTCCCGACGACCAGCGCTGGACGAAGCCGCTGCCGTCGCCGGTGTCCCAGTGGGATGCGAACTCCGGCTGCACCTTGTTGGCGTCCTCGTCGTCGGGGTCCCAGAAATACCCGGACAGGGTGGGGACTCTGTTGATGACGACAGGGTCGTTCTGTGGTGCGCACAACCCGCCGGGCGTGGTGGCCATCGACTTGTAATTGACGGTGTAAGGCGGATTGTTGTACTGGATCGTCAGGTAGGCGTCGTCGGCGAACCGTTTCCACCAGTCCATCGTCGCTTCGCTGTAGGCTTTCAACCCGAACGTGATGTCGCTGTACCCCTTGTTCAAGGCCGACTGCACATGAGAGCGCAGCAGCGACCCGCCGAACTCCACCGGCGTCCTCGAGCAGAACGCCACATCACGTGAGATCAGATGCTCGCCCCAAGCGCCGCCGTTGCTCCACGACCCGGCGGTGTTGTTCCAGGTCGCATACGACTTCAGCTGCAAAGTGCGCCACAACTGGATCGACGTCGGGCTATTGCAGTTGAATGCGCCGGTCTCAAACGCGGTGAACTCCACCGCCTGGACGTAGCGGCCCTTCAGCGACGGCAGGGGCACCTTGTAGAACAGCCGCTTGGTCTGGTTCTTGACGCAGTTGCCGTCCTTGGCGACCTCACAACGCCCGACACCCTCGGTCGCCTTGCCCTTGAACTTGTAGTACGACTCACTCGGATATCCCGACGACACCATCCCCCACGCCGAAGCCTTATGCGCACCCCACACCGGGTCGATGTACACCGGGAACGTGGTGTCCGCCGCCGTCAGCAAACCTTGATCGGGCGTCAAGGTGAGCTTCCCCCCGGAGACCTCGACATTGACCGGCGCGGTCTTGGCACCCTCAGCAGGCCCCTGACCGGTGTCCATCGCCGATGCCTGCGGAGTGGTCGCCGTCGAAGAACCCTGGGCGCCGGCCGGCGCCCTGGTGGAATCCCACATCACCGGCGACGGCGCATCGAACACCCCCATCCCCGCCGACGTCTTGGCGATCAGCACCCCGCTGTCCGGCTCCTGCGTCACCGACAACCCCGGGGCCGACAACGGCAACGCCAACTCAGCCAGCCGCGGATCCTTGGCCGCCTCGGCGGTCTTGACCACCACGGTGTGCGCAAACCCGTCCGCCTCGGCCCGCAACTGCAAATCGACGTCCGCACCCAGCACACCCTCGTAGGTGGCGGTATCCCCGTCGAGAGTCGGCTCGGGAAGGGGCTGCGGCCACGTCAACGCCAACTTGCGCCCAGCCCGCGTCATCTGCACCATCGGGCCATTGCCCCCGCCAGAGAACTTCAGGGCGACCGTGGTCACAGCCGGCACGACATCAGCGCCCGAGCGGTGCAACCCGGTATCGATCTCGGCCCATCCCCCGTCCTGGCGAGCGCGAATCGGCCGGATACGCTGCTCCACCTCCATCCGCCCATCCGGCAGCGCCCGCACCGTGCGGCTCTCACCCCGCCCGGCCAACACCTCCACCGGCTCACCCGACTGCCGAGCCGCCTTAAGCGCCTGCTCCTCGGTCGCCGCCGCCTTGGGCAGCTGCTCATCAGCACGCGCCACCGGCGCCACGGCCAGGCTCGGAACCTGCAGCAATGCGGCGGCCATCAAGACCGAAAAGGCGCCAGCCGACCAGGCTGAACGCCGCAATAGCAGCGACCCAGACCCGGGTGTACGACGCACAGCAATGACGGCACGACGGCCCATAAAAACCCCAAGGGCATAAGGGGCGGATAAATCTCCCTTAAGGTAAACAGCTAGTTAGCTTTCGTAAAGATGTCAGATGATCTTCGTTTTGTGATCCATATCACTACCACTTCTTGTAGTCCGACATCACCTCATGAGCGTCATGCCTGATCCGAGATCAGATGTTCATGACAATCAGCCATGCCTTGCTTGCACAGGGCAGCCATCCAAGCGCGGAGAGGTCGGTCCACTACACCTGGTAGTCACCGGGTGTAAGTATCTGGAGGGATCGACCGTCGCCCACGGCAACATGCGCAAATGCAGCCCAAGCTTGGCAGTTACAGCGACTTCTCTCGGCGGCATCATGAGCCGGTATCGGGAGTGCCTGAAAGTCTCGGAAATGCGGTGATCAGCCTTCAGTTCAGGTGAAGCGGTCACCGTCTTGCAAACAACAGCGCATTGAGCGAGGCCTCCATCCGGGGTTTGCCGGTCACGTTGGGCTGCTTTTTGTGCGGGGGTGCGGATGCCCCAGGTAGAGCACTGGAGCGCGCCCTGCTCGGTGGGGAAACGCCCACGTCGGCGGGCGACCAGGCGGAGCCGGGCGTTGAGGCTCGCGATCGGTTGGTGGTGTAGATGACCTTACGGATCTGCGATGAAACGCCGGGAACGACACGAACGTCGACCGGGAGTCCCGCTACAGCCGGGGTGATCGTCGGATAGCGGTCGTCCAGTCGGTTTCGCGAACCCGCAACCCGCTGTTCGGACGCCACGCACTGCTGGATGGTGACTCTGGCCAGTTCTCCTCGGCCGCCTCCGACAGATGGATCAGCACCTCCTGCCGACCGGGGTGTCGGCAAGCCACCGCTCGTAGCACCGGCTTCCGGCACGAACCCCGAACCGTGCCCTATCGGACCAGCCCTTCACGGAATATGTGCCAGAGCCAGGATTCGCCCATCGTTGACAGTCTCCGAGTTCGCAGTCGTCGGCCCGGACAGGGAACCTCGAGACCGCGTGCGCCGATGTCAACGGCCACGCAGCCCATGACCGTCATCACGGTTCTCGGTCGAGCGTAAGCAGCTGAAACGGGTTGCGCTCGACCGAGAACGCTGACGCCGAGCGGGCCAACGAGGTTCTCAAGACGGCCAGTGCAGCTTCCGTCACCGAACTCGGCCGGCCAGGACGACGCGGTCACGATGATCGACCGTCTGGGTGACCGCTTCGGAAATTCACGAAGCGTACGAATCTGAGGGCGGTGACTCCCCTGCTGGCTCCCGAGGCTGCGAAGCGGTCATCGGGAACGCGCGAGGTTGCGCCGTGGATGACGCTCTGACCTGTGGAAACTTGGGGTGGGCGATACTGGGTTCGAACCAGTGACCTCTTCGGTGTGAAAACGGTTGGACAGCCCGGCAGCGAAGGCCGTCCAGACATCAGCCCAGGTCAGAAGCCCACCTTCCGCTCCAGTGGCAACAGTCCAAGGAAGATCAAGTCACTTCTGATCTCCCACGATTCACGCTCCTCGCTCTTGACGACCAGCTACCGTGGGTTACCGTCGGCCCGTCAACATGCTCAATCCCAGGCATCCGAGGCGCAAGAGTGACATACCGTCCACACAGGTAGATGAATGCCTGCATACGACGCCAAGCCGGCGCGGCAAGCAGCGATTTGCGTCGTTGCCTACGGTGAAAGCACTCGTTCTCAGGCAGCGAATCGGCCTCTCATTGCTTCGATCTGCGCATCGGGCAGACACCTTCCCCGAACTCGGGGCCGGGTTCGAGATATCAACGAGCACCGCCTGGAGGTATGGGACTCGAATTTCGCTTCGGAGATATCGTGCGCCCAGTCGATAATTCGGACCCCAGAAGGCTATTTTTCCAAGGTTTCCCTTGATGGCCACTTGCTACGAGCGGCGATCGTCCGGCTACCGGACGGCCATGGGGGCGAGACCGAGGTCGGCGAGTACGGCCGCTCCGCGGAGGGCGTGCTCGCCGCCCGCCAGGATCCTGGTCCGGGCCGACTGGTAGCGGCAACCGGCGGCGTCGAACGCGTCCGTCGTGGCGAGCAGCCGCGTCGGGTCGTCCTCCAGTAGTGCCTCGGCCCGTTCAACGATGGCGCCGGCGACGGGATTGCCGGTGGTGAGCTCGCGGGCGTCGGCCAGGCGGTGGCGGGCGTCGGGGCTTCCCGCGAGCACGGCGGCCTCCGCGCGCAACGCCACGTACCAGTGGTGCCAGATCCAGGTGACCCACCTCCACACCTCGCCGGATTCGGGCGCCATCCGCTCCAGCGCTTCGGACACCTGTCCGTTGTGGAGCAGCGGCATCACGTCGAAGACCGCGCCGTAGCCGTGGACCCGGTTCGGGGACGCGCCGAACTGCTCCAGAATCGTGTTCCACTCGTGCCGGGCGTCCTGGTCGTCGCGGAGGCCGTGGACCATCGCGACGGCGGTCACCGCCGGTTCGAGGTCCGGCCAGGCCGGGCTGCCGCTGCGCCGCCACGAGTCCAGGAACCGGACGGCGCCGGTGAGCACGTCGCCGACGTCGCCCGCCAGCGCATCGGCGACCAGCTGCCAGCTCGTCGCGCGGTGCCCCACTTCGGCCAGCGACGGGTGGTCGGCGAGCCGACTCGCCCAACGGCGGGCGCCGGGCAGGTCTCCGACGCCGATACCGGTCTGGGCCGCCTCGCCGAGCGCCTGGACGAGCTCGTGGGTGACAGCGGGCGTGGTCGGCGCGGACGACAGAAGGTGGACGCGGCGCCGGGCCGTGGCCGCGGTGGCGAACGCGTCGCCGGCCCAGCTCTGGACGGCGGCGAGCGCGTCGAGCGCGGCGGACTCGGCGGGTGGGTCGCCGGTGCGGTGGGCGAGTTCGACCGCGCGTTCGGCACGCGCGAGCGTCTCCGTCACGACGTCGTCGTACGGGTCCTGGTCGGCGCCGAACGCGTCGGCGGCCGACGCGACCTCGGCCAGCGCGACGGCCGCCAGTGCGGCGGGGTCGTCGCCTGCGTCCTCCCGCGCCTCAGTGATGAGCGCGAGCGCCCGGTCCGGGGACGGCGTCCGGACGAACGTACCCGAGAACCGGTACACGGTGGTCGCGGCGGTCGCCAGGTCGGCGGCGGCGCGAGTGGCGGCGCCACACCGGCGGGCGTGGGCCGCGGCGGCCCGGTGCAGGCGGTACATGTCGTCGCCGTGCATGCGGCACCCGGCGACGGCGGCGGCATTCCGGAGCATCGCCGCGGCGGCGGCCGCGTCGCCGGCGAGCGCGGCGGCCTGCTCGTACCGCTGCTGTGACTCACCGACCAGATTGCGGGTGAAGGCGAGCTCCGCCATGTGCCGCGCGAGGTCGAACGCGTCCGCGCGGTGTTCCGGCTCGTCGGCCGCCCACGCCAGGGCAGCGCGGAGGTCGTCGGCGACGGCGTCGAACCGGGGCCGCCAGTCCGTTCCGGCGACCGCGAGGCCGGTGGCCGCGGCCAGGCACCAGCGAAGGTGCCGGGTGCGGACATCGGCCAGCTCACCGGCCTCGGTGAGCCGCTCGGCCCCGTACTGGCGGATGGTCTCCAGCGCCCGGTACTCGGTCGCGCTCGACGACGCCCGCACGACCAGCAGGCTCTGTTCCGCCAGGCGGGCCAGCCCGTCGGCGATGACGCCCTCCTCGGCCCCGGCCACCTCCGCCGCCGCCGTGGCGGTGAACGGCGCGACGAACACCGACACCCGCCGAAGGAGGTTCCGGTCGGCCGGCTCCAGCAGTGTGTGGCTCCAGTCCACCGCCGCCCGCACCGAACGGTGCCGGTCGTCGGCGCGGGACCCGCCGGTGAGCGTCCGCAGCGGTTGGGACAGGGCCGCGGTGAGGCCGTCCAGCCCGAGCGTCGGGTACCGGGCGGCGGCCAGCTCGATCGCCAGCGCCATGCCGTCCAGCCGCTCGCAGATCGAGCGGATGTGGTCGTGCAGGGGAGGATCCAACGGCCAGCCGATCGCCGTCGCCCGTTCCTTGAACAGCGCGACCGCGTCCGACTCACCGTCGTCGGACAGCGACAGCGGCGGGACCTGGTACACCCGCTCGAACGGCACCATCAGCCGGGCCCGGCTCGTCACCAGCACCGTCACCCCGGGGCACGCCGCGAGCAGCCGCTCGACGAACAGCGCCACGCCGTCCCGCACCTGCTCGCAGTTGTCCAGCACGAGCAGCGCATGCCGGTCGGCCAGCGCCACGGCCACCGACTCGGTCATACCACGGCCGGGCTGCTCGCCGAGACCGAGGGCGCCGGCGACCGCGTCCGCGACCATCCCCGGATCGTTGACCGGCACGAGATCGACGAACCACACCCCGTCCGCGAAAACGCCGGCCGCGTCCGCCGCCACCGCCAGCGCGAGCCGGGTCTTGCCCACGCCGCCGGGCCCCACCGCGGACACCTGCCGGTGCTTACCGATCATCTCGGTCAGCTCGGCCCGCTCGCTCGCCCGGCCGACGAACGAGGTCAGCGGAGCCGGCAGGACGGGCACGGCGTGCGACGGACCGACGGCGCGGCGGCTCGCGGCGGCCCGCACGGCGAGCGCCCGCCGGTCTGGGACGTCCAGCTTCCGCAGCAGCGCGGAGACATGGCTTTCGGCCGTGCGGACCGAGATGAACAGCCGCGCCGCGATCTCGGCGTTGCTGAGATGCTCCCCGACCAGCTCCAACACCTCGGCTTCACGGGGAGAGACATCCACACTCGCGGTCACTGTCCCATTCTGTCGCAGGCCATCCGTGCACGGTCCGTGCCCGCGCTCCGTAGCCGCTTCCGTAGTCGCTACGGATGTGGCCAGGGTGAGCCTGGAGCGAGGCTATGAGCAGTTGAACGACGGGCCGATGCGGCCCCCACCGACTCCAGGAGCGACCATGAGTGGATCTCCCGTCCAGGGAATCAGAACCGTGCTGCACCCGGTGAGCGACCTGGCGAAGGCCAAGGCGGTGTACGCGGCCCTGCTCGGCGAGGCGCCGCAGACCGACTCGTCCCACTACGTCGGGTTTGAGGTCGGAGGCCAGCACATCGGGCTGGTCCCGGCCGGCGGCCCCCAGGACATGACCTCGCCGGTGGCCTACTGGCACGTGCCGGACATCGACGCGAAGGTCGCCGAACTGACCGCCGCCGGCGCGACCGTCAAGGAGGCCGCGCACGACGTCGGCGGCGGACGGCTGGTCGCCGCCGTCACCGACCCGGACGGCAACGTCCTCGGGCTGATCCAGGACCGCTGAGCACAACCGCCGAACCACCTCACCAGAAGGAATCACCATGACCTCGTTCGAATCCATCACCCTGGAAGTCGCCAACCCCACGGCCGCGGAGACCTTCTATGCCATCTTCGGTCTCGCGCCCTATGTGAACGTCCGCCCCTCGGACGAGCCGACCACCGGCTTCCGCGGCTTCGCGCTGTCGCTCGTCGCGTCCCAGCCCGGCAACGTCGACGCCCTCATCGCCGCCGCGCTCGACGCCGGCGCCACGACGCTGAAGCCCGCCACGAAGTCGTTCTGGGGCTACGGCGGCGTCATCCAGACCCCGGACGGGACGATCTGCAAGGTCGCGTCCTCAAAGAAGAAGGACTCCGCGCCCGCCGCCCCCAAGTTCGACCAGATCACGCTGCTGCTAGGCGTAGCGGACGTCAAGGCGAGCAAGCGGTTCTATGTCGACCGCGGCCTGGCCGTCGCCAAGAGCTTCGGCGGCAAGTACGCCGAGTTCGACACCCCATCGTCCACCGTCACACTGGCGCTCTACCCGCGCCGCGCCCTCGCCAAGGACACCGGCGTCGACCAGGAGGGCACCGGCTCGCACCGACTCGTGCTGGTCGGCGGCAACGAGCCCATCACCGACCCGGACGGTTTTGCCTGGGAACCCACGCCCGCCCGAAGCCGGCCCTGAGAAGGACGAGCGGGCGACGAACCATGAGCGGCCCACGGCCACTCCCCCGCCGCCCGTGGTCTGTCGGGATCGGGATCCGGGCCGAAGATCGAAGAAGTCAATTGCACGACAGAAGCTCCCTTTAGATGGCTGTGAAGCGGACGGGGTCGGTGAGGGCGGTCAGGGCGGCGTCCAGGTCGGCGAGGCGGGCGGCGAGGGTGGCGGTGGCGAGGCGGGTGGGGAGGGCCTCGTTGAACTTGAGGCCGCGCAGGGCGCGTTCGTCAATGTCGGGGAGGCAGAGCCGGTCGGCGGCGTCGGCGGTTCCGGCCCTCCACAGGTCGCGGGTGAGGTCGGGGCGTAGGCGTACCCACTCGTCCTCGAACCGCTGCTTCTCGTCGGTCAGGCCGGAGAGGGTTGCGGTGAGGACGGCGTTGGCCTTGTAGCCGGCCCAGTTCCACCAGCGGACGTCGTCGCCGTCGCGGGTGATGACGGTGCCGCCGGGATGCACGGTGGAGGTGGCGGCATCCCGGGTCTTCGCGATGTAGCGGGCGGCCCGTTCGGTCATGGCGACGGGCGGGTCGGTGCCGAGGAGGACGTCCCGGCAGGCGCGGGTGAGGGCGAAACTGGAGCCGGTGAACGCAGTTCCGTACCAGCGGGCCTTCCCGGGACGGTCGGACGGTTCGACGTAGCAGCGGCGGCGTTTCCAGTCGACCCAGGTGACCTGCCAGCTGCGCCCCGCCAGGAGCAGGACGCGGGGGCCTTCGACGCGTTCGGTCAGGAGCATCGGGTCGGTCCGGCCGATCTCCTGGCGGCCGGACAGGACGGTGAACTCCGGTGGCGCGGTGAAGACGGCGGTCATGTCCATGAAGTGGCGGCGGCCGAACTTCTCCTCGGCGGCGGGGCCGATGAACAGGTACTCGCCGTCCTGCTCGACGTATCCGTGTTGGACGAGGTGGCGGACGATCGGCTCGGCGCTGCGGTCGAACGGCGCCAGGCCGTTCCAGTGTTCGGCCCACAGGCGGTTCCCGACCTTGTGCTCTTGCAGGCAGAGGGCGAGGAACTGCTGGGCGACGATGTGACGCGGTTCCGGGGGCGCCTGCACCGGTTCGACGTATCCGCGGCTCCACAGCAGCGTCAGGGCGGCCGCTGAGAGTAGGGAGTCCTGGTTGAGGGCCAGGAAGAGGCAGTTGCGCGTGGTGCCCGGTCGTCGTCCGGTGCGGCCGAGGCGTTGCAGGAACGCGGCAACCGTGGGCGGGGCGTTGATCTGGATGACGCGGTCGAGGTCGCCGACGTCGATGCCGAGTTCGAGGGTGCTGGTCGAAACGATGACGCAGTCGCGGGCGTCGGCGAACGCCTCCTCGGCGCGGCGCCGCTCGTCGAGTGAGAGGGAGGCGTGCGACAGGAAGGTGGTGACGCCGCGGGCGTGCAGTGCGGCGCCGAGTTCCTCGACGAGCTGGCGGGAGTCGCAGAAGACGAGGCGTTTCTCGCCTCGGTGGAGGGCGGCGATGACGGTGGCGGCGTTCGGGACGGAGCCGACGTAGTCAAGTTCGACGACGTTGTCCTGGACGCTCGCGGTTTCTGGGGCGACTACTCGTGCCGGTCCGCGGTTGGTGCCCTGGAGCCATGCCAGGAGTTCGGCCGGGTTGCCGACCGTGGCCGACAGCCCGATGCGCTGGATGGGACGCCCCGCCAGGCGCGTCAGGCGCTCCAGGACGGCGAGGAGGTGCCATCCGCGGTCGTCGCCGGCGAAGGCGTGGACCTCGTCGACGACGATCGCGCGAAGGTCGGCGAAGAGCCGGTGCTGGTCGACCTTCACGCTGAGCAGCATCGCCTCCAGCGATTCGGGGGTGGTGAGAAGGATGTCCGGGGGGTCGGTGAGGATGCGGCGGCGGGCCGGCGCGGGGACGTCGCCATGCCAGAGGGCGGCACGGCGGCCGACCCAGCCCGCGTAGGTCTCCAGGCGCGGCAGCAGGTTGTTGAGGAGGGCCTTCAACGGGCACACGTACAGCACCGAAAGGCCGGACCAGCCGCCGCCGTCCATGGCCGACAGCAGCGGGAACGCCGCGGCCTCGGTCTTGCCGCCCGCGGTGGGGGCGAGCAGGACGGCGTCGTCGCCGTCGAGAACCGGCCCGATGGCGTGTTCCTGCAGGGGCCGCAGCGACCGCCAGCCGAGGGTGTTGACGATGTGGTGCGTCAGCGCCGGTGAGAGCCGGTCGGCGGGCGCGGTCACGGCAGGTCCAGGGGCACGTCCCCGGCGGCATTGCGTTCGGTCTCGGTCAGTTCCGTCGCAGAGACGGTGAGGGCGTAGTCGCGGCGCGGTTCGAAGTCGGGGAACTCCGCGACGCGGTCGAGGACGTCGGCGACGAGCTTGCGCAGGAAGACGCGGGGCGCCACGCCGACCTTGCCGCCGAGGCCGCCGGTGACGGCGGCGGCGAGGTCGGCGATGTAGGCGTCGTCGACGCGGGCGGTGATCTCGGTGCTCCCGGCGGCGTACAGGTCGCGGACGCCCCGTCCCAGTTCCTCCAGTTTGGGCAGGTCGAAGCCAGTGAGGCGGAGCTGCACGGCGCGCGGCGAGTCGAACCGGGCGTCGGTGGTGAAGTCGGTCGCGAGACGCTGCGCAAGCGGCGCGAGCCGCTGGACGCCCTGGCGGCCGTCGAAGAACGCCGGGGTGCCGGTAATGACAAGGAACAGTCCGGGGAACCGGCCGCCGTCGATCTCGTCCAGCAGTTGCCGCAGCGCGTTCAGCCCTTTCTCGCGGACGTCGCTCCGCACACGCTGCAACGTCTCGATTTCGTCGAGGACGACCAGGAGCCCGGGGTGGCCGCAGTCGCGCAGCACGGTGAGCAGCCCTTGGAGGAAGCCGAGCGCGCCGTAGTGGTCGAGGTCGCCGCGGACGCCGGCGACGTGCCGCACCGCCGCGGCGGCCACCGACTTCTGCCCGCCGAGCCAGGCGATCAGCGCCTCGGCGGTGGCGGTGTCGCCGCTTTCGGACGCCTTGCGGTAGCCGCGCAGCGCGGCGGCGAACGCGGGTGTGGTGCGGGCGACGGCGGCGAGGCGCTGCTCCATCAGGGCGTCGACGGCGCGGGCGAGCCCTTCGGCGTCGTCCTCGGCGGCCTGACCGGCGTCGAGAACTTCCTCTTCAAGGGTGTAGAACCACAGGTCGATGACCGGACGCAGCGCCCCGGCGGGGTGGCTGGCTGTAGTGAGCCGCTCGGTGAGGCGCCGGTAGACGGTTTCGAGCCGGTGCAGCGGCGTCTCGGTCTCGGAGATCTGGATCTCGGCGACGGCCAGCCCCGCGCGTTTGGCGCGCTCGCCCAGCCAGCGGGCGAAGAACGTCTTACCGGAGCCGTACTCGCCGCGGATGGCGCGGAACGCCGAGCCGCCCTTGCCGACGGCGGCGATGTCCTCGTCCAGCGCGCCCGCGAACCGGTCCAGGCCGACGGCGAACAGGTCGAGCCCGGCGCGCGGGACGGTGCCGCGCCGCAGCGCGTCGATGACCTCCCGGCGGCGGACGGCGCTGACCTGTGCCCGGGTTCCAGGGGCCCGTGCGTCCTCTGCCCGTGCATCCGTTGCCCGTGCGTCCGTCACTCGTCGTCCACCCCGAACTGTTCGCGCAGCAGTGCCGTCTCCAGTGTGACGGTGGCGCCGGAGTCGATCAGCCCGAGGACGGGGTAGCCCTCGACGTTGAGCAGGCGTTGCAGGGCGGTGATGAACAGGTCGGCGTTGCGCGGGGCCCGTCCCCCGGCCGCGGCCGCGGCGGCCCCGACGGCGGCGGACGACAGGCGGCCCCCGGCGTCGGCGAGGGCGTCGATGACCGCGGCGACCTGCCGGCCGTCGGGGGCCTTGCGCAGGTACTTGCGCTGGCCCGCGTACACGGGCGAGCGGGTGACGCGGGTTCCGAGGGTGTCGGGCACGGCGGGGGCCGCCGGGGCGGGAGCGGACTCCCCCACAGTGAAGAGCGCTTCCTTCTGCGTCGGCGCGGTGCGCGGCCCCGGTCGCGGGGCGGCCCGCGCGGGAGGCTCGGGCGCCGCGGTCTCGGGCTCGTCCCGCCCCGTCCACCACCGGGGGACGGTCTGCTCCGGCGGCAGGATCGACCAGCCCTTGGGCACCAGGTCGGCGGACGGGACGAAGACGAGCACGGGAACGGTCATTTCGGCGAGGCTCGCGCCGCCGTGGTAGCCGGCCTTGCGCGGGGTGTACCGGATGTCCTCGTGCCAGGGGACGACGACCCGGCCGCCGCCCTCCAGCACCCGGGGCCCGGCCAGTTCGATCTCGCCGTCGCCCGGCTCGCCGGTCCGCCAGCGCGCCGACCCGGCATCGGGCGCCGGTGCCGGTTCCCTTCCGCCGCGTTCGAGGACGTGCCCATGGTCGGAGACGAGCACGACGGGACGCTTGTAGTCGCGGGCGGCGTTCAGCAGGTCGGTCAGGAAGGTGATGTCGGACGTCCGCCATCCCGTCCGGTCGCCTTCCCGGTCGTGGTCGAGGGCGTCGTCGATGGTGTTGAGGACGGCGCCGACGACGGCGTCGCCCGCCAGCGCGTCGAGCAGCGGCTGGGCGAGCCGCTGTCCAGGGCCGCCCGCGATGGCGGCCTTGTGGAACAGCGCGGCCTCCCTGCGGCGGCGTTTCCAGAAGTCGGCGAAGCCCGCGCTCTCGGCGGTCTGCCCACCGGACGTCGCGGCCCCGCAGAGCAGGGACGCGCGGCTCACCCGCGTCACCGACGGGATCATCGAGACGGCGCCGCGCCGCGCTCCGGGCACGGCGGTGATCTCCAGCCATCGCCCGCCGCGGGCGAGTTCCTCGCCGAGTTGCGCGGCGACGGAGGCGCTCATGCCGTCGAGGACGAGCACGAGCGGCGCCGCCTCGCGGGCCAGCGGCAGCACGATCTTCTCCAGCACCGATTCCACGAGGAGCGCTCCGCCGGGGGCTTCGGCGGCCGCGGCGGCGGCCCAGTCTTTGAGCCGGGCGGCGAACGCCTCGTCGAGCGACGCCCGGCGCCGCACCGCGCTCTCGTAGGTGTCCCGGTAGGCGCGGCCGAGTACGGGATCGTTGCCCGGGTCGCCGCCCCACAGCACGGTGAGCGCCCGGTCGACCCATCCCCCGTCGCGCATCTGCCCGGCCACACCGGCGGCCACGGAGCCGACGTCCGCGGGGCCGGGCGCGTCGAGCCACCGGCGCAGGCGGGCGGCCATCACCGCGACGCCGCAGCGGTCGGCGAACAGGTCGGCCAGCCGGTGGTCCAGGACGGCGTTCAGCGCCTCGCCCGCGGCCCGCGGCGATTCGGTGAGCGCGGAGGCGAAGGCGCGCAGCCGCCCGTCCAGTCCGGACGGCAGGAAGGGATGCTCCGCCGCGGCCTGCCCGAGCCCCGCGGCGCGGGCGAGGTCGTCGGCGCGGTCGAGCACCGCCATGACCCGCTCGCGCGCGGCCTCGTGCCCGCGCCGTTCGGACCCGGCTTCGCCGATCCAGCGGGCGAGGGTGCCCTGGACGGCGGACGCGAACGCCCGCAGGTCGGCGGTGTCGTGGGTGACGCCGGCGAAGAGGCCGCCGATCGCGAGCGCCGCGTCGGGCGTCCGCGCCGCGTCGGTGAGGACGGAGGCCACGACGCCGAGGGCCATCGCGTCCTCGCCCCTGCCCGACTCGACGAGCGCGAGCAGGACGGCGGCGGCGTCCCCGACGTATCGCCGCAGCCACGCGGTGATGCCCGCCCGCTCGTCGGCCGCCAGTTCGGCGAAGCGCAGGGCCGCGCCCGGAACGCGGGACCAGGCGAGCAGCGAGTCGACGTCCAGGTCGCGGTATCCGGAGGCGTCCCCGCCGCCGGGCAGTGCACCGGACGGCTCAAGCCGCGCCCCGACCAGTGCGCGGACGGCGGTGTCCCGGGTCAGCACCGATCCCCCGCTGCGCCGCCAGGGCTCCCCCGCGGGGTGGACGCGCCAGCCGTCGGCAGGTTCGGCGTCCAGCAGCGCGTCGATCAGCCAGGGTTCCTGGCGGATGCGCGGGTCGAGGTCGGCGGCGCCGAACCGCTGCTTGACGATCTCCGCGCGGTCGACGCTGAGCGCCCGGCGGCCGAGTGCGTGGGCCCGCAGGTCGGCGCCGAGCTGGTGGTCGTCGACCCCGGTGGTGATGACGAGGATGGCGTCGGAGCCGTCGCCCGTCCCGGCCGTGTGGCGCTCCCACGCGTCGACGATGCCGAGGACGGACGTCTGGTCGCTCACCCGGACGCGGCGCTGCCGCTCCCCGAACCGGATGCCGAACTCGGCGGGCGCGCCGTCCCGGTACCGGCCGTGGACGACGACGAGCCGGGCGGTGTCTCCGGCGCCGCGCCTGGGCAGTTCGATGTCGAGCAGCGCCTCCAGCACCCGCCGGTCGATCAGGGGGGGCGTGCTCACTCGCCGGTCCCCGCGCCGGTGCCGTCGGCGGGCCGCCAGGCGATGTCGACGGGCACGCCCGGGTTGGCCTCGGCGAACGCCCGGATCTCAGCGGCGATGCCCGCGACGGCCTGTTCGAGGGTCTGTTCGAGCCGGGCCGGTTCGATGCGGCGGCGCCCGTGGTCGCGGACGCCGGCATCGGATCCGGACGAGACGGCCGGGTCGCCGTGGTCGGTCAGGCTGACCTGGCCCGCACCCCCGCCTGCGCCTGCGCCCTCGCCTGCGCCCGCACCCGGCTCGCCCGTCGGACCGGGTGGCTGGGGATCGACGATCGGCCGGCGGGTCGCCTCGGTGAGCAGTGCGACGGCCTGTTCGCTCGCCGCCTCCAGCACGGGCGGAAGGCTCTGGACGAACTCGTCGGCCCGCGCGGCCTCGGCGAGGTCCCGGACGAGCCGTTCGGCCCGCCCGCTGATGGAGTCGCCGCCTCCGGCGAACCCGGCGACGCCTTCCAGCACGTTCCACTGGACCGCGCCGAGGGCGCGGAGCACGGCCGGGGCGGAGACCAGCGCGGATCCGAGCACCTGGTCGGTGACGTCGTAGTCGGCGTCCGCGAGCGCCTGGACGAGGGGGGTGTTCTGGTCGCGGACGGCCGACAGCCGGGCCAGCAGGTCGGCGGCGTGCCGGGCGGTGCGGCGCCGCGGCGTGCCGGGGTCCTCGATGCCGAGGACCGTGGCGTGGGCCTCCAGGGCCCTGCGCACGTCGTTGACGGGCGCCTCCAGGTCCCGCGTCTGCTCCCGGATCTGCTCGGCCAGGTTGCGGACGTTGCGCCCGGACAGGGTCTCGGGGACGTGGACGCCGAAGACGGCGGCGGCACGCGACCGCGCCGCGGCGTACTGCTGCTCGGACGGTTTCGGCTGGTCCCGCAGGGCCCAGCCGCTCCCGACCGCCTCCAGGCCGGGGAACTGCTCGGGCCTGCCCCCGTTGAGCACCCAGTCGCGGTCGGCGAGGAGCGCGTAGACGGCGATGATGAGGCTGGAGACGGGCTTGTCGAGGCCGGTCCAGCCGTACTCGGCGATCCACTGGCGGATGTCCTCGACGGGGTAGTCGCCGCCGGCCCGGCCGTTGCGGACGGCGAGCTGGTCGATCCGCCGCCGCCATTCGAGGGACACGTTGAGCGGCCCGTCGTGGACCTCGCCGAGTTCCAGGGGGTGCACGATCCGCTTGAGCAGGCCGAGCTTGTCGCGGTCGACGACGGTGCGGCCGGAGCGGTCCTCCATCGCCTTGGTGATCCAGGCGAGGACGGTCTTGAGCTCCCCGATGGTGACGGCCTTGCGCGTGTGCGTCAGGTCGAGGTCGGGGTGCTTGGGGTAGATGCGGGAGTACAGGCCGTCGGCCAGCGCCAGCACGTTGTACTCGAACCCGGCGCCGCCCTGGAGCCGCGGCCGGTCGTGGCCGGGCCGCAGCGACAGGATGTGCTGCCCGTCGTGGACCTCGGCGGAAACGTTGCCGTCGTCGCCGCTGGAGATGCCGTAGAGCTGCTGCAGCAGGGCGGTGAGCTGCGATGCGAGGTTGTCGGCCTGGGCCTGCAGCTGGTGGCGGACGCGGATGCGCTGGTCGGAGGCCAGATGCGAGGCGTAGTCGTCGAGCCGGTCGCGTTCCAGCAGGTACCGGATCTTCAGCAGCCGCCCGAGCTGGGCGGCCTTCTGCGTGGACAGGTGGTCGGGCAGCCAGACGAGCGTGTCGGCCTCGAAGCCGCCGCGGCGCAGCTCGTCGACCCGCCCGACGTCGTCGTTCGGGTACTTGCCCTGCACGTCGAAGGGGTAGTCCACGACGAACCGGATGCGCCCCTCCACCGACGGCCTGAACTGGTCGTCGGGCAGGGCGGCGGGGTCGCGGACGTTCTCGAAGACGAACTCGACCGTGCGCCTGCTGCCCCGCCACACGATGTCGCGTTCGGAGACGAACGCGCCGGTGTCGGCGACGCCGAGCAGCTCCCACAGCCGGTTCTTCACCCAGATGCGGCGGGCGCCCAGGTTGTCCTGCTCGCCGACCTGCTCCAGCAGCGGCTCGACGTCCAGGTCGGACAGGTGCAGGGTGAACACCGGGTCGCGGTCGCCGTCGGCGCGGATCTCGCCGAACCCGGCGGCGATCAACTCGCGCAGCCGGTTGCCGACGACGCTGCCGGGCGTGCTCAGCCGCGACTGGATGGAGCCCTGGTTGAGGGCGGCGAGCCGCGCGCCGGTGAGCCGGCTGAGCGCGGACACGTCGGGCGCCAGCGCGGACAGGATCAGCGTCTTGACGATCCTTTCGTCGGCGCGGAAGTCCTTGTGGTCCTCGGAGCCGTACTTCTCCCGCAGGTGCGCGCGGACCTTGGCGTGGAAGTGCCGGGCGGTGTCGGCCTCCTGCTTGAGGTGGTCGGTGAACGCCTCGCCGACGTCGTGACCGAGGACGTCCCACAGGTCTCCGAGCGGGATGAGGTCGCCGAGCCGCAGGTCGTCGCGCCGCCGCGACAGCATCGTGTTGAGCAGTTTCAGGCCGGTGCGTTCCCGCTGCAGCGCCCCCGACAGGGCGACGAGCACGTTCAGCAGCGCCGGCGACAGCGGGTAGACGTCACGGAAGTCGTTCCAGTCGGCCTGGGTGGCGCCGTGCGCGTCCAGCAGCGCGTCCTTGACGGCCGCGTTGTAGGACTCGACCTTCGCGAACGCCTCGTCCAGGGCGGTCTCCATGCCCGCCTTCGGGCGCAGGATCCGCTTCTTGATGATCTCGGGGAGGTTGCGGTCCTCCAGGTTGACGACCTTGAACCGCCCGGCGAGGTACTGCACCGCCGCCTCGAGGTTCTTGACGTCGGCGCCGACGACGTCCTCGCCGACGAGCTGGGACAGGTTCCGCTGCCGGGAGATGAACGACACGATCGGCACCGGGCGGTCGCTGTCCCCGGACTCGATCAGCTTGACCAGCTTGCTGACCTCGTTGTTCACCTTCTCCTGGTTGGACATGTGCGCCTGGAGCCACAGGATCAGCTCGTCCAGGAAAAGGATCAGCCCGGTGTAGCCGTGCTGGCGGGCGTGCCGGCTCATCACCGCCAGGCCGTTCTCCAGTGGCAGGTAGGTCTCGGCCGCACCGCGCGCGCCGTAGGCGTAGGTGGAGAACGGGCCGTCGAGCAGCGCCGACTCCAGGGCGGTGCGCAGCGGGTCGCCGGGCGGCGCGTCGAACGCGCGGTCGAGGTCGCCGCTGCTCCATGAGGGACCGGACGCGCCGCCCAGGTCGAGGTTGGGCAGGTCGTCGTCGGGGTCCGCCGGGGCGGGCGCGGAGCCGCCGAGCCATTGGGCGAACCTGGCGTCCTCGGCGAGGAAGCCGCGCTGTCTGCGCGCGTCCCGCAGCATGGCGTCGGACCGGTGGACGGGCGGGCTGGGCAGGCCGAGCCGCCGCGCCTCAGCCGCGTAGCCGCCGAGGAGCGCCGAGTCCAGGTCGGTGACGCCCACCAGGTGGAACGGCACCATCATGAACTTCTGGTCGCGCAGCCAGTCGTCGTGCTCGGCGACGAGCTCCTGGAACTCCTCCTTGCGCCGCGCCGCCGGGTGGTTCTCCAGCAGCGCGTGCAGCACGGTCATGAAGTGGCTCTTACCGGAGCCGAACGACCCGTGCAGGTAGGCGGCGTTCGACGTGCCGGACCGCACCGACGCCTTCACCAGGTTCAGCGACTCGCGGAACGCCTGCCGGAGCTGCTCGGTGACGACGTACTCGTCGATGCGCTGCTCGGCCTCGTCGAACCCGCCGGTGAGCTCGACCTTGTAGTCGCCGGCGAGGACCTCTTCGGGGATGTCCAGGACGTCCCGCAGGTACCGTTCCGCCGCCCGCTCCGCCACCCGTCGACTCCCCTCGCCACACCTGCGCGCACACCCCTGCCGCGGCCCCAAAGATAGTGCCGCGCGGGGCTCGTCGGCGCGGCCTCGACCGCATTCGAGGGCCGCGCCCTGCGCCTCCGGCCACGCCTGACCGAAGCCGGACATGATCCGTGACCGCGCGGCCCGCGCGCGGACTGCCGCAACGCGTGCCCGGGCACCGGCTGAACCGAGGAGAACAAGACCCCGGGTTCCTGCACCCGCCGGTCGCCTCTCGTTGTCAACGCCTGCGGCGCTGTGGTCGGGTATCGGGGTGGACGTCGACCAGTTCTTCAACTTCGGGCCGAGTGCGCCCTTCGAGACGCGGCAGGTCTTCACGGACCGGGAAGAGCAGATACAGGCGTTGCGGCAGCGGTTCGCCGAGCACGGCGAGCGGTCGCTCGCGGTCGAGGACCTGCTGGACTTCCAGCGCCCGGCGTCCAACGTCGTCTCAGTCGTCGGTGAGGGCGGCATCGGGAAGTCGACGCTGGCGCGGCACGCCGCGGACCTGGCGGTGGCGGGCGAGCTGCCCGGCCTCCCGCAGCGCGGCGCGCGGACGGTACTCGACTTCGCCGACGCGGCCAATTCGAGCTTCGAGGCCGTGCTGCTGCGGGTGCGGGCGGCGCTGGGGCCGCTGGCGAAGGCGTGGCCCGCGTTCGACGTGGCGCTGGCGGTCTACTGGGAGCGCAAGCACCCGGGCGAGGACTTGGCGGCGTTCCTGAAGCGGGGCAGCGCGACCGGTCAATCGGGGATGGCCGATCAGGTCAGCGGGACGGTCGATCAGCTCCTCGGCGGTTTCGGCGCGGTGTCGGTGGCGTACCGGGCGCTGAACCTGCTGGGCAGGACGACCGCGCAGAAGGCGCGGCTGAAGCGGCTGCGCGGCGAACTGCCCGCGCTCGACCCGATCCTCGATGAGGACGACCCGGATCGGATGATCGGCTACATGCCCGTGCTGCTGGCCGCCGATCTGGAGCGGGCGCGGCGGAAACGGCCGGCGCTGGCCCTGTGCGTGCTGGACACGCTGGAGAACGTCCAGTCGCTGCCCGCCGAGCGCGGCGGGCTTGAGGACCTGGTGTCGCGGCTGGTGTACCTGATGCCGAACGTGGTGTTCGTCGCGGCCAGCAGACTGCCCCTCAGGTGGCACGACCCGGTCAGGGCCGCCTCGCTGACGTACGGCGGGCAGCGGCGCTGGCCGGGGCTGAGCGGAGCGGATCAGCTCGGGCTCGACGGGTTCGACCGCGCCTCGGCCGAGTCCTATCTGACCGGACGGCTGACGATGGACGGACGCCCGGCGATCACGCCGGAGATCCGGGAGCGGATCGTCGCGGGCTCCGGCGGGTCGCCGCTCTACCTCGACCTGTCCGCCGGGCTGTTCGGGCAGTACCTCGCGCGGGGCCAGGCGCCGCCCGCCGAGGTGTTCGGCCTGGGATTCCCCGAACTGGTGCTGCGGACCATGCGGGACCTGTCCGCCGAGGACCGGGACCTGCTGCGGGCGGCGGCGCTGCTGGAGGCGTTCGACGAGGAGACTCTGCGCGCGGTGCTGCCGGGCATCCGGCGCCGCCAGGTCGAGGCGTTCGTGCAGCGCCCGTTCGTCCGGCGGGACGAGACGGTCTGGCCCGCGTTCCGGCTCCACGAGAACCTGCGGCGCAGCGTGACCGAGTGCGATGCCCACACTGTCGACGGCTGGACGGACGCGGAGCGGACGGAGAACGCCGAACTGGCGGTCGGGCACCTCACGCGGGCCGCCCTGGAGGTGTGGGACGAGGGCGACGACCACGAGCTGCCGCTGGGGGTGCGGAGCCGCCGGTGCGTGGCGGCGCTGCTGCTCGTCCTGCGGGCCGCCCACGAGCACCGCCTGCTGCCCCCGGCCTTGGGCGACATGGCCTACAGCCTCAGTGTGCTCGGGCACTGGCAGGTCCTCGCGTCGCTGCCCGAGCTGCCCGGTTCCCCTCGGCTGGCCGAGTTGACGGCGGTCGCGCGGCTGGCCGCGCGCGGGGAGATGAACGTCGAGGACCGCTTCCACCGGATGCGGGACCTGGTGGGCGAGCCGGCCGGCCCGTTCGCCGACTACTACCGGCACGAGCTGGCCACCGGCGCCCACCTCATCGGCAGGCTGGCCGAAGCGGGCGAGTACGTGTCCGCGATCACTCCCGACGGCTCGCTGATCGGTGTGAGCGCGCGGTTCGGCTTCGCCGACAACGCGATTCGCCGCAGCGACTACCAGGCGGTCGCACGGCTGATGACGGGGGCGTCCGGCTCGGGCCCGAACAAGGCGCGTGTGGCCGACATGCTCGGCCACATCTCCCTGCACAACGCGCGCTTCGACGAGGCGGCCGGGCTGTTCGAGTCGGCGCTGGAGGAGGCTCGGAAGACTAATGCGCCGCTGTGGGAGGCGCGGGCGCTGCGGCATCTGCTGCTCGCGCTGATGTGGCGCGACCCGCGGCGCACCCTGTCCCTGGTCTCGCGGGCCCGTGACCTCAACACGTCCGTGGGCGAGTTCATCGGGGTCGCCCAGTGCGACATGGCCGAGGCCGTCGCGCGTGCGTTCAGGGGCGAGCGGCGGCGGGCGGACGAGCTGCTCCGGGCCGCCGAGCGGCGATTCGGGGAGCTCGGGGCGACGCGGGAGCTGATGCCCGTGGAGGTGCTGCGGGTCCTGCTGCTCGCGGCCGGCGGGCGGACGGCGGAGGCCGCCGACGTCGCCGGGAAGCTGAGCGAGGGGTGCCTGCCCGTCTGGGTTCCGATCACCCGGCTGTGGGCGGGGCTCGAGTCCGATTTCACCGGCATCCCGTGGCTCGACGACCCGGACACCGCGCGCCGGCGGTGGCGCGAACAGCTCAGCCGGTTGCGGGCGCCCGCGTGCGGGCGGCTCGACGTCGGCGACCGGCTGGCGCTGATCCAGACGGGGCCGGTGCCCGGTGAGCAGGTCGACCTGGCGGTCCGGGCCGGGCTGGCGAGTCCCGCTTTCAACGGCCGGGACGGGCACGTCCTCGACGACGGTGTCGTCTTCGGCCCCCGGACGGTCGTGAAGGTGCGGCGGCGGCTGCACGAACGGCTGGAGACGGCCGTGAACTTCGACGAGCTGCGGGCCGCGGTGGGCGTCCGGGCTCCTCGCCTGCTGGACTTCGGAACCGCCGGGGACGCCTGGTGGACCGTCCTGGAGCGTCTTCCCGGCCGCGCGGCGGACCGCCCGACGCCCGGACGGCAGCGGGAACTGGGCCGGCAGCTGCGGCTGTGGCATTCGGCGGCGCCGGGCGGCGGGCTCCGGCTGGACGCGCCCGGCGGGCTGGGCGTGCTGCTCGGGTCGGCGCGCGGGGTCGCCCCGCACGCCTACGAGGCCGTCGCGGAGCTGTTCGGCGCCGCGTGCGAGGGGATGCCCCTGACCGCGATCCATGGGGACGTGGCGGTCGGGCACAACGCGCTGTTCGACGGGGACGCCCTCACCGGCGTCCTCGATCCGGGGGCGACCGAGGCCGGGCCGCCGATGCTCGACCTGGCGTGGGCGCTGGCCATCGACATGCCCCGCGGCGCGGAGCCGGGGCCGCTGATCGAGGGCTACGGCGCGGAGGCCGTCGACCGGGAGGCGCTCGACGCCCTGCTGCCGCTGATGGTCCTGCGCCGATTCTTCGACGTCCCGGCCCTCGGCCTCGACGAGAGCGACGGCGCCTGGATCATCGCATGGCTCCGCGACCACCACCCCGGTCTCCTCCCGCTGACCCGGTGAGACCAGCCCGGACCGCGCAGGCGTAGGGGATGTAGTTGTCCAGGACGTTGGCGGGGACGGCGAGGCGTTCGCGGAGTCGGGGCTCGTCGTCGCGGACGTAGAAGCGGTTGAGGCCGTCGAAGAGGGCCAGTCCGTATCCGGACGCGAGGACGGCGGGTTCCCATTCGTGGTGGCTGGGACGCGGGGTCAGCGGGACCGTCGCCTCGACGACGATCGCGCGCGGCCGCCATTCCCGCAGGTCGGCCGAGCGGAGGACGGCGGCCTCCGCGCCTTCCACATCGACCTTGAGCAGGTCGAAGCCGGGCGCGGCGTGCGAGCGCAGGACCGTCTCCAGCGCGACGACCTCGACCTGGAGTTCCTCGTGGCGCCACCCGTCGGCGAGGTGGGCGTCCAGAACGTTCCTGCGCAGGGTGCTCAGCCCGCCGCCGCCGGTCTTGCCCGGTCCGGGGACGATCCGGAAGAACGCCGCCCGGCCCGGGGCGTCGCCCACGGCGAGACACAGGGTCGTGTTGTGCGGGCGGGCCGCGAGAAGACGGGCGTGGCGTTCCGGGAGCGGCTCGATGTTCACACCGTGCCAGCCGAGGCGGTCGACGAGGTTCTTGGTGAGCGAGCCGCTGACGGGCTCCCCCGCACCGACGTCCACGAAGAAGCCGCCCCGGCGGTCGGCGAAAGCGCGCATCAGCACGACGTCCTCGGCGTTGCCGCCGTAGGCGATCAGGTCGTAGGGCACACCGGACAACATACGAGCGGCAGCGGCCGCCGCACACCGCGTCTCCGGCCCGCCCGGGATCCTGCCCCGGCGCGGCGCCCCGACCGCTCGTCAGCCGCCCTGACGGACGACGCACGACCGCGCGGATGTGCGACTTTCATCGGACGGTGGTGAACCGGGTCCTCCGAGCGGGCGCCGGCCGGCGGAACCCGGCGTCCGCCCATCGCGCGGAACCCGTCGAGCATCACGCTGAAGTCGTCGCGTGTGGACGGGCATCGCGTGTGGATTCAACACCCCCGCACAGGCACCGGCCGCCCCGTGATGGGAGCCCGACGCGCGTCCCGCTCCGGCCCGTCCCGCACCCGTGATCCTCATCGCCGGACACGTGCGGCTCCAGTGGACACAGGACCCGACGCGCGTTCGTGGCTGGCGGTGGGGGTGGCGCGACCGGGGCGGGGGGCAGGCGGAGCCTCGACCACGCTCGCGCCATGCACCGTCCGCCGGGCCCCGTTATGGTCGGTGCGGAACTCGTTGCCGTCCAGAACGCGGCGGGTGGGAAGAAACCACCGGTACTCATCGGGAGAGACGTTCATGCCCCTCGAACCTCGTTTCCGGCGGGTAGCCGCGCTGCACCGTCCGTTCGTGGACAGGGAGGCGGTGATGGCCGCGTTCGCCGAGATCTTAGGAACCCGGCTGGGCTCACCGTGCGTGTTCAACGTGGTCGGGGTCGGCGGCATCGGCAAGTCCCGCCTCTTGCAGGAACTCAAGCAGCGCAGCGCCGAGACGCACCGCACCGCGACGATCGACCTACAGGTGCCCGCGATGCGGCAGCAGGAGGACGCCCTGGCGGTCCTGCGCGTCGAACTCGGCCGCCAGGGGGTGCGTTTCGACCGTTTCGACATCGCCTACGCCGTCCTGTGGCAGCGCCTCCATCCGCACCTGCGGCTGTCCAGCAAGGAACTCCCGTTCGTGGACGAGAGCGAAGCACTTTCCCAGATCCTCGACGGCGCGGCCGGCGTCCCCGTGTTCGGCACCGGCGTGGGTCTGCTGCGCCTGCTCGGCAAGGCCACGAGCGGGAGGAGGCAGCGGCAGCGGATCAAGTCCGACGACACGCTCAGGCAGCTGGACGACCTCACCAACGCCGAACTCGCCGACGCCGTCACCTACCTTTTCGCCGAGGATCTGCGGGACGGCTCCGACCGGCCCTACATCATCTTCGTGGACGCCTATGAGGCGCTCGTCCCCGCCCCGGCGCCGTCGGGCCGCGCGTTGACCCAGGACGTCTGGCTCCGCGACCTGATCGCCCAGCTCGATAGGGGTTTGGTCGTCATGGCCAGCCGCGAACCCCTCTCCTGGGCGGCACACGACCCCGCCTGGACCGAGGCGATCCACCACCAGCGCGTGGACGGCCTGCCGATGCCGGCCCGGCTGGAACTGCTGGCGGACGGCGGCATCACCGACCACATCGCACGCCAGGCGATCGCGACCGCCAGCCAGGGCCTGCCCTTCTACCTTCACCTGGCCGTGGACACCCGCACGACGGCCAGGCAGGCGGCGGCGGTCTCCTCCGAGGAGATCCTGCAACGCTTCCTGGCCCACGTCTCCCCCGATGAGATCCGCACGCTCGAACTGCTGAGCGTCGCCCGGATCTTCGACTATGAGATCTTCCAGGCCGTCGCGGACGCCTTCGACCTGCCCCGGCACCGGGTGGCCTGGGAGTCGCTGACCGCCTACTCGTTCGTCTACCCGGCCGGCGCCCATGGCCGCCGCCTTCACCAGCTCATGCGCGCCGCATTGCACGCCAGGCTGTCCCAGGACACCGTCCGGGACGTCCATGCCTCGCTCCGGCACGTCTGGGACTCCCGCGCCGACGGCGACCACACGGCCGAGGACGGCGTCGCCACCCGCGCCCGGGCCGTCCGCGAGGCCGCCTACTGCGGTCTGCACGCGGGCGACCTCGACGGCGCGGGCATCCTCGCGTATGCGGACCAGGCCATGTCACACGGCGGCAAGCAAGGCGTCGACGGCGTAACGCAGGACCTGCGCGACTTCCTGGACGCGGGTTCCGGCGACCCGGACCTCGCCCAGACGGCACTCTGCCTGGAGGCGGAGTCGGCCGTCCTTCTCGGGGACGCAGAGGCCGCCATACGGCTCACCCCGTCCATCGACTGGCCGCTGGATTGCGCGCCGGGCGCGCGCCTCGCCCTGGCGGGCGCGCACGGCCGCCGCATCGCCGGTGCGACCGGTGAGGCGCAGCGCCTCTTCCGTCAGGTGTGGGATCACCACTCCGGTCCTGTCCGCCTGCGGGCGGGTTTCTGCATGGCGGACCTCGACATGTGCCAGGGCCGGTTCGGGGACGCGCTGTCCATCACCCAGCAGATACTCGCCGACGCCCCGGACGACGACCTGGTGCTGCGCGGCGACGTGGTCCGCCTCCAGCATCTCGGATACCGGTTCGGGTTCGACCTCGACGCGTCCGCCCGGTCCTTGGAGGTGGCCGCCGAGCTCTACGCGCGGGCGGGCGCCATCATCGGCCAGGCCGACGTCAAGACCAACCGGGCCGAGCTGCTCGCCTGGACCGACCCGTCCCGCGCTCTCGATGCCGCCGCCGACGCCATCGACGCGCAGACCGAACTCGGCGCCCACCACGAGATAGGCAAGGCGTTCACCGCTCTGGCCATTGCGCAATTCCGGCTCGGGCAGCACGTCCCGGCGGCCGTGTCCTTCCAGGCGGCCGTCGAGGCCCTGGAACGGGCGCACTACCGGTCCGGCCGGGCCCGCGCGGAACTGTTCCGCGCCTTCCTCCACGCGCGCACAGGTGACACCGCCAGCGCCGTGGCGTCCGCCCGCTGGGCCATCGCCGAGCTGGTCGCCGCGGAGGTCTACCCCACCCTGCTCATGGTCGCCGGGCACCTGCTGGACGTCCTCGGCGCGGCCGACGAGCACACCGCGACGGTCACCGACCGGGCCTGCACCCAGATCAGACCGCCTAACCTGCTGCGGTACCTGGACGAGCAGGCGCACGCGCTCGTAACGGCCATGCTGGAGGACGGGTGAACTGGCGGGACCTGTACGAGCGCGCTCGGGCGCACGGCGACTCCGCGGCCGGGTACTACAACGACAACATCCGGGTCGACACCCCCGAGGGGCCGGTCATCGTCCGGATACCGATCCACGGCGCCGACACGATGGACCTGCGGCCATGGCGCGAAGACCGCGTCCTCGCCGCCATCGCCCCGCACGTGCGGGCCGCCCCGCGGCTGCTCCACACCTCCGCCGACCCGCCTTTCCAGGTCCACGAGTTCATCGCGGGTGACGTCCTCAACGACGTGGCGCCGCGCGGCGTCCCCGTCCCACCCCACGTCCTGGACGACGTCGTGGGGCTGTTCACCCAGCTCACTCGCGTTCCCCGGCTCCCGGACATGCCCGCCTCCTGGCCGGCCGACCAGGACACCACCGCCTTCGCGCGACGCCTGTCCGACCTCACGCAGCGCGTCTACGACACCTTCAGCGCCGACTACGCCGACCTGTTCACCGCCCTGGCGATCCCCACCGACCCGCTCGCACCGGTGGACGACCTGTGGCGTGGCCTCACCCCGCGCCCCTTCACCTGTGTCCACGCCGACGTCCACCGCCGCAACATGATCGTCGGCGACGGCACGACCACGTTCCTCGACTGGGAACTCGCCCTCTGGGGCGACCCCGTCTACGACCTGGCCGTCCACATCCACAAGATGGGCTACCCGCCGGAGGAGACGGACGCACTCATCACCCGCTGGCAGGCGGCCATGCCGCCCGACCACACCACCGGGCGGCGGCGGGACCTGGCCGCCTACCTGACCCACGAACGCATCAAGTCGGCGATCGTCGACTCCGTTCGCTACTTCCAGCTCTTCGCCCGCAACGGCCCCTACCCCTACCCGGAACACCAGCTCGTCGAGTCGCTGACCGCCAAACTGAACGCGGCCCGCCCCTACTGGCACATCCCCGAACCCATCGACGACCGCACCGTCGAAAAGGCCCTGCGCCCCCGCTGAACGTTGGTCGGGACTACGAGAAGGAATCGCGCACCGGTCAGCGTCTCCGTCCCAGGCCGCTGACGGTGAGGGGACCGCTCCGCACAGGCCCCGGGTTTGTCATGGGCGGACGGTGACTCGCCCAGGGGTAGCCGTCATTCGACGTCTCGGGCCGCCGAGGCTCCCCGTCAGGCCCTGATAGACCATGTCAGCAGCGCGCCACAGGCGGCTCCAGGTTCCGCGGCCTGACCCGAGCGCGGAGAGCCCCGGCCATCAACCTGGACGGCCGAGGACTCTCGATTGCTTCGGTCTCAGCTCAAGTCGAGGTGTCCACCCTTGACGCGGCCCGCGAACGTCTGCCACGCGCCGGGCCCGAAGACCAGCTTCGGCCCGTCCGGGTCCTTCGAATCCCGCACCGCCACCGCCGCCACCAAGTCCGCCACCTCGACGCACTGTCCCCCGGTGTTGTCACTCTTGCTGCTCTTACGCCACTGCGCGGAAACTGGAATCACGGAAGCAACCTCCACACATCACCAACTGGTGAGTCGCTGCAGCTGCTCTTCTGCCACTGCGCAGCCCACAACCGGGCAAGGGAGCTAACTTCGACGCAGGCGCCTCCCGAGGAGTCACTGCGACTAGTCTTGCGCCAGTGCACCGCCGAAACATGCGGCGTCCTCATAGGCTCTCCAAGCTCGCTTGAAGCAACTCCAGAGACTCATCAGCGGACATCGCCGCACCTCTGATCAAATCGAACTGTATCCCATACGTACGCACAGCGTCGACGTGATCGATAAGCTGCGCGCCCAGGTATCCCCCGACATGGACGATGTCCGAGTCAGAGGTGAAGTTCATGATCGTGAAGTTGCCAGGAAGACCCGCGTAGGTTCCTCTGGTGGACGGAACGAACTGCATCGTAATGTGATGCGCTTCCGCCAAGTCTATGAGGTGTTTGATCTGTCCCTTCATCACCTCGGCTCCTCCAACCGGACGACGTATGGCCCCTTCATCGAAGATCGCCACCACGTATGGCGGGTCGTTCCGTGTGAGGATCTCCTGTCGCTCCATCCGGGTAAGAACGAGTTGCTCGGCTTCCTCGCGCGCCCTTCCCTCCTTGAGCACCTCATAGGCGTACTCGGGCGTCTGGAACAAGCCAGTGATCACCATCGTCTCGAAGATGTGCATCCCCGCCGCCTCACGTTCCCGCTCGATGAAGTCCGGGAAGCCCGGGGGTAGGACCGCGAGGCGCCCGAAGCGCTGGATCCACTCCCAGAGACGGTAGAAGGTCCCGTTCGTCTTGAAGCAAGTGTCGCAGTCTTTTGCGAAATCCTCTGAAGGTCCGTATTTGCCCGACTCGACCTGCCCGATCCACTGAGGTGTGTACCCGAGCCTCTCGGCGAGTTGGGGACGGGACATACCGGCTGCTTCCCGATATGCGCGCAGTTCGACGCCGAAGTACTCGACCGGTGAGGACGGCACGTCGGGGTCGCGAGGACGACGGGGCATGGGAGCCTCCAAGATTCGAAAGCAGAACGGTTTTCTAACCGCACGCCGGGAAGTTTCTTTCCTTGGGCTTCTTGCTCTTCCAGAAGATAACGCGATTACAGGAAGCTGGGAAGCGGTAACGGAGAGAAATCAACTGGAAAGCACAAACTGATCATGGACACGCCCGTCAACCCCGCTGACCAGGCGTTGGCGCAACTCCGCCAGGACTTCCAGGGACATCGCATCTGGCGTGCGACGCGCTACGACGGAAAGCTTGGCGACTGGGTCGCCACTCTGCACGACCCCAGGGCCGGCGTAGAGCCGACCGTTATACGCAACAGCGCAGAAGAACTACGCAAGGCGCTGACCATCGAACTCAATCGCGTAACCAAGCGCACTACGGGGCAGCGCAGTAGGTGGGACCGATGGTAAAGCGATGGAACGTATCGCAGAGCCGTACTGGGTCGTCCCCCACTTCTTCTGTAACGACCCATCTCGACAGGCTCTCGACGGAAGTCATCCGCGAAGGCTGGCAAACCCTCCGCTGCTACGACGGGCCGCACCCGCTTCTTCGGGTATTCGATCCCGCTGTGCCCCATTTTGGGGAAAGCATCAGCCTCGTCCATGAATCGGCGTCTCACACGTGGTGGTACCAGTCGAGCACGGGCGAGAACCTCGCCCCGTACCACCGGCCGGGGATGGCCGCCGCGAGGATAACCCGAATCCTCATCCCGTTCGTCACGGCCATCCTCGCCGCCCGCACTCACCAGACGAAGGCGATCGACGCAACATGCCCCGACATCCCGAGCGCTCCGGACCCGGCTCAGGCGGTGACCGTCGCCAAGCTGCAAGAGCGTTTCGCTGGCGTCATCTGCTGGTGGGGTCTCTCCACCAAGGAGTGGTGGGCACTGATCCCCGGCGGGACGCAATGGCAGATCGTCAACGCAGCCGACCCTGACAACCTCGTCCAGGCCGTCCTCAAGGCCCATCCGAACAGGTGACCACAAGCCGCCGCGCGGCCGGGAAGCGCCCCGACTCTCCGCCGCGCGGCTTCCAACCGTCAGGACCGTCTCACGCCTTCTTGCGTCCTCGCGTCTTGGCGGCCGGTCGCCAGTTCTTGAGATCCTGCTCCGACAGCTCGTATCGAGCGAACTGCTCGTTGAGGAACGCCTCGAACTCCTCGGCCGGAACGCCGCCCCACTCGGGGTCCTCCTCGCCGTGCCACTGCTTCACCCACGGCAGCACCTCAAGCAGCCCGGCCAGCAACGGCGTGAGCTTCTCCGAACCCCAGGCCCCGACTTCGGCCCGGTCGTTAACAAGGTTGGCGAGGGCCTGCGCCTGATCCTTGTGATCCCATCCGGCCCACCCCAGAAGCAAGGTGTCATCCGCTTCCGGGCTCGCCCCGGGATAGGAGATGAACCGCTCCTTCGGCACGTCGAGCTTCCCGCGCTGCGACCAGTACGACGTCTTCTGGAAGTCCTTCGGGGCGTACTTCGGCGGAACCGCGATGTCGAGCCGCCTCCCTGTCCGGTCCTCCTCGCGCTGGAGTTCCCAGACCTGCTCCCACTCCTCGCGCTTCCGCAGCCCGGTGTCCTTGTAGCGGAGCGCAGCGAGATACGGCACGTGCTCGTCTGCGACGATCTCTGCCAGCACCTTCGCCAACGGAAGATCACGCTTCTTCATGTGGTCGGACGCATACAGGGCGGCCACACTCTGCATGTCCGCGTCGTCCTTGAACTGGTCCGCAAGCTGGTTGACCGTCAGCGTGCGCGGCTGCAGCAAACCATCACGTAGCGCGTACCAAAGATCTCGGTGTTCACACCTACGTAGAATCCATTTCCGAAGAGCAGATTCTTCCTGCTTTTCCCACGACTCCCCGCCCCACCGCCTCTTGTACTCGGGCTGCTCAATCAGCCCAATATCGCGGGTCCTGCTCTCAATTGCATCGATTCTCGCCTGAACTACGCGCCTGTAATCCTTCGACCAACGCCCAGGAAGTTCAGTTATCGGCTCAATGTCATGCCGATGAAACCATTCTGTCTCAATTTCACCTCTAGCAAGTCGACGGGCGAGAACAATTTCAAATGCCCGCTCACCGGCACATATGGGCGGAGGTGTCAGACAATCGCCTAGCGTCAGGGCTTCCTTTTCATTTGGATCTAGAAGCCCATAGACACCATATACATGCCAGTCCAGTTCCTCTTGCAGTGAAATCATCTGCATTAGATGGCGGCTATACGCAGCTTTTTGATTGGCGAGAAGTTCGCGACCGGGTACATCCTGCGAGGCGGACCTTGAATCAAATAGGCGTGCAAGAGAACTGGCAAGTGCCCTTTGGCTGTGCCCATCCAGTTCAAGCCCGAATCTTGGGGAAACTCCGGGACGGAGTGGCATCCTTTTTACGAGTGCACTCGGAAACTCAAAGGTCCAGGACCAAGGATGTGCCGAAGCACCACCGCCTTGGTGTTGCGCGCTCGACTTCATCAAGAAGCATGCGGTGGAAGAATTGAGAAGACCGAGAAGGGAATGACAATCCGCATCACCCGAGCGAGAATCCATGATGATGGCTGGGGCGGTCTGTTTGAAGAGCACACCCTGCCGTGCTAGCACGAAATGATTGTGAGAGGCTTTAAAGGCGAACGCAATCGAGAGATTCGCCTGGTAGCGCCGCGGAAAGAACATACTGTGATCAAACCATCGCAACCCCCTTTCCTCCGGCTTGTTTCCAAAGTCCACCCTCTCCCGGAGCGATGTGCGATTGGGCCACAGAAAATATTCTTCATTGACGGTAAGGTCCCGAGGTGCGCCCGATGCATCATACGGGAACAAGGTCACCGTCGAAACGTTGATTTGGTAGTCTCTAACGCGACTTCCCTGGACCACGGGAGCGCACCACTCAAGCAACTCCCTTGTTCCCGCGGATTGGCGTGGAAGGTAAAAGGCGTCATCCAAGCCAGTATGTGTAGTACGCCCTACGTCAAGTATCACATCACCGACTGTCTCGTTCCCTCTGCTAAGAAGTTCGAGAAGTTTTTCCGCAGCACCACCGCTCAGCGACCACGGGTGTAGTGCAAGATGGTCTCGTGGCACGTCTTCCACACTAATCCAACTTGACTCACTTCCCGGTCTATCAATCTGGGCAATGATTGCGCTCCAGACTTCCCCATTCGAGGAGTCACCTCCCCGAATGCTACGAGCCACTCTGACGCGGCGACCTAGAGAGGACGGGCGACTGCGTCCACACAGAATTATCGTAGGTGTACCCTCTTGATTGTGCCCAGGAATGCGCGCCTTCGATGAGTCGATCACATGAGTCAAATCCACCGAAGGAAGGAAACCTTCCACCAGAGCTTCACCAAAATCCCGCTTAGCGAAGGAGTTTGATGTGATCTGACCGGTAAACCCACCCGGCCCGCTGGTGTCGTGGGCGTAGATCGCCAAGTCAAAAATACGCTGAACGAAAGGTACAGAGAGCGCGTAGGTCTTTATGCATGCACTGTATGCCGATCGATAGTTTTCATTTTCGCGCTTATCCCTAACTTTAATGTAAGGTGGATTCCCGACAACCACATGGTATGTGTGCCTTCCGAGCAAGTCGCAGCGCCCAGAAAAGGCGGCTACGTCTTCGGTAGTATAGGAGAAACTCCCCTCATTTTCGAAAAGCGCATCCTGCAATTCAGTTTGGATACCTACTGCGCCTCGGCCGTGGAGGAGGGAGTCGCCTACCGCCACGTTGATCGGGAACGCGGGCGCAGTGTCGAGGCGGGTTTCGCCTGCGGCGTGGAGGGCGGCGACGAGCAGCCGGAAGCGGGCGATCTCGGCGGCGAAGGGGTTCTTGTCGCAGCCGTGCACGGATTCCAGAACGCGGCGGATGCGCATCCAGCGGTCGAGGCCCGGGGCGTGGGCCTCCCACTTGTCCAGGAGTCGCCGGAAGATGCCGAGGAGGAAGTGGCCGGAGCCGCAGGCCGGGTCGATGGTGCGGAGGCCATAAACCACGGGCTCGTCGCCGGGCCATCCGGCGGGCTTGTGCTTCCAGGGCGGTTCGAGGCCGAACTCCTCGACGGCCGGTTCGAGGGTGAGGTCGAGGATGAACTCCTCAACGAACTCGGGGGTCTGGAGGAGCGCGTACGTCTTCTTCGCGTGGTCGGAGAGGTCCTGGTAGAGGTCGCCGAGGAAGCGGGTGTCCAGGTTCTCTTTATCCGTGAAGTCGTGGACAATCCGGCCGTCCGGGTCGAGGCGGCGCCAGAACTTCAGCAGCTCGGCGGCCTGCTCGTAGGACGGCTCCATCTCCCACAGCGGGTTGTGGTCGCGGTCGAACAGGCCCGCGACGGTCTCGTTCGTGGCGGCGAGGTGGTCGAAGGCGGCGATGAGCCAGTCCCGGTCGTTCTTGTCCGGGTGTTCGCGGAAGAACTGCTGGTGACGCTCGTCGGCTTCGGCGAGGCGGTCGCCGGGGCCGGCGATCCACGGCTCGGCGATGAGGTCGTTGTCCTCGCAGAACCGCACGAACACGGTCGCGAGGATCCAGGCGACGGCGGCCTGGGTGACGCGGTCGTCCCGCCACTGACCGAACCCCAGCGCGGTGCGCTGGGCGTTACGGGCACGGTCGTACTCGCCCTTGAGCTTGGCGTGGAACCGCTGCCCCGGCTCGGTGTAGGCGCGCAGGTCGTCCTCAAGTGCGGTGACCTGCTTGCGGAGGTCCTTCAGCAGGGCCGCCTTGTCCACGCTCACTCGTTACAGTCCCCTCGCTCGGTCGTGCGGTCTTGTGTACGGGTCGTGCTGTCGGCCGGTCAAGCGGCCTGGCCGCCGCGCAGGCGGGCGACAAAAGCCTTGTCCAGAACGGTCCATTCGTTGGTGCCGATCGCCTCGACCGTCCGGCCGTCGAGGTTCGGGGTGGTGCGCGGCGCCTCCGACGGGCACAGCAGCCACAGGCCGTGCGGGACGTCCGACGCGCGGCGCGCCGCGTTCTGCAGGCCCGTCAGCAGGTCGTGCCCGCCGATGTCGAAGTACCGGGCGAGCAGGCCCGCGTTGTGGACGAACAGCACCGTGCGGGGCGGGGCGGCGCGGTCGAGGAGCCGCTGCCCGGTGCGGTCCAGGACGCGGACGACGAACGAGCGGAGCCCGCCCGGCACCTGTCCGGTGCGGGTGAAACGCTCGTCCGCGCGGAGCACCTGCCCCCAGTCGGCGCCGTGCTCCTCGGCCAGCGCGCGGAACTCGGCGAGGAACACGTCCGCGAAGTTCACCGCCACGACCGGGTACGCGGCGGCGATCGCGTCCGCGACGCCCGCGGCCCGCTTCAGGTGCACCGTCAGCGCGAGGAACCCGCCCTGGCGGGCGGCCTCGGCGAGCCTGGCGTCCGCGATGTCGGCCGGACCCTCGCCGGGGGCGCCGAGCCCGGCGCCGAGGCGGGTCGCGGTGGTGCTGCTGGACGGTGTCCGGGGCCTGACCGGCGCCGGAGGGAAGAACCGCTCGGCGGTCTGGTCGTACACCAGCGGGAACCCCGCCTCCGCCAGCGCGTCCTCAACGTCCACATACGTGGGCGGGGGCGTGTAGGCGTCCAGGTCGGGGAACCGGGCGCTGACCTTCGTCATCAGGTCGCGCAGCGCGACGCCCTGCGGGTGGCGGACGCCCGCGCCGGCCTGCGACAGCCGCAGCGCCCGCGCCAGGTCCAGGCCGCGCGGGTAGAGCTGGAGCGTCGGGGAGGCCAGCGCGTCCTCGGCGACACCGGAGGCGAGGCGGACCAGGCGGGTGTCCGACAGCGGCGCCATGCCGTCCGGCGGCTCGACGTCGCGCAGGGCCCGGATCACCTCGGCGCCGCCGGGCAGCGGGTCCTGCCCCGCCAGCTCGTCCGCGCGGGCGCCGAGCACGGCGGTGTAGTCGGACAGCTCGGCGGGCGTCGGGTCCTCGGTGCCCGGCAGCGACTCCAGCGCGACCAGGACATGCCGCCCCCGCCGGACCCGGTCCAGGCGGGGTTCGCGGCCGTCGTCGCCGTCCCCGCCGGTGAACGCCTCCGCCTCCACGGCGGCGCGGACGACGGCCAGCGACCGGGCCGCGGTCACCTCCGGCGGCGCGTCGGCCGCACCGTGCCGGACGCGCAGCAGGTCCGCCAGCTCGGCGGCAGTCGCGATGCCGCCGAGGTTGCGCACCAGGTTCACCACCTCGTCGCGGACGGGCGCCAGCCGCTCGGCCGCCGCCCACCGCTCGATGGCCTCCTTGTGGTGCCGCGACACCGTCGCCTGCGTGATGCCCGCCGCCTTCGCGACGGTGCTCTGCGTCGGCCACGGCTCGTCCGGGACGGAACCGTCCGCGCCGGGGAGGCCGAGCAGCAGCCGCAACGTCTCCCCCTTGCGGGAGCCGCGGCGCTCGTCGGCGGGGACGAGCATCGCCGCGAGGTCGTCCACGCGCGTCCCGGCGCGCTGCTCCCCCGCCGGTGCCGCGGCCGACGGGCCGGCGACCGCCTCGTCCCCCGGTTCCCGCCCCGGACGGGAGTGCGGGCGCAGCGCGGCGGTCCATTGCCGGTGCCGCCGGTTCAGCTCCTTCTTCGCGATCGCGCCCGCGCCGCGCGCCTTGGCGATCTGGTACTGCGGGACGTCCAGGAGCTGCCCGACCGTCGTGGCGTTGAAGCCCGCCGCGACCGCCACCGCGCGCGGCGACAGCCCCGCCGCGATCAGCGGGGTCTCGGTGGTCGCCGCGTCCGCCGCGATGTCCCGGGCGGCCTTCAGCTCCTCCGGCCCGAGCCCCGGCTCGACGTCGCCGCCGGCGAGGGTCTCCTGCGTCGTCGCCGGGGCCGTCGCATCCGCCCTGCGGAAGACGTCCTGCCAGGCGGCCTCCATCTGCGCGAACGTGTCGAACCGCTCCGACACGTCCCGGTGCAGGGCGCGCCGGAAGAACGCGGTGAGCCCGTCGCGCAACGCGGGCTCGAACAGCTCCGCCGACAAGTACGGGTAGGGGTCGTCGCCCGTGCGGGGGTCGGAGCGCTCGTCGCCCCACCTCGGCCGCTCCCCCGACGCCATCTCGTGCAGCGTCACCGCCGCCGCGTACCGCTCGGCGTGGTCGTCGAAGTCCGGGCGGCTCGGCGTGCCGAGGAACGGGTCGAGGTAGCCGCGGGTGCCCGCCGTCGGGTCGCGGTCCGACACGTCGGTGAGGGAGAAGTCGAGCAGCTTCAGCTCCCACGTGCGGTCCGCGCGCCGCAGCACCCCGAAGTTCTCCGGCTTCAGGTCGCGGTGCCGCACCCCCTTGGCGACGAGCTGGTCCAGCGCGCGGAACAGATCCCGGCCGAAGCGTTCGAGCTGGTGGTAGGTGAGCTTGCCGTCGTCGTGCAGGACGGCGGCGAGGGTGCGGTCACCGGCGAACTCCAGGTCCAGGACGGTGCGTCCGGCGAGCTGCCGGGGGCCGCCCAGCAGCCGGACGATCGCGCCGCCGCCGACCTTGGCGAGGGCCTCCGCCTCCGCTGCCAGCCGGCCCGCCTTCGCCTCGTCCAGGGCCACCTTGAGGACCCGCTCCGGGGCCTGGCCGTGACCGTTCTGGGCGCCGTCCTCGTCGTCGGTGTCGCGGCGCACCAGCAGCGCCCGTGACGTCGCGCCGGAGCCGAGGACCCGCTCGGCGCGCCACAGCCCCTCGGGGTCGCCGTCCACGATCTGGCCCGGCATCGCGGTCAGCGGGTCGGTCCCCTCCCAGCCGCCGGTAAGGGCGTCCTCGGGGACCGCGGCGTCCTGCTCGGCGGCGTCCAGCTCCTCCAGGAACCGGTCCGCCGACTCCAGCCGGTTCGCCGGGACGCCCTGCGTGGCCTCGAAGACGAGGCGGTCGAGCCGGTCGCCGAGACCGTCCGCGACCGCGTACGGATGCAGCCCGCCCGCGTCGCGGAGCGAATCGATCAGGGTGGCGCGGTCGGGGGCAGGCGGCCGCCCAGTGAGGATCAGGTATGCGATGGCGCCGACGCCGAATACGTCCAGGTCCACCGGGTCGGGGTAGGGCTGGTCGAACTCGGGCGCCAGGTAGACCAGTGCCGCCTCGTCGACGAGCTCGGCGTCCAGGGTGGACTGGCCGATCGTCATCGGGGTGGCGGTGTCGAAGTCGCGCGCCGCCGTCTGCCAGTCGATGATGCGCAGCACCGGGCGGGACCCGTCGTCCCGCGCCGACACGTACACCGACCGCGCCGACAGCGCCCGGTGGTACAGCGACCGGTTGTGCGCGTACCGAACCGCCTCGGCGAGCTGCCGGACCAGCGCCAGCCGCGTCTCCGGCGTCAGCGACGCCCCGTGCACGTCCAGATAGGAGTCCAGGCGCAGGTCGCGGTGGTCGTGGCGGAACAGGATCGCCGAGCCGCCCTGGTGCTCGCGGATCTGCACGGCCTGCGCGATGCCCGGATGGTTGATGCCCTGCAGCACCTGGTACTCGCGGCGCGCCGCCCGGTCGACCGTCCGGCGCGCCTCGTCGGTCGCCTGCCGGTTCACCAGGTAGATCCGGACGCGGCCCTCCTCGTGCACCATGTCGTGCCGCTCGGCCAGCCGGTCCTCCCACCTCGGCCCGGCCTCCAGCACGCTCGGCTGCATGCGCCACTCGTCCCCGAACCGCAGATGCGCCGTGGAGTGGGTGATGCCGATCCGGTCCAGCATCTGCGGCAGCCGCTTGGAGAAGTCCTCGGCGACCCTCCGGTGCTCCCGTTCCGGCGGGCGACCCAGCAGGTCGGTCCAGATGCGGGCGAGGCCCGTCTCCCGGTCGTCGCGGCCGTACACCCGCGTCCGCTGGACCTCGTCCAGCTCCGACACGAGGTCGGGGGCGGACAGGAACACCGCGGGCTCGATCCGCGGGACCCGGACGCTGAAGAACCCAAGGTCCTTGGCGGCCCAGATCAGCCGCTCCTTCAGTTCCTTGGACTTCCAGTCGGTCAGCGGGAGCGGGTTGCGGAGCGTCCTCGGCCGGTCGGGGCCCTGGAACCTCCACGTCGCCCCGTTGTTGGCGACACGTCCCGGATGGCCCTTCAGCTCGACGAGGTACAGCCCGCCGGGCGCCGCCACGAACAGGTCGCACTCGTGCACCCGGCCCGACGGGGCGACGAACGAGAACAGCGCCCACGCCCGGTACGGCTCCACGTTCGGCATCAGCGCCTTGACGTGGTCGAGCCCCTCCTGCTCCCAGGCGTAGTCGGAGGGCCGCTCCTGGAACCACCGCTGGACGGGCCTCGGCGGCCTCGGAACCGGCCTGGAGGACCCCGCCATCACCTCTCCGTTCCCCGTATCGCCCAAGCCCGCCACGCCCAAGACGGGCCTAGATCCTACCGACGCCCCACCCCTCCACCGGGTCGCTTTGCAACCCAGATCCGTGTCAGGAAGCGGCCACCGACCCTCCGTCAACCGGTACGCGGCCCCATGCGTCTCCCTGGGCCACGTCAGCCCGCGAAGGGCACCGCCATCACGCTCCCTGTGGACGGCGGGGGCCAGTGAGGCGGGAACGCCTCCCGGAGCCGGTCCTTGACGTGCTCGCGGATCTCCGCCGGCCCGTGCTCGGTGATCGGTTTGACGCAGTATTCGAGGACGGCCGGGTGACGGCGCGGTTCCCTGCACATCAGCACGGCCAGGAGGCGAACAGGCCAGACCAGGGAAGACGCGTCAGCGGTGAGGAGACCCCCGGTTGCAAGGGACGGCAGGTACTCGAAGACCAGCTCTACCGCCCGTTTGATCACGTCAGCCTCCTGGAGCAGGACGGTCCAGCCGTCCGGACGCTTCTCGGCCAGGCCGGTGAGCGCGCTTACGACCGCTTGCTGTGCCCGGTCGTACTGATCTCCGTACTCCCTCAGGGCATCGGCGGTCTGTGCGAGGAGTTCACACCAGAAGTGCCCCGCTGCGACAGTGAGAGCTACCTCGCCGGCAGCGGCGGCTGCGTCCACTATCTGGGGCATTCCGCCATCCCGATCTACAATATCGATTACAATGGCGACTACGCCGAGGTCGCCAGAAATGCGCTGTACGGAATGACCGTCGGAGATCCCGTATACCATTACGGAAACATCCAGTACGGCAACCCACTGACCCGCGAGGCCAATTACCTAGCCGGCGAGAACCGCGCCTCTATCTGCACCAGCACGATCAGAAGTAAGGCGTCCGCGCTAGGGTTGTCTTGTGACGAGTACCCCTACGCCTCCACCGAGCAGGGCGGCAGTAGCAATCCGCGGTTCTCCTGTGCATTCGTCCCACTAGACCAGAACACCAACCAAGGCAACCACATGAACACCACGTTCTTTATGCCTCAACGCATCCTGCAGGCCGACAAAGACGATGGGTCACCTGTCATCCATGGCGACCCCTTCTGGGTGTGGGTGACGGGAGCGCCGACGAATCCGCCGCCGGTCAAACAATGCAGCACGTACTGATGTGCTGCGCCCCCGCCTTTGGCGGTAAGTGCGACGGTCAGGGAACTTGTTCTCTTTGGTTCCCTGACCGTCTTGGCGCGTTTTAGGAAGGATTCTTGAATGCCTATCCCCGAACAGCTTTGGACTGCGATCCTGACCATATCCCAGGCCGATAATATCGGTATGGAGAGTTCGGAAGAGGCCGTACTGGCGGCTAGAACAGGAGACCCTCGCAACATCACCGACGATTGCATGGCGATCAGCCAGGCCATCAGATCACAACGTTCTGACGAGAGCGACCAGTTCGAGGTCGCCTTAACTGCTCAGCAGTGGGACCTCGCCATCGCGATCCTCGACAAGTCCATCCTCAAGTGTCTCCGTAACGATGAAACCGACCTTGCCGACTCCTTCATCCAGACCCGCGACACCGTGCTTGCTCAGGTTGAAGAGTACCTGCCCAGCCGTTCCGGACAACAAGCCGCTAAGCGGCTTTCTCTCGTTCTCGAGGACATCCCCGCGTATCTCCTCTTTCAGCCTGGGCGTCGCGGCCGCTACAGCTGGGCGGGTTCCGCGCCAGCCCCCGACGACTCCGCTGCTCCGAGCATCAGCACGTTCGGTCGCGGCAGAGGGGTCATGGTGCAAGTGCGTGCCGACGAGGTGAACCTCGAAGTCCAGGTCCTACCCGTAGCACCCGACCTCGACCGTGCCGCATGGGAGTCGATCGCCGAGATCACCCATCACTGGACCAGTCTTCTCTACCCCGAACTCGTTCTGGCCGTTCCGGGCCAGGAGGGGACGGTATTGTGGGACCTGACGACCGATGTGTGGCCGCACGTCACCTATCGCATGCGGCTGAGCCTGAAACCCTCCGGCCGCACCGCAGAAGACCATTTGCTGCAGATGTGGCCGGACCACACCGCGCCGCCCACCGTGCACAAGCCGGGCCATTAGGCCCGGGTTCCCGCAGTATCGGCATGCCCGGGTATGCCGGCAAGGCTGGACAGCGCGATCATTATGACGGCAACGGTAGCGTCGCCATGCGCTTCGCACTAGGAGCTCCCATCTGCTGAATTGGAATGCCGTCCCCGATGGGCAGGATCAGTGTGTGGATTCAACCGTGGGCCCGGCATATCACTGTCCGGTCATGGTTATCGACAGGCTTTATGACCGCCCATGCACCGCAATTCGTCCAGACATATGACGCTGCGGAGCCTCGCGATGACCGGCGCGGAAATCATTTGCGCCCGCTCGCCCGCCGTGATCGCTCAGCCGACCCGGAAGGTCTTGCCTGGAGCGGCGTAGCCGGTGGGACCGTCGAAGCGGATCGAGGCAGTTGTCATCGCCTGCCGAGGAGGTGAGGGAGCGTCCGATGTGGGTGACGATCAAGCGGCTCGCCTGGGCCGCGCGGGGTGTCACCGGTTTTCTCCGGCGTGTGGTGGACCTGCTCCCCGTAGTCGGAATTTCGGCGCTGTCTGCCTCGCCCAGCAGCACGTCGCACCCCTCGGCCAGGCTCGCCAGCGCCGGTCGGGGGCGGTCTCCCCTGAGTACACCAGGGACCTGCCCCCGACCTCAACGCGCAATGCGAAGGCTGACATGCCGTGCGATACCGCCCGGCTGGTCAGCGTGAGCGCGCCGACACGCGCCGAATGCCCGTCCTGCAGCTCCTTGATGGCGAACGCGGATTCGACCGGGCTGCCAACGGTGGTGTTGGTGAGGAAGTGCGCCGGCCGATCAGCCGTGCCCGGCGGGCCGTACAGGGCAATCGGGGTGGCGAGCCGGGTGTCGGCGTAGAACGCTTTCAAGTCGTTGTTCGGCGGGGGATCCGGCGAAGTTGTTCTTGGTGCTGGCGGACGTCATCAACGGCGCAGCCCATCCGCCGAGTGCACCCGCACTGCCCCCTGGAGGAGCGCGTAGTTGGCCTGCGGTGGGCTGTAGAGCCAGATACGGCTTGCTCTGCGTGCTGGCGCAGAGCAAGAAATGGAAAACCTAAGGATTTTCGTCGCAGCAATGATGCGGTCGCGGTCAGTGACCGGATCGACCGCGATCCAGAACCGGGGGTCGTAGTACCCGATGCAGCAGCCGGTGGCGAGGATTGCCTTTGGCGGGCAGTGTCGCGATCCCAGCCTGGCTTCCGGCCCACGAGCGGTTCCAATCCGCCCCGCAGGCGACTCGGGTCCGTAGGCGACCTCCTCCACCAGGGGCAGCCCAGCCCTCGTCTCGTGCCCGGGAGAGTCCTTGTTCCTCGTCGCCGTGTACGCCCAGGGAGCACCCTTGTTGGACGGCGCCGTCCGCCGCTCGGCGGACGGCCGTCCACATGACTGCACGCGTCCGTCCGCACCGGCGCGGACCGTCCAGATAGCGGACGTAGCGCAGAGTTGTCCCGCCTTTCCGGCCACGTCGGTGCCAGATGCATGTGGCCTCTCGGATGTCGGCGCAGCAGGTTCGCCATGCCGCCGTCCGGTCCGCCGAGGCCGTCCGCCGTAGCCGTACCGATCCTTGAGGCGGAAGGCGGCACATGTACCGGAGGCATTGCTTCGCAACATTTCGGGCTTCGTCGTGAAGGTGGAGGGCACTGATGTGGCTATGGTCGTCGGGGGCACTACGGCGAACCAGCGGAAGCAAGCGCACCCGCGGACAGCAGCCGGAGCCGACCAAACCGCTCCATGATCTCGGCGGCGACACCCGGATCCCGTTGGCCCTCGACGTCCTGCCCCAAGAGATCCGCCCACGAGCCCCCAGACCTGAGCCTTCACGCCCCTTCAGCGTCACCTGATCTTTCATCGCCTGACCAGTGGACCTGCGGACGCAACTTCGGACCGCGCTCGGTCCGAAACCCGTAAATGTCACTTACGCCATTACTTGCCCCCCGCGCCGCCTCAGCCCACGGCAAGCCGGGCGGCGACGGCCTCCTGGGCGGTCCGTCCATCGCATGGGGGCGGTTTCGCATTGGATCTCATCAGCATGCGGACCTGCGCCCGAACAGGGCGACGCTGAACGGTCGGCGCGTGGCTGACGTTGATCAACCGACACGCGCTCGACAGTAGCGTTCCAACTACTCTCTGTGTAAAGTCCTGGGCAAGGTCGTCAAACTCTCGCGAAAGGGCGCTGTCCGGCCCACGAAGAGAGCTGCACGGGCGAGCCTGCATGGCGGCGCGTCCGGCGGCACGTTGACGAGGCGAGGTATGCCCTTGCGGAACGACCGGGTCCCACGTCGTAGTGAGCGCAGAGCCGAAAACGTCCGGCTGTACACGCCCGCCGAGGCGGCGGCCATGCTGCAGGTCCGGGAATCCTGGCTGAGGAAGAAGGCCAGCGCGCGGGCCGTCCCGTGCACGTTCATCGGCAAGCACCTGCGGTTCAGCGAGCAGGACATCGACGCGATCATCGCGGCCGGTGCCAAGCGGCCGATCGTCCAGCGGCGGCGCGGCCAGGCCTGAGCCCCCGATTACCGAGAAGGAGTGTGTCATGGCGTATGCCGAAAAGCGCGGCAACAAGTGGCGGGTCCGGTACGTGCGGCCGGACGGGAGCACCGCGTCGCAGTCGGGCTTCGACACCAAGCAGGCAGCCCTGCACTGGGGAGAAGAACAGGAAGCCGGTATCCGGCGACATAGGTGGAACGATCCCCGTGACGGAGCGGCGTTATTGGCCGACTGGGTCGAGCTGTGGTGGGCCGGGCAGGACCTGGAGGCCACCACCGAAGCCAAGTACCGGTACCTGATCGACCACCACATCGTCCCCGCCTTCGGGAACCGGCCGGTCAGCACCTTCACCAGTCCCGAGGAGGTCGTCGCCTGGGAGAAGCGCACCCGCACCAACGGGTTCTCCCACCGCACGGCGGCCGACGCCCGATCACTGCTGGGCACGATCCTGGGCGATGCCAAAGAACGGGGCATGGTCGCGTCCAACGTCGCGGTGAAGCGGCGGGGGCGCGGACGTAAGCGAACCCGGCGGACCATCGCGGTGCGCGGGCCGGAGAAAGTGTGGGCTACATCCCTGCAGGCACTGCTGCTCGCCGAGCGGTGCGCGTTGCTATCGGGACGCGATGACGACTTCGTCCTGATCGTCCTCGCCGCCTACACCGGCATGCGTTGGGGCGAGGTTCACGGGCTGGAGCGGCCCGCGTGCCGACTGGACCGCATCCAGATCGACTGGCAGTTGCGTGAGTTGGCCGGGCGGCTGGAGATGGTGCCGCCCAAGGACGACTCGCACCGGCCGGTGGACCTGCCGCCTTTCCTGGCGGCCCTGGTGTCCGACCAGAGCACGCGGACACGGGGCCGCTGCGCCTGCCAAGGGCGGACGCCTGAGTGCGGGGGTCGCGGGCAGTTCCTGTTCCTCAGCCCCGACGGCGGGCACCATCGGCGGTCCAACTACGCCCGCCGCATCTTCCAGCCGGCGGGCGACGGACGCTACCCCGGCGGAACCCGGCAGGCCGGCAAGCGCATCCTGGTCGAAGCGACCGGATGGCCTGGGGTGCCGATCCCACCCTGGCCCGACGCCGTGGCCGGGCAGCCATTCGTCCCGCCTCGCGGTAAGGGAATCCGCGTTGTGGACGAGGACGCCTCACCCGCGGTCTGGCTGCCGCTGGTCGAAGGGCTCACCCCGCACGGGCTGCGGCACAGCCACAAGACCTGGATGCTCGAAGACGGCATTCCGGAAGTGCTTCAAGCCGAGCGGCTCGGGCATACGGTCCCGGGCATCCGGGGCGTGTACTCCCACATCTCCGACGGTATGCGGGACGAACTCAAGGCCAAGCTCCAGCGGCGGTGGGAGCAATCGCTGGCACAGCGGCTCCGCTTCGGAGCCGCCTCGCCGGTGCCATTACTGAACCGGCTGCTGGAGGCCGCCCAGGCGAAGGGCACTGCCCGCGGGCACCTCGCCAGCGCTTAGAACGGAAGCATCGATACGGGGGTGGGTGGTCGCCGTCCATCCCCGTTTCCGCGACTACGGACTGTGACAGTGACCGGGAGGCCTCCGGTGACCTCGTTCGGGTGGGAGGGAGATGATCTCCCAGAATCCTCCCAGTTGATCACTCAGGCCCAGCCGCCGATGTGCGGGAGGGCCTGTGTAGTAAGGGTGGGCGATACTGGGTTCGAACCAGTGACCTCTTCGGTGTGAACGAAGCGCTCTCCCACTGAGCTAATCGCCCGGGCGGGCCCGGGGGCCCGACGTCGGAAACTCTAGCGCATGTTGGGGGTTGCGCGTGCATCGTCGCGGTCAGGTCCAGAAGGCTGGGTCCTCTATGTGCCAGGGGACCTTGAGGCCGTAGATGGCGAGGTAGGCGGTCGCGGCGGCGGCCACGAGGATGGTGGTCACCGTGCCGAGGATGAGGTTGCGGCGGCGCCGGCGGGGGTCGAAGGCCTGTTCCTTTGCGCGGTCGGCGGCGGCCTTGGCGCGGTGGAGGGCGCGCTGGGCCCAGGCGAACTCGGTGGAGAGGATCGCCAGGCCGACGACGATGCCGACGAGGCCGGGGCCGGGGGTGACCATCATGATCAGGCCGCCGATGAGGACGGCGGAGCCGATGGTGAAGACGCCCGCGCGCCAGGCGGTGTTCAGGAGGGGGTTGCGCCGGATCCGCTCGCGGAACCTGTGGTGACGCCCCCGCGCCTCCGGACGGGCTTCTTTTTCCTGTTTGATCGTCACGGTTTTACCCCAAGCCAGTGGATCGGCCGCCCGGGACGTTAGATTACCGTGCCGATCCTCCCACGTGACGGTGGCACCGTGCGGGAAAGATCCGCTTTTGCGCAGGTCAGACGGCCGTTTTGCTACGGTGAGATGGATCACACTCGCCGGGGACGCAGGAATGTTCGGCCGAGATCAGGCAGTTAGGCGTCATAGATCGCGGGGATGTCCGGGTACAGGGAGAAGCACCACCGGCCTCCCCGCGAGGCAGCGGGACCGACGTTAGAGGGAATGGCCATGAACAGCAGCACCACCGTCTCAGCAGAGCTGGGCCTTCGTCTCGTCGTCCCCGACCGCACGACCGTGCCCCTGCTCGCCGGGCTGGAGTACGCGGCCGACGACCCGTACGCGATCCGCATGGCGTTCTACGTGGGCGATGACGAGCCGGTGGAGTGGATCTTCGCTCGGGAGCTCCTGACGGTCGGCATCGTGCGCAGGGTCGGGGAGGGCGACGTGGAGGTCTGGCCCGGCGCCGACGACGGCACGCTCCACATCGCGCTCTCGTCCCCGTTCGGGGACGCGTTGTTCGAGGTGCCGCTGCCGGCGCTCGCGGACTTCCTGCACCGGACCTACCAGGCGGTGCCCGCGGGTGAGGAGACCGAGTTCATCGACATCGACGCCGAGCTGGAGAACCTGCTCTGGCCGTCGTAGGTCACTCGGTCAGCCGCGCGATGTGGCGCATCTTGTTCGTCGCGTCCAGGGCGGCGACCTTGTAGGACTCGGCCAGGGTGGGGTAGTTGAAGACCGCGTTGACCAGGTAGTCGACGGTGCCGCCGCAGCCCATGACCGTCTGCCCGATGTGGACGAGCTCCGTGGCGCCCGTGCCGAAGACGTGGACGCCCAGGAGGCGGCGGTCGTCGGGTGAGACGAGGAGTTTCAGCATCCCGTAGGAGTCGCCGATGATCTGGCCGCGGGCGAGTTCGCGGTAGCGGGAGACGCCCACCTCGAAGGGGATCTTGGCCTCGGTGAGCGCGTCCTCGGTGAGGCCCACGAAGCTGATCTCGGGGATCGTGTAGATGCCGATGGGCTGGGTCTCGTGCATCGCCGATACGGGCTCGCCGCAGGCGTGGTGGGCGGCGAGGCGGCCCTGCTCCATGGACGTCGCGGCGAGGGACGGGAAGCCGATCACGTCGCCGACGGCGTAGATGTGCGGGACCTCGGTGCGGAAGTCGGCGTCCACCTTGATGCGCCCGCGGTGGTCGGCGGACAGGCCGGCGGCGTCCAGGCACAGGTCGTCGGTCATGCCGTGCCTGCCGGCGGAGTACATGACGGTGTCGGCGGGGATGCGCTTGCCGCTCTCCAGGACGGTGATCGTGCCCTTGGGCATCCGCTCGACGGACGCGACGCTCTCCCGGAACCGGAACGTGACGGCCAGGTCGCGCAGGTGGTACTTCAGGGCCTCCACGATCTCCAGGTCGCAGAAGTCGAGCATGCGCTCCCGGCGCTCCACGACGGTGACCTTGGTGCCGAGGGCGGCGAACATCGAGGCGTACTCGATGCCGATGACGCCGGCGCCGACGACGACCATCGTCTCGGGGATGCGGTCCATGTTGATGATGCCGTCGGAGTCGATGATCGTCCGGTCGTCGAAGTCGACGGTGTCGGGGCGGGCCGGCCGGGTGCCGGTGGCGATCACGACGCGTTCCGCGGTGACCTTGTGCTCGCGGTCGCCGGCGCTGGTGATCCCGACGGTGTTCGGCTCCAGGAACCGGCCGCGGCCGGGCAGCACCGTGACGCGGTTGCGGGCGAGCTGGCTGCGGACGGTGTCGATCTCGCGGCCGATGACGTGCTGGGTCCGCATGCCGAGGTCGGCGACCGTGATGTCGTCCTTGACCCGGTAGCTCTGGCCGTACAGCTCGCGCTGGTTCAGGCCGGTCAGGTAGAGGACGGCCTCGCGGAGCGTCTTGGACGGGATCGTCCCGGTGTTGATGCAGACGCCGCCGAGCATGTCGCGGCGGTCGGCGATGGCGACCTTGCGGCCCAGCTTGGCGGCGGCGATCGCCGCGCGCTGCCCGCCGGGGCCCGAGCCGAGGACGAGGAGATCGAAGTCGTTCACGAGCCCAGTCTGACGGGACCGGCACCGTCCAGATAAGGCCTTGCAGGGATAAATCCCCGTTTGATCAGCGGGTCAGCCCCTCGGCGAGCGTCTCCAGGCCGGCCTTGACGCGGTCGAGCCCCATGCCGCGCGTGCGCCGCTGGTGGAGGAACAGGTTCGCCGCGAGGGGCGCGAGGAGGGCGTCGGCGAGGTAGGCGGTGTCGGCGTCCGGGCGGATCTGGCCGAGGAGCATCGCCACGTGCCGGTGGTAGAGCCGGTACGAGCCGTCCCTGAAGCGGGCCTCGGGCGGGTCGGACTCGGCCATCAGCAGCAGGTCCGCCTGCTCCTCGGTGCGGTCGGCGAGGGCGCGCAGGAAGGCGCGGAGGCGGTCGCGGGGGTCGGCGCCGGGGCCGAGCGGCGGCGGGCCCTTGATGAAGGCGCTCTGGAACTCGCGCTCGCGGTCGTCGATCACGGCGTAGACGAGCCGGGCCCGGTCGCCGAACCGCCGGTAGACGGTGCCGACGCCCACGCCGGCGGCGCGGGCGACCTCGTCCATCGTGACGGCCTCGGGGCCGCGGGCGGCGATCATCTCGGCGGCGGCGCGCAGGATGCGGCGGCGGTTGTGCGCGGCGTCGGCGCGCTCGGCCGGGGGACGGCCCGCGACCGGCAGTTCCCGCATCCCGCCCCCTCTCGGCACGGCAGCCCAGCCTATCGGAGTTGTATCCGGAGCACTCTCCGGATAATCTCCGACATAAGTGGAAAATTCTCCGGTTAACTGGGAGTCGGGATGACGCTTCAATCGACGGCGGGCGCGCCCGCCGCGGACCGCGGCGCGCTCACGGGCCGCGCCGCGCTGGTCACCGGCGGCGGGCGCGGCATCGGCGCGGAGATCGCGCTGACGCTCGCCCGGGACGGCGCCGACGTGGCCGTCACCTACGTGCGGGCCGCGGACCGGGCCGCCGAGGTCGTCCGCGGCGTCGAGGCGGCGGGCGGCCGCGGTCTGGCGATCGCCGCGGACGCCGCCGACCCC
>NZ_BMRO01000006.1:364645-505696 GCF_014648675.1 Actinomadura livida
CCGCGGTGGACCGGGCGGCCGCCGCGTTCGGGCGCCTCGACATCCTGGTCAACAACGCCGGGATCGCGCCGTTCGGGCCGCTGGAAGAGGTGGGGGCCGAGGAACTGGACCGGACGCTGGCGATCCACGTCCGGGCGGCGTTCGTCGCGGCGCAGGCCGCGGCCCGCCACTTCGGGCCGGGCGGGCGCGTCGTCAACATCGGCAGCAGCCTCGCCGAGCGCGTCCCCTACCCCGGGTGGACGCTGTACGCGATGAGCAAGGCCGCGTTGAGCGGGCTCACCCGGGGGCTGGCCCGCGACCTCGGCCCGCGCGGAATCACCGTGAACGTGGTGCAGCCGGGCCCGACCGACACCGAGATGAACCCGGCCGACGGCGCGGACGCGGAGTTCGAGCGCGGGTTCACCGCGCTCGGGCGGTACGGGCACCCCGGGGAGGTCGCGGCGGTCGTGGCGCATCTGGCGGGCCCGGGAGGCGACTACGTGACCGGTGCGTCGATCCCGGTCGACGGGGGATACACGGCGTGATGGCCTGGATATATCTGCTGGTCGCCTCGCTGATGGAGATGGTGTGGGCGACGGCGCTGAAGCAGTCGGACGGGTTCACGAGGCTCTGGCCCACCGTCATCGGGCTGACGGTGGCGCTGCTGAGCGTCGTCATCCTGACGCTGTCGCTGCGCGACCTGCCGATCGGCACGGCCTACGCGGTGTTCACCGGCCTGGGCGCCGTCGGCGTCGCGCTGGTGGGCATCCTCGCGCTGAACGAGAGCACGTCGCCGACCCGTCTGCTCTGCCTGACGCTCATCCTCGTCGGCGTGGTCGGGCTCCAGCTCGGGGAGAACTGAGACCGCACCGCCAGGCCCTGGTTGGGGCAGAGTAGGTGCATGACCAAGGAGATGCTGGGGATCGACATCGGCGGGTCGGGGATCAAGGGTGCCCCGGTCGACCTTTCGGACGGTTCGTTCGTCCAGGAGCGCTACCGGGTCGCCACGCCGCGGCCGGCCAAGCCGAAGGCGGTCGCGAAGGTCGTCGCCGAGGTCGTGAGGCATTTCGGGTGGGACGGCCCGGTCGGCGTCACCTATCCCGGCGTGGTGGTGGACGGCGTGACGATGTCGGCGGCGAACGTGGCCAAGCAGTGGATCGGGCTGGACGCGGCGTCGCTGCTCGCCGACGCCACCGGCCGGGAGGTCACCCTGCTCAACGACGCCGACGCGGCCGGGCTGGCGGAGATGCGGCTCGGCCGGGGCCGCGGCCGGGGCGGCACCGTGCTCCTGCTGACGCTCGGGACGGGCATCGGCAGCGCGCTGTTCACCGAAGGCGTCCTCGTGCCGAACACCGAGTTCGGGCACATCGAGATCGACGGGGAGGACGCCGAGCTGCGCGCGTCGGCGAAGGCCCGCGACGAGGAGGAGCTCGGCTGGGCGGAATGGGCCGGGCGGCTCAGCACGTACATGGCCCGGCTGGAGGCGCTGCTCTCCCCGTCGCTGATCATCGTGAGCGGCGGGGTGAGCAAGCGCTCCGAGCGCTTCCTCCCGCTGATCGAGGGCGTGCGGGCGGAGATCGTCGCGGCGCGGCTCGTGAACCACGCGGGCATCGTGGGCGCCGCGATGGCGGCGGCCGACGCGCAGAAGGCCGCCCGCCGGAAGCGCTAGGCCGTTTTCAGCCGTACGGTCGCGATCTCCCATGGGCGCAGGGCAAGGGAGACCGTGCCGTCTTGCACGTCGAGCGGTTCGCCGGGGCGTCCGCGCAGGTCGGCGCGGGCCGCCTCGGTGAACGGGCCGCGCAGGACGGCCGTGGCCGGCTCGTCCCGCAGGGCGACGACCCGGGTCTCGATCCAGCCGTCGCGGCCGCGCAGGGACGTCATGGCGACGCCGTCGCCGGTGATCGCGACGCCCTCCCGGGACGGCGGCGCGGCCGCGGCGGCGTGCCCGTATCCGGTGGCGGTGAGCAGGTCGTGCCGGTACGCCTCGGCGGCCCGCAGGACGGCGGGGCCGGGCCGTTCGCCGGCGTAGGGCATGACCGCGAACGCGGCCGTGCGCTCGCCGCGGCACTGGGCCCGCGGCGTCGGCAGCTGCGGCCCGGCGGGCTGGTCGCGGTAGGCGTTGCGGTCCCGCGACAGGTAGCCGACGGACCGCAGCAGCGTCAGCGCCATCTCGCGCCCGCCGCCGACGACCTCGTACTCGGTGACGTGCTCCAGCAGGACCGCGAGCCCGCCCGCGGCGGCGAACCCCGACGCCGGGAACGTCGGGACGGGACGCTCCCCGAACCCGCCCTCCGCCGTCAGCCCCCGCTCGGTGACCGCGAACTGCCCCTCGGCGAACGACGTGGCGGCCCGGCGCGGCAGCGGCAGGTGCAGCCGGACGCGGTGGTCCTCGCAGCGGTTGTCGAACGTGACGCGCAGCCGCAGGAAGGGTTCACCGGCGCGGAGCTCGGCGCGAATGGTGACGGTGACGTCCTCCTCGGCCGCGGACCGGGCATCGGCCTCCGCGTCCCCGGACGCCGGCCACCGGTAGGTCCGGACGATGTCGCAGGCGGCGACGAGGGGACCGCTCCAGACGGGCCGCACGGCCACCGAGAGGGGGTCCTCGACGAGGCGGTCGGCGGCGGGCGGGGCGTGGTTGTAGGTGTCGCCGAGGTCGCCGCCGTCCACGATCCGCCCGATGCCTTCGACGGCCCCGCCGGACGGGGTGCGCACCCGGAGCGTCCCGTCGGCGTTCACCTCGGCGCGCAGAAGGCCGTTGTCCAGGACGTTCCCCTCCGCGACCACCGGGGTGTCCGGCGAGGCGCTCGCCGGCGGGACGGGCCGGACGGTGGCCAGGCCCAGCGCGGGCACGTCCACCAGCGCGGCGACGGTGCGGCGCGGGTCGGCCAGGATCCTGACGCGCCAGTCCCCCTCCGCGCCGCGCAGCGCCTCCCGCACCGCGCCTAGGTCGAACGGCACGGTGGAGCGGGCCGTCACGCGGAAGGTGAGCGTCCGGTCCTCCCTGGACACCGTCCAGTCGCGGATCTCCTGCCCGAACAGCACCCTCCCGTAGACCCGCTCCAGCAGGACCGGCAGGCGGGACGCCGGGTGGACGGCGTCGTCCAGCACGGTCGGCGCGACCTCAAGGGTCTGCACGGGCACCGGGCGGCCGTCGCCGGTCACCAGGCCGGGCTCGCCGTCCGCCGGGACGTCCAGCGTGACCAGGCCGGTGCGCGGGGCCGGGGTCGGGTTGAACACGAGATGCGAGCCGAGCGGCACCGCGGCGGCGCGCTCGGCGGTGACGAGGTCGCAGACGGCGCGTCCGAGCTGCTCCGCCTCCGCCATCCGGGCCGCGACCTGCTCGGCGGTCTCGTCGCTGCCGCAGCCGGTGACCGAGTCGTGGCAGCTCACCTCGATCAGCCGCCGCCACGCCAGGTCGAGGAACCGGCGCGCGTCCCCCGCGTACCAGAGCGCGGCCAGCGGCTCGGCGTACCGCTCGACCAGCCGCTCGGCGCGTCCCATCGCCTCCTTGAGGTGGACGCGCGCGGAGATCACGCCGGGCAGGATGTTCGCCCGCGCGTGCGACCGCAGCTCACCGCGGACGCGCGGGAGGCCGTCCACCGACGGGTCCAGCGCCGCGAAGTAGCCGCCGAGGGTCTCCATGCGCATGCCCGGGGCCTCGGCGATCCGCTCGGCGAGGTCGGGGGCGGGCGCGGTGTGGTCGGCGCCGTACATGGCCAGCAGCGGGCCGCCGCGCGGATACCAGCGGCCCATCGACTCCGCGAACCCCGCGACGCGGCCGGGCAGCGCCGGCGCGGCGCCGCCCGGGAACTCCTCGAACATCGACGCGGCGTTGCCGTAGCCGCCCTCGGGGAGGTACTGGGTGCGGACCGCCGTCCCGTCCGGGGCCTCCCACGCGAACGCGCTGGCCCGGACCTCGCCGGGGACGCCGCGCCACACGCACGCGTGCTCGATGCCGGCGCCCCGGAGGATCTGCGGCGTCTGCGCGCAGTGCCCGAACTGGTCGGGCAGGTAGCCGACCATCATCACCGCGCCCATCTCCTCGGCGCGGCGCATCCCCGTCTCCAGGTTCCGGACGATGTTCTCCCCGGAGCACAGGAACTCGTCGTGGAGGATCTGCCAGGGGCCGACGGCGAGCCGCCCCTCCCGGACGAGCGCCTCGAGCCGCTCGCGCCGTTCGGGACGGATCTCCAGGTAGTCGTCGACCGCCGCCATCTGCCCGTCCAGCGTGAAGCGCCAGCGCCGGTCGGCCTCCATGCCGCCGATGACGCCGTCGAGCAGCGACACCAGCCGGAGCCGGAAGCGCTGGAACGGCAGGTACCACTCGCGGTCCCAGTGGGTGTGGGGAACGACGACGATCTCCGGGGCCCGTTCCGCGTTCACCGGCACAGCGCGATCACCTCGTTCTCGTGGCTCACCGTGTACCGGCTACGTGCCCTGCGGGACGAGGCGCGGAAACCTCCCCGTCAGGGGTCCATCAGCTCGGCGGAGCGGGCCGCGAACGCCTCCATCGCCTTCGCGGTGACCGGGCCCGGCGCGGCCGGGAGGACCGTTCCGTCCACGGCCCGGATCGGCTGGACGTCCCGCGTCGTGGACGTCAGGAACGCCTCGTCGGCCCGGTACAGGTCGTCGAGCGCGAGGTCCTCCTCCTCGCCGCCGAACCACTCCAGGGTCAGCGCGCGGGTCACCCCGGCGAGGCAGCCCGACGACAGCGGCGGCGTGACCAGGCGCCCGCCGAGGACGACGAAGATGTTGCTGCCCGTCCCCTCGCACAGGTTCCCGGCGAGGTTGCCGAAGATCGCCTCGCCGCCGCCGCGCTCCTTCGCGTAGGCGAGGGCCAGCGCGTTCTCCGCGTACGAGGTGGTCTTGAGGCCGGACAGCGCGCCCCGCTCGTTGCGCGGCCACGGCACGACCGTCACGTCCGCCGCCGGGGGGAACGGGTCCTGCGGTCCCGCGATGATCGACAGGGTCGGCCCGGCGTCGCCGCGGTTCGAGCCGAGCGGCCCGGGGCCGCTGGTGTAGGTGATCCGGATGCGGGCGAGCGGCCACTTCGGCGCCGCCGCCAGCACCTCCAGGGTCCCCTGGGCCACCGTGTCGTGGTCGGGTTCGGGCAGGCCGAGGCCGGCCGCCGAACGGGCCAGCCGCCGCAGGTGCCGGGTCAGCGCGAACGGCTCCCCGTTCGTCGCCTTCACCGTCTCGAAGATCCCGTCGCCGACGAGCATGCCGTGGTCGAAGACCGACACCACCGCCCGCTCGGGTTCGAGCAGTTCCCCGTTCAGCCAGATCCTGGCCTGGTCCGTCACCGGAAGCCACCTCCCTGCCGGGCCGCCTCCGGCCCGGTTCCGTTGCCGCTCGCCAGGCGGCTCGAACGCGCCCGTGCGATGCCGGGGCCGATGCCGGCCGGCCTCCGTCCGGTGCGGCGGGAGTCCGCGTCGACCCGGCCGTACGGCCCCACAGTACGGTCCTCAGGGGACGGGTTCGAGTTCTTCGGGCAGGTTCACGCCAGCACGCAGCCGAACGAGTCCGCGAGGCCCCGGTGCCCCGCCTCGGTCACGGCGAGCGCCCGGCGCGTCGTCCCGCGCTCGAACCAGCCCAGCTCGAGCATCCGCCCGGTGAGCGCCGCCCCCAGCGCGCCGTTCAGGTGCGGGCGCCGCTCCGTCCAGTCGAGGCACTCCCACGCGAACCGCCGCCGCGCCCCGCGCAGCGCCGCCAGGTCGAGGCCGAGCGCGGTCAGCCGCTCCTCCCCTTTCGCGGTCACCTCGTACGCGTCCGGCCCGGCCGGCTCGATGAGGCCCCCGCCGACCAGCGCCGCGAAGAGCGCCACCCCCGCCTCGCCGGCGAGGTGGTCGTAGCAGGTGCGCGCCTCGCGCAGCCGCCGCGCGTCCCGCGACTGCCGCAGGCTGCGCACCTCCACCGGCGGGCCGATCCGCGACAGCGCCTCGATGACCTGCGCGACCTCCCTGCCCCGCAGCCGGTAGTACCGGTGCCGCCCCTGCCGGACCACCGTGACGAGGCCGCCGTCCAGCAGCCGCCCCAGGTGGGCGCTCGCCGTCTGCGCGCTCACCCCGGCCGCCCGCGCCAGCTCCCCCGCGGCCAGCGGGCGCCCGTCCAGCAGCGCCGTCAGCATCGCCGCGCGCGTCCGGTCGCCCAGCAGCGCCGCGACCGGCGCGATGTCCACACCCCGGGCTCGCTCCATAAGACCGACCCTAGGCGCCCCATCCTTCGACCGCCGTCGAAGGATCCGGCACGCCCCGCCGGAAACCGGTTTGGGGAACCGCGCCGGACGCGCTAAGGTTTTCCCGTCGCCGCAGGGCGCACGCGGAAGTGGCTCAGGGGTAGAGCATCACCTTGCCAAGGTGAGGGTCGCGGGTTCAAATCCCGTCTTCCGCTCTGAGGGGCCTTTCAGGCTGTGAACCAGAGGGTCTCCTTCTGGTGGAGTGGCCGAGAGGCGAGGCAACGGCCTGCAAAGCCGTGTACACGGGTTCAAATCCCGTCTCCACCTCAACGCCGGGTCTCCCCCCGAGGCCGCGTGCGGGCGATTAGCTCAGTGGGAGAGCGCTACCTTGACACGGTAGAGGCCACTGGTTCAATCCCAGTATCGCCCACCACACCAGCCCAGGTCAGGCTCCAGCCGGCCTGGGCTTCGTCGTCCCACGGAAGCCGGGGGCCGATCGGGAGCACGCCGCTCCCCCGGTCCCAGCCGGCCCGTCCCAGTCGGCCCGCCCGCGTGCGGCCGCCCGATGACCGGGCGGCGGCACCCGCCGTTCACCGCGGGCGAAGGCGTCGGCATATCGGCGATGTGACACCGCCCAAAATGGGGTTATCAGCGTTGTGCCGCGGCACAACAACAGAGCCATCCGGCAATGCCGGGCTTCTGCCGACTTCAGGGCCAACATGGGCCCCACCGCGTCACTGACTGAACCTGGCCACCGCGACAAGTCCGTGACCAGCGTGATCAGGTCGAGAACCCGGCAGATCCACCGGGGATCCGAAACCACGTATTGTGCGACGGCGGCGACTCTCCGATCAAACGGTGCCATTGGATTTGTCCAAATGATCTTCAAAGTGCGTATCATCGCAGCCCAGAAGTGCCACCTTAAGATCATTCGAACAGCTTGCCCGGGGGCCCTTGACAAGCTCAGTCCAGCGAAGAATAGTCAATCCCATGCTGAGTGATCGTCGACCACGGAGAGCGCGAAAACTCTTATGAACCAGCAATCGACGTCACGACTTGAAGCCGACCTCTTCTTATTGCACGCGCCCAGCGTCTTCGACTTCCGCGAGCGCGACGACATGCTGTTCGCCTATCTGAGCGACAGCGACAGCGTCAATGTCACCTCGGTCTACGAGATTTACCCGATCGGCTGGTTCTCGATACAGCAGCGGCTCGCCGAGCACGGCTTCGACACCAAGATCGTGAACGTCGCCTCGCTGATGCTCATGCATCCCGGGCTGGACGTCGAGCGCCTGCTCGCCCGCTTCGAGGCGCCGATCTTCGGGTTCGACCTGCACTGGATGGCGCACTGCCAAGGCTCGGTGGAACTCGCGGCGCTCGTGAAGAAGGTGCACCCCGAGGCCCTCACCGTCTTCGGCGGCATCTCGGCGACCTACTACGCCGACCAGCTGATCGAATACCCGAGCGTCGACGTCGTCGTCCAGGGCTACGACACCCTCGAACCCGTGACCGAGCTCGTCACCAAAGTCCGGCAGGGCAGCAGGGACTTCCGCTCCATCCCGAACCTGCTGTACAAGGCCGGCGGCGAGGTCCAGGCCACCGGCTTCTCGCACAAGCCGGACGCCGATTACAACAATGTGCGCAACGACTGGTCGTACTACCGCGACGCGCCGGGCGCGGGCTCGTCGGAGTCGAAGCTCATCATGACCCTGCCCAACACCGGCTGCGCGCATGACTGCGGCTGGTGCGGCGGATCGCGGTTCGCGTACCGGAACATGATGGGCGTCCGCAAGACGCTGATACAGAAGGACAACGACCTCGTCATCGAAGAGCTCCGCACGATGAGGGAGGCGGCGAAGCGCAGCTCGATATACGCGCTCCAGTGCTACTCCGAGAACCGGACCCGGATGCACCAGTACCTGGACGCCGTGAAAGAACTCGGATACAAGAGCGTGCACTTCGAGCAGTTCAGCCTGACGCCGCCCGACATCCTCAAGAAGATGGGCGAGTCCACGGACGCGTACATCATGCTCTCCCCCGAGTCGCACGACCTGAAGATCAGTGCGGCGGCCGGTCGCGGGAACTACACCATGGAGCAGATGGAGGAGTGGATTCCCCGCGCCCTGGACGCCGGCGTCAAAGGCATCATGATCTGGTTCTTCATCGGAATGCCGTACCAGGACCGGCAGTCGGTGATGGACACGATCTCCTACGCCGAGCGGCTGATCCGCAAGTTCGGGGGCTGGGCCGCCCTGCCGCTCATCTGCCCGATGGTGCCGTTCCTCGACCCGGGCTCCCAGTTCTTCGAAGAGCCGGAAAAGCACGGCTACCGCATTCACCACCGGACGCTGGAGGAGCACCGGCGGGCCATGGTCGAGCCGCTGTGGCACCGGCGCCTGAACTACGAGACCCGCTGGCTGGACAGGCGCCAGCTCCAGGACGTCTCCTACGACGCGATCGCCCGCCTCGTGGAGATCAAGGGCGAGCACGGGGTACTCCCGGTCGGGTTCTGCAAGGCCGTCCTGCGGACCATCGACGAGACCCGGCAGCTCCTCGCGGAGATGGAACGTGCCCTGGAACTCGACAAGAGGCTGCCGGCGGCGCTGCGGGACGAGATCCGCCGCTACAACCGCAAGATCCTGGCCTACACCAACGACCAGATCATGCCGGTCCCCCGGCCGCTCGGCGGACGGTGGTTCGACGACGCCACCGTCCCCCAGCAGATGATCGAGGCGTGCCGGGCATCGCCGGCCGCGTCGTCTCCGGCGGGCGGCACGTGAACGGACTCCCCGTCGCCTGTCCGAGCGGAGGCGGCTGGCCGTTCCGGTCGGCCGCGGGCAGCAGGCAGGCGACCGGAGCACCGTGGCCAAAGGCGGCGTGGGTACCAGTGCGGAGGAGGTCGAGGTGCGGATCGCTGTAATCGGCGGGGGTCCCGGTGGGCTGTACTTCAGCGCACTGGCCCGCCGGCATGGCATCGCGCGCGAGATCACCGTCTGGGAGCGGAACGCTCCCAGCGAGACCTTCGGGTTCGGAGTGGTGCTGTCCGACCAGGCACTGGACGCGATCGAGCTGGCCGATCCGGCCCTCCTGCCCGCGATGCGTCCGATGCTCGCCCGCTGGGACGACATCGACGTGCACTACCGAGGCACCGCGTTCACGGCGGGCGGGAACGGATTCGCCGCGATGAGCCGTACCGGGCTGCTCACCGTCCTGCAGCGGCGCTGCGCCGAACTCGGCGTACCGGTGCGCTACGGCAGCGAGATCACCGATGTCGACGCCCTCGCCGCCGGCCACGACGTCGTCGTCGCCGCCGACGGGGTGAACTCGCCGAGCCGGGCGCGATACGCCGAAACCTTCCGTCCGACGGTGCAGACGGGGAGATGCCGGTACATCTGGCTGGGCACCGACCTGGCGCTCGACTCCTTCAAGTTCTACGTCGTGGACACGCCGGGCGGGGCCGTGCAGGTGCACGCCTACCCTGACTCCGGTCAGAGCAGCACCCTGATAGTGGAGCTGTCCGAGGACGCCTGGCGCGCGGCCGGGTTCGCCGACGCCGCCGCCGCGCAGCTCCCGCCCGGGGAGAGCGACGAGCGGTCGATCGGCATCATCGCCGAGCTGTGCAAGGACATCCTGGACGGACACGAACTGTCCGGGAACAACTCCCGCTGGCTGCGGTTCCCCACCGTGCGGTGCGAGACCTGGCGGCACCGCAACGTCGTGCTGCTCGGCGACGCGGCGCACACGGCGCATTTCTCCATCGGCTCCGGCACCAAGCTCGCGATGGACGACGCGTCGGCACTGGCCGGCAGCCTGCGGGAGCAGCCGGACGCGGAGGCCGCCCTGGCCGCGTACGAGGCCGCACGCCGCCCGGCGGTCGGCTCCCTCCAGCGCGCGGCGCGGGCCAGCCGGGAGTGGTTCGAGGGCATCGACCGCTACACCCATCAGCACCCGCAGCAGTTCGCGGTGAACCTCCTGACCCGCAGCCGCCGCGTGTCGTACGCGGGGATGCGCCGGCGCGACCCCGGGTTCGTCGCGCGGGCGGAGCGGTGGTTCGCCCGCGCGGCCGGCGGGCGGCCGGGCCCGCCGATGCTCCAGCCGTGCACGCTCGGCGGCCTGGAGCTGGCCAACCGCGTCGTGGTCGCCCCCGGCGAGGCGCGCCCCGTCCGGGACGGTGTGCCGGGAGACCTCCATCTCGTGCACCTGGGCGGCGCTGCGCTGCGCGGCGCCGGGCTGATGCTGGCCGGTCCGGTGGCCGTGTCCGCCGAGGGCGCGGCCGCCACCGGCGGGGCCGGGCTGTACACCGGTGAGCAGGCGGCCGAGTGGCGGCGGATCGCACGCTTCGTCCACGCGAACTCGCGGGCGAAGATCGGTGTGCAGCTCGGCTACTACGGCCCGGACGGCGCCGCCGTGCCCCTGGCCGACCTGCAGCGCGCGTTCGCCGCCGCGGCCCGGCGGGCCGCCGCCGTGTTCGACCTGCTGGAACTGGACTGGGCCGACGACCGCCGGCTCTCCCCGCTGCCGTCCCCGCCCGCCGGCGAACCGGGCGGGAACGGCGGCGCGCCGCGCGACCGGCTCCGCTACCCGCTCGGGGTGCTCGACGCGATACGCGCCGAATGGCCCGCCGAGCGGCCGGTCAGCGTGCGCATCTCGCCGGCGGGGCGGTACCCGGGCGGGGACGGCGCCGACGCGCTGGCCGAGACCGCCAACGAGCTCGCGGCGCGCGGCGCGACGGCGGTGCACGTCACCTCCGGCACGCGGGCCGGCGGGGACGTGTACGCCGACCGGATCCGGAACCAGGCCGGGCGCCGGAGCGGCTTCGCCGTGATCGCGGAGGGCTCGATCTCCGCGGCCGATGTCGACACGATCGTCCTGGCGGGGCACGCGGACCTGTGCGTGGTCGACCGGCAGGCGGAGGATTCACTCAGGCCCGCGCCGTGCGGGACACCGGACCAGTCCCTGTTGAAGGAACCGTCGTAGCGAGGAAATGCCGTGCCACCCATCGCAGATCTCGGCGTCCTGCCGGAAAGCTCCGCAGAGCACCATGGCGCGACCACCCTGTGCGCGGACTCGCCGTGGGTCTCGGCCTGCCGCACCCCCGAGACGGTGGCCGACTTCGCGGCCGTGGTCGCGGACTACGCCGACCGGCTGTGGTGCGCGGGAGTGCGGCCGGACGAGGTGGTCGCCCTGGTCAAGTCGAACCACTTCGACATCCAGGCGATCCAGTGCGCCGCCGTCCGCATCGGCGCGCTGCCCGCGCTGTTGTCGGCGAAGATGGAACCGGCCCATCTGCTGGACTCCCTCAAGGACCTGAAGCGGCCCTGCCTCCTGGTCGACGCGGAGGGCGCCGAGGTCCTCCGTCCCTGGCGGGACCGGCTCGGTGCGGTCGTCTCCCGCGTCCTCACGCTCACCCCCGGAACGGCACTGCCGGGGGCGGTCGAGCTCGGCGAGTCGGCGCCGCACCAGGTGACCGTCCGCGACGGCACGGCGCCGACCCTCATCACGCATTCGTCCGGGACCACCGGAAAGCCCAAGATGCTGGTGCACACGGTGGACTCCCTGTACGCCCACGTGGCCCCCCAGATGAACGTGGTGCGGTCGCTGAAATACGCCGGGATCAGCGCGAAGTGCCTGTCCTTCGTGCATGTGCGGATGTCGACCGGGCTCCTCACGGCGCTGAACGCGGGACTGCCGTTCCTCGGCATCTGCTCCTCGGAGCCGTCCTCGGTCCGCGAGGCGCTCCTGCGGTACCGGCCGGAGACGCTGGAAGCCCAGCCCAACATGTTCCTGCGCTGGGAAGGGCTGGCACGCGAGGCGCCGAATCCGTTCAGCACGGTCGAGCGCTACGTCAGCAGCTTCGACGCGATCCACCCGCGGACGCTGCGGACGCTGCTGGAGGCGTCCGACCATCCGAATCCGACCTTCGTCCAGGCGTACGGGCAGACCGAGACCGGCCCGGTCACGCTGCTGACGACCACGCGTTCCGACGTCCGGGAGCTGGGGCTGCGGGACTCGCGGGTCGTGGGCGCGGCACTCCCCGGGATGGAGCTCCGCATCGTGGACGACACCGGGGCGGAGCTTCCGGCCGGCACACAGGGGCACATCGAGGTCCGCACCCCCGCCCGCGCCGAGTCGATGCTCGGGCGGGCACCGCTGCCCGGCCGCGACACGTGGTGGCCCATGGGCGACATCGGCCTGCTCCGCCCGGACGGGCGGCTGGAACTGCACGACCGGCGGCTGGACCGGGTCCCCGGCGTGCCCAGCACCCTCCGCGCCGAGGACGTCCTGCTCGACGAGCTGCCGGAGCTGGCCGAGGTCGTGATCGTCGCCGTGGACGGGACGCCCACCGCGGTGGTGGCCACGGCCGACGGCAAGCCGCTGGACGAGGACCGGTGGCGGCGCGCCCGCCGCGCGGCGGAACTGCCGGACGGCACCCGGGTCGACCACCGGCCATGGGAGGAGCTCCCGCTCACCGGCACGATGAAGGTCCGGCGGCACCGGCTCCCGTCGCACGGGGCCGCCGGATGAGCGGCCCGGTGGCGTCGGGCGTCCCGGTGTCGGGCCGGTTCCCGCCGCCGGAGAGAAGGGCGGTGACGCTCGTCCTCGCCGCCGCCTTCATGCTGCTCGCCGACACCTCGATCGTGAACGTCGCCATCCCGAGCATCCAGCGGGACATCGGGGCGAGCGTGCCGGACGTGCAGCTGATGGTCGCGGGCTATGTGGTCGCCTACGCGGTGATGCTCATCACCGGGGGGCGGCTGGGCGACCTGTACGGCAGGCGGCGCATGTTCATGATCGGCGCCGTGTCCTTCACGCTGGCCAGCCTCGCGTGCGGCGTGGCGCAGGGGCCGGGCGAGCTGATCGCCGGCCGGGTGTGGCAGGGCCTCTCCGCGGCCGTGCTGTATCCGCAGATCATCGCGACCCTGCGCATCGCGATAGCCGAGGAGCGGCGCGGGCGCGCGTTCGCGCTGCTGGGCGCGGTGGTGAGCGCCGCGACGATCGCCGGCCCGATCATCGCCGGGCTGCTCATCGCCGCGGACATCGCCGGGACGCAGTGGCGCCTGATCTTCCTGATCAATCTCCCGGTCGGCTTCGTGCTGATCGCGCTGGCGCCCCGGATGGTGCCGGCGCACAAGGGGATGCGCCTCCGGCTGGACTACGCGGGCTCGCTCACCGTCGTCCTGCTGCTGGTCGCCCTCCTGGTGCCGCTCACGATCGGCCGCGACCGGGGCTGGCCGCTGTGGGGGTGGCTGCTCCTGCTGTGCGCCCCCGTGCTGCTGGGCGTCTTCCTCCGGCTGGAGTCGGCGCTCGAACGGCAGGGGAAGGCACCGCTGCTGCGACCGGGCCTGTGGACCGATCCGGCCTTCCGAGTGGGCGTGGCCATGTACCTGGTGTTCTTCTCCGCGGTCGTGCCGTTCTTCCTCTACTACTCCATCACCCTCCAGTACGGGCTCGGGTACGGCGCGTTCGCGACGGCCGCGGCGATGGCGCCGTACGCGCTGGGAAGCACGGTCACCTCCCTGTGCTCGGCGCGGATCGTGGCGCGCTTCACCGCGCTGCGCACCCTGCTCGCCGGCTGCGTCATCTGCGCCGCCGGGAGCGCTTTCATGATCATCACGATGGGCCTGAGCGGCTCGGGCCGGCGCCTCGGGGCGGCCATGACCCCGGCGATGCTGTTCACCGGCCTCGGGCTGGGGCTGGTGATCGGCCCCCTGCTGAACTTCGTGCTGGCCCGGGTCCGGCACGACGACACCGGAGCGGCGTCGGGGGTGCTCTCCACCGCGCAGCAGATCGGCTCCTCGCTGGGCGTGGCCGTGATCGGGCTGGCCTTCTTCCGCGGCTTCCGCGGAGAGCTGGCGGAGCTGGGATATCCGGCACTGCGGACGGACATGATGCTCGGCACGGCCGTGGCGATGACGGCCTTCGCGCTGGCGTCGGCGCTCGTCCTCCTCCTCGCACACGGTGGCCGCACCGGCGGCCACGGGTCGGCCTCATGACGGGAAAGGCGGGAACGCCCGTGGACGGATCCTCGCGGTCAGGCGCCCTGACGGCGCGGCAGAAGATGCTCGACGAGATCGCGGCGCGCACCGTCCCGATCCCGGCCTTCGTGCGGCGCCTGTCCCTTCAGGTCGTCGCGATGGAATGGCGGGAAGGGTTCGTCAGGGTCAATTTCGCCATTCCCGAAGATCTCTGCGTGGAACCTGGCGTGGTCTTCGGCGGCCACGTCTCCAGCATCCATGACCAGGCCGCCGGTTTCGTCATGTACACCCTGCTGCAGGACGACATGATGTTCGCCACGACCCGGCTGGACGTGCGTTATCAGGCGCCGACGCGTCCGGGAGACGTGTGCGCGGAAGCCGAACTCGACTCGATGAGCGAGCGCTCCGCCGATGTGCGGGTCTCGCTGCTGCAGGGCGGGAGCGTGACCAGCGAGTCGTTCGTCAGCGAAGCCATCATCAGAGCTCAGCGATGACCCGGATGCCCCCGGTGCTCGATCCGCCGGACCGTCACCTGCGCGCCGGCGCCGTCGCGGCGAAGGAGAAGAAGATGTCGATGATAACCGACCGGGATGTGCGGGAAATGGTGGCGAACGTCCTGGAGGTCAATGTCACCGAAGTCGAGAGCGAAACGTCGTTCCATGTGGAACTGGAAATGGACTCGCTGCAGAAGGCGGAGTTCATCGTGGCACTGGAGCGCGCCTGCGACGCGGAGTTCGCCCCGGCGGACGCGGCGGAGATCGACAGCGTCCGCGACGTGATGCGGCTGCTCGACGAGCGGCACCGGGTGCCATGAAGTCCACCAGGATCACGAACCCGGTCGAGTCGCTGCTGCTCGGCCACGCCGGCGACCGGGTCTGCGGCGTGGACCGCCGGGCGGGCGAGGTCACCTACGCGGACATGCGGGAGGCGGTGACGGCGTACGCCGGGCGCCTGCGCGCCGCCGGGGTGCGGCCCGGCTGCCGCTCGGTCGTCGTCTCCGACGACTGCGTCGCGGCGGTCACCGCCGTGCTCGCCCTGTGGTGGCACGGGTGCGTGCCCATCCTGGTCCACCCGATGCTCCGGCCCGCGGAGATCGGCTTCATCGTGCGCGACAGCGAGGCGGAGTTCGCCGAGCTGAACGTCTCCCCCGGGCACCGGGCGGCGCTGCGGGCCGAGCTGGACGCCATCGACGCCGAGCGGCGGGCGGCGCGCCGCATCGGGCTGCGCACCGAGCTCGGCCCCGCGCAGGCGGGCCCGGCCGCGGTCCCCCCGGCCCGCTTCGGCGAGACCGACGAGCTGCTGGTCCAGTACACCTCCGGCAGCACCGGCAGGCCCCGGGGCGTGCGGCACTGCCTGCGCGCGTTCCACGCGGTCCTGCGCGGCGTCGGCAGCGTGCTGGCGCTCACGCCGGACGACATCGTGCTGTCCACGGCGAAACTGTCCTTCGGGTACGGGTTCGGCAACTCGCTGCTGTTCCCCTACGCGGCGGGGGCGAGCTCGGTCCTGCTCGACGGGCCGGTGGATCCCTACACCGTGGCGGCCGCGCTGGAGGAGCACCGGCCGACCGTGCTGTTCTCCGTGCCCCGGCTCTACGCCGGTCTGCTCGGCCTCGTGGAGCAGGGCAAGGCGATCGGGACCGGCTCGCTGAGGCTGGCCGTCGCCACCGGGGAGCGCCTGCCGGAAGACCTGGCCGCCCGCATCACCGAGACCTTCGACGTCCCCCTGCTCAACGGGTTCGGCGCGACCGAGGTCCTGCACACGGTCGTGGCGGCCGCCGTGGGCCCGGGGAAGGCCGGCGACCCCGGATCGATCGGGCTCCCGGTCCCCGGGGTGACCGCGACCGTCCGCGACGACGCCGGACGGCCGGTCGGCGACGAGGTCCCCGGACGGCTGCACATCTCCGCGGAGTCGGCCGCGCTCGGCTACCTCAACCGGCCCGAGGACAACGACCGCACCTTCGCCGACGGCGGCGTCTACACCGGGGACATCGCGTTCCGCGCGGCCGGCGGCGGCTTCCACCACGTCGGCCGGTCCGACGACATGCTCCTGCTCGGCGGCTACAAGATCGCGCCGGCCGAGATCGAACTGGTGGTCCGCGAGCTCCCCGCGGTCGCCGACTGCGCCGTCGCCGGAAGTACCGACTCCACCGGCCTCGAGCAGGCCACGGTGTACGTCGTGCCGCGCGACCCGGCCCGACCGGACGAGGTCCGCAGGGCGGTGCGGGCGGCGCTGCGGGCGGGCCTGGCGCCGTACAAGAGGCCGTCCCGGGTCGAGGTCATCGGCGAGCTCCCCGTCACCGTCAACGGGAAGCTGGCCCGCTTCCGCCTCCGCGGCGCGGCGGGCGCCCCCGCCGGCGATCCGCGGGCCGGGACATGAGCGGCACCCCCGCGCACCGTCCGCCGGCGCCCCCGGCGGAGCCGGGCACCGGCCCGCGGGAGGTGCGCCGGTGAGCTGGGATCTCGTCGGGATGAGCGCGATATGCGCGCTGGGGGACACCGTTCCCGCGATCCATGCGGCGTTGTGCTCGGGGCGGTCCGGCCTGGCGCCGCTCTCGGCGTTCGACTCGTCCAGGTACCGCGCGGGAGCCGCGTACGAGGTGCCGGACCGGGCGCGTCCCGGCGTGGACGAGCCGCTCCGGGCGACCCGCTGGCTGGTCCGCGTCGTCCGGGAGGCCCTGGCCGAGGCGGGACTGCCGGAACCGGAGCCCCGGACGCCGGTGCTGGTCGGGACCACGCACCGGGAGATGCGGACCGCCGAACTCTGGTGGCGGCGCGAAGCCCCCCTCTCCCCCGCCGATCTCCACTTCACCCCGGCCCTGCGCTCCGCCCTGGGCCTGCACAACGTCCACACGGTCACCAGCGCCTGCGCGGCCTCGCTGTACGGCCTCGGGATGGCCACCGACCTCATCGCGTCCGGCGAGGCCGACACGGTGGTGGTGGCGGGCACCGACTCGATCACCGAGAGTTCGTTCGGCGGCTTCGACCGCATCCAGCCGCGGCCCCCGGACACGATCCGCGCGTTCGACCGGTCCCGCCGCGGCATGATCATGGGCGAGGGCGCGGCGGCGGTGGTGCTGCGGCGCGCCGGCGCCGATCCCGGACGGGTGCGCGGCCGGGTCCGGGGCGTCGGCATGAACTGCGACGCCGCGCACGCGACGGCGCCGGATCCCGCGGGGATCGTCCGGGCGATCGAGGAGGCGCACGAACGCGCCTCGCTCGCTCCGGGCGACATCGACCTGGTGGTGGTGCACGGGAGCGGCACGTCGCAGAGCGACCTGGCCGAGGCGGTCGCGCTGGAACAGGTGTTCAAGGCCGCCGATCCCGGCCCGCTCGTCACCGCGGTCAAGGGCGGCACGGGGCACGTCTCCGGCGGGGCCGGGCTGCTGAACCTCGTCGTGGCCCTGGAGTCGATCCGCTCCCGGACCCTGCCTCCGATCAGCGGTCTCGCCGACCCGATCGAGGAGGCGGGGCACCTGCGGCTCGTGTCCGGGCGACCGGCCACGGGGCCGTTCGGCACCGCGCAGGTCCACGCCGTCGGCATGGGCGGGATCAACGCGGTGGCGATCGTGGAAGGGGCCGCGCGATGAGTGCCCCGGCCACCGTGCGGACGGCGATCACCGGTGTGGGCTGGGCGGTGCCGGGACCGGACTTCGACCCGGAGACCGAACTGGCCGTGCGGGGCATGCGGCACAAGGACCGCTCCTCGCGGTTCGCGCTGCGGGCGGCGCGGCGGGCGCTCGGCGACGCCGGTCTGCTGGACGCCCCCGAACTGGACGGGGCGGCGGTGGTCGTGTCCTGCAACTTCGGGAACCTCGGCCCGGTCTGCGACTTCGTCGCGACCATCGACGGCGAGGGCAGCGCCGGGACGAGCCCGATGCGCGTGCCGCACCTGTCGAGCGCGGCCGCGGCGACCTGGGTCGCGCTCGACCACGGGATGCGCGGCCCGAACCTGACGCTGTCCAGCGGCGCTTCGGGCGGGCTCGACGCCGTCGCCTGGGCCCGGAACCTGATCGCGGCGGGCCGCGCCACGGCCGCCCTGGTCATCGGCATGGAACCGGACACGCCGCCGGTGGCGAGGCTGCACCGGGAGGCCGGCGGCACCGGGTGGATCGACGGGGCCGTCGGCCTGGTGGTCGAGCCCGTGCGGCACGCGGCGGACCGGGGCGCGCGGATCCGCGCGGAGATCGCCGGCTTCGGCAGGGCGGACGACGAGCGGTCCGCCGTCGAGGCCGCGGGCGGCGCGGCGGTGCGGCGGCGGCTCGGCGGCGAGCCGAACGCGCGGTACGGGCGGTGCTCCGGCGCACTGGGCGTGGTGCAGTGCGCGATGGCCGTGGCGGAACTGGAGGCCGTGGCGGGACCGGAACCGCGGGCGGTGCTCGCCGTGGCCGGCGCCGGGACCGAGGAGGGCGACGGGTCGTCCGTCGCGGCACTTGTGCTCACGCCACCCCAGGGGAGGCCCGCATGAACCCGTCCGACGGCGACCGGCGTGCGGTGATCACCGGTCTCGGCACGATCTCGTGTGCGGGCACCGATGTCGACGCGTACTGGGACGGCCTGCTCGCGGGCGGCGGAGAACCGGTCGAGGTTCCGATGCCGCACCTCAACATGCGGGCGAAGAAGATGTACCTCGTCGACCGGGCGCAGGTGCCCGCCGAGCCGTCCCACCACGCCGGGGCGGCGCTGGGCACCGGCCCGCGCCTGGCGGTCGCCGCGGCCGGGCAGGCGCTCGCCGACGCCGGCCTGGAGCCCGGGGCGTGCGGCGACGTCCCCGTGCTGCTCGGGGTGGAGATGGGCAACATGGACGTCCAGGAGACCCGGCGCAGCGCCGGAGACCCCGTGTGGACGCCGCTGGCGCCCACGGCCGCCGTCGTGGGCGCGGCCATCGGCTCGCGGGCCGCGGTGACGAGCGTGGGGAACGCGTGCTCGGCCACCGGTTACGCGCTCGCGATCGCGCTGGACATGATCCGCGCGGGCGAGGCGGCGGCGGTCCTGGTCGGCGGTGCCGAGGGGATCACCCGGGTCGGGCTGGGCGCGTTCAACCGCCTGGGAGCCGCGGACCCGGTGCGGTGCCGGCCGTTCGCCCGCGACCGGGCGGGCACGATGTTCGGCGACGGCTCGGCCGTGGTCGTGCTCGAAGCGGCCGGGCACGCCCGGCGGCGCGGCGCCGAGCCGTACGCCGAGCTGGCCGGCGCGGCCTGGAGCTGCGACGCCTACCACGCGACGGCTCCCGATCCGTCGGGCGACCAGATCGTCCGCGCGATGACCGAGGCGCTGGCCGACGCGGGCATGAGCGGCTCCGACATCGGCTGCGTCATCCCCCACGGCACGGGGACGCCGCTCAACGACGTGGTGGAGAGCCGGGCCCTGCACAGGGTGTTCGGCGAACGGACGCGCGAGCTGCCGCTCTTCTCGCTCAAGGCCATGATCGGCCACACGACCGGCGCGGCGGGCGTTTTCGCCTGCCTCACGGCGACGCTCATGCTGCGGCACCGGAGGAGCCCGGCGAACGTCCCGATCGACCAGGACCCCGAGTGCGACGTCTGGCTTCCGCAGGACCGCGCCGTTCCGCTGCAGGAGCCCGCGGTCATGGTCAACACCTATGCGTTCGGCGGCAACAACACGTCCTTCGTCGTCAGGGAGTTCACCGGGGATGCGGAGGGGGCGCCATGAGTTCCGGGGAGCTTGCCGTCGCCGGCCTGGGGATCGTCGCGCCGGGCGTCTCCGGGCCGGAGGACGCGCTGGCGCCGGCCGCGCCGGCGCCGCCCGGCTGGTTCCGTACGGAGGTCGCGCTGCCGGGGCGCGGCTACCGGCGGCTGCCCGACGCGTCCAAGTACCTGCTCGCCGCGTCGAGGCTGGCGGTCGGCGACGCCGGGGGCCGCTTCGCGGAGACCCCGCGCGAGCACCGGGGCGCGGTGGTGGCCATCAACAACACGGGCGCCGCCCTGCTGGAGGAGCTGGACCGCACGATCGTCGACAAGGGGGCCGAGGAGCTGCCGCCCTCCAGCACGCCGTTCGGAGCGATGAGCTCGTTCGCCGGCCGGCTGTCGATGGAGCACGACATCACCGGCTTCAACCTCACCGTGAACTCCCCGCTCACGGCCGGTCTCGACGCGATCCAGACCGCGGTCCGCGCCGTCGCCGCCGGACGGGCCCGGACGGTTCTCGTGGGCGCGGTCGAGGAGGCGCTCTCCCCCTCCCAGTCGTCACCCTCCCAGTCGTCATCAGCCCAGTCGTCATCAGCCCAGTCGCCGGCCAACGGATTGCAGGCGGGCGCCGTCGTGCTGCACTGCGAGCCTCCCGGGGAAGGGGAGGCCCGCTATGGCACGTGCAGGGCGCGCGGCACGTTCCTGGATCCCGCCGCGGCCGCGAGCGACGCCGCCGCCGTCCTCGCCGCCCTGGTGGGCGACGACCCGCCGGACCGGATCGACGCCGTGCTGGACGACTCCGCGGTCGGGACGGCCGCCGCCCGGTGGCTGGACCGCCTGACCGGCGAGCACGGCGTCGCCGTCGTCATCGTCCCGAGCACGGCGCAGGCCGGCTGCCTCGTCCCGCTGCAGCGCGTCCTGGGCCTGTTCGCCCAGGAGCACACGGCCCCCGTCCGGCGCGGGGTCCTGGCCGCCTCCGACCAGGGCACGGTCGCGTTCGCGGAGCTGACCGTGGCGCCGCGCGGGGCGGCCGCGAAGGGGAAGGAGAACTGATGTTCGTTCCGCTCAAGGGTGCGTGGGCCCTGATATTCGGGGTGTCCAGCGGCATGGGGTTGGAGGCCGCGCGGGCACTGGCCGAGGCGGGTTGCGGCATCATCGGGGTGCATTTCGACCTCGCCGAGGGCCGGCAGGAGGCGGAGCAGCACGCCGGGGAACTGGGCGACCTCGGCGTCGCGGCGCATTTCTTCAATCGCAATATCGCGTCGAAGCAGGCCCGCGCGGAACTCGTCCCCGTCATCCGCGAGCTGACGGCCGGCGCCGGGCTCCGGGTCGTCGTGCACTCGGTCGCCTACGGGACGCTGACGTCCCTCCTCCCGTCGCCGGACGGCCGGGAGCCCGGCACCACCGCCAAGCAGCTCGCGATGACCGTCGACGTCATGGGGCACAGCCTCGTGTACTGGACCCAGGACCTGCTGGAGGCGGACCTGCTGCCGCGCGGGGCCAACATCTTCGCCATGACCAGCACAGGCGGGACCAGGGTGCTGCCCAACTACGCGCCGGTGGCGGCGGCGAAGGCGGTGCTGGAGTCCCACGTCCGCCACCTGGCCGTGGAACTCGCGCCCAGGGGCGTGGCGGTGAACGCGATCCGGGCCGGCACCACGATCACCCCGGCGCTGCGGAAGATCCCGGGCAGCGACCAGATCATCGCCCAGTGCCGCGAGATCAATCCCGGCGGGCGGCTGACGCGTCCCGAGGACGTGGCGGAGGCGATCGTCACCCTGTCGTCCAGCGACTCGTCATGGCTCACCGGGAACGTCATCGGAGTCGACGGCGGAGAGGCCCTCGTCCGATGAGGACAGCGCAGGAACCGAGATCAGAAGGAGCCGCACCGTGTCAGACAACCAGGCCGCCGCGGTCGACATCGACGACATCCGCGCGCTGATCGCGGAGGAGATCGAGCTTCCGGTCGAGGAGGTGACCGACGAGGCCGACCTGGCGGGCGACCTCGAAGTGGACTCCCTCGCGGCGATGGAGATCGCCGTCCAGCTGGAGAAGCGGTACCGGATCAAGATCGACGAGGAGGAGATCTCGACCTTCACCTCGCTGTCGGTCATCCACCGGTTCATCGCCGCCAAGGTCGGGACGGGCTGATGGCGGACGAGCGGCGGCCGGTCGCGATCGTGACCGGCGGATCCCGCGGCATCGGGCGCGCCACCGTCGTCCGCCTGGCCGCCGACGGCTTCGACGTGGCGTTCTGCTACCTGTCCAGCCCGGACAAGGCGGCCGAGGTCGCGGCCGAGGCGCGCCGCTACGGCGCCCGGGTGCTCGCCCGCAAGGCCGACGTCTCGGTCACGGGCCAGGCGGAGGAGCTCGTCGCCGAGGCGGAGGACGAGCTCGGCCCGCTGGCGGCGGTGGTCGCCAACGCCGGCATCGTGCGCGACCGCCCCCTCGCCCGGATGACCCACGACGAATGGGACGCGGTCATCCGCACGAACCTCGACGGCACCTACCACATCTGCCGTGCCGCGGCCCGGTCGCTGATGCGGCACGACAGCGGAGCCGTCGTCACGATCTCCTCGGTGGCCGGCATCTACGGCAACGTCGGCCAGGCGAACTACGCCGCGTCGAAGGCCGGGATCGTCGGCTTCACGAAGTCGATCGCGAAGGAGCTCGGCCGGTTCGGCGTCCGCGCCAACTGCGTGGCGCCCGGCCTGATAACGACGGACATGACCGAGGAACTCGGGCCGGAGAAGCGCAAGGGGCAGCTCGACCGGATCCCGCTCCGCCGGGCCGGGACCCCGGACGAGGTCGCCGACCTCGTGTCCTTCCTGATCTCCGGACGCTCCTCCTACATCACGGGGCAGGTCCTGGGGATCGACGGCGGTTTCTCCCTTTGACCTCCCGCCCGCGGGGACCGGCGGCGGGACCACGTTGGAGCCGACAAGATGCTGATCGACATCACCCGTAGGGCGTCGCCCTGCGATCCGGCCGAGCTGGAGCGGATCGCCGGGCTGGCCGACTCGCGGCGCGGCGGCGCGCTCAGCTCCGGGATGGAGTATCCGGGGCGCTACCGCCGCCGGGCCGTGGCGTACACCGACCCGCCGGTCGAGATCGTCGCGTCCGGGCGGCGGTGCACGGCGCGGGCGCTGAACGAGCGCGGCCGGGTGGTCCTGCCCGTGATCGTGGCGGCGATGCGCCGGGCCGGCCGGGACGCCGGCGGGCAGGCGGGCGGGCAGCCGGGCGAGCACACCGTCGTGATCCCGGAACCGGACCGCATGGTCCCCGAGGAGGAGCGCACCCGGCGGCCGACCGTGTTCAGCGCGCTGCGGGCCATCGCCGCGGCGTTCCGGTTCGACGACCCGTACCTCGGCCTCTACGGGGCGTTCGGGTACGACCTGGCGTTCCAGTTCGAGCCGGTGCGGCAACGGCTGGAACGTCCGGCGGCCCAGCGCGACATGGTGCTCCACCTGCCGGACGAGATCTGGGTGGCGGAGCACGGGCGGGAGGAGGCGACGCGTTACTCCTACGAGTTCGAGGTGGGCGGGACCTCCACGTCCGGCCTCCCGAGGGAGACAGCGCCGACGGGTCCTGGCGGGCCGCCGCCGGCCCCGGCGAACAGGTCGCCGCGACGCGCGGATCCCCGGCCCGGGGCGTACGCCGCGCTCGTCGAGCGGGCGCGGGAGCGGTTCGCCCGCGGCGACCTGTTCGAGGTGGTGCCCAGCCACGTGTTCTACGGGAGATGCGGCTCGCCGGCGGCCCTCTACCGGTCGCTCCGCCGCCGCAATCCCGCCCCCTACGAGTTCCTCTTCAACCTGGGGGCCGGAGAGCACCTGGTCGGCGCGTCACCGGAGATGTACGTTCGGGTGACCGGCGACCGGGTGGAGACCTGCCCGATCGCGGGCACGATCCGGCGCGGCGAGGGACCGCTGGAGGACGCGGCGAACATCGCCGCGCTGCTCGGATCGGCGAAGGACGAGTCCGAGCTGACCATGTGCACCGACGTGGACCGCAACGACAAGGCGCGGGTCTGCCTGCCGGGGTCGGTCCAGGTGATCGGGCGGCGGCAGATCGAGGTCTACAGCCGGCTCATCCACACCGTGGACCACGTCGAGGGGCGGCTGCGTCCGGAGTTCGACGCGCTGGACGCGTTCCTCACCCACATGTGGGCGGTGACCGTGACCGGGGCGCCCAAGGCGTGGGCGATGCAGTTCATCGAGGACAACGAGGACGCCCCGCGGCGGTGGTACGGCGGCGCGGTCGGGCGGATCGGGTTCGACGGGTCGCTGGACACCGGCCTGACGCTGCGGACCGCGCACATCACCGGCGGCGTCGCCGCGGTGCGGACCGGGGCGACGCTGCTGTTCGACTCGGTGCCGGAGGCCGAGGAGGAGGAGACGCGCATCAAGGCGCGCGCTCTGCTGGAGGCGCTGGCGGAAGCGGGCCCGCGGAGCGGACCCGGCGCCGGCCGCTCCATCGGTGCCGCCATGGGGGCGCACCCGTCCGGCATGGGGAGGTCCGCGCCGGTGCGCGTACTGCTGGTCGACCACCAGGACTCGTTCGTGCACATGCTGGGCGACTACTTCCGGCAGCAGAGGGCGCGGGTCACCACGCTCAGGTACGGGTTCGAGCCCGAACTGCTGGACGAGTACGCGCCGGACCTGGTGGTGCTGTCGCCGGGGCCGGGGCGGCCGTCCGACTTCGGATGCGCCGGGCTGCTCGACGAGGTGTACCGGCGGGGACTTCCGGTGCTGGGGACGTGCCTGGGGCTGCAGGCGATGGTGGAGTACGAGGGCGGGACCCTGTCGGTGCTGCCGGAACCCGAGCACGGCAAGAGGGGGCTGGTGCGGGTGTCCGGCGGCGCGCTGCTGAAGGGCCTCGGCCCGGAGTTCACCGCCGGGCGGTACCACTCGCTGTACGCACCGCCGGACGAGGTGCGCGGCGGGTTCGCCGTGACGGCGGTGTCCCCGGACGGGGCAGCGATGGCGATCGAGGATCCGGCGGCGGGCCGCTGGGCGGTGCAGTTCCATCCGGAGTCGATCCTCACCGCGTCCGGCCGGGCCGGGCACCGGATCATCGCCAACGTGCTCGATCTGTGCCGGGAGCGGATGCGCTCGCGCTCTCCCGGCGCCCCGCGCGGCGACTATCCGCCCGCGGCTCACCATGCGCGCGTCGGGCCGGTGCCTTCGCGCGCTGCCGATTGATTGGCGGTGACCAATGGTCGAACCACTGCACGTCGAGCAAATGCAGGTGCGCTGGGCGGACACGGACGCCGGAGGGCGCATCCATTGGTCGGCGGTCTTCCGCTGGGCCGAAGCCGCCGAGCATTCCTTTCTCCGCGCACTCGGCTGGGATACCGAGAAAGCGGGCACCTATCCGCGGCGTTCGACGGAGGCCGCCTATCACCGGCCGCTGCGATTCGGGCAGAATTTCGAGGTGCGCATCGGAATCGAGCGCATGAAGACCAGTTCCGTCACCTTCGGCTGGACGGTCGTCAGCGGCGGGCAGACCTGTGTCAGCGGCAGGCACACCGTCGTGCACATCGGCGACGACGGCCGCCCGGCGCGGTGGCCGGACCATCTCCGGGCCGGTCTGGCGGGCGTGCTCCGAGGTGCGGGCGGCGGGGACCGCTACACCTGCTTGGCCGCCGACTCGCGCAGCAGGTAGCGCTGGAGCTTCCCGGTCAGGCCGCGGGGCAGGGAGTCGACGAACTCGATCGACCGGGGGTACTTGTACGGCGCTATCTCCTGCTTCGCGAAGTCCTGCAGTTCGGCGGTCTTGCCGGGACCGGCGGACGCGCCGTCCCGGAGCACGACGTACGCCTTCACGATCGACTGCCGCAGCGGATCGGGGGCCGCCACCACGCCCGCCTCCAGGACGTCCGGGTGCCTGAGCAGGGCCTGCTCCACCTCCGGCCCGGCGATCTTGTAGCCGGACGAGACGATCATGTCGTCGCTGCGGGCCTGGTACCAGAAATGGCCGTCCGCGTCGCGGACATAGGTGTCCCCGGTGATGTTCCAGCCGTCGGCCACGTAGCCGCGCTGCCGCTCGTCGCGGAGGTACCGGCAGCCGGTCGGGCCCCGGACGGCGAGGCGTCCGGCCTCCCCGTCCGGCACCGGGCGCCCCTCCTCGTCCAGGACGGCCGCCCGGTAGCCCGGTACCGTCCGCCCGGTGGACCCGGGGCGGATCCGGTCCCGCTCGGCGGAGATGAAGATGTGCAGCAGTTCGGTGCAGCCGATGCCGTCGAGGACCTCCACCCCGGTCGCGGCGTGGAACTCCCGCCATACGGCGGCCGGCAGGTGCTCCCCCGCGGACACGCAGGTGCGGAGGCCGGCCAGGGCCTCGGCCTTCCCGGTGGCCAGCAGCGCCCGGTACATGGTGGGCGCGGTGAACAGCGTGGTCACCGCGCGGTCCGCGATGGCGTCGGCCAGCCCGTCCGGGGTGGCCTGCTCGATCAGGAGCACGGCGGCGCCCGCGCTCAGCGGGAAGACGACGAGCCCGCCGAGGCCGAAGGTGAACCCCAGCGGCGGGGTGCCGGCGAAGACGTCGCCGGGACGGGCGCCGAGGACGTGCCGGCCGTAGGTGTCGTTGATCGCGAGGACGTCCCGGTGGAAGTGCGCCGTGATCTTCGGGACGCCGGTCGTCCCCGAGGTGGGGGCGAGCAGGGCCACGTCGTCGGCCGAGGTGGCGACCGCGGGGAAACCCGGGTCCTTGGCCTCGCTGCGACGGATCAGGTCGTCACCGGAACCGCCGCCGTACACCAGGGTCGGCAGACCGGGCACCGCAGCCGACAGCTCGGCCGTATAGCGGTGGTCGCACACGGCGAGGTCCGGCTCGGTGAGCGCGGCAAGGGCGCCGATCTCGCCGCTGCGCAGCAGGTGCATGGTGGTGACCGCCACGCCCCCGGCCTTCAGCACGGCGAACCAGGCCGCGACCAGCCAGGGGGTGTTGGGGCCGCGCAGGAGGACCCGGTTCCCGGGCACCAGGCCGAAGTCCTCGGTGAGCACCCGGGCGGTCTGGTCGGCGCGGCGGAGCAGGTCGCCGTAGGTCCAGGTCTCGGTACCGGTCAGCAGGCAGGGCCGGTCCCCTCCGTGGCGGGCCACGGAGGCGTCCAGCAGCGCCGCCGCGCAGTTCAGGCGTTCCGGATATTGCAGCTCCGGCAGCCCGAAAAGCAGTTCCGGCCACTGTTGCGCGGGCGGAAGATTGTCTCGACAGAACGGGTCAACGTGAGCCGAAGGCAATAAATGCATAAGTTTGACTATGCCATGCGAGATAGCCCGGATCAAGCATTCGAATAGCGCGCGATCCGATCTCGCACGGCGCAATTATGTGGGCATCGAGTTGATCTGTTCACCGTGCGTTGCGGTATCCGCCCGTAACCGGATGGATTCACAGTGTCCGGTTCTCTGTACGGCTCGTGGTGGCGGCGGAGAGCATGTGTTTCGCGAAAGCGAATGGCCGGCGGCGCACGGGACGGCTCCGATCGGGGGAAGGGACGCGGGGCACCGGGTCAGGCCGGTGGGGACCAGGCTGGATCACGGCCCAGGAGCGCGGCGATGTTGTCGATCGCGGGGCGGGCCGGATCTTCGGCGAGGGGTGCGCGGTAGACGCCGCCGGGGCCGTTGAGGGGGCTGCCCGGTGCGGTATTGGCCCGGGCCAGCGGCAGCGCCGCCTCGGCCAGCCGGGCCGGGACGCCGGGCGTGGTGTGGAGGGCGCGGTTCAGGTCCCAGCGGTGGACCAGCATGTCCACGGCGTGGACGCCCAGCACCATCTCGGTCGGCACCTCCCCCAGCCACGGGATGAGCACCGTCTCGCCGGCCTGTTCGAGGACGGCGAAACAGCGCGCCGCGATACGGGCGAAGTCGTCCCGGGGGTCGCCGTTCGCCTCGAAGGGCGGCAGCACCGCCCGCGCGATGGCCTCATGGCGCTCGTTCATGTGGTTGAGCAGATCGGTGACCGTCCACCCGTCGCACGGGGTCGGACTCGCCATCGCGGAGTCGGGGACCAGGGCGACGTCGTGGCCGATCAGAGCCAGTGCGGTCGCTTCGAACCAGAGCAGATCGCTCATGAGGATGCCTTCCGAATTCGACGGATGGGTGGACTGACTCGCCGGAACTGGACGGGCGCCCCGGGCCGCTGCGGGACCGGTTGCAGGCGGGTCAGGAAGGCTCGCCGGTCGACTCCAGGATGAGGTCGAGTTCCAGCGGCATCCCGCCGGGAAGCGCGACCGAGCCGAAGACCAGCCGGGTGTGGCGGGTCGGCGCGAAGGCGGTGTCGAAGACCTCCGAGGCCCCGTCGGCCACCGCCGCGTGGTCGCGGAAACCGGGATCGCAGGCGATGTGGACGGCAAGCCTCACGACGCGCGTGACCTGCTCCAGGCCGGTGGCCGCGTCGATCACGGCGAGGGCGTTGAGGGCCGCCGCCCGTGCCGCGTCCCGGCCCTCGGACGTGCCGAGTTCCGCGCCGAGGCGTCCCGTGACGAGCGGGGCGCCGTCGCGCAGCGGCAGCATCCCGCTGAGGAACAGCAGGCCCGACGCCGCTGCGGCCGGTACGTAGCCGCCGAGCGGCCGGGGCGGTTCGGGCAGGTGCAGTCCCGCGGCTCGCAGGCGTGCGGCCGGGGCGCTCATCCGGTGGGCCGGGCGATGAGCCCGCCCACCCGGTCGGCCTGGCCGGGCTGCCACCTCTCCCCCAGCAGCGCGTAGTTCATGCGGGGGAAGTAGCCGAGCCGGGTGCCGAGCTCGCCGCTCAGCAGCGTCATGCGCTCGACCGTGCGGGCGTTGGCAAGCCGGCCGGCGTCGACGTAGCGGAACGGGGTGCCCGCGCCGAGATCGATGACCTGCCGCTTGGCGTCCGCGTCGTCGGAGACGACGTAGACGTCGCTGACGAGGCCGCCGAAGTCCGGCTTGTCGAAGACCTCCCACCAGACGTTCTTGAAGGCGCCGACGACGCGGGTGTCCGGAAGGGTCGCGGCGATCTGCTCGGCGCCGCTGGTGTCCCAGGGGGTGATGAAGTCGCTGTAGTCGGCGTTGAACGGGTTGGTGATGTCGATGAGGATCCTGCCGCGCAGGGTCTCGCGCAGCGGTTCGAGCTGTGCCAGCAGGCCGTCCCGCAGGAAGATGGCCGGCAGCACGACGGGCGCGTCGAGGGCCCGGGCGCGGTCGCCGGAGGTGAGACCGGGGAGGCCGAGGCCGGCGGCGATCTTGTCGGCCCGCGCGGTGTCGCGGGAGCCGAGGACCACGTCGTGTCCGGCGCGGGCGTACATCGCCGCGAGCCGCACCCCCATCCGTCCCGTGCCGAGAATGCCGATCTTCATTGCGGTTCCCTTCTGTCGTGTCCGCCGTCCCGGACGGTCGCGACCCTCCGCGGAAACGCGGGCCGGCCGGGATGTGATCAACGTACACCGCTATATAGCTAAATCGCAATTTGCCTATGCACTTCCCCTCGTCGGCGGTCGGGGGCGCCCCCTGGCTGCGGCTACGCTGACTGCATGAGCGAGGTGGTGCAGGGGGTCGATCTCGAGGTGCTGCGCGCCCTGTCCAGCCGGGCGCGGCTGGACATCCTGCGCTGGCTCAAGAACCCCGCCGCGAACTTCGGCCACCAGGCGGTCGGCGACTTCGACGTCGAGGGGGTGTGCGTGTCGGTCATCCAGGAGCGCGCCGGCATGTCCCAGCCGACTGTCTCGGCCCACCTGAAGGTCCTGCACCAGGCCGGCCTCGTCACCCGGAAGAAGGTCGGCGCCTGGCAGTACTACAAGCGCGACGAGGCGGCGATCCGCGCCTTCACCGAGGTCCTGGCCAGGGAGCTCTGACACGACGGCTTTCGGATACCGCCGCCGTGCCGGAGGTCGTCTAGCGGAGCCGACGTGCCGACCCCCACGAGCAGGATCCGCTCGGCCCCGTGGAGCGCGTCGACCGCGCTGTCCGATTGCTCCGCGTCGATGGTGGAGCCGATGTCCCGGAGCGCCTCGGCGTCCGAATTGATGATCTTGCCCAGGACGTCGATGGGCCGGTCGCCCGCCTCGACACGCGACTCGATGAGCGTTCCATGCCGGGGCCTGGCGCGTCGGCGTGCGGCCGCCGGAGGGGTAGGGCATGCTCGGTCCGGTGACGGCGTCGCTGGCGTCGCCGCGCCGCTCGCATGTCCGCTCGACCGCAGCGCACTGTGGCCGGGCCCGGGGGGAGTTTCCACGGAGGGACGCCGATGAGCCACCGCATCCTGCCGAACGCCGAGGTCGACCCGTCCGCGGAACTCGGCGACGGGACGACCGTGTGGGGACTCGCCCAGGTCCGCGAGGGCGCGCGGCTCGGCGCGGGCTGCATCGTGGGGCGCGGCGCGTACGTGGGCGCGGGCGTGCGGATCGGCGACAACGTCAAGCTTCAGAACCACGCGCTCGTCTACGAGCCGGCCGTGCTGGAGGACGGCGTGTTCGTCGGGCCCGCGGTCGTCCTCACCAACGACCGCGCGCCCCGCTCGGTGACCCCGGACGGGACGCTGAAGCGGGCCGCCGACTGGGAGGCCGCCGGGGTGCACGTCGCCGAGGGCGCCTCGCTCGGCGCGCGCAGCGTGTGCGTCGCGCCGGTGCGCGTCGGGCGCTGGGCGATGGTCGCGGCCGGCGCGGTCGTGACCCGCGACGTTCCCGACTTCGGGCTGGTCGCGGGCGTGCCCGCCCGGCGGATCGGCTGGGTCGGCCGCGCCGGGGCCCGGCTGGCCGAGCGGCCGGGCGAGCCGGGCACGTGGGAGTGCCCGGAGACCGGCGAGCGCTACATCGCGTCGCCCGCCGCCGACGGCTCCGGAGCGACGGTCATGGCCGCGACGAGCTGAGCCGCTCAGGGTGCGGCGTCCAGGCTCCTGTCCTGCCGCGTCGTCACGATGAGGCCGGGGTTCCGGCGGGCCAGCCACCGGGCGAACGGGACCGACGTGCGGTCCATCACGACGACCCGGGCGAGCCCGGCCGGGTCGACGTCGCGCAGGACGTGCCGCCGCGCGATACGGGCCAGCAGCAGCGGCCGGACGTGCCGGTAGAACGGCACGAAGAGCCGGCGGTGGACGCGGCGCGAGGCCATGGTCCGCGCGCGGTCCAGCCGTGCGCCCCGCCGGCCGCGCCGCGCGACCGGCCGCACGACGAGCCGCGGCAGCCTGAAGACCAGCGTGCGCTCCAGCCAGAGCAGCGGATGCCCGGCCTCGGCTCGGTCGAGCCGGTGCAGGCGGACCCGTCCGTCCAGGTCGTCCCAGCCGTCCGATTCGGCGGTCAGCAGCTCGACCCGCGCCCCCTCGGCCGCCGCGAAGTGACCGGCCAGCCCGATGATCCGCCGGTACTGGCGGACGGGTTTCACGTTCGGCCTGGGGTCCATGGTCAGCCCGGGGTCCATCGCCACGACCAGCACCCGCGGGGCCCGCGCACCGTCCATGCCGCCTCCCGGCATCAGCGGCCTCCCGCGCGGCGTCCACGGGCGGCCAGTTCGGCCAGCCGCCGCACCAGCGGCTCCAGCGTGCGGTTCCGTTCGAAGCGGCCGGCGTAGGCGCGGGCCTCCGCCACCTGCCGCTCGCCCAGGCCGGCCGCCGCCTTCGCGGCCTCGACCATCGAGACGGCGATGTCCGCCGGATCGAGCCCTCCGGGGTTGAACCACAGCGGATAGCCCCGCAGCGGTTCCTCGGCCGCCGACCCGGGCGAGTGGACCGACACGATGGGACGGCCCGCCGCCATGTACTCGAAGATCTTCCCGGACGTGACGTAGCGGCCACCGCCGTTCAGGAACACCAGGACGTCGGAGTCCCGGTAGACGTCGCCGAGGTCGGTCTTCGACACGGCCCCGCGATGGCGCACCCCGGGGGCGAGCACCCGCTCATCGCCGTCCCCGCCGGCGGTTCCGGCGTTGAACCGCCGCCGGAGCACGGTCTCGGCGCCCTTGAAGAACCCGAAGTACCCGTAGAGGTCGAGTTCGGCGCGCACCATGTCGGAGTGCTCGCGGGCGCGGGCGAACCCCTCGACCAGTTCCTCGATGGGCTGCTGGCCGGTGATCGTGCCGACGAAGGAGAACCGGGGCGCGTGCCCGCCCGTCTCCGCACGGGCGGCCGGCGGGGGCTCGGTGGTCTCGGGGAGGGTGTCGGCGTCCCAGCCGTTCAGGACCGTCATCATGCGGCCGGCCGCCCGCGGGTAGCGGTCGGCGTGCCAGGACCGCTGGGCGTCGTTGACGAACAGGGAGTTCGCCGCGGTCTCCAGCACCCGGCGCTCCCAGCGCCACGCGGGATGCCCGTCCTCGAACCTCGGCTCCTCGCTGAACTGGTCGAGAGTCCACGAGTCCCGGTAGTCGAGGACGTAGGGGGTGCGGGTCAGCTTGCGGAACAGCCACGCGGCGGCGAACGAGGCGAACGGGTTCCCCGTCGCGAGGACCACGTCGAACCCGCGCCGCGCGTGCATCCGCACCGCCCGCCGGACGGCGGCGCGCGCCCACGACGCGTAGTGCTCGGGGAAGACGTGCTCCTGTCCCCACGTGTACAGCGACTGGGCGAGCTGCGGGAACGTCCCCCGGAACGCGCTGTACTCGCGCAGGTCCGTCTGCCATGCGAACCGGTTCAGCTCGGGCCGCACCAGGGTGATCCGCGGGTCGATCGTCTCCATCAGCTTGTCGTCGACCGAGCCGAGCGTCCCGTGCAGGAACGGCAGCGGCGCCGCGAAGACCGTGACGTCCCAGCCCAGCTCGGCCAGCCGGTTGGCGGTCGCCCGGGGGCGGAACACCCCGCTGGCGCGGGACGGGGGGAAGTAGAAGGCGAGGTACAGCAGGCGCGGGCGGCGCTCGGTCATCGGAATCATCCCCGGGTGCGGCCGGCCGGCGGCCGCCCGGCGGCGGAGGCGATGGAGTAGGCCGGCCGCGCACCCGCGCCGGCGATCACGTCCGCCAGCTCGGCCACGGTGACCAGCGACTGCGGGTCCGCGACGACGACGAGGCCGACGGACCGCGTGCGCAGCTCGCGCTCGATCACCCGCCGGCGGACCGCGGCGCGGTCGCGCCGGTAGCGGCGGGCCAGCCGGTCGTCGACGCGGTTCGCGACGCGCCGCCGGTATCCGGCATCGACGCGGTCGCCGATCCCGCGGAGCGGTCCGGGGAGGAGCACGTGCAGCAGCAGCCGCGGAATCCGGTACAGCAGGAGCCGTATCGCGGCGGGACGGTAGCGGCGTTCCAGCGCGGGCAGCTCGATGGCGTCGACGCCGTCCGGGAGCGGGTCCCCCGTCCACGCCGACGCGCCGCGGATGAGCACGGCCGCGTCGCCGCGCTCCGCGACGACCCGCGCGGATTCCCGGATCACCGCGGGCCGGCGGGAGGCGCCGAGGGCCACGAAGAGCACGTTCACGTGCCGCTCCCCCCATCGGGGGGCACATCGTCATCCGCGCTGTCGTCCGCGCCGACGGCCGCCGGCTCGGGGAACCAGTACCGGTGGTGGACGTCGGCGACCACGCGATACCCGAAGCGCCCGTCCAGGACCTCGCGGGCCTTCGCCAGGTCGAGGCCGTCCGGGAAGCGGTCGCGCAACCGGCGGTAGCCCGCGGCGATCGACGCCGCGTCCTCCGCGACGTCGATCATCTCCCCCGCGGCGCTCTCGATGCCGGCCAGCGTCCGCTCGGGGCCGCCGCAGCGGGTGACGAGCACCGGCAGGCCGGCCGCGACCGCCTCGACGATCGTCACGCCGAAGGTCTCCCACCGGGCGGCGTGCACGAGGAGATCGTGCTCCCGCATGAGCCGGGCGGCCTCGTCCGGGGCGACCGCGCCGAGGAACGACACCGCGCGGCCGACGCCGAGCCCGGCGGCCCGTTCCGCGAGCCGTCCGGCCAGCTCGCCCGACCCGGCGATGGACAGTGTCAGCCCGGGGTCCTCGGCACGGCATTCGGCGAACGCCTCCAGCAGCAGGTCGACGCCCTTGCGCTCGACGAGCGTGCCGACGTACAGCCAGCGGCGCAGCCCGGTGACGGGACGCGGCCGCGGCGACTCGAAGGAGACCGGGTTGGAGATCGTCTCGATCTTGTGGGCGAGCGCCGGGAAGGCTTCGGCGAGCCGGTCGCGCAGCACGTCCGTCACCGCGAAGAAGCCGGTGCAGCGGTGCAGGACCTGCTCGTACATGTCCCGCGAGTCGGGCTGCGCGAGGACCTGGTCGAGGTAGGAGGCGTGCTCGGTGACGAACACGCGGGCGTCCGGGCGGGCGTTCTCCAGCGCCGTCCATCCCCCGCGCAGCCCCACGTGCGCGTGCACGACCCGCGCCGGGATCGGCTCGCCGCCCAGCGCCTCACGCAGCCATGACGCGTGCTCCCGGGCCTGCTCCGCGAAGGTGCGGCCCGGGACGGCCGGCACCGGGACGCGCACCAGCCGGGCGCCCGCGACCGCCGGCTCGTCGCGCAGCGCGACCGGCAGGAGCCGCCGGTGGGCCGCGCACGCCGCCGCGTACTCCGGCCCGGGCCGCAGCCACCACGCTTCGGTGTGGTAGACGGTGACCGAGTCGCAGCCCGGCGCCGTCGCCTCGACCATCGCCTGGACGAACGCCCCGGCCCACTCCTGCACCGGGTTGGGATACCAGGGCGCGACGACGGCCACGTCCCTGCCCGCCGCGTACCGGCCGGCCGCGCGGGTCGGCGTCACCCCTCCTCCTGGGCGCCGATGAGGTCACCGCCGGACAGCGGCGGAGCGGGCGTCGCCGGAGACGCCGTCCTCGCGGCGGCGGGCAGCAGCGCGCTGTAGACGCCGTCCAGAACCTCGGCCTGCGCCTCCCAGGACCACTCGTGCAGCAGTTCGGGCCGGTCGTCGTACACGGCGCGGTAGCGGTGCGGGTCGGCCCGTACCGCCTCGACCGCCCGCACGTAGTCGTCGACGTCCTCGGCGTGGAAGACCTCGCCCTGCCCGGTGGCCTTCACCATGCCGCCCATCGCCTGCACGTCGCTGACGACGATCGGCAGCCGCGCGTGCGAGTACTCGAAGAACTTCGTGATCAGCGCGATCTCGTGGTTGGGCCAGTGGTGGATCGGGATGACGCCGATGTCGGCCGCCGCCAGGAAGGGGACGACCTGGTCGAACGGCACGTACGGCAGCATGTGGACCCGGTCGGCGACGCCGAGCTCCACCGCGCGGGCGCGCAGCCCGCGCAGGTACTCGGACCGGGCAGTGGAGACGACCAGCGCGACGTGCAGCCCTGGCAGCCGCGGTAGCGCCTCGATCATGACGTCCAGGCCGCGCTGCGCAGAGGCCCTGCCGCTGTAGACGGCGATCTGGGCGTCCGGGCCGGCCCCGCACAGCTCCCGCAGGTCCGGGACGGGTTCGGTGCGGTCCGCATCGCCCCCGGTGAGCGGGGCGTTGAGCACGACGGTCGGCCGGTGCCGCAGTCCGTGGCGCTCGACGAGCCGGTCGGCGAGGACGTCCGAGACGGTCAGCACCGCGTCGGCCGCGCCCGCGTACTCGCGCTCGTACGCGCACATGGCGGGCAGCCAGCGCGGCTGGACGCCGCCCCACGGCTTCATGCCCGGCAGGAATTCGTGCACGTCCCACACGAGCTTCGTCCGCAGCCCCCGGGCGTGCGCCCGCCGCGCGGCGCGCGCCCCGACCCCGAGCATCCGGAAGTCGTTGGCGTGGATGATGTCCGGTTCGAGTTCGTCGATGACGCGCCGGTACGCGCTGTCCCAGTCCCACAGGTTGCGGTCGAGGACGCGCCAGGCGCGGTCGCCGAGGAGCGCCTGCCAGAACCTGATCGCGGACCGCTCCAGGGGCGAGCGCGGGTCGTTGCGGGCCGCCGTGAGCGACTCCGTCCGGTGCGCGCGCACCGCGACCCAGCGCGCCTGGAGCCTCGCCGAGACCCGCCGCGTCAGCAGCCACGCCTCGCGCACCGGGCCGCCCCCGGGCGCGATCCGGCTCGCGGCGAGGTCGGCCCGCCGGGACTGGACGAGCCGGCGCCGGTAGTTCGCCACGCTCGGGTGCGCGTACGCGAGCGGACGGCGCAGCGTGGCGCGCACGACGCTGTGCCGGGTCCGGCGGAGCGTGTGCCGCAGCGGAAGGAGGCGCACCCGGGCACCGCCCAGCGTCCAGGAGCGGCCCCTCCTGCCCAGGACGCAGCCGAGGAGGTGCACCTCCCAGCCCGCGGCGGCGGCGGACGCCGCCGCCTTCTGCACCCGGGAGTCGTGCACGACGTCGTTGTCGACCAGCATGACGACGCGGCCGCGCGACACGGCGGGCGCCGGCTGCCCCTCGGTCTTCCCGTCCTCGGTCTTCCCGTCCTCGGTCGGCCTGTCTTCGCTCGGCCTGTCTTCCCTCGGCCTGTCTTCGGTCAGCATGCGCCCCTCCAGCCTGGGTCGTCCGGGACCACCTGGTCCCGGACGTGGAATGCGTCGCCGACCACGGCGCCGCGGCCGGCCGGCCCGGGTCGGTCGGCGGGGCGCGGGCCCCGCTCAGCGGGACGTCCGGGCATCGCCCTCCCCGTCCGGGGCGCCGATGACGACGCGGGTGACGCCCCTCCAGCCGGCCGGGTCGGTGACGCGGCGTCCGTCCACCAGCGCCTTGACGCCGGGCAGGTCGGCGGCGCCGAGATCGCGGTACTCGGCGTGGTCGGCCTGGACGATCGCGGCGGCGACCGGTTCGCCCCGGTGCGGCGGCAGGCCGAGACCTTCGAGTTCCTCCGCCGTGTACATCGGGTCGGAGACGTACGGGGCGGCCCCACGTGCGCGCAGCGCCTCGACCGTCGGGAAGACGCCGGAGAAGGCGGTCTCCTTGACGCCGCCCCTGTACGCCGCGCCGAGGACCAGCACCGCCGCGCCCGTGAGGTCGCCGTAGGCGCCGGCGAGGAGGCCGACCGCGTACTCGGGCATCGCCTCGTTGGCGTCGCGCGCGGCGCGGACGATGGTCGCGTCCGGATCGTTCCAGAGGTACATACGCGGATATATAGGGATGCAGTGACCGCCGACCGCGATACCGGGCCGGTGGATGCGGCTGTACGGCTGGGTGTTGCACGCCTCGATCACCTTGGCGACGTCCACCCCGATGGCGTCGGCGTGGCGCGCGAACTGGTTGGCGAGGCCGATGTTGACGTCGCGGTAGGTCGTCTCGGCGAGCTTGGCCAGCTCGGCCGCCTCCGCCGAGCCGAGGTCCCACACCCCGTTGGCGCGTTCCAGATCCGGACGCTCGTCGAAATCGAGGACCTGCTCGTAGAACGCGACGCCGCGCCGCGCGGACGCGTCGTCGACACCGCCGACGAGCTTGGGATAGCGGCGCAGGTCGGCGAAGACCCGGCCGGTCAGCACCCGCTCGGGGCTGAACACCAGGTGGAAGCCGGCCCCGGCGGTCAGCCCCGATCCGTCGGCGAGCATCGGCATCCAGCGGTTCCTGGTGGTGCCGACGGGAAGCGTCGTCTCGTAGCTGACGAGCGTCCCGGGGCGCAGCCCCTCCGCGATCGACCGCGTCGCGGCGTCCATCCCGCCGAAGTCGGGGACGCCCGCCGCGTCGACGAACAGCGGCACGACCACGACGACCGCCTCGGACTCCGCGACGGCCGCCGCCGTGTCCGTCGTCGCCGCCAACCTCCCGTCGGCGACCGCCGCGGCGAGGCGGCGGCCCAGGCCGTCCTCCCCGGGGAACGGCTCGCGGCCCGCGCTGACGTCGGCGACGACCCGCTCGTCCACGTCGGCGCCGACCACCCGGTGCCCCTTGCTCGCGAACTGCACGGCCAGCGGGAGACCGATCTTGCCGAGCGCGACCACGCAGATCCGCATCACCGCTCGTCCCCCATGACGCCCCGCGCCGGACGGTTCGCGCGTTCAGCCGACACCCAGCACCTCCCCGTCCTGCAGCGAGACCGTCCCGCCGAGCTTCGCCGACTCCAGCACGGCCACCGAGACCTGCACGGTGCGCAGCCCCTCCCGCAGCGACACGATGCCCGCGGCGGGAGCGCCCGAGACGCCGCCCGCGGCTCCGGTGCCCGCGCGGACGGCGTCCCTGAACCGCTCGTGCTCGGTCAGCAGCGGCTCCGGCTTCGGGATCGCGTACCGGATCATGTCGCCCTGCGAGACGCCGACGAACGTCCGCAGCGCCTCCCACTGGGTGCCGATCTCGCCGTTCGCGTAGAACGTCAGGTCGGCGGTGAGGGTGTCGGCGACGCAGCAGCCGCGCTCCCCGGTGACGACCGTGGTGCGCTCCTTGAGCGGGCTCAGCCAGTTCACCAGGTGGCTCACCATCGAGTCGTCCGCGAGGCGGCCGACGGCGGCGACCATGTCCTCGTGCGGGCGCCCGCTGCGCGCCACCGTGTGCGCGGAGATCGACACGTACTCCTGGCCGGTGACCCACGCGGTCAGGTCGATGTCGTGGGTGGCGAGGTCCTTGACGACCCCGACGTCGGCGATCCGGTGCGGGAACGGCCCCTGCCGGCGCGTGACCACCTGGAAGACCTCGCCCAGCTCGCCCGCCTCCAGCCGGGCCCGCAGGCTCTGCAGCGCCGGGTTGTACCGCTCGATGTGCCCGACGCCCGCGACCAGGCCCCGCGACTCGAACGCCGTCGTCAGCCGCTCCGCCGCCGCCACCGAGTCCGCCAGCGGCTTCTCGATCAGCGCGGCCGCCCCGGCCTCGGCCAGCCGCAGCCCGACCTCCTCGTGCAGTGCCGTCGGGCAGGCCACCACCGCGTAGTCGATGCCGAGCGCGAGCAGTTCGTCCAGTGAGCCCACGAGGGGCACCCCGTACGGGGCGGTCTCCGGCCGCCCCGCCGGGTCCACGACCCCGGCCAGTTCCACGCCGTCCAGCGCGGACAGCACCCGGGCGTGGTTGCGGCCCATCGCCCCCAGCCCGACCAGGCCCGCCCGCAGCGGGGTCACGGAACCCCTCCGGCCTCGTTCACCGCGTCCGCCACCCGGATCAGCTCCTCCCCGGTGAGGGCCGGATGCACCGGCAGCGACAGGACCTCCGCCGCCGCGCGATCGGTCTCGGGCAGGTCCCAGCGCGGATCCGGCCGCCCGTCCCGCAGGAAGGGCGCGAGGCGGTGCACGGGCGCCGGGTAGTAGACGGCGCTCCCCACGCGCCGCTCGTCCAGATGCCGCCGCGCCCCGTCCCGGCCGCGGACGCGGACCGTGTACTGGTGGTAGACGTGCCGCGCGCCGGCCGCGACCGGCGGCGGCACGGCACCGGTGATCTTCGCGTCGAGGAACGCGGCGTTGGCGCGCCGCCGCTCCGTCCAGTCCGCGAGCCGCTTCAACTGCTCGCGCCCGACGGCGGCGGCCACGTCCGTCATCCGGGCGTTCACGCCGACGATCTCGTTCGCGTACCGCTGCTCCATGCCCTGGTTGCGCAGCAGCCGCAGCGTCCGCGCGGTCCCCGCGTCCGCGGTGGTGACCATGCCGCCCTCCAGGGCGTGCATGTTCTTGGTCGGGTAGAAGCTGAAGCAGCCGGCCGTGCCCAGGGCACCCGCCGGAATGCCGTGCAGCGCGGCGGCGTGCGCCTGCGCCGCGTCCTCCACGACCGCGAGACCGTGCCGCTCGGCGAGCGGGACGAGCCGGTCCACCGCCGCCGGGTGCCCGTACAGGTGGACGGGCATGATCGCCGCCGTGCGCGGCCCGACCGCGGCCGCGGCGGCGTCCGGATCGAGGCAGAACGAATCCGCCTCGATGTCGGCGAACACGGGCGTGGCGCCCACCAGCCGCACGGCGTTGGCGGTGGCCGCGAACGTGAACGACGGCACGATCACCTCGTCCCCGGGGCCGACGCCCAGCGCCAGCAGCGCCAGATGCAGCGCGGCCGTCCCCGAGCTGACCGCGACGCAGTACCGCCCGGCGACCAGCCCGGCGAACTCGTCCTCGAACGCCGCGACCTCCGGCCCCTGCACGACCCGTCCGCCGCGCAGCACGCGGACCGCCGCCTCGATCTCCGCGTCGCCGATCACCGGACTCGCCGCGGGGATGGGCTCCCCGGCTCCCACGGTCATGAGCAGACTCCTATCGGCCGCGACCGCGCACGACCCCGCACGGCGGCGGCGCGATCACCGAACGTGGTCAGCGCCATACCCTCTGTGCGGGCATTAATCATCCCGTCATCGGCTCGGCCTCGGCCGGCGATCCGGGAGCGTCCTACAGGTCGTTGCCGGCGTAGGAGAGGTTGAAGCTCTTGTTGACCAGGGGGAAGTCGGGGACGATCACGCCGTTCAGGGCGATCGGGAGGGCCGGCCAGTTGAAGAAGGACGGGTCGACGATCTTGGTGCGGGTGAGGGTGCCGCCGGGGGCCAGTTCGACCCGGTGGACGATGGTGCCGCGCCAGCCCTCGACGATGCCGACGCCGGAGACGGGGGCGGCGGGCGGGGCCAGCGGCGGCCAGTAGGTGACCACGCCCGGCGACATGCCGTAGGCCAGGTCCCCGATGAGCGCGGCGGAGACGGCGATCTCCTCGGCGCGGACCTGGAAGCGGGCCAGGACGTCGCCGGTGCCGCGGGTCGCGACGCGCAGGGAGGGGCGGAGGTCGGTGAACGGGTGGTCGCGGCGGGCGTCGGTGTCGAGGCCGCTCGCGCGGGCGACGTAGCCGAGCGTTCCCAGATCGCGGGCCGCCTCGGCGGGGAGTTCGGCGGTGCCGGTGAAGCGGTCGGCGACCACGGTGTGGGAGAGGGCCAGGCGGGCGAGTTCGGCGGCGTCCTCGGCGATGGCGGTCAGCCGCGCGGGCGCGGGGATGGTGCGCAGGGCGGCGCCGCCCAGCACGACGCCGCCGCGCAGGAGGCGGTGCCCGGTGACTTCGGCGTTCAGGCGCAGCAGGCTTTCGCGGATGCGGCCGAACTGGGAGTTCATGATGGAGTAGCCGACGTCGTTGCACAGCGCGCCGAGGTCGGTGACGTGGTTGTAGAGGCGTTCGAGCTCCAGGAGCATCGCCCGCATCCGCCGGGCGCCCGGGGAGACCTCGATGCCGGTGGCGTCCTCGACCGCCATGCAGAAGGCCAGGGCGTGGCCGACGGTGGTGTCGCCGCTGACGCGTTCGGCGATCGGCAGCGCGTCGCCGGGCAGGCGGCCGTGGAAGAGCTTCTCCAGGCCCCGGTGCACGAACCACAGCCGCGCCTTGAGCTTGAGGATGCTCTCGCCGACGACGGAGAACCGGAAGTGGCCGGGGCCGATCATGCCCGCGTGGACGGGCCCGACCGGGATCTCGTACACGCCGGGGCCCTCGACGGTGACGAACGGGTAGGGGCCCTCGGGGTCGCCGAACTCCGGCGGCGGCCCGGCGTCGGCGCGCATCGGGTACCAGCCGCGGGGCCAGTGGTGGTGCCGGACGAGGCGGCGCGGCAGCGGATGGTCCTCGGGGACGATCCCGTACAGGTCGCGCATCTCGCGTTCGAACCGCCCGGCGGGGAAGCTGAGCCCGGCGAGGCTCGGCAGGGAGGGCCGGCCGGGGTCGAGCCGGACCTGCAGCTCGGTGCGCCGGTCCGGGGACGCCCCGGTGAACAGGTACACCACGCGCAGCGCGTCGGGGTCGTGGTGGGCGGCGGTGAGCGCGAGCCGGTCGCCGCGGCCGAGGAGCGCGGCGGCCCGCTCCGGGAGGGCACCGGCGTCGATGTCGGTCGTGCGGCGTTCGTCCGAAGTCATCCGGAGACCCCCGTAACGATGTCGGTGGCGGCGTCGAGGAGCGGGCGGAGCGGCCAGGCGGTCACGCCGATGAGCGCGCAGGCGGCGAGGCCCGCGCCCATCGCGGCGGTGAGCACGCGCGGCGGCCGGAGCCCGGTGGCGGCCGACCCGGTCGCGGGGAGCGCGGCGGCTCCGGGGGCGTCGGGGCGGGAGCCCAGCAGCATTCCGGCCATCCGGGCGGAGACGGCGGCCATGACGACCAGTGTGAGCACGAGCGCGGCCGTCACGGCCCAGCCGAGGCCGGTGGCGAACCCGGCACGCACCATCGCGACCTCGGTGGCGAAGAGGGTGAACGGCGGGAATCCCAGCAGGGCCAGCAGCCCGGCGCCGAGGAAGAAGGAGAGCACCGGTGCCCGGCCGCCCAGGGCCCGGACGGCGTCGATGCGGCTGGTCCCCAAGGACTGCTGGACGCGGCCCGCCGCCAGGAACGAGACCGCCTTGGCGAGCCCGTGGCCGAGGATGTGCAGCAGGACCGCGGCCATGGCGAGCCGCGTCCCGATCGCGGTGCCGAGGGCCAGCAGGCCCATGTGCTCGATGCTGGAGTAGGCGAGCATCCGCTTGAGGTCCCGCTGGGCGAGCAGCAGCGCGGCCGCCACCGCCACGGAGGCCAGGGCGACGATCAGCAGCAGCGTCCGGGCGAAGCCGGCGCCGAGCGCGACGTCGGCGATCACCTTCACGCGCAGGACGGCGTACAGCGCCACCGAGAGCAGGACGCCCGACATCAGCGCGGACACCGGGGCGGGGGCCTGGCCGTGCGCGTCCGGCAGCCAGGCGTGCAGCGGGGCGAGCCCGGCCTTGGCGCCGAACCCGAGGATCAGCAGCGCCACCGCGATGCGGGTCACGTCCGGGTCGAGGGACGCGGCGTGCGCCGTCAGCCGGGCCCAGTCGAGCGCGCCGGACGACGGGACGTGCGCGTGCCGCGCCGCGAAGTGCAGCAGGACGATGCCGAGCAGCGCCAGCGCGATCCCGGCCGAGCAGATCACCACGTACTTCCACGCGGCCTCGACGGCGTTGCGCGTGCGGCGGTGCCCGACGAGGAACGCGGTGACGATCGTGGTCGCCTCCACCGCGACCCACAGGACACCGAGGCTGGACGCCAGCACGGCCAGCGCCATCGAGGCGATGAACCCCTGCGTCAGCACCCCGTACCGGCGCGCGTCGGCGGGGGTGGCGCGACCCGCCGCCCGCTCGGCGGCCAGGTAGGACGGGCTCGCGAGCATCGCCGGCAGCGCCACCGCGCCGATCACGAGCAGCATCAGCGCGGTGAGGGCGTCGGCGCGCAGCAGCCCGCCGAGCCCGGTGCGCGGCCGGTCCGCCGCCAGGACCGCGAGGCAGACCGCCGCCGCCAGCACGCCGGCCGCGGCGGCGGGGGCGAGCCACGCCGTGCCGCGGCGCCACCCGAGCGCGGCGTACCCGCAGGCGGCCAGCACCGGCACGGCGACCGGGGCGGTGAGCAGGATCGTCGTCATCATCAGTCGTGCAGCTCCCGCAGGTCGTCCAGGTCGCTGTCGCCGAACACGTCGCGGATGCGGGACGTGAGGATCTGGAGCACCAGCACCGCCAGCAGCACGTCCAGCGACATGCCGAGCTCCACGATGAACGGCACGCCCGTGGTGGTCAGGAACGCGACGGCCGTGATGCCGTTGTCCATCATCAGGAACCCCGCCACCTGGGAGAGCGCGCGGCGCCGGGTGACCAGTACGAAGAACCCCAGCAGGACGACGGTGAGCGCCACCGGCACGGCGCGGGTGGCCGGGGACGGCGCCAGCTCCACCACCGGGCGCGTCACGGCGAACGACAGCAGCGCCAGCAGCGCGGCGGCGACCAGCGACGAGGCCACGTTCACCAGCGGCTCGGTCTCCCGGAACGCCCCGCCGGCGAGCATCGCCCGGCGCAGCATCAGCGGCAGCACGGCGGCGCGCAGCACCAGGATCCCGGCGGCCAGCGCGACCGTCGCCGCGTGGCCCTCGTGCAGCCCGAGGACGGCGACGAGGGCGGCCAGGGCCGCGCCCTGGACGGCGAACAGCCGGACGATGGCCGCCAGGTCGCGCCGCCACAGCGCGAGGACGCCCGCCAGCAGCAGGGCGCCGACGGCCATGTCGAGGGCGTGGACGTAGAGGCCGCCGCTCATGGCCCCGCCAGGAAGAACGAGGCGGCGACGGCGAGCAGCGCCATCAGGAACGAGCCGGCCAGCAGTTCGGGGACGCGGAACATCCGCAGCTTGGCCATGAACACCTCACCGGCGGCGAGGGCGCCGCCCAGGACGACGACCTTGGCGCTGAACGCCAGCAGCGCGACCGGCAGCATGAGCAGCGACGTCCCGGCGATGCCCCAGGGCGCGAAGAGGTTGGCGAACAGGCCGAGCAGCACCGTGAGCCGCATCGCCGACGCCCATTCGACGAGGGCGAGGTCCGGCCCGGCGTACTCCAGCACCATCGCCTCGTGGATCATCGTCAGCTCCAGGTGGGTGGACGGGTTGTCCACCGGGATGCGCCCCGTCTCGGCGATCGTGACGATGGCCAGCGCCACCGCCGCGAGCAGGCTCACCGGGGACACCACGAGCTGCGGGTCGTGGAGCGTGGTGGTGACGATCTCACCGAGGTTCGTGGAGCCGACCCGCGCCGACAGCGCGAACACCGAAAGCAGGATCGTCGGCTCCACCAGCGCCAGCACGACCATCTCGCGGCTGGCGCCCATGCCGCCGAACGCGGTCGCGGTGTCCAGGCCGGCGAGCGCGAGGAACACCGTGCCGAGCGCCAGCAGCGCGATCACCGCGAACAGGTCCGCGATGCCGTCCAGCGGCGAGGCGGTGGTGACGAGCGGGACCACCCCGGCGGCGACGAGCGCGGCGCCCGCCAGCACCAGCGGCGCCGCGCGGAACAGCACGCCGGTGCCGTGCGGGGCGATCGGCTCCTTGCGCAGCAGCTTGCGCAGGTCGCGCCACGGCTGGGCGACGCCGGCCCCGGCGCGTCCCTCCAGCCGTGCCCGGACCTGCCGCATCACCCCCACCAGCAGCGGCGCGCCCGCCGCCACCAGCAGGACCTGGGCGACCGCGCCGACGGTCCCCGCGGCGCTCATCGGGTCACCGCCAGGACGATCAGCATCGCGGTGAAGGCGTAGAAGCCGTAGCCGACGTAGCGGTGGACGCTGCCGTTCGCCAGCGGGCGGGCGGCGCGGCCGGTCCAGCGGGCCGCCGCCAGCACCGGCCGGTACAGCCGGTGCTCGACCCGGTCGGCGACCTCGGTCCGGTAGCGGACGCTGTCGATCAGGTACGCCGACTCCTCGACCGGGGTGACGTCCAGGTCGGTATCGGGCGCGAGGACGTCGTCGAACACCCGCACCAGCGGCTCGGCGAACGAGGTGGCGGTGTACTCCATCCGCGCGGAGGCCGGTCCGGCGCCGCAGTCCCACGGCCGGGCCCGGCGGCGGGCCCGGCCGGCCGCGGCCGCCCGCAGCACCCCGATCAGCACGACGGCCGCGACCAGCAGCGCGACGGTGATCAGGAGCGGGGACATGGTGCTCGGCATCCCGGCCGGCCGGAGCACGACGGGGCCGGTGACGGGGTCGGCGGCCGGCCCGGCCACCGCCGCCGCGACACCGACGGCGCGGGACAGCCCGTCGGCGATCAGCCCCGGCGCCAGCGCGGCGACGACGCAGCCCGCGGCGGCCAGGACCATCCCGGCGATCATCGCCGGGGGGCTCTCGTGCGCCCGCTCGGCGCCCGCGCCGCGGGGACGCGCCAGGAACCCGACGCCGAACGCCTTGGTGAACGCGGCGATGGCGAGGCCCGCGGACAGCGCCACCACCGCGACCGCGACCGGCATGGTGACGGCGGCGACCGTGCCGCCCTCGGGGAGCGCGTGGACGAGGCTCTGCAGCAGCAGCCACTCGCTGACGAACGCGCTGCCCGGCGGCAGCGCCGAGGCCATCAGCGCCCCGACGCCGAACAGCGCGGTCGTGGCCGGCATCGGCGAGCGCAGGCCGCCGAGGGCGTCCAGGTCCCGGGTCCCGGTCGCGCGCAGCACCGACCCGGCGGCGAGGAACAGCAGGGTCTTGAAGCCCGCGTGGTTGACCACGTGCAGCATCGCCGCGGTCAGCGCGAGCGCCGCCATGGTGCGGGCGCCCGAGACCGACAGCAGGCCCGCCGCGCCCACGCCGACCAGGACCAGGCCCATGTTCTCGCAGGTCGAGTAGGCCAGCAGCCGCTTCAGATCGGTGGCCACCACCGCCTGGAGGATTCCGTACAGGGCCGACACGGCACCGGCCGCGAGGACGATCAGCCACCACCACGCCGGCCCGCCGCCGAGCAGGTCCAGCCCCACCCGGACGATCCCGTACACGCCCATGTTCACCATCGCCGCGCTCATCAGCGCGGACACGTGGCTGGGCGCCTCGGGGTGGGCGCGCGGCAGCCAGACGTGCAGCGGCACGATGCCCGCCTTGGAGGCGAACCCGGCCAGCGTCGCGACGAAGACGGCGCTCCGCACGGCCGGGGGCAGGCCGTCCGCTGCCTCCCGCAGCCGGTCGAACGACTCGCCGTGGGACGCGGCGGCGAATCCGGCGAGGCCCGCGAGGATCGCGACCAGCCCAAGGTGGGTCATGACCGCGTACCAGAGCCCGGCCTCCCCCACCGACGCGCGCCGCCGGTGCTCGGCGACGACCAGCAGCAGCGACGTGATCGCCATGAGCTCCCAGGCGAGCAGGAACGTGGTCACGCTCGCCGCGGCGGGCACCAGCAGCATCGCCAGCACGAACAGCGGCAGCATGGCCTGCACGGCCCGGCCGTCCAGCCCGTGCCCGCCGTCCAGCCCGTGCCCGGCGTCCGGCCCGTCCCGGCCCGGACGGCTGTAGCCGGCCGCGTACACGGCGGCGCACACCGCGACCGCGCCGGTCACGGCGATGAACAGCCCGCCCAGCGGATCGACCGCCAGCCGCACGCCGGCCAGGGGCAGCAGGTCCGGCAGCCACGCCGACCAGGGGCGGCCGGCCATCGCGGAGAGGCCGGCGGCGACCGCGGCTGCCCCCGCGGCGGCCGTCGCCCCGCCCACCGCCGCCGGGCGGACCCGGCGCGGGAGCGCGGCAGCGGCGGCGGCGAGCAGTCCGAGCGCCAGTGCCGCGCAGAACGCGGCACCGGTCGGGTTCGTCATCGGCCGGTGAGCCCGCGCAGCGCCGCGACGATCGCCTCCGGCTCCGGCGGGCAGCCGGGCACCTCGGCGTCGACCGGGACGACGTCGTCCACCGGGCCCGCCACCCCGTACGCCTCGGCGAACACGCCGCAGCCGCGGGCGCAGTCGCCGAGCGCCACCACGACCTTCGGCTCCGGCACCGCCTCGTAGGTGCGCCGCAGCGCCACCCGCATGTTGCGGGTCACCGGCCCGGTCACCAGCAGCGCGTCGGCGTGCCTGGGCGACGCGACCAGCCGCGCCCCGTAGCGCTCGGCGTCGTGGACGGGCCCGAACGCCGAGGCGATCTCGACCTCGCAGCCGTTGCAGGACCCGGCGTCCACGTGCCGGATCTGGACCGAGCCCCGCAGTTCGCCCGCGGCCCCGGGCACGGTGCCCCGGGGGCGCGCGGGCGGGTCCTCGGCGACCCGACCGGTCCTGATGATCTTGCGGAGCAGCTCTCTCACCGGGTTCCCCGACGTGCGATGGCGGACAGGTCCGCGCGGCTGCGAGAATCTTCGCATCCTGCGCAATTGCCAATATTAGCAATCGTTGAGGTGTGCAACGAACGGGCGGGCGCGACCCGCCCGCGCTACCGGGACCGGCGCTCGCCCGGCGGGCGGTCGGCGCGCAGGTCGTCCAGGAGCTCCGCCTGCCCCGTGAGCACCCCGGTGAGGATCGACCGCGCGACCGCGAGGAGGTCGGCGATCTGGGGGCTGGTCAGCGAGTAGATGACCGTGACCCCCTCCTTGCGGGAGACGACCAGTCCCGCCCGGCGCAGCACGGCGAGCTGCTGGGACAGGTGGGCCGGCTCGATCCCGACCTCCGGCAGCATCTCGGCGACCGCGTGGTCGCGCTCGCTCAGCAGCTCCAGCACGCGGATCCGGGCCGGGTGCCCGAGCGTCTTGAAGAACTCGGCCTTGAGCTGGTACAGCGGCGTGCTCACGGCAGGCGGCCCCTCGGGGTCTCCGCAGCGGCCGGCCGGTGATACTGGGTCCACCCGACGGCGTTTCTGCTGATTGGGTGATCGGCTTACCAAATATGGCAATTGCTAATACTAGCAACTCCATCCCGGCCGGGCGCCCGCCGCACCGGCGGGTGCGGCGGCGGCCCGCCGAGGTAGGGGCTACCGGGCGATCCGGTAGGTCACGTGGGTCACCATGCCGGTGCCGGACACGGCGGCCGGTTCGAGCCGCAGGTCGCCGACGCCGGTGAACAGCCGCTCCCCCGCGCCGAGGACCATCGGGGCGATGTGCAGGCGCAGCTCGTCGATCAGGCCCGCCGCGAGGTACTGGTTCACCGTCTGCGCTCCGCCGCAGATCGCGACGTCCTGGTCGCCGGCGGCCTCCCTCGCCTGCGCCAGCGCGGCCTCGATGCCGCCGGTGACGAAGTTGAACGTCGTGCCGCCCTTCATGGGGACGGGCTCGCGCGGGTAGTGCGTCAGGACGAACACCGGCGCGTGGTAGGGCGGCTCCTCGCCCCACCAGCCGTTCCAGGCCAGGTCCCATTCGCCGCGTCCCGAGGCGAACATGTTGCGGCCCATGACGAACGCCCCGGCCGCCGTGATGGCCTCGATGACCTCGGTGTGGGCGTCGGGCTCCTCGAACATCCACCGGTGCAGCCGCTCGCCGTTGTCGCCGAGCGGCTCGTCCAGCCGCTGGTTCGGCCCGGCCACGTAGCCGTCGACGGACATCCCGATGTCGCAGGTCACCTTGCTCATGTCGATCCCTCCCTTGGGCGCCCCTCCGGCGCCGCTCACCCATTGGTCGGAGCGGCCCGCACGTTCTCGACATGCCCGCGAAGGAAACCGGGCGGTCAATTCGCGCCCCGTCGAGCGCGCGGCTGAACGCGAACAGCTCATCGGCGTCGTACCGGCGGTGCGTGATGGCCGCCACGGGGTGGAACATGGAAACGTTGAACCGGTCTCCGCCCGGTCCGCGTGCAGTAGGTGTCGCGTCTGCGGCGGGGACCGGACCAGGGGAGGACGCGCTGACCACCACCACCGATAGCCGCATGGAGCGGGTGGACGACGAGGGCGCCGGCGGCGGGCACGCCGGCGAGCCCGCGGAGGAGGCCGGCGGCCGGGAGCCCGGGGACCGGGAGCCGGGCCGCGGGCGGCGGTGGCGCCGGATCGCGGGCCGGGCCTGCACCGCCGCCGCCTTCCTGTTCGTGCTGGCGGCGCTCGTCGCGCCGGCCGAGCTCACCCGGCTGACCCCGGCCGCGTTCGCGCGGATCCCGGTCGAGGGGATCGTTGGCGTCGCCCTGATCCTCCTGGTGCCGGCAAGGGCGCGGCGGTACGTCGCCGGGGCGGCGGGCGCCGTGCTCGGGCTGCTGCTCGTCCTGAAGGTGATGGACATCGGCTTCGAGGCCGTGATGTTCCGGCCGTTCGACCTCGTCCTCGACTGGCCGCTGCTCGGGCCCGCCGTCGAGTTCGTCGAGAAGTCGTCCGGCCGGACGGGCGCGATCGGCGTGCTGGTCCTCGCGGTGGTGCTGGCCGTCGCCGTGGCCGTGCTCATGGCGCTGTCGGCGCTGCGGCTGGCCCGCGTGGCCGCCCGGCACCGAAGGACGTCGGTACGCGCCGCCGCCGCGCTCGGCACCGTGTGGGTCCTGTGCGCGGCGCTCGGCGTCCAGGCGGCCGACGGCCTGCCGGTCGCGTCGAGGAGCACCGCCGTGCTCGCCTACGACCACACCGTGCAGGTCCGGTCCAGCCTGAACGACGGGGAGGAGTTCGCCGAGGCCGCCGCCGTCGACGCCTTCCGCGGCACGCCCACCGACCAGTTGCTGACGGGGCTGCGCGGCAAGGACGTCGTCCTGGCCTTCGTGGAGAGCTACGGTCGCTCGGCGCTGGAGCACCCCGAGTACGCGGCGCAGGTCGGCGGCGTCCTGGACGCGGGCACGCGGCGGCTGGACGAGGCCGGGTTCTCCGCGCGCAGCGGCTGGCTCACCTCGCCCACCACGGGCGGCGGGAGCTGGCTGGCGCACGCGACCCTGCTGTCGGGCCTGTGGGTCGACAACGAGCAGCGCTACCGGACCCTCGTCAACAGCGACCGCTTCACCCTCAACCAGGCGTTCCAGCGGGCCGGTTCCCGGACGGTCGCGCTCATGCCGGCCATCACCCGGACCTGGCCCGAGGGCGGCTTCTTCGGCTACGACAAGGTGTACGACAGCCGCAACACCGGCTACCGGGGGCCGCGCTTCGCGTTCGCCACGATGCCCGACCAGTACACGCTGTCGGTCCTCCAGCGCAACGAGCTCGCGGCCGACGACCGCGCCCCCGTGATGGCGGAGGCGGCCCTGGTGTCGAGCCACGCGCCGTGGGCCGCGATCCCCCGCCAGGTCCCGTGGGACCAGGTCGGCGACGGCTCGGTCTTCCAGGGCATGGGCAAGGGCGACGACGCGCCGTGGCCCCCGCCGGACGAGATCCGCGGCGAGTACCGCAAGTCGATCGAGTACACGCTGAACACGCTCATCTCCTACGTGGAGACCTACGGCGACGACGACACCGTGCTCGTCTTCCTCGGCGACCACCAGCCGTCCCCGGTCCTCGCGGGCCAGGGCGCGAGCCGGGACGTGCCGATCACGGTCGTCGCCAAGGACGAGGCGGTCCTGGCGAAGATCTCCGGGTGGGGCTGGCAGGACGGGCTCAAGCCCGCGAAGAACAGCCCGGTCTGGCCGATGCACGCGTTTCGCGACCGATTCCTCACGGCTTTCGGCGGCTGATCCGATTGGCGGGACGGCATTCCGGGAATGGTCAATGACGATCAGAATCCGCAGGTGCCCGACCCACCCCCCGCCAACTCCTGTGGAAGGCCCAGCATGCCGTACCCACCCCCGCGACCCCATTCCCGCTCCCCCCGGAAATCCCGTCTGCTCGCAGTCGTCCTCGCGGCCGTACTCGCGGGCGTGCTCCTACAGGCGCCGCTCACACCGGTGCGCGCGGCGGTGCGCGACGTACTGCCGATGACCATCACGAACAATTCCGGGCGCACCGGGCAGGTGCACCTGTACGTGGTCGGCGTGAACCTCGGCACCGGCCGGCTCGGATATGGCGACGAGGCGGGGACGTTCACGCCCTGGCCTGCGGGTTCGATCCCGCCGAGCCCCGCTCCCGACGTCTCGATCAGCGGCCCCGCCAATGGCGCGGCGAAGACGATCCGCATTCCGCGCGGCCTTTCCGGGCGGGTGTACTTCTCGATCGGGGAGAAGATCAGTTTCTTCCTCACTCCCGACGGACTCGTCCAGCCGGCGCCGTGGAATCCGAGCGATCCCAACCACGACGTCGTATTCGACTGGAGTGAATTCACGTTCAACGCCGACGGGCTCTGGCTCAACAGTTCCCAGGTCGACATGTTCAGCATCCCGCATTCCGTCGCGGTCACGAACGGCGCGGGCGCAACGACACGGACGGGAGTACTCGTACCGAATGGCCGGGAACGCATCTTCAACGCCGTACAAGGCCAGGCCGGAGACTGGACCAGTCTGGTCACGACACGCGCGGACGGTTTGCGGCTCCGCGTCCTTTCCCCGGCGAAGGGAATCGACGCGGGCGTTTTCGGCTCCACCTACCTCGACGGGTACATCGGCAGTGCCTGGGACGCCTACAGAACGCGCACGCTGACCGTCGTGCCATTCCAGCACGAGCCGCAGAAGCGGTTCTCCGGCCGGACCGACGCCGCTGGCGTCATGCACTTCACCGACGGCACGGGCGCCGTGGTGGCCTCGTTCCAGAAGCCCACCACCAAGGACGTGTTCGGCTGCGACGGCAGGCTCCACGCGCCCAACGACCACGTGGTCGGCCCGATCGCGCGGACGCTGTGCGCGGCACTGCACCGCTCGACGCTCGGCCACCTGGACACCCAGCCCACCTACGACGCCGGGCAGTTCTACACGCGGGAGGTCACCAACCACTACTCGCGGATCGTCCACGCGAACATGGCCGACGGCAGGGCCTACGGATTCCCGTTCGACGACGTCGGCGGGTTCGAGTCCCTCGTGCACGACGGCTCCCCGGCCTCCGCCGCGATCGGCTTGACGCCGTGGTGACCTGATGTGGGCGTGACGTGAACCGTCCCGATGCGAAAGTGGTGGCGTGACCTCGCTGTCCACCGAGCAGGGGCACCCGCCGGCGTCTCCGCGCGAGACGCCGGCGGGCCGTTTCGGAGCGCTGCGGCGGTACCGGCGGTGGCTGACCGCCCTCGCCGCCGCGGTGCTGCTGGCCCAGATGGCGGCGGCGATGCTCACCGCCGCCGCGCGGCAGTCCCCGACCAACGACGAGCCGGTGTACGCGGGGACGGGCGCGTACTACGTGTACGAGCACGACCTGCGCTACAACCCCGAGCATCCGCCGCTGGGCAAACTGCTCATCGGCGTCGGGGTCGCCCTCAGCGGGGCGCATCTCGACGCCGCCTACACCGGCGGCCAGTACGCGGCCGGACGGCATTTCCTGTACGGCTCCGGCAACAACGCGCAGCGGGTGCTGCTGGCGGCGCGACTCCCGGTCGTCGTCCTGACGCTGCTGTTCGGCCTCGTCGTCTTCGCGTTCGCCCGCGACCTCGCCGGGCCGCTCGGCGGGCTCGGGGCGCTCGCCCTGTACTCCTTCTCCCCCGACGTCATCGCGCACGGGTCGCTGGCCACGCTCGACGTGCCGATGGCCGGGTTCCTGCTGACGGCGGCATGGCTGCTGTGGCGGGCGCGGCGGCGGCCGCGGCTCTGCCTTCCGCTCGCGGGCCTGGCGCTCGGCGCGGCCGTGGCGACCAAGATGAGCGCGCTGCCCGCGATCCCTCTGCTGCTGGGCCTGGCCGCGCTCTCGGTGTGGTCGGCGGGACGGGAACGCGCCGTCTCCCGCCGCCGCCTCCTCGCGGCCTGCGCCGCGTCGGCCGCCGGGATCACCGTGCTCGTGGTCGCGGTGGTGTGGGCGAGCTACCTGGCCGTCGACCCGCGGCTGCGCTGGACGGCACCGGCGGACGTGCCGTCCATCGGGGGGCTGCGCGGGCTCGCCGCCGGCCTGCTGCCGTTCCCGGCGCCGTTCCGGGACGGGATGCGCGTCCAGTTCGGCTTCGAGGATCTGCAGTGGACCGGCTTCCTGTTCGGCCGGGTCTACCAGGGCTCCCTCTGGTACTACCTCCCCGCCGCGCTGCTGGTGAAGACGCCGCTCGGGACCCTCGCGCTGTGGGCGGCGGGCGGCGCCGCGCTCCTCGCGGTGCCGCGGCTCCGCCCCGCCGCGCCGTACGTGCTGCTGCCCGCCGCCGTGCTGCTGGCCGCGGCCATGACCGGCGACCGCGACCTCGGCGTCCGCTACGCCGTCTTCCTCCCGATGTTCCTCGCGGTGGCGACGGCCGGCCTGGCCGCCGTCCGGTGGCGCTGGACACCGGCGATCGCGGGCGCGTTAGTGCTGTTCACAGCGGTCAGCTCGCTGCGGACGTACCCGTACTACCTGCCCTACTCCAACGAGGCGTTCGGCGGCCCGGCCAAAACCCACCTTCACCTGCACGACTCGAACGTCGACTGGGGCCAGGACCTCCGCCGCCTCGCCAACCGCCTCCGGGAACGGCACGCGGGCGAGAAGGTCTGGCTCGCCTACAAGGGCCAGGGCGTCCCCTCCTACTACGGCATCCGCGCGTCGGACCCGCTCACCGTCCCGCCAGGCCGGGTCCGCGGGCTGCTGGTGGTGTCGAACACCTTGATCGCCAAGTCCGACCCGCGGCTGACCCCCCTGATCGCCACCGCCGAGCCGATCGGCGACGTCGGCCACTCCATCACGATCTTCCGCCGCCCGTAGCCCGGCCGTCGGGCGGGTCCGCGCACGTCTCGCTCGTGCATTCGCCGCTGTAGGCCCGGACGCTCCAGCTCCCCGGAACCGGCTGGAACCCGGCCAGGAACCGGTCGAGCTCGGCCGCGATCCAGGGCCGTTCCGGTCCCTGCGGCGTCACGGGGAGCGGAAGCGCGACCACCTCGAACGCGACCGGGACTCCCGGAGTGGTCCGCAGGTACGCCGACGCACCGTCGTTCGCCCCGCAGCCGCCGCCTCTCAGGAAGCCCTTGTCGACCAGAGGGACCGTGAACGCCGAAGAACAGCGGTAGGTGAGGTAGGCCGTTCTCAGCAGCCGCGGCGACCGCTCCGTCACGTACGCCGCGTAGTCCGGTCTCTCCCGCATCCGACCTCCTGAACGGTTCCTGCCGACTACTACCGCCGAGACCCCGCGAACGGTTGCCCGCGCTCCCGCCGGATCCGGCGGGAGCGGGTCAGTGCCGGTGGGTGTGGGCGCGGGACCAGAGTGCGGGCCAGCCGCCTGAGGCGAGCCAGGACGCGGGGACGCGCAGGCCGTGCGCGGCGACCTCGTCCCAGAAGACGGCGGTGTCGGCGCCGAGCTCGCGGGCGGCGGGCAGGGCGCGCCGCCACGGGCCGTCCTCGTTCTCGAGGTCGGTGGCGGGGTAGCCGGGCACCCGGATACCCCGCGGCGCCGTCAGGGGAGCCATTTCGGTCCCGGGGGCGTCGCAGTTGACCGCGACGATCAGGGCGCACAGCAGCGGCTCGGTCGCGCGGCGGGCGAGGGCGCGGGCGATGACCGGGTCGTCCGCGCGGGCCAGCCGGCCGATCGCCCGGCGCGTCCGGCGCCCCGCGAGGTCGAGGGTGTAGGCGTCGGCGAGGACGGGGAGCCGGACGAGCCTGCGCAGCTGCCCCGGCAGCGGCGGTTCGCCGAGCAGGAGCCGCAGCTGGTCGAAGCGGTCGCGCAGCGCCGGGTCCAGGGCGTCCAGCGCGGTCGCGAGGGGGCGGCGGCCCGTCGCCTCCCACAGCCCGGTCAGGTCGGCCGTCCCCGTGTCGAGCGCCCGCCGGACGGCGGCGGCCAGCTGCGCGGCGCCCAGCCGGCGGAGCCGGACGGGCGCGGCGTCCGGCGGTGTCGCGGCGACGGCGGCGTAGGCGTCGAGCGTCCCGGGCGCGAGGTCGTCCAGGGCGCGCCGCGCGAGCGTCCGCAGCGGCGGCCCCGCGTCCTCGACCACGCGCGGCGCGGGGCGGCGCCGGGCGGGCCGGGCGGGCGGGAGCTCGTCCGGCGGGGCCGGCCCCTCCCCGCCGGGGCCGGGAATCGCGGCGACCCAGTCGCGGAACCGCCGCGCGAGCTCCTGGTCCGGGTCGGCGTTGAACCTCGCCGCGATCTCGTTGACCCGCCAGCCGCGCGACGCGGGGCGCAGCGGGGCCAGCTCGGCGTTGACGACCAGCATCCCGTGCGCGTCGTAGAGCCCCATGAAGGCGATGCGGCCCTTCGCCCCGTACTCCAGGTAGTACGGGTCGGCGATGCAGTTGCCCATGTAGTCGGACCACTCGGCCAGGTCGCGGGCACCGCGCGCCACCTTCACGCGGACGCCCGCGCCCGGCACGGCCTCGCCGTCCCGGGCGAGCAGCACCGGCGGGACGGCGAAGCCGCCGGTCAGCGCCTCGGCGATCGCGGTCCCGGCCAGCAGGCCGCCGACGAGTTCCGCCCAGGTCTTCGCGCCGCGCGGCGGGACGCCGCCGAGCGCGGTGAGCTGCCCGGCGCCCGAGACGGCGCCGGTCACCGAGTCCGTCCGCGGGGCCGGCGGCGGCTCGGCGTCCGGCTCCGGGTCGTGGTCGAGCCACGGCGCCCCGGTCCCCGGCACGCCCCGCGCCCGGTCGTGCCCGTGCAGCTCGGCGAGCGCGTCGACCAGGTCGGCGTACCAGAGCAGATCGCCGACCAGCTCCGCGTCCGCCGGGTCCCGCCCGGCGGCGAGCCGCGCGTAGAGGGGCTCGGCGCCGTCCAGCAGCGGCCCGGACCAGGGCGGGATGCCGGCCCACTCGTGCGGGGCGCGCCGGTATCCGGTCGCGTCCCGCCAGTCCCGCAGTCCGGCGGCCGCCCACGTCCGCAGCGGCTCGTCCTGGGTGCCGATCATTTCGTCCATGATCCGCGCAAGGTCCTCGATGACCACGAGGCCGTAGGCGCGGGCGGAGGTGAGGCGGGGCCGGACGTAGGCGGCGAACCCGGCGTCTCTCGGCGCGTCGCCGGACAGCTTGCGGTGCAGGTCCCGGACGTGGGCCGCCGGACGGGCCGGAATGCCGGTGCGGCCGGGCACGCGCCGCGCCGCGTGCGCCGCGACCGCGTCGTCCACCTGCGCCGCCGCCGCGCTGATCAGGGCGGCCGAGCGCGCCAGGCCGTCGTGCGGTCCGTGGTCGCCGACCGCGGCCGCGGTGCGCAGCAGGGCCGTGGCGCCGAGCGCGTCCCGGAGGATCCAGTCGAGCCGCTCGCGCCAGTAGTCCGCACCCGGCGTCCACCGCGCGGCGTCCGCGAGCGAGATCTCCGCCATACCGCCCAGGGCCGTCCTGAGCCGTACGAGGACGCGTTCGTCATCGTGGTGGCGGCGCCGCTCGCGCAGGGCGGCGACCCGGTCCCGGCTGCTCTGCGTCGCCAGCCGCCGCCTCCGCCGGGCGAGGCCGGCGTGGTGGTCGAGGACCCGCGCCCACAGGTCGAGGAGCAGGTCGAGCCTGCGGGGGCGCGGCAGCGGCTCCAGCACCCGCCGCAGGTGCTGCGCGAGCACGGACGGCAGGTCGCCCGGGACGGCGTCGACGTCCCGCGGCGCGTCCACCGCGAGGATCCGCTCCAGCTGCTCGGGGCCGAGCACGTCGCTGGCCGCCACCGCCAGCCGCAGCGCGGCCCACCGCTCCTCCTCGACGGCGCGCGCCGCCGCCGCGCCCACGCGCCTGGTCACCGCGGGCCCGAACAGCGCCACGAGGAACCCGGCCCGGTCGCCGAGGCGTCCCGCGCCGCGGAGGCCGAGGACGCGCAGCGCGGCCAGGACGGCGTCCCGCTGGTCGCCGCGCGCCCCGTCCAGCCGCGCGGACCGGAAGCCCGCCCCGAGGTCCACGCCGGCCCCCGCCGCGACCGCTCCCCCGGCCCGGACGAGACGGGCGAGCTCGGCGACGGCGCGCGCGGCGTCCGCCTCGGCGGCGTCCTCCGGTCCGAGCGCGACGGGCTCCCCCGGGCGCGCGTCGGCCCCGCACGGCAGCCGGACCGGCCCGGACGGCCGGTCCGCCCAGGCGGCGAGGCCAGAGGCCACCACACCCCACGCGAGACGGATCTTCACGCGCCCCATGATCCCGCCCGGGCGCGCAGCGGCCAACGCGTTTCTCGTCCCGCTGTGATTGGCTGAGCGCATGTACGACGTCGTGATCGCGGGCGGCGGGCACAACGGGCTGGTCGCGGCCGCCTACCTGGCCCGGGCCGGGCGGCGGGTGCTGGTGCTGGAACGGCTCGGCCACCTGGGCGGGCTGGCCGTCTCGGCGCGGGTGTTCCCCGGGGTGGACGCGCGGGTGTCCCGGTACTCCTACCTCGTGAGCCTGCTGCCGTCGCGGATCGTCCGCGACCTGGGGCTGAAGATCGAGCTGCGGGGACGGCGGTACGCGTCGTACACGCCGGTCGGCGACGGCGGGCTGCTGATCGACAACGGCGACGAGGCGCGGACGGCCGCGTCCCTCGGCGCCGACGCCGAGGCGTGGCGGCGGTTCTACGGGACGGCCGGGCGGGTCGCGGCCCGGGTCGCGCCGACGCTGCTGGAGCCGCTGTGCGACCGGGCCGGGCTGCGGGCCGTCGTGGACGACGCCGGCGCCTGGCGAGATCTGTTCGAGCGGCCCATCGGGGAGGTGGCCGACGAGCGGTTCGCCGGCGACACCGTACGCGGGGTGGTGCTCACCGACGCGCTCATCGGCACCTTCGCCGATCCGGCCGATCCGTCACTGCTGGCCAACCGCTGCTTCCTCTACCACGTCATCGGGAACGGCACCGGCGACTGGAACGTGCCGGTCGGCGGGATGGGCGCGGTGAGCGGGGCGCTGGCCGGCGCCGCCCGCGCGGCCGGCGCGGAGCTGCGGACGGGGATGGAGGTGCTGGCGGTCGACCCGTCCGGCGAGGTGGCGTTCCGGGACGCCGAGGGCGCCGAGCACGCCGTCTCCGCCCGGTGGGTGCTGGTCAACATGCCGGGCGAAGCCGGATACGGGGACGGGGACGGGCCCGAGGGGTCGCAGCTGAAGGTGAACATGGTGCTCTCCCGGCTGCCGCGGCTGCGCGACCCGTCCGTCCGGCCGGAGGAGGCGTTCGCCGGGACCTTCCACATCAACGAGGGGCGCGCGCAGCTGGCCAGAGCGTACGAGGAGGCCAAGGCCGGCCGGATTCCCGCGCTGCCGCCCGCCGAGGTCTACTGCCACTCGCTGACCGACCCGTCCATTCTCGGTCCGGAGCTGCGGGCGGCCGGGGCGCACACCCTCACGCTGTTCGGCCTGCACATGCCGGCGCGGCTCTTCCGCGCGGACCCGGCGGGCGCGCGGGAGGCGGCCCTGCGCGCCACGCTCGCGTCGTTCGACTCGGTGCTCGCCGAGCCGATCGGGGACTGCCTGCTGCGCGCCCCGGACGGCTCGCCGTGCCTGGAGGCCAAGACGCCCGTCGACCTGGAGGACGAGGCGGGCCTCCCCGGCGGGCACATCTTCCACCGCGACCTGTCGTGGCCGTTCGCCGAGGAACCCGCGGAGCGGGGGCGGTGGGGCGTGGAGACCGAGCATCCGCGGGTGCTGCTGTGCGGGGCGGGCGCGCGGCGCGGCGGCGGGGTCAGCGGCATCCCGGGGCACAACGCCGCCCGCGCCGTCCTCGAGGCGGGTTAACGTCCGCAGGCGCGGTGCAGTGCCTCCGTCACCGGCGCGGGGTCGGCGGACGGGAGGACGGCGGCGAGGTGCCCGTCCGGGCGGACGACATGGACGGTGTCCGGCCCGGCCCGCAACGCCTCCCGGAGGACCCCGTCCGCGTCGATCTCGTCCAGCGCGTGGACCGTGTGGGGAACGGCGGTCCGCAGCCGCGGTGCCCGGCGGTTCGCGGTCAGGACGACGAAGCCGGTGCCGAACAGGCGGCGCAGGCGGGTGCGCTCGCCGCCGACGGTGCACGGGCCGTCCGGGCAGAGGACGCCGGGCACGGGCGGGCGGGCCGCCCCCGGTTCGCGGGGGAAGCCGTCCAGCGGGCCGGACGGGGTGGTCAGCGGCGAGTCCAGGTACCAGAACGGCTCGGCGAGCTTGCCCGAGTCGATGATGGTGCGGGGTTCCGGGCGCGTCCGCGCCCGCTCCAGCGACTCCAGCCGGTGGGCGCGCTGCGCGGGCGTCTGCGGGACGAGGAACTCCATCGTCCGGGTGGTGACGCGGAGGTTCTCCTCGGCGGCGGCGCGCCGCTCGGCGTCGTAGGACGCGAGCAGGCCCGCGGGGGCCAGGCCCCGGTGGACGAAGGCCAGCTTCCAGGCGAGGTTCTCCGCGTCCTGGATGCCGGAGTTCAGCCCGCGGGCGCCGAACGGCGCGAACAGGTGGGCGGCGTCCCCGGCGAGGAACGCGCGCCCGGAGCCGAACGCCGTGGCGCACCGCTCGTGGAACCGGTACACGGTCGCCCACACGATCTCGTACGGGAGATCCCCGACGATCTTCCGGATGCGGGCGTCCAGGGCGCCCGAGGCGCGTTCGGCGTCGAGGTCGACTCCCGGCGCGACCTGCCAGTCGATCCGCCAGGTGCCGTCCGGGCACTGGTGGACGAGGACCTGCCGCCCCGGGTTCCACTCCGGATCGAAGTGGAACCGCCGCTCGCTCGGGAACGGCAGCTCTGCCCGGACGTCGCAGATGAGGAACCGGTCGGTGAACGTCCGCCCGGGGAAGCCGATGCCGAGCAGCTTGCGGACGGTGCTGTGGCAGCCGTCCGCGCCGACCAGGTGGCTGCCCCGGACGGTACCGCCCGCCTCGACGCCGCCGACCTCGACCTCCACGCCCTGCTCGTCCTGGCGGACACCGCGCACCGGATGCCCGTACCGGAGGTCGATCAGCGGCTCGTCGGCCGCGAGGCCGCCTAGGTACCCCTCCACCTCCGCCTGGGAGATGTTGATCCAGGGCGGGACCGCGCCGCCTCCGGTGCCGGGGAAGGTGACCGAGAACAGCTCGTCGCCGCGGTGGTAGGTCCGGCCGGTCGTCCACGTCACCCCGCGGGCGATCATCCGCTCGGCGCAGCCGGCCCGGTCGAGCACGTCGAGGACGTCCCGCTGGAAGCAGATGGCCCTGGACCCGGACGGGTCGCGCCGGCCGGCCGCCTCCAGCACCGTGCTCGGCACGCCGTGCCGCGCCAGCAGCAGCGCGGTGACCAGGCCGACCGGCCCGGCGCCCGCGACGACGACCGGCTCCATATCACCGCGTGGTCGTGTCGCGCGCGCGTTCGGCGGCCTCGGCGATCGTCTGGTCGGCGACCCGCCGGTCCTGCCAGCCGCGCACGTCGGTGCTCTTGAGCGGTTCCAGGTTCTTGTAGATGTCGAAGAAGTGCGCGATCTCGTTGCGGACGTGCTCGTGGACGTCCTCCAGGTCGCGGATCTGCGCGTACCGCACGTCCGTGGCCGGGACGCTGAGGATCTTGGCGTCGGGGCCGCCCTCGTCGTGCATCCAGAACACGCCGACGCTGCGGACGGTGATCTCGCAGCCGGGGAAGGTGGGCTCCTCCAGCAGCACCATCACGTCCAGCGGGTCGCCGTCCTCGGCGACGGTGTCCGGGATGTAGCCGTAGTCGACCGGGTACTGGGTCGAGGTGAACAGCATCCGGTCCAGCCGGATGCGGCCGAGCCGGTGGTCCATCTCGTACTTGTTGCGGGATCCCTTGGGGATCTCGACGACCATCTCGATCTCCATGCGTGCCTCCCCAGGAATCCCCTACCCAGCGACGGGGCGACGTGATCGTACCGGCGCGGGACGGCGGGCGATACGGGTCGGCGGGCATGAAATCAGTGGGCGGCCGCGTCCCAGTCGGGGCCGGTGCCGACGGCGACCTCCAGCCCGACGCTGAGCGGGTACGCGGTGGTCATCCCCGTCCGCACGATCTCCTCCACCGCGTCCCGCTCGCCCGGCGCGACCTCCAGGACGATCTCGTCGTGCACCTGGAGCAGCAGGCGGCTGCGCAGCCCCGCGGCGGTCAGCGCGCCGTCCACCCGCAGCATCGCGATCTTGACGATGTCGGCGGCCGAGCCCTGCACCGGCGCGTTCAGCGCCATCCGCTCGGCGGTCTCGCGGCGCCGCCGGTCGTCGCTCGCCAGCTGCGGCAGGTGGCGGCGGCGGCCGAGGACGGTCCGGGTGTAGCCGGTGACGCGGGCCTCGGCGACGACGTGGTCGAGGTAGTCGCGGACGCCGCCGAGCCGCTCGAAGTAGGCGTCCATCAGCGGGCGCGCCTCCGCGACCGGGATACCGAGCTGCTTAGCCAGCCCGAACGCCGACAGGCCGTACGCCAGCCCGTACGACATCGCCTTGATCTTGCGTCGCATCTCGGGCGTGACCGCGTCCTGGGACACCCGGAAAACCTGGGCGGCCATCGTCGTGTGCAGGTCCTCGCCGGACTCGAACGCGGCGAGGAGGGTCGGGTCCTGGGAGAGGTGGGCCATGACGCGCAGTTCGAGCTGGCCGTAGTCGGCCGTCATCAGCGACTCGTAGCCCGGGCCGGGCCGGAACGCCCGGCGGATGCTCCGCCCCTCCCCGGTCCGGATGGGGATGACCTGCAGGTTCGGGTCGGTGGAGGTGAGGCGGCCGGTGGCGGCGACCGTCTGCCGGAACGTGGTGTGGATGCGGCCGTCCGCGCCGATCTCCCTGATCAGCCCGGTGACGGTCGTGCGGAGCCGCGCCTGGTCGCGGTGCCGCAGCAGGACCTGCGGCAGGCCGTTGTCGGTCTGCGCGGCGAGCCAGGTCAGCGCGTCGAGGTCGGTGGAGTAGCCGGACTTGATCTTCTTGGTCTTCGGCAGGCCCAGCTCGCCGAAGAGCACCTCCTGGAGCTGCTTCGTCGAGCCGGGGTTGAAGCGGCGTCCGGCGATCTCCGCGGCCTCGTCGGCCGCGCGCTCCATCGCCGCGGCGAACCGCCCTTCCAGCTCCTCCAGGAGACCGGCGTCGACGTGGACGCCGGCGCGTTCGGCCCTGGCGAGCAGGTCCGACAGGGGCAGCTCCACCTCGCGCAGCACCGTGTCCATGCCCGTGGAGGCGAGGTCGGCGGCGAACACGCCCGCCAGGTCGAGGACGGCGCGGGCGCTCAGCATCAGCCCCGCCGGACCGCCCTCCGGCGGGCGGCGCCCGAGGTGCCGCCCCGCGAGGTCGGCGATCCCGTACGCGGCCAGGCCCGGCAGGAGAAGGTAGGCGGCCATCGCGGTATCGGCGGCGATGCCGGCGATCGGCCCGTGCTCACCGATACCGTGCTCACCGAACACGCGCAGCAGGGACTTCACGTCGTGCAGGGCCTTGGGGCGGGCGGGGTCGGCCAGCCAGTCGGCGAACGCGCGCTCGTCGGCGGCGGTGAGCGCGGGCGGCTCGAACGAGGCCGCGTGCCCGTCGCCGGTCGCGAGCGCGATCCGGGTGACGCCGCCCTCGCCGCGGGCCCAGGTGTACTCGGCGGCCAGCCCGGTGAGGCCGGTCGCGCGGGTCCGCAGCCAGCCCGCCAGCTCGCCCGCGTCCAGTTCCCGGCCCTCGATCCGCTCCCGCTCCGCGGCCGCCGGTGTCGTCTCCGGTGGCCGGCCGCCGCCCGGGTCGGCGGCGAACAGCCGCTGCCGGAGGCTCGGGTTGCGGAACTCCAGCTCGTCCAGCAGCGACGTGAACGCGGCCACGTCGTAGGGCCGCCGCCGCAGGTCGCCGATCTCCACCGGAAGGTCCAGGTCGCGGACGAGCTCGGTCAGCCGCCGGTTCAGCCGGACGGTGTCCAGCGCCGCGCGCAGCCGCTCCCCCGCCTTCCCCTTCACCTCGCCCGCCCGGTCCAGCAGGGCGTCAAGGGAGCCGAACTCGCGGACCCACTTCGCCGCCGTCTTCTCGCCGATGCCCGGGATGCCGGGCAGGTTGTCGGACGGGTCGCCGCGCAGCGCCGCGAAGTCCGGATACTGCGCCGGGCTCAGCCCGTACTTCTCCCGCACCGTCTCCGGCGTGTACCGGATCATCTCCGAGGCCGTCCGGTAGAAGTACAGGACGGTGACGTCGTCGCCGACGAGCTGGAGCACGTCCCGGTCCCCGGTGATGATGAGGACGTCGAGCCCCTCGGCCCCGGCCCTCGCGGTCAGGGACGCGATCACGTCGTCGGCCTCGTAGCCGGGCGCCCGCAGCACCGGGACGCTCATCGCGGCGAGCAGCTCGTCCAGGATCCGCAGCTGGCCGCCGAACCCCTCCGGCGAGCGTGACCGGGTCGCCTTGTACTCGGGGAACGCCTCGGTGCGGAACGTCGACCGCGACACGTCGAACGCGACCGCCGCGTGCGTCGGGCGCTCGTCGCGCAGCGCGTTGGCCAGCATGTTCGCGAACCCGTAGACGACGTTGGTCGACTGCCCCGAGGTGGTGGTGAAGTTCTCGACCGGCAGCGCGTAGTACGCCCGGTAGGCCAGCGAGTGGCCGTCGAGCAGCAGCAGCCGGGGCCGGTCGGTCACGCGTCTCATCCTCGCACCGGGGAACGGGGGATGAAACGACCGGACCGCACGTTGGGAGCGACATGACGAAGATCGAACTGGGCCGCCTGGGCATCTGGCGCCCGTGGAACCAACTCGACCCCGAACTGGCGAAGGACGTCGAGGACCTCGGCTACGGCACGATCTGGATCGGCGGGTCGCCGCGCGGCGACATGAAGATCGCCGAGCGGCTGCTGGCCGGGACCGACCGCATCGTGATCGCGACCGGCATCGTGAACATGTGGACGACGCCCGCCGAGGAGGTCGCCGAGTCCTACCACCGGCTCAACGACGCCTACGGAGGCCGGTTCGTGCTCGGCGCGGGCATCGGCCATCCGGAGGCGACGCAGGAGTACCGCAGCCCGTACGAGACGATCGTCCGGTACCTCGACCGGCTCGACGCGGCGAAGGTCCCGGTGGAGGGGCGGGTGCTCGCCGCGCTGGGGCCGAGGGTGCTGCGGCTGGCGGCCGAGCGCGCCGCGGGCGCCCACCCGTACCTGACGACGCCCGAGCACACGCGGCTGGCGCGGGAGACGATGGGCGACGGCCCGCTCCTCGCCCCGGAGCAGAAGGTCGTGCTCGGCACCGATCCCGAGCGGGCCCGCGCGCTGGCCAGGGAGCAGATCGGCTTCTACTTCCGGCTCCGGAACTACGTCGCCAACTGGAAGCGGCTCGGCTTCACCGACGAGGACGTCGCCGGGGACGGCAGCGACGCGATCCTGGACGCGCTGGTCGCGCACGGCGACGCGGCGGCGGTGGCCGCACGGCTGTCCGCCCACCTGGACGCGGGCGCCGACCACGTCGCCGTCCAGGTGCTGGCCGAGCAGGACGGGGACCCGCGTCCCGCGCTGCGCGCGATCGCGGAGACGCTCCCGCCGCGCTGAGCCCCCGCCACCGCTTTCCCACCACTCGAACTGCGGCGGGAACGGAGGAGGGACGCGCCCCGCGGCGGGGCGCGTCCCTCGGATGTACCGCTCAGCCGGTCACCTGGTCACGTGGTGGCCGATCACGTCGGGGACCGTCTGCTTCCTGACCTGGACCCGCTTCCTGGCGAGCTCGTTGCCGTTCACGGTCAGCGTGCTGTGCGCGAACTTCTGGGTGACCGCCGCCGCGGCGTCGATCATCTGGTCGAAGCCCTTGAGGTTCACGTTGTCGAGGCGGTCGCATTCCGCGTGGTAGCACGGGTCGTAGGCGACCCCCGCCGTGCCGCCGTACACCTTCGCCTGCTCGGGCGTCTTGATGCCCTCGGCGCCGGTGAACAGGCCGCCGGCCGGGATGCCGACGTTGATGAAGGCGTTGTAGTCCGACCGCCCGTTGAACGGAGTCGGGGCGCTGGCGAGGCCCTGCGAGGCGAAGTGGTCGGTGAACGCCTTCTCGATCGCGCCGGAGCCCGCGGGCGACTCGACCGGGTTCTGGCCCTCGCTGTTGTCGCCGTCGTAGACGAACCGCACGAAGTTCGGCGAGCCGATCATGTCGAAGTTGAGGTTGAGCGCGATGTTCTCCCGCTCCTCCTCCGACAGGCTGTCGACATAGTGCTGCGAGCCGATCAGGCCCTCCTCCTCGGCGCCCCAGAACGCGAACCGCACGGTGTTGCGGACCTTGGGCCCGAGCTTGTGGATCTGCTTGGCCATCTCCAGCAGCGCCGCGGTGCCCGAGCCGTTGTCGTTGATGCCGGGCCCTTCGGCGACGCTGTCGAGGTGCGCGCCGAGCACGACCACGTTGTCGTCCTTGCCGCGGCGGGTGTCGGCGACGACGTTGGACGCCTGGCGCTCCTCGGTGAAGGTGTCGGTCTTGATGCGCAGCGTCACACCGCCCTCCTGCGCCTGCTGGACGAGGGCGGTCCCGACGGCGTTGGTCGGGCCGATGACCGGGATGCCGTACGGCGCGGCGAGCGTGCCCGCGACCGGGCCGGGCTGGTCGGGGAGCTGGTAGATCGCGACGGCGGCGGCGCCGGCCGCGATGGCGTGGTCGGTCTTCAGGGCGAAGGTGCAGCCGCCGCGCTGGATCAGCGCGATGTTCCCCGCCGGGAAGCCCGCGAAGTCCTCGGCCTCGCACCCGCTGCCGAGCCCGGTGATCGCGGTGTCCACCGGGGTGGCGGCGGCGGTGACGTCGCCGGAGCCCGAGTACTGCATCGTCGCGAAGTCGCCGCCCGGCTCGAACGCGTTCTGCTCGGGGGCGGTCTGCTCGAAGACCGGTTCCGACAGCTCCTGCCAGAAGTCGAACGTGAACTCCTGCACCGTCGGCTTGTATCCGGCCCTTTCGAGCTGATTCGCGATGTACTTGACGGTGATCTCGCTGCCCGGCAGCCCCGCGGCCCGGTTGCCGCCGTTGGCGTCCGCGATCTTCTGCAGGTTCTGCTGGTGATGGCGGACGTTCTTCAGCTTGACGAGCTTGGCCAACTGGGATGGTGTCGGCTTCGCCTGGGCCGGTACCGCCGCCACGGTGGTGGTGGCGAGTGAGAGGCCCAGGAGTGCCGCCAGCGCGGCTTTGCGCATGACCCTGTCTCCGATCTCGGGGGACGAGGATCCGAATCCTGACATAAGCCTTTTCTGGCCACAAGACGAACGGGTGTGCGGTGCGGCCCCATTGACCGCGCCTCTTCCGCCCTTTACCAAGATCGATAAGTTCGGCCGCCGGCGCCGCCGTCCGGTCGAATGACTTGTTGACCTGCTTGATCACCCGAATCCCGGCGAATGGCGGCCCGGTAGATCATCGGCGGCGCGGCAGTTCGGCGGAATGGCCGTCTCCGGTCCGCGCGGCGGAGCGAACGGGGGTCCCCGATCTCCCCGCGCGGGGCGGCGAAACGCCCGGCGAGAAAGGGGTAGGTGCCTCTGGCCCCGGAGTAAGGGACCTAAGTATGCTGCCCAGACTTTGGCCGGTGGTGGGGACCGACGGGGAGCGACTAGGTGGCAGGAACCGAGCAGGCGCAGGAATCTCGCAGGCGGTCGCGCACCCGGCCGATCGGACGGCGGATCATGCCGCTCCTCGCGATCCCGCTCGTGTCGCTCCTGGTCCTCTGGGCGTTCTCGGCCGTTCCCGCCATCAGCGAGGCGGTGCGGCAGAACCGGTACGCGGCGGACTACGACCGCGTCGGCGATCCGTCCAGGTACGCGATGCAGGCGGTGCAGGCGGAGCGCGCCGCGGCGGTCGGCATGCTGGCGGGCGATTCCGCCGCGGCCACGCAGAAGTTCCTGGCGACGAGCGCCAAGACGGACCAGGTCACGGCCGCCTTCCGCGCCGCGGCGCTGTCACCCGAGGCGACCGCCAACATGGACGCCGACGCGCTGCAGCGGATGCGGAGCACCACCGCCCAGTTCGACCGCCTGGCCGACGTCCGCTCGCGGGTCAACGCGCGGAGCATCTCCGTGCTGGACGCGATCAACGCCTACAGCGGCGTCCTCGACAACACGGCGCGGCTGCTCAGCACGCTGGCGACGCTGGAGGACGTCACCGTCTTCGCGCAGAACAAGGGCGTTCTGTACCTGTTCTGGTCGCACGACTTCCTGCTCCGCGAGGACCTCCTGCTCTCCAGCCTGCGCGGCCGGCTGAAGTCCGACGAGCGCGCCGCGTTCGCCGACTGGGCGGGCGGCCGGACGAACCTGTTCCAGCTGGGCAGCATCCAGCTCAGCGGCCGTGCCTCGCAGACCGCCCGCGCCCTGGTGGACGCCCCGTCCTACAACGAGTACGCGGCGCTGGAGCGGTCCGTCGTGCGGCAGGGGCGCGCTCCGGATCCGCAGCGCTGGAAGGCCACCACCACGGAGGCCGGGCAGATCTGGCTCGGCACGGTCCTCAAGGCCAGCGAGGTGATCCGGCAGGACGACGTCGAGCCGGCCGACCGGCGGATCTGGCTGCGGGTCTACCTCACGGGCGGCGTGGGACTGCTCACCGTCATCGCGTCCATCGCGCTGTCGCTCCTGTTCGCCCGGCGCCTCGCCCGCGAGCTCAGGCGGCTGCGGCGGTCGGCGCAGGAGCTGGCCAACGAGCGGCTCCCCCGCGTCGTCGAGCGGCTGCGGCGCGGCGAGCACGTGGACCTGGAGGCCGAGACGCCCCGTCCGGAGACCGGGCAGACCCGCGAGGTCGCCCTGGTGGGCGAGGCGCTCGACACCGTCCAGCGGACGGCCATCAGCACCGCGATCGGCGAGGCCGACCTGCGCGCGAGCATCAACCGCGTCTTCATCAACCTGTCGTGGCGGAGCCAGTCGCTGCTGCACCGGCAGCTGCGGCTGCTGGACCAGATGGAGCGCCGCGCGGCCAGCCCCGAGGAGCTCGACGACCTGTTCCGCCTCGACCACCTGACCACCCGCATGCGGCGGCACGCCGAGGGCCTGGTCATCCTGGCGGGGTCGCCGACCGTGCGGGCCTGGGACCATCCCGTCGCCGCCGAGGACGTCGTCCGCGCCGCGATCGCCGAGGTCGAGGACTACACCCGCGTCGAGGTGACCGGCGCCTCCTCGGCCGCCGTCACCGGCGGCGTCGTCGCCGACGTCATCCACCTGCTCGCGGAGCTGATCGAGAACGCCGCCTCGTTCTCCCCGCCGACCACCGAGGTCACGGTCAAGGTCGAGAGCGTCGCCAACGGGCTCGCGGTCGAGGTGGTCGACCGCGGCATCGGCCTGGCCGCCGAGGAGCGCGAGGAGCTGAACCGGCGGCTCGCCAGCTCGGCCGAGTTCGACCTGGCCGACACCGAGCGGCTCGGCCTGTTCGTCGTCGCGCGGCTGGCGGCGCGGCACCGCATCAGGGTGTCGCTGCAGCCGTCGGTGTACGGGGGAACGACGGCCGTCGTGCTCGTCCCGCACACGCTGGTGGTCGTGGACGAGGAGTGGCGGCTCACCGACGGCGCCGGGGAGCTCCTGCCGCAGGGCGCCGGCGCGGCGGCGGGCGGCGGGCTCCGCCTCGGCCGCCCGGCCCGCCCGGCGCTGCCGGCGGCACCGCACGGCCAGCCGCCGCCCGCCCATCCGGCGTCCGCGCCGCCGGACGCGCCGGCGGGCGGGGAGAACGGCGAGCGCCGCCGGGCCGAGCACCGGGACGGGGATCCCGAGGACGCCGAGGCCGAGGACAGCGAGGTCACCGGCCGCCTCCCCCGGCGGGTGCGGCAGCGCGCCCTGGCACCGCAGTTGCGCAGGTCCCGGGAGGGCGGCGTCGCGCGGCCCGGGCAGGCCGCGGACCCGGACGACGACTTCGACGAGCCGAGTCCGGAACTCAGCCGCGACCTGATGTCCTCGCTACAGTCGGGATGGCTGCGCGGAAGGGACGCCGAGGACACAGCAGGCAATGACGATCCGCGCGACGAATGGGGGGAATCATGACGCAGCAGAGCCATGCCACCGGGGAGCTCGACTGGCTGCTCGACGATCTTGTGGAGCGGGTCGGGGAGGTCCACCAGGCCGTGCTGCTGTCCCGGGACGGGCTGGTCATGGGCGCGTCGGGCGGTGTCACCCGCAAGGACGCCGAGTTCCTCGCGGCGCTGTCGTCGGGGTTCCACAGCCTGGCGAACGGGGCCCGCGAGCACTTCCAGGCCAAGCAGGTGCGGCAGACCGTCGTGGAGCTGGACGGCATGCTGTTCTTCGTCATGCCGGCCGGCAACGGCAGCTGCCTGGCCGTGCTCAGCGACGCGGGCGGCAACGCCGGCCTGGTCGCCTACGAGACGACCATGCTGATCAAGCGGGTGCGGCGGCACCTGTCCGCCGCGCCGCGCACGCCCGCCGAGGACGCGGCGGCCGCGGGCGCGTCGGACTGAGCGACCGTGGAGAAGCCGAGAGAGCGGTGGATCGGGCGCGACGCGGGCCCGATCGTCCGGCCGTACGCCGTGACCCGCGGGCGCACCCGCCCCCGCGGGCTCGTCGTCGACCTCGTCACCATCCTCGTCGCGACGGGCCGGACGCCGGGCGACCGGGTGTGGCTGTCGCGCGAGCAGCGGCGGCTGCTGGAGCTGTGCCGGCGCCCCTCCACCCCCGCCGACCTCGCCTCGGAGACCGACCTGCCGTTCCGGGTCGTGCAGATCCTGCTGGAGGACCTGCACCAGTACGGCCTCGTCGAGGAGATGCCGCAGGCCGAGCACGGCGAGCGGCCCGACCGTCCCGATCCCCGCATACTGATGAGAGTGCTCGATGAACTCCGCCGCCTCTGACTCCGCCCCGGCGCCGCACGCGTTCGACGACGACGTGCCGCAGCACACGCTGAAGATCCTGGTGGCCGGGGGCTTCGGCGTCGGCAAGACCACCCTCGTCGGCTCGGTCAGCGAGATCCGCCCGCTGCGCACCGAGGAGGTCCTCACCGACGCCTCGGCCGGCGTGGACGACCTGCACGGCGTGGAGCGCAAGACGACCACGACCGTCGCCATGGACTTCGGGCGGCTGACGTTCTCCGGCGGCGTCCGGCTGTACCTGTTCGGGACGCCCGGCCAGGAGCGGTTCTGGTTCATGTGGGACCAGATCGCCTACGGCGCGGTCGGCGCGATCGTCCTGGTCGACACGCGGCGGCTCAGCACGAGCTTCGCGTCCATCGACTTCTTCGAGCAGCGGGAGATCCCGTTCGTCGTCGCGGCCAACGTGTTCGACGGCGCCCGCGGCTACACGGTGGACGAGATCCGCGACGCCCTGGACGTCGACCCGCACGTCCCGGTGATGCTCTGCGACGTACGGCGCCGCGAAACGGCTCGCGACGTCCTGGTGGCGCTGGTCGAGCACGCCGTCCAGTCGTCGTCACCCGTCTGAGGCGTCCGCGGGGCAAGCGCGGTCCGGAGTCATCCGGGCGACGATCAGGGAGGCCAGGGCGGCGTAGGCGGCGGAGTCGTCCAGGCCGGTCTGGGCCTTGATCTCGCCGCGGTGGATGGACTCCATCACCTGGCCCGCGACGGCGCCGACGAAGGCCGCGTCGGCGCCGGGCGCGCCGCCGCCGGGCAGCGCCTCGCGGACGAGGCCCTGCACGCGCCGGACGGCGAAGCGCGTGTTCCGCTTGTAGATCTCGCGGGCGGGCGGGAAGGCGTCGAGGTCGGCGAAGAACGCGGGCGACGCGGGCGCCAGCTCGGCGGAGATGGCGCGCAGGTACGCGCCGACGCGCTCCCGCGGGTCGGCGTTGGCGTCGAGCGCGGCCTCCACGCGCTCGGTCGCGCGGCGGAAGAACGCCCGGACGACGGCCACGATGATCTGCTCCCGGCTCGCCGCGACCGAGTACAGGGTGCTCTTCGAGCAGCGCAGGACGGCGGCCAGCTCCGCGACGCTCAGCTCGGCGAAGCCGCGGTCGAGGAAGACGTCGATGAGGCGGCCGACGAGGAGGTCGCGCCGCCGCAGCGCCCGGGTGGCCCGGGTGGCGTGCGCTCCGTCCAGCGGGGTCATGACCGGGACAGTACCAAAAGCGGTTCGCTGGTACTGCTCTTGGTACTGTGGGCGGGCCGAAAGGAGTCCGCCCATGCCCGCCACCCGGCACCTGCCGACCCCCGAGTCCGAGGACCTCGTCGCGCTCACCCGCGAGATCGCGGCGAAGGAGCTGGCGCCGCGCGCCGCGGACGCCGAGCGGAGCGGGACGTTCCCCCGCGAGGTGTTCACGACGCTCGGGCGGGCCGGCCTGCTGACGCTGCCGTACCCGGAGGAGTTCGGCGGCGGCGCCCAGCCGTACGAGGTCTACCTCCAGGTCCTGGAGGAGATCGGCGCGGCGTGGGCGAGCGTGGGCGTCGGCGTCAGCGTGCACGCGCTGTCGTGCTTCCCGCTGTTCGCGTACGGAAGCGATGAGCAGCGCGCCGAGTGGCTTCCCGACGTGCTGTCGGGCGAGCGGCTCGGCGCGTACTGCCTGTCGGAGGCGCACGCGGGGTCCGACCCGGCGGGGATGCGGGCCAGGGCCGTCCGCGAGGGCGATTCCTACGTCCTGAACGGCGCCAAGGCGTGGACGACCCACGGCGGCAAGGCCGACTTCTACACGGTGATGGCCCGCACGTCGGACGACGGCCCCCGCGGCATCTCGTGCTTCCACGTCCCCGCCGGCACCCCCGGGCTGGAGTTCGACGAGCCCGAGGACAAGATGGGCCTGATGGGGTCGACGACCGCGACCGTCCGGCTCGTGGGCGCCCGCGTCCCGGCGGGGAACCTGATCGGGACCGAGGGCCAGGGCCTGTCGATCGCGCTCGCCGGCCTGGACGCGGGGCGCCTCGGCATCGCCGCCGTCGCCACCGGCCTCGCCCAGCGCGCGCTCGACGTCGCCGTCCAGTACGCCAAGGAGCGCGAGGCGTTCGGCAAGGCGATCATCAAGCACCAGGGGCTGGCTTTCGTGCTGGCCGACATGGCCGCCGCGGTCGAATCGGCCCGGGCCACATACCTGTCGGCGGCGCGGCTGAAGGACGCGGGGCGCCCCTACGGCCGCGAGGCGTCCATCGCCAAGCTCGTCGCCACCGACAACGCGATGAAGGTGACCACGGACGCCGTCCAGGTCCTCGGCGGCGCCGGGTACACCCGCGACTTCCCCGTCGAGCGGTTCATGCGCGAGGCGAAGGTGATGCAGATCTTCGAGGGCACCAACCAGATCCAGCGCCTCGTCATCTCCCGGGGGCTGTGATCGCGCCCGGTCAGAGCCGCACGTACTCGTAGTCGAACGGGCGGCCGTTGATGCCGTTGCGGGGCGGGGCGATCCAGCCCGCGATCCTGCCCGGTTCGCGGACGGGGTTCATGAGCGAGCGGACGTGCGTCTTGTCGACCTCGGTCGGGAGCCAGGCGTCCTGGCGCCGCTCCCACTCCTCCGCCGGGATGACCTCGCCCTGCGGGGTGGCCTCGATGCCCGCGAACGCGCCGACCTTGCGGTTGAACGCGACGCTCGGCAGGTAGAGGCGCTGCGGCAGGCCCGCGTCGGCGAGGATGCGGTTCCAGCGGTTCACGCCGCTGCGGCAGTCCGCGACGTACTCGCGGCGCAGGTCGGTGTTCAGGCCGACCAGGGCGGCCACCTCCGTCTGCCCGACGGAACCGTCGACGAGGGCGTCCACCATCATCGCGTCGCCGGTGAGGCGGTGGTCGTCCTTGCGGCGGTCCTCCCGCCAGCGGCCCTTCAGCCCGGCGGTGTAGTAGTTCGCGACGTTGCCGGACGTCTCGGACCCGAACAGGTCGAGCGACACCGAGTAGTGGAAGTTCAGGTACTTCTGGACGACGTCCAGCGAGATCGCGCCGTGCGCCGTGACGTCGTCGGTGTCGTGCTCCTTCATCAGCTGGACGGTCCGCTCGACGACGCGGTCGATGCCCGTGGTGCCGACCATCATGTGGTGGGCCTCCTCCTTGAGCATGAACTCGCACGTCCGCGACAGCGGGTCGAAGCCGGACTCCTTCAGCGTGCCGAGCTGGTACTTGCCGTCCCGGTCGGTGAAGTAGGTGAACATGAAGAACGACAGCCAGTCGGGGGTCTCCTCGTTGAACGCGCCCAGGATGCGCGGCGACTCCTCGCTGCCGGAGTTGCGGTGCAGGAGCTCCTCGGCCTCCTCGCGGCCCTCGCGCCCGAAGTGGGCGTGCAGCAGGTACACCATCGCCCACAGGTGGCGGCCCTCCTCGACGTTCACCTGGAACAGGTTGCGCAGGTCGTAGAGGCTGGGCGCGGTCGCGCCGAGGTTGCGCTGCTGCTCCACGGAGGCGGGCTCGGTGTCGCCCTGGATGACGATGAGGCGCTGGAGGTCGGCCCGGTACTCGCCGGGGACCTTCTGCCAGACGGGCTCGCCCTTGTGGGCGCCGAACCCGATGCGGCGGTCCGCGTCGCGCTCCGCCAGGAAGATGCCCCACCGGTAGTCCCTCATGGCGACGTGCCCGAAGTGGGCCCAGCCGTCGCGGCCGACGTTCACGGCCGTGCGCAGGTAGACGTCCCGGGTCGGGAGCGCCGGCCCCATCGACTCCCACCAGTCGAGGAAGTCGGGCTGCCACGACTCCAGGGCGCGCTGGAGCCGCCGGTCCTCGTGCAGGCCGACGTTGTTGGGGATCTTCCCGGAGTAGTCGGCCGCGGTCCCCGACGCGCTGCTCGCCGGCATGGTCACACTCGCTTTCGGTCGAAGTCGGCGCGCTCGCCGGTCCCGTAGCGGCACAGGGCGCCGTCCGGGCCGGACGCGTTCGGGCGGGTGAAGATCCAGTTCTGCCAGGCGGTGAGCCGTCCGAAGATCCTGGTCTCCATGGTCTCCGGGCCGGGGAAGCGGCAGTTGGCCTCCAGGCCGGTGAGCGCGTCCGGGCTGAAGCCGGCCCGCTCCTCGGCGGCGATGCGGATCTCCTCGTCCCAGTCGATGTCGTCGGGCGTGAAGGTGACCAGGCCGAGGCGTTCGGCGTCCGCGGCCTCCAGGGGCTTGCCCTCGGCGTCGCGCACGGCGGCGAGCGCCGCGTCGTCGCCGAGGAAGCGCGTCGCCAGGCGGGTGAGGCCGTTGCCCATCGGCAGCGGGCCGAGGTTCATCGCGGTCACGGTGATCGCCGCGGGGTCGGCGTCCGGGTCGGTGTCCTCGAAGACGCCGTCGAGCTGGTAGCTGCGGTCGGCGGCCAGCACGACCTCCAGCAGGGACCCGGCGAAGCACCCGCCGGGCTCGATCAGCGCGACGAGGCTGCGGGACGTGACGTCGAGACGCTTCAGCGTCCGCTTGAGGTAGTGCAGGATCTCGTTGGCGAGCCAGTCTCCGGCGTTGTCGAGCAGGAGCCGGTCGTGGGCGAGGACGTGCCGCGCGTCGCCGCTCGTGCGGAACAGCCAGGTGCCGAGGGCCGGCTCGTTCGTGCGCAGGTCGAGAATGAGGTCGTCCAGCTCGCGCGTCATGGCGAGGGTCCAGAAGCCCGCGCCCTGCCGGTGGACGTCCTCGATGCCGCCGGGAGACGAGTCCGGTCCCGCGATCGTGATCTCCACCGAGCCGGCGTCGCGGTCGAGCTTCGCCGACACGTGCCGGTAGGACACCGACGACTCTGTCCGCTCCTTTCCGAGCGGTGTCAGCTCGACGCCCCGGGCGCCTTCCGGGCGGGACGAGCGGGCCGCCAGTTCCGCCGCGCGCCCGGCGACCGCCGCGTCCCAGGCCGGGCGGGGCACGGCCTCGTCGACGAGCCGCCACGCGACGGCCTTCCTGCCCGCGAGCCCCTCGGCCTTGGTGGCGAAGTAGTCGGCGCGGTCGCGGCGCACGCGGCGCTTGTCCGTCAGCCGGGTCAGGCCGCCGGTCCCGGGCAGGACGCCCAGCAGCGGCACCTCCGGCAGCGACACCGCCGAGGAGCGGTCGTCCACGAGCATGATGTGCTCGCAGGCGAGGGCCAGCTCGTAGCCGCCGCCGGACGCGGTGCCGTTGAGCGCCGCCAGGTAGGTCTGGCCGGAGTTCGCGGTCGCGTCCTCGATGCCGTTGCGGGTCTCGTTGGTGAACCTGCAGAAGTTGACCTTCCACTCGTGCGGGGACGCGGCGAGCATCCGGATGTTGGCGCCCGCGCAGAAGACCTTCTCCCTGCCGCCGGTGAGCACGACGGCCCGGACGCCGGGGTGCTCGAACCGCAGCCGCTGGACCGCGTCGTACAGCTCGACGTCGACGCCGAGGTCGTAGGAGTTGAGCTTCAGCTCGTAGCCGGGGACCAGCCCGCCCCGCTCGTCCACCGCCATCGTGAGGGTGGCGACGGGCCCGTCGACGTCCAGCCGCCAGTGCCGGTAGCCGGACGGGTCCACGCGGAACTCCACGTGCGGGGGCGTGCCCGTGCCCTCGGGGCTGCTCATGAGCTGTCCTTCCGCCGTGCCGGCCGGCCGTGCCGCCCCCCCATGTTCGACATGAGCCGGGCAAAACGTCAAGAGTTTGTAGCATTTGGCCTCGCGGGGGTCAGCGGCCGAGCAGCGCGGCGGCCAGCTCGCGGACGGCGAAGCGGCGCAGCTTGCCGGTCGGGGTCGTGGGCAGCTTGTCCACGACCAGCACCTCGCGGGGGCGCTTGAACGACGCGAGGCCCGCGCGGCAGAAGGCGGCCACTCGGTGAAGCGGCGGCACAGCCCGGCGGGCAGCGGCTCGCCCGCCGACACCGCGAGCCGCACCGACGCGAACGCGTCCGCGGGCACGTCGGCGTTCAGGAGCGCGGCGTAGAAGGTGGGGACGGCGAAGAACAGCGTCGGGCGGTACTCGGCCAGCCGCCCGGCGACCGACGCCGGGGTGGGCGGGTCGGGGTCCAGGACCGCCGTCGCGCCCGCGGCGAGCGGGAAGAACAGCGAGTTGCCGATCCCGTAGGCGAAGAACAGCTTGGCGACCGAGTAGCAGCGGTCCTCCGGGGTGATGCCGAGGACCTGGCGGCCGTAGGTCTCCACGACGTGCCGGATGTTGGCGTGGCGGTGCATCGCGCCCTTGGGCGTCCCGGTCGTCCCGGACGTGTAGAGCCACAGCCCGCTGGAGTCGCCGGAGGTCGGGTACGGGTCGCGGACCGCGCCGTCCCGGGCGCGCCCCGCCGCGGCCAGGTCGTCGAAGGTACCCACCCGCACCCCGTCCGGGGCGCGGAGGGCGCCAGGCCCCTCGGCGACCACGTGCCGGACGCCCGGCGCGAGCGCGAGCGCGAGCGCGGCCTCCGCGGGCACCGCGAACCGGTCGCTGACCAGCAGGATCCTGGCGCGGGCGTCGCCGAGGAGGGCCGCCAGCTCCGCCCCGGTCAGCATGGTCGACACCGGGACCGGGACGGCGCCGAGCCGCATCGCGCCCAGGATCGCCGCGGCCATCGAGGGGCCGTCGGCCATGAACAGCACCACGCGCTCCTCGGCGCGCACCCCCCACGACTCCAGCCCGGCCGCGACGTCCGAGGCGAGGCCGGCGAGATCGGCGTACGTGAGGTCGCCCCCCGGGCCGGTCAGCGCGGTATTGGCCGCGGTGTCCGGATGCTCCGCCGCCCGGAGCAGGTAGCCGGCGGCGTTGAACGCGCCGGCCGGGACGGGGGCGGTCGCCGTTTCCGCGGTCATCGGGGGCTTCCCTTCGCCGTGAACCGTGTCACACATGCTCTACAGGGGAAAAACGCAAGTCAATAGACTTGTGGAATGACGGTGCCGTGCGGCGGGTGCCGCGATACTGGACGCCGGCCGCGCGGGGCCGCACCGGACCGCGGTGCGAAGGACCGGCCGGGAGGGAAGGCGGATGTCCGGGAGTGACGGGCCCGTGAGTGAAGGAGACGCGGCGCGCGGCGGGCCGGAGTTCCGGCGGCGTCGCGAACTGGGCGCCGCGAGCGCCCGCTCGCTGCTGCTGACGGTGCTGGGCGAGTTCGTCCTCCCGGCGGGCGAACCGGTCTGGACGGCGGCGTTCCTGCGGGCGCTCGGGCTGCTCGGCGTGGAGGAGAAGGCCGTCCGGCAGGCCCTGGCCCGCAGCGCGGGCGAGGGCTGGATCGAGGGCGAGCGGCACGGCCGCCGCACCGCCTGGCGGCTCACCCCGTCCGGGGAGCGGCTCCTCACCGACGGCACCGAGCGCATCTACGGCTTCGGCCGCCCGGCCGGCGCGTGGGACGGGCGGTGGCTGATCGTGCTCGCCGGCGTCCCCGAGACCAGCCGCAGGCTCCGGCACCTGCTGCGGACGCGGCTCGCCTGGAGCGGGCTCGGCAACCTCGCCCCCGGCGTGTGGGTGAGCCCGCATCCCGGGCGCCGCACCGAGGTCCGGGAGGTGCTCGCGGAGATCGGCGTCGCGGACACCTCCACGCTGTTCACCGGGCGGCTCGGCGACCTGGCCGAGGCGCGGCACGTGGCCGCGCAGGCGTGGAGCCTGGACGACATCGCGCTGGCCTACGACGACTTCCTCGACGCCGTGGGCGCCCTGGCGCCCGCTGACGATCCCGGCACGTTCGCCGCGCACACCAGGCTCGTCCAGGAGTGGCGCCGGTTCCCGTTCCTCGACCCGGGCCTGCCGGCGGAACTGCTTCCGGCCGACTGGAGCGGCTCCCAGGCCCGCGCCCTCTTCCACGAGCGCCACGACACCTGGCGGCCCGTCGCCGACCGCCAGTGGAAGGCGATGGCGCAGGCGTAACGGCACGGACGCGCCCGTTCTAGCCTTCGGCGGGCGGGGTCAGCCTCAGCAGGTTCACCGTGCCCTCGGCGACGACGCGGCCCTGCTCGTCGGTCATCGTCGAACGCCACGTCAGATGGTCGTCCACCCGGTCGACCGGCTGGGCGCGGGCGGTCAGCTTGCCCTCCCGCACGGCCCGGATGAACCGAGTGTGGTTGCTGACTCCGACGACCTGGCTCTCCAGCCCGACCGTCAGGGCCGCGCCCATGCTGCACACCGTCTCGTTGATCGCGCAGTACACGCCGCCGTGGACGATGCCGTACGCCTGCATCAGCTTGTCGGTGACCTCCAGCTCGGCCACGACCTCCCGCTCGGACGCCTCGATCACGAGCAACCCGAGCGTCCTGTCCAGTGGACCCGCGTAACCGACCCGTTCGACCATCATCCCCAGAAGCTATCCAGCGCCGAAATGCCCGTCAACGGACCCGTTCCCCGGTTAGGGCCCGGCTCGCCGGGAAGGGGGCCAGCGGGCACCCCGGGGATAGGAGGTCATGGGATGAGCAGCCTCGTGGGCCGGAACCTGCTGGCGGGACCCGAGCCCGACGTGACCGAGAACTCGGGTTATACCGACCCGCCTCCCCGGATGGGCTTCTTCACCGACACGTCCGTGTGCATCGGCTGCAAGGCGTGCGAGGTGGCCTGCAAGGAGTGGAACGCCATCCCCGAGGACGGCCTCGAGTTCACCGGCATGTCCTACGACAACACCCAGGGACTCGGCGCCGACACCTGGCGGCACGTCGCGTTCATCGAGCAGAACAAGCCCATGGGCCGGGCCCAGGCGGGCGTCGAGCACGCCGGCGCCGCCGGGGGCGGGCCCACGGACATGCGGTGGCTCATGGCCTCCGACGTGTGCAAGCACTGCACGCACGCCGCCTGCCTCGACGTGTGCCCGACCGGCTCGCTGTTCCGCACCGAGTTCGGCACCGTCGTCGTCCAGGAGGACATCTGCAACGGCTGCGGCTACTGCATCCCCGCCTGCCCGTACGGGGTGATCGACCAGCGCAAGGGCGACGGCCGGGCCTGGAAGTGCACGATGTGCTACGACCGGCTCGGCGGGGGGCTCGAACCGGCCTGCGCGAAGGCGTGCCCGACCGACTCGATCCAGTACGGGCCGCTGGACGAGCTGCGCGAGCGCGCCGCCCTGCGCGTCGAGCAGCTCCACGACCTCGGGGTGGAGGACGCGCGCCTGTACGGCGAGGATCCCGATGACGGCGTCGGCGGCGACGGCGCGTTCTTCCTCCTGCTGGACGAGCCGGAGGTGTACGGGCTGCCGCCCGACCCGGTCGTCACCACCCGCGACCTGGGGTCCATCTGGAAGCACGCGGGCATCGCGGCGGCGGCGCTGTTCGGCGGGCTCGCGGCGGTCTTCACCGTCCACGGCCGCAACGGAGCCGGGCGATGAGCGGGGACGGGACGAGCGGGTCCGAGACGGGCGAGGGCGCAACGGGCGAGGGCGGTCCCGGCGTGAGCAAGGAGGGCGTGCACGGGGAGCGGCCGGGGCGCGAGGCCGAGATCGGGAAGGGCCTGGCCCGCCGGAACGGGCGGCGCGGCCGGCGCCGGGGCGAGCGGGCGATGGTGCCGGAGGCGGAGTTCACCTCCTACTACGGCCTGCCGATCCTGAACCCGCCGACCTGGAAGGCCACGGACATCGCGGGGTACTTCTTCCTCGGCGGCCTGGCGGGGGCGGGGTCGGTGCTGGCCGCCGGCGCGCAGCTCACCGGGCGGCCCGCCGCCGCGCGGGCGATGAAGATCTCCTCGCTGGCGGCCATCGGCGGGTCCACCGCGCTGCTGATCCACGACCTCGGGCGGCCCGCGCGGTTCGCCAACATGCTCCGGGTCATGAAGCCCACCTCGCCGATGAGCATGGGCTCCTGGCTGCTGGGCGCCTACGGCCCGGCCGCGGGCGCGGCGGCCGTCCTGGACGCGACCGGGCTCTTCCCGCGCCTCGGCGCCGCGGCGACCGCCGGCGCCGCCGTCCTCGGCCCGCTGGTCGCCACCTACACCGCGGCGCTCGCCGCGGACACGGCGGTGCCCTCCTGGCACGACGTGCACCGGGAGCTGCCGATGGTGTTCGCCGGCTCGGCCACCTCCGCCGCGGCCGGGATGGGGCTGGTCGTCTCCCCCGCCCGCGAGGCCGCTCCGATGCGCACCGCCGCGGTGTTCGGCGCGGTGCTGGAGCTGGCGGCGGCGAAACTGATCGAGCATCGAGCCGGGCTGGTCGCCGAGCCGTACAAGACGGGCAAGGCCGGCAGGTACATGCGCGCGGGCGAGATCCTGACGGCCGCGGGCACCGCCGGGGGCGTCCTGCTCGCCGGGCGCGGCCGCACGGCGGCCGCGCTCAGCGGGGCGGCGCTCCTGGCGGGCTCGGCCTGCACCCGTTTCGGCATCTTCCATGCCGGCGTGCAGTCGGCGGAGGACCCCAAGTACACGGTGGTCCCCCAGCGGGAACGCCTCACCGCCGCCGCGAACGAGTCAGGGAACGGGGCGCGGAACGGGAGCGGATGACCCTCGTCGACTTTCTGAAAGTCAACTGAAATCTTGCGCAAGCTCTTGACGCTGCTGCAAGAAAAGAGCATTCTCACGGTGCATCGCGGACGGCCGTCCCCACCCCCTCGGGCGTCCCCGGTGCCGGCGGCCCCCTAAGCCGGCGCCTGGGCGCCCAGTGACAGGAGTTCGCCCACAATGCAACGCGCAAGAATCCCCCGCCGCCTGTCCCTGCTCGCCGCGGGAGCCCTCGTCCTCGGCGGCCTGGCACCCGCCGCGGCCCTGCTCCCGGACGGCACCGCCAGCGCCGCGCCGTCCGCGCGGGCGGCGCTGAACGCAAGTGACGTCACCGCCAACCTCTGGGAATGGAACTGGCCCTCCGTCGCGGACGCCTGCACCGACCATCTCGGCCCCGCCGGGTACGGGGCCGTGCAGGTCGCGCCGCCCGCCGAGTCGGTCAGCCTCGCCGGCACCAATGAAGGCGCCCACCCGTGGTGGGAGGTGTACCAGCCCGTCTCCTACGGCCTGACGAGCAGGCTCGGCGACCGCGCCGGGTTCGCCGCCATGGTCAGCGCCTGCCACAACGCCGGCGTCCGCGTCTACGTCGACGCCGTCATCAACCACATGGCCGGCCACAACAACACGGTGAACACCACCTACGGCGGCTCCACGTTCGACCCGACGGGGTTCACCTACCCGGCCGTCCCGTACGGGTACGGCGACTTCCACCACGCCGACGACGGATACTGCAACGACGATGACGCGGGCATCGACGACTGGAACGACAAGTCGGAGGTGCAGAACTGCGAGCTGGTGTCGCTGTCGGACCTGGAGACGCAGTCCTCCTACGTCCGCGGGAAGATCGCCGGGTACCTCAACGACCTGATCGGGCTCGGCGTCGACGGGTTCCGGGTCGACGCCGCCAAGCACATCGACCAGGACGACTTCGCCGCGATCAAGAACGCGCTCAACGACACCGCCGCCGAGGGCAAGCGGCCCTACATCGCCCAGGAGATCTTCCCTGGCGCGTCCAACCCGGAGCTGAGGGCGACCGCGTTCACCAGGAACGGCGACGTCCTCGGCTTCGCCTACGCGATGGGCCTGAAGGCGCAGTTCCAGAACGGCACGCTGGCGAACCTGTCGGGCATCCCGTCCTGGTCGCTGGACGCCGACGGCTCCCAGACCTACGCCATGGTCACCAACCACGACACCGAGCGCGACGGCTCCACGCTCAGCTACAAGAACGGCGGCGACTACACCCTCGCCAACTACTTCATGCTCGCCTACCCGTACGGCAAGCCGGCGGTCTACGACGGGTTCACCTGGTCGTCCAAGGGGCAGTCGCCGCCCGCCGACTCGCGCGGCTTCGTCACCGGCGCGGACTGCTCGGCCGGGTGGCAGTGCATCACCCGCTCCACCGGGATGAAGGGCATGGTCGGCTGGCGCAACGCGACCGCGTCCGCCCCGGCGGTGTCGAACTTCACCGCGACGGCCGGCGACGTCATCGGCTTCAGCCGCGGGTCGCGCGGCTGGATCGGCCTCAACGACTCGTCCGGCCCGTCCACCGCGGCCTACCGGACCGGGCTCGCGGACGGCGTCTACTGCGACGTCGTCACCGGCGGCACCGGGTCCGGCGGGTGCGCGGGAACGGCCGTCACCGTGTCCGGCGGCACCGCGACCGTGACGATCCCCGCGGGCGGCGCCGTCGCCATCCACGCGGACGCGAGGTCCGGCGGATCGCCGACGTCCCAGCCCACCTCCCCGCCCGAGACCGTCACCGACACGTTCAACGTGCACGCCACCACGACCTGGGGCACGAGCGTCCACGTCGTCGGCGACATCCCCGCCCTCGGCTCCTGGGACCCGGCCAAGGCCGTCAGGCTCTCCCCGGCGAACTACCCGGCCTGGAGCGGGCGGGTGACGCTGCCCGCCGGCACGAGGATCGAGTACAAGTACCTCAAGAAGACCGACGCGGGCGCCGTGACCTGGGAGGACGGGGCCAACCGCAGCTACACCACCGGGACGGCCTCCCATACGGCGAACGACACCTGGCGGTAGCCCCCTGGAGCAGGCACCGTCCCCCGCCGGTGCCGCGGGGCCGGCCTCCACGCGCCGCGCGGAGGCCGGCCCTCGCCATGCCGCTCCCCCGTGTCCCGGGCTACTCTCCGGTCTCCCCGGCGGGCCGGCGGCCGGGACGCCAGAAGACGGCCAGCAGTAGGGCCGAGCCGAGGCCGCCGGCGAGGGCGGTGATCGCGAGGCCCGTCCAGCCGGACAGGTCGTCGGATATGCCCAGCGCCCGGTCGAGGGAGGCGCCGCCGCCGCCCAGCGCCCCCAGCGCGCACGCCACCAAGATGATCATCAGGACGTACTCGTAGCCCTGCCCGGGCCGGAAGATGAAGAAGCCGTTGCGCAGGTGGGCGGTGATGAGCGCGACGGCCATCGTGCCGACCGCGCCCGCGGCGGCCAGCGGGGTGAGCAGGCCGAGCAGCAGCAGGAGGCCCGCGCCGAGCTCGGTGCCGGTCGCCATCAGCGCGTGCAGCCTGCCCGGCCGCAGCCCCATCGACTCGAACCAGCCCGCGGTGCCCTCGATCTTCCCGCCGCCGAACGCGTGGTTCCAGCCGTGCGCGATCAGGGTGCCGCCGACCGAGATCCGCAGGACGAGGGACGCGATGTCGATGCCCGCCGCCTCAACAGCCATCCACGGCTCCTTCCCTCGTGTTCCCACGTGTTCCCGCATGCGCCCTGCCGGGCGTTACGTCCCGACAAGGTACCGGCAGGCGGCGCGCCGCCGTCCGGCGGGCCCGGCGAATACTTCGCCGCGGCGTGGGGCACATCACAAGGGGTGTGTCCCGGATCACGTCACAATCGGGGATGCTCGGACCATCTTCTCTTCGGGTGCCCCGCGCGGGCGGCACCGGAGGAGAGCTTGGGAGGCGCCATGGGCTGCGAACCCAGACGGTTCGACCTGACGATGCTGCACGCCGCCTACGACGCGTTCCGCCGCGACACCGCGCGGACGGCCGCCGCGGCCGGCGCGGACGCCGTGCCGATGGACGCGGCCACGGCGAGCACATGGTCCCTGTTCACCTTCCACTGGCACGTCCAGGACCGCGCCGAGAAGAGCGCCCTCTGGACGGTGATGTACGCCAAGGACGCCGACGCGCCGGGGCGGCTCGGGGCCGTGCTCGACGAGATGGCGCTGCGGGCGGTGAAGGTCGTCCCGCTGATCGACGCGGTGGACGCGGCGGTGGAGCAGCGCGACCGCCTCATGTTCGCCCGCTACGCGCCGGAGCTGCACGCGTCCGTGAACGCGCTGCTCGACTACAAGGAGTCGGACGTACTCCCCCTGATCCCCGGCACCCTCACCGCCTTCGAATGGGGCACGTTCGACGTCGAGTTCCGCCGCGAGATCGGCATGCGGGGGCTCGGGGTCTTCCTGCCCTGGCTGCTGGACGGCGCCCCGGAGCCGACGCGCCGCGCCGTCCTGCACCTGCTGCCGCCGCCGATCCGGCTCTTCTACCGGACGAGCTGGCGGCCCCGCTACCGGCGCCGCTTCGGCGCCGCCGTGCCCGCCTGCTGAGGCCGCCCCGCCCATCCCGACCCGCCCGGACCCGTCCCGGCAAATCGCGGCAAATCGTGTGATCGGCGCCACATCCCGCGATGTCACATTCGCCGCGCCGGATCAGTCGTATGCACAGAGCGCGGCAAGCGCGTGGACGAGGCTGTGCGACGAGAGGACGTTGACGATGGCGGGGATTCGGACGGCCGGCGGCGGGCCGGGCGGGCCCAGGCCGCCGAAGGCCGTCGAGGGGACGGCGCAGGCCCTCGACGAGCGGTTCGGGACGACCGGGTTCGCCCGCAGGTCCCTGCGCAAGGCGTTCCCGGACCAGTGGAGCTTCCTGGTCGGCGAGATCGCGATGTACTCCTTCGTGGTCGTCCTGCTGACCGGCCTGTTCCTCACCTTCTTCTTCAAGCCGAGCATGCAGGAGGTGATCTACGACGGCTCCTACACCCAGCTGCAGGGCGTGGCGATGAGCGAGGCGTACGCCTCCACCCTCGACATCAGCTTCGACGTGCGCGGCGGGCTGCTCGTCCGGCAGATCCACCACTGGTCGACGCTCATCTTCATGGCGTCGATCCTCGTGCACCTGCTGCGCAACTTCTTCAGCGGCGCCTACCGCAAGCCCCGGGAGCTCAACTGGCTCATCGGGATCCTCATGTTCATGCTCGTCATGCTGAACGGCCTGTTCGGCTACTCCCTGCCGGACGACCTGCTGTCGGGCACCGGGCTGCGGATCCTGGAGGGCGTCCTCGCGTCGCTGCCCCTGATCGGCTCCTACGCGGTGATGTTCCTGTTCGGCGGGGAGTACCCCGGCACCGCGATCATCCCGCGGCTGTACGTGATCCACATCCTGCTCATCCCGGGGCTCCTCGCGGCGCTGATCCCGCTGCACGCGATCGTGCTGACGTGGCGGCAGACCCACACGCAGTTCCCCGGCAAGGGCAGCACCAACCGGACCGTCCGGGGCTACCCGTTCTTCCCGGTGTTCATCGCCAAGACCACGGCGATGTTCCTGTGGGTGCTCGGCGTCACCGTGCTGCTCGCGGCGCTCTTCCAGATCAACCCGGTCTGGCTGTACGGCCCGTACGACCCGGGCGCGATCAGCTCCGGGTCCCAGCCCGACTGGTACATGGGCTGGCTGGAGGGCTCGCTGCGCATCATGCCCGCGTGGGAGATCACCGCGTGGGGGCACACGGTCCCGATGAGCGTGCTCGTCCCGGCGCTGGTCGTGCCCGGCCTGCTGTTCACGGGCCTCGCCGTCTACCCGTTCGTCGAACGCTGGGTCACCGGCGACCACCAGATCCACCACCTGCTGGACCGCCCCCGGGACGTCCCCGCGCGCACCGCCATCGGCGTCGCCGGCATCGTGTTCTTCGGGACGCTCTGGCTCGCGGGCGCCAACGACGTCATCGCCGAGCGGTTCCACATCTCGCTGTTCGCGACGACCTGGTTCTTCCGCGGGCTGATCATCCTCGGGCCGGTCGTCGGCTACGTCGTCGCCTACCGCATCTGCCTCGGCCTGCAGCGCCGCGACCTCGGCCTCGTCCAGCACGGCCTGGAGACCGGCATCATCCGCCGGGCCCCGGACGGCGGGTACAGCGAGGTCGAGCGGCCCCTCTCCGACGAGGCGATCGCCCCGATCACCGATCCGCGCCCGGCGCCCGCCGCCGTCCTGGAGGTCCCGCGGCCGATCGACGGCGTCGAGAGCCCGCGCGCCCGGCGGGTCGCGACCCGGGTGCGCGCCGCCCTCAACCGCCGGTACCGGACGGACCTCGCGGTCGTCCCGGAACGGCACCCGGACGCGGAGCACGGGAACGGCGAGCACGGCGACGGGGAGCACGGGGGCAAGGCCCTCGACAGCGGCAACGGGTCGGTCAGCGTCCGAAAAGGTGGTGGATGACGGGACGGGCGGCGGCCACGGGATCGTCGCCGAGGTCGGCGGGCAGGGCTCCGCTCAGCCAGAGATGGGCGAAGCCGTGCACGATCGACCAGGCGGCGATCGAGGCCGTCCGGCCGCCCTCCCCGGCGCCGCGGACGCCCTCGGTCAGGACCCGGCTCGCGCGGCCCCGGCCGGCGCGGACCTCCGGGTCGTCCGGCCGGTACAGCTCGGGCCGGAAGATCACCTCGAAGTAGGGCCGGTGCTCGACGGCGAACCGGACGTAGGCGAGGCCCAGCTCGTCCAGTTCGCTCCCCGCGGCCTCCAGGGAGTCGGCGAACCGGGCGTAGCCCGCGGCCGCGACGGCCGTCAGCACCCCCGCCCGGTCGCCGAAGTGGTGCGCGGGCGCGGCGTGCGAGACGCCGGCGCGGCGCGCCAGCTCGCGCAGGCTCCAGGCGGCCGGGCCCGACTCGGAGATCGCCTCGACGGCCGCCTCGATGATGGTCCGCCGCAGGTCGCCGTGGTGGTAGCTGCCGCCGCTCATGGCCGCATCATATCTTGCCATTGACAAGTTCCGTGCGCGGACCCGGTGCGGCGGCTAGTCGTTCTCCTTGGCGAACTCGCGCAGCCCCGGCAGGTTCACCACGGTGATCTTGCGCCAGCCGGTGCGGATCAGGCCCTCCCGGCGCAGGCCGTGCATGGCCCGCGCGACCGTCTCGCGGGACGCGTCCATCCAGCTGCCCAGCTCCTCCTGCGACAGCGGCGGGCCGATCTCGATCGAGCCGTCCGGCGCGGGCGGCGCGTGCTGGACGGACCGTTCGGCGAGCTCGGCCAGGAGCATCGCGAGGCGCCGGGTGCCCCGGCTGGTCACGTGCGCCCGCAGCCGCCGGTCCGAGTCGTCGAGGCGCTTGACGAAGGTGCCCGTCACGAGCATCCACACGTCCGGGTGCTCGTCCAGGAAGCCGGTGAAGCGCGCCGCGGGCACCACCAGCGCGCGGATCGGCGACAGCGCGGTCACCGTCGCGGTGCGGGGCCGGCCGCCGAGCACCGCGCTCTCGGCCAGCAGGTCGCCGGGCCCCCGCACGGCGAGGACCACGTCGTGGCCGTTCTCGGTCGCCGACGTCACCTTCGCCCAGCCCCGCTCGATGATGATCACGTGGTCGGACTCGTCGCCCTGGTACACCAGGGGACTCTTCACCGGGTACTGCCTCGGACGCCCGGCGGCGCGCAGCGCGGACTGCTGCGCGGAGTCGAGCGCCGCCCAGAATTCCGGGCGCTGAGGGGTCGCCGCGTACGGTGCCACCAGCCTTCTCCTCGGGACCCGAAGTAAACGGCCTCGCCTGAATCTCTGACATGCCCAGAGTCACCCGGACGGTAAACCGGAAGCCGTCACTTGGGCACGGCGACCAGCCGGACGGCGAGCCCGGTGAAGACCGTGCCGCTGAAGATGTTCAGGCCGCGCGCCACCCGCCGGCTGCGGCGCAGGAGGTCGGCGAGCCGCCCGGCCAGCAGCCCGACCCCGGAGTCGACGGCGAGGCCGATCAGCACGAGCGTGATCCCGAGGACGAGGAACTGCATCATCGGGTGGCCCAGGGACGGGTTCACGAACTGCGGCAGGAACGCGATGTTGAACAGGATCACCTTCGGGTTGAGCAGGTTCGTCACGACGCCCTGCCAGTACGCGCGCCGCCGCTGGGCGTGCTGCTTCTCCGGCCCGGCGCCGTCCGGCTCCCCCACGGGATCGCCGCGGTCCCGGAACGCCTTCACCGCGAGGTACAGCAGGTAGGCGGCACCGGCCCAGCGCAGCACGTGGTACAGCGTGGGCAGTGCGGTGAAGAGGGCGGAGAGCCCGAGCATCGCGGCGACGGCGTGCGTGAGGGCGCCGGTCCCCACGCCCGCGGCGGCCAGCACCCCCGCGACGGGGCCGCCGCGGCCGCCCATGGCGACCACGAACATCATGTCGGGCCCCGGCGTGAGGCAGAGGGCGAGCGCCGCGACGACGAACGCCGCGTACAGGGATGTGTCCACCATGGTGAAATCATCCGGCAGCGAGCCGTCCCGGCGCGACCCCAATATCCGGCCGCCCCCGCGCGGTCAGGCGCCCCGCGGCGGGCCGGCCTCGATCGTGAGGGCCTCGTGGTCGAAGCACAGGTGGCCGGCGACCTTGAGGGCGTTCTCCAGGGGCTCCTTGTAGGACCAGGCCGCGTCCTCCGCTCCCTCCAACGACCAGTAGGTCGCCTCGCCCTTGTACGGGCACACCGTCCGCTTGCCGCTCTCGCCGAGGAGGTCGGTGCGGACGTCGGCGGCCGGGATGTAGAGGCGGTTGGGCAGCCCGGTCTCCGACAGCACCTTCGGCCGCTCGGTCTCGGCGATGACCTCCCCGTCCAGCAGCACCCGGACGTGCCGGGACGAGTCGCGGGCGTCGACGCGGTGGAAGGGGTCGCGCAGATGGCCGCGGACCTCCTCGTCCTCGTCGTACCAGGCGTCCATCCGGCGCCAGTAGAACGCCAGGAACCCGCGCAGCCACGCCGTCTCGGGCTTCGGCTCCGGGTACGCCCACACCGCGTTCTCCGACACCCGGTCCCCGGCGCGGACCGTCCAGTACGAGGCGTCGCCCTTGAACGGGCAGTGCGTGGTGTGGTCGGTCTTCTCCAGCAGATCGGTCCGGACGTCCTCTTCAGGCACGTACAGGACGGGAAGCAGCCCGGTCTCGTGCAGGAGCTGGCCCCGCTCGGTGTCGAGGACGGTCTCCCCGCCGAACCGGGCGCGGACCCGCCGGGGGAAGTCGTGCATGAAGAGCCGGTGCTCCGGCCCGTCGATGCTGAAGTTGACCTCGTCTCCCGGCGAGCCGGCGAGCGGCCCCGGCCGCATGGTCAGTGACATACCGTGTCTCCTAACGCCGTGTTCCCTGTGCCCCCGCCCGGTCGCTCATACCCCGGACGGCAGCGTCTCCAGCTCACCACGTCCGGCGGCCTCCAGGTGCAGCGGAGTCAGTTCGGAGGTGGCCCGGAACCAGCACAGCGCGTCGTACCGGTCCGCGACCCTGGTCGGGACGTACTGGCGCCGGTCGCGGTCCGGGTCGTAGACGACGCCGATCGCCCGGTGCCCGAGCGTGTCGGTCAGGAAGTGCGGCTTGTCCGGCTCGGGCGGCACGATGAACAGCCCCCGGTGCAGCTCCGACTCCGCCAGCAGCGCCTCCAGCGACCCCGGCGCGGGCGCCGGGGCGTGCACGACCTCCATCGGCCCGCCCCAGCGCGGCGCCGCGACCACCTCGCCCGGCCCGCCGGCGAACCCGACCACCACGGTCTCGTCCCGGCCGTGCCGGTCCCGGGCGAGCTGGCCGAGGCTCACCATCCCGGCCTCGGCCATGTCGGTCCCGCGGGCGTCGCCCACGTGCGTGTTGTGCGCCCACACGACGGCCTTGCCCTCACCGTCCGGAGGCGTGCCGCCGTGGAACTCCATGAGGCGGCCGAGGGTGTCGGCCATGTGGACGTCGCGGATGTTCCACGACTCCGGCCCCCCGTCGAGCATGGCGCGGTAGTACCGCTCGGCCCCCGCCGCGACCTCGGCGTTCTGCCGGGCGTCGAACAGCTCGGCCGGGTCGCGGGTGTCGCCGGGCTCCGCCGGCCTGCGCAGCTCGGTCAGCAGCGCGAGGACCTCGTCCCGGCACCCTTCCGGGACCAGGGCGGTGTTCCAGCCGTACTCCCGCGGGTCCTCGCCGTGCGGCTCGAAGCAGCCGTACGCGTCCAGCGCCGCCTCCAGGTGCTCCGGCCGGTGCTCCGCCACGTGGTCGACGACGGCCCGCAGCGACTCCCACAGGCTGTAGACGTCGAGCCCGTAGAAGCCCGCGCGCTCGCCGGGCGGCAGGTCGGCGTTGCGGTCCCGCAGCCAGCGGCAGAACTTGGCGGTCTCCTCGTTGGCCCACATCCACGTCGGCCACCGCTCGTAGGCGTCCAGGACCTCGCGGGGATCTCGGGGCGATCCCGGTTCCAGCGTCACGGAGCGCCCGACCCTGCGGCAGTCCGGCCAGTCCCCCTCGACCGCGACGAACGAGAAACCCCGCTCGGCGATCAGCCGCCTGGTCAGGGCGGCCCGCCATGCGTAGTACTCGTGCGTGCCATGGCTCGCCTCGCCGATGAGGACGACGCGGGCGTCCCCGATCCTGTCCATCAGCGGGTCGAGGTCCCCCTCGACCTCCAGCGGCAGTACCGCGCCCAGCACGTCGTCCGCGGTGTTCGTCCCGGGGCCGGCTCCGGGACCCGTACGGGGGCTCGTGCCGGGGATCACCGCGACCCCCTCCATCCAACGGCAAAGCCAGCGTTTTCCAGCTGTTTACGGGTATTTGGAGTTTTTAGGTCGCACTTACTGCTTCTTGGGTGTGGCATCGCAGTTTTCCCCCTATGTCGCCTTCCTCCTGCCCTTCCCGATATCCGGGCATCGATTCGCCGCGCGACGGCACGGATCAGGCGGCACGGGCGATCCGGCGGGCCACTCGGCCCGCCTTGGAAAACGCGACCGAGACGTGATGCGATTCGCCCACGAAACGGCAAAGGAATGGATAGCCTCCCATCGATAACTTTCAGTTGGTAAGGAAATCTGGAGCGCACTCCGCATGAGCGTTGCCAACCGGGCACAGGTCATCACACGCTGGGGGGCCATAGCCTTCATGGCGACGGCGGTCGTGACCGCCACCGCCGGTGGCTTCGCCCAGTCCTACGCCGGCCTCTACCACTGGGCGCTGGAACACGGCCTGCGGGGCTGGAAGGCCGAATCGTTCCCGCTGCTGGTCGACCTGTTCATCATCGTCGGGGAACTCGGCCTCTTCCTGCTGGCCATCGACGCCTTCGTGCTGCACCGCCGGGCCCTGATGAGCTGGCTCGACTTCTGCCTGCCGCTGAGCATCGCGCTCGCCGGCTGGACGGCCAGCCTCATCTTCAACGTCGGCCACGTCGGCCAGAAGTCGTTCTCCTACCAGGCGACGGCCGCCGTCCCGCCGATCGTGTCGATGCTCGGCCTGTTCGTCCTGCTGCGGACGCTGCACCGCTACGTGTCGCAGCAGGCCCAGGAGGAACAGCCCAAGGCGCCGGAGCCGCAGACGCGCGCCCTCGCCGGGCCCGTCACGCTGAACCAGATCACGCTGATGCCGCTGCGGAACACCGGCCCGTTCCCGCAGATCCAGGTGCCCGGCCACTCCGGCAAGGCACTGGAATCCGGCACCGCCGAGGAGGAGGCGGCCAAGGCCCGGGCCGCCGCGGCCCCCAAGGCCGCCGCCCAGCAGCCCGCACCGGCCATGCGCGCCGAGGCCCCGGCACCCCCGCCGGCCCCGGCCGAAGCCCCGGTCCCGGAGCCCGAGCCCGAACTGGCCGTCGTCAGCGCCGCCGCACGCGGCAGCCTCAACGGCCACGGCGACTACGGCGTGGCCACCGAGCCGCCCGCCCCCGCACCCGATCCGGAGGCGCTGCGCGCCCTCGTCATCGACGTCCTGGAGCGCCGCCACGGCGACGTGGCCGGGACGCTCGCCGAGGTCAGGGCCGCGGGCCACGTCTGCAACGAGGCCGAGATCCAGCGGATCAGCGACAACCACTGGTTCCCGTACGCGGTGTACCGGCTGCTCGCCAAGCACCACGGCGACGGCGAACTCGTCGCCGCGGAGCTGACGTCGCAGGGCATCGTCTACGACCGGGCCATGCTGGACGAGCTCGTCCGTTCCTGGCGCGTCTGACGGCCAGGTCCATACGGCGAGAACGGGTACGGTCCCTCCCCGGCACCTTCGGGGACGGGACCGTACCCGTTCCCGTCCGCGCCGCGGGCCGCGCCTACCCGCCGGGCCGCCGCTCCTGGGACGGATCGGTGCGCAGCCGCGCGTGCAGGCCGCCGTCCACCCGCAGGACGTGCCCGTTGAGCTGCGCCGCCGCCGACGACGCCAGGTACAGCGTCGCGTCGGCGACCTCCTCCGGCGCGGTGGTGCGGCCCGCCGGGAGGTCGGCCGCGGGCCGCACGTCCCCGACCACGCTGGCCGGCGCGACGCAGTTGGCGCGGATGCCGAGGCCGCCGAGCTCCACCGCGATCGCGCGGCTGAGGGCCTCGACGCCCGCCTTGGTCACGTCGTAGGCGCTCTGGTCCTCGTGCGCGCGGGAGCCGCCGGGCGACGACATGGAGACGATCGCGCCGCCGCGCCCCTGCTCGCGCCAGTACCGCACGGCGCGCACCGACAGCAGGTACGCCGAGCGCAGGTTCGCGGCGATCACCGCGTCCCAGACGTCCGCGCCGATGTCGATGAACGGGGTGCGCAGCTCGGTCATCGCGGCGTTGTTCACCAGCACGTCCAGCCCGCCGTCCCGGAGCAGCCGCTCGAACACGGCGTCGGCGACGTCCTCGCGCGCCAGGTCACCGGACATCGCACTGACCCGCGGCAGGCCGTCGAACACCTTGAGCCCCTCGGCGTCCACGTCCACAGCGAGCACATCCGCCCCAGCGTCCGCGAAGCGCCGCACCAGCACCCGGCCGATGAGCCCCGCCGCCCCGGTGACCAGCACCCGCTCCCCGCTGAAGTCGAACCGCACCCCGCTCACGGGTTCGTGCCCGCTCGGGTCCGGCCGACGATGAGATGCGTGGAGTTCATTCGCTGGGAGCCTCCCTTACCTGGGCGACGATCTGGGTCGGGTTGACGAACATCAGGGCGACGAGGAGCAGCAGGGCCGAGAGCGCCATGTAGATCACGGCCATGGCGTCGATGGCCTGGGCGGCGCGGATGCCCGGGGTGAAGGCGGCGCTGTACAGCGCGACGATCAGGGTCTGGCTGTCGGCGTCGGCTACCAGGAAGGTCAGCTCGAACATCGCGACGGTCCGCACCAGCACCAGTATTCCGGCGGCGAGGATGCCGGGCAGCAGCAGCGGCACCAGCACCCGCGCGAACACCTGCCGGGTGCGGGCGCCGCACATCCGCGCCGCCGACTCCACGTTGGTGTCGATCTGCTCGACGAACGGGGTCATGACGAGGATGACGAACGGCAGCGCCGGCACGAGGTTCGCCGCGATGACGCCCGTCATCGTCCCGGCCAGGTGCACCTTGTACAGGACGGTGGCGAGCGGGATGCCGTAGGTGATCGGCGGCAGCAGCACCGGCAGCAGCAGGAGGAACATCACGACGCGCTTGCCGGGGAAGTCGCGCCGGGCCAGCGCGTATCCGGCGGGCACGCCGATCAGCAGCGACAGCGCCACCACGATGAGCGTGATCTGGAGCGTCACCGACAGCACCTCGCCGAGCGCGAACTCGTCCCAGGCGCCGGCGTACCAGGCGGTCGTGAAGCTCTCCGGCAGCCACCCGTCGAACCACCTGGTGCCGAACGAGTTGACCACCACGGAGAGGATCAGCGCGGCCAGGTTGAGCAGGAAGAACGCGACGGCCGCCCAGACGAACCAGGCTCCGGGGCGGCCCTTCCGCAGGAGCCTGCGGCCGGCCGGGGCCGCGATGGTCGCCGTCATGATCCCTTGCCTCCCGTCGCGGGCCCGGTGTACAGGCGGCCGCGCAGCAGCAGCGCGACCGAGATGACGAGCAGCTCGAACACCCCCATCAGCACGGCGATGGTCGAGGCCATCGAGTAGTCGTACTTCTCGAACGCCGCCTGGTAGGCCGCGATCGCCATCACCCGCGTCTCCCCCGCCGGCTCGCCGACGAGGGTCGCGGACGGGAACACCGAGAACGCCAGCACGAACGTGAGCACGAACGTGGTGGCCAGGCCCGGCGCCAGCAGCGGCAGGACGATCCGCCGCATCCGCTGCCAGGGCCCGGCGCCGAGCGTGGCCGCGGCCCGCTCCAGGGTCGGGTCGATCCCCGACATGTAGGCGAGCACCAGCAGGAACGCGAACGGGAACCCGGTGATGATCAGCGAGAACAGCACGCCCCAGTAGTTGTAGATCAGCCGGACGGGCTCGTCGGCGAGCCCGGTGTCGAGCAGCACCCGGTTGAACCAGCCCTTGGGGCCGAGGTAGCGCAGCAGCCCGTCCGCGACGAGGACGGTGCCGAGCGTCACCGGCAGGACCAGCGCCGCCGTCAGCAGCCGCCGCCCCCGGAACCGCCCGCGCAGCCGGTACGCGATCGGCACCGACGCGCCGACGTTGATCAGCGCGGCGGGGACGGCGAGCCGGAGCGTCTTCCAGACGGTGCTCCGCTCGTAGGAGTCCCTGAAGAATCCCGTGTAGTTGCCGAGGGGGCCGCCGCCGTCCTTCGGCTGCAGCGACAGGCCCACCCCGTACAGCATCGGGTAGACGAACAGCAGCCCGACGACCAGGACCGCGGGCACGAGCAGGAACAGCACCCGGTCGACGCCGCGTTCGGCGAGCCGGTGCCGCAGACCGCTGCGCCGCGGCACCGGCGCCTTCGGGGGGCGCGCGGGGGCCTCAACCGCCATCGCGCGCTCCGGTCCCGGCGGCGGGGTCCTCGAACGCCTCCCCGTTTCCGGACAGGGCGTCCTGCGCGCCGTCCCCGAACACGAGGACGCGTTCGGGCGCGACGGTCAGCGCGACCCTGTCCCCCGGCGCGATCCGCTCGGGTGAGCGGAAGTGGACGACGCGGCCGTCGTCCATCACGCCCTCGGCGGCGACCTCGCGCCCGTGGAACTCCGACACCTCGACCCTGACCGCCATGACGTTCTCCCCCGCGGTCGAGCCGGGCGGCCCGGCGACGCGGAGGTCCTCGGGACGGACGGCGGCGACCGCCCGCGGCCCCGGGACCGGCTGCCGGGCCACCCCGGTCAGCACGAGACCGCCCTCGTTCCCGACCGTCACCCGGCCGCCGGCCTCCGCCGGCCCGCCGCCCGCGAGGACGGGCAGCTCCAGCAGGTTCCGGTAGCCCATGAACCCGGCGATGTAGGCGCTGGCGGGGTGGGTGTAGACCTCCTCCGGCGTCCCGATCTGCTCGACCTCGCCGGACCGCAGCACCACGACCCGGTCGGCGAGCGCGAGCGCCTCCTCCTGGTCGTGCGTCACGTACACGGTCGTCAGGCCGAGGTCCTGGTGGATGCGGCGGATCTCGGTGCGCATCTGGACGCGCAGCTTGGCGTCCAGGTTGGACAGCGGCTCGTCCATCAGCACCAGCTTCGGCCGCAGCACGATCGCGCGGGCGATCGCCACCCGCTGCTGCTGCCCGCCCGACAACTGGCCGGGCAGCTTGTCCGCGTGCTCGGTCAGCTCCACCGTCCGCAGCGCCTCGTCCACCCGCCGGGCCGTCTCCGCCTTGCCGGTCCGCCGGACCGACAGGCCGAACGCGACGTTCTTGCGGACGGACAGGTGCGGGAACAGCGCGTAGTTCTGGAACACCATCCCGAACCCGCGCCGCTCCGGCGGCAGCGTGTCGACGCGCTGCCCGTCCAGCCAGATCTCGCCTTCGGAGAGGGGCAGCAGGCCGGCGAGGCAGTTCAGCGCCGTCGACTTGCCGCATCCGGACGGCCCGAGCAGGGCGATGAACTCACCGCCCTCGATCCGCAGGTCGAAGCCGCTCAGCGCGGTCGCCCTGCCGAACCGGCGGGTCACCCCGTCCAGGCGCAGGTGCCCGAACGCCGCGCGCGCGTCCTTCTCCAGCACGGTCTGCGCCGTCACTGCTTCTTGACCTTCTGGCCGCCGATCTCCCGGTCCCAGCGGTCGAACGCGGCGACGAGGGACTTGGCGTCGAGCGGCGGGGCCTTCGGGTGGTCGGCGATGAGCTTGTCGTACTCGGGCCGCCCGTACTCCTCGATGGCCTTCCGGCTGTCGGCCGGCGCCATGTCCAGCGTCACGCCCTTCACGGCCGGGCCCGGGTAGAAGTAGCCCTTGTCGAAGGTGATCGCCTGCTGCTGCGGCTGGAGCGAGAACTTCATCAGGTCGAGCAGGACGGCGAGCTTCTCACCGGACACGCCCTTGGGGACGACCATGTAGTGCGCATCGGTGACCCAGGTGAAGCCCTCCAGCGCCTGGATCTCGACGTCCTTCGGCACCTGGCCGAGCACGCGCGGGTTGATGTCCCAGCCGGTGGTGCTGAGGATGATGTCGCGGGAGCCCTCACCGAGCTCCTGCATCGTCTGCGTGGTGCCGCTCGGGTAGTACTCGATGTACCGGTCGAGGTCCTTGAGGTACTTCCAGGTCTTGTCCCACCCGTTCTCCGGGTCCATGGGGTCGGAGTCGCCGAGGATGTAGGGAAGGCCCATCAGCCACGTCCTGCCCGGCCCCGAGTTGGACGGACGGGCGTACATCAGCTTCTTGGGGTTGGCCTTGGCCCACTCCAGCAGTTCATCCGCCGTCGAGGGCGGGTCGGACACCGACTTGGGGTTGTACTCCAGCAGCGGCCCGGACGGGTAGTAGGTGACGACCACACCCTGGCCCTGCGCCAGGTCCTGCATCTTGGACGCGGGCTCCAGGTACTGCGACTTCAGGTCGGGCAGCTTGTCGGAGTACTTGCCGAGGAGATCGACCCACAGCCCCTGCTCCAGCCCGGCGGACAGGCCGTCGGTGCCGGTCAGCACGAGGTCGATGTCGAGCTGCCCGGCGTCCTGCTGCGCCTTGACCTTGCCGGCCAGCTCCGGCGACGTCGCCTTCGTGTAGGTGATCTTGCTGATGAGCTCCGGGTGCTCCCTGCGGTAGTTCTCGAAGATCTGCTCGGTGAGCTGCAGGTTCCCGGCGACGTCGATGACGTTCAGCGTGACGGCCTCGGACGGCAGCCGCACGTCCGCGGCGGACGGCTCGGACGCGCCGCCGCCGTCCGAACCGGGCGCGCCGCACCCGGCGAGCAGGAGGCCGGCGGCGGTCGCGAGGGTCAGCAGGGCGGATCGAGGAGTTCTCATGGGGTGGGTCCTCCTGGCAGGACGCTGTGGTCCCGTGTCGTGGTCCCGAGTTCGCGGTCCCGGTGGCCGGGCCGGGCTCACACCGGCCCGGTGGTGCCTCTGATGAGGAGTCGGGTCGCCAGCTCCGCGGCCGGCGGCAGGGGAGGCGCCTTCGGCGCCCCGGGGTCGAGCATCGAGTGCATGGTGGCGGCCGCCGCCCGCGACACCGCGTCCACGGGGATGGCCACCGTCGTGAGAGGGGGGTTGGTCATGGACGCCATCGGGATGTCGTCGAAGCCGACGATGCTGAGCCCCCGCCCGCCGGGCTCGTTCGGCACGGGGACGCCCCGCGCGGTGACCCGCGACAGGACCCCGAGCGCGACCAGGTCGTTGTAGGCGAAGACCGCGGACACGCCGGCGGCGAGCACCTCGTCCGCGGCCCGGTAGCCGTCGGTGAACCGCGGCTCGTACGGGCCGAGGTCGACCAGCTCGATGCCGCGCTCCGCGCACGCGACGCCGAGGAACCTGCGCCGCCGCCGGTTCGACCAGGAGTTCGCGGGACCGGACAGGTACGCGCACCGCCGGTGGCCGAGCGCGTGGACGTGCGCGACCGCCTGGTCCATGCCGGGCTGGAAGTCCTGCAGGATCGACGGCGCCGCGCGGCTCGTCCGGTTGGCGAGGACCACGGTCGTCTTGGCCGCGATGGCGCGCAGCCGCGTCCCGGACATGCGGGGGGCGCACAGGATCAGCCCGTCCACCCGCTCGACCATGGCCTCGGCCAGCCTGACCTCCGTCGCCGTGTCCTCGTCGGTGTCGGCCAGGAACACCGCGTACTCGGTGTCCCTGAAGTACGCCTCCACCCCCTTGATGAACGGCGCGAAGAACGGGTTGGCGATGTCGGGGACGATCAGCCCGACGTTGCGGGTCCGCCCGAGGACCAGCGACTGCGCCGCGCGGTTCGGCTGGTAGCCGAGCCGCTCGGCGCATTCGAGCACGCGGCGCCGGGTCTCGGCGTTCACGAGCTCCGGGGAGTTCAGCGCACGCGAGACCGTCGAGGGCGAGACCCCCGCGAGGCTCGCCACGGCCCGGATCGAGGCCCGGGTGCTGTCCGCGCTCATGGCGACGAGTATGAAAACGTTTGCGGAACAGTGTCAATGGCGGGCGCGAAGAATCCGCGCCCGTGACCGACCCGTGACCTTCGCCGTGCTCAGGACGAGCGGGCGGTGGCGACCGCGGCCTGGCCGAGGCTGATACCGCCGTCGTTGGGCGGCACGCGGTGGTGCGTCAGCACATCGAAACCCGCGCCGGCCAGGCCGGACACCGCGCGTTCCAGCAGGAGCATGTTCTGGAACACGCCACCGGAAAGCGCGACCGTGCCCAGCCCGGTCGTGTCCCGGAGGCGGATCGCGGCGTCCACGACCAGGGCCGCCACGCCGTTGTGGAACCGCGCGGCGATCAACGGGACCGGAACGCCCGCGCCGAGGTCGGCGACGACCGCGTCCACCAGGTCGGCCCCGGCCACCGTGAACTCCTCCGCGCCGCGGATCGCCGCCCGGTAGGCGGCGCGTTCGGCCGGGTCGGCGCGCTGCTCCAGCTCGATGGCGGCCTGGCCCTCGTAGCGGACGCGGTCGCGGACGCCGAGGACGGCCGCGACGGCGTCGAACAGGCGGCCCATGCTGGAGGTGAGCGGCGCGTTCACGCGGCGGCGGGCCATGGCGGCGACCGTGTCCCAGCCGGGCCGGCGGGCCACCGGCAGGTCGTCCGGGACGCCGTACGCGGCCGCCATCCGCCACGGTTCGCGGACCGCCGCCGCGCCGCCCGGCATCGGCACCGGCTCCAGGTGCCCGGTGCGCTCGAAGCCGTGCAGGTCGGCGACGAGGAACTCGCCGCCCCAGAGAGTGCCGTCCGTCCCGAAGCCCGTGCCGTCGAACGCGACGCCGATGACCGGGCCGGAGACGCCGTTGTCGGCTAGGCAGGACGCGATGTGCGCGTGGTGGTGCTGGACGGCGATCGCGGGAAGGTCCTGCTCCAGCGCGTACTTGGTCGACAGGTACTCGGGATGCGGATCGTAGGCGAGCAGTTCGGGCATGACGCCGAACAGCCGCCGGTAGTGGGCGATCCCCTCCTCGTAGGCGCGGAGGGTCTCGTAGTTCTCCAGGTCTCCGATGTGCTGGGAGACGAACGCCCGGCCGTCGCGGGTCAGGCAGAAGGTGTTCTTGAGCTCGGCTCCGCAGGCCAGGACGGGGGGTCCGTCCGGGATCGGCACGGGCTCGGGCGCGTACCCGCGGGACCGCCGCACCGGCAGCGGGCGGCCGCGGAAGACCCGGACCACCGAGTCGTCGGCCCGGGTGTGGATCGCGCGGTCGTGGACCAGGAACGCGTCGGCGATGCCGTCGAGCCGTTTCAGGGCGTCGTCGTCGCGGTGGACGATCGGCTCGTCGGACGCGTTCCCGCTGGTCATGACCAGCGGCTCGGTGACGAGGAGGTGGTGGAGCGGGGTGTAGGGCAGCATGAGGCCGAGCGCCGCGTTGCCCGGCGCGACGGCATGGGCGAGGGGTGCGGCGGGACGGCGGCGCGCCAGGACGATCGGCCGCCGGGGACCGGTGAGCAGCGCCTCCTCGGCGTCATCGAGGACGCAGAGCGCGCGGGCGGCCGCCATGTCCGGGACCATGACGGCGAACGGCTTCTCCTCGCGGTGCTTGCGGGCGCGCAGCGCGGCGACCGCGCCCTCGTCCGCCGCCCGCGCCGCCAGGTGGTAGCCGCCCAGCCCCTTGACGGCGAGGACGGCGCCGTCCGCGAGCAGCGCCCGCGCGGCGGCGACCGGGTCGTCCGGCGGGGAGGAGTGCGGCAGCAGGGTCAGCGACGGACCGCAGGCCGGGCAGCACACCGGCTGGGCGTGGAACCGCCGGTCGGCGGAATCCGCGTACTCGGCGGCGCACGGGCCGCACATCGCGAATTCCGCCATGGTCGTGCGGGGACGGTCGTAGGGGACGTCCGTCACGATCGTGAAGCGCGGCCCGCAGGCGGTGCAGTTGATGAACGGGTAGCGGTGGCGCCGGTCGGCCGGGTCGCGCAGTTCGCGGAGGCAGTCGTCGCAGGTCGCCGCGTCCCAGGACACCAGCGCGCGGCCCTCCCCCGCCTCGCCGCCCAAGCCGTCCGTCGCGGCGCTGCCCACGATGGTGAAGCCGCCGCCTCCCCGCGGGTCCAGGTCGCGGGTGGTGACGCGGTCCACGACGGCCAGCCGGGGCGGGTGCGCGCGCAGGCCGTCCAGGAACCGCCCGACCGCGCCGGGCGCCCCCTCGACCTCGATGAACACGCCGCCCGCGTCGTTTCCGACCAGTCCGGAGAGCCCGAGGCCGGTCGCGAGCCCGTGCACGAAAGGGCGGAACCCGACGCCCTGCACGATCCCCTCGACGCGGACGCCCACCCGGACGTCCACCTGGCCATTGTTGCCCAAGCCGCGGCCGCGGAACCGGAACCCCGGCGCGTGTCCCCGGGCGGGTGGTGACGCCGCGCGGCGTCACCACCCGGCGGTCATTCCGCGCTTCCGGTGTAGGCGGCGATGGTGCGGTCGGCGCACGCGCGGGCGACGGACTCGTCGGCGCCGGACTCGACGTGGGCCCGGTACCAGGCCTCGCCGCTCTGCCGCGTGAACTCCCTGCCCTCGTCCGACATCGCCCACTCCTGGCCGGCCTCCGGCCCGGGGGCGCCCCCGGCCGACAGGTGCAGGGCCAGGCCGAGCAGCCCCTGGTCCCAGCCGATGCCGACGGCGGCGGGCCCGAACTGCCCCCACATGTCGTCGTCGACGTGGGCGATGTGCTCCAGTTCGAGGCGTGCCCGGCCGTCCTCCTCGGGGGACAGCCGGACCTCGATCCAGCTGGTCATGCCGCCGTACTCCCAGGTGGCGGAGAACCCCTTGGGCGGGTCGCAGCGCTCGATCGTCCCGCTCGCGTTGCCCTCCAGCTCGAAGCGGCCGCCGAGCCGGAGGTCGCCGGAGACGGGCAGGAACCAGCGCCCGACGCGCTCGGCGGTGGTGACCGCGTCCCAGAGGTCCTCGACGTCGGTGTCGTAGACCTGGCTGACCGTGCTGGTCCGCGCCGTACCGGCCTCCAGGACCCGCTCCCCGACCCGGCGCCGGACCGCGTTGATCTGACCCGTCACTTCGACCATGGCTCGCTCGCTCCCTGTCACTCCTGGTTCCGGCGGCGTGCGCGCTTGCCCCGGGCGATCTCCGTCGCCAGGGCGTCGAGATGCGGCGTCCAGAACCGGCGGAAGCGGTCGAGCCACGCGTCGACCTCCCGCAGCGGCGCGGAGTCGACGGCGTACAGGCGCCGCGTTCCCTCCGCGCGCACGACCGCGAACCCGGTCTCCCGCAGCACCTTCAGATGCTGCGAGACGGCGGGCTGCGAGATCCCGAACTCCTCCCGGATGACGGCCGTCACCTCCCCGGAGGACCGCTCGCCGTCGGCGAGCAGCTCCAGGATCCGGCGGCGCACCGGGTCACCCAGCACATCGAATGCGTGCACGGCTCCAACCTACAGTCTTCACTTATATAAGCCAAGTCTTAATAACTATCGGCTGCTCGCGGACAGGAGCTCCTCGAAGGAGACGGGGTTGTCGTACGGGTCGGGCTTGCGCGGGGCGGGCCGGTCGCCGATGAGGGCGGCCAGCTCGCGGCCCGCGCGGGCGATGCGCTCGGCCAGCCCCTCGACGGCGCCGTCCGCGCCGCCCCAGTCCTCGGACGCCGCGTACACGGCGGTCGGGACGACGGCGGCGCGCAGGTAGGCGAACAGCGGGCGCATCGCGTAGTCGATGGCGAGCGAGTGGCGCTCGGTGCCGCCGGTCGCGCCCAGCAGCACCGGCTTGCCGTCCAGGGACTCGCGCTCCAGGACGTCGAAGAACGTCTTGAACAGGCCGCTGTAGGACGCGTTGAAGACGGGCGTCACGGCGATGAGGCCGTCGGCGCCCGTCACCGCCTCCACGGCGGCGCGGAACTCCCCGGCCGGGAAGTGGGTGAGCGTCGCGTCGACCATCGCGTGCGCGTGGTCGCGCAGCTCGACCGTCTCGATCGCGACGTCCGCGCCGGCGGCGCCCGCGTCCGGGCGGAGCGCCTCCGCGGTCGCGGCCGCGAGCCGGTCGGCGAGCAGGCGCGTCGACGACGGCTGCCCGAGACCGGCGGAGACCACGGCGAGCTTCGTCATCGGACCTCCTCCGCGCTCTCGCGCTCCGCGGCCCGGGAGGCGTGGGTGGGCGCGGTCGCGGGGACGTGCGCCGGGCGCAGCGACTCGAACTCCTTGCGCAGCACGGGAACGACCTCCTCGCCCAGCATGTCGATCTGCTCCAGGACGGTCTTGAGCGGCAGCCCCGCGTGGTCGATCAGGAAGAGCTGGCGCTGGTAGTCGCCGAAGTGGTCGCGGAACGTCAGGGTCTTCTCGATGACCTGCTGCGGGCTCCCGACCGTGAGCGGCGTCTCGGCGGTGAACTCCTCCAGCGACGGGCCGTGCCCGTAGACCGGCGCGTTGTCGAAGTAGGGGCGGAACTCGCGGACCGCGTCCTGGGAGTTCTTCCGCATGAAGACCTGCCCGCCGAGCCCGACGATGGCCTGGTCGGCGGACCCGTGGCCGTAGTGCTCGAAGCGCTGCCGGTACAGGCGGATCAGCCGCTGGAAGTGGTGCTTCGGCCAGAAGATGTGGTTGGCGAAGAAGCCGTCGCCGTAGTAGGCCGCCTGCTCGGCGATCTCCGGGCTGCGGATCGAGCCGTGCCACACGAACGGGGGGACGCCGTCCAGCGGGCGCGGGGTCGAGGTGAACGACTGCAGCGGCGTGCGGAACTTGCCCTCCCAGTCGACGACGTCCTCGCGCCAGAGCCGGTGCAGGAGGTGGTAGTTCTCGATCGCGAGCGGGATGCCGTCGCGGATGTCCTTGCCGAACCAGGGGTAGACGGGGGCGGTGTTGCCGCGCCCCATCATCAGGTCCACCCGGCCGCCGGCCAGGTGCTGGAGCATCGCGTAGTCCTCGGCGATCTTCACCGGGTCGTTCGTGGTGATCAGCGTCGTCGCGGTGGACAGGACGAGCCGCTCGGTGCGGGCCGCGATGTAGCCGAGCATCGTCGTCGGGGAGGACGGCACGAACGGCGGGTTGTGGTGCTCACCGGTCGCGAAGACGTCCAGGCCGGCCTCTTCGGCCTTCTCGGCGATGGCGACCATCGCCCGGATCCGCTCGGCCTCGGACGGCTCGCGTCCGGTCGTCGGGTCGGGCGTGACGTCGCCGACCGAGAAGATTCCGAACTGCATGCCGGCCTCCAAGGTAGTAGAACTTTCAATTATCGTGTGCAACGGCACGAGCGGAGATCATATTCCTGGGGCGTCCTCCGGCGAGGACGCGGCGTCCGCGATGCCCGTCCGTCCGGCGGGACCGCTCAGGCGACGTCGCGCTCGAGCGAGTCGATCAGCCAGGTGATGACCGTCCCCGATGCCGCCGGCTCTCCCGTGACCTCACCGAACAGGGACCAGTACCGGCGGAGCCGCGGGTCCTGCTCCATCGCGACGGCGGGCAGCAGCGTCCGCCGGAACCGCGGGGTGTCGCGCTCGGCCCGCCCCCGCGCGTGCGCCGCGACGAAATGGTCCAGGACCGGCCCGGGGCCCGGTTCCCGCCCCTCGATCACCAGCGGCGCGGCCATCTCGATCGCCTCGCCGAGACCCGTGATCAGCGTCGGCTCGTCCACCACCCACGCGGCGTTCACCCTCCCCCTTTCGCGCAGCTCCTCGACCAGGGACCGGTCGCCCGCCAGCGCGACCATCCCGGCATAGGCGACGACCTGCTCCGGCACCGGATCCGCGGGCGGCTCCGGGACGCTCGCCTGCAGAAACCCCGCGACCGCCTCCTTCGGCAGGGACACGAGGATGCGGCGCCGCCAGAACTCCATGAGCACATCGCGGGCGGCCGGGGCGCCGTCCAGCACCGCCGCGAGCAGATCGAGGCGCGCCGCCCGGTCCGCGGGGTCCGCGTCCTCGACGGCCCGGAGGCAGGCGCGGCGCCAGGCGAGCGCGGACAGTTCGGCGTCCACCGCCCGGCGTTCGGCGGCGACGGCCTCCTCGAGCGAGCGGTCCCCGCCGAGGACGGCCGTGATGGCGGCCAGGCCGAGTCCGAGGGCGCGCAGCCGCCGGACGAGGCGGAGCCGGTCGGCGGCCGCCGGATCGAACCGCCGGTGCCCACCCGCGCTGCGCCACGGTTCGAGAACGCCCTCGTCGCAGTAGAACCGGATCGTGCGCACGGGCACGCCCGTCAGCGCCGCCAGGTCACCGATGCCCATGGACGTGCCGCCTGCCGGGGGCGGGCCGTCCGTGACTGTGCGGTCCGTCACAACGACTTGAACCTCCACCGTGCTGGAGTTCCTACGTTAGGGGCCACGCTCAGGCACCGGCAGAAGGAGACGAGGACATGAAGGCGCTCGATGGCGCACGCATGGTGGAGGGGCTGCGCGAGCACGCCGCCGGACTGGCCGGCTCGGCCGCCCGGGAGGACCCTTCCACGCGCGTACCGACCTGTCCCGACTGGACCCTGCGGGACTTGGTCGAACATGTCGGCGGCGCGCATCGATGGACGACCCAGCTGATCCGGACGGGCGGTACCGAGGTCGTGAAGGCGCTGTCCCGCACGGCCCCGGACGATCCGGGGGGATGGGGCGGCTGGCTGCGCGACGGCGCGGAGCAGCTGATCGGCGCGTTCGAGGCGGCCCCGGACGGGACGGTCGAGCATCCCCTCCTCGGGACGTGGCCGACCGCCCGGTGGCTGCGGCGGATGACGCACGAGACGTCCGTCCACCACGCGGACGCGGCGTTCACCGCCGGAAGGCCGTTCGCGCTGGACGCCGACCTCGCCGCAGACGCGATCACCGAGTCCCTCGAGCTCCTGTCGAGCGCGTCCGCGGCGGACCACAAACCCGAGCTGGCCGAGCTGCGCGGGCGGGGAGAGACGCTGCGCCTGTGTCCGGTGGAGCACTCGCTGCACGACTGGCTGATCATCCGGGAGGGCCACGGCGCCGTCTTCGAGCACGGCGCCGCGGTCGCGGAGGTGGAAGCGGACGTGACCGTGCGCGGGTCCGTCCGCGACCTGCTGCTGCTCCTCGCACGCCGTCTCGACCCGGACGATGCCGAGGTGGCGGTGGCCGGCGACCGGTCCCTCCTGGACCACTGGCTCGCCCACACGGCGATCTGATCCCGCCCCGGCGAGGTCGGCCTCGGCGCAAGCGGGCGGCTCAGGCACGGGCGTCGGCGGGTTCGAGTTCCGCCCCTCGGACCCATGTATATCCCCCAAAGATCAATAACCAGGAAAACTACCTCAAATCACACCTGGTCTGATCCGCCGCTCGGGGGGAATGCTGGACCACATGATCGAAGACGGGCCGCGCGAGCAGAGCGCGGGGCGCCGCGGCGGAGCGCCGGGCGCATGATCGGCGAACACGTCCTCGCCGGATACGTCAACGACGCGGGCGGGAGGGAGGCGCTCGACCTCGCGTCCGCGATCGTCGCGCTCACCGGCGGCCGGCTGAGCGTCGCCACCGTGCACCCGCCGGGCCTCCCCGCCGCCGCGGGCGAGGCCCGCGCGTTACTCGACCAGGCGGCCGACCTCCTGGACGACCGGCCCGCCGACCTGCACGTCCAGGAGGGGCGCAGCGTCGCCCGCGGGCTCACCGCCCTCGCCAGCCGGATCGGCGCCGACCTCATCGTCGTCGGCTCCCCCGAGGGCGGCGCCCGCGGCCGCATCGGCGTCGGCGCCGCCGCGGACCACCTGCTCCACTCGGCCACCGAGGCCGTGATGCTCGCCCCGTCCGGCTACACCCCGCCCGACTACCTCGGCCGCATCACGGTCATGTACGTCCGGCGGCCCCAGTGCGACGAGGCGGTCATCCGCGCGGCCCAGGCCGCCGAGCGGCTGGAGGTCCCCCTCCGCCTGGTCACGCTGGCCGTCGGCGACGTCGGCGGGGACGACGGTGCCGAGCGGCTCCGCGACGACCTGGCCCTCGCCATCCGGCTGGCCCTGGACTCGTCCGAACTGCTCCCCGAGGAGGTCTCCGCCGACCTCGCCGAGGGCAACGACGTGGCCGACGCACTGGAGGACGTCGACTGGCCCGACGACGAGCTCCTCGTGTGCGCGTCCAGCGAGGACGCCGCCGCCCACCGGGTCTTCCTGGGCGAGGTCGCCCTCAAGGTTCTGCGGGCCGCGCCGTGCCCCGTGACCGTCCTACCCAGGGGCTACTTCTGAGTAGTCCGTTTTGACCGATTCACTGGAACGGGTTGCCGCGGACCTTTTACCTCGACTACATTCCGTCGAGATCAGAACGTGACCTTGATACGTGACGGAGGCCAGGACGTCACGGCGCACGTTCCGTCCCCCCGGTCGGGCACACCCCTGCCCGGACGAGCGCGACGGCAGGGAGCGAGATGGACCCGATCGGCAAGAAGCTGCTCGACATCGCCAAGAAGGAACTCGGCTACACCGAGAAGGGCGACGGCTACACCAAGTACGGCAACTGGTGGACCGAGAACGTCGACGGCGACCACGACGACTACTTCAAGACCGCCCCCTGGTGCGACATGTTCCTCGCCTGGGCCGCCGACAAGGCCGACGTCACCGAGCAGGCCGGGCAGTTCGCCGCCACCGTCGACCACGCCAAATGGTTCGACGAGCACGGCGCCTTCGGCCGCGAACCCGAACCCGGCGCCATCGTCTTCTACGACTGGAACGGCTCCAAGGACATCGGCCGCATCGACCACGTCGGCATCGTCGAGAAGGTCGAAGGCCGCACCCTCCACACCATCGAGGGCAACGCCGACGGCTACAAGCTCATGCGCAAGACCCGCGACATGGACACCGTCGTCGGCTTCGGCTACCCCTCCAAGGTCAAGGTCGAGGCCAAGTACACCCCCAAGCACGCCGCCCCCGCCCCCACCGTCGACAAGGTCGGCGACCGCGCCGCCTCGACCGCCACCCACGAGCAGGAGAACGCCGCCCCCCAGCAGCAGCTCCCCAGCCAGGAAGTCGTCCTCGGCGGCGTCCTCGCCCTCGTCCTCTGCGGCAGCCTCGCCCTCGCCGCCGGCCGCGCCGCCGCCGCGAAGGCCCCCACCACACCCCCCATCCGCGTCCGCAAGCGCGGCAAGCACCACCGCCCCTCCACCCCCGTCGCCCTCCCCGCCGACATCACGCCCGCCGACCTCGACTCCGCGGACGCCGGCACCACCCTCATGCCCGCCCTCTCCCTCGCCGCCGCCCACGAGGCCGAGGACCGCGAGTTCTGGGGCCGCATCGCCCACCTCGAAGAGGACACCGAACTCGCCTTCTGGAACTCCCTCCACGACGAAGTCAGCGAGACCACATCCGCCGAGTACGCAACCACGCCAGGATTCCGCTAGAGTTGTCCACGCACGCCGGGGGGCGACCTCCGGCCGACACGCGGACGTGGCTCAGTTGGTAGAGCATCACCTTGCCAAGGTGAGGGTCGCGGGTTCGAATCCCGTCGTCCGCTCTGGGAGGCCCAACCGGCCTCGCTCTGGTGGAGTGGCCGAGAGGCGAGGCAACGGCCTGCAAAGCCGTGTACACGGGTTCAAATCCCGTCTCCACCTCGTAGCACGCAAGGGCGATTAGCTCAGTGGGAGAGCGCTACCTTGACACGGTAGAGGCCACTGGTTCAATCCCAGTATCGCCCACGTCGGAGTGGGGGAGGTATGCCCGCGGAGAGCGCGGGCCATGCCTCCTCCTTTCTGCTTTCCCGGGGGGCGACCCCGGACCCCCGATGTGGGGGCTCCGCCCCCACGCCCCCTTCCGGTTTCGGTTTCTGTGGGCCTTAATGTCTGTGCGTGGTCTTGGTTGGGTGAAGTGCGCCCCTTCTGGGGGGGCTACGCCGTTCCTCTTTCGCCGAAAGGCGTCGCGAATATTGCTTCCACTCCGCCCTGGCACTACGCGGGCGATATCGTCGGGGTCGAATTCTGGGCCGAGCCGGCGGCCGCGGAGGCCACCCTTCCCGAGGGGCTGACGCCCGATCCGGACTCCTCCGGACGTGTCGTCGCGTTCTTCGTCGACTGGCAGTTCAACGGAGAGGACGACGAACTCCTCGAACCGGTGCGCAGCCGGTACCGCGAGTTCTTCGTCCTCGTGGACGCCCGCTGACAGGCGCCCGGCGAGGAACCGGCCGACCTGGCACCCGTCCGCCCCGGCATGGGATTCCGCGCCTCCATGTCCTACAGCGTCACCGAGGTTCGGCCCCTGACCTGACCGCGCGTGCCCGGCGCTACAGGACGCGGTCGAGCTGGGCGCGCGAGGTGATGCCGAGTTTGAGGAACACCTTGCGCAGGTGGTACTGGACCGTGCGCGCGCTGATGAACAGGCGGGTGCCGATCTCCGGGTTCGACAGCCCGTCGCGGGCCAGCCGGGCGATCTGGGCCTCCTGGGCCGTCAGCTCCCCGTCTCCGGTCGCGGTGGACTCGCCGGTGGCGCGCAGCTCGCGTCCGGCCCGCTCGGCGAACGCGTCCATGCCCATCGCCTCCAGCATCCGGTGGGCCGTATGCAGGTGGGTGCGCGCCTCCGCGCGGCGGCGTTCCCGGCGGAGCCACTCACCGAAGAGGAGGTGGGCGCGCGCGAGTTCCGGGCGGAGGCGGGTCCGGGCGAGACGGGCGATCGACTCGCGGTAGAGGCGTTCCGCGGTCCGGCCGCCGGCGCGGAGCGCGCGCGAACGCGCCTCGATCCCGAGCGCCCAGCCGGTACCGCAGGCTCCGGCCATCGCGGTGATCCAGCGGATCGCCTCGTCGGCCGTCGCGTCCATGCCGCCGCGCGCCGCCGCCTCGACCAGTTCGGGCGCGGCGCGGCTCGCCGGGCCCAGGTGCCCGGCATCGGGGTACCGCTGGTGGCCGAGGGAGCGCAAGGCGGCGGCCATCGCTCCCGGATAGTCGCCGAGACCGTTCAGCAGGACCGCGTTCGCCCAATCGGCGACGGTCACCGCGAGGCCCTCGCCCCGCCGGGCGGCAACCTCGATCAGGGCGGGCGCCTCTGCGCTGCGGCCGCGCAGCGCGGCTACGCACAGGGCGGCACAGGGTGCGGGACGGGTCCCCGTCGCCTCGGCCACCGCCCGCGCCTCCTCGGTCAGTGATGCGGCGGTGGTCAGGTCTCCGGCGAGCGCCAGTCCGCAGGCGCGGGCGTCGAGGGCGCGTGGAAGCTCGCCCAGTGCGCCGGATGCGCGTGCTAGTCGTACGTATCGGCTGGTCAGCACGTGGTAGCGCGTGTCGTCCCAGAGGTGCAGTGCCGCCAGGGCGGCCGCCCAGAGCGAGCGCAGATCGCCGTCCGGGGGCGTGTCGAAGGCGACCAGGGCCCGTCGCAGGACCGGCCCGCCCGTTGCGTGGTCGGCGGGGACGTTCGCGGCTAGGCCCGCGAGGAGCAGGTCGGGTGCTGCCTCGGGGCGGTGTGGCGGCTGTTGCCCTGCGGTGGCCCTCGCTACCTCTTGGACTTCGCCGCCGGGAGTGGCGAGGGGGCCGGTGGCCATCGCGGCGGACAGGGCGTCCAGGTAGGCGGCCCGTGCGGCCTTGGCGTCGATCGGTGCGAGTCGCTTGGCGGCCCGGATGAGACGGAGGGGAGCTTCGCCACCTCGGTCGGTTACGTGGGCTAGGCGGGCGCGCAGCAGGTCCGCTTGTGCCCGGCCGGCCTCGTTCAGCGGTCCGGCGGTGGCCACGCGGAGCAGGTCGCGGGCCGTCTCGAAGGCCCCGGCCTGGATTCCTGCGGCGGCAGCGGCGAGTGCTCGGCCGGACCGTCGGGCCGGATCGAGTGTCAGCGTCGCCGCACGTTCTAGGAAGGCCGTCTCGGCGGGGAATCCGGCGCGTGACCGGGCTCGGTTCGCGGAACGTTCCAAATCCTCGGCGACGGTCTCGTCCGGTCCCGGGGCGGCCTGGGACCGGTGCCAGGCGCGGCGGTCCGGATCGGTCTCGGGGTCGGTGGCCTCCGCCAGCGCGTGGTGGGCCTCCCGTCGCTGCGAGGGTGACGCCGCCTCGTAGACGGCCGCACGTATCTGGGGGTGGCGGAAGCGGACCCGGGCGCCGAAGCCGGCCAGGTCCGCCGCGGTCGCGGGGGCCGCCGCCTCGGTTTCGATGCCCAGGTGCCGGGCCGCACGCCACAGCAGCGCCGCGTCGCCGGTCGGGTCGGCCGCCGCGAGCAGGAGGAGGCGCTGGGTACCGGCCGGGAGTGCGGTGAGGCGGTACCGGAAGCCGTCCCCGGGATCCCTTCCGGACGGGTGGGTGCCGGGGAGCCCGAAGCCGCCCGCCAGCTCGGTGGGCGTCCGCCCCCGGGGCAGTTCCAGCAGCGCTCGCGGGTTGCCGCGTGTCTCGCTGACGATCCGGTCGAGGATCCGTGGATCCAGCGGAGCGGTCAGCGCCGTGCCCAGCAGCGTCCGCGCGTCGTCGTCCCCCAGTCCCTCGACGTGCAGTTCCGGCAGGCCGGCCAGGTCGTCGTCCGGGGCTCGGCTAGCGAAGACCACGCCGACCGGTTCTGCTTCGAGGTGGCGGGCGGCGAACGCGAGGGTCCGGGACGAGGCCCGGTCGAGCCACTGGTGGTCATCGATCAGGCACAGCAGCGGCCGCTCCCCGGCGGCGGCGGACAGCAGGCCGAGGACGGCCAGGCCGGTGAGGAACGGGTCCGGCGCCGTGCCGTCGCTCATGCCGAACGCGGTCCGCAGCGCGTGACGCTGGGGCGCCGGGAGGCGTCCGAGGTGATCGAGCATGGGCGCGCACAGCTGGTGCACCCCGGCGAAGGCGAGCCCCGCCTCCGGTTCGACGCCGGCGACCCGGGCGATCCGGCAGTCCGGCGCCCGGCCGGCCAGGTGGTCCAGCAGCGCCGTCTTGCCCACGCCCGGCTCCCCGTGCAGGACCAGCGCCCGGCTCTCCCCCGCGCGGACGTCCGTGAGCAGCCGGTCGAGCGCAGCCCGTTCGGCGCGGCGGCCCGTGAGCGTCGCCGCGTCTCCCCCGCCGATCGGCGATACCGGCACACTTCCACGCTATCCGCCCAGGCCGGCGACATGCGGGGGCCGGCCGGCCGGGCCGACTGGCCAGTGGCGGATGCGGCCGCAGGGCGTGCGGGACGAGCCTTGACGGAATCACATAATCGGCCGCGGAAGGGGTCGCCATGGCCATCCACGTTGGTTCGCCGCCGCTGGAAGGAACGTCCAAGGCGAGGACCGTCGCCCTCACCGTCAACGGCGAGGGGGTCGAGCTGCGGATCGAGCCCAGGGTGAGCCTGCTGGACGCGCTGCGCGAGCATCTCGGCCTGACCGGGACGAAGAAGGGCTGCGACCAGGGGACCTGCGGCGCCTGCACGGTGTGGTCGGACGGGCGCCGGGTGCTGTCCTGCCTGACGCTCGCGGTCGCGGGCGAAGGCCATGAGATCACCACGGTCGAAGGGCTTCAAGACGGCGGCGAGCTGCATCCGATGCAGGCTGCGTTCATCGCCCATGACGCGTTCCAGTGCGGCTACTGCACGCCTGGCCAGCTCATGTCCGCCGTGGCGCTGCTGGAGGAGGGCCGTGCCGCCGACGACGAGATCGCCGAGTGGATGAGCGGCAACATCTGCCGGTGCGCCGCCTACCCGAACATCCGGGACGCCATCCGCGAGGTGCGCGACGCGGCGGGAGGTGAGTGACGATGCGTCCCTTCGCCTACGCGCGGGCGGACGACGTCGACACGGCGATCGCGACGGTCCTGGCCCGCCCGGACGGCGAGTTCCTCGCCGGGGGCACCACCGAGATCGACCTCGTGCGCCAGGACGTGCTGCGGCCCGGGCTGCTGGTGGACATCAACGACCTGCCGCTGGACCGCGTCGACGACCTCCCGGACGGGGGCGTCCGCATCGGCGGCCTGGCCCGGATGAGCGACGTGGCGGAGGCGCCCGGGGTGGCGGAGCGCTTCCCGGTCATCTCGGAGGCCCTGCTGCAGGGCGCGTCGCCGCAGCTGCGCACGATGGCCTCGATGGCCGGGAACCTGTGCCAGCGGGTGCGGTGCGGCTACTTCCGCGACGCCGTGTCGCCGTGCAACAAGCGCGACCCCGGAAGCGGCTGCGCGGCCATCACCGGGTTCCATCGCGGGCACGCCGTGCTCGGTACGAGTGACAAGTGCATCGCCACGCACCCGTCGGACGCGGCGGTCGCGCTGGTCGCGCTGGACGCGGTGGTCCGCACCCGGGGGCCGCACGGCGAGCGGGCCGTCCCGATCGACGAGTTCTTCCTGCTCCCGGGCGACACGCCCGAGCGCGAGCATCCGCTGGAGCACGGCGAGCTGATCACCGCGATCGACGTCCCCGGGGCGGCGACGGCCCGGCGGTCGTCCTACCTGAAGGTCCGCGACCGCGCGTCGTACGAGTTCGCGCTCGTCTCGGTCGCGGCCGCCATGGACGTGCGGTACCGGACCGTCGCCGACATCCGCCTCGCGCTCGGCGGGGTCGCCACCAAGCCGTGGCGGGCGCGGACCGCCGAGCGGAGCCTGCTCGGCGGCCCGGCCACGCGGGAGGCGTTCGCCGAGGCGGCCCGGCGGGAACTCGCTCCGGCCACGCCCCTGCCGCAGAACGAGTTCAAGGTCGAGCTGGCGCAGCGGGCGATCGTCCGGGCGCTGACGGCCCTCGCGGACGGGGACGAGGAGGGGGGAACGCGATGACCGCCGTGATCGGCAGGGAGGCCGTCCGGGTCGACGGGCGGGAGAAGGTCACCGGATCGGCGCGGTACTCGGGGGAGATCGCGCTCCCCGGCCTCGCCTACGCGGAGATCGTCGGCGCCCTGGTGGCCCGCGGCCGGATCACCTCGATCGACACGCGGGCGGCGGAGAACGCCGGCGGCGTCGCCGCGGTGCTGACGCGCCGCGACCTGCCGGCGGTGAACCGCGTGCCGCTCGTCCCGTCCCTCATGGGCGGTCCGGCGCCGGGAGAGACGTTCTTCCCGATGCAGGACGACGAGGTCCACTACGCGGGCCAGCCGGTGGCGATCGTCGTCGCCGACTCCCTGGAGCAGGCGCGGTACGCCGCGTCCCTCGTGGAGGTGTCCTACGCCGGGGCGCCGTCCGTCACCACCATCGGCCAGGGCCGCGGGGACGCCTACGAGCCCGAGAAGATCTTCGGCGGGTTCATGCCCGCGCGGTCGCGGCGGGGGGACGCCCGGGACGGCCTCGCCTCGGCTGACCTCGGTGTCGACGCGACGTTCCGGTTCGCGCCCAACCACCACAACGCGCTGGAGCCGATGACCACCACGGCGGTCTGGGAGGACGACCGGCTGACCCTGTACGACTCCTGCCAGGGGATCAAGGCGGTGCAGCTGACCGTCGCGGCGCTGCTCGGCATGTCCCCGTCGCGGATCCGGGTGCTGACCCGGTACGTGGGCGGGGCGTTCGGGTCCAAGGCGATGGTCTGGCCGCACGTGACCCTCGCCGCGCTCGCCGCCCGGCACGTGCGGCGTCCCGTCCGGCTCACGGTGTCGCGCGCGCAGATGTTCACCTCGTACGGGCATCGCGAGGAGCAGGAGCAGCGCGTCCGCCTCGGGGCGCGGAGGGACGGCGCGCTCACCGCGATCCGGCACGACAAGATCTCGGTCACCTCGCCGTTCGACGACTGGGCCGAGCCCGCCTTCTGCGCCGCCTCCCAGCTGTACGCCGCCCCCGCCTTCGAGGGCGTCCACCGCCTGGTGCGCGGCAACACGATGACGCCCACCTTCACCCGCGGGCCGGGCGAGGCGGCCGGGGTGTTCAGCCTCGAATGCGCGATGGACGAGCTCGCCGGGAGGCTCGGCATCGACCCGGTCGAGCTGCGCATGCGCAATCTCAGCGACGTCGACCCCAACACCGGGCATCCGTGGTCGAGCTCCGGGTTCGCGGAGTGCCTGCGGCGGGGCGCGGAGCGGTTCGGCTGGGACGCGCGCGATCCCCGGCCCGGCAGAGAACGCGAGGGAGACCAGCTGATCGGCACCGGGATGGCCGCCGCCGCGTACCCGGTCGCGTTCTTCATGCGGACGCAGCGGGCCAGGGCCCGCCTCTACGCCGACGGCACCGCCGTCGTGGGCACCGCCGCGCAGGAGTTCGGCACCGGCATGACCACCGTGCTGACGCAGGTCGCCGCCGACGCCCTCGGTCTCGGCCTGGACGACGTGCGACTGGACTACGGCGACACCGACCTGCCGACCGCGGGCTCACCGGTGGGCTCGAACGGCGCGATGATGGTGAGCGCCGCCGTCCATTACGCGGCGGCGGCCGTCCGGGACCGGCTCGTAGCACTGGCCGCGGGCGACCCCGCGTCGCCGCTGCACGGCGCAGACCCCGCCTGGATCACCGTGGACGGCGGGCGGATGGCGCTCGCGGACGACCCCGGGGCCGGCGAGAGCTACGGCGAGCTGATGGAGCGGCACCTCATGGGCGACACCGAGGCCCTCGGCACCTGGGACCCGCCGCCCCTGGACACCCCCTACGGACTGCTCACCTTCGGGGCCCAGTTCGCCAGGGTCGCGGTCGACGCCGACCTCGGTACCGTGCGCGTCCGGCACATGGTCGGCGCGTTCGCCCCGGGCCGCGTCCTCAACCCCCGGACGGCGCGCAGCCAGCTCATGGGCGGGATGCTCTGGGGCATGAGCCAGGCGCTGCTCGAAGGCACCCACATGGACGCCGGTCTCGGCCGGTGGGCCAACGCGAGCCTCGGCGACTACCTGGTGCCGGTCAACGCCGACGCGCCGGAGGTGGACGTGGAGCTGATCGAGGTGGACGACGACGTCACCGGCCCGCTCGGCGTCAAGGGCGTCGGGGAGATCGGGCAGGTCGGGTCGGGGGCGGCGATCGCCAACGCCGTCCACCACGCCACCGGCCACCGGGTCCACGAGCTCCCGATCACCGTCGAAGACCTCCTGCCCGCCCTGGAGTGGGAGGCGGGCCGCTAGCCGCTGGGCGGGGGCTCGTCGAAGATCAGCCAGGTGCGGGTGGAGCGGACGCCTTCGACCGCGTGGACGCGGGAGAGGACGACGTCGCGGAGGGACGCGTTGTCGGGGGTCCGTACCAGCATGACCAGGTCGACGTCCCCGCCGACGAAGGCGAGGTGCTCGACGCAGGGGACCTCGCGGAGCCGGGCCGACACCGTGCGCCAGGAGTTCTGCTCGATGTTGACCAGGACGTAGGCCGCCGTGCCGAGACCGGCGCGGACAGGGTCCAGGCGGGCGGTGAACCCGGTGACCACCCCTTCCGCGACCAGGCGCTCCACGCGCGTGTAGGCGTTGGAGCGCGAGACGCTCACCCGTTCGGCGAGGGCGCGCATCGAGAGGCGGCCGTCGGCCTGGAGCTCGCGGATGATCGCGCGGTCGACCTCGTCGAGGGGGGCGGCCGATCGTCCGGCGGGACCCGGCGGGGGCGGGATCCCGGGCGACAGATGGTCCATGTGTATTCCAGTTTCTCGCCGGATGTCTTGGTTTTGTGCCGTCTATTGAGACTTATGGCTGATTCGGTTCATATTTCTAGCACTGATTGAGTGCGGAGGTGGGATCGGATGACGGGTCGGGTCGCGGAGCTGCTTCCCTCGGCGGAGCCCGTGCGGTTCCTGACCGACGACGGCGCGGCCGTGCGCGGGCGGCGGCCCCGCCACCCGCTGCCGGAGCCGGAGCTGCTGCGGCGGGCGTACCGGGCGATGGTGATCGGGCGGCGGTTCGACGCGCAGGCGACCGCGCTGACCAAGCAGGGGCGGCTGGCGGTGTACCCGTCCAGCCACGGGCAGGAGGCGTGCCAGGTCGGCGCGGTGCTCGCCCTCGATGAGGGCGACTGGTTCTTCCCCACCTACCGGGAGTCGGTCGCGCTGGTGACGCGCGGCATCGACCCGGTGGAGGTGCTCGCCCTGCTGAGGGGCAGCGAGCACTGCGGCTACGACCCGGAGCGGCACCACGTGGCGCCGCAGTGCACGCCGCTCGCGACCCAGACCGTCCACGCCGCGGGGCTCGCGTACGCGGAGCGGCGCAAGGGGACGGGACGGGTCGCGCTGGTCTGCGTCGGCGACGGCGCGACCAGCGAGGGCGACTTCCACGAGGCGCTCAACTTCGCGGCCGTGTTCAAGGCGCCCGTCGTGTTCTTCGTGCAGAACAACCAGTACGCCATTTCGGTCCCGCTGGAGCGGCAGACCGCCGCGCCCTCCCTCGCGCACAAGGGGATCGGGTACGGGGTGCGTTCCGAGCGGGTCGACGGGAACGACCCGGTCGCGGTGCTGGCCGTGCTGGCGGCGGCCGTCGAGCACGCCCGGTCGGGCGAGGGACCGTTCCTGGTGGAGGCCCACACGTACCGGCTGGAGTCGCACACGAACGCCGACGACGCGTCCCGCTACCGGACGGACGCGGAGGCCGAGCAATGGCGGCGGCGCGATCCGGTCACCCGGCTGGAGCGGTATCTGCGGCGGCGCGGCCACCTCTCGGCGGCCGACATCTCCGCGTGGTACGCCGAGGCCGAGGAGTTCGCCGGGCGGCTGCGGGACCGGATGAACACCGACCCCGAACTCGCCCCGCTGGGGCTGTTCGACCACGTCTACGGCACCCCGACTCCGCAGCTGGAGGAGCAGCGGGCGCTGCTGCGGGCCGAGATCGAAGCCGAGGAGGCGCTGTCGTGATCACAATGGCGCAGGCGCTCAACACGGCGCTCCGCGAGGCCATGGACGAGGACGAGCGGGTCCTGGTCTTCGGGGAGGACGTCGGCGCGCTCGGCGGCGTCTTCCGCATCACCGACGGCCTCACCGCCAAGTTCGGCGAGGACCGGTGCTTCGACACGCCGCTCGCCGAAGCGGGCATCGCCGGATTCGCCGTGGGCATGGCGATGGGCGGTTTCCGGCCGGTCATCGAGATGCAGTTCGACGCGTTCGCCTACCCCGCGTTCGAGCAGATCGCCTCGCACGTGGCGAAGATGCGCAACCGCACGCGCGGGCGGATCGGGCTGCCGATCGTCATCCGCATCCCGTACGCGGGCGGCATCGGAGGCGTCGAGCACCACTGCGATTCCAGCGAGGGCTACTACGCGCACACGCCCGGGCTGAAGGTGGTCACGCCGGCGACGGTCGAGGACGCGTACTCGCTGCTCCGGGAGGCGATCGACGACCCCGACCCGGTCGTCTTCATGGAGCCGAAGAAGCTGTACTGGTCGAAGTCGGACCTCCCGGACGTCGCCGGGCTCGCGCGCACGGAGCCGTTCGGCCGCGCCGCCGTCCGGCGCCCCGGGCGGGACGTCACGCTCGTCGCGTACGGGCCGAGCGTCCCGGTCGCGCTGGACGCCGCCGAGGCCGCCAAGGAGGAGGGCTGGGACGCGGAGGTCGTCGACCTGCGGACGATCGTCCCGTTCGACGACGCGACCGTGGCCGCGTCCGTCCGCCGGACGGGGCGCTGCGTCGTGGTCAGCGAGGCCGCCGGGTTCGCCGGGGTCGGCGCGGAGATCGCCGCCCGGGTCCAGGAGCGCTGCTTCCACAGCCTGCACGCGCCGGTGCTGCGGGTCTCCGGCCTCGACATCCCGTATCCGCCGCCGATGCTGGAGCACCACCACCTGCCGGACGTCGACCGCGTCCTCGACACGCTCGACCGCCTCCAGCGCGACGACCGGCCCGACATGCGGCACCTGGGCGGTGCGGCATGAGCGAAGCGAACCGGGGGGCGCGGGGGGTCGTCCCCCCGCAAGGAACAGGCATGAGCGAAGCGAACCAGGGGGCGCGGGGGGTCGTCCCCCCGCAAGGAACAGGCATGAGCGAAGGGACGGTCTTCCGGCTGCCGGATCTGGGCGAGGGGCTCACCGAGGCCGAGATCATCGAGTGGAAGGTGGCGGTCGGCGACGTCGTGGCGGTCGACCAGGCCGTCGTCGAGGTCGAGACGGCCAAGGCCGCCGTCGAGGTCCCCTCCCCCGTCGCCGGGACCGTCACGAGGCTCTACGCCGAGGCCGGGGCCGTGGTGGACGTGGGCGCTCCGCTCCTCGCGCTGAACGGGGACGAGGCGGGAGCCGCCCAGGACACGGCGACGGCGCGGAGGCGGGAGCGGTACCGGGAGGAGGAGCGGGCCGGGTCCGGCAACGTCCTCGTCGGGTACGGGACGCCCACCGCCCGCCGGTCGCGGCGCGCGGCCCGGCGGGCGTCCGGGCAGGCAGTGCAGGGGCAGGCGGCGTCCGCGCCCGAAGCGGCGCCCCGGCGGGAGGTGCCGCGGGTCATCTCCCCCGTGGTGCGGCGGCTGGCGGGCGACAACGGCGTCGACGTCGGCGCGCTCGCGCCCAGCGGGCCCGGCGGCGTCGTGCTGCGGCGGGACGTCGAGGCCGCGATCGCCGCCGCGGCGCGGCCGCAGGAGCCGGGCCCGGTCCGGGACGCCCCGTCCGGGGACGGCGAGGTGCGCGTGCCGCTCCGGGGCGTGCGGCGGACGGTCGCCGACAAGCTGTCGCGCAGCCGCCGGGAGATCCCCGACGCGACGACCTGGGTCGACGTGGACGCCACGGCCCTGCTGCGGCTCAAGCGGGACATCGGCCGCGCCGACCCCGCCGCGGGGGTCGGGACGCTGGCGCTGATCGCCCGGGCCTGCGTGGCGGGGCTCCGCCGGTTCCCGGAGCTCAACGCCTACGTGGACACCGAGCGGCAGGAGATCGTGCAGCTGCCGCGGGTGCATCTCGGGTTCGCGGCGCAGACGGACCGGGGCCTCGTCGTCCCGGTGGTCCGCGACGCCCAGCGGATGACGCTGGCCGAGCTCGCCGCGGCGCTGCGGGAGCGGACGGACGAGGCCCGCGACGGGCGGATCGCCCCCGGGGACCTCACCGGCGGCACGTTCACCGTCAACAACTACGGCGTCTTCGGGGTGGACGGCTCCACGCCGATCATCAACCATCCCGAGGCGGCCATGCTCGGTGTCGGGCGGATCACCGAGCGGCCGTGGGCGCACAAGGGGAAGGTCCGGCTGCGCAAGGTGACGCAGCTCTCCCTCACCTTCGACCACCGGGTCTGCGACGGCGGCGCGGCCGGGGGCTTCCTGCGGTTCGTCGCCGACTGCGTGGAGCGTCCCGGGGTCCTGGTCACGCACATGTGAGCGGGGGTCACCGGGACGGCGTGCCGGGCAGCAGGCCGTGGCGGAGGTGCAGCAGGGTCTTCGCGAGCAGCCGGGAGACGTGCATCTGGGAGATGCCGAGCCGCTCGCCGATCTGCGCCTGGGTCTGGTCGCCGAAGAAGCGCAGCGAGAGGATCGTCCGCTCCCGTTCCGGCAGGTCCGCGAGCAGCGGGCGCAGCGCGTGCTTGTCGAGGCACAGGTCCAGGGCCGGGTCGTCGGCGCCGAGATGCTCCGCCACGGTGCCGGGTTCCTCCTCGGTGACGCCGCCCGCCGGGGCGTCCAGGGAGAGCGGGCGGTACGCCTCGCCGGCCTGCAGCGCGTCCAGGGCCTCCGCGTGGCTGATGCCGACGTGGTCGGCGAGTTCGGCCGTGGTCGGGTGCCGGCCGTTGGCGGCGGCGAACTCGCGCTTGCCGCGCTGCAGGACCGGCCGCAGTTCCTGGACGCGGCGCGAGACGCGCACCCCCCAGGTCCTGTCCCGGAAGTGGCGGCGGACCTCGCCGGCGACGACCGGGTAGGCGTACCCGTAGAACCTGTTGCCCCGGTCGTGGTCGAAGCGGTCGATGGCGGTGATCAGCCCCACGTAGGCGACCTGCAGCAGGTCCTCCAGCGGCTCGCCGCGGCCCGCGTAGCGGCGCGCGATGCGCCGGACGAACGCGGTGTTGAGCGAGACGATCTCGGCGCGCAGCCGGTCCCGGCGGGGGTCGTCCGGAGCGAGGCGGTGCATCCGCTCCAGCAGGACGTGGGTGCGCAGGTCCGCGGCGGCGTCGCCGAACCGGTCGGCGGGCGGCCCGCCCGCGGCGGCGGCCTGCGGGGCGCGCGGGTGTGCGTCATCGGTCATCGCCAGGTCGCGGCCCAGGTCAGGGGGTCGATCACTCCGTCGGCCCGCAGGCCCGCGCGCCGCTGCAGGGACTCGGCGACCTTGCGGGACCGCGGCCCGTACCAGCCGTCGGGCTTCAGCAGGTAGCCCTTCCTGCGGGCCTGCCGCTGCCACAGTTCGACGTCCATGCCGTGCATCAGCGGCCGCCCGGGTCCGGGGTACTCCAGCAGGCGGTGGGGGAACGGCGGCATCCCCCTGATCACCTGGGCGATGGTGCGACGGGGACGGCGGTGCCTCCCGCGGGCGCCCGCCTGCGGCCACGGCTGCCGCCGCGGTGGCGTCTCCAGTTCGGACGGCGTGGCGGCGTCGACGGACTGCCACACCTCGAAGCCCATCGGCATCTCTTCTCCTTGCGTGAACGGGGGCGGGCGTGCGGACGTGGGAAGCGCCGGCGGCCACGCCGTGGGCGCGGTGCGGCGTGGCCGCCGGCGGCGGCAGGTCCCGTCCCCCATGCGAGACCTGCCTCCGGAGGTCGTCTCCCCCTCCCCCCTTGCCGGAGGAGACGACGTGGTCGGAAGTCGCCTGAAGGGTCAGGCGGTGGTGCGGGGCGGGGGCGTCACGGCGCGTCCCAGCCGTGGAGCCGGACGACCCGCCGGAGCTGCTCGGCATGGGCGCAGCCCGCCTCACTGGGCAGGGACTCCCAGCGTTTGACCAGGTCGAAGCAGGCTTCGCGGAGGGCGTGGTGCTCGCGGAGCACGGCCGATCCGAACGCCTCGGCGCGGTCCTGGCCCGCGGCCGCCTCGTCGCGCTGGGCGACGATGAGCCGCACGGCCCGCTCCGCCCGTCCGAGCTGGACCAGCGTGTCGGCCTCCTTGCGGTCCCGGTTGCGGCGGTGGCGGGCGATGCCGGCGGTGAAGGCCACCGCGACCGCCGCGGCGAGGGGGACGAGCCAGGCCCCCGCGCTCACCGCGCCTCCTCCTGGAGCGCGCCGGGACGTCCGCCGTTCCCGGCCGGCACCGCCGGCTCCGCCGGGACCGGCGGCGCGTCCTCCGCGGCCGTTCCGCCGGGCCCGACGCCGTCATCGCCCGGGGGCGCCGGCCGGACGGACGCCACGTCGTCGAGCAGCGGCCACGCGAAGGGGACGCCGTCCTGGTCGAGGAGCGTGATCTGGCCTCCTTCGACCGACCCCAGCACCCCGGCATGGCAGGTGCCGTCGGTTCCCTCGACGCGGACCCGGTTCCCGACCAGGGCCGCGTAGGCGCGCGGCACGGGAGCGGGGGGCTCGGCCGCGGGTTCCGGTACGGGCGGCGGCCCCGGGGACAGCGCGCGGGCGCGGCCGTCCGCGTGCAGGGCGACGACGTGGGCCGCCGCGTACAGCGCGCGCATGGACTCGGCCAGCCTGCCGAACTGCTCCGGGGAGGCGTCCGGGGGCAGCGCCAGCCGGAGGTTGCCGATCGCCAGGCCGAGACCGGAGTGCTCGTCGTCGACCTCGCGGATCTGCCCCGGCGCCGGGACCGGCGCGGCACCGTGCGCGATGGCGAGGAGGAACTTCGCCTCGGCGGCGAGTCCCTGGTGGCGGTGCATGTCGTCCCTGGCGGCGTAGGCCGCCTTCCGGTGGGTCTCGAGCGCGTCGCCGGCTCGTTCGGCGGCGGCCTCGTGGGCGGCGGCCGCGGCGCCGAGGTCGTCGATGATCGCTTGGCCGAGCCAGGTCATCGGGAACCTCCGGTCCGTGCCGTCCAAGGGGAAGCAGTGCTCATTCGGGTCGTCCTCTAGTGGTGCGGCGTCAGGTGTGGCGGCGTAAGGCGGTGTGGGGTCAGGTGGTGCGGTGTCGTCGTCCACGGCCGGCGGTGCGCGGCCGGGACCTCACGGGCGGGGCTCGACCGGGCAGGCGCCCATCTCCTTGATCGCTTCCAGGTCCTCCTGGGCGAAGCGGAACAGGCGCTTGCCGTAGCGGCGGTGCGGGATCTCGCCGCGGCTCGCCGCCCGGACGAGCCAGTCACGGGTGAACGACGTCAACTCGGCGGCTTCCTGCGGTGTGTAGAGGAGCCGGTCGGTAGGGATGTCAGTAGGGATGTCGCTGCCGGGAGAGCTCAACATGCAGAGCACCATAACGCATCTCAATGCGTCTCGCAGCCTCGTAACGCGTTTTAACCAACTCGTGCGTGTCGAGATGCGGCAGAGTGTGCGGGAAGCCCGCGACACACGCCGAAAACGCGTTACCACTCTTCAAAGTCCGTTTTTCTCCGGTAGCATGCCCGCGTGCCGGGTGTCCCCGCTCCCGGCCACGGGGAAGGAGTTCCGTCAATTGAGCGATCTCGATGAGCGGGATCACCCGCCCGAGGCATGGCGGCGGCTCGGCCGGATCGTGCGGCGCCGCCGGATCGAACTCGGCTTCGGCTCGCAGGCCAGCCTCGCCGCGGAGGGAGGGCCGTCGCTCTCCGTGGTCAACAAGATCGAGACCGGCCGCGGCAGGGACTACACCGACCGCGTGATCATCCCGCTGGAGGACCGGCTGGCGTGGCGCCGGGGCAGCTTCCGGGCCGTCCTGGAGGGCGGCGAGCCGGAGTGCCTAGACACGGCGCCCGCGGCGCCCGCGGCCGAGCCCGGCGACGGGGGGTACCCGGCCGAAGTGGCCGGCGACCCGTTCCTGCGCTTCATCTGGGACGCGCCCGCGGCACTCGCCGACGACGAGGACAAATGGGCCGCCATAACCGGCGTACTGCTCAGGCGCATGCGGTCGGCACCGAGAGCGGCGGAGGAACTTCCCGACCATCGGCGGAAAGCGGGGGGAATATAGTTTCGGCAGCCGGGAACGGGCATTCCAAGGTCATTTCTGTGCGCGACGTGCCGTCGGGGGCACGGCCGGCGCGGATGACGCAATGGGAGATGCCGTGGATTCCCCTGACGAACAGCTCCTCAAGCAGACAATCGAACGCCTGACCCAGGAGAACGCGAAACTCCGCAGCCAACTGGCGGTGACCGAACAATGGAACCCGCCGCTCGAACTCGAACACGCGTTCCGCACGGCCATGGGCTGGGAGTGCGTCACGGTCCCGCTCATACCCGAAGAGCCGACCCTTATCCTCATCAGCGGCACGGAACCCGGCACCGGCGGGGACGGCGCGGCGGCCGGCGAAGTGTGGCGCCACCTGCAGACCGCGGCGCCCCCGCGCGGCCGGATCGGGCCCTACGCGCGCGCCCAGATGCCCGGCCGGCTCCTCGGGTACCTGCGGGTGCACGGCGACCGGACCGTCATCGTCCTCAACCGGGATCTGCGGCGCGGGCAGGTCTCCCGCGCGGCCAGGATTCTGCGTTCGAACGCGAAGATGCGCCATCCCCGTCTTCTCGAACTGTCCGCCGTTCCCTTGCTGGCTCTAAGCGCGCTATACCAGGGCGGTTCCGCGAAAAGCCTCGTCGGACTCAGTGCCGCGGCTGCGCCGGCCGCGACCATCGTGCTGTCGATAGCGATTGCGCCGTCCACCGGCCCGTACCCGGAAAATCAGCCGTCCATCGGACGGACACATCCCACTTCCCATGTCACGCAGAGCGACGAGAAAACTGCACGGAGATCATCTAAACCGCCGGAATCGTCTGCGGAGAAATTGAGAAAGACGCTCGCCGCCGAGTCCTCCGGGACGACCCGTGCCGCCCCGGCGCCCGCTTGCCCGGATCCCGTCATTCCGACCGGCCGCCCGCCGCTGCCCACTCCCACTCCGTCCGCGTCGCCGTCCCTGCCCCCGCCGCTCGAATCGTCCGCCCCCCGCTGATCCCCGCCGCGCCGGCCGCCGGCGGACCGGCGTGGACGCCATCGCCGGGTTCGGGGCGCAGTTCGGGACGGAGGCGCCGCCCGCGCGGATCGTGCTGCTGTCCGACGGCACCAACACCGCGGGGCGCGAGCCCGGGGAGGCGGTCCGGCGCGCCGCGGAGACCGGCGTCCCGGTGTCGACGATCGCCTACGGCACGCCCGAGGGCTTCATGGTGCAGAACGGGCAGATGATCCCGGTGCCGGTCGACGGTCCCGCGCTGGAGCGGCTGGCGCAGGACACCGGCGGACGGTTCTACGAGGCCGCCTCCGGCGACGAACTGCGCGGGGTGTACGCGGACATCGGCGGCAGCATCGGCTACCGCACGGAGCGGCGGGAGATCTGGACGTGGTTCATCGGGGCCGGCCTGCTGCTGTCGTGCGCGGTCGCGGCGGCGTCGTTGCTGTGGTTCTCGCGCCTGCCGTGAACCGGCGCGGAGACGCGGCCCTCCCAACACCCCTTTCCCTGAACGAAACGCATCGGAGCGGAGTACTCACTAGTGGGAAATGAACTTGAGGAGCCTCATGAGCTATCCACCGCAGGCGGACTCCCGGTACGGCATGGGCCAGAGCACGACGCAGTACGACCTCCGGGACGAGGTCCGGTACGGCCTGGGCGACCCCCGCGGCCCCGACTTCCCGTCCCCTCCGCCCACTCGTACGTGGCCGCAGGAAGATCCGTTCAGGCGTCCGCCGCCGGCCGACCCGTGGGCGCTCCCCGAACGCGGCCGGCCGGACTACGGCGTCCCGGACTACGGCACCCCCGACTACGGGGACCCGCACCGCGGGCGCAGGGGCGGCCCCGGCCGGGCGGTCGTCGCGGCCGTCATCGCGGCGCTGCTCGCCGGTGGCGTGGCCGGGGGCGTCACCGGGCGGCTGACCGCGAACACGCCGGAGTCCACGGCGCTGCAGCAGTCCGACGCCGGGCCGGTGCAGGGCGGCCTCAGCGACGTCGCGGCGCGGGTGCAGGCGAGCGTGGTGTCGATCGAGGTGCGGGCCGCGGGCGCGCAGGGCACCGGCTCCGGGTTCGTCATCGACCGGCGGGGCCACGTGCTGACGAACGCCCACGTCGTCGAGGGCGGCGGCCAGGTCACCGTGGTGCTGGCCGACCAGCGGCGGGTCCGGGCGCGCCTGGTGGGCACCGACCGCGCCCTCGACCTGGCGGTGCTGGCGATCCCGGCCGCGCAGGCCCCGGCGCCGCTGACGTTCAGCCGCTTCTCGGACGTGCGCGTCGGCGACCCGGTCATCGCGCTCGGCTCCCCGCTGGGCCTGCAGGGCACGGTCACCAGCGGCATCGTCAGCGCGCTGAACCGGCAGGTGCGGCTGGGCGAGGGCGGCGGCGCGAGCACCGCCGTGCAGACCGACGCGTCCATCAACCCCGGGAACTCCGGCGGGCCGCTGGTCAACGCGCGCGGCGAGGTCATCGGGGTGAACACCGCGATCGCCACACTGATGCGCGGCGGGGGCGGCGGCTCGATCGGCATCGGGTTCGCGATCCCCGCGGACCGGGCGCGGGAGGGCGCCCTGCGGCTGGTGCGCTGACCCGGCCGGCAGTGGATCGCGGTCCGGGACGCCGGGCCCGGGATCCACGCCGACGACCAGGAGCGCGTGTTCGACCGCTTCTGGCGCGGCTCGGAGTCGCGCCGCTCCCGGGACCGCCGGACCGGGCTCGGGCTGGCGATCGTGCGGAGCATCGTGGAGGCGCACAACGGCCACGTGCGGCTGTTCTCCGCCCCGGACGCCGGCAGCACGTTCGTCCTGTGGTTCCCGCCGCCGTCGTCCGGGGAACGCGCTACCGGGAGAGGTGCGGCCGGGTCGCCGCCCGGCCACGACCCGCTCGCCGCGGACGGCCCCGCCCGCTGAAGGGCGGGCGGCGGCCGGTCAGAGGCCGAGGCGCTTCGCGTGGCGGGCGAGGAAGGCGGCGACCTCGTCCTCGGGCTTGTCCGGGAGGCCCCACATGATCTCGGTGACGCCCGCGTCCTCCCAGACCGCGATGTCCTCGGCGGAGGGGCGCATGGTGGCCAGGACGGAGATCTCCGGGCGTCCGGCGCGGCCCGCGTCCTCCCACGCGGCCCGCAGCGCGGCGGTCTTCTGCAGGATGTCGCGCTCGGTGGGGGTCGTCATCCAGCCGTCGGCGTTGGCGGCGATCCACGCGAACGTCTTCGGCCCGCCGCCGGCGCCGATCAGCAGCGGCACGTGTGCCTGGACCGGCTTCGGCCAGGCCCAGGACGGGCCGAACGAGACGAACTCCCCGGCGTAGGACGCCTGCTCCTGCGTCCACAGCGCCCGCATCGCCTCCACGTACTCCCGCAGCACCGTCCGCCGCTTCCCGGCGGGGACGCCGTGGTCCGCGAGCTCGTCGGTGTTCCAGCCGAACCCGGCGCCGACCGTCACCCGCCCGCCGGACAGGTGGTCGAGCGTGGCGATGGCCTTGGCGAGGGTGATCGGGTCGGACTCCACGGGCAGCGCGACCGCCGTGGCGAGCCGGATGGCGGAGGTGACGGTGACCGCGGACGCCAGCGAGACCCAGGGGTCCAGCGTGCGCATGTACCGGTCGTCCGGGAGCGACGCGTCGCCCGTGCCGGGATGCGCGGCCTCGCGCTTGACCGGGATGTGCGTGTGCTCGGGGACGTAGAACGTGTGGAACCCGTTCTCCTCTGCGGCCTTCGCGGCGGCGGCGGGCGTGATGCCCCTGTCACTTGTGAAGAGCACGATGCCATGGCGCATGCGACCGATACTAGAACGTGTTCTAGGTTCCGCACAGGGTTCCGCGCTACCGGCGGCGGCCGCCGCGCATCGCCCTGGGGAGGGCGGTCACCGCCCGGCCGACCCGGAAGCTCACCGAGCCGCGGACGGAGGCGAGCAGGTGCCGCGTCTCGGCGAGGCTCTCCTCCGTCGCCGCGAGGCGCTCCTCCAGCCGGCGCACCTTCTCCTTGTGCTTGTCGGGCTTCTTCGCGCGCTTCTTCTTGACCCGGACGAGGCGGCGCCCGGCGACCTGCTGGACCTCGTGCCACACGTCCTCCTGCTTCTCCAGCCAGTTCAGGAGGTCGTCCTGCACGGGACCGCTGTCGCCCCACGTCCCGTAGAGCTTCATCGGGGTGATGCAGACCGGCCGGAGGCCGCCGGTGATCACCGCCTCCCAGACGGCGGCCGAGACGCCCGGCGTGTGCTCGGACCGGTAGTCGTCGCAGACGATCACGCCGCCGGGGCGGAGCATGACCTGCGCGGCCCGGATGTCGCCGCGCACGTGCTCGTACAGGTGGGACGCGTCCACGTGCACGAACCGGCACGACTCGGGCTGGACGTGGTCCAGGATCGAGGAGGTCGGCCCCTGGACGATCTCCGGCAGCCGGTCGTGGAAGGCGCGGTAGTTCTCCTCGAAGGCCGCGCGGGTCAGCGTGGCGTAGGACCTGGCCATCTCCGCCCGGTTCGGGTCGTCCGACGCGTCGGAGTCGAACAGGTCGCACACCGTGAATGTCTCACCGTCCCGCAGGTGGCGCCCCATCAGGATGGCGCTCTTGCCGAGGTAGGAGCCGAGCTCCACCAGGTCGCCGGACTCCCCGAGCTGGTCCTGGCGTTCCAGGAACCAGGTGAACAGCCGCTGGTCGGTCTCGGGGAACCAGCCCTTGACGTCGTCGAGGGAGGCGGGACGGCCGGGCTCCTGGCTCGTCATGGGCGAACTCAACCTCACCGTGCTCGGGGCAGCGAAGGAAACGTCCTACCCATGGCACCGCGATTAATCATCCCGAGCCACATTCTTCGGGCATGTCCGCCGGGATCGTGGTCGGTGACCCCGCGGTGAGGGGTGCCGCAGGCGGTGGCGCCCGGCGTCCACCTGCCGTTATTCTCGTTACTGGTTAGTCAACAATATGACTACAAGGTGAGAAGAGTAGATGCATCCCTTCCGAGCGGCGGCGGAGGCCGGCGATCGCGACGCGATCGAGGCCATGCTGGCGGACGACGTCGTGTTCACCAGCCCCGTCGTCTTCAAGCCGTACTCCGGCAAACCGGTCACCGCGGCGATCCTGCGCGCGGTGCTGCGAGTCTTCGCCGGCATCCGCTACACCCGCGAGATCAGCGACGGCCGCGACCACGCCCTGCTGTTCGAGGCCAAGGTCGGCGACCTCACGATCAGCGGCTGCGACTTCCTGCGGACGAACGACGCGGGCCTGGTCGAGGAGCTCACGGTCATGGTCCGGCCGCTGTCGGCCGCCAAGGCGCTCGCCGAGGCGATGGCCGCGGAGTTCGCGCAGGTCGAGCGGGAGGCGCGCGAGGTGGCGGCCGCGCCGGCCACCGCGGACTGAGCCGGGGCGGGACGCCGCGCGCCGTGCCGGGCCGGCGCGCGATCGCTGAGGTCGGACGCATCTTCGGCAAATGATTGATCGCAGTCGCGGCAGTGCCTAGATTGGCAGCGTCCGATTCACCCCGCAGAAGGAGCAAGCCTTGTCCGTGCGAACCAAGCCGCCGTTCCGGGCCGACCACGTCGGCAGCCTGCTGCGGCCGCCCGAACTGCTGGCCGCGCGGGACGACCATGCGCAGGGGCGCATCGACGCCGCCCGGCTCGCCGAGGTGGAGGACGCCGCCGTCGGCGACGCGGTCCGGATGCAGCGCGAGGCCGGGCTGCGGTCGGCCACCGACGGCGAGTTCCGCCGCACCTCGTGGCACATGGACTTCATCTACCAGCTCGGCGGGATCAGCCCGGCGGACGAGAAGATCAAGGTCCAGTTCCACAACGAGGCCGGGGACATCGAGTTCAGCACGGCCGCGCTGAGCGTGCACGACAAGGTCCGGCTGGAGCACACGATCTTCGCGGACCACTTCGCGTTCCTGCGGGACGCCGCCGGGGACGGGGTGACGCCGAAGCTGACGATCCCGTCGCCGAACATGGTCCACTACCGGGGCGGGCCGGCGTCGATCGACCCGAAGGTCTACCCCGAGATCGAGGAGTTCTGGGCCGACCTGGCCGCCGCCTACGCCGAGCAGGTGAAGCGGCTCGGCGAGCTGGGCTGCCGGTACCTCCAGCTCGACGACACGAGCCTCGCCTACCTCAACGACCCGGCGCAGCGGGCCATGATCAAGGAGCGCGGCGACGACGCCGAGCACCTCCACCTGCGCTACATCCGGCAGATCAACGCCTCGCTGGCCGGGCGGCCCGAGGGCATGAACGTCACCACCCACATGTGCCGGGGCAACTTCCGGTCGTCCTGGACGGCCGAGGGCGGCTACGACTTCGTCGCCGAGGCCCTGTTCGGCGAGCTGGAGGTGGACGGGTTCTTCCTGGAGTTCGACGACGAGCGGTCGGGCGGCTTCGAGCCGCTCCGGTTCGTCCCGCCGGGCAAGATGGTCGTGCTCGGCCTGGTGACGACCAAGCGCGGCGAGCTGGAGTCCAAGGACGACCTGAAGCGCCGCATCGACGAGGCGGCGCGGCACGTCCCGCTCGACCAGATCTGCCTGTCGCCGCAGTGCGGCTTCTCCTCCACCGTGGAGGGCAACGTGCTGAGCGCCGAGGAGCAGGCGGCGAAGCTGCGCCTCATCGCCGAGACCGCAGAAGAGGTCTGGGGCTGACCGCTCCCCCGCCGTCCCGAGCCGCCGGCTCCGCGGCCTCCCCTCCGAAGCCGCGGAGCCGGCGCGTTCCCCCGGGTCCCGGGTCGGCGCGTCCGGGTCAGCGCGTCCGGGTCTGGGCGCTGCGGTAGTCGGTGTACGTGTACGGGTTGTCGAGGATCTTGGTCTCCGGGACGTCGGGGTTCATGCCGTCCGCCCACGCCTGCTCGCCCATCGACGAGCGCAGGTACTCGACCGTGGCCTCGACCTCGCGGCGCGCGGCGGCCAGGTCGACGTCCACCAGGCGGTGGTCGTGCTTGACGACGCGCCCGTTCACCAGGACGGTGTGCACGTCGCCGCGCTGGGCCTGGAACGCGACGTGCCCGTAGGGGTTGAGCACGGGGAACGACACCGGCGAGTCGTCGTTCTTGATCAGGACGACGTCGGCCTTCTTGCCCGGTGCGAGGGTGCCGAGGTCGTCGCGGCCGATCGCGCGGGCGCCGCCGCGGGTGGCCCACTCGACGACCTGGTCGGCGCGCAGGTTGCAGTGCGTGACGGTGTCGCCCCTGTTGTGCGCCTCCAGGTGCATGCGGCAGCGGTCGGCGCCGAGCGTGGTCCGCATGGCGGAGAACAGGTCGCCGCTCCACCAGACGCTCGTGTCCATCGACAGCGACACCGGGATGTCGTGCTCGCGCAGGACCCAGGTGGGCGGGTAGCCCTGCCCGGCGCTCTGCTCGCTCTCGGTGGAGACGGAGATGGAGCCGCCGGTGGCCGCGATCCGGTGGTAGGAGTCGGCCGACAGCGACGCGGCGTGCACGTACACCGTCTCGGGCGTCATGAACCCGTGGTCGTGCATCTGCTTGATGCCCTCGTCGCTGGTCGCGCCCCACACCCCGGCGTGGGTGGTGACGGGGGCGCCCAGGTCGCGGGCGACCTCGAAGGCGGGCCTCTCCGGGAAGGACGGGTCGCCGACCACGTCGAACGCGAGCTGGAAGCCGAGCATGTCGCCGCCGATGAGCCTGCCGGCGAAGTCGCGGAACTCGGGGGTGCCGGTCCACTCGGCGGGCGGCGCCTGGATGTTGCCGTAGGCGAGGACGAACCGCCCGGGGACCGAGCGCAGCGCGTCCACGGCGGCGTCGGCGTGGTCGAGGGTCTGCAGGCCGTGCGACCAGTCGACGACCGTGGTGACTCCGGCGTCGACGGCCTCCAGGGCCGCGAGCACGTTGCCCGCGTGGATGTCGTCGGGCCGGAACCGCTTGCCGTGCTCTAGGTAGTACCAGACGAAGTACTGGGTCAGCGTCCAGTCGGCGCCGTAGCCGCGCATCGCGGTCTGCCACATGTGCCGGTGGGTGTCGATCATCCCGGGCATGACGATGCCGCCGGACGCGTCGATCTCCGCGGTGCCCTCCGGCACCTGGAGGTCCGGGCCGACCGCGGTGATCGTCTCTCCGGTGACGAGGACGTCGGCGGGGTCGAGGACCTCGCGCCCTTCGGTCATCGGCAGGACCATCCCGCCGCGCAGCACCACGGGACGGCCCGGCTCGAACCCGCTCGTCGTGTTCGGCATCGCTCGCACTCCTCGTCCTTCGGGACACTCACCCCGGAGCAGTCACGGACTAATGTCCGCTGTACGGTCAAAGCTGCATATGGCCACTCTTTCGAGCGATAGTCAAAGTGTCAACCACTTGACCGGGTTCGATATCGCCGTGGCACAATCGGGAGTGCGGACGAGCGTCCGCCCATCGGACGAGAGACCGAGCGACAAGGAGCCGGATGACGGACGACACCGCGCGCGAAGGGCCGGGCGGCCCCCTGGCGGGGGTGCTGGTGGCGGACTTCTCCCGGATCCTCGCCGGGCCCTACGCCACGATGCTGCTGGCCGACCTGGGCGCCGAAGTGGTCAAGGTGGAGGGCCCGGGGGGCGACGACACCCGCACCTGGACGCCGCCCGCGCGCGGCGACGTGTCGACCTACTACCTCGGCATCAACCGGGGCAAGCGCTCCATCGCCCTCGACCTGCGGGACGAGGCCGACGCCGCGGCCGCCCGGGAGCTGGCCCGCCGCGCGGACGTGCTGATCGAGAACTTCAAGCCGGGCGGCCTCGGCAGGTTCGGCCTCGACTACGACTCGGTGCGCGCCGCCAATCCCGGCATCGTCTACAGCTCGATCACCGGGTTCGGGTCCGGGGCGGGGCGCGACGTCCCCGGCTACGACCTGATGGTGCAGGCGATCTCCGGGCTGATGAGCCTGACCGGCGACCCGGACGGCCCGCCCTACCGGGCCGGGATCTCGGTGTTCGACGTGATGGCGGGCAACCACGCCGCGATCGGCATCCTCGCGGCGCTGCGGCACCGCGACGCGACCGGCGAGGGGCAGCTCGTCGAGGTGAACCTGCTGTCGTCCGCGCTGACCGGGCTGGTCAACCACAGCTCGGCGTACGTCGCCGGCGACACCGTCCCGTACCGGATGGGCAACGCGCACCCGAGCGTGTTCCCCTACGAGCCGCTCCCGACCGCCGACAGCGACCTCATCGTCACGGCGGCCAACGACCGGCAGTTCCGCAGGCTGTGCGAGGTCCTCGGCGTCCCGGACGTCCCGGACGACCCCCGCTTCGCGACCAACGCCGCCCGGACCGCCAACCGCGCCGAGCTCCGCCCGATCCTGGTGGAGCGGCTGCGGCTGCGCGGCGCCGTCGAGTGGTTCGACCTGCTCGTGGAGGCCGGCGTGCCGAGCGGGCCGATCAACACGATCGACGGCGGGTTCGCGATGGCGGAGCGGTTCGGGCTGGACCCGGTCGTCGTGGTCGGCGAGGGCGGCCAGGCCGTGCCGACCACCCGGCACCCCATCCGCTTCTCCCGCACGCCCGCGACGTACCGGCTGCCGCCGCCGGAGCTGGACGAGCACGGCGCGGAGCTGCGCAAATGGCTCGCCGAACCGCGGGACGGCACAGGGCCACAGGAGAACACGGGGCCACAGGAGAACACGGGGCCACAGGAGGACACGGGGCCGCAGGGGGACGACCGTGGCTGAGCGGCCCGAGTACCCGACCGCGCTCGGCGCGTCCAGCCGGGACAAGATCACCCTGCTGGGGCACGACCTCGCCGAGGACGTGATGGGCGAGGTCGGCTTCGGCGAGCTGGCGTTCTGGCTCGCGGCGCAGCGGCGGCCGGAGCCGGGCGAGACCCGCGTGTTCGAGGCCGTCCTCGCCGCGCTCGCCGACCACGGCTTCACCCCGACCGCGATCGTCACCCGCCTCACGTACCTGTCGGCGCCCGACTCGGTGCAGGGCGCCCTCGCCGCCGGGCTGCTCGGCGGCGGCTCCCGGTTCCTCGGCGTCACCGAGGACACCGGCCGGTTCCTGCACGGCGTGCTCGAAACGGTGGACGGCGACCCTCCGGCCACCGACGAGGAGTGGGACGCGCTCGCGCTGCGGACCGTCCGCGCGGAACGCGAGGCGAAGCGGTTCGTCCCCGGCCTCGGCCACCACGTCCACAAGGACGGCGACCCGCGGACCCCCAGGCTGATGCGGATCGCCGCCGAGGAGGGGTTGTTCGGGCCGCACCTGTCGCTGTTCGCCGCGATCGGCCGCGTCCACCCCGAGGTGCTCGGCAAGAAGCTGCCGCTGAACGGCGCCGGGGTGTGCGGCGCCGCGCTCGCCGACCTCGGGCTCCCGCTGGAGCTGCTGCGCGGGTTCGCGCTGCTGGCCCGCACCGCCGGGCTCATCGGGCAGCTCGCCGAGGAGCTGCGCCGCCCGGTCGGCAACGAGATCTTCCTGTCGGTGGACCTCAACAACCGGTCCGTCGCCCCCGACCCCTACTCCCCCGGAGACCGTCATGGCTGAACTGGTCGCTGTGATCGCCTCGACCCACCACCCCTTCTACCACCGAGCGAGCACGGCGACCGGGGAGGACCGCCCCGGCTTCGCCGACGAATGGGTCCGCAAGGTCGAGGCGTTCCGCGAGACGCTCACCAGGGCCCGCCCCGACGTCCTGGTGATGGTCGGGTCCGACCACTTCCACCAGCTGTGGCTGGACAACATGCCGCAGTTCCTCATCGGCAAGGCGCCCTTCTACGACGCGAACTGGTACAACGAGGAACGCGAGTTCGGGCTCCCCCGGATGGTGATGAAGGGGCAGGAGGACCTGTCGGCGTACCTGCTGCGGGAGGGCATCGACGCGGGCTTCGACCTGGCGTTCTCCAACGAGCTGCGCATCGACCACTCGATCACGTGCCCGATCATCACGCTGCGCCCGCAGAACGACCTGCCGATCGTCCCCGTCTACACCAACATCTTCGCGCCGCCGCTGCCGCGGCCGAAGCGGTTCGTCCAGCTCGGCGAGACGATCCGGGAGCTGGTCGAGTCGTGGCCCGGGAACCAGCGGGTCGCGATCGTCGGCACCGGGCACCTGTCGCTGGAGCTCGGCGGCCCGCGCCAGTTCGGCCCGCACGGCCCCGACCCCGAGTTCGACGCGAAGGCCGTCGAGTGGATCTCCACCGGCGACATCGAGGGCTGCCTGTCGGAGGTGACGCTCGACAGCCTGCACGCCCCCGGCAACGCCACCCACGGGTTCATGGACTTCATGCTGATGATGGGCGTCGCGGGCGAGGGCCGGAAGGCCGACTACGTCGACACCTACGACCTGTTCCACACGATGGAGGCGTACTTCACCTGGTACCCGACCGGAGCGGGCAAGTGAGCAAGTACCTGCTGAACAAGTTCCTCTTCACCGTCGACCGCGACCCCGCCCTGGTCGAGCGCTACCGGGACGAGCCGGAGGCGACGGTGGCGTGGTGGGAGGAGGGGCAGGCCAACCGAATCCTCAACTGCCACGGCGCCGAGTCCAGCACCTGGCTGCGCTTCGCGGACGCCGAGCGGGCGGCCCTCGCCGCGCACGACTACCCGAAGCTGTTCGAGCTGGGCGCGCACCCGTTCCTCACGCTGACGCTGTTCATCGCGATGTTCGAGCGCGACTACGACGAGCCGCTCGGGTTTCAGCTTGAGTACGCGCGGAAGCTCTCGCACATGACGCTCCCCTACCCCGACATCGCGACCTGACCGTGCGCGCCGCCGAGATCCGCGAGTGCGGCCGGCCGCCGGTGGTGGCGGAGCGGGACACGCCCGTGCCCCGGGACGGCGAGGTGCTGGTGGACGTCCTCGCCGCGCCCGTCACGCCGCTCGACCTGCTGTGCGCCACGGGCACGTCCTACTTCGGGCGGCCCGCGACGCCGTACGTGCCGGGCGTCCAGGGCGTGGGGACCGCGGGCGGCCGGACGGTGTGGTTCCCGACCCCGGCCGGGATGGCGGCGGGCGACGGGAGCATGGCGGAGGTCGCGGCCGTCCCGGAGTCGGAGCTCGTCGAGCTGCCGGACGGCACCGACCCGGTGGCGCTGGCCGCGCTCGGGCTCTCGGCGGTCGCCGCGCACATGGCGCTCACCATGCGCGGCGAGCTGGCCCCGGGCGAGCAGGTCATCGTGCTCGGCGCGGGCGGCGTCGTCGGGCAGGCGGCGGTGCGGCTCGCCCGGATCGCGGGCGCGCGGCGGGTCGTGGCGGGCGCGCGCTCCCCGGCCGCGCTGGAGCGCGCGGAGCGGGCAGGGGCGGACGCGGTCGTCGCGCTCGACACCGGCGACGCCGGCGAGCTGGCCCGCCGGTTCGCCGCCGCCGCGGACGGCCCGGCCGACCTGGTGCTCGACCCGCTGTTCGGCGCCCCGGCCGCGGCCGCCGCGCTGGCGCTGCGCCCCGGCGGGCGGCTCGTCAACCTGGGCGGCTCGGCGGGCGAGACGTGCCCGATCGAGTCCGCCACCCTCCGCGGCAGGTCGCTGCGGCTGCTCGGCTACACCAACAACGAGCTGACGGCGGAGCAGCGGGCCGCGGCGATCGGGTTCGTCGCCGCGCGGGCCGCGGCCGGGGAGCTGTCGGTCGCGCACGAGACCGTCCCGCTCGCCGACGCGGCGGCGGCGTGGCGGCGGCAGGCCGCCGGCGCGGCCGAGGGCCGGATCGTGCTCATCCCGCGGCCGGGCGGGTGACCTGCGGGACGGTCTCCAGCCGCGCGAAGTCGGCGCTGATCTCCCCCGCCGTGTGCAGCAGCAGCGGCAGGTGCTCCTCCAGCAGCCGCTCGACGGGCGTCTCGGCGGCGTGGGTGTTGACGTTGATGCCCGCGATGACCTTCCCGGAGCCGTCCCGCAGCGGTGCCGCCACCGAGCGGATGCCGCGGGCGAGCTGCTCGTCGGTCATCGCCCACCCGCGCGCCCGGACCTCGCGCAGCTCCGCGTCCCGGTCCTCCCGGGACGGCCGGACGCGCGGCTCCAGGCCGGAGCGGGTCGGCTCGGCCAGGATCCGGTCGACCTCCGCGGGGTCCAGCGCGGCGAGCTGGACCTTGCCGAGCGAGGTCTGCAGAGCCGGGAAGCGCGTCCCGATCTGCACCGTCAGCGCGACGATCTTCGGGACGGCGACGCGGGCGACGTACACGATGTCGGACCCGTCGAGCTGCGCGATCGAGCACGACTCGCCGGTCCGCTCGACGAGGCGCTCCATGTGCGGGCGGGCGACGTCCCACAGCCCCATCGAACGGACATAGGAGACACCGAGGTCGAGCACGCGGGGGGTGAGGGCGTATCCTCCGTCCTCGACGCGCACGTAGCCGAGTTCGCGGAGGGTCAGCAGGATGCGGCGGGCGGTCGGCCGGGCCAGGCCGGCGGCCTCGGCGACCTGCGCCAGTGACATCACGGGCCGCCGCGGCCCGAAGGCGGTGATGACGTCGAGGCCCCGGGCCAGGGCCTCGATGAAATCCGGTCCGGTGCCTTCCCGTGGCATCGATCATCCCCTCGCCGCTCGCACGCCCGTCGGATGTCCATCATACGGACACCTGACCGGCACGTGGGCGGCGCCCCGCAAGCAAAGATGCTTGATTGATAGCTGTCGCGCGTCAGGATTTCATCGAATAATCTGCCCTGAGGACGACGAGAGGACGAGGGATGACCGCCGTGCAGGACGCGTCCCCGAACCCGCGGCCGCGCGTTCGCGCCCCGCAGCAGCTGCTGTTCAGCTTCCTCGGCTCGCTCGTCCTCGACCGCGGGTACCCGCCGATCAGCTCCCGGGTCTTCCTGCACCTGCTCGGCGACCTCGGGGTGGCGGAGGCGGCCGCGCGCGCCACGCTCGCGCGGATGACGCGCAAGGGCCTGCTCGCCCGGACCCGGGAGGGCCGCACCGCCCGGTTCTCCCTCACCCCGTGGGCCGAGGACCTGCTCCGCGAGGCCAAGCCCCGGGTCGACTCCCCGGCGCCGTTCACCCACCCGGACGGCGAGTGGACGCTGCTCAGCTACTCGATGCCGGAGAGCCGCCGCGACCTGCGCCACCAGATCCGCGCCCGGCTGATCTGGGCGGGGTTCGGCGGGCTGCGCGACGGGCTGTGGATCGCGCCCGGCCGCGTCGACATCGCCGCCATCTTCCAGGGCCCGGAGTTCGCCGGGCTGGCCGAGCTGGCCGACGGGTTCTACTCCGTCCCGGTGGAGGGCACCGACGTGCCGAGGCTCCTGCACCGGGCCTGGGACGTCGGCGCCATCCGCGCCGAGCACGAGTCGTTCATCGCCGCCTGGACGCCAGACCGCGCGGCGGCGGGGCATCCGCTGACCCGACTCACCCTCCTCGGCGCCGACTGGCTGCAGGTGCTGCGCACCGACCCCGGCCTGCCCGCCGAGCACCTCCCGGACGGCTGGCCCTCCGCCGAGTCCACCGCCCTGTACCGGGAGCGCTTCGCCGCGCTCGCGCCGGACGCGGCCGGCGAGCTGCGCAGGCTGCTGGAGGCCGACGCCGGGCGGCGCTGACCGGGACGCCGGGCCGGGAACGCCGGACGGGCCCCACCGGGCGCTGAACCCGTGCGGCGGCCGGGCCGTACCTCTGGCGGGCGGGCACCAACCGGACCCGGCCAGCGGACGACACCGGTCGGACGCCGCCTCCCGGCCACGGCGACGTCCCCGCGCGCGAGGAGCACCTTCCGTGTCAACGGACTCGATCGATCCGAGCCTGCTGCGCAAGAACGCGCACAGCCCGTCCTTCCTCGCCCTGCAGCGGGCGTCGTCGGGGCGGCAGGACCTGGTCGACTTCTGCATCCCCTGCAACCCCTACTTCCCGACGCCCGGGATGTTCTCCCAGCTCGCGGGGGCCATGGAGCAGATCCTCAAGTACTACCCGAGCGACGCCGGCACGATCACCGCAGAGCTGTGCTCGGTGCTCGGGCACAACCCGCAGACCGTGGTGATGGGCAACGGGTCCACGGAGCTGATCACCTGGATCGACCACCTGCTGGTCCGGGAGAGCCTCGCCACGCCGATCCCGACGTTCGGCCGCTGGACGGACCAGCCGATGGAGACCGGCAAGCGCGTCGACATGTTCCAGCTCCAGGAGATGCGCGGCTTCGAGTTCGACGTGGACGCGTTCGTGCACTTCGTCCGCACCCGCGGGTCGCGGGTCGCGGTCGTCTGCAACCCGAACAACCCCGACGGCGGCTACGTCCCGCGGCGGGAGATCGTCCGGCTGCTGGACCTGCTCATCGACCTGGACCTGGTCGTGGTGGACGAGTCGTTCCTCGACTTCGTGGACGCCGAGCCGCACACCAGCGTCGCCGACGAGGCGCGCATCCGGCCCAACGTCGTCGTCCTGAAGAGCCTCGGCAAGAACTTCGGCCTGCACGGCATCCGGTTCGGCTACATGGTGGCGAACCCAGCGCTGGCGCAGACGGTCCGGGCGGCGCTGCCGAAGTGGAACCTGAACTCCTTCGCCGAGGTCGTGGTGTTCCTGCTGCGCGAGCACGGCGCGGAGTACCGGGAGAGCCTGCGGCTGCTGTCCCGGGACCGGATGATGATGGCGCAGCAGCTCGCGGCGCTGCCGGGGCTGAAGGTCTTCCCGTCGCAGGGCAACTTCATCATGATCAAGCTCCCGGACGGCCGGGACGGCGTCGCGCTGCGCGACCACCTGATCTCCCACCACGGCGTGTTCATCCGCGAGTGCGGCAACAAGCTGGGGTCCACGAGCCAGTTCGTGCGGCTGGTCGTCCGGCCGCAGCAGGACGTGCAGCGCCTGCTGATCGGCCTCGGCTCCTACCTGTACGGCACCGCCGCCGAGGCGCCGCCCGACAACGTCGTGTCCCCCGGGCACGGCTGGGGCGAGCCGGCGCGGCCCGGCGGGACCGGCGCGCCCGGGGAGCCGGACATCCCGGCGGCGAGCCGCTTCACCGAGCACGCGCACGGCGAGCCCCTCTCACCCGAGGATTTCCGGGCCGCCATTTAGGTAATGGCCGAAATGAATTCGCCGATCAATTCCCCGAGTTGATCTAGCCGGAAGCCCGGGCCGGGACCTACGTTGGCAGCGTCGTCTTTCGCACGCCGCCATTCACGGCGCGTTCCGACCCGACCTCTGGAGAGATCCAATGGAGAATCCGTACGTCCTCGACCCCACGGGCGCCGATGTGCAGGGGGAGGCCGCGAAACTGCGGGAAAGGGGGCCGGTGACGCCGGTGGAACTCCCCGGCGGCGTGGCCGCGTGGGCGGTGACGGGGCAGGAGGAGCTCAAGGGCCTGCTGGCCGATCCGATGGTGTCGAAGAACCCGAACCTGCATTGGGCCGCGTGGATCAACGGCGAGATCCCGCCGGACTGGCCGCTGGCACTGTGGGTGTCGGTGCAGAACATGTTCACCGCCTACGGCGACGACCACCGCCGGCTCCGCACGATCATCTCCCGGGCGTTCACCCCGCGGCGCACCGAGGCGCTGCGGCCGGCCGTGGCGGAGATCACCCGGGACCTCGTCGCGGCGCTGGCGGCGGCACCGGGCGGCCGGGCCGACCTGCGCGAGGAGTTCGCCTACCCGCTGCCGATCGAGGTGATCTGCCGGCTGTTCGGCGTCCCGGACGAGACGCGGCCGAGCCTGCGCCGCTGCGTGGACGGCGTGTTCAACACGGCGCTGACGGCCGAGCAGTCCCTCGCCAACCAGCAGGTGATGTACGGCATCCTGCAGGACCTCGTCGAGTTCCGGCGCCGCGAGCCCGCCGACGACCTGGCCGGCGTCCTGATCTCCGCGCGGGACGAGGAGGGCTCGCGGCTCAGCGAGAACGAGCTCGTGGACACCCTGATCCTGATGATCTCCGCCGGGCACGAGACCACCGTGAACCTGCTCGACCAGGCGATCGTCGCGATGCTGACGCACCCGGAGCAGTACGCGCGGGTCCGGTCCGGCGAGGTGCCGTGGGACGAGGTGATCGAGGAGACGCTGCGCTGGCAGCCGCCCGTGGCGAACCTCCCGCTGCGCTACGCCGTCGAGGACATCGAGGTCGGCGGCGCGACGATCCGGAAGGGCGAGGCGATCCTGGCCGCGTACGCCGCGGCCGGGCGCGACCGCGCGCTGCACGGCGACGACGCCGACGCGTTCGACATCGCCCGCGCCGACAAGGAGCACCTCTCGTTCGGCTACGGCGTGCACTTCTGCGTGGGCAAGCACCTCGCGCGGATGGAGGCCGAGATCTCCCTTCCGGCGCTGTTCGGCCGCTTCCCCGATATGGCCCTCGCCGTCGACCCGGGCGAACTGCGCCAGGTGGAATCGTTCATATCGAATGGCCACCGTGAACTGCCGGTCATTCTGAATTCCTGAGAGGGGACCGCCGTCTCGTTCGTTTCCCCGGCCGCCCGGCGCGAAAGGCCGGGGAAACAGCGGGATCGGCGCGGTTTTCGTTCGCCTCGCCGTTTCGGGCGGGCCGTTTCTCAGGTGGCGCGGCGGGCGCGGGCCCGGCGCTTTCCCTCGTGCATGGCCTGCACCCGCGCGACCGGGATGGTGTGGCCCTCCTCGATCAGGCCGGGCGGGAGTTCCTGCGGGGGCGGCATGAGCTCGGCCCACGGGTCGCGGTCCGCGAGCAGGCCCGCGGCGTTCCGGACGGTGAAGTCGGCGGGGGCGACGCCGTCGAGGTCGTCCCACGGCACGGGGAACGAGACCGGCGTGCCGGGGCGGATCCGCGGGCTGTAGGCGGCCACGACGGTCGCCCCGCCGGCGCGGGTGGAGTCGAGGAACACCTTGCCGCCGCGGTCCTCGCGGATGAAGGCCGTGGTGGCGAAGTCCGGGTCGAGGCGCTCGGCGCGGGCCGCGAGCGCGCGGGTGGCGGCGGCCACGTCGTCGGCGGGCGCGCGGCCGTCCAGCGGCACGAACACGTGGACGCCCTTCGCGCCGCTGGTCTTGACGGCCCCGGCCAGCCCGGAGGCGTCCATCGCCGACCGGACGAGGCGGGCGGCGCGGACGGCGGCGCCGAAGTCGTCCGGGGCGGGCGGGTCGATGTCGACGACCAGGTGGGTCGGCCGGTCCCAGGCGCCGTCGCGGAAGAGCGGCGGGTGGTACTCGACGGCGCGCTGGTTGGCGAACCAGAGCAGCGTGCGGCGGTCGTCGCACAGCGCGTACGACACCTCGCGCCGGGACGACTCCGCCCACACCGTCACGCGCGGCACCCAGGACGGGGTGTACTTCGGGAGGTTCTTCTGCATGAAGGGCTTCTGACCCCGCAGTACGCGCTTGACCGACAGCGGCCGCCCCGCGAGCTGCGGGAGGATGCGGTCGGCGACGGCGTCCAGGTAGTCGACCAGGTCGCGCTTGGTCGTCCCGGCGCCCTCGAACAGGGGCTGGTCGAGGTTGGTCAGCCGGACTCCGGCACGCTCCTCTTCGGCGCTCACGTGCTCAGCTTCGCACGCGCCACCGACAACGCGGCACCCCCGCCGCCGGCGGTCACAACGCCGTGGTCACAGGCCCATGGTCACAGGCCCGTGGTCACAGGGCGGCTGCCGGACGGGGCGAGCGTGCGAGCGGCCTCGCCGCGCCGGCGCGATGCGCGGGCGAACCGCTCAGCGGGGCCGCCAGGGCGACTCCGGGGAGGTCGGCCGAGGGGCCGCCGTCACCCGGAGGGCGTAGGTGGGGGACGCGGCGCCGTCGAGCGGGCCGAGGTAGGTGTGGCCGGTCAGGTGGCACCAGGCGGGGAGGTCGATGGGGGCGGCCGGGTCGCTGGCGATCAGATGGACGACCGTGCCGGGGGCCATGTCCGCGATGCGGCCGCGCAGCTCCAGCAGGAGGCGCACGCAGGAGCGGTCGCCGCCGTCGATGACGACTGGATCCGCGCTCATCCCGCCTCCCCCGGTTCCACCCGATCGCGAAGTTAGCAGTCCACAGGGTGAAATATAGGGCTTTGACCATGCCGGGACGGCGCCGCCCCGGCCGGGCGGTCCCGGCCGCCGACCCCTCGAAAGCGACAAACCAGGATCTGTCGCCGATGAACGGGATCGGCCGGGATATGAGGGACCACCGCCCGAGACTTGACCATCTCTTGAAGGTTCCGTCCGGTCCCGGGGCTTACAGTCGCAGTGAGGTACCCCCCGTTGTCATCCAGGTGAGGGACCGGCGTTGGGGCGAAGCATGGATCTCGGTGTGGCGCGAGTGGAGATCACGCGGACGTGCGGGACGCTGACGTTCCCGGCCGAGGTGGACCTCAGCAACGGCGACGCGATCCTCCGGCAGGCCGAGCGGCTCCTCGCCTCCGGGACGCCGGCCCTGATCCTCGACCTCACCGGCTGCACGTTCTGCGACAGCAACGGCCTCAACGTGATCACGCGGTCCCAGATGCGGGCGACCGAGATGGGCGTCCCGATGTGGGTGGTGCTGCCGCCGCGCGGCATCGTCCGGCGGGTCTCGGACGTGGCGGGCCTGCAGCGCCGGGTCGCGATCGCCCCGGACGTGGCGACCGCCCGCGAGGCGCTCGCGTCCACCGCGCCCCGCTGAGCACGGCACCCTGGGCACGCACCGCTGAACGCCCCGCCACGCCGTGGAACGGGCATCCGCGGCAGACGGAACGCGCGGGGGATCTCTTTGCGTGATCTTGTCGTGGCGCTGATGGCCGGAAGTTGCGGACGGGGCATGGATGCCTTGGAGCGCGGGGCGCGGTGCCCCGGCATCGCCGACGCGCGGGAGCGGCACATGCAGGTGAAGCTGGAATCGGAACTCGGGCGCATCCCGATTCTGGACGTGGCGCCGGTGGTGGGTTGTGGCAGGTGGCCTGCCAAGGCGGTGGTGGGTGAGACGGTCGAGGTGTCGGCGACGGT
>NZ_BMRO01000006.1:505751-506006 GCF_014648675.1 Actinomadura livida
CCAGATCAAGGTCCCCCGCGGCCAGGACGCCGAGCTGATGCTCACGGAGGGCATCGCGCTGTTCAGGCGTGCCGCGCGAGGCGCGTCCCCCGAGGACCGGCGCACGCTGGCCCGCCTCATGCGCGTCATGTCGGACGAGGACGCGGACATCCTCGAACGGCTCGCCGCTGCCGGGGAACCGGATGTGGCGGATGTGCTGGAGCGGCATCCGCTGCGGGACCTGCTGACCCTGAGCGAGTGGTATCCGCTGACGGT
>NZ_BMRO01000007.1:0-12986 GCF_014648675.1 Actinomadura livida
ATGTCCATCGAGATGCGCGACACCGACGAGGACGTCTTCCGTGCTGCGGAGGAGCTCGGCATCGACCTGTCCCGGCGCCCCAACGAAGGGGCCATGAACGTCGAGGACATCTGAGTTCCCGCGGAGGTCCGAGCCGAGGCCCCGGACTCCACCAGCGACATGATCACGTGTGGTCGTCGCTGGTGGAGTCGACCCGGTGTCGCCCTGGCCGGCGGGGGCGCGGCCAGGACGCGTTCACCGACGTCGTGGGGCGTTCAGAAGAGGCAGCGGACGGGCTTCTGCTGGTCTTCGGGGGCCAGGGCGTTCGCGACGAGCTGGTGGGTGACGGGGCTGGCGACGATGACGCCGTGCTCCGCGATCGCGCGGGGGCACACGTCCTGGAGCAGGATGTTGGTCACGTTGTCCCCGGTGAGGAACTGCGACCTGTACGGGGTGACGATCTCGTCGTACTTGGTGACGATCGTGGTGTACGCGACGCCGGGTTCGGTCTGCCCGCCGGCGTTGAGCGCGGTGAGGAAGTCGGAGCCCTTCACCTGCTGGTAGCAGGAGTAGCAGACGTAGGCGCCGAGGTCGACGATGCCGAACCGCTCGGCCAGCTCGGTCAGGCCGAAGAGGTCCGTCCCGGCGTTGGACGGGGCGATGCCGACCAGGTGGCGGACGTGGGCGGCGCCGCCGAGGTTCTTCAGGTAGTAGCGCGGCATCATGCCGCCCTGGGAGTGGCCGACGAGGTCGACCTTGTCGGCGCCGGTGGCGGTCTTCACCTGGGTGACGAACGCGGCCAGCTGCCGCGCGGAGATCGTGATGTCGCCGGTGCCCTGGATGAAGGCGTTCGGCGCGCCGCCGTAATTGAAGGCGTAGACGCAGTGCCCGGCCCTCCGCAGGGCCGGGACGGTGGCGAACCAGTTGTCGAGGGCGTTGGCGAACGTGCCGTGGACGAGGACGAGCGGTACGGGCCGTGACCGGGAGCGGCAGGACCAGTCGTTGACCCCGGGCGGAAGCAGGCCGGGGACGGGGGCGTCGGGGGAGGAGTCACTGGTCGGCGCGGACGGCAGGGTGGCGGGGGCGGCCTGGGCGGGGGCGGCCTGGGCGGGGGTGGCGAGCAGGGGGATGGCCAGCAGCAACGCGGCGAGTGCGATGAGGGGGCGCATGGTCTCCCTTCCTATAAGTAAGTACTTGCATACTGACTCGGAAGGGCGGTCTTGGGAAGGGGCGGCTCAATAGGCGGGAAATCCGGTTCGAGGTTTCTTGCCTCGGTGACTTGACGTGGCGGGGCGCGCCGGTCCCGCTCGCCGCGGCGACGATTGGGTCGGCACATTGGGTCCGGGGACCCTCGTGCCGGGATGAAGGTGCACTCATGCTTCGCTCATGGTCCAGCGCACTCGTGGTCGCAGCCCCGCCGCCGCCGACCGGGGCGCGAGCGCGCTCGAGTACGGCGCCGTGCTGCTGGTCTCGGCCCTCGTCATCGGAGTCCTGGCCGCCTCGTCGGTCATGGACACGGTGGCCGGCGAGACCAGGGCCGCGATCTGCCGGCTGTTCGGCGGGGACTGCGAGGCCGCGCCGCCCTCCGCCGTCCCGGCGCTGAGCGAGTGCACCGTCCACCAGAACCTCGACCAGTCGACGACGGGCCGGAAGATCATCGCCATCGGCGACCAGGAGTCGGAGACCACGCAGGTGGACAGCAACGCGGACGGCTCGATGGCGGTCACCACCAGCCGGTCGTCCGGCACGGGCATCGACCTGGAGGTCGGGCTCGGCGGCCGGGTCGGCGGCGCCGGGTGGGGGGTCGGCATCGGCGGGGGCGTGCTGTGGACGGGAGAGGACCAGCGGCAGGTCGTCACCCGGAGCCGGCGGGAGCTGGAGGAGTACGAGGAGGCCTACAGGAGGCGGGGCCTCGACATGATCGACGACCACGGCGGGTACTTCGAGATGGCGGCCGACGAGGACGCCATGGCCGAGTTCGAGGACCTGCCGCTCCAGGTCGCCGGCGAGATGGACCTCCCCGCGACGATCATCAATGCGGACGGCACCAGCGCGTTCGTCGAGGTCGACGGGTCGGTGGGGAGCGAGGACGCCGGCACGGGGCTGAGCGGCTCGCTCCGGCACGAGGAGACCAGGCTGCTGGGCACCTCGGAGGCCATCGAGGCCGACGGGACCCGCGTCCATGGCGAGTACTACGCGGCCACCGACACCGACACCGCCCGGATCGGCCTGGAGATGGCGCCCCAGCCGGTGGTGGGCGCGGGCTATGACCTCACCTGGGAACGGGTCGGCGGCAACGTCCTCCATGTCGAGTACGACGACGACGGCGACCCGATGCGGGTCACCGCGGTCAACACCAGTGAATGGCGTGTCGGGCGCGGCGGGTCGCTGCTCCTGGGGTTCGAGGGCGAGCGCGGGAGCGGCGGCGGGGCGGGCGGCGGCGTGCTGGTCGAGGACGGCGACGTCACCGTCAACACCACGTCCATCGAGATCCCGCCGGACCGGCGCGCCGACGTCGCGGACGAACTGAGCGCCATGGTCGACGGCAATCTGGACGAGCGCCTCCAGGGGCGGCGCACCATCGCCGAGCTCGCGGAGGACCCGGGAGCCACGATGACGCGGCAGCATTACCAGGCCGAAGGCGAGACGGGGCGGGGCGGCGCCGAACTGGACCTCGGCATCGAGTGGTTCGACTTCGGCACCAGCACGAGCAACCGGAGCATGACCCTGGACGAGGCGCACTACCGCGACCCTGCCACCGGCGAGTGGCAACGATGGTATTCATGCGAGCGGAGCTCCGGGCCCGCCGCCGAGGGCGGGAACGGAGGAACCCCATGATGACGCGAGTGGTCACGGCGATGCTCGTCGCCCTGCCGCTCGTCGTCGCGGCCGGTTGCGGCGGACGGGACGAGCCGCCCCCGGTCAGCCCCGGCCTTACGGTCTTCACCGGCAAGGGCTTCACCGTCGGGTATCCGAAGGGCTGGCGGCAGGACCCCGGCAACCGGATCTTCCGCGGCGCCGACTTCGAGGTGCTGCGCCCCGAGCCGCCGCAGCGCCCGCCCCAGGCGTCGTGGTCGGTCTTCACCGAGGAGCGGAAACGCCCGATGGGCCGCATGGTGGACGCGTTCGTCGCCCTGAGCAAGACCGCGCGCGACTTCCGGCTCGTTGAGCGCCGGAGACTCCGGATCCGGGACGCCGACGCGCAGCTGGTGCGCAAGTCCTACTCCGCCCCGCACGGCGAGGACGGCTGGACGACGCTCCACCAGACAGACCTGTTCGTCGACCTCGGCGGGTCGGTCGCCGCCGTCCGGATGATCGTGATCGGCGCGGGCGGCGGCCAGGCCGGGCGGTGGATCGACGACGTCGTCGACTCGTTCAGGGTCACGGCGTGAAGGGCGGTCCGGCCGCCGCGGTCGTCCTGGTCCTCGCGGTGCTGCTGATGACCACGCCCACCGGCAGAAGCGGCTTCACCGCGCTCTCGGGCGCCGCCGGGGGGCCGTCCGCCTGGACGGCCTCGCTCCTGGCGGCCGCGTGGCTGTCGGCGGCGGCGTTCGGTACCTGGTCCGGGACCATCCGGATCGGCCGTTTCGCGGACGCCGAGCCGGAGACGGCCGTGTCGGCGGTGCTGGTCACGCTCGCGCTCGTGCTGGCGGGCCTGCTGGTCTCGTTCGTGACGGCGGGGGACTGGCCCGCCGGCGACGCGCTGCTCGCCATGGCCGCGCTGACGGCCGGTGCGCTCGCCGGGGTCGGCATGGCCCGGGCGGTCCTGCCCCAGCCGTCCCTCACCCCGGCCGTCCTGGCCGCCACGGCCGGTCTGCTGCTCGCCCTCGCGGCCCGGTTCGTCCTGGCCCGGGTGCTCGCCCCGGAGGTGTTCCTGTCCCCTTCCGGCGCGGTGACCGCCGACGCGGCGGCCGCGTTCCGGGATCTGGACCGCTGGTCGCTCGCGGCGTCCGGCTGCGCGGCGGCCGCGGCGGGTGTGCTCGGCGCACGGCTGGTGCCGCGCGGCGCCGGTGCGCTGACGGGCCTGCTGCTGGTGGCCCTGTCCCCGCTCCTGCTGAGGGCCGCGGGCGTCGGCCTGGGGTCGATCTGGGCCGGCACCACCGTCTGGACGGCCGTTCCGGAGCGGGAGTGGCTGTATCTCCTGGCCGGTGGTGTCGCCGGCACGGTGATCGCCGCCGTCGTCCCCGGCAGATCCGGCCGGATGCGGCCGACGTATTTTGCAAACCGACCGGACGGTATGTAAGGCGATTGATCTCTGTCGGAGGAGCATCTTGCGCATCCGGGCACTCACCAGTGTGACCGGGCCGCCTATCAGGCCGGTGCCGGTACGCGGAAGCTGTTCACCGCCTGCCCTGACCCCGGTCAGCCGGAATCCCCGGAGGGCTCGCGGGGGCGGCGGATGAGGAACGTGCCGGCGATCACGATCAGGCCGGACACGGCCAGCACCGCCTGGGACGGTCTCAGGCCCAGCGGTGTCTCGTCCCAGTGCAGGAGCAGGTCGGCCGCCGCGCCGGCGATGAGCGCGGCGAGGGCCAGACCGAACCGCAGGGTCGCGTGGAACGCGGTGAGGGCGAGGTTGCGCCGGTAGCCCTCCAGGCCCTGCTGGAGGTAGGTGATGCCGCCGACGAGGGCGGCGGTGGCGGCGCCGCCGAACACCACGGCGCCGGCGAACGCCCACGCCACCGAGGCGATCAATCCCATCGTCGCGATCACGATGCCCTGGACGACGGTCGCCGTCTTGATCTGCTTCATCAGGTCCCACGTCCCGCGCCGGACGATCATCAGGCCGGTGACCGCGCCGACCCCGAACAGTGCCACCAGGGTCCCGAACCCGATCGGGCCCGCCTCCAGGACGTTCCTGACGAACACCACGCCGAGGGAGAACAGCGCGCCCAGCCCGAGCGCGACGACCGCGATGCCCGGCAGGACCCCGCGCACCACCGGGAGCCGGAGCCCTTCGAGGAACGTGCCCTCCTGCTTCTTCCGGTCCCCGGAAGGCCGCTCCCCGGGGGCGGGGCCGAGGTCGGCGATGGAGCGGATCGCGAGATAGCACGCCAGGTACGTCAGCGCGTCCAGCCAGAACACCGCGAGGTACTGCCAGTGGCCCTCCCAGCCGAGGGCGTCGGTCGCCCACAGCACCAGGCCGAACACCCCGGCGCCCACCGGGATCATCCCGTAGGAGGTGGCCATTGTGATGCCGTTCGCGACCTCCAGCGTGCCGGTGTCGTGCTCGTCGCCGTGCTTGCGCTCCTCCGGGTCCTCGATGAGGAACGGGATGGAGGCGTCCCGGGCGGGCAGGAACACCAGCGCGGCCAGCTCGATGGCGAACGCCCAGAGGTACACCCACCACAGCAGCGGGACGACGGGCAGCACGAACGCCATGGCCATCATCGCCAGGTTGGCGTACATCATCACCTCGCGCCGCGGCCAGTGGGTGACGATGCGCGCCGCGACCGGTGCGCCGACCGCCGAGGGCAGCAGGCGCAGCACCAGCACGCCGCCGACCGCCGTCGTGGAGTCGCTCAGCTCCAGCACGAAGTACATCAGCGCGAGGGTGCCCATCCAGTCGCCGAGGGAGGAGACCGTCTGGCCCACCATGAGGCGCCAGAAGCCGGGGCGGTTCAGCCGCTCCTTGAGTCCCATGCCGGGCTCACCCTCCGTGCCGCGTCCTCGGTCCGCGTGCCCCGCAGGGCCTCCTGGTCGGCGTGGGCGCCGCGCAGGAGGGCGGCGAGCCGGGCGGCGGCCCGGTCCCAGCTCCAGGTCGCGCACACCCAGCGGCGGCCCGCCTCGCCCATGAGGCGGGCGGAGGCCGGGTCGTCCAGCAGGCCGTTCAGCGCGCGTGCCAGCTCGGCCGGGCTCGCGGCGTCGACCACGACGCCGGTCTCGCCGTCGACGACCGCCTCGGGGCTGCCCCCGGACCGGCCGACCACGACGGGGAGGCCGGTCGCGGACGCCTCCAGCACCGACAGCCCGAGGCCCTCGACCTGGAGGCCGCGCCGGTCGTCGCGGCACGGCAGGACGAACGCGTCCGCGGCGGCGTAGTAGCGCGGCAGGTCCGCGTCGGGGACCGGCCCGGTGAGCACGACCGTCCCGGGCGCCTCCCGCTCCGCCCGCTCGGTGAGGGGCCGCCGCATCGGGCCCTCCCCGACGAGGACGAGCCGGGCGGCCGGATGGCGCCGGACGATCGCGGGCCAGGCGTCCAGCAGCCGGTCGTGGCCCTTGCGGTGGACGAGCCGCGACACGCTCACGATGACGGGCCCGTCCCCGAGCCCGTGGTCGCGGCGCACCCCCGCGCCGTCCAGCCCCGGGCGGAACCGCTCCGGATCGACGGCGCCGGCGAGCTGGACGAGCCGCGTCCGGTCGCCGAGGGCCGCGGCGACCTCCGCGCGGCACGTCTCGGTGAGGAACGTGAGGGCGTCGATGGTGCGGGACACGGCGCGCAGCGCGGCACGGGTCGGCGCGGCCCGGAACCAGCCGATCTCCTGCCCGTGCGTGGACGCGATCAGCCGCCGCACTCCCGCGGCCCGCAGCAGCGGCGCGTACATGCCGAACGGCGCGGCGGCGGGGATCCACGCGGCGTGCACGCCGTGCTCGGCGACGAGCCGGCGCAGCCCGCGGAACAGCAGGTAGCCGCGGCGCCGCACGACGGGGAAGCCGAGCCGCGCGTCGAACGCGGCGGCCCCGGGCCAGGTCGGCGCGACGACGACCAGCCGGTCGGCGGGGAGCCTGCGGACGAGCTCCCAGGTGAACGTCTGGACCCCGCCCGGCTCCGGTGGGAAGTGCCCGGTCATCACGAGCGTCCGGGGTATGTCCATGGGACATCCGCTTCCCCGGAAGGGCCGGGCCATGCCGGACGTCCGGCCACACGCGCCCGTGGCCGGACCGGTCGTCAAGGGGTGGGCAAAGGGCGGGTCACAGGTCGGTCGCGATGATCTTCTCGATGTTCCGCTCGGCGAGGGCGGTGATGGTGACGAACGGGTTGACGCTCGTGTTGCCGGGGATCAGCGAGCCGTCGATGGCGTAGAGGCCGGGGTATCCGTGCAGGCGGCCGTAGTTGTCGGTCGCCCGGTTGAGGACGGCACCGCCGAGCGGGTGGTAGGTGAGGTGGTCGCCCCAGATCTTGTAGACGCCGAACAGGTCGGTCCGGTAGATCGTCCCCTCCTTCCGGTTGATCTTGTCGAAGATCGACTTGGCCATGTCGATGCTGGTCTGCTTCCAGGAGGTCTGCCAGTTCAGGTCGACGCGTCCCGCCCCGGCGTTGTAGGAGAACTCCGCGCGGCGCGGGGTGTCGGTGATCGACAGGTAGAACGAGGCGTAGGTCTCGATCCCGGTGGGCAGCGGCGCGACCTCGGCGAACGCGCCGCCGTCGTCCCAGTTGTCGATGCCGGTGGTGGGGATCGACGACTGGAGCGAACCGGTCGGGTCCCACATGTGGTTCGCGCGGCCGCACATGACGTTGCCGTTGTCGCCCCACCCCTTGCCGACCTCGCCGTTCAGGTTCGGCAGCTTGCCGGTGGCGCGCATCTTGACCAGCAGCTTGCTGGTACCGACGCTGCCGGCCGCGAAGAACACGCGGTCGGCGGTGACGGTCTTGGTGGCCGTGACGGCGCCGGTCGTGTCGAGCTGCTCGATGACGACCGTGTACCCGCCGCCGGACGCGGGGGACACCGACGCCACCCGGTGCAGCGGCGAGATCGAGACCCGGCCGGTGGCCTTGGCGCGGGCGAGGTAAGTCTGCTGCAAAGACTTCTTGCCGTGGTTGTTGCCGTAGAGGATCTCGGCCGCGAGCGCCGACTTCGGGACCGTTCCAGCCGCCTCCCCCTCCATGTAGTCGAAGTCGTACACGTTCGGCACGTACATGAAGTCGAAGCCAGACCGCTGGGCGTGCTTCCGTCCGACCCGCGAGTACTGGTAGCACGCGGTGCTGTCGAACCACGACACGTCGACTTCGTTGACGCCGAGCCCGGCGTTGGCGCGCGGGTAGTAGACGTCGTACATCTCGGCCGCGTTGACCGAGGGGAGCACGGAGCTGAACCGCGCCCGCTTCGGCGTGACCGCCATCCCGCCGTTGACGAGGGAGCCGCCGCCGACGCCGCGTCCCTGGTAGACGGTGATGCCGCCGAACTCCTCGGCGTCGAGGATGCCGGTGTAGCGGGGGACGTCCTTGTCGAGCGGGAAGCCGAGGAAGTTGCTGAGGGGCTGCTTCGTCCTTGTCCGCAGCCAGTAGGAGCGGTAGTCGGGCGTCCGGGTGTTGGCGAAGATCTTGCCGTCCGAGCCGGGGGTGTCCCACGCCATCCCCATCTCGACCATGTGCACGCTGACGCCCGCCTGCGCGAGCCGGAGGGCGGCGACGGCGCCGCCGTAGCCGGTGCCGATGACCAGGGCCGGGACGTGCGCCCCGTTGCCGATCGGTCCCGGTGCGGCCGCTGCGGCGCGGCTCGCGTGGCCCAGCACGCTCAGCCCGGCGATAGAACTTGTTCCAACGAGGAAACCGCGGCGGGACAGCCCGCCGGGTCTTTCATTGGGCATGGTGGAGGCGGCCATGTGAACTTCCTCACTCTCGATGAGACTGAAACGTGTTCTACATCGGGATGCGGGCCGCGTCACCGGTTACGTGAAAGTAACTCATGTCCACTTCTGGCAACCAAGCATTTGCTTGGCTTCCGTGCCGGGTTCTGTTACATTCCGCGCATGATCTCCGCGATCGTCTGGGGCACGGGCAATGTCGGCCGGCTCGCCATCCGCGCGGTGGACGCCCATCCGGCGCTGCGACTCACCGGCGTGATCGTCCACGACCCCGGCAAGGCCGGGCGGGACGCCGGCGACCTCGCCGGGCTCGGCCGCGACCTCGGCGTGGCCGCCACCACCGACATCGACGCCGTCCTCGCCACCGGCCCGCAGGCCGTGGTGTACGCGGCGTCCGGCGACATCCGCCCCGACGAGGCCCTCGCCGACATCCTGGGCGCGATCCGGGCCGGGGCCGTGGTCGTCACGCCCGCCCTGTACGCGCTCTACGACCAGCGCAACGCCCCGCCCGAGATGCGGGAGGCGGTGCTGGACGCCGTCGCCGAGGGCGGCGGCTCCCTGTTCGTCTCCGGCGTCGACCCCGGCTGGGGCAACGACGTCCTGCCGCTCATGATGAGCGGGCTCGGCGGCACCATCGACGTGGTCCGCTGCCAGGAGATCTTCGACTACACCACCTACGACCAGCCCGACTCCGTCCGGTACCTGGTCGGCATGGGCCAGCCGATGGACTACGAGCCGCCCATGCTCGCCGCGACCGTCCCCACCATGGTGTGGGGCGGGCAGGTCCGCCTGATGGCCCGCGCCCTCGGCGTCGACCTGGACGAGATCCGCGAGACCGTGGACCGCCTTCCCCTGGACGAGACCGTGACGACCAAGTCCATGGGCGACTTCGAGAAGGGCACCCAGGGAGCGGTGCGCTTCGAGGTCCAGGGCATCGTCCAGGGCGAACCCCGCATCGTCATCGAGCACGTCACCCGCATCCACGCGTCCTGCGCTCCCGACTGGCCGAAGCCGCCGGACGGCGACGGCGCGCACCGCGTCATCATCGAGGGCGACCCGCGCATCGAGGTCACGGTCGAGGCCGTCGACGAGCACGGCAACCGCGCCGCGGGCGGCAACGCCACCGCGGTCGGACGCCTCGTCGGCGCGATCGACTGGCTCGTGGACGCCGACCCCGGCCTCTACGACGCGCTCGACGTCCCGCTGCGCCCCGCCGTCGGCAAGCTCGGAGGCACCCGCCCATGAACCTCGACATCCCCGACGGCAAGGACCCGATCCAGTACGCGTGGGGCGAGATGGTCCCCGGCATCGGGCCCGCCGCCGCGCACCTGTCCCTCGCCGTCTACGAGCACACCACCCTCGGCCTCCGCGAGTTCGAGGCGGCGCGGCTCCGCGTCGCGCAGATCAACGGCTGCCTGTTCTGCCTCGACTGGCGCACCGACCGGGACGGGGAGAAGGTAGAGGAGGGGTTCGCCGACGCGGTCACCGAGTGGCGCACCACCGACGCCTTCGACGACCGCACCCGCCTCGCCGCCGAGTACGCCGAACGCTACGCCCTCGACCACCACGGCCTGGACGAGGAGTTCTGGGCGCGGATGACCGCCCGCTACAGCCAGCGCGAGATCGTGGAGCTGAGCATGTGCATCGGCTCCTGGCTGGCGTTCGGCCGCCTCAACCGGGTGCTCGGCCTCGACGCCATGTGCGTGATCCCCGGCAAGCCCTGAACGCGGGCTGCCCGGCGCTTCAGTCCGCCCGCGTGCGCGCGATGTCCTGTGCGGCCCTGCGGAGGTCCCTCTGGACCACCGCGTAGACGGCGAAGAGGGTGACGGCCGTCAGGAAGAACACTGCTATGACGGGGTCCGGTACGAGGCTGTACGTGGCGCACACGAGCAGCGCCGCACCCAAGGCGAGCAGCGCATTGCTCGTGCGGACCCGCTCCCTCGGCGGAAGCTCTTCGTAGCTCACCTTGACCTTGCGGGTGATCGCGTACTCTCCCGTGCCACGGCGGGTCTTCACTCCCGTGGCGAGGCAGGCGAGCCCCAGCAGCGCGTACGCCAGCGTGCCGGCGACTACAGCCATGGCGGCACCCCTCTGGAACCGGTCATCGATTGATCCACAGCCCATGACCGTACCGGCGGCGCGACCGGCGCTCGCACCGCCCCGATCACTCCTCGTCGATGCGGGTCAGCTTCTCCGGGTTGACGACGGCGTAGATGCCCCGGACGCGGTCGCCGTCCGGGGCGAGGTCGAGGACCATCACGGCGAACGGCGCGTCCTGGTCGAACAGGACCGCCGACGGGTCGCCGTTGACGGTCCGGTAGCGGACGGCGAACTTCTCGTCCCAGCGGTGCCGCGTCGCCGACGTGATCAGGCGCGCCACCTTGTCGCGGCCGCGGACCGGACGCAGCGCCGCGCCGCCCCGGGCCTTGCCGCCGCCGTCCGTCCAGAGCGTCACGTCCGGCGCCAGGATGGTCAGCAGGCGATCCAGGTCCCCGCCGAGCGACGCCTGGAGGAAGCGCTCGGTCACCTGGCGCTGCACCTTCGGGTCCGCCTGGTAGCGGGGGCGGCGCGCGTGGACGTGCTCCCGCGCCCGGTGCGCGAGCTGCCGGACGGCCGACGGGCTCCGGTCCAGGATCGGGGCGATCTCCGTGTGCGCGTACCCGAACACCTCGTGCAGGACGAACACCGCCCGCTCCAGCGGCGTCAGCGTCTCCAGGACGACGAGCAGCGCCATCGACACCGCCTCGGACCGCTCGGCGGACTCCGCGGCGTCGTCCTCGCCCACCAGCGGTTCGGGCAGCCACGGCCCCACGTACGTCTCCCGGCGCCGGCTGATCTGGGTCTGCCGCGTGAGGGCCGTGTTCACCGCGATCCGCACCAGGTAGGCACGCGGGTTCCCGACCTCCTCGGCGTCCTCGTCCCCGTACCTGGCCGACCACGCCAGCCACGTGTCCTGCAGGACGTCCTCGGTGTCGGCGACGCTGCCGAGCAGGTTGTAGACGACCGAGAACAGCAGCTCCCGATGATCGGCGAACACCCGCGTCGCGGCGTCCTCGGCGGTGCCTCCGGGCATGGCTCACCTCCCGTGTGCGCTCACCCCCTAGAGTCGCCCAGCGCCCCGAAATGTGACATCCCCACCGGATCAGGAAGCGGGCTGCGGCACGGTCACCTTGGTGGAGATCTCGCCGGCCAGCTTGAGCGCCGCCTCGCGGACTCTTCCGGGATCGGGATCGCCGTCGAGGCCGTGATCCTCGGTGTAGCGGACGCTGACGATCAGGTTGCTCTTCCGGAAGGCCATCTCGCACACGTCCGGCCTGTCGGGAGACGAGGCGGAGTACGCGTCCGGCCCGAGGCTCGGTTCCTCGCGCCGGACTTGTCCCGAACCCAGTACCGGCTTCGCCATCCGCTTGCGGGCCACTGCCTCCGCGGACGTCCACTCGCTGGTCTCCACGACCCGCTGCATGACGCTGACGCTGCGCAAGGGATCCTTCTCACTGATCCTCCACTCGCAGTAACCCCCGTCGCCTCTTATGACGACCTCCGATTCGGGAGTGGAGAAGGCCGCAGGACGGATGTCGGTGCAGGGGAGAACCTTGGCGAAGTCACCCTGGTCCACCAGGACCCCGCCAGGATTGATGACCGCCGCCAGGAAGGAGATGAAGACGAGTGCGGCCACGACGATGCACCCCAGCACCGCCCCCAAGGCCACCCTGGCGCCGACCCCAAGGCCGCGCGACCGCGGGCTGGGCGGCACGGTCTGGGCCACGACCCGGGCGGGCGGCGGGACGGTCGCCTCAAGCGTCCGCGCCTGTGGTTCCCCCGGCGCCGCCGTGATGGCGCGGAGGCGGGCGGCGACGGTGCGAGCGTCCGGGGGGCGGTCGTCCGGTTTCTTGGCGAGGAGTTCGGCGACGAGGTGGTCGAGTTCTGCGGGGATGTCGGGGTGGGTGTCGCTGACGGCGGGGGCCGGGGTGAGCAGGACGGCGTGGAGCAGTTCGGGGACGGTGTCGGCGGTGAAGGGGCGGCGGCCGGTGAGGAGCTGGTAGGCCAGGCCACCGAGGGCGTAGAGGTCGGTGCGGTGGTCGACGGGGGTTGCGCGGTCGAACTGTTCGGGTGCCATGAATGCGGGGGTGCCGATCATGGCGCTGCCGGTCAGATCGGTGGTCTGCTCGGCGTAGCGGGCGATGCCGAAGTCGAGGATCTTGGTGCGGTCACCGTCCAGGAGCATCACGTTGGCGGGTTTGATGTCGCGGTGGACCACGCCCTTGGCGTGCGCCTCGGCGAGGGCGTCGGCGAGCTGGGCCAGGATCGGCACGGCGCGGGTGACGGGGAGTCCTCGGGGGTGGCGGGCGGCGACCGTGGCCAGGTCGGTGCCGTCCAGCAGCTCCATGACCAGGAACAGCGTGCCGTCATCGGTGTCGGTGTCGAACAGCACGGCGATGCCGGGGTGCTGGAGGCTCGCGGCGATCTCGGCTTCGCGCCGG
>NZ_BMRO01000007.1:13010-207173 GCF_014648675.1 Actinomadura livida
GTCGCCCGCCAGACCTCGCCCATGCCGCCGCGTCCGAGCAGCGCGTCCAGCCGGTACCGTCCCGCCAGCCGCCCGCCGCGCATGAGCCTCCTCACCGAGTACCCGTCCAGCCCACCGGGAATGATCTCCGGTTCGCGGGTGCCCGTCCAGACGGCTCAGGAGGGGGTCACTTGATGATGACGTTGTCGTCCGGGGCGGACTCGTCGGGGGTCCAGCCGTCGTGGCCCGCGTCGACCTGCCAGTGCTTGCCCGCGAAGCGGACCTCGGTCAGGCCGTAGACCTGGGCGTGCGTCACCGCCCACGTCGCGGCCGCCCAGCCCTCGCGGGCGTTGCCGGCCTTCACCGAGTTCCAGGACTCCGGGTCGGAGGCGGCACCGGCCGCGAGCGCGCCGGGGCCGCTCACCTGGAGCCTGCTGCCGAACGCGCGGCGCATCTCCCGGAGCGCGTCCGGGCGGCGCGAGCCGGTCCGCTTGTCGGGCGGGAACCAGCACCGCGCCGTGCCCGGCTCGCGGCCGGTGAACGCCGCCGCGAGCAGCCCGCCCTCGTCCTCGTGCTGGGCGTAGGCGTCGCCGTCGGCGCTGCGCTGCACCTCCTGCGCCGCGACGTGCAGGTCGTGGTCGAGGTAGTCCTTCACCTGGACCAGCGCGTCGAAGAACTTGCTGGTCGACACGACGGGGTCGCGGAGCTTGTCGGGGGTGCCCCAGCCCTGCGAGGGGCGCTGCTGGAACATGCCGACCGAGTCGCGGTCGCCGCCCGGCAGGTTGCGGATGTGCGACTCCTGGATCGCGGTCGCGTAGGCGATCACCACGGCCCGCTCGGGGAGCCGCTTGCGGAACGCGACGGCGGCGATCGTGGCGGCGTTGGCGCCCTGCTCCAGGTCCAGGGACATCTTCCCCGCGCTCGTGGTGACCTCGCAGCCGGATCCGTGCAGGTAGGGGCGGGCCCGCTGGAAAAGGGCGTAGCCGCCGACGGCCAGCAGCACCACGACGACCGCCAGGCCCGCCGCCCACGCCGAACCGCCGCGCCGGCGGCGCCCGCCGCCGGCGTCGGGCACCTTCCCGGGGTGCCCCCGCAACCTCGCCCAAACAGCCACGCGAAGACGGTACCGGGGAATGGCCACCAGTAAGCTCAGGAGGCATGACCGAAACGTTCACCAGCCCGATCTCCGGCGGCATCGACGAGCTGTGGGAGCGGCGCGCCGACCTCACGCCGGACGACGCCGACGCGCGGGCCGCCATCGTGGCCGCCGTCGACCAGATCGACACCGGCGAGGCCCGCGTCGCCCACATCGACCCCGCGTCCGACGAAGTCGTCGTCGACGAGCGGGCCAAGCGGGCGATCCTGCTGAGCTTCAAGGTCCTCGGCATGGTGCGCTCCCAGGTCGGCGACTTCCGGTACCACGACCGCATCCCGCTGAAGAGCCGGCTGGACGGCGTCCGCGTCGTCCCCGGCGCGATCGCCCGCTGGGGCTCCTACCTGGCGCCCGGCGTGGTGCTGATGCCGTCGTTCACCAACATCGGCGCCTACGTCGACTCCGGCACGATGGTCGACACGTGGGCGACCGTGGGCTCGTGCGCGCAGGTCGGCAAGAACGTCCACCTGTCCGGCGGCGTCGGCGTCGGCGGGGTACTGGAACCGCCGAACGCCAAGCCCGTGATCATCGAGGACGAGGCGATGATCGGCAGCCGCTCGATGATCGTCGAGGGGGCGCGGGTCGGGAAGGGCGCCGTCGTCGGCTCCGGGACGAACCTGTCGGCGTCCATGCCGGTCATCGACGTGGAGACCGGTGAGGAGATCAGCCGGGGCCGCATCCCCGACTGGTGCGTCGCCGTCGGCGGGACCCGCTACAAGGAGTTCGAGGGCGGGACGTTCGGGCTCCCGGCCGTGCTCATCCTCAAGCGGCTCGAAGAGGGCCAGCGGCACGACAAGGCGTCCCTCAACGACATCCTCCGCGACCACGGCATCAACACGTGACCGTCGGCGCCTCTGTGTCGGCCGTCCGCTAGAGCGGGGTCTCGGTGATCCTGAGAGGGCGGCCGGTGAGGACGGCGGCCGCGGCGGCGTAGCCGGGGCCGGGCGTGAGGTCGGCCAGCCGGACCGGCGAGACCGCCGCCTCGCCGTCCCACTCCAGGACCTCGGGGGGCTCGTCGGGCGCGGTGAGGCGGATGGCGGTCATCGGGGCGGCGAGGCCGTGGCCGGTCGCCTTCAGCAGGGCCTCCTTGCGGCTCCAGTAGGCGTGGAAGCCGCGCCTGCGGTCGGGCATGGCCGCCAGCGCCGCCCGCTCGGGCTCGCTGAGGACCATCTTGGCGAGCCCGTCGATGTCGCGGTCGCTCTCCCGCTCGACGTCCACGCCGACCTCGGCGCCCTCGGCGAGGACGAGGACGACCCGGTCCCCGGAGTGCGACAGCGAGAAGTCGACGCGGGCGCCGGGGAGGCGCGGCTTGCCGTGGGCGCCGGCGCACAGCCGGCAGTCGGTGCTGAACCGCATGGCCCGCGGGTCCAGGCCGGTGACCTCGGCGAGCGCCGTCCGCGCCAGGAACCGCCCGGTGACGAACCGGGCCTTGTCCTCCGCGCGGATGAAACGCTCGTAGCGTTCGCGCTCCCCGTCGTCGAGCAGCGCCCGCATCCCGGGGTCGTCGGCGGGGACCGCCCAACGGACGGCGCACTCCAGCGCGTCTTTCTCCACGGCAGGGTCGTCTCCCACGGGCATCTCCACGAGCCGATGATAGGACTTGAGCATGGGGCTGGATCTTCTCTCCGACGTCGCGGACCTCACGGCGGCGATCGTCGACATCGAGTCGGTGAGCGGCGCGGAAGGGCCCCTCGCCGACGCCGTCGAGGAGGCGCTGCGCGCGCTCCCGCACCTGACGGTCGAACGCCACGGCCACAACGTCGTCGCCCGCACCGACCTCGGCCGAGCCGAACGGGTCGTCCTGGCCGGGCATCTCGACACCGTGCCGCTGAACGGCAACCTGCCGTCCCGCGTCGAGGGCGACCGCCTCTACGGCTGCGGGACGACGGACATGAAGAGCGGCGTCGCCGTCGCCCTCCGGCTCGCCGCGACCCTCACCGAGCCGGTGCGCGACATCACCTACGTCTTCTACGAGTGCGAGGAGATCGAGGCCGAGCGCAACGGGCTGCGGCGGCTCGCGGCCACCCGCCCCGAGCTGCTCGCCGGTGACTTCGCCGTGCTGATGGAGCCGACCGGCGCGCTCATCGAGGGCGGCTGCCAGGGCACGATGCGCGCCGAGGTCACCGCGGCGGGGGAGCGGGCGCACAGTGCGCGGGCGTGGATGGGCTCCAACGCGATCCACGCGGCCGGGCGGATCCTGGACGTCCTGCGCGCCTACGAGCCGGCCCGCCCGGTCGTGGACGGCCTGGAGTACCACGAGGGCCTGAACGCCGTGTTCATCAGCGGCGGCGTCGCGGGCAACGTCATCCCCGACGAGTGCGTCGTCACGGTGAACTACCGGTTCGCGCCCGACAAGTCGCCCGCCGACGCCGAGGCGTACCTCCGGGAAATCTTCCGCGGCTTCGCGGTGAAGATCACCGACAGCGCGTCGGCCGCGCGTCCCGGGCTGACGCACCCGGCCGCCGCCGCGTTCGTCGCCGCCAGCGGCGCCGGCGTCCGCGCCAAACTCGGCTGGACGGACGTCGCGCGCTTCGCCGAGCTCGGGATCCCGGCCGTCAACTACGGCCCCGGCGAGCCGACCCTCGCCCACACCCGCGACGAGTACGTGGAGATTCCCCTGATAGCGGAGTGCGAGCGACGTATGCGCACGTGGCTGGGGGGCCCCGTTAACGTGGCCTCATGACATTGAATCCTCAGTCCCCCCTCCGGCGGCAGGGGCCCGCGACGCTGCGGGGCAGGGCCGTCCCGAAGACCACCACCGACCAGCGGCTGCTGGACAGCCGCGGCCCCGTCGACTGGGTGCACGCCGACCCGTGGCGCGTGCTGCGCATCCAGGCCGAGTTCGTGGAGGGGTTCGGCCTCCTGGCGGAGCTGCCGAAGGCGGTCAGCGTGTTCGGCAGCGCCCGCACCAAGCCGGACTCCGCCGACTACAAGCTCGGCGTGGAGATCGGCGCGAAGCTGCACGAGGCCGGTTACGCGGTGATCACCGGCGGCGGCCCGGGGATCATGGAGGCGGCCAACAAGGGGTGCGACGAGAGCGGCGGCCTGTCGGTCGGCCTCGGCATCGAGCTGCCCTTCGAGCAGGGGATCAACGACCACGTCGACATCGGGCTGCAGTTCCGCTACTTCTTCGTCCGCAAGACGATGTTCGTCAAGTACTCGCAGGCGTTCGTGGTCCTGCCCGGCGGGTTCGGGACGCTGGACGAGGTGTTCGAGGCGATCACCCTCGTGCAGACCGGGAAGATCACCCGGTTCCCGATCGTGCTGGTCGGCACCGAGTTCTGGGGCGGCCTCATGGACTGGATCCGCGACCGGATGCTGACCACCGGCAAGATCGCCGCCCATGACCTCGACCTGGTCCACCTCACCGACGACCCGGACGAGGCCGTCCGCATCATCGTCGAGGGCCACTCCCGCGCCGAGCAGGAGATCGCCGAGGCCCGCGCCCGGAAGGAGACCGCCCGGCAGGTCCAGGACGCCGAGCAGGCCGAGTAGCCGGGGTCAGCCGGTGCCGCGGTGGGACGCCGTCCGGGACGCGATCGCGTGGAGCACCGCCGCCATGTCCGCCTGGCCGTGCCCCAGGGCGAGGGTCTCGCGGTAGAGGGCGTGGCAGGCGTCCAGCAGCGGCGAGGCGACACCGGACGCGCGGGCGGCCTCGGCGACCAGGCGGTTGTTGTCCAGCACGTTGACGATGGACGCCTGGACGGTGAAGTCGCGGTCGACGAGCTTGCCGGCCTTCGCCCGTGACACGGTGCTCGCCATCGGGCCCGCGTCCAGGACGTCCCGGAGGAGCCCCTGGTCGAGGCCGTTCCGGTCGGCGAAGTGGAACGCCTCCACCAGCCCGGTGACCATCGTGATCAGGAACAGGTTGACCGACAGCTTCATCAGCAGCGCGTTCGGGACGGCCCCGCACACGAACGCCTCATGGCACATCGGCCGGAGCAGCGGGCGGACGGCCTCCACGGCGGACGGCTCGCCCGCCAGCAGCGCCACCAGCCGCCCCGTCTCGGCGGGCCCGCGCGAGCCGGAGACGGGAGCCTCGACGTACCGGCCCCCGGCGGCGCGCACGTCGGTTTCGAGGCCGCGCGAATAGCCGGGCGACGTCGTCCCCATGTGGACGATGACGCGCCCGGCGACGTTCGCCGCGAACCCGGGGGTGCCGCGTCCCAGCACCGCGTCGATGGCGGGGCCGTCGGCCAGCATGAGCAGCACGACCCGCGCGCGCCGGCACACCTCCGCGGGGCTCGCGGCCACGTCCGCCCCCGCTTCGCGCAGCACCTCGCTCCTGGCGGCGGTGCGGTTCCAGACGACGAGGCGGGTGCCCGCGCGGGCGAGGTTGAGCGCCATCGGCCGTCCCATGACGCCTAGCCCGACGAAACCGACGTCCATGTCCACCACCGCCTCCGGCCGGGATCGCCGGCCTTGCCAGTTATGACAACGGTCATGATAATGATCCTGGTGAAGCTGGCAATAGCCATTTGAAACTGCGTCGGGAGGCGGCATGGGAGACGCCGAGCGGGGGCCGCGGGAGCGGATGGTCTTCAGCGCGGCCCAGCTCATCCGCCGCGACGGGGTCACGGCCACCGGCCTGCGGGAGGTCGCCGACCACGCGGGGGCGCCGCGCGGCTCGCTGCAGCACTACTTCCCGGGCGGCAAGGAGCAGCTCGTCAACGAGGCCGTGGAGTGGGCCGGCCGCTACGCGAGCGCGCGGGTCGCCCGGTTCATGTCCGCGATGTCACGGCCCACCCCGGGCAGGCTCTTCGCGGCGATGGCGAAGCAGTGGATCGACGAGTTCCGGTCGGCGGGCTTCGCCGGGGGCTGCCCTGTGGCCGCGGCGACGGTCGACTGCGCGGACTCCGCCGAGTCGACCCGGGCCGCGACCGCCGCCGCGTTCGCCTGCTGGCGCCGCCCCGTCGCGCGGGAGCTGGCCGGGATGGGCGTCCCGTCCCGCAGGGCCGAGGCGCTCGCCACGTTGATGATCAGCGCGCTGGAGGGGGCGATCCTGATGGCGCGGGCCGAGCAGAGCGTCCGCCCGCTCAGGACCGTGGTCCGCGAACTCGCGCCCTACCTCGACTCCTGCGCCGCCGTAGCGGAGTGACCGGGCGGCGGGCGCGGCCGCGTGCGGACGGGGGTTCGGGGGCGAGCCGCCCGCCGACGACGATGCCGTACAAGAGGTGGTCCAGGGCCGTCCCCGCCCGCCAGGCGACACCGTGCTCGTGCGCGTGGCGGACGCCGAGCAGCGGGGCGATGCCGACCTCGAAGCCGAGCCAGATGAGCAGGCCGTAGACGGGGCCGCTGGCGGGCCTGCTCCGCACGCCGCGCGGCAGGAACCCGTACGCCGCGCCGCCCGCGGCGCCGTAGGTCCAGTGCAGCAGCTCGGTGATCGCCGCCTCGTGCCGTTCGGGCAGCCCGCTGACGAGCGGCACGCGCTGCTCCACGATCGCCTCGGGCGGGCTCTGCTCGCGCGGCCCGACGGCCGCGGTCACCGTCCGCACCCCGGTCATCGCCATGGCGCCGACGAGTCCCCGCGCTCCGGCCCTGACGACCGTTCCGGTGCTCCGCTCCGGCATCCGCGATCCCATGGCGACCTCCCTGCGCGTGACATCTCTGCCCTCTGATCCGGTGAACATGCGCCGGGCCGGGGGAGGCGGTATATGAGCCATGCACTTACTGGACGCCGTCACTTACCGGGCCCCTTTTCGCGTTGCTATAGCTGAGGTGCTGCCCCGCCGCGCGAAAGCGTCGAAGCGGGCATGCGCATTCCGTCTGCGGAAGGGGTGGGGGTGTCGGTGGAGAACGGACCGGCCAGGGTCGCCAGGAGTTTCGCGCACGCCCGCGCTGTGGCCGATGCGATCCTCTACGAGGGCTACCTGCTCTATCCCTACCGGCGCTCGTCCGGCAAGAACCGCGTGCGCTGGCAGTTCGGCGTCATCGTGCCGCCTGCCTGGGCCGATGCGCACGGGCTGACCGACACGAGCGTGGCCGGCTCGGCCGAGGCGCCGTGGCAGCAGACCGAGTGCCTGCTCAGCGCGCCCGACGACGCCGCGGTGACGTGCCGGGTCCGGTTTCTGCAGACTCAGCGGAAAAGTGTGGAAGAGCGGCTTCCGGAGGGGTCCTTTCATCCGGCCGATTTCGTGAACGCCGGGGAACGGATGGAAGTCGGTTTCGACGAGGCCGTGCCGCAGGAATTCGACTTCCGGATCCCGCTGCGGGATCTGCGGGCCGGGGAGCAGAAGTTCGATCTGCGTGCACCGGGACGCGAGGACACCGATCCGATCCTGGACGGCGAGGGCCGCGTCGTCGGACGCGCGGTCCGCAGGCGGTGGCCCCTGACGGCCGTCGTGACGCTGTCGGCGACCCCGCCCGCGGCGCCCGGCGGGGCCCCGCACCGGGCCGACCTGCTCCGCGTGCACATCGCCAACACGGACGCCGCCACGGCGGCGGACGCGCCCCGCGACGACGCCCTGTGCCGATCGCTGCTCGCCTGCCACGTCCTGCTCGGCACCGACGACGGGTCGTTCCTCTCCCTCCTGGACCCGCCCGAATGGGCCGCCGCGGCCGCCAGGGAGTGCGTGAACGTCCACACCTTCCCCGTGCTCACCGGAGAGCCGGGCGACCGGCACGCCGTCCTGTCCTCGCCGATCCTCCTGTACGACCACCCGCAGGTCGCCCCGGAGAGCCCCGGCGACCTGCACGACGCGACGGAGATCGACGAGATCCTGTCGCTGCGGACGCTGACGCTCACCGACGAGGAGAAGCGCGAGGCGCGCGGCACCGACCCGCGGGCCGCCGCGATCCTGGACCGGACGGAGTCCCTGTCGCCGGAGGCGTTCGCCCGCCTGCACGGCACGATCCGCACGCCGCTGCCGGAGAGCGACGGCGCCGGGGTCGTGGTCGCCGGGGTGCCCGTCGCGAAGGGGAGCCGGGTGCGGCTGCGGCCGAGAACCCGCGGCACCGACCCCCAGGACCGGTTCCTGGACGGCAGGACCGCGCTGGTCGAGGCGGTGATGACCGACGTGGACGACGGCACGCACCTCGCGGTCACCGTCGAGGACGACCCGGCCGCCGACCTCAACCAGTGGTACGGGCGGTTCCGGTACTTCGCCCCCGACGAGGTCGAGCCCCTGCCCGCCGCCGCGGACGGTGAGCCGCGGTGAGCCGGGTGCTCGTCGCCGGGATCGGCAACGTGTTCCTCGCCGACGACGGCTTCGGCGTGGAGGTCGCCCGGCGCATCCTGCGGGACGGCCTGCCGGACGGGAACGCGCTCCCGGACGGTGTGCGGGTCGCCGACTACGGCATCCGCGGCGTCCACCTGGCCTACGAGCTGCTCGAAGGCCGGCACGACACGCTGATCATGGTGGACGCGGTGCGCGTCGAGGGCCCGCCCGGCACCCTCGCCGTCATCCACGTGGACGCGGCCGCCGTGGACGACGCGGTCGCCGGCGCGGACTTCGCCGACCCCCTCGGCCCCCCGGCCGTCGACGGGCACGGCATGAACCCGACGGCCGTGCTGCGGCTGCTGCGGCGGCTCGGCGGCGAGATCGGCCGCGTCCTCGTGGTGGGCTGCCGGCCCGCCGTCCTGGAGGAGCGGATGGAGCTGTCCGAGCCCGTGCGCGCCGCGCTGGACGACGCCGTCCGGCTCGTCGCGGACCTGGCCCGGGACGAGGCGAACAGGGAAGTGGAGCGGACGAATGCATGAGGTGGGGATGTGCGAGGGGATCGTCGAGGCGGCCCTCCGGCGGGCGGACGGCCGCCCGGTGCGGGGCATGCGGGTCCGCGTCGGCGGCCACCCGGTCGACCCGGAGGTGATCGAGCAGGGCGTCCGGGTCGCCGCGGCGGGCACCGCGGCCGAGGACGCCGCGCTCGACCTGGTGCTGGAGCCGCTCTCGGTGCATTGCGACCGCTGCGGCGCCCGGACGCCGGTGAACTCCGCCACGGCGCTGGCGGCGTGCCCGGCGTGCGGCTCCGTCGACGTGCAGAGCGCCGGGCGGGAGGACGTCGTCCTGGAGTCGATCACCGTGGACGCGCCGGCCCCTGAGCCGGCCCGCGACTGAGGAGGTACACCGTGAACGGCGAGAACGGGTTCAAGGAGATCCACATCCTGTGGATCTCGGAGGGCATGAGCTGCGACGGCGACACCGTGTCGATCACCGCGTCGGGGCAGCCCTCGATCGAGGACGTGGTCAACGGGCTCATCCCGGGGCTGCCGAAGGTGCACCTGTACAACAAGGTGCTCTCGCCGACGCAGGGCGGCGAGGACTTCCTGGCCCCGTTCCGGGCGGCGGCCCGCGGCGAGTTGGAGCCGTTCATCTTCGTGCTGGAGGGCTCGGTCCCCAACGAGAAGATCAACGGGGACGGGCACTGGTCGTCGTTCGGCAACGACCCGGAGACCGGTGAGCCGCTGACGCTCGACTGGTGGCTCGACCGGCTCGCGCCGCGGGCGTGGGCGGTCGTCGCGGCCGGCACGTGCGCGACGTACGGCGGCATCCACGCGATGGCGGGCAACCCGACCGGGTGCATGGGGCTCGCCGACTACCTCGGGTGGGACTTCCGGTCGGCGGGCGGACTGCCGATCGTCAACGTCCCCGGCTGCCCGGTCCAGCCCGAGAACTTCATGGAGACGCTCACGTGGGTGCTCCAGCACGCGGCGGGTTCCGCGCCGCCACCGCCGCTGGACGACATGCTCCGCCCGCAGTGGATCTTCGGCAAGACGGTCCACGAGGGCTGCGACCGAGCGGCCTACTACGAGCAGGCCGACTTCTCCAAGGACTACAACTCGCCGAAGTGCCAGGTGAAGATCGGCTGCTGGGGCCCGGTGGTGAACTGCAACGTCCCCAAGCGCGGCTGGATGGGCGGTGTCGGCGGCTGCCCGAACGTCGGCGGCATCTGCATCGCCTGCACCATGCCGGGCTTCCCGGACAAGTTCATGCCGTTCATGGACGCCCCGCCCGGCGGCAGCCTCTCCACGACGCTGATCAAACCGTACGGCGCCTTCATCCGCCGGATGCGCGGCCTCACCAACGCGACCGCGAACAAGGAACCCCGGTGGCACCACAACCGTGAGGTGCTGACCAGCGGCTACAACCCGCGCTGGCGGCCCTAGCCCTAACCCGAGCAGTCAGAGAGGACACATCGATGGCGAAGACCGCGCCGAGGCCCGCCGGGACCGAACCCGGGCAGCTCGTGGAGATGTCGTGGGACCCGATCACCCGCATCATCGGCAACCTCGGCATCTACACCAAGATCGATTTCGCGAACCGGCGGGTCGCCGAGTGCCACAGCACGTCCTCCCTGTTCCGCGGCTACTCGGTGTTCATGAAGGGCAAGGACCCCCGCGACGCGGGCTTCATCACCAGCCGGATCTGCGGCATCTGCGGCGACAACCACACCACGTGCTCGGTGTACGCGCAGAACATGGCGTACGGCATCAAGAACCCGCCGCTCGCCGAGTGGATCCTCAACCTCGGCGAAGCGGCCGAGTACATGTTCGACCACACGCTCTTCCAGGACAACCTCGTCTTCGTCGACTTCTGCGAGGCGATGGTCAAGGACACCAACCCGAGCGTGCTGAAGAAGGCGAAGACCACCGACGCGCCGAACGCGGCCGTCCACGGGTACCGGACGATCGCCGAGATCATGGAGGCGTTCAACCCGTTCGAGGGGGCGGTCTACAAGGAGGCCCTCCAGATCAGCCGCACGACCCGGGAGATGTTCTGCCTGATGGAGGGGCGGCACGTGCACCCCTCGACCGTCTACCCGGGCGGCGTCGGGACGATGCCGACCCCGACCCTGTTCACCGACTACCTGTCCCGGCTGATCGGCATCGTCGACTTCGTCAAGAAGGCCGTCGCGATGAACGACGACGTCTTCGACTTCTTCTACGAGGCGCTGCCGGGCTACGAGGAGGTCGGGCGCCGCCGCGTCATGCTCGGCTGCTGGGGCGCCTTCCAGGACCCGGCGGTGGTCGACTACCGCTACGAGACGATGGACCGGTGGGGCAAGGCGATGTACGTCACCCCCGGCATCGTCATCGACGGCGAGCTGCTCACCACGAACCTGGTCGACATCAACCTCGGCATGCGCATCCTGCTGGGCAGCTCCTACTACGACGACTGGGTGAACGAGGACCCGTTCGTCACCCTCGACCCGCTCGGGAACCCGGTCGACATGCGCCACCCGTGGAACCAGACCACGGTCCCGGTGCCGCAGAAGCGCGACTTCAACGAGAAGTACTCCTGGGTGATGAGCCCGCGCTGGCTGCACCCGCAGACCGGGGAGCACCTCGCGCTGGACACCGGCGGCGGCCCGTTCGCGCGGCTCTACACCACCGCGCTGGCCGGCCTGGTCGACACCCCGTACGTGAAGTCGACCGGGTCCAGCGTCCAGATCAACCTGCCGAAGGGCGAGCGGCTCCCGGAGATGACGCTCGAATGGCGCATCCCGAAGTGGTCCAACGCCCTGGAGCGCGACCGGGCCCGCGGCTACTTCATCGCCTACGCGGCGGCGATGGCGGTGTACTTCGTCGAGCAGGCGCTCGGCCGCGTCCACGACGGGGACACCCGGGTCTTCGACGACTTCGAGGTCCCCGACGAGGCGATCGGCTGCGGGTTCCACGAGGCGGTGCGCGGGGTGCTGTCCCACCACCTCGTCATCAAGGACAAGAAGATCGCGAACTACCACCCGTACCCGCCGACGCCGTGGAACGCCAGCCCGCGCGACATCTACGGCACGCCCGGCCCGTACGAGGACGCCGTCCAGGACATGCCGATCTTCGAGGAGAACGGCCCGGACGAGTTCAAGGGCGTCGACATCATGCGCGCCGTCCGCAGCTTCGACCCGTGCCTGCCGTGCGGCGTCCACATGTACGTCGGCGGCGGGCGGACGCTGAAGAAGATCCACTCGCCGATGTTCGGTGCGACCCATGAATGACGGGCCGCGATCCCGCCTGGACGAGGGCGCGGTGGCCGACCGGCTGGCCCGGCTGGACGAGACGCTGGGCCGGCTGGAGCAGACGCCCGGCGCGACGGCCGAGACCGCCCTCGACTCGGTCTCCATGCTGACCGAGGTCTACGGCGAGGCCCTGGCACGGGTGATGGAGCACATCCCCACGGCCGCTGCCGAGGCCCTGGTGGAGGACGACCTCGTCGGCCACCTGCTCGTGCTCCACGACATCCATCCCGAGCCGGTCGAGCGGCGCGTCGCCCGGACGCTGGACGGTCTCCGGCCGCGCCTGAACCGGCAGGGCTTCGAGGTCGACCTCGTCGGCATCGAGGCGGGGACGGCGCGGGTCGGCCTGAAGGGCGGCGGCTGCGGGGGCGGCGCGGAAACCGCCGGGGAACTCGTCCAGGAGGCCGTGCTGGCGGCCGCCCCGGAGTTGGCCGGGGTGGACCTCGTGGCCCCGAAGGCCCCGGCGGCGTTCGTCCCGGTCGACGCGCTGATGCGGCCGCCCGCGACGGCGGCGGACGGTGCCGCGTGAGGTCCGGGGCTCTCGACCGGGCGATCCGGCGGGCGTCCGCCGCCGCGGGCCCGGCGGCGCGCGGGGAGGCCGACACCTGCGGCCTCTGCGACGCGCCCGCCCCGGAGCCGCACGCCCACGTCCTGGACGAGAGCAAGGGCGAGCTGCTCTGCGCCTGCCGCGCGTGCGGCCTCCTGTTCGAGCGGGAGGGCGCCGGATACGGCCACTACCGGCTCGTCCCCCGGCGCCGGGAGAGGCTCCGCGGGGTGCCCGCCGCGGAGCTCGGCGTCCCGGTCGGGCTGGCGTTCTTCACGGCCGGACCGGACGGCGCCGTCACCGCCCGCTACCCGAGCCCCATGGGCGCCACCGAGTGGACCGTGGACCCGGGCACCTGGGCGGACGTGACCGCCCGCGCGCCGCGGCTCGCGGAGCTGCGCCCCGGCGTCGAGGCGCTGCTGGTCAACACGGTGCGCGGTGCCGACGAGCAGTGGCTCGTGCCGATCGACGACTGCTACCGGCTCGTCGCCGTGATCAGGCGGTCATGGACGGGCCTGTCCGGGGGAGACCGGGTGTGGGACGACATCGACGCGTTCTTCACGGACCTGACAGAGACGAACTCACCAGGGACGAAGGAGCACTGATGGCCGAGATCCGCGTGGGGAAGCCGGACGTGAAGCCGGACGCGCCCTCGCACGTCAAGGGCGTCCGCCAGGGCAACGAGAAGGGCGCCTACAAGAACGAGGTCGGGCACCACGAGGACGGCACCGCCGACTCGCGGCGCTCGACCGGGGTCCGCGCCGGCAGGCGCGATCCGATCCTGCCGAGCATGCCGAACGTGCCGCCCGGCTGAGCCGAGGGAGGGGGAAGGAAATGCGGAAGGCAATGATCGCGACGGCCTGCGTGGCCGGCGCCGGATTCGCCGCGATGATCTGGCGGGAATGGCCGGCGATGCGCCGCTACATCCGGATGACCCGCATGTGAGAGCGCATGCGAGAGCGCGCTAGCGCGAATCCACCCGCGCGTCGACCGGGGCGGGGGGAGAAGCGGGCGGATCCGGCTTCTCCCTCCACAGCAGCAGGAAGGAATCGAGGACGGTCCCGAACCGGGCCAGGCCCGACATCCGCGCCCGCAGCTCGGTGAGGCCCTCCGCCGTCAGCTCGTAGCGCCGGCGGGCGGGCCCGGCGTCCGAGGGGACCCAGCTCGACGTCAGCAGCCGCTCCCGCTCCAGGCCGCGCAGCACCCGGTAGGCGTGCCCCGGCTCGACGTCCGCGACGCCCATCCTGGCGAGCCGCTCGATCAGCTCGTAGCCGTGGTCCGGCCGCTGGTAGATCAGCAGGAGCAGGAAGGGCTGGAGCATGCCACGGATCTCGCTGCCGCACACCATTCCACTCCTCGCTGCGCTCCGGACGGCGGTGACCCCGAAGGACGGCTTTCCGTTCCGCCGGTCCCCTAACGCCGCATTCCGAAATCCCCCCTGCGCCATGGCGAAGTCCTGACCGGTTCCATGCCTGTTCTCCGCGACGCGGGAACCAATCCGTCGGAGGTGGAAAGTGAACCGGAACACGAGCGTGAAAGCGTGCGCGGCGGCGATGGGCCTGCTCCTGGCGGCCGGATGCAGCGGCGGCGGCGACGGCGATGCCGGTGAGACGGCCGGGGCGGCCCCGACCCCGGTGGCGGCGACGGGGGCGGCGGCCGAGGTGCAGGAGCAGTTCGAGCGGGTCGTCGACACCGTGCTGCCCTCGGTGGTGAAGATCGAGACGGGCGGGGGAGAGGGCTCGGGCGTCGTGTTCGACGACCAGGGCCACATCGTCACCAACGCCCACGTGGTGGCCGGGGCGCGGGAGATACGGGTCACGGCTTCCAGCGGCGGCTCACCGCAGAAGGCCAGGCTCGTGGGCGCGTTCGCCCCCGACGACCTGGCGGTGGTCAAGGTGGACGGCGGCTCCCTCAAGGCGGCCGCGTGGGGCGACTCCACCAAGCTGGAGGTCGGGCAGATGGTCCTGGCCATGGGCAACCCGCTGGGCCTGGCCGGAAGCGTGACCAACGGAATCGTGTCCGCGTTGCACCGGACGGTCTCGACCCAGGGCGAGGGCGACTTCTCCGGCTCGACCATCGCCGACGCCGTCCAGACGAGCGCGCCGATCAACCCGGGCAACAGCGGCGGCGCCCTCGTCACGCTCAACGGCGAGGTCATCGGCGTCCCGACCGCCGCCGCCCAGGACCCGGGGGCCGGGGGAGCGGCGCCCGGCATCGGGTTCGCGACGCCGAGCGACACCGTGAAGCGGATCGTCCCGCAGCTCATCAGGTCCGGCGAGGTCTCCAGTTCGGGCCGGGCGGCGCTCGGCGTGGTGGTGCGGACGCTCATCGACCCGGAGAGCGGCCAGGGGTCCGCGGTCGCCGTGGTGGAGGTCACGCGGAACAGCGGCGCCGCCAAGGCGGGCATCGAGCCCGGCCATCTGATCCTGTCGGTGAACGGCACCCCGACACCGGACCAGACGGCGCTGACCAGCGTCCTGGCGAACCTCGACCCCGGCAACACCGTGCCGGTCGAGATCCAGAAGCAGGACGGCTCGAAGGAGGAGGTCAAGGTGACGCTCGGCGAGCTCCCCGGGGGCGGCTGACCCCTTCTGGACGCCTCGCCTGTACGGGAGTACAGTGTACAAACGTACAGTCTGCTGAACATGCGTACAGGTGAGCGGGATGGCACGAGGAGCGCGGCCCGAGGACCTGACCGGGCGCGCCCGGATCAGGGACGCGGCGCTGCTGGAGTTCGCGGAGCAAGGGGTCAAGGGCGCGACGATCCGGGGGATCGCGAAGTCCGCCGGAGTGTCGCCCGCGCTGGTCCAGCACCACTTCGGGACGAAGGAGGCACTGCGCCGGGCGTGCGACGAGCACGTCATCGAGAGCATCCGCGAGATCAAGCGGGACGCGCTCGCCGGCGGCATGGGCAGCCCGGACTTCCTGTCGATCGCCATGCGGACGGCCCGGCCCATCCAGCTCTACCTGGCGCGCACCCTGGCCGACGACTCCGAGGCCGCCCGCACGCTGTTCGACGACGCCGTGAAGTTCAGCGAGGAGGTCCTCGGCCAGGGGGCCCCCGGGATGGCCAAGGCCGAGACCGACGATCTGCACGCCTACGCCGCCGTCATGACCGCCATCAGCTTCGGGGTGATCGTGCTCAACGAGCACCTCTCCCGCGCCCTCGGCGGCGACGTCCTGCTGGGCGACGGCTACCCCCGGCTCGCCCTCGCGATGATCGACGTCCTGGACGACCGGCTCCTCACCCCCGAGCTGGTCGAGCAGACCCGCCGCGCCCTGAAGACCATGATCGCGGAGGGCGTGCGACCCCCCGCCGAGGAGGACCGGTGACAGCGAACCAACCCCCCGTCCAGGTATCCGGCCTGGTCAAGAACTTCGGCCGCACCCGCGCACTGGACGGCCTTGACCTGACCGTCCGGCAAGGCGAGGTGCACGGCTTCCTGGGCCCGAACGGATCCGGGAAGTCGACCGCCATCAGGGTCCTGCTCGGCCTGCTGCGCGCCGACGCGGGCACCGCCCGGCTGCTCGGCGGCGACCCCTGGCGCGACGCCACCGAACTGCACCGCCGGCTCGCCTACGTCCCCGGCGACGTGACGCTGTGGCCGAACCTGTCCGGCGGCGAGGTGATCGACCTGCTCGGCCGGATGCGCGACGGGACCGACGAGCGCCGCAAGGCCGAGCTGCTGGAGCGGTTCGAGCTCGACCCGCGCAAGAAGGGCCGCGCCTACTCCAAGGGCAACCGGCAGAAGGTCGGCCTCGTCGCCGCGCTGGCCTCCGACGCCGAGCTGCTGCTCCTGGACGAGCCCACCTCCGGCCTCGACCCCCTCATGGAGGAGGTCTTCCAGCAGTGCGTCCGCGAGGCGCGGGACGAGGGGCGCACCGTCCTGCTGTCCAGCCACATCCTGTCCGAGGTCGAGGCGCTGTGCGACCGGGTCACGATCATCCGGAAGGGCGCCGCGGTCGAGTCCGGCACCCTGGACGAGCTGCGGCACCTGACCCGCACCTCGATCCACGCCGAGCTGGCGGCGCCGCCGGACGGGCTCCCGCTGCCGGGCGCCCACGACGTCGAGATAGACGGGACGACCATCCGGTTCGAGGTGGACACGCCCCGGCTGGACGACGCGCTGCGCAGCCTCACCGAGGTCGGCGTCCGGAGCCTGGTCAGCCGCCCGCCGACGCTGGAGGAGCTGTTCCTGCGGCACTACAAGGACGAACTCGCCGAGAAGGCCGCGACATGAGCGGGCTCGCGGGCACCGGGGGGCTGATCAGGCTCGTGCTGCGGCGCGACCGGTTCCTCCTCCCCCTGTGGGTGCTGGCGCCCGCTCTGGTGACGGTCAACCTCGTCCCCGCCACCGAGGCGCTGCTCCCCACCGCCGCCGACCGGCTCCAGTACGCGGGGACCACGGGGACGAACCCGACGTTCCTGGCGCTCTACGGGCCGCTGTACAGCGGCGACCTCGGCGGCATCATCGTCCAGCGCGCCGGGTTCATGCCCGTGGTGATCGGCGTGATCAGCGCGCTGACGGTCATCCGGCACACCCGGGCCGAGGAGGAGGCCGGGCGCCGCGAGCTGCTCGGCGCCACCGTCACCGGCCGCGGCGCGGGCCTGGCCGCCGCGCTCGCCGTCACGCTGGCCGCCAACCTCGCGATCGCCGTGCTCCTCGCCGCCGGCATGGCCGCCCAGGGCCTGCCCCTCGCCGGGTCGCTGGCCTTCGGCCTCCAGTTCGCGGCCGGCGGCTGGGTGTTCGCGGCGGTCGCCGGCATCACCGCCCAGCTCAGCGAGGGCGCCGGCGCGGCCAGGGGAGCGGCCGTCGGCGCGCTCGGCGGCGCGTTCGTCGTCCGGATGGCCGCCGACGTCGGCGGCGAGGGCAACGCGCTGTCGTGGCTCGGCTGGCTCTCCCCGTTCGGCTGGGCGCAGCGGGCACGCCCCTACGGCGGAGAGCGCTGGTGGACGTTCGCCGTGGTCGCGGTGCTCGTCGCGGCGCTGATGGCGGCGGCCGCGGCGCTCTCGGCGCGCCGCGACGTCGGCGCGGGCATCCTGCCGCCGAAGCTCGGGCCCACCGGCGCCTCACCTCGGTTGTCCGGGCCCTTCGGACTCGGGTGGCGGCTCCACAGCCGGGCCCTGTACGGCTGGCTCGCCGGGTTCGCCGCGCTGGGCGTCGTGTACGGCGCCGTCGCCGGCGGAGTACGGGACATGGTGCGGGACAGCCCCGAGCTGGCGGAGTTCTTCAGGAGCATCGGCGGGCAGGCCGGGATCACCGACGCCTTCTTCGCCTCGGCGATGGGCATCCTCGGCCTGATCGCCGCGGCCTACGCGGTCTCGGCCACGCTGCGCATGCGGGCGGAGGAGACCGGCCAGCGCGCCGAGCCGCTGCTCGCCACGGCGACCACCCGGCTGCGGTGGGCGGCCGGGCACCTGGTGTTCGTCCTGCTGGGGCCCGCCGCCGCGATGGCCGTCGCGGGCGCCGCCGCCGGGCTGGCGCACGGGCTGAACGTCGGCGACGTCGGCCGCGAGCTGCCGCGGGTCCTCGGGGCGGCGCTGGCGCAGCTGCCCGCCGTCTGGCTGGTCGCGGCGATCGCCCTCGCCCTGTTCGGGCTGGCGCCCCGGTTCACCGGCGCGGTCTGGGCCGCGGTCGGGGCGTTCATCGTGATCACGATGTTCGGCCCGGCGCTCGACCTGGACCAGTGGGTGCTGAACGTGTCGCCGTTCACCCACGTCCCGAAGCTCCCCGGCGCCGCGTTCACCGCCGTGCCCTTCGCCTGGCTGGTGGCGCTGACCGCCGTCCTGTCCGCCGCGGGCATGCTCGGCTTCCGGCGCAGGGACATCGCTGCCAACTAGCGGGGCGCCCGGGCCGGTCAGCGGTTAAATTGGCCCGGTGACCACTGCGAAGCCGCTTGCCGTCTGCGTGTTCTGCTCGTCCAGCGGCAGGATCGACCGCCGCCACGTCGACCTCGCCGCGGACGTCGGCACCGAGCTGGCCCGGCGGGGCCACAGCCTGGTCAGCGGCGGCGCCCAGGTGTCGTGCATGGGCGCCGTGGCCCGCGCCGCGCGGGCGGGCGGCGCCCGCACCGTCGGGGTGATCCCCGAGGGCCTCGTCAGCGTCGAGATCTCCGACGAGGACAACGACGAGCTGATCGTCACCCCCGACATGCGGACCCGCAAGGGCGAGATGGACGAGCGCAGCGACGCGTTCCTCATCCTGCCCGGCGGCATCGGCACGCTGGAGGAGCTGTTCGAGGTGTGGACGGCCCGGGTCCTGTCCATGCACGAGAAACCCGTCGTCATCCTCGACCCGACCGGCGTCTACGACCCGCTCCGCGAGCTGATGGTGAGCCTCACCGAGCAGGGCTTCGCCCGCCACCGCATCTGGGACGCGATCGGCTGGACGACCACCGTCCCCGAGGCGTTCGACTTCCTCGAGCGCTCCCAGCCCCGCATCGAGTTCTCCGCGAGCGACTACGCGGAGACCCAACTCTGACCACTCACCCGCCGGTGCCCGCGGCGGGTGCTCCCGGACCGGTGGTCGCGCACCCTCGGATACCGTCGAAGCGTGCGCGCCCATGAACCGGCCCCTAGGAGACCGATGAACGCCGACGTGCCCGCCTCACGGGAACTGGCCGCGATCGCCGAGCTCGCCGCCCGCACGACCGGCGACCGGCTGCGGACGGCGTTCCGCTCCCGTCCCGGGATCGACCTCAAGCTGGACTTCCACGACCCGGTCACCGAGCACGACCGCGCCGCGGAGGAGACCATCCGGGAAGTGCTCGACGAGCAGACCCCGGGCTGCGTCGTCGTGGGGGAGGAGGGCGGCGTCCAGGGCCGGGACGACCGCGTCCGCTGGTACGTCGACCCCATCGACGGGACGGCCAACTTCGCGGTCGGGCTGCCGTTCTTCTGCACGTCCATCGCGGCCGTCGCGGACGGCGAGCTGGTCGCGGGCGTGGTGTACGACCCGATCCGCGACGACATGTTCACCGCGTCCCTGGACGGCGCGACCTGCAACGGCGAGCCGATCCGGAGCAACGGCGCGACCGGCGACCGGGGCGCCGTGCTCGCCACCTCCTACCCGAGCCCGCACGACCTGGCCGAGGGCGACCGGACGGAGACGCTGCGGCGCTACGGGGACCTCATCGGCGCGTTCGCCACCGTGCGCAGGCCCGGCAGCGCCGCGCTGACCCTCGCGCACGTCGCGGCGGGCTGGACGGACGTCGCCTACGACTCGTGGATCAACGCCTACGACATCGCGGCCGGGCTGCTGCTGGTCAGGCAGGCGGGCGGCACCTACCTCCCGCTCCGCGGGAAGCCCGGCGGCGACGACTGGGACGCCCCCGGCTACCTCGCGTGCGTCGCCGGATTCGACCTCGCCGGCTCCGCCATCGCCGAGGTCGCCGACCTCACCGCACAAGAGTGCCCCGGGGATTTCCCGCCCGTCCGGTGATCGTTAACCGGCGGTTCAGGGGCGGCCGCCAGGCTCCCGCGTGATCCCTCACGTGAAGGAGTCCCCCCATGTCCGTGACCCGTCGCGGAGTCGTCAAGGGCGGCGCGGCCGGCGCGCTGTCCATCGCACTCGCCGGAAGCCTGGAAGGCATCTTCCAGACCTCCGCCGGCGCAGACACCGGAGAGGCGTACGGCTACGGCCCCCTGATCCCCGACCCCAAGGGCGTGCTTGATCTGCCCAAGGGATTCTCGTACAAGGTGATGTCGGTGGAGGGCGACCCGATCTCCAAGGGCGTCGTCGTCCCCGGCCACCACGACGGCATGGCCACCTTCCCGGCCCGCGGCCAGGGCCACCCCGGGCACGGCCGCGGCCATGGGCGCGGCCACACGCTCCTGGTGCGCAACCACGAGCAGAGCAACAACGGCACCCCCACCGTCGGGCCGCGCGAGCTCACCTACGACCCGGCCGCGACCGGCGGCACCACCACCCTGGAGGTCGACCGCGACGGCGACCTGGTGTCGCAGTACGTCAGCCTGGCCGGGACGGCCGTCAACTGCGCCGGTGGCCGCACCCCCTGGGGATCGTGGCTGACCTGCGAGGAGACCGAGGGCTTCAGCGGCGAGACCAAGAGCCACGGCTGGGTCTTCGAGGTCGACCCCCACGGCAGGCGCACCGAGCCCGTCCCGCTGACCGCCCTCGGCCGGTTCGCGCACGAGGCCGTCGCCGTCGACCCGCACACCAACGTCGCCTACCTCACCGAGGACGCGTCCCGGCCGTTCGGCCTGTTCTTCCGGTTCCGTCCCCGCGCCCACCGCGGCGGCTACCACTCCTACCTCGCGGGCGGGACGCTGGAGGCGCTGAAGGTCCCGGGCGTCCCGGACCTGTCGCTCGTCACCGAGCCCGGCACCCGGCTGCCCGCCCGCTGGGTGGACGTCCCCGACCCGCTGGCGAAGCGGACGTCCATCCGCAAGCAGTTCGAGGACGACCGGATCACGCGGAGCCAGAAGCTCGAAGGCGCCTGGTGGGGCCACGGCAAGGCGTACTTCGTCGCGAGCTTCTCCAGCACGGACGACGGCGCCGCGGGCGACCACGCGGGCCAGGTCTGGACCTACGACCCGCGCCGCAACGAGGTGGAACTCCAGCTCATCTTCAAGCCCGGCGGCCGCTTTGACGGCCCGGACAACATCACCCTCTCCCCGTACGGCGGCGGCGTGATCCTGGCCGAGGACGGCGACGGCGAGCAGTACCTCGTCGGCACCACCCGCAAGGACCGGCCGTTCGCGATGGCCCGCAACGCCCTGAACGGCAGCGAGTTCACCGGCGTCACCTTCTCGCCGGACGGGCGCATCCTGTTCTTCAACCGCCAGTCGGACCCGGGCGCGACCTTCGCGGTCAAGGGCCCCTGGCACCGCCTACGCGGCTGACCCTTCAGGCGAGTCCTCGGCGGGATACCGCCGGTGGGCGGGTGCCCTCTATGGACGCGACCATGTCCAGGACCTCGCTCACCGCTTCCGCCTGTGACTCCGGTACGCGGAACAGCTTCACGCCCAGCCACGCGTAGACGGACGCGGCGGCCAGCAGCGCGGGGTCGGGCTCCGGCGCGTCCGTCTCCAATGTGACCAGGACCACGGCGTCACCGGCCGTCAGCCGCTCGATCCGGCTGGTCGCCGGTGCCGTGCCGGCGTCCACGACGCCGTCCGGAACCGGCGCGTCCGGTGAAAGGACTCTCCGCTCTTGCATCCCCATACCGCCAAGCGTGGCACGATCGGGGACTGGGGAACGTCTTCCCAGTGGGGTGCGAGCAGAACGGAGCCTGATCGTGGCCGTGGTCCTCGTCCTGGCCGGCCTGGCCGTGCTGGGCGCCGTCGTCGCCCTCGCCATGGGCAGGGGCGGCGAGCTGGCCGAGACCCATCCGGACTATCCGCCGCTCCCGGGCGGCGCGGACGGCCGTCCCATCACCGGGGACGACGTCGCCCGGCTGCGGCTGCCCCGCACGTTCTGGGGCTATCAGCCGCAGCTGACGGACGAGGCCCTGCACCGCCTCGCCGACGCGCTGTACGAGCGCGACGCCCGCGTGGCCGAACTTGAGCAGCGGCTCCGGGAGCTGCACGGCATCCCAGAGGACCCCGGCCCGGTCGGCGCCCTGCACGGCCTGGAGGAGCCGAGCTGGAACGGCACGCCGCCGGCGCGCGAGGAGACCGCCGCGGGCGGAGCCGTCGACGGCCGCACAGAGGACGAGCCGGTCGGCGGCGCGAAGGAGGACCACCGGTGAGCGTCGTCGCCGTCCACGCCGAGGCCGTCTCCGACGCGCCGGCGGAACGCGTCTTCGAGGTCCTCACCGACTGGCGCCGGCACGGCGAGTGGATGCCGTTCACCCGCGCGGAGGGCGGCGACAAGGTCGGCGACGAGATCCGGGGCTGGACGGGCATCGGGCCGGTCGGCTTCCTCGACACGATGGTGATCACCGACTGGCGGGACGGCCGCCGCGTCGCGGTGCGGCACACCGGGCGCGTCGTGCGCGGCGAGGCGTGGTTCATGGTCGTCCCCGAGGGCTCCGGCAGCCGGATCGTCTGGGCCGAGCGCGTCGACCTGCCGCTCGGCCCGCTGGGCCGTGCCGGATGGATCGTCGCGGGCCCGGTCGTGAAGGCGTTCATGACCCTCGGCCTGCGCCGGCTGGCCGTTCTGTCGCGGGCGTGAGGTAGAACGGGCGGGTGAGCACCGCCATCCGCGGCGAGGACGGGCTGGCCCGCTGCCCCTGGGGCCTGTCGACGCCCGACTACGTCGCCTACCACGATCGGGAATGGGGCCGCCCCGTCCGCGACGACCAGGGTCTCTACGAGCGGCTCTGCCTGGAGGCGTTCCAGTCCGGGCTGTCGTGGCTGACGATCCTGCGCAAGCGCGAGGGCTTCCGCGCCGCGTTCGCCGGGTTCGACCTGGCGAAGGTCGCCGCGTTCGGCCCCGCCGACGTCGAGCGCCTGCTGGGCGACGCCGCCATCGTCCGCAACCGGGCGAAGATCGAGGCGGCGATCGGCAACGCCCGCGCCGCGCTCGACCTCCCCGGCGGCCTGGCCGCGACCGCGTGGCGCTACGCCGACCCCGATGCGCCGGCGTACGCGGACACGGCGGACGTGCCCGCGTACACCGACGGGTCGAAGGCCCTGGCCAAGGAGCTGAAGAAGCACGGTTTCCGCTTCGTCGGCCCCACCACCGCCTACGCCCTCATGCAGGCGTGCGGCCTGGTCGACGACCATCTGACCGGCTGCCACCGGCACGGCGCCTACCGGTAGGCCCCCCACTCGCTCCGGCCCGGCTCACTCCGATCTGGCGGCCTCCAGGATCGGGACGGCCGCGGCGCGCCGGGCGGGCAGCGCCGACGTCGCCAGGGTGACGGCGGCGGCCCCGGCGAGGACGGCGGCGAACAGCCACCACGGCGGGTTCGGGCTGAGGAACGTGCTCCCCGTGGCCACGTGCATGAGGTACACGGTGCCGAGGGCCGTGCCGATGCCGAGCAGGCCGCCGAGCAGCACGACCGTGGCGGCCTCCCACCGCACGACCGACCGGATCTGCGTCCCGGTCGCGCCGACCGCGCCGAGCAGCCCGAACTCGCGGGTCCGCTCACCGACGCTCATCGACACGGTCGTCGCCATCCCGAACAGGGCGAGCACCAGCGCCATCCCGATGAACCCGTAGATGACGGTCATCCCCGACGTGGTCGCGTCGGCCGCCATCTCGATGTAGCCGGACCTGTCGAGCACCTCCACGCCCGGCACGTCCGCCACCGCCCGCGCCAGGCCCTCCCGCGTGCCGCCCCGGACGAGGACAACCTGCGTCGCCGCGCCGGGATCGAGCCGGTCCAGGGTGGCGGCCGACACGAGCGCCTGGTCGGCGAACAGGTGGGACGGGTCGTGGTAGGCGCCCGCTATCGTCAGCGCGACCTTGCCGGCGCCGCCGCGGACGACGATCCGCTGCCCCTTCCGCAGCCGCTGCGCCTCCATGACCGTGGAGGTCAGCGCGATCTCGCCGGTGCGCAGCGGCCGCAGGTCGCCGCCGAGGTCCAGCACGGACGGCATCGCCGCCGGGTCGGCGCCGCTCACCATCAGGTACAGCGGCCCGGCGTCCTCGTCGCCGTACGGGCTCTTCGGGCGCGGCGAGACGAGCTTGGCCTCGGTCGCGGTGAGCGCCATCGCCCGGGACACGCCCGGGACGGCGGCGACCCTGTCCGCCATGTCGCGGGGGAGCGGTGCCTGGCCCGTCGAGGTCACCCCGGTCGCGGCGATCGCGTGCTCGGCCCGCAGCACCTCCTTCCCGGCCTCGTCGAACCGCGCGTCCGCCGACAGGACGATCAGCGCGGTCGCCCCGACCAGCGCGACGCCGAGCATCAGCGACGACGCGGCCGACGACACCCGGCGCGGGCTGCGGGTGATGGTGGCGCGGGCCAGCCGCCCGGCCTCCCCGCTCACCGCCGTCCCGAGCCGCCCGACCAGGCCGCCGAGCGGGCCGACGAAGAACGGCGCGAGGACGCAGAGCGCCGCGGCCGTCGTCATGCAGCCCAGCAGGATCAGCACGCAGACGGCGATGGTCCGGTCGGGGCCGGGCGGCTCGTCGTGCTGCACGGCGAACACCGGCCCGAAGAACACCCAGGCCGCGGCGAACACGGCGAGCGCGCCGAGCAGCCGCGGCCAGCGCCGTCCGGCGGTGTCGGCGGTCGCGGAGCGCAGCGCCTGCATGGGCGAGATCCGCGCGGCCTTCCGTGCCGCGCGCCACGCCGCGAGCTGGGTGACGAGGATCCCGGCCGCGGCGGGCACGGCGAGCGCGACCCACCCGTACTGGGCGCCGGTGCCGGTGATGTCGAAGCCGTCCCGGGCGAACAGCGTGGTGAGCAGGCCCGACACCGGGAAGCCGAGCAGCGTGCCGCCGGCCGTCGCGACGGCGCCGAGCACCAGCGCCTCAAGCCGGATCAGCCGTTTGATCTGGCGGGGCGTCGCGCCGATCGCGCCGAGCAGCGCCAGCCGGCGGGTCCGCTGCCGGACGAGCGTCCCGAACGTGTTGGCCACCACGAACAGGCCGGTGAACACCGCGACGGACGCGACCATGGCGATGGCGCCGCCGATCGTCGCCCCCTCCGCCTGGAGCGAGGCCGAGTGGGCGCTCCGCGCCGAGGCGGCGGTCCGGACGGTGACGTCCTCGGCGGCGAGGTCGCGGGCCAGGTCCTTGGCGAGCCGCTCCGCCGGGACGCCCGGCGCGGCCTTCACCCACACTCCCTGCCACGTCCCGGGCGGCAGCCCCGCCGCCTCCCGGACGGTCTCCGGCGGCGCGAGCACCAGGTCGCCGCGCGCCACGGTGCCGCGGTCCTGCACGGTCACGATCCCGACGACCTTCATGTCGCGGCTCCGCCTGGGAAGCGTCACCCGCAGCGCGTCGCCGGGCGACAGCCCACCGGCCCGCGCCATGTGCCCGGTGACGGCGACCTCGCCGTCCGCGGCGGGCGCGCGTCCCGCGTCCAGGCGGTACGGGTTGAGCCCGGTCTCCGGCGTCCACGGCCGCAGCGTCGTCCCCGCCCCGGCGGGCGCGACGATCGGCTCGCCGTCCGGCCCGCTCGCGGTCACCGGGACCAGCGCGTCCCCGGCGGCCGCGGCGACGCCCGGCCGTCCCGCGACCGCGTCCAGCGCCACCCGCCCGTCCGGCGCCGCGTAGACGTCGTCCGGGTCGGTCTCGCCGCCGACCACGAGCACGTCCGTGCGGGCGTACTCGCTGGCGTCGCTGCCCGACACCGCCTCCTGCGCCCGCAGCGTGAACTGCACCGAGCCCGCGATCAGCCCGACCGAGAACACCCCCGCCAGCAGCGTGGCGGCCAGCCGCATCCAGCCCTCGGCGAAGGAGCGGCGCGCGATGAGCCACATCCGCTCAGCCCTCCAGCCGGCGCATCGCGGCGTGCACGGCGTCGATCGTCGGGTGCGGCAGCTCGTGGACGATCATCCCGTCGGCCAGGAACAGCACCCGGTCGGCGTGCGCGGCGGCCACCGGGTCGTGCGTCACCATGATCACCGTCTGGCCGTAGACGTCCACCGCGGTGCGCAGGAACTCCAGCACCTCGGCGCCCGACGCCGAGTCGAGGTTGCCGGTCGGCTCGTCGGCGAACAGCACCTCCGGCCGCGTCAGCAGCGCCCGCGCGACCGCGACCCGCTGCTGCTGCCCGCCCGACAGCTCGCCCGGCCGGTGCCCGAGCCGCTCGCGCAGCCCCAGCGCGTCCACGACCGTGTCGAACCACCGCTGGTCGGCGCGCCGCTTCCCGAGCCGCCCGGTGAGCCGGATGTTCTCCTCCGCCGTCAGCAGCGGCAGCAGGTTGAACGCCTGGAACACGAACCCCAGCCGGTCGCGGCGCAGCTTCGTGAGCCGCGTCCGCGACAGCCCGGTGATGTCCACGCCGCCGATCAGCACGGACCCGGACGACACCGTGTCGAGCCCGGCCATGCAGTGCAGGAACGTCGACTTCCCCGAGCCGGACGGCCCCATGATCGCGGTGAACCGGCCCCGGCGGAACGTCGCCGACACACCGCGCAGCGCCGTCACCGCACCGTCGCCCGACCCGTACGACTTGACCACGTCGCGGGCGACGGCGACGTGGTCGTGGACCTGCTCGGCGGGCGGTGCGGCCATAGATTGCGTCATGCCGCCAAGCAAACCGCCGGGACCCCCTCCGGCACATTGGCGCACGCTCCCCACCGGCCGGTGGGGGCAGCCCCACCGGCCGGGTACGGGCTACCGGCCCTCGAACGCGGGCTGCTGCTTCTTCAGGAACGCCTCGGTCGCGTTGCGGTGGTCACTGGTCCCCGCGCACTCGTCCTGGAGCTCGGCCTCCCGCTCCAGCGACGACGCCAGATCGTGCGTCGCAGCGTGGTCGAGCGCCGCCTTCACCGCGCCGTAGGCGACCGTCGGACCCTCGGCGAGGCGGCGGGCCAGCTCCACCGACGCCGGGGCCAGCTCGTCCGCCGGGACGACCCGGTTCACCAGCCCGAGCTCCAGGGCGTCCTGCGCCTTGACCGGCTCGCCCAGCAGCAGCAGCTCGGCCGCCTTGGCTCGGCCTACGAGCCGCTGGAGCGTCCACGACATGCCGCTGTCGGGCGCGAGGCCGATCCCGGTGAACGCCGTCGCGAACCGCGCCTTGTCGGACGCGACGACCAGGTCGCACGCGAACGCCAGCGCCGCCCCCGCGCCTGCCGCAACGCCGTTCACCGCCGCCACGACCGGTTTACGCATGCCCGCTATCGCCAGCACGATCGGGTTGTAGTGCTTGCGGACCGTGTCGTCCAGGCCCTTGCCCGCGGCGAGGTTGTCACCGTGCTCACGCAGGTCCTGCCCGGCGCAGAAGGCCCGCCCGGCCCCGGTGAGGATCACCGCGCGGGCCGCGGGGTCGGCCGCGGCGCGCACCACCGTCGCGCGCAGCAGCTCCTTCATCTCGGCCATCAGCGAATTCATACCGTCCGGGCGGTTAAGTGTGATTGTTCCCACACCGTCGGTCACGTCGTAGCGCACGGTCTCAGCCATCGGTGTCCTCCATGGTCCGCGGTAGATCTTCCCAGGCAACCATCGGTGAACCGGGGGGCGGCGGGCAAGGGGCCGCCGGCACTCGCCGGCACATGGCCCGCGGGCGCCGATCCGCGCGCCTCCGGCGCACCGCTCGGCCGATCTGGAGGCTGATCGTTACCACTTCGCGCCCGGAAGACGAGATAATGGACCACCTATTGATGACGCGGATGCGACACGCGGCCACGCGGCCAAGGGTGTGCGAGGCCGCGGCCCTACGCAGGAAGGGGATGCACGCATGGCGGCGATGAAGCCGCGGACGGGAGACGGTCCGCTCGAAGTGACCAAGGAGGGGCGCGGCATCGTCATGCGGGTTCCTCTCGAAGGCGGCGGACGTCTCGTGGTCGAGCTCTCCGCCGACGAGGCCAAGGAACTCGGCGACGCCATCAAGGAAGTCGTGGGCTGACGACTCCGCCGATCCCGGCTTGCTGGTGACGGTCCCGGCGGAACCGCCGGGGCCCTTGCCATTCCCGTAGGCAGCACGACTCACAGGGGGAACCGCCGCCATGCCCATCGAGACCCGCTTGCACGGTGCCGGCGGCACCGTGTCGCAGACGGCGGTCGACCTCGACGCCGAGGTCGTCGCCGTCCCCGTCGGGCCGGGGCCGGTCGCGCCGGCGACCGAAGCGGCGGAGTCGCTGCCGTTCACGCTGGACGAGCTGCTCGCGCTCCACGACGCCAAGGGCGAGCCGGGCGAGATCACGTCCGCCCAGGTCCGCCTCGGCGACCGGGTGCGGGAGCTGCTGCTGTACGGGGTGGGCCACGCGGCCCCGGCCGACCTGCGCAAGGCCGGCGCCGCACTGGCCCGCCGCGGCAAGGGCCGGACCGCGCTGGCCGCGGCCGCGCCGGCCGGCGTCTCCGCCGCCGCCCTGGCCGCCTTCGCCGAGGGCGCGCTGCTCGCCTGCTACGAATTCAAGATCGGGAAGCCGCCTGCGAAGAAGGCGGTCGGCACGCTCGCCGTCGTCACCGAGGCGGGGCCGGTGGCCGACGCCCCGGCGATCGAGCTGGGCGCCACCCGCGCCCGGGCCACCGCGCTGGCCCGCGACCTCGCCAACACCCCGTCCCGCGAGAAGGACCCGTCCTGGCTCGCAGGGGAGGCCGAGCGGGTCGCCGCCGAGACCGGTCTCACCGTCCGCGTGCGCGGTGAGAAGGAACTCGTCGACGAGGGGTTCGGCGGCCTGGTGGCCGTGGGGGGCGGGTCGTCGCGCCCGCCCCGCCTGATCGAGCTGTCCTACGACCCGCGAGGCGCCGAGGGTGCTCCCGAGCGGCATGTCGTCCTGGTGGGCAAGGGCATCACGTTCGACACCGGCGGGCTGTCGCTCAAGCCCAACGAGGGCATGAAGACGATGAAGACCGACATGGCGGGCGGCGCGGCGGTCATCGCCGTGCTCAGCGCGCTGCGCGGTCTCGGCGTCCGCGCCCGCGTGACCGGCCTGATCGCCGCCGCGGAGAACATGCCGTCCGGGTCGTCCATGCGGCCCGGGGACGTCATCACCCACTACGGCGGGAAGACGTCGGAGGTGCTGAACACCGACGCCGAGGGACGCCTCGTCCTGGCGGACGCCCTCGCCTACGCGGACGCCGTGCTCGACCCCGACGTGGTCGTGGACGTGGCGACGCTGACCGGCGCGGCCAAGGTCGCGCTGGGCCTGCGGCATGCGGCGCTGTTCTCCACCGACGACGAGCTCGCCGCGGCGCTCACGAGCGCGGGGACGGCCGCCGGGGACCCGGTGTGGCGGCTGCCGCTCGTCGCCGACTACCGCGCCGCCATCGACTCCGACGTCGCCGACATCAACAACATCGGCCGCGGCGGCTACGGCGGCGGCTCCATCACGGCGGCGCTGTTCCTGCGCGAGTTCGTCGGCGAGCGCCCCTGGGCGCACCTGGACATCGCCGGCCCCGGCCGCGCCACCTCCGACGACGCCGAGATCACCCGCGGCGCGACGGGCTTCGGCACCCGCCTCCTGCTCGACTGGCTGACCGCCTGACGGCCTCCCGCGCGGGGTGACCGCGCCGGAGTCACTTCGTGCGGCGGTCGATCACCGGGACGCGGTGGCGCGCCCTTGCCTCCTTGACGATCCGCGGGAGGTTCGCGTCCCAGTTCCGCTCGACCGCGAAGCACCACTGGACGGCCTCGGCCGTGACCGGCACGTCCCGCATGGTCATCGCCACCAGCTGCGGCCGTCCGGAGGTGCGGGCCATCTCGACGAGTTCCGGGGTGCGGAGGAACACGACGTAGTCCAGCTCGCCCCGGCGGGTGCCGTCGAGGCCGCGCCGCAGGGCCGCGATCGCCTGGACGTCCGCCCAGGGCAGCGTCTTCCCGGCGCGGCGGGGCAGCGGCCAGCGCGCGGTGCGGCGCACGCCGTCCGCGTCCAGTTCCAGCACGGGGCGGCGCGCCGCCATCTGCCCGGCCGACAGGAACAGCCCCGTGCCGAACAGCGCGAGCCCGGCGAAGCCGAAGATCGAGAACATGACGCCGCCGAGGGTGGCGCCGCCCGTCACGCCGCCCGCGACGAACGCGGCCGACGCGGCGAGCAGGATCAGGGACGCGACGAGCAGCCAGACGTCCCGCCACGTCACCCTGACCCGGACGGCGAACGGCTCGCCCGCACCGGCGCGGGCCCCCCCGCCTTCTTCGGAGAGGCTCTCCTCATGCGCGGCTTCGTCAGGCGCGGCTTCGTCGGGGGCGGCTGCGTCAGAAGTGGCCTTGCCGGGGGCGGCTTCCATCGGGGGTCAGCCGCTCTTCACCGCGCACAGCAGGCCGTCGCCCACCGGGAGCAGCATCGGGACGAGGCGCTCGTCGTCGCGGACCATCCGGTGCACCTCGCGGATCGCCTCGGTGTCGGGGTCGCGCCGGTTCGGGTCGGCGACCCGGTCGTGCCACAGCGCGTTGTCGAACGCGACCACGCCGCCCGGCCGCAGCAGCCGCAGCGCGGCGGTCAGGTACTCGGGGTACTCGCGCTTCTGCGCGTCGCAGAACACCAGGTCGTAGGCGCCGTCGGTGAGCCGCGGCAGCACCTCCAGCGCCGGCCCGGTGATCATCCGGGTGCGGAAGGAGCCGAGGCCGGCCTCCAGGTACGCCTGCTTCGCCATCCGCTGGTGCTCGGGGTCGATGTCGACGCTCGTCAGCACCGCGTCCTTCGGCATCCCCCGCATCAGCCAGATGCCGGACACGCCGCAGCCGGAGCCGACCTCCACGACCGTCCGGGCGCCGAGCAGCGTCGCGAGGAAGCGCAGCGCGGACCCGGCGGCCGCGCCGATCGGCACGGCGCCGACCTCCTCGCCGCGGCGCCTGGCGTTCAGGAGCGACTCGTCTTCGGGGAGGTAATCCTCCACATAGGCCCGGGTGGCCTGAACGGCGTCGATGGCTGCCTCCTCGCGGGACCCCCGCCTGGGTCATGCTGGAAAGACCATATCGCTGACAGGGAACCAACTGGAGTTTCAGCGCGTTGTAACGGCGGAAGGAATCCGCTCACGAGCGGGTTGAACCCACGAGTACCGAGTCGGTATAGACCGCCCCAGCCCAGGCGAGACCGTGCCGTTCCAAGGCGAGACCTTGGCTCACGAGAGAGGAACAGCCCGGCACCATGGGAGTCGCAGCACTCAGTTTCAGAAGCGCTGTGGGGGTCGGCCCCAGACAAGGGGTGGGCAGTGGCACGAGCGCTCGCGAGAACGCCCCCGAGGCGGAATGGGCTCCGCCGTCCTGGGACGAGGTCGTCCGCGATCATTCCGCCCGCGTCTACCGGCTCGCCTACCGGCTGACCGGCAACCAGCACGACGCGGAAGACCTCACGCAGGAGGTCTTCGTCCGCGTGTTCCGTTCCTTGTCGAACTACACGCCGGGCACGTTCGAGGGCTGGCTGCACCGGATCACCACGAACCTGTTCCTCGACATGGCGCGGCGCCGCCAGCGCATCCGCTTCGAGGGCCTCGGCGACGACGCCGCCGAACGCCTCCAGGGCCGCGAGCCGACCCCGGCGCAGGCGTTCGACGACACCAACTTCGACGCCGACGTGCAGGAGGCGCTCGACGCGCTGGCACCGGAGTACCGGGCCGCCGTCGTGCTGTGCGACATCGAGGGACTGTCCTACGAGGAGATCTCCGCGACACTCGGCGTCAAGCTCGGCACCGTGCGCAGCCGCATCCACCGGGGGCGGGCGCAGCTGCGCGGGGCGCTGGAGCACCGCGCGCCGACCCGCCGCAGGCCCGGCACCAGGAACGAGTACCAGGCGCTGCAGGCGATGGAGACCGCGGAGCACGAGGAGACTACGGGGGGCGTGCACCTGGCGGGCGGCGTTCGGCCGCAGCCCGAGGGCGTGTAAGTGTAACTCTAGATCCAGGTCCGAGTCTGGCTTTGCCTACCGCGCGCGGGACGGGACCGCGCGCCCGATGGAACGGAACGACGGAGGCGGCGTGAGTTGTCTGGGGGAGCGTCTGACCGCTCTGGTCGACGGTGAGCTGGGGCACGAGGAGCGCGACCGCGTCCTCGCCCACCTCGCGGGCTGCGCCCAGTGCAAGGACGAGGTCACCGCGCTGCGCCTGCTCAAGGGGCGGCTGCGCGGCCTGTCGGACGCCCCGCTCGCCGACGAGACCGGCGGCCTCCCGTCCGACGACTTCCTGACCCGCCTGCGCTCCCTCGCCGCTTACGCCGATCCCGCCGACGACTCTCCGCACGCACCTCCGCCCGGCCCGCCCGCGCGGCACTCCGCCCGGCCGGTCCGGCCGTCCGCACGTCCCGTGCGGGCCCGGCCCGCCGCGCGTGCGCACGGCGGCCGCCCCGGGCACGCGGCGGTCCTGCCCGCCCAGCCGCGGCGCCGCTACCTCGTCCTCGGCGCCGCCACCCTGTTCATCGGGCTCGGCACCGCGTCCTACGCCGCCGGCGGGCGGCAGGAGGCGCCGAGCGTCACGCCCGCCTTCGACCGCTTCGCCGTCGAGCACGCGCTGACCGCCGGCGACGCGCCGCTGACCGACCCGCTCACCGACCCGTCCTCGCGGGTCCCGGTCGCTCCGGGGCCGTGAGCGCGAGGGCCGTGCTCGGCCGGGGACGGCGCCGCTCCGTGCTCGCCTGCGGTCTCGCGGGGGCTCTCGCGCTGGCCGCGGCGCTCGCGGGCGAACCCGCCGCGGCACGGGACGTCCGCAGCGACCCGCGCGCCGTGGCGCTGCTGCGCGCCGCCGCCGACGCCGCGAGCCGCGTCCCGTACCAGGGCAGGCGGTTCCTCACGACGGCGAGCCGCAGCCGCTCCATGACGTCCCGGGTGTCGGTCGCCCACACCCCCGGCGACGGCATCCGCTACCGGTCGGGGACCGCCCAGCGGGGCTACCGGCCCGAGTCCGCCGCCGGGGACACGACCGGCTTCACCCCGGAGACGCTCGCCCTGCTGACCCGCAACTACTCGGTGGTCCGCGCCGAGGACTCCGCGGTCTGCGGCAGGCGCGCCCGCGTCGTCGAGGCCCGCCGCGCGGACGGCAGCCCCGCCGGGCGCTTCTGGATCGACGCCGAGACCGGGCTGATGCTGCACCGCGAGCTGATCGACGCCACCGGGCGCGCCGTCGTGATGACCGGCTTCACCGAGATCAGCTTCACCGAGCCGCCGCCGGAGCCCGCGGTGCTCGACGGTCCCCGCAACGGGCTCGCGCGGTTCCCCGGGCGCGGCGGGACCCGGTCCGGCGGCGAGGAGGCCGCCGCCCAGTGGGGCGACGAACTGGACCGTGCCGACCTCGACGGGCTGCGCGAGCTCGGCTGGCCCGTCCCCGACGACCTGCCGGGGCGGCTCACCCTCCACGACGCCCGCCGCGACGCGGGCGGCGGCACCGTCCACCTCAGCTACTCCGACGGCCTCGCCGCCGTCTCGGTGTTCGTCCAGCCCGGCAGGCTGGACGAGGCGGCCATGGACGGCTGGCAGAAGACCGTCAGGCGCGGCCGGACGGTGTACCGTGCCGGTTCGCTGCGGCACTGGGCCGTCTCGGCGGACGACGGCTACGTGGTCACGGTGCTGACCGACGCCCCGCAGAGCACGGCCGAGGCGGTCGCGGCGCACCTGCCCAGGGAGGCCGACCCCTTCTGGTCGCGGCTGTCGCGCGGCGCCCGCAGGCTCACCGCCGCGGCCAACCCGTTCGACTGAACGAGATGATCACTTATGGGCGAGCGTATCGACAGAAGGTCTTATGCTCCTCACATGCCGTTGCGGGCACGATGAGCACGGATGAACAGGACCATGCTCGGTAGGAGAGATGGGGATGACGGAAGACAACCGCGGGCCGGTCAGGGCACCGGCGGAGGACGACGGCCTCGTCCCCGGCCAGGAACCTGAGCGGCGGGAGGCGGCGGCTCCGCCCGAGACGGTGACCGACCGGGAGATCCCCCAGGAGCAGCCTGCGGACGACCCCGAACCCGAGGCGCGCTCCGAGACCGGTGCCGCCGAGGGCGCAACCGACGACGCCGACGAGCCCGAGTCCGGCGACCGCCTCGTGGCGGGCGGGTTCGCGCCGCCGGACTCGTCGTTCGGGCCCCCGGACACCAGCGAGGACGTCCTGTCCCGGCCCGGACCGGCCGCCGACATGGGGCCGCAGGAGGTGCCGCTGCAGGACGCGTCGCCGAGCGACATGCCGCAGCCCCCGCCGCCGGTCCAGCTCGGCAAGCCCGTCGCGGACGAGGACCGCCCGCGCCCGGGGTTCGTGCCCCACCACCATGACCCGCGGGCCGCCCAGCACGGGCAGCAGCCCTACGGCGGCTGGCCGCACCAGAACCCGCAGGGCCCGCCGCCCGCGCCCATGGGCCCGCCGCCCGCGCCGATGGGCCCGCCGCCCGGCGGCGGCCCCCGCCCCATGGCCGGCTACGGGACACCGCCCGGCGGCGGCCCGAACTGGGCGCCGGTCCCCGCCCCGCCGTCCTCCTCGCGGAGCGGCCCGGGCCTCGGGCTCCTCGCCGTCATCGCGGTGATCGTCGCGCTGGTGGCCGGGGCGCTCGGCGCCGGGATCGGCGTCGTCGCCACCGGCGGCGACGACGGCGGCTCGATCAGCCTCGGGGGCGGCAACGGCAGCAGCGGCGGCGAGGTGCAGGCCCGCCCGCCGGACTCCGTCGCCGGTGTGGCGCAGCGCGTCCTGCCGAGCGTCGTGATGATCCGCGTGGAGTCGTCGCAGGGCGAGGTCGGCGGCACCGGCTTCATCGTCAACGGCGGCTACATCATCACGAACAACCACGTCGTCGCCGGCGCCGGCGGCAGCGCGATCGAGATCGTCTTCAACGACAAGAAGACGCTGCCCGCCACCGTCAAGGGCGCCGACCCCAGCTCGGACGTCGCCGTCCTCCAGCCGGAGGGCGCGCACTCGCTGCCCGCGCTCACCGTCGGCGACTCCAGCAAGATCGCCGTCGGCGACCCGGTGATCGCGATCGGCTCACCGCTCGGCCTCCAGGGCTCGGTCACCACCGGCATCGTCAGCTCGCTGAACCGCGCCGTGCCCACCCGCGGCGAAGGCGGCGACGCGTCCTTCCTCAACGCCATCCAGACGGACGCGGCGATCAACCCGGGCAACTCCGGCGGACCGCTCGTGGACGCCAAGGGCCGCGTGATCGGCATCAACACCGCCATCGCCACCCTCGGCGGCGGATCGGGCCTCGGCGAGCAGCAGAGCGGCAGCATCGGCCTCGGCTTCGCGATCCCCATCAACCAGGGCAAGCGGGTCGCCGAGGAGATCATCCGCACCGGCAGCGTCCGGCAGGCCAAGCTCGGCGTCCTCCCCGACCCCCGCTACCAGGAGGGCGGCGCGCGGATCATGCCGGAGGCCGTCAACGGGCAGGAGCCGGTGACCCGGAACGGCCCCGCCGACAAGGCCGGTCTCAAGCCCGGCGACGTGATCACCCGCATCGACGACAAGCCCATCGAGGACGCCACCGACCTCATCGCGCAGATCCGCAGCCGCGCCCCCGGCGACCGCATCACGGTCACCTACCAGCGCGACGGCCGGGAAAGCACCGTCGAGGTCACCCTGGGCTCCGACTAGGCAAAACCGAACGGTTCCCCGGCCGGCCACGCGCCGGGGAAATGCCGGGGGTCCGGTTCGTCCGGGCTCGGGATACGCTTGGGGGGCCGGTCCGCCGCAGGGCCGGTCCCCTTCGCTGCATGGAGGACGGGTTGTTCGACGTCGGAGTCGGTGAGATGGCGATGCTCGCCGTGCTCGCCCTGGTCATCTTCGGGGACAAACTGCCTCAGGTCGCCGGCCAGGCCGGCCGCATGCTGCGCCAGTTCCGCCAGATGGCCAACAACGCCAAGGCGGACCTGCAGGAGGGCCTCGGCCCCGAGTTCAAAGACTTCGACATCAACGACCTCAACCCGAAGACGTTCGTCCGCAAACACCTCCTGGAGGACGACGACACCCCCCTGAACAGCAAGGGCGGAGTCTTCGACGACGAACTCTCCTACGCCAAGGCCCCCGACGACCGCCTCGACCACGGCGAACGCCCGCCGTTCGACGTCGAGGCTACATAGTTGGGGGGCGACCCCCCAATCCCCCCGTCACGAGCCGGTCGATCCTCACGCCACCTGTGCGGTCTGTCTTGACCGTGCGGGGCGTGCGGGTGTCGCTGCGGTCGCCCGGCTCGGCGGGTCGTGCGACTTCCGCTCGCTGCACTCGCTCCAGCCGCACGACCCGTGGGTGATCATGCACGTCGGACCCCACCTGCGGGTCCACTCCAAGTCCCTCACACACGCGGGCAGCCACGCGTGTCGTCAGCATTGCCAGACGTGGGTGCCCGCGTGTTGCCCAGGGGGTCGCCCCCCTGGGCTGGCAGAGTTACCTCTTCTTGGGGGAGATGCCTAGGGACATGCCTGCTAGGCCTCGGCTTCGGCCTGCCAGGGTGTCGGCGATTGTGCGGAGTTCCTTGGCTGCGCCGGCATCCGGGTCGGAGAGGACCAGGGGGTCGCCCTGGTCGCTGCCCTCGCGGAGGCGGGGGTCTATCTGGACCTGGCCGAGGAGGGGGACGCGGGTGCCCAGGGTCTTCGTCAGGGCGTCCGCCACCGTCTGGCCGCCGCCCTCGCCGAAGATGTACTGGCGCTCGCCGCAGTGCGGGCAGGACAGGTACGACATGTTCTCGATGACGCCGACGACCTGCTGGTGGGTCTGGGCGGCGATCGCGCCGGCGCGTTCGGCGACCTCCGCGGCCGCCTGCTGCGGGGTGGTGACGACGAGGATCTCCGCGGACGGCAGCAGCTGCGCGACGGAGATCGCGATGTCGCCGGTGCCGGGCGGGAGGTCCATCAGGAGGATGTCGAGGTCGCCCCAGTAGACGTCCGCGAGGAACTGCTGGAGGGCGCGGTGCAGCATCGGGCCGCGCCACACGACCGGCTGGTTCCCGGCGGTGAACATGCCCACCGAGATGACCTTCACGCCGTGCGACGACGGCGGCATGATCATGTCCTGGACCTTGGTGGGCGAGGTCTCGACGCCGAGCATGCGCGGGACGGAGTGGCCGTAGATGTCGGCGTCCACGACGCCGACCTTGCGGCCCTGCGCGGCGAGCGCGGCGGCCAGGTTGACCGTCACCGACGACTTGCCGACGCCGCCCTTGCCGCTCGCGACCGCGTAGACCTTGGTCAGCGAGCCGGGCCGGGCGAAGGGGATCTCCTTGGCGGGCTCGCCGCCGCGCAGCTTGGTCTGCAGGTCCTTGCGCTGCTCCTCGCTCATCACGTCGAGCTCGACGTGCACCGAGGCGACGCCTTCGAGTTTGGAGACGGCCTCCGTGACGTTCTTGGTGATGGTGTCCTTCATCGGACATCCGGCCACGGTCAGGTAGATGCCGACGCGGACGGCGCCGTCCGCGCCGATGTCGACGCTCTTGACCATGTCGAGCTCGGTGATGGGCTTGCGGATCTCAGGATCGTTCACGGTTGCAAGCGCCGCGGTCACCTGCTCGGTCGTCAACTGGGAGGCCATGGGTCCATGGTACGAACCCGAAGCAAAACCGAGGTATCCGGGTGGCCGTCCTCACAGTCCCCGCGCGCCGCCGTAACATCGGTGCGTGACCACCAGCACCGTCTCGTCCGCCGAATTGCTCGTCTGGCGCACGATGCTCCGAGCCCAGGCGCGGATCTCCCGCCGTGTGCAAGCCGATCTGCTGGCCCGCCACGACCTCGCGGTCGGCTCCTATGAGGTGCTCATGCACCTCGGCGAGGCCGGGCGGCTCCGCATGAACGACCTCGCCGACCGCGTCCTGCTGTCCCGCAGCGGCCTGACCCGGCTCGTCGACCGGCTGGAGCGGGAGGGGCTGGTCACCCGGCAGACGTGCCCGAGCGACGCGCGCGGCCTGTACGCGGACCTGACGGCCGCCGGGCGGGCCAGGCTCGACGAGGCCACCCCCACCTACCGGCAGGGCGTCCGGGACTACGTGCTGAGCCGCCTGGACGAGCCCGATCTGCGCGCCCTGCAGGAGATCCTGGCCAAGCTCGCCGACTAGGCGGCGCTGTCCTTGGCGTCCAGCTCCTTCATGACCTGCTGGAGTTCCGAGCGCAGGAAATCGCGGGTGACGACCTCGCTCAGCGCCACCCGCAGCCCGGCGATCTCCCGCGTCAGGTACTCGGTGTCGGCGATGGTGCGCTCGCTGCGCGACCGGTCCTGCTCGTACTGGACGCGGTCCCGGTCGTCCTGCCGGTTCTGCGCGAGCAGGATCAGCGGCGCCGCGTAGGACGCCTGGATCGACAGGATCAGCGTCAGGAAGATGAACGGGTACGGGTCGAACCGCAGGGACGAGGGCGCGAGCATGTTCCACGCCATCCACACCATGATGAACACGGTCAGGTAGACGAGGAACCTGGCCGTCCCGAGGAACCGCGCGATCCGCTCGGACAGCCGCCCGAAGGACTCCGGATCGTAGTGCGGCACGAAGGTCCGGCGGATCTCCCGCGGCTGGTCCAGGCGGGCGGTCATCTGGCGTGTCGTCATCACATCTTCCCCCGGAGAGCCTCTTCCTCGGGATCCGCCGACTCCTCCGCGCCGGCGTCCATCAGCGACTCGCGCCAGTCCAGCGGCAGCAGATGGTCGAGGACGTCGTCGATGGTCACCGCGCCGAGCAGGTGGCCGTTCTCGTCCACGACGGCGCCCGCGACGAGGTTGTAGGTGGCAAGGAACATCGCGACGGCCTCCAGCGACATGGTGGGCCGCAGCTGGTCGAGCTCGGTGTCCACGATCCCGGCGACGAGCGTCGGCGGCGGCTCCCGGAGGAGCTTCTGGAAGTGGACCGTCCCCAGGTACTGCCCGGTCGGCGTCGCGGTCGGCGGCCGGCACACGTACACCTGCGCGGCCAGCGCCGGGTTCAGGTCGGGCCGCCGGATCAGCGCGAGCGCCTCGGCGACCGTCGCGTCCGGCGCGACGATCACCGGGTCGGTCGTCATCAGGCCGCCGGCCGAGTAGTCCTCGTAGGTCAGCAGCCGCCGGACGGGCGCGGCCTCCCGCGGCTCCATCAGCGTCAGCAGCTGCTCCCGCTGCTCGGTCGGCAGGTCCCCGAGCAGGTCGGCGGCGTCGTCGGGGCCCATGGCCTCCAGGACGCGGGCGGCCCGGTTCACGCCGAGCTTGCCGAGGATCTCGATCTGGTCGTCCTCGGGCAGCTCCTCCAGGACGTCCGCGAGCCGCTCGTCGTCGAGCGCCAAGGCGACCTCGGTCCGCCGCTTCTCCGGCAGCTCGTGGACGACGTTCGCCAGGTCGGCGGGCTTCATCCCCTCGAACGCGGCGATCAGCGCCGCGGCGCCCTGCCCGTGCTCGACGGCGGAGAAGCCCTCCACGGCGTCCCAGTCCACCACGATGGTCTCGCCGCGCTTGCGGAGCCCGCGGCCCCTCCTCCGCCGGACGGCCACCTTGCCGATGATCCAGTCCCTGGTGCGGGTCGGCTCCATCGCGACGTCGACGACCGAGACGGGGTCGCCGCCGTCCCGGTACCGGACCGTGCGGTCCAGCAGCTCGGCGATGACCAGCGTCTCCGACTCGCGCTTGCTGAACCGCCGCACGTTCAGCCGCCCGTCGAACACGACCGCGTCCGCCTCGATGACCGTCACCCGCGTGATCGGCAGGAACACGGTCCGCCGCGAGGCGACCTCCACCACCAGGCCCAGCACCCGCGGCGGGCTCGGTGCGAGCCGCAGCGCCACCACCACGTCCCGGACCCTGCCGACCTGGTCACCGGCCGGGTCGAACACCGCGACGCCCGCGAGCCGGGCGATGAAGACGCGTGATGGAGCTCCGCTCATGGCGAGGACATTACCCATGATCTCCTTCCTGATCCGGGAGCGGACGGACGTATCGGACGCCCACGGGAGGGACATCTCACGTTTCCCTGGCACGGGGGGAACGTCCCCCCGCATGAAAGGGTGGAACCATGAGGGACGCGTTCGAGGACCCCTTCGAGGAACACCGCAACCTGCTGTTCGCCGTCGCGTACCGGATGCTGGGCACCGCGGCCGACGCTGAGGACGCCGTCCAGGACGCGTGGATCCGCTGGTCCTCGAAGGACCGCTCGGACGTCGCCGAACCCAAGGCGTACCTCATCCGGATCACCACCAACGTGGCGCTGGACCGGCTGCGCTCGGCGCAGGCGCGGCGCGAGACCTACGTCGGCCCGTGGCTGCCCGAGCCGATGCTGACCTCCCCGGACATCGCCGACAACGCCGAGCTCTCCGAATCGGTGTCGATGGCGATGCTCGTCGTGCTGGAGACGCTGAGCCCCCTCGAACGGGCCGTGTTCGTCCTCAAGGAGGTGTTCGGCTACCCGTACGCGGAGATCGCCGGCGCGCTCGACCGGTCGGAGGCGTCCGTGCGGCAGCTCGGCTCCCGCGCGCGCAGGCACGTGGAGGCGCGGCGCACCCGCTTCGAGGCGGGCGGCGGCGAGCGGCGCAAGGTCACCGAGCGGTTCTTCGACGCGGTCCTCGGCGGCGACATCAACCGGCTCATGGAGGCCCTCGCCCCGGACGTGGCGCTGTGGACGGACGGCGGCGGCAAGGTCCGGGCGGCGCGGCGCGTCATCCGCGGCGCGGAGAAGGTCGGCCGCTGGCTCACCGGGATCAACGGCCAGCCCTACGCGGGCGTCGACCCCGCCGACATGCGGGTGCGGCGCGTCCACCTCAACGGCGAACCGGCCCTCATCGTGGACGGCCCCGACGGCCCGATCAGCACCGTCACCGCCGAGGTCGACGGCGACGGCCGGGTCCGGGCCGTGCACCTGGTCGCCAACCCCGACAAGCTCCGCGCGGTGGCCGAAGGCCGCCGGCTCCCGGCGTGACGCGCCGCCGGCCGGCGCGCTAGCGGTCGACCCGGCGGCGCTTGCCGCCGAAGAGGCGGGGCGGGGCGCCCGCGGTCGTCGCGGGCGTCGGGACGGGGCGGACGGCCGCGTAGTCGTCGGTGGACTCGGTGACCGGCAGCGCCGGGGTGAGCCGGATGATCCACGACTCGGTCGCCCAGCGCTCCACCTGACCCCCGTGGGACGCCGCGTTCAGCCGGGCCTTGGCGAGCAGCGGCGCGACGGCGTCCCAGAGCTCGGTGCCCGGCTCGACCGGCTCGGCGTCGGCGACGAACGAGACCAGCCGACCGCCCTTGTCCTTGCTGCGCAGGATCACCGTGACCTGCGCGGACTCCGGAAGGCCGGGCAGCGGCTGCTCGCCCTCCCCGCCGGTCAGCACGTAGGCGGAGCCGTCGTGCCACACGTGCCAGGCCGCCCTCGGCTGCCGCAGGCCGGGGAGGTCCAGCCACAGCAGGTCCGACTTCTTGGCCGCCTCCTCGACGAGCGCCCGGTTCAGCTCAGCCATGCCCGTCACCCATGTCAGAAGGGTCTCACACCGATGGATAGCATCCGGGGCCATGCGCTCACGTCGTACCACGCTCGCGGTCCCCGGCAGCAACGCCCGCTTCATCGAGAAGGCGCAGGGGCTCCCCGCGGACGAGATCTTCCTCGACCTGGAGGACGCCGTCGCGCCGTCCGCGAAGGAGGACGCACGCGGGACGGTCGTGGCGGCGCTCAACGAGGGCGACTGGTCCGGCAAGACCCGGGTGGTGCGCGTCAACGACCTGGACACCCACTGGGCGTACCGGGACGTGATCGAGGTCGTGGAGGGCGCCGGCGCCAACCTCGACGCGATCATGCTGCCGAAGGTGCGGGACGCCTCCTACGTCCAGTGGCTCGACCGGCTCCTCACCCAGATCGAGCGGGCGGCGGACCTGCCGGTGGGCCGGATCGGCATCGAGGCGCAGATCGAGGACGCCCGGGGCCTCGCCGGCATCGACGCGATCGCGGCGTCCTCGCCGCGGCTGGAGACGCTCGTCCTCGGGCCCGGCGACCTCATGGCGTCGCTCAACATGGGAACGCTCGTCGTGGGGGAGCAGCCGCCCGGCTACACCGAGGGCGACGCCTACCACTACATCCTGATGCGGATCCTGGTCGCCGCCCGCGCCAACGACCTGCAGGCCATCGACGGGCCCTACTTCAACGTGCGCGACGTGGAGGCGTTCACGCGGGTCGCGCGGCGGTCCGCGGCGCTGGGGTTCGACGGGAAGTGGGTGCTGCACCCGTCCCAGATCGAGGCCGGGAACGCGGTGTTCTCCCCGTCCCAGGAGGACTACGACCACGCCGAGCTGATCCTCGAGGCCTACGACCACTACGTCACGGTGGAGGGCCGCGGCGCCGCCGTCCTCGGCGACGAGATGATCGACGAGGCGTCCCGGAAGATGGCCCTCGTCGTCGCCGCCAAGGGCCGCGCGGCCGGGCTGGCGCGCACGAAGCGTTTCGACCCCCGGGGGAACTGACCGCCCGTACGATTCGTCCACGGATGGAAGGGCTTCGGGAGGGCCGAACGTGTCAGAACCAGGGGAAGCCGACGGCTGGACCCCGCTGGACCCCGGCATGTCCGGCGAGCGGCCCGCGGACCCGCGCCCCCAGGAGGAGCGGCCGCCCGCACCCGGGTCGCCCGATCCCGGGCAGGCGCAGCCCTACACCGCGGGGACGCCGTACTGGCCCGGCGCCCCGGCGCAGCCGCCGGGGTGGGACCCGACGTACGGGCAGCCCGCCCGGGATCCCTACTGGCAGGGCGCCTACGGGCAGGCTCCCTATCCGCAGGGGTACCCGGGCTACGGGATGCAGCCCGTCAAGACGTCCTGGACGGTGGAGGCGCCGGCCGGCAGCCCGTTCCACCACCTGGCACGGAACGATGCGCACCGCTGGTGGCGTCCCCTGGCCGGCTCGCTGACGATCCTCGTCATCGGCATCGGCCTGGTGATGGGGCTCATGATCGTCGGGACGGTCATCGCCTGGGCGGTGACTGGAGAGCCGCCCGACACGACCGGCACGAACGCCACGGTGTTCGAGAACGACACCGCCGACCTGGCGATCAACCTGGCCATGCTCGCGGTGTTCCTGCCGGTGGCGTTCTTCGCGGCGTGGGGCATCCAGCGGCGCGCGCCCGGCACGCTGTCGTCGGTCGCGGGCCGGCTGCGCTGGAAGTGGCTGCTGGTCTGCTGCGGCCTCGCGGTCGGGTTCTGCATCGTGGCGTTCGGGACGTCGCTCGTGGCGGAGATGGCCATGGACGACCCGTCCGGCGGTGACGAGGAGTGGGTCGGGTGGGGGCAGTTCCTCGTCCCGGCGGTCGTCATTCTCCTCCTGGTGCCGTTCCAGGCCGCGGCGGAGGAGTACGTCTTCCGCGGCTGGATGCTGCAGGCCGTGGGCGCCTGCACGCTGGAGAACGCCAAGCGGAAGGTCGGGCGGGCGCTCAGCGTCGTGTTCCGCACGCCCTGGCCCGGCATCGTCGTCGGCTCCGCCCTGTTCACGGCCGGGCACGGCTACACGGGCTGGGGGATCCTCGACATCTTCGCCTTCGGCGCCATCGCGGCGTGGGTGACGGTGCGCACGGGCGGGCTGGAGGCGGCCATCGCCCTCCACGTGTTCAACAACCTGCTGGCGTTCATGTTCTCCGCCGCCGTCGGGGAACTGGACATCGTGCAGGGCGACGTCCCGTGGGAGGTCGTCGTGGCCGACATCGTGCCGATGGTCCTGTTCGCGGCCGTGGCCGTCCGGCTGGCGCGGCGCCTGCGCGTCCAGACCGTCAGCTCGGCCCCCGCGGAGGACGACGCCCCGGTGACCGCTGGCGTCAGCCCCGCGCACGTCGCATAGCCGCGTCACAGCCCGAATCTCACAGCAGGCCCCACAGCACGAGCGCGTCGAGCAGGCCGGGCACGACGGGGAGGTCCCCCAGCGCGTCCGGAGCGATCCAACGGGCGTCGGCCGCGTCGTCCCCGGCGCGGAGCGTTCCACCCGCCACCGTCGCGGCGTAGTCGTGGATCTCGTAGGTGACGCCGCCGGGCCCCGGGCGCTCCACCGTCCCGGCCAGCGCGCCGACCACGACGTCCAGCCCGGTCTCCTCCTTCAGCTCCCGCACGAGCGCGGCCGGGTCGTCCTCGCCGGGCTCGACCCGCCCGCCCGGGATCGACCACAGGCCCTCGCCCGGCGGGCGCGCCCGCTTCACCAGGAGCAGCCGCCCGGCGCCGTCCTGCACGATCCCGCCGACACAACGCACACGCATGACCTCATTTTGTTCCCCCTTTTCCACGCGGCGACCCGCCCGGCCTTGACGGGCCGGGAAGAGGCCGCGCAGGGTGGGTAGTCATGAGGGCGGAGCCCACCTGCCCGCGCTGCGCGGGCCCTCTGCATGCGCCGGGCCTCTGGTCCAGCGACTGGAGCTGCGGCGTGCACGGCGTCGTCCTCCCGAGGCAGCCGTCCAAGCGGCCCGGCCCGGACGGGCTGGCCGCCGTGCTGCGCGACGCCCGCGTCCCCGTCTGGACGCCCTGGCCCCTTCCGCTGGGCTGGCTCGTCACGGGGTTCGCCACGGTCGGGGACGACCGCAGCGGCGCGCGGGCGACGGCGGTGGCCCTGTCCGGGCCGGGGCTGCTCGCCGGGCCCGCCGACATGGTGCTGATCGCCGAGGAGCCGGGCATCGGCCTCGGTGCCCACTACGCGGGCCTCGACGGCTCCGACCCGGGCGAGGTGTTCGACGCCCCCCCGCACGTGAAGCTCGACGTCAGCGGCCCCGCGGCGACCTGCGGGCATTCCGTGCCGATGTGGACGGTCAACGGCCAGGCCGACCGCGCCGTGTTCGTCGGGGAGGCGATGGGCCACTGGCTCTGGGTCGTGCTCTGGCCCGCCGATGCCGGTGTGCTGCTGCTGGAGCGCCAGACCCTGCTCGATCTGCGCGAGCCGGGGATGGAACTCGACCTCCCCTACGGCGCCTACAGCCCGCGGCTCGACGACTGACGCTGGTATGAACGGGCCATGCGGATCGATCTGCACAGCCACAGTGACGCGTCCGACGGCACCCGGCCGCCCGCGGAGGTCGTCCGGCGGGCGCGGGCGAACGGCCTCGACGTCCTGGCGCTCACCGACCACGACACCGTCGCCGGCTGGGACGAGGCCGCCGGGGCGCTGCCCGAGGGGCTGACGCTCGTCCCCGGCATCGAGCTGTCGTGCCGGCAGGACGGCCGCAGCCTCCACATGCTCGGCTACCTGTTCGACCCGGCCGCCCCGGACCTGGCGGCCGAACTCGCCCGGATCCGCGACGACCGGGTGATCAGGGCGCGGGCCATGGTCGACCGGCTCCGGGAGCTCGGCGTGGACGTCACCTGGGACATGGTCCGCTCGCTGGCCAGAGGCGAGGCGGTCGGGCGTCCGCACATCGCGCGGGCCATGGTCGCGGCGGGCGCGATCCGCGACACCGACGAGGCGTTCACCCCGCGCTGGATCGCGCAGGGCGGCCGCGCCCACGCCGAGCGGTACGCGCTCGAACCGGAGCGGGCGATCGGGCTCGTCCGCGCGGCCGGGGGAGTGTGCGTGCTGGCCCACCCGAGGGCGCGGCGCCGCGGGTACGTCGTCGCCGACGAGGTGGTCGAGAGGCTCGCCGCCGCCGGGCTCGCCGGGATCGAGGCCGACCACCCCGACCACGCCCCCGAGGACCGCGCTCACCTGCGCGACCTCGCGTCCGCCCTGGACCTCGCCGTGACCGGCTCCAGCGACGACCACGGGGACCTGACCGGCGACCGTCTCGGCGCCGAGACGACCGCGCCCGCCGACTACGAGCGGCTGCTGGCGGGAGCCCGCCGTGATGATCTCCGACTGCCCGAAACGTGACGCGAAGCACGATAGGCTTCGGAGGGTGGACGCGCGCATCGAACAGGTCGTGACGTCGGGGCGGCTCTCCCTCGACGACACCGACTACGACGTCGAGAACAACACCTACATCATCGGTGACGACGACGAGGTCGTCGTGATCGATCCGGCGCACGACGCCGAGGCCATCCTCAAGGAGGTCGGTGACCGCGAGGTCATGGCCGTCCTGCTCACCGACGGCAACGAGCACCACCTCAACGTGGTCCTCGAGGTCGCCGCCGCGGGCGAGGAGGACGAGGAGAACTGGGCCCCGATCGCGCTGCACCGCGGCGACCGGCTGCTGTGGCGCGACTACTTCGGCCGCCTCGCCAAAGAGGAGGACGACGAGGACGACGCCAAGGCCCTGCGCTCCCTCGAACCCGACATCTGGCTGGAGGACGGCGGCGTCTTCGAGATCGCCGACGCCCAGCTGGAGATCGTGCACACCCCGGGCCACACCCCCGGCAGCGTCTGCGTGATCAGCGAGCAGCTCGGCGTCCTGTTCTCCGGCGACACGCTGCACCGCGGCCGCCCCGGCTCCATCGGCGGCGTCTACGAGGACCTGCGCAAGCAGCTCAACTCCATCGGCGCGCTGCTCACCCCGCTCCCGAAGGACCTGAAGGTCCTGCCCGCCCAGGGCGAGGAGACCACCGTCGGCGAAGAGGACTCCCGCTGGGAGTCGTGGGGCGCGCTCGCCCAGGACGAGGACTGACGGCCTCGTTGGGCGCCGAGCAGCTCGGCTTCGACGGCATGCCCCGGCGGCTGTACACGTGCACGCCGTCGAGGCTGAACACCTGGCTCGACTGCCCGCGCCGGTACCGGATGACGTACCTCGACCGTCCGATGCCGCCGAAGGGCCCGCCGTGGGCGCACAACAGCGTCGGTGCGAGCGTCCACAACGCCCTGGCGGGCTGGTGGCGGCTGCCCGTCGGCGACCGCACCCCCGAGGCCGCGGGGAGCCTCCTCGTCCGCGGCTGGCTGACGGACGGGTTCCGCGACGACGCGCAGTCCGCGCGGTGGCGTGACCGGGCCCGCGAGATGACCGAGCGGTACGCGGCGGGCCTCGACCCGTCCGACGAGCCGGTCGGCGTGGAGCGGACGGTCGCGACCCGCACCGACCGCATCGCCGTGTCGGGCCGCATCGACCGCCTCGACGCCCGCGGCTCCGAGCTCGCCGTCGTCGACTACAAGACGGGACGCCGCGTCCCCGCGTCCGACGACGCCCGCGGGTCCCTCGCCCTCGCCATCTACGCCGTCGCCGCGTCCCGCGTGCTGCGCCGCCCCTGCCACCGCGTCGAGCTGCACCACCTGCCGTCCGGCGAGGTCGCGGCCTGGGACCACACCGACGAGTCCCTGAACCGGCACATCCGCCGCGCCGAGCAGATCGCCTCCGAGGCGGCCGATGCCGACGAGGGCTACCGCGCTTTGGCGGGGGAGCGCGGGGGCGTGCCGAAGCCCCGCGTGGGGGACGCCCGCCCGGCCGCCGTAGACCACGCCCCGTACGACGAGCTGTTCCCGCCGCGCACGGGCAACCTCTGCTCCTGGTGCGACTTCGCCCGCCACTGCCCCGAAGGGCGGGAGGCCGCCCCGCGCAAGGAGCCCTGGGCGGCCCTGCCCGCCGACGACGAGGGCCAGGTCGACGCCTAGTGCGGTGTCCGCGAACGTTCACCGGGTCGACAAGCCGTTGAGCTGCGGCGTGTTGTTGTTATGGCGCACCGGATAACAACAACACGCCGCAAGTCAACGAGCCCGGTGGACCTTGGTGGTCACCGCACTAGGCGGTTGGCGGCTAGGCGGGGGTGAGGGTCTTCCCGGCCGGCCAGCGCCGCGGGTCGCGCAGGCCGAACAGGCCCCGGCTCACGTCGTAGCCCTCGGCGGCGAGCCGCTGCCGGGTGCGTTCGAGCATGTCCCGGGTGGGCTTGGCGAAGGCGTAGTCGTGCAGCCGCTCCGGCACCGCGTTCATCGCGAGGCGGAACGACTTGAGCGCCGCCGTCACCGCCGGCTGCGGCACCTCGGGCAGCGCCCCGTACATCGCGCGGGCCCAGTCGGGCAGCGCGTAGTAGCAGAGCGCGCCGAACGGGAAGTAGCCCGGCTTGCCGGGCGCCAGGAACTTCAGGTTCTCCGGCATCGTCGGCCACATCAGGAACCGGACGGTCTCCGCCGCCTCCTCCGTGACCCGGAGCCGGGGCCGCATCTCCGCGAAGTACGCCTCCATGTCGGCGACGGTGCCGGGGACGTCCTCGGCGTGCAGGCCGACGAGCTCGGCCGACCTGCGCTGCTCCGCCAGGTAGCGGTCGGCCATGGGGCCGGTGAGCGGCAGGCCCGCCCGGCGCGCGACCTCCAGGTACGAGTACACCTCGGCGCAGTGCACCCAGAGCAGCAGCTCGGGCTGGTCGAGCCGCTCCCTCTTGCCGGTGTCGTGGTTGAGGATGCGCAGGCTCCGGTGGATCTCCCGGACCCGGTAGGCCGCCTGCTCCACCTCCTCGGGGCTGCCGAACGTGCCCAGGCCGACGAAGTCGGAGGTCCGCTGCAGCCGGCCGAAGGGGTCCTCACGGAAGTTGGAGTTCTGCCAGACGCCCCACATCGCCATCGGATGCAGTGCTTGCAGCATCAGGCTGCGCACCCCGCCGACCCACATGGTGCGGTCGAGGTGGACGCGCCAGGTGACGCTCTCGGGCGGCTGGATCGTCGCGGGCATTGACACCTCCATGAGACAAACTCCGGTAAGTGTGTCATTACCCGCTCGCCGCCGTGACACCGCCCCCCGATCGAGGCGTCCGGTCGTCGCCCTCGGCCCAGCCCCTCCGACCTCCGCTGCCCGGTGCTTCAGGAGGACGCGGCGAGGACCTTCCGGAGGTGGACGGCGAAGAACTCCGGGGCGTCGGCGAAGCCGGTGTGGCCGCCGGGGAACAGCGTCGGCTCGATGCCGAGCTCCTCGGCGAGCGCCCGGGAGGCGCGGTCGCACAGCTCGCCCGCGGACTCCTCGCCGATGCCGACCACGATGCGGGACGCGACCGCGCGCAGGGCGGCGAGGTCGGGCTTCCAGTGGACGGTCTCGCGCAGCTCGTGCTCGAACCAGCGGCGCTCGTCGGCGAGGTCCTGCGGGTCGCGGTCCCCGCCGAACATGTGCTCCAGCGCCCCGTCCGGGAGGTGGATGTCGCTCAGCGCCATGAACGCGCGCCACGCGCCCATCACGTCGCCGCTCAAGTAGGTGGCGATCATCTCGTCCGTCGCCTTGTAGAGGTCGTCGCGGTCGTCCAGGAGCTCGTCCAGCGGCGGTTCGTGCGCGATGACCAGGCGGGCCTGGCCGGGGTGGGCCTGCGCGAACGCGAGGGCGGTGCAGGCGCCGCCGCTGGAGCCGAGCACCACGGCCGGCCCGGCGTCCACCTGCGCGATCAGGCGCGACAGGTCGTCGGCGCGCAGTGGCGGCGTCGAGTCCTGCTCAGGGTCGTCGACCGGGCTGCGGCCGATGCCCCGGGGGTCGGTCGTCAGGACGGTGTGGTCGCTCGCGAGCAGGTCGGCGAGCGGCTCGAACGCCGCCGCGCCCATCGGCGCGCCCACGAGCGCCACGAGCGGGCCTCGCCCGCGGACCTCGTAGTGCAGCCGCGCATCCGGCACGCGAAGGGTTCCGCTGGTCGTCATGGATTCCTCCAGGTGATGTAGGTGCGGTCAGGAAGACTCGCGATCCCGGAGGAATTCATCGCCCGGACGAGGATCAGCTCGCGGAAAGGCCCTTGTAGTACTCGACCTGCCCCGGGTAGTAGGCGTCGAAGTCCGCCACCGGCGCGCCCGTCATCGAGGAGACGAGCCGGTCCAGGTAGTACTCCCACCCGGGCCCGGTGGTGGACACGTCGGTGTCCGGGTCGAGGTGGTGCAGGAAGGTCAGCGTGGTCACGCCGCCGGCCTCGGCCAGGCGCGCCTCCAGGTGCCACCGCCCGTACTCGTCGACCGCCTCGACCTCCAGCCTGCGCGGCGGTTCACAGGCGATGATCGTCATGTCGCTCTCCGGCTGCCCCTCCTCCATGACGAGCGTGAGCCGCACATTGGCGCCGGGCTTGCCCTCACCCGTCCAGTGGGCGAACCAGCGGGCCGTCCGCTCGGGCTCGGTGATGCTCGCCCAGACGTCCTCGATCGGTGCTTTGAACTCGCGCGTCATCTCCAGGTCCGTGCCGGTCGCCGCGGCGATCAGCCTGCCGGTCGGTGTGGGCGTCATCCCGTGCTCCTCGCGTCCATGGGCTCTTCGCCCGGGCCACGCGCGCGGTCGCGTCGCGTGCGGTGGACCTCTGTCTCCAGTGCGTCGAGGCGCTGGTCCCACACCCGCCGCCGCGCGGTGGCGAGCCAGCGCTCGATCTCCCGCAGCGGACCGTGCTCGACCCGGTAGTGCCGCTCCCGGCCCACCAGCTCGGCCTCGACCAGCCCCGCCTCGCGCAGCACCCGCAGGTGCCGGCTCACGGCGGGCCGGCTGATCTCCGGGAACGCGGCCGCCAGCGCCCCGGCGGTCCGCGGCCCGTCACCGAGCAGCACCACGATCCGCCGCCGCACCGGATCCGCCACGGCATCGAAGACGTCCACGGAAAACATGTAACCATCGTGTTACGCGTTTTGTCCAGGGCGGGCACCGATGAGTTCCGGCCGGCCGCCCGGTCCGTACACCACGACGAAAGGAGTGCGCATGACCCACTTCGCGACCTCGGCGGACGGGACCCGCATCGCCTACGACCGCCTGGGCGGGGGCCCGGCGGTCGTCCTCATCGGCGGCATGTTCTGCGCCCGCCCCGCCACCCGGGAACTGGCCGGGCGGCTCGCCGAACGCTTCACGGTGCTCAACTACGACCGGCGCGGCCGCGGCGAGAGCGGCGACACGGCCCCGTACGCCGTGCGGCGGGAGGTCGAGGACCTGGCCGCGCTGATCACCGAGGCCGGCGGCTCGGCCGCGGTCTACGGCCACTCCTCCGGCGCGGGCCTGGCCCTGGAAGCGGCCGCCGCGGGACTGCCGATCACCAGGCTCGTCCTGCACGAGCCGCCCTACGGCTCCGACGACGAGGACGAGAGGCGAACCGCGCGGGAACTGGCCGAGAACGTCCAGGCGGCCCTGAAGGACGACCGCCGGGCCGACGCCATCAAGCTCTTCCTGGCCGCGTCGGGCATGCCCCCGGAAACGGCCGAAGGGACGGCCGCCGACCCGGACATGCAGGCGATAGCCCCGACGATGCCCTACGACTTCGAGGTCATGGGCGACACCGCCCGGGGCGGCGCGATCCCGGAAGACCTGGCCCGCGCCGTCGCCGCCCCGACCCTGCTGATCGCGGGCAGCGCCAGCCCGCCCTTCTTCCGCGACACCGCGACGCGCCTGACCGCCCTGCTGCCGAACGGCGAGTACACGTTGCTGGAAGGCCAAGACCACGCCGCGCCCGCCGACCAGGCCGCCCCGGTGATCACGGCCTTCCTGGCCGCTGACCCGCAGCGGTAGGGGTGCGGGCTAGCGGGCCACGCGGTAGTGGAGGAAGACGACCTTCGAGGTGAAGGTGCGGGTCTCGACGAGTTCGAGATCCACGTGCCGCTCGTGCCGGGGGAAGAACGGAGTGCCGCCGCCGACCAGGACCGGGCAGACCCTGGCCCGGTACTCGTCGATCAGGTCCAGTGCGGCGGCCTCGGCGGCGAGTGTCGCGCCGCCGATCGCGATGTTCCCGCCGCCCGGTTCGGCCCGCAGCCGCTCGATCTCCTCCGCCAGGCCGCCGGAGGCCAGGCGCGCGTTGCCCTGCACCGCCGACAGCGTGTTGGAGAACACCACCTTCGGGAGCGGGTTCCAGACGGCGATGAACTCGCGCTCCAGATCGGTGGTCTTCGGGTCCTGGGCGGCGGTCTCCCAGTAGAGCATCGTCTCGTACAGCCGTCGTCCCATCAGGTGGACGCCGACGTCCCGGACCTCGTCGGTGGCGAAGCGGAAGACCTCCTCGTCGGGCTCCGCCCACTGGAAGCCGCCGTCCGGCCCGATGACGTAGCCGTCCAGCGACACGGCCATCGAATAGGTCACACTGCGCATCAGAGTCCCCTCCCGGTAACGCGTTCGACGTTACGACCGTCGGACAACGCGGAACTCATCGCGGGAACTCATCGCGCACCGCGAAAACCCGACGAGGCCCGATCCGGCGCCCCGGCCGGCGATCATGCCACGGCCGAAGGAATCGCGGAGCTCTTCGACCTGAACGTCACGGCTCCGAGCCTGCTCTCCAGCCTGACGCACGTCCTCGCGCACCTGCATCACCGCCTCGGGACTGAGGACGGCGAGAACGGAGAGGGCGGCCGTCCACGGTGAGGCTCGGGCGGCGCGGTGGGGTCACATCGGTTCGTCGCGGATGACGTCCAGGTTCATGAAGCGCGGGCCGCTGGTGCAGCGGGCCTGGAGCTCCGCGGCGATCTGCTGGGTCTCGGGCAGGTCGTTGTTCAGCATCGCCGCCTCGTAGGACGGGAACTCCACGATCTCCACGAAGTGGGCCGGGTTCTCGCGGTCGCGCGTGTGCGTGTCGCGGGACACCGTCCGCTTGCCCTCGGTCGCCGCGGCCCACTGGTCGAACAGCGGGTCCAGCTCGTCGGGACGGTCGGTCTCGTACTCGATGATCTGCATGAAAGTCATGTGCTGCCCCCTAACGGACGCTCATGTGCTCGTCCTTGAGCGAGTTGCGGATCTCTTCGCGGAACTCCGGGCTGTCGGTGTGCCCGTGCACCGATGCCGCGTGCTCGGCGGCGGCGCGGACGACCTCGTCCTCCTCGCCGCTGATGGTCAGCGTGCATCCGGACTCGCTCGGCATCTCCCGGCAGTCGGCCACTTTGCGCATCGTTCCTCCCCGTGTCGGTGGCCGGGCGGCCGGCGCGTGAGGAGAACGTGCTTCGCGGCGCCGGCCTCCTGGCCGTCCCGCAGCATCGCCGAATTCACTACTTATCGTGATATGTCCCCAGGTCAGCCGGAACTATCCCGGGAGGACGTCCCGGTGTCCTCCCGGTGGCGGTGCCAGGCCTCGCGTAGCGTCCCGTACTGGTCGCGCAGGCGGCGCGGGGTGTTCGGGGGAGCGACGTCGTAGCGCTCCCACGGGATGGTGCTGCGGATGCTGCCCACGAGAACGACCAGGATCGGGCGGGCATCGCCGGACGTCCGCACCTCCACGTCCCACACGTGCTTGTTGTAGCGCAGCGTGATGCCGGTGATCTCATCCCAGGGCAGGTGTTCCCGCCTGTAGGTGTGGACGATATCGAGCCCATCCCCGCTGACGATCACCCGGCTGCGCAGGGAGAGCATGCAGGTGAAGCCCAGGAAGAGGGCCGCGGTCATGACCAGGCCCATCCCGAACAGGCGGCCGGTGGAGTAGTCCGGAAGGCCCCCCGACATCGTCAGCTTGAGGCACCAGACGAACACGTAGGCGCAGAGGACGGCCGCGAACGCCATGAGGGGCATCGAGCGATGGTTCCGCAGCGTCTTTCGCTCTTTCACCCTGAGAGTGTGCCCGGCCCATTCTGGAGAGCGCCAGACGCTTTCAGCGGGAGTTCTGCTCTGCCTCGTGCCAGAAGGTGCGGAGGGCGGCGGCGGTGGTCTCCGGGGCCTCCCAGGCGGGGGAGTGGGCGGCGCCGGGGATCACGACCTTGGACGCGTTGAGGCGCTCGGCCATCGCGGCCTGGGCGGCGGGCAGCCAGGCGTCGTCGTCCTCCCCGTAGAGGACCAGGACGCGCAGGTTCGTGCCGGCGCAGTGCTTGGCGAGCTCGTCGACGCGGTCCGGGGCGGTGAGGATCTCGTTCGCCATGCAGATCAGGCCGGTCTCGGAGTTGCCGAGGGTGCGGGCCTTGATGAAGGCGATGATCTCCGCTTCGAGACCCTGGCCCGTGTAGTCGGGTTCGAGCGCGACCTGCCAGATGGTCTCCATGCCGAGTTCCGGGATGGCGTCGCGGAGGGCCTTGGCCCGGTCGGCGGTCGGGCCGGTGACGGCGGCGGGGCCCGAGCTCATCAGGGTGAACGAGGCGGGGCGGACGGCGCCGGCGAGCACGGCCTCGCGGCAGACCAGCCCGCCGAAGGAGTGGGCGACGAGGTGCGCCGGGTCGGGGCCGAGGGCCTCCAGCAGGGACGTGATGTCCTCGCCGAGCGCGGCCCGGGTGTAGGCGGCCGGGTCGTCCGGGCCGATCGACTCGTACTGGCCGCGCATGTCGATCGACACGACCCGGCGGCCGGACGCGGCGAGCGTCTGCAGGACGGCGAGGAAGTCCTCCTTGCTGCCGGTGAGGCCGGGCACGAGGAGGGCGGGAGGGCGCTCGGGCACACCGGATCCCGGGAGGGCCTCCAGGGCGGCGAACGAGCCTCGGGGCGTCTCGATGTTCGTCCGGCTGACGCCGGGGGGCAAGGTCAGGAACCGGGGCGTGCTCACGGGGGACCACCATACTCAATCGGCGGCAACGGACACCCGTGAAAAACCTTCGGTGGTAGCGTCGGCAGAGTGCGTCCGAAGCCTGCCATCTCCGCGCACCGCCGTGACGAAGCCGGGCTGACCGGCCTGTCCATGGCCGTCGACTCCGGGGCGGAGTACGTGGAGATCGACATCCGGCGGACGGGGGACGGGCGCCTCGTCGTCCACCACGACGCCGAGCTCGCCGGGCTGCCGCTGAACCGGCTCACCTACGACCGGGTTCAGGAGCTGGCGCCGCGGCCCGTCCCGCTCGTCAGCGAGGCCATGAAGATCATCGGAGGCCGGGCGCAGGGCCATCTGGACCTCAAGGAGCGCGGCACCGAGCACGAGACGGTGGAGCTGGCCATCGAGGCGTTCGGGCCGGACCGCTTCGTCGTCACCACCCGCGAGGTGCTGTCGCTCGTGCAGATCAAGCGGGCCTTCCCCGAGGTGCGGACGGCGCTGTCGGTCGGACGCAACCTGTGGGAGCGCGGCATCGCGCACGACTTCGCGCCGCTGCGCCTGATCCGCAAGGCCGGCGCCGACATGGTCGCCGTCAACCACCGGCTGGCCCGCGTCGGCGTGCTGCGCCAGTGCGGCCGCGCGGGGATCCCCGCCATGGTGTGGACGGTCAACGCCGAACCGGTGATGCGGCGGTTCCTCGGCGACCCGCGCGTCGCCGTCCTCGTCACCGACCACCCCGAAGTCGCGCTGAAGCTGCGTGACGGGCGGCCCTGACGAGACCGCGACTCAACCGCGAGACCGGCCGGAGGCCCCGCGGTTGATGCCGGTACTAGGCGCTCTGCGGCGCCTCGGTCGTGTCCGCGGCCGGCTTGCCGGCGCGGGTGCGGCGGCGGTTCCGGCTGCGCTTGCGCTCGGTCGCCACGGCGTCGACGACGTTGTCGTCGGCGGTGCCCTCCGAGCGGGCGGACGAACCCCCGCGCCCCCCGGCGGCCGTGCCGCCGGCCTCCGCCGCGGTGTTCTTCGCCGCGGCCTCGACGGGCTGGCCGCCGCGGGTGCGGGCCCGGTCGCGCTTGCGGCGCCGCGGCCGGGGACGCTCACGCTCCCGGTCCTGGCCGCGTTCGGTGCTGCGGGTCCGGCCGGTCTCGCCGATGTCCTCCAGCTCCTCGGCGTCCAGCCCGGCGCGGTCGTGCCGCTTGTCCTTGGGCAGCCGGCCCTTCGTGCCCTCGGGGATGCCGAGGACGGAGAAGAAGTGCGGGGACGTGGAGTAGGTCTCCTCGGGAGCGGCGAACGGCAGGTCGAGCGTGCTGTTGATCAGCTTCCACCGGGTGAGGTCGGACCAGTCGATGAACGTGACGGCCACGCCCTCCTTGCCCGCGCGGCCGGTCCGGCCGATGCGGTGCACGTAGGTGTCGGCGCTGTCGGGGCACTCGTAGTTGACGACGTGCGTGACGTCGTCGACGTCGAGCCCGCGGGCGGCGACGTCGGTGGCGACGAGCACGCCGATCTTGCCGCTGCGGAACGCGCGCAGCGCCCGCTCGCGCTGGCTCTGCCCGAGGTCGCCGTGGACGGCGGCGGCGTCGAAGCCCCGCTGCACCAGGTCGGCGGCGACCCTGTCGCAGGCCCGCTTGGTCTGGCAGAAGATCATCGTCAGCCCGCGGCCGTCGGCCTGCAGGAGACGGGCCACCATCTCCGGCTTGTCCATCTGGTGGGCCTGGAACACGTGCTGGACGACCTGCGGCGTCGCGTCCGACTCGGTGTGCGACTCGGCCCGGACGTTGGTCGGGCGGGTCAGGTAGGCGCGCGACAGCGCGACGATCTCGCCCGGCATGGTCGCCGAGAACATCATCGTCTGCCGCTTCGCCGGGATCCGCTCGATGATCCGCTCGATGTCCGGCAGGAAGCCGAGGTCGAGCATCCGGTCGGCCTCGTCCAGCACCAGGATCTCGATCTGCGAGAGGTCGAGGTGCTTCTGCTTGACGAGGTCGAGGAGGCGGCCCGGGGTGCCGACGACGACGTCGACGCCCTCCCGGAGCGCGTCGATCTGCGGCTCGTACGCGCGGCCGCCGTAGACGGACAGGACGCGGGAGCCGAGCTTGCCGCCGGCGACCAGGAGGTCGTCGGTGACCTGGAGGGCCAGCTCGCGGGTCGGCGCCACGACGAGCGCGCGCGGTGCGCGGCCGCCGTGCTCGATGCGCTGCAGCAGCGCGGCACCGAACGCGAGGGTCTTGCCGGTGCCCGTGCGGGCCTGGCCGATGATGTCGTGGCCGCCCAGCGCGATCGGCAGGGCGAGCTCCTGGATGGGGAACGCTTCTACGATGCCCTCTGCTTCAAGGGCGTCTGCTATCTCGGGGACGACCCCGAGTTCACGAAAGGTAGTCAGGGCTTTCAGCCTCCAATATGCGGGGTCTCCGCTCCCGGGTGCGGCGCGGCGCCCGGCGGGCGCCACCGCGTGGGCACACCCGCCTAGCGTTCGCCATGGCCGCGCGCTCGCGCGGGAGGGACCAGCCGTTGCTCAAAATCCGTCGGCGACCGCAGTCAGGGGTTGAAAGCAGTCACTCGCTGTGGCTGCGTGCGGTCACACTCCGCGACGCAGTGTACCGACCGTCTGTTGCATACACCAATAGCCGATCACCGGATCCAACGCTGCCGCGGTTTCGGCTATTCCATCGCCGCCCCGCCAGGGGGCGCCGAAGGTCCGCCGCGCCGGGGCGGAGGCGGCGGGCGGTCCTGTTGAGAGGGCTGTCAGAACGGCCACATCCGGACAGCCGCGCCCGGGGACGGGGGAAGCCCCCGCCCGTTCGGGCGGGGGCTTCCGGCCGTTCATGTCGCCGTGCTCGTCGTGGGGTCAGTAGGAGCGGCGACCGGTGCGCCAGCCTCGGCGCCCGCTGCCGCGCGTGTTGAGCGTGGTGAGCGCCACCACCCCGATGGCCGCGATCACCAGCGCGAAAACGATGGCGACGAGGGTGCCCGCGCCCAGCGCGTCCGCGATGACCCCGCCGAGGACGGCGCCCGCGATCCCGACGAGGATCGTGAGCAGGATGCCGATCGGATTGCGGCCGGGGACGAGCAGCCGCGCCAGGGCTCCGACGACGGCACCGACGACGATGAACCAGAGAATCGTCGTGAGCATATCGATCATCCATTCCTTTCGTGGGCCGGTGGCCCGTGGTCGGGAATCGATATGCCCTTCCTGCCGGATTCAAACAAAGCGGAGGTCAAGACGCGGTGTGCCGTGCCGGAACGCGATCAGGCGTACTGGGAGCCGAATCCGACGTTGCGCTGCTCGTCCTCGGAGATCTCCAGGTAGCCGACGCGTTCGGCCGGGACGACGATCCGCCCGGCGCGCCGGTCCTGGAGGGCGAGGATGCCGCCCGGCCGGGACAGCGCGTCCGCCAGCGCGTCCTGGACCTCGTCGGCCGACTGCGCGGTGTCGACCACGAGTTCCTTCGGAACGTTCTGCACACCGATGCGCACCTGCACGCGATGCTCCCGTCGTCCGTCACGTCCCGCCGCCCGCCGGCGGGCCCTCCCACGATGGTCGCACGGAGATCACCGGTACCGCCCGCACTCCCGTTTCACCGAGCGTGAAACGGCCGCGCGGCGGCACCGGTGCGGGCGGAGGCGTCAGCTCGGCTCGGTGCTCATGGGGAAGCCGGAGATCCCGCGCCAGGCCAGCCGGGCGATGATCTTCTCGGCGGTGTCCTTGGGGATCGCCCGCTGCTGCGAGAGCCAGTAGCGGGCGCTGACCTCCGCCATGCCGACGAGCCCCATGCCGAGCAGGTACGCCTCGTCGGTGGGGGCGCTGGTGTCCTCGGCGATGACCTGGGCGATCATCTCGGCGCACTGCTGGTTGGCGCGGTCGACGCGCGCCCGCACGGGCGCGACGTTGCGGAGGTCGGACTCGAAGACCAGGCGGTACGCCTCGCCGTCGCCGGCCACGAAGTCGTAGAAGGCCTGCATGCTCGCCTGGACGCGCATCTTGTTGTCCGTGGTGGACTCAAGCGCGTCGCGGACGATCTTCACCAGGGCCTCGGCGTGCTCGTCCAGCAGGGCCAGGTACAGCTCCAGCTTGCCCGGGAAGTGCTGGTAGAGCACGGGTTTGCTGACGCCTGCGCGCTCGGCGATCTCGTCCATCGCCGCTGCGTGGTACCCCTGCGCGACGAACACCTCCTGGGCCGCGCCGAGCAGTTGCCTGCGGCGCGCCAGTCGCGGCAGCCTCGTGCCGCGGGGGCGTGCGTCCGGGGTCGCGGTCACCACACTCTCCGATCAACGATCAATGCGGCGGACGGGGGCCCCCTCCGCCGCGCGGGAACAATCTCATCATCCTACGCGTGGGTAACTCCGCCGGTCACGGCCAAAGCGCGCGGACGTTCCTTCACGCAGGTCAGTGTATTTACGGCGGGGAGCCCGGGCACCCTCATCCGGCCTTCCCCCGCCGGAGTCACCGGTAGTCGTCCTCGTCGAGCGGCACCTCGTACCGCTGCTCGACGGCGTCCGCCTCGTTGACGTCGTCCGGCACCTGCGCGGACCACTCCAGGGGCCCCTCCTCGTCGCCGATCGCGGCGCGCTGCTCGGCCGCGTCGGCCTCGTCGGCCTCGTCGGCCTCACCGTCCCCGCCGGGGCCGGCGACCGCCGGGTCGAGGTCGTCGGTCTCGCTCATCACACGTCCTCCTCACAGGGCCCGCCTCGCGGTGCCGCCTCACAGGTTCGCCGCCAGCTCCCGCAGCGGAGCCTCCACGGACTCGCCGTAGGTCGGGAACGCGTGGACGACGTCGGCGAGCAGGCTCAGCGGCGTCTCCGCGCGGATGGCCAGCGTGATCTCGCTCATCCACTCCTCGGCGTTGCGTCCGGCCGCGGCGGCGCCGACCAGCAGGCCCCGCGACCGGTCGGCGTACAGTTCGACCCGGCCGCGCTCGTCGGCCTCGACCGCCGCCCGGACCGTCGCGGCGAGGTCGTACCCGGCCGTGAGCAGGTCTATGCCGAGTTCCCCGGCCTCCCTGGGCGAGACCCCCACCGAGTAGACGGTGGGCGTCGTGTAGACGACGCGGGGGATCGCGCGGTAGTCGGTCTCGCGGCGCCGCCCGAGGAGGTTGGACAGCACCACCTGCGCCTGGTAGCGCGCGGCGTGGGTCGTGCCGGCGATCCCCGTGACGTCCCCGGCCGCCCAGACGCCGCCCGCCTGAGCATCGTCCGCGCCGTCCGCCTCGCACGGCACGCGGCAGGTCTCGTCCACCGGGAGGCCCTGCCCCGGCGTGACGGCGACGCCGAGGTTCTCCAGGCCGAGGCCCTCGACCCGTGGGCGGCGCCCCGCGGCGACGAGGACGCGGTCGGCGTCGATCGTCCCGCCGTCCGACAGCCACAGCCGCAGGCCGGTGTCCTTGCGCCCGGCGTGCCCGGCGGCGGCGCCGAGCCGCAGGTCGACGCCCGTCCGGCGGAGCGCGTCGGCGAGCACCTCCCCGGCGAACGGCGCCTCGGCGGTCAGCAGCCGCCCGGACGCCTCGACGAGCGACACCTGCGAGCCGAACGACGCGTACACCTGCGCCAGCTCGCAGCCGACCGGGCCGCCGCCGAGGATCGCGAGCCGGCGGGGCAGGTCGGGCACCGACAGCGCCTCGTCGCCGGTCCACAGCGGGACGTCGGCGAGGCCGTCGACGGCCGGGATCACCGGTTCGCCGCCGGTGCACACGACGAGGTCGCCGAAGCCGTGCACGGTGCCGTCGACCTCGATCCGCCCCGGCCCGGTGACATGGCCGCGGCCGCGCAGGACGGTGACGCCCGCCTCCGCCATCCGCGCGACGGCGGGGTCGTCGCGGCGGTACCGGGCCAGCGCGTCGCGCCGGGCGAGCGCCGCCTCCCACGTCTCGCCGCGCCGCGCCGACAGCAGCAGCGACTTCGACGGCACGCACGCGAAGTACGGCGACACCCCGCCGACCAGGTGCTTCTCGACGAGTGCGACGTCGCGGCCCGCGCGGGCGAGCCCGGACGCCACCAGCTCGCCCGCCGTCCCCCCGCCCAGCACCACGGCGTCGTAGTGGTGGTTCTGCGTCAACTGTCCGGCCTCCCGCCCCGTGCGTCGTCCCCCGGACCATGGTGACGGAATCCGGCGCCGGAGAGTGCCGGTTCGAACACATAGGGCATGCGAAGTGTCACGGGCCGGGCGGGGTTGCGGCGGTCCGGAGGGGCAGCCAGGGGAGGGGCGTCAGGGGAGGGGCGGCCGGTCCTCGGCGAGCAGCGGTTCCAGGAGGTCGCCGTGCTCTTCGACGCGGGCGAGGACGTCGTCCGGGCCGAACACCAGGTCGGCGCTGTCCTCGCAGGACTCCAGCTCGTCCCAGGTGATGGGGGTGGACGCGGACGGGCGGTTCGCGGCGCGCAGCGAGTAGGGCGCGACGGTCGTCTTCGCCGGGTTGTTCTGGCTCCAGTCCACGAAGATCTTGCCCTTGCGCAGCCGCTTCTCCATCTTCGCGACGATCAGCTCGGGATGCTCCTCGGCGAGGCGCTGCGCGGCCGCCTTGGCGTACTCGGACGTCCGCTCCGCCTTCGCCGGCTCCTTGATCGGGACGTACAGGTGCAGCCCCTTCTTGCCGCTCGTCTTGGGGTATGACTCCAGGCCGTCCTCGGCGAGCACGTCGCGCAGCAGCGCCGCCACCTCGCACGCCTCCACGATCGTGGCCGGAGGGCCCGGGTCCAGGTCGAAGACGACGAGGTCGGGGGTGTGCACCTTGCCGCGCGGCCCGACCTTCCACTGCGGGATGTGCAGTTCGAGAGCGGCGAGGTTGGCGCACCACACGAGCGTGGGCAGGTCGTCCACGACGACGAAGTCGAGGGTGTCGCGCCCCGTGGAGCTGCCGGGGGTGGGGATCGTGGCGGTCCGCACCCACGCCGGCGTGTGGGACGGCGCGTTCTTCTCGAAGAACTTGCCGCCGTCCACGCCGTCCGGCCACCGGATCCGGGTCGCGGCGCGGTCCTTCAGGTGCGGCAGCATCACCGGGGCTATGCGTGCGTAGTAGTCGATGACCTCGCCCTTGGTGAACTCGGGGTAGAGGTTCTTGCCGAGGTTGGAGAGGGACACCTGCTGCCCGTCGACGTCGACGGTCGTGCGCTTACTCGCCACAGGTGCTCCAGGGCTCACTGCTCACTGGTGACCTCCAGGGGGTCCTTGTCGTCGCGGAGGCCGCGCCAGGACGGGAAGCGGAGGCGGCCGTCCCGGGTGCGGGCGCTGTAGGCGACCTCCCCGACGAGCCGTGGCTCAACCCATTGGGCGTCACGGGCGAACTCACGCGGGACGGGGTCGTCGTAGGGGCTGGTGGGGCGGCGCAGCGGCCAGAGGATGTCGTACAGCTCGTCGAGGGCGCGGTCGCTGAAGCCGGTGCCGACGTGGCCGACGAAACCGAGGAGCCCCTTGACGTCGTACTCGCCGAGCAGCAGCGACCCCACGCCGCCTTCCCGCCGTCCCTTGCCGGGCTTCCAGCCGCAGATGACGACCTCGCGCGTCATGAAGTTCTTGACCTTGAGCCAGTAGTCGACGCGGCGTCCCGGGCGGTAGGGCGAGTCGAGGCGCTTGGCCAGCAGCCCCTCAAGGTGTTGTTCACGGGTGAAGGCGAGCAGCTCGTCCACCTGAGCGGTGTCGCCGCCGTGCAGGTACGGGGGGACCTCCACGGGTCCGGTTCCGGCCAGGTCGAGGTCGTCGAGGAGTGTGCGGCGCTCTACGTACGGCATGTCGTACAGAACGTGCCCGTTGAGGAACAGGACGTCGAAGACCACGTACCGGACGGGTACCTCACGGATCAGTCTGGGGTCGGGGTGCGCGACGTGCATGCGGCGCTGGAGTCGTTCGAAGCTGGGGCGCCCCTCCTCGAAGGCGACGACCTCCCCGTCCAGGACGACGTCGTGGCTGGGGAGGAGGTCGGCGAGTGCGGACAGTTCGGGGTAGCGGCTCGTCACCTCGCCGCCGCGCCGCCCGGTGGCACGGACGCCGTCGGCGGAGACGTGCGCCAGGACGCGGACGCCGTCCCACTTCAGCTCCAGCGCCCACTGCTCGCCGTCGGAGGGGAGTTCCCCGGTGGCGGCCATCATCGGCTCAACGGGCCACGGCATGGTCATACCGCCGTCTTACCCGGTGCCCGCACCGCAGAAAAGGATCAAGAGTCCGTTCTGGCGCAAATCGAACGGGGTTGCGACGCTAAGAGCGGGAAACGTGCTGGGGCGCGACTTGGTGGGTAGGGACTGGTCATGCGCAGTATCTGGAAGGGCGCCATCTCGTTCGGGCTGGTGACGATCCCCGTGAAGCTGTACTCGGCGACCGAGCAGCGGGATGTCCGCTTCCACCAGGTGCACCGGCAGGACGGCGGGCGCATCAAGTACAAGCGGGTGTGCACGGTCGACGGCGAGGAGGTCCCGTACTCCGACATCGCCAAGGGGTACGAGCTGCCGAGCGGCGAGATCGTCGTCCTGACCGACGAGGACTTCGCCGACCTGCCGCTGTCGACCAGCCGCCGGATCGACGTCCTGCAGTTCGTGGAGGCGGCGGAGGTCGACCCGATCTACTTCGCCAAGTCGTACTACCTGGAGCCCGACGCGCAGGGCGCCAAGCCGTACGTGCTGCTGCGGGACGCGCTGGAGAGCTCCGGCCAGGTCGCCATCGTCAAGATCGCGATCCGGCAGCGGGAGTCGCTGGCGACGCTGCGGGTCCGGGAGGGCGTGTTCGTCCTGGAGACGATGCTGTGGCCGGACGAGGTCCGCACCCCCGACTTCCCGTTCCTCGACGAGGACATCGAGGTCCGCAAGCAGGAGCTGTCGATGGCGACGTCGCTGATCGAGTCGATGGAGGCGGAGTTCGATCCGGCGGAGCACAAGGACGCCTACCGGGAGGCCCTCCAGGCGGTCATCGACGCGAAGGTCGAGGGCCGCGAGGTCGCGCGGCCCGCCGAGGAGGCCGAGGAGGAGCCCGCGGCCGACCTGCTCAGCGCGCTGCGCGCGAGCGTCGAGGCGGCGAAGAAGAGCCGGGGCGAGAAGAACGGCAAGGCCGCGTCCGGCAAGGGGACGGCGGAGAAGAAGCCCGCCGCGCGCAAGTCGTCCGCGAAGTCGGGGCAGAAGAAGGAGCCGGCGAAGAGCCGCACCCGCAAGTCCGCCTGAGCCCCGCCGGCCCGGTGCCCGCCGCCCCTGGCCGCCGCTGCTAGTTGCCGCCGCGGGCGGCGAGGACGCGGCCGAGGGCGTCGGCGGCCGCGGCGGGGTCGGCGCACGGCGCGATCCGCTCGCCCCAGCCGTAGAAGTACGACCAGGTGTCGCCCGACCGCTCGCGGGCGGCGATGACGTTCTCCTCCGCCGCCGGGGTCCGCGGGTCGGCCACGAGGGCGCACGGCCAGCGGTCGGCCGGGGCGGCGACCTCGACGCTCCAGCCGCGGGAGCGCAGCTCGTCGGTCAGCCGCTCCAGGTGCCCGAGCGCCGTGCCGGCGTCGCTGATCACCTGCGTGGACATGGTGCCTCCAAAGGAATGACCCGTGCGTTGCGTGGGAGATCCCGGGGAGTGCCGTCGCGGGGCAGGTCACCGGCAGGTGCGCCACCGGTGGAACGACGCTGTGCCCCCGGTCGAATGACGTTCAGTCTTCCGCCGGGTGAGTGAGATCACAAGCGGTTTGCGCGCATTGGCGGATCACCGCGCGGGTTCCGGCTCCGGCACGGGGGAGGGGGCGCCCTCGCGGACGCCGTACCGGCGGTAGACCTTGGCGAGCGGCCCCGGCGCCCACCAGTTCGCCCGCCCCATCAGGCGCATCACGGCCGGGACGAGCAGCCCCCGGACGACCGTCGCGTCCAGCAGGATCGCGATGGCCATGCCGACCCCGACCATCTTGATCGACGTGATGCCGGACGTCGCGAACGCGCCGATGACGACGATGAACAGCAGCGCGGCGCTGGTGATGACGGCGCCGGTGCGCTCGACGCCCGCGGCTACGGCCGCGGTGTTGGAGCCGGTCAGGTCGTACTCCTCCCGGACCCGCGACAGCAGGAACACCTCGTAGTCCATCGAGATGCCGAACAGGATGACGAGCATCAGGATCGGCATGGCGGGGGCGATCGAGCCGGTGGCGGTGAAGCCGAGCAGGCCCGACAGGTACCCGTCCTGGAAGATCAGCACGACCGCGCCGAACGTGGCCGCCAGCGACAGCGTGTTCATCACGATCGCCTTCAGCGGCAGGACCACCGACCCGAACGCCAGGAACAGCAGTACGAACGTCGCGCCCCCCACGAGCAGCGCCAGCCAGGGCAGCGTGCCGCCGAGGCCGGCCACCTCGTCGACGATCCGGGCGGTGGGGCCGCCGACCTGCACCTGCGCGTCCGCGGGCGGCGGGACGTCGCGGACCTCCGCCACCAGGTCGCGCGCCGTGCCGGAGTAGGGGTCGGCGTCGAAGCGGAGCGCGATGCGGGTCGTGGTGCCCTCGGCGCCGGTCACCTCCGTGTCCGCGGCGCCGGGGAGCGCGGCGAGGCGGTCCCCGTACGCGTCGATGGCGGCCCGGTCGGACGTGCCGGTCACGACCGCCTCGATCGGGCCCGTGGCGTTGCGCGCGAAGCGGGTGTCGAGCGCCTCGGCGACGCTCCTGGCCTCGGCGCCCTCCGGCAGCGCCGTGGCGTCGATCGCGCCCCACTCGATGCGCAGGAACGGGGCGCCGAGCGCGAGGAGCAGCGCCACGGTCGCCGTCGCGTAGACGACCGGGCGGCGCATGACGCTGCGGGCGACGCGTCCCCACCAGCGGCCGGACGGCCCGCGTCCGCGCCGCCGGACGGACAGCGCGTTCACCTTCGGGCCGAGGACGGCGAGCAGCGCGGGCAGGACGGTCAGCGCGCCGAGCATGCAGACGAAGACGGTGGCGATGCCGCCGTAGCCCATGGAGACGAGGAACTGCTGGTCGAAGAGGAGGAGGCCGGAGAGCGAGACCGCGACGGTGACGCCGGAGACGGCGACGGTGCGCCCTGCGGTGGCCATCGTCGTGGCCACGGCGTCCTCGATCGAGGTGCCGTCCCTGCTGAGTTCCTCCCGGAACCGGCTGACCACGAACAGCCCGTAGTCGATCGCGAGCCCGAGGCCGAGGAAGGTGGAGATGTTCACCGCGAAGCTCGACACGTCGGTCGCGTACGTCAGCGCGTGCAGGGCGGTGAACGAGCCGAGGATCGCCAGCCCGCCGACGAGGAGCGGCAGCGTCGCCGCGACCAGGCCCCCGAAGATCAGTACGAGCAGGACGAGCAGCACGGGGATCGCGATGGCCTCGGCGCGCACGATGTCCGAGGCGACGCGGTCGTCGATGGCCGCGGCGGTGCCGACCGTCCCGCCGACCTCGGCGGTGAGCCCGCCGCCCACACCGGTCAGGGCGCCGTCGATCGCCCGGTAGGACTCCTCCTTGGCGGCCTCCCCGGACCCGGCGAGTTCGAGGACGGCATAGGTGGCCCTGCGGTCGTCGCTGACGAACTGCGGCGCCCGGGTGGACCAGTACGTGCTCGTCGCGGTGACCTTGTCCGGGGGGAGGGCGCTCAACGCCTGCTCGACCGAGGCGCGATAGGCGGGATCGTCGACCGTCGTGCTGCCCTGGTAGAGGACCACGACGTCCGCCGCGTCCCGTCCGAGGTCGCGTTCGGCGATCTGGGCGGCCCGGGCGCTCTCACTGCCGGGCGTGTCGAAGCCGCCGGACGAGGACAGCGCCCCGAAGACGCCCGTGCCCCACACGCCGGCGAAGACGAGCGCGGCCCCGGCGATCGCGAGGACCCAGCGCCGCCGCCGGTGCACCCACCGGCCCCACCGATCGAGCATCGCCGTCCCCCGCCCGCCATGACTCTCTCAATAGCCATCAAGCAGGGTAAACTACGCATAGTGCTGGTTTGGGTATGAAACGGTGGCCGACGGCGTGTGCCGCCGGCCACCGGCCGTTCGTACCGCCGCGGTACCCGGGCTCAGCCCACGGGCTCCAGGTCCGGCGACGCCGGGGAGGCCGGGGGCGCCGGGGAGTCGCCCTCGCGGATGCCGTACCGGCGGTAGAGCCCGGCGAGCGGTCCGGGCGCCCACCAGTTCGCCCGGCCGAGCAGCCGCATGGTCGCGGGGACCAGCAGCCCCCGGACGACCGTCGCGTCCAGCGCGATCGCGATGACCATCCCCACGCCGACCATCTTGATGAACGTGATGCCCGAGGTCGCGAAGGCGCCGATGACGACGATGAACAGCAGCGCGGCGCTGGTGATGATCGCGCCGGTGCGCTGGACGCCCGCGGCGACCGCGGCGGTGTTGTCGCCCGTCAGGTCGTACTGCTCGCGGACGCGCGAGAGCAGGAACACCTCGTAGTCCATCGAGATCCCGAACAGCATCGCCAGCATGAGGATCGGCATGGCGGGGGCGATCGAGCCGGTGGCGGTGAAGCCGAGCAGGCCCGACAGGTACCCGTCCTGGAAGATCAGCACGACCGCGCCGAACGTGGCCGCCAGCGACAGCGTGTTCATCACGATCGCCTTCAGCGGCAGCAGGACCGACCCGAACGCGAGGAACAGCAGCGCGAACGTCGCGCCCCCGACGAGGACCGCCAGCCACGGCATCGTCGAGCCGATGCTGCCCAGCGAGTCGGCGACCTCGGCGGCGGGGCCGCCGACGTGGACCTGCGCGCCCGCGGGCGGCGGGACGTCCCGGACCTCCCGGACGAGGTCGCGGACGGCCCCGGAGTTGGGGTCGGCGTCGTAGGTCAGCGCGATCCGGGTCGTGGTGCCCTCGGCGCCGGTCACGGTCGCGTCCGCCGCGCCGGGCAGCGAGGCCAGGCGGGCCCCGTACGCCTGGATCGCGCCCTGGTCGGACGTGCCGGTCACGACCGCCTCGATCGGGCTCGTCACGTTGCCCGGGAAGCGGGTCTCCAGTGCCTCGGCCACGACCCTGGCGTCCGCGCCCTCCGGCATGACCTTGGCGTCCATGCCGCCCCAGTTGATGCCCAGGAACGGGGCGCCGAGCGCGAGGAGCAGCGCGACCGTCGCCGTCGCGTAGACGACCGGGCGGCGCATGACGCTGCGGGCGACGCGTCCCCACCAGCCGTCGGCGCGGCCCCCGGCCGGCCGGCGCCGCCGGATCGACAGGGCGTTCACCTTCGGGCCGAGGGCGCCCAGCATCGCGGGCAGCACGGTCAGCGCGCCGGCCATGCAGACGAGCACGGTGGCGATGCCGCCGTAGCCCATGGAGACGAGGAACTGCTGGTCGAACAGGAGGAGGCCGGACAGTGAGACCGCGACGGTGACGCCGGAGACGGCGACGGTCCGCCCGGCGGTGGCCATCGTCGCTCCCATGGCGTCCTCGATCGACCGGCCGTCCCGCGCCAGCTCCTCGCGGAACCGGCTGACCATGAACAGCCCGTAGTCGATCGCCAGCCCGAGGCCGAGGAACGTCGTGATGTTCACCGCGAAGATCGACACGTCCGTCACGTACGTCAGCGCGTGCAGCGCGGTGAACGAGCCGAGGATCGCCAGGCCGCCGACCAGCAGCGGCATGCTCGCCGACACCAGGCCGCCGAAGATCAGCACGAGCAGGACGAGCAGCACGGGGATCGCCATGGCCTCGGCCCGGCCGATGTCGGCGGAGACCCGCTCGTTGACCGCGGTCTCCGTGCCGACCGCCCCGCCGACCTTGGCGGTGAGGCCGCCGCCGACCCGGGTCAGCTCGTCCTCGACGGCCTCGTAGGCGGCCTGGCGGGCGGCCTCGTCGGAGCCCGCGAGTTCGAGGACGGCATAGGTGGCCGTGCGGTCGTCGCTGACGAACTGGGGCGCCTTGGTGGACCAGTAGGTGCTGGTCGCCGCGATCTTGTCCTGCGGAAGGGCGTTCAGCGCCTGCTCGACCGAGGCGCGGTAAGCGGGGTCGTCGACGGTCGTGCCGCCCTCGTAGAGGATCACGACGTCCGCCGCGTCGCGGCCGAGGTCGCGTTCGGCGATCGCCGCGGCCTTCGCGCTCTCGCTTCCCGGCGTGTCGAAGCCGCCGGACGAGGACAGCGCCCCGAAGACGCCCGTGCCCCACACGCCGGCGAAGACGAGCGCGGCTCCGGCGACCGCCAGCACCCACCGGCGCCGCCGGTGCACCCACCGGCCCCATCGATCCAACATCGTCGTCTCCCCTGCTCGGTGACGTCCACTAACTCTGGTGAACGCTGTATACTGCGAACACCGTTAACTATGCATACGGTGTTAGCTTCCGTCAAGGGGGTTTCTCGGGAATCATGCGGGGACGGCTGGAACGAACAGGGCCTCGGACGGCGAGAGAGGGCGGCGAAGTGCAGACACGGCGCGATCGGCTGCGCGCGGCAACGGTCCGGGAGATCTCCGAGACCGCCCGCCGGATCCTCGTCGCGGAGGGCCCGGAGGCGGTGACGCTCCGGGCCATCGCCCGGGAGATGGGCATGACCGCGCCGGCCCTCTACCGCTACTTCGGCAGCCACGGCGAGCTGCTGCGCCACCTGGTCGGCGACCTCTTCACAGAGCTGACCGACGATCTGCACGCCGCGGCGAAGGAGGCGGAGCCGGGCGATCTCGGCGGCAAGTTCCTGGCGGTGGCCCGCCGGTTCCGCCGCTGGGCACTCGCGAACCCCCGCGAGTACGGACTGCTGTTCGGCTCGCCCGTGCGCGGCCGCCACGAGCACGAAGAGGTCGACTTCGCCGAGGAGTCCGCCCGCAGGTTCGGCTGGACGTTCATGGCCCTGTTCCTGGAGCTTTGGAACAAGCAGCCGTTTCCCGTCGTATCGGACGAGGAGATCGACCCCGCCCTGCGCTCCCAGTTGGCCCGCTACCGTGAGGAGGTCGGCGTGGACCTCCCGCTGGGCGTGATCCGGCAGTTCCTCAAGTGCTGGGTCAGGCTCCAGGGCGGTGTCAGCCTGGACGTCTTCGGCCATCTGGAGTTCGCCCTGGACGACGCCGAGCCCATGTTCGAACTGATGCTGTCCGAAATAGCCCCCGAGGTAGGGCTGACCTACACTCCGCCGCCCCGGGACGCTTGACCGACCGGGAGTACTTCGTGATCACCTGGCGCCGGGTCACCGAGGACGACTTTCCGCTGCTCGGCCACTGGCTGCGGCAACCGCACGTGGCGCGCTGGTGGAACCACGAGACCGCGCCCGAGGCCGTCGCGCGCGACTTCGGTCCCGCCGCCCGCCGCGAGGAACCCTCCGAGGACTGGCTGGCCCTCCTGGACGGGCGGCCGTTCGGCCTCGTCCAGCGCTGCCGGCTGGCGGACTACCCCGCGTACCGCGACGAGCTGTCCGCCGTGCTCCCCGTCCCGCCCGGCGCGGCGACCATCGACTACCTGATCGGCGACCCGGAGCTGACCGGACGGGGTCTCGGGCCGCGGATGATCCGGGCGATGATCGAGCGGACATGGGACGACTACCCGGAGGCGTCCTGCGTCATCGTCCCGGTGGTGGCGGCCAATGACGCGTCCTGGCGAGCCCTCGAAAAGGCGGGCCTGAAGCGCGTGGCCGAGGGCGACCTGGAACCGGACAACCCGGTAGACGACCGAGCCCACGTCGTCTACCGCATCGACAGGGACGCCCACCGGCCTTCACCGGGGACCGCACCCCCCGACGCCCAGTCCACCTAGACCACCGGACGCGCGGCGGCACCTTCGGTCAGACACATTTCGTTCAGACGCACTGCTCTGCGGCTTGGGCGAACTCGCTGGTGTAGGCGAGTCTGCCCACCGCGTTGAGATGGATGTCGTCGCTCCCGAACCAGACCTGCGGATTGTTCGGCATGTAGCTGTGGTGGTCCCAGGAGTGCTCGGCGAAGTCCTGGAGCTTGACGAGATCCGTCGCCGAGGCGTTGGCCAGGCTGCGCATCTCGTGTGTGAGCTGCTGGGCGGCCGACGCATAGAGCCAAGGGTCGGAACCCCAGTAGCGGGCCAGGTTGTCGGGCGGGGTGATGAGCACGACGCACTTGCCCGCGGCGGTCAGCTCCGCCACGTACTGCCCGATCGCGGCCTTGGCGGCGTCGAGGCGGGTCTGGCGTTCGGCCGCGTCGGAGATCCAGGCGGTCTGGCCGGCGTCGTTGGCGCCGAGCGCGAGCACGAATCCGTCGGGATCGTGCGCGAGAAGGCCGCGGACCTCGTCGAGGAGCTCGTATGCCGCCTTGTCGATCCCAGTACGCGGCTGCCCATTGGAATTCGGTGGCGCAAGCCAGTACTTGCCGCTCTGACCTTCGACCTCGGCCCGTATCCCGGCCGCGTTGAAGTTGCCTTCGATGTACCCCTGGATATGCGTCTGGTTGTAGGTGGCGTCGTTGAGCGAGGCGGTCAGGCTGTCGCCCACGGCGACGACCTTGGGCTGGTTCGCCGAGCCGTTGGAGAACGGATAGGTGTACACGGTGCACGCCCCGTCTGGAGCGACGAAGCGGGGCGACAGATATGTCACCACGGGGATGCCCTGGAGCGTCGAAAGGTCGCCGGGCTCCTGGGTGAAGCCGCCGGGGGTTTCGCTCGGCAGGTTGTCCCGGCGCAACTCCCAGGTCTCGGTGGACGCGTCGGTCCACGCGCCGCCGGGGAGCGTACGGCGCTGCAGCGCGGTGGCCGTCAGCACCGGGCCGTAGACCGAGTCCTGGGTCTGGTACTCGACCCGCCAGGCGACACCGGGTGCCTGGCAGGCCGCGGTGCCGGTCGCGGCGGAGGCGGCCGGCGGAGCCGCCACCATCACGCCGAGGAGGGCCGCGCCGACGGCGGCGGTGATCGCGGGTCTGCGGACGCGTGAGGTCATGGGCGGTCATCCCCTGGGAGCGTGGGCTACGGGCACTGCGCGGCGGCTTGGGTGATCTCGCTGGTGAGATGGAGCTTGCCGAGGCCGTTCAGGTGAAGGTCGTCGCTGGTGAACCAGACGTCCTGGCCCTGGCTGTAGGTGTGGTGGTTCGCCGAGAGCTGGGCGAAGTCGCGGAGCTTGAAGTCGTCCGTGGCCGACGCGCTGGCCTGGGCGCGCAGCTCCTGATTGATGGATTGTGCCGCCCACGCGTAGTGCCAGGGGTCGGCGGTCCAGTAGGTCGCGAGGTTGTCGGGGCCGGTCACGAAGACCACGCACTTCCCCGACGAGCGCAGCTCGTCCAGGATCGTGCGCAGCCCGGTGATCGTGGCGTCGAGCCGGGCCTGCCGGTCGGCCTGCGTGCCCGCGAGCGCGATCCACCCCGCGTCGTTCGGGCCGAGCTCGATCACGTACCCCTGCGGGTCGTGCCGGAGCAGGCCGCGGTACTCGTCCAGCAGGTAGTTGTCGGCCTTGGCCAGCCCGGTCGCACCGGGATCGGCGACCCAGCGGCGTCCTCCGTGCCCCTCGACCTCGGCCCGCATGCCGGCGGCGGTGAGGTTGCCCTGCACGTACCCCTGAAGGTGCTGCTGGTTGTAGCTGGAGTCGTTGAGGCTCTGCGTGAGGCTGTTCCCCAGGACGGCGATCTTCGGATCACCGGCGCTCCCGTTGGCGAACGGGGCGAGATACACGGTGCACGCCCCGTCGGGGGCGACGAACCGAGGCGACAGATAGGTGACGACCGGGGTCCCGCCGATCGCCGCGAGGTCTCCCTGCTGCTGCTGGAAGGGGCCTGCGAAGGGGTTGTCCCACGCGTTCGGCGGGTGGTCCCAGCGCAGTTGCCACGTTTGCGTCGAGGCGTCGGTCCATGACCCGCCCGGGAGGGTCCGGCGCTGCAGCCCCGTGGCGTGGGCGACCGGCCCATAACCCGAACTGGTGATTTCATAGTCGACCCGCCAGGAGACGCCCGGCCCCTCGCATGTCTGGGTGCCGGTCTCCGCGACGGCGGGCGGCGCGTTCACCAGCCCTCCGGCGGCGAGCACCGCCGCACTCGTTCCGATAGCCACTGACCTGCGGATACGCGATGTCACTGGTGACCGCCTTCGTGGGGGGTTCCCGCGCTCCCACCATCCCACGAATCGTGCCACTGAATACTGGCCTAGTGCGGTCACCCCCGCGCGTGCGAAGGCCCCCGGAGCTCTCGGTGAGTCCGGGGGCCTTCGGATGTCCTCAGTAGGAGGGCTGGCTGGGGTCGATCTGCTTGACCCAGGCCAGGACGCCGCCGCCCACGTGGACCGCGTCGGCGAAGCCGGCGTTCTTCACGACGGCCAGGGCCTCGGCGGAGCGGACGCCGGACTTGCAGTGCAGGACGATCTTCTTGTCCTGCGGCAGCCGCTCCAGGGCGGAGCCGTTGAGGAAGTCGCCCTTCGGGATCAGCGTCGCGCCCGGGATCGAGACGATCTCGTACTCGTTGGGCTCGCGGACGTCCACCAGGAAGATGTCGTCGCCGTTGTCCTGCATGGCCTTCAGGTCGGTGACGGTGATGGTGGAGTCCTGGGCGGCCTCGGCGGCCTCGTCGGAGACCGCGCCGCAGAAGGCCTCGTAGTCGTCCAGGAGCGCGGTCTGCGTCGGGTTCTTGCCGCACAGCGGGCACTCGGGGTCCTTGCGGACCTTGACCGACCGGTACGTCATCTCCAGCGCGTCGTAGATCATCAGGCGGCCGACGAGGGGCTCGCCGATGCCGGTGAGCAGCTTGATGGCCTCGTTCACCTGGATGGAGCCGATCGAGGAGCACAGCACGCCCAGGACGCCGCCCTCAGCGCACGACGGGACCATTCCGGGCGGCGGGGGCTCGGGGTACAGGCAGCGGTAGCACGGGCCGTGCTCGGCCCAGAAGACGGACGCCTGGCCGTCGAAGCGGTAGATGGACCCCCACACGTACGGCTTGCCCAGCAGGACGGCCGCGTCGTTCACCATGTAGCGGGTCGCGAAGTTGTCGGTGCCGTCGAGGATCAGGTCGTAGCCGGAGAAGATGTCCATGACGTTGTCGTTGTCGAGCGCGGTGTCGTGCACGACCACGTCGATCAGCGGGTTGATCTCACGGACGGTCTCGGCGGCGGACTCGACCTTCGGCTTGCCGAGGGACGACTGCCGGTGGATGATCTGCCGCTGCAGGTTCGACTCGTCGACGACGTCGAAGTCGATGACGCCGAGGGTGCCGATGCCCGCGGCGGCGAGGTAGAGCAGGGCGGGGGAGCCGAGCCCGCCGGCACCCACGACCAGGACCTTGGAGTTCTTCAGTCGCTTCTGCCCGGACATGCCCACGTCGGGGATGATCAGGTGTCGCGAGTAGCGGTTGACCTCGTCGCGGGTGAGCTCCGCTGCGGGCTCGACCAGAGGTGGCAACGACACGGTGGGTGCTCCTGTGCTGACGTACGGCTGAGGTAGGGCGGGGACGTCTTCGTCCTCATCCCGCACAACCTTGCCATGTGCCGCCGCATTCCCGGGCGGCGGCGCGGCCGCGACGCCGTCCGCCCCCCGATGTCAGGGCGTAATGTCGCGAAGCACAGTTAATCTTGACTGTTGTGGCATTCCTGCCTCCCTCCCAGCAGCCGCCCCCTCCGCGGCCTCCGGGCATGCCCGGGGGGCCGCCGGCCGGTCCGTACCAGGGTCCGCCGGGTCCGCCGCCCGCCCCGCGGGTGACCGTGCTCGGCCTGCGCGGACGGCAGTGGATGGTCGTCGCGCTCGTCGTCGGATGCTGCTACCTGGTCACCACCGGCATCTCCTTCACCGGCGCCTGGACGACCCTCAACCGCGAGCCCACCACCGCCGAGCTGCAGCGGGCCGCGAACAAGGAGGTCGCGCAGCGGTGGCGGGCGTGGCCCGCGCAGCGCGTCTTCCCCGGGCGGATCCCCTACGTGCCGGGGAGGGGGCACACCGAGTACGCGTCCCGGACGGGCATCGTCCCGGACACCGGCTGCGGCCAGGCCGCCGAGCCCGAGATCGCCGAGATCGTCGGCAGGCACGGCTGCAAGGCCGTCCTGCGCGCCACCTACGTCGACGAGCTCGAAGGCGTCGCCGTCACGGTCGGCGTCGTGGTCTTCGCCGACCCGTTCAAGGCCGACAGGGCGTACAAGGAACTGCCCCGGTCGAAGAACTCGCAGGGGAGCGGCTCGGTCAGTCCCGCACTGCACGCGGCGCCGTTCCCTGGGACCGCGTCGGCCCGGTTCATCGACGACGCCCGGCAGGACCGAACCGTCGACCGCGCCGGCCCGTACGTGGTGCTGACGACGTCCGGGCAGACCGACGGCCGCCCGGCGTCGGCGGTCAAGAAGAAGCGGCCGGGCGCGCCGTTCGCGGTGGCGCCGCAGCTCGGGCACGCGATCGCGCGGGCGCTGGCCGCCAAGTCGCTGCCCGACTGCTCCAGGCCCGAGTGGCAGTGCTGACGGGAGACGGGACGGGAAGGGCGATGAGGGGATTGCGGAGGGCCGCGGGCGCCGTGGCCGCGGTGGCACTGGCCGGGGTGTGGCTCGCGCCCGTCCCTGCCCACGCCGACGTGATCCGCGACTCGCAGGGACCCGTCCTCGTCACGCTCGGCATGGAGACCGCCTGGAAGGTCACCAAGGGCGACGGCGTGACCGTCGCCGTCCTCGACAGCGGTGTCGACGCGAACCACCCGGATCTGAAGGGGTCGGTCACCACCGGCCCCAACATGATCAAGGAGATCGACGACGGAGCCGCCCCCCTGCGGGTGCACGGCACCGCGATGGCGTCGCTGATCGCCGGGCACGGCCACGGCCCCGGCGGCCGCGACGGCGTCATCGGGATGGCGCCGGAGGCCAGCGTCCTGTCCATCCGGGTGATCGCCGAGGAGGGGGACGAGAACTACCGGCGCTTCCGGACCACCGACGAGGCCGAGGACGCGCTGGCGCGCGGCATCCGCTACGCCGTCGACCACGGCGCCGACGTGATCAACCTCTCGCTCGGCGGGCCCGGCGCGGGCGACGGGGACCGCGCCGCCATCGGCTACGCCATCGGCAAGGGCGTGGTGGTCGTCGCCGCGGTCGGCAACGACGGGGACAAGGAGCGCTTCCGCGACGAGGACGGATTCACCCGGTACTCCTACCCGGCGTCCTATCCGGGCGTCATCGCGGTCGCCGCGACCAGACTGGACGGGACCCGCGCGGAGTTCTCGAACCGCAACTACTCCGTCCTGCTGTCCGCGCCGGGCCAGGGCCTGGTCGCCGCCCGACCCGGCGACGGGTACCACGTCAGCAGCGGGACCAGCGACTCCACCGCGCTCGTCTCCGGGATCGCCGCGCTGATCCGCGCCAGGTACCCCGACCTCCCGCCCGCGCTGGTCTCCCAGGCACTGATCGAGAGCACCGGGAACGGCCGCTCCCGCGATTACGACGCGGGGCTCGGGTTCGGCACGGTGCACGCGTCCCGCGCCCTCGCGGCGGCCGGAGCCCTGTCCTCCGCCGATGCCCGGGCGGACGAGGACAAGCCGGCCGGGCAGCGGTTCGGGGCGGACCCCGGCCCGGTGGAGGTCATCGAGCGGCCCGCCTGGGTCCGCCCGCTGATCATCGTGATCGTGCTGGCCGGGATCGGCGGGACGGCCGCCGCGGGCGCGATCTCGCTGGCGTTCCGGCGCCGCCACCCGAAGCCGCCGCCCCGGCCGCCGGCCGCCGAGCCGCCGAGGAGGGGGCCGGGGACGGGCGGCCCGCCGATGAGCGGGCGGCCGTTCACGCCGTACGGTCCGCCCTACGGTGGCGGCGGGAGGCGTTGAGCGGCCAGAATCGGCGGGTGCGCGCAGAACCTGACGAGTTCGCCGAGGCCGTCCTGGACGCGGTCGAGCTGATCCCGCCGGGCCGCGTCCTCTCCTACGGCGACGTCGCCGAACTGGTCGGGCGCGGCGGGCCCCGCCAGGTCGGGCGCGTCATGTCCCTGTACGGGGGCGGCGTCCCGTGGTGGCGGGTCATCCGGGCGGACGGGAGCCCGCCCGCGTGCCACGAGGGACGCGCCCACGAGCACTACCGCGCCGAGGGGACCCCGCTGCGCCCCGGCGGCCGCCGCGTCGACATGGCCCGGGCCCGCTGGTCCGGCCCCTCCTGACCCACACGGTCCCTCCGCCGCCGCGAGACCACCTTCGCGACATGCGTGCGTTGTGGTCAGAACAGTCACGGTGATCTGTTCCAATGAACTGTTGTGCCGTCTGCTTCCTACCGTCTCGTGCGCCGCGCGGGCCCCGCGCGGGCCGTCCCGCCCGTGCTCGACGCGCAGCAGCGGCGGGTGGTGGAGCATGCCGGCGGGCCGATGCTGGTGCTCGCGGGGCCGGGCACCGGGAAGACGACGACGATCGTCGAGGCCGTCGTCGACCGCATCGAGAACCGGGGCGCCGACCCGGAGCGCGTCCTCGTCCTGACGTTCAGCCGCAAGGCGGCCGGGGAGCTGCGGGAGCGCATCACAGGGCGGCTGCACCGCACCACGCGGACACCTCTCGCGCTCACCTTCCACAGCTACGCCTACGCGCTGCTCAGGCGGGACGCCGTCCTGAACGAAGAGCCCGCGCCGCGGCTGCTGTCCGGGCCGGAGCAGCTTCTTGAGGTGCGGCGCCTGCTGGAGGGCGAGTTGGCGGACGGGGCGCGCGACTGGCCGGAGCGGCTGAGAGCCGCCCTGGCCACCCGAGGGTTCGCCGAGGAACTGCGCGACTTCAGCCTGCGCGCGGCGGAACGGCAGTACTACGCCGAAGACCTCGTCGCGCTCGGCCGCATGCGCGGGCGCGACGACTGGCCCGCCATCGGCGGGTTCATTGAGCGGTACGCCGACCGGTTCGCGCTGGACCCCGTCCCCACCTACGACTACGGCGAGCTGATCCACATGGCCGCCGCGATGCTGGCGGACGAGGAGGTGCGCATCCGCGAGCGCAACGCCTACGACGTCGTGTTCGTGGACGAGTACCAGGACACCGACCCCGCGCAGGAGGCCCTGCTGCACCACCTCGCGGGGGAGGGCCGCGACCTCGTCGTCGTCGGCGACCCCGACCAGTCGATCTACGGGTTCCGCGGCGCCGACGTGCGCGGCATCCAGGAGTTCCCCAACCGCTTCCTCACGCTGGACGGCGACCCCGCGCCGGTCGTCGCGCTGCGGACGTGCCGCCGGATGGGCCCGGAGATCCTCGCCGCGTCCCGCCGCATCGCGCGCCGCCTGCCCGCGGGCACGGCGGGCGCGGCCGAGCACCGCGCGCTCCACCCGGTGGAGGAACTGGAGGACGGCGAAGTCCGCGCTGCTTCTGTCAGGGGGGGCGACCCCCCTGGACCCCCCGATGAAGTGCGCGCTGCTTCTGTCAGGGGGGGCGACCCCCCTGGACCCCCCGATGAAGTGCGCGCGGTGATCGCCGACTCCGAAAGCCAGGAATCCGCCCTGGTGGCCGACGAACTGCGCCGCGCGCACCTGCTCGACGGCGTCCCGTGGTCGCGGATGGCGGTGCTCGTGCGGAGCGCCGTGCGGCAGGTCCCGGTGCTGCGGCGCGCACTCGCCCAGGCCGGTGTGCCGGTGGTCGTCGCGGGCGACGAGGTCCCCCTGATCGGTGAGCCCGCCGTCCGCCCGTTCCTGATCCTGCTGCGCGCGGCCTTGAAGAAGGACTACCTGGACGAGGTCGTCGCAGAGGACCTGCTGACCGGGCCGCTGGGCAGGGCGGACGCACTCGCCATGCGGAGACTGAAGCGGGCCCTGCGCGACCTGGAGGAGCTGTCGGGCGGGCAGCGTCCCCTCGGGGAACTGCTGATCGCGGCGGTGAACGACCCGCGTGAGCTCGTGCTCGTCCACGAGAGGGTCCGCGCGCCGGCCGAACGGGTCGCGCACCTCATCGAGGTGGCGCGGCGCAGCGCCCACGACGGCGGCACCGCCGAGGACGTGCTGTGGGCCGTGTGGAAGGAGAGCGGCCAGGCCGACGTGCTGCTGGAGCAGAGCGCCAAGGGCGGGACGCGCGGCGCGGCGGCCGACCGCGACCTCGACGCCGTCGTGGCGCTGTTCGACCATGCCGCCCGGTTCGTGGACCGGCTGCCCCAGGCCGGGCCGGAGCTGTTCGTCGACAACATCGCGTCCCAGGAGATCGCCGGTGACACGCTCGCCGAGCAGGCGCCCCAGGGGGAGGCCGTCCGCATCCTCACCGCGCACCGCTCCAAGGGCCTCGAATGGGACGTCGTCGTGGTCGCCGGCGTCCAGGAGGGCGTGTGGCCCGACCTCCGGCTGCGCGGGTCGCTGCTGGGCGTCGAGGAGATGGTGGAGCACGCCGCGGGTTCCGAGGCGGACGGCGAGGTCGTGGCCGGCGCCTCCATGGCGGCGAAGATGCTGGACGAGGAGCGCCGCCTGTTCTACGTGGCCGTCACGCGCGCCCGGCGGCGGCTCGTCGTCACGGCCGTCGGGGGCGACGACACCGAGGAGCGCCCGTCCCGGTTCCTGAACGAGCTCCTCCCCGGCGCGATCGAGCGGTCGCAGCTGGACGAGCGGACGCGGTGGCTCTCGCTGTCCGCGCTGGTCGCCGACCTGCGCTCCGCCGTCGCCGACCCGTCCCGCCCGGAGCCGCTGCGGCGCGCCGCGGCCGCGCACCTGGCGCGGCTGGCCCGCGCGGGCGTGCGGGGCGCGCGGCCGGAGAACTGGTACGCCATCACCGCCCTGTCCGACGACGGGCCCGCGTTCGCCGGCGACGAGCCCATCACGATCTCCCCGTCGCAGGTCGAGACGTTCACCACCTGCGGGCTGCGCTGGCTGCTGGCCTCGGCGGTCGGCGCGCAGGAGGGCGGCCCCAACGAGTACAGCACGATGGGCAAGGTCGTCCACGCCGTCGCCGAGATGGCCGGCACCGACGACGGCGTCGACGAGGTCCACGTCGCGCAGCGGCTCGACGAGATCTGGAACGACCTGGAGTTCCGCAGCTCCTGGTACTCCGAGAAGCAGCGCGAGCAGGCCGCCCGGATGGTGGACAAGTTCCTCTCCTGGCACCGCGACAACCCCAACGAGGTCGTCGCGCTGGAGGAGTCGTTCAAGGTCGACCTCGGCCGCGTGGTCATCAAGGGCCGCATCGACCGCGCCGAGCGCGACGAGCAGGGCCGCGCCGTCATCATCGACGTCAAGACCTCGTCCACCGCCGTCCCCAAGGACGACCTGGCGCGCCACCCGCAGCTCGGCGTCTACCAGTACGCGGTGATGCTCGGCGCGTTCGAGCGGCACGGCCTGATCGAACCCGGCGGTGCCAAGCTCGTCCAGGTCGGCAAGGCCGCGTTCGCCGCGAAGGCGCGCGAGCAGGCGCAGCCGCCGCCCGCCGACGACGCGGACCCCGAGTGGCCCAAGAAGCTGATCGAGCTCGTCGCGACCGGCATGGCCGGCGACGTGTTCCAGGCGAGGGCGAACGACAAGTGTCGCACCTGTCCCGTACGCTCGTGCTGCCCCGTCCATGACGAGGGCGGCCAGGTAGGTGAGTAGCCAGGCAGGCGAGTAGCCGTCAGGCACCGGGCTCGGGGGGAGTGGGGTGATCACGCCGGGAGAGCTGGCCCGGCTGCTGGAGATCCCGGAGCCGACCGACGAGCAGGCCCGGGTGATCGAGGCTCCGCTGGCGCCGATGGCGGTGATCGCGGGCGCCGGGTCCGGCAAGAGCGAGACGATGGCCGCACGGGTCGTGTGGCTGGTCGCGAACGGCTTCGTCCGGCCCGAACGCGTCCTCGGCCTCACCTTCACCCGCAAGGCCGCCGCCGAGCTGGGCGCCCGCGTCCGCAAGCGGCTCGACACGCTGCGCGAGGTCCTGCCAGGCGACGAGCTGGAGCGGCTCGGCGGCGACGCCCTGTTCGACGGCGAGCCGATGGTGTCGACGTACCACTCGTACGCCGCGCGGCTGTTCGGCGACCACGCGCTGCGCGAGGGCCTCGAACCGACGATGCGGCTCATCTCGCCGGCCGTGGCCTGGCAGATCTGCTCGCGCGTCGTGGACGCCTACGACGGCCCGATGGACCGCGTCGACTGGCAGCCCGACACCGTCACCAAGGCCGTCATGGACCTCGCCGGAGACCTGGCGGAGCACCTGCGGACGCCCGAGGACGTCCGCAAGGTCGGCGCGTGGCTGGACGAGCGGTTCGCCGAGGTGAAGAAGCCGCTGAAGGCCCAGCGCGACATCCTCGCCAAGCACGCCGTCCGCGAGCAGCTGATGCCCCTCGTCGAGGCGTACGGGCGGGCCAAGGCCGGCCGGGAGGTCGTCGACCACGGCGACCAGATGGCCCTGGCGGCGCGGATCGCCTACAAGCATCCCGAGGTCGGGATGATCGAGCGGTCGCGGTTCTCCGTCGTGCTGCTGGACGAGTACCAGGACACCAGCCAGGCGCAGCTCGTCCTGCTGAAGTCGCTGTTCGCGGGCGGGCACCCGGTGACGGCCGTGGGCGACCCCTGCCAGTCCATCTACGGGTGGCGGGGCGCCAGCGCGGGCAACCTGCTGCGGTTCGCCCACGACTTCCCGCTGCGGCCGGGGGCCGCCGGGGGGCGCCCGGTGCCGGCGCCCGTCGTGCAGCTGAGCCGCTCGTTCCGCAACGGCGAGCGGATCCTGGAGGCCGCCGCCACGGTCCAGGAGGAGCTCCGCGCGGAGACGAAGGCCGTGCCGCGGCTGATCCCCGGCGCGGGGCGGGAGGGCCGGGGGCGCGTCGAGTGCTCGCTGTTCCCCACCGTCGAGGACGAGGCCGACCGCATCGCCGCGCGCATCGCCCAGCTCATCGCCGCCGATCCGGGCACCGCCCCCGACGGCGGCCCGCAGCCGGAGCCGCTCCGGTACGCCGACGTCGCCGTCCTGGCCCGGAAGCGATCGCAGTTCCCGCTTCTGAGGCGCGCGCTGGAGGCCCGCGGCATCCCGGTGGAGGTCGTCGGCCTCGGCGGGCTGCTCACCGTCCCCGAGGTGCAGGACGTCGTCGCCACGCTGCGGGTCATGCACGACCCGACGGCCGGCGCGTCCCTGGCCCGGCTGCTCACCGGCCCGCGCTGGCGGCTCGGCCCGCGCGACCTCGTCGCCCTCGGCCGCCGCGCCCGCACCCTCGCGCAGGAGGCGGCCCGCGACGTCACCCCGCCGGAGACGGCCGAGCCCCAGGAGGCCGAACCGTCGGAGGAGGCGGGCGAGCAGCCCCCGGAGGACGGCGCGGACCCGCTCCGGCAGCTCGTCAGCGAGCTGAACCAGGAGACCGGCAGCCTGGTCGACGCGCTCGACGACCTCGGCCCCCCGGACGCGTACTCGCCGGAGGGCTACGGGCGGCTGCGGCGGCTCCGCGACGAGCTGCGCACGCTGCGCGGCCAGGTCGGGCTGCCGCTGCCCGACCTCGTCAACGAGGTGGAGCGCGCGCTCGGGCTGGACATCGAGGTCGCGGCGCGCTCCGGGCTCGACCCCGTCACCGCCCGCGCCGACCTCGACGCCTTCATCGACGCCGCCGCCACGTTCGCCGGCGACGCCGAGGACCCGACGCTCGGCGCGTTCCTCGCCTACCTCAAGGCCGCCGAGACCGAGGAGTTCGGGCTGGAGGCCGGGCGGGTCGGGGAGACCGACAGCGTCAAGCTGCTCACCGTCCACGCGTCCAAGGGCCTCGAATGGCCGGTGGTCGTCGTCCCCGGCCTGTCGTACGTCCCGCAGAAGAACGGCGCGCCCGCCAAGGGCTCGATCTTCCCGTCGCCGCCGCAGAACGCCACCCGCTGGACCGCGAACCCCCGCGTCCTGCCGTTCATGCTGCGCGGCGACCGCGCCGACCTGCCGCCGCTGAGCGGGCTCGACAAGGACGACCTCGCCGCCTTCGACCAGGCGTGCTCCGACCGCGACCTGCGGGAGGAGCGGCGGCTCGCCTACGTCGCGGTCACCCGCGCGTCCAGCCTGCTCATCGCCACCGGCTACTGGTGGGGGTCGTCGGGCCGCCCGCTCGGCCCGTCGCCCTTCCTGGAAGAGGCACGTGCCGCCTGCCTCGCCGGCGGCGGGTCCGTCGCCGTGTGGGCCGACCCGCCCGAGGAGGGCGCCGCGAACCCGCTGCTCGCCGACCCCGACGAGGAGCAGTGGCCGGTGGCGCCCGGCGACCGCGGCCGGTCCGACGTCTCGGCGCGCGGGCGCTACGAGGCCGTCGTCGAGGCGGCCCGCATGGTCGGGGACGAGATGGCCGGGCGGACGCGGCACTGGTCCGGGGACGCCGGCCTGTCCGACGCCGACCGCGCCCGCATGACCGCGTGGGCGCGCGACGTCGAGCTGCTCCTCGCCGAACGCGACCGCGGCCGCGGCGGCGACGGGCTGCTGGTCGAGCTGCCCGCGCACCTGTCGGTGTCGTCGCTGGTGTCGCTGGCCCGCGACCCGGCGGCGCTGGCCCGGCAGATCCGCCGCCCGATGCCGCGCCCGCCCGCCCCCTACGCGCGGCGCGGCACCGCGTTCCACGCCTGGCTGGAGAGCCGCTGGGGGCAGCAGCGCCTCCTCGACCCCGACGAGCTGCCCGGCGCCGCCGACGAGGGCGCCGCCGACGACGCGCACCTGGAGCGGCTGCGGTCCCGGTTCGAGGAGTCGGAGTGGGCGGCGCGGGAGCCGCTCGACATCGAGGTCCCGTTCGAGACCGTCATCGGCGACCGGCTGGTCCGCGGCCGGATGGACGCCGTGTTCCGCTCCCGGGACGGCGGCTACGAGGTCGTCGACTGGAAGACCGGCTCGCCGCCGTCCGGGGACGAGGCGCGGTTCGCGTCGGTGCAGCTCGCCGCGTACCGGCTGGCGTGGGCGGAACTGGCCGGGGTGGACGTCGGGCGGGTCAGCGCGGCGTTCCACTACGTCGGCGCGAACGTCACCGTCCGTCCCGCGGACCTGCTCGACGCCGCCGGCCTCGCCGCGCTGCTGGACGGCGTCCCCGCTGCCTGATTTTCCCGGAATGTCGGGTGATGTGCCGCACGCACCCCTGTTCACCGAACGTCGTTTCAGGGATGATCCGGGCAACAATCCGAGGAGGCGGGACGTGACGGTGACCCATGACGAGAAGGTCGTACGCGAGTTCTCCAAGCAGGCGGCGGGCTTCGCCGACCCGGCGCGCAACTCCGCCTTCACCCGTCATCTGGACCGGCTCGTCCATTTCATGGAACCGGAGCTCGACCTCGAGGACATCGTGCTGGAGGTCGCTGCCGGCACCGCGCTCGTGTCCCGCGCGATCGCCCGGCGCGTCCGGCACGTGACGGCCCTCGACCTCACCCCGGCGATGCTCGCCGAGGGCAAGCGCGACGCCGACCACGCCGCCCTCATGAACATCACCTTCGCGCACGGCGACGCGACGGCCCTGCCGTTCCTGGAACGGTCGTTCACGCTGGTCGTCACGCGCTTCTCGCTCCACCAGGTCGCCGATCCGGAGGCCGTCGTCCGGGAGATGTGCCGGGTCGGCCGCCCCGGCGCCGCGCTGATCATCGCCGACCTGGTCCGCCCCGACGGCGTGCCGGGCGACCCGGACCGCATCGAGCGCCTCCGCGACCCCTCGCACGGCACCGCCCTCACCGAATCGCGCATCGCCGAGATCGTCACCGCCTGCGGCGCGGACGTGAAGCGGTCCGACCGGTTCGACTGGGTCCGTCCCCTCGACCCGTGGCTGGAGTTCTCCGAGACCCCCGACGACGCCGCGGCGCAGATCCGCCGGGAGCTCGCGGACGAGCTGGCGGGCGGCCCGCCCACCGGCATGCGCCCGAGCGAGGTCGACGGCGTCCTGCACTTCACGCACACCTACCTCTTCCAGCAGGCGATCGTCGGGTAACGTTTTCGACCAAGTGTTCGACGCGGGTCGCTCATGTGTTCTATGTTGTCGAACATGGGTTCTAGCACCGTGGGTTCTGTCGCCGGGCGGTCCCTCGATCGCGAGCCGGCCGCGCTGGCGATGCGCATCGGCGTCGTCGCGGCCGAGGCGGCCCTCGCCACCTTCGCCCGCAACCTCGACCTGGACGACCTGGCGGACGGCGTCGACTTCCAGGGCGCCATCGGCCCCGCCGAATGGCCGGTGTTCTCCCTGGTCATCGACACCCTCGCCGAGGCCGGACCGGGCGACGACCGGTCCCTGGACGAGCGCCGCGCCGACGCCCTCAACGACCTGGCCCGCATCTGCATGGCCGCGAAGGCCCGCGTCGCCTGAGCGCCGCCCGCGGGGTGCCGGTCAGGGGATGAGTTGGACGCGCGCCCACGGGCACTGCGAGGCTGCCGACGTGTCGGTGTTGGGCGTTCTGGCGCTGGCCGCCCTGGCGGGGTGGCTCTACCTCGCGCTGGGCCACGGCGCCTTCTGGCGGACGGGCCCGGGACTGCCGGAGGGCGCCGACCCGCCCGGCTGGCCGCGGGTGGTGGCGGTGGTCCCCGCCCGCGACGAGGCCGCCGTGCTCCCGGAGACCCTGCCGACCCTGCTGGCCCAGGAGTATCCGGGCCACTTCGGCGTGATCGTCGTGGACGACGGAAGCACCGACGGCACCGCGGACGTCGCGGCCCGCCTCGGCGGCGGCCTCTCCGACGGGCTCGGCGGGCTTCGCGTGGTCGAGGCGGGGGAGCGGCCGCCGGGCTGGGCGGGCAAGGTCTGGGCGATGTCGCGGGGCGTCCAGGCGGCGGGCGAGCCGGAGTACCTCCTCTTCACCGACGCGGACATCGCCTACGCCCCCGGCACGGTGACGCGGCTCGTGCGCGTCGCGACGGCCGAGCGGCGCGACCTCGTGTCCCAGATGGCGACGCTCAGCACGCACACCCGGTGGGAGCGCCTGATCGTGCCCGCCTTCGTGTACTTCTTCGCCCAGCTCTACCCGTTCCGCCGCGTCACCCGCGACGGCGCCCGCACGGCCGCCGCGGCCGGCGGCTGCATGCTCGTCCGCCGCGAGACCCTGGCCCGCGCCGGCGGCCTCGCCGCGATCCGCGGCGCGCTGATCGACGATGTCGCGCTCGGGCGCCTGCTCAAGCGCGCCGGCGGCCGCTGCCGCCTGGACCTGAGCCGCGACGTGGTCAGCCGCCGCCCCTACCCGCGCCTCGCCGACCTGTGGACGATGGTCGCCCGCAGCGCCTACCACCAGCTCCGCTACTCGCCGGCCCTCCTCGCCGGCACGATCGCCGCGCTGCTCCTGATCTACGCGGTGCCGCCCGTCGCGGCCGTCACCGGATGGGCCGGCCTCGCCCTGGGCGCCCGGCACGCCGCCGTCCCCGCCGCGGTGGGCCTCCTCGCGTGGACGATCATGGCCGCCACCTACGCGCCCGTGCTCCGCTTCTACCGCCTGTCCGCGCTGCGCGCCCCGGCCCTCCCGCTCGTCGCCCTGATGTACGCGGCCATGACCGCCGATTCGGCCCGCCGGCACCGCGCCGGGCGTGGCGGTGCCTGGAAGGGCCGCACGGCCGCTCCCCAGGAGAGCCGGACGACGGGCAGCTGAACCCTTTTGGCGGGGTCATGCGCCCCTCAGAGGCCGAGGTCGTGGTCGCCGGCCTTCAGAGCCGCCTCAGCATCGCGCAGGTGTGCTCGGCCTACGGCGGGCTGAGCGATACGAACGGGCGTGCTTAGCAGGATCGAACAAATCCGACATCCGCATCCATCGTTCGGCGCTATTGGAGTAAGTGTCCAGTGACGTTACGGTCGGGTGGCCGTCGCCCGGACGGTATGGGGGATGACGAAGGGTTACGGGCCGATGTCCATCACAGTCCGCCATGTCCTGCGCGCCGTCCTGGCGTCCTGGCTCGGGGTCGCCCTCGTGGTGACCGCGCTGCAGGGGCCGGCCGCCGCGGCTCCCCAGGACGCCAAGCCTCCCGCCGAAGATCCGTTCTACCGCCCGCCCGAGCCCCTGCCGGAAGGGGCGTCCGGCGACATCATCAGGTCGCGCCCGGCCGTGTTCACCGTCGACCCGTTCGGCGGGTCGCCCGTCCAGGACGTCACGTCGTGGCAGGTCCTGTACCGGTCGGAGAACGTGCACGGCACGCCGATCGCGGTGTCGGGGATCGTCCTCGTGCCCACCAAGCCGTGGACCGGCGAGGGCCGGCGGCCCCTCGTCTCCTACGCGGTGGGGACGCGCGGCCTCGGCGACTCGTGCGCCCCGTCCCACACCCTCACCACGGGTCTGGACTACGAGGCACTGATGATCATCGACGCGCTCAACAAGGGCTGGGCCGTCGCCGTCACCGACATGGAGGGCCTCGGCACGCCGGGCGGGCACACCTACGAGGTCGGCCGCTCCCAGGGCAAGGCCGTGCTGAACATGGCGCGGGCCGCGCGGCGCCTTCCGGAAGCCGGGCTCGGCGGCTCGCCCGTCGCGGTCTGGGGCTACTCCCAGGGCGGGACGTCGGCGGGCTGGGCGGCGGAGCTCGCCGGCTCCTACGCGCCGGACCTGCCGATCAAGGGCGTCTTCGCCGGGGGAGTGCCCGCCGACCTGCACGCCGTCGCCGAGGGGCTCGACGGGTCGCTCTTCATCGCGCTGATGTTCATGGCCGCGGTCGGCTACGACTCCGCCTACCCCGGGCTGGACCTGGACGGGTACCTCAACGACGCGGGCCGCGAACTCCTGGAGAACGCCCGCGAGATGTGCCTGACCAGCGTGGACGGCGCCTCGACGCTCCTCACGACGGCCTTCAAGCGCATCAGCGACTACTCGACGGCCAACCCGCTGGACGACCCCGCGTGGCGCGCGGCGCTCGACGCCAACAAGCTCGGCGGGACGGCCCCGGGCGTCCCGGTCCTGCAGACCCAGGCCGTCTACGACCAGATCATCCCGTTCCAGCAGGCCGACACCCTGCACCGGGCGTGGTGCGCCAAGGGCGCCAACGTGACCTGGAAGACCTACACGCTCGCCGAGCACGCCACCGGCATGCTCTGGAGCCACCCCGACGCCATGAAGTTCATCACCGACCGCTTCGCGGACAAGCCCGTCCAGGGCAACTGCCCCCGCTGATCTGATCGGTACCGCGGGCCGAGGCCATCCCGTCCCCTCCGCGGGGCAGGATGGCCTCATGGATTTGGTGGAGTTCCTCCGAGCACGGCTGGCGAGGGACGAGCAGATCGCCCGCGACTGCTCCGGCCTCGCCTGGAAGACCGGGCCCTCCGGCACGATCCACACCGACCCGCAGCCTCCCGGCGACCCCGGTGACGCCGCCTATGTGGCGAAGGCGGAGAACGGCGCGTACGCCGAGCACATCGCCCGGCACGACCCGTCCCGGACCCTCGCCCAGGTGGCCGCCGTCCGCCAGATCCTCGACGACTACGAGAAACAGGCGTGGATCCTCGAACAGGGCCACCGGACGCCGGAAACCGAAGCGGCCCAGGTCGTCCGCGAGAACGTGCTGCGCCGCCTCGCGCTGCCGTACGCGTCGCATCCCGCATACCGAGATGATTGGCGCCCCTGACAGACAGGGGCGGGGCCCGTTATGTAACCTCGATGTGAGGCCGAGAGGCGCTGCAACGGGCGAGAGCCCGCCACGCTCGGCCTCGGAAGTCGGTGGAACAAGGGCGCCTCCCACTCAAGACGGGAGGTGCTCGAAATCAACGGCAACAAACTTCGCGAGCTACTGGAACGGCGGATCGCGGTCCTGGACGGGGCCTGGGGCACGATGCTCCAGGGCGCCGGCCTGGCCCCCGAGGACTACCGCGGCGACCGCGTGGCCGATGACCATCCGAAGGACGTCACCGGCGACCCCGACCTGCTCAACCTGACCCGCCCGGACGTGATCCTCGACGTCCACCGGCAGTACCTGCGCGCCGGTGCCGACATCACGACGACCAACACGTTCACCGCGACCTCCATCGGCCAGGCCGACTACGGGCTCGAGGGCCTCGTCCACGAGATGAACGTCGCGGGCGCCCGCCTCGCCCGCCAGGCCGCCGACGAGTTCGGCGGGCGGTTCGTCGCCGGGTCCGTCGGCCCGCTGAACGTCACGCTGTCGCTGTCGCCGCGCGTCGAGGACCCCGCGTACCGCGCCGTCACGTTCGACAAGGTCAAGGACTCCTACGCAGAGCAGATCCGCGGCCTCGCCGAGGGCGGCGTCGACCTGCTCCTCATCGAGACGATCTTCGACACGCTGAACGCCAAGGCCGCGATCGCCGCCGCCCGCGAGGCGGCCCCCGAACTGCCGCTGTGGATCTCGGTGACGATCGTGGACCTGTCCGGCCGGACGCTCTCCGGGCAGACCGTCGAGGCGTTCTGGCGCTCGGTCGAGCACGCCGAGCCCCTCGTCGTCGGCGTGAACTGCTCGCTGGGCGCCGACGAGATGCGCCCGCACGTGGCGGAGCTGGCGCGCATCGCCGGCACCTACACCGCCAGCTATCCGAACGCCGGGCTGCCGAACGCGTTCGGCGGCTACGACGAGACGCCGGAGGAGACGGCGGCCAAGCTCGCCGAGTTCGCCGCGTCCGGCATGGTCAACGCGGTCGGCGGCTGCTGCGGGACGGGCCCCGGCCACATCGCCCGCATCGTCGAGGCCGTCCGGGACGCCGCGCCCCGCCAGATCGCACGCACGCCGAAGGCGTCGCGGTTCAGCGGGCTGGAGCCGTTCGAGATCGGCCGGGACACCGGCTTCATCATGATCGGCGAGCGGACGAACGTCACCGGCTCCAAGCGGTTCCGCAGGCTCATCGAGGCGGGCGACCACCAGGGGGCAGTGGACGTCGCGCTGGACCAGGTGCGCGGCGGCGCGAACCTCCTCGACGTCAACATGGACGCCGACCTGCTCGAAAGCGAGCGGGAGATGACGACGTTCCTGAACCTGATCGCGACCGAGCCCGAGGTGGCCCGCATCCCGATCATGGTGGACAGCTCGCGGTGGAGCGTGCTGGAGGCGGGGCTGAAGACCGTCCAGGGCAAGGGCGTCGTCAACTCGATCAGCCTCAAGGAGGGCGAGGAGCAGTTCCTGGAGCAGGCCCGCCGCATCCGCGACTTCGGCGCCGGCGTCGTCGTCATGGCGTTCGACGAGACCGGCCAGGCCGACACCACCGAGCGCAAGGTGGAGATCTGCGGGCGCGCCTACGACCTGCTCACGCAGAAGGCCGGGTTCCCCGCCGAGGACATCGTGTTCGACCCGAACGTCCTCGCCGTCGCGACAGGCATCAGCGAGCACAACGGGTACGCCAAGGCGTTCATCGACGCCCTGCCGCTCATCAAGGAGCGCTGCCCGGGCGCGCGCACCAGCGGCGGCATCTCGAACCTGTCGTTCTCGTTCCGGGGCAACGAGGTCGTCCGCGAGGCGATGCACTCGGCGTTCCTGTACCACGCGGTCCGCGCCGGCCTCGACATGGGCATCGTCAACGCGGGGCAGCTCGCCGTCTACGAGAACATCCCGGCAGATCTGCTGGAACTCGTCGAGGACGTGCTGTTCGACCGCCGCCCGGACGCCACCGACCGGCTCGTGTCGTTCGCCGAGAACGTCAAGGGCGAGGCGACCAAGCGCGAGGTCGACCTCTCGTGGCGGGAGGCGCCCGTCGAGAAGCGCCTGGCGCACGCCCTCGTGCACGGCATCGTCGACTTCATCGAGGAGGACACCGAGGAGGCCCGCCAGAAGGCCGCCCGCCCCCTCGACGTCATCGAGGGCCCGCTGATGGACGGCATGAAGGTCGTCGGCGACCTGTTCGGGTCCGGGAAGATGTTCCTGCCGCAGGTCGTCAAGAGCGCCCGCGCGATGAAGCGGTCGGTCGCCTACCTCGAACCGTTCATGGAGCGGGAGAAGGAGGAGGCGCTGCGCGCCGGGCGCGTCCACACCGAGCGCGGCCAGGGCAAGATCGTCCTTGCGACCGTGAAGGGCGACGTGCACGACATCGGCAAGAACATCGTCGGCGTCGTGCTCGGCTGCAACAACTACGACGTCATCGACCTCGGCGTGATGGTCCCGGCCGCCAAGATCCTGGACACCGCGATCGCGGAGGGCGCCGACGCCGTCGGGCTGTCCGGGCTGATCACCCCGTCGCTGGACGAGATGGTCTCCGTCGCCGCGGAAATGGAGCGGCGCGGCATGCGGCTGCCGCTGCTGATCGGCGGTGCCACCACGTCCCGGCAGCACACCGCCGTGAAGATCGCCCCCGCGTACGAGGCGACGACCGTGCACGTGCTGGACGCGTCCCGCGTCGTCGGCGTCGTGTCGGACCTGCTGGACGAGGGCCGCGCCGAGACCCTCGCCGCCGCCAACCGCGAGGAGCAGGCCAGGCTGCGCGAGCAGCACGAGAAGAAGCAGCGCCGCCCCATGCTCGCCTACGAGCGGGCGCGGGAGAACCGCGAGGTGGTCGACTTCGGCGACCTGCCGACCCCGGCCTTCACCGGGGTGCGGGTGGTCCAGCCCGAGATCACCGCGATCCGCGAGATGATCGACTGGCAGTTCTTCTTCCTGGCGTGGGAGCTGAAGGGCAAGTACCCGGCGATCCTCGACCAGCCCGTCGCGCGGGAGCTGTTCGACGAGGGCAACGAGCTGCTCGACCAGATCATCGCGGACGGCTCGTTCGAGGCCCAGGGCGCCTACGGGTTCTGGCCCGCGCACTCCGACGGCGACGACATCGTCCTGCCCGACACGCGGTTCCCGATGCTGCGGCAGCAGACGTCCAAGCCGGAGGGCCGCCCGAACCGGTGCCTCGCCGACTACGTCGCCCCGTCCGGCGACCACCTGGGCGGCTTCGCGGTGACGATCCTCGGCGCCGAGGACCTCGCCGCCAAGTACGAGGAGCAGCAGGACGACTACAAGTCGATCATGGTGAAGGCGCTCGCGGACCGGCTGGCCGAGGCGTTCGCCGAGTACGTCCACCTGGAGGCCCGCCGCGCCTGGTTCGAGCCGGACGCCGACCCCCTCCTGGAGGACCTGCACGCCGAGCGCTTCCGCGGCATCCGGCCCGCGCTCGGCTACCCGGCGAGCCCCGACCACAGCCTGAAGCAGCGGCTGTTCGACCTGCTGGACGCGGGCCGCCTCGGCATGAAGCTGACCGAGTCGTTCGCGATGACCCCGGCCGCCAGTGTCAGCGGCCTGATCTTCGCGCACCCGGAGTCGCGCTACTTCACGGTCGGGCGCGTCGGCAAGGACCAGATCGAGGACTACGCCCGCCGCAGCGACCTCCCGGTCGCGGAGGTCGAGCGCTGGCTGGCCCCGAACCTGGCGTACGATCCGTCGTAACGGCCGGAACGCCCGGCGGCCGCCGCGCCGCGGCCGCCGGGCGTGCTCGCATGGCCGTCAGGCCCAGGGACGTCCGATGCGGACGCGCCAGACCTCCGGGCCGGTCTCCAGGTAGTCCCAGGTGAAGTCGCCGGGGTGCTCGGCGGCGAACTGGTAGTACAGCGGCTTCGGGTCGTGGTCGTTGACCAGGATGAACGCCCCGCCGTTGTCCAGCGCGCGGTACGCCGCGAAGATCTGCTCGTGCCGCTGCGCGGGGACGAGGACGCGCACGTCCAGTTCCCCGCCGTCGAGCTCGGCCTTCGCACCGGGCGTGCCGGGGTCGTCGTGGCCGCCGCACGTGCAGTGGTGCCCGTCCGCCCCGTCCCGCGGGCTCTCGGCCTCCGCGCCGAGGATCTCGTGCATCCCCGCGAGCAGCGCGCCGAGGTCGACGCCCGCGTCGACGAGCGCCGGCAGCAGCAGATCGTTCTCCTTGTGCAGGTGGGACGCGAACAGCGCGCTGAGGGCCGACGCCGCGGCGATCGTCTCCCCGGGCGTGCGCGCCGCCTCCAGCTCGGCGAGCCGCTCCTTCAGCACGGTGTGCTCACGCAGCATGGCGCGCAGCAGCAGGCGGGCCTCGGGCAGGTCCTCGGCCGCCCGGTAGAGGGTCTTCTCCTCGGCCTCGGCGTGCGGGACGACCTCGTCGGCGCAGAACGCGACGAGCCGGTCGCGCCGCTCGTGCGGTGCGGCGAGCTGGTCGGCGGCCCGCGCGATCGTGAGGACGTGGTCCGCCATGGTGCGGCCGAGCCGCTCGTGGTGGTCGAGGATCGCCCGCACGGTCTCCTGCTGCGGGCTCGCGGTCGATGTGGTCATGAGCACTCCTCGTGCCGAGCTGTTTTTTACAACCGTACTTGTATTTATAGTAGCGGTATGGAGAAACTGGAGACGAGGGGCGGCCCCCGGCCCCGGGTGGCGGCGCGCCGGTTCCCGTTGCTCGCCGGCGCGCTGCTCGGGCTCGTCGCGGGCCTCTGGGGCGCCCTCGGGCTTCTCGGCCTCGACGTCCCGATGCCGCGCACCTCGTTCGCGCGGGAGCACGGCGCGCTGATGGCGCTGGGCTTCCTCGGCACGCTGATCTCCCTCGAACGCGCCGTCGCCCTCGGCCGCCCCTGGGGCTACGCCGCCCCCGCCCTCGCCGGCCTCGGCGCCGTCACCACCGCCCTCGGCCTGACGCTCCCCGGGAAGCTCCTGCTCACCGCCGCCGGCGGCTGGCTCATCGCGATCTACATCGCCGTCCTCGGCCGCCGCACCGGACGCGACCTCGCGATCCAGTTGTCCGGTGCGGTCGCCTGGTACGCCGGCGCGCTGCTGTGGCTGTCCGGGCGGCCGGTCGGCGAGATCGTCCCGTGGCTCGCCGCGTTCCTGGTCCTCACGATCGCCGGGGAGCGCCTCGAACTCGCCCGCGTCGCGTTCCTCGGCCGCCGCGCGTCCGACGGCCTCCTGGTCGCGGCGGCCCTGGTCGGCGCGGGCGCCGCCGCCTCCACCGGTTGGCCGGACGCCGGATGGCGGCTCACCGGGCTCGGGATGGCCGCCCTCGCCGGGTGGCTCGCCGTCCACGACGTCGCCCGCCGCACCGTCCGCGGGACGGGCCTGCCCCGCTACGCCGCCGCCTGCCTCCTCGCCGGCTACGCCTGGCTGGCCGTCGCCGGGACGATCTGGCTCGCCGCCGGGCGCCCCGCCTCCGGCGGCCTCAACGACGCCGCCCTGCACGCGGTGTTCCTCGGCTTCGTCATGTCGATGGTCTTCGGGCACGCGCCGGTGATCCTGCCCGCGGTCCTGCGCGTCCGGCTGCCGTACCACCCCGTCCTGTACGCGCCGCTCGTCCTGCTGCACGCCTCCCTCGTCGTCCGCGTCGCCGGGGACCTCGGCGGGTCCGGCGCCCTGCGGACGACCGGCGGCGTCCTCGGCGAGGTGTCGCTCCTGCTCTTCGGCGGATGCGCCGTGGCCGCGTCGCGCCTCCTGCGAAGGGAACCGTCATGACGTCCATCGGCATCCGGCCCAGGCCCGCGGCCACCGAACCGCCCGCGCGCCGCCCGGCCCGCTCCACCTGGCACGCGGTCGCCAACGGGGTCGTGCTCGCGTGGCTGGCGCTGACCGCCGCGGCCGCGCTCGTCCAGCACGGCCTGCCCGCGCCGCGCTGGCTGCTGATCCACCTGTTCCTGCTCGGCGCCGTGACCAACGCGATCGTCACCTGGACCGAGCACTTCGCCACCGCGCTGCTGCGGATCCCGTCGCCGCCGCGCCGGTGGCCGCTGGCGCGGCTGGCGGTCCTGAACGCCGGGATCGCCGCCGTGCTGGGCGGTGTCGCCGGAGGGTACGCCCTGCTCGCCTCCGGCGGCGCCGCGACGGTCGTCGCGGTCGTCGCCGCGCACGTCACCGTCCTCGCCGTGCGCGGGCGGGGCGCCCTGGGCGGACGGTTCGCGCACGTCGTCGGCTGGTACGTGTGGTCCGGCGTCGCGCTCGTCGCGGGCGGGACGCTCGGCGGCCTGCTGGCGTCCGGCCGCGTGCCGTCCGGCTGGCACGCGCCGGTGCGGGCCGCGCACGAGCACGTCAACATCCTCGGCTGGGTCGGGCTGGCCGTGCTCGGCACCCTGTTCACGCTGTGGCCGACGGTCCTGCGCACCCGGATGGTCGACGGCACCGGGCGGATCGCCCGCTGGTCGCTGCGCGCCGCCGTGCCCGGCCTGGCCGTCGCGGTCGGCGGCCTCCTCGCCGACGTCCGCTGGCTCGCCGCCGCCGGCCTGCTCCTCTACGCCGCGGCCGCCGCGCTCGCCCTCGTCCCGTTCGTGCGGACGCTCCTCCGGCGCCGCCCGCACACCCCGGCGTCGTGGATGCTCGCCGCCGGGACCGCCTGGTTCGCGATGACCCTTGCCGCCGACGCCGTCCGGCAGAGCCTCGACGGGCTGCTCCCGCTCGTGCTCGTGGGCTTCGTCGGGCAGACGCTCCTGGGCGCGCTGACGTTCCTGCTGCCCGTCGTCCTCGGCGGCGGGCCCGCGGCGCTCAAGGCCAACGCGGCCGTGCTCGAACGCCTGTGGCTGCCGCGCGTGGCCGCCGTCAACGCCGCGGTGCCGCTGCTCGTCCTGCCCGTCCCCGGGTGGCTGACCCGCGCCGCCTGGATCGCCGCCATCGCCGCGCTGGGCTCGTTCGTCGTGCTCGCCGCGGCGACCGTCGTCCGCACCCGCCGCCCGTCGCCGGTCGTCGCGGGCATCACCGCCGGTGTCCTGCTCACCGCGCTCGCCGCCGGCGTCGCGGCCGGGAGCGCGGACCGGTCCGGCTCGGCTGTCGCGGCCTCCGGCACCCGCACCGTGGACGTCGCCCTCGTCGACATGCGCATCCGCCCCGGGACGATCGAGGCCGCCCCCGGGACGCGGCTCGTCCTGCGCGTCACCAACGAGGACGCCATGCCGCACGACCTGCGCCTCGCCACCGGCCAGGCCACCCCGATGCTCGACCAGGGCGAGACCGCCACGCTGACCGTCCCGCCGCTGGAGGAGTCGATCGACGGCTGGTGCACCGTGCCCGGCCACCGCGCCGCGGGCATGACCATGCGGATCGACATGACGGAGGGACCGGCGCCGGAGCACGCCCAGCACGGAACCCACCAGGGCACCGGCCCGCTCGACTTGGCGGCCCCGATGTCGCCGGAGTGGCGTCCCTACGACGCCGCGCTCGAACCCGCCCCAGGCGGCAAGGACCACCGCGTCGAGATCCGCGCGACCGACCGGGAGCTGGAGGTCGCCCCGGGCGTCCGCCAGCAGATGTGGACGTTCAACGGCACCGTTCCCGGCCCGGTCCTGCGCGGCAAGGTCGGCGACGTCTTCACCGTCACCTTCGTCAACGACGCGGCCATGGGGCACGGCATCGACTTCCACGCCGGGTCCCTCGCGCCGGACGGCCCCATGCGCACCATCCAGCCCGGCGAGCGCCTCACCTACCGCTTCAAGGCCGAGCACGCCGGGGCGTGGCTGTACCACTGCTCGACGATGCCGATGCTCCAGCACATGGGCAACGGCATGTACGGCGCCGTCATCATCGACCCGCCGGACCTGCCCCGGGTCGACCGCGAGTACGTCCTCGTCCACGGCGAGCTGTACCTGGGACGGCCGGGCTCCGCGGAGCAGGTGGCGAAGATGCGCGACGGCCGCCCCGACGCGTGGGCGTTCAACGGCACGGCCGCCGGCTACGACCACGCTCCGCTGACCGCCCGCGCGGGCGACCGCGTCCGGGTCTGGGTGGTCGGCGCGGGCCCGGCGTCCGGTACCGCGTTCCACATCGTCGGCGCCCAGTTCGACACCGTCTACAAGGAGGGGGCCTACCTCCTCCGCGAGGGCGACGACGGCGGCGCGCAGATCCTCGACCTCGCGCCGGGCCAGGGCGGCTTCGTGGAGGCGGTGGTCCCGGAGGCCGGCCACTACCCGTTCGTCGACCACGACATGCGGCACGGCGAAGCCGGAGCCCACGGGATCCTGAAGGTCACCGGCTGAGCCGGCGGACGGCCGGGTCCCCCTCCGGCGGGGTGCCCGCGAGTTCCACCGGGATCATCCGCGTCACCCCGGCGATCGAGCACGTGCGCCGCACCATGCCGTGCTCCGGCAGCCGGATCGACAGCCGGATCCCCGCCGTCTTGGCCAGGACATAGGTGCGGAGAATGACGTTCAGCCCACTGGAATCACAGAATTGACAGTCGGTGAGATCGAGGACCAATGAACTGATGCCCTCGTCGAGGAGTTGCCGCGACAATGCGTGCAGGTCGGCACAGTTTCGGACATCCGCCTCCACCGGGAACAGCAGAGTCGCGTCCTGGTCCGTGCGGCGGACGGTCGCGCCGCCCGAGGTGGTGAACTCCATGGTCGCCTCGCTCAAGGTCGATACCGGAGTGTGCCGCGCTAATGGGACTGCCGAGCATTGCCCTAAGTGGACCGAATCCAGGATCAATCTACAAGCGGCGGAAAGTCAAACCATGTTCAAGACTTCTGGGGTCATTATCCGCACGGAAATTGTTGACGTGGGAAAGCGCCGTCCTCAGCCGGCGGCGTAGCAGGGGGAGGCGAGGTTGTGGCCGGTGGCGGTCGGGCCGGAGACGAAGTCCGTGATCACCTTCACCCCGGTGAACTCCCGCTCGTCGGGACGCCCGACCACCGACTCGCGGAAGGCCGCCGCGTTCGGGCTGCCGGAGAAGTTGCCCGCCTTCCTGGGCAGCATCCCCTCGTAGTCCACGGTCGTGACCTGCCGGAGCGCGTCGTACACGCCCTCGCGGGTCAGGTCGCCGTTCGCCGCGGCCTTCTCCAGCACCGTCTTCAGCGGGTACTGGAAGATCCAGCCCGAGGTGAGCGCGTTGTCCGGCTCCACCTGGCCCAGCGCCAGCCGCATCGCGGTGTGCCCGGGGGAGTCGGCGGGGAACGTCTTCCACGGCGCCACCACCAGGTAGCGGGCCTTGAGCACCTCGGCCGCCGGGGTCTTCAGCAGCGACCCGACCCAGGTCGGGTTGTTGCCCATGAACCGGCCCTGGAAGCCCGCCTCCACGGCCTTGCCGGCGATCGCGGCGGTCTCGGCGGGACCCACCGTGAGCATCACGACGTCCGGCCGCCGCTCGAGGATCGCGCGGACGGCCTCGGCCTGCTTCGCCGCGCCCTGCTGCGTCTCCACCTCCGAGTAGCGCAGGCCGCGCGCTGTCGCGGCGAGCCTCGCGCCCGCCGCGCCCTCGCCGCCGTAGTCGCCGGAGTAGTAGACGGCCAGCACGCTCTCGGCCCCGAAGGTGTCGACGGCGTAGTCGATCGCGTTCATGGACTCGAAGCAGTACGAGGCGCCCGACTCCAGGATCACGTCCTCGAACTCCCACCGGGACGGGTACGACCCGGGCACCGCGATCATCCGGGCGGCGCGCAGGTCGCTCAGGATCGCCTCGGTGGTCGGCGAGCCCAGGCTCTGCGCCAGCGCCAGCACCTTGTCCTTGATCTCGATGTACGCGCTGCGGTGCGTGGCGGGGTCGTACTTGTTGTCCCGGATGTAGGTGTGCACGTCGACGTCGTAGCCGCCGATGCCGCCCTGCCGGTTCACGCGGTCCCAGAACGCCTTCTGCGCCGTCACCATCGGCACGCCGAGACCCGTGAACGGCCCCGTGGTCAGGTCGGAGATGATGCCCAGGTAGATGCAGCCGTGGTCGCGGTTCACGGCCTTCGGGCAGGGCTCCGCGGTGATCCCCGGGACGTCCGCCGCGGGGCCGCCCTCGTCGGTTCCGGAGGCGCAGCCCGCCAGCCCCGCCAGCAGCGCCGCCGCGGCGAGCAGGGACCTGATCCTTGGCCTGTCAGAGCGCGCGGAGACCATCGATCACTTCCTTGAGAATGCGGGCGTCCGGGCGTCCGGGCGGCGCGGCGGCGCTCTGCACGTGCATGAGCCCGCGGTCGAGCAGGTCGCTCACCAGCACGCGGACCACGCCCACCGGCAGCCGCAGGGCGGCCGACAGCTCGGCCACAGACACCGGGTTGATGGAGAACTCCAGGATCCGCTCGTCCTCGGGGCCGAGCGTGAGCGGATCGGGCATCGGCACCTCGGCGGTCACGACGACCGCGATCAGGTCGAGCTGGCGGCCGCGGCGGCGGGACCTGGTGCGGCCCCGGGTCACCGCGAAGGGACGGACGACGGGCCCGGCCTCCTCGTCCGCCCAGAGGTCGTCCGGCCGCGCCCTGCGGTCCCGGCCCGGATCCGCGGATCCGCCCGGCAGCTCGCCGGACATCACGGGCCGCCGTCGCCCGCATCGGCGGCGCGGCCCCGCCGCCAGCCGCGCTGCACCGTGGACATGAAGTCGCGGGCGGCCTCCGGCGACCGCTCCTCCCCGCCCGTCCCGGACGGCTCCTCCCGGGTCTCGGCGGTGCGCCGCAGCTGCGGCGCCATGTGGGTCTGGCGCCGCCGCACGGGCAGGTCGGCGGGCGGGGGAGTGACCAGCGCGAGGTGGTCGCCCGACGGCGGCTGCGGTGCGGACGGGACGGGCGGCGCGGGCGGGGCGGCACCGGCCACGGCCCACTCGCCGGTGTCGGTGACCTCGTGGCCGCCGGGGCGCTCGGGCGGCCGCGCCACCAGCTCCCGCGGGATCAGCGCGATGGCGGTGATCCCCCCGTACGGGGAGGCGCGCAGCGTCACCTTGATGCCGTGCCGGGCCGACAGCCTCGCCACGACGAACAGGCCGAGCCGGGCGCTGTCGTCCAGGTCGAGCTCGGGGGCGGTGGCCAGCAGCCGGTTGAGCTCCGCCAGCATGTCGGGCGCGATGCCGAGCCCGCGGTCCTCCACCTCCATCACGAACCCGTGCGCGACCTCCTGCCCGGTCACCCGGATCGTGGTGTTGGGCGGCGAGAACACCGCCGCGTTCTCGATCAGCTCGGCGATGAGGTGGATGGTGTCGGCGACCGCGGGCCCGAGCAGCGCCGCGCGGCCCATCGGCACGACCTCGACGCGGGTGTAGTCCTCGACCTCGGAGGCCGCGGCGCGCGCCACGTCCACCATCCGGACAGGGTCGGCCCAGGTCCGCCCGGACGGGCGGCCCGACAGGATCACCAGGCCCTCGGCGTGCCGCCGCATCCGGGTGGCGAGCGCGTCCAGCTCGAAGAGCCGCTCCAGCTCGTCGGGGTCCTCGGTGTCGCGCTGCATGGTCTCCAGCATCCGCAGCAGCCGCTGGAGGAGGGACTGGTTGCGGCGGGCCAGCGTCACGAAGATCTCGTTCAGCCGCCGGTTCGCGCGGGCCTCGTTCTCGGCGGCGCGCACGACCGCCCGCTTGGTCTGCGCGAAAGCCCGGTCGATCTGGTCGACCTCGGTGACCCGGAACCGCCCGCTGTCGCGTCCGCCGCCGCGCTCGCCGGCGCGCCCGCCGGCGCGCCCGCCGTCCGGGGCGTCGCCCGCGGCGAGCTCCTCCAGCGGCTCCTCGCCCCGCCGCGCCCGCTCGTTGATCAGCGGCAGCCGCTGCTGCGCGAACTCGTCGACGGCCGCGGCCATGGCGCGGCTCTCCACGATCAGCCGGCGGCCGGCCCGGACCGCGAACAGGATCGCGGCGATCACCGCCAGCAGCCCCAGCCCGCCGGTCAGCGCCAGCCGCAGCAGGACCGCGTTCGCCTCGTTGCCGGCCCGCCGGGTGTTCTCCTTGCGGATCTCGGACGACAGCGCCGCCAGCTGGGCGTCCACCGCCTCGGTCGCGGTGTGCCAGGCGCCGATGTCCACGCCGGGTCGCCCGCCGGCGGAGTCGCGCTGCATGAGCCGGTTCTGCAACTCGTCGAACCGGCGGAACTCCGGCCCGGACACGATCTGCTCGTACCGCACCCGGTAGGAGCCCTGGAGCTCGCGTGCCGCGTCCCCGTAGAGGAACCGGTGCGCCCCGGCGAACTCCACCAGCTGCAGGCGCTCTTCCTCGCTCAGCCGCCCGGCCGCCAGCGCGCCGGTGACGAGCGCGTCCTCGCGGGAGAGGTTCTCCCGGGCGTTCTCGAGCGTGCGGAGGACCCGGTTCTGCCGCACGAGGTCCGGGTCCAGTGAGTGGACCTCGTCGTAGATCTCGGTGGCCATCTCGATGTACTCGGTGTAGCGCGCCATCGCCTCGGCCCGCCCGAGGCTGCGGTCGTCGATCTCGGCGCGCAGCGGCTCCAGCCCGCCGAGCGCGTCCGCGAACCGGGTCATCCGCTGCCGCGTGACCGGCCGGGTCGCGCCCCTGATCTCCTCGTCCTCCGCGGAGGCGCGGAACGCCGCGTCGGCCCGGTCGGTCGCCTCCCGCTGCGCCTCGAACCCGGCGCGGCCGATGGTCGCGTCGTCGCCCAGGGCCGACAGCGACATGCGCCGCTCGTCCTGCAGCGCGGCGATGACCTGGTCGGTGGGTTCGAGGACCTTCGTGGTGAACGTCTGCGCCCTGGCCTGCCGCAGGCTGTCCTGCAGCGAGGTGGTCGCGGCCACGCCCCACAGGACGACCAGTGCCGTGACGGGCGGGACCAGCAGCAGCACGATCCGCGATCTGACGGACCTGGCTCTGCCCCGGAGCACCCCGTGCCGCCTTCTCCCGGGACGGCGCCTCATGCCCCGGGTCCCCGGCGATGGCCAACGCTCATGAGGACCTCCGTGCTGCTGTGATCCAGGTCACTCGGGTAGCCCAGGACGCTACTACATGCTCATGAGACACTCGGGCGATCTGCCTCACCCGTCCGAATTGTTATCTACGTGTAATTTCTGCGTCTGCGGCAAAGTGCGCGCCCGCGGCGGGTCGGCGGCCGGTAGATCTTTCGTTATCGCTGGTCAGCGGCATTCTGAGGGGTTTTGAGTCGATTCGTGGGGCTATGGCCCGTCTCGACATCGTCTAGAAGTGAAGTGGTGACCATGGCGGAAAAAGGCACGGAAGGCAACGGCCGGGCCCTCACCGACGATCTGCCCGTCGACCAGCTCAAGGACGCGGGGCGGGAGCTCGTCCAGGCGCTCATGGCGCGGACGCTCACCGGGGCCAGCGGAAAGCTCCAGGACATGACCCAGCGGCTGACCGACGCCGCGGACGGCGGCGCGAAAACGAAGATGGCCGCGACCGGGGTGAAGAAGCTCGCCGAGGGCGAGTCCCCGCTCAAGGCGGGCCTCAGCGCGGGCGCGACCGGTGCGAAGGAGAAGGTCAAGGAGGCCGTGAGCTCCATCGGGGGCGGCGGCAAGGACGGCGGCGGTGGCGGCGACAAGGGTGACAAGAAGAAGGTCACCAACATCATCGAGCAGTTCGACGTGGGCCTGCCCCGCCGCGTCGCCTATGACCAGTGGACGCAGTTCGCCGACTACCCGAGCTTCACCAAGAAGGTCGAGAGCGTCGAGCAGGAGTCGGACGAGAAGCTCCACTGGCGAGCCCAGGTCTTCCTGTCCCACAGGAGCTGGGACTCCACGATCATCGAGCAGGTGCCGGACGAGCGGATCGTCTGGAAGTCCAAGGGCCCCAAGGGGTACGTGGACGGCGCCGTGACGTTCCACGAGCTGGGACCGACGATGACCCGGATCATTCTCGTCGCCGAGTACCACCCGGACGGCTTCTTCGAGAAGACCGCGAACCTCTGGCGGGCGCAGGGCCGCCGCCTACGCCTGGACTTCAAGCACATCAAGCGCCACATGATGACGCGCACGATCCTGGAGCAGGAGGAGGTCCAGGGCTGGCGCGGCGAGATCCGCGACGGCGAGGTGGTCAAGACCCACGAGGACGCCCTCAAGGAGGAGCAGGAGGCCGCCGGTTCCGAGGAGGACCAGGCCGAGTCCGAGGGCGCCGGTTCCGAGGAAGACCAGGCGAAGCCGGACGAGGACCAGGAGAAGCCCGACCGGGAGGAGCAGCCGGAGGCCGGGGAGGAACGCGCCGAGACCGAGGAGGACCAGGCCGAGTCCGAGGGCGCCGAGCAGGAGTCCGAGGAGCCTGCGAAGGAGAAGGCGGAGAGCACCGCCTGATCACGCTCCGAAGTTTCTCCAGGCCGCCCCCGGGTAGCGGCGGCCTGTGAGGGGGGACCATGGGCACTAACGGGGAAGCCGGTGAGTCGGAAGGCGCCGAGGGCAGGATCGTCTCACCGGACACGCGGCCGCAGCCGAGCGAGGGACCGGACGTCCATCTCGACGTCCCGCTCCTCAAGGTGGACGAGATTTCCCTGGAGGTCGAGAACCTGGAGGCGCACGTCTCGCTCGTCGCCCAGGTCCTCGACATGCTCCGCCTGAACGTCGGCGCCGACGTCACCCTCGGCCGGGTGAAGCTGGAGATCAGGGGGGTCGAGGCGCAGGCGCTGCTCGACGTCCGGCTCGACAACGTCGCCATCATCGTCGACCGCGTCCTGACCACCCTCGACCGCAACCCGGAGATCCTCCGGCACCTCGGCCGGGGGCTGGAGACGGCCGTGAGCGAGGTCGGATCCGGTGCGGGCAAGGCCGTGGGCGATGTCGGCGAGGGCGCGGGCAGCGCCGTGAAGGACGTCGGCGAAGGCGCCGGCGGAGCCGTGAAGGACGTGGGCGAAGGCGCGGGCGGCGCGGTCAAGGAGGTCGGCGCAGGCGCCGGTGGCGCGGTGAAGGACGTCGGCAAGGGCGCCGGCGGCGCAGTGGAGAACGTGGGCGAAGGCGCCGGTGGCGCGGTGAAGGACGTAGGCGAGGGTGCCGGTGGCGCGGTGAAGGACGTAGGCGAGGGTGCCGGAGGCGCGGTCAAGGACGTAGGCGAGGGCACGGGCAGCGCCGCCGAAAACGTGGGCGAAGGCGCCGGTGGCGCCGTCAGGGACGTTGGCGAGGGCGCTGGCGACGCGGCCAAGGACGTTGGCGAGGGCGCCGGGGACGCGGCCAAGGACGTTGGCGAGGGCGCCCGTCACGTCGGCAAGGGCGCGGCCGACACGGTGGAAGGCGTCACCGGCGGCCCTGAAGACCGGAACCCTGGTGACTCTGACGAAGACCAGGGCGACTCCGGCGAAGACCGGACCGGCTCGGAATCGGACCGGGGCGGCCAATCCGACGACCAAGCACGCCAATCCGAGGCGGGCGAAGGCAACGGCGGCGGGGATCCCGACGGCGAGCAGGAGATCACCGCGCTGCAGGCCGCGCTGCAGGAGACGGAGCAGTCCGTGCGCGAGCTGGGCCGGGCGCTGGTCCGGATGGTCGCCCCGCAGCCCCGCCCGCCGAGCGGCGGCGGAAACGAGGGATCATGAGCCCCCACGAGCAACGCCCGAACGAGGACGTCCTGCGATCGGCGGACATCCTCTTCACAGCCCACGTCAAGGCCGACGAACTGCGCTTCGAGGTCGTCCCGGAAACCTCCGTAGTGTTCACCGGCGACGCCGACGAAGCGTCCGCGTCCGGCAGCGACCGGACCAACCTCCCGGCCGAGGTCCGGGAGAACGTCACCTACCGCGACGTCCGCATCGACTACGCGATCGCCGCGAAGCTCGAACCGGGTGATGTTCGCGAATCGGGGTAGCGGAGCCGATATGCGTACTCTCATCAACGGATTGATCGCCGGAGCCGCGGGCACCACCGCGCTCAACGCGACCACCTATCTCGACATGGCCATCCGCGCGCGCGGAGGCAGCAGCACGCCGGAGGACACCGTCCAGAAGCTGGCGGACGGAGCACACCTCAACCTCGGCGAGGAAGAAGAGAAGGCGGAGAACCGCAAGCAAGGCATCGGTGCCCTGATGGGCTACGGCACGGGCATCGGCGCGGCCCTGGCGTACGGGGCGATCACCCGCCGCCGCGGCGCCTCATGGCCGGTCGGCATCCTCACCCTCGGAACGCTCGCCCTCCTCGGCTCGAACGTCCCGATGACCGCACTGGGCATCACCGACCCGCGAGAGTGGTCCGTCGCCGGCTGGGTGTCCGACATCGTCCCCCACATGATCTACGGCGCCGCCGCCTACGCAGCCTACGAACAAATGCGCTGACCCCTCCCGGCAGCCGGTCCGCCCCGAAGATCGGGGGCAGTCGCACCATCTCCGGGAACTCGTCGCCAATCACGGCCGGGCCCCAAGGCCCACACCGAGCGCACGCGCGATTGCCTCGGCGGTCTCGGCCGGGGAGTTGGCCGCGCCGATCGTGTCGCCGGTTGGAGCCCAGGTGAACATCCAGGTCCCGCCGATGAAGTCGGTGCCGATCTCGGTGAACCTGCTGGGCGAATCGGTGTTGATCACGTAGAGGGCGGGCGTGCCGCCGCGCAAAACGATGCCGCACGACATCCCACCGCGCTCGCGCACGGCCTCATCGAGGGCGGACAGGAACGGACGCCGTCCGCTCATGGCCGTCAGATGATCAGTGGCCATCTTCGTGCTACCTCCCGTCGAGGTCATGCCTGGGCTGCGGATGCGGACGTGCCTGTGGAGGCTCCAGGGGGTGTGCTGAGATCCGCTACGGGTGCATTCGCGACCAGACCCACTTGCCGCCGGCCGGGTCGGCGGTGACGCCGCACTTGGCGGACATGGCCTGGACGATGTGCAGGCCCCAGCCACCGTTGTCGTCGAACGCCTCCTCGGATAGGTCGAGGTCGTCCAAGGTGAGTTCGGTCATCGGCCTGGCTTTGGGCAGCTCGTGGTCCGCGTCCCAGACGGCGATGATGACGCCATAGGCGTCCCGGCTGAGCTGGAGTCGGATCTCCTCGTCCGGCGTCTGCCGGGCCGCATTGGTCACGAGCTCCGAGACGACGAGAAGCGCGCTGTCGAGAATGTGAGAGTAGTCCCATTTGCGGATTCGTGTGTCCACGAAAGTGCGCGCCAGCCCCACTGCGGCGGGTGTGCCCATAAGGGACATTGTTGGCTCTACGGCCGCCGTCATCGCCATCGTCCTGTCCTTGCCCGAGATTCCGATTTCCTGTGACAAGCATCACGCGGCGACCTATGGTTTGCCTGTATCAACTGAAATTTAAAACACGGAGGACCGATGAAGATCGTCCGTGAACCCCTCGACCCCAAGATCTCGATGTGGCACTTCCTGGCCTACTACCTGCGGTTCATGCGGGAGAAGGAGGGGCTGTCACTCGCCCAGTGGGGAAAGATCATCGGGATGGCTCGATCGAGTGTTTCGAACATCGAAGCCGGGCGTGCGAAGCTGCAGGTCGACTATGCGCGTCGTCTCGACGTGAGATTCGAGACCGGTGGACTCTTCGAATTGCTCCTGTGGTATGCCCGTATGGCGCACGACCCGAACTGGTTCAAGCAGTACAGCCAGCACGAGCGTCAGGCGGCCGAGATCAAGGTCTTCCACGGGCAGCTGATCCCTTTGCTCCTCCAGACCGATGAATACACGCGGCGGTACGGTCGGCTGAGTACAGCGAAAGACCGCGAAGCGGTCCTCGCTGGAAGAATTGCGCGAAAGCGGGCCATCCTGGAGCGAGAGGACCCGCCCTACATCTGGGCACTCCTAGACGAGGCTGTTCTGGCGCGTCGCGTCGGCGGAGCCGAGGTCATGAAGCCGCAGCTCGAACACCTCCTCGACATGGGCGAACGCTGGAACGTCATCCTCCGGATCGTTCCCTTCTCGGCCGGGGAGCATGAAGGGTCGGACGGGTTCTTCCAGCTCATCGGCCTGCATGACCGCAGCATCGCCTATGCGGGGGCTTGCGGCGGTGGACGCTTGATCGAAATGCCGAACGAGATCAAGGACGTTGTTGATAGTTTCGAACGTATCGGCGCAAAGGCAGACTCTCAGGGCGCCTCGCGCAAACTGATCGAGCAGTACTTGGAGAGCTACTCATGAGCGTCCAGTGGCGGAAGAGTTCGTACAGTGGCTCCGCGAACGATGACGTGTGCGTTGAGCTGGGACGACTTGCGCCGGGGGCCGGGGTCGGGGTGCGGGACAGCAAGGACCCGGACGGGGGACACCTCACCCTGACCGTTGCTCAGTTCGGGAGCATGATCGAGCAGGTCAAGCGGCACCCGGCCCGCTGATCGTCCCGTCCGGCCTGACCATCGACCGGGGTGTCATGCCGCGACGGAGCGCTCGATGTGCGGGCGCAGGGCCGCCCGAAGCTTCTTGGTGTCGGGTTCTTGGAAAGTGACGCCGCTGGAGTCGTCCGCCTCGTGGACCGCCGTGAATCGGCGGTGTCCTGGTAGACGCAGGCGACCAGTTGGGGGCCGGGGGGCGAACCGTCCTGGCCCGGTTTCCATCGGTCAGGGACGTCCACGTTCCCCACCTCGGCGTACCGCAGGTTAAACGCCACCGGGTGGGGGCGGCCGCCCCGATAAGGCTCGCCGCTCTCCGCGTAACCGGTGTCGGGCCGCGCTGCGCCGCCGGGACGCTCGGGGCAGAACTCGGACTCGGCCGCCAGGGGCGTGGGCGGGGCGTCCAGCATGGCCGCCAGCTGAACGCCGCCCAACGTCGCCGCGACGCCGACTCGCAGGACGGCGAACGCCCATCGATCCGACCTGCGCATGCCGACCATTCTGCAGGGGCCGCGACCGGTCGCCTACTGCGCTTCGGAAGGTGTTCGGGACGTGCGTCGGGGCAAGACGATCGCGATCAGGACGGCGCCGAGCCCGACCGTGCACGCCGTCCAGCCCGTCCATTCGGGGACCCTGCCCAGGGCCACGGAACTCGCGGGCCGCACACGCAGCCCGGCGGTGCTGGCGCGGTTCCCCAGGACACGCGCGTTGAAGTGGTGCGCGTTGTCCGGGGGCGTCCCCGGCGACTGGCGGAGGGAGTGGTACTCGGCCCGGGACATAGTGACCCCGCCGTGCACCGTCTTACCGTCCAGCGTCCATTGCCCGCCGCACGTGTAGGCGGACAACGTGCAGGTTGTCTCGTCCGGGATGGCGACGCGGGCCGGTTCGCCGTACTTCCATACGTATCCGGGCTTGCCGCGCTCGATCGAGCCGATGATCGCCAGGACCCCTACCGACAGGCACGCCCCGACGAGGACCGTCGCCGCCGCGAGGCCCCACCGGTCGGCCACGGCGCCGGCCGCGACGGTGACCGGCGCCAGCACGAACACCCCGGCGAACCCCAGAAGGATGGAAAGCAGGACCAACCCGGCGAGCCGCCCCCCAGGGTTCACCAGCAGAACCCACTCCGCGAGCGCTAGCAGCAGAATCCCGAGAGGCACGGCCCACAGCAGGATGGGTTTCACAACCTTTCCTCCTGCGGTCCGTGCTCTGCCGAGGCCGGAACTCCCCGAAGCCAGGCGATTACGGTAGACCATCACCCCCGGCCGCCGCCTCCCCCCGAGCCCCGATCGCACCGGCCAGACGAAACACCGTTCCCACGGCCGATGAACGTGCAGGTCACCGAAGGGAGCGGCACTGCCGCTGTTGACAAGGCCGATGAATACAGCCGGCGTGTCAGTGGTCGCGCTTAGTGTCTGCGCTATGCCTTCGAGTAATCACGAGCTGCCGCTGGAGATGGTCCGCAACCGGCCGCAGCTCGCCCCCACGATCCTGCGGACCGTCTTCGGCCTGGGCGTCCCGCAGGACGGACAGGTGACCACGATGGAAGGGCGCAGGCCCCGTCCTTCAGGGCGGGGTAAGCCCGGCGCTGGCCTGGTCTTGCTTGTCTTGCCACCAGTCGTAGGGGACGAGGACGGCGCGGGGTTCGCCGTTCTTGTCCACGATCACGTGTTCGCCCTTGAAGTGGGCGTTGTCGATGCGGCGGCCGAGCTGCGCGCGCAGCTCGTTGGTGGCGAGGCGTTCGGTACTCACGGGCCCGAGCGTACCGACAGTCACGTCAAGTACCGATGGTACTATCGGTACCGTGCAGCTCAGGTACCAGTTCCGGCTCTACCCGACCCTCGGCCAACAGCAGTCGCTCGCCAGAGCGTTCGGGTGCGCGCGGACGGTGTTCAACGACGCCCTCCGCGCGCGGCAGGAAGCGCACGGGGCCGGGCTGCCCTACATCAAGGACACCGACCTGCAGAAGCAGGTGATCACCGCCGCGAAACGCACAGCCGAACGCTCATGGCTGGCGGAAGTGTCGTCGGTGGTGCTGGTCCAAGCTCTGTCGGACCTGCACACCGCGTACCGGAACTTCTTCGCGTCGGTGTCGGGGAAGCGGAAGGGCCGCAAGGTCGCGCCGCCCCGGTTCCGGTCGCGCAAGGACCGGCGGCAGGCGATCCGGTTCACCCGCAACGGGTTCCGGCTACGACCCAACGGCAGACTGAACCTTGCCAAGGTCGGGGACGTGCGGGTTCGGTGGTCCCGGGACCTGCCGTCCGAGCCTTCCTCGGTCACGGTGATCAAGGACGCTGCGGGCCGGTACTTCGCCTCGTTCGTGGTCGAGACCACCGACGGGCCGCTGCCGGAGGCGGCGGCCGAGGTCGGGATCGACCTGGGCCTAACGCACTTCGCGGTGACCTCGGACGGCCGGAAGATCACCAGCCCGAAGTTCCTGCGCCGGGCCGAACGCAGGTTGCGGAAGGCGCAGCAGGCGCTGTCCCGCAAGCAGAAGGGCTCAGCGAACCGCCACAAAGCCGTCGCCCGCGTCGCACGGATGCATGCCCGCGTCGCCGATGCGCGGCGGGACCACCATCACAAGCTCTCCACACAACTGGTCCGCGACAACCAAGCGGTCTACGTGGAGGACCTCGCGGTGAACGGTCTCGCCCGCACGAAGCTGGCCAAGTCCGTGCATGACGCGGGCTGGTCCCAGTTCGTATCGATGCTCGAATACAAGGCCGCCCGGTACGACCGGACCTTCTCGAGGGTGGACCGCTGGTTCCCCTCCTCCAAGCTCTGCGGAGCGTGCGGGACGGTCGCCGAGTCCATGGCGCTGGACGTCCGCGAATGGGCGTGCCTGTGCGGCGCGGTCCATGACCGAGACGTCAACGCCGCCAACAACATCCTGGCCGCCGGACGGGCGGACAGGCTAAACGCCTGCGGAGGGACCGTAAGCCCTCCCGCCTAGCGGAAGGCAGGACCCGGTGAACCAGGAACCCACCTCAAGCCACACCCCACACCGGGCGAGCAGGGAGGAATCTCCCGCCTTAAGGCGGGAGAGGACGTCAAAGCGCAGTTCTCCGTAGCTGCCTGCAAGCTCCTGGAGGAGATCGTGAACGTCGTCGGCTACGAGTGGCAGTCCGAGTTCGCCAAGACCCACCGGGGCGAGGGCCGCGCGGAGGGGCGTGCGGAGGGCGAGGCCAAGGCGGTCCTGCTCGTGCTCGGCGCCCGCGGGATCACCGTCCCCAACGAGATCCGCGAGCGCGTGACGAACTGCACCGACATCGACCAGCTCGAACGCTGGGTCCAGCGCGCCGCCGTCATCGACAAGGCCGAAGACCTCCTCGAGTAGCACCCGGTTCCCGACTCGCCTGCCACTCCATGCCTGGACGCCGCCTTTCACTCTCACACGGGCTCGGATGCTGGCGGCGGTTCGCGACGTATTGGCCCGTCTCGGTGGGGGGTTGACCGGAGGTCCTAGGTCTTTGGGACGTGGGGGGTTGGGGCTCGTGGCCGATGTGCTGGGGCGTGGGGTTCAGGACGATTAGGGCATGACCACGACCTTTGAAGCTACGGGTAAGGCGTCGGGGCGGGTGGGGACGCCCGGGTGGGCGGCGTTGCTCGCGGCGTCCATCGGGCAGTTCCTTGTCGTTCTGGACGTCTCCGTCGTCAATGTCGCTTTGCCTGAGGTGAGTGCCGGGCTGGGGCTCGGTGTGACCGGGTTGCAGTGGGTCGTCAACGCCTATGTGGTGACGTTCGCGGGGTTTCTGCTGCTGGGCGGGCGGGCCGCCGACCTTTTCGGGCGCAAGCGGGTCTTTCTCTGGGGCGTCGGGTTGTTCACCCTGGCCAGCCTCGCCGCTGGGTTCGCGCAGAGCGGGGGCGTGCTGATCGCCGCGCGGGCCGTGCAGGGGGTCGGTGCCGCCGTCCTCGCGCCCGTCACGTTGTCGCTGGTGACCGCCAACTTCCCCGAGGGGCCCGCGCGGACGAAGGCGATCGCGCTGTGGACGGCCGTCGGCACCGCCGGGGGCGCCACGGGCGGGCTCGTCGGCGGGCTGCTGACCGACTACCTGAGCTGGCGCTGGGTGTTCCTGATCAACGTGCCGGTCGGGGCGCTCGTCGCACTGGTGGCGGTCCGGTGGCTGCGGGAGGAGCGGAACACCGCGGGACGCGTCCGGCTCGACGTGCCGGGAGCCGTGCTCGTCACCGCCGGGGTGGCGCTGCTGGCGTTCGGCATCGGGCGGATCGAGAGCCACGGCTGGACGGCGCTCGTCCCGCTCACGGCCGGGCTCGTGCTGCTGGCCGCGTTCGTCGCCGTGGAGGCGCGGACCGCTCAGCCGCTCGTGCGGCTCGGGCTGTTCCGGCTGCGCAGCGTCGCGGTCGGCAACCTCGCCACCCTGGTCATCATGATGGGCGGCTTCGCGCTCTGGTACTTCCTGTCGCTGTACATGCAGAACGTCCTGGGTTACAGCGCCGTCCGCGCGGGGCTGTCGTTCCTGCCGCACACGCTGGGCATCATCCTCGGGTCGCGGCTCGCCCCGATGCTCATGGAGCGCATGGACGCGCGCCTCCTCGCGGGCGCCGGCGGCCTGATGGCGGCGGCCGGGTTCGCGTGGCAGAGCGTCGTGCTGGACGCCGGGGGCACCTTCCTCGGGTCCGTGCTCGGGCCGGGCGCGACCATGGCCCTCGGGTTCGGACTGCTGATGACGCCGCTGGTGGAGGCGTCCACGCGGGGCGCGCCGGACGCCGAGGCGGGCGCGGTGGCGGGGGTGGTCAACACGTCCCGCACCATCGGCGGCGCGATCGGCCTCACGGTCCTCGGCGCGGCGGCGGCCGCGTCCGGCCCGGAGCCGGTGGACGGCTACGCGGCGGCCTTCCTCGCCGCCGCCCTCATCACCGCCGCCGGGACGGCGCTCGTGGCCTTCCTGCCCAGCCGCCGATGACCCGGCCGCCATGCGTGACCAGCCGCCGCACGTGACCGGGGGCGTTCACACATCCGCGAAGAACAAGGGCCGGGCGCCCGCCGGAGAGAACGGGCGCCCGGCGTGTGCGGGGGTCAGCGGGCGGCGGCCTCGGTGAGGGTGACGCCGGTCGCGACGCCGATGAGGCCGTTCTGGAAGTTCCGCTCGACCTCGGCGATCTCGGCGGAGTTCGGGTAGGGGTTGCGGCAGGACGTCCCGGCGCTGGCCCCGGACATCAGGTCCGTGCAGCGGCCCGTGCGCCGGTCCGGCAGGCCGAGGATGTGGCCCAGCTCGTGGGACGCGATCCGTACCGTGTAGTGGCCTTCCTGGACGGCCTGGCGGCCCATCCAGATCGTGCCGCGTCCGAGGCTGGTGACGCGGGCGCGGGGCCAGCCGTTGTCGGCGACGATGACCACGTCGGCGGGGGACCCGGCGACGAACTGCACGTTGCCGACGCGCGCGTTCCAGATCCGGGCGCCCTCGTCGACCGCCGACCGGAACTCGGCGGAGCGGCTCGCGTCGTACCTGATCGTGCGGACGGCGTCGGCGGCGTCGGCGGCGGGCGCGGCCGAGGCGGCGGTGCCCGTGCCGGCCAGGAAGGCCAGGCCGAGCAGCAGCGCCGCGCAGATCCTCAGCAGATTTCTGATCACCATGGGGATTCCTCGTGCGGTGGGAGCGGGGTGGGGGCACCCTCCGCCGGGCACCGCGCTCCGGCGGAGGGCGCGTTCACGCGGGCCGGTCAGCCGTTGAGGGCGCTGCCGACGATCTGCAGGATGCGGGTGCGGTAGGCGGTGACGTCGCCGTAGATGGCGGGGGACGTCGCGCAGGTGGAGGCGGTGCCGCGGCTGGTCGCGCCGACGAGCTGCCAGCGGCCCGACGAGCCGGTGAGCGCGGGCCCGCCGGAGTCGCCGTAGCAGGCGCCGCGCCCGCCGCCGCCCTCGATGCACAGCTCGTTGCCGCTGATGCCGCGGCACTGCGAGTCCGCGAGGATCCGGGTGTCGAGCTGGCGCAGCCCGACGGGCGCGGGCCCGCAGCCGCGCACCGCGCAGGTCTGCCCCCAGCCGAGCAGGCGGGTCGCGGAGCCGACCGGCGCGCTGGTCGCGATGGTCACCGGCGCGGACGCGGCGGGGCTGGCGAGGCGGAGCAGCGCGACGTCGCCGCCGAGCGTCTGCCGGGAGGCGACCCGGCGGACCTCGCCGCCGGAGTTGTAGGTGGTGGTGCCGATCCTGACCTGGTACGGCGTGCCGCAGTGCGCCGCGGTCACGACCCAGCTCGGCGCGACGAGCGAGCCGCCGCAGCTGTGCCGGCCGGCCGAGCTCTGCAGCGACGCCATGAACGAGTACGTCTCGGACGCGGGCACACCGCCCACGATCTTGGTCGTGGGCTGCTCGGTGGGCGGCGGGGCGGGCTCCGCGTTGGCCACCGACATCCCGGACAGCGCCATGAACGCCGCCGGAACCGCGGCCAGCAGGCTGCGCTTCTTCATGAGCGGGGGGTCCTTTCACACGAGCGGGGGAACGTGCGGACCGCAGGGCCCTGACGGTCACCGGCCGGCGACACGGAACCGCCGCGGCGCCGGACCGGTGCATTGACTATTGACCAAGAATGCGCGGACCGCCAATGCCGATTCGGGCGGCCGCGGCCGCAATAGAACGCTCTCCATGGAAAGAGCGGGCGCCACCTGCGAACTTTCTACGCGCACCCCGCCCGCACTGAACGAACGGCCATTTTTTCAACTCGCCCGTTCACATGCTGGAAAGGCCCGGCCGCCTGGAACGTGAAGCGGGCGCCGCCCGGGATGGGGGCGCCCGTCACGTGGAGTGCGAGGAAAGCGAAGGGGCTGGATCAAGGAAGTTGAGAAGGAAGCCCCCTCATGGCCTCGCGGGGACGACGCTAGCAGTCAGGCGGGGATCAGGTCCCCCAGGTTTTCCGGCGTGAACACCCGCGAGTCCGGGTGCAGGCCCTCGGGGCGGTCGAGGCCGATGTAGGTGACGGGGCCGTCCGGGGCGGTGCCGTCCCAGAGGGCGGGATGACGAACCGCCGCCCGAGGCGCCGCAGCGACAGGTCGATGAACTCCGAGGCGCCCTCGGCCGCGTCGGTGATGTCGCCGGAATGCCTTCCGCCGGCGGTGGTGAGGTTGGTGTACGACAGCCATTCCGGGTCGAGGTAGTTCACGGGGATGTGCTCAGGCTGCGCGCCGTCGGCGTAGAGCCCGGCGAGTCCGCCCAGCGCCGCGAGGCCGTCCTCGCCGAGCGGGGTCGCGCTGCCCGCGAGCCGCAGGTAGAGCCGCTCGCCCTCGTCGGCGAGGCCGCGGCCCAGGTGCAGGACCGCGAGGCGGTCGCCGGCGGCGGCGATCAGCTCGTCGTGGGCGGCGAGCATGTCCTCGTAGCCGTGCCGGTAGACGCCGTAGCCGGAGAGGGTGAGCAGGTTCAGGACGCCCTCGCTGAGGGACTCCATCGCGGCGGACGCCGCCACCGGGTCGAGGAGCGTCTCGCGCAGGAGGTCCGTCCAGAACTCCAGCGTGTCGGGCACGTTGTTCGGGAAGTCCCGGAAGTACACGTTGTGGCGGACGTGGTCGCCCGCCATCTCCCGGACGACGGGCAGCGTGCGCGCGGCGACGCCGAGGACGGCCGGCTCCGCCAGGCCGGACAGCGCGGCCATGAGGTCCCGGGACAGCTTGAACCCGGCCGACATGAGGGCCGCGTCGAAGCGCCGCGCCGCGGCCGCCCCGTCCCCGCGGGGCCCCTCGGGCGCGGGAACGCGGTGCGTGTGCCGGACGATCAGTTCCGCGAGCCAGATGTTCACCGCGTCATGGTCGCAGGAGCCCGCAAAACCACGCACATGGTTAATTGACGCACTTGTCGGTTGAGCAAGGGCGGTTCAGCTTCAGCTCAGGTCCGAGGTGAGGACGCGGGGCTGCGTCCGCACCTCCTGCGGGCGGGCGGGGCGGGTGAGGCGGCGGCCGAGGCGCTGGGCGGGGGCCTCGATCCAGCGGTGGGACGCCCAGCTCAGCGCGACCAGCACCACGAGGAAGAGCGTCAGGCCGAGCAGGTCCTGCCGCGCGGGGATCTCCAGGAACTGCACCACCACCATCAGCAGCAGCGGATGCAGCAGGTACACCGAGAAGCTGATCGTGCCGAGGCCGGTCGCCCAGCGGGGGAAGCGCCGGTCCCGGAACCGCCACGCCAGCGCGAACGTGGCCGCCGCCAGCAGGACGGCCCCGGACCAGACGAGCTGCGCGTGCGGCCCGCCCTGGGCGTTGTGCCACGTCCCGGCGGCGACCGCCCCGGCCAGGACGGCGGCGGCCGTCAGGGCACCGGTGCGCCGGGTGATCTGGCCGTGCTCGGCGCGGTGGACGACCGTGCCCAGGAACATCACCGCCAGCATGATCAGGCCCTCCCAGGCGCCGATGCGGCCGTTCACCGTCACCAGCACGAGGGCGATGAGGCCGCCGAGCAGCCCGCCGGCCACCCGCGGCGCGGGACGCTTCGACACCGCCGCCGCGATCGCGACCACGAGCGCCGCCGTGGTCACCGCGACGACCGGGCCGGCGCCCGCCGTCCGCGACAGCAGGGCGCTCGGCGCGTACGCGCCCGTCAGCAGCCCGGTCGCGGTGAGCGAGACGGCGACCAGCGCGACGACCGTGAGCACGAGGGAGACCGACGCGGACCGCCGGTGCCCGCCCACCACGAACAGCGCGACGATCAGGAGGTAGAAGGCCATCTCGTACGAGAGCGTCCACAGCACGTTCATCGCGTTGGGGACGTCGAGGAGGTCCTGCAGCATGGTCACGTGCGCCAGTACGGCGGTGGCGGGGGAGTACTGCTCCAGGCCCGCCCGGAGCCCGAGGACGCCCAGCAGGAAGGGGAGCACCGCGAGGAGGCACGTCACCGCCAGCAGCGGGTAGATCCGGAAGAACCGGCCGATCCAGAAGTTGCGCACGCTTCCGCGCCGCTCCAGCGACACGGGGATGATGTAGCCGCTGACCAGGAAGAACACCAGGACGCCGCATCTGCCGGGATCGAACCAGTCGGTCAGCCACGTCCGGACCGAGGGCAGGTACACGTAGCTCGCGTGGTGCAGCGCCACCGCCAGGGCGGCTCCGCCGCGCAGCGCGTCGAGCCACCCTAGTCTGGACATAGAGGAAGAAACGCCCGAAGCAGCACCCATCCCGACAGACTAGGTGGAGTGGCTTGACCACGCGGCCGAACTCCAAGATCGCCAGGTCCTGACGGCGGTTCCCGGGCGGCACTGGGGCACCATGACAATCATGACGACGCTACCGCTGAACCCGGACGAACTGCTCACCACCACCCGTACGGTGCGCAAGCGCCTCGACCTGGACCGCCCCGTGCCCCTCGACCTCGTCCGCGAGTGCCTGGAGGTCGCGCTGCAGGCGCCGAGCGGGAGCAACCGGCAGGGCTGGCACTGGATCGTCGTCACCGACCCGGAGACCCGCGCCGCGATCGGGGAGCACTACCGGCGCGCGTTCAGCGCCTACGCGTCCTCCGGCGCCTCGGCCGCCACGCTGTACAAGGACGACCCGGGCCGCGCCGAGGTGCAGCGCCGCGTCGGCGACAGCGCCGCCCACCTCGCGGAGCGCATGGGCGACGTGCCCGTGCTGGTCATCCCGTGCCTGCGGCTGCACGGCGGGAAGCTCCCGGCCGGCAACCAGGCCGGCCTGTGGGGCTCGCTGCTGCCCGCCGTCTGGAGCTACGCCCTCGCGGCGCGGGCGCGCGGGCTCGGTACCGCGTGGACGTCGCTGCACCTCACCTACGAGGCCGAGGTGGCGGAAGTGCTCGGCCTGCCCGAGGACGTGCGGCAGGGCGCGCTCATCCCCACCGCCTACTACACCGGCGACACCTTCCGCCCGGCCCCGCGCGTCCCCCTCGACGAGGTCCTGCACGTCGACCGCTGGTAGGCGGCCACCCGTCCGGGGCCCGGTGATCCGCCGGGCCCCGGACGTCGGACGCGTCCCGGACCGTACACGGCCGATCTCTTATTGGCGCACCGCCAATAAGCTATTGCCGTAGCGCCAATAAGCCTCTAAGGTCATGCATCATCGGGTGGCGGGCCGACGGCCGCGGCCGCCCGGTCGAGTGGTCCGCGCCGCCGGCCGCCCCCGGCTGCGGCGACGCCGGCCCGCTCGGCCGCGAGCGCTACCGGAAGGGGCGGCAGCACATCTTCGACGACTGACTCCGGGAGCTCCCGGCTCCGGGACCGCCGCCGAATCCGCAGACCGCCGGCGGCCCCGCGTGACCAACGTCTTCGCGCCAGACGCACGCGGGGTCCGCCGGTTCCCTTTCGGCCATACCGCTTTACACCGCCGCCCGGACACCTGTAAGTATGTGCTTACCTTGAAGGTAAGTGCGTACTTGCACAGGACGCCGCCACCGCAAAGGAAGTGATAGGTCCCTTGTCCGCCATCGACATCCCGCGGCGGGTCCACGGCCTGCTGGACGAGGTCGGCGAGCTGTTCGTCATCGCCCTTGAGGCCGTCCGCCGGACGTGGGACGTGCGGAACTGGGTCTGGGAGTTCATCGAGCAGGCATGGTTCCTCGCCCGCGTGACGAGCCTGCCGGTGATCCTGGTGTCGCTGCCGCTCGGCGCCACGGTCGCCCTCCAGGTCGGGCAGCTCGCGGCCCAGCTCGGCGCCCAGTCCGCGACCGGCGGCGCCGTCGTGGTCGGCCTGGTGCGCGAGGTCGCGCCGATCGCCGCCGCACTGATCATCGCGGGGGCGGGCGGCTCGGCGATGACCGCCGACATGGGCGCCCGCCGGATCCGCGACGAGCTGTCGGCGATGGAGGCGATGGCGGTCAACCCCGTCCACCGGCTCGTCACCCCCCGGCTCTGGGCGGCCAGCCTCGTCTCGACGCTGCTGGCGTCCCTGGTCATCGTGTCGGGCGCGGCCGGCGGCTTCGTGTTCAACGTCCTGCTGCAGGACGTCACGCCCGGCGCCTACTTCGACGGCGCGGTGTCGCTGCTCCAGACGTCCGACCTGCTGGTGACGCTGCTGAAGGCGTGGCTGTTCGGGGTCGTCGCCGCCGTGGTGGCCTGCTACATGGGGATGACCTGCGCCGCGAGCCCCGTCGGCGTCGGCCGCGCCGTGAACCGCGCGATCGTCGTCGCGTTCCTGCTGGTGTTCGCCCTGAACTACGTGATCACGACGGTGTACTTCGTCGCGTTCCCGCCGAGGATCTGATGGCCGGACTGCCCGTGATGGAGAAGGTCGCCCCGCGCGCCGTCCGCGCCGGGTCGACGGCGCTCGAGCGCTCCGGCGACCTGGCCCAGTGGCCGGTGTTCGTCTACCGCATCCTGCTGTACTCGGTGCGGGACCTGATCCTGCGCCGCAAGTACACCAAGACCATCGCCCGGCACGTCAGCGACGTCGTCGTGGGCGTCGGCGCCAGCGTCGTCGGCGGCGGCATGATCTTCGTCATCTTCACGATGGCGTTCTTCGTCGGCACCGAGGTCGGGCTGCAGGGCTACACCGGGCTCCAGTCGATCGGCGCGCAGTCGTTCATGGGCCTGGTCGGGTCGTTCGCGAACGTCCGCGAGATCACCCCGGTGATCGCGGCGGTGGCGCTCGCCGCGCAGTGCGGGTCGGCGTTCACCGCGGAACTCGGCGCGATGCGCATCTCCGAGGAGATCGACGCCCTGGAGGTCATGGGCATCGGGTCGTTCGCCTACCTCGTGTGCACCCGCGTCGTGGCGGCGCTGATCGCGCTCGTCCCGCTGTACCTGATCGCGCTGTTCGCCAGCTTCTTCGCGACCCGGCTGATCAGCACGGGCTTCTTCGACCTGGCGCCCGGCGTGTACGACTACTACTTCCGGCTCTACCTGCCGACGATCGACCTGGTCTACAGCGCGATCAAGGTCGGGGTGTTCGCCTTCGCGGTGATCACCATCCACTGCTACTACGGCTACTACGCGACCGGCGGCCCGGCGGGCGTGGGCCGCGCCGCGGGCCGCGCGATCCGGCTGTCCATCATCGTCATCGTCGTGCTGAACCTGCTGCTGTCCTACGTGTTCTGGGGCAGCGGCGCGACCGTGAGGCTCACCGGATGATCAACGACGAGATCCCGCTGCCCCGCCGCCTGCTGATCAGCGCGCTCACGCTCGCGGTGCTGGCGACGGCGCTGTACGTGCTGATCGCCCGCCCGGGCCGCGACCCCGGGACGGTGCTCACCGCCGAGTTCGGCCGCGCCGGGCAGGGCCTCGGCACCGGCGCCCCCGTGAAGATCCGCGGCGTGACCGTCGGGACGGTGGAGGAGGTGGGGCTGACCGGCGGTGGGCGGGCGCGCCTCACCCTCCGGCTGGACAAGGGCACGCGGGTCCCCGACACCGTCACCGCGTCCATCGTGCCCGCGTCGGCGTTCGGCCCCAAGTACGTCGACCTGCTCCCGGGCGCGCACTCCCGCACCGGCCCCTACCTGGCGTCCGGCGCGCGGATCGCCCGCACCTCCGACCCGCGCGACCTGTCGGACCTGCTCGCCCGCGCCGACACCGCCCTCGGCTCCGTCGACGCGCGGGAGGTCCAGACGATCGTGCGGACGATCGCCGCGGGCCTCGACGGGCAGGGCGTCCGGCTCGGGGAGACCATCGACCAGACGGGGGTCCTGCTGAACGTCGCGCACCGCAACCGCGGCAACGCCCGCCGGTTCATCGGCGACGGCGCCGCCCTCGCCGGCGCCCTGTCCGACAAGGGCGACGAGCTGACCGGCATCTCCGGAAACACCAACACCGTGATCGACGCGGCCGCGCAGGGCAACGGCAGGCTCGCCGGGTTCGCCGACGGCCTCTCGGACGTGTCGCTGCTGGCCGCGCACGGTTTCGACAAGCGCGGCGGGCAGCTCGGCCAGGCGTTCCGGTCCTCCGAGCGCACCGCCCGCATCATCTACGCCCAGCTCGGCCTCGTCGGGAACGCCGTCCGCACCGGCAACCAGCTGCTGCCCCTCTACGGCGAGCTGACGTCGCTGCAAGGGATCGAAGGCAAGAACTACATCCGCTCGCAGGGGCTCCTGCCGTCCGACCCGTGCGGGCTGCTCCTCGGGCTGTGCGGCCCCAGCGGCTCCGTCCCGGCCCCGGGAGGCGGGTGACATGGCGAGGTTCCTCGGCAGCGCGCAGGCCCGCGCCCGCGCCGGCCTCGTCGTCCGCCTGGCGACGTTCGTGACGGTCACCGGCGTCCTCACCGCGTTCATCGGGATGCAGATCGCCCGCGTCGACACCGAGGGCGGCTGGCAGGTGAGCGCCACGTTCGACGACGCCAGCGGCCTGCTGAAGGGCGACGAGGTCAAGATCGCCGGAGCGCCGGTCGGCCGGGTGGACGAGGTGAAGGTGGTGGACGGCAAGGCCCGCGTCGCCCTCACCGTCCGCGACACGGTGAAGGTCCCCGCCGACACCGAGGCCGCGATCCGCTGGCGCGACGCCATGGGCCGGCGCGTCGTGTACCTGCTGCCGGGCAAGAGCCCCGAGAAGATGCGGCCCGGCGCGCACATCACCCGCACCCGCTCCGTCGTGGACGGCAGCGCGCTGATCGAGCAGCTCGGCCCCCTCGTCCGCAGCCTGGACGTCAAGGAGGTCAACACGGTCCTGGTGTCGCTGTCGCAGGCGCTCGACGGCAACGCGGAGAACATCGACCGCCTCATCGCCGACATCGACGTGCTGTCGGCGTCGATCGCGCGGCGCCGCGCGATGCTGAAGCGGATGCTGGACGACTACGCCACCGTCACCGGCATCATCGCCCGCCGCGACAAGCAGATCGGGTCCGCCGTCGACGACCTCGTCAGCCTCAGCGACGCGTTCGCCGGCAACCGCAAGCTCATCGACGGCAGCCTCGTCCAGCTCGCCGCCCTCACCCGGACGTCGGACACCGTCCTCGCGCGCAACGAACGCGAGCTCGGCCAGGTCATCGAGCGGCTCTCGGCGTTCAGCGCCGGCGTGGGCCGCAACCGCGCCGCCGTCCTCCAGCTCCTCCAGTCGGTGACGCCCAAGCTCCGCAACATCTTCGCCGCCGTCGACAACGGCCAGTTCGTGGAGGCCGCCATGCCGTGCCTGTCGCTCGCGGCGCCGCCCTGCCCGTACCCGACGCGGCTGCCGGGCCCGCGCGAGGGCGCGCACAGCGTCAACACGCCGGAGGCGCTGGAGAACCTGATCGTGGGGGGTACCCGGTGGGGATGAAATCGTTCCGGGACCGGAACCGGATCACGGTCGGGCTGGTCTCGGCGGGCACGCTGATCGCGCTCGTCGTCTCGGTCTACCTCGTCGGCACCCGCGGGCTGCTCCAGGACCGCTACACCATCACCGGCGTCTTCGCCGAGACCGGCAACCTGCGCGCCGGGGACGAGGTGCGGGTCGCCGGCGTCCGGGTCGGTGAGATCACCTCCGTGGAGCCCGACCACCGCCGCGGCCAGGTCGTGGTCGGCTGGAAGGTGGACGGCGAGATCGACCTCGGCCCCGCCACCCGCGCGGAGATCAAGGTCGCCAACGTGCTCGGCGGGCGGTACCTGCGGCTGTCCGGCCCGGTCGCCGAGCCGCACCTGGCCGACATGCCGGAGGACAAGCGCCGCATCCCCCTCGAACGCACCCAGGTGCCCACGACGATCAACAGCGTGCTGGACGACTCCGCCCGCACCGTGTCCAAGCTCGACACGCGGGCGATCAACAAGATCGTGGCCGAGCTGAACGGCATCGGCGACGAGGACCGCGGCAGGCTCGGCAACGCCCTGTCCAACCTCGCGGACCTCGCCGAGACGGTGAACGAGTCAGAGCCGCAGATCAAGGCGCTGCTCGACAACGGCGACCGTGTCCTCAAGCTCGCCAAGGCCAAGGACGCCGAGCTGTCCCGGCTGCTCACCAACGTCCAGATCATGCTGGACGAGCTGCGCAAGCGCCGCGCCGAGCTGTCCGCGTTCCTCGGCAGCGGCAGCCGCACCGTCGAGAGCCTCACCCGGGTCATCGACCGGCAGCAGGCGAAGCTGCTGTCGCTCGTCGCCGACCTGCGCGGCACGCTCGGCACCCTCCGCCCCGCGACCGGCGACTTCAACACGCTGCTCGCCTGGGCCGGGCCGACGCTGTCCGGGCTGGCCGGCACCGGCGGGCAGGGCCCCTGGCTGGAGGTCCTCGCCACCGGCCTCGGCCCGCTGTCCCCGCAGGACCTCGCGGGCCTCGCCGAACTCGCACCCCCGGAGGCCAGGCGATGAGAGAAGAGCAGCGGGGCCGGGCGATGAGACGTCCCGTCGCGGCCGCCACCGCCCTCGTGCTGACCGCCGCGCTCGGCGGCTGCGGGGTGGTGTCCGAGCCCACCTACCCGATGACCGTGTACTTCGCCTCGGCTCCGTCGCTCTACAAGGAGTCCCAGGTGAAGGTGATGGGCGCCGACGCCGGGACCATCACGGCCATCAGGAGCGAACGCCACCGCGTCCGCGTCGACATGAAGGTCAGGCGCTCCGTGCCCGTCCCGGCCGACGCGCACGCCGTGATCGAGTCCGCCGACGCGCTCGGCGAGCGGTTCGTCACCCTGCACCCCGTCTGGAAGCCCGGCATGCCGAAGGCCAAGCCGGGCACCGTCATCCCGCAGGAACGCACCGAGCTGCCCATCGAGATCGACGACGCGCTCGCCGCGTTCGCCAAGCTCAACGAGTCGATCGACGGGAGCGCCCTCGGGCCCGCCGTGCACCGCGCCGCCGAATCCCTGCGCGGCCGGGGCGACGGCATCAACGACGCGCTGCAGAACACGTCCGAGCTGACCCGCGACCTCGCCGCGCAGGACAAGCGGATCGTCTCCCTCGCCGACGGCCTGCACCACCTCGCCGCCGACCTCAACGCACGCGACAAGAAGCTGTCGGACCTGCTCAGGTCCTTCTCCACCACCGGCAGCACCCTCGCCCAGGAACGCCGGGCGCTGCGCGACTTCATCGCGGGCCTCGCCGCCGCGATCCGCAAGAGCGAGGTGCTCGTCACCGCCTACCGGGAGACGCTGCCGAGCACCGTCGCCGACCTGTCCAACATCATCCTGACGCTGAAGGGCAACGTCGCCGGCCTCACGCAGGCCATCGACAGCCTCGGCCGGTTCGCCGACGTCGCCATCGACGCGTGGGACCGCCGCAACCACGTCGCCACCATCCGCGTCGTCGTGCACGGCACCGTCCGGGCGTGGCTCCAGCCGCTCTTCACCGCGCTGGGCTGGGGCGCCGTCCCCTGCGCCGAGGGCAACCGGGACCTCGGCGACTGCGCTCCGCCGCCGGGAGGGCCGTGATGACACGGAGACTCGTGACCTGCGCGCTCGTCGCCGCGCTGATCGTCGGCCTCGGGGGATGCTCCCTGCGGACGGCCGGCGCGCCGAAGGGCGACATGACCCTGCACGCCACCTTCGACGACGTGCAGAGCCTCGTCCCGGGGCACAGCGTCCAGGTCGCCGACATCCGCGTCGGCACCGTCACCGCCGTCCGGCTGGACGGCTACCGCGCCCGCGTCACCATGTCGCTGCGCGACGACCGGCGCATCCCCACGGGGACCACCGCCACGATCGCCAAGTCGTCCCTGCTCGGCGAGAACTACGTGCGGCTCGACCTCGCGCCGGGCCGCCGCCTCGACACCGGCCCGTACCTCGCGTCCGGGCAGGCCATCGACCGCACCGCCGTCCAGCCCGACCTGGAGCAGATCAGCGCGAAGGTCGGGCCGCTCCTCGCGGCGCTCGGCGGCCAGGACATCGCCACCATCAGCGGCGAGTCCGCCACCGCGCTCGGCGGCCGGGGACGCAAGCTCAACACGCTCATCGCCCGCGCCACCGAGGTCGGCGACCAGTACGCCGCGGCCAGCAACGACCTGGGCCGCGCGCTCGACTCGCTCGCGCAGCTCGGCACCTCGCTCCGCGAGGGCTCCAAAGAGCTCGACCGGCTGCCGGGCAACGTCGAACTCGCCACCCGCCGGCTGCAGGACGACCGCGACAACCTCAAACGCACCATCGAGGCGCTCTTGGAACTGGCCACCTCGGTCAACGGCAACGTGCAGCAGCGGCACGCCGCGCGGCTCGCCGCCCTCCTGGCCCGTGCCGACGAACTGCTCACCGCCGCCCTGCGCGGACGCGACGAGCTGAAGGCCCTCACCGGGTCGGTCCTGGACTTCCTGCGCGGCCCCTCCGTGTCGCACAGCGGCCAGGCCCTCCTCTTCCTGTGGATCAAGGGTTTCCTGCCGCACCCCGGCGCCGCCGCCACCGCGGCGTCCGGCGGGCGGCAGGACCTCAACGGACTGCTGAGGCCGCGCTCATGAGGTATCCCCGCGTCGCCGTCAACCTGGTCTTCTTCGTCCTGCTGGGCATCGCCCTCACGGTGTGGGCGGTGCGCAGCCTCATCCACATCGACGCGCTCGAACGGCCCTTCACCGTCACGGCCGACTTCGAGACCTCGCCCGGCCTGCACGGCGACCTGGAGGTCACCCACCTCGGCGTCGCCGTCGGCGAGGTCGGGGACATCAGGCTGGAGGGCGACCACGTCGCCGTCACCCTCGACATCCGCCGCGAGGCCCGGATCCCCGCCGGCGTCGGCGCCCGCGTCCTGCGCAAGTCCGCGATCGGCGAGCCGTACATCGAGCTGACCCCGGCCAAGACGGACGAGTCCCGGACGCTGAAGAACGGCGACCACATCCCGATCTCCCGCACCGCCGGGACCACCGACTACAAGCAGCTGTTCGAGGGGCTCAGCGGCACCCTCGACGCCGTCGACCCGCGCGACACCCGCACCCTCGTCCACGAACTGGCCACCGGTCTCGAAGGGCGCGGCACCGACCTGCACGACATGATCTCCGACACCCACCGCCTCACCGGGACGCTCGCCGCCGAGGCCGGAACGCTGGACGCCATGTCCCGCGAGCTGACCCGCCTCACCGCCACGCTCACGGCCCACCGCGGCGACATCGCGTCCGGCGTCAACGACCTGGCGCTGTTCAGCACGGCCCTGCGGCAGTCGACCCGCGACCTGAACAGCGTCCTCGACGAGGGTCCCGGCGCCATGCGGAACATGCACGCCCTCCTCCAGGAGGCCCGTCCCGGCCTCGACTGCCTGCTCAGCGCGGCGGCGACGCCCACCGCCCCGCTGATGACGGCCGAGAACCAGCAGAAGATCACCCACGTGCTGCGGCTCGTGCCGACCCTCCGGGCCCTCGTGGCGGACGTCACCGACGTCGAACCCACCGGGCGGTACATCCGCGTCTCGCCCGTCATCACCCTCACCGGCTCCAAGGCGGCGACCGAGTACACGACCCCGGTCGCCAAGCCCACCGCGCCGCGCCTCACCTACTGCGACGCGAACGTCAAGGACCCGGAGGTCGCGGCGGCCGCCGCGAAGATCAAGCCCACGCCGGGGATGCGGCCCGGCACCGGTGCCGCCGGCACCTCGCCGAACGCCGACCTCCGGCCGGTGAGCGGCACCGAGGAACACCCGTCCGCGCGCTGGCTGCCGCTGCTGCCGCCCGTGCTCGGCGGCGTGATCGTCCTCGCCACCGCCTGCAACGCACTGCGCGCCCTCGTCCGGCGCCGTACCGACTGAGCCCCGGAGGACCCGTGACCAGGACCGACACCACCAAGCCCACCAAGCCGGAGGAGACCGAGACCTCCGGCGAGGAGGAGACCGCCATGGAGGAGCCCCTCAAGGTGAAGGGCGTCGAGAAGGAGTCCGGTGAGGCGGTCGCCGGCAAGCGGGCGTGGGCGCGGATGCCGGGCAAGGCGGCGCTGGTCAGGGCGACGGTCGCGGTGGCGCTCGTCGGGTCGGTGGTCACGGCCGGGCTGCAGTGGTACCAGGCCGACCAGGCGGCGCAGCGGGACGCGGAGCGCCGGGAGGTCCGGTCCAGCGCGGCCGAGTTCGGCGAGGCGCTGCTCAGCTACGACCACACCAAGCTCCAGGCGGCGCGCGACCGGGTCCTCGGGCTGGCGTCGGACGACTTCGCCAAGACCTACGACGAGGCGTTCACCGGCGGCCTCGAAGGCGTCATCACGAAGCTGAAGGCGAGCGCGACCGCGACGGTCCGCACCGTCTACCTGGAAGAGATCGAGGCGGGCACCGCGAAGGCCGTCGTCGTCATGGACTCCGAGGTGACCAGCACGGCGGGAACCCGCCGCGTCCTCGGCTCCTACCTCGACATGCGGCTGACGCGCCGCGGCGACGAGTGGAAGGTCACCGAGGTCACCTCGGTCGGCGCGGCGAACGAGACCATGACCGACCCCGACGGCGAGCAGCAGAAGCCGGACGCGGGCGTCCCGTCCCCCGACCCGAGCCCGTGAGCGGAACGGGACAGGGCCGGTGCCACGCAGGTGCGGGGAATGGCACCGGCCCTGAGCTCAGCTGACCCCGGCGGCCGCGGGCCGGGGCCTCATGGGAGGGCGTTGAGGAACGGTTCGTGGCTGTTCATGAACTCCCATCCGTGGTAGCGGTCCCAGTTGATCGACCAGGTCATCAGCCCGCGCAAGGCAGGTGACGTCCCGCCGCGGAGGGTGTACGAGCCGCAGTCCTGGCCCTCGACCAGGCAGTTCAGCGCCTGGTGCACCTGTACGGGCGGGGTGTGGCCGTTGCCCGCGCTGACGGCGGCGGGCAGGCCGAAGGCGATCTGGTCGGGGCGCAGGCCGGGGAACGTGCGGCCGGTGTTCCCGACCGTGAACCCGGCCTTCACCATGTCGGTCATCGCGATGTGGAAATCGGCGCCGCCCATCGTGTGGTACTGGCCGTCCAGCCCCATGACCGGGCCGGAGTTGTAGTCCTGGACGTGCAGGACGGTCAGGTCGTCGCGCACGGCGTGGATCACCGGCAGGTACGCGCCCCTCCGGTTGTCGCCGCCCGCGCTGCCGGGGCCGTAGAACTGGTGGCCGACCTGCACGAAGAACGTCTCGGGCGCCATCGTCAGGACGAAGTCGTCCCCGTACCGGGCCTTCAGCGACCGCAGCGCCGAGATCAGGTTGACGATCACCGGTGTGGTGGGGGCGCGGAAGTCGGTGTCGCCCGCGTCGAGGTAGAGGGAGTGGCCCTCGAAGTCGATGTCCAGACCGTCCAGCCCGTACCGGTCGATGATCTCGGAGACCGACCGGACGAACGCGTCCCGCGCGGCGGCCGTCGTGAGCTGCACCTGGCCGTTCTGGCCGCCGATCGAGATCAGCACCTTCTTGCCCTGCGCCTGCTTGGCGCGGACGGCGGCGGCGAACTCGGCCTCGCTCTCCACGTTCGGGCACTCGCTCACCGGGCAGCGGGTGAACCGGATGTCGCCGGACGTGGGCGACGTCGGCTCACCGAATGCGAGGTTGATGATGTCCCAGGCGTCCGGGACGTCCGCCAGCCGCACGTACCCGGAACCGTTGGCGAAGCTCGCGTGCAGGTAGCCGATGAGCGCGTGCTTCGGGAGGCCGGTGTCGGCGCAGCCGCTCGTCCGGGCGCTTACGGTCGCGGACCTGGCGGACTCTCCGGCGTCGTTGTAGGCGGCGACCGTGTAGCTGTGCGAGCTGCATACCGCGAGGTTCGAGATGGTGGTGCTCGTCCCGGGCACGGTGGCGCGCAGGGTGGAGCCCTCGTAGATGCGGTAACCGGTCACGTCCCCTGTGGCCGGGGTCCATGACAGGGAGATGGAGGTGTCGGTGACGGTATCGACCCTGGGTGTTCCGGGGGTGCCGGGTACTCCTGGCTGGGGTTCGCCACCTGGGCCGTCCAGGACGACGTCGTCGGCGTGGTACGTCCCGTTGCCGTACCAGCCGTGGAGGAAGATCTCCGCGGACGTCTGGTCCGCGCCCGTGGTGAAGGAGACCGCCAGCTTGGTGAAGTCGGCGGCCGAGGGCGTCCACGTGGACGTCCCGCCGGCCACACCGAGGTAGACGTAGTTGCCGCGCACCCACGCCGACAGTTCGTATGCGGTGTTCGGCTGAACGTTGACGGTCTGCGTGCACCGGCCGGTGTCACCCGCGGTCACTCCGCCCGCGAGCGCGTACGACCCCGTCCGCACCGGGGCGGTCACCACCGATCCGCCGGAGCATGTCCAATTCGCGAGCGACCCGCTCTCGAAACCGGCGTTGGCCAGCACGTTCGCCGCCTGCGCGGGGCCGGTGACGCCGACCAGCAGCCCGGCGACCACGGCCGCCAAGACCCAGATTCTCTTCATCACGGCCCCTCTACGGAAGTGTGTCCAGGTGCGGGCCGACGGTCCTGGAGAAGGCGCCGCCGTTCGTCACGTCCCAGTTGATCGACCACGTCATCGCGCCGCGGATGCCGGGATACGTCCGGGACGGGGTGAACGATCCGCAGTTGGTGCCCTTCGCGAGGCAGTCGAGGGCGTCGTTGACCATCGCCGGTGCGACCACCCCGCCGCCCGCCGCGCCCGGCCCGGCGGGGAGCCCCAGTGCGATCTGGTCGGGGCGGAGCCCGTTCTCTAGCTGGATGCACGCCAGCGCGGTCATGAAGTCGACCGTCCCCTGCCCGTACACCTTCTGGTCGCAGCCGAGCATGGTGCCCGAGTTGTAGTACTGCATGTGGACGACGGTGAGGATGTCCTTGATGTTCAGCGCGAGCCGGAAGTACGACCCGGCGGTGGACTGCATGTCGATGGTCTGCGGCGCCATCGTGATGATCAGGCCGCTGCCCGTCGCGGCGTGCAGGGTCCGGAGCGCCTGCTCCATGTAGGTCGGGTCGAGTCCGTTCTCCAGGTCGATGTCGACGCCGTCGAAGCCGTACTCGGTCATGAGCCCGCGCACGGAGTCGGCGAAGAGCTGCGCGGAGGCGGCGTCGGCGACGCGGATGGCGCCCCTCTCGCCGCCGACCGACAGGATGACCTTCTTGCCGGCGTTCTGGAGCGCGGCGAGGTCCGCCTTGAACTGCGCGTCGGTGTATCCGCCCAGTGCGGCCGACAGTTCGGGGTCGACCCGGAAGGTGACCTCGCCGGGACGGGTCGTCGCCTCGCCGAACGCGACCGCGATGAGGTCGTACTCGTCCGGGACCTGCGAGAGCCGCAGCTCCTCGGCGGGGTTGACGAAGTCGTGCCAGTAGCCGGTGAGGAAGTGGCGGGGGAGCGGGCCGGTCGTGCATCCGGTCGTCGTGCCGGTCACGGCCGTGCTGGCGGGCGACTCGCCGTCGGCGTCGTATGCCCGGACCGTGTAGCTGTGCGTCGAGCAGGGCGTCAGGCCGGAGATGGTGGCGGTGGTTCCGGTCACGGTCGTCCGCAGGTCGGAGCCCTCGTAGACGCGGTATCCGGTGGGCGTGCCGGTGGCGGCCTGCCAGGACAGGGTCAGGGACGAGTCGGTGCGGGCGGTGATGGTCGGTGTGCCCGGTTTGCCCAGCTCGCCGGGCTCCTGCGGGTCGCCTGTGCAGGGCTGGCCGTTGAAGGTGCAGTTCTCCGGGGCGCCGGGACCGTTCCCTAGAAAGCCGAACGTGACCGAACCGCCCGGCGGGATCGTGGCGTTGTATTCGCGGTGCTGGAACGTGTGGTGCTGCCCGTCCTTGGTGAGGAGGCTGTCCCAGTAGGTGCCGATGGACGTCCCGGCGGGCAGGTCGAACTCGACCCGCCATCCGTTGATCGTGGTGCTGGAGCCGTTGGTGAGCGTGAACCGTCCCTCCCAGCCGGAGCCCCAGTCGGAGGATTTGCCGAACGTCGCGGACGGGGCCGCCGTCGCGTGCGCGCTCGCGCCGAGCGGTGCCAGGAGGGCGATCAGGAGGACGGTGAGGGCGGTGAGTACGGAGCGGGGACGCACGTCTGACTCCATCGGTAGGACGGCCGGCCGGTTCCCCCGAAACCCCGAGTCGCTAATCGTTAGGAAGGTTTCCTATAAGTTCTTTGCACGGTAACCATTGGCCATGACCTGGATCAACCCCCTTCGCGGCGCGTTGGGACGGGCCTGGGAAACCAGCCCAGCTCGTACGCCGAACCAGCGCGACCGGCCGGGAAATTAGGCAGGAGTAGCCGAATCGGCAGCTGCCGACCGGCAGATTGCGACAGTCAGGCGGCGCGTGCGGCCCCTCGGAAGACCTGCTTCGCGTGCCACTCGATGTGCGCGCGCTCGACCAGGGTCAGACCGGACAGGTCGCGCCCGACCATTTGGTCGGCCCGGGCGGCCCGAACTCCCGGAGCAGCCGGTCGAAATCCTTTCCGCCGCCGAGAACTCGATCGGGTCGGGTCCTTCGTTGCGGAATCGTCCCAGTGCGTAAAGCAGGAGTAGGGGCTTGTGCGGAGCGCGTTCACCATGGCGCGAGTAGCGTCTGACGCCGAGAACCCGCTCCACCCAGTCCACCTCCGACACCCTAATCCGGCTTGGTGGTGGTCGCTGGCTCGTTCAGGAGTCGGTGAAGCGTGGTCTTGGCGGCCAGGTCGGGGCCGGCCTCGATCGCCTTGGAGATGGTGTCGTCCCAGTCGGTGGCCGCTTCGTCGGTCGTGGACGCGAACGTTTCCTGAACGGCGTTGCCGGACAGCAGCCCGGCCAGGGCGATCAGCGGGCGTGCCCAGCCGCGTCCCTCGGCGGTGAAGGAGACGTCCAACTTCCAGCGGCCGTCCTCCCCGGGCGAGCCCGCGATGGAAAAGATCCCCTCCCCGAGGGGCTGCTCGACCTTGGCGGTGAAGGCCGGGCTGTCGTCGCCTGAACCGTCGACGCCTGCCCACCAGCGTTCAAGGTCTCCCTCGGCCGTCACCTTGAGCCGCGTGATCTCTTCGAACGCGCCGTCGAACGCGGCCCGGACGCGGGTCGGCTTCGCCGCGCTGTCGAGTTCGGCCCATCCGGTCTGCGCGTTCTCCGGGCCGTTCATCTCGATCCGGCTGGGGCCGTCCGGCTCCCAGGCGGTCACGCTGATGTCCAGCGACTCGGTTCGCCTGTGCTTTCCGATCTCGTTGCGCTGCGTTTCGCTGTGCTCCTTGGTCTCGTTGTGCTGTGTCTCGCTGTTCTCTTCGAGGGCGATGCGGTAGCGCGCGCCGGGCCGGATGTGCTCGCCTTCGAGGAGTCGGATGTCGGCGGTCGTATCCGTGAGTCGTCCGTTTTCGACGCGCAGTTCTCCGATGTGGCGGTGGAGGGCGGCCACGTAATCCTCGACCCATTTGCGTGAGACGGACCTGACCTCAACCTGATGCCGCACGGTGACCCGCTCCTGCCACCCGCGTTCCGCCATGCCGGGCACGGCGTCGTTCCACGCGGTCTCCGCTTTCTCGAAACTCATGCGCAGAAGGCGGCGGACGCGGCCCCGCATGATGAGAAGACCGAGCGCGGCCACCGGGCGCGCGACCCAGCGTCCGCGGAACCGCAGGATGCTCTCGACGCTCCAGCGCTCGTCCACGTCCTTTCCGCGATCGCCCCGGAAGGACGCGAAAGCCAAGGGGTGCTGGACGCGCAGGGAGATGGGCGAGGTTCGCTGGCCCAGCACGGACCACCATTCCTCGAACCGCACCTCGCCCTCCCACTTCGCGCGCTGAAGCCTGCGAAGCAGCCCCGGCCCCGGTCCCTGGTAGTCGCCTTCGACGCGGAAGGTATGCGCTCGTTGCCCGGCCATGCGCAGTTCTATCTGCGCGTTCACGACGTGCCCTTCCAGATCGGACGTTATCTCGATCCGAGATTCTCCCGCCCTGTCCCAGGACACGAGTTTTACGTCGAGAGTCAGCTGCTCGTCGTCTCCACCAAGCAACTCGATTCGATAGCGGGCACCGGTGGTGAGATGTTCACCCTCGGTCAATCGCACGTCGGCGTCGCCGTCGAAGTCTTCACCGATGTCGAGCTTGCCATCGGTGAACGGCAAGCCCTCCATCCAGTCCAGGAGGGCGCGGACCACCTCGTCCACCAAGGGACGGGGGACGGGGGCAAGCTCGGCATGGTGCTTGAAGCGCGACATGCCGATCATGTTCCCGCAGGTCGGTGCCAATCGGCCACCGTCGCAACGCAGATTGCCCTCAGCGAAGCTTGGCCCAAGTGACCTTGCCGCCTTCGTTCAGCGGACGAACGCCCCAGCCGGCGACGAGCTCGGACATCAACAAGAGCCCCCGCCCAGACAGCGCCGCGTGGTCCTCTCGTCCGATCACCGGTTGCCCCTCACCTGAGTCCCAGACCTCGACGACCACCCCGCCGTCGTGCTCGTCTGCGAAGACACGGACGACGATCGGTGCTTCCCCGTGCAGGTAGGCATTGGTGACGAGCTCGCAGACCACCAGCCGTCCCAGGTAGTCGTCGGCGATACCCCACTCGCGGAACCGCTGCGCAAGGAAGCGACGTGCGAGGCGAGGGGCCTGGTCGGTGGCGTCGAGAACGAGTGTCGGGACCTGGGATGCGGTGGCGGTAGTCGGCATGGATGTGACCTCTTCGGGGCGTTGTCCGGGTTCGGCTTCACAGCATGACCGAGGCGACTACTTTGTGTAGGCAATCGGTGACGATATGGGAAGGGTGTGAACCTTCCAGCGTCGGCGCCGAAGTTCCCTGAAGGTCCTTGAAACCGGACACAGGAGGCACAAGTGACGGTCGACCCCTACAGCCCGCAGGCCATCTGGGGCCGTGAGCTGCGCCATTACCGCAGACGCGCCGGGCAGACCCAAGCCCAGCTCGCCGAACGGATCAACTTCTCGGAGTCGCTGATCTCTGGGGCCGAGACCGGTCAGCTCGCCGCTTCCATCGCGTTCGCGGAGGCGTGCGACCGCGAACTCGACACCGAAGGGGCGCTCCTGCGGACGCTCGACTTCAAGAAGGCCCACCGGTACCCGACCGGATTCGCGGAGTATCTGGAGGTCGAGAAGAAGACGTCCATGATCCGCTGGTACGAGGGGCTCTGCATTCCCGGCCTCCTCCAGACGCCGGACTACGCGCGCGAACTCCACCGGGCCGGCCGTCCGGGCGACACCGAAGAAGAGATCGAGGCCCTCGTCACGACCCGCATGGAGCGCAAGTCGCTGCTGACCGGGACGGCCGGGCCGACCCTGTGGGTCCTGGTGGACGAACCCGTCCTCCGGCGTCCGGTCGGCTCGCCCAAGATCATGCAAGACCAGATAGGCCATCTCCTGGAGGCCGCCCACCACCCGAAGATCTCCCTGCAGGTGATCCCTTTCGACACTGGAGCACACGCGGGTCAGACGTGTTGCTTCATTCTCCTCACTCTCCCGGGCGGGACGACCGTGGCCTACAGTGAAGATCTGACCGGCGGCCGGTTCATCGAGCGCCCGGAGGACGTAGACCATTGGCTCCTGTGCTACGAGTCGGTCAAATCGGTGGCCTTGCCGGTGAAGCAGTCGGCGGACCTACTCCGCCGCATTCTGAAAGAGGAGCATCATGGATCTGAGTAGGGCGGCATGGCGAAAGTCATCTCGCAGCTCCGGAAACGGCGGAGCCTGCGTCGAAGTCGCCGACCTGGCCTCCGGTATCGGTCTCCGTGATTCCAAGAACCCGGACGGACCCAAGCTGGTCGTTTCCCGCGATGCGTTCGCCGCGCTCGTGGCCAACCTGAAGCGCTGACCCCCCGAAAGAGCTTCCGGAGCCCCGACCCTGTGAGGGATCGGGGCTCTGCGTGCTTCTGGCGGCGGACAAATGACGCCTTGCCGATTTCCTCTCGTCCGTGTGGGTGGCTGAGGTCGCCTTTTATCGGTTTAGTGCGGTGACCGTGGGTGGGCGGCTGAGGTGCCTCCCGTAGGTGGCGACGCCCGTTCTCTCTTGTCGACGGTTGCTGGCACGTTGGTTGCGGCAGTCGGTTCGGTTCGGGTGTTCATCTACAGGTTGAGCGCGTGGTGCTGTGGGCGCCGCGCTTCGCGCGGCAAAAGCGGTCGGCGAGGAGGCGGGTGGTCGGGGTCGCTGATGGCGCGCGTAGCGCGCTCCTAAGGCCGTATCCCGCACCTGCCTGTCACCGAGCACATAACCCAAGCCCAACAATCGCAACCAACGTGATAGCGGTCGGCAGCAACGGGAAACGGTCGCTGTCCACCTTCGGAAGGCACCTCAGCCGTCCACCTGCACGAACCACCCCATCCCGATAAAGCCGTCCTCAGCCCGCGACCACCGTTGGATGATCGCCTACCGCAAGGAACGTCCTTATCGGCGTCGCAGGCGGAAAGAAACGCGGTGACAATAATGTGGCGTGTCCAAAATGTCTACGCTTAATGTCGTGATCTCCTTGTAGAGTGGTCAATGGTCAATTCGCGTTGGGAGGTGAACCTAGGTGGCAACGCAACTCGATGTCTTTGACGGTGTCGAAATCGTTGGTGGTGCGCGTGAATGGGAAGACCGGGAGTGGTTCCCGCCCGGCCCGCAACTGGCCATCTGCCTGTCCGGCGAACAAGAGCACCTTGCCGACCTCGACGACGACGAGCTGCTGCAGGTCGCCGCCGCCGCGCGTCGGCAGACCTCCTGGGCACAAGCACGGGAATTGGCCGCGATAGCCGAACTCACCCGGCGCCGGACCGCCGCCGCCGACGATGCGGGCGATTCCGACTACCGCACCCTGTCCGCGCACGAGGCGGTCACCGAAGAGATCGCTGCAGCGCTCACCGTTACCGGCAACACCGCCGCCACCCTCGTCCACCTCGCCGAACGTCTGACCGGCCCGCTCGCCAGCACTGGTGACGCTCTGGAAGCCGGTCGGATCGACATGGCCAAGGCCCGAGTAATCTGCGACGCCACCGAGAACCTTCCCGACCAGGTGACCCAGCGCGTAGAGGCCGCGGCGCTGGAGAAGGCGTCCACCCAGACCACGGGGCAGCTTCGCCGCCGAATCAGGCGCATCGCCCAGCGCCTGGCTCCGGAGATCTTGGAAGAGCGCAGGCGGGAGGCGACACGGCAGCGGCGACTGGAGCTATGGGACACCCCGTCCGGCACCGCCGACCTGGCTCTATGTGACCTCGCCGTCGAAGACGCCCACGGCATCTTCAACAAGATCACCGCCGCCGCCCATGGCCTCAAGGCCGACGGAGACACGCGCCCGCTACACCTGATCCGCGCCGACATAGCCACGAACCTCCTCAACGGTGCCCCACTACCCGAAGCCATCGCCACCGTCCTCAGCGCAGCCGTCGACGCCGCCCCCTCCGCGTCACTTCACCCCCCGGCCTCCCAGGACTCCGCCGCCTGCCCAACTGAGCAGACCACGCACCCCACGCCTCCCCAACTGCCATCCGACGTCCCGATGCCTGGACATCCGGCCGCTCCCCACGCTCCCGAGCAGACAACGCATCCCATGACGCCGCAGGTGTCACCCCACGCCCCGACGCCTGGACCACCTGCCGCGCCCCACCCGCCCGAGCAGATCGCTCACCTCATGACGCCACGGGTGCCAGTGTGCGTTCCGGTGCCTGGGCGCCCTGACGTGTCGCATCCGCTTGAGCTGACTGCGCGGCGGGGCCCAGCCCAGGTGCCGTCCGCGGGGGTCATTCAGGCGGCGTCCCTTGCGGGCAACGGAGCTCCGGTGGTCGGACGTTTTGCTGCGGCCCGCCTCCTTGAGTTGCCGGTTTATGCAGCAGGGGGCCGTGATCACTCAGGGGTCCGAGGTCAGCAGGCTGCGGAGGTCAGCGGAGCGGCCCAGTACAGCACCTCACCAAGCAGTCTGAACCCTGGTGCAACGGGCACGGGAAACGGCGATGCAGAGGGCACTTCAGCGGCACGTTTGCCGACCGCCGTTGCTAGTCACCCGTCGTCCCAGGCGGGTGGCCCTCTCCTGTCCGTGGTTCGGGGTCTGGCCGAGCAAGCCGATCGCCTTGCTGCCGATCCGCAAACCGCCGAGTGTGACGGTCGGGTTGAGCGGGTGGGTGACATCGTGGGCGGGGCGACTGGGAGTGCGGCAGCGGCCATGTCGCTTGGGGCCACCCCCGGTGCGGGTGCGCGCTCCGTGGACAACGTGTTCAGTCCTGGTGTGGCGGGTGTGGTCGCGATGCTTGAGCGGCGGCTTGGGCATCTGCGTGCACGTATCGGCAGTGCTGAGTTGTCCGGCGCGGTCGATCTTGCGGTGCGGCAGGTGGTCCGGCGGCTCGCCCCGCAGCGGGATGCGCTCTGCCAGGGAGATGACGAGCGGCACGGGCGGCCTGGCTACCGGCCACCTGCCGGTCTGCGTCGTGAGATCGAAGAGCGGCACGCGACGTGCGTGTTCCCAACCTGCAATCGGGCCTCTCATCGCTGCGATCTCGACCACACCGTGCCTTGGCGTCCCGGCATCACCTGCCGCTGCAACCTCGCGCCGCTCTGCCGAAGGCACCACCGACTGAAGCAGAGTCCCGGCTGGAATCTGCATCATGTATGGCCCGGGGTCCTCGTGTGGACGACCCCGGCGGGCGCCTGGTACATCGTCCGCCCCGACCGCCCGTGAACGCGCGTTTGAATCTGTGTGCCGCTGTTCGGTATCGCGGAATGGGGAGTCAGCGGCCGGTTGCGCCGTCGATCAGTTCGCGGAGGATGTCCGCGTGGCCGGCATGGCGGCCGGTCTCCTCGATCATGTGGGTCAGGGCCCATCGGACGCTCGGGGCGGGCCGCCCTGGTCGGGGGACTGGTGCGCCGAGGTCGGTGCAGCCGTCGAGGACCTCGTTCGCGCGCCCGACCGCCTCGCGGTAGCGGGCCACTACGTCGGCCACGGTGTCGCCGGGCGCGGCCTGGAACGTCGCCTGCCAGTTGGTGACCTTGTCTCCGAGGAACGTCGCGCGCTCTACGAACGTGAGGTGTTCGAGCAGGCCGAGCAGGTTCGTACCGGACGCCACCCCGGCCGTCCTGACCTGCGGTTCGGGGGCGTCCTCGACTTTCGCCGCGATCGACGTCCGTAGGTAGTCGAGGAAGCCGCGCAAAACCTCGGCTTCGCTGTTTCCGGTTCTGGGCGGAGGGGCGTCGCGGCGGCGGGTGGTGGGCATGGCTGGTCTCCTTCGACGGGACGGTCATGAAGCGTGCAGGGACGTGAATGCCTTTCGGCCTGGTCGCGCTCAGTTTTGCCCAGGGCGCCGAGATCTGGCACGAGACCTTGCGGTTCTAGCAAGCTCGCCACGGGGACGGCGCGCTCGACGCGGGGTCCGCGCATGCGTGCGGCCCGCGTCGCCGGGCGGGGACGCGGGCCGCGGAGCAGGGCGGGTCAGAAGCCCGCGGTGATGCGGGTGAACTCCCAGTTCTGCTGGTCTATGCCGCTGCAGTTGGGGGCCACGCCGCCGGTGGGGCAGGGGCGGTCGCGGTTGACCGACCAGAACGCCAGCCTCGCCAGGCCGCGGGAGTCGGCCCAGTCGCGGATCTGCGTCCAGGTCGCCGGAGTGGTGACCTCTCGCTGGTCGGACAGGCCGTTCATGCCGGAGATGCCCATGTGGGAGTAGGCGGTGGCGTCGGACCAGCCGAACGCGGACTTCAGCGCGTTCTTCAAGCCCTCGGACGCGCTGACCGTGCTGCCGTACATGTCGGAGCCGCCGGCGAAGTTGAACGGCATGATCGTGAAGATGTCCACGTTCGCCTGGAGTTCGGCGGCGCGGTTGATCAGGCGGGTGCCCCAGTAGTTCGGGCCGCCGGTGCCGGTGCCGAACGTCAGGATCGTCTGGATTCCGGGGTTGTTCCGCTTGACGATCTTGAGGGCGTTGAGGATGCGGTCCTGGACGGCCTCGTTCTCGAACTCGTCGCTGTTCTCGATGTCGACGTCGATGGCCTTGAGGTCGTAGGCGTCGATGACCTGCTGGTAGGCGCCGGCCAGGGCTTCGGGGGTGGCGCAGTTCGGGCCCAGCTTGTTGCCGGACCAGCCGCCGATCGAGGGCAGGACGTCACCGCCGGCCGCGCGGATCTGCGCGATCGCCTGTGCGTCGGCGCCGCCTTGTAGGGGCCGGTTGCCGTCCCATGCGGGGGTGCAGCCGCCGCCCGACAGGATGAACGCCATCGTGAACCACTTGACGCCCGTGCTGTTCATGACGGTGGACGGGTTCGGCGGGTCGCCCCACCCCATGTACAGGTAGGGCGCGGCGTGCCTGGTGACGTCCGGTGTCGTGCAGCCGGTCGTGGTTGCGGTGACCGGGGCGCTCGCGGCGGACTCCCCGGCCGAGTTGTACGCCTTCACTGTGTAGGTGTGGTTGGAGCAGGCGGCCAGGCCGGTGACGGTGGTGCTTGTCGCGGATGTGGTGGCACGGACCGTCGATCCCTCGTATACGCGGTAACCGGTGACCGAACCGGACGGGGGCGACCACGAGAGTGTGAGGGACGTGTCCGTCCGCGCGGTCACGGTGGGGGCGCCGGGCGCGGATGGTGCTCCCGGCTCTCCCGGGTCGCCGCCGGTGCAGGGGGCGCCGTTGATCGTGCAGTTGAGGGGCGTCCCCGAGCCGTTGACGATGAAGCCGAACGAGACCGACGCGCCGGGCGCGACGTTCCCGTTGTAGGACCGGTTGGTGAACGTGGCGTGCCCGGCGGACTGCGTGAGCAGCGCCTCCCAGTACGTCCCGACGCTGGAGCCGGACGGGAGGTCGAACTCCACCGTCCACGAGGAGATCGCCGAGCCGGTGTCGTTCTTGACCGTGTACCCGGCCTCGTAGCCCGAGCCCCAGTCGGCGGACTTGGCGAACGTCGCCGTCACCGCGGCCGCGTTCGCCGGGGCGGGGACGAGCAGGGCGAGGACGAGCGAGCAGAGCGCGGTGAGCAGGAAGCCGGGAAGAAGGGTTCTTCGCAAGATCGCTCCCGGGGTAGGAGGGGTGGGTGAGCGGGGTCCCCCGAGCGGTGCCGCGATGGGTGGCGGGTGGGCGGTTCGACCTTGAACCAATAGGAAAGTTTCCTATAAGTGACCCGAACGGTAATCGCGAATGCCCCGCTCCGCAAGCCCCCCGGCCGTTTGGACGCGCCGCCAGCGGAAACCCACCCCGAAGGGGGACGAAGCATGCCGCGCAACGTGTTCGTGCTGGGGCTGGACGAGCCGAATCTCCGCATGCTCCACGCGCTTCCGCACTGCTCGGACTACCGCTTCCACGGCGTGATGACGCGCCGGGAGCTGCGGCAGGGCACGGTCGACTTCGACCGGGTGGTGGCGCGGGCGCAGGAGCAGCTCGACGCCTTCGACGGCCCGATCGACGCGATCATCGGGTTCTGGGACTTCCCCGTGACCACGGTGGTCCCGGTGCTGTGCGCCCGGTACGGCCTGCGCTCGTCGAGCCTCGAATCCGTCGTGAAGTGCGAGCACAAGTACTGGAGCCGAATCGAGCAGCGCGAGGTGATCGACGAGTTGCCCGCGTTCGGGCTGGTGGACATCCGGGCGGGCCGGGCGCGGCCGCCGCCGGGCGTGCGCTACCCGATGTGGCTCAAGCCGGTGAAGTCGGCGGCGGCGGTCCTGGCGTACCTGGTCGCGGACGACGACGAGTTCGGCCGCGCGGTCGCCGCGATCCGCGCGGGGATCGGCCACCTCGGCAGGCCGTTCGAGTCCGTCCTGGCCCGCCTCGACCTCCCGCCGGAGATCGCCCGGGTCGGCGGCATGGCCTGCCTCGCGGAGGAGTCGATGGAGGGCGCCCAGGTCACCGTCGAGGGCTGCCGCTTCAACGGGGAGGTGCACGTCTACGGCGTCGTCGACTCCATCGCCTACCCGGGCCGGCCGACGTTCCTGCGCTACCGGTACCCGTCCTGCCTGCCCGGCGACGTCGTCGAGCGGATGGTCGGCACCACCACGCGGGTGATCGAGCGCATCGGGCTCGACTCCACGACCTTCAACGTCGAGTACTTCTGGAACCGGGAGCGGGACGCGATCGGCCTGCTGGAGGTCAACCCCCGGCACTCCCAGTCCCACGCCCCGCTGTTCCGGTACGTGGACGGCGTGCCCAACCACCAGTACATGGTCCGCCTCGCGCTGGGGCTCGACCCGGAACTGGCGCGGCCCGGTGGCGGCGAGTACGGCGTGGCCGCGAAATGGTTCGTCAAGCGGTTCACCGACGGCGTCGTCCGGCGCGTGCCCACGGCCGAGGAGATCGCGGCGGTCGAGCGGGAGATCCCCGGCACGATGGTGAACGTGTCCGTGCGACCCGGCGACCGGCTGTCCGAACTGCCGCTGCAGGACAGCTACAGCTACGAGATCGGCCAGATCTTCACCGGCGCCGCGGACGAGGCGGAACTGACGGCCCGCTACGAGCGGTGCCTTGCGCGGCTGCCGATCGAGATCGACGAGTAGGCCCGGCCGGGAGCGAGCCACCAGGGGAGGGACAGGATGCGCACGGTGACGTCTTTGCCCTATGCGGTGCGGGAGGACGAGAACGTATGGATTCCCGTCTCGGACGGCGTACGGCTCGCCGCGCGCATCTGGCGGCCGGTCGGCTCGGACGACGAACCGGTCCCGGCCATCCTGGAATTCATCCCTTACCGTAAAAGGGATTTAACGGCGGTACGGGATTCCATTCATCACCCGTACATGGCGGGTCACGGTTATGCGTGCGTGCGGGTCGATATCCGCGGTACCGGTGATTCCGAGGGCGTTCTCACCGACGAGTACCTGGAACGCGAACTGCGCGACGCCGAGGAGATCCTCGCGTGGCTCGCCGCCCAGCCCTGGTCGAACGGACGCGCGGGGATGATGGGCATCTCCTGGGGCGGGTTCAACGCGCTGCAGGTCGCCGCGCGCCGCCCGCCCAGCCTCGGCGCGATCGCCGCCCTGTGCTTCAGCGACGACCGGTACGCCGACGACGTCCACTACATGGGCGGCTGCCTGCTGAGCGACAACCTCTCGTGGGCGTCCACGATGTTCGCCTACACGTCCTGCCCGCCGGACCCGGCGGTCGTCGGCGACCGGTGGCGCGAGATGTGGCACGAGCGCCTGGAGCACAGCGGGCTGTGGCTCGCGAACTGGCTCCGGCACCAGCGCCGCGACGAGTTCTGGCAGCACGCCTCGATCTCCGAGAACTACTCCGACGTCCGGTGCCCCGTGCTCGCGGTGAGCGGCTGGGCCGACGGCTACTCCAACGCCGTGTTCCGCGTCCTCGCCAACCTCGGCGCGCCCACCATGGGGCTCATCGGCCCCTGGTCGCACAAGTACCCCCACCTCGGCGAACCCGGCCCGGCGATCGGCTTCCTGCAGGAGCTGGTGCGCTGGTGGGACCACTGGCTCAAGGGCGTCGACAACGGCGTGATGGACGAGCCGCGCCTGCGCATCTACATGCAGGACACGGTGCCGCCGTCCACCGCGTACCAGAAGCGGCCGGGACGCTGGGTGGGCGAGTCGTCCTGGCCGTCGCCCCGCATCCCCATCCGCAGGTTCCCGCTGGAACGCACCCGCATCGCGGCGGAGGGGGAGAAGGTGCCGCGCGAGGAGCTGACCGTGGAGTCCCCGCTGTCGGTGGGCCAGTTCGCCGGCAAGTGGTGCTCCTACAACGCGCCGCCCGACCTCCCCTACGACCAGCGCGAGGAGGACGGCGGGTCACTTGTCTTCGACAGCGACATCCTCGACCGGCGGTGCGAGGTCCTCGGCTCCCCGGTGGTGCGGCTGGTGCTCGCGGTGACGAACCCGGAGGCGATGGTCGCCGTCCGCCTGTCGGACGTGGCCCCGGACGGCCGCGCCACCCGCGTCACCTACGGGCTCCTCAACCTCACCCACCGGACGGGCCACGAGATGCCCCGGCGCCTCGAACCCGGGCAGCGGTACGAGGTCCGGGTCACGCTGAACGGCATGGCGCACGCCTTCCCGCCCGGGAACCGGATCCGCCTGTCCGTGTCGACGTCGTACTGGCCGCTGGCCTGGCCGCCGCCGCGGCCGGTCCGCCTGGCGCTCTACACCGGTGCCTGCCACCTCGAACTGCCGGTGCGCCCGATCAAGGCGCCCGACGAACCGCAGGTCAGCCCCTTCGGCGAGCCGGAGGGGACGCCGCCCGTCCCGACGACACTGCTCAAGTCGGGCGAGGAGGGCTGGACGGTGTCCCGCGACCTGGTCACCTACAACTCGGCGCTCCACGTGGTGAAGGACCTCGGCGTCGTGCGCATCGACGACATCGACATGCAGATCGCGCGCCGGGTGACCGAGACCTACGGCTGGACCGGCGACGACTTCACCTCCGTCTTCGGAGACGTCCAGTGGCGCATGGGCTTCGTCCGGGACGACTGGGAGGTCCACACGGAGACCCGTACCAAGCTGACCTCCACCGAGACCGACTTCCACCTCCATGCCCAACTGGACGCCTACGAGCGCGGCAACCGCGTCCACTCCCGGAACTGGTCGATCGTCATCCCGCGGGACCACCTCTGAGCCGAGACCGCCGTTGTGCCCGCCGCCCGTTGCCTGCGGAGCCGTGGCACGGCCGGCGGGCACGCGGGGCCCGGCGCGGTGTCAGTCGGCCGTGGCGCACTGGCCCCGGTCCACGCGGACGGGCCCGTCCGCCGTGGGCCGGACGTCGAAGTCGAAGATGGCCGTGGGCAGGTAGAGGGAGCAGCAGGCGTTCGGGATGTCGACGACGCTGCTGAGCCGCCCCTCGATCGGCGCCGCGCACAGCAGCAGGTACGCCTGCTCGCCCGTGTACCCGAACTTCTTCAGGTACTCGATGCCGTTCAGCACCGCGTTCCGGTAGGCCAGCGTGGCGTCGAGGTAGTGGTTGGTGTCGGTCTCGTGGTCGACGGAGATGCCGATGAACGAGATGAACTCGTCGTAGCGGGGCTCGACGTTGCCCGGCATGAAGACGGGGTTGGTGGACACCCCGTACTTCTCCATCCCGCCCTTGATCAGGTCGAGGTGGACGTCGATGAACCCGCCCATCTCGATCGCGCCGCAGAACGTGATCTCGCCGTCGCCCTGGCTGAAGTGCAGGTCGCCGGTGGACAGCAGCCCGCCGGGCACGTAGACGGGCATGAACACCCGCGCGCCCCGGCTGAAGTTCTTGATGTCCTGGTTCCCGCCGTTCTCGCGGGGTGGGACGGTGCGGGCGCCCTCGCGTCCGATGCGCTCCAGGTCGGAGCCGGTGAGCGTGCCCGCGAGCACCTCCGCCGGCTGGGGCGGCAGGGCGAGCGGCGGCACCTTGTCCGGGGCGGTGTCGATGAGCGCCTGCTCGCGGCGATTCCAGCGGGCGAGCATGTCGGCGGACGGCGCGGTGCCGAACAGGCCGGGGTGCGTGATGCCGGTGAAGCGGACGCCGGGGATATGGCGGGACGTGGCCATCTGACCGTGGAAGTCCCAGATCGCCTTGCACGCGTCGGGATACCAGTCGGTGAGGAACCCGCCGCCGTTGCCCCTGGCGAAGATCCCGGTGTAGCCCCAGCCCTGGCCGGCGATCGGGCCGGTCTCCTGCGGGACGGGGCCGATGTCGAGGATGTCCACGATGATCAGGTCGCCGGGCTCGGCGCCCTCCACCGCGATCGGGCCGCTCAGCATGTGGTTGACGTTGAGGTTCAGGTCCCGGATGTCGTTGGCCGAGTCGTCGTTGACGACCTGGCCGTCCATCCACTCCCGGGACTCGATGCGGACTTCCGACCCGGGACGGACGGTGACCGCCGCCGGTATGTCGGGATGCCACCGGTTATGGCCGGGGACATCCTGGTCGCGCATCGACTTCGACTGGTCGACGCGGAACACGACTTCGGGCATGGCTTCCTCCGAAGAGAGTCATCGGGCCGTGTGGACGGCCTCGGCAGGCTCAGGGACGTGGCAGCAGCGCGTGCCGGGGATCGGCGGGCGGTGCCGCGGACTCGCGGGAAGGCGCCCGCCTGACCACCCGCGGCTCGTCCGCGCTCGCCTCCTGGGCCTGGAGCGCCCTCGCGAGCGGGCGGGACGTGCGGGCGAGGTGCGGCGAACCGAACACGCGGGCCGCCGCACCGCCGCAGCCCGCGCAGACCTCCGCGGCGGCGGCGGTGCCGATCGGGCGCGAGACGTCGAACGCCCCGCACTGCTCGCAGCGGTACTGGTAGATGGCCATGGGCAGCCTCCAATCCATCTGCCGCGGACTATTCCGCCGGGAGGCACCGGTAAACGAAAGGGCCAGGTCAGGCCCGGAATGCACGCATTTGGGCGGCATGTTCAGCCGGTGTCGGTGTCCGGCCGTACAGTGGTGCCCATGTCGCGGCGGCGTTTCGATCAGGCCATGCAGGTCATGCGGAAGACGGACCCCCAGGCACGGGAGGGCGCGTTCGACTTCCTGCGCGAGCACGCCGACGCCTACGCGGGCGAGCTGATCGGGGAGTTCGCGGCGGAGGCGGACGACGAGCTGCGCTGCCTGCTGCTGGAACTCATCGCCGAGGCCCGCGCCCCGGAGGCGCTGGGCGTGTTCCGCGACCAGCTGGAGAGCCCCGACGAGGCCCTGCATTTCTGGGCGGTCCGCGGCCTGGAGATGCTCGACAGCCGCGAGGCGGAGCAGGTGCTGGAGCGGGCGCGCGAGGACGGCTGGATCGCCTGACGCGCGAGGGCATCGTCAGCCCGGCGTGCGGGCCCGCGTACGGTCGCTCGCCCGGCCGGTCCGGGGCGGGCCGGAGCGGCCGGGCGAGCGGGTCGTGCGGAAGGTTCGCGTGATCGGGTGGGAGCTCAGCCGGCGTAGGTCTCGAACTCGGCGACCCGCGGGGTGCCGGACGAGCCGGTGATCTCGAAGGTGATCTTGCGCAGGGTGGTCCGCGGGATGGCGATGGCGCCCGCCCCGCTGCCGGAGGCCAGCACCGTGCCCGAATCGTGGTCGAGGACGCGCCACGAGCCGATGTTGCCCGCCGAGCCCGACGCCTCCCGGATGTTGATCGAGGAGAGCGTGGTGGCGGAGCCCCACTTGATCGAGATGGCGCCGGTGGAGCCGGCCGGTGACCAGTAGGTGCCCATGTCGCCGTCGCGGACGTTGCCGTAGCTCGTCCCGGAGGCCTTGCTGGAGCCGTCGGAGCCCGCCCCGATGCTCAGGTTGGTGCCGCCCGGCACCGTCGGCGTCGGCGTCGGCGTGGGGGTGGGGTCGGGGTCGGTCGGGGTCGGCGTCGGTGTCTGCGTGGGCGTCTGCGGCGTGCAGTTGCCGTCCGACACGCGCAGGCCCTTGCCGGCGCCCGCCGTCCGGCTCACGACGTCCGGCACGCAGTCCGCCCTGTCCAGGCTGTAGGAGTAGGGGATGCCGACGCTGGTGTTGGACCGCGGGTTCGGGCCCGCGGGCTGGTTGTCGTCGCCCGGGCTCGACCAGGTCACGTTGTCGAAGATGTTGCCGTTGACCTGCCAGTACCCGGCCTGGTCGGTGTAGAAGGTGCCGAGGACGTCCTTGGAGTCCTCGAAGTAGTTGTTGTCGACCCTCGCCTGCGCCCCGGCCCTGGAGTTGATGCCGGACTCCCTGATGTTCCGGAAGTGGCTGTTGTAGATGTGGGCCGTGCCGCCGCGCAGCAGCGGCGTGCGGGAGTCGATGTTCTCGTACAGGTTGTGGTGGTACGTGATGAACCCGTTCGACAGGTCGCTCTCGCTGCTGCCGACCAGGCCACCGCGGCCGGAGTTGCGCAGGACGCTGTAGGACAGGGTCACGTAGCGGGTGTTGTTCTTCATGTCGAAGAGGCCGTCGAAGCCCTCGTCCTCACCACCGGACGCCTCCAGCGTGGCGTGGTCCACCCAGACGTTGCGGACGTCGCTCTCCATGCCGATGGCGTCCCCGCCGTTCGACGTGGGCGAGCCGGACTTCTTGACGTTCCGGACGGTCACGTTCTGGATGATGATGTTGCTGGCCTCGCGGATGTGGATGCCGACCTGGTCGAAGACGGCTCCGCTCCCGACCCCGATGAGCGTCACATTGCTGATCTGCTTGAGCTCGATCACGCCGTCGGCGGTGTTGCAGCTGCCGCCCGAGACCTTGCTCGTGTTGCCGTGGTTGACGGTCCCCTCCACCTCGATGGTGATCGGGGTGCTGCTGCTTGCCCGGCCGCACAGGGCCGCGTGGATCGCGGTCCCGGTACTGGCGCGGACCGTCTGCCCGCCCGCGCCGCCGGTGGTCCCGCCGTTCTGGGTCGCGTAGCCGGTGACGGTACCGGCCGCCGCCGCGACCTGGGGCATCGACAGGACGACACCGGCCGTGGCCGCGAGGGCCAGCGACGCCGACGCCGCGGATAGCCGCAGTGCGACTGCTCTTCTCATCCTCGCCTCTCCTTTCGATTCCTGATGATCATCCGACCGGTGGCCCGGTCTCATCCCCGAATGGTGTTCCTGAGGGCGCGCGGGGCGGTGAACGGATCTGGAGGTGGGAGCACGGGCGCATGGGATCAGCCCCTTGTGCGGCGAATTCCGCTGCGGCGGTGCGGCAGCGGACAGGGCGGGGAGCGTGCTTTAGAAAGCGCTTTCACATAAGGTAGACTGTGACCTCTATCGCGTCAACGGCTTTCCATTTATTTCACGAGTAACTGCGCGATCTAATTGGCGGGCAGCGTTGAATGAAGCGCTCGGCGTAATGGTCGCCGGCGCCTTTCCGTGCCCCCCGGCCGGGTCAGCCGGCCAGCCGGGTGCCGCCGTCCGTGAGCGGGACGGGGAGGCCGGTCGCCGCCGAGCGGTTCGCGGCCACGCCGACCAGCACGCCGGCGACGCCCGCGCGGTACCCCGCCTGGCGGGCGAGCGGGTCGTCCGACGGGCCGCGGAACACGTCGTCGAGCAGCAGGGCGTCGCCGCCGCCGTGCGCGCCCGCGCCCCCCTCGATCGCGATCTCCTCCGGCCGCCGCCAGTGCCGGTGCAGGACGAGCCGCTCCGACGCGCCCTCGGCGTGCTCCTTCCCGGACGCGGTCGGGTCGATCGCCGCGTGCGGCGGTGTCCACGCCCGCTCGGTGACGTCCAGCTCCAGCCGGCCGGCGGTGCCGTCGACGACGACCCGGTACCCCTCGGCGGGCGCGTGGGCGTTGAGGGAGTAGGTGAGCAGCGCGCCGCCCTCGTACCGGACGAGCACGGACATGTTGTCGTCGATGGTCACGCCCTCGCCGAACACGTCCCGGTCCCGGAGGTAGCCGTCCTCGTGCTCGGCGTCCAGGTAGAGGCGCTTCAGCCGGGGATCGGCGGAAAGGTCCAGCAGGAACGGGTCCGTACCGAGTTCCGGGGCGTCGAAGGCCCGCGCGGGCCGGCCGGCGAGCCCGCGAGCCCGCGCGTTCCCGGCGCCGTAGAAGCGCAGCGAGGTCTGGGCGTAGACGGACGCGGCGGCGTCGGCGATCCACCAGTTGACCAGGTCGAAGTGGTGGCTGGCCTTGTGCACCAGCAGCCCGCCGGAGTTCGCCCGGTCCCGGTGCCAGCGGCGGAAGTAGTCGGCGCCGTGGATGGTGTCGAGCGACCACCCGAAGTGCACCGAGGTGACCTCGCCGATCGCACCGTCCGCGATCACCCGGCGGACGGCGCTGTTGCGCGGCGCGTAGCGGTAGTTGAACGTGACGACGAGCCTGCCGGTGCTCCGCTCGGCCGCCGCGGCGATGGCCGCGCAGTCCTCGGCGGTGGTGCACAGCGGCTTCTCCACCACGACGTCCTTGCCCGCGTCGAGGGCCGCGACCACGTAGCGGGCGTGGGCGGAGTCGACGGTGGCGACCACGACGGCGTCGGCGGTCTCGATCATCTTCCCGAACTCCTCGGGAGCGAAGCACGGGACGTCCCGGCCGATCAGGTCGAGGTAGTAGCGCAGGCGGGTCCGGTTGGGGTCGCAGAGCGCGACGATCTCGCCGGTGTCGCGCCACTCGCCGAGCAGCGCGTCGACGTACATCTGCGCCCGGTGGCCGAGCCCGACGAAGGCGTATCGCATGATGCGGGAACTCCAGGATCAGGGGCGCCCATCGGAACAGGGGCGGGCGGGGGTGGGGGAGCCGTGCGGCCCGGCCGTTTCACGGGCCGCACGGCTCGTCGGGGTTACCGGAGCGCCGGGGGTGTCACGGGGACAGCGCGTTGTTGGCCTCGGTCAGGAAGGTCTTGGCGGCCTCGTCGGGCTTCGCCTTGCCGAACAGGACCGAGTCCGTGGCGCGCTTCAGGATGTCCTCCATCTCCATCGCGCCCTTCGGCGGGACGACGATCGGGCTGAGGTCGCTCTTGATCGAGTCCATGAAGGCCAGGACCTTCTGGTCGGCCGGCGACAGCTTGTCCTTGATCGCGGTGACGACCGCGGAGTTGGTGGGCAGGCCGCGGTCGCTGAGCAGGATCGCGCCGGCGGCCGGGTCGTTGACCAGGAAGTCGACGAACCTCTGCGCCGCGGCGGCCTCCTCGCTCTTCGCCGAGATCGTGTAGTACATCGCCGGCTGCAGGAACATGCCCGAGCCGGTGGCGCCCGGCGACTTCGGCATCCGCAGCAGGCTCAGCTCCTGGCCGGAGCCCTTGGTCAGCGCGTCGAGCTGGTTGCTCCACCAGCTCCCGAACGCGCTCTTGTTGGTGGCGAGCAGCGCCTGGTCGACCTTGGTGCCGGTCTCCAGCATCTCGGCGGCGCCCGGCCCGGCCTTGCTGTCGATGATCTTCTGCAGCAGGGCCCACCAGTCCTTGATGGTCTGCTCGGTCAGCGCGACCTTGCCGCCGGCGTAGAACTGCTCACCGCGCTGCGCGGCGAAGATCTGCAGGAACGCGGGGTTCTCGTTGTACTCGGTGCCCCAGATCTCGCCGCCGCTCTCCTCGGTCACCTTCTGGGCCGTGGCGATGTAGTCGTCCCAGGTCCACGTCTTGTCGTCCGGGAGCTTCTGGCCGTGCTCCTCCAGCGTCTTCTCGTTGACGATCATCGGGAAGGCGTTGACGCCGGTGGGGATCGCGAACTGCGTGCCGTCGACCTGCCCGGCCTTGAGGACCTCCTGGTCGAGGCCGGCGGTGTCGACCTTCCCGGCCGTGTCGGCGAGGATGCCGCGGTTCGCGAACTCCGCCAGGCCGCGGATCTCGATCGACATGACGTCCGGGGCCTCCCCGGCCGCGGTCTTGGTGGCGAGCTTCTCGTAGTAGCTGTCCCAGTCGGAGAAGTCGCCCTCGACGTCGATCTCGGGGTTCTTCTTCTCGAACTCGGCGATGGCCGCCTCGGTCAGCTTCTGCCGCGAGTCGTTGCCCCAGTAGGAGAAGACGACCTTCGTCTTGCCGCCGGACCCGTCGTCGCCGCCTCCGCACGCGGTGGCCGACACCGCGAGGAGGGTGGCGGCCGCGGCCGCCAGAATGCGCTTCATCTGTTGTACCTCCGGGGGGACAGGGGGGTTGTGGAGGGCCGTTACTTGAGGCCGGTGGTCGAGATGCCTCGGACGAGGTATTTCTGGCCGGCCAGGAAGAAGCCGAAGATGGGGCCGATCGAGACGATCGACATCGCGAACATCGGCCCCCAGGAGGAATCGCCGCTCGTGTCCATGAAATGGCGCAGCGCGACCGGGGCCGTGAGGTTGTCGGAATTGGTGAGGTAGAGGTTCTGGGTGAAGAAGTCGTTCCACGTCCAGATGAACGTGAAGATCGCCGTGGTGGCGAGCGCGGGGACGCACAGCGGCATCACCACCTGGAGGAACGTGCGGAAGTGCCCCGCGCCGTCGATCGCGGCCGCCTCGTCCAGCTCCCGGGGGAGGGTGCGGATGAACTGCACCATCAGGAAGATGAAGAACGCGTCGGTGGCCAGGAACTTCGGCACGACGATCGGCCAGATCGTGTTGATCCAGTCGATCTTGTTGAAGGCGATGTACTGCGGCACGACCGTCACGTGGTGCGGCAGCATGATCGAGACCAGCATGATCGCGAACCAGAGCTTCTTGAACGGGAAGTCCAGCCGCGCGAACGCGTAGGCCGCCAGCGAGCAGGCGAGCAGGTTGCCGACGACCGCCAGCCCGGTGATCACCGCCGAGTTCCACATGTAGTAGCCGAAGGAGTGCTTGAGCGCGTCCCAGCCGCCGGAGTAGTTCTCCGCGGTCACCTCGGACGGGACCAGGCCGGGCTCCCGGAAGATCAGCTCCTCCGGCTTGACCGAGCTGGAGAGCATCCAGAGCAGCGGGTAGAGCATGAACAGCCCGAACACGATCAGCAGGACGTGCTTGGTCAGCCGCGAGGCGGGACGGAACAGGATCGGCACGCGCCCGCCCGCCGCCGCTCCGCCCGTCGCCCGCTTACTTGTCGTCGCCATAGAAGACCCAGAATCGAGACATGAGGAAGTTGACGGCGGTCAGGGCCCCGATGATGAGGAGGAGCACCCACGCCATGGCGGCCGCGTATCCCATCTCGTAGTTCTTGAAGCCCTTGAGGTAGAGGTAGAGCGTGTAGAAGAGGGTCGAGTCGACCGGTCCGCCGGTGCCGCCGCTGACGACGAACGACTGGGTGAACGACTGGAACGACTTGATCACTTCGAGCACGGCGTTGAAGAAGATGATCGGCGTGAGCAGCGGCAGCGTGATCGAGCGGAACTGGCGGATCCGCCCGGCCCCGTCGACCCGCGCCGCCTCGTAGAGGTTCTGCGGGATCTGCCGGAGCCCGGCCAGGAAGATCACCATCGGGGCGCCGAACGTCCAGACGTGCAGGATGATCAGCGTCCACAGCGCGGTGTCCGGGCTGGTGACCCAGCCCTGGCCTTCGTAGCCGAACCAGCCCAGGAAGGTGTTGACGATCCCGTCCGTCCCGAAGATCTTGCGCCACAGGATGGAGATCGCCACGCTGCCGCCGAGCAGCGAGGGCAGGTAGAACATCGAGCGGTAGAACGACAGCCCGCGCAGCCCCTTGTCCAGCGCCAGCGCCAGCCCTAGGGCGAACGCGAGCTGGAGCGGGACCGAGACCACCACGTAGACGGTCGTGACCTTGAGCGAGTTGAGGTAGCGGTCGTCGGCCGTGAACATCGTGTCGTAGTTGTCCAGGCCGACCCACTGCGCCTCGCTCAGCAGGCTGTAGTCGGTGAACGACAGGTACAGCGACGCGATCATCGGGCCGAGCGTGATGGCGAACAGGCCGAGGAACCAGGGGGCCAGGAACAGGTAGGCGGTCCACGCCTGCGCGCGGGCGCGGGAACTCTTCTTGCGGCGTCCGGGCGGGCGGTCGCCCGTCTCCACGCGGGAGGACGTGACCGGCGGCTCGGCCGTCTCCGTCGCCGGGCCGGCCGCGGCGGGCCTAAGCGTCATCACTCGCCCTTCGGTGGGTCGGAGGGTGTTGAGATAGCGCTTTCTTAGCGCGCTGGCGGAGATGTCGTCAACCCTTTGCAGTGAGATTCCTCACTGTCCGCGATGAGCGGTTTCGTAGTTAGGGCAGGTCAGCGTGGTTTCCGCGGACGGAACGTCGCGATAAGACTCCTGGCCGTGCCGCCTGTTACTACAACCGTTTGCAGTCGGTTCAGGAGACGCCGAAGCGGTACTCGGTGGCCGAGACGTGCGTCGCCCCGGGGCGCAGCACCGCGGACGGGAACGCCGGCCGGTTCGGCGCGTCGGGGAACCGCTGGGTCTCCAGGCACAGGCCCGCGAACGGGCCGAACGGGGTGGCGGCACCGTCCAGCATGTGCCCGGTGTAGAACTGCACGCCCGGTTCGGAGGTGGCGACCTCCAGCGAACGGCCGCTGCCAGGATCGGTGACCGTCGCCCGGCCCCGGAGGACGGGGTTCCCGTCGCCCTGGACGCCGGATCCCGCGCCGGGTCGCGCATCGGAGGGGGCGGTGAAGACGTAGCAGTGGTCGTAGCGGCCGCCGAGCCGCGCGTCCACGCGGGCCGGTTCGGTGAAGTCGAACGGCGTCCCCGCAACCGGGGCGAGCTCGCCCGTGGGGATCTTCCCCTCGTCCACCGGCAGGTAGTGGCCGGCCTCCAGCATCACCATGTGACCGCGCACGTCACCGCCGCCCGCCAGGTTGAAGTAGGAGTGGTTGGTCAGGTTGACCACGGTCGGGGCGTCGGTCGTCGCGCGGTACTCCAGCCGGAGCGTGTCGCCGTCCAGCAGGTACCGGACGCTCGCCGTCAGCTCGCCGGGGTAGCCCTCCTCGCCGTCCGGGCTCACCAGGCTCAGCAGGAGGTCCGCCGGGCCCGCCGGCTCGGCCCGCCACACCCGCTTGTCGAAGCCGCGGACGCCGCCGTGCAGGCTGTGCGCGCCGTCGTTCGCCGCGAGCCGGTACTCCTTGCCGTCGAGGGTGAACCGGGCGTGGCCGATGCGGTTGCCGTACCGTCCGACGACCGCGCCGAAGTACCGGCTGCGGTTCAGGTAGTCGTCCACCGAGTCGAGACCGAGCACCACGTTGGTGCCGTCGGCCACCTCCAGCCGCTGGACGGTCGCACCGAGGGTGAGGACCGCGACGCGCAGCCGTCCGTTGTCCAGCACGTACCGGTCGACCTGCTCGCCTTCCGGCGTGGCGCCGAAGAGATCGTGACCTGTCATGGGGGTGGGGATCCTTTCGGGGGAGCGGTGGACTCGCGGACCACCAGGTGGGTCTCCAGGACGGCCGCCGCGCTCATCGACGTGATGAGCAGATCGACGGCCATGCGCCCGGCGTCGGCCGTGGGCATGGCGACCGTGGTGAGCTTGGGCCGGTACAGGCGCCCGGTGATGCTGCCGTCGATGCCGATGACGCTGATGTCGCCGGGGACGCCGACGCCCAGTTCCTCCAGGCCCTCGATGAGCCCGATGGCGACGAGGTCGTTGTAGGCGAGCACGGCGGTCACGCCCGACGCCGCGACCTGGCCGGCGACGGTGACGCCGCCCTCCTCGGTGGGCGCGTTGGGGCCGATGACGACCGTCTCGACGCCGGGCATGTCCGTGACGGCCTTGCGGATCTCGCCGCTCGTCCACGAGCCGGACGGCCCCGACACGAGGGCGACGCGCCGGTGGCCCAGCCCGGCGAGGTGCTCCATCGCCGTGCGGGCACCGCGGGCGACGTCCATGACCACGGTCGTCACCCCGCGCAGCCGCCGGTTGACCAGGACGAACGGGATCGTCTTGACCAGCTTCTCCAGCGCCTTGTTCGACGACCTTGGGCTGCACAGCACGATGCCGTCGACCTGCTTGGAGAACGCCAGGACGAGTTCCTGCTCCTTGGCGGGATCCTCGTCGGTGTCGGCGACGAACAGGTGGTAGTCCCGGGCGCGGGCGGCGGCCTGGGCGGCCTTGATCAGCGGGGGGAAGAACGGGTTCGCGAGATCGGCGACGATCAGCCCGAGGTTGTTCGTCCGGCCGGTGGTGAGCGACCGGGCCGCCCGGTTGGGCCGGTAGCCGAGCCGCTCCGCCACCGCCAGCACCCGGGTCCGCGTCTCGGCGTTCACCATGTGCGGCGCGGAGAAGGTCCGCGACACCGTCGACACGTGCACGCCGGACGCGTGCGCGACGTCCCGGATAGTCACTGCCATGGCGTCCACCCTAACGCAACCGTTTGCAAGTTCGGAGTGATCACTGCGACCGTTTGTACTGGTGGAGCGCTGATGCCTTGACGGGCCGGGCCTTGGGGAGCGATCGTTACTGCAACTGGTTGCAGCACGCGAAGGAGTCCATGCGGTGAGCAGAGTGCTCGTCACCGGAAGCGCGGGCCGGCTGGGCCGGAGCGTCGTCACCACGCTGGCGGCCGCCGGACACGAGGTGATCGGCGTGGACAGCGCCCCGGGCACCCCGCGGGAGGCCGCCGAGACCCTGCCCGCCGACCTCACCGATCTCGGCGAGGCCCATTCGGCGATCACCCGTTTCCGGCCGGAGTCGGTCGTCCATCTCGCCGCCATCGCGGTGCCGTTCGGCCGGACGGACGCGACGACGTTCCGCGTCAACACCCAGCTGGCGTTCAACGTCTGCGCGGCCGCGGTGGCGCTGGGCGTGCCGGAGCTGGTCGTCGCGAGCAGCCCCACGGTGCTGGGCTACGGCGCGCCCGGCGGCTGGACGCCCGCGTACCTGCCGCTGGACGAGGAGCACCCGGCGCGGCCCTGGAACGTCTACAGCCTGTCGAAGCTGGTCGCCGAGCAGACCATGCAGACGTTCGCCCGCTCCGCAACCGGCACGCGGATGGCCGCGTTCCGCCCCTGCTTCGTCATCGCGCCCGAGGAGTGGGAGGGCGCCCCGACCCAGTCCGGGCACACCCTGCGCGAGCGGCTGGACCGGCCGGAGATCGGCAGCGTGTCGCTGTTCAACTACCTGGACGCCCGGGACGCCGGCGAGTTCATCGGCGCGCTGCTCGCCCAGCTGCCCCGGCTGGAGCGCAACGGCGAGGTGTTCTTCGCCGGCGCCGGGGACGCGCTGGCCCGCGAGCCGCTGGCCGAGCTGCTGCCCCGGTTCTTCCCCGCGACCGCCGAGGCCGCCGGCGCGCTCACCGGCACCTCCCCGGCGTTCTCCTCCGCCAAGGCCGAGCGGCTGCTCGGCTGGACCGCCAAGCGCAGCTGGCGCACCGAGCTCGTCTGAGGGGCGGCGCTCATGACACGTGTGATCAAGGCGCTCACGATCAAGGCACTCACGAAAAAGGCGCTTGTGATCAGGGAGCAGGGATGATCAAGGACCTGTCGGTCGTGGCGCGGTCGGTGCCGCTGGCCCGGCCGTGGGGCGCGGACGTGCCGTGCAACCACGTCCTGTTCGTCACGCTCACGCTGGACGACGGGCGGTCGGGCACCGGGATCTCCTGGACGCCGCAGATCGGGCTGCACGCGGTGAAGGCGCTGCTGGAGCACGATGTCCGCGACGCGGTGATCGGGCTCCCGGCGCATCCCGGCGTCGTCTGGGACAGGCTCTCGGCGCATCTCGCCGAGGCGGGACGGGCCGGGATCGTCCCGATCGCGATGGCGGGGGTCGATCTCGCGCTGTGGGACCTGGAATGCGGTGACCGCTCGCTGGTGGACGTCCTCGGGGCGCGGCGCGACGCCGTCCCGGTCTACGGCAGCGGGATCAACCTGCACTACCCGCTGGACGAGCTGACCGCCCAGGCCGGGCGCTGGGCCGCCGCCGGGTACCCGGCCGTCAAGGTCAAGGTGGGGCGGCCCTCGCTCGCCGAGGACGTCGCGCGGGTCGCGGCCGTCCGCGAGGTCGTCGGCCCCGGCACCGCGCTGATGATCGACGCCAACCAGCGCTGGGACCTGCACCGGGCCCGGACCGCGCTGCGGGCGCTGGAGCGGTTCGACGTCTTCTGGATCGAGGAGCCGCTGCCCGCCGACGACCTCGCCGCGCACGTCGAGCTGCGCCGCGGCATCGGCACGCCGGTCGCGGTCGGGGAGAATGTCGCTACCACCTACGGCTTCCGCGACCTGCTGACCGCCGGTGCGTGCGACGTCGTCCAGCCGAACGTGGTGCGGGTCGGGGGGATCACCCCGTTCCTGCGCATCGCCGAGCTCGCCCGCGTCTTCGGCGTTCCGGTGTACCCGCACCTGCTCACCGAGCTGTCGGGCCAGCTCGCCCTCGCCCTGCAGCATCCCGCGATGGTGGAGGTACCGGAGGACGCGACGCTCACCGACCTCGGGCTGCTCGCGGGCCCGCCCCCAGTGGAGATCGCCGGCGCGGAGCTGCGGGCGACGGGCGCGCCGACCCGGTGGGCCGCGCCGTGAGGCCCGTGCGGGTCGTCGTCGCCGGGGTCAACGGCTACGGGCGCAACCACCTGGAGAACGTCCGGCGGCTGGCGGCGGCCGGGCGGGCCGAGCTGGCCGGGGTGTGCGACATCGCGCCGCCGTCCGGGCTGGACGTGCCGAGCGGGCCGGATCTTCCCGCGCTGATCCGGGAAACCGGGGCGGAGGCGGCGGTGATCGCCACCCCGATCCACACCCACGCGCCGCTGGCCGCGGCCGCGCTGCGGGCCGGGGCGCACGTGCTGCTGGAGAAGCCGCCCGCGCCGTCGGTCGCGGAGTTCCGCGCGATCTCCGCCGCGGTGGCCGAGACCGGGCTCGGCTGCCAGGTCGGCTTCCAGGCGCTCGGCTCGCACGCGATCCCGGCCGCGCGGGAGCTGCTGGGCGAGCCGCTCCGCGCCATCGGGGTCGCGGGGGCGTGGACCCGGCCGTTCTCGTACTTCACCCGCTCGCCGTGGGCGGGCCGGCGGCGGCTCGACGGGGTCGACGTCATGGACGGCGCCCTCACCAACCCGTTCGCCCACGCCGTCGCCTCCGCCCTGGCGGTGGCCGGAGCGGACACCGTCGATTCCGTCGGCGGCATCGAGCTGGAGCTGTTCCGGGCCAACGAGATCGAGTCCGACGACACCTCCAGCGCCCGGCTGCGCCTCGCGGACGGGACGGACATCGCGATCACCGTCTCGCTCTGCTCCGCCCGGCGCACCGAGCCCTACCTGCACCTCCACGGCGAGACCCGGTCGGCCCGGCTCTTCTACACCCTGGACGAGATCGAGGCCGACGGTGTCCGGACCGGTTTCGGCCGGACCGACCTGCTCGGCAACCTCCTCGCGCACATCCGGGACGGCACGCCGCTCCTGGTGCCGCTCGCGCGCACCGGCGGCTTCACCCGGCTGCTCGACGCCATCCGGCTCGCCCCGCCACCGCGTCCGGTCGAGAAGCGGTTCGTCCGGACGGAACCGTCCCGGCTGGTGCTGCCCGGCATCGAGGGCCTGGCCGTCCGCGCGGCGCGGGACCTCGCGACCCTCTCCGAGCTGGGCTTCCCCGGCAGCCTCGGCGCGGTCCGGGAACCGTGGCCGGAGACGGCGCTGCGGGTGGGCGCGCGGGAGGTCGCCTCCTACGTCCAGCGCGGGGACCTGCAGGCCACCGATGCCCCGCGACCCCACCTGCACCCCGTCCGGACCCTCGGCGGGACCGTCGTCACCGAAACCCAGCCGGATGACCACGTCCATCACTTCGGTGCGGGTGTCGCGGTCGCCGACGTGGACGGGGCGAACTTCTGGGGCGGCTCCACCTACGTCCGCGACGAGGGCCCGAAGATACTTCCCAATCACGGGCGGCAGCGGCGCCGCACGCTCCGGCCGATCCCGGGCGGCTACGCCGACGCCCTCGACTGGGTCGGCCCGGACGGCACCGTCCTGGCCGCCGAGGAACGGACGCTGACCGCGCGTCCCGCCGGAGACGCGTGGGCGCTGGACTTCGCGTTCACGCTGACCGGCCGGACCGGGAAGCCCCTCGTCCTGCAGAGCTCGGCGTGCAAGGGCCGCGCCGGCGCGGGCTACGGCGGGTTCTTCTGGCGCGCGCCCAAGGACTCCGCCGGGCTGGCCGTCTTCACCGGCGAGGCGGCCGGGGAGGAGGCCGTGCACGGCAGCGTCACGCCCTGGCTGGCACTGGTCTCGGACGCGTGGAGCCTGGTGTTCGTGCAGACCGCCGGGCTCGACCCCTGGTTCGTGCGCGTCGCCCAGTATCCCGGCGTCGGCCCCGCCCTGGCCTGGGAGAAGCCGCTGACCGTCGCGGAGGGCCTGACCCGGGCGCTCACCGTCGTCGTCGCCGACGGACGGCTCACCCCGGGGCAGGCCCGCGAAGCGGTCAGCGCCCACGCCCCGTCACCGGGCGCGCCTCGATCGCCTCGATGACGCTAGGGCTCCTCCCGGTACGGGTGCTCAGCTCAGGCGCGCCTCGATCGCCTCGATGACGCGGGGACGCAGTTCGGCGGCGCGGACGACGGCGTCGACGGAACCGACCTGGACCGCGCGGTGGATGTCGTGGACGCGGTCGAACTCCGCGGCCACCTCGCCGAGCTTCTCCGCGCGGACCACCGTGCGGAGCTCCTCAAGCTCGGCGGCCAGCACGGCCCGCTCGGGACCCCCGGCGACGGCGACGCGGGCCTCCAGGTCCCGCACCCGCCGGTCGGCGGCGGTGCGGGCGTTGACGTCGCCGGAGAACACCACCGCGGCGGCGGGCGCGCCGCCGAGCACCGACGCGAACGACCCCTCCACCGCCAGCACGGTCATGTTCGGGTTCAGCGCCTTGGAGAACACCACGAACGCGCCGCCGTGGTAGCGCGAGATCACGCAGAACACAATGGGCCCGCGGAAGTTCACGATCGCGCGGCCGATCTCGGCGCCGTACTCCAGCTGGAGCTTGCGCATCGACTCGGGCGAGCCGTCGAAGCCCGACAGGTTCGCCAGCACCACCAGCGGCCGGTTGCCGCTGGCCGCGTTGATCGCTCGCGCGGCCTTCTTCGACGACCGCGGGAACAGCGTGCCCGCGGTGTAGGCGTCCGGGCCGTCGGTCGGCGGGAAGCCGCGCCGCGGCACGGACCGCGACTCGATGCCGAGCAGGCACACCGGGATGCCGCCGAGGTGCACGTCCTGGACGGCCGCGGTCTCCGCGTCGGCCATCCCGGCCCAGCGCTCCAGGACCGGGTGGTCCTGGTCGGACAGCGCCCGCATCACGGTCCGGATGTCGAACGGCTTCTTGCGGTCCGGGTTGGCCTCGGCGGAGAAGATCTCGCCGACCGTGCCGAAGTCGCTGCCCGGCACGACGTGCGGGAAGTCGGAGATGTCGCGGTCGACCGGGTCGGTGGTGGTGGCCCGGCGCGGTGCGTCCTCGTCCGGCGCGACGTAGGTGTGGGCGTAGTGCGACATCAGCACGTCCCGCGCGGCGGCGAGGTTCGGCGCCCAGTACTGCGCCTGGCCGTTCGGGCCCATCACCCGGTCGTAGCCGCCGATGCCGAAGTTGTCCTCGGCGGACACGCCGCCGGAGAAGTCGAGGGACTGCTTGCCGGTGAGCACCATCGCCGAGTCCGGCGTCATCACGAGGACGCCCTTGGTGTGCATCAGCATCGTCGCCTCGGCGTTCCAGTACGGCTGCGCGCCGACGTTGATGCCCGCGACCACGACGTTGATCTCACCGCCGTCCTGGGTGAACTCCACGATCCGCTTGAGCGCGGCGGCGACCCAGTCCATGTTCTCCGTGCCGGACTCCATGGAGATCTTGGCGCCCGCGGACAGCGCGTACCACTCCAGCGGCACCCGCATCCGCTCCGCCAGGTCCAGCGCGGCGATCACGCGGCGGCACTCCGGCTCCGACAGCGCGCCGAGCGCCTTCGTCGGGTCGCCGAGCAGCACGACCCTGGTGACGCCGCGCGGGTGCAGCCGGGTCTTCGTGGTGACGACGCCCGCGACGATCGCCGCGGTGTTGCGCCCCTTCGGCCGGTCGACCGGGACCAGCGCGCCGCCGTCGTCCAGGTCGTGCTCGGTGAAGTCGCCGAGCAGCCGGGTCAGCTCGTACGGGTACACCGTGTTGCGGCTGCTCGCGCGCAGCACCTTCTGCCGGTAGCCGTCGAGCGGCTCGACCGGGTCGTCCGTCGGCTCGCCGACCCGCAGCCTGGTGCCGCCGGCGGCGTCGTAGGCGACCCGCACCGCGATCTTGCGGAGGTCGCCGGTCGCCGGGTCGCGCTGCCGCCCGATGAGCAGGATCTCCTCCAGCCCGGCGCCCGCGGTCGTCGGCACGACGCGCCTGGCCAGCGTCTCCAGCTCGGCGCGGGTGAGCCCGCTCGGCGGCCAGACGTAGATCACGATCCGGTTGGTGGGGAACCGGTTCTTCGACGACCGCCGCGACTGGGCCCGGCGGATCGAGTCGACGCAGGACGCGATCGTGTACTCGGCGGTCGGCAGCGTGAGCAGCCTGCCGTCGTTGTCGCGCAGCTCGGTCAGGTCGCGCACCTGCGAGAACGCGACGAGGCGGTCGTCGGACGGGTTCTCCCGCGCCACCGCCCGGTAGAGGTGGACCTCCTCGTCCGACGACGGCAGCCGGGTCAGGTCGAACCTGCTCAGCCGCTCCATCTTCATCCGCTGCGCGATGTACGGGTGCAGGCCGCGGATCAGCCGCTCCTCGGCCATCCCCGCGGCGGACGGGCGGAACGTGAAGTGGTGGTGCATCACCGCGCCGCTGCTGCCCGCGACGGTGGCGGTGACGCGGCGGACGCTCTCCGGCAGCGGGTGCGCGCTGATGACGTCGTGCAGCGCCGCCGCCATCGCGTCGTAGCCCTCCGGCTGGTTCTCCCAGGAGAGGTAGATGTCGGCGTCGAGGGCGTCCACGCCGCCCGCCAGCTCCGCGAGCCCGCGCAGCGCGCCGCCGAGCGCGCCGAAGCCGACCGCGGCGGAGACGAGGTGCTTGCCGTCGCGTTCGGCGACCACGAACGTGCAGCCCGCGGCCTCGGTCGTGCGGACGCCCGTGAGGCCCTTGTTGCCGTAGTACCGCCGCGTCAGCACCTCCAGCATGACCGAGTTGTCCCGGTCGTGGCGGTCGAGGCGCTGGCCGAGCAGCCGCACCAGCGGCTCGGTGCTGCGCACCATCTCGGCGATGCGCTCGGCGCGGTCCGGTGAGTCGGGGTGCGCGTCCAGGTGCCGCAGGTGCCGGCGGACGTCGGCGTAGACGCGGGCGCGGTTGCGGCGAAGCAGCGGCTGCGCGAACCACGCGAACACCACGCCGGCCGCAAGGTCGTACACCACCGGGAAGCGGACCTGCGTCGCGGCGACCAGCCGCTCCAGCGCGAGGCCGGCGGGCTCGCGCAGCGCCTCCTCCGGCGGCGGCTCCTGCAGCCAGGTGCGCAGCAGCGACGCGATGACCGCCGCGTCGGCCGCCGCGCGCTGCTGCGCGAGGAAGATGCGGAACACCGCGGCCTCGAGCTCGGGGGAGCGTTCGAGGTCGGTGACGCCGTAGTGCCCGAGCGCCGTGGCGAGCTCGGCCTGGAACGCCTCCGGCAGCCCGGCCCGCTCGACGTCCAGGCTCTGCAGGTAGCTGTGGAAGTGCTCCCGCGCGCTGTGGACGTGGCCCTCCCCGTCGGCGGCCGCGTCGCGGCCCGCGGGGCGGTTGCGGCTCAGCTCGGCGAGGTCGGCGAACACGTCGATGAGCCGGAGCTCCTCGGCCAGCGGCTGGTGGCCCTCCGCTACGGCGGCGCGGCGCGCGGCCATGTACTCGTCCAGCACCCGGCCTTCGTCGTGCGGGTCGACGTCGTAGCCCAGCAGCAGGCTGCGGAGGTCCTCCTGGGCGCGGGTGAGCCGCACCCTGGCCGGGACCTCCGCGGGCGCGGCGGGCAGGTCCAGCTCGACGGCCCCGGCGGACGAGACGTCCTCGGCCTCGGCGTCGTCGTCGGCGAGCGGCTCCAGCCGCAGCAGCGGCGCGCCGGTCTCCACCTGGCTGCCCACGGACACGGCGCACTCCTTCAGCCGCGCCTTGAACGGCGCCCGCAGCACCGTCTCCATCTTCATGCTCTCCAGCACCAGGATCGGCGCGCCCGCCTCGACCTCGGCGCCCGCCTTCAGCGGCGTGTCCACGACCAGCGCGGGCGCGGGGGAGCGGATCACGCCGCCCTCGTCGCGGCTGACGCGGTGCGTCACGCCGTCGACCTCGACCAGGTGGACCGGGCCGTGCGTGCCGGTGAGCAGGCGGTGCCGGGTGCCGTTGACGATGATCTGCCCGGTGTGCCGGTCGAAGCGCTCCAGCTCGACGTCGGCGGTGCGGACCGCGCCGTCGCCGCCGCTCCCGGTCTCGACGCCGACGCGGAACCGGTCGGCGCCGATCCGCGCGACCCGCACCCGGTAGGCGGCGCCGCGGAGCTTGAGGTCGAGGGGGCGCCCGCTCTCGTGCTGGACCTGGGGGCGTCCGCCGAACGCCGTCGACAGCAGCCGCTGCCGCTCGGCGCGCTCCTCCTCCTCGTACGCCTCGATGGCGGCGGCGGCCAGCGCGACGGCGGAGTGCCGGTGCGTGACGAGCCCGCCCTCGTCGCGGACGCGGTCGATCCAGCCGGTGTCGGCGCTGGCGTCGATCACCTCGGGCCGGTCGAGCAGGTCGAGCACGAAGCTCTTGTTCGTCGCGCCGCCCTCGATGATCACGGTGGTCTGCGCCATCGCCCGGCGCAGCCTGCCGAGCGCCTCGGCGCGGTCGCCGCCGTAGGCGATGATCTTCGCGATCATCGAGTCGAAGTCGGCGGGGATGGTGTCGCCCTCGCTGACGCCGGTGTCGACCCGGATGCCCGGCCCGGCGGGCAGGTCCAGCCGCGCGATGCGGCCCGGGGACGGCGCGAAGTCGCGGTCGGGGTCCTCGGCGTTCAGCCGGGCCTCGATCGCGTGCCCCCGCTCCGCCGGCGGGTCGCCCTCCAGCCGGCCGCCCGCCGCCACGTGCAGTTGCGCCTTGACGAGGTCGAACCCGGTGGTCGCCTCCGTGATCGGGTGCTCGACCTGGAGGCGGGTGTTGACCTCCAGGAACGCGAACAGCCGGTCACCGGGGTGGTAGAGGAACTCGACGGTCGCCGCGCCGCGGTAGCCGACCGCGAGGGCGAGCCGCTCCGCCGACGCCTTCAGCTCCGCCGCCTGCGCCGCGTCGAGCACCGGCGACGCCGACTCCTCGATGACCTTCTGGTTGCGCCGCTGCACCGAGCAGTCGCGGACGCCGAGCGCCCACGCCGTGCCCTGCCCGTCGGCGATCACCTGGACCTCGACGTGCCTGGCGTCGGTGACGAGGCGCTCCAGGAAGACGACGCCGCTGCCGAACGCCCGCGCGGCCTCCTGGCTGGTGCGCTCGTAGGCGTCTGTGAGCTCGTCCGCGTTCGCGACCACGCGGATGCCGCGCCCGCCGCCGCCCGCGGTCGCCTTGAGCATCAGCGGGTAGCCGATCTTCTCCGCCGCGGCGAGGGCGGCGTCGAGCGTCTCGACCGGACCGCGGCTCCACGGCGCGACCGGCACCCCGACCTCCTCGGCGATCAGCTTCGCGCCGATCTTGTCGCCGAGCTTGCGCATCGCGTCCGGGCTCGGGCCCACGAAGGTGACGCCGAGCCTCTCGCAGAGCTCGGCGAACGCCGGGTCCTCCGCGACGAAGCCCCAGCCCACCCACACGGCGTTGGCCCCGGTCTCCACCAGCGCGCGCTCCAGCACCCGCATGTCGAGGTAGGGACGCGCGGACGCCGGACCGAGATCGTAGGCCAGGTCCGCCTCGCGGACGAACGTGGCGGTGCGGTCGACGTCGGTGTGCAGGGCGACGGTCTCGATCCGCGTCCCGGTCTCCGCGGTGATGTCCCGCACGGCGTGGATGAGCCGCATGGCGGCCTCACCACGGTTGACGATGGCGACACGACTGAACACCCGACCGAGCCCTTCTCCAGACCGACGCTGCGCGCACCGCGGCATGACCGTCGCGGCAGGTATCACTTTTCCGTCCACCCGGCCGCGGCGCCATGCCGGACACGACTCATGCTGCGCCGCTCGAATTGTGGAGAACCTTCAAAAGCAGCGCCGCGGGCGGTCACGCGACGTCGCGGCGCGCGAGCACTCCGGTGACGACGACGAGGACCGCGAGGTAGCAGAGCGCCACGGTGACCGCCGCGCCGCCGCCGAGGTTGTCGACCACGCCGGGGGAGCCGCCCTCCGACACCGGGTTCCCTCCGACCGCCGAGGCGATCGACCCCGCGGCCGTCCCGGGCAGGACGTCCGTGACCGGCCCCAGCCAGTCGAGCAGGGACGACACGGCGCGCAGCAGGTTCTCCACCGCGAGCGTCCACACCAGCCCCAGCGCCACGGCGAGCGCGGGATTGCGGGTGAGCGTGCCGACGGCCAGACCGGCGGCCGTCCACAGGGCCAGGATCAGGACACCGCCGCCCAGCCCGCGCGCCACGTCCCCTGCGGCCGGCAGAGCGATGCCCTGGCCCTCGACAGAGGCGAGCGACGCGGCGATGCCGAGGTCTATGGCGAACGTCCCGAGCACGACGGCGACGACGACGCCGCCGAGAGCGGCGAGGGTGCCGCCGAGCACGGCGGAACGTCCCGGGCCCTGGGTGAACGCGGTCTTCCACGTCCCCCACCCGTAGCCGCTGCCCGCGGTCAACGCGCCCAAAGCGAACAGGATCGCCCCACCGAACATGGGCATCCCCTGCACCACCGCTACGGGAACGCTCTCCGGCATGACGTCGGCGAGCAACTGCCTGGGGTCGGCCCCCTCGTTGGCGAACCCGCCGCCATTTCTGTACGAGAGATACGGGAACACGTAACCGAAGGTGATGTTCAGCAGCAGCCACACGCCGCCCAGCGTCCACAGGGCAGGCCATCGCCGCAGCCGCAGGACCTCCGCACGCGTACTCGCGGTCAGCGCGGTCATCGTGCCACCTCCTCGTCCGCGGTCTGTGTCGTCATAGGCGCAGCCGAAGGCAGGGTGCTCATCGGGCCGCCTCCTCGTCCGCGGTCATCTCGAAGAAGACCTCTTCCAGCGAGCGCTCGACCGGGCGCATCTCGTGGACGTCGACGTCGGCCGCCACCAGCGCCCGCGTCACCTCGGCCGCCCGGCCGGGGTCGACGCGCAGCAGCAGCGCCCCGTCGTTGACGGTCACGTCGTCCCCGGCGAGCCGCCTGCTCACGTCCAGCGCCGTGCTCAAGGGATCAGCCCGCACCCGCAGGCCGCCGGAACCCCGCAGCTCCCCGACCGTGGCCTCCACGACGAGCCGCCCGCGGTTGATCACCCCGACCCGGTCGCACGTCTCCTGGACCTCGCTCAGCATGTGGCTGGACAGCAGCACCGTGTGCCCCGCGGCGGCAAGCTCGGTCAGCAGCCGCCGCATGTCCCCGACGCCCGCGGGATCGAGCCCGTTGGTGGGCTCGTCGAGGACCAGCAGCCCGGGATCACCGAGCAGCGCCGCGGCGACCCCGAGCCGCTGCTTCATCCCGAGGGAGTACGCCTTGAACGCGTCGGACGCCCGCTCGGCGAGCCCGACCCGCGCCAGCACCCGCCCGACGTCGCCGTCGCCGATACCGCGATAGCGCGCCAGCACGCGCAGGTTGTCGCGCCCGCTGAGATACGGGTAGAACCCCGGCCCCTCGACCAACGCACCGACCTGCCGGTTCACCCCCGCGCCACCCGCCGGCCGCCCCAGCACGGTCGCCGACCCGCCGCTCGGCCGGATCAGCCCGAGAATCATGCGGAGCGTCGTCGTCTTCCCGGCCCCGTTCGGCCCCAGGAAGCCGTAGACCTCCCCCTTGCGCACGGTCAGACTCACCGAATCAACAGCGACCTGCTCCCCGTACCTCTTGGTCAACCCCTCAGTACGCACGGCCACCGCACCCTGGCCATCCACAATCCCACTCATGCACCGATCGTGACCGGTGGTGGCCGCCGGGGTCGTCCCCCTGGCGACGACTCCGCCACTACGCCCCCCGGCGTACACGCCGGCATCCGGGTGGCCGCGCGGCCCTCCGTCGAGAACCGAATTGGTTTTTAGACGTCGCGTGACGCCACTTATGACGTTTCCAGAAAGTCGTTCAAGGGCGAAGTGCACACTCGTTGAAGATCCTTTCTGTCAAAAGATCAAGAGAGTGATATCAGGGCGACTGTCGGAAATTAGGTGGAACGTCCGGATCGCTGGAAACCTTTTCTCGATGGGAAACGGGAAACCCCGCCCGAAGGCTCAGGCGATGCCCTCTCCTTCGTCATGATTTGGCGAGATACTGCCGCCGTGACCGATGCATGGAGGTGTCCGAAGCTCATGCCAGGCGTCCATGAGCGCGACGAAAGCCACGGGCAATGTGAGCAGAAGTCGCCACACGCCCTCGCTGTAAAGCTCGACCAGCGAAGGCACGGCCGCCCACAACTGGAACATGGCGAAGATCCACACCCACCGGGGGGAACCTCGCACGACACCGGGCCTGACATCCCCCGCACTCCCCGTCCGACGGGTCATATGCGCCCTCCCTCGGCCGATGCGAGCCGGCGCCGGAACGTCCCGGCACTCGCCTTTCCTTCGGTCGGTGTCCAACGTGCCGGACGCGCCGAATTCGCAGGTAGGCGTTTCGCCGCGCCCTTTGGTGTCGGCAACGGGAAACCGGGGTCGCCATGACGGGACGGGTGACAACCTTCGGTGCAGAGCTCCGGCGAATGCGGATGGAGGCCGGACTGTCACTGGCACAACTCGGGGAACTCCTGCACTACAGCAAGGGGCATCTGAGCAAGATTGAGAACGGGAGCAAATCACCCTCGCCCGAACTGGCTCGCCAGAGCGACGCCGCGCTCGGGGCGCAGGGGGCGCTCGTCTCACTCGTCGCCGGACGGCCGTCCGACACCGAGCCGCCGGAAACGGCATCGGACGAAGACGAGGTGTGGCTGATGAGCATGTCCCCCGACGGGGTCAACTGGTTCCATCCCGTGAACCGGCGGGAGGCGCTGACGCTGACGACGTCCTCGCTGATCGGCTTCGGCCTGAGCAGCCAGGGCATGGCGGCGACCGCCCGGCAGCCGGCTGCCGTGGAGGTCTTCCGGACCATGTTCGAGCAGGCCCGGAACCTGGGCCAGACGGCGAGCCCCGGGGTGGTGCTGCCCGCGGCCATCGCCCAGACACACGTGCTGCGAGGGCTGGCGCTGCAGGCACCGGCCGGGATCAGGGAAGAGTTCCTCATGCTGGGCGCCCGGTTCGCCGAGTACGCGGGCTGGATGGCGCAGGAGTCGGGGAACTCCCGCGCCGCCCTGTGGTGGACGGCGAAGGCCGTCGACATGGCCGCCGCCGGGAACGACCACGACCTGGCCGTCTACGCCCTGGTGCGGCGGGCGCTGGTCACCCTGTACCGCGAGGACGCCGCGCAGACCATCGAGCTGGCCCGCCAGGCCCAGGTCCGCAAGGACACCCCGCCGCGCATCCGCGGCCTGGCCGCCCAGCGGGAGGCGCAGGGCCACGCGCTGGCCGGTGACTACGACGCCTGCATGCGCAGCCTCGACCGGGCGCGCGAGCTTCTCGGCCACGGCTCCGGGCGGCCGGAGCCGTCGGTCCTCGGCACGATGAACCTCACCGACCCGGTCTCGATGGTCACCGGCTGGTGCCTCTACGAGCTGGGCCGCCCGAAGGAGGCCGGCGAGATCCTCGACGCCGAGGTCGCCCGGATCCACCCGGACGCGCTGCGCTCCCGGGCGCGCTACGGGGTTCGGCAGGCCCTGGCCCACGCGTCCGCCGGCCAGGTCGAGCACGCCTGCGCGCTGACCGAGCGGCTCCTGGCCATCACCGACGTGGTCGCGTCCGCCACGATCACTGCCGACCTGCGCCGGCTGGCCCGCGTCCTGTCGCGCTGGCACACCAATCCGTCGGTGCGCGACCTGTACCCGGCGCTCACCGCGTCCCTCCGCTCGCCGGAGGTCTGACCCGCGGGACCGACACCTCATCCGAGACCGCCGCGATCCGCCCACCTGCGGAGCACACGGAAACAACGAAGGAGAACCATATGCCCAGCATCTTCGTCAACTACCGCTCGGGGGACACCGACAGCGTCGCCGCGCTGGTGGAACGCGAGCTGTCCAGCCGCTTCGGCCCGCGGGTGTTCTTCCGCGCGAGCAAGTCGATCCCGCCCGGTGACGACTGGATGCACGCGCTGCTGAGGGCCGTCCGGCAGAGCGACGTCCTGCTCGCGTTCATCGGACCGCACTGGCTGGAGACCGACGCGGCCGGCCGGCGCAAGATCGACCGGGCGGGCGACTGGACCCGGCAAGAGATCATGGAGGCGTTCCGCTACGACGTCCGGGTGATACCGGTCCTCGTCGGCGCCGTGCAGCCGCTGCGCGCCGAGGACCTGCCGGACGACCTCGCCCGGCTCGCCATGTGCCAGTACATCCGGCTGGACCGCCGGACCCAGGACTCCGATCTCGACCTTCTCGCCGAGCAGCTCGCGAAGCTCGTCCCGGGGCTGGAGGAGTGGCCGGGCGACGGTTCGAAGGGCGGGCGGGGGACGGGCCCGTCCCAGCCCGGCTCCGGTGGCTCCCGCAATACGGCTGGGCGCGACTTCATAGCCAACATCGTGGCCGACAACTTCCACGGTGACGTGAACTACGGCCCAGGAGAAGCGGCCGGCCGGGGGCATGGGCCGCGCGGCGGCGGCTCCGGTGACGAGGACGAGCGATGAGCGAGCCCCAGCGCCCGGCGTGGTGGCGGCCGCCCTCGCCCGCCGCCCGCAACGCCGCCCCCGGCAGCGGCGCCCGGAACACCGCGGGCCGCGACTTCAGGGCCGGCATCGTGGCCGAGAACATCTACGGGGACGTCAGGTACGAGGTCAGGCAGGACGCCTCGCCCGCGGAGAAGTTCGCGGTGGCGAAGAACTACATCGCGGGCGGGCGCATGCGCTCCGCCGAGGAACTGATCCGCGAGGCCGTGGCGAACGGGTTCGTCTCCGCCGACGACCCGTCGTCCCTCGCGAACGAGGTCGCCTACTACTGGACGCTCACCGTGCTCGGCGACCGGTCCTTCGATCTGCTGGACAAGGAGCAGTTCGACCAGATCAGGCAGGCCCGGGACCTCGCGCGGCGGGGGCCGGGCGACCAGTGGAACGACGCCCACCGAGTCCTCACCGAACTCATCGACTGCCTGGAGACGCAGGAGGAGAGGGGGACCCTGGCCCCGGAGCGCCTCGACGCCTTCTTCGCCGAGTTCCAGCGGCTGAACCCGGTTCACCGGGAGGAGATCCGGCGCCATCTCGACATGATCCTGAGCGGCGTCTTCCAGGACAGGCTCGCCGCGCACGACGCCGAGACCGTCCGCACGGAACGGATAGGCGACGACCGGGAGGGCCGGGTCTGGAAATTCTTCGAACCCGTTCCGGCCGAGCCGCTGCGCGTGCCCGTCCACTGGCCGGCGCTCGAACTGGCCCAGTGGACGATGGCGATCTGGGGCGCGGTCATGGCTGTCGCCGGGCTGGTCCTGGCGGCCGTGCTGGTGGCCTCGGTGAGCTGGAGGACCGCGGTCGTCTCGGGCGTCCTCCTCCTCGTCTTCGGCACCCTCACCGCGTACGTCGCCCCGGGGCTGCTGCCGATCCGCTACGCGCCGACCCCGACGCGCGACCCGCGCGGGTCCCGCCGGCGGAGCCAGAGCCCGGAGCGCCGGCGGTTCGCCGACCACGTCCACGGCTCGGTGCAGCGCCAGTACGCGAAGCGCGCGCCGAGTTCGCCGTTGCAGCGGCCGCTGTGGACGGCCGCCACGCGGCGCACCAGGACAACGCTCGCCAACGAGATCATCGAGGTCTACGGCGACAAGGGGATCGCGCCCACGCGGATCGACTGGCTGATCGCCTGGCACGCCGAGGAGGACGAGCGCGCGTGGGCCGCCGGGAAGGTCAGGGACCCTAAGCGCCTCCTGCGGATCGCGGGCCTGGCCGCCGGCGTCATCGGGGTCGTCGCCGCGTGGTACCTGGCCATGCCTCAAATGCAGTGGGCCCATCCGGTGATCGCCAACATCGCGATGGGGTGGCTGCTGGTGGGCGTCGTCCTGCTCGCGGTCGGGCGGGCCGACGTCCATCTCGTCCGCCACTACACGCACCGCGCCTGGCGGACGGCGTACGAGAAGCGGTTCGTCCGGGAGGGGCAGGCGTACCGGAGGCGCCTGATGCTGCTGTCGAACCGGCCCGCCGACGACGAGATGGCCCGCTGGCTGGACTTCGACAAGATCTACCTGAAGACGCTGGCGATGAACCAGTACGGCCTGAGCAGCCGGGACGTCATCGCGCACGCGTTCCTGACCGAGGCCGCCCCTAACTGCCGGCGTGCGAGGGTCAGCAACGGCCCGTCCCGCTTCTCCGCGTATGCCGTGTGGGTCTTCCTCCTCACCGGTTCCGGCGTCCGCCAAGTGCGGGTGCACCTGGACTTCCCGACCGGGATCGTGAAGGACCAGCAGCGCATGGCCTTCCGCTACGACTCGCTGGCCTCCGCCCGCACCACCGAGTACGGAATCCGGTTCGACGACGGCCGCCGGGAGCGCCTTCTGCCCGGCGCCCAAGGGAACGGGCACCGGCGTGAAGTGAGGGCCCCCGACAAGTCCGCGCTCGTCTTCTTCCAGGTGTTCCGGCTGTCGCTCGTCGACGGCAAGTACATCGAGATCACGGTGGAGAACCTGGAGGAGTGGCTGCTGCGGCGGGCGGGCGAGATGCGGAACGGGACGCCGGCCGAGATGCCCGACACCTCCGACCTCACCGGCGCGCTCAGCATCCTGGAGGCGGTCGCCGCGGACGGCGGCGAGTGGATCATGCGCGCCCGGGCCCGTCGGCGGCGCAACGCCGCACCCGGCTCCGACGCCCTCTGGCCCCCCGTCCCCCCGCCGCGCCCGCGCCCGGAGCCGCCCGGCGACCCACTGGCCGGCCCGTACCCGGCCCGGCACTCTCCCCCGTCCGATGACGGCCGGCGGCCCGACGGCGCCAACGGCGAGCACGGTGTGCGCTGACCCGGAAGGAAACCGATCATGACCTGTCGCTGGTGCGGCAACGACAACGTGCTGGGCCGCCGGATGTGCCCGCACTGCGGAGAGGACACCAGGAGGCTCGAAGAGGCGTTCGCGCCGGAAGCCCCTCCCGAAGAGCCGGCGGAACCGCCGTTCGACGGCCTGCGCTCCACCGCGGCGATGGTGGGCAAGAGCCTGGCGGTGTCGGCCGTCGCCGTGCTCATGCTGGTCGGCGGCGCGAAGACCGCCCATTCCCAGTGGCCGGAGACGATGTGGCCGCGGTCGCTGCCGACCTACGAGCCCACCGGGCCGGAACAGGCCGGCGGCTCGCCCGCCCCGAGCACCGACGCGGCGAGCTGTGCACGCAGCGGCGAGCCCGTGACCGACGCGACCGGCACCACCTTCGACCGGTGGTACTGCGCGATCGAGCGCCCTGGGGACCTCTACGAGGGACCGGACGCGTCCACGCCGGTCAGCGGATACCTGCGCGAGCAGGAGAGCTGGTTCGCCTGCCAGACCGAGGGGACGGCCGAGCCAGAGGGCGGAGGCACCACCTGGCTCTACACCCAGGGGGACGACCAGTACACCGGCGAGGGCTGGGGCTATTTCCCCGCCGGGTGGGTCGACTCCGCCTGGAACACCGAACCGGTGCCCGTTCTCCCCTCCTGCACACCCTGACCCAGGCATCACCTGACCGCCCTGATGCGAGCACCGGGGACAACGGGCTCAGGGGTGGTGGCGCAGGCGGTACCACTGGGGGGCGGTCCTGTTCATGGGCCAGCCCAGGCCGGCGGTTTCCGCAGGCTGGACGTCAAGTAGGGCCCAGTCGGGGAAGGCGGCTTCTACCTCTGCCTGGGAGACGCCGCCGATGCGCGAGCGCAGGCGGGTAGGACCGAACGCAAGCATCAGAAGGGTCGCTCCGGGGTTGGCCAGAGCGGTGGCGCCGCGCCCCTCGGCCCGTTGGCCCTCCGCATCGAACCCCTGGAAACAGCCGATGTCCAAGAAGAAGTCGAACGATCCCAGGTCGGAGGACAGATCGGTCACGTCTCCGACGACGTAGGCGACTCCTTCGCCGCCCTTGCGACTGGCCGCCTCGATCGCGGCGGGCACGTAGTCGACACCCACCGCGTCCCACCCCCTGCGCGCGAGTTCCGGGGTGAACTGGCCACGGCCGCAACCGAGGTCGAGAGCCCGGCCAAGGGGGCGGGAACGCTCGGCCTCTTCACGGTCCAGAAGCGAGGCGATGCTCTCCGCGGCCGCCTTCCCATAGCGCTCCCACGGCGCAACCCCGAACCGGTACATACGGGCGTAGTTCGTCATCCACTTGATCATCGCATGGGCGGTGCGAGGCCCGTGGCCGGGGCGGCATGGAGGCCGGTGGTTCCTCTCTGGGATTCAGTGGTGCGGGGGTGTAGGGCGGTGGCGGGTTGGCGAGCGCGTCTCCGGGCGGGGTGGGGACGCGCTCGCCGGGGTGCCGGTCAGGAGGGGGCGGGCAGGAGCGGGATGTCCAGGCGGGTGCGGAGGTCGTCGAGGGACAGGTCGAACGACTCCAGGACGCGGACGCCGTCGGGGGTGATCTCGAAGACGGCCTGGTCGGTGTAGACGCGGCTGACGCAGCCGACGCCCGTTAGGGGGTACGTGCAGGCGGGCACGAGCTTCGGGCTGCCGTCCCTCGCGAAGAGCGTCATCATCACGTAGACCTGCTTGGCGCCGATCGCCAGGTCCATCGCGCCGCCGACGGCGGGGATCGAGCCGGGCGCGCCGGTGTCCCAGTTGGCGAGGTCGCCGCCCGCCGAGACCTGGAAGGCGCCCATGACGCACACGTCGAGGTGGCCGCCGCGCATCATGGCGAAGGAGTCCGCGTGGTGGAAGTACGCGGCTCCGGGCATTTCGGTGACGGGCACCTTGCCGGCGTTGGTGAGGTCGGGGTCGACCTCGTCGCCGGTGGCGGCGGGGCCCATGCCCAGCATGCCGTTCTCGGTGTGCAGGACGACGCCGAGCTCGGCCGGGAGGTGGTCGGCGACCTTGGTGGGCTGGCCGATGCCGAGGTTGACGAAGCTGCCCGGTGCGATGTCCTGCGCGACGCGGGCCGCGAGCTGGTCACGGTCGAGTGGCATCAGCGGGCTCCCTGCACGGTGTAGTGGCGTGGTTCGACCTTGACGACGCGGTCGACGTAGATGCCGGGGGTGACGACGGCCTCCGGGTCGAGCTGCCCGGCGTCCACGACCGAGGAGACCTGGACGACGGTCGTCGCGGCGGCCGTGGCCATCACCGGGCCGAAGTTCCGGGCCGTCTTGCGGTACACGAGGTTGCCCATCGTGTCGGCGGTGTGCGCGGTGATCAGGGCGACGTCCCCCCGGATGGGGTATTCGAGGACGTAGTCGCGCCCGTCGATCGTGCGGGTCTCCTTGCCCTCGGCGAGCGGCGTGCCGACGCCCGTCGGGCAGTAGAACGCTCCAATGCCCGCTCCGGCCGCCCGCATCCGCTCGGCGAGGTTGCCCTGCGGGACGACGTCGAGCTCGATCTCCCCCCGGCGGTAGAGGTCGTCGAAGACGTAGGAGTCGACCTGCCGGGGGAAGGAGCACACGACCTTGCGGACCTGGCCGGCCTTCAGCAGGGCGGCCAGGCCCACCTCACCGTTGCCGGCGTTGTTGGAGACGATGGTGAGGTCGCCCGCGCCGTGCCGGATCAGGGCGTCGATCAGGTCGAACGGCATGCCGGCGAAGCCGAAGCCGCCGACCAGGACGGTGTCGCCGTCCTTGACGACGCGCACCGCCTCGTCCGGTGACGCGAGTATCTGGGCCTTGCTCACGCTGCTCCTCCAGAGAAGGGGTTCTCCGCCGCGGTGGGCTTCGTGAACGGCAGCACGAGCCGCGACCGGTGGGCGGCGTCACGGTAGATCCTATGGCGAACCGGACGGCCTATCGGCAGGTGGAAGGCGTCTTGGGGGGCAGGGCGCGGTGCGCGAGGGTGGGAGAGGGGCCGGTGGGTCGCTTGTGCCACCCTGCGGGGGTATGCCGGTATCCAGCGGCTGGAGCACGGCCCGTGCGAGTCGGCCGACCATAACGGACAGGGAGGCGCGTCCATGACCGGCCATAGCCACGACCGCCAGCAGGGGACGGTCGATTCCCCGCCCGCGGCGGCCCCTGAGCACGTCCACGATGCAGGTGGGCACGGGGGGCATGAGGGCCACGGTGACCATGTGGGGCAGTTCCGGCGGTTGTTCTGGGTGATGCTCGTCCTGGCCGTGCCGGTGGTGGGTTTTTCCAGCGCCTTCGCCTCGATCGTGGGTTACGGGCTGCCGGACGCGGACTGGGTGATGTGGGTCTCCCCGCTCCTGGGCACGGTGATGTACGTCTGGGGCGGCCGCCCGTTCCTGACCGGCGCCGTCGACGAGGTGCGCTCCCGCAAGCCCGGGATGATGCTGCTCATCTCGCTGGCCATCACCGTCGCCTTCGTCGCGTCGTGGGGCGCCCGGCTGGGCCTCCTCGCCGAGCACCTGGACTTCTGGTGGGAGCTGGCGCTGCTGATCGTGATCATGCTGCTCGGGCACTGGCTCGAGATGCGGTCGCTCGCGCGGGCCGGCTCCGCCCTGGACTCGCTGGCAGCGCTGCTGCCCGACGAGGCCGAACGCTTCGAGGGCGAGGAGCTCGTCACCGTCCATCCCAGTGTCCTGCGGGTCGGCGACGTGGTGCTGGTGCGGCCGGGCGGAAGCATCCCGGCGGACGGGCTGATCGTCAGCGGTGAGGCCGGGATGGACGAGTCGATGGTCACCGGCGAGTCCCGCACCGTCCGCCGCGGCCCGGGGGAGCGGGTCGTGGCCGGGACGGTCGCGACCGACTCGGGGCTGCGCGTCGAGGTCACCGCCACCGGTGAGGACACCGCGCTGGCCGGCATCCAGCGCCTGGTGGCGGAGGCGCAGAACTCGACCTCGCGGGCGCAGCGGCTGGCCGACACGGCCGCCGGGTGGCTGTTCTGGTTCGCGCTCGGCACGGCCGTGCTCACCGTCGTGGTCTGGGGGCTGCTGGGCTACGCCGACGACGCGGTCACCCGCACCGTCACCGTCCTGGTCATCGCCTGCCCGCACGCCCTCGGCCTGGCCATCCCGCTGGTGGTGTCCATCGCCACCGAGCGCGCCGCGCGCGGCGGCGTCCTGGTCAAGGACCGGCTGGCCCTGGAGAGCATGCGCACCGTGGACGCCGTGCTGTTCGACAAGACCGGCACCCTGACCAGGGGCGAGCCCGTCGTCATCGCCGTCGAACCGGCGGACGGGCTCACCGAGGAAGAGGTTTTGGCGACGGCCGCCGCCGCCGAGACCCCCAGCGAGCACCCGCTCGCCAAGGCGATCGTCCGCGCCGCCGGTGAGCGGCACCTCGACGTGCCGCAGGCGGACGACTTCAGCTCGTCCCCGGCCCTGGGCGTGACCGCCGCCGTCGCCGGCCGGCGGGTCCGGGTCGGCGGCCCCTACCTGCTGACCGAGGAGGGCGCCGAAGAGCTGGAGGTGGCCGAGCGGTGGCGGGCCGAGGGGGCGATCATCCTGCACGTCCTGCGGGACGGCCGGGTGATCGGTGCGCTGAAGCTGGCCGACGAGATCCGTCCCGAGTCCCGGGAGGCCGTCGACGCGCTGCACCGGCGGGGCATCGAGGTGATCATGATCACGGGTGACGCGCGGGCGGTCGCCGAGGCGGTCGGCGCCGAGCTGGGCATCGACCGCGTCTTCGCCGGCGTCCGTCCCGAGGACAAGTCCGCGACCGTCAAGGCGCTGCAGGACGAGGGCAAGCACGTGGCCATGGTCGGCGACGGCGTCAACGACGCGCCCGCCCTCGCCCAGGCCGATGTCGGCATCGCCATCGGCGCGGGCACCGACGTCGCGATCGCCTCCGCCGGGGTCATCCTGGCCAGCGACGATCCGCGCTCGGTCCTGTCGGTCATCGACCTGTCCCGGGCCGGCTACCGCAAGATGAAGCAGAACCTCTGGTGGGCCGCGGGCTACAACCTGATCTCCGTTCCGCTGGCCGCGGGCGTCCTGGCCTTCGCCGGATTCGTGCTCCCGATGTCGGTCGGCGCGATCCTGATGTCGCTGTCCACGATCGTGGTGGCGCTGAACGCCCAGCTCCTCCGAAACCTGGATCTGCGCCCCCAGACCATCACATAAACACCTCGGCGTGAACATTCGACTGCCGTCGTGCTGGCAAGCTGGGAGGGGATGGAATCGACACAACGCGAAGGTGGGCGCGAGCGGCCGATCACCGGGAGTGACGCACGGGCCGCCGAGCTGGCCGCGGAGCGCGACCGGCTCGCCGCCGAACTGGTGGCCGAGCGGGAGCGTACGGCGCTGCTCGCCGACGCGTCCGACGAACTGCTGGCATCGCTCAACCTGGAGCGGTGCATGGACGTGACCGCGCGGCTGGCCGCCCGGCACCTGGCCGAGGCGGCCGTGGTGGTCGTCCCGCGCTCCGGGCGCGGCCACCCCGTCGCCGTCTGCGGACCCGGCGGCCGGGTCGAGCACCGGGTCCTGCTGATCGATCCGGCCGAGGTCGAGGGCCTGGCCGAGGCGATGCGGGGCTTCCCGCCGGTGCCGCAGCGCTGGATCGATTCGCGCGACGCGCCCGACTGGATGACCGGCATCACGCCCGAGCCGCCCGCCGCGATGCTGGTGATCGCGCTTCCCGGGCACGGGGTGCCGGCCGGGGCGCTGGTGCTGCTGCGCCGGTCCGGCCCCGAGGCGTTCTCCGCGGGGGAGGAGCTGACCATCCGCCTGTTCGCGGGGCGGGCGGGCGCGGCGCTGTCGGCGGCCCGCCTGTACGCCGAGCAGGCGGCCATCACCGCGACGCTCATGCGCGAGCTGCTGCCGCCCGGCACCCACGAGCTGGACGGGGTGGAGATGGCGGCGCGCTACCGGCCGTCCGGGGACGACGACCTCGTCGGAGGCGACTTCTACGACGTGTACCCCGCGGACAGGGCGGATCCGGAGGCCGAGTCGCTGGTGGTACTGGGGGACGTGTGCGGCAAGGGCCTGGAGGCCGCCGTGCTGACCGGCAAGATCCGCAACACCTTCCGGGCGCTGCTGCCGATGGCGGACGACCACCGGCGCGTCCTGGAACTGCTCAACGGGACGCTGCTGTACGGCGAATCGACCAGGTTCGTGACGCTGGTCCTGGTCTCGGCCCGCAGGCAGGGCGCGCAGGTCCGGTTGCGGATGACCAGCGCGGGCCACGCCGCCCCGCTGATCATCCGGGTGGACGGGACGGTCGAGACCGCCGCGACCCGCGGCTCCCTGATCGGCGTGCTGGAGGAGATCGAGACGACGACCGCGGAGGAGACCCTCGACCCCGGGGACGCCTGCCTGCTGTACACCGACGGCATCACCGAGGCCGTCGGCGGGCCGCTGGGCGGCGAGGAGTTCGGCGAGGAGCGGCTGCGCGCCGAGCTGGCCCGGTGCGGCGGCATGCCGCCCGAGGCGCTGGTGGAGCGGGTGCACATGCTCGCCGCCGAATGGGTGGGGCTCGGCGGCCACGACGACATGGCGGTGATCGCGATCACCGCGCCCGGGCGCAGCCGGCCCGGTGCCGCCGGGGGACGGGAAAGGATCACCGCATGACAGCCGCGAAGACGCGCGCCGGCACCCTGCCGGACGACCTCTGGGAGGCCGTCAGCACCGGCGACGAGTACACGGCCACCGACATCGTGATGGCGGCGCTGGACGACGGCATGGAGCCCGAAGAGGTCCTGCTGGACGTCATCGCCCCGCTCCAGGCGCGCGTTGGGCGCGAATGGGCGGCGAACCGGATCAGCGTCGCCCAGGAGCACACCGCCACCGCCGTCAACGAGCGCGTGCTCGGTGCGGTCGCCCACCATCCGGCCGTCCGGCGGCGGCAGCAGGAGCAGGCCCCGGAGCATCCCGGCCGCATCGCGGTGGCCTGCATCGACGGCGAGTGGCACGCGCTGCCGGCCCGGCTGGTGGCCGAGGTGCTGCGGCTGCGCGGCTGGCAGGTCGACTACCTCGGCGCGCAGGTGCCGACCCCGCACCTGATCTCCCACCTGCACCTCACCGGACCGGCCGTGGTGGCGCTGTCGTCGTCGATCGCGACCCGGCTGCCGGCCGCGCACGCGGCCATCACCGCCTGCCAGTCGACCGGCACCCCGGTCCTGGTCGGCGGCGCCGCCTTCGGGCACGACGGCCGCTACGCCGCCCTGCTCGGCGCGGACGCGTGGGCTCCCGACGCCCGCGCCGCGGCCGACCGGCTGGCGCGCGGCCCGCTGCCCAAGCCGCCGCCCGTGCACCGGGTCATCGACGACCTGCCGCACCTGGCCGACCGGACGTACGCCCACGTCACCCGGGCGGCGCCGCAGCTCATCCGGCACGTGATGGGCGAGCTGGACTCGCGGTACCCCGCGATGGCCGAGTACACCGACCAGCAGCGGAGCCGCACGGCCGAGGACGTCGCGCACATCGTCGAGTTCCTCGGGACCGCCCTGTACCTGGACGACCCCGACCTGCTCACCGAGTTCATCGGCTGGACCGCCGGCATCCTCACCGTCCGCGGCGTCCCGGCGGTGAGCCTCCTGCCCGCGCTGGACCTGCTCTCCGAGCAGCTCACCGAGCATCCGCGAGCGGCCCTCATGCTGGAACGCGCCCGCGACGCGGTGCGGGAACCGCCGCCGGGCAGCCTGCACGATCCCGCGCTGGACACCGCCTGACCGGCTCCGATCAGGGCGTCCGCTGCCGTTCCCGCCGGTCGCCGGACCGCGCCCCGGACGCCGCGCGGTCCTGCTCGGCCGCCCGGCCGATGCCCCGGCACATCCCGCCGAAGACCCGGTCGTGGAAGGGCTTGAAGGCCCACCAGTAGGCGTGGCCCGCGAGGCCCCGGGGGTGGAACAGCGCCCGTTGCACGACGAACGTCCGGGAGCCGTCCCGGCGGACCCCGAACTCCAGCCACGCCAGTCCCGGCAGCCGCATCTCGGCCCGCAGCCGCAGGAGCCGCCCCGGCTCGATCTCCTCGACGCGCCAGAAGTCCACGGTCTCCCCGACCCGCAGCCGGCGCGGGTCCCGGCGGCCGCGGCGCAGCCCGACCCCGCCCACCAGCCGGTCCAGGGCGCCCCGGACCCGCCAGGCGAGGGGGAACGAGTACCAGCCCTGCTCCCCGCCGACCCCCTCGATGACCTCCCACACCCGCTCCGGCGACGCGTTCGCGGGGCAGGTGCGCTCGTCGGTGTAGAGGCTGCCGCCCGCCCAGTCCGGATCGGTCGGCAGCGGGTCGCTGGGCGCCCCCGGCGTGCTGGCCGACGACCACCGGGTGGCGACGTCCGCCTCCCGGACGCGGCGCAGCGCCAGCGCCACGGACAGGTCGAAACCGATCGCCGCGTCGGGCGGCGGCACGTACTCGTCGATGTCGTGCTCCCGGCGGACGACCTCGTTGCGCAGCGACTCCACCAGCGGGCGCGCGAGAGCGCCGGGAACGGGCGTGATGGCCCCCACCCACAGGCTCGACAAGCGGGGGCTCAGCACCGGCACCGGGATGATGATCCGGCGCCTGAGCCCGGCGACGGCCGCGTAGCGCCGCATCATCTCGGCATAGGTGAGGACGTCGGGCCCGCCGATGTCGAACCCGCGGTTCACGTCCGGGGGCAGGTCGGCGGCTGCCACCAGGTAGTACAGGACGTCCCGGATGGCGATCGGCTGGATGTGCGTGCGCACCCACTGCGGCGTGACCATCACCGGCAGCCGCTCGGTCAGGTAGCGCAGCATCTCGAACGACGCCGACCCCGAGCCGATGATCACCGCGGCGCGCAGCCACGCCGTCGGGACCCCGCTGCCGAGCAGGATCTCGCCGACCTCGGCGCGGGACCGCAGATGCGGGGACAGCTCCTCCTCGGGGTCCATGCCGCCGAGGTAGACGAGCCGCCCGGCCCCCGCCTCCCCGGCCGCGTCCGCGAAGGTGCGCGCCGCCCGCCGGTCCGCCTCGGCGAAGCCGCCCGCGGCGCCGATCGCGTGGATCAGGTAGTAGGCGACGTCCACCCCGTCCAGGGCCCGCCGCGTCGCGGCGGGATCGGTGGCGTCGGCCTCGACGATCTCCACCCGCCCGGACCACGGATGGTCGCGCAGCCGCCGCGCCGAGCGTGCCATGCACCGCACCCGGCAGCCGGCGTCCAGCAACTCCGGGACCAGCCGCCCGCCGATGTAGCCGCTCGCGCCGGTCACCAGGCACAACCGCCCGCCCGCGCCCATCAGCCGACTCCGTCGATCATGACCATGCCGACCACCCCCCGATCGGACACCTCGTACCCGCCGTCCCCGCGCACAAGCCTGTGAACTGCGGGTGAGCAACGACGTTCCGGCTCGGCCCGGTCCGGGCGGCTCCTACCGCGCGGCTTGTACCGGACGGGGCCGTATCGGGCAGGTTCGCCCACTTGACCGCCCGGCGCGCCCGGGCGTGTGAAACTGAGGGCCATGAGCGATCACCCCGCCGGGGACGCCGGCGACAGCCCCCGGGACGAGCTGGCCGACCGGATCCAGTCGGACCGGCCGCACTCGGCCCGCGTCTGGGGATTCCTGCTGGGCGGCAAGGATCACTATCCGGCCGACCGCGCGGTCGGCGAGATGATCCAGCAGACGTTCCCCGACATCGCGCTGCTGGCGAGACTGCAGCGCTACTTCCTCGCCCGCGCCGTGCGCTTCCTCGCGGGCGAGGCCGGGATCCGGCAGTTCCTCGACATCGGGACGGGGCTGCCCACCGTCGACAACACCCACGAGGTGGCCCAGCGTGCGGCACCCGATTCACGCATCGTCTACGTGGACAACGACCCCCTCGTCCTGGTGCACGCCCAAGCCCTCCTGACCAGCACGCCAGAGGGAGCCTGCGATTACATCGACGCCGACGTGCGCGACCCGGACCTGATCCTGGAGAAGGCGTCCAAGACCCTGGACTTCTCCCAGCCGATCGGGCTCACGCTGCTCGGCATCATGGGCCAGCTCCCCGACTCCGACGATCCGTGGGGAATCGCGAAGCGCCTGCTGGACGCGCTTCCGACCGGCAGCTACCTGGCCCTCACCGACGGCACCGACACCAACCCGACGCTGAACCACGCCATCGAGACCTACAACGCCAACTCCGCCAGCTCGTACCACCTGCGGAGCCCCGACCAGATCGCCCGGTACTTCGAGGGTCTGGAACTCGTGGAGCCCGGCGTGGTCCCCACCTCAATGTGGCGCCCGGACCTCCCCGAAGTCGACGACACCCCCCAGAACGTCGACTCCGTATGCGGCGTCGGCAAGAAGCTCTGAGCTGAGAACCAGAAGGCGGCCTTACCCGGGGTGCCGGGCTCGCCCAGGACTCCGTTGACCATGTATTCGGCTAGGAGCCGTGCGCTGCCGGGGGTGACGGCGATGCCGGACAGCGCGTCGCCGAGCGTGGGGACGCGCGCGGCCTCCACGGCGAGTTCGGAGACGGCCCGGAGCCGGAACCGGGAGCGGACGGCGCGCGGGAGCCGCGCTAGGTGAGCGTGAACAGGGTGACGACCGCGGCGAGGAGGAGTGTCAGGAGGGTCGTGGTCAGGACGGCGGTGGGGTCGGCTGCGCCGGCGCCCTCCGGGAGGTTGCGCCGGCGGTGGCGGAAGCTCGCGCTGCTGCGCCGCAGTTGCAGGGCCGCGCCGCCGCAGACGACGGCCGCTGCCAGCGCCGCGCCCGCCGCCGTAGGGGCGAGCCGGACGCACAGCAGGCCCGCGGCGATCAGGGCGAGGGTGGTGCGGGACCACGCGAGCGCCGTCCGCTCCGGCTGCGCGCCCGGATCCCAGAGCCGTCGGGACCTCACCGGGCGAGGAGGACCGCGACCAGCAGGACGACCGACGCGACGGCCAGCCCGTACGCCATGACCGGGGCGAGCGCGGGCGGCGGCAGCGTCTCGGCGCGGCGCAGCGCCCGCTCGGTGCGGAGCCAGCGGTGGAACGCCAGCACCGCGACCAGCGCCCCGGTGGCGGCGGAGCCGATCGACAGGACGTGCCGCACCGGCGCCTCGACCAGGTCGTCGACGAGCGCGAGGCCGATGCCGGCCGCGATCAGCGCCAGCGCCGTCCGGATCCAGGCCAGGAACGTGCGCTCGTTGGCGAGCGAGAAGCGCGGGTCGGGGTCGCTGCCCTCGGCCAGGAGGCGGCCGGTCCAGCCGCGGCCGGGCGGTTCCGGACCGCGCCCCCGCCCGGAGGTCATTTGACGGCGACGCCGCCGTAGACCCAGGCGCCGCCGCTCGCCGCCGCCTCCGCTTCGTCGGCGTACCACCGGTTGACCTTGACCAGGCCCGGCTCCACGAGGGTGAGGCCGTTGAACAGGCGCAGGATCCGGTCGTGGTCGCGGAAGACCATGGGCGCCGAGGCCTTCTCGTAGGCGTCCTCGATGATCTCGACCAGGTCGGCGGGGCGGTCGTCGAGGGTGCTGTGCGAGATGACGAGGTGGCTGCCGGGCGCCATGCGGTCGGTGAACGCGCCGACGATGCCCGCGGGGTCCTCCTCGTCGGTGACGAAGTGCAGCATGGCGTTGAAGATGACGCCGACCGGGCGGTCGAAGTCGATCAGCCGCGCCACCTCGTCGGAGGCCAGGACGGTCTCGGGGGCGCGCATGTCGGCCTGCAGCGCGGCGGTGCGGTCGTCGGCGGCCAGCAGGGCGCGGGCGTGCGCGATGACGATCGGGTCGATGTCCACGTAGACGACGTGGGCGTGCGGGTGGACGCGCTGGGCGACCTCGTGGACGTTGCCCTGGTTCGGCAGGCCCGCGCCGAGGTCGATGAACTGGTCGATGCCCTGTTCGGCGGTGTAGGCGATGGCGCGGCCGAGGAAGCGGCGGTTCGCGCGCAGGGCCTCGACGCCGTCGGGGATGGAGGTGATGAGGTGGCCCGCGAGTTCGCGGTCGGCGGCGTAGTTGTCCTTGCCGCCGAGGACGTAGTCGTACATGCGGGCCACGTTCGGGGTGCTCGGGTCGATCCCCTGCGGCACGCCTGGCTGTTGCGACACCGGTGATTCCCGTCTGCCGTGGGCGTTGAGCGTCAGGAATGATCTTAGCCCCGGGATCGTGCGAAAGTGATGATTTACCCTGCTCGCTGTGCCACGATGACGCTGATCACTGCCCGGCGCGGGGAGCGTGCATGGAATTCGGCCTCAACGGCAAACTCGTGGACGTCGGTGTCGAGCCCGAGGAGACCGTGGCGGACGTGCTGCGGGACCGGATGGGGCTGACCGGGACCAAGGTCGCCTGCGGGACGGGCGTGTGCGGCACCTGCACCGTGCTGGTGGACGGGCGCTCGGCGGCGAGCTGCCTGCTGCCCGCCGGCGCGGCGGCGGACCGCGAGATCACGACCGTCGAGGGGCTCGGCGGCGACCATCCGGTGCAGCGGGCCTTCGCCGCGCACGACGCGCTGCAGTGCGGCTACTGCACGCCGGGCTTCGTGGTGGAGGCGGCGGCGTTCGTGGACCGCTGGCGGGCCGAGCACGGCACGGCCGAGCCGTCCCGCGAGCAGATCGCCGAGGCCCTGGCGGGGCACCTGTGCCGCTGCGGCGCGTACGCCGGCATCTACGCGGCGGTCGCCGCCGCGTGCGCGGGCGAGCACGACGAGGGGCACGACGGGGGGACGGTGACGCCGCCGCGCGTGGAGGCCCTCAGCAAGATCACGGGCGCGGCGAAGTACACCGCGGACGTCGTCCTGGAGGGGCAGCTCGAAGGCGTGATCGTACGGTCTCCGCACCCGCACGCGAAGGTGGGCGGGATCCGGTTCGACGGGCCGGTGGCCGAGATGCTGCCGCCGGACCGCGTCGTCCGGTACGTGGGCCAGCCGGTGGCCGCGGTCGCCGCGCCCACCAGGGCCGAGGCGCTCGCCGCCGCGGCGCGGGTCGAGGTGGAGTACACGGTGCTGCCCGCCGTGCTGTCGCCGGACGACGAGACCCCCGTCTACCCGACCAAGGAGTCCCGCGAGTGGGCTCCGCGCGCCAACGAGGGCCCGCTCGCCTCCGCGAAGTGGAACGGCAACGTGCGCGGCCCCGCCGCGATGAGCTGGCGCGGCGGCACGGCCGGGAAGCGCATCGAGAAGGCCCGGGACGACGACGCCCAGACCCTCGTGGAGGCCACCTACACCACCGGCGTCCAGGCCCACACGTGCATGGAGCCGCACGGCTGCGTGGCCCGCTGGGAAGGCGAGGAGCTGCATCTCCACCTGTCCACGCAGGCCGTGACCCGCGTCGCCGCGCAGGCGGTCAAGCGCTGGAAGCTCCGTCCGGAGCAGGTCCACATCGTGGCCGAGCACGTGGGCGGCGGCTTCGGCTCCAAGGTCAACGTCACGTCCGACGTGGTCGCGGCGGTGGAGCTGTCCCGCCTGCACGGCGCGCCGGTCCGGGTCGTCCTCAGCAGGCCGGAGGAGCTCGTCGACGGCGGCACCCGCCCCGGGGTGCGCATCGAGCTGGCCCTCCTCGCCGACGCCGACGGGAAGCTGTCCGCCTTCACGATGGACGCGCACGGCGACTCCGGCGTCTCCATCGGGTCCAACGCGGCCTGGCACTCGCGGTTCTTCTACGGCAACGCCCCCCGCCGGATCCGCGACTACGACCACGTCACCAACCGCGCCCCCGGCATCCCCTTCCGCGGCCCCGGCCTGCCGCCGATGCTGTGGGCGCTGGAGCAGGGCGTGGACGAGATGGCGCTGCGCCGCGGCGAGGACCCCATCGAGCTGCGCCGCCGCTGGGACGGCAACGCCAAGCGCCACGCGCTGTACGACCGGGCCGCGGCCCTGCCCATGTGGCGCGACCGCACCGATCCCGGCGACGGCCGCATCCGCCGCGGCGTGGGCGTCGCGGCCGCCAACTACATGTACTTCCTCGACCCGGGCACCAAGGTCTCGCTGACCGTCGAGCAGGGCGCCGTCGTCGCCCGCATCGCCACCCAGGACATCGGGACCGGCAGCCGCTCGGTGATCGCCGAGGTCGTGCGGTCCGCGCTCGACCTGCGGTCCGGTCAGGTGCGCGTCGAGCTCGGCAACAGCGACCACGCCTACGGGCCGACCTCCGCCAGCAGCTGCTCCACCCCGTCCATCGCCCCCGCGGCCCAGGACGCGGCGGACCGGCTCCGCAAGGCCCTCGGCGCCCGCTCCCTCGAAGACGCCGAGGGGCTCCACGTCGTCGGCAGGCGCCCCCGGGACCGCCGCGGATACGTCACGCCCTTCCCACTGGACCACTTCGCCATCGGCCGGGGCTTCTCGGGGGCGGTCGTCGTCACCGAGGTCGAGGTGGACACCCTGCTCGGCCGGATCAGGCCGACCCGCGTCTGGAGCGGCGTGACCGCCGGCCACGTCTACGCCCCCCGGCTGGCCCGCAACCAGTGCGAGGGCGGGGTCATCCAGGGCATCGGCTACGCCCTGTACGAGCAGCGGCACGACGACCCGGCCACCGGCACCGTGCTCACCGCGAACCTGGAGGACTACCGCATCCCAGGCATCGCCGACACCCCGGAGATCGACGTGTACTTCCACACCGAGGGCTGGGACCACGTGCCCGGCCGCGGCATCGGCCTCGGCGAGGTCTGCACCATGGCGGTCGCCGCGTCGATCGGCAACGCCGTCCGGCACGCCACCGGCCGGCGCCCGCACGACCTGCCCATCAGGCCCGACCTGCTGCTGGAGGGGATCGGCGCGTGACCACCATCGAGGCCGCCGCCCAGGCCGTCCGCGACACGGGCGGCGAGCTCCGCGCCGGCGGCACCGACGTGATGAGCCGGGCGGCGGGCACCCCGGTCGACCTGCTCGGCATCCCGGGCCTGCGCGGCACCGAGTGGCGGCCGGACGGCTCCGCCCGCATCGGCGCCCTCACTCCCATCGCCGACGTGCTCGCCGACGACCGCCTGGCCGCCGCCTATCCCGCGCTCGCCGCGACGGCCGCCGCCATCGCCACCCCGCAGATCCGCAACGTCGCCACCGTCGGCGGCAACCTGCTGCAGCGCAACCGCTGCTGGTACCTGCGCCATCCGGCCTTCACGTGCCACCAGACGGGAGGCGACAGCTGCCCCGCCCGCGACGGCGCCCACCTGTACTCGGCCGTCGTCGACCAGGGCCCCTGCATCGCCCCGCACCCCTCCTCGCTCGCCGTCGCCCTGCTCGCCTATGCCGCGACGGCCGACGTCCACGGCCGGTCACCGCTGGGGATCGCCGAGCTGTACGGGGACGGCGCCGACCCGACGCGCGACCATCTCCTGGACCCCGGCGAGATCCTCCAGGCCGTGCTCATGCCCGCGCCCACGCCGGGCGAACGGGCCGCCTACCGCCGCGCCACGGCCCGGGAGATGGCGGAATGGCCCCTGGTCGAGGCCGTCGCGCGGCTGACCCTCGACGGTGACACGGTCACGTCCGCCGCCGTGGCCGCCGGCGGAATCGCCCGCACACCCCTCCTCCTGCCCGAGGTGGCCGGCGCCCTGGTCGGCAAGCCCGCCACGGAGGAGACCCTGACCGCAGCTGCCGACCTGGCGGCCGCCCGCTGCAACCCGTTGCCGAACAACGCCTACAAGGTGGCCCTCCTCCGCGCCACGCTGATCGACACACTCACCGCCTGCTCGTCCCCGGGCTGACCACCGAGGCCCTGAACGACCCGCGTCCGCGTGCCGGCCGCGTGGTCAGCGGAGCCGGTGGTGGAGGGGCGCGGCCAGCTCGGTGGTCGTCAGGATCAGGGCGACGGTGTAGTCGACGAGGTGGTCGCGGTCGATGTCGAGGTCGCCGCGGAACCAGTTGGTGAACAGCTCCCAGAGGCCGGCCGTGAGGGTCAGCCCCGTCAGCTCCAGGTCGGTGTCGGTGAGCGAGACGTGGTCGAGGGTCTGGTGGGCCTGGGCGGCGAAGATGCCGGCCAGCGTCCGGATGATCTCGACCCGCCGCTGCTGGAGCAGGGGCGACAGGGGGAAGGCGTGGGTCAGGATGTGCGCGCGCCGCGGGTCCGTGGTCAGGAAGTCGAACACGGCGGTGACCACGGCGCGGGTGCGGGCCTGCGGATCCCGGGGGGCCTCGCGGGCGGCGGACAGGATCACGGCGGTGCCCTGGGCGACCTGGTCGTCGATGACCGCCAGGAGCAGGGCCTCCCGGTCCGGGAAGCTCTCGTAGAAGTAGCGGTCGTTGAGCCCGGCCTCGGCGCACACCTTCCGCACGGTCGTGGCCGCCCAGCCGCGGGTGCCCAGCAGTTCCAGCCCGGCCGCGAGCAGCGCGGCGCGGCGGCGGGCCCGCCGCTGGTCGGCGGGGACGCCGCGGTAGGGGCGGGCGCGAGGAGGCTGGGGTGGCACAGCCCCGATTGTGCCGCATCCCTTGACTTCGGCCGCAAATCTGGAGACCGTACACACCAGATACTTCTGGTGTGCTGCTTCACCAGATTGGTCGCGGTAAGACGGGAGCGTGAGGGCCGGTGGCCACGGAGAACCCCCCGCAGCTGACGCTGGCGGACATCGACCTGAGCGACCTGCGGTTCTGGGCTCGCCCCTTGGACGAGCGGGCGCGGGCCTTCGCGATACTGCGCGCCCACCCGGAACCGGTGTTCTCCACCCTTCCGAAGCTTCCCTTCCTGCCGCAGAGCCCCGGATCGTGGGCGCTGGTCCGTCATGAGGACGTGACGGAGGCCAGCCGCAACCCCGAGGTGTTCAGCAGCGAGCCCAGCGCCACCAGCCCGGCCGACATGCCGCGCTGGATGGACAAGTACTTCAACTCGATGATCGACATGGACGACCCGCGGCACGCGAAGATCCGCCGGATCGTGTCGCGGGCGTTCAGCCCCAGGATGCTCGCCAAGGCCGAGGACGACATCGCCAACCGGGCCGCCCGGATCGTGGACGAGCTGATCGCGACCGGCGACGGCGATTTCGTGTCCCGCGCCGCGGCGCGGCTGCCGGTCGAGGTCATCTGCGACATGCTGGGCATCCCCGCCCGGCACCACCGGCGGGTGGTGGACCTGACCAACATCATCGTCGGCTACAGCGACCCCGAGTACGTGGGCGCCACCGTCGAGTACAGCGGCGGTACGCCGAAGCTGGGCCGGGTCGACACGGTCCGCATGCTGGGCACGATCGCGTCGGCGGGCTGGCGGCTGCACCGCCTGGCGGCCCAGCTCGGCCGGGAGCGCAGGGCCACGCCCACCGACGACCTGACCTCGGCGCTGGTGAACGCCAACGTCGACGGCGAGCGGCTGAGCCCGCGCGAGTTCGCCACGTTCTTCCTGCTGCTGGTGGTGGCCGGGAACGAGACGACCCGCAACGCGATCGCGCACGGCCTGAAGCTGTTCACCGAGCACCCCGAGCAGCGCGAGCTGCTGCTGGCCGACTTCGACGGCCGCATCGCGGGGGCCGTCGAGGAGATCGTCCGCTACAGCAGCCCGGTCATCTTCATGCGCCGCAACCTCACCCGCGACTACGAGATGAACGGCCACACCTACCGCAAGGGCGAGCGGGTGACGCTGTTCTACTGGTCCGCCAACCGCGACGAGTCGATGTTCAGCGACCCCGACCGCTTCGACATCACTCGTTCGCCGAATCCGCACGTCGGGTTCGGCGGACCCGGCCCGCACTTCTGCCTGGGCGCCAACCTGGCGCGACGGGAGATCACCGTGATGTTCCGGGAGCTCTTCACCCGCCTGCCCGACATCACCGCGGGGGAGCCCGACCGGCTCATGTCCGGTTTCATCAACGGCTACAAGCGGCTGCCCTGCACGTTCACTCCTCCGGCCACCTCGTCCGCGCCGGCCGCGCCCTGACGGGAGGCCAAGGCGGCGATCATCCGTGGCGGGTGGGGGCGTTCACGGCGTCCGGTGAAGTTCGTCCGCGAGGGCGGCGATCGTCTTCTCCGGATGGGTCGTTCCGGGGAAGTAGGCGCAGACCCGTTCGGCCACGTCGCCGAACCGGGCCTTGATCTCGGCGGCGCACTCGGCCGGCGTTCCGACGACCGCCAGGGTCCGCGCCATCGTGTCGTCGATCAGCCCGACCATCGTCATGACGTCGCCGGTCTTGGACAGCGCCCGCAGCTCGGGCTGCAGATCCCCCCAGCCCTCGATGTCCAGGACCGGCCGGTACGCCGGGGTCGAACCGTAGAACGCCAGCAGCGCCTTCACGCCGAAGGTCGCGGCGGCGATCTCCTCGGGCGTGTCGCCCATCGCGACGATCGCCTGCGGGTACACCTCGACCCGGTCGCGACCCGCCCGCTCCAGGCCCTCCGCCACGGCCGGGAGCGTGCGCTCGCGGAAATGCCGGTGGCTGTGGAACGGCATGACCAGGAGCCCGTCGGCGACCTCGGCCGCGGTCCGGGTCATCACCGGTCCCAGCGCGCCGAGCAGGACCGGCGGGACGCCGTAGGGGTTCGGTCCGGGGACGAACGTCGCGGGCATCAAGGTGTGCCTGGTGAACTCGCCGCGGAAGTCGAGCGGGGTGCCGTCCTGCCAGGAGTTCAGGATCGCCTTCACCGCGAGCACCGCCTCGCGCATCCGGGCGGCCGGCCTGCTCCACTCCGAGCCGTACCTGTTCTCGATGTGCGGCTTGATCTGCGAGCCCAGCCCGAGCCGGAACCGGCCCTTGCTCAGCAGGTGCAGGTCGTAGGCCATGTTGGCCAGGTTCATCGGGCTGCGGGGGATCGCGATCGCGACGTTCGTCATCAGGTCGGCCGGCGGCACGTCCGGTGAGCCGGCCGCGACGATCAGCGGCAGGAAGACGTCGTGCGGGCCCTCGAAGGTGAACAGGCCGTCCACCCCCGCGGCGATCAGCTCGCGGGCGCGCCGCGCCGCCTCGTCCGGCCTGCCGTCCAGCTGGACATCGAGTTTCACTGGCCGATCTCCGTTCCGCACGGCGCCCCGCGTCCGCCGGCAAGTGGCTGGGATTGCTGGACCGAGCCTCGCATGCCGGAGTCGGGGCCCGCACCGGTGTCGGAGATCAGTTGTAGTTGACGGTGTTCGGGCTGGGCTGGAGAGTGCCCTGGGTGAGCGTGCCGGGGCAGATGTCGCGCTGCCCGCCCCGCCAGGACACCTCGGCGGGGAGCCAGGAGCCGTGCCACGACACCGCCCAGCCGCCGGCGGACGGGCATTCCGGGCTCGTGCCCCACTTCAGCCCGGCGTAGGCGGTCGCTCCCGGACGCAGGGTGATCCGCATGCCGGGGTTCGGGTGCGGTTCGCGAGCGCCTTCCACGGCCGCGTAGTGCGGGCCGCCCCCGCCGCCCTGCCCGAGCGGCGCCCAGCCGCCGGGCAGGACGCAGTCCGCCGTCGACCTGTTGGACAGCGTCAGGACCGCCAGCACCTTCTCCTCGGAGTCGGACGGCTGCTCGTGCAGCTCGGCGATGAGCTGCCCCGGAAGGCATACGGGGATCTCGTAGCCGCCCGCCCGCGGGGACGTGGACGGCTCGTCACCGCCGGGGGAGGAGCCCGCCAGCGGCCCCGCCTCCTCGGGCTCCACGGCGGTCCCGGGCTCCTCGGCGGCGGGCTTGGGGTCGCCCACGCTGAAGTCGAAGCTGCATCCGGTGACGGAGAGTGCCAGCGCGAGCCCGGCTCCGGCAAGCGCCACGAAAGAACGACGGTCGGCACTCTGCGTCATGGTGGGGACCCCCTCGCCTCTTTGGTCAGTCGAAGGATGAGATGGCCGGTATGCCGGATAGGTTCGGAAGAAATTCCAGGTCGTCCGGTTGCCGCGTTCGCTCCCGCCCGGACCGGCCGGGCCGTCGGCTACGCCCGGCGGGTCACCATCTGTAGTCGAGGAACTTGCCGTCGAACGTGATGACCACCCGGTCAGTTCGGCCGGGTGAGGGTCATGGCGACCGGGCAGTGGTCGGAGGACTTGGGGTGGTCGCGGCCGACCCCGGGGAAGTGCGGGCCGGGGTACCGGTCGGCGCGCAGCGGCAGGCCCTTGCGCATGATCTCGGGCGGGCCGGGTTGGCGGCGGCCAGGGACCGCCCAGCACGCGGGACCGGAAGTGCTTGAGGGTGTCGACGTTCTCGACCTCCTGCAGGCACAGCACGTCGGCGTCCAGTTCCTTGACCGCGGCGCCGGTGAGTTCCTTGTCGGCCAGCGACAGCGGGTGGAAGGCGGTCTTCTCGACCGTCCAGCCGTCCTTGCTGACCGTGCTCGGATCGACGCCCGCGTCGAACCTGAACCGCGCGAAGAGGTTCTCGGCGTTGAACGTCGCCACCCGGATGCTCATCGCGCCCCCATACCTGCCCGCGGCTGCCGCAATGCAGATAGTTACGACAAAACACACCATCCACTCTGTGGTCAACGCAATGCCACGAACGTGCCCAAGTCGGCCACGGCCGCGTCCTGCCATCCGGGAGGGCGCCGGAGTGAGGAACGGACGACCACGGGTACCGCCTGACCTGAGGGTTCATCTAAGGGGGCAATTCATGCGGATCGCCATCATCGGTGCCGGCAACGTCGGGGGCGCGATCGCGCGTGCCTGCGTGCAGACCGGACACGACGTCGTCATCACCGCCGCCGACCCCGGCAACGCCCAGGACGTCGCGAGCAAGACCGGGGCTCAGGCCGCCGACACGAACGCCGCGGCGGCCCAGGGTGCCGACATGGTCGTGCTCGCCGTGCCGTACGCCGCCGTCGAGTCCGTCGCGTCAGAGATCGCCGGCGGCGTCTCCGGCCGCGTCGTCCTCGACGCCACCAACCCGCTGAAGCCCGACTACTCCGGGCTCGCGGTCACCGACCGCTCCGCCGCCGAGGTACTGCAGGAGTCGCTTCCGCAGGCGGCGGTGGTCAAGGCGTTCAACACCGTGTTCGCCACAAACCAGGCGGATCCGGTCGTCGACGGCACCCGGCTGGACGGGTTCTACGCGGGCGACGACGAGGCGGCCAAGGAGAAGGTCGCCGACCTCCTCACCGCCGTCGGCTACCGTCCCATCGACGTCGGCGGCCTGGCCGCGGCGCGGGCGCTGGAGCACATGGCCTTCCTCAACATCTCGCTCAACGCCGGCCACGGCTGGCAGTGGCGCTCGGGCTGGAAGCTGGTCGGCCCCACCACCTGACCGCCCACCGCGCACTACTGCTCCGGCTGCGGCGGCGCGGATCGTATGTACGGCGTGAGCAGTTCGCGGGCGAGCCGCCGCGCGGCGCGTTCGGACAGGCCCTCCTCGATCATGCGGCTCAGGGTGTAGACGAGCGACTGGACGAGTTCGGCCGTCCGGTCGGGGTCGGAGGCGCCGTGTTCGGTCAGCGCCACGCGGAGCGGCCCCTGGAGCTCCCTGTGCAGCAGCCCGCTGGATTCGGCCAGCGTGTCGGTGCGGCCGAAGGCGGCGAGGGCGCGGACGAGCGCGTGGTCCCCGCGGGCGACGAGGCGGAGGTTGGCGTAGACGTAGGCCAGGATCCGGTCACCCGGGCCCTTGGCCCGTCCCATCCGCGCCCGGACGTAGGCGGACCAGCGCGGGAACGTGTCGACGATGAGGGCGTCGAGGAGATCGTCCCGCGACTTGAAGTAGGCGTACACGCTGGAGCGGGCGAGCCCGGCCCGGCGGGCGACCTCCGCCATGCTGGGCGCCCGCTCGGACTCCTCCGCCAGCAGGGAGCGGGCGGCGTCGAGCAGTGCGGCCCGCTGCGCGGCCCGGTGCTCCGCCACGGTCGGCGCCTGGATCTTCGGCACGCGGCCCCCTTCCCCCCGGCCCGCCCGCCCACCGACCGCCCGGCCGGGACGGTCAGGTGAGTGCGGTCAGGCGCCCGTCGACCATCTCGTACACCGTGTCACAGTGTTCGAGGACGTCGTGGTCATGGGTCACCATGACGGCCGCCACGCCGTGCTGCCCCGCCTCGCGGGCGAGCAGGCGGACGATCTCGTGGCTGCGCGCCCGGTCCAGGGCGGCGGTGGGCTCGTCGACGAGCAGCACGCTCGGCTCGGTCACCAGCGCCCGCGCGATGCCGACCCGCTGCCGCTCCCCGCCGGACAGCCGGTGCGGGTGCCGGCCGGCCTTGTCCGCCATGCCCACGTCCGCCAGCAGCTTCATGGGGTCGCGGCCGGAGCGGGCGCGGCGCGGCCGGAACCGCAGCGGAAGCCGGAGCTGGTCGAGGGCGGTGAGCGCGGGGATCAGGTTGCCGGACTGGAACACGAACCCGATGTGCTCGCGCCGCAGCTTCGCCCTGGCCCGCGCGCCGACCGCCGTGATGTCGATCCCGGCGACCGTGACCGTGCCCCGGTCCGGAGTGGCGAGTCCGCCCGCGACCGCGAGCAGGCTCGACTTGCCCGCGCCGGACGGGCCGACGATGGCGGCCAGCTCTCCGGGACGCACCGCGAGATCGACGTCGTCGAGGGCCTGCACGGTCTCGGACCCGTCGCCGTGCTGGAGGCAGACGCCGGTCATCACCAAGCCCTCGTGATCGGGGGTGCGGCGATCGGGCGTGCTCGTGTCGCCTTCCCGCGGCCCGGGGGCCGGCGCGGCCTGGCTGGTCATCGGTTCCCTCCGAGGGCGGTGGCCGGGTCGATGGACGCGATGCGGGCGACGGCGGCACCGGCGCCGACGAGCCCGAGCATGACGATGCCGGCCGCGGCGGCCGTGACGCTCGGCGCGCTGAGGGCGAACGGCACACCGCCGCCGGTGATGAGCGAGCCGAGCCCGACGCCGATCCCCGCGCCGATCGCGACGGCGGCCACGAGGAGCAGGAACGCCTGGGTGAGTGCATCGCGCAGCAGCCAGCTCCTGGACGCGCCCATGGCGCGCAGCACGGCGACCTCGTGCCTGCGCTGGATCGCCCAGACGGCGAAGAACGCCCCGACGACCAGGGCGGAGATGGCGTACAGGAACCCCTGGATGAGCTGCAGCGTGGACGTCTCGGCGGTGTAGCCCGGCGAGGCGCCGTAGGACTCCTCCAAGGTGAGGCTCTCGGTGCCGGCGGCGGCGTCCCCGGCGGCGAGGTCGACCGAGGCGCCGGGCTCCGCCCGCACCGCCACGGCCGTGATGTCCCGGGTGGCCTGCTCGGGTACCGTGCCGCCCTGCCGCACCCCGGCCTTGATCAGCTGCCAGGCGGGCAGCGGCACGTAGGCCACGTCGACATGGCCGAACGTGTCCTGTCCCCCGGTGGCGCCGATGACGCGGAGTTTCGTCCCGAGGCGGTCGACGGTGATCGTGTCGCCGATGCGCAGGCCCGCGTCGAGCGCAGTGCCGGCGACGACGATGCCGTCCGGGCCGTTCAGCCGCGAGCCCTCGCTCACCTCGGGGGAGAGGAACGAGTCCGGCGCGACGCCGAACAGCGCGAGGTCGATGTCCACGCCTCGGTCGCTCTTGGCGTTGATGAGCGCGTTGCCGTAGGGGGCGGCCTCCGCCACGCCCGGCCGGCTCCGCCACGCGTCCACGGCGGACACGTCCACCACGCTGCGGGAGAAGGCGGCGTCGTGCTGGACGCCCCGCTCGAACGCGAACGAGGTGACCGGCAGGTTCTGCAGCCCGGACACGCCGTCCCTGACCAGCCCCACCGACAGCCCGGACAGCATGACCATGAGGACCGCGATCAACGCTACGACCGCCCCCATCAGACCGAACCGGACCTTGGCGAACCGCAGCTCGCGGAGTGCGAGGAACATCAGCCCCACATCCGCATTTTTATCGACATCACGTCGCCAACATATCAACACGGTGTCGACAAGATTCCCGGGGCCCGGCATGGGCGCCGGGTGCCCGAGACGAGACGTGACCCCGTGCTCTGATCCGGCAAAGGATCAGAGCACGGGGTCACGTCCGCGTGCGTTGCGTCCGCGCTCGGTCAGCGGAGCGGAGGCACGGCTCGCTGGGAGAGGCCCAGGGCGTACTCGGGCCACCAGGCGCCGGCCGCCGGATCCACCACACCGTATTCGGGGTCCTCCGGACCGGCCGTGCCGCGGGTGCACTGGCCGTCGGATTCGCCGGGGCGCTTGATCCACAGGAAGGCGTCGACGAGAGGCTCACCGGTGCGCGTCGAGGGCCGCTCGCCAAGACCCCGGCCTGGCGGGTTGCACCAGACCTGCGGGTCGGAGTACTTGTCCGCCGGAGGCGTCCACGGCCCCTGGCCGTTGCGGCTGGTGTCCAGGACGAAGTGCGGGAGCTTGCGCTCGTGGTCCCGGACGGTGGCCAGGTCGTCCTCGGAGCAGCTCGCCGCGCCCGTCTTCTGGCGGAAGCGCAGGCACTTGGACAGCCGGGTGCCGTACGCGACCAGCTCGTCGGTGCTGCGGTAGTTGGAGACGTTCAGCGCGAAGCCGTCCGCCCTGGCGATGCCGCCCTTGAGCAGGCGGCTGGCCATGCCGAGCTGGGCGCTCGGTACGCCGTACCCGGCGTCGTAGTCGTTGAGCTGCTGCCAGTCCGAGTGCCCGGAGTCCACGTAGACGCCGGTGCGCGGCAGCCGCTGCAGGGTCCGGATCGCGTAGTTGATCTCCCGGAAGCGCTGGTCGACCAGAGCCATGTCCTCGGGCGTGCCGGTGGAGCCGCCGCCGCCCTCGTTGCACCACGGCTCACTGGACAGCAGCGCCAGCCCGTCGGGCTCGACGATCACCACGGCCCGGCCGCCGCCGATCCCCTTGGCGAAGGCGTCGATCCACGCCCGGTACGCGGCCTCGCTCGGCGCGCCGCCCGCCGAGTACTGCGAGCAGTCCCGGCCCGGCACGTAGTACGCCACCAGCACCGGGACGGCGCGCTGCCTGGCGGCCTTGACCATCGTCTGCCGCACTCCCGCCCTGACCTCCGCGGGGGTGCCGCTGGTGAACCAGACCGCCTGCGACACCTTGGACAGGGCCCGCATGTGCGCCGCGTCGTCTTCGCGCCCCGCGTCCGCCCAGATGTCGGCCTGCCGCCCGGCGTTGGTGTCGGGTTCGACGTAGAACCTGGCCTTGCCGGCCAGCGGATCGTCATGCCCTAATGCCTGCGCGGGCGGCGCGAGGACCGCGACGGTGCTCGCCGCGGCGACGGCGAGGATCCCGATGCGTCGTCTCATCCGGTACTCCCAGGTTCTCGGGGTGGCGCGGAAGCTGTGGGAGCGCTCCCATGCAGGGAGTCTGATCACCCGCCGAATATCCGTCAAGACCCAACATCCCAGCGCGGCGGCGTGACCGCAGTCGGGCGGCAGTCAAAGCGCATTGGGCCGCAGCGGGACGGAAGTCCGTCCGCATCGCCCCCCGGGACCCTCGGTGTCACCACCAGCAAGACCGACATAGGGGGTCGGAAATGTCCGAGAGAAGGATGGTCCGAGCGGCCATCGGCGTGCCGCTGGCCGTCGCACTCACCTTGACCGCAGCCTGCCTGCCCGAAGACGCCGCCGACCCGGACGGGTCCGCGGCGTCTCCCTCGGCCGCCAACGGCATCGACAAGCTGAAGCCGACCGACGCCTTCAAGCGCGCCACCGACGCCACGCTGGCGGCCCGCTCGGTGCGGGTCCGCGCCAAGGTCAAGGACGCGGAGGCCGGCACCATCAACCTCGACTTCACCTACGCCGGCCGCGACCGGGCCAAGGGCACCATGCAGATCGGCGACCAGAAGGTGGAGATGATCAGGATCGGCAAGGAGGAGTACCAGAAGGGCAACAAGGCGTTCCTCAAGGAGACCGGCGGGAACCAGGCGGTGTCGACCTTCAGCGGCATGTGGATGAAGACCACGCAGAAGGGCGGCAGCGGCTTCGGCGCCCTCTCAGGGCTCGGTGACCTCGAAGGGCTCCTGAAGGAGATGGAGGAGGGCGGCCTCGAGGGCTGGACCACCGGCAAACCGGGCAACACGGCCGGCACGCCCTCGGTGCCCCTCAACGGCGCCGGAGAACAGATCCACCTCGCCGCGGAGGGGCCGCCGTACGTCCTCCGCATGAGCGACGGCACCGACTACTTCGACTTCCTCTCCTACGACAAGCCGGTGACCGTCAAGCGCCCCCCGGCCCGCCTCGTCGTCGATACGAGCGGTTGACCCCCTCCGCCCGCGAGGCGAGGAGATCCATCCGGGAAGCGCCGGGTTCCATCCGGTAGGGGGAGAGGGAGCGGGCCGCCGGGATCACCGATCCCGGCGGCCCGTACTGCG
>NZ_BMRO01000007.1:207183-253530 GCF_014648675.1 Actinomadura livida
GCCACCGGCGCCTCGGGGCGTTTTCCGGGCCGATTCGGCGCTTTCGGCAGGACCCGGTCAGTGCTGCCGCACTCCTCGTGCCTGCGCGACGTTCTCGCGCACGGCGGGGGCGATCTCGGCACCGAACCGGATGATGAGTCCGGGATCGTCGCCGCCGATGATGAAGGCGCTGATGCCGTGGTCCAGGGCGAGGGCGGTGAGGCGGTCGATCCACATCTCGGGCGGACCGTCGAGGAAGCCCTGGCCGGCCGGGCCGAGGCCCGTGCGCATGAAGTTCATCATGCGCCGCACGGACGACGGTTCGCGTCCGGCCCGGACCGCGGCCTCGTCGATGCGGGCGTTGCCGTCGGTGATTCCGCGCAGTCCGTCCTCGATGTACTCGAGGCTTGGCAGCCATCCGTCCGCGACGGCGCCGGTGAGGTCGAGCATCCGGGGCTTGTAGGCCCCGACCCAGATCGGGATCGGGTGGTACGGGCGCGGCCCGCGGTCACCGTCCACGACGCGGTAGAACCGCCCCTCATGGCGGAGCGGCTCGGGCCGGTCCGCGTCCCAGCCGTCGCGGATGATGCCGATGGCCTCCCGCAGGGCGGAGATGCTCTGCCCGGCGCCGAGTCTCCGGCCGCCCATCGCCTCGACGCCGTCCCAGCTCGCGCCCGCGCCGACCCCGAGGCGGAACCGGCCCTGCGAGAGGCGGTCGACGGTGGCCGCCGCGCGGGCGAGGCCGAGCGGCGGGCGCAGGGGCAGGCTGGTCACGTTCCCGCTCAGCGCGATCCGCCGGGTCTTGGCCGCCGCGTAGGCCAGCAAAGTGGAGGTGTCGTGGAATCCGGGATGGTAGGGGTGGTCCTGGAAGGTGACCAGGTCCAGGCCCGCGCGTTCGGAGGCGACCGCCAGGTCGACCGCCTGCCGCGCGGGACGGCGGACGGGACTGGGAAAGCTGCCGAACAGCAGATCGTGGCCGTAGTCGTTCATGCGGCGTCCTCGGTGAGCGAAGCGGCGTCCGTGCCTGCGGCGATCGGGGCCGGGGGGATGTTGAAGTTGTCGCGGAAGAGGTTGTCCGGGTCGTAGCGGGCCTTCAGCCGGCGGAGCCGCTCCAGGACGTCCGGAGGGAACGCGTCGGTGAGCCGTTCGGGACGCCGGTCTGTCTCGAAGCTGAGGTACAGCCCGTCGAAGTGCGGCCGCAGCCGGTCCCACTCGGCGGTGAGGAGGTCGTCGCTGGAGCTCATCGCGGTCGCCTGAAACCGTGGCGACCGGTGCGAGAACGCCGTCTCGTCCGGGGAGACGTCGCTGATCGCGCCGCCCATCGCGCGCAGCTCGAAGAAGTAGACGAGACCGGTGCTGAGCAGCTCTGCCGCGTCGCGGGCGAACCCGCGGGTCAGCTCGGGGACGAACGCCGACCGGGACACCGGCTGCCCGAAGCCCCGCTGCCCTTCGGGCCCGATGTCGGCCGCGTTCCCCATGACGCCCGAGTAGGGGGTCAGCACGGCCTGCCGGCGTACCGGCCGTCCCAGGTCGAGGAACGGCGTCAGCCGGTCGACGACGACGTCCGGGTCGGGGTCGTCCACCACGGCGTACAGCGACACGATCCACACACCGTCACGCTGCCGGCCGGTGACGAAGAAGACCGTCGTATCGCGCGGGGCCTCGCCGGCCAGCTGTCCGTACCGGTGGAGGGACTGCTCGATGTCGGTGGACACCAGCGTCAGCTGCGCCCATCCGACCTGGCCGACCACGGAGGTCTCGAACTCGAAGGCGGTCGCGATGCCGAAGTTCGCCCCCGCGCCCCGTACCGCCCAGAACAGGTCGGGGTTCTCGGTGTCCGAGGCGCGGACGGGAGTGCCGTCTGCGAGGACGAGCTCCACCGCGCGCAGCCGGTCGATCGTCAGGCCGTGCTTGCGCGAGAGCAGGCCGATGCCGCCGGCGGTCGCGAGGCCGCCGACGCCGACGCCCCCGTAGTCCCCGGAGCCGAGCGCCCAGCCGTACGGGTCGAGGGACTCGGCCACGCGCTTCCAGGTCCGGCCCGGCCCGACGCGCACCAGCCGGCGGTCTTCGTCGAGGACCTCCAGCCCGTCCAAGGAGCCGACGCTGATGACCAGGCCGCCGCGGTTGGTGGACCGGCCGCTGATCCCGTGCCCGGCGCTGCGGATTCCCAGCGGCACGTGCGGGTGATCGCGGGCGAACGCGATCGCGTCGGCCACCTCGCTCACCGTCCCCGGACGCAGGACCAGGCCCGGGGCGCCGCCGCGCAGGTACGTCGACGCGACACTGGCGTGTTCCGGGTCGCCGGGCTCGACCGCCCGGTCGGCCAGGCTCGCCGGCACCGCGTCGTAGTCGATCCCCGGGACGCGCTGCGCGAGCACCAGTGCGGAACGCCGCCGGCGTCCTGCCGGCGCCGCCGGCCCGGGCGCCGCGGCGAGCGGTGCGATCCGCGCGATGTCCTCCGCGTCGTGAACGGGTACGACGGGAATGCTCGATCCGGACGCGGCGCGGACCGCCTCCACGTCCGCGTCCACGAGTGTCCACCGTGCGCCCGGCGGGAGTGTGCGGTCCGGCGCGAGAGCCGCCAGGGTGGCGGTCGCCTTCTCCGCGACCGCGGGCACCGCGGAATCGGCGTCGAACGGGTCAGAGGGCTCACTCCGCGGTGCCACGCCGACCCGGATGCGCTCGGTCACCCCGGTGATCCAGGTCGCCACCGCCCAGGCGTCCGCGTGCCGGCGTCCCGTGACCACGGCGATGCCGATCCCGTGGTCATCCGCCGTGCGGGCGAGGGCCACCAGTTCCTCGGCGCCGGTTCTGTCCGCGTCGAGCTGTACGCCGATCTCCATACCGCACCCCCTTATTGGTATGTTCCACAACTAATATGTTCCTCATACTATTCCGGCCGTACGGAGAACTGTGAGATCACGCGAAAGGTGGGCGTGAAGGGCACCGGGCAGACGGGAAGGCCCGCCGCGAGATGCGGGGTGCGCGGAGCCGGCCGGGGCCGGGCCTAACGCTTGGCGGCCCCCGGTTCCGGGTCCACGAGGGCGTCCAGCACCGCGATGCAGGGATCGATCGAGGGGTGGGCACTGTGGATCGAGACGGCGAGTTGCGCGGCATGCTCGACGAACGCCTGCCTCGCCTGGGCGGGCATGCCCGCGAACACGGCGTCCTCGGCCGCTCGGACCTTCGCCTCCAACTCCGCCAGCGTCCGCTCACCGTGCGGCGTGAGGACGATCCGGCGGACGCGCCGGTCCTTCGGGTCCGTCCTGCGCTCGACCAGGCCGGCGTCCTGGAGCGCGTCGATCACGTACGGCATCACGGTCTTGTCGATCTGGAGGTGCTTGGCCAGCCCGCTCTGCGTGGGCGGACTGTTGTGCCCGACGACCGAGAGGATCTGATAGCCGCGCGTCCCGTGCGGCACCCCCTCGACCGCCCGCTCCACCTCCTCGTGCCAGCCGCGCAGGATCACCCCGAGATACCAGCCGAGGTTCGACCCCGGGACGCCCGCGGTCGGAGCGCTCCTGTCGGCGTCCACATCTCGACCATCCATACGTCGATGGTACGCAGCCGACTTGTTCCCCAAATGGTTTGCCCGTCAACCGAACCGGATCAGGAGGAGGGCGGCGTCGTCGTAGCGCTGCTCGGAGGTGGGGGCGTTCTTCTGGAGGGAGTCGGCGACCGCGTCCATGGTCCCGTCCGCGGCCTCGGCGAGTTGGCGGGCGAGTTCGGCCGTGGTCTCGTCGATGTCGATGCCGGGGATTTCGACCATCCCGTCTGTGTAGAGGGCCAGGACGGCGCCGGGGGTGAGGGGGATCTCGGTGGTGGGGTAGCCGGCGTCGGGGTCGATGCCCAGCAGCAGGCCGGCCGGCAGGGAGACCGGTTCGGTGCGGCCGTCGGGGTGGCGGAGCAGGGGCGGCGGGTGGCCGGCGGTGGCGAGCTGGGTACGCCGCCGGGTCAGGTCGAGCCGGACGATCAGGCAGCTGACGAACAGCCCGGGGTCCAGGTCGATCAGGAGGCGGTTGGTGCCGGCGAGGATGTCGCCCGGCGGTGTGCCGATGGTGGCGTGGGCGTGGACGGCGGTGCGGACCTGGCCCATGAGCGCGGCCGCGGTCGTGTGGTGCCCCTGGACGTCGCCGATCGCGGCGATGGCGGTCGTCGGGTCGATGCGGATGAGGTCGTAGAAGTCGCCGCCGATGTCCATGCCGCGGTTGGCGGGCTGGTAGCGGGCGGCCAGGTCGAGGCCGGGGACGTCGGGCAGCGCGTGGGGGAGCAGCCCGGATTGCAGCGTGCGCGCCAGCTGGTGCTTGGCGTCGTAGAGACGGGCGCGGTCCAGCGCCTGGGCGATCAGTCCGGCCAGCGACAGCAGGACGGCGCGCTCGGCTCGTGGGAAGTGGTGGGCGTCCGCGTAGTTCAGGACGAGGGTGCCGATGATGTTGCCGGAGGCGATCAGGGGCAGGAAGGCGCGGGCGTCCATGCCCTCCGCGTGGACCGCTTGGGGGTAGGCCCGTTTCAGGTCGGCGAAGCTGGCGAAGAACTGGGGTCTGCTGGACGCCAGCGTCCGCGCGGCCGGTATGCCGGAGGTCAGGAGCGTACCGTCCAGATAGTCCGCGAGCCCGGAGACGGACTCCGTGCTGCCGACGACGCGCAGCCTGCCCTCTTGCGCCGTCATCAGCACCATCCCCTTGGGGCCGAAGGCGGGCACGACATGGTCGGTGACGAGGCCGACGACATCGTCGAGCCCCGCGGCTTCGGTGAGGGCGGCGGCCAGGTGCGTCATCTTGTAGATCGTCCCCACCCCGGCCCCATCCGCGGTGCCGTGCGGCAGCGGGTCCGGGCGGGGGGTCCGGCCGGTGGGCTCCTCGGCGCGGGCGGGCATGATCTGGACGCTGATCCCGGATGTGTCGGGGTGGAGGTGGATCTTCAGGGCGGTGTCCGGTGGCCGCACGGTGGTGAAGGAGGCGGGCTGGCGGCCGATCACGGCGGCCCTGTAGTAGGCCTCGAAGAGAGCGTCGTCGCGGAGCCACGACTGCGCCTCCCACGGCCGGGCGCCCTTCAGCTCGTCGACCTCGATGCCGAGCAGGTCGGCCGCGGCGGCATTGGCGAAGACGACCCGGCCGTCCAGATCGAGGGAGCAGCAGCCCGTGGGCAGGCGCTCGGCGAACCAGGCCGCCGCCTGCGCCTCCTCCTGCGCCGTCGGGCGGCTGACCTTCGGGGGAGGGGGCGGCAGGACGTGCGGTTCGTGCGGGCACCGCAGCCGCGTCCTGTCAGGGGCGTCCCGGTGGGCGAGCAGGCCCGCCCACCGGCAGAAGTCGTTGATCGCCTCACGCTCGTCGTCACTGAGCCCCTCCGGATGCGAGACCGGCCACAGCAGCGCCAGGCTGCCCACCAGCTCGGTGCCGTCGGCGATCGGTACCGCGGTGAGCATGAAGTCGTAGGGCACCGTGAGCCCCAGCCGCGGGTAGCAGCGTGCGATCTCCTCCTGCCCGCTCAGCCACACCAGCCGCTCGCTGCGGAGGGCGACGGGGACCGGGTGCGGGTCGTCCGGGGAGATCCGCTCCCACGGGGCGACGATCTGCCGGGTGGCTCCGCACAGCACCGCCAGCTTCAGCACCGGCTCCTCCTCGGGCAGGAGGTACACCCCTCCGACCGAAGCGCCGACCTCCGACATCAGCTGCACCATGGCGGCCCCGAGCCGCTCGAGACCGGCGCCGGGGACGGCGGCCGAAGGCACGCGCCGCGACCGCATGATCGTTCATCTCCATCCGCACGACAGGCTCTCGCCAATGGTCATCCGTGCGCAGAACGCCCAGATACCCTCGACATACCCGTCCCTACCTGGACATATGTATTTGCCGCGGCCGGTCACCGCCCGGAACCGGCGTGCGGTCACGCGCCCGCGGTGAACTGCTTGCCCCCGTCAACGTCGTAGGTCGCGCCCGGCACGGCGGTATTGGTCTAGGCGCACCGACCACACGTGACGACGCCTTTACCCGCACGCCTCGCGCGACGCTGAGCTTGCCGAATCCGCGGTCGTGCAGGTGAGGGGCGGACGGGGCCGCCCTATTTCGTTTCCTCCGCGCTTTCCGGCCGGTCCACGACGGCGCGCCGGCCGGCGGCTATGTGCTCCCGCATTAGCCGCGCGGCGCGCGCGCCGTCCCGCGCGACCAGTGCCGCGGTGATCTCCTGGTGTTCGGCGACAGAACGTTCCAGCTGCCCGGGAACCCGCCAGATCGTGCTCCAGGCGAACTGATTCCACAGCCGGATGATGAACGGTTCGACGAACTTCGTCCGGCCGGATCTGTAGATCGCGAAATGCCACTTCCGGTTCGCCGCCGAGGCGCGCGTCGGATCGCCCGACTGCGCCGCCTCGACCATCTCCTGCTGGGCCGCCTCGATCTCCTTGAGATCGGCATCGGTCAGGTTCTCGGCCGCGATCTCCGTGGCCATGCTCTCCAGGAACGACCGCAGCGTATAGAGTTCCTTGGCGTCTTCGGTCGTGAGCTCCATCGCGGAGATCGACCGGTGCTCGTTGTAGAGCACCAGACCCTCGGCCTCGAGAATGCGCAACGCCTCGCGCACGGGTGTGATGCTCATGCCCAGCTCGGAGGCGATGCGGCGGACGTCGAACCGCTCACCGGCCTGGACCTTGCCGTCAATGATCATCTCGCGCATGGCGTCGACGGCGAGCGATGTCTTCGATCGGTACTCAACCATCTGGGAGCCGCTTCTTCACAAGTCCTGGTGGGCGTATACCGGGCGCATTATCGCCGGAGAGCCGAGAAGGCCGCCGGGCGGCGCCTGCCGGGAAAGGAGCCGTCCCCTTTCATCGCGGGAGTGCGACCAGGAGATGTGAGCGCCATCATGGTGCTGCCTCTCTTTGCCCGGCAATGGTGCCGCCCAGGTGAGCCTGAAAGATGGAACGGGTTGCCCGTCAGGTGAAGAAGTCGACGCGACGGATAATGAAGTATAGGCGATGGACACGGTGCCGTACGCCGGATTCGTGCCAGGGTGTCACACATCGGCATGGGCCCGGTCGAGCACCCTGGAAAGTTGTACATCAACCGGCTCGTCCCGCCGGCGGTTCGGGCGGGGCGGCCGATCCGGCGAACTCGGCCGTGACCACGGCGGCGACCCGGCCCGCATAGGCGGCCAGTTCCTCCTCCGAGCGGGACGCCACGGGATGCGGCAGCACGGTCGTGCCCACGTCGGCCAGGCCGAGCCTCACGGCGAACCGGGCGACCAGTGACTGGAACGGCTCGGTGATCACGGCGATCGCGGGAACCCCCAGGCGCTCGAACTGGATGGCGTCGTTCGCGCTGCAGGCCGAACAGGCCCCGCAGTCGCCGAGGGCGGCGATCATCAGGCCGGCGCCCTCGGCCAGCCGGGCGGACTCCTCGCCGGTCAGCGGCTTGGCCGCGCTCGGCTTGCTGTGCATGACCACGTCGGAGAAGCCCAGCCGCGTGCGCAGGTCCGTCGCGACCAGATCGAGCAGGACCCGCGCGCTGGGCTTGCCGTTGTCGACCAGGACCAGCCGGTCCCGCGGTCCCGGAGCGCGCCGGGGGGCCCGGCTGACCAGGTCGGCGGGCGGATCGGCGGGCTCGGGGACGACGATGTCGAGGACTGCCACAGGGTTCTCCTTGAAGGAACTTGGTAGCTCAGAAATCGACCGTGCACACGTTGTCCCCGCAGTCGGGAAGGGGCTCGTGCGGGACTCGCACGCGACGCGACACCGCCGCGGTGGTGACCGAGGTCGCCCATGAGGGCAGGTAGGCGGACCAGCCCGCTCCGGCACCGCCGGCGGTCACCAGGTAGACGTCCTGTGCCGTCTTCACGACCGGAAGCAGGCCGTCGGACCCGGCGGTCATGTCGTGCGCGCTGCCGACCGGGATCCGGATGCCGGCGTCCAGCAATGACTTCGGGGCCACCCTGCCCGCGACCGCCAGATGCTCCTGGACGTCGAGGGGGGTCAGTCCCGCGTCGGCCAGCACCGCCGCGTGCTCGGGCCCGAGGACGAACAGCCCCTGACCTCCCTTGCCGGCGATGAAGGTGGTCGGCGCGGCCATCGCCGAGGCCAGCGTCGCGAGGATCCCGCCGGCGTCGCCGTTGAGGTGGTTGGCCACCTGGTGCGGCCCTTCCGTCGCCATCACGGTGACCGTGGTGTCGGCGAGTTCGTAGCCGAGCCGCACGCGCAGCGGTTCCCAGCCCTCGGGGGGAGGGCCCTCGGCGAAGCACAGCGAGTACCGGCCGGGGTTGCCCAGCGACGAGCCGTCCATCCCGCCCGGACGGGCGTCGAAGGCGTTGCGGGCGACCAGGCGCAGCGTGCGCCCGATGGTGGCGTTCGCGCGGAAGCCGGGCCCCAGCGCGTTGTGCCCGCCGTGCACGCCCACCTGGTCGGCGAGCGGGCCGCTGACGATGATGGTCAGCGCCGCCCCGCCGGTGCTGGTCAGCGCGGCGTTGAGGTTGAACGCGGGATCGAGCACCGCCGCCATCGCGGCCTGCACGATCGGGAAGTACTCCGGGCGGGCGCCGGCCATGACCGCGTTGGCGGCGAGCATCTCGGCGGTGAGCACCGCCGCCCGGCCGGGCACCGCCCCCAGGACGTCGTCGGGGAGCAGATCGGACTCGGCGAGCATCGCGCTGACGCGCTCCGGTGTGGGTGCGACGACCGGGAGGCCGTCGCTCCATCCGCGCTCGGTGAAAACGTCCTGAAGCTCGGCCTCATCGACCCGCATCGTCTGTGCCATCGAGGCACCTCCTTCGGATGCATCCTGCATCTAAGCCCCCCATCTGGTCAAATGCCGTACTGAGGACGACGATGTGACGTAGTTGACACCCGATGATGCCTAATGCAGGATGCATCCAATCTCAACCTTCGAGGAGTCGGGATGTCTCTCAGGTCACGTGTGGTGCCCCCCCTTGCCGCGGTCGTGACCGCGGCGTCGCTCGCGGCGTGCGGCGGCGGCGGAGGTGGGGACACGGCGAACAAGGCGGAGGTTCCGATCTCCGCGACCGCCGCCTCCGGGGAGCTCGACACGAGCGCCACGCTCACCTTCGCCGATCCGTTCCAGAACGACACGATCGACCCGGCGAAGAACGATTCCGGATTCCCCACCCGGCAGCTCAACCTCGTCTACGACCGCCTGATCGGCATCGCTCCGAGCGGCGAGCTGACGCCCCAGCTGGCCACGAAGTGGGAGTTCACGAACCCGACCACCCTCCGGCTCACCCTGCGCTCCGGCGTCAAGTTCCAGGACGGCGCCCCCTTCGACGCCGCCGCGGTCGTGAAGAACCTCGACCGCTCACGCGACCTTCCCGACGCCGGCGCGGCGGTGTCGACCCCCGCCGAGGCCATCAAGGACGTGAAGGCGTCCGGTGACGACGTCGTGGAGATCACCCTCAAGAAGCCGCGGTACTCGATCCTGTACGACCTCGCCCAGAACCTCGGCATGATGATCAGCCCCGGCTCGCTGTCCGGGTCGCTGGACCGCACCGCGGTCGGCGCCGGCATGTACAAGCTGGTCGACTTCAAGCCGGGCGTCTCGGCCACGTACGAGCGGTGGGACGGCTACTGGGACCCGGACGCGGTCAAGCTCGCCGGCTTCGTCATCAAGTCCATCCCGGACGCCCAGACCCGGATCAACGCCCTGCAGTCGGGCCAGGTCACGATGTCGCTGATCGACGAGAGCCAGGTGCGGGACGCGAAGGGCGCGAGCCTGCGGGTCTCCGAGGAGGCGACCGTCAGCGCGTGGACGATGTTCCTCAACCTGACCCGCGGCGAGCTGAAGAACGAGCAGGTGCGGCAGGCGATCAGCCACGCGATCGACCGCAAGGCCCTCGTCGAGACCCTGGGGCACGGCCACGGTGAGCCCGCGGTGCAGCTGTTCCCGTCGTCGTACGAGGCGTACTCCCAGGACTGGCCGGCGGCGAAGTACCCGTTCGACGTCGCGAAGGCCAAGGAACTGCTCGCCGCGGCGGGGCATCCCGACGGCGTCGAGTTCTCGGCGCTCATCCTGAACCGCCCGCTGGACAAGCAGCTCGGCCAGGCACTGCAGCGGATGGTCGAGCCGGTCGGCATCAAGCTGTCCCTGAAGGTGGTCGAGCCGGCCCGGTACTCGATGTTCACCGACGGCGAGGTGGACATGTTCCTCGGCCGCTGGGGCGGGCGCGCGGACCCCGCGGACACGCTGAAGTCGAACGCGGCCAAGGGCGGGTTCATCAACCCGGGCGGCGGCACGGCGCCGGACTTCCAGGCGCTGATGGACAAGATCGACAACACCCCGACCGGTGACGCCCGGGTCAAGCTCGTCCAGGAGGCGAGCGCCATCTTCGCCCAGCGGCAGCTCGACATCCCGATCTTCGCGCGGCGGTCGATCTTCGCCGACAAGGGGTGCGTGGTGGGCTTCACGCCCTACATGGTCGGCGCCGACGAGTACCGGGGCGTCGGCGTCCGCAAGAACTGCGACTAGCCGCGGTCCCGATTTTCAGCGCCCGATGATGAGGCCGACCATGACAAAGGGACGATGACCGATGCTGAGACTGCTGGCCAGGCGCCTTCTGATGAGCGTGCCGATTCTGGTCATCGTCACACTCGTCGTCTTCTTCCTGCTGGAGATCGCCCCCGGCGACCCCGCGCGGCGCGCGGCGGGCGGGGAGATGGCCTCGGCGGCCGACGTCGCCGAGGCCCGCCGGCGGCTGGGACTCGACGAACCCCTGTGGACGCGGTACTGGCACTTCATCGAGGGGCTGTTCACCGGCGACCTCGGCCAGTCGATCTTCAGCGGCCAGCCGGTGCTCTCCGCGATCGCCGAGCGCGTCCCGGTGAGCCTGTCGCTGATGGCGGGGGCGCTCACCGTGGCGATGCTGATCGCCGTGCCGGCCGGGATCATCGCCGCGACGCGGCCGGGCAGCATCGCCGACCGGGTCGTGATGCTGATCTCCGCCGGCGGTGTGGCGATGCCGAACTTCCTGATCGGCCTGCTCCTCGTGCTGGTGTTCGCGCTCCAGCTGGGGATCTTCCCGGCGACCGGGTACGTGCCGTTCGAGCAGAGCCCGGCCGGATGGTTCCAGGCGCTGGTGCTGCCGTCGGTCGCCCTCGGCGTCGCGGCGGCGGCCGAGATCGCGCGGTTCCTGCGGGCGTCCATGCTCGACGTCCTGGACCAGGACTACATCCGCACGGCGAGGGCGAAGGGAATCGGCGTCCGCAGCGTCCTCGGGAAGCACGCGATGAAGAACGCCTTCGCGCCGGTGCTGACCGTGCTCGGTCTGCAGGTGCGGATCCTGATCGGCGGCACGGTCGTGATCGAGCAGATCTTCAATCTGCCGGGCCTGGGCTCCCTGACGGTCAAGGCGGTCTTCGACCGCGACTATCCGATCATCCAGGGAGTCGCCATCAGCGCCGCGCTGGTGGTGGTGGTCACGAACATCCTCGTCGACGTCGCCTACGGCTACCTCAACCCGAAGTTGCGTGCCGCATGAGCGTCAAACAGGACACTTCCATCACTTCGGTCCCGGCTACGGCCGACGGCGCGGTTCCGGACGCCCACGTCCGGATCGGGTTCGCGGGCCGGTTCCGGCGGCAGCGCGGGGCGGTCGCCGCCCTCGCGATCCTGTCGGTGATCACCCTGGCGGCGGTGCTCGCGCCGTTCTGGACCCTGCACGACCCCGCCGGGGGAAGCCTCTCGGACGCCCTGTCCGGTCCGAGCGGCGGCCACTGGCTCGGGACCGACGACCTGGGCCGCGACGTGTTCACCCGCATGGTGTACGGCGCGAGGCTGTCGCTGGCCGCGGCCGTGATCGCGGTGGGGGTCGCGCTGGCGATCGGCCTGCCGTTCGGGCTGCTCGCCGGCTACGCGGGCGGCCGCGGGGACAGCGTGATCATGCGGGTGAACGACGCCCTGATGAGCTTCCCGCCGCTCATCCTCGCGATCAGCATCGTCGGCTTCCTCGGCCCCAGCCTCACCAACGCCATGATCGCCATCGGCGTCATCTACGCCCCCCGGTTCATGCGGGTGGTGCGCGGCGCGGCGATGGCCGTGCGGGAGGAGACGTACGTGGAGGCGGCGCGGATGATGGGCGTTCCGGCGCACCGCGTCATCCGCCGCCACCTGCTGCCGAACATCCTCTCGCCCCTGCTGGTGGAGATCAGCCTGTCCCTCGGGTTCGCGATCATCGCCGAGGCGTCGCTGAGCTTCATCGGCCTCGGCGTGCAGCCGCCGAGCGCCAGCCTGGGCTCCATGCTCGGTGAGGCGTTCCGCTACATGCGGGACGCACCGGCCTTCGCGATCGGCCCGGGGCTCGCAATCATGATCATCGTGCTGTCGCTCAACGTCCTCGGCGACGGCCTGCGCGACAGCCTCGGCAGAAGGGCGATGAGGTAGTGAAGAGCCTGTCGAAGCCGACCGCGTCGGCCCCGGACCCGTTGCTCGAGATCGACCGGCTCAGCGTCGACATCCGGAGCGAGCGCGGCGTGGTGCGCGTCGTGGACGAGGTGTCGTTCGCGGTCGGCCCCCGGGAGACGGTCGCGCTGGTGGGGGAGTCCGGCTCGGGTAAGAGCGTGACCTCGATGTCGGTGCTGGGGTTGCTGCCACCGCGGATCACCCGCACGCACGGCTCGGTGCGGTTCGAGGGCCGCGAGCTGCTCGGCCTGAAGCCGGGCGAACTCGACCGGGTGCGCGGCGACGACATCGCGATGATCTTCCAGGAGCCGATGACGAGCCTGAATCCCGCGTTCACCGTCGGCGAGCAGATAGCCGAGCAGGTGCGGCGCCATCGCGGCGTCTCGCGCAGGGCGGCGCGTGATCGCGCGGTGGAGGTGCTCGACCTGGTCGGCGTCCCGTCGGCGGCCGAGCGGCTGAAGGCCTACCCGCACGAGTTCTCGGGAGGGATGCGGCAGCGGGTCATGATGGCGATGGCGCTGTCGTGCGAGCCGAAGCTGGTCATCGCCGACGAGCCGACCACCGCCCTCGACGTGACCATCCAGGCCCTGGTGCTGTCCGAGCTGCGCGCACTGCAGGAGCGGTTCGGCATGTCGGTGCTGTTCATCACGCACGACCTCGGGGTCGTCGCGGAGATCGCCGACAAGGTCGTGGTGATGTACGGCGGCCACCTGGTCGAGACGGGCCGTACCGCGGAGGTGTTCGCCTCACCGCGGCATCCGTACACCGAGGCGCTGCTCCGGTCGGTGCCCCAGGGCGACACCGCGGGCTCCCGGCTGTGGTCGATCCCGGGCACCATGCCGACCCCCGAGGCGCTGCCGCGGGGCTGCCGCTTCCACCCGCGCTGCCCCTACGCGCAGCGCGGCGTGTGCGATACGGACGAGCCGCCGCTGGAGCCCGTCGGCGACGGCCGCACGTCCCGCTGCGTGCGCCGCGCGGATTTGCGGCTCACCGGGATCGGCGCGGACACGGGCGGCATCGGCGCCCGGGAGGCGGCCCCGCTCGGCGGGCCGGCCCTGCCGGGAGGTGATCGGACATGACCCCGATCCTCGAGGTCGAGGACCTCACGGTGCGCTTCCCCGTCGGCCGGAACGTCTTCGGCCGTCCTCGCGCGATGCTCACCGCCGTCGACCGGGTCTCGCTGGCGGTGCCGCGGCATCAGACCGTGGGACTGGTCGGGGAGAGCGGTTCGGGCAAGTCGACGCTCGGCCGGGCGGTGCTGCGCCTGGCCGCCGCGGAGTCGGGCAGGGTCACCTTCGACGGGGTCGACATCACGCACCTCGGCGCACGGAGGCTGCGCCCGCTCCGCCCGCGGATGCACATGGTCTTCCAGGATCCGTACTCGTCGCTCGATCCGTCCTGGGAGGTCGAGGACCTGGTCGCCGAGCCGCTCGGCACGGCGGACCCGTCCGCGAGCCGTGCGGAGCGCCGGAAGGCGGTCGTCGAGGCGCTGGAGCACGTCGGCCTGTCCAGCGCCCACCTGAACCGGTACGCGCAGCAGTTCTCCGGGGGCCAGCGGCAGCGGATCGCGATCGCGCGGGCGCTGGTGACCCGTCCGGACCTCGTGGTCTGCGACGAGGCGGTGAGCGCGCTCGACGTCTCGACCCGCAGCCAGATCATCAACCTGCTGGAGGACCTGCAGCGCGACTTCGGCCTCACCTATCTGTTCATCGCCCATGACCTGGCACTCGTGCGGCACGTCAGCGACTGGATCGCCGTGATGTACCTCGGCTCGATCGTGGAGGAGGGGCCGGCGGAGCGGGTCTACGAGGACCCGGCGCATCCCTACACCAGGTCGTTGCTGTCGGCGATCCCCCGGCTCGATCCCTCCGAGCGGTCCCGGGAGCGCATCGTGCTGGCCGGTGAGATCCCGAGCCCGCTGGCGCCCCCGTCCGGCTGCCGGTTCCGGACGAGGTGCCCGCACGCGATGGAGATCTGCGCCGAGGTCGCGCCGCCGGCGGTGCCGGCACCGGGCGGGGGCTGGTCGGCCTGCCATCTGAACGGCGGGGACGGCGGCGTGGGAGTGGCCTTGGACAAGAGCGGGACGGCGTCATGACCCACGTCAGCCGGTCGGCCGGCGGCGAGGCCTCGTTACCCGGCCCCGGACGTTTCCCAGCCCCAAGACGATCCGATGCAGATGCATCGTATAGGAGGCAACCTTGAAGGGCACGACCGAGGACGAGCGTCCCGGCCCCCTCGCGAACCTGCGGGTGATCGATGCCTCGACGCTGTTCGCCGGGCCGATCGCCGCCACCCTGCTCGCCGATTTCGGCGCCGACGTCATCAAGGTCGAGCACCCCAAGGGCGACGGGCAGCGCCATATGGGCTGGCAACGCGACGACACGTCCCTCATGTGGACGGTGCTCAACCGCAACAAGCGGTGCGTCACCCTCGATCTGCACGCCCCGGAAGGCCAGGACGCGTTCCGCCGGCTGGCCTCGACCGCGGACATCGTGATCGAGAACTTCCGTCCCGGCACGCTGGAGCGGTGGGGGGTCGGCTACGAGCAGCTCGCCGCCGAGAACCCCGGCCTGGTCATGGTGCGGGTCACGGCGTTCGGGCAGACCGGGCCGTGGCGCGACCGTCCCGGCTTCGGCACGATCGCCGAGGCGATGAGCGGGTTCGCGCACATCAACGGGCATCCCGACGGGCCGCCGACGCTGCCGCCGTTCGCCCTCGGCGACGCGATCACCGGCATCTTCGGCGCCTGCGCGGCGATGTTCGCGCTGCGGCACCGGGACACGACTCCCGGCGGACGCGGCCAGTCGATCGACCTCAGCATCTACGAACCGGTCTTCTGGCTGCTCGGCCCGCAGCTCTCGGTCTACGACCAGCTCGGGGAGGTGCAGGGACGCACGGGGAACCGCGCGCCGTTCACCTCGCCGCGCAACCTCTACGAGAGCGCCGACGGGCGCTGGATCGCGATCTCGGCCAGCGCGCAGTCCATCGCCGAGCGCCTCATGCGGATGATCGGCCAGGAGCAGTACCTGGACGAGCCGTGGTTCGCCGACCATGTCGGGCGGCTCGGGCACATCGACGAGCTGGACGAGGTCATCGAGAGCTGGATCGGCGCCCGCAGCTGCGACGAGGTGCTCGCCGCGTCCGAGGAGCACCAGGTCGCGGCGTTCCCGGTGTACACCGCCGCCGACATCGCCGTCGACGAGCAGTACCTCGCGCGGGAGAGCTTCACCACCGTCGCCGACGACCAGGGCGTCCCGGTGCGGTTGCAGAACGTCGTCCCGCTGCTGTCCGAGACGCCGGGGCGGCACCGCTGGCTCGGGCCGGCCATCGGCGCGCACAACCGCGAGGTCCTGGTCGACGAGCTGGGCTTCAGCGAAGCGGACCTGGAGGGATGGGCCGCGAAGGGGATCGTCGCCTCCCCGCCCGCCGCGTCCGACGACGCGCCGGAGGACACCGACGCGCTGAGCGGGGCCGAGCCCTGAACCGGCGATGACGAAGACCGAAGGCACGACAACGGGTTCACACGAAGGGACTGGTAGCTCATGACGGCTCAGACGGACGCACGGTCAACGACGGCGGAGCGCCCGGGGATCGCCGAGCGAATCAAGATCATCGACACGGACAGCCACGTCATGGAGCCGCCGGACCTCTGGACGGGACGGCTCAGCGCGGCCAAGTGGGGCGACCAGATCCCGCACGTGCGGCGCGACGAGAAGCACGGCGTCGACCGCTGGTGGATCGGGGCGCGCCGCGGCTCGGCGGTCGCCAACTTCGCCACCGCGAACTGGCGGGAGTTCCCGCCCTCGTATCCGAAGCTGCTGGAGGAGGCCGACGCCGCCGCGTGGCACCCGGAGCGGCGGCTGGAGCGGCTCGACGAGTACGGGATCCACGCCCAACTGCTCTACCCCAACATCCTCGGGTTCTCCAGCGTCTACTTCTTCGACCTGGACCCGGATCTGCGCTACGAGTGCGTCGCCGCGTACAACGACTGGCTCGTGGACTTCTGCAGCCCGGACCCGGACCGGCTGATCCCGCTCATGTGGCTGCCGTTCTGGGACACCGACCTGGCCGTGCGCGAGATGGAGCGGTGCCTGGCCAAGGGCCACCGCGGCATCATCTTCCCCTCCAACTTCGAACCGGTCGGCCTGCCGCTGATCTACGACGAGCACTGGAATCCGGTGTGGGAGGCCGCACAGGCGAACGAGCTGTCCATCAACTTCCACACGGGGTTCCAGATCACGGAGGAGGAGGCCCGCTCGGCCATCGGGTACCGCCGGTCGCGCGCGGACTTCGCCAAGATGAGCGCGATGTTCCTGATGGGCAACGCGCGCACGATCGCCGACGTCACCCTGTACGGCGTGTGCCACCGCTTCCCGCGGCTGAACTTCGTCTCGGTCGAGAGCGGGTTCGGGTGGATGCCGTACTTCGCCGAGATGCTCGACTGGCAGTGGCTGAACTCCGGCGCGCGCGACGCGTTCACGGAGATGAAGCTGATGCCGAGCGAGTACATCGAGCGCCAGGTGTACGGGACGTTCTGGTTCGAGTCCGACTCGGTGCGCCGGATGGGCGACATGTTCCAGAACAACCTCATGTTCGAGACCGACTTCCCCCACCCGACCGCGCTGCAGCCCGGCCCGGCGTCCTACGCCGACAGCCCGAAGGTGCACATCGAGCGCAGCCTGGAGGGCATCGACGAGGACATCCTGCGCAAGCTCCTGAACACCAACGCCGCCCGGGTCTACCACCTTGGCTGAACCGGTGACGCAGCACGCGCGGGCACGCGGCCGGTCGGCCACCGTCCGCCACGAGACCCCGGCACAGCGCGTCGAGATCGGCGCCGGTGTCGTCGACGGCGTGGGCGGGATCGTCTCCGGCCTCGGCGGCACCGTGGTCGGGATCCTCGCCGGCGACCGCGTCTGGCGGGGCGGGCTGGGCGGACGCGTGGAGAGATCGCTCGGCTCGGCCGGCCGCGTCGTCTGCAACGAGATCGAGCCGCACACGCCGCTGTCGGCGGCGGTGCGGCTCGGTCGCCGCTTCGCCGACGCCGGAGTGGACCTCATCCTGGCACTCGGCGGAGGCAGCGCCAGCGACCTGGGCAAGGCGACCGCGGCGGTGATGGCCTCACTCGGCCGGGGCGACGCCCAGCCCGACATGTCCCGGCTCTTCGCCCGGGTGCGAGCCGACGGCACGGTCTCCGATCCCGCGGTGGGAGGGCGGCCGGTGCCGCTCGTCGTGGTGCCGACCACGCTCTCCGGCGCGGAACTGACACCGGGCGCGGGAGTCACCGAGAACGGCATGAAGCGCGTGCTCTGGGACCAGGCGCTGTCCGCGCGGGTGATCCTCTACGAGACCTCCGACGACAACGACCTGCCCGCGGCCGTCGTCGCCACGACGGGCATGAACGCGATGGCGCACGCGGTGGAGGCGATGTACTCCACCGCGGGCGACGCGATCAGCGACGGGCTCGCCGTCGCCGGGCTCGACGCGCTCACCGCCGGCATGGTCCGCTACCTGGCCGCCGGAGACCGCGGCGAACAGGCCAAGGCGGAGCTGTTCACCGGCGCGGTCCTGGCGGGCCGGGCGCTCAGCACCGCGCGGGTGTGCCTGCACCATGCGATCTGCCACGTTCTCGGGGCGCACCACGGTGTCGCGCACGGTGACGCCAACGCCGTGATGCTCAGCTACGTCGTCGACTTCAACGAGGCCGGCGCGGCCCGGCAGCTCGCCCGGTGCGCCGCCACGATCCGCGGCGCCGCCGAGCGGGTGCTCGGCACGCCCCTGACCGAGACCTCCCCGGGCGCGGTGCTGCGCGAGTTCCAGACCCGCGTCGGGGCGCCCACCACGCTCACCGAGATCGGGCTGCCGCATGTCGACGTCGAGGACGTGGTCAGCGGCCTGCGCGAGGAACGGGGCGTCGCCCTGAACCCGGTACCGGTGACCGACGACGACGTCCGCCACCTGCTCGCCGCCGCCCGCGGAGCGGCTTGACCGGCGCGGCCCGCCGTGCCGAACCCCTTGGAGATCAGATGACCACTACTGTCGAGTCCGCGCACGCTCTCGACCCGCTGTTCCGCCCCGCGAGCGTGGCGGTCGTCGGAGTTTCCACTTCGCCGACGAGCCCGGGCGCGCGGACGTTCGCCAACCTCGTCCGGCACTTCGACGGCGAGGTGTTCGGCGTCAACCCCGCCGAGCCGGAGATCGAGGGCCGCCGGCTCTCCGCGTCGCTGACCGCGATCGGCGAACCGCCCGACCTCGTGGTGATCGCGACCCCGGCGGAGTCGGTGCTCGACATCCTCACCGAGGCCGGCGAACTCGGCGTGAAGGCGGCGATCGTGCTCTCCGCGGGCTTCGCCGAGGCCGGCGAGGAGGGCAGGCGGCTCCAGGGCCTGCTCGCCGAGACGGCACGGCGCCACGGCATGGCCCTGATCGGCCCGAACTCGATGGGCATGATCAGCCGCCCGAACTCGCTGTTCGCCACCTTCACCAACGCGGTGCAGGAGGCGAACGCGGGTGGCCGGGTCGCCGTCGTGGGCCAGAGCGGCGGCATGGCGGCGATCATCTACACGATCTGCCTGGCGCACGGCGTCGGCGTGGACTACCTCGTCGCGCTCGGCAACGAGTCCGCCACCTCGCTGGGTGAGGTCGTCGAGTGGATGATGCGTCCCGAGTCCGGGGTGGACGCCGTCCTCGGCTTCGTGGAGTCGCTGTCCGGCTGGGACGAGCTCGCGGCGGCCGCCCGGATGGCCGCCGAGTCGCAGAAGGTCATCGCGTTCTGCAGGGCGGGCCGGTCGCAGCTGGGCGCGGCCGCCGCGGGCAGCCACATCGGCGCGGTCGCCGGTGACGAGAAGGTCCTCGCGGACCTCGCCGCGGCCGGCGGCATCGTCGAGGCGGCGACGCTGGACGACCTGCTCGACATCGCCAAGGCGCGGCACGTCGCGCGGCCGATGCGGGGGCGGCGCGTCGGGGTGGTGACGGCGTCCGGCGGGGCCGGGTCGCTCTTCGCCGACCTGATGACCTCGGCGGGCCTGGACCTCCCGGAGCTGTCGCCGGAGCTGCAGAAGAAGGTGTTCGAGGTGATCCCCTGGTTCGGCTCGGCGACGAACCCGGTGGACACGACCGCCTTCATCCAGAGCCGGCCCGAGGAGTTCTGCGCGGTGGCCGGGATCCTCGCGGCCTCCGGCGAGGTCGACGCGGTGATGGTCTTCCTCGGCACCCTGGACCCGATCGCGCCGCGGCTCGTCCGCTCGCTCACCGAGATCGCCGCACGGCATCCGGCCGTCCCGGTGGTGGTGACCTGGGGCGGCGGCAGCAAGCGCTTCAAGGAGGAGCTCTGGCGGGCCGGCGTCGCGACCTTCGACGACCCGGACCGCGCCGTCCAGGCCCTCGTCGGGCTCGCGCCCGCACGGCGCGTCGCCGCGGCGACCGGCCCGGTGAACGCCCCCTCGCCGTTCCTCGACCCGCTGCCCGGTGAGCTGACCGGGGGCCGGTCGACCGTCACGTTGAACGAGCACGACGTGCGCAGACTCCTTGAGGCGGCCGGCCTGCCGGTCCCGGCCGGCGCCCTGGCCGCCGACGCGGACCGGGCCGTCGCCATCGCGGCGGAGATCCAGGGCGAGGTGGTGCTCAAGCTCATCGCCCCCGGCCTGGAGCACAAGAGCGACATCGGGGGCGTCGTCGTCGGCGTCAGCGGAGCGGACGAGGTGCGGCGCCAGGCCGAGCGGCTGTTCGCGCTCGGCCGCGAACACGGTTCCGCCGTGGACGGTGTGCTCGTCGAACAGCGCGCGCCCGCCGGCATCGAGCTGGTCTGCGGTGTGCGGCGCGACCGGGTGGCGGGCCCCGTGGTGGTGGTCGGCCTCGGCGGCGTGCTCACCGAGATCATCGGTGAGATGGCGGTGCGCGCGGCCCCCCTGACGCGCGGGGACGCGCTCGACGCACTGGAGCAGCTGTTCGCGGGCCGGCTGCTCAACCACCACCGGGGGCTCGGCCCCGCGGCCGCCGAAGCCGTGGCGGACCTGCTCGTAAGGCTCGGCGACATCATCGCCGCCACCGACCGCCTCGTCGAACTCGAATGCAATCCGGTCATCGTGTCCGAGGCCGGTGCCCTGATCTGCGACGGCCTCGCCGTCGTCGGCGGGGATCCCGACGACTCTTCAACAGGGAGGTTCCTTCAGTGAGCAGTCCCTTCGACGGCGACCACGCGCGGGCGTTCCGCGGCGAGCTGCGGCAGTGGTTCGCGGACAACCTGCCGGCGGGCTGGGGTACCGAGCGCTTCGCCCCGCACGCGGACGAGGACGCCGAGGTGCGCTTCCTGCGCGGATGGCAGCGCACCCTCTACGACGGAGGCTGGGCCGGCATCTCCTGGCCGGCCGAGTACGGCGGCCGCGGCGCGACACTGCTCGAACAGGCGGTCTTCGTCGAGGAGCGCGACCGGGTGAAGGCGCCGTTCGACATCGGCATCGTCGGCACGCAGATGGTCGGGCCGATGCTGATCACCTTCGGGACGCGGGAGCAGAAGGACAGGTACCTGCGGCGCATCCTCACCGGCGCGGACCTCTGGTGCCAGGGCTTCTCCGAGCCGGAGGCGGGCTCCGACCTCGCCGGCCTGCGGACCCGCGCCGTCGCCGACGGGGACGGCTGGCGGGTCAGCGGGCAGAAGGTCTGGACGAGCCGCGCGCAGCACGCCGACATGATGATCCTGCTCGCGCGCACCACGCCGGTCGGGGACGTCCCGCACCGGGGCATCTCCGCCTTCGCGGTGCCGATGGACAGTCCCGGACTCACCGTCCGCCCGCTTCGCCAGATCAACGGGTCGGCCGAGTTCTGCGAGGTCTTCCTGGACGAGGTGCCGATCGCCGCCGACGCGTTGATCGGCAAGGTGGACGAAGGCTGGAAGGTCGCCATGACCACCCTGTCCTGGGAGCGGTTCGCGACCACCCGCGCCTTCGAGATGCGGCGCCTCGCCGCGCAGCTGTGGACGGCGCTGCCCGAGGAGGCCCGCGCCGACAACGCCGTCCGGGCGCGGGTGCTCGAACTGCTGGCGCAGGCGCACGCCGGGGGGCTGAGTTATCAGCGGATGGTGTCGACGGTGACGGCGAAGGGCGAAGTCGGCGTGGACGCCTCGGCGGGGAAGCTGTTCAGCACCGAACTGGGGCAGCGCATCGTCGACCTCGCCTTGAGCGTCCTGCCGCCCCCGGACGTGCTCGGTGAGGTCCGCCCCGGCAACCAGGGGACGACGTCGTGGCCACTGGAGTGGGTGAACGGCTTCAAGAACACCATCGCCGCCGGAACATCCCAGGTGCAGCGCAACATCATCGGCGAACGGGTGCTCGGCCTACCGAAGGGCGGTGCGCGCTGATGAGCGTGGTGCTGACCGACCTCCAGGAAGAGCTGCGCCGGACGGTGCGCGGCGCGATCGAGGCGCGGCACGGTGCCGCACGCGTGATCGAGCTCGCCGAGGCGGGCGCCGAAGGCGACGACGCGGACGTATGGAAGGCCCTCTCCGACATCGGCGTGCCGCAGATCGGCACGCCCGACTCCGGCACCGGGCTGCTCGACCTCGGGCTGATGGTGCAGGAGGCCGGCCGCGGGCTGCTCCCCGGGACGCTGCTGGGGCATGCGCTGGGCCAGCGGCTGCTCCTCGCCGCGGACGGAGCCGCCGGCCCGCTCGCCGAGGCCGACGCCGCCGGACACCGGCTGGCCGCGTCCTGGCGACTCGACCCGGCCGCGGTCACCGTCGAGCCGGACGGGGTCCTGCACGGCCGGGCCGGGGCGATAGCCGAGGGACGGCAGGCCGACGTTCTCGTCCTGCCGGTCACCGGCCCGGCGGTCGCCTGCGTGGACACGAACTCGCTCGGCTTCTCGCCGGAAAAGGCCGGCGCGATCGACACCGGCCGTGACTGGACGGCCGTCGATCTCGACGGCATTCCGGCGCGGGTGTACGGACTCGAGCCGGAGAGCTGGCGGCGCGTCCTGCTCGAAGCCGCCGTGCTGCTGTGCTTCGACTCCCTCGGCAGCGCCGAGCGCTGCCTCGACGACGCCGTGCGGTACGCGAAGGAACGCCGCCAGTTCGGTCAGGCGATCGGCGGCTTCCAGGCGGTGAAGCACCTGCTCGTCGACGCCCACGTGGCCGTCGACAATGCCCGCTCGGCCACGTGGCACGCCGCCGCCGCGCTCGACTCGGGCGCGGCCGACGCCGCGTTCAGCGCCCACGTCGCGAAGGCCGTCACCGACCAGGCGCACGTCCGGACGGCGGCGGCGGGCATCCAGGTGCACGGCGGAACGGGCTTCACCCGCGAGGTCGCGGCGCACCTGCATGCCCGGAGGAGCAGGTACAACGAGCGGCTCGCCGGTACGCCGGCGGAGCACCTCGATGCCATGGCCGACGATCTCCCGATGGTGCTCGGCCAATGGTCCGGCGTGCCGGCCGACCGAACCTGACGGAATAGAGAGGAACAGACGATGTGGCAAGCAGATCGCCTTGAGATCACGGTGCTCGTCGAGAACTGGGTGGACATGCTCCTGCCCGAACTCGACACGCCCGGCGGGCACTGCGTTTCGCGGTTCGGGCTGGTGGAGCACTTCGACCCGAGGCTGGTCCCGCCGGCGGCGGAGAACGGGCTGAGCCTGCTGGTCACCGCCTACAGCGGCAGACGCGCCACCCGGGTCCTGTTCGACGCCGGGCTCACCGGTACCGTCCTCGCGCACAACCTGCGGTCATTGAGGATCGACCCCACCGAATTCGACCACCTCGTCGTCAGCCACGGCCATCCGGACCACTTCGGCGGCGTGTACGGCCTGCTCGACGCGATCGAGGCGCCGCTGCCGGTCATCACCCACCCGGACGCGTTTCTCCCCCGCTACGCGGTGATGGGCGACGGACGCGCGGCCCCCCAGTACAACCAGGCGTTCCGCGAGGACGACCTGGCCCGTTCGGGCGGGCGCCAGGTGCTGACCCGCGACCCGATGGTCCTCGGCTGGGGGGTCTTCACCACCGGCGAGATCCCGCGCGTCAACGACTTCGAGGGGCCGCCGCAGACCATGGAGACCCACGCCGCCGGCCTGTGGCAGGTGGACGGCGAGGGACGCCGGGTCCCCGACCAGGTATGGGACGAGCAGGGGCTGGTCATCGACGTCAAGGGAGAGGGCCTGGTCGTCCTGACCGGGTGCGCGCACGCCGGCGTCGTGAACACGATCACCCGGGCGCGCGAGATCGCCGGCGGGGAGAAGCCGATCCGCGCCGTCCTGGGCGGATTCCATCTCGGTTTCCCGACCACGCCGGCGGAGAACGTCCAGAAAACGGTGGACGCCTTCGCCGAACTCGACGTGGCGATGGCCGTGCCGATGCACTGCTCCGGCCTGTCCGCGCACACGGCCCTGTCGACCCAACTGGCGGACCGCTACGTGCAGCCCGCGGTCGGCACGACGTTCCGGTTCGGCGCATGAGCGCGTCGGAACTCGTCCTCCGGGAGACGCTCGGTCCAGTCCGCCGGCTGACCCTCAACCGCCCGGACCGCCGCAACGCCCTTTCCGTGGAGCTTCTGCAGGAGCTGGTCGGCGCGCTTGAGCAGGCTACCGACGATCCCGACATCTCGGTCATCGTCCTGCGCGGAGAGGGCAAGGGATTCTCCGCGGGGTTCGACCTGAGCGCCGGCTACAACGGCCCGCGGACGATCTGGTCCGACCGTGAGCGGCTGCGCCGGTCGAACCGCGCCCTGGACGAGGTGTTCAACACGCCGCTGCCGGTGATCGCGCAGGTGCACGGCTTCGCCATAGCCGGGGGCGCCGACCTGGCCCTGCACTGCGACTTCCTGGTGTGTGCGCGCGACGCCCGCATCGGCTTCCCGCCGGTGCGCAACCTGGGCGTGCCACCGACGAACATGTGGCTGTACCGCCTAGGCCCGCAAATGGCCAAGCGGATGCTGCTCACCGGCGACTCGATCACCGGCGCCGAGGCACACCAACTGGGCCTGGCCATGGAGAGCCACGCGCCCGAGGCGCTCGATGACGCGGTCCTGACGCTCGCGAACCGGATGGCGAAGGTCGGGCGCGAGATGCTGATCGGCAACAAGCACGTGCTGAACCGCGGCATCGACCTGATGGGCCGCGCGACGCTGGCCCGCATCGCCGAAACCGAGGACGCGGTGGCGCACACCGCCCCGCCCGCCCTCGCCTTCCGCGAGCGCGTAGGGGAGATCGGCCTCGCACCCGCGCTACGCGAACGAGATGCCGCCTTCCACCCGGATCCCCCCGGGCTCGTCCCCTGACCCCTTGCTGGCTCGACCAGCCCGAACCGGAGGTGACCGTTGTCGCCGGATGTTGCGGTACGTCGCTCATGTCTGTCCGTTCCCGCGTCCGATCAGGGAAAGGTCGACAAGGCGGTGGGGCTCCCCGCCGACGAGATCGTCTTCGACCTGGAGGACTCGGTCGTCGCGGACGCGAAGCCGCAGGCCCGGACCGCCCTGGCCGCCCGACTGCCGGACCTGACACGCGACGGGCGAACCGTAGCGATTCGAGTGAACCCGGTAGGGACCCCGTGGTGCCACCAGGAGATCCTGAGCCTGACGCAGAACGCGGCGCCCACTTCGTTCGTCCTGCCCAAGGTGTCCGACCCGGGCGACATCGCGTTCCTGGACCGCCTGCTGACCGGGATCGAGGCGGCCGCCGGCTCCGACCGGCACATCGGCATCCAGGCGCTGATCGAGACCCCCGAAGGCCTGCACCGCATCGACGAGATCGCGGCGGCCTCGCCGCGTCTGCGAACCTTGATCCTCGGCTACGCGGACCTGGGAGCCGCGCTCGGCATGTCCTACCGGGACCTGGACCTGTGGCTCCCTGCCCAGCACGCCGTCCTCCTGGCCGCCAGACGCCACGGCCTGCAGGCCATCGACGGCCCCTACCTGGCGTACACCGACGACGCAGGCCAGAGCGCCGCCAACCAGCGCGCCCGGGCCCTGGGCTTCGACGGCAAATGGGCGATCCACCCCCGCCAACTGGCAGACGTCAACCAGGCCTTCACCCCCACACCCGACGAGGTGGAGCAAGCCCTGATGATCCAGGCAGCAATGAAGCACGCCGAACACAACGGCGCGGGCGCAGTGTCGCTGAACGGAGAAATGATCGACCCAGCAGTCGCAACCGCAGCCCACCGCCTCCTGGCCCGCCACACCTGGAGCAGAGAGGCCTCCGGCCGCCCCGCTTCTCTCCCTTGACGTCACCGTTGAGAGGCGGCGTGATCCGTTCGCGGGCTGGGAGTGGGGGTGACGGGGGCGGGAGCCGGGGCGGTGCGGCGGGGAACGGTCAGGACGGCGAGGACGCCCGCGAGGGTGAGTGCGGCCGCGACGTAGACCGCGTTGCGCAGGCCGCCGGAGGTCGCGGCGCGCAGGGCCTCGCCGGTCAGGCCGGCGAGGCCGGAGGTGGAGACGCTCACCAGGATGGCCAGGCCCACGCTGGTGCCGATCTGGAGGGCGGCGTTGGCCATGCCCCCGGCGGCGCCCTGGTCCGCGTCGGCCACGCCGTTGCCGGAAGTCCCGAACATGGTCGGGTAGATCGTCCCCATGCCCATGCCGTAGACGACCAGGCCGGCGAGGATCGTCCAGTACGAGCCGTCGGTGCGCATGCCGGCGGCCATCAGCGCGCCGCCGCCGGAGCCGAGCAGCAGGGCGATGGCCAGGGTGGTCCGGGCTCCGACGCGGATGATGAGTCGTTCGGCGACGAAGTTGGCGATGCCGATCACCACCGAGAGGGTCAGGAAGACCAGCCCGCCCCGCAGCGCCGAATAGCCGAGCACGTCCTGGAAGTACAAGGTGAGGAAGTAGACCAGGTTCTGCATGGTGATGCCGAAGGTGAGGATCACCAGCAGGCCGGCGCGGAGGTTGGGGTTGGCGAACAGCCGCAGCGGCATCAGCGGGTGCCGGGTGCGGGCCTCGATGAGGACGAACGCGGCCAGCGCCGCAGACGAACCTCCCCGCACAGATCAGCGAGCTGGTCGGACGCGACGAGGCGGTGGCCCAGGTCCAGGCGCTGCTGAAGGCGGCCCGCCTGGTCACTCTCACCGGTCCCGGCGGTGTCGGCAAGACGCGGCTGGCCCTGGAGACCGCCGCGCGCGCCGCTGCGGACCATCCGGACGGCGTGTGGCTCGTCGAACTGGCCGGCCTCGACCGGACGACGAGGGCGCCGGGGGGCGATGGGCTCGTGGAGACCGTGATCGCCGCGCTCGGCATCCGCGACGACACCGCCCCCGGCCTGCCGCGTTCCGGGCTGCCCGCCGATCCGGCCGCACGGCTCGCCGAAGCGCTGCGGACGCGCCGTGCGCTGCTCGTCCTGGACAACTGCGAGCACGTGATCGACGAAGTCGCCGCGTTCGGCGAGCGGCTGCTGCGAGCGGCCCCGGAGGCGCGGATCCTCGCCACCAGCCAGGAGCCCCTGCGGCTCGCCGGGGAGTCGGTCTGGCCCGTCCCGCCGCTGCAGACGCCGCACTCACCGGGCGACGGGCCCGCGACCCTCCGGAGGTTCAGCGCCGTCCGGCTGTTCGAGGCGCGCGCGGCGGCCGCCGTCCCGGGGTTCGCGATCGACGCCGCCAACGCCCGCGCGGTCGCCGCGATCTGCCGCCGGCTGGACGGTGTCCCGCTTGCCTTGGAGCTGGCGGCCACCCGCCTGCGCGCCCTGGACGTCCACGACCTGGCTGAGCGGCTCGACGACCGGTTCCGGCTGCTCTCCTGGGGCCACCGCGGCACACCGGCGCGGCAGCGCACCCTCCGCGCGATGATCGACTGGAGCTGGGAGCTGCTGTCCGGGCCCGAACGCCTCGTGCTGCGTCGGCTCGCGGTGTTCTACGAGGGCTGCACGCTGGAGGCGGCGGAGGAAGTCTGCGCGGACGGCGACGTCACGCCCCAGGACGTCCTCGACTTGCTGGCCCGCCTCGTCGACCGCTCGATGGTCGTCCGGGCCGACAGCCCAGGGCGGACCCGCTACCGGCTGCTGGAATCGGTCGCGGCCTACGCCCTGGACCGCCTGGAAGAGGCCGGTGAGACCGAGCGGGTCCGCGTGCGGCACCTGGCCTTCCACACCGAACTGGCCGAACGCGCGGAGCCGGGGCTCCACGGCCCCGAACAGCGGCGCTGGCTGCGGCGCCTGGACGCCGAGCACGCCAACCTGCGCGGCGCGCTCGAGGAGGCCGTGCGGCGGCGCGACGCCGGCCCCGCGCTGCGTCTGGTCAACGCGCTGGCCTGGTACTGGTACCTGCGCGGCAGGATCGGCGAGGGACGGCGCGCGTTCGCGATGGCGCTGGGCATCCGGACCGGGGCCCCTACCGCGACCCGGGCACGGGCCGAGGCCTGGCAGACCGGCCTGGATCTGCTGGGCGAGGGTTCAGCGGACGTCCGAACGCCCTCGGAGACCATCGCCGACCCGGGCGAACGCGCCAGAGCGGAGTGGTTTCTCAGCGACGTGCTGCTCGGCGCCGGCGACCTGGGCCTCAGCCGGGACCTGGTCGGACGGGCGCTGCCGGTGTTCCGGCGGCTCGGTGACCGCTGGGGCACCGCCGCAGCCCTGGCCACCGAGGCCAACCACGCCCTCGTCCGCGGTGACCTCGGCACGCTCGAACGGTCCGGGGAGGAGAGCCTGGCCATCTTCAGAGAGTTGGGAGACCGGTGGGGGCAGGTCCGGGCCATTGACCTGCTCGCCCGGCTCGCGGAGATCAGGGGCGACCGTCGCAGGTCGGCCGTTCTGTGCCGCGACGGGCTCCGGCTGGCCGAGGAACTCGGGCTGTGGCTCCAGGTCTCGCTGCTCCAGTCCGGACTCGGCCGGATCGCCCTGCTGGCGGGCGACCACGCCGAGTCGGACCGGCGCCACGAGCGGGGCAGGCTCCTTGCGGCCGAGCACGGCTACCGCCCCGGCGAGGCCTTCGCCCTCACCGGCCTGGCCCTCACCGCCCGCCGCGCGTGCCGCCTCGACGCCGCCGAGGCCCACATGCGCGACGCCCTCGCCAGGGCACGCGAGGTGCGGTACGCACCGGCCATCGCGCTCGGCCTGGCCGAACTGGGCTTCACCGCCGAGCAACGAGGCGACGCCGCCGCGGCCGGGGAACTCCACCGCGAGGCCCTCGCCGTCGCCCGGGACATCGGCGACCCGAGGGCGATCGCGCTCACCCTCGAAGGCCTGGCCGGCGTGGCGGCCCTGACGGGCACCCCCGCGGAAGCGGCACGACTCCTCGGCGAAGCCGCCGCCCTGCGCGAGTCCACAGGCGCACCCCTGCCGCCCGAGGAACGGGGAGACGTCGACCGCATCACGACCACGGCACACTCCGTCCTAGGCGCCGAAGCCTTCACCAGGGCCTTCACCGAAGGCCACACCACCTGACCCGATCACCCCACCGATGCGAGCCGGCCCACCCGAGGCACACGACTGCCTGTAACGTCCTTGCGGCCAAGAACGCGATCGGCCGGTGGGGGTGGCGCGCCCGGCAGAATTCGAACCCGCGACCGTCGCTTAGAAGTCCGAAGCTCTGCAGCAGCCACGCATCGTGACTCACTTGCGCGGGCTCTTCGGCGAGGTCATCGGCCAAACAAGATCATTCCGTGCATGCTCCGGATCTTGCCCGTGCGGCTGTTGCATGCCGCGTGGGAGTCTCCACGGCTGACGGGGGCCATAGGTGGATTGGACATCATGCCCGCTCAGTCCGAGGGGCCGACCGCGCCGCGCGATCCCGGCGAGGATCCGGCCGCGATCTTCGATGCGCTCCCGCGGGCGCACCGTGGACGCGCGCTGTACGAGCTGACCGGACTCCCCAACGAAGTCCGTCACGGCCTACTACTTGAGCGCCTCCCCGGCCTCTTGGAAACGCCGTGGGACGCGGTACCTGAACGGCCAGGCCAGACAGCTGTCAACAGACACGCCTTCTTCTCAAGACATCGGGTCGGGGGAGCCCCGCACCTTTCCAGCTCAGGCTGCAGGGGCGGTCAGGTGCGTCTGAGCCACCAGGGCTCTCCGGTTGTGGCCTCGGTTGGCTGTCCCGACACGGTCAGCCGGGTACGGGGCTGGTCGTCAAAGGTGAGGATCAGGGCGTTGTTCTGGTCGATTGTGGCTGATGCGACCGTGGCACCGTTCAGTCCAGAGAGCGTGACCAGCACGTTCAGGTGCGAGTCGAGATCATTGGGTAGCCGGGGGGAGGGGGCGACCGTGATCTCCGCATCGATGTAGAGGCGGGTCTCGGGGTCGTGTCCTGGATGGGCGAAGGTCAGGAACGGCCATGCCTGGCGCTCTCCGACCTCCACTATGTGGCAATCGACGAGTTCAGACGCGTGTGGGTGGCTTGGCATGGTCGTCATGTTCGCTAGCTTGCAGCAGGAGAGGCCCGATCTTGTGCAGGGGCCGGCGGTGGCGCGTCCCCGTGACTGCCGTCAGTCGGGCGGCAATGCTCGGGCGGCTCCTTATGCCGTCTACTGGTAATGCGTTCCGCGACATACGAGCAAACAACGAGCAAACATAGCCCCCCGGTGGCCCGTGCTCGCTGTGCGCCTCAGCGTGTCCGCCCGGGCAGCGTCGCCGTCATGCCGATCCCTTCCGCGCCTGGGCGCGCTGTCTGTCGATGAACCGAGTGGTCGTCCTGTTGACGAACGTCGGCGAGAGCCGGCCGACGCGCCACGCGAGCCGCGCCCGGCGCGGCTCCACGACCATTGCCTCGTTCGCTTCGACGGCCGCCAGGACCCGCCGGGCGAGCACGCCCGCATCGAGCGGGCGCTTGATCCCCTGCCCGTCGAGGTAGAAGTCGCGACCGCGGTAGGGGCCGATCTCGCCTTTGTCGAGGATCGGGGTGTCTACGGCCGCAGGGCAGACAACGGTGACGCCGACGCCGTGGGCGGCGGCCTCGGTCCGCAGCGCCAGGGACAGCCCGACGACGGCATGCTTGGTGGCGACGTACGACGTCATCAGGCCCGCGGCCATGAGACCGCCCATCGAGGCCGTGTTGACGATGTGCCCGCCGCGCTGGCGGACCATCTGCGGATACGCCGCGTGCACACCATGCACGACGCCACGGATGTTGACGTCGATGATCGAGTTCCACTGGTCCAGCGTCAGGTCCTCCGTGTCGCCGAAATAGGTGATGCCCGCGTTGTTGAACATCAGGTCGATCCGTCCGTGCGCCTCCACGACCTCGTCGACGACCTGCTGCACCTGGGCCGCTTGCGTCACGTCGACGGCCGCCGCACGTGCCGATCCCGGTCCGGCGAGGCCGGCGACGGTCTTCTCTGCGGCGCCCAGGTCGAGGTCCGTGCACACCACGTCGGCGCCTGCACCGACGAGTGCCGCGGTGAGCGAGGCTCCGATGCCCGAGCCGCCGCCTGTGACGATCGCGGATCTGCTCGCGAGGCTCATGCGAACGCCTTCTCCACGAGTCCGGCGAGATCCGGGTAGCGCATCAGGTGGGCACCGCCGTTGATGTCAAGGGTCTCGCCGGTTATCCACGCCGCGTCGTCCGACAGCAGGTAGCGCACGGATGCGGCGATCTCCTCCGGGCTTCCCGGTCGGCCGAGCGGCGTGTTGGCGACGTACTCGTCCTTCACCCGGGGTATGTCCATCGCCGGCGCCGTCAGCGGCGTGACGACCAGTCCGGGCGCCACCGCGTTGACGCGCACACGGCGCGGCGCGAACTCGAGCGCAGCGACCTCCGTGAGCGCCACGAGGCCGGCCTTCGCGGCGCAGTAGGCGGCCAGGCCGGTGCCGGGCTGGCGGGCGTTGAGTGAGGTCAGCGACACCAGTGCGCCTCCGTCGGCGACCCGGAGTCCGGCGTGCTTGAGCACGAGGAACGCGCCGGTGAGGCAGACGTCGACGATCCTGCGCCACTCCGCGGCGTCGTGGTCGACGACTCGCGAGAGCGTGCTCGTGCCGGCACAGTTGACCACGCCGTGGAAGCGCCCGTGCTCGGCGACGACGCCCTCGAAGAGCGCCTCCACTCCTCCCTCGTCGGTCACGTCGGTCTCGACGTCGGCGGCCGTGCCGGGGAGGTCGGCGACGACCACGATGTCGCCCTGCGACCGCAGCAGCGCGGCCGTCGCCGCTCCGAGGCCGGACCCGCCCCCGACCACCACGACCGTGCGCTGCTCACCCATCCGCCACCATCCTGACGCTCGTCGGTATCTGTTGACACGTGTCAATTGCAGTCCTAACGTGACGTGCGTCACGCCAGGATGTCAAGCAGATGCCGAGGAGTAGCCGATGAGTGGTCCGACGGTCGCCGTGATCGGTGCCGGCATCAGTGGGCTGACGATGAGCAAGATGCTGGAGGACTACGGGCTGGATTACGCCACGTTCGAGTCCTCGGACCGCGTCGGCGGCAACTGGGCCTTCGGCAACCCCAACGGGCACAGCAGCGCCTACCGCTCGCTGCACATCGACACCTCGAAGCACCAGTTGTCCTTCAAAGACTTCCCGATGCCCGAGGACTATCCCGACTTCCCGCACCACACCCAGATCAAGGACTACCTCGACAGCTACGCCGACGCGTTCGACATCCGGCGCCGGATCGAGTTCGAGAACGGCGTCGTGCACGCCGAGCGGCACCCCGACGGCGGCTGGCTGCTGGAGACCGAGCGCACCGGCGTACGTCGCTTCGACGTGCTCCTGGTGGCCAACGGCCACCACTGGGACCCGCGCTTCGCCGACAAGCCGGGAGAGTTCACCGGCCTGACGATGCACTCGCACGCCTACATCGACCCGCGGACGCCGTACGACCTGACAGGTAAGCGGATCCTGATCATCGGGCTGGGCAACAGCGCCGCCGATATCGCGGTCGAGCTTTCCAGCAAGACACTCGACAACGAGGTCGTCATCTCGACGCGGTCCAGTGCGTGGATCGTGCCGAAGTACTTCGCCGGAACGCCGGCCGACAAGTACTACCGGACCTCCCCGCACATCCCGTTCGCGTGGCAGCGCAAGTTCGTGCAGGTGCTGCAGCCGCTGACCGCCGGCCGCCCGACCGACTACGGCCTGCCCGAGCCCAACCACAAGTTCTTCGAGGCGCACCCGACGCAGTCGGTCGAGCTTCCGCTGCGGCTCGGCTCCGGCGACCTGCGGGCCAAGGGCGACATCGAGCGCTGGGACGGTCCTACCGTGCACTTCGCCGACGGCACCGCCGAGGACTTCGACGTCGTCATCCACGCCACCGGCTACAACATCACCTTCCCGTTCTTCGACCCCGACTTCATCAGCGCGCCCGAGAACCACATCCGCCTCTACAAGCGGATTTTCAAGCCGGGCATGGACGACCTCGCCTTCATCGGGTTCGCCCAGGCGACGCCGACACTGTTCCCGTTCGTCGAGTGCCAGACCCGGCTGGTCGCGGCCTGGCTCGTCGGCCGCTACGCGCCGCCGCCGGTCGCGGAGATGGAGCGGGTGATCGACGAGGACCAGCAGAAGTACACCGCCCACATGGTGCAGCGGCCGCGGCACACCCAGCAGCTCGACTACTTCCTCTACGAGCACGACCTGCGCACCCGCGAGATCCCCGCGGGCATGGAGCGAGCTGGGCGGCGGCAGGCGCGGCGGCCCGCGCAGGTGCGCGGGTGAGCGAGGAGCGCACCTGGGCGCGGCTGGTCGACCGCCGCAGTGTCAACCGCGGCGACCAGCGCCGCTCGGCCCTGCTCCAGGCCCTCGACGACCTGCTGCGCGAGAAGACCCTCGACCAGGTCAACGTCGCGGAGATCTCGCGGCGGGCCGGCGTCACCCGCTCGGCGTTCTACTTCTACTTCGAGAGCAAGGCCACCGCGGTGCTCGCCCTGATGACCGGCCTGTACGACGCCGCGTCGGACGCGACCGACCTGCTGGTCAAGGCGGAGGGTGATCCCGGCGAGCGGATCCGGCAGGTCCTCGACTCGCTCTTCGACTCCGTCGACGCCTCGCCGCACACCTACCGCGCCCTGCTCGAAGCGAGGGCCGCGAACCCGCAGGTCCGGGAGGGCTGGGACGCGGGCCGCGCCGAGTTCGCGGGCATGGTCGCGGAGATGATCGAGCGGGAGCGGGCTGCCGGGCACGCGACCGCCGGCCCGGACGCGGCGGGCCTGGCCGCCGTACTCCTCGATCTGAACGACCACGCCCTTGAGCGCCATGTCCTCGGCGGTGAGCCGCCGCGCGACCAGCACGTCGACGCGCTCACGCACGTCTGGATGACCAGCATCTACGGAGGCATCGCATGACCACCTTCGACTTCACCTCGGCCGGTGTGCGCTGCGCCGCCACGCATCACGCCGGCGCGGACGGTGCGCCCGTCGCGGTGCTCGGCCACGGCCTCGCCGGCACCCAGGACTCCGGCCTCCAGCCGTTCGCCGAGGCGTTCGCGGCGGCGGGCTTCCACGCCGTCACCTTCGACTACCGCGGCTTCGGCGCGAGCGACGCCGGCGACGGTGGACCGCGCCAGTGCGTGTCCGTCGCCGACCAGGTCGCCGACTGGCACGCCGCCGTCGAGGCGGCGAAGCGCCTTCCGGGCGTCGACGCCGGACGGGTCGTGCCCTGGGGCATCTCGCTCGCGGGCGGCCACGTCGTCTCCGTCGCCGCCGCGCGTGACGACGTCGCGGCGGTCGTCTCCGCGGTGCCGCTCGTGGACGGGCTCGCCGCCGCGCGGCTCGCCGCGAAGCACCACCGCCCGGCCCGGCTGCTCGCCTCGACCGGCCGCGGCATCGCTTCGGCCGTACGACGCAAGGCCGGCCGCGCGCCGACGATGATCCCGGTCGTGGCTCGTCCCGGGGAGCTCGGCGCGCTGACCCTGCCCGGCGCCTACGAGGACTATTTCGCGCTCGCGGGCCCGACCTGGCGCAACGAGATCGCCGCCGACGTCGTGATGGAGCTCGGCGGCCGGACGCCCGCCAAGGACGCGAAGTCGCTGCGGGTCCCGTGGCTGGTGCAGATCTGCGACTTCGACAGGAGCGCGCCGCCGCACGCCGCGGCTAAGGCGGCCTTCGCCGGTCGCGCCGAGGTGCGGCACTACCCCGGCGACCACTTCGACCTCTTCGCCGGCAAGCCGTTCCACGAGGCCGCCACCCGCCACGTCGTGGCGTTCCTGAGCCGCCACCTGACTGTTCCCTCCGCCGCCACCCCGCCCACGGCGACCGCATCGGAGCCGTCCCGTGTCTGACACCGTCCAGGCCCTCCTCCTCCAGCACGCCGAGCGGGACACGCCCGGCCTGAAGTACGGCGACCAGGTGCGGAGCTGGCGCGACTACCTCGGCGAGAGCGCCGCCCGTGCGCACGTGCTGCACGCGATGGCCGACCCAGGCCGGCCGGTCCACGTCGGCGTGCTGATGCAGAACAGTCCCGAGATGGCGATGGCGATCGCGGCGGGTGCGCTCGGCGGGCACGTGACCGCCGGCATCAACACCACCCGGCGCGGCGAGAGTCTCGCGGCCGACGTACGCCGGGCCGACTGCCAGATCCTGCTGACCGATCATCGGCACCTGGCCCTGCTCGGCGGGCTCGACCTCGGTGGCGCGACGGTAGTCGACACCGACGACGCCGACTGGCTGAAGCGGGTGGCCGACGCACCGCGTGGAACCGCCGGGTTCCCGACGGTCGACGCGATGGACACCTTCATGCTGATCTTCACCTCCGGCACCAGCGGGGAGCCGAAGGCCGTGCGGGTCGCCAACTTCATGGCGGTGATGTCGGGGGCGACGCTCGCCGACAAGTTCGACCTGACGACCGAGGACATCGTCTATTCCTCGATGCCCATGTTCCACAGCAACGCCATCCTCGCCGGATACGCCGTGCACGCCCACGCCGGCGCCGCTCTGGCGCCGGCCCAGTTCAGCGCAAGCCGGTTCCTCAGCGACCTGCGCCACTACGGTGCGACCTACCTCAACTACGTCGGCAAGCCGCTCGCCTACCTGCTCGCGACGCCGGAACAGCCCGACGACCGGGACAACCCACTACGTGTCGCGTTCGGCAACGAGGCGAGCGACCGCGACATCGAGGAGTTCGCCCGTCGCTTCGACTGCACCGTGTGGGACGGCTTCGGCTCCACCGAGACCGCGGTCATCATCACCCGCACCGACGACACGCCGTCCGGCTCCATCGGACAGCCGTTCGACGGCGTCGCCGTCTACGACCGAGACACCCGCACCGAGTGCCCGCGCGCCGTCTTCGACGACCTGGGCCGGGTGACCAACCTGGACGAGGCGGTCGGCGAGCTGGTCAACACCACCGGGGCCGGGTTCTTCGCCGGCTACTACAACGACGAACAGGCGACCTCCGATCGGCTCGACGGGGGCATGTACTGGTCCGGCGATCTCGCCTATCGGGACGAAGCAGGCTTCGTGTACCTGGCCGGTCGCACCGACGACTGGCTGCGCGTCGACGGCGAGAACCTCGCGGCGGCGCCGATCGAACGGGTGCTGCTGCGCCACGGCGCGGTCAGCCAGGCCGCGGTGTACGGCATACCGGACGCCGACGCCCCGGGCGACCAGCTCATGTGCGCGCTGGTGCTGCGCGACGGCGCGACCCTCACGCCCGTCGATCTCCAGGAGTTCCTGAGTGCCCAGCCGGACCTGTCGCCGAAGGCATGGCCGAAATTCGTCCGGATCGCCACCGAACTGCCGAGTACGGCGACGAACAAGGTTCTCAAGCGCGAGCTCCGGGCTCAGGGCACCGAGACCACAGACACGCTGTTCGCGCGGAGCGAGCGTGGCCACGTCTACCGCCCTGAGCCCTAGAGAATGTGTGAAAGGGGGCACGGCCGGTGGGGCCTTCCCCCGAGATGTGGACACCTTGAGCGCCCTGGATCTTCGAGGTCTGCGAGGGGTCCCGTGTGGGGATGAAGGTCTACTCCGAGGAGTTCAGCGTCCTACCCGCCCTGGCCCGCCAATCCGCGGAAGACGCCGCCGTCATCCTCAACGCCCGCACCGGTCCCGAGCCGGACGAAACGACAGCAGCGGGCCGCGTCGTCCACCTGGTGGAAACGTCGAACCGATGACCGGCAGAAGCTGACCAACGGACTCCTGGTTTCGGGGTCGCATCCGAGCCGAAGGCTGGATGCGGACCCCGGCACCTGTCGCAGGACAGGCGGTCGGCCAAAGTCCCAAAGGCCCGCACAGCCACGACTTCTCTCACACGCGCCGACGCACTGGCCAAGGACGCTCGACACCGATGATCAACAAGCTTGGGAACGGCTCAGCGACAGCCGAGCAGACATTGAGCAGCCACGGGGACGAACCGGGACGGAACTTCGGATCCTGGCAGTGGTAAGACCGCAGGTCAGGTAGGGCGCGCCCGGCAGGATTCGAACCCGCGACCGTCGGATTAGAAGTCCGAGGATCTCCGGCGGCTCCGCACCCTGGCTCACCTGCGCGTACTCTCCAGCGGCGACGCCGGGCAAGCAAGATCATTCCGCACATGCTCCGGATCTTGCTCGTGAGGCTGTTGTCTGCCCTCTGGAGAGTCTCCACGCCTGACGGGGGCCACAGGTAGATTGGACGTCATGACCGCCCAGCCCGAGGAACCGACCGCGCCGCGCGATCCCGGCGAGGATCCGGCCGCGATCTTCGATGCGCTCCCGCCGACGCATCGTGACCAGTTCCGGGCCGAGTATGACGAGGCACTCGACGCGGCTCACGACCTGGCGCGCTTCAAGCAGGTTCAAAGCCTCCTTCGGCAGTGGCGCTTGCGGGCCATCGCCTACGGCCGTCCCGGCTACGAAGATGCGGTGCAGGACGCCCTACAGGGCAGGGAGGACAGCTTCGTCCGCTACACCCCTCCGGGCTGGGAAGGCCGGGTGTGACGTACCGCTGGGACGGCTTCCACGGACGCGCGCTGTACGAGCTGAACGGACTCCCCAACGAAGTCCGTCACGGCCTACTACTTGAGCGCCTCCTCGACCTCTTGGAAACGCCGTGGGACGCGGTGCCTGAACGGCCAGGCCAGACAGCCATCAGACACGCCTTCTTCGGTGCGAACGGCGAGGGCATGCTCACGCTGCTGGTCGACGACGATGCTGAGACGCTGCGCATCATCGACATCCTGTGGATGGGGTAGCGGCGTAGCCGCTGTTCTTCCCCCACCTTCCTTCCCCCGACCCGTCGAGACCCGTACCTAGCGGCGGACGGGTTCTGTCAAGGGTGGCGTAGCCATCACGTAGTGACGCCCGAAGGGCGCCCTTGACAGGTTCCGGCCGCCGCCATCCTCAAGACATCGGGTCGGGGGAACCCTGTGCCATTCCACACCAAGTGGCAACGTCCCTGTACCGGCGATGGTTCTTCGGTGTCGACTGGTGCCAGCTCTGGGCGGTGGCGCGTACCCCGTGGCGGCCGGTCGGAGCGGGGCCGGCGGACGTGTCGCGATGCGCGGCCCGGCGCGGCCGTCCGGTGACCGGCGCCCACGCCGCACGCTCCGGGCGGCCTGGCGCGGGGCCGCGCAGCGGCCTAAGCGCCGCCGCCCCTTGATCCCAAAAAGCTAGATTCGGCAACGGCTTGTGAAGCGACACAGCGACAGTGCACTGACCTTGTGGCGTCCATTAGTTCGCTGCCATGTTGAGCTGTTCCAGCCACCAGGGCTACGATGTGTGATTGACTCAGGACGTTGGTGATGTGGCGTGTTCGCGGGTATCCGTGGCTATTTTTCGAAGCAGGAGGTTCTTGACCTCCCTCGATTCTCGGACGAAGACGCGGCAGAGATTGCGCGGGAATACTGGCTCCGCGCTATCCGAGCAGACGAATCCTCGCGATCTAGGGCGCAAATCGCCTACACGATTACTAGTGCACTGTCAACAGTTGGCATTGGAATATTCTTCACTGCAGGTCTGAAAGCTCAAGCTGTACCGACCAAAATATTGGCAATAATAGCCGTCCTGCTGTGGATACTTGCGACCTTCTTGTATCTTGCCGCAGTCTCTTCGGGTGCAAAGCAGGATGATGATGATGAAGCAAGTTCCGATGAGCAATCCTTTGTGGACGAACAAATAGATGTTGGCGATCTAGCGGTTGCTGGAATGATGGAAGTACAGGAGGCTCGTGCGGTCGTACTTGCGCGGCTTCGTGGAGCGAATGCTGCCTCTTTTGCTGCAATTTTGTTCGCCGTCATGGCTTTCATTGCGTCAACCTTCTATGCTCCTAAGCAGGAAGTAAATGGTTTGATTGTAATGACTAAGGCGGGCAGTGCGACATTGACCAGCACATGCAAAAGACAGATTGCTAATCTAGACGGTGTAATCAATAAAGACGATCTTAAGAGCCCATTTGTTTCTATCTCAGTAAGCTCAAAAAGTTCATGCTTTGCTGGCAAGAACGTAATTGTGCAGCGATCCTGGATCAGTGCGGTCGTGGAAAATAGATGAGACCGCTGGACGAAACGAACGTTCAGGAGGCGACTCGCCCTCGCATCAACATCGTTTGGGCTTGCGGGGCAACTGGAAATGAAACCGAAGACTTCTTCAACGAAGTTACGCTTTCCTTGGATAGGCATTGGCCAGATCCGCGACCACTCGTGTCAACAATGAGGTACAAGAGTGAGACCGGCGGGGCCTATGCTGAGGAAGTAGATGTCGATTTGCTTGTTGAGCAAGCGCAGGCCGCTTTCCTTATTTGCGATGAAAGTGGTCTACCGAGTGGATGCGCGCAACTCGGGGCCTCGGCAGTGGAATCCAGGATACCGCTATATGTACTCCTGGATACACAACACCCGTCAGCCGCCCTCTCTCAAGGGCTGAGAGAGGTGGGGGAACCGGGCGCGTATGAGTTCATTGGTACCTCTGGAAGAGCCGGCATAGTCTCCGTAGTATGGGCAGCACTCGTAAGAACTGCGGTCCTAGCTGACCGGGGTATCTTTTCTCAAAGACCAAGTCCGCTTCCAGCGGAAGACGATCGAAGCAGGATACAGCGACTCCGTAAGAGGATGCCAAAGACATGAACCTCAGATTGCTTGTTTCGATCCTCTACCCGGCTGAAATAGCGCCGCATCCGAATTGGACTGTCCATAGTGTCGACCCGGTTGCGGCTTTGGGAATGCTTTGCCTTCACCACTTTTCTGAGTACGGTGAACTGGCGCGAAAAGGCGCTGTCCCCGACCCAATCAAGGGTTCATCTGAGTGGACCCAGGACTGGAAATTGGTTCAAGCTTTTGGAAGGTCGCTTTTTGTAGAGACGCAGCCGCTGGGGTCTAGTGATCTTAATTCGATCTCGCAGTCCGAAGATTTTCCGGTCTTGGGCAGAGCGGTTGCAGCTGTGCTCGCTTCTTGCGCTTACTCCGACATGAACGATCCCGAAGCTGCCTTGGCTGTGGTGGAAGCATTCACGGGCAACACTGTGATGGAGCAACTTGACCCTCTAACGAAAGCTGTTCTTCATCTCCAGACTGGATGCAGGAGAGCAGACCTCGATGCTTACGAAGACGCGCTTTCGGCGTACGAGGATGCGTCCGTGCATCTTGCTGATCTGCATACAGACCAGTACGAGTCATTCGAACTTTCGGAGGGCTCAACTACGACGAGTACCGATGTACTAGCCTTCGTTAAGGAGGGACTGGCTGATTCGGCACATTTGAATATTGTCAATCTTCGTATGAAACTGGGCGATGATGACGCGTGGACGGAGACTGTACGAAGGGCGGTTTCGCGCTTTTGGCTTACGCACGATCGCGGCTCACTGTCTTCGCTAAGTCGATGGCAGTCGAAGGAGTTCGATGAGCGCATCGATTCTGCTGCAAGACTAGGTCAGCGACGAATCTTCAGTGGAGGAGCCTCTTTTTACAAGACACTAGAGTCGAATGCCTTGGCGGCAGAGATTACGGGTGACTGGGCTCGTGCGCGCGAAGCTAGAAAGGTCCTAGGGCGAGATCGTTTCCTTCAACGCCCGGACGCAAACTCGTTCTCCTATCGCAAGGATGGATTGGCGCTTCTCTTGCGGAGCGGAGATTCTAAAGCTGTAACTCGGGCTGTACGGCTGATCCGGCGGGAAGGGCCGCTTGCTGCACTCCAGGAGTTGGCGGATGACATCTTTCAACATTCATCACGTCAACTGGGTAGGAGCCATCTAGCTATTATCCGTGGTGCCTCTTCGCTGATTCCGAGCGAAGTAGTGGATTCGCTCATTGCACGAGTTCTCCAGCATGGTAGCAATCGGATTGCTATCGATGCTGCGGGTATGTACCGCTTGGATGATGAGGCCTGGTCCGTAGTAAGTGCTCTTACGCCTTATGTGTCCGATAGCGGCTTCATTCATAGTTACCTCTTTGACGCAGTCAACGAGAGTAGCGATTCCCTCGTCCTGCGCAGACTCGCTGATGTAGCGAGCAAGATGGACTGGTCGGTTATTGACGATCAGTCGCGAGAGTGGTGGTTGGAGTGGGCTGCGGATAATCTCGCAGGAGATGGCGCTGAGCTCAGTGTTTCTATTGCTGAGAGACTGGCTATTACCGGAGACCTTCGTCTCGCGGATGCCATTAAAGAAGCCATGTCGACGGACGCAGGATCGCCGCTTCTCGCCGCTGGATTGGTTGATATCGCCACACGTACTTCATTTTCTATCAGCGATGACGCCCGTCACAGCATTCGTGATCTAGTTCTTGATGCGATGCGTAAGAAGCGGAATGATGCCGCCCATGGGTCGTTCAGTGTCGGGGGTATAGACGTTATCTATCTTGCTACTGTTTTCTCGCATCTGTGTGAGAGTCATGAAACCTGGGAAGAGATCTCTTCTTGTCTTACAGACCCTCTTATTCCTGACTCCGACAAGGCGTCGTCCTTGGAATGGGTGACGACGAATCTAGATAAGGTTCCGGGTGAAGTAAGACAAAGGCTTGTAATTCACTCGGGTGGTTTGCAGCGTAAGCCCGAACATCGCAATGAGTTCCTTGACTGGAAGAAGTCCGCAGCTGCACTGCGATTCAGATGTAGAGCTGGGGCTATCGATTCCCAGGAAGTCTATAGAGCTATAGATACTCTTTGTTCAGCACCTGATAATCAGAGTCGACTGGAGTGTGCCAGGAGCTTGACTCTCATGGCACCTATCGTCTCTCCAGAATTCGTCGCTTCTGTCGCAATGGAACTGGCGCGCGATGCCTCTGTGGTGGTGAGAGCAGCTTCAGCGAGATACCTACCCCCGTTGGCCTTTATGGTTGATGAGGGCATGCGTGAAGTCATTCTCTCGAAGATTGGCGAACTCCTAGCTGTCGATGGTGTCGATATTCCGCTGTCCGTACTCCTGGGACTCCAGTCCCTCGATTTGGATGAAAGAGAGACCATAGTTTCACGAGTCAGTGGAGCGCGTGAATTGTTGCAGGAACACCCTGACGTTAAGATCAAGAAGCTATGGCAGGAGATGCACGGCTCCGACTAGGGTGATGACTGTCGGACCGCCCTATCGGCCTGGCGGAGAGCTAGGTGCCACGGGAATTCGCTTAGGTGATCGGTGCCGCTCCTAGGTGGATGAGGCTCGAACTTGCCGGGGCCTAGGAGGACGCGGGCTCCTTCATCGCACAGGGTGTTCATGCTGCGTTGGAAGGCGGCGCGGTTAGCGAGTGCGGTGTTGACGAAGGGGAGGACTACTACGGGGATGCCTAGTCCCGGGGCTTCGGCGAGGATGCCTAGGGCGTAGGTGTCGCTGATGCCGTTGGCCCATTTGTTGATGGTGTTGTAGGTGGCGGGGGCCACAATGATGGCGTCTGCTTTGGGGGAGCGGGGTTCGCCTGGTTTGCGGTATTCGCTTCGGACGGGGCGGCCGGTTTGGGCTTCTAGGGCTTCGGTGTCGATGAAGTCCAGGGCGGAGGGGGTGGCGATGATCTGGACGTCCCAGCCTCGTTGGTGGGCGAGTGTGACGAGTTTTCCGACGTCGCCGGCGGGGCCTGCTGCGCAAACGATGACGTAGAGGACTTTGCGGCGGTCGGGCTCGTCGGTCACAGGTGCACCCCTATTTCTGTGGTGAAGTCCCTGAGTTGGCGTTTGGTGCTGGGTGGGGCGGTGGCCATGAGGTCGCGCAGGATGCGGTGTACGGCGGGGCGGGCTGAGATTTCTTCGGGGGCAAGCTGGTGGGCGAAGCGTAGGACGTCGTATGCCTTGGCGTGCTTGCCCCATTGGGTGAGGGCGCGGGAGGTGTCGATGAGGAGCGTTGCTTTGCGTTCGGTGAGGGGGATGCGGTCCAGGTCGATGCGGCGGGCTTCCTGGATGGCGGCTCCGGCGTCGCCGAGCTGGAGGGCGATGTTGACGCGGTGGAGTTGGACGTTGGTGGGGCCGAATGCTGTCCAGCGGTGGTTGAAGTCTCCGCCGAGTTCGCGGCCTGCGTCCTGGGCCTCGTCCAGGAGGGTGGCGGCGGTGTGGCGGTCGGTGCGGTGTCCGGCGGCTACGGCGCCGCGTAGCAGTAGGGCGCCATAGACGGACAGGAACGCGGGGGTGCGCTGGTCGGTGTCGTGGCTGATGCGCTCGGCATAGGTGCTGGCGGTTTGGGTGGCTGCGCCGTGGTGGCCGTCGTTCATCAGGGCGTGGGTGATGATGCGGGCGCTTGATCCGATGATCGTGAGGTCCTGGCTGTTGCGGGCGGCCTGCATGCTGCGGTCGGCGGCGACCCATGCCAAGCCTTCCTCGTCGAGCTTGAGCAGGATGCTGGCGGCCACGTGGTGGGCCTCGGCTGAGAGCGCTTCGGCTTGGAGGCGGGTGTCTCCCTCGTAGGTGGCGCATGCGGTGCGCAGGTCTGCCAGGAGTTGCGGCAGAGACTTGATGACGGTGGAGTATTGGCAGTCTTGGTAGGTGCGTTTGGCGGTGGCTACGGCCTTGGTCAGGCGGGGCATGCTGAGCGCGGCCGGGCTGGGGTCGCTGCTGAGAGCGGGGTAGCCGGCGAGAGCGGCGGCGAATGCCTCGACGCCTTCGAGGGGCGCGCCGTCGTCGGGTAGGTCGGCCAGGATGGCGCTGAACAGGCTTGCCCCCGCCAGCTTGGTGAAGGTCCTTCGACGCACGGGGTCCCCTTCCTCGACGTCGGGCTCTACGTCCAGGGAACCCAGGAATGAGGCAGGAACCAACCCCGCGGGCTCATCCCGCGGTGTGATGACCGCCGCGTTCGTGGTGGTCGGCGGGGGGAAGTGGCGGGGTGCCAGGCCCAGTGTCATGCGGGCGGTGTCGGGCATCTGGAGGCCGTCGGCGATGCGCTCGAAGACTTCCAGGGTGAGGATCTGGCGGCCGCCCTTCTTCATGGTCTCGCTGACCTTGCCCTGGGTCATGCCGCATGCGATCGCTATTTGGGTCTGGCTGGCGCCTGTGTACTGGCGCACCAGGTGGAAGACGGTCCGGATGTCGCGGGAGGTCAGGGCCTGGGTCATCTGTGGGCGTTGCCACAGTGATTCGGGGATGGCGATCGGGTCTGACGCCCGTCCCGACATCGGGTCTCCCTTCGCGTGACTCGTCATTGCTGAGGGTATATCCCGTCGTGGGATACCGCCTGGGAATGGGTGCCGGGCCGAATTTCTTCGATCGTGGTCGTCATGACGCAGCAGCAAGGAACAGGCGACACCGGCTGCCGGTCCTGCAGCGGCCGGGGGTGGAAGTTCGTCCATCCTCGTCGGGCGGTGCTGGTGGGTGTGCCGGGTGGTTCGGGTCCGGTGGTGGAGCGGGTGCCGTGTGGTTGGTGCGCTCCGGCTCGTGGGGTGCGTGCGGCGTAGCGGGCTGCGGGGCCGGTGGGTGTTGCGGCGGCATGGCGCGGCCTGATCCCCGTCAGGTGGCTGCGCGTTCGGGGTTGGTGGGTCTCCTCCGGATGGTCGTCGCCCTGCCGGTCCCGCTTTGTCTTCTTCTGGGAGTGGAGTGGTGATCGTGGGTCGTGTGGTGGCTCGGGTGGCGCTGGGTGAGTCGTGGAGGTCGGGGGCGCTGGCGCTGGTGGATGCGCTGGAGGCGCGGGGCCTGGTGGCCGAGGTGTGGGGGCATGGCGCGGTGCGGGTCCGCAACCCGGCCGGTGAGCCGGACACCGATGACCCCCAGGGGCAGGTGTTCGCCCCGGGGCTGCGGCAAGAGGTGCTTTGCCGTCCCCGTGAGGGCGTGTTGTGGTGGCTGTGGGTGTGGTCGGGGCCGACGCCTAGTTCGCCAGTGGAGTTGGAGCCGTTGTGCCCGGTGGCGGACACGGCCACCGCGGCGGATCGGATCGCGCGGGTGTTGGCGGTGCCGTTCGCCGGCCCCTCGTCCGCCTCGGTCTCGTCGGGTGGGTGTGGGTGATGGGTGTCTCGTGGGTGGCGTCGTCGGACGAGACGGCGCGGCGGCCGGTGGCGGCGCAGATTGAGCGGGAGTTCTCCGGGGTGGTGGCCTGGTACGGGCAAGCGACCGGGGCGTGGTGGGCGATGGTGCGTATCCGCCGTGATGTGCGCTTGGTGGAGGCGGGCGACCCTGGGCAGTTGCGGGAGGCGATCGTGCACGCGCGGGGGTGGCAGTGGCCGAGATGATCGACACAGACCACCGCACACATCGGGCGGGGCATGAAGAGATCGGGCCAGAGTGCCCGGTCTCTTGTCTTGGGGTGCGGACGGTCGGTGATCTGCTGCGGCTGCTGGTGGAAGCGGGCCGGGCCTCGGGGTTGCATGCGCAGTCGGTGGCGGTGCCTGGTGATGGTCCGCATGAGTGTGATCGGGTGACGGTGGCGTGCCCGGTGGAGTGTCTGGGGTTGTCGGCTCACGTGCTGAACGCGCTGCGCAACGATCGCGGGCGTACGGCGACGGTGGGGGATGTGCTCGGGCTGCTGCGGTCGCGTGAGCTGGCCGAGGTGCGCAACATCGGACCTCGGCGGGTCGGTGAGGTGCGTACGGCTCTGGTTGCCGCCGGTTTCCCGGTGCCGCACCACGTGGTCTGAATCCTTTGATTCGCTGAATGCTCGGTGTCGTGGGGGCTGTGGCGGTGTCGGTACTGCTTGCGGCGGCCCTGGGGGCGTGACGTCTGCGGATGTGGTCGCTACCCTGCCCACGTGAGCCGCTTGTGTGGTCAAGCGTCCTAGTAGTCAGGTGGTTGTAATGTCGAGCTTGGAGTTCGAGCCTCCGAAGTATGCGCGGGTGGTGCTGGAGGTGCGGCGCCGGATCGAGAACGGGGACTACCCGCCCGGCTCGCTGCTGCCCTCGGAATCTCAGCTTGTCCGGGAGTTCGCGGTGGGCCGTACCACGGTGGTCCGGGCGTTGCAGATGCTTCAGCAGGATGGATGGATCACCCGTGAACACGGGCGCGGCTCTTTCGTCAAGGGGCGCCCTGCCTCGGCTGCGCGGCCGTCGCGTCCGGGCCTTGCGGTGTTGGATCAGCCGGAGACCTCGGCGGGGGTGCGGCTGGTCGATGTCGGTCAGGTGGAGGCGCCTGGCCCGGTCGCTGGGCTGCTTGATTCGGGTGGGGCGCGGGTGCTGGCGCGGCGCTGGGTCACTGAGCGGGACGGCATCGTCTCGGAGGTGGTGACGTGCTGGTTCCCACAAGAGCTGACGTTCGGTACCGATCTGGACAAGCCCGAACCCCTGCCGGTCGGGCTGCGGGATCATCTGCGCACGGTCAAGGGCCTGCGCATCGACCACATCACCGAGCGGCTGACCGCCCGGCTTGCAGCCGGCGACGAACCCGGCCTGCTGGGGATCAAGGAGAGTGAGCCGGTGTTGTCGACGTTGGCGAGTCTGCATGACGCCTCTGATGCGGTGCGGTTCGTGGCGCAGGTTGTGATGCCGGGGTCGCTGCATGAGTTGGAGGACGTGTACAGCGTCCCGGACTGACCGGCGTCCGGCTGACCTGCCCGTTCCCGTGATGTGACACAGGTCACTCTAGTTGGAGGTTGTCCGGTCGAGTGTGCGAGGTATCTTCTAGGCATGCACTCGTCCGGACAAGCGGATGGGTGAATGTCTGGAGGTAGCCAGAGATGGCAGTGCAAGGTCCGTTCAAGGTCGCGTTCGCCGACGTGTTCCCCTACGGCGCGTTCATCAAGGGCGGTGTCGAGCCGGTGCGGGACTTCGACCGGTCGACCCGGGAGAACTTCGTGCAGGCGCGGGACAAGGACACCGGGGAACTGGT